>CANMBU010000001.1 GCA_947496175.1 uncultured Roseovarius sp.
GCCAGAAGCTGTGTGCAGGTCGGACCCGATTGCACATGGGTGAAATCCAGAATTTTAATACCGTCCAACGCCTTCATCGGGCCTCTCCTTTGGAAATGTCAGTCTGTTCTGCCGCGCGCCAAATCTGACGCACATGATCATGTAATAGCATGGTGTGGTCGCGCACCCGATCCGACGCAAGAGCACCATCGCGCGCCTCCAGCGCCTCGATGATGCCCATGTGATCAACCACAGATTTGGCCACGCGGTCCTCCTCGCCCATCGCCCGGCGGCGCACGGCGTGCATGTGCACAAAGAGCCCCTCCGCCAGCACTCCAAGTAGCTTGCAATGGGAAATGTCCAAGATTCGCTGGTGAAAGCGAATGTTGTCATCGGAGTATTCAGCTATGTCCGCACCTGCCTTGGTCACCGAGTTTTTCGCCGCCATCTTGCGCAAGGACGCGATCTCGTCATCGCTTGCGGCCTCTGCCGCCAGCCGCGCTGCCATACTCTCAAGCGCGGCCCAGGCGACAATCATCTCCAGGATTTCCGTCAGCGTCTTGCGCACCACGAAAATACCCCGGCGCGGCTTAATCACCAACAATCCCTCTTGCTCAAGCCGGATCAGCACCTCGCGCAAGGGTGTGCGGGACACGCCAAGTTGTTCGGCGAGGCTGCGTTCGTCAAGGCGCAGATCAGGATCATCGGCATAGAGGTCCATACCCAGGATTGCGGAGCGCATCCGCTCGTAAATGTGGTCTTTCAAAGTGACCGACGTATCAATGGGTTGCAGTTTCATGGGCGGCGGCAGAGACCTCTTTCGATTCCGCTATCTGGTATACCAGATGCCAGACCGGAGCAAGCCAGACACCAGTGGTGCCTGTTTTCTTTAAAGAAAACAGCCTGGCAAATTGCAATTTGCCACAATGGAACTTTCCAAAATTTCAGACCCAGTTTCTTTCAAAGCCCCCCGGAAACTTTTACAGTTTCCGGGGGCTCAGCTTATTGCGCTGCAACAGCGCTTGCATCCGCCGCCTCAACCCGTACGGCGGAATATTTGAACTCGGGGATCTTGCCATAGGGGTCAACCGCCGGGTTGGTCAAAATGTTCGCCGCCGCCTCGACATAGGCAAAGGGCACAAAGACCATATCGGGTGAAATCGCACGATCCGCCCGCGCCATGATCTCAATCGAGCCGCGCTTGGTGGTGATCCGCACCATGCCACCCGGCTCCACCCCAAGTTGGCGCAAAGTCGAGGGGTGCAGCGAACAGTTGGCCTCAGGCTCCACCGCATCCAGAACCGTGGCACGGCGCGTCATCGACCCGGTATGCCAATGCTCCAACTGCCGCCCGGTGGTCAGCACCATCGGGAAATCAGCATCGGGCAGGTCATCTGGCGGGATCACAGACGCAGGTGTGAAGCGTGCCCGCCCCTCTGGGCGTGGAAAGGCGTCGCCAAACACAACCGACTGGCCGGGATCTTCAGGGCTGAGCGACGGATAGGTCACCGCTTCATTTTCCAACCGTTCCCATGTGATGTTGTCGAGGCTGCGCATGTTGATCGCCATCTCGTTGAAGACTTCACTGGGATGCGTGTATGTCCAGGGCAGACCACAGCGCTTGGCCAGTTCCACCTCGATCCACCAATCCTCTTGTGCCTCACCCGGGGGCGGCACAGCCGGGCGCAGCATTTGTACGGTCCGGTTGGTGTTTGATACGGTCCCGGATTTCTCATAAAGCGCTGAGGCTGGCAGGATCACATCCGCATAATTCGCCGTCTCGGTGATAAAGATGTCCTGCACCACCAGATGGTCGAGCTTGGCCAGCGCATCGCGCGCATGTTCCACATCCGGGTCAGACATGGCCGGGTTTTCGCCCAGCACATACATCGCCTTGATGGCCCCGTCATGCACCGCATCCATGATCTCAGTCACGGTCAGACCCTTCTCGTTGGAGAAGTCGCCAGTTTCCCAGACATCGGTAAAGGCAGACCGCACACCGTCATCCGTCACCGATTGGTAATCCGGCAGGAACATCGGAATAAGCCCGGCATCAGACGCGCCTTGCACGTTGTTCTGCCCGCGCAGCGGGTGCAGACCTGTGCCTGGACGGCCCACATGGCCACACATCAGTGCCAATGAGATCAGACAACGCGAGTTATCCGTGCCGTGGATATGCTGACTGATCCCCATGCCCCAGAAAATCATGCCCGCCTTGGCCGTCGCAAAATCACGGGCGACCGCCCGCAAAGTCTCCGCCGGAATACCGCAAAGCTCTTCCATCTTTTCAGGGGCGAATTGCGCCAGATGCTCTTTCTCGGCCTCCCAGTTTTCGGTGAAAGCCTCAATATATTGCTGATCGTAGAGCCCCTCTTCGACGATCACATGCATGATCGCGTTGAGCATAGAGACATCCGCGCCGGGCTTGAACTGCAGCATATGCGTGGCGAACCGGCGCAGGCCAACGCCGCGCGGGTCCATTACGATAAGCTTGCCACCGCGTTTGGTAAACTGCTTGAAATAAGTCGCCGCAACAGGGTGGTTCTCAACCGGGTTGGCCCCGATGACAATCGCCACATCCGCGTCCTTGATGTCATTGAACCCAGCCGTTACCGCGCCAGAGCCGACATTCTCAATGAGAGCGGCCACAGAGGAGGCGTGACACAGCCGCGTGCAGTGGTCGACATTGTTATGGCCAAAGCCCTGACGGATAAACTTCTGGAAAAGATACGCCTCTTCATTGGTGCATTTCGCACTGCCGAAGCCCGCCACCTCACGACCGCGTCCTTTCAGACCGCCCGCCGCGACATCCAGCGCTTCGTCCCATGACGCCTCGCGGAAGAAATCCTGCCAGTTATCCGGGTTCACGTTGAGCCCTTTGGCAGGCGCATCCTCACGCCGGATCAGAGGTTTGGTGAGACGGTGCTGGTGGTGGATGTAGTCATATCCGAACCGCCCTTTGACACAGAGGCGCCCCTCATTGGCGGGGCCATTGATGCCCTCGACATATTTGATCTTGCCGTCCTTGACCTTCATGCTGATCTGACACCCCACACCGCAGAAGGCACAGACGCTTTTGACCTCGTGGTCATAGTCCTTGCTGTCCCCGACCTGCGCATCGTCCACCACAGAGGCTGGCATCAGCGCGCCGGTTGGGCAGGCCTGCACACATTCGCCGCAAGCCACGCAGGTGCTGTCGCCCATCGGGTCCGCCTGATCGAAAACCGGATAGGCATCATGCCCCCGGCCCGCCATGCCGATCACGTCATTGACCTGCACTTCACGACAGGCGCGCACGCAAAGACCGCACTGAATGCAGGCATCAAGATTCACACTCATCGCAACATGGCTGTCATCCAGCAGTGGAATGCGGTCTTTCTCAAGCTTGGGCAAACGGCTTTGCGCAACACCGTTCATGTCTGCCATGTCCCAAAGGTGGCTTGATTGGTCATGCGCTTTGGCGCGATCCGGCTGGTCGGTGACCAGCATCTCAACCACCATCTTGCGCGCAGTTTCAGCCCGCGTGGAATTGGTCGTGACGACCATCCCGTCCGCCGCTTCGCGGATGCAGGAAGCCACCAGCGTGCGTTCGCCTTCTACCTCGACCATGCAGGCCCGGCAGTTGCCATCGGGGCGATAACCCGGCGCGGGTTTGTGGCAGAGATGCGGGATCACGAGACCCCTTCCATGGGCGACCTCCCAGATTGTGAGGCCTTTTTCCGCCTCAACTTCTTTTCCGTCGAGTGTGAATTTGACTGTATCGGTCATGGCTTACACCTCCTCCGGGAAATGTTTCATCGTCAGTCTGATCGGGTTCGGGGCCGCCTGCCCCAGACCGCAGATTGAGGCATCGACCATAGTCTGGCTCAGCTCTTCCAGAAGGCTCTGATCCCAGGTATCCGCCTGCATCAGCTTCACCGCCTTCTCACAGCCCACGCGGCAGGGCGTGCATTGACCGCAGCTTTCATCCTCAAAAAATTTCAGCATGTTGATCGCGGCCTCTTTGGCACTGTCCTGATCAGACAGCACCACAACAGCCGCCGAGCCGATGAAGCTGCCATGTGGTTGCAGCGTGTCAAAATCGAGCGGAATGTCGTTCATAGAGCTGGGCAACAGACCAGAGGACGGCCCACCCGGCTGGTAGGCTTTGAATGTATGACCATCAAGCATACCGCCCGACGCCTCTATGATATCGGTGATCGTTGAGCCTGCGGGCAGCAGATGCACGCCGGGGTTTTTGACACGCCCCGAGACCGAGTAAGAGCGCAGCCCGACACGGCCATTCTTCTCAACCCCGGAGAGGATTTCTTTGCCTTCGCGCAGCACGCGTGCCACCCAGTAGAGTGTCTCCACGTTGTTCACCAATGTCGGGCGATTAAAGATGCCCACTTGCGCCACAAAAGGTGGGCGATGGCGCGGCAGACCGCGCTTGCCTTCGATGCTTTCGATCATCGCGCTTTCTTCGCCGCAGATATAGGCCCCAGCCCCGCGCCGCAGGTCGATGTAGCCTTCTGCTACGATACCTGCCTCTTCCAGAGCATTGATTTCACGCGCAAGGATGTCGAGCACCGCAGGATACTCATCGCGCATATAGATGAAGCAGGTTTCAGCCTCGACCGCCCAGGCAGCAATCAGCATGCCTTCAAGAAAGAGATGCGGCGTGCGCTCAAGGTAGTAGCGGTCCTTAAAAGTGCCCGGCTCGCCCTCATCGCCGTTCACAGCGAGATAGCGCGGACCCGCTTCAGCCCGCACAAATCCCCACTTCCGGCCCGACGGGAAGCCCGCTCCACCAAGACCACGCAGACCTGAATCCAAAAGCTCTTGCTGAATGCTCTCAAACTCACCACCCGCGCGGATCTCAGCAAGCTTGGCATAACCACCTGCCGCCTTGTAGGTCGCAAAATCCTCATAGTCCGGCACATGTGCATGGGTGTCGCCTGCCGCAATCGCAGCCTCCACCTTTTCGACCGTCGCATGATCAATATGGTTGTGGCCCAACTCCAGCACCGGGGCTGTGTCACATCGGCCCATGCATGGCGCGCGCAGGACGCGCACATGAGCGGGGTTCATACCCTCTTCCAAAGCGGCCTTGAGTTGCTGCGCACCGGCCAACTCACAGGACAGGGAATCGCAAACCCGAATGGTGAGCGCCGGTGGCGGGACATCGCCCTCTTTCACCACGTCAAAATGCGCATAGAAGGTGGCAACCTCATAAATCTCAGCCTGCGCAATGCGCAGTTCTTCGGCAAGCGCGCGGATATGAGCGGCCGACAGATGCCCGTATTTATCTTGAATCAGGTGCAAATACTCGATCAGCAGATCGCGACGAAGCGGCGTGTCGCCCAGCAGATCGCGCACCTCCTGCCAGGCCTGATCCGTCAGTTGACGGCCCTTGGGCGTGTGGCGCCCTTTGCCCTTGCCAGATTTCCAAACGCCGTTGCGATCGTCCAAAGCCATGCGTGATCTCCTGTCTGCCAAGCAGACCGTAACGCAGAGAAATCACAGGCAAAATTCGTATGTTTAAATTTTACGATAAGCAAAACTTATTGCACGGCATCCCGTAGAGCTTGCAGCGTCCGAAGCCCCGGTCCGCGCTTGGGCGTCACCAAACTCAGGGACTTGCGCACCACCGGCTCGGTCAGTGGATGCACCTCCACCGCCTCCAACGTGCCTATGCTCTCCACCACGCCGCGCGGCACGATTGTCGCCGCCGCGCCGGAGATTGCCATCACGACACCGGCTGTCAGTCCAGACAGTTCCGCCACCACGGTGGGCTGCACACCGACCTGATGGAAGATTTCGTCCAGAATACGCCGGTTCTGCATACCCGGCTCCAGCAGACACATGGGCAATTGGCTGGCCTCTTTCCAGGTGATATCGCCCCGATCCGGATCCACCATGCCCGATGGCGCCAGAAGCACGTATTCCTCTTCATGCACCGGCTGCATCTCCAGCGACGCTTTGTCGACCGCTTCGGTATAGGTGATGCCCGCATCAAAAAGCCCCTCCTCGATCCCCAGCAGGATCGACATGGACGAGGTCGATTTGATTTTGACGGTGATGCCAGGGTTGGCCTCTCGCAAGGCTTTCGTCAGCTTCGCGGCATAGGCTGATGCGGTCGGCACAACACCAAGCCGCAAAACCCCTGTCACGTCACCAGGCTCCGCACTGAATTCCCGCTCCAGCCGCTCCACATCCTCAAGGATTTGCAGCGCGTGGCGCACAACGGACTCGCCATCGGGCGTCAATCCCTCAAACCGGTTCCCACGCCGCACGATTTTGGTCTTAAGATGCTCCTCCAACTTACTGATGCGCATAGAAAAAGCCGGTTGTGATACACCGCATTCCTCAGCCGCACGGGCAAAGTGCTTTTGCCGCGCCAAAGCCGTTAGATAGTGCAAATCTTTAAGACTGAGCAAAGGGCATCCTCTGGGGTATCACTCGCATTGAACACATGTGATAACCCAAGCAGGAATTCTTGACCAGAATGAAGCCACCGCGCCTAAGGTTTTAAATCTCGATCATGTAGACGCAGGATGGCTTGTGCTCCGCGCAGCACGCCATGTGCCAGACCCGCGCATCCGCCGAAATGAGGCTACGGAACACTGCTTCAAGCAATGCACATTGCCACAGGCACCCCCAAACCGCCATCGGGTTGTTCTCGATCACTAACTGGAGCGGCGGCCCCGCCTCATAATGAACTTTGGCAGATCCGGCAAAAGTCCACGAATGCTTTTCAAGTGCATGAAGCAACAAAGGCCCTGCGACATGAGGCGGCAATGTGTGCAGCAGCTTTTGCGCCATATCAGGGATGTATTGCTCAAGCAAAACACTCCCGGTTTTGCGCCCTGAAGTGACCGCAACCAAATCGACCTGCGACCTCGGGAGTGTATCCTCAATCGCCCGAACAAGCCCTAAAAAGAGATTTTGCGGAACCATCTCCTGAAGTTTTTGATCAAGCACATACCGAAGCCCTGCGGCCTCCAGAACTTTGTGCGCCAGAAGCTCTCCACCAACTTCGCCCAAGGCATCGAGAGTCTGAAGCACCGCATCAGACCCTATCCTGGGCTGTACCAAGTCATCCATTTTAATCCCCAGCCCCACAAACGTGGGGTCTGCTTTGAGAACTCATTCAGGACAAGAGCCCTTGCCTAGGCCACCCTAGAGCCGACCGAATTGCCGCCTCTACCCCGCACACCAGAAGATGCCATCTGTTGGTTTTGGAACGCCTCAAAGCGCAGTATCGGAGCGGCCTATAACCCGCCGTCCGATAAGCCACTCTTGACATGAATTGAGAAATCGCAGTTTGATTCAGATCAACTACGGATGCGATTAAATTTCCTGTTTTCTAAGCAAAAATTTGATTTGCGTGCTCGGACAGGTAGATTTTCAACCAAGGGGTGTATTTTCCCGAGTCTTTTCTTGCTAAACCTGCAAGCACGTCAAGATCCACCCAATCCACATCCATCACTTCCAGAGGATTCGGGAGTACCGAGATCCGTTCTGGGACCTGTGCAGTAAAGATGTCCACGACCTCATGCTCAATGAGACCGCCACCTACATCAGCGCGATATTCCAACCGATCGCGCGGTTCGAGCTTTAACCCGGTGATCCCCAACTCTTCGTCCAGGCGACGATGCGCACAATCCTCTGGGTCCTCACCCCATTTGGGATGCGTACAACAGGTGTTCGCCCAAAGCCCTGGCGTATGGTATTTGCACATCGCCCGGCGCTGGATCAGCACTTCTGTACCATGCATTACGAAAACGGATACCGCCTTGTGCCGCAGCCCCTTCTGGTGCGCCTCAAGCTTTTCGACGGCAACCAGATCGCCGCCCACCCATGTCGGTATCATGATCTTCATGTGAATCCAGTCGGCACCAGCCGTGTCAGATGCGCCAAGTTCTTCAGTCCGATCTTGATATGCGCCATGGGCCGGGCGCGCACCAGCTTTTTGTTCATATAGGCCTCGAATGTAAGGCGCTGAACGTCAATGTCATGGCAGAGCGAGACGAACCGTTCCCGCCGCTCATCAGATTTGTAATAGGCGTTCTGCATTGAGGCCAGCACGCGAAAGACCATCTTGTGCTCTTTCATGAACATCTGCCGCGCCAGACGCAGGTCCTTGACGCGCCCCGAGACCAGACAGGCGGTGGCCGCTGTTGCGGCTGCGCGCCCTCCGGCCATGGCATAGTAAATCCCCTCGCCCGAACTTGGCGCGACAACCCCTGCGGCGTCTCCTGCGAGAACGACGTCCTTGCCATTGTCCCAGCGATCCAGCGGTTTCAGCGGAATGGGCGCGCCCTCCTTGCGGATGGTCTCGCATTGATCCAGCCCGCTGGCCGCGCGCAGATCGGCGGTGGCTTGTTTGACATCGACCTCCTTGATCATCGAGCCCATTCCAACGCTGGCGGATTTCCCATGCGGGAACACCCAACCATAAAAATCCGGCGAAATTCGCCCGTCATAGACCACGTCACAGCGATCTGGGTCATAGTCGCCAACCGCCCCCGGCGCTTCGATGATCTCATGATAGGCGATCACATAAGGGATGCGATCCCCGCCTTCGACTTCGTCACGGGCCACGTTGGAGCGTGCGCCATCTGCGCCGATCACCAGTTTGCAGGGCAACTCACGTTCATTGCCGCTGACCTTATCGCGGTAAATCACCTTGGTCACACCAATGTCGCGTTCAATCCGTCTGTACGTGCCAGTAGCCCGCACAGCGCCCGCTTTGGCCGCGCGCTCGCGCAGGAACTCGTCAAAATCCTCGCGATCCACCATGCCCACAAAGCCGTTTTCAATAGGAATATCCACCTTGCGCCCGGTCGGAGAGATCATGCGCGCGGTGGTGATCTTGGCCACAAGCATGTCGTCAGGAATGTTGAAATCCGCGATAAGACGCGGTGGAATGGCCCCGCCGCAGGGCTTGATCCGCCCTGCCCGATCCAAAAGCGCCACACTGTGGCCAGACCGTGCAAGGTCTTCGGCTGCTGTGGCGCCTGCAGGCCCCCCTCCTACGACGACAACGTCATACATCTTCATTCTCCCGGTTGAAGCTGCGGCGCGACCGGTCGATGAAGAATCCGTGTCGCTACAAATGCAGCAGCTAAGAACAAAAGCGCCTCAAGCCCGAAAACCACGCCGTAAGCAGTGGCATCCGACATGATGAGACGCGCTAAATCGAGTGTGCCTGTGGCAATCAGGCCAGCAAGCCCTGCCGCGACCGCCTGGGATGCGCCGAACACGCCCATGCGTGTGCCGGTGGCGCCTTTCTGCGCCGCGGCCAGCCGCATCATGGACCCTATGGCTCCGACCACGAAAAGACCGTTGCCCAGCCCCAGAATGACCGTGAACGGCACCAGCGCCGCGCCAATCCCAAGCCCTACGAGACCCACGGCCGAGATCACACATCCAGCAACGGCCCAGAACCGCAGGCTTCCAAAGCCAAAGGTCGACAGGCCTCCCGCCGCGATCATCCCTAAGAGCGATGCGCCGTCTTTGCCGCCGGACAGTTTGGTCGAGGCGTCTGGTGTCAGCCCGTGAATGTGACCGGCAAAGGGCTCCAGCACCAGTTCGCTGAGATAGAATGCGAGGATCGACAGGAACACGAACCCGGTGAAGGCCCTTGCCGCTGGATCCGCCAATGTTGCGCGAATGGCCGGACCAAGGGCCGGTTCGGACGGCGCAGGAACCGCGCCAAGGCGGCTTTCGGTGCGCCATGTCGCAATGAACGACAGCGCGAAACAGGCGATGGCCACGCATGGTACCACCATCATCAGGCGGTCTGGAGAATAAGGTTTGAGCGCGATGCCCGACCCGACCGAGGCCGCAATAGCCCCGGCAATCAGCATCAGCCACGCCAGCGTGGCCGCCGCGCCCTTGCGCTCATCTGAAACCGCCGTGGCCAAAAGGGCCAGGAAAGATGTGCCCGCCGCCCCGATACCAAAGCCAATGAGAGCATAGGCGATGATCCAGATGCTGATCGCCACTGTGGTGCTTGGCGCATAGGCAATGGCCCACCCGGTCATAACCAACCCAAGGCCGACAACCGCCACGCCGCCAAGAATGAACGGTGTACGCCCGCCCTTGGCATCAGAGCGATGCCCCCAGGCGGGGCGCGAGAGCTGCACGGCGTAATGCAAAGCCACCAGAAAGCCGGGAAGCAGCGCAGGCAGCGCCAGTTCCACCGTCATAAGCCGGTTAAAGAGGTTTACGGGTAAGGCCGACAGCCCACCAATCGCGGCATTGGCCAGACACAATCGCAGGATTCCACCCCAGCCCAGCATCATACCAGCCCCCGAATGGCGAAGGCGGCAATCATCATGCCGCTGACATAAAGCGTGACACCCGTGCCGTTATACCACGGCGCCTTGCCCTTGGGGTCGCTCAGCAGCACACGCATGGCCAGGATTTGCGCGCAAAGGACAGCCACGATTGCAAGTGCATGCCAGACCTGCCCCCACGAAAAGAGAAGCGCGATAACGCCAAGCTGTGGCAGCGCCATGACCCAACAGGCCACGCGCGCCGCGCGTTCCGGCCCCAACGTGACGGGCAAAGAGTTGACGCCAGTCTGACGATCGCCCTCCAAAGCCTTGAAATCATTAAGTGTCATAATGCCGTGCGCGCCAACGGCATAGAGCAAGGCAATGACGACAATCTGCCAGGATGGCGCACCAGCCGACAAAACAGCGGCACCTGTGAACCAAGGCAAACCCTCATAGCACAGACCAACCAGCCCCGGCCCCCAGATGCCCGAGCGCTTGAGGCGCACCGGCTCTGCCGAATAGGCCCAGGCCGCCAGCACGCCAAAGATCGTTGCGCCAAAGCCCCATGGTCCAAGCGTGTAGCCCAGAGCCAGCGCCAGTGCGCTCATCACCAGGGCAATCCAGAGCCCCCAGCGCCCCGGAATGGCCCCGGACGGGATCGGGCGGTAAGGTTCGTTGATGGCATCCACATGCCGGTCGCACCAATCATTGGCTGCCTGGCTCATCCCGCAGACCACCGGCCCGGCCAACACCATGCCAATAAGCACAAGCCACGGCGCTGACAAAACCGGCGTGCCGGATGAGACGACGCCACAAAGATAAGCCCAGATCGGCGGAAACCACGTGATCGGCTTGATCAACGTCAGCATCGCACGAGGCTGTGGCAATCGACGCCCACTGTGTAGATTCACTGAGACACCCATAGTGTCAATTAAACCTTACATTCCGGATTCGGGAAAGGTCTTTTTTGTAGCAGGGCGCTAAGCGGCGTATGTTACCGCGACCTGAACAGATTTCTTTTACAAGCGGACCAGATTCACACGAGGTAAGAAATCTAAATTACTGAAATATCAGGATATATCGTCGTTGTCGCTTTTCATGATGCCATGCTTGCGCAGCTTCACGTAAAGGCTCTGCCGTGACAGACCCAGCATTTCAGCCGCCGCGACGCGGTTATTGCCCGTCAATTGCACTGCCGTCTCAATACACAGCTTTTCCACAACATCGGACGTGGCAGAGACAAGTTCCTTCAAGGAGGCCGTTCCGACAAGGTCCATGACATTCTTCATGGCGTCCTCACTGACCGCACCAACGGTCGCATCCCCGTCGCCCATTTCACTGGGCGCAACGCTTCGAATGACAAAGCCAAATCCGAAATCACCGCCCTGATGCTCCAAACGCGAGGCAGAAATATCGACGCTTGTCCGCGTCCCGGCGACACTGGTGATTTTGGTGGCATAATTGCTCAGCCGCCCCTTCTTGAGCGCCGCTTCCAATATGATCTTCAGGTCCACCGACCCCCGCGCCAGATAGTCAGCGAAGGATGTGCCGCGTATATCCCGCATCTGCGCGGCGTCAGCCATCACAAGAAAGGATTCATTGGCTTCGCGCACCATGCCCTTGGCATCGGTCAAAACAATCGCGTCACTGGTTGACGCAAACAAAAGTGCCGTGGACTGCGCCACCTCGGCACTGGTGCTCATACTGGCATCAACCGGCACCAGGCGGCAGAGCATGAAAAGCTGTCCCGCGGCTCTGAAGAAATCGGGATAGAGGAGAAGCGAATGCCCATTGCGCCGAGCCATAAGCTCAACACATTTGGCCTCATCCGCGCGCGCGGCCTCCTGAAGCTCATCCAAAAGCTCTTCGCGCTTGCGCCCCTCAAAGGCCTGCGCGAGCGAAGATCCGGTCAGGGTCGAAGCCTTTGTGCCCAAAAGCAGAGCGGCGGCAGAGTTCAAATCGCGGATCTTCCCAGTTTCCGGCTCAACCATGATCAGCCCGGTATCCGACGCCTCCAGCGCCACGTTGTAAAAGGTCTGCTCACTGCGCAGACGCTGCTGATCCCGTTCACGCGCCAATTGCTCCGAAACAAGTCGCTGCTGCACCTCGGCGATGGGCTGCATGTCGCGCCCAAGCAGCAACAGGTGGTCGCTGTTATAGGTGCGATGTATGGAATAGCGGATCGGGAATTCCCACGTGGCGTTGTCCACGTGATTAATTTCGATCCAGCGTGGTGTCATGCTGGCATCCGCGCGCATCTCTGCGACGCGCTCATCCAGCTTGGCAACGCTTTCGATGGTCAGGAAAGATTTGAAATCACGTCCGACCCAATGATCAAGACACCCCAGAGACGGACAATCCGGGTTGACGGAAATCCCTTCAACCTCTCCATTGGGCGAAAGATACACCGCCAAATCAGCGGCCAGTTCAACGATACCCTGAACACTGGACGGGTCTGGCAATGCGCCAGCACGCAGCCGTTCGGATTTGCGTCTCTCCCGAGTCACCTGCTCGCCTCAAAATCAAACCCAACCACCACCATCAGCTTATCCCGCTGAAAGGCAACGCTTCGGCCACACTCGCAAGCCCGCACTTTTCTATCGCTTCTCGTGCGGTGCGAACCGCATGGTCAGCCCCTGTGCGCAGGACAAGCTTTTCGTTCTCCTCCACCATACGACCGCCAATAACAATCGGTGGCGTATGGCTCGTATTCGTTCGTATGTAATCCACCAAATCTGTCGTCTGTTCAACCGAATTTGGCGTGGCAATCGAAATGCCGATCATGGCAAAGCGTTGAGAGTTGATAAGCTCTGTAAGCTCTTCATTCTTAAGACCGATTGCCATGTGCACCCAAAGACCATGTCGGCGCAGATTGTCCGCCGCCACGAATGCGCCCAGCGCATGTTGTTCAAATTCGGGAATGGCAACCAGAACCGACTGCCCCAAGGGCACGCTGCGATCCGTCCACCGCGTGGCAATGCGCCCTTCTTGCTGACGGAACAGGCTTTGCAATCGCGACGCCGCTACGGTGACATCCACAAAACTGGCGCGGTCACTGACCCAAAGCTCGCCAAGGTGACGGGCCGCAGCGGGCACATAGGACTGAAACACATCTTCCTGCGTGACACCGGTCGAGATCAGCGCCGCCAAGACAGAATGGTAACTGGACTCCGCCTCTGACATCAGAGCCTCGCAAAGCCGCCCTATCCATTCATCGCGTGTTTTCGGTTCGCGATTGGCCGTATTGGTCATCACGGTGCGCAACGCAGATTCAACAAGAAACCGGATCGCAGGCCGTTGCGCCTCTGACAGACCTCGGTCTTTGTTTGTTGACTGGTCGTCCACGCAACTCTCCCTGGAGGCATATACACCTCACTATTATGTATACCTGTCATTATTTTAAATTTTAACTGCAATCAGTGTGCGCCTAGAATAATTCAATGTCAATTTATGTTGACAATTACCCATGAACATCAGACCCAACGCCTTGTTATAGCGTTTAAATTGAGACAAATTTGAACGTATCGTGACGTAACAATCTCTTTAAAATATTGGTAAATGGAAAATGAACGCCCCGACTCAGGAGGGTGATGGCTTTAATTTACACCGCCCATCAGTTCAAAGTGTAAATTTTAATTGACACTTCGTAAGTGACCCTACTAGCATCAAAGGCAATCAGGGGAGCTGCGAGGGAATTCATGACGCCGGAATTGGCAGACGGGCACAAGCGTGTTGCACTCTATACGGCTGAGCAACGGGCGCGCCGCGATGAAACGGTCTGGACCACGGTTCAGGGCGTTCTGGCTCCGGCGCAGTTTCTGGTCTTTATTGTGTCGCTGATCCTCGTCTTGCGTTACCTCGCGACTGGCTTGGGTTATGAGATCGCAACAGGGTCGATCCTGATTAAAACCGGCTTTCTTTACCTGATCATGATCACCGGCGCGATTTGGGAAAAAGTCGTTTTTGGTCAATACCTTTTCGCCGAGCCTTTCTTCTGGGAAGACGTCTTTAGTTTTGCTGTGATCGCTCTTCACACCGCTTATGTCTGGGCGCTTCTCACCGGCGCTCTGTCGCCGGTTGGGCTGATGCTTCTCGCCCTCGCGGCCTACGCAGCTTACGTCGTCAATGCAGGTCAGTTCCTGCTCAAACTGCGTGCCGCGCGGCTTCAATCCGAGGCCATGGCATGAACTCGCATGCACCCCCTCCCGGCCCACGTGGTTGCCTCGACACACCGGTTCTCAAACAGCGCGGACAACATGAGGTGTTCTGCGGTTTAACGGGAATCATCTGGCTCCATCGCAAGATGCAGGATGCGTTTTTCCTTGTTGTCGGGTCCCGAACCTGCGCGCATCTACTTCAATCTGCGGCCGGTGTGATGATTTTTGCCGAACCGCGCTTTGGCACAGCGATCCTCGAAGAAACCGATCTTGCAGGCCTCGCAGATGCGCAGGAAGAGCTTGAGCGGGAAGTCGCCCGTTTGCTCGAACGGCGCAAGGATATTCGCCAGCTTTTCCTCGTGGGCTCCTGCCCGTCCGAGGTCATCAAGCTGGACCTCGCCCGCGCGGCCGAGAAGCTCTCGGCGCAATACGCTCCGCATGTGCGGGTGCTCAACTATTCCGGCTCTGGTATCGAAACCACCTTCACCGAAGGGGAAGATGCCTGTCTTGCCGCAATGATCCCGGCCCTGCCGGAAACTGATGAACGCCAGCTTCTTGTCGTTGGCGCTCTTCCCGATGTCGTAGAAGATCAAATGCTTGATCTTCTTGGCAAACTTGGGATCGACAATGTCAAAGTGCTGCCAGCGCGACGCGCCGACAGCACCTTGGCGGTCGGTCCGAATACCGTGTTTGCACTAACCCAGCCATTCCTGGGCGGCTCCCTCGCCGCATTAGGAAGGCGCGGGGCGCGTCACATTCCAGCGCCTTTCCCGTTCGGCGAAGAAGGCACGACTTCGTGGCTTCGCGCCGTGGCAATGGAATTCGGTGTCGACCTCACCCTGTTCGACACTGTAACACACGCGCCCCGCGCACGTGCAAAAAAAGCCATCGCAAAAGCTGCGGAGCATCTGGATGGCAAAAGCGTGTTCTTCTTTCCAGACAGCCAGATGGAAATTCCGCTGGCGCGCTTTCTAACCCGCGAATGCGGGATGGAGGCGATCGAGGTTGGTGCACCCTTTATTCACAAAGGTGTCGTTGGCCCCGATCTGGAGCTTCTGGCCGAAGGCCCGACGCTCGCTGAAGGGCAGGATGTGGACCTGCAACTGGAGCGCTGCCGCGCCGCACATCCGGACCTGACAGTCTGCGGTCTTGGCCTGGCCAATCCACTGGAGGCCGAAGGGCTGACCACCAAATGGGCTATCGAACTGGTCTTTACCCCTGTCCATTTCTACGAGCAGGCGGGTGATCTGGCCGGCCTCTTTTCGCGCCCTATCCACCGCCGCAATGCCTTGCGGCTGGAGGCGGCGGAATGAAGCTGTCGGTCTGGACATATGAAGGCCCGCCGCATGTCGGCGCGATGCGCGTCGCCACGGCGATGAAGGGTCTGCACTACGTCCTGCACGCGCCGCAAGGCGACACCTATGCCGATCTTCTCTTCACAATGATCGAGCGGCGCAATCACCGCCCGCCCGTCACCTACACCACTTTCCAGGCCCGCGACTTGGGGTCGGACACCGCCAACCTGTTCAAAACCGCCTGCAAAGAGGCTTATGACCGGTTTCAGCCACAGGCAATGATTGTCGGCGCCTCCTGCACTGCTGAACTCATTCAGGATGATCCCGGCGGCATGGCCGAGCTGATGGGTCTGCCTTGCCCGGTGGTTCCCCTGGAGTTGCCCAGCTATCAGCGCAAAGAAAACTTCGGCGCGGACGAGACGCTGTTTCAGATCGTGCGCATGCTCGCCAAACCAACCGACCGCACCAAGCACATCACGGCGAACCTCATTGGCCCCACAGCCCTTGGGTTTCGCCATCGCGACGACATCACCGAAATCACTGCCCTGCTTGAAGAGATGGGCATCTCCGTGAATGTCTGCGCGCCCTATGGGTCCACACCTGAGGACATTACCCGCCTGGGTGCCGCGCATTTCAATGTCCTGATGTATCCTGAAACTGGCGAGGCCGCGTGCCGCTGGATGGAGCGAGAGCTGGATCAGCCTTACACCAGGACTGTGCCCATCGGTGTTGGAGCCACGCATGATTTCATCAAGGAAGTGGCCGGGATCACCGGGTTGGCCCCCAAAATTGACACCAGCCGTCTCCGCCTGCCTTGGTATTCGTCCAGCGTGGACAGCACCTACCTCACCGGCAAACGTGTTTTCCTCTTCGGCGACGGCACCCATGTCACTGCCGCCGCCCGGATTGCCCGCGATGAGATGGGCTTCGAGGTGGTCGGCATGGGCTGTTACAACCGCGAAATGGCGCGCAATATCCGCGCCTTGGCCAAAGAATTTAACGTCGAGGCCCTGATCACCGAGGACTATCTCGACGTTGAGGCCCGCATCGAGGAACTGGCCCCGGAAATGATCCTCGGCACACAGATGGAACGCCATATCGGCAAGCGCCTCGGCATTCCCTGCGCCGTCATCTCAGCCCCCGTCCACGTGCAGGATTTTCCCGCCCGCTATAGCCCGCAAATGGGCATCGAAGGGGCCAATGTGATCTTCGACACCTGGGTGCATCCGCTGGTCATGGGTCTGGAAGAGCACCTTCTGCACATGTTCCGCGATGATTTCGAGTTCCACGATGATGCGGGCGCCAGCCACCACGGCCATGCCGCCAAGGCGCGCGTTGAGACGCCCGAGCCAGCTCAAGTTGAGCCTGCACCGACATCTGACAACGTGATCTGGCTGGCAGACGCAGAAAAAGAACTGAAGAAAATCCCCTTCTTCGTCCGTGGCAAAGCCCGCCGCAACACCGAGATTTTCGCAGCCGAACGCGGTGTGCAGGAGATTTCCATCGACACGCTTTACGAGGCCAAGGCCCATTATGCGCGATGACATCACCATAACGCGGCCCTACCGCGTGGTGATCCTGACCCTGGACAGCCACGCCAACGCCCCTTGCGCGCGGGCGATGGAAAGTCTCTTGCAGGATTTTCCGGGTCTGGAGCTTTGTCTGCATGCGGCGGCCGAATGGGGCGAAAACCCCGCAGCGCTTGAGGTCGCACGCGCCGATATTGCTCAGGGCGACATTATCATAACCAACCTTCTTTTTCTTGAGGATCAGATCAACGCAATCCTGCCGGACCTGACCGCCCGTCGCGAAGAGTGCGACGCGATGATCGGCGTGATTGCGGATGCCAAGATCGTCAAACTGACCCGCATGGGCACGCTCGACATGTCGGCGCCCGAGAGTGCCACGCGCAAGCTGATGAAAAAGCTCCGCGGGCAGACCAAGCAGAATGTCGATTCCGGCGCCAAGAAAATGAAGATGCTGCGCCGTCTGCCACGCATTCTCAAGCTGATCCCCGGCAAGGCCCAAGATCTGCGCGCGTGGTTTTTGGTCATGCAATACTGGCTCGGGGCGTCAAATGAGAACGTCGAAGGCATGCTGCGTTTTCTGATTTCGCGGTATTGCCGTTATGACGATTGGCGCGGGGCCAAGGCCGCCTTGCCTGTAGAATACCCCGATACCGGACTTTATCACCCAGACCTGCCTGAACGGATCACCACTGACCCAAGTGCCCTGCCGCATATCACCAAGGGCGCGGCGACGGTCGGTCTTTTGATGATGCGGTCTTATGTGCTTTCTGGCGATACCGCCCATTATGACGCGGTGATCCGCGCGCTGGAGGCCCGCGGGCTGAATGTGCTGCCTGCCTTTGCCGGTGGGCTGGATGCGCGCCCTGCGATTGACGGGTTCTTCAAAGGGCCCAAAGGCACCAAGATCGACACGCTCTTGTCTCTCACCGGGTTCTCGCTTGTGGGCGGGCCCGCCTATAACGACAATGATGCCGCGATCAAAGAACTGACGGCGCTTGATGTGCCCTATGTCGCGGCCCATCCGCTTGAATTTCAAACGCTCGCGCAATGGGCCGCGTCACCTCAGGGGCTTGGCCCGATTGAAACGACCATGCTCATCGCTCTACCCGAGCTCGACGGCGCGACCTGCCCCACGGTCTTTGCTGGTCGTCATGGCGAAGGCGGCTGTGATGGCTGCGCCCATATGTGTACGCATCAGGGAACTGACAAGGCCATGGCCCCCTGCCATGAGCGCATTGAGACCCTGACCGAGAAAGTTGACCGCCTCATCCGCCTGCGCCGCCGCAAACTGACGGAAAAGAAAGTGGCCATCGTCCTCTTCGGTTTCCCGCCCAACGCCGGGGCTGTGGGGACAGCTGCGTATCTGTCGGTCTTTGAAAGCCTGCACAACACCATGCTGCAGATGAAAGAAGACGGTTACGCCATTGAGGTGCCCGAAACCGTGGACGCCCTGCGCGCCTCGGTGCTTGAGGGCAACGCCGTACAATATGGCCAAGAGGCCAATGTCGCAGCTCATGTCAGCGCCGATGAGATTGTCGCAGGCACGCCGCCTTTGGCCGAGATCGAAGAGGTCTGGGGACCCGCCCCTGGCAAGGTACAATCCGACGGACGCGGCGTTTTTGTGCTGGGCCAGCATTTTGGCAACGTCTTTGTCGGTGTGCAGCCCGCCTTTGGCTATGAAGGCGACCCGATGCGCCTTCTCTTTGAGCGCAGCTTTGCGCCCACCCACGCCTTTGTGCAGTTCTACCTCTGGCTCAGAAACCGCTTTGAGGCCGACGCTATCCTGCATTTCGGCATGCACGGCGCTTTGGAATTCATGCCGGGACGTCAGGCGGGTATGGGTCCACGCGACTGGCCGGATCGTCTTATTGGCGAGATGCCCAACATCTATCTTTACGCCGCCAACAACCCATCCGAGGCCAGCTTGGCCAAGCGCCGCTCGGGTGCTGTCACCATCTCGCACCTGACGCCCCCTCTGGCCACCGCAGGCTTGTATAAGGGACTGGCCGAGCTGAAGGACAGCCTGACGCGGTGGCGCAAAACAGCGCCCGACGCGCCGGAACGTGCCGAGCTTGAGACGCTCATCACCGAACAGGCCGAGGCGGTGGATATGGGCGGCTCTCCACCCGAAGACCTGTGGCTCGCGCTTCTGGAGACCGAGGACGCGCTTATCCCCGAGGGGCTGCATGTGCTGGGCAAACCGATGTCACATGAGGCGCGCGCAGAATACCTGTCGCTTCTCACCGATGCCGATGAGACCACCCGCGCAGAGGTCGACCACCAGCTTCAGCAAAGCACGGAAATCCCTGCTTTGATGCACGCGCTTGAGGGCCGGTTCACCCCGCCGGTGCATGGCGGCGATTTGATCCGCTCGCCTGACATCCTGCCCACGGGCCGCAACATCCACGCCTTTGACCCTTTCCGCATGCCAAGCGAATTCGCCTGCCGCGAAGGGGCGGCTCAGGCCAAGCTTTTGCTGGAAACGCACAAGACGACGCCGCGCACCGTGGCCATCGTGCTGTGGGGGTCGGACAACATCAAATCCGATGGCTCTCAACTCGCGCAGGCATTGGCCCTGATGGGCGCAAAACCCCGTTTCGACAGCTTTGGCCGCCTCTGCGGCGCAGACCTGATCCCGCTTGCCGAGCTGGGCCGTCCGCGCATCGACGTGATCATGACGCTTTCGGGCATCTTCCGCGATCTGCTGCCCTTGCAGACCAAATTACTGGCAGAAGCCGCCCTCAAGGCGGCTGAGGCCGATGAGCCGCTGGAGATGAATTTCATCCGCGCCCATGCGCTGAGCTATGCCGAAAAAATCGGCTGTGACATGCAGACCGCCGCACTGCGCGTCTTTTCCAACGCTGAAGGGGCCTATGGCTCAAACGTCAATATGATGGTCGACAGCTCTGCCTTTGACCACGAGGACGAGCTGGCCGATGCCTACGTGGCGCGCAAGAGCTTTGCCTATGGCGTCGACGGCAAGGCGGCGGCAAACGACACGCTTTTGCAAGCCGCGCTGAGCGACGTGGAACTGGCCTATCAGAACCTTGAGTCAGTTGAGCTGGGCGTGACCACGGTGGATCATTACTTTGACACGCTGGGGGGCATTTCCCGCGCAGTGAAACGCGCCCGTGGCGGTGAAGAGGCGGCGATCTATATCTCCGACACCACACGGGGTTCGGGCAAGGTGCGCACGCTGGCCGAGCAGGTTTCGCTTGAATCCCGCTCCCGTGCGCTCAACCCCAAATTCCACGAGGCCCTGCTGCAACACGGTGCCGAAGGCGTGCGCCAGATCGAAAGCGCCTTCACCAACACCATGGGTTGGTCCGCCACCACCGGACAGGTCGAGCCGTGGGTCTACCAGCGCCTCTCCGAGACGTTCATCCTTGATGACGACATGCGCCAGCGGCTGGCCGATCTCAACCCGACCGCCTCGTCGCGCATGGCCAATCGCCTGCTTGAGGCGCATGACCGCGCCTATTGGCAACCCGACGAAGACACCCTTGCCGCCCTCCGTGACGCAGCCGATGCGCTGGAAGATCACCTCGAAGGAGTGGCAGCAGAATGACAATGACCCTCGAAAGGACAGGCCAGATATGAGCCCGCGCGACGAGATACCAGCCCTCAAGGGCCAGGACGGCGAAGGATCGGTGCAAGTGCATCAGGACGCGTCATTGAAAATCGAAGGCGCCAAGGTGTTTTCGGTCTACGGCAAGGGGGGGATCGGCAAATCCACGACCTCCTCTAACCTTTCTGCGGCCTTCGCCAAGATGGGCAAACGGGTTCTGCAGATCGGCTGCGACCCCAAGCATGACAGCACCTTTACGCTCACAGGACGGCTGCAGCCCACGGTGATCGACATTCTCAAAGAGGTCGATTTTCACCCCGAAGAGCTGCGCCCCGAAGATTTCGTGGCAGAGGGGTGGGGCGGTGTGAAATGCGTGGAGGCCGGTGGCCCGCCTGCGGGCACGGGCTGTGGTGGTTACGTTGTGGGGCAGACCGTGAAACTGCTCAAACAACACCACATGCTCGAAGACACCGACGTGGTGATCTTTGATGTTCTTGGCGATGTGGTCTGCGGTGGGTTCGCGGCTCCTTTGCAACATGCCGATCGCGCGGTGATTGTCACCGCCAATGACTTTGACAGCATCTACGCGATGAACCGCATCATCGCGGCGGTGCAGGCTAAATCCGCCAACTACAAGGTGCGCCTGGCGGGCTGCGTCGCGAACCGGTCGAAGGACACCAATGAGGTGGATCGCTACTGCGAAACCGTGGGCTTCAACCGGATCGCCCATATGCCCGATGTGGATGCCATCCGCCGCTCGCGCCTGAAGAAAAAGACACTCTTCGAGATGGATGACGAGGACGACATCATCGCCTGCCGCGCGGAATATGTCCGGCTGGCCGAAACACTCTGGAACGGCACAGAGCCACTGGCGCCCGCGCCAATGGAAGACCGCGATATCTTTGAGCTGCTTGGGTTTGATTGATGAGCTATGACCGCACACTGAGCGATGTCGAAACCTATTTCGACAAGACAGCCACCCGCACCTGGGAACGGCTGACCAGTGATGCGCCGGTCTCAAAGATCCGCGAAACCGTGCGCCGGGGCCGCGATGCCATGCGCGCGCAGATGCTGGCGCGCCTGCCCAATGACTTGCGCGGCGCTCGAATCCTCGACGCAGGCTGCGGTGCCGGTCAGATGACCACGGAACTGGCCCAGCGCGGCGCGGATGTGGTGGCCGTGGATATCTCGCCCTCATTGGTGGGCATTGCGCAATCCCGCCTGCCGGAGGCCTTGCGCCCACGCGTGTCCTTTCACACCGGCGACATGCTGCGCGAAGAGCTTGGCCGGTTTGACCATGTCATGGCCATGGACAGCCTGATTTACTACCGCGACGCCGATATTGCCCGGTCGCTCGCAACTCTGATGCACCGCACCACGGGACGCATTGTCTTTACCGTTGCCCCGCGCACGCCGCTTTTGATGGCCATGTGGTACGCAGGAAAGCTTTTCCCGCGCTCAGACCGCTCGCCCACCATGATCCCGCACAGCCCGGCGCGTCTGGCCCAGGCCTATACCGACACCGGCGCAAAGGGCAGGCTTACCCCTCTGAACCGCATCACATCCGGCTTTTACATCTCCCAGGCGTTGGAGGTGAGTGCATGAGCTTCTCCTCACGCCTTAAGCAGCTTCCTCTGAGCAGCCTGCCCTTTGCAGATGCCGCCAGTGAAGGTCTGCCTATGGGTGAGCTTTTGCGGCTCTCGCTCTTTCAGGTCTCGGTGGGCATGGCCACTGTCATGCTTTTGGGCACGCTCAACCGCGTGATGATCGTCGAGCTTTCGGTGCCGGCCACCATCGTGGCCTTCATGATCGCCCTGCCCGTGCTGATTGCTCCCTTCCGCACGCTGCTTGGCTTCCGCTCCGACACCTATCGTAGCGCTATCGGCTGGAAGCGTATTCCCTACCTCTGGTTCGGCTCGCTGTGGCAAATGGGTGGTCTGGCCATCATGCCCTTTGCCCTTCTGGTGCTCTCAGGACAGCAAGTCGTCGGCCCCACATGGGCAGGCGAAGTGCTGGCCGCCATCGCCTTCCTGATGACTGGTCTTGGCCTGCATATGACCCAAACCGCCGGGTTGGCTTTGGCCACGGACCGTGCCGATCCCGACACGCGGCCACGTGTTGTGGCACTGCTTTACGTCATGTTCCTGCTGGGCATGGCGCTCTCGGCCATCATCGTGGGCTTCCTGCTGCGGGACTTCACCGAGCTGGGTCTTGTGAAAGTCGTGCAAGGCGCGGCCATGGTGGGGATCATCCTCAACCTGATCGCGCTCTGGAAACAGGAAAAAATGGCCCCGATGACCAAAGCCGAACGCGCCGCACCACGCCCGCGCTTCCGTGAGGCCTGGGCCGACTTGATGCAGGGCGGCGAGGCCGGTCGGCTTCTGGCCGTGGTCTTTCTCGGCACCATGGCATTCAACATGCAAGATGTGCTGCTGGAACCTTATGGCGGCGAAGTGCTTGGCCTGTCTGTTGCAGCCACCACGACACTCACGGCCATCTGGGCCGTCGGAGCGCTTGGCGGCTTTGTCCTAAGTGGCAAACTCCTTGGCCAGGGGCGCAACCCCTACCGCCTCGCGGCACTCGGCGTTCTGGTGGGCGTTGCCGCATTCTCCATCGTGGTCTTTGCCGCACCGGTGCAGTCCACAGCGATGTTCTTTGCCGGTGCCGGTCTCATTGGCCTGGGCAGCGGCATCTTTGCTGTCTCAACGCTCACAGCCGCCATGAACATGCCCGCACGCGGCCTTGCTGGCCACGGTCTGGCGCTTGGGGCCTGGGGCGCGGCCCAAGCCACCGCGGCGGGCCTTTCAATTGCCTTCGGCGGAGCCTTACGCGATGGCGTCAACGCCATGGCCACCTCAGGCGCATGGGGCGAGGTGCTCGATAGCACGGCCACCGGCTACACATTTGTCTATCACACAGAAATCGTTCTGCTTTTCGTGACACTCGCCGTCCTCGGACCCCTCGTGCGCCACGTCAAGCTGACCTCCGACACAAACCCACAAGGATCGGCTCGTATCGGCCTGGCCGATTTCCCGACATGACGGGCCGAGCCATGGAAAGGATGATGCCATGAGCAATGCATTTTTCGGAAACTTCGACCTCGCCAGCGTGGCCATATGGCTGTTCTGGTTCTTCTTCGCGGGGCTGATCTACTACATTCAGCGCGAGAATATGCGCGAGGGCTATCCGCTTGAGGATGACGACGGCAATATCTCGGCCAATCAGGGCATGTTCCCCGTGCCAGAGGACAAAACCTTTATTCTGCCCCATGGCCGCGGTGAACTGACCGTGCCCTCGGGCCAACGCGGCGACCGGGACAACCTACCGCTGGCAAAGACGGCCCACGGCAATGGCTTTCCCTTCCAGCCCACCGGCAACCCGATGACGGATGGCGTCGGCCCCGCCTCATGGGCCCCGCGTGAAGATCAGCCAGAGCTTGACGGTCATGGCCACCCCAAGATCGTGCCGATGGCCGCCACAGAACATTTCCACGTCGCCGCAGGACGCGACCCGCGCGGGCTGCCTGTTGTGGCAGCCGACGGCGAAGCGGTGGGCACCATCACAGATCTTTGGATCGACGAGCCGGAACAGCTTGTCCGCTACCTTGAATATGAGCTCAGCGAAGAGCACGGCGGCGGCAAGCGGCTTGTCCCGATGACGCTGGTGCGGGTCTGGAAGGACAAGGTGAAGGTCCTCAAGATCATGGGCCACCAGTTCGCTGACGTGCCAACACATGCCTCGAACCGGCAGGTGACCAAGCTCGAAGAAGACAAAATATCGGCCTATTACGGCGGCGGCACGCTTTACGGCAATGACGCCCGCTTTGGCCCGATCATCGGCTAAGCCAAGCGCAAACGGAGGGCGCCATGCCTCACGATCATGATGATTTCGCAGTAGAACCGGTTCCCGGCCTGCCCGAACGCCCCCCCGAGGGCGAGCAGATCCTATGGCAGGGTCGCCCCAACTGGTGGGCCCTCACCCGCGAGTCGCTCAATCTTTACTGGGTCAGTGCCTATTTCGTGGCGCTTTTCGCCTGGCGCTTTATCACGCTGATTGACCGCGTGCCGTTCGACACAGCCTTTGCCGCCTCCTTCCCCTTCATCATCCTGGGAGGGATCGCAGCAGCGCTGTTGATCATCATTGGCTATGTGCAGGCGCGCGCGACGATCTACACCATCACCAACAAGCGCGTGGCCATGCGCATCGGCGCAGCCCTGACTGTCACGCTCAACCTGCCCTACACGCAGATTGCGCGGGCCGATCTGGACTTGCGCAAATCCGGAACCGGCACCATCGCCTTTGACCTCTTGGGCACCACCAAGCTCAGCTATCTGGTGTGCTGGCCCCATGTCCGCCCCTGGCGGATCAGCAAGACCCAGCCCGCCCTGCGTTGCATTCCAGATGCCCAGCGCATTGCCGAAATGATGGCCGAGGCGGCAGAGGCACGCATCAACACGCCGCAAGTGGCCCGCAGACCAAGCCCCGCACCCGTCGCCGCCGAATAAGGACATAAAAGAATGGCCCGAACCGACACCAACCTGCCTCCCGCAACACAGGCATCGCATGACAAGGAACTTGTCCCGCGCATCCTGATCGTGGCGGTGTGCACGCTGGTTCTGACTATTCTGGCGCTGGTGACATGGGCCCGCGTGACGGATCAGCCCGTTACCTATGTGCCGCCCAAGGGTGAGATCACGCATGAGCGCACCTTCCATCTCACTGGCGACATGGCCGGAAGTGCCACGGTGACCGATCTGGACGGTACATTAATCGCCGATCTCAGCCCCGAAGAGGGTGGATTCATTTCCGGCGTCTGGCGTGTGATCCAGCGCGAACGCACGAAACACCGCGTGGCTGAGGACGGCCCGCTGACGCTTGTCCGGTACGAAACCGGACGCATCGCAATTTACGACCCCAGCACGGGGTGGAGCGCCGATCTGATGGGGTTCGGCGCAGATAACGCCAGGGCGTTTGCACGCCTTTTGGCACAATAGAGAGGAGGCCAAAAAATGGGTTGGCTTACGAAAGACTTTGAGAGGGCACCTTGTACGGTTGAGGTCAGCCACTGCTTTGAGAGCCTGCACGCGCATGTGCGGTTCGACAATGGCGCAGTGATCTATCCCGGCGACGAGGTGAAAGTACACGGCGACGAAATCATGGCGCCGTTCGGTGAAGTGGTGCGCGAACAGCGCGAAGCCACCATCATTCGCGCCAGCAAGCTTGAGCAGCTTTGGACACGGCTTACAGGTGATTTTGAGGTGATGGAGCTCTGCGAGTTCTCCTTTTCAGAGGAGGTCACGCTATGAATATGCAAAGCAAACACACCGCAGACGCCACCACAGTGGAAGAGGGTCTCGCCATCGCCGAGGCTCAGGATGCGCAGTTCAACGATGAGATGGCCACGGAAACCGCGATGCAGAACACTCTGCTGACACCGCGCTTCTACACCACCGATTTTGATGAGCTTGATGCCATCGACGTCAGCGGCGTCCGTGAAGACTGGGACAAGCTGATTGACCAGATGGAAGCCGACCCCAACCGCGGGCATTTCAAGAAGAATGAAGACTGGGATCATGTCGATTGGGAGAACATGGAGCCTCAGCTGAAGAAGGAATTCATCGACTTCCTGATCTCAAGCTGCACTGCCGAATTCTCTGGCTGCGTCCTCTACAAAGAGATGAAGCGCCGCGGCAACAACAAGGACATCACCCAGCTCTTTCAGCTGATGGCGCGCGATGAGGCCCGGCATGCCGGCTTTATCAATGATGCCCTGCGTGAGGCGGGGTTGCGGGTGAATCTGGGCTTTCTGACTCAGAAGAAAAAATACACCTATTTCCGCCCGAAATTCATCTACTACGCCACGTATCTGTCTGAAAAGATTGGATATGCGCGGTATATCACCATTTTCCGCCATCTGGAGGCCAACCCGGAACATCGCTTCCATCCGATCTTCAAATGGTTCCGCGAGTGGTGCAATGACGAGTTCAGCCATGGCGAGGCCTTTGCCCTTCTGATGAAGACAGATCCCAAGCTGACCTCGGGCAAGAATGTCTACTGGATCAAATTCTTCCTGACGGCGGTTTATGCCACAATGTATGTGCGCGACCACCAGCGCCCGGCTTTCCATAAGGCACTTGGGGTGGATCCCGATTGGTACGCACATGAGGTCTTCACGAAAACCTCTGAGCTCTCCAAACAGATCTTCCCGATCACGCTCGATATCGACAGCCCCAAATGGCAGCCGCTTCTGGAGCGTCTGCAAAAGGCCAATGTCGATCTGGACGCGGCCAAGAAACAGGGCGGGCCAATTGGTTTTGTCAAACGCATGAGCGCCTCGGCGCGGGCCGCCACTGCCTTTGTGCAGCTTCTGCTCATCCCATCGAAGGGACACCAGGTGCCCGCTAACGTAAGACTGGAGCCTGTCTATTGAGACACGCCCATTGGCATAAGGCAGCCGCAGTCCCGGACCTGATCCGGGACCTCCACGGCCACGAGGTCCCGGGTCACGCCCGGGACGCGGGAGGCACAGAATGAGCGCTTCGCCCTGGGTCGCCGCGGTTTTCGCACTGTTCATCTGGTGGTTCTCCACCGGGGTGATCCTGATGGTTGTGCGCCATGCCGATACCAAGGGCGCGCGCACGCGGCTGCTCTCGCCTCTGATGGCCCTGCCCTTTCTGGGTGTGGGTCTTTGGGGGTTTGCCGCCACTTTGGACATGGGCACAGTTACCGCCGCCTATGGGGCGTTCCTGGCGGCTCTGGCGATCTGGGGCTGGGTGGAGCTGTCGTTCCTGTCGGGTGCCATCACCGGCCCCAACCTGCGTGATTGCCCCGATGACCTGCCGGAATGGGAGCGGTTTGCCCGCGCCTGGGGCACGATTGCCTATCACGAACTTCTGCTGACCGTGATCTTTGCGGGCCTTTGGCTTTACGCTGCAGGGGCGGAGAATTCCGTAGGTCTCTGGACCTTCACGATCCTCTATTTCGCCCGTATCTCGGCCAAGCTGAACCTCTATTTCGGCGTGCCCAAGATCAATACCGAGTTTCTGCCCGAGGCTTTGGGCCATCTGGCCAGCCATTTCCGCATTCAGCGGCTCAACTGGGTGTTTCCCGTTTCAATCACCGCGCTCACCTTTGCCATCGCCTGCTGGCTGGAGCGTCTCTATGCAGCAACCACACCCGGCGAGATCACCGGATTTGCGCTCTTGAGCGCCATCACCGGCCTCGCCCTGCTCGAACATTGGCTGATGGTGCTGCCACTCCCTGATGCCAAACTCTGGCGCTGGATGCTTCCTGCGCCCAAACCGACACAAACAAAGACGACAAGACCGGAGGGATCCCATGGATTTTGATGCCATGTTCAACGCGCAGCTCGATGCGCTTAAAGAGGAAGGCAATTATCGTATTTTTGCCGAGCTTGAACGCCAATGCGGGTCCTTTCCCAAGGCCAAGAGCTATGATGATGACGCCCCTGACGAGGTAACCGTCTGGTGCTCCAACGACTATCTCGGCATGGGCCAGAACGATGACATTCGGCAGGTGATGAAAGACGCCATTGATCTCTGCGGCACGGGCGCCGGGGGCACGCGCAACATCTCAGGCACCAACCACTACCATGTGGAGTTGGAGAAAGAACTGGCCGACCTGCATGGCAAGGAAGACGCCCTGCTCTTTACCTCCGGGTATGTCTCCAACTGGGCGGCTCTGTCGACCCTGGGTGCGCGCCTGCCCGATGCGGTGATCCTGTCGGACGAGCTCAACCATGCCTCAATGATCGAGGGCATGCGCCACAGCCGCGCCCGCAAAGTCATCTGGAAACACAACGATCCCGAAGACCTGGACCGCAAGCTGGCCAGCCTTCCAGCCAATGCGCCAAAGATCGTGGCCTTTGAGAGCGTCTACTCCATGGACGGCGACATCTGCCCGATGAAAGAGATTGTTGAAGTGGCCGAAAAACATGGCGCCATGACCTATCTTGATGAGGTGCACGCGGTTGGGCTTTATGGCCCCCGAGGCGGTGGTGTATCCGAGAGAGAGGGGCTTGCCGACCGCATCACCCTCATTGAGGGCACGCTGGGCAAGGCCTATGGCTGCATGGGCGGCTACGTTACGGGATCAGCGGCAATGTGTGACTTTATCCGATCCTTTGCCTCGGGCTTCATCTTTACCACCGCCCTGCCCCCGGCTGTGGCCGCCGCTGCCAAGGCATCCGTGGCCCATCTCAAGCAAAGCCAGATTGAACGCCAGATGCAACGCGAACGCGTGGCCTATCTGCGCAATCAACTGGACAAACAGGGCATTCCGCATTTGGATAACCCCAGCCACATCATCCCCGTGATGATCAAGGATCCGGTCAAATGCCGGATGCTGGCCGATATCCTGATGCGTGACTGGGGCATCTATGTGCAGCCAATCAACTATCCCACGGTTCCCAAAGGCACAGAGCGCCTGCGCTTTACGCCCGGACCATTGCACAATGAAGCAGATATCGATCATCTTGTCGAAGCGCTGAGCGTTTTGTGGAAGCAATGCGCCATCGCTCATGCAGTGGCTTGATGCTAATAGCGGCAAATTGACCATAACACTGTTGACTCGAGCGTTCAGGTTCTATGTGTTGCTCAAGCCAACACCACGGAGGACGTAATGAAATCTTATGTAACAGCCACGGCTGCGCTTTTCTGTATCGCAGCCCCAGCTTTCGCTGCAGACACCGCCTCAGGCGATCCCGCAGCCGGCGAAAAAGCGTTTAAACAGTGTAAGTCCTGCCACATGGTTCAGGATGCCGATGGCAACGCCATTGTCAAAGGTGGCAAAACCGGGCCGAACCTTTTCGGCGTCGTCGGTCGGACCGCAGGTACCGAAGACTTCAAATACTCGAAAGACATGGTTGCTGCCGGTGAAGGCGGCCTGGCCTGGGATGAGGCCTCTTTTGTGACCTACGTTCAAGATCCGACCGCTTACCTCAGAGAAGTCACCGGAAATGACAAAGCGCGCAGCAAAATGACGTTCAAAGCGCGAAAGGAAGAGGACGCCGTAAATATCTGGGCTTACCTCGCCTCGGTTGGTCCTGAAAGTTAAGCGACCAGCACATATCGAATAAGAAAGGACCGCTTCCAAGAGAGCGGTCCTTTTCTTTGTGCAGCCCAAAAGAAAATCGGCCGGGGTCTCCCCAGGCCGATCTTAAATCTTCAGGTTGCTCTTAGAGCTTGGCGCGTTCTGAGCGAAGTGCCAGCCACAAGCAGTAGCACATCATCAGCACCACAAGCGTGAACGGAATGCCCGTAGACACCGCCGCCCCTTGCAGCGCCGACAACCCGCCGCCCAGCAAGAGCGCAATGGCAACCAGCCCTTCCAGCGTGCACCAGAAGACCCGCTGGATCACCGGCGCATCCATCTTGCCACCTGCCGTGATCGTATCGATCACAAGGCTGCCGCTGTCCGAAGACGTGACAAAGAAGATCACGATCAGGATCAGCGAAATCGGCGCCACGATGCTGTAGAGCGGCAGTTCCTTGAGGAACCCAAAGAGCGCGCCCTCGGGGGCATAACTGTCGATCACCGTGGCTTTGACACCCTCAGCGCCACCTGCGTTCAGCATATCGATGGCAGCACCGCCAAAGGTCGACATCCAGAGCGCACAGACAGCCGTGGGGGCGAGCAGTGCGCAAATGATGAACTCACGCACCGTACGCCCCTTGGAGATGCGCGCGATGAACATGCCCACGAAAGGCGACCATGCAATCCACCACGCCCAATAGAAGGTCGTCCAGCCGTGGAAATAGCTGGTGTCTTCTCGACCAAACGGATTGGACAGTGCCGGAAGCATCACAACGTAGTCGACCATCACGCTGAAATACCGCGAGATCGCAGCGCCCACGCCCGTGACGAGGATCACGAAGATAAAGAGGCACACCGCCATGACCATGTTGATCTCTGAGAGCCGCTTGACGCCTTTATCCATGCCAAGACAGACGGACCCCAGAGCAATCAGCGTGATGCCGATGATCAGGACAACTGTTACGGTGTTTGAAGGCTCAATGCCGAAGATCTCATTGAGACCCGCCGCCACCTGCTGCGCGCCGAGGCCCAGCGATGTGGTCAGACCAAAGAGCGTCGCAAAGACAGCCAACGTGTCGATCATATGGCCCCACCAGCCCCAGACACGTTCGCCCAGAATGGGATAGAACGCAGACCGAAGCGTCAGCGGAAGGCCGAGGTTATAGCAAAAGATGGCAAGGCTCAGACCAACGGCGGCATAGATCGCCCACCCTTCGAGGCCCCAGTGGTGAATGGTTCCAACCACACCCACATATTCATTGCCCGGCTGCGTGATATCGACTCCAAGAGGTCGCGCGCCGCCATCTTCGGCGAAGTTGTAGTAAACCGGCTCAAGAACCCCGAAGAACAACAGCCCAATACCGATACCGGCTGCGAACATCATCGCGATCCAGCCAGCATAGGAATAATCGGGCTTGGCGTCCTTACCGCCGATCCTGACCGAGCCTACGGGCAAAACAATCAAAACCAGACAGAAGAGCGTGATTGCGTTAACAGAAAGAACAAGAAACCAGTCAAACGTGCTTGTCAGCCATGGCCTCAGCCAGCCAAAGAACTCTGCGGTGGCCTCCTGATTGGCAAGCGCAATCAGCACGAACCCAAAAATCACAACACTTGAGATCAGGAATACCGGGTTATGAATATCAAGCCCCATCGGCCTGATATTGTCCTGGCCCATTTCGTAGTCTGTCGAATACTCCATGTGGCCTTCGCCCGCGCTTTGCGGGTCTTCAGATGTGGTCATGTTTTGGCTCCCTCTTGCCCCGCCGGTTTATCCCGGCATTACGACAAGGGTTCTGCGCAAGTGACGCTAAGTCAAAGAATTTCTTGGACCACATCTGAACCATTTAACCAAGCACCTGCGGCATTTTCCGCAGAAAGATCCTCCACAGTAGACGCAAAATGAAAGATTAAGCTGGGCCTGCACAGAATTGAGAAAACTCAATTTTCTTACAACCAACGCGAACACGCCCGCATAACGTGCTGCAAGGCAGAAAAAACAACGGAATCGCGTTTGAAAACCGCCGGTGATTTCCGCCAGTGACGGGAAATTCGTCCTAACAGCTTGTCGGAAAATAGACTTTTTCTGCCGGGACATGGTCAGAATCATGCGCACACTCGAAAGGAGTCACCCTCTATTTGACAACCCCAAGCGGCACGACATCGGCAGTTGACCCGGCGGCTTGTGTCGCAGTGAGCGCAATGTCCCGTGCCGTCAGCCCCGCCGCTTCATACATCTCATCCGGGCTTGCCTGATCAATGTAGCGATCCGGAAGGTGCATTGTGCGTATAGCAAGACCACGATCCAACGCGCCCTCGGCGGCCAGCGTTTGCAACACTATGGCTCCAAAGCCGCACATCGCGCCTTCTTCCACCGTGATCAGCACCCGGTGATGGCTTGCCAGTTGCAGCACCAGATCACGATCCAGAGGCTTGGCAAACCGCGCATCCGCCAAAGTGACCGAAAGACCTGCATTCTCCAGTATCTCCGCCGCTTCCAGACACTCGGTCAGATGTGCTCCGTAAGACAGGATGGCAACGTCTGATCCTTCAAAGAGCACCCGGCCCTTGCCAATCTCTAGAACCTCGCCGCGCTCAGGTATGGCCACACCGGTCCCCGCGCCACGCGGATACCGAAACGCAATCGGTCCCTCGTCATGCGCCGCGGCCGTCGCCACCATATGCGTCAGCTCCGCCTCATCAGCCGCCGCCATGCAGGTCATACCGGGCAAAGCGCCCAGATACCCGATGTCAAACGCCCCTGCATGGGTCGGCCCATCAGCGCCCACAAGCCCCGCCCGGTCAATCGCAAACCGCACCGGCAGGCTTTGCAAAGCCACGTCGTGCACCACTTGGTCATAGCCGCGTTGCAGGAAAGTCGAATAAATCGCGCAGAAGGGTCGCAGCCCGCTGGCCGCCATCCCGGCCGCAAAGGTTACGCCATGTTGTTCGGCAATGCCCACATCGAAGACGCGGTTCGGAAACCGCTCGGCCATGATGTTGACGCCAGTGCCCGATGGCATCGCCGCAGTGACCGCCACAACGTTGGGATCTCTCGCGGCCTCTTGCGTCAACGCCTTGCCGAAGACGGACGTATAAGACGGCGCGGACGCCGATTTCTTGGCCTGCGCCCCGGTCTCCACGTCGAACTTGGAGACACCGTGATAACAATCGGCGCTGGCCTCAGCCGGCGTATACCCTTTGCCTTTGACCGTGCAGACATGAATCAGAACCGGCCCGGTGGCCCGTGTGTGCGCTGCGCGCAGCACGGGCAAAAGCTGTTCCATGTCGTGCCCGTTGATTGGCCCGACATATTCAAACCCCAGCTCTTCAAAAAGCGTGCCGGACTCTGAGACCCCCGTCACAAGCTGCCGTGCGCGCTTGGCCCCTTCGCGCATCGGCGCAGGCAGGGCCGCTTCAAAACCCTCGGCCAGGCTCTTCATCTTGGCCAGCGGCTCATTGGCATAAAGGCCGGACAGGTAGGACGACATTGCGCCCACAGGCGGGGCAATGCTCATTTCATTGTCATTGAGAATGACAAACATCCGCCGCCCTTCGGCACCCGCGTTGTTCATCGCCTCATAGGCCATGCCCGCACTGATCGAGCCATCGCCGATCACGGCAATCGCATCACCCGTGGGCCGCCCCATGTCGCGCCCAACGGTAAACCCAAGTGCGGCACTGATCGACGTTGAGCTATGCGCCGCGCCAAAGGGGTCGTATTCACTCTCTGCGCGTTTGGTGAACCCGCTTAGCCCATCCTTCTGACGCAAGGTGCGAATGCGGTCCCGCCGCCCGGTGAGGATCTTGTGCGGATAGCACTGATGCCCCACATCCCACACAAGCTTGTCCATTGGCGTGTTGAACACCGCATGAATGGCCACGGCCAGTTCCACAACCCCAAGAGACGAGCCCAGGTGCCCGCCTGTCTCGGACACCGCGGAAATCACCTCTGATCGAAGTTCCCGAGCAATTTCGGCCAGATCACTGTCCGGCAATTGTCGTAGATCGGACGGGCCAGCGACCCGGTCCAGAAGCGGTGTTGTTGGTGTATCTTTTGGCATCGCACCCCCCTCAAGGCGGCTGAGGCGCAACCCGCATCAATCGGGCAGCAGGTGCGCGATTTGAGGACAGGGCCGCTAGCGATAAGCGGCCCACGTCCAAGTCGTTCAGTTGCCGTAATCCGGCACGCCCGTCGTCGCCAGTTCCGGCCAATCTGCAATCACATTCGTGCCCTGCAACGGCTGCTGATAGCCTTTGTGACAAGTCCGGCAGGCCGCTTTCGGCGCATCCTGATGCACTGGGCCCAGCCGTTCAGGCGGATAGGTGTCTTTGAGCGGAATGAGGTAATCGTTGTTCAATTCCTGAACCATCGAGATACCAAGGCTCTCAGTGCCCCATTGCGGCGTCACTTCGGCCCCGTCATAGAAGGCGCGGCTGTTGTGACAAAAGACACAATTCACACCCAGCGAATTGGCAATGTAGTTCATCAGTGCATAAGTCCGCTCAGCCTGTTGGATACCAGGATACCCGTCCTGCCCCGGAATACCGGCCACCCGGCTTTCCAGATCATGCACACCGATGGTCTCGCCCTCGACCAGATAGGTCTCAAGCGCATCCGAAGGCAGCGATGTGAACGAACTGAGCGGTGTGGCCCGGTTTTGAACAGCCGCCCATCCGGACACACGCTCATTCACCGGCGACAGCTTGAACCAGATGTCGCTTGGCACGTTCTGACCACGGTGACAGGTCATGCAGGTCACGCCGACCTGACCATTGGCATTCACATGACCATCCCAGTTCTCGTTGATGTTCTGCGTCATCTCGATCATCCGGCGCGAAACAACCTTGGTGTAGAGGCTGTCTTCGCCATATGTCTCAATGTCGCCATCTCCGTGACAGTATGCGCAGCCCTCTTCGGGCGCGACCCAGCGTGTCATCGCCGCCATCAGCCGGTTGAAGTTGGATTCCGTCAGCCCGCCAAGGATCTGCACGTTCTCATAGATATCCGATGCAATTGGTTCATCGGCTTCGATTGGGAATGGCGGGTCCTCAATAAGCTCAGCAATATCGGGGTCCGGCACCACCCGGTCACTGTCAAACTCGGTGATCGACATCCCCGTCCCGCGCGGCCCGGTCTGAAGGCTCTCAGTTGCATAGGGCTGGCCAAGGGCAATCAGAATGGCCGCCGAAAACACCGCCGCCCCCACGACACCCACAAAGATCGCTGGCCCGTAGATGTTGGTGGGATTGCGTTTGTTCCACTCTTTGAACCATTTGGGAAACATGTCTTACTCCTCCTTACCGATGAAGGCCTCATAAGACCCGTAAGCCTCGTAGCCGTAAGAGCCGTCGTAAGCGGGGGCAAAGTTGTGCTCTTGCGCCCAGATGAACCAGTTGTCCACAACCGTCCCGGTCAGCAGAATACCAATGCCACCCGTGATCGGCGTCAGCACCGCAAACCACCAGGCCCAGCGGTGAATCCCCTCCATCGTCGCGTTGAACCCCATCGTCCAGCGCCAGAAGAGGGCCGCACGCTCGGTGGCTGTGCCGCGATCCACGATCTGTTCAAGCTCGCGGTCCCCGCCATAGCGCGTCACCGCCAGAATGGTCGCCCCATGCATCGCAAAGAGCAGCGTGGAGCCATAGAGGAAGACGATCGAAAGGCAGTGGAACGGGTTGTAATAGAGGTTGCCGTAACGGATCGAGAATGCCGTGGTCCAATCCAGATGCGGGAAGATCCCATAAGGCACCGCCTCTGACCACGACCCCATCAGGATGGGGCGGAAGAGGTTGAGCACCAGCATCAGCCAGATGGCTGAGGCAAAGGCCCAGAAGATATGTTTGCCCATCTTGTGGTTTGACGCCAGGATCCAGCTCCGCGCCAGCCAGCTCATGACGCTGACCAAAAGGAAGAACGAGGAAATGATAAACCATCCCCCTTCATTAAGCGGTGGAATGGACAGCCCATGCTCCGGTCCCGGCGGCTCCAGCGCCAGCCAGAAGCCCTGCCGCAGGAATTCAGGGATCGAGTAGTTGACCTGGGCCAACATGTTCATCCCCACGATATTCAGCGCCAGGATAAAGCTCACCAGGCTGACAACCCCGGTCCAGCCCAGATTTATAGGCCCCAGCTGCGCGTTGCCGATCCAGCCGACAAGCTTACTGAACCGCGGCGCAAAGCCGCGTTCAGCCGTCAGAGTGCCGTCATCGTCCATGCCCCATTCGGGCTGACCCTGAACCTGCACCTGATTGAAGATATTCTGATACTCAATCATGGCTTACACCCCCATCTGCGATGGCCAGATCGGCATCTCAAGCCACCAGTTCCACCATTCAGGCCAGCCTTTGGTCCACACGGGGCCGGAAATGATGATACAGATCGCCGACCAGAACCCGGCGTTGAGCGCCAGCAAAAGCCCCACCCGGTGAATGCCCAGCGTGCCCACCGAATAGCCGATGAAATCGCGGAAAAACGTGTCTTCATGATCCGGCGTGCGCATCTCTTCGCCCTTCTCAGGGTTCGCCGCACTCAGGATCAGCCCCCCATGCAGCGCCAGCGCCAGCGTGGTGGTGAAAAAGAGCGTCACCGCCAGCATATGCGCCGGGTTGTAGTGGAAGTGCAGATAGGCGTAGCCGGTGTTGGAAACCCAATCGAGATGGCTGAAAATACCATATGGGAACCCATGCCCCCAGGCCCCCATCAGCACCGGACGGAACACCACCAGCGTGACATAGGCAAAGATCGCCACGCTGAAGGCAAAAGGCACGTGATACCCCATCCCCAGCTTGCGACAGATCTCAACCTCTCTGAGCGCCCAACTACAGAAAGCGCCAATGGCACAGATCGTGATGATCTGCCACAACCCGCCTTCCATTAACGGCGCGGCCCCAAGCCCATAGGACAGGTCCGGTGGGGCAATGTTTATGAGCCAGGGATTGAACGTGCCCTGATGCGCCGCCCCCCAGAAAATCAGGATTGTCCCCAGCGTCGCGAAGAAAAACGTCGTGACCCCGAAAAAGCCCACATAAAAAGGACCGACCCAGAAGTCGAACAAGTCGCCCCCGATCAAGGTCCCTCCGCGGACGCGGTATTTTCTTTCAAAGCTGAGCAACGCCATTGCTTCTCTCCGCTCTTTCAACCCAAGGCCGCCATGGCCCGGTCGATGTTATTCTTTGTGGTTTGTTGCGGGCAGGCGCTGGCCCGCCCGCAACAGTTTTAACGAAGCAAGCCTTGATCACTCAGAGGCCGCAGCGCGTGACGCAGCCGCATTCTCGAACCAGTTGACCCCGTTTGACAGAACCACCAGGTGGATCATCGCGGCCAAGAGGAACAGGAATGCACCTTGTGCGACAAACACACGGCGCGGATCGAAAACCAGCCAGATCTTGTAGAACTTAGACATTTTCGATCCTTCCTCAGAACCAAGGCGCCCAGATGTAGGTCGCAATGTGCGCGACCAATGCAATCAGCGTGAACAGCCAAAGGCCGCTCATATACACCGAATGCAACTCCTGAGCTTGCTCGTCGGTTAGACCCGTCATCGACAGGTCGGTGTTATCAGCCATGAACTTTCCTCCGGAACGTTATGCTGACGCCGCGTACCCCGCGGCCGGGTTCCCTGGGGGCCTTTCGGTCCTGGGGCGTCTGCCCGCCAAAGCGGAAAGGCAGAACGTATCTCAAACCTGCGCCCAAAGGCTCAGGCCGAGAAAATCAGTGGCGTGATCCGGTCTGCCTCTGACCAGGCCCGCGCCAGCGGCCCCCGGACATTCAGCGACTTCATGTTCACGATATCCCGCCCCCAGCGCCAAAAGGTAAACGGCAGCGCCAGAAAGAAGATCGGCACGAAATAAAGCCAATATTCCAATGTTCTGGGGCGGTTTGTTGACCCGCGTTGGGGTGGGTTGGATGTGAGATCTGTCATAAGATCAATCCTCCTTTTGAAGTCTCTGCCCGCCGGGTGCGAGCGCTTGTATGGTTTCCAGAACGACACGCGCGTCGCCCTGTCGGAGCGCCGCATCCTCAGCGGCGTCACGCAATGATTTGGCGGCGGAAATGCGCGTCAGCACGGGGTGGCTTTCGACAATCCGGTCCAGCTCGGCCTGAGCATCCGTATCCCAGGGGAAATCGCGCCTGAGCGGCGTGGGCGTCGCGGCGGTGGCATCCATCTCGCTCGCAAGCGGCAGGATGTGAAACAGCGCATCGAAAAGCCCGTTGCAAATCTCCTGAATGAGATAGGTGGCTCCGGCGTAGCCCATGAAGGGCGTGCCTGTGGCTCTGCGAATGGCCGCGCCCGGAAAGCTAGCAGGGAGAAACGCCGGGCGCGGTCCATGCCCGGCCTGCATTTCGGCCAGGTACATCTTTTCGTTGATCGACCCCATCAGGATCAGGGGGCGCTTTTGATGAACAAGCGCGCGCACCTCTTCGTTGTTGGTCTTGCGCCCCGCCACCCGCGCCACAGCAAAGGCACAAGGCAGGCCCATGTCGTTTTCCAGGAAATTGCGCACACCGCGCGCATAAGTCTCGTTCGCCACGATGCCAAAACTGGCCGTGGCAAAGAAATCCTGCGTGACCGAACGCCACAGATCCCAGACAGGCTTGATCGTCGAATGCTTCTCGCGCTCAATGAACGGCTCTGGATCAAGCTCAAGAAGCTCACCCAGCTTGCGTAGAAATTTCGTGGTGCTATCGACCCCAACGGGCGCTTGCAGGTAAGGTTTTTCCAGTACCTCGCACAGCCCCCGGCCAAACTCGCGATACATGCAGATATTCACATCCGCATTCACCAGATCGCGCATCTCGGCCAGATGCGCGCCCATGGGCATCACCATATTGACCTCAGCCCCGATCCCTTCGACCAGACGCCGGATTTCAGCCAGATCAGAGGGCATGTTGAACGTGCCATACATCGGCCCAAGGATATTGACGCGGGGCGCGGCGCCCTCCTCACGCTTCTTCTCACGTGGCATCCGGCCTTTGGTCATCCCAAACTCGGTAAAGAGCCAGGTCATCGCCCGGTCGGCGGCCTCCCACTGATCCTCATCAATGGTGCGCGGCAAAAACCGTTGAATATTAGTGCCCTGCGGGGTGACTCCACCACCAATCATCTCAGCAATCGAGCCTGTGACGACAACCGCAGGCAGTGCCGGATCAAGCGTCCCCCAGGCGCGTTTCATCGCCCCTTCGGTCCCCTCACGGCCCAGCTCTTCTTCGCCAAGCCCGGTGACCACAATCGGCAACTCATGCGGCGGCAGCGCATCGGTGTAATGCAAAACGCTCGTCACCGGCAGGTTCTCACAGCCCACCGGACCGTCAATCACCACCTGCAGGCCCTTCACGGCACAAAAGGCGTAAACCGCCCCCCAATAGCCGCCCGCGCGATCATGATCCTGGATCAGCATCCCATGCCCTCCAGTTTCGAGGAGAGTCCGGCTTCTTTCTTGTCAAAAATACCCGCAGTCCCGGACTTGATCCGGGACCTTTTGGTCAAGAGCGCCAACGCACCGACGCAATACCGACGTGATACCGACGTAATACCGACGTGCCGAATTGAGCCCCAAACGCGCATCAGATCATCTCCTGCGCTTTGGCGACACGCGCCGCTTTTTCGAGCTTCTTGAGGTTCGTGGCGCGGTAATCCTCGCGAATATTGGGATCACCTTCCCAAACCCCCGCAGTGTCACCTGCGCCCACACCCTCAAAGAACTCCCGCATGTGATCCATGCGCTCCTTGTTGGCGATCGCCGCATTGACCACATCGGCCAGACTGCCCGCACCCGCCGGCCCCATCAAGGGTCGCGCAGAGATGAGGTTCGTGAAATAAAGCCCTGGAATACCGAGTTCTTTTGCCTTTTGCACCACAGGCGTTGTGCCAATGGCGAGATCGGGTTTGATCCCTTCCATCGCCGCGCAGTCTTCTTCCAGAGACGCGCGGAAGTTGATTTTGACGTCCCGCGCTTCCAGCCAGTCGATATCACTCTGAGACCAGGCGGTCTTGGGACACGCACTGCCCACATAAGGCACATCCGCACCGCTCTCGATCAAGAGCCGCGCCACCAGAAGCTCGCTGCCTTCATATCCGCTTAAGGTTATGGTGCCATTGATTGGCTTGGCCCCCAAAGCGCCTTTGATGGCAGGAAGGAAAGCGTTCTGCGCCTTGGCTATATCTTTTGCAGCAATTCCAAAGTTTTCGCCGATGGCTTTCAACCAGTCCGCGGTACCGTCATGCCCCACAGGCGCACTGCCGATGATGGGCCGCCCCGCGGCCTCGAATTCGCGAATGGCTGCGGTGTAGAACGGGTGGATCGCTGCCACAGCGCCACAATCAAGGGCGGCGTAAAGCTCGCGCCACTCCCGGCACGGCACCACCGGCCCCGCTGCCAGTCCCATAGGCGCCAGCATCTGGCCGATCATCATCGGATCGGCCGGGAACATCTCGCCCAGCATGGTGACGGTTGGCCGGTCTGATTTGCCGCCCTCGGGCGCGGCCACAGGCCCCGCTTCGATCTCCTGGCGCGCATAATTTAGCATCGCCCCCGCCAAAACATCCTTGGCCTCGGCATGGGTCGGAATGCCAAATCCTGGCACGTCAATACCAACGATGCGCACGCCGTTAATCTCATCCGGCAAAAGCCGCAGCGGCACGCCGCTTGCGGTGGGCACACAAAGATTGGTCACGACAACGGCGTCAAACCGATCAGGATCGGCCAGCTCATGCACGGAATCGCGGATATCCTCAAAAAGCTTGCCGGTCACCAATGTCTCGGAATTGAACGGCACATAGCCCACCGAGCGCCGCGCACCGTAAAAGTGGCTGACAAACGTCAACCCATAAACACAGCACGCCGAACCGCTCAGGACCGTCGCCACCCGCTTCATCCGCAGGCCCACACGCAAGCTTCCAAAAGCGGGACACATGCTCTGCGGCTTGTCATGTGGGCCTTGCGGGTAGTCGCGCGCATATTGGTCAAGCAAACCACTCTGCCCGGCCATGCGTGCGGCCACTTCCATATCCTTGCCGGAATGACACCCCAGCCCCGGATCACCGGTCAGTTCCGGCGCATCTTCACGCGGTTTGCCCTTGATCACTTCGGCCTCAGCGGCGCTGTCATATGTGACTTCGTCGCTCATGCGGTTCCTTCAACTGAATGCGTGGCACCCAAGGCGCGAATGTCGAAAAGAAGCCTCTGCAGCTGGTCTTTACGCGCCTGCTGAAGCATCGCGCGCACCTCGTCCTTCTGGACGTTCGAAGAAACCTCAGGCGTCGTCATAAACCACCTCCAGGCTTTCTTTCGGCTCGGCATTCTTGCCGCGCATATCCATGTCAGTGGCGGGTTCCAGCGTCACACCTGCACCCGTTTCCGAGCCGTCAAAAAGCTCAAGCAACCCATCCTGATCGAGCGGAGCAGGTCGCACAGGCGGTGCGATACCAACCTCCTCAGCCAAGCCGGCAAAAAGGCTGCCCCATTGGCTTTCAGATGTGCCAACGATCTGATAATTCGCAGATTTCTTACGCAGGTCATCATCCTGCGGAATGGAAGCGAGAACCGGAATGTCGACAGCCTCAGCAAAGGCTTGCGCTTCGCCCGAACCGTCATCCTTGTTGATCACAAGCCCCGCGACACCCACATTGCCACCCAGCTTGCGGAAATACTCTACCGCCGAGCAGACGTTGTTGGCCACATATAGGCTCTGCAAATCATTGGAACCGACCAGAATAACCTTCTGCGCCATGTCCCGCGCAATCGGCAGGCCAAACCCGCCGCAAACCACGTCACCCAGGAAATCCAAGAGGACATAGTCAAAGTCCCAATCATGGAAGCCCAGCTTTTCCAGCAACTCAAACCCGTGAATGATCCCGCGCCCGCCACAGCCCCGGCCGACTTCGGGCCCGCCCAGCTCCATGGCAAACACGCCGCCGCGTTTGAAACAGACATCACCGATCTGAACCTGCTCGCCTGCGAGGTTCTTCTTGGTCGAGGTCTCGATGATCGTGGGGCACGCCTTGCCCCCAAAAAGAAGGCTGGTGGTGTCCGACTTCGGGTCACAGCCAATGAGCAGCACGCGCTTGCCCTGCTCGGCCATCATATGGCTGAGATTGGCCAGCGTGAACGACTTGCCGATCCCGCCCTTGCCATAGATCGCAATGATCTGGGTTTTCTTGGTGGGCTCGCTTTGCGGCACCTCCAGGGTCGGCTCCTCGGACGCCTCGTCGCGCAAGCGCTTGTCGAAGTCTTTCAGGTTTGGCACATCGTCTTTCACGCGGCGTCCTTCCAGTTCAGTATCATTTTCAGGCAATCGGGATTTTCAAACGCTGCCGGATAGGCCAGTTTGGCGGCTTCGGCGGCAACATGATGGGTGATCAACCCTTTCAGGCTCAGCGCGCCACTGTCGAGAAGTGCACTCACCGCTGTGAGGTCTTCACGCGCCCATTCCGCAGCAACACGCAGACGCGCCTCTTTCATGAAGGCAGGTGGAAACGCAAAGCTCAGGCCCTGCGGGTAGAACCCGGCAAGAACAATCTCGCCACCCTTGGTCAGGCGACCAATCAGGTCATTCAGGATCGCGGCATTGCCGGATGCGTCATATATCGCCTCATAGTCACGGCGCGGATCATCAGCCGGGTCAATGACCTCATAGCCCTCTGCCCCGCCGCGACGCGCTTCGCTGATTTCCCAAACCGTTGGCGCCGGCGCGCCTGCCGCAACCGTCAGCCGCGCCAGAAGACGGCCCAGAACGCCGTGCCCCACAATGAGGTCGGGCACGCGTTTGTTCAGCCCTGCCATCGCATGGCGGGCCGTCGCGGCCAGCGCCAAAAGCGCTCCTTCGGGACCCATGCCCGAATCGATACGCGTCACCCGGTCGGCCCGTGTGACCAATCGAGACGCTGCACCACCAAAGAGACCGAACGCCTCCGCAAAGCAATCCGCACCCGGAACAAAGACCTGATCTCCGGGTTTGAACCCGGTGGAAGAATCCGCTTCAACGACCTCGCCTGCGGCCTCGTATCCGGGCACCAAAGGATAGCCAGACCCCGGAAAAGGCGGCATTTCTCCGGTCCAGAAAAGCTTTTCAGTTCCGGTGGAAATTCCTGAGTAAGAGATGTCGACCACAAGGTCGCCTTCGCCCGGCGGCTTCAGCGCCAGAGTATCCAGCCTAAGGTCTTTGGGACCATTCAAAAATACGGCACGGGCTTCCAAGTCTTCACTCCCCGGCCCGATCTTGAATGCAAACTCATGTCGCATTTCGGGCCTGAGTGTAAGTTTATTGGCACAGCTCAAAGTGTCAAGTTTTCTTTACAGTTTTCTCTAACCCAGAAACTTGACAAGCCTCAATTTTTTGAAACATCCCCGCCTGGTTTGCGACAACTCAAAGCGCTGGTGATGTAAGGGCGGCGTGCTGATGGTATTTGAACGCCCTCAAACCCCGCCTCTTGGCACATGCGGGCAATGGTCTGTGCCGAACGCGCGCGACCTGTGCCCATCGCCATTGTGTAGAAGGCGAAATAAAGATCACCCGACCGATCAGATTTAGCCCCGCCCGCCATCGGCTCGGAGATAATCAACCGGCCCCCTTTCGGCAGCGCCTCAAAAACTGCGCGCAACAGCGCCTCGACCGTTGCATCCTCATGGTCATAGAGAACCCGGATCAGCGAAACGACATCTGCGTCCCGCGGCAAAGCATCCGTTCGAAAACTGCCCCCGTGCAGGGCAACCCGCTTGCTGAGTTTGAGGTTGGCGATGCGGGTTTCGGCCTGCGGCATGACCTGAGGCAGATCAAACAGAATGCCGCGCGCCTGTTTGTTGCGCCGCAGCACTTCGGCAAGAAACACGCCAGAGCCACCGCCCACATCCATTACGGTGACATCGCCCTTGATCGGCAGCATCGACAGGGTGTCGCGGGCCACCAAAACCTGGCTTTCGGCCATAAGCGTGGAATACCGGTCCGCCACATCCGGGGCGATTTCCCCCTGCGCGCCAAACACATAGGGCCAGAACCGCGCCAAATGCGTCTCACCCTCCCCCCGCAAAAGCGCCACGGGATCGGCCATGTCAGCATAGAATTCACGATTGTGCCGGATCATGTTCTCCAACCCCGGCACGCCCAGAATAGCCGCACCCTTGCGTGCCAGCGCGTAACGCCCGTCACGCCGTCGTTTGAGCAGGCCCAGCGCCAGGCCACCGCGCAAAAGCTGATCCATACGGTCGGCGGGCACGGCATGGTCAAATCCCAGTTTCTCGGCGCTCTGCGGCCCATCCAGAAGCGTGCGCAGGATATTCAGCTCGATCAGCGCAGCCAGCACCTGACTAGCCACAAATCCCTGCAATATATCGAAAATTTCCGCGCCATCCCGCCGCGCCATGCCCCTCCCAAACGGGAGCGCGCTCGCAATATTCTGAAATCCGGGGCGCGCGATCAGCCGTGCAAACCACCCCGATGGCGACCAGCTCTGGCGCATATCCGGGTCCCGCACGGCCATGCGTGGCTATGTCCGGTATTTGGCGGGCATTTTCGGCATAATCGCCTGCGCCTGAAGCCGCACCATCTCGGCCAGCTGCGCCTCTCCGGGGCAGGATGGGATCGAGGCAATCGCCCCGGCCAGAATATCCTTGAGCCGCGACACGGCCCCATCAACCCCGTAGGTGGCCACCGCGTTGGGTCGTCCATGAAGGTCGTCCTGCCCAACCGGCTTGCCAAGGCTGTCCTCATCAAGAACCGCGTCGCGCAGATCATCCGCCACCTGGAACGCCTCTCCGATCAAAGCCCCGAGGTCATGCCAAGATTCCGCATCATGGCCCGCGGCAATCGCGCCCATTTCGGTAGCGGCGACAAAGAGCGCGGCGGTTTTGGACCGGTGATAGGCAGTCAGGTCAACCTCAGCCTCACTCTCCCAACCTTGACCGGCACAAATCCCACCCGGCATCCCGGTACGCTGTGCCAGGGACAACACCAATTTGGCCGCCCTGCCCTCGTCATGGTGTGCAGCGCGCGCCAGAACCTCAAAGGCCAGAATGATCAGGCTGTCACCCGTCAGCACCGCCAGCGGCTCGGAATAGGCCAGATGCACCGACGGCTTGCCGCGCCTGAGCGCGGCGTCATCAAAGCACGGCAGATCATCATGCACCAGTGAGGCGCAATGGATCAGCTCCAGTGCCACAGCGGCTGCATCTGTGAGCACCGGCTGATCATCGCCACAGGCCATCGCCACCGAAAGCAGGATCGTGGGCCGGATGCGCGCGCCACCTGGTGTGGTGGCATAGCTGAGCGCCTCAGCCAGTTTGCCGGGAGCAGGCGCGGCCTGCGCGATCTCCAACGCGTTCAAAACGGCTGAGTTTATGCGGTGAGACAGCGGCATTTCAGGCTCCTAGCCATGGTCAAAAACGAATTTGTCACGCAATCATGACAAACAATGTGTAAATCATACTGGACACATTGCTCTGACGAGTCAACAATTCCCCCATGATGGAACAGCACGCCTCTACCCAAGGATCGCGCCGGGTTGCCGTGATCGGCGCCGGGATCGGCGGGCTTGCGGCGGCTGCGCGGCTGGCCCATGCGGGTCTTGATGTGACTGTGTTTGAACGCCACGGCCATCCCGGCGGGAAACTGCGCACCCTGCCCTCATCCGCCGGACCGGTAGACACAGGCCCAACGGTTCTGACCATGCGCCCTGTTTTCGAAGAGCTGTTCGCCAGTATGGGCGAACGCCTTGAGGATCATGTGACCTTGATCCGACAGCCGCTGATTGCCCGCCATTTCTGGTCCGATGGCAGCCAGCTTGACCTTTTTGACAGCGAAGACACCAGCGCGCAGGCCATTGCAGATTTTGCCGGACCCAAGGCCCAAACCCAGTTCCACCGCTTCTGCACACGCGCGCGCGCACTTTTTGAAGGCTTTGATGCCCCAATGATGCAAGCCGCGACACCCAGCCTTCCCAAGCTTGCGGCACATGTGTTGATGCATCCGCATCTCATCCCCAAGATGGCCCCGCACAAAACCCTCGCGGGTCTTCTGGACAGCAGCTTTGACGACCCGCGCCTGACGCAACTCTTTGGCCGCTACGCGACCTATGTCGGCGGTTCACCTTATCAGTCTCCCGCGCTTCTGTCGCTAATCTGGCAAGCCGAAGCTGCAGGCGTTTGGGTGGTCAAGGGGGGCATGCACCAACTGGCGCTGGCCCTCATGAACCTAGCGAAAGCGCGCGGAGCTGAGTTCTGTTTTGACGCCCATGTCGAACGCATAGAGGCTCAGAAAGGCGCGGTGCGCGGCATCCAGCTGCGCAATAAAAGCGTTGTGACCGCCGACTGCGTTCTCTTCAACGGCGACCCCAAGGCGCTGACCACAGGCGCGCTCGGATCAGACGTGGCGCATGTTGCACCGCAAACCAAGCACGCTCAGCGCAGCCTCTCCGCCGAGGTCTGGGCCTTTGCCGCCACACCGCAGGGCCTCGATCTGGCGCATCACAATGTCTTTTTCCGCGCCGAGCCCAAGCCGGAATTCGAGGCCCTCCTGCGCGGCGAGCGCGTGACCGACCCCACGCTCTATGTCTGCGCCCAGGATCGCGGCCTGCCAGAGGTCCGGCCCGAACTGGAACGATTTGAGATCATCGCGAATGCCCCGCCCATGGGCGGCTGGCCTGCGCAAGAGGAGTTCACCAGATGTCAGACACGCACCTTCCGCACGCTGGACCGTTTCGGGCTGAGCTTCGCACCGACACCGGGACGCGAGGCGCTGACAACGCCTTCGGGCTTCAACCGGCTCTTTCCCGCCTCGGACGGATCCCTTTACGGGCAGAGCCCGCATGGAACAATGGCGGCCTTTCAGAGGCCGACGGCGCGGACTCCGGTCGCAGGGCTCTACTTGGTGGGGGGCGGCACCCATCCGGGGGCGGGCGTCCCGATGGCCACCCTCTCCGCCCGGCACGCGGCCGCGGCGATCTTGAGCGACCAAACTTCAACCTCGCCGTCCCGCCCAATGGCTACGCGTGGTGGTATATCGACGGGATCAAAGATGGTGGCGGACGCGCCATCTCCATCATCGCATTCATAGGGTCGGTTTTTTCGCCCTGGTATGCCTGGTCAGGCCGCCGCAACCCGGAAAACCACGTCTGCATCAATGTGGCCACCTATGGCCCCGGCGGGCGGTTTACCATGACCGACCGGGGGCAAAGCGCCCTGCGCCAGACCGAAGACAGCTTTACCGTTGGCCCTTCTTCGCTACAGTGGCGCGACGGACAACTCATTATTGAGATTGACGAAATCAGCTCTCCGCCTCTGGTCAGCCGCGTGCGCGGGCGCGTGACAGTCACGCCCAGCGCGCTCAGCCAAGTGGAACTGCCGCTCACCGAGGACGGCGCCCATATCTGGCGCCCCTTCGCACCGACGGCCAAGATCGAGGTCGATCTGGACCGCGATGGCTGGCAATGGGACGGGCACGGCTATTTCGACGCCAATTTCGGCACCCGTGCACTGGAACAGGACTTCACCTTCTGGACCTGGGGGCGCTTTCCCACGGGCGATGGCAGCACATGTTTTTATGACGCCACCCGGCTTGACGGTTCCGAGTTGGGCCTGGGCGTGCGTTTTGATGGCGAGGGCCGCGCAAAGGTGGTCACGCCCCCGCCCAAAGCCCACATGAAGCGCAGTCTCTGGGCACTCTACCGCGAAACCCGGGCAGATCCCGGGCACAAACCGACGCAAGTGATGCCGATGCTGGATGCCCCGTTTTACAATCGCGCCGCTGTGCGCACAGTGATCGAGGGAGAAGACACCGTAGGCGTACATGAAGCGCTTGATCTCAAACGCTTTCGCTCGCCACTCCTGAAACCTATGCTGGCCCTGCGCGTGCCGCGCCGCTCTGGCTGGACATTTGGCCTCTAGTCAAGCCCTGATCTCGACTCGTTCTCTGGCTTCTTTGACGCCAGTGAGGCCCTTTAAAGATGATGGAAAATTGCAATTTTCCAGACTGGAATTTTGCAAAATTCCAGTCTCTACCCCGCCTTGGCCGCCTCGGGGTTCAGTCGCATAACAGAGTAGTTGAGCGCCCCCGCCGTCGACACCCATGCCAGATACGGCACAAATAAAAGCCCGGCGACCCAGTCCACCTGCCACAGCGCAATCATCCCAAAGAACACTGACAGCCAAAGCCCGGTCAGCACAACCAGCCCCAGCTTGATCCGCTGCAGTCCAAAAAACACTGGTGTCCACAACCCATTGAGCGCGATCTGCAACGCCCAGAGCGCCATGGCCACGCTATTGTCTGGCCGCACCGCAGCCCGCGCACCTGCTGCTGCCATACAAAGGTAAAGCGTTGTCCAGGCCACGGGAAAGACCCAGTTGGGGGGCGTCCACGCGGGTTTTGTCAGTGCCTCGTACCACTTGCCCGGCGGAAAAAGCCCGCCTGTGGCCCCTGCCGAAAGACAGGCGACGAGGAATATGCCGAAGACAAGCCAGCTCATGCGGCGCTCGTGGCGCGCGGTCGCGCCTGTCTCTGAGTGACTTGGTTGACGTCCCGCGCGCGCAGGGTCGCCATTGTTGAATAAAGCGCGTCGCTCCAATCTGGTGCGCGATGTGTCAGATCAGACGCCGCCTCAACAAGGTAAGCCGTTTCCGGCAAAGGACGCGCATGAATGACCGACGAACGCGGCATCACAAGTGTGCCCGCCGCGCGCCCCAGAGATAGCATCAGCCAGCCGATCTTTTGCGCGCCGGATGTTTTGGCTCGGTGCGCAACTGAGTCCATATCGAGCCGCCGCAATTGCCCACCAATCCCGGCGTAAATGTAACGCGCCGCAAATATCCCCGGCCGCGAGGAAAGCGGAAGCGCCGAAACCCCGGCCTCGGAGCGCACATAAAGCGCATCGGCCTCGCGCAAGAGCCGCTTGATCACGCGACGCAAGGCCATGGTCATTTCCGGCTTCTCCAGAAACCCCTCAACGTCCAGTCCTTCATCAATCAGCCAGTCCGTCGGCAGATAGAGCCGCCCTTCGCGCGCGTCTTCCCCCACATCGCGGGCAATATTGGTCAGCTGCATCGCAACACCCAGATCGCAGGCCCGCGCCAACGCATCCGCCTCGCGTACCCGCATCAGCACACACATCATCGCGCCGACTGCCGAAGCCACCCGTGCGGAATAGGCGCGCAGGTCTGACAATGTCGCATAGCGCCGCTCCATTGCGTCCCAGGCCAGCCCTTCGAGCAGCGCCTCGGGCAATTCCCGCGGCATCTCAAATTCATCAATCATTGCCGCAAACGCCCGGTCCGCAGGCGCATCACGCGGCGTGCCGCGATAGGCCAGATCCAGCCTTTCATGCAAGCGCAACACCGCATCGGCCTTTTCAGCATGCAAATCCACCGCATCATCGGCAAGGCGGCAAAATGCATAAAGCGCCAAGGCCGGATCGCGCACCTTGCGCGGCAAAAGCTTGGAGGCGGCATGAAAAGAGCGTGACCCATCGCGAATGGCCTCTGCGCAATGCGCCATATCCGCAGGTTGCATCATCGTGCTTTGACCTCTGCAGCATCCGGGACAAGCTGACCCAGCACTTCAGCACTGGACACCACACCCGGTAAGCCCGCGCCGGGATGCGTTCCTGCCCCGGCCAAATACAGCCCTTCAAGCTCTTCACTGACATTGTGCGGTCGGAACCAGGCACTTTGGAAAATGCGCGGCTCAAGGGAAAATCCAGTGCCATACGGGCTGAGGTAGCGATCTCGGAACGTCTCGGGCGTAAACACTTCGGAGGCTGTGATCTTGCCCTCCAGCCCCGGCAATAGCTGATCTTCCAGCACCGCCTGAACTTTCTGACGATAGGACTCGGCCATCTGCGACCAGTCCACGTCATTGTCATGCCCAAGATGCGGCACAGGGCTCAGCGCGTAGAACGTGTCATCCCCCTCTGGCGCGGCTGTGGGGTCTGTCACCGTGGGCCGATGCACATAAAGGCTCATGTCCTCGGCGAGATGGCCCTTGATAAAGATATCATCCACAAGACCCTTATAACGCGGGCCATTGAGGATTGTGTGATGACCCACATCGGCCCAATCCCCGCGCGTGCCCCCGGTGCCGAAATACCAGACGAAAAGCCCCATGGACCAACGCGATTTCTTTAACCGTGGCGCGGTCCAGCGGCGGCGCGACACATTGCGCATCAGATGCGAATAAGTGTGCCCGGCATCGGCGTTTGAGACCACAACATCAGCGGCAACCACCTCACCGCCAGTGAGGCGCACGCCAGCAGCACGGTTGGATTTAACAAGGATTTCATCCACTTCCGCGTTGTGGCGCACAAGCCCCCCCTGCTCTTCGACAACGGTGGACATCGCCTTGGCAATCGCCTCGACACCGCCCATGGCGTAATGCACGCCAAACTCTTTTTCGAGATGGCTGACAAGGATGTACATTGAGGTGACACGGAACGGATCGCCCCCAATGAACAGCGGATGGAAGGAAAACGCCATGCGCAGCCGTTCGTCGCGAAACCGCTTCGCGGCATGGGCATAGACTGACCGATCCGCGCGCATCATCCCAAAGCTCGGCAGCACCTTGATCAGGTCCCAAAGCTTGTGCATTGAGCGCCGACCAAGGTCTTCGAACCCAAAGAGATAGCGCGCCTCGCTGTCTTTCAGAAACTTATCATAGCCCTTGGCGTCACGCGGGCTCAGCCGGGCCACCTCGGCACGCATGGCATCGGTATCCTGCCGCGCGGTGAAGTGACTGCCATCGGGCCAGCGAATCTCGTAGAATGGATCAAGGGGTCGCAGATCGACCTCAGCATCAAAGTCGCGCCCGCAAGCCGCCCAAAGGTCGCGAAAAACACCCGGCACTGTTACGATCGTCGGCCCGAGATCAAAGCGATGCCCGTTCTGCCAAATCGCCGATCCACGTCCGCCTGGCCCCTCAAGCCGGTCCAAGACCGTTACGCGATACCCCTTGGCCCCAAGCCGCATCGCCGAGGCCAGTCCGCCCAGCCCCGCCCCGATTACAACCGCATGTGGCGCGGTGGCGCGCTCTACGGCCTGCTGAAGGGTCGGGTCTATACGTGTCAACATATTCAAACCCTACATGTGTCAATCTAAATTGACAATCTTGCATTCACGCTCTTTTATCTAAAGCGTTCGGCCAAAAACCTGAATCACAGCTTTTGGTCGAACGCAGCGCAGGATACGAGCGTTGCACGCGCCCGGTCTTTATCTGATGTTCAGGTTAAAGCCCGGACGCTTTCGACAAGACTTGTGCCTGTGACCGGAGGGCACGCTTTGAGGGAATAGTGCGATCCAAACCGTAAGCCTCAGCTTTTTCCGCTTTCCACGCGGCGCCGCACGACTCTGGGCCTTTGCGATGATGGGCCTGGCACGGCCAAGCCTGCGCCGCGTGCCGGATATCGGGTTCTGGAAACTCTGCGGTTCGGGCACCGGCGAAGGGTTCACACCTATTCCCAATACAGGTGTCTATGCCATCCTCGCCACATGGCCAAACTTGAAGATCGCACAGGAACGTACTGTTTCAGAACGTATATTCAAACGCTATCAAGCCAAATCTGAGGAAAACTATACGCTGTTCATGAGCACGCTTTCCGCACGCGGCATCTGGTCGGGTGTGGCACCTTTTGACAGCCACCCAGCCTCCGAGGGCGGCCCAATCGCCGCCCTCACCCGCGCCACGATCAGCCCGCTGGCCGCGCTGAGTTTCTGGCGTCGGGTGCCGGACATCAGCACCGTGATCGGACAGGACCCCAATGTGGCCTTCAAGATCGGCATCGGCGAGGTTCCTCTTTTGCACCAGATCACCTTTTCGGTCTGGCCAGACACACATGTCATGGCCAATTTCGCCCGCAAGGACGGCCCGCACGCCCGCGCGATCAAGGCCGTGCGCGATGGAAATTGGTTCCGCGAAGAGCTTTACGCGCGGTTTCGCATCCTCGACAGTCGTGGCACATGGCACGGGCGCGATCCCCTAGAACATCTGAGGCATGCAGCATGACTTTGGCCTTCCCTTTTTCTGCCATCGTCGGTCAGGACACGATGAAGCAGGCGCTTATTCTGACCGCGATTGACCCCGGATTGGGCGGTGTTCTGGTTTTTGGCGACCGGGGCACCGGCAAATCCACCGCCGTCCGCGCTCTGGCCGCACTCCTGCCGCCCATCGAGGTGGTTGAGGGTTGCCCGGTGAACGCGGCGCGCCCCGAGGATTGCCCCGACTGGGCGGAGGTGCGCGCAAACAAAATCGTCAAGCGCCCCACCCCGGTGGTCGACTTGCCCCTTGGCGTCACCGAAGACCGCGTCACCGGCGCGCTCGACATCGAACGCGCCCTCACCCAAGGCGAAAAGAGCTTTGAACCGGGCCTGCTGGCGCGTGCCAATCGGGGGTATCTCTATATTGACGAGGTCAACCTGCTTGAGGATCACATCGTTGATCTCTTGCTCGACGTGGCGCAATCAGGTGTTAACGCGGTCGAGCGCGAAGGTCTCTCGATCCGGCACGCCGCCCGCTTTGTTCTGGTTGGCTCCGGCAACCCCGAGGAGGGCGAGCTGCGCCCGCAACTGCTTGACCGCTTTGGTCTTTCTGTCGAAGTCACGTCGCCCACCGATATCGACGAGCGCATCGAGGTGATCCGCCGCCGCGATGCGTTTGAGACCGACACAGACCGGTTCATGACCAAGTGGAAACGGCAGGACGGCAAGATTCGCAAGGCAATCCTCGCGGCGCGGGACAAGCTGCGCGCCACGGAAAGCAGCGATGCGATCCTGAAAGACTGCGCCGCGCTCAGCCTCGCGCTTGGTACAGACGGGTTGCGCGGGGAGCTGACGCTGCTGCGCGCCGCACGGGCCCTGGCTGCCTATGAAGGCGCGCCCGCGATCACGCGCGACCACCTCAGCAAAGTGGCGCCGCTGGCTCTGGCACACCGATTGCGGCGCGATCCACTGGATGAGGCCGGGTCTGTGACCCGTGTAAGCCGCATGGTTGCGGACGTTCTGGGATGACCCGCCCCGCCGCCGCGACCCGAATGGAACGCGCGCTGGCGGCGTTGGCGGTGGACCCCGGAGGACTCAAGGGCATGGTCCTACGCGCGCGCATGTCGCCCGTGCGGCATGCGTTTGAGACCGCATTGAAACACATGCCTGACACACCCCGCCGCATTCACCCCGGCATTTCTGATTTGCAGCTCTTTGGCGGCCTCAACATCGCCGCGTCACTCGCCGAAGGCCGGCCCGTGCGCGACAAGGGGCTTTCTGAGACGCCCGGACTTCTGGTTCTGACCATGGCAGAACGCACTGGTGCTGACTTGGCCGCAAGATTGTCGCAAATTCTGGATGCTGATACTGGGCATGCTCTGGTCCTTCTGGATGAAGGGGCGACAGCAGAAGAAGCCCCGCCTTTATCGCTGCAAGACCGGCTCGCCTTTCATATCGAACCGGAGGATGAAGCGCTTCGGACCCAAGCGCTGCGCCTGCCTGCACGCGCCGATCTGGACACGGCGCGCAAAAGTCTGGCACGCATTGCCGTGCCCGAAGATGCCATGGGGCTTCTGGTGGCCTTGGCCGCGCGGTTCGGGATCGACAGCCTGCGCGCGCCCCTGCTGGCCCTGCGCACCGCGCGCGCGCTTGCAGCGTTGGATCGTGAAAAGTCAGTCGGCGAAGCGGCCTTGATGGAAGCGGTCGAGCTGGTCTACCCCAGCCGCGCCACGCACTTTCCGGCAGAGGCAGAAGAACCTGCAATGGACCCGCCGCCAGACACGCCTCCGCCGCCGGACGACGCAGCAGATGACGGGAGTGGCAAAGGTGCAGACAAGTTGCCCGATGAAATACTGGTGCAGGCGATTGCCGCATTGCTGCCACCCGATTTATTGGATCGCCTGAAAGTGGCCCGCGCCGCCCAAGAGCGTGCCGCCAGCAGCGGTGCAGGCTCCAAACGTCGCGGTAATCGTCGGGGGCGACCCTTGCCGTCGCGCCCCGGACGTCCCTCACAACAGGCGCGCATCGACCCCGTCGCGACCCTGCGCACTGCCGCCCCGTGGCAGCGTTTGCGTCGCACGCCACAAAATGCGCATCGACCTGTGATCATTCACCCGTCTGACATTCGCCTGCGCCGTTTTGAGGATCGCTCAGACCGGCTTCTCATCTTCACTGTAGATGCCTCCGGGTCTTCCGCCGTCGCCCGTCTGGCCGAAGCCAAAGGGGCCGTGGAACTGATGCTGGCGCAGGCTTATGCGCGGCGGGATCATGTTGCACTTATCGCGTTTCGCGGTGACGGGGCCGAACTTCTCTTGTCCCCCACACGGTCACTGGTGCAGGCCAAACGCCAACTCTCATCTCTTCCCGGCGGGGGCGGCACGCCGTTGGCAGCGGGGCTGGTCGCGGCCTCAAACCTCGCGCAACATGCCCGTGGTCGCGGGATGAGCCCCACCCTTGTCTTGCTCACGGATGGGCGCGCAAACATCCCGCTCAGCGGCACGCCTGACCGTGCTGAAGCCCGGCAAGACTCCGAAACCATCGCCGCAGGTCTGGCGCGTCAGGGCGTGCCCGGTGTTCTTGTCGACACAGCCAACCGCCCCGCCGAGAGCGCCCGCTCTATTGCCGTGCGTCTGGGCGCAGACTACCTCGCCCTGCCCCGCGCCGATGCGCACAGGATCAGCGCCTCGGTCACCGCCGCGCTGGAGCCTTGAGCAGTGGATTGGGAGCGTGACCTCCCCGATTGGCCGCTCAGCGGGCAGTCGCGGCGCATCCAACACCGCCCCCATGACTGGCATGTGCAAGAACTGGGCGAAGGTCCAATCCTGCTGTTGCTGCATGGGGCCGGGGCGACGACCCACACATGGCGCGATCTGATCCCCACGCTGGCCCAAACCCACCGCGTCATCGCGCTTGATCTTCCAGGACACGGGTTCACACAGGCCGGTAGCCGGTTTCGCCTCGGGCTTGAGCGCACCGCCGATGATATCGCAGCGATGTGCGAGGCCGAAGGCTGGCACCCATCTGCGATCATCGGTCATTCTGCTGGTGGCGCTGTCGCGCTTGAGTTGTCGCTACGGCTCACAACACCAGAGGACCAACCGCCCGCAGTCATTGGCATAAACGCCGCTCTAGACCGGTTTGAGGGCATGGCCGGGTGGCTTTTTCCGATGCTCGCCAAGTTTCTGGCCATGAACCCACTCACGGCCATGGCCTTTGCCGCGGGGGGCGGACGGCCCGACCGCGCGCGTAACGTGATCCGCTCCACCGGATCGAAGCTGACAGACGAAGGTCTGGCCTATTACAACCGCCTGCTCTCGGACCGCGCCCATGTGGACGGGACCTTGCAAATGATGGCGGCCTGGAACACCGATGGCATCTGGGGCCGCATGCCTCAGGTCACCGCACCCTGCCTTTTGATCACCGGAGAGAAAGACGGGGCTGTGCCGCCTTCTGTCTCAGACCGCGCCGCCGCGCGCCTGCCGAATGCAAAGGTGCAGAACCTCGACGGTTTGGGGCATCTGGCACATGAAGAAGCCCCGACAGAAGTCACCAAGATCATCCTCGACTGGCTGAAGACCTAAGTCCTCTACCACAAAGCGCCAGCGTTTACCTGTATATCTTCCAGCGTCAGAGCCGGGGCCGCATCCGAGCACAAAAACGCCACCAACTCAGCAATCTCGCTGGGCTGTACCAGACGGTTCTGCGGATTAGCCTGGGCAATCTCAGCGATGACATCAGCCACTTCGCGCCCCTCCGCCTCGGCCACTTTGGCAGCTGAGCCCTGCAGCATGTCTGTCTCAACCCAGGTCGGGCTGACACTGACACAGGTGACCCCGTGCGGCGCGCCCTCCAGCGCGGTTGCGCGCGTCAGCCCCAAAAGCCCCGCCTTTGAAGCGCAATAAGCCGCATGCTCAGGTTTCGCTGTATGCGCCGCAGTCGACGCAATGTTGACGATCCGCCCCCAGCCGGCCTCGATCATATCCGGCATCACCTGACGGCACATCAAAAACGGCCCTGTCAGGTTGGTCTCAATCACGTCATTCCACGCGTCGATTTTATGAGAGGCCACAGGTTCTTTGTATTCAATCCCCGCTGAGTTTATCAAAATCTCCACCGCGCCAAGACGATTCTTGACCGCCATGCAAAACGCCGCCACCGAGCCTTTCTTGCGCACATCGAGCGGAGCAATGAACACATCTTCACCTAAACTCTCACGCGCTTTATCCTGCTCTACTGGATCGGCCCCGCGCCGCGCGCCAATGGCAACACGGTAGCCTTCGGCCATCAGCACGCGCGCAATCTCAAGACCGATCCCGCTCAGCCCGCCCGTGATGATCGCAGTTCGGCTCATGTTTCCCCCTCCATTTCACCCGCGATCCATGCACTTGCATCTCCAACCCGCAACCCACCATCTCGATAAAGGTCGAGCAACTCCAACAACCGGTCCCGGCCAAAGGAGGCAAAATGCCCGGCATGTACCACCCGGATGGGCAACTCCCGCAGACGCGCATGGGACTCCGCCAGAACCTCGGCCTCCGAATGGTAGAGGTCATCAATCAGATCACCATTATAGATGACATCGCCACTAAAGAGTGTCTCGTTAGCCCTGTCATAAAGCGCGATAGACCCCGGTGAATGCCCAGGTAGATGAAAAACCTGAAACACCCGGTCGCCCAGATCGATCACATCGCCCTCATCCAGATACCCCGTCAAAGGCGCTGGTTTCACATGATAGGTCGTGTGATCAAACCCCGCATAGGGCAGTGCCGTAAACGTCTCGGCCCGGACATAGCCTGTATCCGCTACTGTACTCTGTGCCGTTGGACGCGCCATGACATCCGCCTCGGCCCGGTGCCCGCATCGGTGCGAAAACTCATGCAAACCCCCGGCGTGATCAAAATGCGAGTGCGTCATAATGGCTGTCAAAGGCCGCGCGCTCAGCCCTGGCACCTCGTCCAGCATGGGGCGCAAACCCATGCCGGTGTCGATCACCAGATCCCGGTCCCGCCCCTGCACATGCCAGATGTTACACCGCAACCACGAGGCCACATGCGGCTCATGAATATGCACCACTGCCTCTTCAATCTGCTTTGCAGCAAACCAACGTGACGCAACCTCAAGTCCCACACATTCCCCCTTCGACGCTGACACACAAAAGAAACGCTATCCGCTGGGCCTCTTCAAATCCAGTGTGGCGGCGCTTAACGTTACCCATTTTAATTGACTTGCCAGTCAATAAAGATTTTGTTTGGCCTCAATCCAAGGTCGTACCATACTCGGCCTCAATAAAAGAACCAATCAACGGGGAGAATACACAATGAAAGCTAAGTCCTTGATTTCTGCGGCGGTCATGGCATTGGCCGGCTCTGGCATGGCATTCGCGGACAGCAGCGATCCGATCAGGATACCAATCAACGAATGGACCGGACAGCATATCTCGGCCCATATCACTGGCACGCTCTTCAAAAAAGCGGGCTACGAAGTTGAATATGTGACCGCCGGTGCCGTGCCTCAGTTTGCCGCGATTGCGCAGGGCGATCTGCACCTGCAACCCGAAGTCTGGACCAACAACGTCGGCGACATCTATCCCAAAGCAGTGGAAAGCGGTGATATCGTTGTGCTGGGTCAACTGGGTCTGCAACCACAGGAAGGCTGGATTTTCCCGCCCTACATGAAAGAGAAATGCCCCGGCCTTCCTGCCTATGAGGCACTTTACGAGTGCGCACAGGCCTTTGCTGCGGCCGATACGTTCCCCAAGGGGCGTCTGGTCACATACCCTGCTGATTGGGGCACGCGCTCCAAGGACGTGGTTGGCATGATCGAATTGCCGTTTGAACCCGTCGCAGGCGGCTCTGAAGGCGCGATGATTGCCGAAGCGAAATCTGCAGTCGCAACAGGTGATCCGATCCTGATGATGTTCTGGCAACCCCATTGGCTCTTTGCCGACATGGACATGGAGTGGGTGGCCTGGGACGCAGCCGATGGCGAATGTGTCGAGGAATCCGGCCAGGAACGCGGCAAGGCCTGCGGCTTCCAACAAGCCTCAATCGACAAGATTGCCAACAAGAGCTTTGCGACGGACTATCCCGGTGCAAACGCAATCTTTGAGGCGATGTCGCTTGATAACAGCATTCAGAACGCTCTGATGCTGGAGATCGACCAGAAAGGCCGTCCTCTCCAAGAAGTGGTTGCCGAATGGATCGACGCCAACGAGGCAACCTGGAAGCCTTGGGTTGATGCCGGCCTCGCGGCCAAGCAGTAACCTTTTGAAAACCATGTGCAAAGGCCGGGGTAATTCCCGGCCTTTGTCACCTTGCAGAAAAGCCCGCATCCCATGACCTCATCCTCCGACATCCGCCTGTCCTGCCGCAACATCTGGAAGGTCTACGGCAAAGACCCGGAACGCTATTTCAAGGGAAGTGCTGCAACCGAGGATCCTGATGCGCTTGTCGCGAGAATGCGGGACGAAGGTGCGATACCGGCAGCGGCCAATGTCAGCTTTGATGTGGGCGTGGGCGAGATTTTCGTCATCATGGGGCTGTCCGGTTCGGGCAAATCCACTGTGGTGCGCTGTTTGTCGCGGCTTGTCGACCCGACCCATGGCGAAGTTGTGCTGGATGGCGAGGACCTTCTCGCGAAGTCAGACAAGGACATGATCCAGGTCCGCCGCCACAAGATCGGCATGGTGTTTCAGAATTTCGGCCTCATGCCGCATCTGTCGGTCTATGAAAACATCGCCTTCCCGCTCAGCCTTCAGGGCAGCACGCCTGCGGATGCCAAGCCGCGTGTGGACAAGGTCATCGACCTTGTGGGTCTTCAAGGGCGCGAGAAAAGCTATCCTCATCAGCTTTCGGGCGGTCAGCAACAGCGTGTCGGCATCGCCCGGTCGCTTGCGGTGGACCCTGATCTGTGGCTTCTGGATGAACCGTTTTCAGCGCTTGATCCGCTCATCCGGCGACAGATGCAGGATGAATTTCTGCGCATCCAGAATGACTTGCACAAATCCATCGTGTTCATCACCCATGACTTCCTGGAGGCGCTGCGCGTGGCTGACCGCATGATGATCATGCGCGGCGGTCAGGTTGTGCAAACCGGCACACCGGCTGAGTTGATCACCAACCCGGCTGATGACTATGTGGCCGAATTCACCAATGACGTGCCCCTCGTGCGTGTGCTTTGCGCCCATGAAGTGATAGATACCAACGCGGTTCCAGATGAAGGCCGCATGCGCCTGCCCGCCGAGACGCCTGTTGAAGCGCTGTTGCCGATGCTCGCCGCCCACCCGGAAGGTGTGGCTGTGGACCGCGCCGGCACAATTGAGGGCATTGTAACAGCTCAAAGCGTGATCTCTGCTCTGGCTCGATTGTCAGATCAGGACGACAAAGCTGAGGCCACGGCATGAGCGAGACGCGCACGCATTGGGCGTGGTTCGCGCTGATTGGCCTGACGCTGGTGACCTTGGGTTTTCGCGACAGGCTGGACTGGCTGATGGCCTTTCCCGAGGCGTGGGAAATCCCCCTCACAGACTGGCTCAATGCCATTATGGCCGTGATCATCGACACGTTTGGCCCGTTCTTCCGCGGATTTTCCTCTCTGATGGACCATCCCATGTCCTGGGTGCGAACCATTTTGCAATCTACGCCCTGGGCGCTCACCATCGGCTTGCTGATGCTCGCCTCTTTCGCAGTCTCCGGCGTCAAGCTGGCGATTTTCACTTTTTTCGCCATGTTTTACATGGTCCTGATCGGCTACTGGTCGGAATCTATGAATTCGCTGGCGCTTGTGCTGATCTCAGTGCCGCTTGCCGTCATGATCGGCTTTGCGGTGGGCACCGCGGCGTTTTATTCAGACCGCGCCGACCGGATCATTTCGCCCACAATGGATCTGCTGCAGACCATCCCAGTCTTTGCCTACCTGCTGCCCATCCTGCTGCTTTTCGGCTTTGGCCCGGTCGTAGGTCTCATCGCCTCGATCCTCTATGCCGTGCCGCCCATGGTGCGCAACACCACACTGGGATTGCGCCGTGTGGATGAAGAAGTGATCGAGGCCGGCATGATGGCCGGGGCCACGGCGATGCAAATGTTCTGGCGCGTGCGCGTGCCCAATGCCTTGCGGCAGATCCTTTTAGGCATCAACCAGACCATGATGGCGGCCTTTTCGATGATCATCATCGCCTCGATCATCGGCGGCACCTCAGACATTGGCTGGGAGGTCCTGACCCAAATCCGCAAGGCCAATGTGGCCGAGGCTATCCTGGCGGGTATCGTGATTGCCCTTATGGCGATGGTCATGGACCGGCTTACCGCTCAGGCCGCGATGGCACGTGCCCCCGATGGCGGGGACGAGCCCAGCTTTGCCCAGCGCAACCGCTACTGGATTGCCGCCGGTCTCCTGACCATTGCGATCCTCGCTCTGGCGCAGGTCTTTCCGTTTCTGAAAAACTATCCCAAAGCCTGGGAAGTCTACCCCGCACAGGCGATGAATGACGCCTTCAACTATGTGTTGGTGGAATACGCCGCCGCCATCAAGACGATCAAAACCGTCGCTTTGTTTTACATTATGCTGCCAGTGAAATCCGGGCTGGAGCAAACCATCAGCCCGTTTTCCTGGGGCTTTGAATTCACCACGCCGTTGAAAATCGGCTTTGGCGTGGTCATGGCGGGTTTGGCCCTCTATGCCGCCCTGCGCGGTCGCATCAACCTGGCCATTGGCATCGCGCTGGCGGCCATTCTCCTCTATTTCGGCATCACCCGCTTGCCCTGGCTGTCTGTTGCCGCTGTCATGGTCCTGCTCGCCTGGCAGGCAGGCGGCGCGCGGCTGGCCATTGGCACGGGCATCGGCCTTGTGTTCCTGATGGTTGCCGGCGTCTGGCCCGAAACCATGGTGTCCTTTTATCTGTGCGGTATCGCCGTGCTGCTGTCCTTCCTGATTGGCACCACGCTTGGCGTTCTGGCCTCTGAAAACGATACCGTCTCGGCCTTTCTGCGCCCGATCAACGACACGCTGCAAACCATGCCGCTCTTTGTGATCCTCATCCCCTTCGTGATGTTCTTCAAACTCGGCGACTTCACCGCCCTTCTGGCGATCATGGCCTATTCCATCGTGCCCGCGATCCGCTATGCCGAGCACGGGTTGCGGGGGGTGTCTCCTCAAGTGATCGAGGCCGCACGCGCCTGTGGATGCACACGGCTGCAAATGCTCTGGCGGGTGCGCTTGCCCTTGGCCCTGCCGCAGCTGATGCTCGGCCTGAACCAGACGATCATGTTCGGCGTCGCGATGCTGGTGATCACGGCGCTTGTGGGCACAAGCGACCTTGGTCAGGAAATCTACATCGGCCTCAACAATGGCGATTTTGGTGTGGGCATGGTGGCCGGGATCGGAATGGCTATTCTGGCCATGATTGCCGACCGCATGACCAAAGCCTACAGCCGCAAAGGTCAGGCCGCGCTCGGTCAGGCGTGATCAGGCCAAGTTCCGCGCCCTCAGGCCAAGTTCCGCGCCCTCAGGCCAAGCGCCAGCGGCTCCATCAACCCGGCCAAAAGGATCAGCGGCAGGCCCACCATCTCGCGCCAGCCAAAAGGCTCGCCCGCCCAGATCGCCGCCGAGACAGCCGCCACAACAATCTCTGCCATAAAGAGCAGCCCCACCAGCCCCGGATTGAGCTTGGACGGCGCATAAATCGAGGCATAGCCCCCTGGAATAATGAGCAAAAGCGCCACCGGCAGGAACCATATGAGCACGCCACCCACAGCCGCCCCCTGCGGCAGCGTCGCCGTGCCCTGCGAGGTGGACACCAGCGCCACGACCACGGAAACCAGTGCCGCAACAAGAAAGAAATTCGTCGCCTGCGTCGCGATGCGCACCCGCTTTTCTGTGAGGATCAAGGTGCATCCCAGCGCCCAGAACACGCCCGAGATCAACCCAAACCAGTCCCCCCAGACGCGCGGCAGGGGCAATCCGGCCTCATCCGAGAACACAACCATCATACCCGCCACGCCCAGCGCAATGGCCGCCCAGCGATACCATGTCATCCGGTCGCCCAAAAACGCCCAGCCCAGCAGGAAGCCCCAGATCGGCATGAGATAAAACAGCAAAACTGCGCGCACCACATCGGTGTAAAGCAGGGCGGCGGCATAAAGCGCATAGGCGCACCCCCCCAGAATGCCGCCCAAAAGCGCCCAGCCAAGCCGGTAGTCATCCCGCAAGATCCAAACTAGCGGCAGACAGATGAGCGCAGGGATACCCGTGAAAAACGCCATCGCCCAGGGCGCGTCAAACCCGCCCTCTTCGACCAGCCGCAAAGGCAGCCAGAAGATGCCCCAGCACATCCCCGCAAAGAGGCCAGCCCACACAGCCAGTCGGTTGCCGTCCGTCATGTAACGCTTTCGCAGATGTTAGGGGCGCTCCGGAATATCCACCAGTTTGCCACGCGGAATTTCACAAGCCTTATCATAAAGCGGCGTTTCCGCCAGCATCGCAGGATAAAGCTGACCATCATTGCCCTCGATTATAACCTCGGTGCCGGGTCCGGCTTCGGGGCTATCCATCAACACATAGCCAATCCCGTTTTGAAGATAGGGCGAGAAGGCCCCGGCGGTCACGCGCCCGGCCACCGCCCCGTTCCACTCCACGCGCCCATGAATGCGTGGTGTCGCCTCTGGGCAGAGGATGCCGTGCAGGCGTTGGCGTTTGTCGGCTTTTTCTAGTGCCGCTTTTCCGATGAAATCATCCTTGTCCATCGCCACGAAACCACCCAACCCCACATCGTAAGGCGTTGTTGTTTCGTCGAAATCCGAATTGGCGTTGAGAATTCCGGCCTCCAGCCGCCGTATGTTCATGGAATCCAGCCCAAACATGCGCATCCCATGCGGCGCGCCCGCCTTTTCCAGATGCGCCCAGAGCGCGGGCGCATCATGATGCGGCTCGGTGTAGAACTCCCAGCCCAGCTCATTGGTGTATCCCGTGCGCGTGATCAGCACCCGCTGACCACCGAAATCGACCCAGGCACTGCCGAAATACCCAAAGGGCGATGGAATGCCGTCTTTGGCCGCCGCTTCGAGGATCTCCATAGAGGTCGGGCCCTGAATTTGGCTCACGTTGATATATGTGCCGATGATCTGCACATCCATACCCCTGGCATGCGCGCGCGCCCAGTTGATGAAATCGCCATCGGCCTGCACGTACCAATACCGGTTTTCCTCTAGCCGGGCAAAAACCCCATCCACAAGCAGCCCGCCATTGTCAAAACACGCGATCCCATAGCCGCACCGCCCCACCTTGACCTTGGCCACATTATTCACAAAAAGCAGGTCCATCAGTTTGGTCGCGTCGGGGCCGACAATCTCAATGGGCCATTCCCCGGTGTGCAGGCATGCGGCCTTGGTCCGCAGCAGCCAATAGCCCTCATCGGTGTCCAGATCATCCATGTAAACGCACATGAACCGGCGGTTATAGACTGTGTAATGCGGGCCGTGTTTGGCCTCGAGATCGTGATATACATGCCGGTGCATATTAAAATCCCACCCCGACCCGGGGCGGGACGTGATCAGATCACGGGTTTTGCCATCGCTCGACATCATGTGCCTGTCTCCGGATCCAGATTGGCGCCCAGCGCTTCGGCCACCAGATTTTGAAAATGATGCACCGCATGTTCACTCAACTCGGTTTTGCCTGCATCCACGACGAACCGGCCCTGATTGTATCCGCTTGATTTCAAACCTTTTTGCACGCTTTCACAGAGACCAATATCCTCTGGTTGCAGCACGTCGATCTGATAATTGATCGCATCGCGCAGCTGATCGGTGACTTTGCCATCCTTCACAAACCAGTCCTGAAACTCGACGCAGCGCTCTGGCGCGGTCGGGTTCATCTGCAGCACCGACAGGTTGGCCTCTCCAGGATAGGCCCAGATGGTGAAATTCGGCCAGACATACCATCCTGCATAGCCGAAATCGACGTCACCGGGCTGGAATGAAAAGGCGCGGTTGCTCAGCGATTTGGGGTTCCCCGCGCATTGGCTGGAGTAATATTTCGACGTGACCGTGCGGTAGCTGTCCATGTCCACCAAGTCGACGAAGTCCTTATGCGCCGGGTGGCAGTGGTAGCATTCCAGGAAATTGTCCACGAGCACCTTCCAGTTCGCCTCGACCTCATAGCTATCGCGCTGCGCAAACTGCAGATCATCCACTGACGGGACATAATGACGAATTTCAGACTCCAGATCGCCCATTTGTTCGGCAAATGGCATGGCATCAGCATCCAGATTGACCAAAACCAGACCACAGAACACCTCAACCCGCACCTCCTTGAGCGAGAATTGCGATTTGTCGAAGCCTTTCACGGTTTCGGTATTCCGCGCTGATTTCAGTGTACCGTCAAAGTCAAACGCCCAGGCATGATAGGGGCACGTGATCACGTTCTTGCGCCCCGTGCCCGAGACAAGCTCATGCCCCCGATGTGGGCAGACATTGTAAAACGCCTTGAGATCGCCAGCCCGCGTCCGCGCAACAAAGACGTTTTGCTCGTGAATACGCACCGTAAGGAACGCCCCCGGCTCGGCCACCTGGCTGACATGCCCCGCATAGTTCCAGCTGCGATAAAAAATCGCCTGTTTCTCATGCGCCCAGATCGCGGGATCATGATAGAAACGGGCGGGCAAGGTGTAGCTGTCGCTGGGGTCGGCCCGAAACGGCAGATCACCTGGCATCAGGTTGAGAATCGGAAGGGTCATGGCATCCTCCTGTTGGCGCTGTTGACAGATCAACACATTATTTTGATTATTGGCAAACGCTCTTTTCTACGCCATTTGACCAAGAATTTCTTATGCAAAAGCCATCCACGCCACCGCTCGACCTGCTGGAACCGTTCGAGGCCTCGGCCCGGCTTGGCAGTTTTACCCGCGCCGCCAAAGAACTTTCGGTCACGCAATCGGCCATCAGCCAACGGGTGCGCAAGCTCGAAGACCTGCTCAACACAAAGCTTTTTGAGCGCGGTCACCGCACCATCACGCTCACGCCTGAAGGCCGCGAGTTGCTCAACGGGGTCAGTGTCGCGCTACAACACCTCACCTCTGCCACCCATTCCCTGCGCCAAAGGGAATCGCGCCCCATCGTGCGTCTGTCGGCGGACACGTCCATTGCGCAGCTCTGGCTGATGCCCCGGCTGGAAAGCTTTCTTCTGGGCGCACACGGGCTTGCCGTGGACCTGACGGTGTCAGACACCGAAGACGAGGTGCTCAATGCCGATGTGGCGATCCTTCACGGGGCCGGAGACTGGCCCGGCTTTACCGCAGAGCTGCTCTTTCCGGACGAAATTTATCCCGTATGCTCAAAAAGTTACCTCGCCAGACATCCCATGCGCGATCCTTCCGATCTGCTGGAGACCGAACTCATTGATCTCGATTACATTCGCTGGAACTGGATCAACTGGGGCATCTGGCTGACCGAAGCCGGGCTTGACCCGGCCCGCGCCCGCACGCTTTTGCGCACCAACAGTTATATGGCCCTTCTGGATGCCGCGCGTGCAGGGCTTGGGGTGGCCCTGGGATGGGGCCCATTGATGGATCAGGACCTGGCCGATGGCCTGCTGATCCGCCCCCTGCCCATCTCTGTGCGACCTGACTATGGCTATTATCTTCTGGTGCGCGACAATTCCGGTGACAGCCCGCACAAGCTTGCCCGGCATCTGAAATCCGCTACTTTGAACCGATAAGGCGACCATAGAGCCGCGGTGTCGGTTTCAGACCTATCAAAGTCGATTGAAGCTTGGGCAGGTTTGGTGTTTGCTGCTTTTGTAGGATAGAGACAAATAACCTGGGAGACGGCCGATGCGCTATCATGCGCCTGCGACCCTTGAGGCTGCAACACAATTGCTTGGATCGGATCTGGGAGACTGCCGAATTTTGGCCGGGGGCACGGACCTTTTGGTGCGGATGCGCTCGGGCTTTGCCGAACCGGACAACATCCTGGACATCAAACGCATAGACGGAATGCGCGACATCACGGCAGAAGATGGCGGATGGCGTCTTGGTGCGGCAGTATCGGGGGCCGAGATGGGCGAGCATGTGGGCCTGACCGCCGACTGGCCCGGTGTGGTAGAAGCCGCAGGTCTCATCGGCTCGACGCAAATTCAGGGACGCTGCACCGTTGTGGGCAACCTCTGCAACGCCTCCCCTGCCGCCGATAGTGTACCGGCCCTTGTGGCCGCACGCGCCACAGCGCGGATTGCCGGCCCGAACGGCACGCGCGATGTTCCTGTTGAGGACGTGCCCACAGGGCCCGGCAAGACCTCTTTGGCCAGGGACGAATTCGTCGCCTCGGTCTTCCTGCCAGCCCGCCCAGACACCTCAGGCGATGCCTACCTGCGGTTCATCCCGCGCACGGAAATGGATATTGCCGTGGTGGGCTGTGGTCTGTCGCTGACGCTTGATGGCGATGGCACCTGCACAGATGCCTGTGTGGCGCTCGGCGCGGTCGGCCCTAAAGTCATCATCGTCGAGGACGCCGCCAAGGCCCTGATGGGCACCAAGGTGGACGAGGCCGCGCTGGACGCGTTGGCTGCCGCCTGTTCCGCCGCCGCCACCCCCATCGCCGACAAACGCGGCACGGTCGAGTTCCGCACGCATGTCTCCGGCGTGCTGGCCAAACGCGCCGCCAAAATCGCCGCATCCCGCGCAGGAGCCTAAGACCATGAGCAAAATTCACGTTTCCACCAAGATCAACGGTGACCCGACCGAGTTCCTTTGCGAACCTGACGAGACGCTTCTCGATGTGCTCCGCGATCAGCTTGGCATGACCGGCTCAAAAGAAGGTTGCGGCACGGGCGACTGTGGGGCCTGTTCGGTCACTGTGAATGGCCGTCTGGTCTGTTCCTGCCTTGTGCTGGGGGCCGAGGCCGAGGGGGCTGAGGTTGCCACCATCGAAGGCATGGCCGAGGGCGATCAACTGCACCCGCTGCAGCGGCACTTCATCGAACACGCCGCCCTGCAATGTGGCATCTGCACGCCTGGTATCCTTGTGGCGGCCAAATCGCTTTTGGAGCACAACCCCAACCCCACCGAGGAAGAAACCCGGTACTGGCTGGCAGGCAACCTCTGCCGCTGCACGGGCTATGACAAAATCATCCGCGCCGTCATGGCCGCGGGCAAGGAAATGCGGGAGGCATCCTAATGGCACTCGACAGCAAACAGGTTCTGGACACACGGGAATTCAAGGTTGTCGGCACGCGGGTGCTGCGCCCCGATGGGGTTGACAAGGTCACCGGCAAGGCCCGGTTTGGCGCGGATATCACAGCGCCAGGCATGCTGGTGGGTTTGGTGCTGCGCTCTCCACACGCGCATGCGCGGATCAAGTCGATAGACACCTCCGCCGCTGAGGCCATGGACGGCGTGCATGCGGTGGTCACAGCCGCCGATTTTGCGCCCATCGAAGAGGATGATTTCACCGCTGACGTGCTCGACAACTGCATGGCCCGCGATAAAGCCCTCTATGACGGGCATGCCGTCGCTGCGGTTGCGGCCAGTTCCAACCACATCGCCAAAAAGGCGCTGAAAGCGATCAAGATCGACTATGAAGTTCTGGATCACGTCACCGATGTGGATGAGGCGATCAAGCCCGGCGCACCGATCCTGCATGAGGGCGGCGGCAATGAATCCGTGCCAGAGGGCAGCAGCAAGAACATCATGGCGCGCTATGAGTTCGGCCATGGTGATGTCGAGGCCGGGCTGAAGAAAGCCGACCGCGTGCTGGAGCGCAGCTACAAGACCGAGGCCACGCATCAGGGTTATATCGAGCCACATGCCTGTCTGGCGCAGATGGGTCCTGATGGGCAAGCCGATCTGTGGTGCTGCACCCAAGGGCATTACATGGTGCGCAACACCTGTGCGGCCATTCTGGGCCTCGATCAGGGACAGTTGCGCGTCACCGCGTCTGAGATTGGCGGCGGCTTTGGCGGCAAGACAACGGTGTTCTTGGAACCTGTGGCGCTCATGCTGGCCAAGAAATCCTCGCGCCCTGTGAAAATGGTCATGACCCGCTCTGAGGTGCTTCGGGCCACGGGGCCAACCGCCTCAAGTTCGGTTGATGTCCGCATTGGCATGACCAAAGACGGTCAAATCACCGCCGCAAGCGCCGAGCTGCGTTACCAGGGCGGGGCCTATGCCGGGTCGCCTGTGGAATTCGGCTCAATGTCGGCCTTCGCGCCTTATGATCTTGAAAACGTGCAAACAATCGGCTGGGATGTTGTGACCAACCGCCCCAAGCAAGCCGCCTATCGCGCTCCCGGCGCGCCTATGGCCGCATTTGCGGTGGAGTCAGCGATTGATGAACTGGCCAAGGGCTTTGACCTTGATCCGCTTGAGGTGCGCCTGAAGAACGCCGCGCGCGAAGGTACGGTGGCCTCTTATGGCCCCACCTACCCCGCCATTGGCCTTGAAGCGACGTTGCGCACGGCCAAGGACCATCCGCACTGGACAGCCCCATTGGGCGAGAACCAGGGCCGCGGCGTGGCCTGTGGCTTCTGGTTCAACTTTGGCGGTGACACCTGCGTGTCGCTCAACATCACACCCGATGGCACGGTGACCGTGTCGGAAGGCAACCCCGATATCGGCGGCTCTCGCGCGTCCATGTCGATGATGGCCGCCGAAGAGCTGGGCATTCCTTATGAGAAGGTCCGCACCATTGTGGCCGACACCGGCAGCCTTGGTCAGAATGAGGTCACAGACGGCTCTCGGGTGACATTCGCCGTGGGTCTGGCCACCATCGAGGCCGCCCGCGCCGCCAAGCGTGAGATGTGCAAGCGCGCCGCCATGGTCTGGGGCATTGAGCCCGAGGCGGTGGAATGGAAAGACGGGGCCGCGCATCCCGCTGGCCCCAATGCGGGTACACACCCGCCCATGTCCCTCGCCGAGATTGCCGAGATTGCGTCCAACACCGGCGGGCCAATCGCGGGCCATCACGAGGCCAACCCAGAAGGCGCCGGTGTCAGCTTTGCCACGCATATGGTCGACACCGAGGTGGATCCGGACACAGGTGCGGTAAAAATCCTGCGCTATACGGTGTTTCAGGACGCAGGCAAGGCCGTGCATCCCGATTATGTCGAGGGTCAGTTTCAGGGTGGTGCGGTGCAGGGCATCGGCTGGGCTTTGAACGAGGAATATATCTATGGCGAGGATGGCATCCTGCAGAATGCCGGGTTCCTGGATTACCGCATCCCTGTGGCCTCTGACCTGCCGATGATCGACACGGTGATTTTGGAAATCCCCAATCCGGGCCATCCTTACGGGGTGCGTGGTGTGGGCGAGACATCCATCGTGCCGCCCCTGGCCGCAATCGCCAACTCGGTGAGCGCGGCTTCGGGTGTACGGATGCAGGATTTGCCAATGTCACCCCCCAAGGTGTTGAAAGCCATACAAGATCAGTGAAGCGACGTCCCGGGCCAGCCCCGGGACCTCCACCCGAGGCGCGCCATGGTCAAAGTGAAAATCTGGGGCTCTCTGGCCGCCTTTACCGAGGATCAGCGCGAGGTTGAGGTTGAGGCCAGCACGCTGCGCGAGTTGCTGGAGGGGCTGGGGCAGAGCTACCCGGGCCTCAAACCGCAACTTGACCGCGGCGTGTCCGTCTCAATTGACGGACGCATCTACAATGACAGCTGGTTTCAACCTATTCAGCCCGACAGCGAGGTGGTCCTCTTGGCGCGGTTGAAGGGGGGTTAGCCAAAGACAGTTTGTCCTGCTTAGAATAAGCCTGTGCGTTCTGTTGTTTTCCATTGCACTATGGCGGAATACGATCTGGCACCGAACAGCCAGCCATTGGACTGGCAGCGCGCTGCAAATCGTAAGGAGGTTCTTGTGATACGGTTTTTACTTTTGCCTGTGTTGTGCTGCCTTGCTTTATCTGCTGCGGCCAAAGACCACATCGTGAAGGCCGGCCCCGGTCAGGCGCAGAGCCTGTTTGCATCCGGCCAAGTGTCCTCTGGGGATCGCATCGTGCTGGAGGATGGCTATCATGGCACACTTACGATCGCCGGCTATGCGTTCAACCCTCCTGTGACACTCACACGACGCAACGGACAACGACCACAATTTGACCAACTCAGCATTATCAACAGCCACGGATTGCGGATTGTTGGGCTGACGGTCATTCCCCAAAAGCCCGAGTTGGTGTCCAAAACGATGGTCCGTGTGCAGGACTCAAAGCATGTGCATCTTTCACAACTGTCTGTTGCGACCACCCGGAATTCAAAGGGGTGGACAGCCCGCCAATGGGTCCGTCGCGCACGAGACGGTGTCTTGCTTTCGGGGCAGGATGTCTCAATCACCAACAGCTTTATAAAGAATACGCGACACGGAATTATCGCATCTGCCAATAGAGCAAATGTCGAGAACAATGTTGTCGATACGTTCAGCGGCGATGGAATGAGAGGTCTGGGTGATAACTCTCTGTATATTGGTAATACGATCAGGACATGTGTTGATGTTGATGACAATCACGATGATGGATTTCAATCGTGGTCCGTCAACAAGGCAGGTCAAGTCGCAAAAGGCGTTGTGCGGAACGTCCGCCTGGAGCGCAACCTGATCGAAAACGGCAATCATCCTTTGAAATGCAGTTTGCAAGGCATTGGCCTATTCGGCGGCTTTTATGAAGATTGGGTTATTCGCCACAACACGGTTATCGTCGATCATTGGCATGGCATTACCGTAATGGGTGCTCGAAATGTCGTTATCTCACAGAACGTCGTGGTCGATTCCCGTCCTGGTAAGCCTGGTGCACCCTGGATTGCCATCACAGCCCATCGCGACGGGCGTTTGTCCAAAAACAGCGTGATTAAGAACAACATCTCGCAACAAAAACTCAAACAGTCCGGCTCTAAATTCGTAACAGAACAGCCCGGTGTACGCCGTCAGGGCAATGTGGTGGCAAACTCACCGCAAGACGCCTTGCGGTATACACGGTAAAAAAGCGTCGTTCTCCGCACCCAAAGCTGAAGCGTGTCGCCTTACCAACTACAATTTTGCAAAAACTCCAACACAGCCCCGGAAAACACCTTAGGGCGCTCCACCAACCCCAGATGCCGCAGGTCCGGGACAATCTCGACCTGGGTCTCGGTCATTTCATGCGCGATGGCCCAGCTCATGGCGGGGGTTGAGCCGCTGTCATGTTCGCAGGTCATGACCAATGCAGGTGCATCTATTGGCGGATCGGGGCGAATAAGCTCGGTCACTCCGGCGGCGAGAACATAGCGGTGGGCGGCATAGTTCGCCGGGTCATTGGCCACGACGATCCGGCGCACACGCGCCACCATATCGGGGTTTTCGGCATGAAATTCGTCGGTGAACCAGCGTTTAAGCGCAGCATCCACAGTGGCCTCTGGGCCTCCTGATGCACTGTCGCGGGCGGCTTGTTCATACATCGCCTGCGCTTCGGCTTCCCGCTCATGCGGGGAATTCAGAATGGCCAGCGCCGACACCCGGTCCGGGTGATCCAGCGCGACGCGCCGGTTGATCATCCCACCCAGCGAAAAACCCACAATCGCGGCTTTTGCGATATCCAAATGATCCAGCAGATCAACGAGTTGTTCAGAGAGCGCCGTGAGGCTCACCTCGCCCGCCGGCACCGCACTCTCACCATGACCCAAAAGATCATAGCTGAGCACACGATACCGGGCGCCAAGTACGGGCAGCATCCCCTCCCAAGTGATCTGACGATTGAGCCCCAGCCCGTGAATCAGCGCCACAACGGGCGCATCTTCGGGACCGCTCAGCTCAAAAGCAGTGCCGTTCCACATCATACACCCGCCGGATTATCCAGATCATGACCCATTTCTTTGAGGTCCGCATAACGATCCCCGATCCGATGGTTGGGATGACCGCCTACTGAGGCCCCCAGAGCAATTATGATCTCGTCCTCGGCTGGCGCATCCGGTACGCTGGCATGGATTGTCTGATAATGTGAACGCCTGCCACCATCATCCTTGTCCATCAAGGGAATGACGAGCGACGTGCCCGCCCCACCCCGCGTGTTGGCAAACACCATATAGCTCTTGGCCTTTACCGCATCACGATACTGATTGCCGAACCAAAGCGTGTGCGTCAGCCCCTGTCCGTGCTCCTGTTCACCCCCCATGCCGACCACGGACGCCTTGCCGTAGCCCTCAACCGCACCGCCCGTGGCCTGCATGATCATATCGGTGAGCAATTTGCCCAGTACGGGGCCGTGTTCGCGGATCTCGGGGCCCATATCCTCGACATGCCCGCGCCCGAACCACGGGTTGCGGATGATACCCAGCGCCGCAATCAGCTTGGTCGGCTCGACCACCTCTTTCCAGCCTTCCCGATAGGTGGTCTGCTCAATGAGAAGCGTGCGTCTTATCTCAACCGGCATGAGCCAACTCCTGCGCTGCAAATTCCGGCATCACCTTGTCGATGAAAAGCTGCAGGCTGCGCTTTTGCAGGTCCATGTCCGCCCCCATCGAGGCATAGTAGACAAAGGCATCTGCGCCATGGGCCTGATGCGCCTTGAGCTTTTCGACCACCTGTGCGGGGCTTCCGAACATGAGATTGGTTTCCAGCATTTTGGGATCAACCCGCGCGTTGCCGTCCAGCTCGCCCAAAGGCACCTGTTCCGGGAACCCGTTCAGCACCTCGCCACGCTGCATCATCAGGTTGCCGAACTGCCCCAACACATGGCGGATGGCACCCAGCGCCCCGGCCCGGTCCGCTTCATCCTCGTAAACCGCCGTGTGACGCATGACAGCCCAGGTGCCATTGAATGGCTTACCTGCCTTTTCCACCGCATCCTTGAGCCGCTTGGCATAGGTTTCCACCTCGCTCATCGGCATGGTAAGCGGCCAGCTGAGGATATTGCACTCGTGTTCAACCGCATAGTCAAAGGTAATTGGCGCACGCGCGGCCACCCAGACAGGGACATCCGACTGCACCGGTTTGGGGCAGGACGTGGCGCTTGGAAATTGCCAGAATTCGCCGTCATGGGCATAGTCGCCATCCCACAGCTTTTGCACCACGGGCAGCATTTCCTGCATGTAGCGCCAGCTGTCTTTCTGGTCGAGACCGGGCTTCATCCGGTCGAACTCCCGCTGGTAAGCCCCTGATCCGATGCCAAATTCCAGACGCCCGTCGCTGAGCAAGTCGAGCATCGCCGCCTCACCGGCCAGGTTGATGGGATGCCAGTAGGCCGCGTTCACCACGCCCACACCCAGACGGATGTTTTTGGCATGCTCACCCCACCATCCTAGGATCTGAAACGGGTTGGGCGCGATGGTCATCTCCAGCGCGTGATGCTCAGCGGCCCAGGCGATTTCAAACCCGGCGGCATCGGCCATTTTGACCATATCCAGCGTATGATCGCGCACCGCTTTCATATCTGTGTCCGGGGTCATCCGCTCCAGATTGATGGCAAGATGAAATTTCATGTCTTCTCCCCTTTCGAGTGCAAAAGTGTGTCGGAATACCACGCGGCGAACCGCGCGACATTGGCCTCTAGAAGTGGTTGGAACCGCCCTTGCGCCGCATCGGGCGAGGCAAGACCGCGTTGTTGGTTTTCCAACGCCGGAATGTCCTCATCAATCGCGGCATCGAGCCGAATATGGTAGCCGGCAAGAGCCTCATCCGCGCCGGGAAGGTCCAGCGTTTCGCGCGGGAAACACGCGCTTTGAATGACACGGCATTGATTTGGCCCCAGCGGATAAGCCTCATAGACCCAAAGCGCATCGCGCCCTGCGGCGAATGTCATGTTGGGAAAGACCCACGTGTAGCGTACGCCCTGCGCCGCGCGGCCCGAAAGTCCCGGCATCGGCGGCAGCGCCTTGTCCTGTTCATCCTGCAAAAGCCCGCCGGTGCCCTCGGTCGGGCCGAACTGCGTGGCAAAGGCCCCCTGCACCGGGTCGGGCGCGTCGGGCGGCAGATAGACATCGTCAATCGAGTCTGCATGCACGAATGGCAGGTGGTAATATTCGTTAAAGACCTCCAGAAAGGCCTTCCAGTTGCAGCCCACGACCATCTCCCGGCGGCGCGTGGTGACAAGGTTCTCCAGTGGCCAGGGCGCATGAACAGCTGCAAATTCAGCAAGTTCTGCGTCTAAGGGCGGTGCGGCAGGGTTCAGGCAGACGAAAGCAAATCCCAGACGCTCCTCGGTGAGATAGGTTTTGAGACCATAATCAGCCTTATCAAACCCCTCTGCCGCATCCATCTCAGGCGCCGCGACGAGCCGCCCGTCCAGCCCATAAAACCACGAATGAAACGGGCAACGCAGACCACGACAGGTGCCCTGCCCCTCGACAAGTCGCGCGCTGCGATGGCGGCAGGTATTGGCAAAGGCGCGCAAGCCGCCATCTGCGTCGCGCAACAGGATGATCGCCTGCCCTGCCAGATCGAGCGCAACATAGTCCCCAGGCGCTTTCACCAGATCCGCGCGGCCAACCCCGATCCACCCTTGGCGAAAGAGCTGCTCAACCTCCAGCGCCTCAACGGTCGCATCGGTATAGCAGTGTGGCGGGATTGAATACGCCTCTGCCGCAGGCGCACAGCAGGCTTGCAAAGCATGTTGGAGCGTGTCGCCGAGGGCCATCGCTCACCTCATCTGAAACGGGTTGGCCATAGGTGCATCAGACAGGTTCACCCAGACCATTTTGGGGCGGGTGTAGTCATAGACCGCCTGAAACCCGCTCTCGCGGCCGTAGCCAGAGCCTTTGACGCCGCCAAACTCGGCAATAGGAGAGATCACGCGATAGGTGTTCACCCAGACAATCCCGGCCCGGACCTTGCGTGCCATGCGCACCGAGCGCGCGGAATCGCGGGTGAATATCCCCGCCGCCAGGCCGTGCTTGGTCTGGTTGGCCAACGCCAATGCCTCTGCTTCAGTTTTGAACCGCAACACACTGAGAACCGGACCAAAAAGCTCTGTGTCCACGATGGTCAAATCAGGCGACGGGCAATCAAGAATCGTGGGTTGAAAGAACATGTCGCTTGCCGCATCCGCCCGCGCGCCACCACAAACCAGACGCGCGCCCTCATCCACAGCGCCTTTGACCTGCGCCTCGATATGCTCAAGCTGCCCGTAGGTGCAAAGCGGGCCCATTTCGGTTTCTTCCGCCATGGGATCGCCAATGCGAATGCCAGCAGCAATTTCTGACATCTTTTCAAGGAATTGGTCGGCGACATTCTCGTGCACAATAAGGCGGCTACCCGCCACACAGGATTGCCCGGACGCGCCAAAAATACCCGCCACACTGGCGTTAACAGCACTCTCTATGTTCGCGTCGTCGAACACGATAAAGGGCGATTTGCCACCCAGTTCCAGGCTGACTTCTGCAAAGTTTTCCGCAGAGTTGTGAATGACATGCCGCGCGGCCATGGGGCCACCGGTGAAACTCACCCGCGCCACCAAAGGATGCGATGTGAGGACCTTACCGCAGGGATCGCCATGGCCGGTGAGGATATTGACCACCCCATCAGGAATGCCCGCCTCGGCAATCAGCTTGCCAAATTCCAGGATCACCGCAGGCGCATGCTCAGACGTCTTCAACACCACGGTGTTGCCCGCCGCCAGAGCCGGGCCGATTTTGACCGCTGTAAGGAAAAGCTGACTGTTCCAGGGGACAATGGCCGCAATCACGCCCAAGGGTTCACGTTCGGTAAAGGCGAACATGTCGGGCTTGTCGATGGGCAGGGTCTTGCCCTCGATCTTATCCGCAGCACCGGCATAAAAGTAAAAGAATTCAGCGATATACTTGGCCTGCCAGCGGGTTTCCTTGAACATCTTGCCACTGTCGCGCGTCTCGATCTCTCCAAGCGCCTCCGAGCGATCGGCCAGCAAATCTCCCAGCTTACGCAGGCACGCCCCGCGTTGGGTGGCCGTCATGGATGCCCATGGCCCTTCATAGCATGCGGCATGCGCCACCTGCACAGCGCGATCCACGTCCTCCGCCGTGGCCTCGGGCACACGCGCCCAAACAGCGCCAGTGGCCGGGTTGAACGTCTCAAACGTGCCGCCATCGCTGGCCTGCACCCATTCCCCACCGATCAACATGGAATAGCTCTCGACCATCGTATCCTCCTCCCAAAGGCTGTAACGAGGGTCGATCCCCTCAGCACAGCCAGTCTGGCATGGATTTACAATTCTTGAAATCGAATTGTTTTGCAGATTAAGTTCGGATTATTCGAATTATTGACTGAGCCACTTTATGAACCTTGCCGCCGTCCAAACCTTTCTGTCCATCGTCGACACCGGAAGCCTCGTGCGGGCCTCACAAGAGCTGAACGTCACGCAATCAACCGTCACAGCCCGGCTCAAGACGTTGGAAGACGCGTTGGGCCAGCAGCTTCTCAACCGGCAGAAATCCGGCACGACCCTGACCCCTGCGGGCGCGAAATTCCTGCGCTATGCGCGCACCATGACCGGGCTGTGGCGGCAGGCGAAATATGAAACCGCCCTGCCCGCGGGCCTCGCCTCGGTCTGCACCTTTGGCTGTGACCGCGAGCTGTGGCACGGGCCGGGACGGGCGTTTTTCAACGGCGTGGTGGGCGGGCGCGATGACATGGCCGTGGCGGTGCGCCAGGGCAGTGCGACGGAACTCGAAAGCTGGTTGGCCGAAGGGATGGTGGACGTGATCCTGACCTATGATCAGGTGGCGCGCGGGTCGCAGACGGTGCATCCGCTTCCTCCTGAAGAGCTGGTGCTCTACTCCGACCGGCCTGACACGCCAATCGACAACGATCCGCTTTACATCTTCGTCGATCACGGTGCGGAGTATCGCCAGCAGCATGATGAATTTTACCACCATGCCGGGGTGGCACGGATCAGCTTTGACAGCTCCTGGTGGGCGTTGCAGCACATGCTGGAACATGGCGGGTCTGCCTATCTCCCGCGCGCTTTGGCTGCGCCCTATGTCGGTCAAATGCGTTTGCATCTACCAGCGGAGGCGCCGGTGTTTTACCGCAAGAAAAGCCTGATTGTGCGGGATACGGCGGCGCGCAACTGGATATGGTTTGCGCCACTGGTAGAGGCCTTGTCCGCGCCTGTGGCCTAAGTGCGTGCATCTTGCTTTGACTCTACCGCGCCTGCATGGTTCGCTGCGCGCGACAAAGGACCAAGACCATGACCCATATCCTTGCCATTGATCAGGGCACAACCTCCAGCCGGGCCATTTTGTTTGACGACACGCTCACCGTGACCGCCACTGCGCAAGAGGAATTTGCCCAGCATTTCCCCAATTCCGGCTGGGTCGAGCATGATCCGGATGACATCTGGGCGACAACCGCCGCCACCTGCCGCGGCGTGATTGAACGTGCAGGCATCAATGCAACCGATATTGCCGCCATCGGCATCACCAATCAGCGTGAAACGACACTGGTCTGGGATCGCACGACTGGCAGGGCCATTCACAACGCCATTGTCTGGCAAGACCGGCGCACGGCGGAGTTTTGTCGTACTCTGAAAGAGGCCGGCCACGAAGAGATGGTGACCGAGCGGACGGGGCTTTTGCTTGACCCTTATTTCTCGGGCACAAAACTGGCCTGGATCCTGGATCAGGTTGAGGGCGCACGCGCCAAGGCGAAGGCGGGCGATCTGCTTTTCGGGACGGTGGATTGCTATCTCATCTGGAAGCTGACGGGCGGCAAGGTGCATGCCACAGACGCCACCAATGCCGCGCGCACGCTGCTGTATGACATTCGCAAAGGGGCATGGAGCGAAGAGATTTGTGCGCTTTTGGATGTGCCGATGCAGATGCTGCCCGAGGTGCGCGATAGTGCTGCTGATTATGGTAGCACACGCGCCGATCTTTTTGGCCGCGAAATCCCGATCCTGGGGGTCGCAGGGGACCAACAGGCGGCGACGGTCGGACAGGCGTGTTTTTCTCCGGGCATGATGAAATCGACCTATGGCACGGGATGTTTCGCGCTTTTGAACACCGGCGGCACGCCGGTGCGCTCGCAAAACCGGTTGCTCACGACTATCGCGTATCAGTTAGACGGCAAGCCAACCTATGCGCTGGAAGGGTCGATCTTTATCGCGGGGGCCGTTGTGCAATGGCTGCGGGACGAACTGAAAGTCATCCAGGAGGCGGGCGAGACCCAAAGCCTTGCCGATGTCGCGGACCCTCATCAGTCGCCCATTCTTGTCCCGGCCTTTACCGGTCTGGGGGCTCCCTATTGGAACCCAGACTGTCGCGGGGCCCTGTTCGGGATTACCCGTGGCACCGGCCCGGCAGAGTTGTCGCGGGCCGCACTGGAAAGCGTGGGGTTTCAGACCCGCGACCTGTTGGAAGCGATGACCGCGGATTGGAATGCCTCGGATGCCGATCAGGTGCTGCGCGTGGATGGCGGGATGAGTGCATCGAACTGGACCATGCAGTTTTTGGCCGATATCAGCGGCGCACCTGTGGACCGGCCCAAAGTGTTGGAGACCACAGCTCTTGGGGCCGCCTGGCTCGCGGGGATGCAGGCTGGAGTTTACCCGGATCAAGCAGGTTTTGCGAAGGCCTGGGCGCTGGATGAGCGATTTGAACCCGCGATGGACAATGAACTGCGCGAGACACGCTATGCCGCGTGGAAGCGCGCTGTGGCGGCGACTATGGCTGTTTGACCGCAAAACAGTTCAGCCTGACTTGAATTTTGCTTCTAATTTTCAGATAAAGTGAAAATGGCAATCAAAATTGACATGCTTCGCTGTTTTCTAACTGTGGCTGACCGCGGCAACCTGAGTGATGCGGCCAAAGAGCTTGGGCGAACGCCCTCTGCGGTGTCGATGATGTTGCAACAACTGGAAGATCACATCGGCGCGCCGCTGTTCAAACCGGGGCGCAAGTCGCACCTGACCCGGCTGGGCGATTTGGTGCGCATTGAAGCCAAACGAGAGCTCAATCATTTCGACCGCACTGTGGCTGCGATTGAGGGCCTGTCGCGCGCCGAGGCGGGTCATGTGCGATTGGCTGTGACGCCCTCTGTGGCCAAAGTTTTGATGCCGCATGTCCTGCGCAGCTTTGCCAATCACCATCCGGATGTGCGCATCGACATGCGCGACATTGACAGCGCCAGCATCGGCCACGAGCTTCAGGCTGGGCGCGTCGATATTGCGCTGGCCAGCCTGCGCCCACTGCCACGGTTTGAACGACACTTGCTGTTCTCTGACCGGTTTGGTGTCATCTGTCCCGCAGATCATCCTTTGACAAAAAACTGGGACGATCTGGGTTGGTCCGACCTTCGGGACACGCCATTCATTGCCAATGATCTGGGGCAATTGATCCCTGATCCAGAATTTCGCCGCATTCAGGATAGCGCCACGCTACATGTCCGAAACACAGCTTCGATCCTGAGCCTTGTGCGCGCAGGCATGGGCGTGACCGTCTTGCCGGAATTGGCCGCGTTTGATGCCGGGGATGATCTGGCATTCTTGCCGCTATCGGACAAAACACTCCGGCGCGAGATTTGGATGCTGACACCGCAGGATCAGGATATGTCCCCTGCCGCTGTGGCTTTGGCAGAGGTTATTCGCAATCAGAACATTCGCCTTGCGCATGACTGAATACAGAAAACCTGAAATTATCTAAACAATTTCTCGTTTGCCTTAATTCACAGGATAAGAAAAAAGTGAAACTCCACCATTCACGGGATGACATCACATGGCTGAGCCGAAACAGAACTATATTGCAGGCGAATGGGTCAGTGGCCCGTCTGAAGTCGAAAACCGCAATCCTTCTGATCTGAGCGACGTGATCGGCCACTTTACGCAGGCCAGCCGCGCGCAGTTGAATGATGCGATTGCCGCCGCCAAGGAGGCGCAAATCACCTGGGCCAGCTATGGGCTGGAGCGCAAACAGGCCGTGTTGCATGCCATCGGTTCCGAGATGATGGCGCGGGCCGAAGAACTGGGCACGCTTTTGAGCCGCGAGGAAGGCAAGCCTTTGGCCGAGGGCAAAGGCGAGGTTTATCGCGCGGGGCAGTTTTTTACCTATTACGCACATGAAGTGCTGCGCCAGTTGGGCGAGAATGCCGACTCGGTGCGTCCCGATATTGAGATTGACGTGCGCCGCGAGCCGGTGGGCACCGTGGCGATCATCAGCCCCTGGAATTTCCCAACAGCCACAGCGAGTTGGAAGATTGCTCCGGCTCTGGCCTATGGCAATGCGGTGATCTGGAAGCCGGCCAATATCACGCCGGCCTCGGCTGTAGCCCTGACCGAGATTATTGCCAAGCAGGACATCCCGCCTGGCCTCTTTCAGCTTGTGATGGGCGCGGGCGGCGAGATTGGTCAGGCACTGATTGAAAGCCCTGACATTCAGGCGATTTCCTTTACCGGCTCCGTGCCAGTAGGCCGCCAGATTGCGTCGACAGCAGCAGCGAATTTCACTCGGCTCCAGCTTGAGATGGGCTCCAAGAATGCACTGGCCGTGATGGAGGACGCCGAACTTGATCTGGCGGTCACTCTGGCATTGGGCGGCGCATTTGGCGGCACCGGACAAAAGTGCACGGCCTCCTCGCGCCTTGTGGTGCATGAGGGCATCCACGACGCGTTTGTCGAGAAACTCGTGGCCGGGGCCAAGGCGATGAAAGTCGGCCATGCGCTGGAAGAAGGCACACAAATGGGGCCGGTGGTTTCCGAACAGCAACTGAATGAGAACCTGGCCTATGTTGATCTGGGCAAATCCGAAGGGGCAGAACTGGCCTGCGGCGGGGCACGGCTGGAGATGCCGCATGAGGGCTATTACATGTCCCCCGGTGTTTTCCTGAACAGCACCAACGACATGCGCATCAACCGCGAAGAGATGTTCGCGCCGCTCACCGCAGTGATCAAAGTCTCGGGCTATGACGAGGCGCTCAGCGTTGTGAATGACACGAATTTCGGCCTGACCTCAGGAATTGTCACGACATCCCTCGCCCGCGCCAACCACTTCCGCCGCAACGCACAAACCGGTGTGGTCACAGTGAACCTGCCCACCGCCGGCACGGATTATCACGTGCAGTTCGGCGGGCGCGGCGACAGCTCTTATGGCCCGCGCGAACAGGGCATTCATGCGCGCGAATTCTATACGGTGGTCAAGACTGCCTATATTTCCTCCGGGGTGCCAAAATGACTTATCGCATCGACTGCCTTCAATATTGCAACTGGTCGGAAGACATCTTTCGCCAGATGCGCGAGGGCGGGCTTGATGCGGTGCATGTCACCATCTCCTATCATGAGAATTTCCGCGAAACGGTTCTGAATGTTGAGCAATGGAACCGGTGGTTTGAAACCTATCCAGACCTCATCATGAAAGGCCGCTGGGCCAGTGATGTGAAACTGGCCCGTGACACCGGGCGCACGGCAATTTTCTTTGGCTTTCAGAACCCCTCGCCGATTGAGGATGACATCGGCCTCGTTGAGGTCTGGCATGATCTTGGCGCACGGTTCATGCAGTTGACCTATAACAACCAATCATTGCTGGCGACGGGCTGTTACGAAGAAGAAGACCCCGGGCTGACGCGCATGGGGCGTCAGGTGATCCGAGAGATGAACCGCGTAGGGCTCGTCGTGGACATGTCGCATTCCGCCGACCGCTCAACCATTGAGGCGGCGGACCATTCCGAGCGACCTATTGCAATCACTCATGCCAACCCGTTTGACTGGCATGCCGCGCGGCGCAACAAACCCGATGACGTGATCCGTGCTGTGGTGCAAAATGGCGGGATGATGGGCTTTTCGATTTATCCGCATCACCTGGCAGGCGGCAGTGATTGCACGCTCAAAGGGTTTTGCCAGATGATTGCCGACACGGCAGAACGCTATGGCGTCACGCATTTCGGCATCGGCTCGGACCTTTGCCAGGGCCAACCAGATAGCGTGGTGGAATGGATGCGCGTGGGGCGCTGGACCAAGGAAATCGACTATGGAGAAGGCTCTGCCTCCAATCCGGGCTTTCCAAAGCAACCCTACTGGTTCCACACAAACGCAGACTTTCCACGCCTCGAAGATGGCCTGAAAGAGGTGGGCTTTAACGCGCGGGAAATTGCGGACATTATGGGCGATAACTGGTTCCGCTTTTTTGAGAAAAACTTTGTGGCATCAGATGGTTGAAGCGATCCCACCCCGCGACCCCAATGAGGTCATGACCCTGGCCCGACTCGGCTCGGCACATCAATGTCGGCTGAGCTTTATGCGGCAATTGTTGCGGCGGCTGAGCCGTGAGGCGTGGGAATTTGACGTCCCTGTCTTCAACATTGACGCCAATGGCGTGGGCCACGCGGTCTACACGGCCAAGGGGCCGGACCGCAGCTATTCTTTGGTGGCTTTTGCCCATGATCTGCCCCCCGAACAGCGCTCTGACCGGGTGATTGCGACCGCTTGGGATGCCACGTTCACTCTGTTTGACGGCGTACCAACGCAAGATGATATCACGCGGCTGTCGCAGAACGTGCCCTTGCAAGAGGCCGGGCGCGTCAGTGATCGCGAGTTGAGTCTGTCGCGTGCCAACCGGTCTGTACGGTTGTGGGATCATGTGGTTGAGGCGCTGGCGTCAGGGCAACAGCCGGATGAGACCAAAGTGGGCGATGTCGGCTATTTGATGCGCACCACCGCTGTGTACGGTTCGGGCAAGTTCGGCGCGGCGGACCGTGAGCAGACACGCCACCGTCCGGAATGTGCTGGACCCTTTCAGATCGAGATGCTTTCGGTGTTTCTGACCCGCGCTTTCGTGATGGATCTCGTCGAGCATATGGCGCGTATGAAAGCGCCAGATAGGGCTGTGCCGCTGGACCCTGCCCTGCGGCGGCGGTTCGGCATTGGCAATTCCACCGGGCTCGGCATGGCGCCGTTTCTGGTCACACACCCCGCCTTGCTCAATGCGTGGATTGCGGCGCGCGAAGAGGCGCTGTCACGGGTGCGGTCCCTGCCCGAGGCCAAAGAGACAGACGTTCAGGCCTTTCGTCGGTTTGTTGCGCGCGCCAAAATTCATGCGGATGCATGGACGTCAGAACATTCGCTTCAAATCAATAAGTTAACCGCATTGCGCGCGGATATGACGGCGCTACAGGCGCATGTGCAAGCGGCTGATCTGACCTTGGATCTGCCCTGGAACCGGCTTTGGATCTGGGCACAGGAGGCGCTGTCCATTGAAGGTCAGGAACAGCTGGCCGCGCTTCTGTTGGAACCCTACGGTGACCTTGTTGACGGACTGACCGAGTGCATGTCCACCGACGAGCATATGACCTTTCCGATTGATGGGACGATGTCGGTCGAGGCGCTTCAAGCCATCCTTGAGGATGTCTATGGCTGGGCGCTGGATACTGACTGGGACACGCCCGAAAGCCACGCGCGTGTCTGGTATGTCTCCGAGGCCAAGTTGGAGCCGCGCCTTGGCGAACGGTTTGAAGAGCCGATTGAGCCCTATGAACAGCCCTTGGGCCCCGGGCGGGATGCCGCGCGGCTCTATGCGGCGCTGAAGCAGACCGACGAGACCACCGTGGCGGCCCTTCTTCTGGCCCATCCCGAGCATCGGCATGTGGCTCGCCGGGCGCAAATCGCAGCACGCCTGCCCTATGCCGAAATCCGCGACAACACATTGAGTGCTGAGATGCTGCCCATCGACATGCTGCGCCTCAAGCTTAGCTTTTTCGGGGCCTGTCATTTCGACCCGCGCTCGGACCGCTGGCTCAGGATCAACATGTACCAGCACGCGCCCTTCCCCCACGAACTGGCGCAGACAAGCGACGACTGGACCTTGCCGCCTTTGCCCATTGCAGCGCAATGACCTGGTCTCTTAACGAGGTGGAAAACCTGTCGCGCAAAGCAGCGCGAGGCGCAGGATATAGCTGGGGGCTGGCAGAAGAGGCAGGCAAGGCCACACGCTGGACCTCTGCCGCAGGATGGCCGAGCGCTGCAGCGCTGGCCCAGCTTTTGACGCAGACCGATGGCATTGCCCCATCCGAGTTGGGACCTGCTTCACTTTCAGGAACCTGGACGGCCAAAAGTGGCGCGCTCTGCCCAATTACGACCGGCGCCGTGTTGTGTGATCTTGCTGCCAATTGGGCCAACGGCACCACCGCCTCTCTTGGCTCTGTCCGGCAGCCCATGCTCATCATTCCCTACGTGGTTTGGGCCGCTGATCAGACTGGTGCGGCTCTTTCGGTAAGTTGGGAGGGTTTGACGCTCACCCGCGCGGGCGGAGAGACCTATCTCGACGATCCCAATATCGCGCGCCAGGTGTTCAAGGCGAACTGGGTGCGCCTTTCACCAGCGAGCATTCCGGCGGTCAAACCAACACTGGGCGCGCGTTTGACCCGCTGCTACCGCGCGGACATGTCAGCAGAAACGACCGCCACCCTGACGGCCTTTGCCCAGCGCACCTATGCGCCGGAAACCGAAGAAAGCAGGCTCGGTGGCGCGGGCGCCGGCCTGACCGACAATGACTGAGCGAGGGGACATATGCGCACATCTCGTATGATCACCGCTGTTGAGGCCCATGCCGAGGGCGAACCGGGGCGTGTCATCACCGCTGGTGCGCCGCCCCTTGAGGGAGAGACAGTGTTTGCGCAGATGCAATACATGCAAAAGCATGTAGATGATCTTCGCAAGCTCATGCTGCGCGAGCCGCGTGGGCAACCCGCACTCTGCGCCAATCTCATCGTGCCGCCTTGTCACCCCGAGGCCGATGCCGGGTTCATCATCATGGAGCAGACCGAATATCCGCCCATGTCCGGCTCAAACACGATTTGCGTGGTCACAGTGCTCTTGGAAACCGGCATGCTTCCGATGGTCGAGCCTGTGACTGAGCTAACCCTCGAAGCGCCAGCAGGGTTGATCCGCGTCAGAGCGGACTGCGCAGATGGCAAAGTCACGCGTGTCACGTTCAGGAACGTCCCGGCCTTTGCCATACATCTTGATGCGCCGCTGGAGGTCGAGAGGCTGGGGCGGATCACAGTTGATATCGGTTGGGGCGGGATGTTTTACGTTATGGCTGATGCCGATGCGCTTGGGGTATCGCTGGAGGCAGAGAACGGCGCGCAGATTGTGCAAACCTCCGAGCGCATATTGGCCGCCGCACGTGCGCAGTTGCCGGTGACACACCCCGAAAACCCCGACATCACCGGCCCCACGATCAGCCAGCTTTACGGTGCGCCCACTGACCCCGGCACAGATGGGAAGAACGCCGTCACCGTGTCCACCGGCGGGTTTGATCCGAAGCGGCCTCATGCGCTGCCCGGAACGCTGGATCGGTCGCCTTGCGGGACGGGCACCTGCGCACGCATGGCCGTTCTGCACAAACGCGGGTTGCTTGAGCCAGGACAGGACTATGTGCATGCCGGGCCATTGAGCACGACCTTTGCAGGGCGGATCGAGGAAGTCACAGACGTGGCCGGATATGAGGCCATCGTGCCGACACTCTCCGGCCAGGGGTGGATCTATGGCATGTCGAACTACACGCTTGATCCGACCGATCCGTTTCAGGAAGGCTTCACAATCGGGGATATCTGGGCCTAAACCTTTGTGTTCACGACATTTCCGCAAGGCGTGCCACATAGCGTGCCAGCGTGTCGATCTCCAGATTGACCTGATCCCCCACGGCCACTCGGCCCCAGGTTGTGACCTCTTTGGTATGCGGAATAAAGTTGATCCCGAACACCAGACCCTCAACCTCATTCACGGTCAGAGAGGTTCCATTCAGCGCCACCGACCCTTTGGGGGCGATGAACCGCGCGAGGCTATCGGGCGCGCGTAGGCTGACGCGGGTGCTGTCGCCTTCGTCGCGGACCTCCACCACTTCGGCCAAGCCATCCACATGCCCTGACACAATGTGCCCGCCAAGCTCATCGCCAACGCGCAGAGCACGTTCAAGATTGACAGTGCGCCCCGCCGCCCATGTGCCGAGATTGGTCTTCGACACGGTTTCCGCCGAGACATCCACGTCAAACCAATCCGCGCCCTTGGCCACCACGGTCAGGCACACACCATCGCAGGCAATCGACGCGCCGATATCAACGCCATTCATGTCATAGCGCGTGGCGATGCGGGCCCGCAGATCACCACGTTGCTCAACCTGCCGGATTTCTCCCATATCGGTCACAATGCCTGTAAACATCGCATGTCTCCCAACTTGCCCCTTTGCACCTAAAGCGCGGGAACTGGCATGACAAGACATGTTGACAGGCAACCGTCCATGGATTCAGCCTTAATTTTGCCTTAATCCTGCTGTAATAATGACAAAAAAGAGCAGCGTGTGAAGCGTGACAAGAGGCGAGTGTTTATGAGTGTGCCCTCTGTAGGCCAACGAACCTTCCTGTTTTTACAGGGTCCGCATGGGCCCTTTTTTGCGCGTTTGGGCGATATGCTCAAACGAACCGGCGCGTCGGTGTGGCGCGTGGGGTTCAACGCGGGCGATGCGCTCTTCTGGCGCGACAAGGACAGCTACATCGCTTTCAATGGCACGCAGACCGACTGGCGCCCCACGTTCCGGAACCTGGTGGCAGAAAAAGGTGTGACCGACATTGTCATTTACGGTGACACGCGCCCCATCCATGCCCACGCCGTGCAAGAGGCCAAGGCGCTTGGTCTGGCTGTGCATGTCTTTGAAGAAGGGTACATGCGCCCCTATTGGGTGACTTATGAGCGCGACGGCTCGAACGGGCATTCACGGCTGATGCATATGAGCGTGGACGATATGCGCACCGCCCTGAAAAATTCAGATATGGACAGCGCCCTGCCCCCGGCCTCCTGGGGCGATATGCGCCAGCACGTGTTTTATGGCGCTGTTTATCACGGTGCCGTTTTGCTTTTGAACGGAAACTACCGCAATTTCCGCCCCCATCGCGCGTTGAGCGTCGGGCAGGAGTTCAAGCTCTATCTCAAACGTCTGTTGCTGATGCCAGCGCAGGCGATGGAACGCCGTATCGCCACATCGCGCATTCGACATGGTGGGTTCCCCTATCACCTGGCGCTGTTGCAGCTGGAGCATGACGCGTCGTTCCAGATGCATTCGCCCTTTACGACGATGACCGATTTTCTGGAAACGGTGACCGAAAGCTTTGCCGAGGGTGCGCCGCAGCATCACCATCTCGTGGTCAAGGCGCATCCTCTGGAAGACGGGCGTGCACCGATCCAGCCAGAGCTTAAGAGGCTGGCAAAAAAGTATAATATCGAGGATCGCGTGCATTATGTGCGTGGCGGCAAGCTGGCGCAGCTCCTGGATGAAGCGCGCAGCGCCGTGACGGTTAATTCCACGGCCGCCCAACAGGTTCTGTGGCGCGGTATTCCACTTAAAACCTTTGGTCAGGCGGTCTATGCCAAGCCGGAATTCACCTCGACCAAACCCTTGCGCGACTTCTTTGCCGGAGCTGAGCGGCCGGATCGCAAAGCCTATGCCGATTACCGGCGTTATCTGCTGGAAACCAGCCAGGTTGCGGGCGGGTTTTACTCCGCGCGCGGACGCCGGCAGCTTTTGCGCCAAACCGTCGATATGATGCTAAGCCCCGATGATCCCTACGATGCGCTGGTCTCGGGCACCGCGGCACCCCGGCAACAGTTTTATGTCGTAAAATAGCCGACGGCGCGGCACAGGCTGGATTTTTTCAAAAGACCCCACTACCTTAGGCCAAAATACTGAGGCAGTAATAAAACAGGTCGAGGAGACCGGGCAGTGAAAATCCAATCCAAACGATGGGCGAAGTCCGTCGCCATTGTGCTTGTGGCAAGTACTGTGGCGTCTTGTAGTTTTCTGCCCCGCTCTGGCCCAAACAAGAGCGAAATCTTTGCAGGCTCGGTGCAGCAATCCGGCGACGCCTTTGTTGTCAGCGTGAATGACCGGGTGACGCGGGCCACCGCTGTGCAGCCGACACTGGGCTTTTCGGATGAATTCAAGAATGCGGGTCTTGTCGGTTCTGACACAATTCGCCCTGGCGATACGCTGGGTCTGACGATCTGGGAAAATGTCGATGACGGTCTTCTGGCCGGAGAAGGCGTCAACCAGACGATCCTGCAAGAGGTACAAGTGGATGGCGCGGGCTTTATCTTTGTACCTTATGCCGGACGCATTCGCGCAGCGGGCAACACGCCTGAGGCCATTCGCCGTGTGATCACCTCAAAACTTGATGAGCAAACGCCCGATCCTCAGGTCGAAGTGCGTCGTCTTGCCGGTGACGGGGCCTCTGTGTCGCTGATTGGTGCGGTCGGTGGTCAGGGGGTCTATCCGATCGAGCGCCCCACACGGACCTTGTCGACAATGCTGGCCAATGCCGGTGGCGTGACAATTCAGCCTGAAATTGCGCAAGTCACTGTTATTCGGGGCAATATGCGCTCCAAAGTGTGGTTCCAGGATCTGTTCAACCACCCCGAATTCGACATCGCCCTGCGCGATGGCGACCGCATTCTTGTCGAAGAAGACACCCGCGCCTTTACCGCTTTGGGGGCCACAGGAGGTCAGGCGCGCCTGCCCTTCCCGTCTCCTACCATTTCCGCCGTGGAAGCGCTGGCTCAGGTGGGTGGTCTGAACACCAACACGGCTGATCCCACCGGTGTCTTCGTGATGCGCAACGAACCTGCCGAGATTGCCAATCAGGTGCTGGGCCGGACCGATCTCATCGGCGCGCAGCGTGTGGTCTATGTGCTTGATCTGACGCAGCCCAACGGGCTTTTCATGGCGCGTGACTTTGCCATTCGCGACGAGGACACGCTTTACGTGACAGAAGCGCCATTCACCCAATGGAGCAAGGTGATCAGCGCATTGACAGGCACATTGGGCGCTGTGGGGTCTGTCTCGACCGCAGGCGATACGCTTAGCGGCAACTGATGCCACAACCCGACGTCCAAGACCCCGCCCAAGACGCAAGACCTGGGCGGGTTGTCTATTTTAACGCAGGTTTTCTGCGCCAAAAGCAAATTCGCCGGATCATGGAACTGGCTGGGCTTTCCTTGCAACTTGGCAAACCCGGACCAGAGGACAGGATTGCTGTTTGGGGTCGCTCTCCGTATGCCCGGCGCGGTGAGGCCGTGGCCGAAGCCACCGGCGCTGCGCTGATCCGGGTGGAAGACGCGTTTTTGCGATCCTTGCACCCCGGCCGCGACGGCGAGCCGCCACTGGGCCTCAACATCGACCATACCGGCGTGCATTTTGACTGTTCGGGGCCTTCCGACCTGGAAACCCTGCTGGCCACCCATCCTCTGGATGACACCGCGCTTATGAACCGCGCACGCGCCGCCATTGCTCGGCTGCAAGAAGCACATCTGACAAAATACAGCGGCTTTGCGCTGGATACCCCTGCACCTGAACCAGGTTATGTGCTTGTGATCGACCAGACCCATGGCGATGCCTCGGTTGCGCATGGCAGGGCAGATGCAAATTCATTCCGTGAAATGCTGTTTTGCGCGCAAGAAGATCATCCAGGCGCGCGCATCCTGATCAAGACCCATCCCGAAACGCTGGCAGGTCATCGTCCGGGTTACTTTAGCACAGAGGATGAGACGGACCGGATTTCGCTTTTCGCAGACCCGATCAGTCCCTGGACGCTCTTTGAAGGAGCGATTGGCGTCTACACGGTGTCCTCGCAACTGGGATTTGAGGCAATCTATGCCGACCACAAACCGCGCGTGTTTGGGCAACCTTTTTATGCAGGCTGGGGGCTAACGGAAGATCGGCATCCTCTGGAACTGGCCCGGCGCGGTCGAAACCTGAGCAAGGCACAACTCTTTGCCGCCGCGATGATCCTCTATCCGGTTTGGTACGATCCTTACCGGGACCGTCTGTGCGAGTTGGAAGATGTGCTTGCAACGTTGGAAGCCCGAACCAGAGCTTGGCGTGAGGACCATAAGGGGTGGATCGCGACGGGTATGCGACTGTGGAAACGCAAGCCGTTGCAGCATATTTTCGGATCACAAAAGAGCATTATCTTTCAAAATGATGCAGAGCGCGCTTCACGCAAAGCTCTTGCCACAGGTCGCGCCCATATGGTCTGGGCCAGTCAGGCGGTCGCGACCCCAGAGGCCATCTGCGTAGAGGACGGGTTTCTGCGCTCACGCGGGTTAGGCGCGGAACTTGTCCCTGCCTTGTCGTTGGTTTGCGATGATCTGGGCATCTACTACGATCCCTCCAGCGAAAGCCGCTTGGAACGCTGGATTGCCAAGCGCGCAGAGCTGCGCCCGGATCAGGACCGACGCGCAGAACGTCTGATCGCGCGTATCTGCGAAGGGGGCTTGAGCAAATACAATCTCTCTGGCGATGCGCCGGACCTGCCTGAAGGACACCGCATTCTGGTGCCCGGCCAGGTCGAAGATGACGCGTCGATCCTCAAGGGGGCCGGTGACATCAACACCAATCTTGCGCTGCTGCAAAAGGTACGTGCCGACAATCCTGATGCCGTCTTGCTCTACAAACCTCATCCAGATGTCGAGGCGGGGCTGCGGGATGGGCAGGTGCCGCAAACCTCACTTGATGCGCTTGGAGCCGTTGTTTTGCCCAAAACCGGTCCGGACGCGGTTCTGAAAGAGGTTCAGGAGGTCTGGACCATGACGTCGCTTATGGGATTTGAGGCGTTGCTCAGAGGAGTCGCGGTCACGACCACCGGTGCACCCTTCTACGCCGGTTGGGGGCTGACGAATGATCTGGGGGAGGTCCCTGCCCGCCGAAGCGCGCGTCCCAATCTGCATGGGCTCGTGCATGCGGCTCTCATCGACTATCCGCGCTACTTTGATCCGGTCACGGATCAGGCCTGCCCGGTTGAGATTGTGCTGGATCGGCTCGCCAAGGGCGATATCCCGAATCCCGGCCCTGCCAACCGGCTTTTGTCAAAGCTGCAAGGTGTGTTTGCGACCTATGCGGGGCTGTGGCGCTGATCTTGGATGGTCACTTGTAAAGCGCGCGTTCCGCTGCCACGAGATCCGCGGCGCAAGACGAGATTTCCGCAATCTGCTCAGTTGTCGCCAGCGCACGCGTGTTCGCCTCAACCCGCGCCAAGGCCGCGCGGCGCAATGTCATGATGCGCGCCCGGGGGCTCTCTAGAAACTGTTTCTGCGAGATGAGTGATTGATAGGGTGTGTCCAGACGAATGACTTCAAAATAACCGCCCGAAAGCGCAAGAAACGCAAAGGCGCAAGCGCCGCGCTCTTGTGGGCATGCCTCGTTGCACAAGTCAGCAATCGGTTTGGTCGCTGGGTTCTCCAAAACCCATCGCTCCACATCCTCGCGATACGCGTTGTCAGGCGATGCGTCGCCAAAGCCAAACCCTAGCGCAAGAAAGCCTGCCATGCCAAAGGCTTGTGGATTGTAGGGGTTGATGTCGGTTTTGTTTTCCCCTGTAATCAACCGAAGTGCCGCCAAACCATCACCACGCGGCTCAGGTTCGCTGGATAAATATTCAAGAAACGGGGCAAGGCCATCCATAACAAGCCCGCTTTCCAGCAAGGCCTGTTTTTGTTCCGCATTTCCGTAAAGTGCGATAACGCGTGTTGGATAGTCCGTCGCCTGCCCTTCTCCAGCATCCCAGAGGTCCTTGATCAGACCCAGATCCGGCGTGGGGTGGCGTGATTTCAAAAATCTCTCTGCCAATTTGTTGCCGCGCTCGGCCTCAACTTTAAGCCAGCTTTTGCCGAAGATTTCATTCGGCGGCACCTGCCGGAAAAGCGCGCGCCGCTCTGCCCCGCTGAGCGAAAAGCGAAACGGGGATGGGCCGCGATCGAATGTTTCGATTCGGGCCAGCAAAATGCGTGCGTTTCTGTTTCCGGCCTGTGCCAAAACTGCGAGTGCCGGCAGGCTGTCACGGTCATTGCCCTGCAACCAAAGCTCAACCGCCTCGTTGAAGCTGGTCTGCGCGATTGCTGGTGCCGAAACACCCAACAGGACCGGTCCTGCCAGTAAGCCAGCAAGGAGCAATGCGCGCAAAACCCTCATTTTTCCGTTCCCTATTCGCTCTCGTTTTGAACGACCCAGCGATGCATGACATCACCACCAACAGCACGGCTTTCCACCAATCGAAAGCGCCGCGCGTTGTCCAGCCGATCCAGTCCCAGCGCCCCCACGCCAGGCCGTCCTTCAGCCCCGATGGCAAGACCTGCAGTGAAGCCCACCAATTCGTCCACCAGCCCCTCGGCCAGAAGTGAGGCGGCCAATGCTCCGCCCCCCTCGCAGAACACGCGCGTCAGCCCTTTTTGGCCAAGCTCCATCAAAACTGATGTCAGATTGAGCTGTCTGCCGGTCAATTGACAAGTCAAAAGTTCGGCCCCGACGCCATTCCACGCCTCGACCAGCGAGGCATCTGCATCCGGTCCGTGGCACAGCCAGACCGGCACATCGCGCGCCGTGCGCGCCAGGTTGCTCATCAGGGGCAGGTCGAGACGGCGCGACACAGCGATCCGCACCGGTTGATGTGTCACGCCGAGGTCTCGCACGGTCAAGGATGGGTCATCGGCCCGTACCGTGCCCGCCCCCACCATCACGGCGTCATGGCGTGCGCGCATGGCATGCACCCACCGTCTTGCCTCTGGCCCCGTGATCCACTGACTGTGCCCGCTTGCAGTTGCAATCCGACCGTCAAACGACGTGGCAAGCTTGAGCGTTACCCAAGGTCGCCCAAGACGCACCCGCGTCAGGAAGCCTGATAATACGTCTTCCGCCTCTTGCGCCAAAAGACCGGTTTCGACAATGAGCCCGGCAGTGCGCAGAGCCTCAAACCCACCCCCGGATACGTTCGGGTGCGGATCGACAATAGGCACCACGACGCGCGCGATGCCGGCTTCAACCAGCGCATCTGCACAAGGCGGTGTTTGACCATGATGACAGCAAGGTTCAAGGCTGACATAGGCGGTGGCGCCGCGCGCCGCGGTGCCAGCCTGATCCAGGGCCGCGCGTTCAGCATGTGGTCGCCCTCCGGGCGCGGTGCGGCCACGCCCCACAATGCGCCCGTCTTTGACGATGACACAACCAACGCTTGGATTGGGCCAACATGCGCCGGTGCCCTGGCGCGCCAGCGCCAGAGCCAGTTTCAGAAACCGGGTATCGGCCTCATGCACGTGACCTAAGATTCCTCCGCGGTCGTGTTCGGACGCAATTCACTCACAAACTTATCGAAATCATCTGCGGCCTGGAAGTTCTTGTAAACACTGGCAAACCTGACATAGGCCACGGTGTCAATTCGGGCCAGACTTTCCATCACGATCTCGCCCACGGTTTTCGATGGAATGTCGGTTTCCCCAAGGCTCTCCAACCGCCTTACAATGCCGGAAATCATTTGTTCTACACGCTCAGGTTCAACCGGGCGCTTCTGCAGCGCGATGCGGATCGAGCGCTCCAGCTTGTCGCGGTCAAAATCTTCACGGCGTCCATTGGATTTCACCACAACAAGATCACGCAGTTGCACGCGCTCATAGGTGGTGAATCGTCCCCCACAGGCCGGACAAAACCGCCGCCGCCGGATCGAAACATGATCCTCCGCGGGCCGCGAATCCTTTACCTGAGTGTCAATATTTCCACAAAACGGGCAGCGCATTGGCCGTTCCCCTTTTCTTCTCTGCCTCTGTCGGTCATGGGTCTGTCGCCCAAGTATCCACAGTCACTATAGGGGGTCCGCAAGGTTTTGGGTAGAGGGGAAATGACACCGCTGCATATAGCGGAAATTTCGCGACTTATCCGGGAATATGCCAATGGCGGCCCCGAATTGTTTCGACGTATTCGGGCCAGGCAAAATCCACCGGTGGCGCGTAGTCACAAAGCGGCGGTATGATGGTGCCGCCATCAGTACGAGCTTCAAATTCGTCCCATGCTGCGTGTCGCACCACATCATCCTGCAGAACCCGCAAAGCAGCGCGCGCCAGAATACGCGCTGCGGTACGCACCATAGGATCGATTGTCGCTGGCATCCCGCCCAAAGCGTTCATTGCCCAAGTTGGATAGCGGCCACCTCTCAGCGTGGGCCGCGCCACATAAAACCGGGCAGTCGGTGCGTGCCATGTCATGTCGGTGTAATCATCAGATGTCGCATGGGTTTGCTTGGGTGGCAGCGTCTCGCGCAAAAGTGTCTCGGCAACTTTCGGAGCGACCAATTGCGTGCAGGCGTCTAATAACGGCATATCTGACGGCTCTGTCTCACAGGCCTTTTGCACCTGCCGCATCACTTCCAACGCCGCCTCATCCCAATGAGGCGGACCCACGGCCTGCATCTCGTGCCACACAACAGAAGCCATCGCGTGATTGGTCACGCCGGGACGGGATTTGCTGACCCAATGCTTTTCCCACCGACATCCACACAACGTCGCGGACGCCTCTGCAATGCGATCCAACGCAGCCGTCACACGCTCGGCCATGTCCAGATCAGGCACCCGGATCATATATTGCAAATCGGCCTGCTGTGCGGGAAGGTTATCTGCCGTGGCCTGCCCGGCACCCAGAATTGCCTCAGAGATCGACCACCCACCTTGGTGCGGCAGCATCGCATCTCGCTGTGTGCGGGCTGTTTGATACATCATCATCAGCGCGTCATTTGCGCCCGGCGCACGGGTGTCGCTATGGGCCTGCGGTATGGGTGTACCGTCAGACATACCCCACATTTCAGGTGCATCACAAATGAACCTATAGACCATTGCATAGGCCGCACCACATTGCGTATCCCAACGCACCGTGTTGCAGAGCGGCAGCATATAGAAAGGGTGAAAGGACAGCATCGCGGCCAGACCATCATAGTATCCTTTGGCCGCATGAATAGGTTTTGAACCGCGCAATTTCTCGGCTGGCTCTCCGGTGAACCGTAACCCACCCTTGATCCCGTGACACTCCATCGCCGCCTTTGTGGCCAGAAGTCCGCCAAGCCCGGACATACCCAGCGCCGAATGTGGGTCTGTGTGCCCTGCAGCGAGAAACCCCAAACCCTCGCGCGGTGCTTTCTCTGCTCTCGCCGCCTGACAATTGCCGGGCACCGCGTCGTATTCGGCATACATGCCCACCACCGGCCCCGGTCCATTTGACCACGTGGCGCAAAACGCCGTGGGCATACCGCCCGAGCCCTCCTCGACCGAGAACCCCTCGGCCCTTAATCGCTCAACATACCAGGCAGCGGATTGGTATTCGCGCCAGGCGGGTTCACCAAACGCGAATATCTGCGCGCACCCCTTTGAAAGATCTTGGTGATGCGCCTTGACCCACGCCTCTGCAGTATCCGCCGCACTCACGCCAGATGTCCCACGACCTGCCGGGTGTGCGGCTTGTCTCTATGTTCGAAAAGATAGAGACCCTGCCATGTTCCCAAAGTTAAACGCCCGTCTGTAATCGGGATGTTCAGGCTCACCGGCATCATTGCCGCCTTGATATGGGCGGGCATATCATCGGGGCCTTCATAGGTGTGGGTGAGGTAAGACATGCTGGGATCTGTAGTCGGCGGCACCAGCCGGGCAAAGTAATTCCGCAGATCACTCTGCACCTCGGGGTCAGCGTTTTCCTGAATGAGCAGGCTGGCCGAGGTGTGACGGATGAAGAGTGTGAGCAGGCCGGTGGAAACCCCCTGCTCCGCCACCCAGTCTGTGACCTCGCGGGTGAATTCATAGAGACCCTGACCATGGGTCGAGAGGGTGAAGGTGGTTTGGGGCATGGGCGTCCGTTCGTTCAGTAGTGATAACGGCACTGTACGATGATCAGCGCCTCATCGGTCACTTTATAGACCAGCCTGTGTTCGCGGTTAATCCGGCGTGACCAATAACCAGACAGATCGCCACGCAAAGGCTCTGGCTTGCCAGTACCTTCAAACGGATGGCGCAGGCATTCCTTGATCAGCGTGTTGATTTTCTTGACGATGGCTTTGTCCTGGGACTGCCAGCCCACATATTGATCCCATGCGGCGGGATCAAAACAGATGATCATTCGCCGGTCTGCGCCTCAAGCTTTTCGATGGACGTCGTGACAAACTGGCTGGCCTCTACCCGCGCCACTGCCTCTTGCAGGGCTTTAGCATTGGCCGGGCTGGCCAAGAGATAGGCCGTTTCGTCCATCGCCTCATAGTCTTCGAGCGAGATCATGACGACGGGCTTGCCTTGGGCGCGCGTCACAACAATCGGCTCATGATCCTCATTCACCCGATCCATCATGGCCGAGAGGTTCTTGCGCAGGTCGGTGGAGGTTGTGTGTTTCATGAGGGATATGTACGTGTTTGCGTACGTAAATTCAAGCGCTCCAAAAGAAAACGGCGCCCGAAGGCGCCGATTGATCACTGATCCAGGAACGACCTCAACTTCCTTGACCGGCTCGGATGTTTCAGCTTGCGCAGCGCCTTCGCCTCAATCTGGCGGATACGTTCGCGCGTCACGCTGAATTGCTGGCCCACCTCTTCCAAAGTGTGGTCGGTGTTCATGCCGATGCCAAAGCGCATGCGCAGCACGCGTTCTTCGCGGGGTGTGAGTGAGCTGAGCACCCGGGTTGTGGTTTCCTTCAGGTTGTCCTGAATGGCGCTGTCGAGAGGCAGGATAACATTCTTGTCCTCAATGAAATCCCCAAGCTGGCTGTCTTCCTCGTCGCCAATCGGCGTCTCAAGAGAAATCGGCTCCTTGGCAATTTTCATCACCTTGCGGACCTTCTCAAGCGGCATTTGCAGCTTTTCTGCCAGTTCTTCCGGCGTCGGCTCACGGCCGATCTCGTGCAACATCTGGCGGCCCGTGCGTACCAGTTTGTTGATCGTCTCGATCATGTGAACCGGAATACGGATCGTGCGGGCCTGATCGGCAATCGACCGGGTGATCGCCTGGCGGATCCACCATGTGGCATAGGTCGAGAATTTGTAGCCGCGGCGGTACTCAAACTTGTCCACGGCCTTCATCAGGCCAATGTTGCCTTCCTGAATAAGATCAAGGAATTGCAGGCCACGGTTCGTGTACTTTTTGGCAATCGAAATCACCAGACGCAGGTTGGCCTCGACCATTTCCTTCTTGGCCTGACGCGCCTCTTTCTCGCCCTTCTGCACCTGATTCACGATGCGGCGGAACTCAGGAATGTCCAGGCCTACATACTGACCCACCTGGGCCATATCACCGCGCAGTTCTTCCACTTTCTCAGGGCTGCGCTCCATAAACATCTTCCAGCCGCGCCCATCCTTCTTGGCCATATCTTCCAGCCAGTTTGGATCAAGCTCACGCCCACGGTATTCCTCGATGAATTCCTTGCGGTTGATACGCGCCTGATCGGCGAGTTTCACCATGGCGCTGTCAATGGCCATGATCCGGCGGTTGATGCCATAGAGCTGGTCAATCAAAGCTTCGATACGATTGTTGTGCAAGTGAAGCTCATTCACCAACTCGACAATCTCAGCGCGCAGCTTTTGATAGGTCTTTTCCTGTTTATCCGAGAAAGATCCATCTTCGTTCAGTGTCGCCGAAATCCGGCTGTCCTGCATCTCGGAGAGCTTCTCGTAATCCGCCGCGATGCGATCCAGCGTTTCAAGCACACGCGGCTTGAGCGCGGCCTCCATCGCGGCCAGGCTCATATTGGCCTGTTCGTCATCATCATCATCGTCGTCATTGGCAATCGGATTGCCATCAGCGTCCAGTTCCGGCTCAGAGCTGGCTTCAGGCTTGGCCGCAGGCGCGCTTGTCATATTGGCGGCTTCCACCACCGGTTCGCCCTCTTCGTCGCCCATCTGGTTGCCGAAGGTGGTCTCAAGATCGATCACATCGCGCAGCAGGATGTCTTCGCCCAAAAGTTCGTCACGCCAGATTGTAATTGCCTGGAATGTCAGGGGGCTTTCGCAGAGGCCCGCAATCATCGTGTTGCGGCCCGCCTCGATGCGTTTGGCAATGGCAATCTCGCCTTCGCGACTCAAAAGCTCGACTGACCCCATCTCGCGCAGGTACATGCGCACCGGGTCGTCCGTGCGGTCGAGCTTTTCTTCCTTGCCCGAGCCAAGCGTGATCTCGCCCTTGCGGCCAATCTCGGCCACGGCGGTGGATTTGGCCTCTTCTTCTTCGGCCTCTTCTTCCTCGATGATGTTGATACCCATCTCGCTGAGCATCGACATGACGTCTTCGATTTGCTCAGAAGACACCTGATCCGGCGGCAAAACCTTGTTCAGCTGGTCATAGGTGATAAAGCCGCGCTCACGCGCCTCGGCGATCATTTTCTTGACCGCAGTCTGGCTCATATCAAGAGAGATTTCCGAGTCCTGGTCTTCAGGCTTCGAGTCGTCATTATCTTTGGCGGCCATTCAGCTCTCCTGCATCCCGTTGCGCAAGGGTGATTCGCATAATCCGAATCAATAGTGCGAATGAGTGATTCGCAAACAGATATCCCTTATTTTTCGAATAATCCTAGCGAATCGTTACCGATCAGACGCTTTTCCAAACCCAATTTGCTCAAGCAGCGCATCAAATCGTTCCTTTTCCGACCGGCTGATCTGGGCGCCATTGTCGCTCTTGTCATACTCGGTGCGGTCCTCATTCTGGCTTTTCCAAGCCTTGTTGCGCGCCTCCGCGGCTTCACTCAGACGCCAGGTGACTGCCTCATCCGCCACGCCAGCCAGATCCTGTTCCGCCTCGGAAACCTCGGCCGCAAGCCCTTGCTCTGTCACGAGCTTGGCAAGGGTTTCGGTCACTGTCATACGCGCAATATCAACATCCCCCGGTCGACGCACGGAGGGCACCAAGGCGACATGGGGAAGCGTGAGAAGCTTTTCAACCGCCTCTTCGCCTAAATCAGCGGTCAGATGATCAAAAAGTTCCTTAGGCCCATGCGGGTCATAACGAAGCATCACGCTGCGGATCTGCGTCAGATGCGGTGCTGCACAGCTTAGACCCTCCAGTGCGCTTTCGAACTCCTCGAAAATCGAAGGTGTCCGAATGAGCGTGGCCAGGATCACCGCCTCGCGAAGTTCAATTTGGTTTTCCTCGCGAGATGCGGCCAGCAAAGAGGATTTGGTGCTGGCACGTACCGGCTCTTGTTTCTTCCAGCGGCCCGCGCCCCCACCCTGACGGCGGGGATTGAAGAGCTGCCAGCGCAAATCCTTGATCGCCTGTCCGTAATGGCTTCGGATGGATGGATCGCGAATGAGTTTGATCTTTTCGCGCAGCGCCTTGTCGAGGGCGGCCTTGCGTTCGGGGCTGTCGAAGTTCTGCCCTTCGGTCTCGCGCCGCCACAAAAGCTGCACCATCGGAAGCGCCTGATCGAGCAGCTTTTGCACGGCCCCTGCCCCGTCAGACCGCAAGAGATCATCTGGGTCCTTACCCTCAGGCATGATGGCAAAGCGCAGGCTCTTGCCCGCCTCTAGGAGCGGCAGCGCAAGGTCAATCACCCGGTGCGCCGCGCGTAGACCGGCCGTATCCCCATCCAGCGCGATGATCGGCTCATCCGCAATCCGCCAGAGCATGGCGAGCTGATGCTCGGTCACAGCCGTGCCCAGAGGGGCGACGCTGGCGCCAAACCCGGCTTGGGCCAGGGCAATGACATCCATATACCCCTCAGCCACGACCAAAGGCTGGCCTTTGCCTGCTGCCTCACGCGCAGGTCCGTGGTTGTAAAGCGTGCGGGATTTGTCAAAAAGCTCGGTCTCGGGGCTGTTGAGATACTTGGCGTTGTCGTTGGGGTCCATCGCGCGGCCACCAAAGGCAATGCACCGCCCCCGAGGATCGCGGATCGGATACATGATCCGCCCCCGGAATGTGTCATAGGGCTTGCCCCCCTTCTGGCTTGGCTTGGCCAGACCACAGCCCAGGATCAGGTCATCCTCGATGCCCTTCCCCTTCAGCGCGTCCCAAAGCCCCTGCCAGGCATCCGGCGCGAAGCCGATCTCAAAGCGCTCATGCGCGGCCTCATCCAGCCCCCGGCCCGCAAGGTAATCCCGCGCCGCGGCCCCTGCGCCAGCGTTCAGCATCAGCCGGAAGTGACGCACAGCCGCCTCCATGACCTCCGCGAGTTGGGTGCGCCTGTCTGCCTTTTCCTGCGCTTGCGGATCCCGCTCGGGCATTTGCATGCCCGCCTCTCCGGCCAGAATGCGCACCGCTTCCATGAACTCGACATTCTCGGTTTCGCGTATGAAAGAAATCGCATCACCCTTGGCATGACAGCCAAAGCAATAATAATAGCCCTTGCGATCATCGACGTGAAAGCTGGCGGTTTTTTCCTGATGGAAGGGGCACGGTGCCCACATATCGCCCTTGCCCTGATTGGACTTGCGCGTATCCCACATGACCTTGCGGCCCACGACCTGCACGATCGACGTGCGGGTGCGCAACTCTTCAAGGAATCCGGGTGGCAGGCTCATGGACTATATATGCGGCAAGACTGGCCGCTCGCCAAGGCGCATCCGCAGAGTATTCTCAGGGATCGTAGCCCAAACAGCTTTTCTCGTAAGTCGCGCTGATGCTTTTGTCAGCGCCATCTTCGGCAATGATCTCTGCCTCAAGCGTATACACCCAATCCACCAATGGTCCGACAGTGGGTTGATATTTCTCCGCCACGGCTGAGTCGCCACTCATGAATCCGTCTTTGACGGCGTTGACATCTGCCCCGCCAGCACGTTCAGCGACAGCCTGCGACACGATACCGGCCGTCACAGCGCAGGTTTCTTTTTGTTTTTCGTCACTTGCCAATGCAGGGCTTATCGCACCGATAAGCACCCCCACGCCAAGCGCGATTGTGATACGTGGCATATTACTGGTCCCTCACGCCTCATTTTTTGCGACTTTGGCAGGCTCAGCCACGCGCCGCAACCCCTTCCATGGCGTCAGTGATCTCATGCAGCGCTGTGCGGGCAAAGGCCCGGAAGATCATCAGCTGGAACTCGGTCTCAGACATCCGGGTGAGCGAGCTCATCATATGCGCCACTTCCGTGCGGGCCGTGCTGTTGATCGGGAATTGCTTCAGTCGCGTGTCGATCGGGCAAAGCCGCGCCAGCGCCGCTTCGATTCCGTCGCCGCGCAGCGAAAGCACCGCCCAGGCATCCGACTGATCCGTCAACGCGGCCTCCCTGGCCAGTGCCGGGTCCGGTACCACCCCGATCAAAAGCGCCATGTCGCGTCCAAACCATAGGCAGCTCGCCTCTTTGCCCGGCAAAAACATGTTTGGCTTGGGAAAGGTGATCCCATGTGCCTTTTTCAACAAATCGGACACCGCTTTCTGTCGCCCCGGATAAGGCGCAATCGAGGTAACTGGCCTAAGGTCGCCCACCTCTTGCACCACCATCGTGCCCACCTCGACGGGCGTCGCGCCCTGCAAGGGCGTAGTCGGCTCAAGCTTAACCACGCATCCGCCCTCCTTTGGCATCGAACTGCACCGGGTCCACCACCTCGCAGAGCGTCGAGATGCCGTTGAGATGCTCGACCATGCGCACCTGCTCCCCAAGCCGTGCGCGACCATTTTTCAAAAAACCCAGCCCAATCATATGCCCAAGCTCCGGGGAAAACCCAACTGAGGTGATGTAGCCCTGATCGTTTTCGCTCTGCGCCTCGGCATCGGGATTAAAAAGATGCGCTCCGGAAATGAGTTGCTTGACCGTGCCAATGGGCTTCAGCCCGACCATCTGCTCACGCGCCTCATCCACCAATCCGGGACGGGCGGCCATCGTTTTGCCGATGAAATCCTTCTTGCGGCTCATCATCCCCTGCATGCCGATATCTAACGCGGTCACGCGGCCATGAATCTCGGCGTGCGTAATGAACCCTTTTTCAATGCGCATGACATTGAGGGCTTCCATCCCGTATGGACCTCCCTCCAGCGCCTCGGCGCGGGAAAGAAGCGCATCAAAGAGCGCCGCCCCGTAGCGCGCGGGCACGGCCAGTTCATACGCCAGCTCGCCGGAAAACGAGATACGGAAGAGCCGCGCAGGTACATCGCCGATTGAGACATGTCCGCAGGCCATAAAGGGCCAGGTGGTATCATCGAGCTTCTGCCCCAGCATGTCTTCCAGCAATGTACGTGATTTGGGTCCCGCCACGGCGAACTGCGCCCATTGCTCCGAGACCGAGACAAAGCGCACCGCCATTTTGGCGCAAAACGCCTGTTGCACGAAGTCGAGATGTCGCATCACCTGTCCGGCCGCGGCCGTGGTGGTTGTGACGAGAAAATGATCTGGCCCAAGCCGCGCGCAGGTGCCGTCATCCATGACATGCCCGTCTTCGCGCAGCATCAGGCCATATTTCACCCGGCCCTCTTTCAAAGTTGACATCATGCCCGTGTAGACAAAATCGAGGAAAGCTCCGGCATCCGGCCCCTGCACGTCAATCTTGCCCAAGGTCGAGACATCGCAAACACCGACCGCGTCGCGGACCATTCGCACCTCGCGGTCACAAGACTGCCGCCAATGCGTTTCACCAACCTGCGGGAAATAGCTTGGCCGATACCACAACCCGGCTTCAATCATCGGCGCGCCCAAGGCGATGGTGCGGTCATGCGAGGTGGTGAACCGCTCGGGCGCAAAACCTTTGCCCTGCCCACCCGCGCCCAACGCCGCGATGGGCACCGGGATGAAGGGCGGACGATAAGTCGTTGTGCCTGTTTCAGGAATCCCCTGCCCCGTGGAATCCGCCAGAACAGCCAGCGCCGCGATGTTGGAGTTCTTGCCCTGATCCGGTGCCATACCCTGCGTGGTGTAGCGTTTCATATGCTCGACGGACCGGAAGTTCTCGGTCGCGGCCTGTGTCACGTCCTTGACGGTCACGTCATTCTGAAAATCCAGCCACGCGCGCCCCTTGCCCGGCACAGACCACAGCGGTGTGATTTCGTAGCTGCCATCCTCAGCCTTGGGCAGGCTCACCTTCGCACGCTTGATCCCAAGATCATCAAGTACAGCCTGCGCCGCCTCAACCCCGCTTTGCAGACAGCCCGCAGTCGAGAAAACACCTTTCGCGGCACCTGCCACGGTCATGCCAGGAATGGTGCCGTCTGCTGGGACAAAGGCCACGATGCGCTCGTCCCAAACCGGACGCCCGCCCATGTGACAACTGAGATGCAGGGAGGGGTTCCATCCACCTGACATCGCGAGACAATCCGCCTGGATTTTCTCAACATCGCCATCTTGCTTGATGGTGATGGCCTCCAGCGCACGACGGCCTTCGGTATTGCTCACCTGCGCGCCCGGATAAAACGGGATGCCCAGGGTGCACTCCGCCTCAGGACGCACGTCGATTAGGGCCGCGACATGAACGCCCGCCGCCTGCAAATCCGCCACAGTCCGGTGGCCCGCATCAGAATTGGCAAAGACCGCCACCCGCTGACCCGGGCAAACCCGCCAGCGATTGACATAGGCGCGCAAGGCCCCCGCCATCATGATACCGGGCCGATCGTTGTTCTGAAACGCGATGGGGCGTTCAAGCGCGCCTGCTGCCAAAATGCTGCGTCTGGCCACGATCCGCCAAAACGTCGCCTTTGGCGCTCCGGATCGCGCGGCCACCTCAGGGGCCATGCGTTCCAGCGCGCCATAGGTGCCCTGATCATAAGCCCCGACCACGGCGGTGCGCGTCATCGCGCGCACATTAGGCATCTCGCATAAACGCTTGAAAATCTTTTGCACCCAGGCGCTTCCAGATTGATCTTCAACCTCTTCACGTTCGGCATTCAGACGCCCGCCGACGCGCGTATCTTCCTCAGCGAGGATCACATCCGCCCCTGCCTCTGCCGCGCTCAACGCCGCCATAAGCCCCGCAGGTCCCGCCCCGACGACCAGAAGGTCGCAGAACGTATAGGCCTTGTCATACTTCTGCCGTGCAGCCTCTGGACTGAGCGCGCCCAGCCCCGCCGCGCGACGGATTACCGGCTCATAGATCCTTTCCCAGAAGGCCTTGGGCCACATGAAGGTTTTGTAATAGAACCCTGCGCCCAGAAAGGGCGCAAAGAGGTCGTTGACCGACATCACATCGAAATCAACGTTGGGCCAGCAATTCTGGCTATATGCCTCTAGACCTTCAGCCAGTTCCACCATCGTGGCGCGCGCATTCGGCTCCTGGCCCGGACCATGCCCCAGAGTGACCAGCGCATTGGGTTCTTCACTCCCCGCGCTAAATACACCACGCGGTCGATGGTACTTAAAAGAGCGCCCCACAACCTTGATATCATTGGCCAAAAGCGCAGAGGCCAGCGTGTCTCCGGAAAACCCGAGATACCGTCGCCCATCATAGGAGAAACCGATCCGCCGGCTGCGGTCAAGCAAGCCCTGTCCCTCCAGCCTCATGACGCCGCCTCTTCTGCCAGCTTGGTAGCAATCACCTCATGCGTAGCGGTGTTGCGCGTGACCACGACCCAGGCGCCACAACCCATCTCGTGATACCAAAGATCCTGCATCTCGCCGCAGGTGTTGTCGCGGTTGTGTAGGTAATCGTCCCAAGCGTCAGATCCGGCATCCTCGGTCGGACGGTCCAGCGCCATCGCATGACCAGAGTAATAGAACTCTCGCCGGTCGCGTTCGCCGCAGATAGGGCATGTGATCCTCATCTCACAACCCCCTACCTCTTCTGGGAAAAGCACTCGAACATACAAACGCTTTAATGCAAGTTATGCTGCGCACCGGTGCCCTCCTCATCCATGAGGCCAAAACCCGTCTTGAAGCGGTCCAGCCTTAGACGTGCCGCTGCTTTATGCGGCGTGCCTGTTGCGACCAGGTGCGCCATGCAATGGCCCGAGCCTGGCACCGCCTTGAACCCGCCGTAGCACCAGCCGCAATTCAGGTAGAGCCCGTCGATATGCGTCTTGTCGATGATGGGAGAGCCATCCGGGCTCATATCCATGATCCCGCCCCAGCTGCGCAGCACCTTGGCCTGCCCGATCATCGGCATAAGCGTCATGCCCGCTTCCATCACATGTTCGACCAAAGGCAGGTTCCCCCGCGCGGCATAGGACGCGTACATGTCCAGATCCCCGCCAAAGACCAGCCCGCCCTTGTCCGACTGGCTGATGTAGAAATGCCCCATGCCGAAGCTGATCACATGGTCGATGCAGGGTTTTAACCCTTCAGTGACAAAGGCTTGCAACACATGGCTTTCAATCGGCAGGCGCATCCCGGCCATGGCGGCGGTCTGGCTGGAACGTCCGGCAGTGATCAGCGCGACTTTCTTGGCGAGAATGGCTCCCCGCGAGGTTTGAACGCCCGTGACATGGCCATTCTCCACATCAATGCCGGTGACTTCGCAATTCTGGATCAGGTCCACACCCCGGTCGCTCGCCCCGCGCGCATAGCCCCAGGCCACAGCATCGTGGCGCGCCGTGCCCGCGCGCCGCTGCAACAGCCCGCCATAGATCGGAAAACGCGCCTGATCATAGTCGAGATAAGGCACCATGCGTTTGAGCTGTGCGACGCTGAGCAATTCGGCATCATCGCCTTGATTGCGCATTGCATTGCCACGCCGGATGGCCGCGTCACGCTGACCATCCGAGTGAAACAGCACAATCTGGCCCCTCTGCGAGTGCATCACGTTGTAGTTCAGGTCCTCTTCGAGCCCCTCCCAAAGCTTTAAGGAATGGCTGTAGAATTCTGAATTTCCTGGAAGAAAGTAATTCGCACGCACAATCGTCGTGTTCCGTCCGACATTCCCACCGCCAAGATAGCCTTTTTCAAGAACGGCGACATTGGTGATCCCATGTTCCTTGGCCAAATAATAGGCCGTCGACAGGCCATGCCCACCACCGCCGATAATCACCACATCATAGGCATCCTTGGGGCTGGCATCACGCCAATGCGCCGACCAGCCCTTGTTGCCAGTCAGCCCTTCCTTGATCACACGCAGCCCCGAAAACCGCATCATATTCTCCCTTGGTGTGTAGACCGGAGTGAACCAATTTGCGCGAGTGGGCGCAATCAGTTGCGGCAAATGAAAGATAAGAAACCGACATTTGCCGGGTTTTGACCTGCAGAACAGCCGCTAAGCCAAAAAACAAACGGCATCCACAAAATGGATGCCGCCTGAAACTGCTAATGCTTTGCTTTAAAGGCCCAGCGCGCGATAGCTGGCTGCAACCTTGTCAATCGCCACGAGGTACGCCGCCGTGCGCAAATCGGTCACATCGTCTCGCTCATGCCAGACCTCGCGCATTGACTGATAGGCCGTGCGCATTGTGTCATCGAGACCCGAGCGCACGAGCTCAAGCTCCCCTGCGCCACGCAGATACTTCTGTTTAAAGCCCGGTGTCAGGGTCCAACCAAGCTCTTTATCGGCACTCAGTTGCTCCAGCTCGTCCACGATCAACTGGTGACGCGCCTCTTCCTGGCGGCGGCCCATCCGGCCAAAGCGGATATGGCTGAGGTTTTTGACCCACTCAAAGTAGGACACGGTCACACCCCCGGCATTGGCATACATGTCGGGAATGATAACGGTGCCTTTTTCGCGCAGCACATCATCGGCACCCGCCGTCACAGGGCCGTTTGCGGCCTCAATGATCAGCGGCGCCTTGATCCGGTCTGCATTCCCCATGTTGATCACGCCCTCAAGCGCAGCCGGGATTAGGATATCGCATTCCTGCTCCAAAACTGCAGACCCCTCGGCCTGATGCGCCGCATCGGGAAAGCCCGTCACACCGCCATGCTTCATGATCCAGTTGCGCACCGCTTCGACGTCGAGACCCTTTTCATTGAACAGCGCGCCGTCGCGCTCGATGATCCCGGTGATGACACAGCCATCTTCCTCCTGCAGGAATTTGGCGGCGTGATAGCCCACATTGCCAAGCCCCTGCACAATCACTCGTTTGCCATCCAGCGTCCCGCTCAACTTAGCGGCTTTGATGTCTTCGGGATGACGGAAGAATTCCTGCAATGCATATTGCACGCCGCGCCCTGTAGCCTCTGTGCGGCCCTGAATGCCCCCGGCGTTAACGGGTTTGCCAGTAACACATGCGCGGCTGTTGATATCGGTGGTGTTCATGCGCCGATACTGATCCGCGATCCACGCCATCTCACGCTCACCGGTGCCCATATCGGGGGCCGGGACGTTTTGCGACGGGTGAATAAGGTCACGTTTGGCCAGTTCATAGGCAAACCGGCGTGTGATCAGCTCTAGCTCGTGGTCGTCCCATTCGCGCGGGTCAATGCGCAAGCCGCCCTTGGAGCCGCCAAAGGGAGCCTCAACAAGAGAACATTTGTAAGTCATAAGCGCAGCGAGCGCCTCAACCTCGTCCTGGTTTACGCCCATGGCATACCGGATGCCGCCCTTGACCGGCTCCATATGCTCCGAATGCACGCTGCGATACCCCGTGAACGTATGGATCTGACCGCGCAATCGAACACCGAACCGCACGGTGTAAGTCGCGTTGCACACTCGAATTTTCTCTTCCAAGCCAGGTGGCAAGTCCATCAGCGACACGGCGCGGTTGAACATGAGATCCACACTTTCTCGGAAGCTTGGTTCTTTGATAGGCGCGTTCATTGGGTCTCCTCCCTTCGCGGTATGTTGATAAGCTGCTTCTATCCGGCGCTTTTCACTACATGGTTAAAGGAGAACGGAAATTTGTCCAGCAACACAAAACAGGGATTCGAAGAATACTTGCTGGACAGCCTTGATTGAAAGGTTTGTCTCCGGACGGAAAACAAAAACAGGTATGAACTCTGTTTGTAGAGCAGAGACACTTCAATCCAGCCTATTTTGAAGGCCTTGCGCCATAATTTGAACACAGACCTCTACGATAAACGCTACGTCGAATTCCGTTTTCTGTGGGCGTAGTCCGCCCAATTGAGGTGTCATTATGATGGTTTATACTGGACCAACCAAAAAGGGACGTAAGGGTGCGTGTGCCCGGTCGGCCTTTAATCCGAAATCCACTGCTCGACTTCTACGAGTTTTCCGCAAGGCCGAAGACGGCGCAGCGACGGTGCTGACGCTGTTTATCTTCATTATGATGCTGGTCATGGGCGGTATCGGTATCGACATGATGCGGTTTGAGATGGAACGCGCCCGTCTTCAGGCCACACTCGATGCCGCTGTTCTCGCCGGTGCGGGTGCACCATTTGGCGAAGATCCTGAAGCCATTGTGCGGGATTACTTCGTGAAGGCTGAGATGTCTGAATTCCTCAGCGAATTTGAGGAAGGTGACGTTGTAACCTCACTGAACGCATCGAGCGTCCATGCAAACGCCGAAATGACCATGGACACATTTCTGATGCGGTTGTCCGGTGTTGAAAACCTGACGGCTGTGGCCTCTGCAACGGCCGAAACACGCATTCCAAAACTGGAAATCGCGCTGGTGCTCGACGTATCGAATTCGATGAACAACAACAACAAAATCGGTAACCTTCAAACTGCCGCGAAGGATTTTGTGACCACGATCATTAATTCGGCTGAGGAAAACAACGCGGTCATCTCGATTGTACCGTTCAGCACGTCAGTGGCTCCTTCAGACGAAATTTTCGACGCCTTGCTCGTAAATGAAACGCATACATACTCTAATTGTCTTGTGTTTGATGACGACGATTACAACAGCACTGCCCTGCTAACCGATGCTGCGGCTTCAAGCTCTTCGATTACTTTGCAGCCGATTGACCAGGCGATCTATACATCGCGCTTTGACAACTCAAACGGGTTCGGCACCGAGTTTGGGATTGATAGCCTGAACCAATCCTGGCGGTCTTGCTACACAGAAGACGGCTACCGGATCAGGCCCTTCTCGGCGAACGAAGCTCAGCTGCATGGTTACATCGACGACATGATCGCCGACGGCAACACCACAGGTAGCCTTGGGGTGAAATGGGGTGCTGCCCTGCTCGACCCGACATTCAATGATGTGACAACGGCTCTGATTGCGTCGGGCAGCATGGACAGTGCGCTCAGCAACGTGCCCGTCGCTTACAACGAAAACGACACTGTGAAGGCCATTGTGATGATGGGCGACGGACAGAACACGACGACGTACTTCCTGCCGGAAAACAGCGACTACCGCGGACCAAATTCCACAGTGTTCAAACTCAGCTACACTGAAGACCAGTTTCTGTATGTCTATAACCGTTTCAACGCGAATATCCGATCATCAAACTCGGTCTATGAGTATCTTTGCTCCTCCGCTTATCCCAACTGGTTGTGTGAATACCAGTCCGTGGATCGCGAGAACTACTACATCCGCGACGAAGACGCAGAGTATGGACCGGGATTGAACAACACGAATTCTGGCAACGATGCAGATAACCTGTCCGAATATGACAGCTGCGATTCCATTCTCGATGTGGATTGCGATGATGTTCAGGATGATCGTAACTTTGATGGACGTTGGTATATTAATGCCTTCACCGGTCAACGGATCGATGGTTTCGAATTCGTAAATCTCGAAGAAGAGATTGGTGATGGTTTCGTGGCGCGCTATCGCATGACCTGGGAAGAGGCGTGGGGCCAGATGACACCGGATGAGTATGGCGATCTCACTGGCGACCGCGGCCCAGACAACGAGTATGAGAACTCCGACAGCAACGTTACCGGTTCGCAAAAAGATACGCGGATGGGCAATGTCTGCACAGCCGCCAAGTCAAACGGTGTGGTGATCTACACTATTGGTTTTGAGATTGCGGAAGGCGGCATTGCGGAGACTGCGTTGCAAGGCTGTGCATCCTCCTTGACCAACTACTATCGTGTAGAAGGGGTCGACATCACAGGCGCGTTCAGCTCAATCGCGGGCAACGTGCAATCGCTGAGGTTGACACAATGATTTGGCCATTTCGTTCACTCCTGGGCCGTTTCGCCCAGGAGGAAGATGGCAACTCTACCGTAGAGTTTGTCATAATCGTCCCAGTCTACCTTTCCATGATGGTGTTCTCGGTCGAGCTTGGCCTGATTACCATGCGCAACACCATGCTCGAGAGAGGTTTGGACATAGCCGTGCGCGACCTTCGCCTGGGAACGGGTACGTTTCAATCAAACACTGAAGAAGAACAAGAAGCCACACATAACTTGATCAAACAGACTGTTTGTAACAACTCCATTGTTTTGGTGAATTGCGAGAACAAGCTACAGCTTGAGATGGTCGTTGCTGATCCTTTTGCGTTCAATTCTCTGGACACGGAAGTGCAATGTACAGACCGCCCCGAGGATGCCGCGCCCGTACGGTTTAGCACCGGGACGGCCAATCAGCTGATGCTTCTGCGTGCGTGTTACAAGTATGAGCCGCTTTTCCCCGAAGGTGTGCTGGGCTCGGCGCTGAGTACAAACGCTGATGGCGAAGCAGCAGTCGTGTCTTTGACTGCTTTTGTACAGGAGCCACTCTGATGTTGATCTATGCACGTATCAAAACAGCTTTGGAAAGTTTTGCGAAAGAAACACGCGGCTCCTTCACGGTTGAAGCCGTGATCACGATCCCTCTGCTCTTTTGGGGGATCGCCGCCACATACGAATTCTTTGAGGTGCACCGCTACAAAAGCGTACGTGAAAAAGCCACTTACACCGTAGCGGATATGATCTCGCGTGAAACCCGCGAAGAAGGTCTGAACGTAGCTTATCTGGACAACGCCATGACGTTGTTCAACGAGATGTCCAATGACACGGGCACGAACCTGATGCGGGTTTCGGTTGTTCAATACGATGAGATCAACGACATCTACGAGGTGGTCTGGTCACAGCTGCGCGGCACGGGAACAACGCTTGATCCGCTTGAGACCGATGATGTGCGGAACGCTCATGACACACTTCCCATTGTCGACAATGGAGATCAGATCATTTTGGTCGAATCCAATTCGTTCTATGAGCCATTTTTGGGGCTTGCATTGGACCGGTTCTTGGTTGACACGCGCATGTTCACAGCGATCCGTTTCGCATCTCAGGTATGTTATGAGGGTGTTTGCGGCCCTGATGACGGCACGCCACCGGATGCCAGCGACGATGACGACTCAACTGCAAACAACAACGACGGCGGTACGTGATCTATCAACCGTGCCCCAAGTCTATATGTCATCGCGCATCAGCGCTGTGACGATATCGGCCATGGCCCGTGATTGCGCACCCGGTGTGACACCTCCGACGCCGATCCGCTTGCCAAAACGCCACCAAAGCCCCGGCCGCCATCGCGCCGGGGCTTTCTTTTTGAGCTTGATCAGAAACCCATTGGACGGCTTGAAGGCAAATATCCCACGATCCAGCGTCTCGATCTGATCCAGCGGCGCAATCACCTCTCCGTCGCTGGTCCGCAATCCGTCTCGCGTGAGCTCTACCGCAAGCGCCGTGGCCCGGCGCATCGCATCAGCCAGCCAAAGAGATAGTCCGCCGATCAAGAGTAAAAACGCCTGCCAGACCAATGCATCTGGCGGCCGTGCCAGAGCCACATAGACCGTCAGCAGTCCCAAAATTCCCATTGCGCCGACTCCAAGCACACGACGTCCGGGTGAAGCGCGCACAATCGCCAGAATCTCTGAATCAGACGTCATTTTGTTTCCTGCCCGGCTCTCGTTTTGGGCCTACGCGCCCACGGTCTGTCGCACCATGTTCCAATATAGCGTTTCCACCTCAGGCAGCGAAAGCCGTCCTTGCTCACGAAACCAGGTGTTAACCCCGGTCAGCATCGCAATCAACGCCATCGCTGTGATGCGCGGTTCTTGGACCGAGAACACCCCCGAATGCGCGCCTTGTGCAAGAATGTCTTCCAAAGACGACTCATAGCTTCGCCGCAAGGCGCCTATCGCCTCAAAATTCTCAGGACTCAGATTGCGCAGTTCCATATAGGAAATGAACACCGCATCGGCCCTTTGCGTATTGAAACGAATATGAAACCGCGTGAACGCCTCCAGCGCCGCGCACGGGTCTGAGGCCTCTGACCGGACTGCTTCCTGATTCCAGCCTGCCAACAGGTCATCCATATGTGCCTTCAGCAAATCAAACAAAAGGCTTTGTTTATCAGAGGTATAGTTATAGAGCGCCCCAGCCTGCACTCCGACCTCGGTTGCAATTTGGCGCATCGACACAGCAGCAAACCCGTGCTGCGCGAAGAGTCTGAGCGCGGCCTCGCGGACCTTGGGGCCGGTGATATCGGAATGAGATCCCTGTGTACGTGCCATACCGAAAGACTTAACTGAACAAATGTTCATATAAAAGCCCTGCTTGCCTGTGCCCCCGAAGTAATGGCATGAGGTTGTTATGCGTTCTGACTTGCAAAGCCGTCTGTCTTTCGCGCCGCTGCGCCGGGGCATCCTTCTTTTGGGCGGCATCGCCCTTGCGGCCTGCACGCAGTTTCCAGAGTTGGACCAAAGTGTCAGCGCCGAGGCGCGCAACGGAGCTTTTCCCGCCCTCGTTCCGGTCGAAGTCCTTCTGGCAGACGCTCCTCAGCAACAAGCGAGCGACACGACCACAACCTCGCTGGAGGCCCGCGCCGCAGCTCTGCGCAGCCGAGCAGCCCGCCTCAAGGGCACCGTGCTCAATAGCTCGGCACGCGAGCGGCTTGAACAAAAGCCCGACATCCCCGCCGAAGGCTAGACGCGCAGGTTTCAAACCACAGCAAAAACCTGCGTTGCAAGCACGCGCGTGGCGCGGTACATCGCCCCCATCTGCAATACATCCAGCATATGGAGACTGCCATGACCGCCCCTCTTCGTCTTGGGATTGCCGGATTGGGCACTGTTGGCACCGGCGTGGTGAAAATTGTGCGCCAAAAGGCAAACCTGCTGGCACAGCGTGCAGGACGCGCCATTGAGATAACCGCAGTTTCCGCCCGCTCCCGCGACAAAGATCGCGGCGTGTCGTTGACTGGTTACGCGTGGGAGGATGATCCCGTCAAACTGGCCACGCGCGACGATGTCGATGTGTTTGTGGAACTCATGGGCGGCTCGGATGGCCCGGCCAAAGCCGCGACCGAGGCGGCTATTGCGGCAGGCAAAGACGTGGTCACTGCCAACAAAGCGCTGCTTGCCCTGCACGGCAACGCCATCGCAAAAGCTGCTGAAGATGCTGGGCAAGTGCTGCGCTTTGAAGCGGCTGTTGCGGGCGGCATTCCTGTGATCAAGTCCCTGACCGAAGGTTTGGCCGGCAATGAGATCACCCGCGTCATGGGCGTGATGAACGGCACCTGTAACTATATCCTGACCCGCATGCAAAGCGCGGGTTTGCCCTATGACGAGGTCTTTGAGGAAGCCAATCAGCTGGGCTATCTCGAAGCCGACCCCACCCTCGACGTGGGCGGCATTGATGCCGGGCACAAACTGGCACTACTGGCCTCGATCGCCTTTGGCACGCAGGTGGATTTCGACGGTGTCTCGCTCGAAGGCATTCAGAACATCACCATTGAGGACATCCATCAGGCCGCCGATATGGGCTATCGCATCAAGCTTTTGGGCGTCGCACGCAAGACCGGACGCGGGCTGGAACAACGCATGTCCCCCTGCCTTGTGCCAGACAGCAGCCCTTTGGGTCAGCTCGAAGGCGGCACCAACATGGTCGTGCTCGAAGGCGACGCCGTCGAACAAGTTGTTTTGCGCGGTCCTGGCGCAGGCATGGGGCCGACTGCCAGCGCGGTTATGGGCGATGTGATGGACATCGCACGCGGATTGCGCATCTCGACTTTTGGCATCCCAGCCAAGGATCTGGCCGAAACCTCGCCTGCCACCGCCGCAACGCCGGTTCCCTATTACCTGCGCATGGCATTGCATGACAAACCCGGTGCGCTGGCCAAGGTGGCCACCGTTCTGGGCAATGCCGGTGTCTCGATCGACCGTATGCGGCAGTACCGCCACGATAATGAAACCGCCCCTGTGCTGATCGTCACGCACAAAACCGCTCCCGCTGCATTGGACGAAGCCTTAACCGAGATGACCAGCCTGGATGTGCTCACAGGCGCGCCCGTGGCGCTTCGGATCGAAAGCGTTTAACCCACCCTTTTCCTTGTGCAATTGCTGCCTGGCAGCTAATGATTTTCGCGATTTGAGCCCGAAGGAGCTTTTATGACCCAAGACTTTGATGATGCCACGCTCTCGCTGGCTCTGGCCCGTGTATCAGAGCAGGCCGCGTTGGCCTGCCGCCCGCTGATTGGCCATGGCGACGAGAAAGCAGCCGATCAGGCCGCCGTAAACGCCATGCGCGAGGAACTGGGCAAGATGGACATCGCGGGCACCGTGGTCATCGGCGAAGGCGAACGCGATGAGGCGCCTATGCTCTATATCGGCGAAGAGGTCGGCAGCGGCACAGGCCCAGCCGTCGACATCGCGCTCGATCCGCTGGAAGGCACCACCATCACCGCCAAAGCCATGCCCAACGCGCTGACCGTGATCTCTATGGCCCCGCGTGGCACGATGCTACACGCGCCGGATGTCTATATGGATAAGCTGGCTATCGGTCCGGGCTACCCCAAAGACGTTGTCTCGCTGGATATGTCGCCCGAAGAGCGCGTCACAGCCCTGGCCAAGGCCAAAGGCTGCGCGCCATCCGACATCACCGTCTGCGTTCTGGAACGCCCCCGCCACGAAGACACCATCGCAGCCCTGCGCAGCACGGGGGCCGCCGTCTATCTGATCGGTGATGGCGATGTGGCCGGTGTCATGCATTGCACCGACCCCGAAGCCACCGGCATCGACATGTATATGGGCTCTGGTGGCGCACCCGAAGGTGTTCTGGCCGCCGGCGCGTTGAAATGCCTGGGCGGACAGATCTGGGGACGGCTCTTGTTCCGCAATGACGACGAGCGAGGCCGCGCCGCCAAGGCGGGGATCACTGATCTTGACCGGGTCTATAGCCGCGATGAGTTGGTCTCGTCTGATGTCGTTTTTGCCGCCACGGGCGTGACCCAAGGCTCGCTTGTCGCCGGTTTGAAGCCCGGTGCGGGATATGTTGAGACACAAACGCTTCTCCTGCGTTCGTCCACCGGAGAACGCCGTGTCATGACCTGCCGCCACCCGGTCGCGTGACCGGCTTCCTCGGCGTTACTTCTTCCCTGACGGGCCGACAATGGGTTGGCCCCTCTCCCGAGACAGACCGGCTGGCCGAGGCCATGGCGCAGGCCACCGCCCTGCCCCGCGCTTTGTGCCAGACCCTGAGCCGCCTTGGTGTCTCCAGCGACGCAGCCGAGGCTTATCTTGCGCCCAAGCTGCGCGATCTGATGCCTGATCCGCGCAGTTTGAAGGATATGGAAGCTGCCGCTGCCCGGTTTTTGCAGGCTGCAGATGCAAAAGAAAAAATCGCTGTTTTTGCCGATTACGATGTCGATGGCGGCTCTTCCGCCGCGCTTCTCATCGACTGGCTGCGTCAGATGGGACGCATCGCCACCCTCTATGTGCCCGACCGCATCGACGAAGGCTATGGCCCCAACGCCCCGGCCATGGCCGAACTTGCGGCGACGCATGACCTGATCCTTTGCGTTGATTGCGGCACGCTCAGCCACGATGCGCTGGCCGCGGCAAAGGGCGCGGATGTGATCGTGCTGGATCACCACCTGGGGGGAGAAACCCTGCCGCCCGCTTTGGCCGTGGTGAACCCCAACCGCCAGGACGAGAGCGGCGAGTTGGCCCATCTCTGCGCTGCGGCTGTCGTGTTTCTTATGCTGGTCGAGGCCGGCCGCCAACTGCGTGAGGCAGGCAAGGGAGGCCCCGACCTTATGGCCTTGCTCGACCTCGTGGCGCTGGCAACGGTCGCAGATGTGGCCCCGCTGCGCGATGTGAACCGCGCGTTTGTGCGCACCGGTCTGTCCGTGATGGCCAACCGCGCCCGCCCGGGGCTTGTGGCGCTGGCCGACGTGGCCCGGCTTGATGCCGCGCCCAATGCCTATCACCTAGGCTTTGTTCTTGGGCCGCGCGTGAATGCCGGGGGACGTGTTGGGCGCGCCGATCTGGGGGCGCGTCTTCTGGCATGCAATGACCTTCATGAAGCCAAGTCTCTGGCCGAAAAGCTCAACGAACTCAATGCGGAACGGCAAGATGTTGAAGCAGGTGTCCGCGCCGCTGCACTGGATCAGGCCGAAGAGCGCGGGCTGGACGCCCCGCTTGTCTGGGCCGCCGGAGACGGCTGGCATCCCGGGGTTGTCGGCATCGTCGCCTCACGCCTGAAAGAGGCCACCAACCGCCCTGCCATTGTCATCGGCTTCGACGGTGATGAAGGCAAAGGTTCGGGGCGCTCAATCTCAGGCGTCGATTTAGGACATGCGATTCAGAAATTGGCCGCAGAGGGGCTTTTGATCAAAGGCGGCGGGCACAAAATGGCCGCTGGTCTGACCGTGGCACGAGAAAAACTTGAGGCCGCCATGGACCGGCTCTCCGAGCTTCTGGCGAAACAGGGCGCGGGCCAATCCGGCCCGGCTGATTTGCGACTGGACGGGTTGCTGATGCCCGGCGGGGCCACAACCGAGCTTGTCGAACAGATTGAGGCCGCTGGCCCTTTCGGCGCAGGCGCGCCGGGCCCCCGCTATGCCTTTGCTGACCAAGGTATCAGCTTTGCCAAACGCGTGGGTGACAGCCATCTCAAACTGCGCTTTGGCGACGGCACCGGCCCAAGCCTCGACGCCATTGCCTTTGGGGCGTTTGACGGCCCACTGGGGCAAGCTCTGGAACAACATGGCGGTGCGCGCTTCCACCTCGCCGGACGACTGGACATCAACACCTGGGGTGGCCGCCAGACCGTGCAACTGCGGCTGGAAGATGCTGCGCCTGTCGGATAAGGCACTGCAAAGTATAGGCGCTCATCCCGCAGAGGTAAGATTCTGCAATTTGCCCCTTGCGCAACGGCCCGGTTTTCCCTAGGAAACGCCTCACGCCAAGGCATGGCCCGTTCGTCTATCGGTTAGGACGCCAGGTTTTCAACCTGGAAAGAGGGGTTCGATTCCCCTACGGGCTGCCAAACCCTCCCAAACCATTTTAATCATTCACTTTTTGAGGGCTATCATCCTCCAATACAGGCATAAGATGGTCCAAAAAGGCGTGCTTAAGGTCCAAACCACCTCACCGGGCAAGGCAATTTATGGGCCGACCTCATCAGAACGACACGGATCTATCGATAAAGCGCTGCCCTCGCTCCAAGATCGGCAATGACACATACAGTTTTTTTCCAATCACAGCTAAGGCGCAGTTGAAAGGCCCATTGGCTTGGGGCCTGTGAAACTCAAAGCTACCAGCTTGCGTATATCCTTTATACACTGGTCGCATATAACGGGGAATTTATGCGCCCTGGCAGTGCTTTTGATGTGGAGATCGGCCCAACTATGAGGGACCTCAGATGACGACCGGGAGCAACGCGAAATTTACGACCGGCAGTGTCATGCGGCACGTTACGGTTTCCTCTTTCACGGCCAGCATTGGCCTGATGGCGATCTATGCGGTCGATCTGATTGACCTGATTTTCATCTCGATGCTCGGGCACGAGGAGATGGCCGCTGCGGCGGGCTATGCCAGCGCTTTGATGTTCTTTACCAGCGCAATCAATATTGGCCTGTCGGTTGCGGCGGGCGTTTTGGTGTCACGCTCGATCGGCGAGGAGGATGAGCTGGAGGCCCGCGAATACGCCACAAGCACCGCGATGCTTGTTATGCTGACCGGGATTGCCATTCCTCTGATTTTATTGATTAATGTCGAATTTTTCGTGGGCCTTCTCGGGGCCACGGGTGAGGTGGCTGAGCTGGCGGCAACCTATCTTTGGATTGTTGTGCCATTCACTTGGGTATCAGGCCTGTCGATGGTCACGGTCGCATCGCTCAGATGCTACGGTGAGCATCGGTTGGCGATGTACCCATCCCTTTTCGGGGCGCTGACCAATGCGGTGCTTGATCCGATTTTCATCTTCGCGCTTGGCATGGGTCTGCCGGGCGCAGCATGGGCCACAGTCGCAGCGCGGTTCGTCACGCTGGGCCTTGCCCTTTATCCCGCGTTGCGCAAACACAATGCGTTTGTCCGCCCTAACTTGCGCTTGCTCTGGCGTGATCTTCAGACGGTGACACATTTCGCCAGCCGGGCCGTGCTGGCCAGTGTGGCAACACCCATTGGCACGGCGATCGTGACACGCGAAATGTCGAAATTCGGGTCTGAGGCCGTGGCCGGGATGGCCGTGATCGGGAGAATGACGCCAGTGGCCTTCTCGGTCATTTGGGCTCTGTCGGGCGCCATCGGGCCAATCATCGGACAGAATTTCGGGGCCGGCCATGTGGACCGGGTCAGACGCGCCTATCTCGATGCCATCAAGTTTGTTGCGATCTATGTGGTCTGTGTGACCATGATTTTGTTGGCCTTCCGGGGTCCGGTTGCTGATCTTTTCAATGCCGCGAACCTGACAAGGGAGTTAATTTTCCTCTACTGCTTTCCCATTGCGCTCTCGTCGTTCTTCAGTGGCGCCGTCTTTGTGGCGAGTGCGTCGTTCAATACGCTGGGTCGCCCGTCTTATTCGACCTGGTTGAATTGGGGGCAGAACACCCTGGGCACATGGCCGTTTGTCGTCGCCGGTGGCGTCTTGATGGGGGCGCAGGGCGTTTTGATCGGACAGGCGCTTGGCAGCGTCATTTTTGCCTCAATCGCGATTGTGTTGGGCTGGCGGCTGATCAAGAATCCGCCGCAGGAAAACATGCGCCATCGCAGCCACAGCGCGCTTTTTGGTCATGGCAGCCTCATTGCCCATACCCTCCAGAAACATATGGACGGCAAATGACGCTGACGCCGACAAAAACTGTACAATTTTGCAGGGACGCGGCAACAAGACCTGAGCGATTTGCCAAATCCCTGATCTGATTTTGGTTCAGCTGGCGCCTTAGGAGAGTAAGCCAATGGAATCCATCACCACACACCATATCATTGAAGCCGTTGGCTGGCTCGCAGTTGCCTTCAAGTTGGCGACGTTTTCGATGAATTCGATGATCTGGCTGCGTGTCCTCGTGATTTTGTCGTCGGTCTGCTTCATTATCTATAGCGCAGTGTTTCAGATCTGGCCGCTTCTGGCGATTGAGGTCATCCTGCTCGCCATCAACACCTACCGGCTCTATGAACTCATCGCACTTCGCAGACTGGTGACGCATATGACGGACGAGTCCGAAGCTGATTTCTCCGCGGCTATGGCCTATGGCAAAAGACGGGACATCGAGGCGGGTGATGTCCTTTTCGAAAAGGGTGATGCGGTTGACTGCATGTATTACCTGGCCGAGGGGCTCGTCGAAATCGAAGGGCAGAATGTGACTGTCCCTGCGGGCAATATCTTTGGCGAAATGGCGTTCTTCAACAGCAGTGCTGAGCGCATGGCGACGGTGCGGTGCGTAGAGGATACGGTTGTCTACGAAGTCAATGAGAAACGCTTTACGCGGTTGCAGTATGAAGACCCTAAATTTGCCATGTCCGTGATGCGCCTCGTCACCAAACGGCTCGTGGCCAACGCCGCACAAACGCAAGAGGCGTAGCTGATGCAAAGCCAGGCGGCATCGTGATCCGGTGCGCCTTACGGGCCAGAGAACGGTCCGGGTGTGTTTTCTCCGCCTGAGGCTTGGGACACATGGCTGTGGAGTTGTTCAATCAACCCTCTGCCGTCCTTCGTTTGCTGCAAATGCTCAAGCGCCGGGCCAATGAGTGGCTCTACCTGTTCATGGAAAAAGCTTGGAAAATGCTCGACCAAATCCATGGGGGAGTTGAAACCAAGCTCATGCGCAAAACCGGTTTCCAGGAATTCTTGATACAGCGCGCTTACTTTGGAAAAATAGCGAGGATCAGCAATTTGACCAATGAGGTCCGCGGCCCGCACCAGCGCCGGTTCGCTGTCAAACGACTGATAAGCTGGATCATCCGGCACCGGGAAACGCGTGTATTCGATCGCCTGTGCGATACGCTCTGCGTCTACGAAATCATGATCCGCAAAACGGTGACGGGCATAGATCTTGCCGCGGTCCACGTGGTAGGGCGCAAGGGAGGCATCCGTGGCCCCGCGCGGCGGGCTGACCTGCTCTCCTGCATCGTTGATCACCATCGCATGTAGTGTGTCACCCTCACATACGCCACGTGTGAAACCGATATCATGGAGCAAAAGCGCCACGATGTAGTGCAGCCAATCTTCCGGGAGCACAGCGCTCGTTTTCTGCTTGCCAAGGATGATCTGCTGACCTGTCAGCGTGACAAGCATCGTGTGCTCTGCATTGTGATAGGGTGCATCGCTGGCACCGATCCGGTTCAGGCTCTCGCGCGCCACGTCATTTAAGAAATCCGCGAAGTGTGGCTTTTGTTTCGGAAAGGCTTGCAGGTACGTTTCAGCAAGATGATCGCCAAAAGCAGCGGTCACCACTGCGGCGGGATTGAACATTATTGCATCCCCAACATCGCTGAAAAGCCCTGAGTCAGTTTAGGCATAAGCTGTGGTCTTATCAACCAGACCAGACGTTCAACCGGGCCTGCCTGCTTCAATGTGAACAGATGTGAGGCCTTCACTCCCATCACGTCAGACTTTCAAAAACCGTGACGCTGCGGTGTACCCACCAGAGGCCCCATCAACGAAATGAACATGATTGTCCTCCATGATAGAGGGCACAATGCAAGTCAGCATGGCCTCGGACTGAGTATGTAGGCCAAACTGGATAATCCCGTCTTGCGCACCTTCTTCGAGCAAAGACCGCAAATCCGCTTCGGTTTCAGCGTCGCAATCCAGCGTCATTTTGAGCCCGTCCTCGAATTTTCGAAAATCAGCGTTTTCCCCAACGATGCGACGATATCTGCGGGCATCAAAGCCTCTGACCTTGAGCCCGGTTTTAATGAGCACCCAGGCGACAAAACTCTCAAACAACGCCTTCCGACGCGCTTTGCCCAGCGATCCTGCCCCGCGCTGTGCGTGCGCCTCAAGCGTGGCGCCTGCAGGAGGCCACGAAACGCCCGGACCTTCCTTTGCGGACGGGTGGCCGAAGGACTCCAGGCGATTTGTCCGGTCAAGCACGCGCGAAACGAATTCGGTGAATTTCGGCCAAGGGACATCGGCGTGCGGCATTACGATCATTGACAGGATGACACCATTTTTGCTGGGCATGTGGCTCCACCGGCAAGACAACCCGGTTAGATCCGGCTGCGCCCCCTGGCTCGCCTCAGCAATCGGGTGATTGCCTGCTTTCATTTGCGTTTCCGCCCAGTTGAGCCCACCGCCGGTAAACATCGCGTAGTCGACGCCTTCTGAGGCTTGGAACCGGGCGACCTTCACGTCAAACCCCGCTGCGCGAATGTGTGAAACGGGCACCATGCCGACGCGCAGGTGCATTTCAAATTCTTCCTGCGCCCAGAGCTTCACCGCAGCCAATGCATCGCTCGCGCGGTCCTTCCAAGAAGGCGGAACAGCAAAGCTTGCGCCATCACCGCCGAAAATATACGGGAAACAAGCCCCGCTATGCACATTGATTTGGGCCGAAATCACAGCGGCCCCGACCATGTTCACCGTTTTGTATTTTCCGTTTTGGACGGCTTCGGTTGAACCCTTGACGTCGGACGTTCCGATCCACCAGTCGTCGGGCAAAGGGGAATAATGCCCCTCGTCGGACATGTCGGCGAAATCAGCGAATTTGGGTAAACCTTCGTAAAATGAGAAGTCGGTCATTACATTGCCCATATTGCAACATAACGCTCTTGCAGAGCTGAGCCTAGAGCATTCACACCCAATGCCCTCAGGCTTCACAGTCCCTTACGTCGCTGGCCAGACCTTCCGTCTTTGCCTAATTCGACGGTTCGATAGGCGTGAACAACTCTATTGGATCCGCCAGTCCACGTATTTCGAAGGGACCACAAGAGGAAAACAAATCAGGCGTGGCAGCCGCCACAACTGCTGTCGCCAAAATCCGGTGGCCGGTGGTCTTGGTCAGCCCCTCGACACGACTTGCGACGTTCACCGCGCCGCCAAGCACTGTGAAATCCAGCCTGCCGGGACTTCCAATGTTGCCGTAACTGACCCGTCCCGCGTCGATCCCGACACCGAAGTCTAAAGACGGCTGGCCTGCCTCGTTTCGATTGAGGTTGAGAGCTGCCAGTCCGGCCATCGCGCCTTGTGCCGCACACGCCGCGTTTCGACATTGTTTGGCGCGATCAGCTGGGTCTGAAATCGGGAAGATCGACAGAATGCCGTCGCCAATGAACTTGAGCACATCGCCACCATTTTCCTCGACCGACTGCACAACAAGATCAAAGTACCCGTTCAATGCCTCGAAAACCCGCTCTTTAGACGAGCTACCGGACATCGCGGTGAAGCCACGTAGGTCTGAGAACATGACGACCGCCTCGATGGTCGTGCGCTCACCGCGTTTGATCGTGCCGTTCCAAACGGCTTCAGACGGCCCATCCCCGAGATATGTACGCAACAGGCCTTTGGATGATTTGCGCATGGTAATGGGTTCCATAGCACAGGAAAGCGCCGGTAACGCCGCTTCGATCATATCCAGATGATGCGGCAGGAACCCATCGCGATCCCGTGTCACAAACGTGCAGCCATGCAGCGATCCGTCGCCATAATAGAGCAAGGTGGCGTAGTAATCCGTGCCGCCCATCTCAGCAAACTCCAGATACGAGATATGGTCGCTCTCAGTATCAAGCTGGCGCAGGCTTTTGTGCAGCGGCTTTTTGTGCTCCATGATGTACTCAAACGAGCTGCCGACATAGCTGTCGGTCAGCGTGACTTCATGCATCACGTCATAGACTTCAGTCTTTTCGGGTTTCCAAACCACTCCCCAGGCAATCAGCAAGGGATTGGCGAAACGCTGACCAATATTGGCACGCCAAAGCGGCACACCGGCGTCGATCAGCGAGGAGCAAAAATGCGACACGACTTTGACGGGGTCACCCGAGCGGCGACCTTCATTCATCATCCAGTTGGTAAGCTTGGCCAAGTGATCCATTACATCAAAATAGGTACTGAAATACACGGCGCATAGAATCTATTTCTTATGAAGTAATCCGTACTGCTCTCGTCACCCCAGCCTCTGTTGCAACCAAATGACATTTAACTTCCCACGGCTCGGGTCACGAGGCGCATCAGTGTAATTGGAACAGTGCGACTTGGCTGTGAGCCTTTAGCCCGCCCATTGTCCAAAAGCGGCGCGAGGGGGCAAAGTCATCTCCGCTCGCACCGCTGTCGTTGAGCGCAAACAGCGGTTCGAAAGTCACGAAGGCCAGTCCGGCCCCTTAGTCGCTCAAGCTCTCGAGGGTTTTGTCGGCACGTTGCGTAGCGGCCTCGAAGCGAGACTCAAAATCAGCCAGGTTTTTGCGGGGCTCCTGGTAGAAGGCCGTCATTTTCAACGCGCGCATCAGAAGCCTATTCAAAAGTCTTCCGCGCCACTTCATGGGACGGTCAAAGTCGAAAAGTAGAACAACCCGTTCTTCGTCTGTGTCGTTCCAGACCTCATGCTCGTAGGTATCATCGAGCACGATAATCTTGCCTTTTTCCCAAGCGCGATACTCCTGATCAACGCGAATACGGCATTTTTCGCGCTCCCGAGGGATAACCAGCCCCAAATGCGCCCGCACGATGCCCTTGGTCACACCTGTATGCGCAGGGATGTGGTAACCCGGCGCCAGAATCGAGAACCATGCAGTTTGTATGTTTGGCGTGCGCCCCAGAAGTTCAGCGGTTACCGGCGCGGATTTACAATTCTTGGGAAGCGCCTCTCCGAACCCGTAAAGAACAAATGTCTTCCACTGTTTGGCCACCGCAATCCGATACTGATCAGGCGACACCTGCTCAAATCCCGGAATCGCCTCGCGATGTTCGAGTATCCCCCGCAGCTCGGCGAGAATAGCATCTGACTGCTCTTCAAATTCCCGCAAAAACGGAAAAAATGCAGGGTCGATAAACGGAGTGTCCGGCACCAAGCTTTGACGCGATTGGAAATCGGCGGCCCAACGCATAATGCGTTTGCCCAGACGCTTTACAACTTTGCGTTTGGTCTTATTCAAACCCTCGGGTTTTATCGGCTGTTCTGCGTTCATGCGGGACCCCACATATCCAATCTTCTAAATGCTTTATACCTGCTCGGCGTAACCCTCTTTGGCTGACCGACAGACCTTATGCAATGCGCCTCCTGAAAAGCCCAAAGCCTGTATTTGGATATTACTGCCAAAAATCAGCGAAGAATACATATCGGAATGGCAGGTTAAACTTTACGTGACTGAGCGCGCTATAGCGCGAAACTTGAACAGGATCAAAACCAGCAACAGAGCAGATGCCATAATTGCGGTGAAACCCGCACCAAAAATGCCAAATGCGGGCACCATCGTGGCCAGCAGACCTGCATAGGCCACGGCAATGATTGAGCGGATAGCCAACATTGCCTCCGGAAATCCGAGCGCGACGATGGCCGATTCAAGTGTCATCCCGCAAAGCTCGATCACCGTCGCTACGGCCAATATGATCAAAACAGGGTAAGCAAAATCGTAACCGTCCCCACCAAGCGCCCAAAGTGCCTGTTTTCCAAACAGGATGGTCAGCAAAAGCGCGACAACGCCGACGATAGCAGAGGCAATACTTGTTTTGCGCACAACCATACCGATCTGGCCAGGTTCCGTTACTTTGAGCTTTGCCAGTTCGGGAAAAATTGCCCAGGACAGCACGGTTGAGGGTTTGCCCACAGCATTCACCAGATTGGTTGCGATCCGAAAGCCGCCTGCCGCCACCGCATCAACCCACCATCCCACGGCGAGAACCGGCAGATGTTTCCAGACTTGTTTGAGGGAAAAATCGAGATTGGTTGTCCAGGCAAATTTCCAAACCCCTGGATTCTCCGCGCGAACGCCTACAACGTCAAAGACGGATGCCTTGAAAACCTCCTCGTTTTTCGCACGCAGTTCGCGCAGGGCAGTCCACCAAAGCGCCACGGCGGTGACCAGTTCGGCGATGACCCACACAAGAAGATACGAAAAGACCGTCGCGCCAATGGCCCAGGCGATTAACGCCCCAACCAGACGAACACTCGGCAACACAGCCTCTGCAAAAGCAGCAATGTCAAATCGGTCAAACAGCCTCAATATGCCCAAAGGTGTGCCCCGAATGTTGAAAAGCAGGAAAACACAGGCGTATGCCGCAATGGTTTGATCCCCCTCATTCCAGCCAAGTTGCGGCCCAATGATATAGACACCAGCCACCCCAATCGCGGTGCCAACCAGCGCAGACCCTAAATCAAGTGCGGTACTGAAATTCATGATGCGTCGCAGCTTTTGGGGTTCCTGTTGTTCGAGATGTTGGGCACCGTAACGAATGACGGTTTGCCAGGATTCAAATTTTGCCAATGCCGCAATAGCCTGAATATAAGACAAAATAAGTGCGAAAATACCAAACTGCTCAATACCCAGACTGCGCGCGACGAGGCCCATATAGATGAGGCTGAACACACCGCCCAATCCCTTGCCCGCCAAAAGCCATCCTGCATTCTTAAGCGCTCTGCGTACAGGGCTGACAAGCTTCGGCGGCTTTTCTTCCCCGACCGATCTTTGTTGCTGAGTTTCAACCACGACGCTCTCCGAACCGTTGCGAGAGCTATAATCAGAAAACTTCAAGAGTTGGTAGCATTTACCGTCGGCGCTCGAAAATTCCACGCATCAGCGTCAGGTCGTCCAGCGTGTCGACATCCACCGCGGCGTCGGCGAACGGTAGGATAACCGGTTGGACATATGCGCCCAATCGTTTGGACAGCAGCGAAAAGACCTGCGCCTCGGATCGCCGCATCAAAAAGAGCCGAAAAAGGAACCAAAGACCAAGACGTCGGGCCATGCGCCAGGGATGCTTGCGCTCGGATTCTACCGTTTGCCAAAGATCGAGGACGCGTTTGGCGGTCGGGTTGGCGACATAGAACAGATTGCAGCTGGACAGATCACGCGCCCCAATCGGCAAGTACGTGCGACGTGTGTCCGGGAAGTTGGTCTCAATCACACCACGCCGCGCGAAGCCAACACAAAGGTCGGCCCCTGAACTCTGCGCCGCAGTTACGAAATGGGTGATGATTTCCGCGCTCAGAAGCGGATGGTCAGCTGTTGTCACAAGCAAAGGCGGACCGACGGGCCCGTCAAGCGCAGCGCACAGGCTGGCGGCCGGACCAGCGCCGCTGGCCTCCAGATGGGCCACATCATGGCCTGAAAGAGCTGGAGCAAGCGTTGTTTGATCGCCCCCCAAGACCCAGGTATCGCCTTCGATATTCGCCATGTTAAGCGCGTCAAGCACATGGGTGATCATGGGCTTGCCGCCAATATCAAGGACCGCTTTGCTGGCAACGCCTTCCTGAGCACAAAGCGGATCGCCCGCATGCCGCGCACCAGCCAGCACCAAGGCCCCTATCGCGGTCGGTTTGGTATTGGTCATCCAAAGACCTTTTCGTAAATCCGATAGGTTTTGTACGGCTGCAAACCGTAGGTCCGGCACATCGCAATCAGATCGTCGTTATCCTCAAGAACCCAGCTGGCTTCGATCTCTTCCACACCTTGCGCATGCTGGGCTGAGATCGCGGCTTCAAAACTGCCCACTGCCGCCAGAAAACCCAGCTTGGTTTTGTGATGCGCGCGCCTGAGGCCGGCCAGCGGAAGGCGGGCGCGCCGCGGCCCACGGATTTTCAAACGATACAGAAGCTGAGCCCAACCAAATGGCACAAGACGCCCGTTCAGCCCGTGCGCAAGTTCATTCAGATCTGGTAGAAAAACCGCAAAGGCGATCGGTTTGCCCTTGTACTCCGCGATTTGAATTGAGTTCTCAGTGACCAAGGGGCGAAGTTCTGCAGCCATATGATTGATTTGGTCTTCACTGAACGGCAGAAACTCCCAGTTCTGTGACCACGCATCGTTGAACATATCCAGAATAGTCGCCATCTCGCTTTTGAAACGCTTCATGTTCAAAGGCCTTATACGCAGGTCGGGTTCTCTTTCGACAGCCTGCCTGACCCGCGCAATTTTTGGGGGCGTTACATGGTCGGGCGGGAACCGGAAATGATACGCGATTGTGTCTTTGGCTTTGGTCAGACCCGCAGCCTCACAAGCCGACGCATAGTCGGGCCGACCATGCGGCATCAAAATCATCGGTGGCGTATCGAACCCATCAACGAGCAAACCGCATTCTTCATTGATCGAAAAATTGAACGGCCCAAGCATGCGCTGCATTCCACTGGCCTTCAGGTGCTGCTCGGCTGTCGCCAGGAGTGCCGCCACGAGATCCGGCTCAGGCTCCAGCGTGTCAAGAAATCCAAAATGCCCCGTTTGATTTTGGTACCGGGCTATGTAGGTCCGATTAACAATCGCGGCGACCCGCCCGATTACGTTCCCGTTTCTACGTGCCAGAAACAACTCATAGTCCATTGTAGACAGGGCCACGTTCTTGGCTGGCGAAATCTGGTCCGCCTGCATCATCCGCAGCGGCGCGCGCCAATTGGGATCTGCACGATAAGCCCGATAGGGAAGATCCAAAAATGCCTGACGATCCTGACGACTGCGCACAGGAGAGATTTCAAAAACCGATGTGTCCGATGCCGACATTTGGTAAAAATCTCTCATGTTCGTTCCATTTCGGCAGATGTTCGCGGACTGCACCCAAAAGGTCAAACACTCCTCCACATCTGCTTGATACGTGACGTAAAAAAAAGAAATGACGTTTGCCGTTACACCACCATCAAGCTATTGTAACCTTTGAATTTGCAGACAACAGGAGGTCGCAAAGGTGTATCGGCGCTTTGACCGTTACCTTATCACCGAAAGCTCCTGGTTGTTTCTCGGATTTCTTGCACTGGCGTGCTCGATTTTGCTGATTGAACGGCTGGTGAGGCTGACTGAAATCGTGTCGGGATCCGAGAATCCTGCATTTGATGCGGTGCGTCTCATTTCCCGGCTGTTGCCGCATTACATCGAACTGGCTTTGCCCGGAGCACTGTTGCTGACCACAATTCTCACGATCAACAGGCTGAGCCGGAATGGCGAGCTGACTGCAATGATTTTTTCCGGTGTGTCGCTGTATCGGCTGGTGCGGCCATTCGTTTTGGTTAGTCTTATCCTGGCCACGCTGTCCATCCTGTCTTCGGGGTATCTAAAGCCGCTTTCCCGGTACAGCTTTCGCGCAGTGGTCTTTGAAATCGGTCAGAACAACATCACAACGGCATTCCAGGATCGGAAATTTATTCAATACGATAACTGGACTGTTTGGACAGGTGGCACCGATACAAGTGACGACGCCCTTGGCGAAACGTTCATTTTCGAGACGGCCGAAAACGGCAGAGAGCAATTTATGCTTGGTGCAACGGGGGAGCTGCAGCGATCGCCGGACGGGAAATGGGTGATAACGCTCAGGGACGCGATGATTGGTGAATTGCCAGACATCACCGAAAACGCGACGGCCACTCACGCGACAGTCAAACAAATCGACTGGGAGATGTCCGTTGGATCAGGCCCCTTCAGAATTAGGGGCCTGGATGAACGAGAACTGACACTTACCGAGCTTTTTTCAAAGTCTTATGAAGAAAGCACACATGACGTTGACCCCATAATTGCCACAGCAGATCTACATGACCGGGTGGTCCGGGCGGCCATGTTGGTCTCCCTGACTTTTGTGGGTTTCGTCCTCGGCCTCAACTTGCAGCGACGACAGCGCACCGGCGGGCTTGTGATCGGTATTCTGGTGTTGCTGTCGATCCAGAAACTGTTGGAGTTTGGCCTCTTAAAAGCGCAACAGGGTGTGATACCTGCATGGGCAGGCGCATGGCCCCTGTTTTTCGCTGTGACCTTGATCGCGCTCGTGTTGTTTCATCGTGCGAATGGAAACCGTTTGCGGCTGCAACGACGGCATGCCTTGGAGGGTGCAAACCTGGTGAAAGCCGAAGGTGCTTGAGCCCTGACACATGCACGGTTTGTCTCGATATCTGTCACGCTTGTTTCTCGCGCGAAACTTAACAGTCAGCCTTGGCATGGTTGCGATCCTCGGCGTGCTCGATGCGCTTAGCAAAGGCGACATTCTACCGCCTGATGCAGGGCTGCAGGACCACATGAAGTTCATGGTGCTTCGCGCGCCCTTAATCTTTGAGCAGGTCTTCATTTTCGCCTTTCTGCTGTCACTTCTGATCACCTATGTGGCGTTGATCCGGCGCAATGAACTAGTGGCCGTTGTCTATGCCGGTCTGTCCGCCATGGGTCAGATCCGGGCACTTGCACCTGCGGTTCTGATGGCAAGTCTGGCCTATGTCGCCTTGATTGATCAGGCCGCTCCACGCGCACAAAAGGCGCTCACGGCGTGGCTTGGCCCCGAGGCAGTGGTCAAAACACCGACACTATCGGATGATCTGTGGATAACAGACGAAAAGCTGCTGGTCCGCATTAAGTCGGTCGAGGATGGAATGCTTAAGGGAATTACGCTGTTTCACATGGCCGAAGAAGGTAAGATGGCCGCAGTGAGTTTTGCGAATTCGGCCAAAGCCGATGCAGCAGGTTGGCGTCTCAGCGGCGTGCGACAGGTCCGCTACGACAATCAGGAATTTGCTTTGCCCCGGTATTGGCGCAGCACGTTGGACCCGGATACTTTACGCCTTCTGGCACTTGAGCCGCGCTATCTATCTGTCAAAAGTTTGTGGGAACTTTCCATGCTTGAGGTTTCCGGCAATCGCACCGCATCCGCTTATCAGGTGTGGATTTACAGTCGCCTGGCACTGCCTATCGCCGCGCTGGCATTCATGGTTGTCACCGTCATTGTAATGCAACGGTTTGGGCGCAACGCAAAGCCCGAGCTTATTCTGGTTGTGGCCATGGCAGGTGGCTTTGTGTACGTCATTTTTGATAGTATTTCCAAAACTTTGCCCGACACGATAAACGTTACAGCGCCGACAGCGGCATTGGCACCTTTGGCCTGTCTTTTACTCGTCTGCGTTGTGTTGGCATTGCGGAGTGGTCGAAGTTGATGGATGCCAAATCCATAGCGTTTGTGACCAATCCCAAGAGTCACCGTGTTGCCCGAAAAGGATCCTGGGTATCGCAGGTGGCGGCAGCCGCACCAGACTTGAACATGCTTGAGTTTTCTGGTGACACCGCTCTGACACCTCAGCTTCGTAAGGTGATGGAAAATGGCGTTTCCACGATTTTCATTGAAGGAGGAGACGGCACCGTTCTGGCCGTTTTGTCAGCCTGTCACGCACTTGCCGATCAGTTTGAAACCCCACCGCAATTCGCAATTCTACCTGGCGGAAGCACAAATCTCGCGCATAAACTGTTTGGGTTTCGCGCCTTTGGCCCACGCCACTTTCAAAAACGGTTTGCAGGGCTTTTGGCGGGCAAACGTGAGCAAACGACGCAACAACGCGCTCTAAAGATAGACAGCCCAGGTTTGTCGACACCGCAGCTTGGGTTCGTTTTGTCGACCGGTACGCTTGCGCGCGCAATGCGTTACGTTCAGGAAGAGCTTCACGGCCCCGGCCATCGCGGCTCTTTTTCAGTCGGAAAAGCAATTTTACGGTTTTTGAGCGCCCCACACGCCTATCTGGATCAAAACGGTCAACCTGTCGTTGCGGGTTCTCAGATTGCTTTGCAGGGCGAAAACGTGGCCTATGACGGGCCGCACGGCCTTAGCATCATGACCTCGTTGCCTCGGTTAAGCCTTGGGCTCTATCCGTTCTGGGGCGCAGGTTCCGGTTCGATCTCGCTCACATACGCCACTTGGCCCATGCCCCATTTTCGGCGTGGCCTGTTTCAGGCACTGGTCTGGAAGCAGCCGGATCAGCTGAAAAAGCTGGGCTTTTTTAGTCATCGGGAAAACGCTGTAAAACTGACCCCGCATGCACCCATTATGATCGACGGGGAAAGCTTTGATTTCAGCGTGCAAGACCCGGTACATGTGACGCTATCAGATCAGATCAGGTTCTTGCGATGACGGATGACGTGACTTTGGAAAAACTGCGCGCTGTCTTTGCCGCAGAACAACGACCGCTTTCACAACCGGCAACAAAAATGGCGCAAGCAATTGAGGCACGTCACGGTGATGCGGTGATCGCGCTCGTTTTCTATGGCTCTGCCCTGCGTGAAAGCGATGATCCGGACAAAATGCTCGATTTCTACGTTGTCGTGAAAAGCTATCATTCAGTCTATCCGAACCCACTCTTGCGGTGCGCGACCGCCTTATTGCCACCCGGTGTGCACTTTTTGCAGGTGAATACCGATGACGGACAAAGGCTTCGCGCCAAATACGCAATCGTGTCTGAAGCCGCCTTTCACCGACGGGTAAGCGGTGGGCTTGAAACGATGCTTTGGGCGCGTTTCGTGCAACCCTCGCTCATTCATGCACGCAGCACCGACATACGCGACAAAATCATCGCCAGCTTCGCGATGGGATGCGCACATTTCTATCGTCAAACAGCGCCACTTATCACAGACAAAACACAGAACGTTTGGACGCGTGGCCTGGCGGAAAGCTACCGTACAGAACTTCGACCAGAACGGCCCTTCGCACGTGCCGCAGAAATCGTGGCGCGCAATAAGGAGCGCTATGCAGCTTTGACTGAAATTCTATCCGAAGAGCTGCGTTCGCCCTCGCCGATGTCACACAGGCTATGCACTGCAAAATGGTGGCTGCGCCGCATGACGGGCAAGCCGCGAGGCGCGCTGCGTGTTCTCAAAGCTGCACTGACCTTTGATGCAGGATTGGATTACCTGCTCGAAAAGGTCGGCAGTCACTCCGGTGTCGAGATCGAGCTGAGCGACGCCGCACACAGACATCCAATCTTGTATTCACCAGTCATTGCATGGCGGCTTTACCGCGCCGGTGCGTTTCGCTGAGGCAGCGGGCTAAAGCGTTTCGCGATAAACCCGGCTCACAGATGATCGCGAAATGCCGCGCGACACCCAATCGTTGCACGCGTTTCGCTTTCGCTGATGTATCAGGTTGAAAGTGAGGCGCTTTTAAGAAGCGGTGCGCAGCGTTTTGCCTGTTGGAACCACGCGGAAAGCATCAAGGATCTTCTTGATCTCGTCTTCACTATGCGCAGCGGAGACACTCAAGCGCAAAAGCGATTTCGATTGTGGCGTAGCGGGCGGCAACGCAAGATTCAAATACACGCCCTGGTCCAGCAGGTCGTTCCAGGCGCGCACTGCCGTCAGCTCGTCGGATATCTCAACAGCAACGATAGGCCCGGGAGGAGAAAGAGGAGTCAGCCCAAGAGACAAAAGCCCATCATAAAGCTGGCGAACCCGAGCCCAAAGGTTGGCACGGTTCGCACCACTTTTTGCGATAATATCCAGCGCCTGACGCGCGACGGCCACGTTTGCGGGAGACCCGGAAGCTGTGAACAGATAGGGACGGCTTGTGAAACGGATCATCTCCAATTCCGGATGCCGAGATACGCAGAAGCCGCCAATTGACGCAAAGCTCTTGGAAAACGTGCCGGTTATGAAATCGACCTTGTCCAAAACACCCTGCGCCGCGCTGACACCATGACCCTTGTCGCCATAGCAGCCAACCGAATGCGCCTCATCAACAAGGATCATCGCATTGCCCTTGTGGGCGACCTCAGTCAGTTCCGCGACCGGCGCCACGTCGCCGAACATAGAATAAAGCCCCTCTATCACGACAAGACGCGCTCCGGTTTCAGGCAGTCGAGCCAAACGCCGTTCAAGGTTTTCTGGCGAGTTATGCCGGAACACATGCGTCTCCGCATCGCTGAGCCGGCAGCCGTCGTAGATGCAAGCATGGCTGTCTGTGTCGATGATCAGGTGATCACCCTTCCCCGCCAACGCTCCAATTGCGGCAAGATTGCTTTGATACCCTGTGGTGAAAACAATTGCAGAGGACGCATCGAAATAGTCTTTCAGCTCTTCCTCAAGGCGCACGTGTTCGGAATAAGTTCCGTTGGCCAATCGGCTACCCGTTGTCGCAGTGCCATGCTGATCCAGGGCAGTTTTCGCTGCAGCGACACAGGTCTCATCGTAGCTCAGTCCAAGATAGTTGTTGGTTCCAGCCAGAACAACTTCGCGCCCATCCACCATCGCTCTCGTCGGCGAAAGCAACTCTTCAAAGACGACACCGAATGGTCGTACATCTCCGAAGGCGTCGATCCGCTCTACGCGTTTACGCACATCGCTAAACTTCGAGAAAAGACTGTTTGGGGTAACTGCTAATTCAGGCATTGGTTTTTTCCGAAATCGCTTCCACGAGGGACTTTATTGTGTCGAGAGATGAACCTTCCTCCACCGAGAGGCCGATATCGAAGTGTTCTTCAATGTCCATCAAAAGCTCAAACATTTCCACCGAGTCTAGCGCGAGATCAGACGCAATATGCGTATCCATCGAATATGCAACGTTTTCTTGGCTATGCCGTTGCATGATTGCAACGACTTGATCGTAAATCTCTGATGTGTCTTTTACCATTCTCATGATCCTAATGTGCCGTCAGGCATCCTTTGCGTTGAGGTTGCCAAAAGGGGCGAGACATCGCCGCATCGTCTCATCAAGCGGCACCGGGTTCTCAACGGGATGTTCCGCTATCCAATCACCCGCGTTAACTTCGCCAAGTTTGTCTGCTGAAATAACCTGTGCTTTTCCACTCAGCCGCGCAAAAAAATCAACAGCATGCGCAGCAATTTTCATCAACCAAGGCGGGATATATAGTGTGCGAATTGGACGGTTCAACGTGCGTTGCGCGCTTTGTGCGATGGATGGCCAATCAAGGCGCGCATGACCATAGGGCGCGATCCTTTCACTCACCGGTGTCGTGACTTTTGCGAGTGCGACGAGCAATTTACTGAGGTCTGCGACATCAATTATTGAGAAGCAGAAGTTGCGGGCAGAACCTGGTGCCACCAAGATGCCCTTGGCGAGATTACTAAAAAGCGGATAGGTCGCGCTATCGCCCGGGCCAAGAACTGCAGGAGCCCGTATTACGGAAATCGCCATATCCCCCCCCTGCTCAGCAAGCGCTTTCTCTGCGTCCGCTTTTGAGACTGCATAGGGTGAAACGTCTGGCCTTGTGGCCGCCAGTGAGGACAGGAAGATAAAGTGACGTACGTTCTTAGCTCGACAAAGTTGCGCAAGCTCAACGGTCGCCTGAGTATTGATCCTGTCGAAATCCTCTCGGCGCAGAGCTTTTGTGGCCCCGGCAAGATGAACAAGGCAGTCCGCGCCGTCCAGCAGATCTTCAAGGGCTTCGGCATCAAACAAATCCCCATGCACCCAACGAACACCGTTTGTCACAGATTGCGGACGTCGTGTGAGCGCGGAAACCGGAATGTTGGAGGCCCTGCAATCCGCCAAAAACCTCTGGCCGATAAAGCCGGTCGCCCCTGTAATCGCCAGACATTTTGAGTCTTCAAACGGCACTAGCGGATACATGTTTGGGAGATGGCAAATCGGCGTCCTCATTATCCGCGTAGGGATCGGTCAATTCACCTTCGAGATAGCGTACCTTTGCGGCCGACCGGCTCAGCTTGCCTGAACTTGTCACAGGCAGGGAATGCATCATGACAAAAACAAACTTGAACGGCACCCCGACAACATCACGCACAGCACTGACAATGTCGCGCTTGATCTTTTCGCGCACCTCATTGTCTTTCACCCGGCACTCGGCAAGCAGCATGACCTGCGATGTGCCGTCTTCTTTTCGGAAATCAAAGGCCGCTGCGCGCGAGATTTGCGTCCCCGCAGCCTTCTGTGCAACCCACTCAAGGTCTTGTGGCCAGATGTTCTTGCCGTTCCAAAGCATGAGGTCCTTTGAACGTCCGGTAATAACAATCTCATCATTCAGCCAATACCCAAGGTCTCCGGTCGCAAACCACCCGTCTGCGTCACATAGAGGCTCCACGCCTTTACCCGCGCGGAAATAGCCTTGTGCGAGGCACGGGCCTTTCAGCATAACCTCGCCAATTTCTCGAGATGCAACGGCATCACCATCCGCATTCCTGATGGCCATATCGAAGGAAGAAAGTGGGACACCGCAGGCTGTGAAGATACGCTGCTTTTGCGCGCCATCTGAAGGGGCTTCAGCTCTGGACTTTGTCTGCAGATCCTGCAGTCCGACGGTATCGTAGTACGGCCCGCGGTTGAGAGGCACAAATGATATTGCCAATGTAGCCTCGGCCATACCGTAGCTGGCTACAAATGCATTATGTGTAAAACCCAACGGTCCAAACACGTCCGCAAACCGAGCAAGAACGTCGTGCTCAATCATATCGCCACCGATGCCCGCCACACGCAGGCAGCTCAAATCAAGCTCCTCACCTCGATATCTGCGCGCAGAAAGGCCGTAGCCAAAGCTTGGGCTGTATGTGATCGTGCCACGATTTTCGCTGATAACACGCAACCAGAGGCCCGGACGGCGCGCAAAAGTCGACGGCGACATGCAATCAAGAGAGCACTGATTGCACATCGGAACGAGGAAAAACCCGACCAGTCCCATATCATGGTAAAAAGGAAGCCAGCTCGCCATGCGGTCTTTGCCTGTGATCTTCAGGCCTTCATCACTGATCGCATGTACGTTGGCCATCACACTTTGCTGGGTTGCGAAAATCCCTTTTGGTTCGCTGGTGCTGCCCGACGAGAATTGCAAATAAGATGGCTCATCCGCCTCAAAAGCAATCGGTTCGGCTGTTGCCTCTCCAAGATCATCGCCACTGAGATCGAAGACGGGAATGCTTTGCTCTGCGACGATGTCTTCAATCAAAGCTCTGTAGTCCGCAGATGTCATCACCGTAGCCAGCGCTGCTGTTTCGGTGATTTTCGCAATCTGCCACTTATACGTCTCGCGCCGGCCAAATGCAGCAGGCAGGCTCATCGGCGCAGCAATCATACCCGCATATTGGCAAGCCATAAACGACACCACAAAATCCGGTGACGTCTCTGCGATAAGCCCTATATGTGCCCCACGTTGAAACCGAGCGGCGAGTTTACCTGCCAGTGCACGCGCCCTGTCTCGAAGCTCTGTATATGTGAGCGAGGCGTAGACCGCCGTCTCAGAGTTGTAAAAGTTGACACCAGTCTGACCCTGCGCAGCATAGTCCAGTGCTTGCCAGAGCGTTCGGAAAGTACCGGGTACGTGGTCGAGCCCGCTCACACTCGAGGTGGGGGTAGTCATGTATCGCAACTCCGAGTTTGACGCTGTAGCGACCGTTTGCTTCAAATCGACGTCATTTAAAAGGCCATTCCAGGCGCTATTCTGGATCAAGACCCGAAGTGCGGCCAAGATTCAACACAAGCTTAGGCCGACGCACGAAAATTTGTGTCACTATTGTGTTACATTTGAGCCAATGGTGCCTCTGACTACGGACAGGTCTGAGACAAGGAATCACAGTGACTCGAAGATGAATCAAACAGCAGGCATGGGCCGTTCAACCAGCTCTCAGATTGCCACAGGAGCCTTGGTTGTTATGACGTCGCAAGTTAGGTCAAAATCAAACAACGATAGAGAGTTCTCTCCTTCGGCGCGTTACGCCTTGCCATACCGGCTCATCATTACATCAACGGCGCTTTCCACGATTTGGGTCATGTCCGCTTCACTGACGACAGAGCCTGTGAAAAGCATCGGCCAAAATGCTTCGGATTTGATCAGGCCGATAAACTCCTGACCTGCCGCGTCGGGGTCACCTACGCTCAACTGACCATCTAAATCCGCGTCTTTCAGCATGCGATTGAAATTAACCGGAACAAAGTTCGAATATGGCGTTTCGTCTGGCGCATCTTGCCGATGACACCAACGCGGATCAGAGCCGCAAGGCGGGTGTTCTCAAACTTGTCACTGAAAAGGCCGGACTGACGTGCACATCGTACCATCTGCCGAAACGCCCACCGGAGTAGGGGAACCCGGGACACCCCCTGCTGCACCCGCTTTAGCGAATGCGTTGGCAAAGTTGTCTGGTGAGTTGGTGATAACACTGCCGATGGTCGAGCAAGGCGTCGCATTTGCATGACCCAAATTTCCCCGCGCTAATACTGGTTACCAGTGCGGGATTTTTTCGAAATAGGATCTTGGCCGACACGCCAACCTAAACCGTCCTGTCTTGAACAAAAGACATCAAATAAAGGCAGGGCGCGCCCAAAAGCAGTAAGGGTCGCGGTTCAAGTATCGCTCACCATCTCAGAGCAACACTACCCTATCAAAAGACTCGCGCCAGATGCACCGAGGTCTGATCCTAAAGACAGGCTGCCAGAGTCTTGGCCATATTGCGGATCAGTTTAGGGTACAAAGTCGGTCCCGGTTCAAGAGTGGCTCCAAGCGGGTCGATCACACCGGTGTTTGCCTCTGTTCCATCCAAAACGGTTTCAACAAGACCCGCATTGAACTGCGGTTCGGCCAGAACACAATCAACGCCCTCCTCGCGAATACGGCCCTGGATTTCGGCAACCCTTGCCGGGCTGGGGTCTGCGGCATCACTGAGCGAAATCGCTCCAGATGCAGAGAACGCAAACGTCGTCTCGAAATACTGGTATGCGTCATGGAACACGATAAAACTGCCACCCCGCACCGGATCGAGAAGACCGCTGACCTCGGTTTTGAGCGCAGCCATCTCTTCGCGTGCTGCGGCCGCGTTGGCAAAATATACCCCTGCGTTATCCGGGTCTGTCGCAGAAAGCTGTGCCGCGATCAGGTTGAGCCAGGTGTCGGCGTTGTCCAGTGACAGCCATGCATGCGGGTCATATGCGCCATGGGCATGCCCGTGATCATCATGCGAATGGTCGTCATGGTCATGTTCCTTGGTCACGTCATGAGCGTGCTCGTCATGATCATGGTCGTGGTCATGATCCTTCTCACTGGCGTGCTCTTCATGATCATGCTCATCCTTGTGCGCATGTTCGTCGTGGTTATGCTCATCTTTGTGCGCATGGTCTTCGTGCGCGTGATCATCGTGGCTGTGCTCATCTTCATCTTGCGCATCGTGGCCGTGATCATGCCCTTCAAAGAGCGCGCCCTCGCGGAACTCAAGCAAGGTCGTGCCCTCCGACTCAAGCAGGGTCGTTATCTGCGCGCTTTCGGCCAATGTGGCCACCGCACCTGCCATCCAGGGTGTCAGGTCTTCGCCCATCCAGAACACCAGATCCGCATCCTGCAGCGCCTGAGCTTCTGAGGGACGCAGGCTGTATTCATGCGGTGATGCTCCCGGCGGCACGATCAATGCAGGTGTCCCAACGCCCTCCATGACACGCGCAACAAGAGAATGAACCGGCGCGATATCAACAGCAACGCTGGGGGCTTCCGCCATAGCGACACTCCCCATAAGGGACGCGGTGGCAGATACGGCAAGAAGTTTTCTGGACATCAGAGATCTCATGTGATTTTATAACATTACATGAGACATAGCTGAGACCGCTTTACATGACAAGCGACACATGTCCTGAACAGGACGAAAACGCCCGCGTCACCGGGTTCGGACATCATGATCACGCGATGTGTGTTGCGTCTTCGCTGGCGGCCGCTGAGGATCAATGTACACGTAATGGATTGCGTCTCACGCCAGTGCGCCGCAAAGTTCTCGAGCTGCTTTTGGAAAAGCACCGCGCCCTTGGGGCATACGCCATTCTGGATCTATTGCGAGACGCCGGTTTTGGATCTCAACCGCCGGTGGCCTATCGCGCACTCGATTTCTTGACGGAACATGGCTTTGTGCACAAAATTGAACGCCTGAATGCCTTTGTCGCCTGCATGCATCCAGGTGAAGACCATTCGCCCGCCTTTATGATTTGCCGAAAATGCGAAACCGTTGCCGAAGCGCACGCTACCCCAGCCAAGAGAGCGCTTGGGGCGGCTGCGCGGGACGCCGGTTTCCAGATTGAACGCACAGTGGTAGAAGCAGAAGGCATTTGCCCCAGTTGCGCGGATCACGTCACAATATGAGTCTTATTTCCGCAACAAATATCAGCGTCAGATACGGCGCGAACACGGTGCTGCGCAATGTTAGCCTGTCCGTTGAGCCGGGTGAGATTGTAACGATTGTCGGCCCGAACGGATCTGGCAAGACCAGTCTTCTCAAGGCGGTTATCGGTGCCGCCCAGCTAACTGCAGGTCAGGTCACGCAGAAGCCCGGACTGAAGATTGGCTATGTGCCGCAGCGCCTGCATATTGACCCGACGCTACCCATCACCGTCGAACGTTTCATGCGTCTGGCACAGCGCGTCGACACCAAAGACTGCGCCGACGCCCTTGATGCTGCTGGCGTCCCTGACCTCCTGAAACGTCAGATGTCCGCATTGTCCGGCGGTCAGTTCCAACGGGTTTTATTGGCCAGAGCCTTGATCAATTGGCCTGATGTCTTGCTGCTCGACGAGGCCACGCAAGGTCTCGATCAACGCGGATCAGCTGCTTTCTATCAACAGATCGAGACTGTACGCCAGGACACAGGCTGTGCTGTTCTGATGATCAGCCATGAACTGCATGTGGTGATGAGCGCATCTGACAGGGTGATCTGCCTCAATGGGCATGTCTGCTGCGAGGGCACACCTGCCGTTGTGGCTTCTGCGCCGGAATACCGCGCACTTTTTGGCTCAGGAACCGGCGGAGCTTTGGCGCTTTATCGGCATGACCACGATCATGATCATGATCACGCCTGCGGTCACGAGGCGGCAGAGTAATGTTCGACGATTTTATGACCCGCGCCACGCTTGCCGGTGTTGGTGTTGCCTGCGCCGCTGCCCCCTTGGGATGTTTTGTGGTTTGGCGGCGCATGGCCTATTTCGGGGATGCAACGGCACATGCCGCCATGCTTGGCGTGGCTTTGTCCCTTGCATTGCAAATGTCCATTTTCACCGGCACCGTGGCCATCGCCTTGCTCATGGCAATGACCGTAACCCTTCTGTCAGGGCGCGGGTATGCGATGGATACGCTCTTGGGTGTACTGGCGCATTCCGCACTTGCGTTTGGGCTTGTGGCAGTATCATTCCTCTCTGGGGTGCGTATTGACCTGATGGCCTATCTCTTCGGTGATATTTTATCAGTCTCCCGCACCGACCTTTTGGTCATTTGGGGCGGAGCTGCCATTGTGGTGGCACTCATTGCCTGGCGATGGTCCGCTCTTCTGACTTCAACCTTAAACGAAGAGCTGGCCTATGCCAGCGGCATCAATCCCAAGCGCGAACAACTGATCCTGACCCTTGCCTTGGCGGTCACCGTGGCCGTCGCAATCAAGGTGGTGGGTGTTCTGCTCATCGCAGCCATGCTGATCATCCCGGCCGCAGCTGCACGAGGCTTTGCACGCACGCCCGAAGCCATGGCCGCGACAGCCGCTCTGATTGGAGCCATATCGGCCATAGCGGGCCTGCGCGCTGCGTATCTCTTCGACACGCCGGCAGGGCCGTCAATTGTATGCGTCGCGGCTGTGATCTTTGCCGTGGTCAGTGTTTTTGGCCACAAGGAGCGCATGGGTCCTTAGGTGAAAGCTTGAGCCGCATTCAAAAATCCGACGGGACCAGGCATGTCTAGGCTTTTGCTGGTTAACCCCAAACTGCAGCAAAACAGCCGTGATGCAGCCTGCTGTTGCAGGGAACACCTAAAACTGAAAGGCTGCCAGAAAACCCAGAGATGCCGTCAAATCAACCTGTTCGGGTCGCAATAAAACGCCTCTGGCCCCGCAATGCATTGGCGCCACACCTGACTTGGCAGCCAAATTCCAGAAGGCCAACCGATTTGCCCCGTGATCCCCGTTACGACCCTCTGTTCGATCCAATAGATATTGGCCCTGTGACCGCGCCCAACCGGTTTTATCAAGTGCCACATTGCACCGGAATGGGTTGGCTCAGACCCCGCATGGTCGCCGAGATGCGTGGTGTGAAGGCCGAAGGTGGCTGGGGCGTGGTATGTACCGAGTACAACTCCATTCATCCCACGTCTGATGACCTGCCCCACCCATCAGCGAGCCTTTGGGATCAGAGTGATATCGCCGCGCACAGACTTATGACCGACAAGGTGCATGAACATGGTGCTTTGGCCGGGGCCGAGCTTTGGTATGGCGGGGCACGCTCTGCAAACTTGCTGACCCGAGACGTGCCCATGGACATTGCTTCCATGCCGCATATGTCGGGCAACCCCTTTCAGACGCGCGCGATGGACAAGACCGACATCCGAAACCTGCGCCGCTGGCATCGGGATGCAGCTTTGCGGGCACGCGACGCCGGGTTTGACATCGTCTATGTCTACGCCACGCACACATACTTGCTGTCCAATTTCCTCAATCCAAAGATCAACCAGCGCAGCGATGAATATGGCGGATCACTGGAAAACCGGATCAGGCTGGTGCGTGAGTTGATTGAAGAGACCAAGGAGGCTGTGGGAGATCGGTGTGGTGTGGCCGTTCGATTCGCTGCGGATGAAGAGATTGGCGAAGACGGCGTCCCTATTCATGGTGAGCGGCGCGATATGCTTGGCCTTTTGGCCGAATTGCCGGACCTGTGGGATATCAACATCGCCAACTACTCTCTGGAAATGGGCGTGGCCCGTTTCACGCCCGAGGCCGCACTTGAACCCTACATGGACTATGTGAAGTCCGTCACCAGCAAGCCCGTTGTCACCGTCGGTCGCTTCACATCTCCCGACACCATGGTCAGCCAGATCAAACGCGGCATCACCGACCTCATCGGGGCCGCGCGCCCCTCAATCGCCGATCCCTTCCTGCCCAGGAAAATCAACGAAGGTCTGCAAGACGACATACGCGAGTGCATCGGCTGCAATGTCTGTTACTCGGGTGACAGCATTGGAGTGCCGATCCGCTGTACGCAAAACCCCACAATGGGGGAAGAATGGCGGCGCGGCTGGCATCCTGAGCGTCTGCCGGACAAGGCCAGTGACAGCTCCGTCCTGATCGTCGGCGGTGGTCCAACCGGGCTGGAGGCCGCGCGTGCCTTGGGCAAACGCGGCTACAAGGTCATGCTGGCCGAAGCAGGAACCGAGCTTGGCGGGCGTGTCACGCGCGAGGCCGCCCTGCCCGGCCTTTCCACTTATGCTCGCGTCCGAGATTACCGCGTGCAACAGCTTGTGCAGATGCCCAATGTCGAGATTTTCTATGACAGCCCGCTTGGCGCGCAGGATGTCATCGACGTGGGTGCAGATCATGTGGCATTGGCCACTGGAGCCAAATGGTTGACCCAGCGCTGGACGGGTCAGTTTGCTGAAAACGTTGCCCCACCGGATGTGAGTCTGCTGACGCCAGACGATATCATGGCGGGCCGCATGCCGGACGGGCCAACGCTGATTTACGATGAAGATGGTTATTACCTCGGCGGTGTCATCGCCGAAGCCGTCCGTGCCACCGGGGTGCCCGTCACCCTAGCCACACCCTCTGATGTCGTGTCGGAATGGGCGGGCAACACGTCTGAGCGCTGGCGCGTGCGCACCAGACTGCAAAAACTTGGTATCGCGTTGGAACTGGCGCAGGAACTGAGCTGGTTTGACGGTCAAGCCGCAAAGCTGTCCTGCAGCTACTCCGGCGCAGAGAAATCCCTGCCCTTTGATCATGTCGTCATGGTCACACACCGCGCAGCCAACGACACACTTTGGCACGACCTCTTGGCGATGGCAGACGGAGATGTCGACGCCCTGCCTTTCAGCCTGAAACGCATTGGCGATTGCGAGGCGCCCGCGATCATCGCGGCAGCAGTCTATGCCGGACATCGGTATGCGCGCGAACTGGAGGCTGAACCGAATCTTCTTCATGACCGTGTGGATGTGCGTCAAACACCCGATGGGGCGCATCTTGCGGATGATGCGCCATGATAACGCTGCATCCTAAGTATCTGGAGACGCTCAAGCTTTACTATGAGGAAGAGATCGAAGGCGAAGCGTATTTCTTTCGCATGGCAGAGCGTCTCGATGATCCGGGTCACAGCGCCAGGATGCGCTTGCTTGGAGAGGTGGAAACCTATGCTGCGGCCGCGGTGAAACCCTTGCTCGACAAGTACAAACTGACCCCAAGGCCCGCCACCGAATTAACCGCGTCAGGCCGCACCCAAGCAGACGCCAAACCCGCTGACTGGGTTCTCCTGTTGGAAGAGATGCGAGGCACCTTTCCCGGCTACATTGATGACTTTGAAGCACTGGAAGCGATGGCGCCTGCAGAAGATCTGGCTCTGTTAAAAACACTCACAGAGCACGAAATTGCGGCAATCGCGTTCCTCGAACGCGAGGCCAAGGGCGATCAAAACAGCACCGAACCGTTAGTAAAGTACCTCAAACGTTTCGCGACAAACCCGTCTCCCGGATGATCGCGAACCGCTTTAAAACCCGGATCAGCCTGAAAGAGCAGCTTTGACCTTTAAAGCTCCGGACAAAACGCATCGATCTCAGCGCGCAATTTGTCCCAGTCGGTGAATTCGCGCACACCGTCTACTAAATCGACTTTTCGCCCGCCCAGCACGACATTGTTAAGCACCTGCTTTTCAAAATAGTCGTAGCTGTCCGTACGAACCGCCCCCGCAACGATCATTTCTTTAGATGGTGTAAATCCCGTCCGCATCTTCATTTCTGTGAGGTAGTCCCAGGCCTCTTCCTGCCCTTCGGGAAACGCTGCTCTGAGGCTCACCGACAAAAGCAGTGTTCTTGTTTTACCTAGGTCCTCGCGACTGGCGGAAACGAAAACTTCGAAGGCTTTGGGATGACGCCGCTCATGCACAGGCGCCGCCAAGACAACCATGTCAAAACCCTCTAAATCAACAGGCGATGTTCGGTTTTCCGTGTCGAAGACTTGGACATCATGGCCAGAAGCCGAAAGCTGATGCTCCACAAAACCTGCGATCTTTTGAGTTTGGCCCTCAACAGTCGCGAAAACGATCAGGATTTTCATCAATCACTTCCTCAGACTGGATTGCGTTGCACGCGCGCAGTGTCATTCATGGCATCTACGACGCTCCGACGTGGCCATGATGACAAGGTACTCTGTTACGGGACAACGCAACTTGATGAAGATCAAAGCAGCCCAAAAACCAATGAAAACGACTGCGATCTGCGCAAGGCAGATGGCTATGCTCCAGAACGCATGACGGTTGTATCAGTGGAAACCGGCAATTACCTCGGCGCAATGACCTGGAAATGGCCGGACGAGACGTAAGGCGTAGCTGGCGCAAAGGTCCCAACCATTCAGAACATACCCGTCAGTAATCGTCACCCGCATAACGATTTGGTCTCCCTGTCGCCTCTGGAATGCCAACAAAATCCGCCCAATCGTTGCCCGGTCTCCAGATGCTTTCCATGTTTGCCTTGGCATCCACGGCAAGAGCCGAAGGGTCGGTTTTGGCATAACGGAAAAAGAACGCGCTGACGCGTGCGTTGTAGATGCAGTGCACATGAACCTTCGTGTCCTGCAATCCGTCCAGCGCCCTGCGGAAGTCATCAAAATCTTTGTCTGTCGGGTCTTCGAACTCCACAGGAATGTAGATATACGTCATGCCCAATGCATCGACCGTGCCTGCTTCGTCCACAAGAGCGCCCTTGTTGTGATGCGGCCCAAGGTTGATGACATGCGTCACCCCAAGGTCCTTGATCTCGGCAAGTTGGGCCTCAGAAGGCTGACCAGACGTGGTGATCCGGTCGCTCAGACGACGCCAGTTCAGGACATGTGGCAGATCCGTCATCTTTGCTCCAATCCCCGCTCTGTCACGATCAGCACCCGTGTGGCCCCCTCTTGGCGCAATACGCGCGCCAGGTTCACCAAGGTTGCGGCAGGTGCTGCCTCGTCCGGGACAATACGCACAACTTCGCCCTCACCATCAGGCAAGGTCGCGTAAAAATCCTGCGCAGATGCGACAGGGTCTCCGCGATACGCAAGCCGTCCATCGGCATGCAGAACAAGGGTATCAGGCGGCGCGCGACCGTCGAGCTCTGACGTGCGCACAAGTTTGAGGTCCGGGTCCAATGGCTGAGCCAAGGTGCTGGCCACCATGAAGAACACAAGCATCAGGAAAACCACGTTGATCAACGCAATCGTGGGTTCGCGGCGGGCGCTTTGTCGGTGTCGACGCATCAGGACCCCAACACGTTGATTTTGAGCCGGTCAATGCCGCGCAGCACGGCGAGGATGTCGGTCAGCCGTTGGGCTGTGACACCGTCTTGCATGCTGATAATCACCGATATCGCCTCGGCATCCGGCGCAGTTTGGCCAAACCTGTCCGCAAGAGCCTCAGGCGCAATATCTTCCCCGTTCAGGCTGAGGGTATCTTCACCCAATTGCAGGAAGCTGCGTTGAACATCGCTTGTGCCCGCAGCCCCAGCGCTCGCCGCCGCCAGCTCGACCTCAGAGAATTTGGAAAAGGTTGAGGACAGCATGAAAAAGAGCAGCAACAGGAAAATGACGTCGATCAACGACGTCAAAGACAAGCGCCTGCGTCTGATATGCTTACGCAAGAGAGGGCTCCTCTATGGCGTCTTGGGCCGCGTCACCCCACCTGCCCTGCGGGTGCAAGATTGAGGCAATCGCGCGCTCGGCGGTCACGCGCTCGGCATCCATGCGGCTTTCGAACCAGCTCAGCACCATGGCAGTTGGCATCGCCACGGCAAGCCCGACCGCCGTGGTCAAAAGCGCCACCCAGATCCCCCCGGCCAGAAGCGAGGGATCAACCTGCGATCCCGCGTCCTGCAGAGATTGAAACGCCTCGATCATACCCAGAACAGTGCCAAAGAGACCAAGCAGCGGCGCCAGCTGCGCCACGCTGTCCAACAGACGAAACCCGCCTTCGAGCCGGGCAAATCGCACTTCGGCTTCGGCTTCCAGCCGCTTAGCATCGCCTGGCCCGGCTGCGAAGGCCATCTCCACCACGGGGGCAAGATAGCTCCTTGATTTTTTCAGCGCAGCCACCGCAGCGCCACGATCGCCTCTGTCCCAAGCGGCCACAGACGCTTGCAACGCCTTGTGGCGCCCAACACCTGCTGCCGAAAACTGCCAGAGTTTGTAGAGAATAGCGGCCAGCGTCACGACCGAAATAAACAACAGGATGACCACAACCGGCCCGCCCAGCGCCGCAATCTGCCTCAGGCTTTCAAGTATCGCGCTCATCCGATCACCTCTATCTGTGTTCGCGTGTCGAGGATCAAATCCGCCTCACAGGCATTGGCGGGCAAACCCGGCGCTTCACAGGTGTGGGCGCCATTGATCAAGACCTTGCCCAAGCCGTCACACATCAGACCTTGCAACGTAAACTGTCGCACCCGTGGACGGCCCGGCGGCAATGTCCCAAAGTCAAACAAGGTCAGGCGATCCACCTGTCCTGACGCATCGAACAGGACGGTTTCATAGACGACCTTCTCGATCGGGCCTGGATGCCCGTTCAAGGCCAGGAAGGACAGCGTGCAACTCGCCTCATTGGATTTCACGGCATTCAGCTCAATCAAAACCGCCTCCCCAACCTCGTCGTCCTGCGCCCATGCGCTTGTGGCAAATGTCAGGCCAGCCGTCAAAACAGCGGCAACCTTTGCAGTGATGTTCATCTGTGTCTCCATTGCATGGTCGTCATTTCTTCAATGTCTGATACCGGGTTATAGCAGTGCGCAAGCAGCCCATCCCAATCACCTGTTGCGATACAAAAAGACCAACCTTTGGCTTGTGCCGGTTGGGGTTGGTGGGAAAGGTGCTGCACGACGCACTTGCGCTGCAGCAGCCCGGTCGACAGCGGCCGAGCCAGAGCTGCGCACAATACGCACCCATGCGATCGTGCCATTTGGGTTGATCTGAAACTGGACGCTTGCTGTGCCGCTGTCTGAAGTTCTGCCCGTCGGGAAACGGTTGAGCTGTACCAGGACGCGGCCCACATAATTGGTCGTGGCGGCATTTCCTGTACCGCCTGAACCGGCAAAACTTGTTGACCCAGAACCACTACGTCTGCCCAGCGCCAGTTGATCTACCCCTGTTCGGCGATAAACATCCAGCGGCGACTCTATAACCCGAGCCTGTCGCTGCTGTTGCACATACTCGGTGGCTCCCAATTCTTCTGTTGAGGGTCGCTGTGTCGGCGGACGCAAAGAGCGCGTTACAGCAGATTGAGAAAGGTCCTCAGCGTCATCTGTCGTTAGTATTTCAGGGTCTTCCGGCACTGATGCGACAACGATATCGGACGGCTCAACCTCAGACACATCCACTTCCGAAGGGCTGTCCGCCTCCTCTTCTGACGCAAGCTCAGGCACCTCAGGTTCTACCACCTCAGGCGTTTCTTCTGGACTGGCTTCTGGCTCCGGCTCCTCCGGCACAGTCTCTGGCGTTGAGCCCTCGGTCGTCACCTCATCGGGTTGCACTGCTGCCAGCTCGCCTATGTTTTCCTCATCCTCACCGCCTTGTTCCTCGGTCTCGTTCGCTTGCGGATCACCTTCGGGTAACTCGTCCTCCTCTGGCAAAGGCTCTGATGCTGCTGCCGCATCAGGTGCCAACGTGTCTTGCGGACTATCTGAGGCCACAAGAGCTTCTGATGTTGGCGTTTGTTCGGAAACAGGGTCGGAAGGCGTCACTTCAGGTTGCTCGGCCTCCGGTGCTGGTTCCGCAAAATCCTCAAACGCGCCTCCGGTATCGGTCACATCAGTTGTACCGGACTCAGATGGAGGCGCGCTCGCGTCACGCGCGCTGAAACTCAGGCCCAACGCGTGCAGGACCAGGGACAGAATTATAGCCGCAAGGGCGATAATGCCGGACCTTCTGATCATTTGGGAACCCGTTGCGTGACCTGCAAAGAAACCCTGCCTCTATTGCGCGCGCTGACATCAGAATTCTGCAACGCAAAAGCTCTTCTTATGAACGAGTTAATCGCAATCATCACTTTTGCAATGCCAGGCTATGACGTGTTTATCACCGGTACACAACTCGTAGGAATGCACAGGTTGCGTTGTATCCTCCGATCGCCCCAAGCGTAAGGTCATCCTACATCATTGTGAACTCTCGTGCTGCCGCACTTGATTACAGCGCAGAACAGGCGCGAAAACGGAATGCTTTATTGCGTTGCAACGCAGTAATTTCTTATCCAAACGCCCGGAAACCGGCGCATTCACCGCTTTAGGAGCTTTCTTGCCAAATTTGCTTTGTGAAAGATTTTTGAAGCCTGCCATGACCGTTTGAAATCCGTTCTACGATGTGTATCGTCAGGGTGCCTGAACCAGCCAACTAGAAAAACGCAGAACATGCGTGGCTTACCAATCAGTCAATGCGCCAATTTTGGCGCAAGGGAGGGAAATATGAATAAGACTTTGATCGCCGGACTGGCGCTATCTGGAACTATGCTAAGCCCACTTGCGGCCTACGCCCAAACCGAAGTTCAGTTCTGGCACGCTTTTACAGGTCGTCTGGGAGAATTGGTAAAAGCCCAGGTCGAAGAATTCAACGCAAGCCAAAGCGATTATGTTGTCGTCGAAAGCCACAAGGGTAACTATTCTGAAACTCTGAACGCGGGTATCGCCGCCTTCCGTGCGCAGGAACAACCTCATGTGCTTATGGTGTTCGAAGTCGGCACGGCGACCATGATGTCCGCGCAAGGCGCAATCAAACCTGTTTATCAAGTTATGGCCGAGAGCGGAGCGGAGTTTGACCCCGATGCCTTTATTGGATCGGTCAAAGGCTATTACACCACCACAGACGGCGAGATGCTATCGTTGCCGTTTAACTCGTCCACGCCTGTGCTGTGGGTCAATCGGGATGCATTCAAAGCCGCAGGCGTGGACCCGGACACCGACCTGTCCACCTGGCAGAATGTCGATGCTGTGCTCGATCAGCTCAAGGCAGGCGGATCGGAATGCCCATTGGTCACGGCATGGCAAAGCTGGATTCATCTGGAAAACTTCTCGGCCTATCACGACGTCCCTTTTGCGTCGAAAGACAACGGGTTCTCCGGGCTGGATACCGAACTCATGCTCAACGGCGAAGCGCAGGTGGCTCATCTGACAGCCATGGGTGAGTGGGCCAAGGAAGGTAAGTTTGTCTACACGGGCCGCCGCAACGAGGGTGGCGCCAATTTCCGAGCCGGTGAATGCGCGCTCTTTACCGAAAGCTCAGCGGGTTATGCGGGCATCAAGGCCGAAGCACAATTCGACTTTGACGTCCGTCCGCTGCCCTATTGGGAAGGTGTCGGCAACGCGCCGCAAAACACCATCATCGGCGGCGCTTCGCTCTGGGTCATGGAAGGACACGAGTCTGAGGAGTACAAAGGCGTAGGAGCCTTCCTGAACTTCCTCTCCAGTTCCGATGTGCAGGCCTCCTGGCATCAAAACACCGGATACCTGCCAATCACTGCAGCTGCGGGTGAGGCCACACGCCTTGCTGGGTTCTACGACGAAAACCCTGGCACGGACATTGCCGTGATCCAGATGACAGCCAAAGAGCCCACAGCCAATTCCAAAGGCCTGCGCCTTGGCTCCTTTGATCAGATCCGCGGCATCATCGACGAAGAGCTTGAGGCGATTTGGTCCGGTGACAAAACGGCTCAAGCAGCCATGGACAGCGCCAAAGAGCGCGGCGATGCGCTGCTCCGCCGGTTTGAATCGGCCAATAAGTAAGCAAGAAGACGAAGGCGGGTCCCGGTGGCCCGCCTTTCTCAACCGGGGGACAGATTGGAAAAACGCGTCACATTTCGTGGCTGGTTGCTGCCGCTCTTACTGATCGCGCCGCAGGTGATCATCTCGGCGGTATTCTTTTTCTACCCCGCCGGGCAGGCCATCTGGCAGTCGCTGTTTATCCCCGATCCATTTGGGCTTTCGGCACAATTTGTGGGGCTGGGGAATTTTGAATTTCTCCTCAATGACAAATTCTACCGCGCGTCCTTCCTGACCACGGCGGTCTTTTCTATCCTCGTGACCCTCTGCTCAATGGTCCCCGCCCTCTTTCTGGCCGTTCTCGCGGACCGTCTGATCAAAGGCTCTGGGGTCTATCGCACGCTGCTTATCTGGCCCTATGCCGTAGCCCCGGCTGTGGCAGGCGTGCTGTGGCTTTTCATGTTCAACACCCGTGTGGGTGTGATCTCCTGGTATCTTGGCACGCTGGGGTATGACTGGAACCACGTGCTCAATGGCGGCGAGGCGATGGGCCTTGTTGTCGTCGCCTCCGCCTGGGGGCGGATCAGTTACAATTTCCTGTTCTTTTTTGCGGCGTTACAAGCCGTTCCTCGTTCAGTAATTGAAGCCGCCGCCATCGACGGCGCCCGCTTCTGGCGCAGGTTCTGGACAATTGTCCTGCCCCTTTTGTCGCCCACCACCTTCTTTCTGCTGGTGGTCAACATTGTCTACGCCTTCTTCGAGACTTTCGGCGTTATCCACACGATCACCTCAGGTGGCCCACAACAAACCACGACGATCCTTGTCTACAAAGTCTTCTCAGATGGCTTCGTCGGCCAGGATCTCGGCTCCTCCTCGGCGCAGTCGGTGATCCTCTTGATTGTTGTCGGCCTGCTGACGGTCATTCAGTTCAAATACATCGAAAAGCGGGTGCATTACTGATGGCGCAAGTGCATGGCATGGTCGAAAAGCGGGGCGCGGGGCTATGGCTCACACATGTCTTCATGATCCTGGGCGTCTTGGTGATCTTTTTTCCCATATGGCTCGCCTTCGTGGCCTCCACCGTCACCCAGCCCGAGATCACCAACCCGCCCATGCCCGTCTGGCCCGGTGATCAGTTTTGGGTGAACTACAAAAACGCCCTCTTTTCGGGCATCAATGTCCCGGTGGCGACCATGTTGATGAATTCTATGGTCATGGCCGTGGGCATCGCCGTGGGCAAGATCGTCATTTCGCTCCTCTCGGCCTTTGCCATCGTCTATTTCCGCTTCCCCGGACGCACAACGTTCTTCTGGCTGATCTTCCTGACCCTTATGTTGCCCGTTGAAGTGCGCATTGTGCCCACTTTCGAGGTCGTTGCGGGCTTTGGCATGCTCAACAGCTTTTCAGGCCTCATCCTCCCGCTCATCGCCTCCGCCACCGCAACCTTCCTCTTCCGACAGTTTTTCCTGACCATCCCCGATGAACTGGCCGAGGCCGCGCGTGTCGATGGCGCCTCGCCGATGCGGTTTTTCTGGGACATCGTTGTGCCCATGAGCCGCACGAACGTGGCGGCGCTCTTTGTGATCCTCTTCATCTATGGCTGGAACCAGTATCTTTGGCCGCTGCTCATCACCACCGACCCGGAAATGAACACCATCGTCATGGGCATCAAGCAGATGTTCCCAAGTGGCGATGACTTTGCCCATTGGCCAACAATCATGGCCACCTCGATCCTTGCGATGATCCCGCCAGTGATTGTCGTCATCTCCATGCAGCGGCTCTTTGTCCGCGGCCTTGTCGATAGCGAGAAGTAACCATGGCCACCGTCACCCTCACCGACATCAAGAAAAGCTTTGGGGCTACGGACGTGATCCACGGCATCAATGTCGAGATTGCCGATGGTGAGTTCATCGTGATCGTCGGGCCCTCGGGCTGTGGCAAATCCACCTTGCTGCGCATGGTGGCGGGGCTGGAGACCGTCACCGCGGGCGATGTGCTCATCGGCGGGGAACGAGCCAATGACAAGGAACCCATGGACCGCGACATCGCCATGGTCTTTCAGAACTACGCCCTCTACCCGCATATGTCGGTCCGCCAGAATATGGGATACGGCCTCAAGATCGCAGGCCTGCCCAAGGACCAGGTCACCGCCAAGGTCGAAGAGGCCGCGAAACTCTTGCAGCTTGAGGCCTTACTCGACCGCAAACCCCGCCAGCTCTCAGGCGGTCAACGCCAGCGCGTCGCCATGGGCCGGGCCATCGTGCGCGAACCGGCCGTGTTTCTCTTTGACGAACCGCTCTCGAATCTCGATGCCAAGCTGCGTGTGCAAATGCGCCTTGAGATCAGAGAGTTACAATCCAAACTTGGGATAACCTCGCTCTATGTCACCCATGATCAGGTCGAGGCGATGACCATGGCCGACCGCATGATCGTGATGAATGGCGGGGTGGCCGAGCAAATCGGCACGCCGCTAGAGGTCTACGAAACCCCGCGCACGCTCTTTGCCGCGCAATTCATCGGCAGCCCGGCAATGAACGTTTTTGATGCGGAATTGAACTCCGGTCAGGTTCACATTGGAGGTCAGACCGTGGCCCAAGCGTCAGGCCCGGATGGTCCGGTCAAACTGGGTATTCGCCCTGAACACTTTGTAAAGGACGATGCGGGACCCTTCGAGGTCCGCGTTCAAATGACCGAGCCGCTTGGTGCCAACACCCTGCTGCACGGACGCTTGGACAGCATCAAGACCGACATCACCATCAGCTTGCCTGGCGTTCACACCATGGGTGCTGAACCGACCCCGATGCGCTTTGCCGCGCAACCTGGCATGACTCACCTCTTTGACAGCACAACAGGTCACCGGATCACAGGCTGAAAGGTCGCGTTACGAACACTTCGAATGCCCGCAGCTGCCGCAGGTCATACAACCTTCGATCTTGCGCATGTCAAAACTACCACACGCTGGACAGGACGCACCACGCGGGCCACCGTGATTGACCACCTGCGCCTGCGGGTCTTCCTTGAGGCCAAGCCCCTCCCCTTCGAGGAACCCGATATTCACCATATGATTTTCCAGAACCCCGCCAATCGCGGCCAGGATCGACGGAATATACTTCCCGTTCATCCAGGCCCCACCGCGCGGATCAAACACGGCCTTGAGTTCCTCCACCACAAAGGACACGTCCCCTCCGCGCCGGAACACCGCCGAGATCATCCGGGTCAGCGCCACGGTCCAGGCATAATGCTCCATGTTCTTGGAGTTGATGAACACCTCAAAGGGCCGCCGACGCCCATTCAGGATAATATCATTCACGGTGACATAAATCGCATGGTTGCTGTCGGGCCATTTGAGCTTATAGGTATGCCCTTCCAGCTCCTGCGGACGGTCCAGCGGATCGGACATATAAACGACCTCGCCGCCTTCCATGGACACCGCGCCCTCGCCCGGCACCTTGTCTTCGGTCTCTGACACGCTCAGCACCGACCCCGTCACATCATTCGGCCGGTAGGTCGTGCACCCCTTACAGCCCAAGTCCCAGGCCTGCATGTAGACGTCCTTGAACGCCTCAAACCCGATATCCGCCGGCACGTTGATCGTTTTGGAAATGCTGGAATCAATCCATTTCTGCGCCGCCGCCTGCATCTTCACATGCGCATCCGGCTCCAGCGTCTGGGCGTTGACGAAATAGTCTGGCAGGTCTGCCTCGCCAAACTTCTCGCGCCACATCTGGACGGCATAATCCACCACCTCTTCTTCGGTGCGGCTGCCATCCTTCTGCAGCACTTTACGGGTATAGGCATAGGCAAACACGGGCTCGATGCCGGAACTGACATTGCCGGCATAAAGGCTGATCGTGCCCGTGGGCGCAATCGAGGTCAAAAGCGCGTTGCGAATACCGTGTTCACGCACCGCCTCTCGCACATCGTCATCCATGGCCTGCATGGTGCCACTGGCCAGATAAGCCTCAGCCTCAAAGAGTGGAAACGCCCCCTTCTCCTTGGCCAGTTCCACCGACGCCAGATACGACGCCCGCGCAATCGCCTTAAGCCAGACCTCTGTCTGCGCCGCGGCCTCATCCGAGCCATAACGCAAGCCGCACATCAGCAATGCATCGGCCAGCCCTGTGACCCCAAGCCCAATCCGCCGCTTGGCCTGCGCCTCTGCGCGCTGCTCGGGCAGTGGAAAGTTGGACGCATCCACCACATTGTCCATCATCCGAATTGCGGTGCTTACAAGCTCGGTCAGCGCCGCCTCATCAATAGATGCATCTGCATTAAATGGCTGCTCCACCAACCGCGCCAGATTAACAGATCCCAACAAACACGCCCCATAAGGCGGCAAAGGCTGTTCGCCGCAGGGATTGGTCGCCGCAATCGTTTCCGCGTAATGCAGATTGTTCGCCGCATTGATCCGGTCGATGAAAATCACCCCCGGCTCAGCAAAATCATAGGTGGCCTGCATAATTTTGTTCCACAGATCCCGCGCCTGCACGGTTTTGTAGACCTTGCCCCCAAAGACCAACTCCCACGGCCCGTCCGCCTTCACCGCATCCATGAACGGATCGGTGACCAGCACCGAGAGATTGAACATGCGCAATCGCGCCGGATCTGATTTCACTGCGATGAAATCTTCCACATCGGGATGATCACAGCGCATCGTCGCCATCATCGCGCCCCGGCGGCTGCCCGCGCTCATGATCGTGCGGCACATCGCGTCCCAGACATCCATGAAACTCAGCGGCCCGCTGGCATCCGCGCCGACGCCTTTGACCTCGGCCCCCTTGGGCCTCAGGGTTGAGAAATCATACCCGATCCCGCCGCCCTGCTGCATCGTAAGCGCCGCCTCACGCAGCGCATTGAAAATCCCGTTCATGTCATCCGGGATCGTGCCCATGACAAAACAGTTAAAGAGCGTCACTGCCCGCCCTGTGCCCGCTCCCGCCGTGATCCGACCGGCTGGCAGATATTTGAAATCTTCAAGTGCCGCGTAAAACCGGTCTTCCCAAACGTCCGGCGTCACCTCCACGGCCGCCAAAGACCGCGCAATCCGCCGCCAGGTATCCTCCACAGTCCCATCCACAGGCGTGCCGTCGCCAGCCTTGAAGCGGTACTTCATATCCCAGATGGACTCTGCGATCGGGGCAGCGAATCGAGTCATGGCAGCACAATCCATTGTGTAAGAACGGAGCAAGAACACTACACTTTGAGGGTCCAAAATGCAATCTTCTTCTTTCTTGTCCCAAATACCCCATTCCCGAGGGTGACGCCACTCCATCGCTTCGTTCTTGGCTCAATTTGTGCTGCTGACATGACCTGTCAGACTATGTCGCAAACGGCGTTGCGCCCTCCCCACCGCTGACCCAGAGTAGCCACATCATGCACCGCGCCCACGTCTCACATACGGATCAGGTCTCCCTTGGCATCCTCATTATCCTCGCATCCGTCGCGGCGCTGGCGCTTGGGGATGCCACGATCAAGCTTATCAGCGCCGAGTTTTCCCTGTGGCAGATTTTCGCGCTGCGCTCGGCCTTTGCCATGCCCTGCATCATCCTGCTCGCCATCCTCGCCAAACGCCGCCTGAGACCAGCCGCCCCGGGATGGGTCAGCCTGCGCGCCCTGTTGCTTGTCACCGGGTGGATCGCCTATTACAGCGCGCTGCCATGGCTTGATCTCGGCACCGCCGCCGTTGCCGTCTACACCAATCCCATTTTCACAGCCCTGATCACCGCCATCGCCCTAAAAGAACGCGTCACCCCCTTGCAATGGCTGGGTATTGTCATCGGCTTCATCGGTGTTGCCGTCATCCTGCGCCCCACAGATGCGCAGTTTTCCTGGCCCCTTCTGGGCCCGATCGCTGGCGCGCTGCTTTACGCGCTGGCGATGATCCTGACGCGCAGCAAATGTCAGTCCGAAGACTATGTCAGCCTGGCCTTCGCCCTGCACATCGCCTTCATCTTGACCGGCATGATCGGCCTTGCCCTCAATACCTGGGCACCTCTACCCGTCAGCTTTTCCGACCAAACGCCCTTTCTCACAACCGGCTGGGCCGCCATGGCACCAAACGACTGGGCCTTGATGGCAGGGCTTGGGCTTTTGGCGATGGCCTTCACCCTTGGCGTCGCCCGCGCCTATCAGATCGCGCCACCCCATATCATTGCCACGTTTGACTATGGCTATGTGGGCTTTGCGCTTGTCTGGGGCGCCCTGTTCTTTTCTGAATACCCCGATGCACAGAGCATTCTCGGCATGGGCCTTGTGATCTCCGCCGGTCTCATGGTTGCCCTGGGCGCGCGCCGCCACCAATCTCCTCTGCGACGTTCCTTAGAAGGTTGAAACTCCGGCCCAGCGCAATAGAGTAGCCCCTATCACGCTGGGGGCGTTTCATGGCATCGGCCAAATTGCATCTGATCAAGCTGAGCGTCGGCTCGGAATCCTTCGAAAGCCTGACCGCCTGGCAACGTCGGCCAGAGGCGCAAGGCCCAGATGGTCTTCCACGCCACGTCACTCGCATGTGGCCCCGACGCGAGGCAGACCTGCTTCAGGGCGGATCCATCTATTGGGTGGTCCAGGGGCTGGTGCAATGCCGACAGCGCATTTTGCGCCTTGATGAGGTTATCCGCGCAGACGGGATTCGCCGGTGTGGCATCGTTCTGGACCCTGAACTCATCCGCACCTCAACAGCCCCCAAACGCCCGTTTCAGGGCTGGCGCTACCTAGACCCCGGCGACGCGCCGGTGGATTTGCCCAAAGCCCGCCGGAATGAAGAGCCCCTACCCGCCGATCTCTCGGCTGCTTTGTCTGACATCGGAGTGATCTGACGTAACACGTCAAAAATAACCTGACGTCGGAAACACGGCACGCTCAAGCGAGCGTGAAGCGGTGTCACACTGATCAAAGCCATCGAAAATCAGTTGTTTTTTTGGATTTCGGATGCGCTGCCTCCTGCCAGCTCGAACAACGCTATCTGACCATCTTCACAACGTTCACCGCCAGTTGAACTTCTATGATCACTCACGCCCTTGAGCGTCCCCGAAAGCATGCAGATATCGTGGCCAACAACGCACCCAAGCACATCACTGGACAAACGATCAGAAAGGATCTCCGCCATGACCGTAAAGACAACCTTGCTCGCCACCGCTCTTGTAACACTGGCTCTTCCCGCCGCAGCGCAGTCAACGCATGTCGAAGTTGGCAATTTGTCTTTTGACAAAATCGCAGCAGACATCAGCGCACCTGCCACACCAGAGCGCGTGACGGCGTCCAATGAACAAACCTTTGCGGCAAACGCCTTGAAGCGGACCGAAACCAAGCAGCCAGCTCCTGTACTGAGTTTTGCAAGTGGTCAAAGCGCCTCCGGGAGCCAGGACACGGTGTCACGCAATGCGAACTCTGATTTCAACACTGGCCGGGACTGGACAGGGTTCTATGTCGGTGGCCAGATCGGTTTTGCGAATGTCGACACCAATATTTCGAGCGACGATGATGATTTCATCGGCGGTATCTTTGTGGGCTACGACTATGACCTTGGAAACGTCGTAATCGGAGGCGGTCTGGACTATGACTTCACCGACGCCGATGTGGCGGACGGTGTGGCTGACCTCGAAAACATTTTCCGTCTTCGCGCGCGTGCAGGGTACAAAATCGGATCAGGTCTTCTTTACGGCACTGCAGGTTACGCAATTGCAGACACCGATACACTCGGCAGTGATGATGGATATTTCATCGGCGCCGGATACGAACACTTCGTCAGCCAGAATTTCACCATCGGCGGTGAGGTCCTTTATCACGAATTCAACAGCTTCGACTCCACAGGCGTAGATGTAGAGGCCACGACGGTCCAAATCCGCGGCACCTTTCGCTTCTAAAGCGTTGTCCCAACCCGCCCCTCTTTGATCGGGGGCGGGCCGCATGGGGCGGGCACCATCGTTTCCCCTCTTTTTGATCGGTGCTCGCCCCGGCCTTTGGTCAGTCCCGGCTGCGAAACCCCGTACGTTGGACGAAGACCACCACCAAAAGCGGGACAACGACCGCCAAACATGTGACGGTCACAAGCAACATCCCCAGCTCCGAATAATCTGCATTCGTCAGGACCTTATCGCCCTCGCGCACATCGCGCGTGATGATGTAAATCTCATTGAGATACTTCGTCCCCAGCGTCGAAGCCGAGAGCGCCAGATTGGTGAAAGACGCCATCACCGCAAAGAACGTGGCCTTGAGCTCACGTGGCGCGTTGCGCGCAATCCAGGCCAGCATCGGGATCATCGCGACCTGCCCCAGCGGACTTTCCAACGCGGTGTCAAACACTGCGATAAATCGCGCATCCACCACACCCCCGGTCATGGCTGCGGTCCACTCCTGCACACCGTAATAGAGCCCGATATTGGGCAGTGTCAGAAGCCCGCCAATGAGGCTCAGCACAACAACAATCCAGACAATGGACCGCGTCGCCATCATCGGGCGCAAAAGCACAATAACCACAAGCGTGACGACTGCCGTGATCAGCGACAGAACCGACTGAAACTGCTGGTCAAAGCCGAGCACATCAATCTCGAACCATTTCTGCCCGTCCCCTGGCCCTGGGATCGCGCGGAAGAAAAAGATGATGATCGCCGTGCCAATAAGCGCCTTGGCCTGCGCCGGTTCCAGTACAGCCACGAGCTGCCGCATCAAAAAGGCCACAACGGCCATGGAGCCGACAAAGATGATCTCTTGCCCAAACGGCACCTGCCCCAGTCCAACGATCAATGACAGCGCCACAAACGCTCCGCCGCCAATGAAATACCACCAGTTCGGCGTGGTTTGCGTCTCTGGCTCATCGGCGCCGTTCATCTGACCTGATCGTTTCATCAAGCCGGCCAGGATCACGCCACTCACAGAAATCACCGGGATCAAAAAACCGATCATGTAGACCCGCGCATAAACCTCGCCCTTCTGCACCTGATCCATGCTCTCAATGCCGGAAAACAATGCGATATTGAGAAGCGCCACCGCCACCGTGCCGCCGATCAAGGCAAACCGGCCCAGCGCCTGCATAGTGGTGTGCATCGCCTTGCTGTCTTCTTCGCTGACCGGCGCGCCGGTTTCGTCCCGTGTCGGAACCGCCTCGACCGACATCGCATCGGCCACCGCGTCTTGCAGAACCAGACCGCAAGGGGCCAAAAGAAAGCTCAGGATGTACCAGTTTGAGACCGGCATGATCATTTCCATCATGGCCGTGTGTGTGAGCACGAAATACATGATCCCCACACTGGCCGCGACACATCCCGCCCCCAGCCAGATGAGCAGCCATTTCCACTTCCAAATGAGGTCCACAAGATGCCCCAATGGCATCTTAAGCGCCCAGGGCAGCCCTGCCCAGAACGCGAGACTCGCGATGTAGGCGGCTGAAAAATCGAGATATTCTTTAACGAAGAACGTGCCGACAATGAGGGTCAGCCCAGAACACCCAGCCGCAAAGTAAACCATCAGCGGCGGCAGGAACGACAGCCGCATTTGATCTCTCAGATCAAAGACAACTGCGTTGAAATATCCCGTTATCCCCGCCTTACTCTGCATCCGAATTCGCCCTCATACCGGTCATTCACGCGCGAAACTTAGAATTGGATCATAGGATGTCGAGCACCGCTTCTGGTGGACGCCCCAGCGCGGCCTTGCCATTTGCAAACACCATCGGGCGTTCGATCAGGATCGGATGCGCCGCCATGGCCGCGATGAGCTTGGCCTCATCCGTTTCTTTGGCAAGGCTCAACTCTTTGAACACCGCTTCCCCCCGGCGCATCAGTTTTGCAGCGGGCAGGCTAAGGGCCTTCAAAGCGGTAGAAATCTCGTCGGCCGTCGGCGCATCCTGCAGATACAGACGGACATTCACGTCACCGCGGTCCTGCAAAAGCGCCAGCGTCTGACGTGACTTCGAACATCTCGGATTGTGCCAAATCTCAGTCACAGCCATTTCTCTCTCCCTTTCCCCACAGCCTCAGCAACACTGGCATAGCCTTGGCTTTCCAGCAGTTGATCCAGGTCTTTGGCAATCCGCCCAACCAATCCCAGCCCCTCATAGACGAGCGCCGAATAAAGCTGCACAGCGCTGGCTCCGGCGAGGATCTTTTGGAACGCGTCCTGCCCTGAGGCAATGCCACCCACGCCCACAAGTGGCATCTTGCCTTCGGTTAGCTGCGAGAGTTTCGCCAGCACACGCGTCGAACGCTCAAAAAGCGGTGCGCCTGAAAGCCCACCCGCCTCTGCGGCATGTCGGCTGCGCAATCCATCACGCGACAACGTTGTGTTTGTGGCAATGATAGCGCTTACATTGCTTTCCTGCGCGACCTCGGCGACTTCGGCCAGTTCCTCATCTGTTAAGTCCGGCGCGATTTTCAGGAACACCGGAATGCGCCGCTCAAGCGCATCCCGCACCTCCATGACACCTGCCAAAAGCGCCCGAAGTGCAGCTCCGCCCTGCAAATCACGCAGTTTCTCGGTGTTGGGGCTTGAGACATTGACCGTTGCGAAATCCAGATGCGCACCGCAATGGGCCAGTACGCGGGCAAAATCCTCGGCCCGATCGATGCTGTCCTTGTTGGCCCCGAGATTGAGGCCAATCACGGCACCCCTGGGACGCGCGGCAAGACGCAGCGCTGCGGCCTCCATCCCATCATTGTTAAAGCCAAACCGGTTGATCACAGCGTGATCTTCGCTCAATCGGAACAGCCGGGGCTTGGGGTTGCCAGGCTGGGGCCGCGGTGTGATGGCGCCCACTTCGACAAACCCAAATCCGGCCTTGGCAAGTGGGGACAAAGCCACGGCATTCTTGTCAAACCCCGCCGCCAAACCAATCGGATTGGCCAAGCGGATGCCTGCAAGCTCTGTGCGCAATCGGTCCGACGTGATCTCTCCGGGCAAAGGTGCCAAACCCGACCGCAAGGCCCAAAGCGCCACGCCATGGGCGCGTTCAGGGTCAAGCCGGTGCAGAAGGCCCAGCCCGATCCGGTCCATCAGGCTCATACCATCTGATCCGGAAACTGATGCACGCCATTCTCAAGAGAAAGCGGCAAGGCCCAATGGAGATTTTCAAGCTTTAACGGTGCATAAAGATGTGGGAATAGCGCCCCGCCGCGTGACGGCTCCCATTTGAGCGCCGCGCCCAAATCCTCCGCCTCTATAGCCAAGAGCATCAATTCCTCCTCACCTGCAAAATGCTTGGCCGCAGTTTCGGCCGCCTGCCCGGCGGTTGAGAAATGAATGTAGCCATCCGCCAGGTCCACAGGCGCGCCATCGCTTTGGCCTGCATTGCAGAGGGCTTTCCATTCCTCTTGGCGGAAAATCTTGTAGATCAGCATGGGTTCGGTCATGCCCCGGCGCGCAGAAACGGTCAAGCGAATTGCCAAGGCCAAGTCTTAACGCAACCTGAACATGTTCTGCGCCGCAGCGTTTCGCGCGCGAAACATTTGCCCCTCTTGCATTTGTCGCCCATATCCGGCCTATGAACGCCCATGAGCAAAGTCCGCGATCAATATGAGGCGTTCCCCTATCCCGAACGCGACCCACGCGACGAGAAAAAACGCCTGATCCTGGGATCGCCGTCGTTGCCGCAAGAGATTGACCATTTCATCTTTGGCGGCCAGCACGACTGGTCCAAACCCCTGCGCATTCTGGTTGCGGGTGGCGGCACAGGCGACGGGCTGATCCAGCTGACAACGCTTCTGACGCAATACAAACGCCCCTTTGAGGCCACTTATATTGACCTCTCCAAAGCGTCACGTGACGTGGCAGAAGCGCGCGCCAAGGCGCGGAAATTAAAGAATATTACCTTCATCACCGGAAGTCTGCTGGATGCGCCGAAATATGGTCCATTTGACTACATCGACTGCTGCGGCGTGCTGCACCACCTGCCTCATCCGGATGAAGGGTTCTCGAAACTCCGCGCGGCTCTCGCGCCGGGCGGCGGGATGGGATTCATGGTCTATGCGCCCTATGGCCGGTCGGGGGTGTATCCCCTGCAAGAGGCGTTTGGTGCGCTTTATGCCGAGCTTTCGCCCAAAGAGCGCATCAAGGCCGCGCGCAAGGTCTATGACCGCCTGCCTGCGGGGCATCCGTTCAAGTGCAATCCCAACGTTAACGATCACAATGCAGGTGACGCGGGCTTTTACGACTTGCTCCTGCACAGCCAAGACCGCGCCTACGATGTGACTGAGCTGTACGACACACTTGAACGGACCGGTTGGGCACTGTCGGACTTTGTGCAACCGGTTCAATACGATCTGGCACAGTTTGCGCCTGTGCCAGGGAATATGGATGCGATTGCATCCATGGCGGTAGCCGAAAAGCTGAATGGCACACTCCGGACCCATACTGGCTACGCCGTGGCCGCCGAAGACGCGCGTGGTCCGGCCAACGGCAAGACCCGGACGCTCATCCCGCACATCAAGGGTGTGCAGGCCAAACAGCTCGCGCAAGCCATTGCACAAGGTCAGGCTCCGAAGCTGGGGGATGCCAACCTGTCCGGCACGCTGAGCTTGCCCCGTGAGGCCGCAGCAATCTTGGCCACAATTGACGGGCGTCGGTCATTGCAGGAGATTGCAACGCTGGCCAAGCTTGATCCGCTGGCATTTGGGGCGCTTTGGAGCAAGATTGAGAACACGTTGACACCCTGGGGGCTGCTGGTGTTCTCAAACGTGCTGCGCTGAGCCATGTGCGGTCGTTTTGCTCTCACCTTGCCACCCGAGGCCATGGCGCAGCTCTTTGCCGCCGTGCCGGGCAATGACCTGCCGGACGTGCCAAACTACAACATTTGTCCAACCAACGCGGTGCATACGGTCACATCCGAGGATAGTAAAAGGCGGCTCCGCGCGATGCGGTGGGGATTCCTACCCTACTGGTACAAAACCCCAACCGATGGTCCGCTACTCATCAATGCGCGCAGCGAAACGATTGCTGATAAACCCGCCTTCCGCAAAGCGGCGCGAGAGCGGCGCTGCCTGATCCCGGCGACGGGGTTCTATGAATGGACCAAGGATGCCGAGGGCAAGCGTCTGCCGTGGTATATTGCTCCCACGGAAGGCTCTTTGCTGGCTTTTGCCGGGGTCTGGCAGGATTGGACGAAGGGGGATGAGGCCTTTACCACTTGTGCCATTGTCACAACGGCGGCCAACCCACGGATGCAGGCAATCCACCACCGGATGCCTGTGATCCTGACACAGGATGACTGGCCGTTGTGGTTGGGCGAAGCCGGGCACGGGGCGGCCACCCTGATGAAAGCGGCCCCGGAAGAAGCGTTGCGGTTTCACAGGGTGGACCCAAAGGTGAATTCCAACCGCGCCAGCGGGCTGGAATTGATTGAGCCCTTCGAAGCCTAACCGAGGCAGACAGGTTCAGGCCGCCATGAGTCGCGCCATATCCAGCATTCGGCAGGAAAAACCCCATTCGTTGTCGTACCACCCAAAGACGCGCAGCAAACCGCCGGTGGAGACCGAGGTTTCCGGCCCGACCATGACAATGGATTCCGGGCGCATGCGCAGATCGGCACTGACCAAAGGGGACTCAGTCCAGCCAAAGACACCGCCCGGTCGAACCGCGTTTTGCAAAACCGCATTGGCCGAGGCCGCGTTGACCGGCGTGTTGGTCTGAACTGTCAGATCAATGCAGGACACGCTGGCGGTGGGCACGCGGATGGCGCGTGCCTCGATCCGACCCTGAAGATGCGGCAGGACAAGGCCTGTCTGATGCTGGGCGCTTGTGGTCGTGGGCACCATTGACATGGCAGCGGCGCGGCTGCGTTCGGGTGCCGCGCGCGGTTTGTCGACGGTGGGCTGGCTGCCGGTGTAGCAATGCACGGTCGTCATCTGGCCGCTGACAAGCCCAAATGCTTCATCCAGCAGACGCGCAAGCGGTGCCAGCGCATTGGTGGTGCAGGAGGCGTTGGAGACGATCCTGTGGTCGCCAATCTGCTCTTCATTGGCGCCCAAAACACTCGTGACATCCGCCTCGGCAGACGGGCCGGAGACAAGTACCTTTGTGGCCCCTGCAACAAGGCCCCGTTCGGCCACAGCGCGGGTGCCGCCCATGCCAGTGCATTCCAGGACAACATCCACCTCACTCAAATCCAGCGCGCTGAGGTCGGGTTCGGAAAAGAATGGGATATGCCGTCCGCCAATCTTGAGAATGCCATTCTCGCCATTCACAGGTTCCGGCCATGGGCCAAAGACGCTGTCATATTGAAAGAGATAAGCGCAGGTCGAAAGCGGCTCGATCTCGTTAATGCAAAGAAGCTCAAAATCCGGTGCATCCCGTAGCAGGATGCGCAAAAGCGTGCGGCCAATGCGGCCAAAACCGTTGATGGCAACGCGGATGGGACGGGTGGACATGGCGCGCCTCCTTCACATGGGTCAGCAATGTTGACTTTATGCAGGAAACTGCACTTGACCAGCCATGAAACATAATTTGATCAAATTATTCAGATCAGGCACGGGCCGCCTGTGCCTCTAGGGCCGGGTAGCGCAACCCCAGCGTGAGGCCCCGGGCCACAAAGCTGATAAGCAGCGCGATCCAAAGACCATGATTGCCGTAGTCCGGCACCAGCAACAGCGCAGCAATAACGTAGACCACCAGGCTGACCGCCATCATATTGCGCATATCTTGCGCTCGGGTGGCCCCGATGAAGATACCATCCAGCATCCAGGCGGCGATGCCAGTGACCGGGGCAAGGATCATGTAGATGAGGTACACGCCGGCGGTCTCGCGCACCTCGGGGGATGTGGTCATGAGGTCAATAATGGCCCCGCCAAAGAGCGCGAAACTTAGCGTGATAGCCCCTGTGATGAGCCCGCCCCAGAGGCTGGAGCGCAGCGCGCTTTGACGCAGGCGCGCGCGGTCGCGGCGCCCCATCGCCTGTCCCACCAGTGTTTCGGCCGCAAAGGCAAAGCCATCCAGCGCATAGGCGGTAATGTGCAGGAATTGCAGCAGGACCTGGTTGGCAGCGAGCTGTTCATCGCCAAAATCCCCGCCGATGAACAGAAAAGAGACAAAGATCGCTTCCAGCATCAGGGACCGCAGCAGGATATCGCGATTGACCGCCATCATCAGCCGCAGGCGTGCGCGGTCAAACACGCGCGGCCAGTCTTTCCAGGCCGGGCTTTTGAGCAGATCGCGGCAGAGCCAAAGGCCCAGCGCAAGCCCGCTCCATTCCGCGATGAAGGTGGCAAAGGCCACGCCCTCGACGCCCCAGCCAAGGCCAAGGACAAACCACAGGTCGAGCACGATGTTGATGCCGTTCATCACCACCTGTAGCGCCAGGACGGCGCGGGTGCGTTCCTGGGCAATCAACCAACCGGTGACACCATATAGCGCGATGACCGCAGGGGCGCTCCAGACGCGGATGGCCATGTAGTCACGTGCGAGGCTTTCCACCTCGGCACTGGCGGGTGAGATGAGGAAAGCCCCATAGAAAATGGGGATTTGCAGCAAGATGATGGCCACACCCGCTGTAAGGCCAATCATCATGGCACGGGTGAGCATCGCGGCGACTTCGCCGGTTTGGCCCGCACCATGTGCCTGACTGGTGAGACCCGTGGTGCCCATGCGCAGAAAGCCGAAGATCCAGTAGATGGCCGTCAGGATAATGGCGCCAATGCCGACGGCTCCAATTGGGGCCGCCTCGCCCAGTTGCCCCACAACGCCCGTGTCCACAGCGCCCAGGATCGGCACGGTGGCGTTGGAAATCACGATCGGGATGGCAATGTTGAGTACCCGTTTGTGGGTGATATCCCCGTTGGCTTGGCCCACGGCCTCAGCCATTCTGGCGCGGCATGACAAAATGCCCGGTCGCCTGCGCAAAGGGGCGCGCGCGGTTGTCCTGCCAGGCCTCGGTTTTTACGGACGCATAGCGGCGGCCCGACCGCGTGATATGGGCGCGCGCATAGGCGTCACGCGGCAGACCCGAGCGTAGGTAATCAACAGTGAACCCAATCGTCTTGGGCAGACGAGGCAGTTTGCCCTGGGCCAACGCCTCAGGATCTAGCTGTCCGCTTTCCACCTCGTCCCAGATCATCCCCCAACTGAGACCAATAATAGACGTAACCTCCAGAAAGGCCGCCGTCGCGCCGCCATGCAGTGCCGGCAATAGCGGGTTGCCGATGAGTTTTTCGTCAAAAGGCATCACAGCGGTCAGTTCATCGCCGCGTCGGTCAAAACTGATGCCGAGAAACTGAATATAGGGCACCCCGGCCACCAGGGCGGCCAATGCGGCGTCACGGCGTTGCTTGACGACCTGAACCGGTTCCGGCGCTTTGCGGCTCATGATTTGGCCTCAACCGTAAAGGTGCCGGTGGCCTGGGCGACGGGGTTCTCTTCATTATCGTCCATGGCCTGAGCCCGCAAAAAGGCCACAGAACGCGTGATGTGGTAGCATTCCGCTCGGGCCTTGATTTTTTGACCCGGCGTTGCGGGGCGCATGTAGTCAATGCGCAGGTCAATCGTGGCCGTCGCCCCAGGCGACGACGGGTGGCTCATGGCCGCGGCCCCGCAGCACGTATCCATCAAGGCCGATACCGCCCCGCCATGAATGACACCGGTTTCGGGGTCACCGACAAAGCGTTTGTCATAATCCATGACAATCTCTGCCGTGCCCTCGCCAATTTCGGTGAGTTCCATGCCCAAAGCTTTGGAATGGGGGATCGCATCAATGAATTGTCGGGCAAACTTGGTCTTGTCCACTGGCGCACCTTCGGGCTTGGCTGACGCTATATGATCCAGAAGTGATCACAGCTTCAAGGGCTAGCGGTTGCCCTACGCGTCCGTCTTTTCTAACATTGCATGTAAGGAGGAGAGGTCATGTCGGACAAACGACTGTCTTTCAAAGAAATGTGCGCCAAGTTTGATGTGACGCCACGAACGCTGCGCTACTATGAATACATCGAGTTGATCAGCCCCGAGCGTGAGGGGCGGTCACGTTTCTACACGCCCAAAGAAGTGGCGCGCATGAAACTGATCCTTCGTGGACGGCGCTGGGGTTTTGCCCTGGAAGAAATCCGCCAGTGGCTTTTGATCTATGAAGAGCAGGGCACGGACGCTCAGTTGCGCACCTGGATTGATCTTGCTGATCAGAAACTGGCCGAGTTGGGCAAACAAAAAACGCAGCTTGAAGAGAGCATTTCAGAGCTTCAGGAGGTGCGCGATTCGTCCGCAAAATCGCTCGGGTAAGCCCCTTTTGCTCGGAACCTTGACCGGCCAACTGTTGCCCAGCGCGTCATATACTTGTGCAATTGGGCAGGTTACCTTGATTAATCTTACGTAAACCTAAAAGTGACGTTACGTACCGGTTACGTCAACTCCAATCCCTGTTGTATCGAAGATGAAGCGCCCCCAGGTCAATGACACGAGACCGAGATGAACAGGTGGTGACATGAGTACCGAGATGATGACAATCCGCCAGATGTGTGATGCGTTCCGCGTAACGCCTCGGACGCTGCGGTTTTACGAGTCCAAAGAGCTACTGTTCCCCAAGCGCGAAGGCCAGAAGCGCCTTTTCACCAAGCGCGACAGGGCCCGGCTAAAGCTAATCCTGCGCGGCAAGCGCTTTGGGTTTAGCCTGGAGGAAATTCGGCAATTGCTGAACCTCTATGACCGGGGCGATCAACAGCTGACGCAGCTCACACAGACCTATGAGGTTGCCAAATCGCGGCTCAATGATCTTGAGCGCCAGCGTGATGAACTGACCGCAGCTATTGATGATCTTAAAGACCAGATGAAGTGGGGCGAGAAGATGATCGCCTCGATCCGACAAACACCGAAAGCAGCAGAGTAACTTCTGCCGCAAACTTGTGATGATTTAGGGAGACCACCACATGCCCAGCTACACAGCCCCCACCAAAGACATGGATTTCATTCTGCACAATGTGCTGAAAGTGTCCGAGCAAGACACCCCCGGCTATGCCGACCTGGACCGGGATTTCACATCGGCCATCCTGGAAGAAGCCGGCAAGCTGGCCTCTGAGGTTCTGGCCCCCTTGAATAGTGTTGGTGACACCGAAGGCTGTGTTCTGGAAAACGGCGTGGTGCGCACGCCCACGGGCTTCAAGGATGCGTTTGAGCAAGTAAAAGCCGGTGGCTGGACCGGCATTGACCTGCCCGAAGAATATGGCGGGCAGAACATGCCATATATCATGTACACGGCCGTGGGCGAGACGTCTTCTGCCGCAAACCAGGCCTTCACGATGTATCAAGGTCTGACTCATGGCGCCGCATCAGCAATCCTTGCACATGGGTCCGAGGAGCAGAAGACCACCTACCTGCCCAAGATGACCTCGTGCGAGTGGACCGGCACGATGAACCTCACCGAGCCGCATTGCGGCACGGACCTGGGCCTGATGCGCACCAAAGCGGTACCGCAAGACGATGGATCCTACAAAATCTCCGGGCAGAAGATTTTCATCTCGGCCGGTGAGCATGACATGGCCGACAATATCATTCACCTTGTGCTGGCCAAAATCCCCGGCGGACCAGAGGGTATCAAGGGCGTGAGCCTTTTCATCGTGCCCAAATTCATGGTCAATGAGGACGGCAGCCTTGGCGCACGCAACGGCGCGTCCTGCGGCAAGATTGAAGAGAAGATGGGCATCCACGGCAACTCGACCTGTGTGATGAACTACGATGAAGCGACAGGTTATCTGCTGGGCGAAGAGCACAAGGGCATGCGTGCGATGTTCACTATGATGAACGAGGCCCGCATCGGCGTGGGCATGCAGGGGCTGGCACAAGCCGAAGTGGCCTATCAAAACGCGCTGGAATACGCCAAGGATCGTCTGCAAGGACGTGCCGTGACCGGCGACGAAAACCCCGATGGCCCGGCCGATCCGCTGATCGTGCATCCCGATATCCGCCGCAACCTTTTGGACCAAAAGAGCTTTGTCGAAGGCGGCCGTGCCTTCCTGCTCTGGGGCAGTCAGATGATCGACCAATCCCACCGCGGTGGCGATGAAGCCGCCGAAGGTCTGGTGAGCCTGCTCACACCCATCATCAAGGGCTTTTTGACCGACGAAGGCTACGACATGACCGTTCAGGCCCAGCAAGTCTATGGCGGGCATGGCTACATCGAGGAATGGGGCATGTCGCAATTCACCCGTGATGCGCGGATTGCCATGATCTATGAAGGGGCCAACGGTGTTCAGGCGCTGGACCTCGTAGGCCGCAAGCTGGCGCAGGATGGCGGCAAGCATGTGATGGCCTTCTTTGACATGGTCAAATCCTTCATCAAAGAGAACGAAGGCAACGAAGCGCTGAAGGCTGATTTCCTTGACCCCTTGAAAGAGGCGTCCAAGCACCTGCAGGCCGCTGGCATGTTCTTTATGCAGAATGGCATGAAGAACCCCAACGCAGCCCTCGCCGGATCCTATGATTTCATGCACCTCTTTGGGCATGTCTGCCTGGGCCTGATGTGGGCGCAGATGGGCAAGGCCGCGATGGAAGCGGTTGAGAGTGGCGAAGGCGACACGGCGTTCTACAAGACCAAAATCGCCACGGGCCGCTACTACATGAAGCGCCGCCTGCCCGCGACCTCCATGCATCTGACGCGCATCGAGAGCGGTGCCGACACGGTCATGGAGCTTGAAGCCGAGGCATTCTAAAGACAGATGGGGTGGGTTGAAATCCCACCCTACCCCGCAAGATGACTGGGAGGACATCATGCCAAAACGCTTTCGCCTGACCCGGCGGTTTAACGCCGCGATGACCGAAGATGGCTATCGCCGCTTGCGCCGCTTTGCCCAGGAGGCTGGTCTGGATGAAGGCGAGGCGCTGTCCTTTCTCTTTGAAAATTTCGACAGCGTGATCAACGAAGACACGTTTGGTCACCGGCTCAGGCTCTTTAATTCAGAGCTTGAGGCGCGCAAGAAATAAGGGATGGATGCGATGTCGACATGGATGACAGACGAGCACCAGATGCTTGCGGAAATGACCTACAAGTTCATCTCAGAAGAATGGGGCCCGCATTTCGAGCGCTGGCGCAAGGACGGGATCATGGATCGCGAGACTTGGAATCAGGCGGGTGAGCTGGGCCTGCTTTGCCCCTCCATCCCCGAAGAATACGGCGGCGCAGGCGGTGATTTCGGCCATGAGGCGGTGATCTGTATGGAGCAAAGCCGCGCCAATCTGGCCAGCTGGGGCAATCCCATCCATTCGGGCATCGTGGCGCATTATATTCTGGCCTATGGCTCGGAAGATCAAAAGAAACGCTGGTTGCCCAAGATGGTCTCGGGCGAGCTGGTTGGCGCATTGGCCATGACAGAACCGGGGGCCGGATCGGACCTTCAGTCGATGAAATCCAAGGCACTGCGAGATGGCAATTCATACCGGCTGAACGGGCAGAAAACCTTTATCACCAACGGCCAGCACGCCAATCTCATTATTGTAGCGGCCAAAACCGACCCAAAGGAAGGCGCCAAGGGTATTTCCATGGTGGTGGTGGAAACCGACGGCGCGACAGGGTTCACCCGAGGCCGCAATCTCGACAAGAACGGGCTGAAGGCGGGCGATACATCCGAGCTCTTCTTTGACAATGTAGAAGTGCCGCCGGAGAACATTCTAGGCGGCGAGGAAGGCCGCGGGTTCTACCAGATGATGGAGCAACTGCCGCAGGAACGCCTAATCATCGCCTGTGGCGCGCAAGGCGCTCTGGAAGGCGGCGTGGATCGCACGATTGCCTATACCAAAGAGCGCGAAGCCTTTGGCGGGCCGATCTTTGAGAAGTTCCAGACAATCCGCTTCACGCTGACGGAATGCCTGACCAAAACCAAGGTCGCGCGGGCGTTTCTGGACGAGTGCATCGCCGAACATCTTGAAGGCAACCTCAGCGTGGAAAAAGCCGCGATGGCGAAATACTGGCTCACCGACACGCAGTTTGAGGTGCTCGATACCTGCGTACAACTGCATGGCGGCTATGGCTATATGGCCGAATATGACATTGCCGAAATGTGGGCCGATGCCCGCGTGCAGCGCATCTATGGCGGCACGAATGAGATCATGAAAGAACTTATTTCGAGGTCGTTGTGAGGACAAAAGTGTTAAAGCATGTTTTCATAGTTTTTTGCGCTGCTGTTTTTCTTGCAGGCCAAACACTTGCGTTCGAACTTTCTACAACGGAAAGAACTAGCCTTACAAAACGACTGACTGATTTTCAGGACGCTATGCGGTTCGAAACCTATTCCGATCTGGTGTTCATGATGCCAATGAAATTTTCCAAAACGTTGGCATCGAGTGCAGGCGTGAGTGTGGCCGGTTTAAGCATCGCGGTACAACAACAAATGAAAGCTGTTTTCTCTCAAGCCGAATTGGAAATGTTCGAATTCGACGAAAAAAACATGGTTGTTGGCCAAAGTGAAACCCAACGCTCTTATGCTCTAATACCGACCAAAACAGTTATCAAATACTCCAATAACAGTGAAGAAACTAACAGTACAACTCTGGCTTTCGTAGAAGGTGATCGGTGGTCTCTAATCAGCATCGACACCGCCCCTGAAGCCGAGCTGCTGAGAGAACTGTACCCCGACTTAGCAAATATTGAGTTTCCCGAGACCACCGTGAAGATTCTTGACCAGACCAGATAACGAAAGACTACAAAATGACCATCAAACTCTACTGCTTTGGCGAGAGCGGCAATGCCTATAAGGCAGCTCTGGCGCTGGAATTGTCCGGTCTCGACTGGGAGCCGGTGAAGGTGGATTTCTTTGGCGGTGAGACGCGCAGTGAGGCCTATCGCCAGGACGTCAACGAGATGGGCGAAGCACCGGTTCTGGTGGATGGCGATTTCAAGACCAGCCAGTCAGGCGCGATTCAGGCCTATGTGACAGAGAAATCCGGCAAGTTTGGCGGCAAGGATCATGCCGAGAACTACGAGATATTCCGCTGGGTTTTGTGGGACAATCACAAGCTTTCGTCACAGGCCGGCATGACGCGGTTTTTGATGAACTTTTTGCCCGAGGACAAACGCCCCGCAGAGGTGATTGGATTTATGCAAGGGCGTCTTAAGACGGCCTTTGAGACGCTCAACACCCGGCTTGAGGGCCGCGACTGGATCGTCGGTGATCAGATCAGCAATGCCGACATTTCCTGTTGCGGATATCTCTTTTACGCCGAACCCTTCGGCTTTGATCGCGCCGACTGGCCCAATATCGACCGCTGGCTTGGCAAAATTGAAGCCACCCCCGGCTGGAAACACCCCTATGACCTGATGCCCGGCAGCCCGGCTGACCGCGCCTGAACCAAGGAGACCTCTATGTCTGACGCTTTTATCTACGACGCCGTGCGCACCCCGCGCGGCAAGGGCCGCAAGGACGGCGCTTTGCACGAAGTGACGGCCGTTCGGCTGAGCACGCAGGTGCTCAATGCGCTGAAGGACCGCAATGGTCTGGATGGTCATGCTGTTGAAGACGTAATCTGGGGCAATGTCACACAGGTGATGGAGCAAGGTGGCTGTCTGGCACGCACGGCGGTTCTTGCCTCTGATCTGGACGAATCCATACCCGGCCTTGCCATCAACCGGTTCTGTGCCTCGGGCATGGAGGCCGTGAACCTGGCCGCCAATCAGGTCAAGGGCGGGGCCGGTGAGGCCTATATCGCCGGCGGTGTTGAGATGATGGGCCGTGTGCCTATGGGCAGTGACGGCGCGGCGATCGCCGTGGACCCCAGCGTGGCGATGGAAACCTATTTCGTGCCCCAAGGCATCAGCGCCGACATTATCGCGACCGAATACGGGTTTACCCGCGATGAGACGGATCAGCTTGCCATGGCCAGTCAGCAGCGCGCGAAAGCCGCCTGGGACGACAAACGGTTTGAGAAATCGATCATCGAGGTGAAAGACCAGAACGGGCTGACCATTCTGGACCATGATGAATACATGCGTCCCGGCACGGACATGCAATCCCTGGGCGGCTTGAACCCGGCGTTCCAGCAGATGGGCGAGATGATGCCGGGCTTTGATGCCGTGGCCAAGCTCAAGTACCCGCATCTGGAAAAGATCAACCATGTGCACCATGCAGGCAATTCATCCGGTATCGTGGACGGCTCTGCCGGGGTGCTCATTGGCAATGCGGAATTTGGCAAGAAATACGGGCTGAAGCCGCGCGCGCGCATTCGCCAGACCTGCAAGATCGGCACTGATCCTGTGATCATGCTCACAGGGCCTGTACCTGCGACCGAAAAAATCCTGGCCGATAGCGGCATGAAGATTTCCGATATTGATCTTTTTGAGGTGAATGAGGCCTTTGCCAGCGTTGTGCTGCGCTTCCAACAGGCGTTTGACGTGGACCCAGAGCTTGTGAACGTCAATGGCGGCTCGATTGCCATGGGGCACCCGCTGGGAGCGACTGGCGCGATCATCATCGGCACATTGCTGGATGAGCTGGAACGCACCGATAAAGAAGTTGGCCTTGCCACGCTGTGCATCGCGTCGGGCATGGGTGCCGCCACGATCATCGAGCGGGTCTGATGCCGAAGCTTGATCTCTCAGCCATCCCGGCCAAAACCGGATCGGGCTATCCGGGCAAACTGGCGGACGGGTTTGAAGCCCGCTCTGTTCAGGCGCTCGGCGATGCGGGCGGGCTCACGCAATATGGCGTGAACCTTGTGCGCCTCGCGCCCGGTGCGGCCTCGTCCTTGCGGCATTACCACATGCAGCAGGATGAGTTCGTGATGGTGACCAAAGGGGTCTGCACGCTCATTGATGATGCCGGCACGCATCAGTTGGGGGTGGGCGAATGCGCCACCTTCCCGGCCGGTGAGGCCAACGGCCATCATCTTGTGAATAGAACCGACGCGCCCGCCGCCTTTCTGGTGGTGGGCACGCGGACCAAAACCGAAACCGGGTACTACAGCGACATCGACATGATGGTGACGTTCGATGAGGCCGGTTTTTCCTTTACCCGCAAAGACGGCAGCCCGCTGACGGCTGACCAGACCGGAGAAGACACATGACTGATTTCACAATGGAAAAAGGCGCCGATGGCGTTGCGATCATCACCTGGGACACCGTTGGCAAGTCCATGAACGTGATGAACCAGCAGGGGTTCGACGATCTTGAGGCACTGATTGACGACGCATTGGCGGATGATGCGGTGAAGGGTGTGATCCTCACTTCGGGCAAGGACGGCTCGTTTGCTGGCGGCATGGACCTCAACATCATTTCGAAGATGAAAGAAATGGCAGGCGACAACCCCGCCAAAGGTTTATTTGAAGGTCTGATGAAATCCCACACCTTCCTGCGCAAGATTGAGCGCGCGGGCATGGACCCCAAGACCAACAAGGGCGGCAAGCCGATTGCCTGCTGCCTGCCGGGCACGGCGCTTGGCATTGGTCTGGAAATTCCGCTGGCCTGTCACCGGATTTTCGCCGCAGATAACCCAAAGGCCAAAATCGGCCTGCCCGAGATCATGGTGGGTATATTCCCCGGCATGGGTGGCACCACGCGTCTGGTGCGCAAGATGGGTGCGATTGCGGCGGCACCACTCTTGCTGGAAGGCAAGCTGAACAATCCACAAAAAGCCAAATCCGCTGGTGTTGTCGATGAGGTTGTGCCTGCAGATGAGCTCATTGAGAAGGCGCGCGAATGGGTCCTGAGCGAGCCGAGTATCGTCAAGCCTTGGGACGAGAAAGGCTACAAGATGCCCGGTGGCGCACCCTATCATCCGGCGGGGTTCATGAACTTTGTCGGTGCTTCGGCCATGGTCAATGGCAAGACCCAAGGTGCGTTCCCGGCGGCCAAGGCGCTTTTGAGCGCGGTGTACGAAGGCGCGCTGGTGCCGTTTGACACGGCTCTCAAGATCGAAGCGCGGTGGTTCACCAATGTGCTGATGAACCCATCCTCAAGCGCCATGATCCGCAGCCTCTTCATCAACAAGGAAGCGCTGGAGAAAGGTGCCAACCGCCCCGACGTGGCCGACCAGACTGTCAAGAAAGTTGGCGTCATGGGCGCGGGCATGATGGGGGCTGGTATCGCGTTGGTCTCGGCTCAGGCCGGGATGGAGGTTGTGCTGATTGATCAGAAACAAGAGGCCGCGGACAAGGGCAAAGCCTATTCCGAGGCGTATATGGACAAGGGCATCAAGCGCGGCAAGGCAACCGAAGAAAAGAAAGCCGCCCTGCTCGACCGGATCACAGCGACGACGGATTACAGCGCCCTGAAAGGTGCAGACCTGATTATCGAGGCCGTGTTTGAGGACCCCGGTGTCAAAGCCGACGTGACCAAGAACGTGCTCGAAGCGGTTGGCGACGACGTGATCTTTGCCACCAACACCTCGACCCTGCCAATCACCGAGCTGGCCAAGGCCTCAAGCAATCCAGAGAACTTCATCGGCATTCACTTCTTCTCGCCGGTGGAAAAGATGTTCCTGGTCGAGATCATCAAGGGACAGAAAACCGGCGAACGTGCTGTCGCCAAAGCGCTCGACTATGTGCGACAGATCAAGAAGACCCCGATTGTCGTGAATGATGCGCGGTTCTTCTACTGCAACCGCTGCATCATTCCGTATATCAACGAAGGCATCCGCATGGTGGCCGAGGGCGTGGCCCCTGCCCTGATCGACAATGCCGCGCGTCAGCTGGGTTTCCCGGTGGGACCCCTGCAACTGGTCGATGAAACCTCGATTGATCTGGGGGCAAAGATTGCCCGCGCGACCAGGGCCGCGATGGGCGATGAGTATCCTGATGGTGCTGTGGATGACGTGATCTTCTGGATGGAAGAACAGGGTCGTCTGGGCCGCAAGACCAGCGCAGGTTTCTTCGACTATGACGAGAAAGGCAAGCGTTTGGGATATTGGGATGGTCTTGAAGCGCAGTACCCGCGTGCTGATGAGCAGCCTGATCTTGTGGAAGTGCAGCATCGTTTGATGTTCGCCCAAGTCCTCGAAGCGGTGCGGGCACTGGAAGAAGGCGTGCTGGAAGACATCCGCGAGGGCGATGTGGGCGCGATCCTGGCCTGGGGCTTTGCGCCTTGGTCCGGTGGCCCGTTTGCCTGGCTCGACATCATTGGCGCGCCATATGCCGCCGAACGGTGCGATGCGCTCACCAAAGAGTATGGCGCACGGTTTGAAACGCCTGCGCTCTTGCGCGAGATGGCGGACAAAGGCCAGAGCTTTTACGAGCGGTTCAGCACACAGGCCGAAGCGGCGTAAAAGAGACCTTGTCAGTAAAAGAAAAACCCGCGCGGTGCTCTACTCACCGCGCGGGTCAAATGTTCCGCCGATCCTGGGGAAGATCGGTTAGGCCGGAACAGCCGCAGCCCCAAATCCCTGGGGGTGGTACGTGCAAGCTGCGGAGTCTTGGTCGCCCAGATGCTCGGCGAGATAACGCGCCTCGTGCATGGGCAGAGCGGAATAGGATGTGGTTTGGGTTGTCACCAGTTCTGGTGGCGTGTCGTCAAATGCAGGACAGAACAGCAACGCGCCGCTCTGCGAATACACCACCTGTTCTTGGCTGAAATGCAAAAGCACGACGAAATAGGCATGTTCTGGTGGTGTACGTTTGACCCCCCGGAGACCCTCAGTCGCACCTGCTGGAATGAGTGTGAACGGGTCACCGAAAAGTGCCTCGGCCGCATCGCTTTCGATCATCAGGTTTTGGCCCGGCAGCACATGCGTTGTCGCGCGATTGCCAAGCGCTTTGGCCGGAATTTCCAGAGGCCAGAAGCGAGACGGGCATGTGCCCTTGCCATCCCAAAGGCGAATGAGATCCACCTTGGTCACTTCTTGCAGGCCACAATCAAAGGTTAAGACCTCATCACCGACACCGATGGTTTGCACAGGGCTCCAACCTACGGGTGTGGCCACACGTGTTCCCGACAAGAGACCCGCAAGTTGAGTCTCCTGATGTTCGATAGGCTGAGGGAGATTTGATCCGACCACAGACTTCTTTTTTAATTCGCCAACCTTCTGATTGAGCATCCCGTTTCCCCAATGAGTACCGGTGAACCGACAAAACAGACGTGATCAAAAGGCATGATTCGAAGGTCAGGCATTTGCCCGAAAGGTGTTCGAATTGTGGCATTGTTTCGGCGTGTGAACAGTCTGGTTCATTTGAATAGGATTCTGCTTAATTCAGAAACAAAGGCGATCAGAACGTATATCCAAACCGCGCTATGTCCTTAGCACACAAGGCTGCGAGCTGTTCTGCGTCTGCCGCTGAATAAAGGCTGCGGTAGTCCGATTCACGGTCAGACCGATTGAGATGGGGCATCTCAAGACGGAACCCCAAATGCGACCAAAGTGGTTCGACATCTTGCTCAAAATGCTCCAACCGAATGTAAAGATCGGCGCAGTGCTCACCCCGGGATGTGGTCATGTAGGTCGCTGCATGATTGCTCGCGAAAGCGTCCTTTACATGCGGCGCGTGCAGAAACTCGGAAAAATTCATGGACTTTGCCAGCCCCACTGCGGGGTGATCAAAGCTCTGGTTCTGCAGCCAATGGTAGTAGCTGACCATCCGGTCCCAGGGATTGCGCACCAGTGTGAAACAGAACCACTCGGCGATATCTTCGCCAGACACTACACCGTCGATATCCGCCAGGGTTGAATGCTTCCAAAGCCGACCCGCCGCTTGCAAGCCCTGAACTCTGCGTTGTCTGCGCCGCGCCTTTTCGGTGTCACCGATAAGGATATCGTCCTTCTTGGCGCGCGCCTCTAGCGCCTGCGCAAGAGACGTACCGCCCGTCTTGGGAATATGCACAAAGATGTAGCGGCGACCGGGCGAAATTATCATTTCTCAACGTTACGCAAGGGCGTCGTTTTTGAAAAGTCACGCCAGCCCAGAAAACCGATTTGCTTTCGGGCATGAATTGCGCAATATCCCCCGCGTTTGAAGGCCACTTACCGCTCGACAAAGGAGACATGCCATGGGTTGGATGAAGGACGAAACAGGGCTGGGCAAAACCGCCGCCAATTTCGTACCCATGACGCCGCTGTCACATCTGAGACGCGCCGCTCATGTCTTTCCCGATACTGACGCTGTGGTCTATGGCAATTTCCGCAAAACCTATGCTGAATACTATGAGCGCGCCACGCGACTGGCCTCGGCCCTGGTCAAACTGGGCGTTGAACCCGGCGACGTGGTGGCCACGCTCTTGCCCAACATTCCGGCCCATGCCGAGGCGCATTTTGGTGTGCCCGCCTGCGGCGCGGTTCTCAATACGATCAACACTCGGCTTGAGGCCGAAACGATCGCCTACATCTTTGACCATGGTGAGGCGAAGGTGGTTCTTGTGGACCCGCAGTTCATTCCGGTCACGGCGCAGGCGATTGAAATGATGGAGGGGCCCGCGCCTACGATCATCGAAGTGGCCGATGATCAGGCTGGCGTGCATTCCATCGGAGACTATACCGAATACGAGGATTTCATCGCAGGGGGCGACCCAGATTTCAAATGGATGATGCCCGAGGACGAGTGGGAGAGCCTTGCGCTCAATTATACCTCCGGCACCACCGGGCGGCCCAAGGGCGTCGTCTATCATCACCGTGGTGCGTATCTACTGACCTTGGGTACGGCGATCACGTGGCCCCTTCCCCGGCATACCCGTTACCTGACCATTGTGCCGCTGTTTCATTGCAACAACTGGAACCACACTTGGGCGTTGCCCATGGTGGGCGGCACGCTGGTGTGTTGTCGCGATATTACGGCAACAGCGATTTACGATGCGATTGCCGATGAAGGTGTGACGCATTTTGGGGCGGCCCCCATTGTTCTGAACATGATCGTGAACGCCAAGGATGAAGAGCGCCGCGACTTTGACCACACGGTCAGCGTGTTTACCGCCGGAGCCCCGCCCCCGGCTGCCACGCTGCGCGCGATTGAACCTTTGGGCTTTGACGTCACGCAGGTCTACGGGCTGACCGAGACTTACGGCCATGTCACGGAGTGCATGTGGCATGACAAGTGGAATGACCAACCCGAGGAAGAACGCTATGCCATCAAGGCACGGACCGGGATTCTGATGCCCTTCATGGAAGACATCACCGCCATGGATGCAGAGACCATGACACAGGTGCCGATGGACGGCGAAACCCAAGGAGAAGTTATGATCCGGGGCAACTCTGTGATGAAAGGGTACCTCAAAAACCCCGAAGCCACCGCCGAGGCCTTTGAAGGTGGGTATTTTCACTCGGGCGATCTGGCCTATCAGCACGAGGATGGCTATCTGAAGATCGCGGACCGCGCGAAAGACATCATTATCTCGGGTGGTGAAAACATCAGCTCCATCGAAGTCGAAGGCGCATTGATGAAGCATCCTGCTGTGCTTCTTTGTGCGGTGGTGGCCATGCCGGATGAGAAATGGGGCGAAGTGCCCTGCGCCTTCGTTGAGCTGAAAGACGGAGTTGAGGCCACTGAGGAAGAGTTGATCGGCTTTGTGCGCGAGAAGCTGGCAGGCTTCAAAAGCCCAAAGAAAGTGGTGTTTCAGGAACTGCCAAAAACCTCAACAGGCAAAATCCAGAAGTTCGAACTGCGCAAAGCGTTTAAGTAAAGCGTTTCGCGATAAACCTGACTCACAGATGATCGCGAAACGCAGCGCAACCCTCAAATGTTGTACGCATTTCACCTTTTGCTGATGTCTCAGGTTAAAGGCAAAATGCTTTAGACCGTTTCGCACAGGAATGATTGCCCGACTTGGAATGGGCGTGCTACTGTTTGCCCAACGAGGCAGAGCAGGCCCGCACGACTATGACCGCACTTCACGAATACCAACGGCTTGAGGCAGCAGGTCTTTGGCGTGCTGCCCCCGATGCGCAGCGGTTGGATGTGGTGGTTTCAGTTGGCGATGCCACACTGACGATCTCTGATGCCCGGGATCAGCCTCTGACACATTGGTCATTGGCGGCTCTGGAACGGGCAAATCCCGGACAGCGACCAGCAATCTATTTTCCCAATGGCGATCCTGGCGAGACTTTGGAGCTTGGCGTCGATGAAGTGGCCATGATCGACGCCATCGAAAAGCTGCGCCGCGCTGTGGGACGGGGACGTCCGCATCCGGGACGCCTACGGCTCGTGACGTTCCTGATGTCAATCGCGGCCGTCATCGCCCTGGTGGTCTTCTGGTTGCCCGGCGCGTTGCGCCATCATGCGGTCTCGGTTGTGCCAGAGGTGAAGCGTGCTCAGATCGGTGATGCCCTGCGCACAAAAATGCAGCGCGTGACGGGATCCGCCTGCGCCACTCCAGAGGGCAAAGGCGCGCTGGAACGACTGGCACAAAGGTTACCAACACCCCAAGGGCCGGGACGGTTTGACGTTATGCGCAATGGTGTGGATGGTGCGATCTCTTTACCAGGGGGAACGATCCTGATCGGGCGGGCCCTGGTGGAAGATCACGAGGAACCCGATGTGTTGGCCGGATACATTGTTGCCGAGCATCTGCGCGCTGGTCTAGACGACCCGCTGGCGCAACTTCTGGATCATGGTTCAACGATCGACGCCATCCGGCTCTTGACCACCGGGGACTTGCCAGACAACGCAGTGTCGCGATATGCGGAACATCTTTTGACATCGCCACGTCCAACCCTCACTGATGAAGCCCTTCTGAACGGATTCAAAAGCTGGTCGGTGCGCGCAAGACCTTATGCCTATGCAATTGATCTGACTGGGGAAAAAACTCTGGGCCTTATTGAGGCCGATCCCTTTGCCACCACGCCGCCTCCACCGTTGTTGAGCGATGCGGACTGGCTGCGACTGCAGGGCATCTGCGGTGGCTGACCCACTCAGCGGCTCGTTTCGTCCTTTTGCAAACGCCGCGGCACGGTTTTGCTCCAGAGCGCATCTGTTTGTGCCTTGCCCGCGAGTGTCTGGTGTTGGCGACGCGGGTTCAGACGGTCATCGGTCCAGATAGGTTCATAGCCTTTGGGCACGTAAAGACCGTTGGTTTGCCTTTGGTTTTCATAGACATGGCGCGGCGCCACGATTGTGGTTGGGCTGGTCTGTGGTGTCACGGGTTTCCCCGGGCGCAGATTCACATGAGGCGTTGGCCCGGTTGACGCTTTGACCGGACGCACCTGCCGCGCGACATGTTTTGTAGGCTTCGGCTTTGCTGCGACCACAGGCTTGGAGGCCGGAACGGTGATCTGAACCGGTTCAGGCGCTTTGGCGGGGGTCGCTGCAGCAGGTTTCACCGCCCTCGCCAAGGTCGGCGTTTGCCCACAGATCACCTTGCGATCACGTGTAACGCGCGGGATCCATGTGACCTGTCCGTCAATACCAGCACGCACATAGGCGCACCCACGGCTGTCAATATATTGGCGCCCAGTGTAAGAGGTCGGTGGAAACTCGGCGGGCAAATCAAAACTGCTTCCGCTCTGCGCAACGCTTTGCGTTGCGAACCCAACCACGGTCGCCGCCACGACCCACATTCCAACAAACAGTTTCATCTCGCCCCCACGCAGAATGTCGTGAGAGTGCCTGATTCACCCCTGTGAGTAAACCTGGTTGGACTATTTGGTGCCGAACATCCGGTCGCCAGCATCGCCAAGGCCGGGAAGAATGTAGCCAATGTCATTGAGCCGATCATCCAGCGACGCCGTCACAATCGGCACATCTGGATGCGCCTCTTTCATCCGCGCGACACCTTCGGGGGCGGCCAAAAGGCACAGGAATCGAATGTCCTTGGCTCCAGCGTGTTTGACCAAGTCCACGGCAGCGGCAGAGGAATTGCCGGTGGCCAGCATTGGGTCCACAACAATGGAGAGACGCTTTTCAAGCTGATCAGGGACTTTGAAGTAATACTGCACCGGCTTGAGCGTTTTCTCATCGCGGTAGAGCCCGACAAACCCAACCCGCGCTGACGGAATGAGTTCGAGCATCCCATCAAGAAGACCGTTGCCAGCACGCAAGATCGAAATCAGCGCCAGCTTGCGCCCCGCCAGAACCGGAGCCTCCATTTCCTGCAAAGGGGTTTCAATGGTGCGCACGCTCATTTCCAGCTCGCGCGTGACCTCATAGGCAAGAAGCTGGCTGATCTCGCGTAGAAGTTGGCGAAACACAGCCGTAGGCGTGGATTTGTCCCGCATCAAGGTCAGCTTGTGCTGAACCAAAGGATGATCAACGACGGTCAGATGGTCCTGCATGGGGGCTCCTGAATTGCGGTTTGCGCCAGATGGCTCAGGCGGAGTTTTTCAAAATAAAGGTCCCAGTGCAACGCTTTGCGAAGCCGTTTCGTCCAGCATGATGATCTCTAACAGGAATTCACAACTTAGAGCATTGCCAAGACGGCGCGATTTGGCTGTGATAAGCAAGGGGAAGCACGCTATCTTGCCGCAGTCCGCATCTCCGTTCTTGTGGACCGCAATGAAAGATAGTTTAGGGCTAAACTAATTTGGAGGAGCGAGACATGGCGGATAGCCAAAAGGACAATTTGCGACAGGCGTCGCTGGATTATCATGAGTTTCCAAAGCCCGGAAAACTCGAAATTCGCGCCACCAAACCTTTGGCCAATGGCCGTGATCTCGCCCGCGCCTATTCCCCCGGCGTGGCAGAGGCGTGCATGCAAATTCATGCTAACCCGGCAGATGCCTGCCGTTACACCGCACGCGGCAACCAGGTCGCGGTTGTTACAAATGGCACAGCTGTTTTGGGCCTTGGCAACATCGGCGCACTCGCTTCCAAGCCGGTGATGGAGGGCAAGGCTGTTCTGTTCAAGAAATTCGCCGATATTGATTGTTTTGATATTGAGGTGGATGAGAAAGACCCTGAAAAGCTGGCCGATATCGTTTGTGCGCTAGAGCCAACATTTGGAGCGATCAATCTGGAGGACATCAAGGCACCAGATTGTTTTATCGTCGAGAAGATCTGTCGCGAGCGGATGAACATCCCCGTTTTTCATGATGACCAACATGGTACAGCCATCGTCGTCGGCGCCGCAGCGCGCAACGCTTTGCATGTGGCCAAGAAGAAGCTGGAAGACATCAAGATTGTTTCAACCGGCGGCGGGGCGGCGGGTATTGCCTGTCTTAACCTGCTGCTGAAGCTGGGTGTGAAACGCGAAAACGTCTGGCTCTGTGACATTCACGGGCTGGTTTACGAGGGGCGCGAAGAAGACATGACCCCGCAAAAGGCGGCTTTTGCACAGAAAACCGAATTACGCACGCTGGATGATGTCGTGGACGGCGCAGACCTGTTTCTGGGTCTCTCTGGTGCTGGGGTTCTCAAGCCCGAGCATGTCGCCAAAATGGCCAAAAAGCCGATCATCCTGGCGCTGGCCAACCCTTTGCCCGAGATCATGCCCGATGAAGTGCGCAAAGTGGCGCCCGACGCGATCATTGCCACAGGGCGCAGCGATTTTCCCAATCAGGTCAATAACGTACTGTGTTTTCCCTTTATCTTTCGCGGCGCGCTGGACGTCGGTGCCACCGAGATCAACGACGAGATGCAAATCGCCTGCGTCGAGGCCATCGCCGAATTGGCACGCGCGACAACATCTGCCGAAGCTGCGGCGGCTTATCAGGGAGAACAACTCACGTTCGGGGCGGACTATTTGATCCCCAAACCGTTTGATCCGCGCCTGTCGAGCATTGTGCCGACAGCTGTGGCGAAAGCGGCAATGGAAACCGGCGTGGCCACGCGTCCGCTTGACGATCTGCATGCCTACACTGACAGCTTGACCGCTTCAGTGTTCAAATCCGCGCTGCTCATGCGCCCTGTCTTTGAAGCAGCCGGTACGGCTGCACGCAAAATCGTATTTGCCGAAGGTGAGGATGAGCGGGTACTGCGTGCAGCGCAGGCGATTTTGGAGGAAACGACTGAACTTCCGATCTTGATTGGACGGCCTGAGGTCATCAACTCACGCTGCGAAAGACTGGGCTTGAACATCCGCCCTGACCGCGATTTCAGCATCGTGAACCCGGAGCGGGACGACCGGTATCGCGACTATTGGGAAACCTATCATGACATCATGAAACGGCGCGGCGTGACCCCTGACATTGCCAAGGCGATCATGCGCACCAATACCACCGCAATCGGCGCAATCATGGTCTATCGCGGAGAGGCAGATTCTCTCCTTTGTGGAACATTTGGGGAGTATCGCTGGCACTTGAACTATGTCACACAAGTGCTTGGCGACAAAGATCATCATCCGCATGGCGCCTTGTCGATGATGATCCTTGAGGATGGACCGCTTTTTATTGCTGACACGCATGTCCGAAGTCATCCAAACCCCGAAGAACTAGCCGAAACTGCGATTGGTGCCGCGCGTCACGTGCGGCGCTTTGGTCTTGCGCCGCGGGTAGCCTTTTGTTCGCAATCTCAATTTGGCAATCAAGGCAGCGATTCTGGCAAGCGCCTGCGTGCGGCCATTGCTCTCCTGGATCAGGAACCGCGTGATTTCGTGTACGAGGGTGAGATGAACTTGGATGCGGCACTGGACGCAGATCTGCGCGGTCGGCTCCTGCCCGACAATCGCATGGAAGGTGCGGCCAATATCCTGCTCTTTTCCAACGGAGACACGGCATCGGGTGTGCGCAACATTCTCAAGATGAAGGCCGGTGGACTTGAGGTGGGACCAATCCTGATGGGCATGGGCAACCGGGCGCACATCACAACTCCCTCGATCACGTCTCGTGGGCTTCTGAACATGGCCGCCATCGCGGGTACGCCGGTCGCAGTCTACGGTTAGACTTCAGGAAAACTGCTCACGCACAAGCCGCTCTTCCAGCCCGTGCCCAGGATCAAAGAGGATACGGTGGCTGACACTGGGCTCGGATTTCACTTCGACCCAGAGCACATTGGGAAGCCAGTTGCTATTGGCGTCGGCCATGACCGGACGTTTCTCGGGATTGATTACATCAAAGCGCACAACGGCGTTTTTGTTCAATAGAGCCCCTCGCCAGCGACGCGGCCGGAACGCGGCCACGGCTGTCAAAGCAAGCACATCCGACCCGATGGGCAGAATAGGACCGTGTGCGCTGTAGTTATAAGCCGTAGATCCGGCAGGGCTGGCCACCATAGCGCCGTCACAGACCAGCTCTTCAAGCCGGAGGCGGCCATCAATGGAAATGCGCAGTTTTGCTGCTTGTGGTCCGCTGCGCAAAAGCGAAACCTCGTTAATGGCAAGCGCCTCGTGGATTTGCCCATCCATCGCCTGCGCTTTCATCGCGAGGGGATTGATGACCTCTTCTTCGGCCTCTGAGAGACGTTCCATCAGATCCGTCTCGCTATATTCGTTCATCAGAAAGCCGACCGTGCCCCGATTCATCCCATAGACCGGCACGCCATGATCACGCACTTTGTTCAGCGTCTCCAACATAAACCCATCGCCGCCTAGCGCCACGACCACCTCGGCCTTGTCCTCATCCACATGTCCAAATCGCGCCGCCAGCGCCGCTCGCGCGGTCTGCGCCAGTGGCACATTACTGGCCACGAATGCGATTTTTTCGTATTTGGGCATGACAGCTGCTTTCCGAGGACTAATTGGACCTCGATCGAACCACAAAATTGCAACCAGTGCCAGCGATGCCGGACTGCGGAAGAAAATTGTCGCTTTCCGGTCTTTCAAGGGCACATAGTTTCCTATAGGAAAACTCGCCTGACCTCTTGCGGAGTAGACATTATGGCTCATGACGGAAATCAATCATTTGTTTCAGAAGGTTTTTTCACCGAATCGCTGACCTCGCGCGATCCTGAGATCGCGAAAGCTATCGGCCTTGAACTGGGTCGTCAGCGCGATGAGATCGAGCTGATCGCCTCGGAAAACATCGTCTCAAGCGCCGTGATGGAAGCGCAAGGCAGTGTGATGACCAACAAATACGCCGAAGGCTATCCAAGCCGCCGGTATTATGGCGGATGCCAGTTTGTCGATATTGCCGAGGACCTTGCGATTGAACGCGCCTGCAAGCTCTTTGATTGTGGCTTTGCAAATGTGCAGCCAAACTCGGGGAGCCAGGCGAACCAAGGTGTCTTTACCGCCCTTCTCAAGCCCGGCGATACCATTCTGGGCATGAGCCTTGATGCCGGTGGGCACCTGACCCATGGCGCCGCGCCCAACCAATCAGGCAAATGGTTTAAACCCGTGCAATACGGGGTGCGTAAAGAAGATAACCTGATCGACTATGATCAGATCGAGGCGCTGGCCAAAGAGCACAAACCGCAATTGATCATCGCGGGTGGCTCCGCCGTACCACGTCAGATTGATTTCGCCCGGATGCGCGAGATCGCCGATATGGTAGGTGCCTATCTGCATGTGGACATGGCCCACTTTGCCGGTCTTGTGGCAGCAGGTGAACACCCGTCGCCCTTCCCGCATGCGCATGTTGCCACTACCACCACGCACAAAACCCTGCGCGGACCGCGTGGCGGCATGATCCTGACCAATGACGAGGCACTGGCCAAGAAATTCAACTCGGCCATATTCCCCGGCATTCAGGGTGGCCCCCTGATGCATGTGATCGCCGCCAAGGCGGTTGCCTTTGGAGAAGCACTCCGGCCGGAGTTCAAATCCTACATCAAGCAGGTCATCACCAACGCACAGGCGATGAGCGACCAGTTGATCAAGGGCGGTCTGGATACCGTGACCCACGGTACCGATACCCATGTTCTGCTGGTGGACCTGCGCCCTAAAGGCGTGAAAGGCAACGCCACGGAAAAGGCTCTGGGCCGTGCCCATATCACCTGCAACAAGAACGGGGTGCCGTTTGATCCCGAAAAACCGATGGTCACCAGCGGGATCCGACTTGGCTCACCTGCGGGCACAACACGGGGCTTTGGCGAAGCAGAATTCCGTCAAATCGCGGACTGGATTGTCGAAGTGGTCGATGGTCTTGCGGCCAATGGCGAAGACGGCAACAGCGCGGTTGAGGCCAAGGTCAAAGCCGAAGTCGCCGAAATGTGCGCACGCTTCCCGCTTTATCCTAACCTGTAAGCCAATCTTGAAATCAAAACAGCCTCGCGCGGTTTATGCTGCGCGGGGTTTTTTATTTTTAGATCAAGCCTTTCCAGTGGATAATTGCAGCTGCCAAGGCGCAGATGATCAACAGGTTCATCACTGTTCCACCCGCCCAATTGAGCACCTTGCCTCTGCGACGATCCACCGGATCAATCGATTTGAGGTGCGTCTCCAGCTCGGCAAAGGCCGATGAAACCTGATTGGGGTCCACCTGTCGCATAACGATGGGGTGCGCCATTTTGCCTTGCGTCTGTGTCAAAATGCGCCCAGCGGCACGCATGCGCCGCGGCAACAGCCGTCCAGCGCGCTTGAACTTGCGCTCAAGCGTCTTGCCCCGCACGCCCAGCTTGGCGTGCAACATCTCCTCGAGATGCGCGGCACGCTTGTGAAATTGCTCTTGGTCAATCACATTCGTCATCCCCCGGCCCGGCACTCTACCTGCAGGCGCGTGACCAAACAATGGGCTGGCACGCAAACGGGTCAAACTGTATCACGAAAGCCATGTTGAACATTGTGCATCATGGTTCAGAAGAACAGGCATCGCCACTGCTGATCGTGCACGGGCTTTATGGCTCGGCGCGCAACTGGGGCGTGATTGCCAAACGGCTCTCTGATCGCGGACCTGTCTTGGCGGTAGATCAGCGCAATCATGGATTAAGCCCCTGGTACGACACGCAAACCTATCAGGACATGGCAGATGATCTCGCACAGGTCATTGAGGCTGAGGGCATTGGCCCCGTCGGCCTTTTGGGGCATTCCATGGGGGGTAAGGCCTCCATGGTTTTGGCACTCTGCCGCCCTGATCTCGTGCGGCGTCTCGTCGTGGCGGATATCGCACCGGTTGGATACGGGCACAGCCAGATTCAGTATATCGAGGCCATGCGCCAGGTGGACCTCTCGCGGGTAGAGAAACGTTCGGATGCAGAGGCGCAGCTCGCGGCTCTGGTCGATGACAGGACACTGCAATCGTTTTTCACCCAGTCCCTTGATGTCAAAGGGAAAAAATGGTGGCTCAACCTGGACGTTCTAGCGCGCGACATGGATCAGATTATAGGGTTTCCAGAGGTCACGGGGCAGTTTGACAAACCAACCTTGTTCGTCTCGGGTGCAGACTCGGACTACGTTTTGGCGGAGCATCGGGAAAAGATCAAAGCGCTGTTTCCAAACGCAAGCTTCGCCAAGATCAAGGGCGCCGGGCACTGGCTGCACGCGGAAAAGCCACGTGAGTTTGAGGCCGTGGTCAGGACGTGGCTCGACAACAAGGGTTGAAACGCGCGGTTATTTGTCCTGCGCAACCAGCCTTTTTGCAATGACCCAAGACACCGGTGCCGCCATGAGATAGCCGACCAACACGGCCGTCAAAATCTGCACCCAGGTGTCATAGCCCATGACAAGCGCGGCCACCACCAACGACCCTGCAACCGTAGATCCGATGAAGACATGTAACACGACCACAAGCCAACCCATGATATCCTCCGAGTTTGATGGCATCATGCCAGCAGAATATCACGGGGCTCTCCAGAGGGCTTTGATCCAGCGCAGAAACGCATGCTTTGGCCGTTGGCAGACAGAAAAACTTGCGCTGAAACCCACAATCAGCGGCAAAAACGTTAAATGACACAAGATATGGTTGACCGAGACTCCTGCCCCGTGTACCGAAAGCGCACAGGTGTTAGACGCGGTAGCATCAACTGACAGCGGGGTCCGAAGGCAAAAGCCACGGACCCCGTTCGCATTCCATACCTCGGAAGAGTTCAGGAATTAGAAAAGGCGCCAGGTGCTCAGACGCGGTCCTTGCATCGTGACTTGGGTCTTGCGACCCGCGCCACACCCTGACGCCTTAAACCGGATGTTCCGCCCCTAGGGGGCCTCCGACCCAGCTGCATCCAACCTCGAAAGGTCTTCCGCCTCCCCTGGATTGCTCCAGAAGAACCTCGGGCATCTTGCGACCCCCAAGATGTCCCGCATCCCTCGCGAAATGCGGCTGCCGCAACTTCCAAAGAAGTTTTGGCGACGAAACGAGGCCAAGGCCCCTGCCCGTCTGCATCGACCCGGATTGGAACGCTACATGTCCGACACACCCTAAGGTGAGAAGGAAGCGGCGAACCGTTCCTGAACCTGTGCTGATGGTCGGTAAATCCGAAGACCCCCGGTTCCATCCGCGCGGGTCCCGAGGGGCCTTTGCGGCGTCACATTGGTTCAAAAGAACCGCTGTAACACTTCAAAGGTGACCGACACCCAAGCCCTCACGCAAGAAAAAAGCACTGCAGCATGAAAATTTCTTGGGGATAACTTGTTGATATTCAGTGGGAATTCTCTGTGGATAAGTCAATATTTGGACGTGTTTCGGCACAGTTGCAGGAGCTTTGGAAGCAGATCCGGGAAAACCGGGTGCACCCAAAGATTTCTGCACCTGCAAATGCCCTAAAACGCGGGTGAAGGTAGAATCAGCACGAAAAAGCGACCCGGCTCCTTTGCAGGAACCGGGTCTACGAGGTCTGCCCCTTTGGAGGTTGATGGCCATTAGGCCGTGGCAGAAATCAGATAGATATACTCAGACCGCTTGAGCCCGCGCTGTGCCGAGATCAAACTCGGGGTCCGATACCTCATACGTGGCATCTTTCCACAGTGTTGGCTCAGACATACCAGGCAACTCAAGCTGCCGTCGATCAAGCGCCTTCAGCGCATTGAGACGCCCTCGACGGGCAATCGTAAAATAGTCCACTTGCATAAACTTGTTCCCCACAACAAGACGTTACTCTTACCGGTGCGACATTGCGGCGAAATTGGGGCAAATTGAACAAGATTCTGTGAAACTAACTGTTTCCTATGAGGAATTTATTGAACACTATGCCAATTGAAAATTGTTTATTTCCAGCAGCTTAATCCACTGCGTAGCATCATTAAGCCTTTCTCATTCTGCCTGACCCTTGCCTTGATTAAGGCGCACCCTGCTGAGAATACGGCAAGAATGAGGCGCATATTGTTTGATTTTGGCTCGGTCCGATCGCATAGTGCCTCAAGACATTCAAAGCTCACAACACACCTAGGGGGTGAAACCATGAGCACGACACGCATTCTCGCCGTAAGCGCGACACTTCTGGTACTGGGCAGCGGAGCCCAGGCGCATGACGTCACAAGAAACAGCCATGGCGCACACGAAGACAATGTGGTCCTGGTGAGCTGCTACCGCGGACCGTGGGAAGCAGTGATCTGGGATCGGCCCAATGAGATTTTCATCGAAACACTCGAAGCCAATGGCCTGAGTTCTCAGGACGCCATCCGTATTGCCGAGGCCGTGTGCCGCGACCCACGGCTGGTGGGCGACCGGGATGCGATGGTCAAACAGGTGCAAAAGCTGGTGCGGGAAGTGCGGCGGGGGTAAGACGCCCCGGCGCATCGACGCGGTGACCGATTCATAAGCTATTAAACGGATTGCGGTGATAGATATGCATGTCTTGCTATCGCCGCCCAACTGTCACGGGAGCATCTGTGTTCTTCACGGTTGCGCTGGCACAGCGTGGTGGATCGCTTCTGGTGGATGAGGTGACGCGGCTGCGCGCCGCTGTCCGGCAAACCAAAACCGAGCGTCCGTTTCACATTGATGCCTGGGTGGTCTTGCCCGATCACCTGCACGCGGTCTGGACATTGCCCGCCGGAGATGCGGATTTTTCGACGCGATGGGGCGCGATCAAGGCGCGGTTTACGATGTCGCTTCGTAGGCCGGGGTTCACCCCGCCATCTCGTTTGCCCATGGTCACTTCGGGGCGATATGCCGGGGTGAACCCCGGCCTACGGCATGACAAAGGCGAGGTTGGCATCTGGCAACGCCGCTTTTGGGAGCACCACATCCGCGATGAGGCCGATTACCGCGCGCATGTCCGATATTGTTGGTTGAACCCGGTCAAGCACGGATTGGTCAAGCGGCCCGAGGATTGGCCCTATTCCAGCGTGCATCGGGATGCGCGGTTTAAGCCAGACATGGATTTTGTTTTTTAGGGCGGCAGGCCGGAGTTTAACCCGGCAAAGGCGTGCCGTGTGTTATCGTGGATGCGACGGGGTGCCCCCAGCCGACGGTTAGGCGGCGATGTAGGGCGGGATTTCATCCCGCTAATGGCGCAAGAGTTGAGGATGGATTGGTGGGCTGGAACCCCACCCTACGGGTGCTCAAGACAATTCAACAATTTCCAAACCATATTCTTTAGGTTGGAGCTTGCACATATATTTACTGACGAACTCTCCCACTTGCTCAGATACGAAATCAATCAGTTTGGTTTCACTGTTAACACCAAAAATCACACCAGTTAACTCGTATGGATATATTGAATGGTATCCGACTTTGGAATTCGGCGGACGAAGCGAACGCCACTCCCGTTCGTGCCGCCAAATATCTGCCTTGCAAAGCAACGAAGCATTGTCGACTCGATCACGCGTTTCTTTGTCCTCTTCATAGTGGCGCTTATCCCTTTGCATCGCCATTCTTCTCAGCATATCGACCGTAGTCACCGTTGGTCGCTTAGATAGGTATCTAACGTCCGCAATCGCTGCTGGCGCATAGCAAGCGTTCTCAGAAGCAACAGAAAAAACATATGAAAACCCCGCATGACCAGAAGAATAGTAACTCCACATTAAGATGTTGTTGGGAACTTCGGTAAAACAGCAAATTGGTGCACTTTTGACACCTTCATAGAACCCTTTCTTTGTGGCTTTTCTAATTTGTTTAGGATCTTCGAGTGCCTTCCGAACTCGGCTAATAGGAACTCCTTGCTTTTGAGCCTGGTCACGCAGGTCATCAAAATGAAATCCCGCATAAGTTCCAAACCGCTTTCTAAAACCTTTGATAAAGTCCTTAATCTCTTTTCCAGAACTGTGCACAAAGTTTGGATTCGTATCGTAGGGATCATTCTGTTGACCAATAGGAGAATGCCAAACTTGCTGATCCAGTGCAGCCGTAATTTCTTTGGACAACCTTGCGCAAATTTGTTTTTGAGACAGCATTTCAGCGGTTGTCCCGCGATGGCGAAAAACTTTTAAAGGATGCTTCTTTTCATTCATCTTTTTCCCGATGGAACATTGCCTAATCAAAAGATGACTGTCAAACTTAATGCTTAAAAAGTAATCATACCCTCGCGTTGAATTCAGCCTTCAGAACTCCGCCCGTTCGCGCCTCAATCGCTCCCCCGGAGCGATTGCCGCTTTGCGGATCGCCGCTCACCCATCCATCTTCAACGCCGTTGCGCCCCATCTCAATCGGGGTGGGCACGCAATTGGCTGCGCCAATCGCTTCCGCCCACTCGCCCTTAAATTGGACGACTTTAGCCGTCCATTTTAAGAGCGCTAATGAACGCTTCCTGCGGGATATCCACCTTCCCGAACTGGCGCATCTTTTTCTTGCCCGCCTTCTGCTTTTCCAGAAGCTTCTTCTTACGTGTCGCATCCCCGCCGTAGCATTTGGCGGTCACGTCTTTGCGCAGGGCGGAGAGCGTCTCTCGGGCGATGACTTTACCGCCGATGGCCGCCTGAATCGGGATTTTGAACATGTGGCGCGGGATCAGGTCTTTGAGCTTCTCGCACATGGCTCGCCCGCGCATTTCGGCCCGGTCGCGGTGCACCATCATGGACAGCGCATCGACCGGTTCTTCGTTCACCAGCACGGACATCTTCACAAGGTTGTCCTCGCGATACCCCTCCATCTGGTAGTCAAAGCTGGCATAGCCTTTGGTGACCGATTTCAGCCTGTCGTAGAAGTCAAAGACAACCTCATTGAGCGGCAGGTCATAGACCACCATCGCACGCGTGCCCGCGTAGGTCAGGTCAAGCTGAATGCCGCGGCGGTCCTGACACAGCTTGAGCACGTCACCCAGATAGTCATCAGGCACCAGGATTGTCGCCTTGATCCGCGGCTCTTCGATGTGATCGACGGTCGAGGGATCGGGCATGTCGGCCGGGTTGTGCAGATCGATCTGCGTGCCGTCTTTCATATAGACGTGGTAGATCACGCTGGGCGCTGTGGTGATGAGCTCGATGTCATATTCCCGCTCGATCCGGTCGCGGATCACCTCAAGGTGCAGAAGGCCAAGAAAGCCACAGCGGAAGCCGAAGCCGAGGGCGGCGGAGGTCTCCATCTCGAAGCTGAAGCTGGCGTCGTTGAGGGCCAGTTTGTCGATGGCGTCGCGCAGGTCTTCGAACTGCGCGCTGTCGACCGGAAAGAGGCCACAAAAGACCACCGGTTGGGCGGGTTTGAAGCCGGGCAGCGGTGAGTCGGTGCCCTTTTTCTCATGGGTGATCGTGTCGCCCACGCGGGTGTCGCGCACCTGTTTGATGGAGGCAGTGATGAAGCCGATCTCACCAGGACCCAGCGCGTCGATATTCTGCATTTCAGGGCGGAAGACGCCGATGCGGTCGACGCCGTATTTGGCCCCGGTTTGCATCATCATGATCTGGTCGCCTTTCTTGAGCACGCCGTCCATGATCCGCACGAGAACAACGACGCCCAGATAGGGGTCATACCAGCTGTCGACCAGCATGGCTTTGAGGGGGGCATCGGGGTCGCCGGTTGGGGCGGGCAGTTCGGTGACGATGGCTTCCAGCGTTTCCACGATGCCTTCGCCTGTTTTGGCCGAGACGGCGATGGCGCCGGAGGCGTCGATACCGATAACGTCCTCCACCTGCTCGGCCACGCGGTCGATGTCGCTGGCGGGAAGGTCGATTTTGTTGAAGACCGGCACGATCTCATGATCGGCATCAATCGCCTGGTAGACATTGGCCAGCGTCTGCGCCTCAACCCCTTGGGTGCTGTCCACCACCAGAAGCGAGCCTTCGACCGCGCGCATGGAGCGGCTGACCTCATAGGCAAAGTCCACATGCCCGGGCGTGTCGATCAGATTGAGCACATAGGCCTCGCCGTTCTTGGCGGTGTAGTCGATGCGCACCGTGTTGGCTTTGATCGTGATGCCGCGCTCGCGCTCAATATCCATGCTGTCCAGAAGCTGCTCTTTCATGTCCCGTTCTGCCACCGTGTTGGTGGATTGGATCAGGCGGTCAGCCAGCGTGGATTTCCCGTGGTCAATATGCGCCACGATGGAGAAATTGCGGATATGCGAAAGCGGTGTCATGCTTGGGATATGCGGTGGAAAGGGGGAGCCGTCAATGGGGTATGACACGCAGCAGCGCGTGCGCGTGACCCGCACTCATGCTTCAAAGCATGCGCATCTGTCGCGCCTTGTGCATCACGTGCCGGGCTTACTGGCTCCAAACGACAAAAACGTGTCCTGATCGCGCATCAGAAAGAGCGCAAGCGATGCTCCCAAAACTGGAAAAGATGCAGCAAAAAGCAAATTTCCCTCTCCGCCCAGAGAGGTCAGGATACTGGGCAACGAGACGACCAATGTTGCAAGGTTCATCAAAAACACACCCCCCGTGGTAAAGAGTTTCAGAACACCTGCGCCAAACGCCAGCAGAAATAGAATTTGCGCGAAGCCAATGATGTAAACGAGCCCTTCACCAAGTTCGATGCCATAAAACTTGCCGAAAATTCCGGAGCCTCCCTCGCTGACGCCGCAGGATGCCGGATTCATGATTTTGAACACCGCCCACATCAGCATAAAGATCAGCAACGAGATACGAATTGCGAAAAGCGCGTATGCTGTTGAGGTCGTAGATGGCATGGGATGAGGCCTATTCTATGGAGTTGCACAACACCCGTGAGGGTCCCGTCATGCATTGAACTATGACGAGCAAATATGTTGGTTTTGCTTGATCACAAGCCCGGTCGGACGCACTTCGTGAGATTTTCCGGGAGAACGCACAGGAAAACGTGATCCGGCCAAAGTTGATGTGCGCGGCCCCGGGTCTTACACTTGCGTCAAAAGGAGCAGGTTTATGAAACTCCAACTTTGTGCAGTGACCTTAGGTCTGATGTTCTGCCAGGTCGCGCAGGCCGCGCCTTCTACTGTTTCACTTGGCGGTGCTCCGACCTTGGGTGGCGGTGAGTATTCCACGGGAGGCGGCATTACAATTGCGGTTGAACCGCGGCGCACCGTTGATGATCAACTGGCGCTTTGTGGAGTCTGGGCGCAAAGTGACCGGCTCATCGCCTATGTTCGCAGATCAGGACCTTCTGTTCTGGACCGGGGCAGTCTGGCGGTGGATGGGCGCGTCGTACATCGGGATCTCAGTTTTCTCAACCAGGTCGCCCCAAGCAAAAGCTATGCCAAATCCAAAGCCACTTGCGTTGGCACGTCTCTGCCTTGGCAAGGCAATGCAAGCGTCGAAATACGGATTCCGCGGCATATCGTGGTGCAGGATCGCGACGGATCACGTGATGGCATCGAAATCCGCTTTGGCCCGAGCGAGGCTGCGAACCCGGCGTTGCTGTCTGGGTCAGTGCTCCCATCGCGCTTCACCTCCTGGAAAGGCACGTTTCGTGGCAACTGAACCGCGGCGCGCCGGAGCCAGAAGGCTTGAACCGGGTACAATATCTTGAGAATTGAAAAACCCGGTGCAATCGGGCAAAAGGGGCGCAACTAAAAAACGCCAATTGTTTTGGTGTGAAAACAGCAAATGTCAGTATTCGAGCAGGGTACGGTCTAATTATGAAACACGCGTTATTCGTCGCGGCGACGCTGAGCCTCGCGGCCTGCAGCAGCCCAGAACGGTTTGAGAACACATCTCGCGTGACGCCGGCCTCGGCCGCGGCTCCGGCCACAGTGACGCGCGTCGCGCCGGTTGCGTCTGGGCCAATAAGCCAGGCCTGTTTGTCGTCGAACCGTGAGGCCCGCTCACGTGCGCTGTGTGGCTGCATTCAGTATGCGGCGAATGAAACCCTGACTTCATCTCAGCAAAATCGCGCGGTGACCTTCTATTCTGACCCCGCAGCAGCACAGTCCATTCGCCAGTCTGACCGAGCCAGCGACGAACGGTTCTGGGACGCCTATCGCGCCTATGAGGAGCGGGCGGAGACGATTTGTCGCTGAAATCACGCTACGGCTTGAGCCGGTAGCCTTTCTCGAACATCCACCAGGCCAGCGCGGCAACCGCCATCGTTGACAGCCCGACAACCGCAAAGCCCAGTGCCGGACTGGAATCCGACACACCAATCATTCCGTACCGACCCCCGTCGATGAGGTAGAAAACCGGGTTCACATGCGTGATCACCGAGAGCATCGGTGGCAAGTCCTGCACCGAGTAAAACGTACCTGACAAAAAGGCCAAAGGGGTCACAACAAAGTTGGTAATCGCGGCCATCTGGTCGAACTTGTTGGCGAATATACCCGCCACCAACCCCAGCGCGCCGAGAAAAACCGCGCCCAGTGCGACAAAACCCAACCAGATCAACGGATGGTGCGGCACAAGCCCAACAAACACGGCCAAACCCAGCGCAATGGCCAGTGCAACCAACACCCCGCGCGCCAACGATCCGGCAAGGTAGCCAAGGACCATTTCCAGCCCCGAAAGCGGCGGCATCAGCGTATCGACGATGTTGCCCTGCACCTTGGAGATCACCACCGACGATGAGGTGTTGGCAAACGCGTTCTGTATGACCGTCATCATCAGGATGCCAGGCGCTATGAAAAGCGCGAAATCCACGCCCATCACGTCTCCCCTTCGCGCCCCAATAGCAATTGTGAAGATCACCATGAACAAACCCGCCGTGACGAGAGGCGCCATAAGCGTTTGGGTCCAAACAGACAAAAACCGCAGGATTTCCCGCGCCGCCAGCGTGTAGAGCCCAAGCCAGTTCACGCGCCCAAAGCGGCGCAGTCCCATATCAGAGCGATCTTGCATCAGATTTCCTGCATCAGCGGTGGGTTTCTTGGACGAGTACGGCTTGTAACTCGTGATGCAGTGTTTAGAATAAGGCCTTCGGGATGAAAACCGGGCTGTCAACAAAAAGACACCCAAACGTCAGAGGATAGGTGCCCCATGTCGTGGAACGACGAGCGCGTTGAGCTTTTGAAGAAAATGTGGGGCGAAGGTCAGTCGGCCAGCCAGATCGCCAAAGAGCTTGGTGGTGTGACCCGGAATGCTGTGATCGGCAAGGTGCATCGCCTGGGCCTGTCCAATCGCAGTGGCTCGGGCGGCTCAGAGTCCGCCAAGAGCAAAACCGCGGCCAAGGCCAAACCGGCGGCACGTGCAAAAGCGGCCAAGGCGGAACCCAAAACCGAGGCTCCAAAGGAAACCGCTACAGCAACTCCTGTCAGCCGTGTAAAAGCGATCATACCCGCAGGACAGCCTTTGCCACCGCAGCCCTCAGCCAACGAGATTGACCCAGCGGCTTTAGCCAAGGTCAATGAGATTGAGAAAAAGGCAAAGAAACTCTCGCTTATGGAACTGACCGAACGGACCTGCAAATGGCCCGTCGGTGATCCTGCAACGACGGATTTCTGGTTCTGCGGCCTGCCAGTGCAATCGGGCAAACCCTATTGCGAAGCACATGTCGGTGTAGCGTTCCAGCCAATGAGCGCACGCCGCGACCGCCGCCGCTAGCGCCCGCCTGATCCGATGTGACGCGCCCTGCCGACACCTCGAACTGGGGCATAGCGTTTATGGTCGCGGCCATGATTGTGCTGCCTTTTGGGGATGCCCTATCCAAACTGCTGGTGTAAAAAATTTCCACCAGAGCAGATCACATGGATGCGCAACCTGTTTCACTTCGGGCTTCTGCTCCCTGTGATTGGGGCGCAGTGAAAAAGTTTTGATTTCAAGGATTTATTGCACCCTTCTCAGGTAACACGCGACCTTTGCTCTGTAGCCATGGCGGTGTCTTACGTTGCGGCTCTGATGTTTCAGAATGTCCCGGATGCCGTCACGGTCTTGGGCCTTGGAATCATTGTCGCCAGTGGGCTTTTGGTGTCCCTTTCAAAACCAGGTGGAGAGCCTCAGTCATTTTCAATCAAGTAGGCCGGTCTGAGCAGCATGATCGTCGGCTGCGATGGAAGTGTATCAAGCGATACTGTCAGAGCGTTTTCTCCTGTTTCGACAACGGCAAAGCTATCTTCCATCCCATTCAGAAACCGCGCCAAGGTTGCATCGCCAAACCAGTGCATTGGGATCACGATGGAAGAGCGCAAGCGCTGGATTACCTTGATCATCTCGTCAATCCGCAATGTGTAACCGCCGTCCACCGGGGCCAGAAGCACATCGACCCGACCCAGCGCCGCATATTGCTCATCCGTCGGCTGATGATGCAGATGCCCCAGATGCCCAATGCACAGCCCGGCCGCTTCAAAAACAAATATAGAATTGCCCTTGGGTTCCGAGACAGTCCCAAACGCGGCACGAATATCGGTCGACACATTACGTATGATCATATCGCCCAGGTCGAGGTGATGATCGATCCCTTGCCCAAACTCCTCGCCCCAACCACGCAGCACATGTGGGATGGCGGGATCCGGAAAAGCTGTCCAATGGGTGGAATGCGCGTGGTTCATGGTGACCACGTCAGGGATGAAATCCACATTGCCAACAAACCCGGTGAAGTCTGTGACCGCGTCAGTGCCGCCGTGGGACTGAATAAGGAAGGAGGCATGGGCGATGTAATGGATGCGCACGCGGTTGATCGGCACGGCGTCCTTGAACGAGGCGCGATGCAGGTATGTAAGGCCTGGTGCGGCCTGAGCGACGGCCCGGCAATGGCTGGGCGTGCGCTCGATAGATTCCTGAGCGAAGAGGGGTGTGGTCGAAAATGTAAGACAGATGAGACACGCGAATAAGCGGATCATGGCAAACCTCCGATGTACCGATGGTAGCGCGCCTTGAGAGAAAGTCAGAGGATTTTAAGGCAGCTTAATCCGCGCCAACAAACCCATATGATCGGATGCGAGGCGAGGTCGCCTTTCGACATGGCCTGTAGCGCCTTTGGGGACAAGCACGTTGTCGATGGCAAGCGGCAAATATGGTCGACCAGAAAGAAATGTATTGCGATACGGCCCCAGAGGCTCATTGCCCGCGGCCTTGGCCAAACGCACAACACTGCCGCCCCAGGTCACCATATTGAAATCCCCTCCGATCAAGATCGGTCCCTCCATAGACTGCAACTTGTCTTCTATCAGGCTGGCCTGTTCAAATTGATCGAAGGGAAAGGGCCATTCCAGATGGACTGAAACAACCCACACAGCCTGTCCATCAGGGGTACGCACCTGAACCCCAGCCATACCCGCCCCGTCGAGACAAAAGTTTGTATTGTCGACAACAGGCAATGACGTCAGGACCTCAACTTCTTGATGCGGTCGAAAGGGGCAGGTGACAGAAAACGGGTAGGCCTCAAACAACGGCGCCATGAATTTTCGGTTGTGGTCTGACACCTCTTGCAAGGTGATCACGTCGGCTTGAGACGCGATGATTTCCTCGGCCAAGGGCGTGCGCGGCCAGGATTTGCTCATCAGGTTCTTCTGATACAGCGTCAGGCAGGGTCCTTCACATGGCACATTAGATTGAAAGTACCCCATCCCCAAAGGAACAAGTGCCACCAACGCGGCACCGCACGCAACGATGGCCAAAAGCCTTGCCCTGCCCCAGAAAAGAAATGGCACCAGCAACACCAACAATATCCCGGCTGGGAAGCGGATCACGGCAGCAGAGTTACCCGGGGCAAAAAACTGTCCTGTAAAGGAAAGTACCACAACACCAATCAAAGCGACGCAGAACCAAACGGTGCAGGTCTTCAATATCGCTTTGGCTTTCATACGATCAGAACTCCGTGTCACACACTGGTTCTGATACGCCCCCATGGCGACGCAGAAAAAGGTTCAGCAGTTGCGCGTTACCCAGCATCCGTCCGGCCACGGCGGTCAGACCGCAGGGCAGCATAAAGCACATGCGTGCGCCAGCGCCCGTCGATCTGAAGGTAACTTTGCGCCACCCCCTCATATTTGAACCCGCATTTTTCCAGAAGGCGTCTGGACGGTTGGTTTTCGGGCAGGCACGCCGCCTCTAGCCGCGACAGGTTCAACCGCTCAAACGCATGATGCACCATCGCCAGAAGCGCCTCCCGCATGTAGCCCTGTCGTGCATAGGGTTCGCCCGTCCAGTAGCCAAGCGTGCCTGCCTGCGCCGGGCCACGGCGGATATTGTCGAGCGTGATCGCGCCCAAAAGCACGCTATCTTCACGCCGAATGAGGAAAAGCGGCACGGCAGACCCCTGCGAGATTGAGCGCTGCGACCAGTGCACACGGTTGGCAAACCCTTTGCGCGAGAGATGATCAGACGCCCATTGCGGCTCCCACGGCACCAAAAACTCGGCGCTGCGTTCGCGCAAAGACGACCATTCGCGAAAATCCGTCAAAACCGGGGGGCGCAACGTCAGGCGCTCAGTCTCAATCCGGATTTTACGACGCGGCATGAACATCACGCGGCGCGCCTGTCCTGCAAATCTTGAAGGCTCGGGGCGTTTTCGACCGGGCCATAGAGCGCCAAAGCAGCCGGGGCTTTGGTCGCGATTTGTTCGGCCAGGGCGCGTAAATCGCCGAGGCTAACAGCGTCGATCTTGTCCACCACCTCTTCAAGACGCGGTACACGGCCCCAGATCTGCAGCATGCGCGCCAGCCGCTCGGCCCGGTTCGATGAGCTTTCCAGCCCCATCAAAAGCCCTGCCTTCATCTGCGCGCGGGCGCGATCCAGTTCGGCCTGACCAAAATCTTCTGCGGCGCGCTTCATTTCATCGACTGTGATTTGCGCCAAGCCAGCCATTTCCTCGGCGGATGTACCGGCGTAGATCGTCATCATGCCCGTGTCGCTATAGGCCCCTGCCTGAGCATAGATCGTATAGCACAGCCCGCGCTTTTCACGGATTTCCTGAAAAAGCCGCGACGACATCGAGCCGCCCAGCGCAGAGGCGTAGATCTGTGCTGTGTGAATGGCGGGATCTAGATAGTCGGGGCTTTCGAAGGCCAAAGCAAAATGCGCTTGCTCCAGTGATTTCACAGTGCGCCGCTCTCCGCCTGCGAATTGTGCGGCGGAGGCTTCCACCCGGTCAGACGCGGGCATGTCGCCAAAAAGCGCCTCTGCCAGGCGCACCAATGCGTCGTGATCCACCGCCCCCGCGGCGGACAGGATCATTTGCCCGGGCAGATACCTTTCATCGACAAACCGCTTGAGGTCGGCGCGCGAAAAGGCACGCACGCGCTCTTCCGCGCCGAGGATAGTGCGGCCCAGCGGGTGATCAGGATAGGCCTCTTCCTGCAACCAGTCGAAAATGATGTCATCGGGTGTATCAAGCGCCTGCCCGATTTCCTGAAGGATCACGCCGCGCTCAATCTCGATCTCACGGGGGTCAAACACCGGATTGCGCAGAATATCGGCCACCACATCCACCGCCAGCGGAACATCCTCAGCCAGAACACGGGCGTAGAACGCTGTGACCTCTCGGCTGGTATAGGCATTGATATACCCGCCGACATCCTCAATCGCTTCGGCAATCTGCAACGCGCTGCGCGTCGTCGTGCCCTTGAAAGCCATATGCTCAAGAAAATGCGCGATGCCGTTTTGCGCAGGCGCTTCATGACGTGCCCCGGCCAGAACCCACACTCCGATGGCCGCGGATTGCAGGCCGGGCATATGCTCGGTCACAACGCGGAACCCGTTGGGCAATGTGGTCAGGTTAACACTCAATGCGGCAGGCGCTCTTTGATCAAAGACTCAATGGCGTCAAGGTCATTGGCAACCCGTGTGACGCGTTCTGACCGCTCATACAGGTCCGACATGGCGCGAGGCAAGGGCGGATGCACCCCTGCGGCTTTTTCGACCGCTGCAGGGAACTTGGCGGGATGCGCCGTCGCGAGTGTGATCATGGGTGTGGACGGATCACGCAGGTCATTGGCAACCTTCACGCCAACCGCAGAATGCGGACAGAGCAGCTCGGCACTCTGCTGAAGTGTGTCTGTGATGGTGGCGGAGGTATCTTCCTCACTGCAACGCCCCGAAGCAAAGCTTTCCTGCAACGCCTGCAAGGCCCCCTGACTCACCGAAAACCCACCTGCTTTCAGCTCATCCATCAACTGCGCAACGGCGGAACCATCCTCTCCGTAGGCGTAATACAAAGCGCGCTCAAAGTTGGAGCTGACCTGAATATCCATTGAAGGGCTGATCGAGGGAACGACACCGTCAGGTTTGTACTCAGAGGTCGTCAGGCACCGGTGCAGGATGTCATTCTGGTTCGTAGCCACCACAAGCTGATCTATCGGCAGGCCCATCCGCTTGGCGATGTACCCTGCAAAAATGTCTCCAAAATTGCCGGTGGGCACGGTGAAGCTGACTTTACGATGCGGTGCACCAAGGCTCACGGCGGAGGTAAAGTAATACACCACCTGCGCCAGCACCCGCGCCCAGTTGATCGAGTTCACACCGGCCAGACCGACCCCATCGCGGAACGCGAAATCGTTGAACATGTCTTTCACGCGCGCCTGGGCGTCATCAAAGTGGCCATCAATCGCCAGCGCATGCACATTGCTTTCCGAAGGCGTCGTCATCTGACGGCGCTGCACTTCAGAGACACGGCCATGCGGGTAAAGGATAAAGACATCCACAGCTTCCAGACCCCGGAACGCCTCAATCGCGGCAGAGCCGGTGTCGCCAGAGGTCGCCCCCACAATGCACACGCGATTGCCAGAGCGCTTGAGCGAGGCCTCAAAAAGCTGCCCGATGAGTTGCATCGCGAAGTCTTTGAACGCGAGCGTCGGACCGTGGAAGAGTTCCAGCAGGAAATGTCCGCTATCGAGCTGCTTCAAAGGCGCACGCGCGGCATGGCCAAAACCGTCATAGGCCCGCGCGATGATCTCGTGGAATTCGTCATCGGTGAAGGCATCCCCCAGAAAGGGCCGCATGATGCGAAACGCCGCCTCTTCGTAGGACACACCATTGAGCGCTGCGATCTCATCATGGCTCAGCGTCGGTATCGTCTCGGGCAAATACAGCCCACCATCGCGGGCAAGCCCCGAAAGCATGGCGTCCTCAAAGCTCAGAACCGGCGCTTGGCCTCGGGTTGAGATATATTTCATGGGTCTGTCCCCTGCGCCGGTTTGCGGCTGCGAAAAATGAGATAGCCGGTCATTCCCAACCAGATCGCGGCCAGCGAAAACCAGGTGATGGCGTATTGCAAGTGATCGTTGGGAATGCCGTTCGTGTCGACGGGCAGCGGCGTCATGGTGCTGTCTGGTTGCGACATTTCTCGTGCCACAAGCAAAACCGGCTCGGTCCCAAACACGTCAGCCATCTGCGCGATGTCGCGCGCAAACCAGATGTTGCCCTCAAGATCGTTTTCCGGCGTCGAGCTGTTGCGATCATCCGGCCAATGCAGATTGCCGGTGACTGTTACTTGCCCCGGGGGTGGCGGCTGCAACTCTTTGTCCAACTTGAGGAACCCCCGATCCACCAAGATCAGACGCCCTGTCTCCGTTTCAAAGGGTGTGACAATTAAATGCCCTGCCCCGATCTTCTTGCGGCTGACCAAAACGCGCAAGGCCCCGCCACCGAACGTGCCAGTGACGTCTACCGGCAAGTATTTATGCGCCGAGGCGTCCGGGCTTTCGGGCAAAGGCGCGGGGGCCGCCGCGATCTTTGTCTCAATCTCCTCCAGCACGCCCTCTTTCCAGGCCAGGCGCTGCACCTGCCAGACCCCAAGAGAGATCAGGATGCCAGCCCCGACGAGACCAAAAAGCAAGGGAACGAGCAGACGCATCATCACCAGTTTTCCCAGAAATCGCGCCCTTCTACCAAGCTGAGACCTGGGAGCAAGCCAAAGACGTCAAGTGTCGGTGGCCATGTTGTCCCAATTCAGACCGGCATAGCCGATCAGCCAGTTGAGGGCATAGTGACGCTCATAGGCAATGCCGGGATGCAAACCGTCAGGCGGTGGCGCGCCCTTCACGCGGGCGTCCACCGCGGCCCAATGCAGGCGATAGGCCAGATCAGCCGCATCAAGGATCTCCGATTGCGGCCGCAGCTTTGCCTTTTGAATAAGTCCTTCCGCGCCCAGCTCGCGAAACACTGACCCAAGCATCGCCGCATCAATGATCTGATCCGGAGCAGGCAGCTCGTCAATTAAACCGATAGCCCACAACAGGACAGCCACAGATTCGTAGCGCCAGGACATCTGCACATAGGCCTCATCCGACAGCTTCGCAGTCTCAACGAAATCCCGTTCTTCGGGCGAGAAAAACTCCCAGGCGCCGTATTGCTCGATCACAGACTCAACAAGCGCCTGATCGCGCGTCTCACCTTTTACGGCGGTGATCATCACTGCCAGAGCGCGGGCCGCCACCTCTTCATCCGACCGGCGCAGCGCCCCTGCTTCATCCTCAATAACAGGCAGGTTTTCCGAGTAAGGAATACCCAGCCGCGCAATCTCTGCAATAGAACGTGCCTTGCGCGCCAGTTGCTCTTCGGTGGGGTCAGCAGAGACACTCTCGATGTAGGATTTGCGCGCCAGCTCGGCCTCAGACGGCTCCTTCGTCGACGTGTCAGCCGCCACAGGCGGTGATGTCAAACCAAGGGCCGCTAAAATGGAAACCAGAAATCGCATGTCCTCACCTTACGTAAAAAATGCGGAGGTCACCCTCCGCATTTCATCGTTCCGAAAATACTCTCGCCGAAGGCGCAATTTTTCGCGCGAAAAATTATCACGCGCCCCAGATGTAAACCGCAGCGAAAAGAAACAGCCAGACCACATCCACGAAGTGCCAGTACCAGGCTGCTGCTTCAAAGCCGACATGCTTTTCAGGCGTGAAGTGTCCTTTGAGTACCCGCATCAGGCAGACAAACAGAAAGATCGTGCCGATAATGACATGTGCACCGTGAAAGCCCGTAGCCATGAAGAAGTTGGCGCCGTAGATGTTACCAGAGAACCCAAAGCCTGCGTGGCCGTATTCGTAGGCCTGAAACACGGTGAAAATCGCGCCCAGAGCGATGGCGATGATCAGACCCCATTTCATGTCATTGCGGTTGTTTTCATGGACCAGAGCGTGGTGCGCCCATGTGGCCGCTGCGCCAGAGCAGAGCAAAATGAGCGTATTGATCAGCGGCAAGTGCCAGGGGTCAAATGTTTCGATACCTGCAGGTGGCCAGACGCCATCCTGAATTGGGGACATCTCTCCCATCGGATACATGGCGTGCTTGAAAAAGCTCCAGAACCAGGCGGCAAAGAACATCACTTCGGACATGATGAACATGATGAAGCCATAGCGCAGGCCGATCCGCACCACCGGGGTGTGATCCCCTGCATGGCTTTCGCTGACCACATCGGTCCACCAGCCGAACATCACGTAAAGGACGCCTGCCAGGCCAATAAGCATCATCCACGGCCCGTTGTCGTGGAAGAACATCACCGCCCCGAAAAGCATGATGAACCCGGCCAGCGCGCCCAGCAATGGCCAGACTGAGGGGTTCAGGATGTGGTAGTCGTGATTTTTTTCATGTGCCATCTTTAAAGGTCCCTCGTCGAAGGCTGTTAGTTCACGTTATTATCTGTGTCTTCCGCCGATTCAAGTGCGGCTTGCGCATCTTCTTCAGGCAGGTCGATTTGGTAGAATGTGTATCCAAGTGTGATCGTGTGGGTGTGCTTTGCGTCCCGGTCATCCACAATTTCAGGTTCCACAAAGAACGTCACAGGCATTTGCACCCGCTCGCCGGGTTGCAGAACCTGTTCTTCAAAGCAGAAGCAGTCGATCTTGGTGAAGAACCCGCCTGCTTCGAAAGGTGTCACGTTGTAGCTTGACGACCCTGCAATAGGCTTGTCCGTCGGATTATACGCCTCGTAGAAGGCCAAACCGGTTTCCCCGATGCGCACTTCCATTTCGCGCTGCATAGGCTTGAATTCCCAAGGAAAGTCGCGTTCCTGGCTGGCGTCAAAGCGGATGGTAATGGTTTGATCCAGAATCTCGTCCGATCCGGTCTCGGCCACATCCGTCGCCCCGCCATAGCCTGTCACACGACAGAACCAGTCGTAGAGTGGCACAGAAGCCCAGGCCAAAGCGCCCATAAAAACTGCGACGCTAACAAGGCGAGTGACGGTTTTGACTTTAGGATCCATCGCCATCAGCTCGCCTCCTCACCCGTGGGCAGAGCAAAGTCTTCATTCGAGACCTTTGCTACCGTCAAACCAAACACCAACGCCACGAAAGCCGCCAGTACCAGGCCCAGGCCCAGATTGCGACTGAACCGGCGTTTGTGCATTTCATGCTGGCGAGACAGGGACATGATTACCACCCTCCCCAACCAACAGAGGCCAGCATCGCCTCCGCAGCAATTGCCCCGAAATGGGCGAAGAGATAGACAAGAGAGGCTTTGAAGAACTTGCGTTCTGTCAGGAAGCGATCTGCTTCAGCCATGTCTTCGTCGCGGCGCCAGATATCAATGGCACCTTTCAGGAAGCGAGCATTCAGATAGATCGCCACCGTGAGATAAAGCGGACCCCCGATGGAGGTAAAGCCCAAACCAACGGCCAAAACCGCCAGCAACACAGTGTAAACCAGGATGTGAACACGTGTGGCGCGGCGGCCATGGGTCACGGTGAGCATCGGCACTTCGGCGTTGTCGTAATCCATCTTGGTAAACAGCGCCAAGGCCCAGAAATGCGGCGGTGTCCACATAAAGATCAATGCAAACATGAGGACCGCTTCTATCGAGAGAGATCCCGTTGCTGCCGCCCAGCCAATCATTGGAGGGAAGGCCCCTGCCGCACCGCCAATCACAATGTTCTGCGGCGTCCACCGCTTGAGCCACATGGTGTAGATCACCACGTAAAAGAAGATGGTAAAGGCCAGAAGCGCGGCGGCCAGGAAATTGGTCGCCAGCGCCAGCATAACCACAGAAATACCAGCCAGCGCCATGCCAAAGGCAAAGGCCTCATCGCCGGTGATACGACCTGATGGGATGGGGCGTTTGGCGGTGCGTTTCATCACTGCGTCAATATCCGCGTCCCACCACATGTTAAGTGCGCCTGATGCGCCGCCACCCACAGCGATGAACAGGATCGCTGCAATGCCAACGATGGGGTGCACCGCCACGGGTGCCGCAATCAACCCCACCAAGGCAGTAAAGACCACAAGCGTCATCACACGCGGCTTAAGCAACGCAAAATAATCGGCAAAGCCTGCATCATAGGCTTGGGTTTCTGTACTATTGAGGCTCGCGTCGCTCATTTTGGTCCCCGCGGAAGATGTGTGCAGTTACACATCCTTCACCATAGCTTTAGTCAGCCGAAGCCACTTGCAGATGCTTGGGCAAAGTGGACGGATCACCAGCGTATTCGTCAATTGCGCCCTTCAGCCACGCGTCATAAGCTTCCTGGCTCACGACTTTAACCGTGATCGGCATGTACGCGTGATCCTTGCCACAAAGCTCGGAGCACTGGCCAAAGAAGACGCCTTCTTTCTCAGCCGCAAACCAAAGCTGTGCAATCCGGCCTGGAACTGCATCCTGCTTCACGCCGAAGGCCGGAATGGTCCAGCTGTGGATCACATCCGCGCCTGTCACTTGCATCACAACAGTTTTGCCAACGGGCACCACAACGGCGGTATCGGTCGCCAGCAAGAATTCGTCACGCGTGTACCCGGCGGCTTCCAGTTCTGCCACAACATCGTCGTTCAGGACCTTGTCTTCACCAATCATGAAGCTGTCAAAAGCAAACTCATGGTCGACATACTCATAGCCCCAATACCACTGGTAGCCGGTGACTTTGATATTGATGTCACCTTCGGGAATTTCCTGCTGCTTGAACAGCACCGGCAGCGAGAATGCCGCGATAAAGACCAGAATGACGATCGGAACCACAGTCCACGCCACTTCGATCGGAGAATTGTGCGTAAAGCTCGCAGGCTCTGGGTTTGCTTTGCGGTTGTAGCGCAGGATGCAAATTGCCAGGAGCAATACAACAAAGAGCGAAATCGCTGTGATGATGATCAGCAGCAGGTTGTCCAACCACTGAATATCACGGGCGAGTTCGGTCGCCGCTGGTTGGAAATTCAACCCACCGTCCTCTGGACGACCGATAATTTCAAGGTTGTCCTGTGCCCTGGCAGGAAGCGTGACGACCGCTGCCATTGCAGCAGCCAGAAAGCTGGTCAATTTGCGCATGTTGCACCCTGATCCGTTGTAACTTTTTTTACTTTTGCTTCATCCTTTGCGCATGCAAAGGAATCCCGTTGTCTCGGGCCGAGTAAAAACCATATTCTGACAAGGCGCACAAGCGACCCCGTTGCGGCAAATCGGCGCTTTCCTTGATTTGGATCAATTTTTTTCAAGGAAGATGCCCGGAGAGGAAAAAAGATGACTGACAAACGCTTTGATCCGTTTGAAACAAAGCTCTCGCGCGACGATGCGACCCGGCATCTTCGCACCGCTCTTGAAGGAGCCGAAGATGGCGAGCTTTTCTTTGAACGGCGTCGTTCGGAGGCACTGGTGTTCGATGATGGCCGGGTGAAAACAGCCTCTTACGATGCGTCGGAAGGATTTGGGTTACGCGCAGTTCAAGGCGAAGTGGCGGGGTACGCGCATAGCTCAGACATCTCTGAGCCGGCACTGGCGCGTGCGGTGGAAACGGCGCGCCTCGCCGTAGGTGATGGCGGTGGCGCAATGTCGGACGCCCCTGCCCCGACAAACACGCGCCTCTACAGCGATGAAGACCCGCTCTCGGGGCAGAGTTTCCCAGTCAAGCTTGAGGTGCTGCGGGAGATTGATGCCTATACCAGATCACGTGATCCGCGGGTGGTTCAGGTAACAGCGTCAATGTCAGCCTCCTTGCAAGAGGTGGTCATTCTACGGGAAGACGGCAAAGAGCTTCGGGACACACGCCCGATGACGCGTTTAAATGTGAGCGTCATTCTGGAAGAGAACGGTCGGCGCGAATCCGGCAGTGCAGGTGGTGGCGGACGGGTGATGCTTGATGGGCTGCTTGACGCAGAGGACTGGAAGGCCAAAGCCGATGAGGCGCTCAGGGTTGCGACGGTAAATCTCAAAGCCGAAGCCGCCCCAGCAGGTGTAATGGACGTGGTTCTTGGCCCCGGCTGGCCCGGCATCTTGCTGCATGAAGCTATCGGCCATGGGTTGGAAGGCGACTTCAACCGCAAGGGAAGCTCTGCCTTTGCCGGGCTGATGGGGGAACGTATTGCCGCTCCGGGTGTCACAGTTCTGGATGACGGCACGATCCCGGACCGACGTGGATCGATCACCGTTGATGACGAAGGCACGCCATCAGGCAAGAACGTTCTCATTGAGGACGGCATTCTGGTCGGATTTATGCAAGACCGTCAGAACGCGCGGCTTATGGGTGTCGCGCCCACAGGCAACGGACGGCGCGAAAGCTATGCGCATATCCCCATGCCGCGCATGACCAATACCTATATGCTGGGCGGTGATGCCGCACCCGAAGACATCGTGGCCGACCTCAAGGACGGCATTTACGCTGTGGGCTTTGGCGGTGGACAGGTGGACATAACCAACGGCAAATTTGTTTTCAGCTGCACCGAAGCCTACCGCGTGAAAAATGGCAAGGTGGGCGCGCCGGTTAAGGGCGCAACATTGATCGGTGATGGAGCAACGGCGCTGAAACAGATCCGCGCACTTGGCAATGATATGGCTCTGGATCCCGGCATGGGAAATTGCGGCAAGGCCGGGCAATGGGTGCCCGTAGGTGTGGGGCAACCGACAGTTATGATAGGCGGGCTGACCGTGGGCGGTTCTGCGACGTAAGGCTTGGAAGCTCGTCCTTTCGTCGGCCTTTTCGTGTCTAAGTCGTGTATGGCTGACAGACGCAATTTAATTGCCCCAGAGAAGATGCGCGACTTTGGGGAGGCCGTTGATTTCGGAAAAAACCGGTAAACGACGATGCAACGCACGGTGCCGGGTTTCCTGACAGGTTCTTTCAAACCCTTCTAAAAAAGAGTGGGCCAGAAAAGGACATACTGCAGCGGATTTAGGATGTGACACAGGCACGATAGCGCGTGTCCTTGCCCGCGCAGGCCCTAAGGTAACTGGCGTTGATATTGCCGAGCCTCTTTTACAAGAGGCGCGCGCACTTGATGAACAATCAGAAGTGACCGTCAGCGATGCGACCGCGCCAGCGGAGGACACAAGTCTGCCGTGTGAGCGCAGCGCTCGATTCGTTAAGGCGCCTCCCCAGAAATAGGGAGTGGTCGCAATTGGTCGCTTGTCAGGACAAGGCCGATCATCATTTTTCGATCAAAAAAAGAATTTAAATTTCAGTGACCTGCATGTCTTTTTGTCAGCAGAATTTGATTCCCCATGTCTCGGTTTACCCCTCATTAACCACGCAAATCGTACCTATGGTTTTGCAAGCAGGCGGAGTCACGATGTTCGAGGATACACATCCTTCCACTCACCCCCCACTCCCACCCACCACGGAAGATGATCGGATATCGTGGCTTCGCCTGTTGCGCTCTCGCAGAGTTGGTCCCTCCACTTTCCACCGATTAATGCAAGAGCATGGAAATGCCCAAGTGGCCTTGGAGGCGCTGCCTGAAGTGGCACGCAACGCAGGGGTAAACACATATGTTCCCTGCACATTGGAGGCCGCGGAAATGGAATATGCAGCCGGGATGCGCGCTGGAGCCAGGTTAATCTGTTGGGGCGAGACAGATTATCCAGTCGCACTCTCGCAGCTCACGGATGCACCACCACTCCTTTGGGCCAAGGGTGAGCCAGGCCTGCTGCAGAAGCGGCGGGTGGCGATTGTCGGCGCGAGAAACGCGTCTTCACTGGGTCTGCGCATGGCGCGCGCCTTGGCCCATGAACTGACCAAGGACGGATTTGTTGTGGTCTCGGGTTTGGCCCGCGGCGTTGACACCGCTGCCCACAAGGCCGCGCTTGATGGGGGCACCATCGCGGTCATGGCAGGAGGCATTGACGTTATCTACCCTGCAGAAAACACACATCTAGGTCAGGACATCGCCGCGCGGGGGTTATGCATTTCGGAACAACCCATAGGTCAAACACCCCAAGCACGACATTTTCCCACACGCAATCGCATTATCAGCGGCATAAGCGAAGCAGTGGTCGTGGTGGAAGCAGCCGCAAAATCCGGCTCTCTTATAACCGCGCGCACCGCGCTTGATCAGGGACGCGAGGTGCTTGCCGTCCCAGGACACCCGTTTGATGCCCGTGCATCCGGGTGCAACATGCTTATTCGTGACGGAGCGCGACTGGTGCGCACAGGCACGGATGTCGCAGAGGCGCTTCAGGAACAACAAGACCTGGCTCTGAAGAGTCAGACAGGGGCCCAAACTGCGCACTCAAATGCTCAACCGCCCCCTCAACCAAACAAGGCACGACAGCCACCAGACGCCTTGCGCCGCCTGATCCTTGATCATCTCAGCCCCTCGCCATTGGCCGAAGATCAATTAATCCGTGACCTGGCAAGCTCTGCGGCGCAAATGACACCGGCGCTGACGGATCTTGAAATGAGCGGGCGCATTATACGTCACCCTGGCGGTCTGGTTTCCTTGGCTCACTGATCAGAAGAACCTTGTCGCGTGCCTCCTATTGCGCGTCGATTCGCCTTGTCGGCTCAAACAAATGGACTGTACGCGACGGCCGCATTGACATTCCAATCGACCACCCCACATGTTGCGCCGCCAAAGGTCGCTTGCGACTCGCCCCCGTATCCAAGGAGTTCTTATGCCAGTTGTCGTTGTTGAATCCCCCGCCAAGGCGAAGACGATCAACAAGTATCTCGGCAATGACTATACTGTGTTGGCATCTTACGGCCACGTGCGCGATCTGCCGGCCAAGAACGGCTCTGTCGATCCAGACGACGGATTTGCCATGACGTGGGAAGTTGGCAGTGACAGCAAGAAACATATCAAGGCGATTGCAGACGCGTTGAAAGATGACAACGCACTGATCCTCGCCACAGACCCAGATCGCGAAGGGGAGGCGATCAGCTGGCATCTTGAAGAGACGTTGCGCAAACGTAAGGTCCTGAAGAAAGATACGCCGGTGAGCCGCGTGGTCTTTAACGCCATTACCAAGTCGGCTGTGACCGAAGCGATGGATAACCCGCGCGAGGTGGATGCACCTTTGGTTGAGGCCTATCTCGCCCGGCGCGCGCTCGACTATCTTGTGGGATTCAATCTCAGCCCTGTGCTCTGGCGCAAGCTTCCCGGAGCACGCAGCGCCGGACGCGTACAATCTGTATGTCTGCGTCTGATCGTTGAGCGCGAGATGGAGATCGAGGCGTTCAATCCGCGGGAATACTGGAGCGTGAAGGCGATCCTGACCACACCGCGCGGTCAGGAGTTCGAAGCACGTCTGATCAGCCTGGCTGGCAACAAGCTTGATAAGTATGACCTTGAGAACGCGACCCAGGCGGAAATGGCACAGCAGGCTGTTGAGAGTCGCGATCTCAAAGTCATATCGGTTGAGGCCAAACCAGCCAACCGCAACCCGTCCGCGCCCTTCATGACCTCGACCCTGCAACAAGAGGCCAGCCGCAAATTCGGTATGGGCGCGCGCCAAACCATGAGCGCCGCGCAACGTCTCTATGAGGCAGGTCACATTACATATATGCGAACCGACGGCATCGACATGGCGCCCGAGGCGGTGATGGCCGCACGCGATGCGATCAAGGATCGCTATGGCGCGGACTACGTGCCCGACAGCCCGCGCATGTACAAAAACAAGGCGAAGAACGCGCAAGAAGCGCATGAATGCATTCGCCCGACGGATATGACCCGGGACGCGGCCAGCCTGAAACTCACCGATGCGGATCAGCGCAAGCTTTATGATCTGATCTGGAAACGCACGCTGGCCTGTCAGATGGCTGGCGCGCGGCTAGAGCGCACCACGGTGGAGATTGGCAGCGACGATGGCCAGGTCGGCCTGCGCGCTACGGGTCAGGTTGTTCTTTTTGATGGGTTCATGCGTGTCTATGAAGAAGGGCGTGATGATCAGGTCGTGGATGAGGACGACAAGCGCCTGCCGCAAATGAGCCAGGGCGATGCCACGCCAAAGCAAAATGTCACGCCCGAGCAGCATTTCACGCAACCTCCGCCCCGATATACAGAGGCAACACTGGTCAAGCGGATGGAAGAGCTCGGCATTGGACGCCCGTCGACCTATGCCAGTATCGTGACAACAATTCAGGACCGCGAATATGTCCGCAAAGACAAGAACCGGCTGATCCCAGAAGACAAGGGCCGGATCGTGACGATCTTCCTGCTGAACTTCTTCCGCAAATACGTGGGATATGAATTCACCGCCAACCTCGAAGAAGAACTTGATGTCATCAGCGCGGGGAATGCGGATTACAAAGAGGTGCTCGCCACGTTCTGGCGTGATTTCTCGGCGGCCATCTCTGAAACCTCAGAATTGCGCATCACCGAGGTGCTCGACAAGCTGGACGAGGTGCTGGCGCCGCAACTCTATCCACCGCGCGAAGATGGCAAAGATCCGCGCGAATGTCCGCTTTGCGGCGAGGGAAGCCTGCATTTGAAGACATCCCGAACCGGCGGGTTTGTGGGGTGCTCACGTTACCCAGAGTGTCGCTTCACCCGTCCCATTGGCGGCGAAGGCGCCGAAGGCGGCGACCGCGTGCTTGGCGAAGATGCCGGAGATGAGATCAGCCTGCGCTCTGGCCGGTTTGGCCCGTATGTTCAGCGCGGAGAGGCCAACGAAGAGAATAAGAAGCCGCCGCGTGCCAGCCTGCCCAAGGGCTGGAGCCAGGATGATATGGATCTGGAAAAAGCATTGATGCTTTTGAGCCTGCCGCGCGAGGTGGGGCCCCACCCCGAGGATGGCGAGATGATCGAAGCGGGGATTGGCCGCTACGGACCGTTTGTGAAACATGGCCGATTGTACGCCAATCTAAAGGAGGCCGATGAGGTCTTTACGATTGGGATGAACCGTGCGGTTGAGGAGCTGGCAAAGAAAGCCGCGAGCCGAGGCAAGGGCCGCGGGGCGGCTGTCGCTCCTTTGAAAGAATTGGGCGAGCATCCTGATGAAGGTGGACCGGTAAACGTCATGGATGGCCGTTATGGGCCATATGTTAAATGGAACAAGATCAACGCGACATTGCCCAAGGATGTAGAACCCGGGGATGTGACGCTTGAGATGGCTGTGGCCCTCGTCGCGGAAAAAGCCGCCAAGAAGGGCAAAGGTCGCGCGCGCAAGAAAGCGAGCTGAGTACTTTCTTTCGAGCTGAGCGGCCCAGCTCATGGCGAAACGCTTTAGTTTGAAGCGATCGTCAGCGCACACGCGTCTGTCACCAACTCGGGCTGCGTTTTACACAAGCCCCGCGCCACCTGAAAAGCGGCAAGCACTTTGGGGACATAGTCACGGGTCTCCGCGAAGGGCGGCACGCCCTCGTGCTTTTTGACCGCGTTTTCTCCGGCATTGTATCCTGCCAGCGCCAGAACGGCATCGCCGTCAAACTCTTTGAGCAGCCAGTCAAGGTAGGCCACACCACCTTTAATGTTATCGGCACTGACAAAACTGTCGGCTACGCCAAAGCGTTCGGCGGTTGCGGGCATGAGTTGCATGACGCCTTGCGCCCCCGCATGACTTTCAGCCTGAACCTTGCCACCGGATTCCACTGCGATCACCGCCAAGACGAGCGCGGGCGAAACATCCGTGCCGATCGTAGCTTTCAGAATATTAGCGCCCTCAACCTGTGCGATCTTTTGGAGGTGCTGCAATCTTGGCCCTTTAACGGTCTGCCCATCCGGCCCATCAGCGAGGCTGTCAAAAGCAGTACGCAGGCGCTTTGTGGCCTCCTCATCCTGACCCGGGGGCACCTTTGTCCAGAACCAGTCATACGCAGCCTTGGTTACAGGCACTGATGGCAAAGCGGCTTTTTCACCTTCGCTCGTTGAAGTCTCTGGCTTCGGCTCGGGGTTGAGATACGCGAAATAGGCATCAGGATCGACTTGCACGGTGATTTTCCGGGTTTGTCCAGGCGCAGGCGCTTTCTCTCTTTTAAATGTAAATGTGGGATAGGGCTCTGGATCAGCCGCAAATCCGGGAGTTGCGCACATCAAGGATGCGCAAAGCGTCGAAATGGCGATGAATCGCATAATAAGTCCTGCTCTGCCTCGTTATGTTTTTCGACATTATGGCACTAATCGAGGGCCAGCGCCAGCATTGTGCAAATTCCGGCAACAACCGAAGTGGCTGAAATCCGCTCAAAACCCCCTGCATCAAAAAAATATTCAAGAATATGTATTTTTTTATTGTGTAATTACAGATGCTTATATGAACCAATACGAAAAAAGTTTAGGAATGCAAAAATGGCTTTAATGCCGCCCAAATCTTGCCGGAATTGGAGAGGTATAACCATCCCATGCCGCAACGGTAGAGCGCTCAAGAAAAACGAGCACGCTGACCAAGAGCGGTTGTAATTGAGTAAATCTGATCCTTTGGAGGGACCAACCATGATCAAGTTCATCAAAAAATTCCGCAAGGAAGACGAAGGCGCCGTAACAGTTGACTGGGTCGTTCTGACCGCAGCCGTTGTTGGCCTTGGCGTTGCAGGCGTTACCGCCGTTCAAGGTGGTGTTAACACTCTGGCAAGCAACATCCAAAGTGGTGTTGAAGCTCAGGATGTGGGCAACGCAGCTCAAGGTTCGGGCGGCTAAGCCTCTCTCTAGACCTTACGAAATGGCCGTGGATGTTCGATCCGCGGCCATTTTTTCTTTTTGGTCAACAATTTAATTCCATGTGCTCATAAAATCTTACTTCAAAAGCCGCATTTGGAACACATTCCACCGGCACGGTAGTGTCAAATCATTAGTGTGTGAGTGAAGAGATGAAAAACCTGATTAAGTCTTTCTTGAAGCGCGACGAGGGCGCGGTGACGGTTGACTGGGTCGTCTTAACAGCTGCTATCATAGGCTTGGCGGTCGCTGCGATTGACCAAGTTGGGTCGGCAACAGATGCTGTGGCCAATAGTATTGCCGATGGCTTGGAAGATGTCGATGTTGGTACGAACAACAGCGGCTCTGGCGGTTAAAGCGAATACAGTCGAAGCTGGCGACAGATGCTTTGATTGCGTCGAAGCCCAGGATCACCTGGGACTTTCGCGTTTGTCTACTCGAGCACCCTACGATTTTTCTTGAAAGCGCCTTTGGCCCAACATTTTTCCACCACAATGTATGGGCAATCAAAGATGGACAATAAACACGTTCGCTTTTGACGAACGAGCAGTGATCGAAAGGAAAAGCCATGCGAGTGGTTTTCGGACTTGTACTTATTCTCGGACTGGGCCTTGCCGGTTTTGCGGTCTACATGGCAAAGAACTATATCCAAAGTTATCAAGCTCAGTTGGAAATTGAGCGCGCTAACAACGCCCCTGTGATCGAAACCGTCGAGGTTTACGTCGCAGGTCAAAAGCTGGAATACGGTCAACGCCTGCTCAAAAAGCACGTAAAACAAGTAACGTACCCCGCTGGATCCCTTCCAGACGGTACATTCGCAACAATCGAAGAGCTGTTTCCTGAGGGCGAAGACGAACCGCGGACCGTTCTGCGCACTATGGAACCCAGTGAAGCTATCCTGAAAACGAAAGTCACCGGACCTGGCGAAGATGCGGGTATCACATCGCAACTTGAGCGCGGCATGCGTGCGTTTGCCATTAAAGTGGACGTAACAAGCGGTGTATCCGGTTTCCTGCGTCCTGGTGACCGGGTTGATGTCTACTGGACAGGCCGTGCTCCTGGCTCCAGGCAGAGCTTTACACAGCTGATCGAAACTGGTGTGCGCATCGTGGCTGTCGACCAGGTTTCAAATGTTGACCGCACCGAGACACTCATCGCTCGGACCGTCACTGTATCTATCAAACCGCAGCAGGTGGCGGCCCTGGCGCAAGCGCAATCATCAGGTCGCCTGTCTCTTTCGCTTGTTGGAGCTGAAGACGATTCAACAGCTGACGCGATCCAGGTGGACCAGCGAAGCCTCTTGGGCATCGTAGAAGCAGCGCCGCGTGTCGAAGCCCCAGCTGAAAAAATCTGCACGATTAAAACACGTCGGGGTGGTGAAGTCATCACAACGCCGATCCCGTGCGCGACAAACTGACCGGTTCACTTTGGGTTAGATCTCAAATCACGAACACAACATCTTGTGTTAAAGAGGCGCTCACACCACTGGGCGCCTCTTTTCTGTGCGGCAACTGTCCCCCGAAAACCACGGTAGCTGCGAAATAAAGACCTTTGATTATTGCAATAAAACCCGAATTGCCCCAGTGTCCTGCTCATACACGGGCAACAAGACCCGTTTCCAGAGGCGTGATCGAAAGGGCAGGTCACATGAAATATTTACGCTTGTTGAAAGCGGCCCTCTTGGGCTGTGCTGTGGCGTTTGCCATGGTTCCAGGGGTTGCCGTTTCCGAAACAGTTACGGTTGTGCGTAAAGGCACCAACCAAAATCTCAAAGTCGACATGAACCGCGCTGTGGTTGTTGAAAGTGAAGTTCCCTTTGCGGAATTGAGCATCGCCAACCCGGCCATTGCTGACTTTTCAACGTTGTCTGACAGAACTGTCTATCTTTTGGGTAAGACACCTGGCCGGACAACACTCACACTGTTGGATGCAACCGGTCGTTTGATCACCAATGTCGAGGTTCATGTGAGCCCGGACGTTGCGGAGTTCAAAGAACGGCTGCAACAGATCTTGCCAGGTGAGCGCATTGAGGTTCGCACAGCAAATGATGGCATCGTGCTTTCAGGGATTGTGTCGAGCACGACGCGCATGGACCGCGCTCTTGAGCTCGCACAACGCTATGCACCAGATCGCGTATCCAACCTGATGAGCGTTGCAGGATCCCAGCAAGTTATGCTGAAGGTCCGCTTCGCAGAAATGCAGCGCTCGATTTCCAAAGGTTTGAACGGATCGTTCCTCTTCCAGGGTAACGAAACTGGTGGAGAGACTGGGTCATTTTTGGCGCCTGGAGCGACATCGACCACATCAAACGGCAACGCCTTCGAAGTCGCAACTGGCTCATTGGGAGTTCTCGACTTTGGCTTTGACCTCGGATCCGTTGCATTCGATGTGGTGCTCGAAGCACTTGAAAACAAAGGCCTCGTGCGCACACTTGCCGAACCCAACCTGACGACCTTGTCAGGGCAAGAAGCCTACTTCCTTGCCGGCGGTGAGGTACCAATCCCAATTCAAGATGACGACGGAATTGGTATCGAGTTTCGCCCCTTCGGCGTCGAGTTGAACTTCACGCCGCGCGTTGTGGACGACGGCATAATCAATCTTGAACTGGGAACGGCGGTTTCGTCTCTCGACCCTGCAAACGGCATTCAGGCCGCTGGGTTTGATATTGATGCGTTCAGCCGTCGCGAAGCAAGCACAACTGTCGTCATGCGCGATGGTGAAAGCTTTGCAATCGCGGGTCTTTTGCAAGACGACTTCAGCGACACGAACGCGCAAATTCCGTGGTTGGGCGACATCCCGGTTTTGGGCACTCTTTTTCGCAGCACAAGCTTTCAGCGGTCTCAATCTGAACTGGTGATCATTGTCTCTGCGCATCTTGTCTCCCCCACGAAAGGAGACGCGTTCATCTTGCCGACAGATCGGGTCAAGCTTCCAACCGAAAAGGATCTCTTCCTGAACGGTCGTGTCGCAATCAACCCCGGCGAAGATAATAGTGGCGCGGGCGAAGTCGCTCAACAGGACTTTAACGGGTCCTACGGCTACGTGATGGATTAAGGGAGGGCAGCACAATGAAATATCTTCTTCTCGCTGCATCGGTACTGGCTCTGACGGCATGTTCCAAACAAGGCCAGGTGTATCGGTCCTATTTTGGAGAAGCCGGCAACCTGATTGACGGTGGTAACTTTGGCAACCCAACCGCGCACAATGTGGCGGTTAACGAAGGCAATCGTAACTTTGTCATCGACCTGACAAATAAGTTTGCCAGCGACGTGCCAAGCACAGTGACCTTCGGCTTCGACTCAACGACGCTGGATGCCAACGCACAACAAGCCCTGCGCAAACAGGCCAACTGGATCCGGCAATTCCCAGAGGTGCGCTTCCGCGTTTATGGGCATACTGACCTCGTTGGCTCGCCTGGGTACAACAAAAGCCTTGGCCAACGCCGCGCCAATGCGGTGGTAAATTTCCTTGTGTCACAGGGCATCAGCCGCAGCAGGTTGGAAGCTGTCGCGTCATTTGGGGAAACCCAGCCCCTGGTTGTCACGCAAGGGCGTGAGCGCAAGAACCGCCGCACAGTGACTGAAGTGTCAGGTTTTGTAGAGTCGAATCCCGCCACCATCGATGGCAAATACGCTGCGGTCATTCAACGCGAGTACATTTTGAGTGGCGAGCCTGCGTCAAATATTATCATCGTCACAGAAGGCGCATCCCTGACAGGCGATGCTCAATAAAAGCTAATTCTCCCTGTCCGGCGCAAGCCGGGCCACCTAAAACCCGCCACTTCGGCGGGTTTTTTTTGTCGCTTTATACCGCACAATTACGGTTTTTTGGCCTAAATGTCGCCCAGATTATTTGACAGTTTCATCCTGTCCGGAGTGTGGGGTTTCTCTACAAGTCCATGCTTTGGAGCAAATAACAATGGTTTCGGCGGATTATACGCCGCGGCAAAGCTACGGGACCGAACTGAGATGAGTAGTGCGCAGTCAAAAACCGAATCCAGCCCGATCACGGCGTGTACCATTAGCCGTGACGTGCAGGAATTCGATCTTCTAATTGAAGATATGGAAGCGATTTTGGGTGAAAGCTGGGGGGATCTGGGGTTTTCCGAGGCGCTTGCCTTTTTCAATCAGCCAGATGCCGAGGCGCTTGAATTCGTCGCACTGGCCATTGACGAAAGCGACGAAGATGATCTGAGTGTTCTCGGCGAAATCATCTCGCTGGCCAGCGCGCGCGGTATCAAAGTCATTCTTATCGCCGAGGACGTCAGCCCGGCGTCACTGCACCATCTGTTGCGCCAGGGGGCCGATGAATTCGTCCCCTACCCTTTGCCTGAAAATGAATTGGAAGCAGCCATTGAACGTTTGCGTCAACGCAAACAAGCTGCCGCTAATATGGCGAATGCTGTCTTTGCCGGTGACAATGCCCCGGCAGATGGTGTTGTGCTTGCCACGCAAGCTTTGGCTGGCGGCGCCGGTGGGACAACACTTGCCGTAAATCTCGCCTGGGAGTTGGCCACTGTCGAAAAGGAAAACGGGCCACGCGTCTGCCTGATCGATCTCGGTTTGCAGACCGGCTCTGCCGCGACCTATCTCGATCTGCCCCGGCGTGACGTCGTCTATGAAATGTGGACAGACACCGAGTCTATGGATGAAGACATGTTCAAACAGGCGCTTGTCTCGTTTGAGGAAAAGCTTTGGGTTCTAACCGCCCCTGCCGACATTCTTCCACTTGATATGATCACACCGGAGGACGTGCAAAAGGTTGTCGATTTCGCGCGCGCGAAATTTGACTACGTTATCATTGATATGCCTAACACGTTGGTGCAGTGGACCGAGACCGTTCTCAACGCCGCCCAGATTTACTTCACGACGCTCGAACTGGATATGCGGTCTGCGCAGAATGCGCTGCGCCTCAAGCGCGCGTTGAAATCCGAAGAACTGCCAATTGAAAAACTGCGGTTTTGCTTAAACCGTGCTCCCAAGTTCACTGACCTCAGCGGCAAAAGCCGCATCAAACGGATGGCCGAGGGGCTGGAGATCAGCATCGAAGTGCATCTGCCGGACGGTGGCAAACAAGTTATGCAGGCCGGAGACCACGGTCAGCCACTTGCCATAGCTGCAGCCAAAAACCCGCTGCGCAAGGAAATCGCCAAACTCGCACACTCATTGCATGAGATCGGCAAGACCGATGCCGAGGAAGCCGCGTAAAAGGACCAACTTAAATGTTTTCGCGTTACAAGAAACCAGATGATCCGGCCAATGCGGCCAAGGCCAACAAAGCCGCACCCGCAGATGCCCCAAAAACCGTACCAGTCAACGAAGCGCCGAAATCCTCGTCGCTTCGCAAACCTTTACCGGCAGCTCAGGTGCCAGATGCGCCGCAGGACAAGGAACGCAAGCGCAAAGAGCGACTGGGCGAGATCAAGATTGAGCTGCATCGCTCACTTTTGGATAACCTCAACCTCGGCGCGCTCGAAGGGGCCAGCGAAGCAGACCTGCGCTCGGAGATCAGCTCGATTGCCGGCGAAGCTCTGGAAGAACGCAATATCGTTCTCAACCGCGAAGATCGCACGACCCTGACGCAGGAACTTTATGACGAGGTCCGCGGGCTTGGACCGCTTGAACCTTTGCTCAAGGACGAAACGGTCAACGATATTCTGGTCAACGGCCCCCAACAGGTGTTTGTGGAACGCGCCGGTAAACTGGAGCTGACCGACACGACGTTTAAAGATGAAAAGCACCTACTGCGCATCATCGACAAAATTGTTTCGGCCGTGGGTCGGCGTGTCGATGAATCCAACCCATATGTGGACGCCCGTTTGCAGGATGGCTCGCGTTTCAACGCCATGGTGCCACCCATCGCGGTGGATGGCTCGCTCGTCTCGATTCGGAAATTCAAAAAGGACAAGCTGGGCATCGATGACCTGGTGAATTTCGGCGCCTTCTCCGAAGAGATGGCCGCCTATCTCCAGGCCGCTGTGGCAACCCGCCTCAATGTGATCGTCTCGGGCGGTACGGGTTCGGGTAAAACAACCACACTCAACGCTCTGAGTTCGTTCATTGACAATGCCGAACGCATCCTGACCATCGAGGATACGGCGGAACTTCAGCTGCAACAGACCCATGTGGGCCGGATGGAAAGCCGCCCCCCCAACGTGGAAGGCAAAGGCGAGGTTAGCCCGCGCGACTGTCTGAAAAACGCGCTTCGGATGCGTCCTGACCGGATCATCGTGGGCGAGACGCGGGGCGAGGAAGTCATCGACATGTTGCAGGCCATGAACACCGGCCACGACGGATCAATGACCACAATACACGCCAACAACCCGCGTGATGGCATCAGCCGTCTGGAAAACATGGTCGCCATGGCCGGGATCGAAATGCCGCTGAAAGCGGTGCGCTCTCAGATCGCCTCGGCTGTGAACCTTCTCGTCCAGGCCAGCCGTCTTCAGGATGGCTCGCGTCGGATGACCTCGATCACGGAAATCACCGGTATGGAAGGCGACGTCATTTCCATGCAGGAAATCTTTCGATTTCAACGCGTTGGCTTGACTGCTGACAACAAAATCATGGGCCACTTCACCGGCACCGGTGTGCGGTCCAACTTTTCCGAACGGTTCCGCTTGTGGGGGTACGACCTCCCGCCAAGCATCTACGAACCCATCGCCGCGGAGTAACGGGCATGTCTATCAGTGCAGAACCAATTATTTATGGTCTGATCTTTATCGGTGTTCTGGTTCTTGTCGAGGGCCTTTACCTGACCGTTTTTGGCCGATCGATCAGCCTCAACAACCGGGTCAACCGGCGACTAGAGATGCTCGACAAGAGCGGCAACCGCGAAGAGGTTATGGAAAAGCTGCGCAAGGAGATGGAACAACATCTCAAAGCGCGGAAAATCCCGCTTTATTCGATCCTATCGAACAAGGCGCAGAAAGCGGCAATTGCCTTTACACCAAAACAACTGGTCTTTCTGATGATTGGTCTGAGCTTTTTGGCGTTTGTCGGTCTTTCCGTCGGCACCGCAACACCGTTTGCAGTGCGCGTCGTCGTCTCAGCCGCGATGGGCGTCGGAGGCGTCTTTACCTGGATCAACATGAAAGCCAACAAACGCATGGCTTTGCTGGAGGAGCAGCTGCCTGATGCCATCGAATTGATGGTACGAAGCTTGCGTGTGGGCCATCCGTTTTCGTCAGCAATTGCAATTGTTTCAGACGAGGTTGCAGACCCATTGGCGACCGAATTCGGCGTGATCGCGGACGAGGCTGCCTATGGTCGTGACATGGGTGAAGCCCTAAAGGACATGGCAGAGCGCATCGACATGCAGGATTTGCGCTTTCTTGCAGTGGCCGTGACCATCCAACAGCAATCAGGTGGTAACCTCGCTGAAATCCTGGATGGCCTGGCCAAGGTGATCCGAGCGCGCTTCCGTCTGTTTCGCCGGGTCAAGGCCATTACGGCTGAGGCGAAATGGTCTGGTAAGTTCCTCTCGGGTTTCCCCATTCTGGCCCTCATCGGGATCCAGCTTATCAAGCCGGACTACTATGATGAGGCGATGGAGCACCCTTACTTTATCCCGGCATGTTTAATTGTGGGCGCATTCTTGATCACGAACCTGATCGTGATGCGCGCACTTGTGAACATCAAAGTGTGAGGGAGCAGGGAAATGATTGACAGCTTGATGCAAACAGCGACCGACGCGCTTGGTCCGTTCGGCCCGCTCATCGCGGTTGGCACTCTGGGTCTTATTCTGGTGCTGCTCACCATCCCAATTCTTATTCGGGAATCCAAAGACCCGCTTGATAAAATCAAAAAAGCATCGCGCTCAGGTGTTGAGCCCGAGGCTGAGAAAAAACGTCTGCGGACAGGACGCCGCAATGAGAAGCTGGACAAATACGCCAACTTCCTTGAACCGAAGGATGAAAAGTCGCTGAGCCAAATTCGCCTGACGCTGATGCAGGCGGGCTACCGTGATCGTGATGCAATCCGGTATTACCATTTCGCGCAATTTGCCTTTGGTATCGGTTTCCTGATCCTTGGCGTTCTCTACTTTGTGCTATTTGTCGCCGGAAACGACGACACAACAACGCAACAGACCATTCTCTATATCCTTGGTCCGGGTGGCGCAGGGTATCTTTTCCCCAAGTATTGGGTCACCAAACGCCTGCAACAGCGGCAAGAGGAAATCACCGACGGATTTCCGGACAGCCTTGATATGATGCTGACATGTGTCGAAGCCGGTCAGTCATTGGACCAGTCGATCATTCGCGTTGCCAACGAAATCAGGGTGTCCTACCCCGCGCTGGCTGATGAGTACGAAATCGTTGCACATCAGATCAAAGCCGGTCGGGATAAACCCTCGGTGCTCAACGAAATGGCCGAGCGCTGTGGCGTGATGGACATCTCAAGCTTTGTGACAGTTCTTGTCCAATCGCAAAGCTTTGGTACGTCTGTGGCTGACGCACTTCGGGTCTATGCCGCGGAAATGCGTGACAAACGGGTCATGCGCGCGGAAGAAAAAGCCAACCAGCTGCCAACAAAGATGACATTGGCCACAATGATGCTTACGGTTCCTCCATTGCTAATCATTCTGGTTGGCCCCTCGGTACTGGGTATCATGGAACTGTTCGCAATGGGCACAGGGGTCAATTGACAAAAACAAGTGAGGCTACATGGCACGGGCAGGTGCTTGGCTTTTAATATCTCTCGCTCTGGCTGCTGGCTGCAGCCAGAGCGTTTCGCGTGAAGACGACAACCCCTTTGCGCCAGGCGTGGCACGTAACGAGGCAGCGGTAGACGGAATTGTCGTAGGCAATCGTCTTTTGGACGCAGGTCAATATGAGCTCGCCATTGACGCCTTCAACCGCGCCGCTGTGGAGGAGGGGTTGAGCGCCGACGTTCTGGCCGGTTTAGGGGCAGCCAACCTCGGACTGGGACGGCTTGGAACGGCCGAAAAGGTTTTGCGTGAAGCGCTGGAAAAGGACGAAAGAAGTCCTGAAATCTGGAACAATTTGGGCGTTTTGCTTCTTGAAAAAGGTAAAAATGCCGAAGCAGTACAGCACTTTAAGCGTGCTTTTGCCCTCGACAATGGCGAAAGTGACGCAATTCGCGACAATTTGCGGTTAGTTCTCGCAAAAACCGAAAACCCGACTTATAATCCGGACGAAGAAAAACAAAAACAAGACTATAAACTGGTGCGGCGCGGAGGCAGCGACTATTTGATCCGCAAAACACCGGAATGAGGCGAAGGCAGTAAAAGGACGCAAAAAATGCGCCATCCCATCTTTGTAGGCATCTGTGTTGCAGGTGCTTTTGTACTCTCCGCATGCGATCAACAGTCTACTTCTGATGTCGAACGCGCGCTTTCTGATATCAATGTTGTGGATGAAACCAATCTAAATGAGGTGATGCTGAACGTGGCTGACCCCAACGAAGGGGTTGAGTATTTTCAACGCACGCTTGCGAGCAATCCTGACAGGGTCGATATCCAACGCGGCCTGGCAAAATCACTGGTACGCGCAAAGCGCAACACAGAAGCTGTTGCTGCTTGGAAGCGTGTGAGCGAGCACAAGGATGCCACCAATGATGATCGGGTGGATTATGCAGATGCTCTTATCCGCAACAATGATTGGGAACGCGCTGACCAGGTGCTGGACGCAGTTCCACCGACATTTGAGACTTTCAAACGCTACCGCCTTGAGGCGATGGTCGCAGACAGCAATCAGGATTGGAAAAAGGCCGACAGCTTTTACGAAACAGCGGTGGGCCTGACAACAAAACCAGCCAGTGTTATGAACAACTGGGGTTACTCCAAGCTGACACGCGGCGATTACGAGGGAGCAGAACGGCTCTTTGCCGACGCCATCAAGCAAGACAACTCGATCTTCACCGCCAAGAACAACTTGATCCTGGCCCGTGGCGCTCAAAAGAAATACTCATTGCCAGTGCTGCAAACCTCGCAAGTTGAACGCGCGCAACTGCTGTATACGCTGGGGCTTTCGGCCATCAAACAAGGCGATACCAATATTGGTCGTGGCTTGATGCGTGATGCGATTGACACCCATCCACAGCATTTCGAGGCGGCTGTTCGCAGCTTGCGTGCGCTGGAAGAAGATGCCAGCTAACGCAAAGTAAGCGAGACCTTTCAGATGCAGATCGACGCGGTTCAGGCCACTCTTTTCGCGCTCTTTGCCGTGCCGCTCTGCATCCTGACATTCTATGTCGACATGAAATATAAACGGATTACCAACCTCACTGTTTGGGCCGTTTTTTTAGTCTTTGTAATTATTGGATTTTTCACACTTCCCTTCACCGATTTTCTGTGGCGTTTTGCGCATTATGGAGCCGCTTTCGCTTATGGCTTCGTTCTCTGGATGGCGCGGCAGATGGGGGCTGGCGATGTCAAGTTTATGGCCGCTGCTGCGCCCTATGTGCACCCCGGTGATATCGTGACTGTGCTGTTCATCCTCGCAGCCGCGTGTTTCGGCTCTGCCTTGGCGGTTCTCGGGGTTTACAAATCTCCTCTGACCAAGCTTGCGCCCGACTGGGCCAGCTGGGCTGCGAAAAACCCCAAGAACACAGACTCCGTCGGCAAGGGCCAAAAATTCACGATACCTTTCGGAACGGCACTTGGTTTGACCTTGGCCTGTTACCTGGTCATGGGGGCGATCTGGGGTCAGTAGATCCTTTAGGCGTTTGCCCCAGCCCTGCCCGGGCATCACCATAATTTCAGCAAGTTTGGATGGCACAGTCTGTTTATGCTTCGCCCCTTTTGCGGGCGTTTTTGTGGTGCAGGTAAGAGACGGGCCAAACCGATGAATATGCAAACAACAACTGGCGTTCAGCCTCCTCCCCCTCCGGTTGGACTGCGCGACATGCAGCTTCCGATCGTGATGATGCGGGATATTCTGATCAAAACGATGTTCCGCAAGAACGTGGACACCGCCACGGAAGTTGCCGAAAACATCTGTTTGCCCCGTGCCGTCACACAAGAATTGATCGACATGGCCCGCGAACAACGTCTGTTGGAGGCAACCGGTACGCTCAATGCCAACTCTGGCAACGAAATGGGATACCAGTTGACCGATGCCGGCAAGGCCCGCGCGCTGGACGCACTCGCGCAGTCAGAGTACTTCGGCGCGATGCCCGTACCACTCTCGGTTTACCGCGAGCAGGTCAAACGACAATCCATCCGCGACATTCAGATTTCACGCGACGAGTTGACCGGTGCCATGGGGCATCTCGTTCTGCCAAACGACTTGCTGGATCAGCTTGGACCTGCGGTATCGGCCGGTCGTTCGGTTCTGATGTACGGCCCTCCGGGCAATGGTAAATCCTCAATCTCAAACGGTATTCGCGATGCGATGGGCGATAAGATCTACATTCCACGCGCCATCGAGTATTCCGGCCAGGTGATCACGGTTTATGACCCGATTGTTCACTCTTCGGCAGAGGTCGAAGTTGACGATCCTAACTCACTACGCCGGTCGCGCTCTTTCGACACACGTTACGTGCGCTGCGAACGACCCACAGTGATCACCGGTGGTGAGCTCTCACTCAGCATGCTTGACCTTGTCTACAATCCAACCGCGCGGACTTATCAGGCGCCTTTGCAGCTCAAGTCGAGCGGCGGCATCTTCATCGTGGACGACCTTGGTCGTCAGCAGGAACCGCCTCAGGCACTGGTGAACCGCTGGATTGTTCCATTGGAGGAATCCAAAGACATCCTCGCCCTGCAATCGGGTGAGAAATTTGAAGTACCGTTCGACACTTTGGTGATTTTCTCCACCAACTTCCACCCGAATGAAATCTTTGACCAAGCGGCCCTGCGCAGGATCTTCTTTAAGATCAAGATCGACGGTCCAAGCCAGCAGGACTTCCTGAAAATCTTTGCCATGGTCGCCAAGAAGCGCAAAATGCCGCTGGACGAAGAGGCATTGTTGCATCTGCTCAAGGTGAAATACCCGACCATCAACAACATTTATTCGAACTACCAGCCGATCTTCCTGATCGACCAGATGATTTCGATCTGCGAATTCGAAGGTCTGGAATACCAGATGACCCCCGAACTGGTGGACCGCGCCTGGGCGAACATGTTTGTGAAAGAAGAAAAGATCGTAAAGTAATCCATCGCACCCTGGCCTGCCCTGGGGTAGCGAATGTTAAAAGCTCCGGATTTTTCCGGAGCTTTTTTCATATCAGGTCGGGGTGGTCCCTTTCGGCGGTTTGACCTAACTCTGGGACATGACCGCCCTGCCCCCTGCCTTTGAGACCTGGTTTGCCAAACGCGGCTGGCACATCCATCCGCATCAGCAGGATATGCTGGATCGCGCCGATGACGCCGCGCTCCTTCTGATTGCGCCCACAGGAGGCGGGAAAACTCTGGCCGGGTTTCTGCCGACCTTGGTCGATCTGGCCTCAAACCCGCACGAGGGGCTGCATACGCTCTACATTTCACCGTTGAAAGCCCTGGCCGCCGATATCCGGCGCAACCTCACCACACCGGTCGAAGAGATGGGCCTGCCCATTCGGATTGAGGACCGCACGGGTGACACATCGTCTGCGCGCAAGAAACGTCAACGGGCCGATCCGCCGCATATCCTTCTGACGACACCAGAAAGCCTCGCATTACTGACGTCTTACGAGGATGCACCGCGCATCTTTGCTGGATTGAAACGTGTGGTTGTGGACGAGATTCATGCCCTTGCAGAGTCCAAGCGCGGCGATCAGCTGATGCTGGCGCTGAGCCGGGTGCAGGCCCTTTGCCCTGACCTCAAGCGCGTGGGCCTTTCAGCGACGGTGGAAGACCCCAAAGCCATCGCTCACCTTTTGGCGCGCCATCCTGACCCGTGTGAAATTCTCCTGGCAGATCCCGGTCCAGAGCCACAAATCGCGATGCTCAATACTGACGCACCTCCTCCCTGGGCTGGGGGGGGTGCGGTCTATGCTATTCCGGCCGTGTTGGAGGAAATCAAACGTCACAAGATCACGCTCATCTTTCACAACACGCGTGCGCAGGCGGAAATTTTCTTTCATAATCTGTGGCTTGCCAACAAAGACGCCTTGCCTATCGGCATTCATCACGGCTCGCTTGACCGCGCGCAGCGAGAGCGCGTGGAAGGCGCAATGCAGCGTGGAGAACTGCGCGCAGTGGTCTGCACCGGAAGCCTAGACCTGGGCATAGACTGGGGCGATGTTGATTTGGTCATTCAGGTGGGAGCGCCCAAAAACGTCAAACGGCTTGTGCAACGCATCGGGCGCGCCAATCATCGCTACAATGCCCCGTCCAAAGCCCTTCTTGTGCCCGCCAATCGGTTTGAAGTGATCGAATGCCATGCCGCGTTAGAGGCCGCACGCGACCATGATCTTGATGGCGAGGCGCGTGGTCCCGGCCCCCGTGATGTGCTCTGCCAGCATATTCTCATCCGCGCCTGTTCCGGCCCATTCGACGCCAATGCACTTTTTGAGGAAGTTAAAACTGTTGGAGCATATTCGGACCTGACACGCGAAGAATTCGACGAATGCCTGGAGTTTTGCGCAACCGGTGGCTATGCCCTGCGCGCCTATGATCAGTGGCAAAGACTTCTGGAACGCAACGGGTTGTGGCAGTTGCGCGATCCGAGGACCGCCAAACTTATTCGCATGAATATCGGCACAATTCAGGACAGCGATCTGCTGAAAGTCCGTATGAAGCGGGCCCGAGGCGGCAAACCGTTGGGCGAGATCGAAGAAGGCTTTGCTGCCTCTCTCACGCCTGGAGATACGTTCCTCATTGGCGGGCAGATCGTGAAGTATGAAGGCCTTCGCGAAATGACTGTCGAAGTCAGTCGCGATGCGGCACGCAAACCCAAGATCGCTGTATTTTCCGGCACCAAGTTCGCCACATCAACGCAGCTCAGCCAACGTATTCTGCGTCTCTTGGCCAGTCATGAACGTTCTGCGCTGCCTGCGCATACTGCGGACTGGATTGCCTTGCAGGCAAGCATGTCTCAGCTGCCCGAAGCCGGAAGGCTCCTGATCGAAAGCTTTCCGCATGATGCTCGCGAGCATGTATGTATCTATGGGTTCGCCGGCCGCAACGCGCAGCAGACCCTCGGCTTGCTCATCACAAAACGCATGGAGGAAATGGCTCTTGCTCCAATGGGCTTTGTGTCAACCGACTACGCCACCTTGATTTGGGGGCTGGAGCCGCTGCAAGACGCAACAAAGCTCTTTGACCGGAGTGCTTTGCGCCAAGGGTTGGATCGTTGGCTGGCCAGTAATGCCTTGATGAAACGAACCTTTCGCGCCTCTGCCACGATCGCTGGTCTCATCCAGCGCAACCTGCCGCAGGTTCGCAAATCCGGGCGTCAGGCGACGTTTTCTTCCGACATCCTCTACGACACGCTGGCAAAATACGATCCTCACCACCTGCTTCTCAACATCACCCGGCAAGAAGCGATGCGCGGTCTGATTGACTTTGGCCGAATTGACGAGATGCTTGACCGGGTCAACGGACGCATTGATCTGATCCGGCTGGAACGCGTGACACCCTTTGCGGCCCCTTTGTTTCTGGAGGCAGGGCGCACCCCGGTGGAGGGCGCAGCGCAAGAACGTCTCTTGGAAGAAGAAACCGAACGTTTGATGCAAGCAGCAGGTCTGATGAACTAGAGCTTGCAAATCATCCAGGCCCAAGCCACAAGAACAGAGCATGAACGGCTATGATTTCACCCTCGCAGGCGCGCAGCTGACCGCGCTTGGGTCCGGCGCGCTTTATTGGCGTGACCAGAATCTGCTATGCGTCTCGGACATGCATCTGGGCAAGGCCGAGCGCCGCGCGCGGCTGGGCGATGCCATCCTGCCACCCTATGAAACCCACGACACCCTGTCGCGCTTGCAAAGCGATCTCGACATTACAGGGGCTGGAACGGTGATCTGTCTTGGCGACAGTTTTGACGATACACAAGCGGCCGTATCGCTTCGTGAGGCCGAGAAGCTCTGGATTGCACGTTTGCAGGCCGGGCGTCGCTGGGTGTGGATAGAGGGCAACCATGACCCGGGTCCGATGGATCTTGGTGGCACCCATCTGTCCGAGTTACCGCTGCCGCCGCTGGTCTTTCGTCATATCGCAAAGCCAGGACAAAGTGGCGAAATCTCAGGGCATTATCACCCAAAGGTCACCTTACCAGTGAGAGGTCGTGCTATTACAAGACCCGCGTTTCTGATTGACAGTGACCGTGTGATCATGCCCGCCTTCGGCACCTATACCGGCGGGTTACGCAGCCATGACACAGCCCTTTGTGATCTCATGCGAAGCGAAGCAATCGCCGTTCTGACCGGCACCACACCCCGCGCCGCGCCAATGCCGCGTAGTTAAAGCGTTCGGCCCGAAACCAGACTCACAGCTTTGCGTCAAATGCAGCGCAAGATAAGAGTGTCGCCTGCGCCCTGCCATTATCTGATGTCTCAGATCAAAGGCCGGACGCTTTAGATGATGTTTGCCTTTTCCAAAGACGGTTTGTATTTGCGGCTTACCGGAACCACATCTCCATTGGACAGCACGATATTGATTTTGTGACTGTTCTCACGCGTCACTTGGACAATGGCCTCGCGTGCCACCCAGTGCGATCGATGCGTGCAATACCCTTCGACTTCATCCATTTCACTAATCGCATCAGTCAGACGCAAACGAAGTGTTTCCGATCCCGCAGAGGTTGCAATCTCCACATGGTGATCCTGACCTGAAATACGGATGATCTTACCCCTGTTTTCTGGACTCAATCGATTCATGAGGCGGGGTTCACTTTGTTCGTCATCGTTTTCGAGAAACGGGTAGGTGCACTCCTCTGCGCGCACAATAACACGACGAGAAACATAGGCGGCGAAAGCCACAGCAAACGTGTAAATGACAACGTTTGGAAATTCGGGCGGCATACCGCCCAACACGCGTTCAACACCTCTGCCGATCAGAACCAAAATGGGCGTGAACACCACCGTCACGACAATACTGGCTGCGAGATCAAAGAGTGCGGGCCGGTCACGCCCGATCATCACCAGAATGACGCCACGCACAACGTAGCCACAAACTAAGGCAAGAGATACAACGGATATCCAGTACAGCGCGCGTGCCGAAAGCTCCATGCTCTCAAACGTTCCGAACGGACCGGCCAGCACAGTAAGGATGACGGTCAAAAGCCAAACGACACCTGTAATCGGTGACATCATCATCCGAAGGTTTTCGGCAACGCTCAGTTTAATGTTTTCTGCAGACGCCATTCGTCTCGCTACACACCCGCTCGAAATTCAACAATTTTCCGTTCACACGTACCGCCGACAAGACTAACCTAAATTTGCACAAATATCTTAGAGTTAATTCATGGGAAAACTCCCCGAAATATCCCCTTATGTGATTGAAAAGATACATAAGAGTTTTGCTGCGCAAACGATGATGGAGACGCTCGGCGCGAAGCTGGCTCTTATCGAAAAGGGTTGTGTAGTGATCGAAGCTCCGATTTCAAACAGCAGTTTACAACAACAGGGCTTTGCGCATGCCGGGCTTACATTTTCAATCGGAGATAGTGCGGCTGGCTACTCTGCATTGACTTTATTGCCTGAAAATCACGAAGTTTTGACAAGTGAGATGAAGATCAATCTGCTCGCACCGGGAGAAGGCGACGCGCTTGTTGCGCGAGGGCGCGTGATTCGTCCAGGACGACGGCTGATGGTTGTCCAGTCAGATGTTTTCGCTGTGAAAGACGGGCAAGAACGTCATATTGCGTTGCTGACCGGCACCATGGTGCCGGTCGATCTATCCCGCAGTTAGGCCGTCAAACCCTCAGGTTCGGCCAATCCGTTCGCACGGCAGCAAGCAGTGACCGTGTTGGCCAACAGACAAGCAATGGTCATAGGCCCCACACCGCCCGGCACAGGCGTAATCGCCCCGGCTCGTTCGGACGCGCTGGCAAAGTCCACATCGCCCACAAGCTTGTTCTTGCCGTCGCGTTCAATCCGGTTGATGCCCACGTCAATGACGGTGGCTCCTTCCTTGATCCAGTCGCCGGGGACCATTTCAGGGCGGCCGACAGCGGCGACGACAATATCGGCGCGACGCACCACATCCGGCAAGTCTTTGGTCCGAGAATGAGCAATCGTCACGGTGCAGCTGTCGCCGAGCAGCAGCTGCGCCATGGGTTTGCCCACAATGTTAGAGCGGCCCACAACCACAGCATCCAGACCGCTAAGTGACCCGTGATGGTCGCGCAGCATCATCAGACAGCCCAAAGGCGTACAGGGCACCATAGATTTCTGACCAGTGCCCAACAGGCCCACATTGGAAATGTGGAACCCATCGACATCTTTGGCCGGGTCGATTGAGTTGATCACAAGATCCTCGTTGAGATGCCCAGGCAAGGGTAGCTGCACCAAAATCCCATGAATATCAGGATCGTTGTTAAGCTGATCGACAACGGCCAGAAGATCCTCTTCGGACGTATCGGCATCCAGTTTGTGCTCGACAGACTTCATGCCCACCTCGACAGTTTGTTTGCCTTTGGAGCGCACATAAACCTGAGAGGCAGGGTCTTCCCCGACCAGCACCACGGCCAAGCCGGGTGTGATGCCGTGCTCTTCTTTCAACCGCGCCACATGGCCTGCGACTTTTTCCCGAACGGTACCGGCAAAGGCTTTGCCGTTAATGATCTGCGCTGTCATCGTCTTTCCTTTTTACATGTGGAAGGCGGGGTGAAACCCCGCCCTACGACACAACTTGGTAGGGCGGGGTTTCACCCCGCCATGAATTAAAACAACCCTTCGATCTGGCCGTCGTCGTTGAGGTGAATGTTCTCTGCCGCTGGTTTGCTGGGCAGGCCTGGCATGGTCATGATCTCACCGCAGACAACGACCACAAACCCGGCCCCGGCACTGAGCCGCACTTCGCGCACGGGCACCGAGTGGCCGGTGGGCGCGCCGCGCAGGTTCGGGTCGGTCGAGAAGCTGTATTGCGTTTTGGCCATGCAGACCGGCAGATTGCCGTAACCCTGGTCTTCCCAGAGCTTGAGCTGATCGCGGATCTTCTTGTCGGCCAGAACCTCATCGGCGCGGTAGATGCGCTTGGCGATGGTCTCGACCTTTTCAAAAAGGCTCATGTCATCGGGATAGATCGGCGCAAAGTTGGCATTGCCCGCATCCACAACCTCAACCACTTTCTTGGCAAGGTTTTCGGAGCCTTCCGAGCCAAACTCCCAATGCTTGGACACAACCGCCTCGGCACCGTGCTCAGACACGTAATCCTTGACCGCCTGCACTTCGGCATCGGTGTCGGTGACAAAGTGGTTGATCGCCACAACCACCGGCACGCCAAAGGATTTCACGTTCTCGATGTGTCGCCCAAGGTTCGGGCAGCCGTTTTTGACCGCTTCGACATTTTCAGGACCAAGATCAGCCTTGGCCACGCCGCCGTTCATTTTCATCGCGCGGACCGTGGCCACGAGCACCACTGCAGAAGGAGCAATTCCCGCCTTGCGGCATTTGATGTTCATGAACTTCTCAGCACCAAGGTCGGCGCCAAAGCCCGCTTCGGTCACCACGTAATCGGCAATCTTCAGTGCCGTCGTGGTCGCAATCACCGAGTTACAGCCATGCGCGATGTTTGCGAACGGGCCGCCATGGACAAAGGCCGGGTTGTTTTCCAGCGTCTGCACAAGGTTGGGCTGCATCGCGTCCTTGAGCAGAACGGTCATCGCGCCCTCGGCTTTGATGTCGCGGCAGAAGACCGGCGTGCGGTCGCGGCGGTAGGCCACGATCATGTCGCCAAGACGCTTTTCAAGGTCCTTGAGATCTTTGGCCAGGCACAGGATCGCCATGACCTCGGACGCCACGGTGATGTCAAACCCGCCTTCGCGTGGGAAGCCGTTGGCGACACCGCCCAGCGACACGTTGATCTGACGCAGGGCGCGGTCGTTCATGTCCACGACACGCCGCCACTGCACCCGGCGCACGTCAATCTCCTGCTCATTGCCCCAGTAAATGTGGTTGTCGATCATCGCCGAGAGCAACGAGTGGGCCGACGTGATCGCATGGAAGTCACCTGTGAAATGCAGGTTCATGTCCTCCATCGGCACCACCTGGGCATAGCCCCCCCCGGCCGCGCCGCCCTTCATCCCGAAGTTCGGCCCAAGCGACGCCTCGCGAATGCAGATCATCGCCTTCTTGCCGATGCGGTTCAGGCCATCGCCCAGACCCACGGTCGTCGTCGTCTTGCCCTCGCCCGCAGGCGTCGGGTTGATCGCAGTCACAAGGATCAGCTTGCCGTCTGTGTTCTTCTGGACCGAGTTGATGTAGTCCTGGCTCACCTTGGCCTTGTCATGGCCGTAGGGCAGCAGATGCTCGGTCGGGATGCCAAGCTTGTCGCCAACTTGCTGGATTGGCTGTTTCTTGGCCTCGCGGGCGATTTCAATGTCGGACTTATAGCTCATGATGACTTCCCTTTGGCCGCGCGCGGCAACTCCTGTTCGCTGTTAGCCATACAAAGTAGGCCCTTGTATACGAGGTCAGGAATCCGACATTTCCCGTCGCTGATGCGGCGGATAGTTACGGTTTTGTTTCATATCGGAAACACTCGGCGCCCCATGCGCACCAGATTTTGTGGTGCCTCAACATAAAACCTCGCTAATCTGCGACAAGAAAGGATGCATAGTGAAACGACGCACGATCTTGCAGGGTATGGCCGCAGGGCTGAGTTTCGGAGGGACCACAGCAATGGGTCTAAGCAACAGTTTTTATGTTCCTGCGGAAGAAGCACCACATGAATGCACCTTCATGCAATGGCCCGTGAGCAGAAAAGTTTATTCACACAAAGGCTTTCTGAAACTTGTGCAAGCCAAGATCGTTGAAATCGCGAACCTCATCGCGGAATTTGAGCCTGTTGTGATGTTGGCCGATGCCGACCACCATGCGCAGATCGCTCCCCTCCTTTCTGGCAACGTCACATTGTGGAACGTCCCGACCGAAGATCTCTGGTGTCGCGACTCGGGCCCGATTTTTGCCATTGATGGAGCTGGACACAGGGTGATCCAGCACATCAAGTTCAATGGCTGGGGAAACAAGCAGACGCATGTACATGACAGCCAAATCGCCCCTCGCGTGGCAGAGCTTTTGGATCTGCCTCTCGTGGACACCCCTCTCAAAGGCGAAGGCGGAGGCATTGAACAGGACGGGCATGGGCTTTTGATGGCGCATGAAAGCTCTTGGGTGATCCGAAACCGAAATCCGGGACGGTCCCGCGAAGACGTTGAACACGCATTGCTGCAATCCTTTGGCGCGTCGGAAATGATCTGGGCGCCCGGCCTTAAGGATCACGACATCACTGACTACCACATAGACGCCCTGGCGCGCTTTACCGGGCCGGGGCGGGTGTTGATGAACTTGCCATCCGAGCCGCTACCTGACGATCCATTCTACAAGGCCATGATAGAGACCTATGACATCCTGATCGCCCGCGGCCTTGATGTCGATATCATCCCGGAACCAGACCAAAGACGGGTCAAGAGCTATGATTTTGTTGCCTCATACGTGAATTACTACGTTTGTAATGGCGCGGTGATCGCCTCGGAATTTGGCGATGCGGAAACCGACGCCAAGGCGCGGGAAGCGCTCATGGCACACTTCCCAGGACGGGACATTGTGATGGTGGATGCAGATATACTTGGCGAACTTGGCGGCGGCATCCATTGCGCAACACAGCAAATGCCAAGGGCTTAGGACGCGCAAAGACTTCCAAGATGCAAAGAGCTTAGTACGCCTTACCGGTCAGGCAGTCTGCATGGTGCATCCATGGGCGCTGATCAGGGACATGCAGGCGCAATGTGTCCCCTACGCTGAGAGGCCCGGGTCGTTCTACCCACGCCGTCACACCGCGCCTGTGACGTGCGGCTGGTTTGAAGAGTTTGCCGTACCCCTCGTGATCCTTCTCAAGCTCCTTACCGGGCCAGATGCAGGGGCGGTTTTCCATATCGATCACCAAAGTCGTGCCCTCATCAGACTGCAAACGCGATGAGGGGGGGATGTGCGTAAAGTCGTCAATCCCTTCAACCACAATGGAGGCCCCCATCCATTCAGGGTTCATTTCGTCCAACCCAACCTCTTTCGCGATATCGGCAAGCTCCTCGGCAGAGAGCACCGAAAACTGACGTACATTGGCAATTTCGGTGCCTTCTTCGTGCTGATCCTTGACTCTCACACAGGACGGCCGCGTCCGGCCACCATGGAACTCACCCGGCACACCATCCCAACCGACATCCACCGATGTCAGCGGCTCAGACCGGATACCGTCCTCCTGCGTTTTGACGAACCCAAGCCAGGTAACGCGAGCATAGTGATCTGTCGGCAGTAACGCGGGCATGATGGCTCCTTTGAATGTGTTGCACCAACTTCGACGCCTATCATGATGTGGTCAAATCAAATTACGTGATGATGTGTTCTCGAAGATTTTTCCCCTTATTCGTTGAATTTGAGAACACTAAATGGGCTAACGATGATGTAGTTTGTTGAGTGCACTCCGAAGCCATATGTTTAGACAGGCCGTTCTTCCAATCTGCGTGTGCATTTGCACCGCGTCAGTTACTCAAGCCGACCCTCTGGACCACGGGCAATGGTCTGGTTTTTACACCGGCGTGACACTGAACTACGCAGGTGGAACAAACAAGACGATCGGAAATCGCTTTACCTTTAACCAGAACCAAGCCGTGAACCGTGTCGATCATTCCTACGAGGGTTTTGGTCTCAGCGGTTTCATTGGATGGAATAAACGTGTTGGTAGAGTCGTCTATGGTGGTGAATTTTCCCTCTCTGCCGATGATCTAAGCTCGGAACTTACGTTCAATGCTGACAACGATATCGATCAGGTTGAAATTCAATGGTCTGGGAATATCACCGGACGGTACGGGCAGGTATATGGCGAGACGTTGCTCTATGCCAAAGGCGGTGTGTCATTTGCAAGGATCCGCAACATTGGCGGCGATGTGAATGGTGGGGCGCTAACCCTTTCAGACGCTTACATGCGAAACGACCTGTATTTCGGGCCTCTTCTTGCCATCGGCGCAGAGCGGTTCTTTAATGAAAACTGGTTACTGCGCGTTGAATATAGCGTCACCGATTTTGGCAACTTCACGCAGGCGAACCAAGACGGCGCACCAAACTCTCAACGATACTCGGTCAGCAATGGCCCTGTGCAGAAGCTGTCTTTGGGCATTGCATTCCAGTTTTGAAGGCGTAAGCGGTGTTTTGAGGCTCGATCACATGGTCAGCGTAAAAAACATCCGGCGGAACGGGAACAGAACCGAGCCATCTTTGCGCACAGGATACGCGGCATGCATTGCCTCTTCGTAGCGTTTGATCAGTGCGGTTTTCTCACCTTCATCAAGCGCCTGCAGAACAGGCCGCGCATAGGTGCTTTCGGTAAAACGACGCACAGGATGGCTCCCCGGTTCGGCCACAAGGCGCTGATAATACTCGGTTTCCCAAAGCCTGAACTGGCCCATGGACGACAAAAGCTCTTCGTATTTCACTGGCGCCATGACACCAGGTGTGCCCATCTTTTCAACACGACCAGGGAACATTTCCTCAACCAAACCCAGCCAGACACGGTGTGACGGCGCCTTGTTCTGATGCGGCATTTGCACGGCCAGCGTCCCGCCCTTGCCAAGCATCTCGGCCAATTGCGGCATCAGCTTTTCGTGGTTGCCAACCCAATGCAATGCCGCGTTGGAAAAGATAAGGCCCGGCTTGCGCGGGGCGCGCCAGCTGGCAATATCGGCCTGGCTGACGCTGCTATAGGCTTTGACCATGCGCGCCTTTTCCAGCATCGAGGGGCTGGCATCGACACCAATCACGGCACGACCACCCGCCAGAGCGCGAAGGGCATCTCCCATAGCCCCATTGCCGCATCCAAGGTCATAGACATCCCCGGTGCCCAGATGTGTGATCGTGTTGATCAGATCGAGACCGGGCCGCAGCCGCAAATCATGGAACCGGGCATAAGCACCAGGGTTCCAATCTGTCGTTGCTGTTGTCGTCGTCACGCTGAGGGTTCGGGCTCCATGCCGCCATCTCCGCTCTTCGGCTCAGAGCGCGGCTTTGTTTTGGGAATCGCCGTGAGAGACGGTTTGTCGTCTTCAGCCGAAGGTGCGCTACCGGAATCATCATCCGACTCTGGCGGCTCGCCCCGAATGACACGCTCGATCTCTTCGCCGGTCAGAGTTTCATATTCCAAGAGCCCTTGTGCCAGCCGCTCCCAGTCGTCTTTCTTCTCGGTCAGGATCTTGTGCGCAGTCTCATATGCGTCATCAATCAGGCGCTTGACCTCTTCTTCGATCAATTCCTTGGTCGCAGCAGAGATAGAGAACCCACCGGCACCGTTGCCCATATAACCTTCATGGGCCTGTTCGTAGTCAACGTTGCCAACCTTGTCGGACATGCCCCAGCGCAGCACCATGGCGCGCGACAAACTAGAAGCTTGCTGAATGTCACCTGCCGGGCCGTTTGAAACGTTGTCTTCGCCATATTTAATGATCTCGGCTGCCTTGCCCGCCATTGTCATGGCGAGCTTTTCCTCGCATTCAGAGCGATGCCAGTTCAGGCGATCAATCTCAGGCAAGGACACAACCATGCCCAACGCACCCCCGCGTGGAATGATCGTCGCCTTGTAGACAGGGTCACATTGCGGAAGCGCAAGACCGACGATGGCGTGCCCTGCCTCGTGATAGGCGGTCTTTTCCTTTTGCTCAGGCGTCAGCACCATCGACCGGCGCTCGGCTCCCATCATGACCTTGTCCTTGGCCTGTTCAAAGTCTTCCATGGTTACAAACCGACGCCCCACCCGCGCCGCCATCAAGGCGGCCTCGTTCACGAGGTTGGCCAAATCCGCACCCGAAAAGCCCGGAGACCCTCGCGCGATGATGCGCAGATCCACATCCGGACCCAGCGGCGTTTTGCGCGCGTGGACAGCCAGGATTTTTTCGCGTCCTTTGATATCAGGGTTCGGCACAGTGACCTGACGGTCAAACCGGCCCGGACGCAGAAGTGCCGGATCAAGCACATCTTTACGGTTCGTCGCCGCGATGATGATCACACCCTCGTTGGCCTCAAACCCGTCCATCTCAACAAGCAATTGGTTCAGCGTCTGTTCACGCTCATCATTGCCTCCGCCGTACCCGGCACCCCGGTGGCGACCTACGGCATCAATCTCGTCAATAAAGACGATGCACGGTGCATTTTTTTTGGCCTGTTCGAACATGTCGCGCACACGGGATGCACCGACACCGACGAACATTTCCACAAAATCAGACCCCGAAATGGTGAAGAACGGCACACCTGCCTCGCCGGCAATCGCCCGCGCAAGAAGCGTCTTACCAGTACCGGGAGGTCCAACCAAAAGCGCACCTTTTGGGATTTTTCCGCCCAAACGTGAGAATTTCTGAGGATTGCGGAGAAATTCGACGATCTCTTCAAGCTCTTCCTTGGCTTCGTCGATACCTGCCACATCGTCAAACGTGACCCGACCATGTTTTTCGGTCAGTAGCTTGGCGCGCGACTTGCCAAAGCCCATGGCACCGCCTTTGCCGCCACCCTGCATCCGGTTCATGAAATAGATCCAGACACCGATCAGAAGAATGAAGGGCAGAAGCGTGATGATAAAGCTTTGGAACCCTGACTGTTCTTGTGATTCCGCCGCTACGGGAATACCTGCATCAATCAAAAGCTTTGTGATTTCAGCATCTTCCGGCTTGACCGTGACATAGTCATTGCCGTCATTTCCCCGAAAGCGAACATTCTCCCCGTCGAGCGTGACCTGGGCCACTTCGCCGCCATCGACCGCCTGCACGAATTCCGAATACGGGATCGCCCGGCTTTGCAGAGTGTTGCCAGAGCCACTGAACAGATTGAACAGTGCCAGGATCAACAAAAACAGCACCAGCCAGAAGGCGAGATTGCGCGCGTTGCCCAAAGGGTTTCTCCTTACATCATAACCGGCCCACAGGTATCACAGGCGGGTAATGCAATAAATAGACATCCTGACTAGATGTTCAATGCGCCAAAAGCGCGGCAAAGAAGTGGTCTTGATCGCGCAATAGCTTGGCTGTCCAGCCATTTCCCAGACCTGCCAGGGGTGCCGCGACCAAATGCCCATCCCGCCAGACGGCAGGACTCGCCTTCAATGACGTCGCCGGCAGGCCAGTTTGGCGCCAATCCGGGCATTCGGCCATACCGTCGTCGCCCAGCATGGCAATCTCAGCACCTGCAGGCCAGGGGCCATCAAGTTTCCACCGACCATCCCATGTCTCCCCTGCAGGAGACCGGCATCCCTCAACCGCTTGTGCCTCTCGTGTGAAACGCAAGGTGTCGTCGTTCACAGTCAATTCGCAACCATGAAGCGTCATGCCCGTCCCACCACGAATGGCTTCAAGCATGAAATCCATTGACCGCCCGCGTGGTGCATAGTCCGCCCCACTGATCCATTTCAGGATCATTTGCACCAAACGACGCGAGATATCACGCTGCAATGTTCGGAAATGCTTACGTGGGAAAAGGAGGTCGCCGCGATCAATTTGAGCATGCTCGCGTGCAGTCAGGAACACATACCAGTAAAGTGTGCCCCGCACATCCGCCATATGCTCCGCGACATTGGACAAAGATCGCGGCGAAACGCCAAGATGGGCAAGCGCATCAATGGCTTGTCGCGCGCGCGTGCGCTCATAATGCTCGTCGGTATTGGTGGGATCATCAATCCATGTTTCACCGATTGCCTTGAGATAGGCGCGCAGCTCAGAACGCTCTATCCCAAGAACAGGGCGACAAAACTCGGTCAAACCATGCCGCCAGGTTTTTGACATAGCCGCCAGCCCATCAACACCCGCCTCGCGCGACAGGCGCATCAGGAATGTCTCGGCCTGGTCATTTTGCGTATGAGCGATCGCGACTTTCGAAATGTCACGCTCTTCGGCCCAATCCGCTATAAGATCGTACCGCGCCCGTCGTGCGGCATCTGGCAGGTTTCTCGACTTGCGCCGTCCATCCCACAAAAGCGTGTCATGCGGCACGCCAATTCGATTACAGAGCGAACTGACAAACTTCGCCTCGTCGGCAGACTCAGGACGCAACCTATGATCGACAGTGACAGCGTAAACAGGTGGGCCGCCTTGATCTGACCATTTAACCAACAGCATCAATAGCGCCAGTGAGTCGCTTCCACCGGAAACAGCAACGCCGATTTTATCTGGCCGGGAGGGGAAAAACAGCGAGGTCGCCCGATCCAGAAGGATGGAAAACGGATCACTCACCCGCAGCTCATATTTTGAATTTCAGCCTGTGCCTCGGCGGCGGCCGGGGATTGTGGAAACCTGACACCCACTTCGGAAAGGGTCACACAGGCTTCGTTGGTTTGGCCCAACTGCGCCAAGGCGCGGCCCAATCGGAAAAGAGCATCCGGGGCCTTGGTTCCGTTGGGCTCGGCGCTGAATGTATCGAGATAGGCACGCGCCGCCTGAGTCATCTCACCAGATTGCTCAAGCGCCTCGCCCCTCTTCAGGCCAGCTTCGCCACCAAGCGGGCTTCCGGGGTAGTTTTCTTGAAAGAGCGCAAATTGCCGCGCGGCTTCAGCCATATTGCCCGCTTCAAAACTGGCCATGGCTGTATCGAAATCTGCCTGTTCTCCCACCGCAAGCTCCACACCACCGGTGCTGCCTGTATCAGTCGACCCCGAAATCTCGCCAGTCGTAATCGTGGTTGACGCCGTGTCTGTGCCCGTTGCCGTGGCCCCTGTCGATGGCGCGATGCCACCCAAAGTATCGCCGACTTCCAAAGTGCCGATATCGCATCCTGGCTCAAGCTCGCAAATCCGAAACTCAAGATCGCCGACACGGTTGGTGCCATCAGTGACCACCCGGTCGATCCGAAACTCAAGCTGCTCTGTCTTGGATGTCAGGCGCTGCAGCTCGGCTTCCATGGCGTTGACCCGGTCGATGACCGAGCCACCCACTGTGAGCTGCCCAGAAGCACCCGTTGTGCTCAGCTCTCGCTTAAGCTTCTGCAATTCAACATACATTACAGCAAGCTCTTGCCGGATGTCGGCAAGAGTTTCACCACCTTCTTGCGCCAGCGCCACGCTCGGCATCCCGAGCATGGCAACGACGATCAGTTTACAAATCCAACGCATGTTGAGTCCTGTTAACTCTTTGTCCTAGCTGGTTGGCACAACTGAAATGACTGTAACCGCTCGGCGGTTTTTGGCATAACAGCTTTCTTCGCTACAAATTTCCAGCGGCCGTTCCTTACCGTAGCTGATCACTTTCATCCGGTTTGGAGCCACCCCTTTGGCGGTTAAATATTCCAAAACCGCATTGGCCCGGCGTGCACCGAGCGCGAGGTTGTATTCCCGCGTGCCTTGCTCATCGGCGTGACCTTCGATCACGGCGGAATACTCAATATTTGTGCTGAGCCATTGCGCCTGACCATCAAGCGTTGCCATGCCCTGAGGGGTCAATGTCGACTGGTCCACAGCAAAAAGAACCCTGTCTCCAACGGTTTGCTGGAAATAGGCGGCTGAAGTTGGGTCCTGCGGTGATCCCGCCAGGGCGCCGCCTGCAACACCACTGTTGTTAAGATCAACCGCGTCGCTATTGCCAAAGCGATCTGCCGAAGAACAGGCCCCGAGGGCCAGCACAGTGGCAAGAATTGTCGTTTTACTCAAGATATTCATAGGATTGCCCCACTCATTTTTCATCTGCTCTTTGTTCAGTTTATCATATGCAAACATTGCATGCACTTTACTTCTGCAAGCCCGACCATGATGGGTCAGACGCCCCAATATCCAGCGGCACCTGACGCAGATTACGCCCCGTGATATCCACCGAATAAAGCCGCGCCTGCCCTTGCGCGCCCTGCGATTCACGGGTGAACATGATCACCCGCCCATTTGGAGCCCAGGTTGGCCCCTCATCCAGAAAAGACGCCGTCAGGAGCCGTTCTTCACTCCCATCCGTGCGCATCACGCCAATGTGGAAACGCCCTTTGGATTGCTTGGTAAAGGCAATGAGATCCCCACGCGGCGACCACACCGGCGTACCATAGCGCCCTTGCCCAAAGCTGATGCGCTGCGCTTCGCCCCCGCTGGCGGGCATCACATAAAGCTGAGGCAGGCCAGAGCGGTCGGACTCAAACACGATCCGGCTTCCATCCGGGCTAAAGCTGGGTGCAGTTTCAATCGACGGCGCAGAGGTCAGGCGCGATGTTCGGCTACTGCCAATGTCCATGGTGTACAAATCGGTGTTCCCGCCCGTCGTCAAACTGAAGACAACGGTGCGTCCATCAGGTGCAAAACGCGGCGCAAAGCTCATTGTGCCTTGCTGCGTCTCAAGCACACGCCGGCCGGCACTGGCGACGTCCAGAACATAAATCTTGGGAAATCCGCTCTCATAGCTTGTGTAAAGAACCTGATCGTCTCCAGGCGAAAACCTCGGCGCAAGCACAATGGATCTCGCATCAGTGAGATAGTTCAAATTGGCTCCATCATAATCCATGATCGCCAACTGCTTCTGGCGGTTGTCCTTGGGGCCACTTTCCGCAACGAAAACAACACGACTGTCGAAATAGGCGTCTTCCCCCGTCAGCCGCGAGTAGACTTGATCCGCCACCTTATGCGCCATGCGCCGCCACCCATCGACTGTGCCCTGCAATTGCAGGCCCTGGCCGATCTCTTGTCCGGCAAACACGTCATAAAGCCGGAAGCGCACAGTCAGTCGCCCTGCCCCATCCGCCGAAACGCCACCAACAATCAGGGCCTGCGCATTGATGGCCTTCCAATCAGGGAACTGAATGGGGCTGGCGAAATTGGTGATCCGCCCGATATGCGCCGAAGCGGGGATTTCCCGGAAAAGCCCGGTACCACTCAGATCGGCGGCAATAACCTGAGTGATGTTCTGCGCGTGCTGCGCCGCTGCGGCATTGTCGGCCACGAAAACGGGAACAGCGTAGGGCAAAGGCTCAATCACACCTTCGGTGATCTCGATCCGAAGCGGCCCGTCTCGCTCTTGTGCCGCGACTGGGGCTGCGAAGCCTAACAAAATGGCCGAAAGGAGGGTCAGTACATACTTCATCATTTGATCCTCATTCTCTCCGGATTGAATGTCATCTCAATTTCTCGCCAACTGGCGTATTTTTCCGCCGGCAAGTCAAATCCGCTTGCGCCGCAGCGCAAAATCGCGCGGCGGGCCGCCTGAAATGCCTGTTCCGCCGACGCAGTGCTACCGCCCGAACTGCTGAGCATTCGGATGGAGCTGCTGACTGGCCGCGCATCTTCACTCATGTTGACGGAAACGACCACAGTGGTTTGCAACGCATCTGTGCTGAGCGATCCGACATTCCAACACCGCTGCACCGACACACGCAGCGCGTCTTTCTCGCCCGCTGTCAGCGGTGGACCTTGCGGTGCTGTATCCGCCGCGCCCTCATTTGTGCCCAAGGCTTCGGCCAAGGCATCATTGACCGCCGCGCTTGTGTCCGGCTCATCTTCGGTCTGCGCCGTCTCGGTTTGCGCAGGCTCTTCGGTTGGCTCTTCCGGTTCCGCCGCCGGTTCAGGCCGATCAGGTCGCGTCTGTGGTCGTAAAGATCTCGTCGGCGCTGCCGCAGCTTCTTGATCCGCCTCCGTCACAATCTCGGTCGTCGCCTCTTCAGGCGCAGTGGCCTCCTCGTCAGGCGCCACCTCCTCGGCCTGCGCATCAGGTTCCACCTCTTCGCGCTCAACCTCATCAATTGCCACATCCGGTTCCGGCTGCGCCACAGGCTCGGGGGCCACACGTGGTGCATCCTCAGCCTGCGCCTCTTCTGCTTGTTCTGGCACAAGAACCGCCACTTCTTCGTCCGGCGGATCTAGCACAGGTGGCTCGTCACTGACCTCTGCCTCGGGAGCTGGCTCAGGTTCTGTCACTTCCGGCACAGGATCAGGCGGCGGCGTCTCAGCCACCTCCGGCGCTTCCAATTCCGGCGTATCGTCTGCCTCTGAATTCACTTCCGGCGCTGACTCGCCTTCCTGCGGTGGCTCAGGCGTGTCCACATTGGCCACCGCTTCGGGTGACGCCTCTGGGGCTACAAGTGCCGCGTATTCTTCGGCTGAAATGGCCGTCACTTCGGTTACACGGAACGGCAAAGGCTCGGCCTGAAAGGCCCCGCCAAAAATGGCAAAGGCGACCAGCCCTGTATGGGCCACACCGGATATGACCTGACCGGTGTTCATCAACTGTTACCCGTCTTGCTCATCAAGCGTCGGGCCGCCGGCTTCTGTCACCAGACCGATATTGTTGAACCCGCCACGATTGAGCGCACCCATGACTTCCATCACCTGCGCGTAGGACACCGACCCATCCGCACGCAGGTAGACCCGCGTGCTGTCACGCTCTGCCGCAATGCCCTGCAACCGGCTCACAAGATCGCCGCGCGCGACTTCTGTGGTCTGGATCATCACCACACCTTCAGCTGTCACGGTCACGGTCAGCGGCTCTTCTTCTTCGCCAGGCAGCGGGTTGGCCGCCGTTTCCGGCAGTTCCACAGGCACGCCCACCGTCATCAAGGGTGCGGCCACCATGAAGATGATCAAAAGCACCAACATCACGTCCACAAAGGGTGTGACGTTGATCTCTGACATCGGGCGAGAGCGCCCGCGTCCGCGCCGCCTGCGTCCGGCGTCACCTGATTTCTGAACAACACCTGCGCCCATGTCAGCTGTCCAACTGACGGCTCAGGATCGTTGCGAACTCATCGGCAAACGCCTCGTAGCTGGCCACAATACCATCGCAATCCGCACTGAGCTTGTTGTAGAAAATCACCGCCGGGATCGCCGCCAACAGGCCCAGACCCGTGGCCAAAAGCGCCTCGGCAATGCCCGGAGCCACAACGGCAAGGTTGGTGTTCTGTTGCTCGGCAATCTCAATAAAGGCATTCATGATGCCCCAGACTGTGCCGAAAAGCCCGATGAACGGTGTGACCGACCCGATCGACGCCAGAATGGTAAGCCCGCTCTGCAGGTTCTTGCTTTCCTTGGCAATCGCCACATCCATCGACCGATCTATCCGCGCCGTGGCTCCGGCAATCAGCCCGCCATCATTGCGATGGCTGCGCCGCCATTCCATCATGCCCGCAGCAAAGACGCGCTCGGATTGCCCCGCCGGGTCCGAACCGATCTCATCAAACAGCTCATCCAAAGGATCACCGGACCAGAAGCGGCGATCAAACACATCCGCTTCGACCCGCGCCTTGCGGTACACGATCAATTTCTGGATGATAATCGACCATGCCCAGAACGAGGCTATGATCAGCATCAACATCACCAGTTTTACGATTAAAGTTGCGCGTGCAAATAGCGCCCACAGTGAGAAATCCATCTCCTGTGCCAATGCCAGGGTTTCTGCTTCCATCCGCCTGCTCTTTTTTATCGGCTTATTTGTGCCGTGCTTTATTGAGCGGCACGCTAGCCGATTTTAAAGGGGAAAGCCAATAACATCCGCACCCCGGCGACAATCGGGCACAGTTTAATGCACGATCTGGCGGATATTTGCCGGTAAACGCACGGGCTGCCCTGTTTCCGTCAGGCAGGCAATAGTGACCTGTGCGGCAAAAAGCAGTTCATCGGCACGAAACACCGTTTGGTCCATGATCAGCCGCGCGCCACTCACCGAAGCAACCGTCGTGCGCACCTCCAGCTCATCGTGAAACTTGGCCGGCAGATGGTAATCCGCCTCGACCCGACGCACCGCAAAGACCACACCATCTTCTTCTCGCATGGCGTTCTGATCAATCCCCATTCCCTGCACCCAGTCACTGCGCGCGCGCTCTATGTACCTGAGGTAATTGGCATAATACACGATACCCGCCATGTCGGTATCTTCGTAATAGACGCGGATCGGAAAGCGGTGAGTCATGACACGACCCTAGACCTGTTTAACCCGCGCCGCCAGTCTGAGCGCGTGACTTGGGTCTTGCGCCACCACTGGCATGACCGGATCATAACTGGCCCGGATGACAGCCCCGATATCGGGCCGCAGGATCACCTTACCCTCCGGCGCCTGCGCCAAGGGTGAGCGCCCAACAAATGCGGTGTCTGACCAAAGCACAATGGTCTGCACCACCTGCGCCAAAGCCAAGGTGTCTGCGGGAACCTTGCTAAGCTCCTCATCCATGCGCAGAAACACAAAACTGGCCTTGATCGCGCCCGCCTCATCAAAGCGAAAGATCCGGTACTGATTGGCCTCAGCCGCCTTCAGACGCTCCACCAACGGCCCCAAGTCTGGCACCATCCGATCCAGATCAGGCACCTCGGTCAGCTCATCCCACTCTCGGAAGAAAAAGAACATCAGGTTGACGCCCAGCTCAGGGTCCGTCTCAGCCATGCTGTGCCCGGCCATGAGCACAACCGCCTCAACCGCGCCCTTCACGATTTCCAGCGTGCGGTCATCCGTGCCGAAAACCACCGGCACCAAAGGCCGTCCCCATCGTGCAAAGAGGTAAGTGCCATCAGCACGGGTAAACAGCGCCTCAACGCCTTCATGTGATATCAGGTCAGCCATATCCCGCAGGTATCAGAGCTTGTCAGAGGTGCAAGAGCACAAGGCTTTTCTTCTTGCCAAAAATATCCTCGCCGAAGGCATCACTTGCCAAACAAATCGCTCTGCCCCGGGGCTTTGGGCGCGTCCATCCCCAAATGCCGCCACCCCAAAGGTGCCAGCATCCTCCCCCGCGGCGTGCGCTGTATCAGCGCCTGCTGCAACAAAAACGGCTCAATCACCTCTTCGAGCGCATCGCGGCTTTCCGACAGCGCCGCGCTCAAGGTCTCAATCCCCACTGGCCCGCCCTGATACCCTTCGGCAATGAGGCGCAGATACCGCCGGTCTGCCCCGTCTAACCCAAGTCCATCCACGCCCAGCCGGGTGAGCGCATTATCGGCCAGCGCCTGCGTGATCTGCCCATCGCTTTCCACAACGGCAAAGTCCGCCACCCGGCGCAAGAGCCGCCCGGCAATGCGTGGCGTGCCGCGCGAGCGGCGCGCAATCTCGCGCGCGCCTGCTTCATCCGCAGGCGTGCCCATGCGCACCGCGTTACGCGTTACGATCTGATGCAGCTCATCCTCAGAATAAAACTGCAGCCGGGTTGGAATGCCGAACCGATCCCGCAAAGGCGTGGTCAAAAGCCCCAGGCGCGTCGTGGCGCCCACCAGCGTGAAGGGCTGCAATTCAATCCGCACTGTCCGTGCCGCAGGCCCTTCGCCGATCACCAGATCAAGCTCAAAATCCTCCAATGCAGGATACAGCACCTCTTCCACGGCCGGATTAAGTCGATGAATTTCATCAATGAAAAGCACATCATTGCGCTCAAGATTGGTCAGGATCGCCGCCAGATCCCCCGCCTTGGCCAGAACCGGCCCCGAGGTCATGCGAAACCCCACACCCAGCTCGCGCGCCATGATCTGCGCGAGCGTCGTCTTGCCCAGACCGGGCGGCCCGTGAAAAAGCGTGTGATCCATCGCCTCACCCCGTTGGCGGGCGGATTGGATAAAGACGCTCAGATTGGCCCGCGCCTCTTCTTGCCCGATAAAATCAGACAGCATCTGGGGCCGCAAAGCGCGGTCGGTATCCTCTGGCAAAGGGTCAGGACGCAAGGTTGGATCAGGGTCGCTCATATCCAGCGCTCCTTAAACCCTGTCGGGCTTTCGACGCGAAGAAGACCGTGAGGTCTGATGAACGTCACTTCTCTCATGACTTCGGCGCCAAAAGCTTCAACGCCGCCCGGATAAGCGCCGGTGTGTCGCTCTCGCCGTCACCAGCCGCCTGCGCGACAGCGGCCGCTGCGTCCCCCGGTGCATACCCAAGATTGGTCAAGGCCGAGAGCGCCTCGGCTTGCGCTGCCGAATTGCCCACAGAAACGGTGACGGATGGCGCGATCTCGGCCTCAATCACCGCATCAGCATCCGCTTCAGGCGTGGGGCCCGCACGCACCGCATGTGTTGAGCCCATAGCCATCACCTCTGGGGCCTTGTCTTTTAGTTCATGCACCACACGCTGTGCCGTCTTGGGGCCAATCCCCTTGGCCGCCTTAATGGACCCCACATCGCCCAGCGCGATGGCGCGGCCTACGCCTTCAGGTCCCAGTGTGCCAAGAATGGCCATAGACGCCTTCGCCCCAACGCCCTGTACGCTCATCAAAAGCCGGTGCCACTCTTTCTCGGCCAGCGTGGTAAAGCCGAAAAGTTGCAACAGGTCTTCCCGTACCAATAGATCGGTGTAAAGCGCGGTATGTTCACCAACGCCAGGTAACGCCGCGAGCGTGCGGTCCGAACAATATACAAGATACCCTACCCCACCTACATCAATCAGCACATGATCAGCAGCACGATAATCTATCCGCCCAGCCAGCCGCCCGATCATGCGCGTCGCCTCACCGCACCAAGAGGCGCAGTCCCATGATGCGCATGGCAAATCGCAATCGCCAGCGCGTCAGCAGCATCAGGTCCCGCAAGATCAGCACCCGGCAACTGAACCCGCACCATATGCGCCACCTGATCTTTGGCGGCATGGCCCACGCCCACAACGGTCTTTTTCACCGTGTTGGGCGCGTATTCTCCAACTGACAGACCAAACTGCGCCGGCACCAGCATAGCGATGCCCCGCGCCTGACCCAGTTTGAGCGTGCCCGCCCCATCCTTGTTCACAAATGTCTGCTCCACAGCAGCGGTTTGCGGTGCGTAAGCCGAAAAAATCGCACTGAGTTGTTCATGCAGTGACAAAAGCCGCTCAGAAAGATCAACATTCGGTGTCTTACACACGCCATTGGCCACGTGGCTGATCCGGCTGCCCTCTGTGTCGATCACGCCCCAGCCCAGATTGCGCAACCCGGGATCAATGCCGATGACCCTCATTTCTCTGCCCGTTCTTGTTGTTTGTTCTGCGTTAGCACGAAACGGGAACAAAGACCAAGAAGTAATACACACAGCCTGGCAAGCGGCTTTGACAAAAACGCTATGCACAATGCGTCGAAAAACAGCTTTCAGGATTTCGCAAACTATAAAAAGATTACCATTTTACATAAGTTTACGCAGAATCCACCTATGCAAGAGCTGCATATTGACTATGCAAAAAACGCCCCTTGTTGGCGCGCATGTCCAAGACTATTTCGCCGTGATCACAACGCATCATGCGTCTCAACAAAAGGACCATAACAATGGCTGTCATCGACACAACCACCGTGGCCGGCGGCAAGGGCAACGTCCTTAGCCGTTCGGTTCAAAACATCATCGCGCAGTTCAATGCGTGGAATGACGCTCGGATTACACGCAGCGCCCTTTCGCGTTTGTCGGATCGCGAGTTGGAGGATATTGGGCTTAGCCGCGCGGAAATCGACACGATTACCGGTTAAGACCTTCCTATAAAGCATGCGCTTCCAGCACGTGTTTTTAGGATAAAAAGAAGCCCTGCACGCGGACCAACGTGCAGGGCTTTTCTTTGACTTCAAGGGGCGACGCTGTCGCGCTGGAGGGACCCCTGAACTCCTTTAGTTGAACAAAACGTGCAACTGCTTGGCAATTTCCAAAGTGATTGGATCGCTTTGCATCGCAAATGCACCGGCTTGTTCCATGATCGTGCCTTGGTTCAGCGCATCAACGCGCTGATCGTAAACTGTGGTGCCCAGATGGGCCATAATCATTCCTTTGAACAGGAAGAAACCTACCACCAAGAAGGCCAGCCCACGAACCGAAAACCCGGTGCGGCGGCGCTTGGGGCGAAAAACAATGAGACCTTCACGTGTAACACGTGCGGAGTATCCGCCAGCCATACGTGCTTTCTTGCGGTCAATCTTCCGCAGGCGCTCATCGAAACTTGTAAAACCGTCAGCCGTCATAACAACGTCCTTATATTCGTCCTTAAACCCTGACCTGACGCTAGGTACGAATTGTGGCGAAAATGGGGCGCCTGCCTTATTTGCGCTGTTTTTTCTTTGTTTTTCAGACACTTTTGCGGAGCATTAGTGACGACCAGTCACCAATCACTATGGTCTCGACAACACTGTTTCCGCAGGCGGTATAAACATCGGCGATCTCTTGCCGTTGCTCATTCAGGATACCGGACAGAATCACATTTCCCTGTGGTGAAAGTGCCTGAGTGATTCTGGGGCAGAGGCCAATCAGCGGTCCTTTGAGGATATTTGCGAAAATCAAATCGAATGGAGCGGCCTTGAGGATGTCTTCATGTTCCAGTCCCTCGGCCTCCAGACATAAGACATGCCCGGCCAGCCCGTTCGCGGCCACATTTGCTTCTGCCACCTCGACTGCCACAGCATCAATGTCACTGGCCAGCACACGCGCTTGCGGCCACACTCGCGCCGCCGCCATCGCCAGAACGGCTGTGCCGCACCCTAGATCCAAAACGCTTGTCGGCTGAGCACCTCCAACAATCGCGGCTTCCAGCAATTGCAGGCACCCTTGCGTCGTACCATGATGGCCCGTGCCAAAGGCCATGGAGGCCTCAATCAAGAGAGGTTCACACCCTTCGGGCACTTTGTCTGCATCATGGCTGCCATAGACAAAGAAGCGCCCCGCCTCGACCGGTGTCAGCTCTCGCTTGACCTTGGCCACCCAATCCACCTCGGGCAACTCGGAGACGACAAAATCCTTCGCACCATGCAAAGCCGCCAAAAGCGCAAGCCCTGCCGCGTCAGGCGCACCCTGGAAATATCCGCCCACTTCCCACAGGCCCGATCCGTCTTCCAGCTCAAAGACGCCAACCCCCGTCGGTTCCGGCGTCAGTGCTTCCATCGCCGCACCAAGAGCTTCGGCTTTGTCTTTTCCGGCAAGCGTGGTGAGGGCTGTGAATGTCGGCATGTCTGATGACCCTGTCTGAAGGATTTATTCTGCCACCGCAGGGACGCGGCGCGTCAGGATCGTCTCATAGCCCGGTTCGGGGTGGCGGGGAATAAGCAATGCCAGAAGAAACGACACCGAGGCCATGCACGCCGCCAGCACAAAGACAGCCGCAGGTGAGACCAGCCACAAGTATCCCAAAGCCGCAGGCAGAAACACGGCCGCGATGTGGTTGATGGTAAAGGCCACGGCGGCTGTGGGCGCGATATCTCCGGGATCGGCAATTTTCTGAAAATAGGTCTTCAGCGCCAGTGCCAGAGCAAAGAGCAAATGGTCCACCACGTAGAGCACCATCGCCAGCAAAACGCCCCAGCCAAAGAAGTAAAGCCCGCCATAGAGCAAAAAGACCAGCGCCAGACCTGCATATTCAAAGAGCAGCGTCGCGCGCTCACCAAAGACATGCACCGCCCGGCCCATGAGCGGCGCAAAGATCATGTTGGCCACAAGGTTGATCATGTAAAGCGCTGTGACCTCATGCACCTCAAAGCCGAACTTTTCGACCATCATGAACCCGGCAAAGACGATAAAGATCTGCCGCCGCGCGCCCGACATGAATTGCAGCGCATAATAAAGCCAATACCGGCGGCGCAGGATCATCTTCTTCACCTGCGGATTGGGGGTCTCAAACTGCGGGAAGGCCACCATGCAATAAAGCGCAATCAGAACAGTCGCCCCACCGGCCAGCATATAGACGGTGTTATAGCTCAGATCGAGCGTCTCCCAGGTCATGACAATCAGCACATAGGCCACCAGCGTCGCAGCAGACCCCGCCGAGACCAGCCAGCCCAGCATCTGCGGCGCGCGGTGTTTGGGCAGCCATTGCAGTTGAAGCGACTGATTCACCGTCTCGTAATAGTGAAAGCCGATCGAGCTGAGCATCGTGATCGTAAGGATTCCGCCCATGGTGGGAAACCACGCGGTAATCGCCGTGGCCACACCCAAGAGAACCAAAGACACCAGAGCCAGCGTCTGTTCACGCATGAAGATGATGATGGCAATCACGCCAATGGCGAAAAACCCCGGGATCTCCCGCACCGTATGCAACCAGCCAATGTCAGAGCCGTCAAAATCCGCGGCCTCAATGACAAAGTTGTTGATGAGCGCCATCCACGTGGAAAACGCCAACGGCATCGCCGCCGCCATGAGAAAGAGCAAAACCACCGGCCGCCGCCATTTCGGCAACAGGTGCGCGTCATCAAGGGGAAAGGTGGTGCTCATGGGTAAGCCTTACGCCGATTGCCCGGTTTTGACCATGGGCCAGGACGCAGAGCAGGTGTGCGAAAATCGCAAAAGTCATTGGCAAAGCTGTCTTGTTTACGCGCCGAGGTCGAAGTGAATTTACACCAAGCCGCGCCTTGGGGGCGTTGAACACATTATCCGCAAAACACCCTGCCCAACCTCAATAAAAACTCTGCGGATCAATATCTACGGCCAGCCGGAACTGCGCCGACCCCTTCACCGGCGCCACCCATTTCGCCAAAGCAGGCTGTAACGCCGCCCCCTTGGGCGCTTTGACCAAAAGCCGCACACGGTGCCGTCCGCGCACCCGCGCAATGGGTGCGGGCGCCGGGCCAAAGACCTGCCCCCCTGCTGCGCGAATGGCGCCGTCATTGCGCGCGAGCAAATTGCCGATATCAAACGCCTCCTGCATATCGGTCGAAGACAGGATAATCCCCGCCATACGCCCAAAGGGCGGCACGCCTGCCTGATTACGCTCGGCGGCCTCGGCGCGCCAGAACCCCTCTTCATCTCCCGACAGGATTGCCCGAATGACCGGATGCTCCGGCTGGAACGTCTGCAACAGCGCCTGACCGGGCTTTTCCGCGCGCCCTGCACGCCCCGCCACCTGCCGCATCAGCTGAAACGTCCGCTCCGCCGCGCGCAGGTCAGAGCCCTGCATTCCCAGATCGGCATCGATCACACCCACAAGCGTGAGGTTGGGAAAGTTATGGCCCTTCGCAACCAGTTGCGTGCCAATGATAATATCCGCGGCACCCTCTGCAATCTCGGCAATCTGTGCTTTGAGTGCCCGAGCCGATCCAAACATGTCTGAGCTGAGCGTGGCGATCCGCGCGTCCGGGAAAAGCGCCTCGGCCTCCTCCGTCATCCGCTCAACACCCGGCCCCACAGCCGCCAACCGATCTTCGGCCTCGCAGGAGGGGCACACGGACGGCATCGGCTTGGTCTCTCCACATTGGTGGCACATCAACCGTTTGAGAAACCGGTGCTCCACCATCCGCGCATCGCAATGATCGCAGCCCACCTGATGACCGCAGGCCCGGCAGATTGTCACTGGCGCATAGCCGCGGCGGTTCAAAAACAAGAGCGCCTGTTCTCCCGCCTGCACCCGCGCTTCAACGGCTTTTTGCAATGTAGGTGAAATCCACCGGCTGGCGGGTAGGCGTTCAGTGCGCATATCAATCGCGCCGAGCTTGGGCATGACCGCCTCACCAAACCGCGTATCAAGATCAAGCCGCGTGTATTTCCCCGCCTCGGCATTGGACCAGCTCTCAAGGCTGGGCGTGGCCGAGGCCAGCACCACCTGCGCATCACATAGGCTTCCGCGCAGCACAGCCATGTCACGCGCATTATAGAGCACCCCGTCTTCCTGCTTGTAGGACGTATCATGCTCTTCATCGACAACGATCAGGCCAAGATCTTGAAACGGCAGAAATAGCGCCGAGCGCGCACCGACAACCATCTGGCATTGCCCTTGCCCCACCATCTTCCAGATGCGGCGGCGTTCTGTCATGGTCACGCCCGAATGCCATTCGGCGGGCCGCACACCAAACCGCGCCTCGACGCGGTCAATGAACTCCGCCGTCAGGGCAATCTCGGGCAACAAAACCAAAGCCTGCCGTTTGCAGCGCAAGGTCTCGGCCACGGCTTCCAGATAGACCTCTGTTTTTCCCGATCCGGTCACACCCCGTAACAACGTTGTCTGAAAACGCGCGCCGCGCACACCCGAGATCAAAGCCTGTGCAGCGGCAGTCTGATCAGGCGTCAGCGCAGCGCTTCCGCGATCCGGATCCAACGGCGGATAAGGCGCATCACGCGGCGTATCTTCCTCCAGGACAGCCCCCTGTTTCACAAGGCCCTTCACGACAGAAGACGTTACACCGGCCAGATCGCTCAGCTCCTTGAGCGTAAAAGCCAACCCCCCGTATTCGCGCAGCGCCTCCAACACCTTTGTGCGCGCTTTGGTCTCGCGGTCCGGCGCGCGGTCTCCCAGCCGATACACTTTTTGCATCGAAGGCGGGTTGCTCAATCCTGGCGCGCGCGTGGCCAGCCGCAGCATTGCGGGCAAAGGCGTCAGCGTGTAGTCCGCCGCGCGTGTGAGAAAGCTCTGCATGTCCTCGCGCATGGGTGCCACATCCAACACACGGATCATCGAGCGCACTTTCGAAAGATCATAATCCCCCTGCCCGGTGCCCCAAACCACGCCCAAAACCTTGCGCGGCCCAAGCGGCACCTCGACAAAGCTGCCCAGATGACAGCCGCCTTCGGGGGCTTTGTAATCGAGCGGACGTCCTAAAGGCTGCGTCGTCAAAACAGAGACAAGCGCGCCGGTATCAAAAAAACTGGGCGAAGGAGACGTCACAGGAGGCCCTTGGCTAGGAGGTCCCGGATCACGTCCGGGACAGGGGGGTTTCGGGCGCCCACTCTATGAGGTAAAGCCAAAAGAGAAAAACCCAAACCCGCACCAAAAGGGCCGCTTGAGATGAAATTTTTCGTAGATACCGCCGAAGTTGACGCCATTGCCGAACTCAATGAACTGGGCATGGTCGATGGGGTGACCACAAACCCCTCACTGATCATGAAATCGGGGCGCGATATTCTCGAAGTCACCAAAGAGATCGCAGACATGGTCGACGGCCCTGTGAGTGCCGAAGTGGTGGCCACCGAGGCGGATGCAATGATCGCCGAAGGACGCAAGCTGGCCAAGATCGCGGACAACATCGCCGTCAAGGTGCCGCTTACATGGGATGGGCTCAAGGCGTGCAATGTGCTCACCAATGAGGGCAACATGGTCAATGTGACCTTATGTTTTTCCGCCAATCAGGCGCTTTTGGCCGCGAAGGCCGGGGCCACCTTCATCAGCCCCTTCATCGGACGGCTCGATGACATCAACCTCGATGGCATGGACCTCATCGCCGACATCCGCACGATCTATGACAATTACGGGTATGAAACCCAAATCCTCGCCGCCTCCATCCGCACCGTGAACCACGCCACCCAATCCGCCCTGATCGGCGCCGACGTCATGACCGCGCCACCCGATGTGATCAAGAAAATGGCGCTGCATCCACTGACCGATAAGGGACTTGATGCGTTCCTGAAAGATGCAGCCAGCGCGAATATCAAGATTGTTTGAAGGCGGTTTTGGTCTTTTGTCTATGACGGCTGTGCGGACTTTGCTGCCATAGCCAATTGGAGTGCGAAGACGCGCGATGGCCAGACCGCGGGGTGGCGACCTGCCATTGGTTCAGGTCACTTTATGGCAGCCAAGCCTGCAAATTCGCTGATCTCAACTCCCACGTGGACCAATCGCCAGCCCGAGGGGCGGTCTGGCGATCGCGCGGCAGCCTACGGCCTTGATTCCGCGCGAGCGGCGTCATTGTGGGCTCATACCTGACATTGCGCATTGCAAATCGTGCAAACCCGCAACAGGTAAAAACAGCGGCAGATAAAACTAGCGCCACAGGGTCCGGCTCTGCTAAAGAGAGCACAACAAAAAAATGGGGCGTAACGTGAGCAGTCAGCCTGAAATGACCGAAGTCCTGCGCGAGAAGATCATCGCGCAGCCGAATGTAATCCTTGAAGATCAAGACCTTATGCGCGCACTCATCGCTGCGAATGAGCGGGCGATGGGCAACAACATTGTCGATCTGCGCGGCATCGCCATGGACCGGCTTGAGGCGCGGCTGGAACGGCTGGAAGACACCCATCGCAGCGTGATCGCCGCCGCCTATGAAAATCTCGCGGGCACCAATCAGGTGCACCGCGCCATTCTGCGTATGCTCGACCCGGTGGAGTTTGAAAACTTCCTGAAGGATCTTGGCGGCGATGTGGCCACCATTCTGCGCGTGGATTGCATCAAACTGGTGCTGGAGTCTGTCCAAAACGATGACGACCCGGCGGTCAAGCGTCTGGGAGATGTCCTCTCGGTCGAGGCCCCCGGTTTCATCGAGCAATATCTTGCAGTGGAACAGGGCCATCCCGTCCGGCAGGTCACCTTGCGACAAATTCAGCGTGGCGACCCGCGGGTCTACGGCCCGGAAGCGGAATTCATGCGCTCCGAGGCCTGTTTGCTCTTGGATTTCGGCGAAAATCGTTTGCCCGGCCTTCTGGTCATGGGCGCAGAGGACCCGCATCAGTTCAACCCGCAACAGGGCACCGATCTTTTGTCCTTCTTCGCAGGTATCTTTGAAAGAGCGATGCGCCGCTGGCTGTCATGATCTCGCCCGCAGCCCGCGACGCGCTGCAAGACTGGCTGGCCTATCAAAAATCCTTGCGCGGTGCGCCGCAAACCACATTGGATGCCTATGGCCGCGATGTCAGTGACTTTCTGACGTTTATCACAGAGCACAAGGGCGAAACCCAAGGTTTGCGGGCGTTGGAACGTATCACCGTCACGGATATGCGTGCCTGGATGGCGTTTACCCGAGGGGACGACGTCGGGCCGCGCTCGCTGGCGCGCAAACTCTCGGCGGTCAAAAGCTTTTTCCGCTGGCTGAGCGAGCGTGAAGGGATTGAACCAACTGCGGTGCTTTCGGCCCGGTCTCCCAAATATCAGCGCAAACTGCCCCGCCCGCTCAGCCCCGGTGCGGCGCAGGATGTGATCGACACATTGTCGTTTCAAACCACGCAACCTTGGATCGGAAAGCGCGACGAGGCAGTTGTCACCCTGCTCTATGGCTGCGGTTTGCGCATCTCCGAGGCGCTTGGCCTACTGGGCTCTGACCTGCCGCTGGGCGAGGCGCTGCGCATCACCGGCAAGGGCGGTAAAGAACGTGTTGTGCCCGTCATCGCCCCCGCACGCGAGGCGGTCGAGCGTTACGTCGCTACCTGCCCCTACCCCATGGAGCCTGACCAGCCGATTTTTCGCGGTGCACGCGGTGGGCCGCTGAACCCGCGCACGGTGCAGCAAACGATGGCGCGCGTGCGCATGCAGCTTGGTCTGCCGTCCACAGCCACGCCCCATGCTATGCGCCACAGCTTTGCCACGCATCTGCTCAACGCAGGCGGCGACCTGCGCGCTATTCAGGAACTTCTGGGGCATGCGTCGCTCTCCACGACGCAAGCCTATACGGCGGTGGATACGTCCCGTTTGATGGAGGTTTATGCAAAGACCCATCCCAGAGCGAAGTGAGCACGGCGGCTGGTTTCTGAGTGGCGTTTGTATGGTCACAAACCTCAAGCAAACGTGAGGACTTCTGATTGGCTTGAGGACTGCAGTTTGTGAAAGGGTGCGTGAGGATTTATTGCCAATAGGGCAGAAATTGAAGGAGCTCCCCAATGATCCGCAAGCTAGCTATCGCCGCAGCATTCATGTCTTTTGCCGGCGCCGCCAGCGCTGAAGACTGCGCCGCCATCACCGTCGAAGACTCTTTTGACCTTACAGATGATCATGTTACCGCACTCTACGAATGCCTCGGCGCACAAATGGCTGAAGGCTATGCCTCTCAGGGCGACGCAATCGCAGCTGAGTACCGCAACTGGACACCAACGCAGACACTCGGCGCTGTTGCCGGTGCGCACGGCAAGCGGGTGCTTTTCACATACGCCAATGATGTCGCCGCCGAGCAATATCTCAAATTCGAGGACGAAGGCGTTGAAATGCCGGTGGGTTCGGTACTGGCAAAAGAAAGTATTTCTATCTCTATCAAGAAGCAAAAAGCTCGGCCCGGTCCACTCTTTCTGATGACCAAAGTTGGCCTTGATGAAGCACCCGATACCAAAGGTTGGCTCTATGGGGGCATTCAGCCCAATGGCAAACCGATGAAAGTCAAACAGAGCTTTTGCCATGACTGCCATATCGCTTGGGAAAGCCAGGATGCATTGGCCTACCCGGTCGAAGAATACCGCGTCAGCCAATGAGCTGAACAGACATTAAGACAACATTGAACCGCGCCGGTCGCCACGGCGCGGTTTTGCATTTGCATCGCTTGCCACGATGGCCCATGACAGTCGCATGACGACCCAACTCAAAGCGCTTGGTGTTCACCTGCTCACAGCAACAGGTGCCGTGTTTGCCATGCTGGCCATGCTGGCCGCCGTTGACGAAAAATGGAGCCTGATGTTCCTCTGGCTTGTTGTCGCTTTCCTTGTGGATGGCATCGATGGTCCATTGGCGCGGAAGTATCATGTGAAAAGCAATGCGCCACAGTTCGATGGTGTACTGCTCGATCTGATCATCGACTATCTCACTTACGTCTTCATCCCCGCATTTGCGCTTTTCAAATCAGGCCTCCTGCCTGGGTGGACCGGATGGTTCGCCATCATCGTCATCACCTTTGCCAGCGCCATGTATTTCGCCGACACGCGTATGAAAACAAAAGACAATTCTTTCTCCGGCTTCCCCGGATGCTGGAACATGCTGGTGCTTGTGCTCTTCGCGATTGAGCCGAATTTCTGGGTGTCACTCACGCTCGTGGCACTCTTGGCCATCGCCATGTTCATCCCGTTCAAATTCGTGCACCCGGTACGCACCGCCCGCTGGCGGGCGCTCACCCTACCCATGGCGCTCGCCTGGACCTTTTTTGCCGGATGGGCGGCCTGGGTCGACTTTCACCCTGAAAGCTGGGCGCATTGGGGGCTCATCGTAACGAGCGTTTATCTCACCCTGGCAGGCATCGCACAACAGATCATACCCGAGCGCAAAAGTCGCTAGATCAAGAGGCTTGCAGACCCCTCATGACGCAAAAGCCAAACCTTATCCTCAATCCCACCCGAGCCTGAAAAACCTCCCAGGTTGTTGGCCCCCAGAACTCTGTGGCAGGGAACAATGATCGGGATTGGATTGCCACCGCACGCCGCGCCGATCGCCTGAGCCCGAGCGTCACAGATCCTGGCCAGATCGCCGTAGGTGCAGGTCTCGCCAAACGGGACGTCCTGCATCGCGGCACAAACCTGCTTCTGAAAGGCTGATCCAGTGACGTCAACCGGCACATCAAACGTCGTCAATTCGCCAGCAAAGTAAGCTTGGATTTGCTCCAACGCGCCTTCCAACACCGCGTCAAATTCCTGATCTTCAATTTTCGGACGTATCTTCCCCCAGCGCACGCGCGTTACCGCCCCGTTCTCACTAGTCACGCGGACATAACCGAGTGGAGTAGAGACAAAACCTTGCGCCAAATCAGTTACTCCGTGTTCAAAAGTACCGCCTCAACACGGCGATTGGCCTCGCGTCCCTCCGGTGTCAGGTTGCTTGCCACAGGTGCAAGATATGCCGCTCCTTCCGCCTCCAGCTGCTCTGGCGACACCGCGTATTCCTGCACCAATCGATCAAGTACGGCCTCGGCCCGCCGATGCGATAGCGCCCGGTTCGGCGCAAGCCCACCCACGGTGTCCGTATGCCCAACAAGCGCCACGCGACGGGTGGTGTCATTCGTCAAAAATGCGGCCAGCGTGGTTAACGACGCATAAGGACCCGGACCCAATGAGCCTGATCCGGTGTCAAACTCAAGATCCGCCAAAACCACATGTCCAAGAGATTCCAGCTGTGCAACAAGCCCCTCACCCTCACCTGCATTGGGTAAACTGGCCGCAGCAGCTCCAGCCGAAACACTCAAACTCGGGGCGCTGTCGCCAGTCTGCGACACGCGCGTAACCTGCACGTAACCAACCGACCCGACCCGACTGACAAGAAGCATAAGATAACTGGCATTTGGTTCACCCATGTCGGACGCACCCACCAAAAACCGATAGTTGAAAAGGTCAACGAACATGTCAGGCGCAGGTAAAACGCCAATCTGATAGCGAAAGTCAAAACCGCCACATTGCTGTCCCGCGCAATCCAGGATCACCTCATAGCCTGCTGCAATTATCTGATCCCGCAAAGGTCGCATGATCTGAAGCGAAGTCAGCCCGGGTGCACTGAATTGCCAGGCTTGTTTCGTCACCACACCCTCAACCTCCACTGACGGAATACGGGTGCCGTCAAAAGGTCCGGTTGGCACCAGATAACTTGTTGTAGGCTGATCGATTTCCCGGTTCAAATTCGCGCTTGGCGGCAGTTCAAGTTCGAAAGCATGAGCTATCCCGCCCAACAGCACAATCATCAAACTCAAAGAAGCAAAGGCACGCCACATAAAGACCTCAGCGCGCCTGCGCATGATAGTCTGAATTGGGCTGCATTCCTGTGGCACTGGCCACCCGGTTGGTCATGTTGAAAAATCCCACGACCGAGGCAATGTCCCATATGTCCCGGTCACTGAAGCCTGCATCGCGCAGCGCCTGCCGGTCCTCTTCCGTCGTTTCCGATGAAGCCTTGGTGATCTTTTCCGAAAATGCCAGCATCGCCGTTTGACGATCATCAAGATCAGCGGCGCGCCAGTTCATGACCATGGCCTCGCCCAGCTCCGGCTGGCCCGACAACGCCCGAACCGCAGCGCCATGCGCAACCTGGCAATACCAGCAGCGGTTTATGGAACTCACCACCACCGCGACCATCTCGCGCTCCAGCTTGCTCAATCCGCTGTCGCCCAGCATCAAATCATTATACATCGCCGTGAAAGTATTGAGCTTTTCAATGTCAAAGGCATAGGCCTTCAGGACATTGGGAATCATACCCAATTTGTCCTGGCAGATATCAAAATATTTCTGCGTGTCGTCGGGAAGCGGGTCGACCATAGGCAGGTCAAGCGCAGTGGGATCAGTGGTCACGAGAAGTCAGCCTTCTTTGATACGGTAATGATACTGTCCCACAACCGTCATGCCGAGGGAAGAGTAGAGCGCATTGGCACCCTGATTGGCCTTGGTGCAGAGAACCGCCAGATGCGTGGCCCCCTGATCGGCGGCCCAGAAAGCCGCATGGCGGGTCAGATGCGTGCCCATACGACGTCCTCGATGTGGCTCCAACACCTCAAGCGCATGGATCATGGCAATACTCTTATGTATTGCAACAAAACCGGTTGCCGCCGGACGGCTGCTTTCACGCCCAAAAAGCGCGGTCTTTGGCCCGCTGACCCGCGCCATCACTTCGCGTCGCGCCGCGCCGATGCCGCCCGCATCCCAGATATCCGCCTGAATGGCTAAGGGGGGCCAAATGTCAAAGGCCGTAACCTTGGGCAGGCATTCCCCGGTGAGTTGCTCAATGTCACAGGCATAAAGGTTGACCGGGTCGATCACAGCGTAACCCGCAGTTTCAAGCAGGTTATCAAGCGCCTCTTCTCCATCGCGGATCATGAACAGCGGTGTCTGGCCAAGAGCCTGCATAGCGGTCTCCGCTGCATTCAGATCAGAGCGCGAAACTAACCTGCGCGCGGTTGCCGCCGAGACCCGCTTGCCACCACCTTGCCCATCCCGCAAGATCCATGCATCTGCATCTTGTACCGCCGCGGGCGGCCAGGTGTGTTCTGTCACCTCATACAGCGTCTGAACATCAGGCAACCCGGTCATGACGCAAAAAGCTCTTTAAGCTCGTCCATTGCCTGATCAATCGACGCCTTGTCCTGCCCACGGATGACAACGTTAGAGCCAAACAGACCATCACGTTGAAACGGGTAGGATCCAAAACTCAATGCCGGGTACCTTTCGGCCAAATCCCCCAACGGCCCGGCGATATCCCCTTCCCCCCGCATCACATCAAGCGCGGCTGACAAGACCGGCGCACCACCGGTCAGCGTCGGCAAAAGGCCGGCCAACATGGCCTGGAAAATCTTCGGCACGCCCGCCATGACATGCACATTCTCAAGACTGAACCCCGGCGCACCACTCACCGGGTTGTCGATCAGCACCGCGCCGTCTGGAATCCGCGCCATGCGCAACCGCGCTTCGTTCAATTCCAGATCCTGCCGGTCATAATGCGCCTGCAGGATCGCCCGCGCATCCTCACGCACATCAATCTTCGCACCAAAGGCGCGCGCCACATTGTCTGCCGTGATGTCATCATGCGTCGGCCCAATCCCGCCAGAGGTAAACACATGGCTATACGCTGCGCGCAGGTCATTCACCGCCGTCTGGATTGCACCGCCATCGTCGGAAATCACCCGCATCTCGCACAAGTCGATCCCATGCTCCGTCAGGGCAGACGCCAGGTAATGCATATTCGCATCCTTCGTCCGACCCGACAGGATTTCATCTCCGATCACCAGCATGGCAGCAGTGGGATTTGGCATTATGCAGGGTACCTTGTGTCATATCACAGCCCGGTATAGGCCTGCTCTCATGCGCTTTCAAACCCCTCTTGAACCCGCCACGCTCATTCGCCGCTACAAAAGGTTTCTCGCCGACATCCGGCTTGAAGATGGCCGCGAGGTCACCGCCCATTGCGCCAACCCCGGCTCCATGATGGGCTTGGCGGAGCCCGGCACCAAGATTTGGGTCGAACCCAATGACGACCCCAAGAAAAAGCTGAAATACGGCTGGCGGCTCGTAGATCACGAAAACGGCCATTTTACCGGCGTCGACACCAGCCTGCCGAACCGCGCGCTGAAAGCCGCTCTGATGGCCCGAACCATCCGCGAGTTATCGGCCTATGACACCGTGCTGCCCGAGCAGAAATACGGCACCAAGAGCCGCATTGATTTCCTTCTGCGCGGCACGGGCCTGCCTGATGCCTATGTCGAGGTGAAGTCCGTTACTTTGATGCGCCAACAGGGCATTGCCGAATTTCCAGACAGTGTCACGGCCCGCGGGGCAAAACACCTTACCGATTTGGCGCAGGTCGCCGCATCCGGCCAGCGCGCCGTGCTCTTCTACCTTGTGCAACGTACCGATTGCACAAAGGTCAGCGTGGCCGCGGATATTGATCCCACCTATGCGAGCGCCCTGCAAACAGCTACAGCAAACGGGGTTGAAATCCTCGCCTATCACGCTCAAATCACGCCACAGAGCATTGAGATCGGGAAGAAGTTACCGGTCTGCGACCCTCAGACACTGGCCCTTTGACACCAATCGGCCTAAATACTGGATCGTGAAAACAACCTAGGACACTCTCTTGAACGAACAGCACCGAGGCAGACTGACACGTGACGGCATCCGCATCCATGAGGCTGCGGACTTTGCTGGCATGCACAAAGCCGGGGCGTTGGCCTCAAAAATTCTCGATGAGATCGCCGATCACGTCTTTGTTGGTCAAACCACCGGTGAGCTTGACCGGCTAATCGAAGCGATGGTCGATGAGGCAGGCGCCAAATCCGCCACCATCGGCTACAAGGGCTATCAACACGCCAGCTGCATCAGCGTCAATCACGTGGTCTGCCACGGCATTCCCGGTGACAAAAAGCTCAAAGACGGCGATATCCTGAACATTGATGTCACTGTCATTGTCGACGGCTGGTATGGCGACACATCCCGCATGTATGTCGCAGGCCGACGCAGCCGCAAAATCGAACGCCTCATTCAGGTGACCCACGATTCCCTGATGAAAGGCATCGAAGCGGTCAAACCCGGCAACACCTTCGGGGATATCGGCCACGCCATCCAATCTTATGTCGAAGGCCACCGCATGAGCGTCGTGCGTGACTTTTGCGGCCATGGGCTGGGCCGGGTGTTCCACGCGCCGCCAAACGTGCTGCATTATGGTCGCGCAGGCACTGGCTTCGTCCTCGAAGAAGGCATGTTCTTCACCATCGAACCCATGGTCAATCTCGGTCGGCCTGAGACAAAAATCCTCGCAGATGACTGGACAGCCGTGACCCGCGACAAATCACTCTCGGCACAGTTCGAGCACTCGATTGGCGTCACGTCAGACGGGTACGAGATTTTCACCCTCTCTGCCGGCAACCGCTTCCATCCAACCTGGAAAGAGTAATACTTGGAAAGACTGGCTTCTTTCTTGTCTAAAATACTCGAAACCGAACGCTGCCCAAAAGCACGCTGTTATGTGGTATTGCGCGCCTCCAACCCGCGCTGCACCAAATAAACCGCGCCGCCGACCAAAAGCCCCCAGACAGCACCTCCAAGACCCAGAACCGTCAGACCAGAAGCTGTGATCACAAATGTGATCACAGATGCTTCGCGACAGGTTTCATCTGCCAAAGCTGACGTCATCGACCCTGCGAACACGCCCAGCAAAGCCAACCCGGCAATCGTTGGCAGCACCACCGATGGGGCCAAAGCGGCAAAGGCTGTGATTGCGCCCGCAAACAAACCCAGGCCACAGTAGATTGCTCCAGCCACAACCGCAGACCAGAACCGTTGTTCCTTATCCGGATGGCTGTCTTCACTGGCACACATCGCCGCCGTAATCGCCGCGAGACATGTGGCTGGCGCGCCAAAGGGCCCTGAGACTGCGCTGAACGCCCCTACAGTACCCAAAAGCGGCCTGGAACCCGGCGCGTAGCCAAAACTGCGCATCACCGCGAGGCCCGGGATGTTCTGCGTGGCCATCGTCACGATGTAAAGCGGCACACCAATCCCCAACACGGCCGCAACCGAAAACTCGGGCACCACCCAAACAGGGCTTGGGATACTCGACGCCGGGTCATAGGCGGAAAGATCGCCGTAGATCAGCACGCTCAACGCCGCAACCGCCACCGCGCCCGGCACAGCCAACAGCTTGTTTATCCGTCCCAAAACGAACCAGGTGATCAAAATCGGCACCACGACCACTGGGTTCTCAATCACCGATGTCACCGGCAGAATGACAATAGACAAAAGAACGCCCGCCAGCATCGCTTGTGCCAACGGTGTAGGTATCGCCTCGGCCAGGCGCCCCAAAGGACGCCACAACCCTGAAATCACGGTCAAAACACCGGCCACCACGAACCCGGCTACAGCCCCGGCAAATCCGGCTTCAACCGGCGCAGTCACCGCCAGAAAGGCCGCACCTGGCGTGGACCAGGCCACCGAGGCCGGGATGCGATGCACCAGGCTAAGGAATACCCCCGCAAGACCCATCGACAGCGCCGCCGCCATCAATCCCGACGCCGCCTGATCCGGGCTGGCCCCCACGGCGGTGATCCCTTGAAGCAGAATGGGAAATGAGCTGAAGAACCCCACCATTGCCACGACAAACCCTGTGGAAATCGTCTGAATCGGGGGCATAGCAGCGTCTCTTCTCTCTTCTATGGAGCCAGGCTAGCCGGTTTGCAAAGGCCAGAAAACAGGCATCACGCCGGATCTTCAGGCCGAAGCGACAGACGAATTGCCCCTTTCGCCGTCGATATGTCGATCTCTTCGCCTTTTTGCGTCACGCGCAGTGGTAATGTCGCAGCAACCTGCCGAACACGCGGCATCAGAGACCGCCAGTCCGACGCCAATCGCCGCGCGGCCTCTGACGGGCAAAACGTCTTTTCCGCTCCGCGCTCATACGCAAGACCCATCAAGACATCTGCAACGTCGTCATCTGTCATGGCATATGCCGTAGGGTGGGGTTTCCCCCACCTCCGTTTCACCCCAACGCGCTATTGCATCGCCCACAGGTCCCTGTGTGCGCATGGCTTCCCACATCGGGCAGGATCTTCCAACACCGCTGGCATTTCTCACCCTCGGCCTTTTGGAACACTACAGTCACGCCATCCACTTCCGGCAAGCGGAACGCCTCTGCCGGGCTGGGATCGCCGGTCAGGGAGACCGCCGACGTGATACAGATATCCTCGAACGCCACGGATTTCAGCACCTCCAGCAGCGCCGCATCCCGTACATGCACCGTGGGTGCCGCCTCCAGCGAGGCGCCAATCACCTTGTCGGTCCGCTGCACTTCCAGTGCTGCCGTCACGACCCGTCGCGCCCGCCGGATAGCCGCCCATTTCGACGCCAGCGGCTCATCCAGCCAATCCTTGGGCGTCTCGGGAATATCCACCAGATGCACCGAGCTTTCTTCGCCCGGGAACCGCTCCAGCCAGACCTCTTCCATAGTGAAGACCAAGACCGGTGCCAGCCACGTGGTCAGCCGGTGAAAGAGAATATCCATCACCGTCCGCGCCGCGCGCCGCTCTGGCGTGTCGCCATCGCAATAAAGCACATCCTTGCGAATATCGAAGTAAAACGCCGAGAGCTCCACCGTGCAGAAGTTGAATAGCGACTGGAACACGCCTTGGAAGTCATAGGCGGAATAGCCCGTGCGCACCCGGTGATCGAGTTCTGCCAGACGGTGCAGCACCCAGCGCTCCAGTTCTGGCATCTCCGACGCGTCAACCCGGTCAGCTTCACTGAAATGGCTCAAAGCCCCCAACATGAACCGCATCGTGTTGCGCAAGCGGCGATAGCTGTCGGCCGTGCCTTTCAGGATCTCCGGTCCGATGCGCTGATCATTGGTGTAATCCGTCTGCGCCACCCAAAGCCGCAGGATATCCGCACCGTATTGCTTGACGACCTCCTCAGGCACAATCGTGTTGCCCAGAGATTTGGACATCTTGTTGCCCTTCTCATCCAGCGTGAAACCGTGTGTCAGCACACCCCGATACGGCGCACGCCCGATGGTGCCACAGGCCTGCAGCATCGAGGAATGGAACCACCCGCGATGCTGGTCCGTGCCCTCCAGATAGAGATCCGCCAGCCCGTCATCCGAACCATCCTCGCGGTCCCGCAGCACAAAGGCATGGGTGGAACCAGAGTCAAACCAGACATCGAGAATGTCATCGACCTTATCCCAGTCATCGGGATTGTAGTCATTGCCAAGGAAACGTTCCTTGGCACCGGGCTTGTACCAGGCATCCGCGCCTTCTTCCTCAAACGCCTCAAGGATGCGCGCATTCACCGCCTCATCCCGTAAAAGGTAATCAGGATCAGTCGGCAAGGCGCCTTTCTTGGTGAAGCATGTCAGGGGTACACCCCAGGCCCGCTGTCGTGAAAGCACCCAATCTGGCCGCGCTTCGATCATGGAATAGAGCCGATTGCGCCCCGTCTGCGGCGTCCACTGTACCAGCTCGTCAATGGATTTCAGCGCCCGCTCCCGGATCGTCGTGCCATAGGTGTCCTTCCCATCACCCACGGCCTTATCCACGGCTGCAAACCACTGCGGCGTGTTGCGATAGATGATCGGCGCCTTAGAGCGCCAGGAATGCGGGTAGGAGTGCTTGATCTTGCCGCGCGCCAGCAGACCGCCAACCTCCACCAGCTTGTTGATGACGGCGGTATTGGCATCCCCCTCTTTACCCTTGCGGCTGAGGATATAGGTCCCGCCAAAGAACGGCAGATCAGCCCGGAACGACCCGTCATCCATAACGTTATAGGTGATGACCTGCTCCAGCATGCCCAGATCACGGTAAAGCTCATATTCTTCCATCCCGTGGGACGGCGCACAATGGACAAACCCGGTGCCTTCTTCGTCGGTGACAAAATCCGCCGCGCGGAAGTCGCGCAGGTCATCCCACTCGCCGTTAGAGCCTTCTGCACCTGCGAGTGGATGGGCCAGCGAAAGACCAGACAATTCGCCGGCAGTCACATCCCGCACCCGGTTCCATTGCCCGTCTTCCAGCCGCGCGCGGGCCATCACATCACCGGCAAGTTTGTCGGCAAGGATGAACTTATCACCCACACTGGCCCAGCATTCCTCGGGCGTGTCTGTGACCTCATAAAGGCCATAGGCGATGTCTGATCCGTAGACGACAGCCTTGTTGGACGGGATGGTCCAGGGCGTCGTGGTCCAGATGACGACGCTTGCACCAGTCAGATCGCAGTCCCGGACTTGATCCGGGACCTCTTGGCCCGAAGAGACCCCGGCTCGGGGGCCGGGGCGCGGCTGCACCGCGAACTTCACCCAAACCGTAAAGCTGTCCTTGTCGTGATACTCCACCTCCGCCTCGGCCAGCGCGGTCTGCTCAATCGGCGACCACATCACGGGTTTTGACCCCTGATAAAGCGTGCCGTTCATCAGGAATTTCTGAAATTCCTCCGCGATGATCCGCTCGGAGCGATACTCCATCGTCACATAAGGCTTAGACCAACGGCCCGTCACACCCAGCCGCTTGAACTCATCCCGCTGAATGTCGATCCAGCCTTCGGCGAACTTCCGGCATTCCTGCCGGAAATCGACCACATCAACCTGATCCTTGTTCTGCCCTTTGGCGCGGTATTGCTCTTCGATTTTCCACTCAATGGGAAGCCCGTGACAATCCCAGCCCGGGATATAGCGCGCATCGCGGCCCATCATCTGCTGAGAGCGTACCACCATATCCTTCAGGATCTTATTGAGCGCGTGCCCAATATGCAGATGCCCGTTGGCATAGGGCGGCCCATCATGCAGCGTGAACGCCTCACGCCCCGCCGCCTTGTCGCGCAGGCGCTTGTAAACCCGCATCTTGTTCCACCGCTCAAGCCACTCCGGCTCGCGTTTGGGCAGGCCTGCGCGCATCGGAAACTCGGTCTGCGGCAGGTTCAGTGTCTCTTTGTAGTCCAGTGTCGTATCAGTCGTGTCGGCGCACATCGGATGCGTCCTTTTCATCGTCAGGTGTCTTAGAAAATCAGGGGGCGGCGCGAGCGTCCAAACGCCTTGTCCCGGCGGCTCAATGGTCTCAGAGCGCCGGGCATATAATTCGAATAATGATGGCATGGGCGTACATCATGAGCGTGGTTATAGGCAGGGCCGCAAGAAGGGGCAAGAATGAATGGGGTGAGAAATCGCTGGGGTGATGTAACGCTGTCCCGGCCCCCGAGCCGGGACCTCCTAGCCCTTGAACACGGCTCCATCTGTAAGCAGTGCCTTTGGCGAGGTAAATAAAACCACCCCGTCATCCTCGGGCTTGACCCGAGGATCTCTTGACCAAAAGATCCCCGATCAGGTCGGGGAGGACACTACGCCCCATAAACCTCCCGAACACTCTCCCGCTCGGCCACAGCACCTGCGATCCGCGCCACATTGGGAAACTCACACAATTCAGGATGCCCTTTCTCCGCACTCAGCCACGTGGTCAGCATGTAGAGATAAATATCCGCCGCGCTGAAGCGCGCGCCAAGAACCCAATCACCATCACCGATCTGATCCTCAACCACCTGCCAGCTTTCGCGCAAACGCCGCGCCCCGCGCCGCACGGCCTTTGGTTCATCGGCGGGATCATCCACAAACCGGTCCGGGTAATATGTCTGCTGATAGGCCGTCTGCACTGTGTTGGAAAAATAGACGAGGGTTTGCAAATAAAGCGCCCGCGCCGGATCATCCACTGCCGGAGCCAGCCCCGCGTCAGGATGCCTGTCACATAAAAACACCGTGATCGCCGCCGCCTCATACATCGCACCGCCATCCCAAAGCAGCACCGGCACCCAGCCATTGGGGTTCACCGCCAACTGCCCTTCGGGACGCGGCAGAGACCGGTCAATCGTGCTGTCTAGTAACTCGTAGGGCACACCGATCTCTTCCAGCACCACCCGCACCCCCATAGAGGCGCTGCCTTCCGCGTAATAGAGTTTGTACATACTCAACGTCCTCTGTGATCCGTAGCGCGGCCCTGCGCTACACAGGCCCGACCCGCTCCGTCTGGAAAGGATACAGCCAGCTTGGCTAATTTTGACTTGCCGTTTGATCCCTTGGGTTCTTAACTGGCGGAAGATAGTGAAACGAGGGCAGCGATGAAAGCGTATCTTCCTTTATTTGCGGGACTTTTCTTCTGGTCAAACACAGTGAATGCGTTGCCAAGCGACTTGAATGAAAAAACATGCCAAGCCCTCAAGTCAGAAATGATGCAGTTTTTTGCAGATAACGAAGGTGGAAATTTTCAAGATTTGGCCCCGGGAAACCCAATTTCCAAGGTGTTGGATGCCGCTATGGATGGTCTGGGAAAACTGGAAAAAGACCGAATTCACGGCCCGCTCGTGCAAGGCTTTGTTCCAACTTGCATGGAGCCAACTGAATACGGATTGCCTGAGGATGTCACCGTTGGTGACGCATTGCGAAGGGCGATCACGGAACTTGGACTCGATACAACTGCACCGAACTGGGGGTTGTTGGAACTGCCCGAATTGGATTTTGAGAAGGATTCTTGCATGGCGTTCATAAATATGATGGACGATTTGCCAGAGGACGAATTGCTTGATCCGACAAACAACCTTTTTAAGGTAATGACTGACCGCTTTTACTCTCGGTACGACCTATCGACACCAGAGGCACAACAAAAAGCGCAAACAGCCCGTTCATTACTCGCATTTGAGTCGCAAGCCATGGAGAATGAACCCTGTGGCGCGCTCTTTACACGACTATTCGCTGAGGTGGGATTGGAGCCCAAATAGCCAAATCTCGCACCTTGTCACCAAAGAGATCGTGCGCTTTAAGAATAGGGTTTCAACATGTACCAACCCAAAGACGTCCTCACCTCTGTTGATCAGATCTACGCCGACATGCGCCGCCCCTATGACAGCCAGACGGGCAAATTCATCGACCATGTGGATGATCATATCCGCGTCTGGATCGAGCATTCCACATTCCTGACCATGGCCACGGTGGACAAAGCCGGCAACATGGATGTCTCGCCCAAAGGCGACCCGGCGGGCTTTGTCAAAGTGCTCGACCGCAAAACGCTCGCGATCCCTGATCGTCCCGGCAATCACCGCTATGACGGGTTTCAGAACCTCTTTGAGACCGGCCGCATCGGCCTTGTCTTCTTTGTCCCGCACCGCACCGAAGTGGTGCGCGTGAATGGCAGCGCCGTGGTGGTGCGCGACATGGAGGTGCGCGAACAATGCGCCATTAAAGGCCGTATCCCTGACTTCGCTGTCATCGTCACCGTCGAAGAAGCGTTCTATCACTGTGGCAAATCAGTGATCCGCTCCCGCCTCTGGCAATCCGACGCCCATCCCAAGCCCGAGGGCCTGCCCACCTATGCCGAAGCGCTCATCGCCCATGGCAATCTCGACGTGGACTATGACGACATGCACGCCCATTTGCGCAACAATGAAGAAAACCGGCTTTACGACGAGTAACCCCACCGCGCGGTCTGTTAAACCGCCCTCACACCGTTATCGGCACCGACGCAATACCGACGTGATACCGATGTCATACCGACACGGGATTTCCGCCCAAAATCAGTGCGTTAACCATAATTCGCGTACAGAACGTTGCAAACACCGCTCTCACGCGCCAAACTTCTGCCATGACCACCGCCCTGCCCCCCCGATTTGACATCACACGTCCCGAAATAGAGCGTGTTGTGGCCGCCTTTTACGAGGCCTGTCGTGCCCATCCCGGGCTGGGGCCTGTTTTCGCCAAACATGTCGAGGATTGGGATGCGCATGAGTCCAAGGTGGCCGACTTCTGGGCCGGTACAATCCTGCATGAACGTGGATACGAGGGCAATGCACTCGCCGCGCATGTGAATGCAGGGAATGTTCAGCCGGGTATGTTTTCCACCTGGCTGGCGCTCTTTGACAACGTGCTCAAAGCCGAACTGACACCTGAACAGGCCGCAGCTTGGTCTGCCCTGACACATCGTATCGGACAAACCCTGCGCGCCGGTGTTGTTGAACGCGACACGCTGCAGGGCGGTGTGCCGAACCTCGGTAAAACCGGCTTTTCATCAAAAACTTAGCCTTTGCTGAACAATCCTGTGAGTGCTCTTTGCACCAGTCGTGTCACCGAAGGTCGTTTCACTGTGGCAAACGGAATGGGTCGGCACACCTCCATCGCGGCCACGCCAACCCGCGCTGTAAGTGCGCCGTTCACAATCCCCTCTCCAAAGCGGCGCGACAGCTTGGACAGCACCCCTCCTCCGGCTATGGATCCGATCATGTCATCGCCAATCGCCACAGCCCCGGTCGCCACCAAATGCGTCATCACCGCCCGTGCCAGACGCCAGCTGCCCAATGTGCCCGATCGTCCACCATAAACTTCTGCAATGCGTCGGATCATCCGAAGGTTCGCGGTAAGCGCGGCAATGACATCCGCAAAGGCCAGTGGCACGATGGCCGTGACTGTCGCCACCTGCCGGGCAGCCGCTTCGATCTCACGGCTTGCGGCCAGATCGAGCGGCTTCAGAATTTCGGTTTCTGCCAGCCCCAATAGCCCGGATGCATCCAACTGATCCTGCTCTAACGCACGGACCCGATCCTGCCCCCAGCGCACGTCCTCTCGCCCCGCATAGAGCCGGTTTAGATCGCGTAGAACACCCCGCGCTTCACTGAGGTCGGATGTGGTCAGAGCCGTTTCAGCCCGGCGGTGGAGACGATCCATACGAGACAGGCGCGAAAACGCGGCAAGCTCGCGTAAAACAAGCACAAAACAGACCAATGCAAAGGCCGCAACAAGGCCTGTTACCGCATACCCCAACACAGGGTTCTGCGCGATAAGCCCGGTGACAAAATTCCACGCGGCAATTGAAACCACTGCACCCAACAGCGTCAGAAGCAGTCCCCAAAACAGCCGCGCCAGACGCGATGGGCGCCAGCTTGCAAGCGTAGCCATCGCCTGCATCGCGCGTCCTTCGGGGGCGATATCCCCCGTCATATCGGGCACAGGCGGAACTTCGGTCGGATTGGGTGCCTGCGCCTCATCCTCCAGATCAATCAAAACCGGACCTTTATTCATGGCGTGCTCCTACGTTCCGGCGGCCAGACCATCAGAATATGTGCCCCCTGAGGCCCCGCGCGGTGCTTTTCGGCAAAGCCGTGACGGCTATAGAACCGCCGCGCAGACCTGTTGGTTTGGCGCACCCAAAGGTCAATCGCGCTCGTATCGGATTGCGCATCCATCAGCAAAGCTCGCCCCACACCAGCCCCCTGCCCGCGCGGGTGAACATAAAGCGCATGAAGCCGGGCATCGTCTCGCATGGCAAACCCAACTGGCCCCTTGGCGTCTTCTATCACCCGCACCCAGCCACGCGCTGTCACTTTGAGCATCACCCACACGTCTCGAAGCCCATCGGATTGGTGATGCGCCCAAAGAATGCGCAAGAGCGACGGCACCTGCCAGATTTGTGCGACCTGAGGCGTCATAGCCGATCTCCGAACAAAAACTGTGCCGCGCGATCAAGCCGGATATGCGGCGGACCCTCGCCCGGCCTAAGCGTCAGAGGCGCAGGAGCAAATTTCATCACTTCGTACTGTGCCTCAAGCCAGCGCTCAGCCCCGTCGCGCGCCGGGTTCAGGATCTTGCCGGGATCGTCCGGCAAAGACCCGGGGTAAAAAGCTGCCTGTTTTCCGCGCTTACCAGTTTGAGTCAAAAGCGTGCCGCGAACGCAGTTGAGCGTCTCACCTTCATGCGTGCGCGTTTCCTCCGTTGTGGCCCGGATTGAGGCAAGTGCGAGCGCAGATGTTTCTGCCCCGGCAAACGCGGCCCGGTCGCGTGCATCTCTTAATAGCGCCTCTATCAGGGCCGTGAGTTGCGCATGCTGTGAATGATGCAAATGATCGGCTTTCGTCGCAGCAAAGAGGATTTTCTCAACTCTGCGGCCCATGAAAATCCGGCTGAGGAATGCATTGGTCCCCGGACGAAATGCCTTCAGAATATCCCGCATCGCACGGCGCATGTCCTCCACCGCTTGTGGGCCGGAATGCACGGCGCCCAACGCGTCAACCAGCACAATCTGCCGGTCAATTCGGGCAAAATGATCCCGAAAGAACGGTTTGACGATGCGGCTTTTGTAAGCCTCAAACCGCCGCTCAAACTCGCGCCAGAGGGATTTACGCCCAGGCGTGGAGGGCTGCGGCAAAGGGGCAAAGGTCAACACCGGCGAGCCAGCCAAATCACCCGGCAGAAGGAACCGCCCCGGTGTGCAATCCGACAACCCGGCTGCGCGCGCCTGCGCAAGGTAGTCGGTGTAACTTTTGGCCAGCCTTTGCGCCACCGTTTCGTCCAGTAGGGCAGCCGCATCCTGCGCGCGCATCGTCTCAAGATACCCGGCCGCTTCGGACCGCGCGTCGGTACGCGACAGGGTTTCCTCCGACCATTCTGCAAAGCTTTTGTCCAGCAGCCCCAGATCCAAAAGCCATTCACCGGGATAGTCGACAATATCCACATGCACTGTGCGTGGGCCTTGCAGACCACCCAGCAGCCCCGATGGACGGACGCGCAAGGAAAGTCGCAACTCTGAAATGGCCCGCGTGCTTTCGGGCCAATGCGGGTTCTCCGCTGTCAAAGCGCCTAGATGGGCTTCATAGTCAAAACGTGGCAAAGTGTCGTTTGGCTGTGGTTGCAGATAGGCCGCCGTGATCCGGCCATCCGCCGCAGCCAAGAGGCCAGGCATGCGCCCGCGATCCATCATATTCGCCACAAGCGAGGTGATGAACACAGTTTTACCAGCCCGGCTCAGCCCGGTGACACCAAGGCGAATTACCGGCTCTCGAAACACGCCCGATACCGTGTCCGACACGCTCTCAATACCGCGCGTCAGCCCATCTGCTAGTGTGGTGATAACCAATGACTGCCCCCTTTGGCCTCAAGATAAGCGTGCGCCGCTCAGCTTGCCAGAGGGAAGTCAGCGGGGAATTTTCGCGCAAAAACCCATCGGAAGAACAGGCCGCATGACGAGGGATTGTGCATAACCCAATACGCAGGCTACAAGCCCGCCATGCCACGTTATGCCCTGAAAGTTGAATACAATGGCGCGCCTTTTGCCGGGTGGCAAAGACAAGCCGACCAGCCATCGGTACAAGGGGCCATTGAGGCTGCTCTTGCCAAGCTGGAACCGGGCGCGCACACCATTGCCGCGGCAGGGCGGACCGATGCGGGCGTACATGGCCTCGCACAAGTGGCACAGTGTGATCTGGAAAAGGACTGGAATCCTTTTCGCCTGTCTGAAGCGCTCAATCACCACCTCAAGCCGCTTCCCGTGGCAATCCTGGACTGCGCGCAAACGGATGAAGATTGGCACGCACGGTTCTCAGCCGTAGAGCGGCAGTATCTCTTTCGGCTTTTGATGCGCCGTGCGCCGGCGACCCATGAGGCCGGGCTGGTGTGGCAGGTGGCCTATGATCTGGATGTCGATGCGATGCGTGCAGGTGCGGCGCATCTCATCGGCAATCACGATTTCACCACCTTTCGGTCCAGCATCTGCCAGGCCAAAAGCCCGGTCAAAACTTTGGATGAGATTGAGATCGAGTGGCAGGAGGGATTGAGTGGGCCGGAAGTACATTTCCACCTGCGCGCCCGGTCGTTCCTGCACAACCAGGTCCGAAGCATCGTTGGCACCTTGGAACGTGTGGGTCGAGGCGCATGGGTGCCAGACGACATAAGAACGGCCTTAAACGCCTGCGACCGCGCAGCCTGCGGCCCGGTCTGCCCCCCGCAAGGTCTCTATCTTGCTGGCGTGACATATCCCAACGACCCATTTGCCGATTAGCCTTTGATCTTGGCCTGTGACGCGGCTAAACCAAAGCCAGCGGTCCCGTAGCTCAACTGGATAGAGCAGCTGACTTCTAATCAGCAGGCTGAGGGTTCGAGTCCTTCCGGGATCGCCACGTTTTAGTCCGCGACCATGCATCCGAAGACAACCGCGCAGTCTAAGTGTCTTGCTTGATTTTATGGTGCCCGGGGGCGGAATCGAACCACCGACACGAGGATTTTCAATCCACTGCTCTACCCCTGAGCTACCCGGGCACGTGAAACGCGGGGCGTTTACGTCGCAGCGTTCTAGGCGACCTGCTTGGCGCTGTCCAGAGGCATTTTCGTTCAATTCATCGGTCTTTTCGTGAAGTCTGGTAAGCGTAATTCAACCTCGTCCGCCTCGTCTGCGTCATCAGACGCCACGACATATTTCCCGCGCATCCAATTGGCCAGATCCACATCCGCACAGCGCTTGGAGCAAAACGGACGCACCGCTTGAACCGTGTCTTTTCCGCAAATCGGACAGCTCATGTCATTCCCCCGCTCAAAGGCAAGCGATCCCGCTTGCGTTGCAACTCATAATGGCCCAGCGGAGTCCAACCGACCAGTGTCGTCTCGACCGTGTCCTTGCGAAACGCAGCGCGCAGGGCGCTTTCGAATGCACGGCGGTCCCGCTTGGGCATCGGGGCCAGATCAAGCACAACCTGTCCGCCCAAACCCCGCACGCGAAGCTCACGAGGCAGGGCCTGTGCCGCGGCGAGATTGGCCTTGAACCCAGCGGATGCGGACGTGTCTGCGCCTGTGTTTACGTCTACCGCAATCAAGGCCCGTGTGGGTTCTACATAGAGGGAAGCCCCGCCCGAGAGCTTTACATGCGACTGCATAAAACCATCGAGAAGATCTAAAACCCCATGATCTTCAAAGCCTTGCGGAGCATCAACCCAAAGATCCGGCTGCGGCCAATCGCGCCAGGCCAACTCATGCGGCCCATCGCCTTCAAGCAGTTTCTCAGGCCCACCCTCATCGGCGTCCCCGGCCACGTGTGAGGCGACCGACAGCATTTGCGCGATGTCTTCGGCAATCGCGTTATCCTCTGCTTCGGCGCAGGAGGAACGCAGGATTAACCCCGCCTCCTGTCCGTCCATAGCCGTCTTGCCCAAAACAATCAGAGCATCCCGGCGGTCTTCATCGCGAATGGCGCGCGAGACATTCACACCAGGGGCATGAGGCGTCACAATCGCATATCGGCTCTTGAACAATAGCCGCGCGGTGACGGGAATAGCTTTGCCCGGTTCGGCATACCCTGTGACCTGTACAAGAATAGGCTTCCCTGCCCCCAGGCCCTTGATATTTCTTAAAAACCCCATGCCATCGGGCGTCTTGACGAACATGCCACCCTGCCCCTTAACCGGACGATCCGAGATAGCACGGTAAATCGTTCCCGGGCGCGGCTGATCGCTGTCGCGGAGAAAATCAACCAGTTGTCCGTCTTCGATCAGGGCAGCGGCCTCGGCCTCGCCCACGTGACCTAGAGCGACCACCCGTCCCTTCATGCGCCACCCTCAAACACAGGATATCCCGCCGCCTGTAAGAGCCCGGCGGTTTCGGTCAAAGGCAAGCCAACAACAGCCGTAAAGGAGCCTTGAATCCAGGGGATCAGCGCGCCGGCCGGGCCTTGAATTCCATAGGCCCCGGCCTTACCACGCCAATCTTCCGTTGCCAGATAGGCGCGCAACTCGGACTCAGAAAGCCGCTTCATTTTCACATCCGTGACCACATCCTTTTCCCAGATCTGGTCCCCCCGACGCACAGCAACAGCGGTAATCACCTTGTGCCGCCGTCCCGACATCAGGCGCAGAAACGCCTCTGCCTCACCCACGTTTTCGGGTTTGCCTAAAATACGTCGGCCCAAAGAAACGGTAGTGTCCGCCGACAATACGACGTCATCCTCCGTGGCTTTGACCGCATACGCCTTTTCGCGTGCCATGCGCACACAATACAGCCGGGGCAACTCACTTTTTGAAGGGGTTTCGTCAATATCAGGCGGACAAATGTCGTCCGGCACGACACCGATCTGCGCCAACAGCTCACGCCGGCGCGGGCTGCCTGATCCGAGGATCAAACGCGCTGACTTCATGTTATTCCGCATCTTATCCGAACACCGTTTCCCAAGTTTCGGACTGCGGACACCGCAGTTACTTGAAGCGATAGTTGATCCGGCCTTTGGTCAGATCATAGGGGGTCATCTCGACTTGAACTTTGTCGCCCGCCAGAACGCGAATGCGGTTCTTGCGCATCTTTCCTGCCGTGTGGGCGATAATCTCATGGCCGTTCTCAAGCTCGACCCGGAATGTCGCGTTAGGCAGGAGTTCCTTGACGACACCTGGAAATTCGAGCGTGTCTTCCTTGGCCATGGTATCTCCTTTGTTTGGCGTCCCTCACATTGGGACGCGCCTTAAATGGTCCTATTTGTGGTGTTTTTCAAGCTGAATATTACTTTAGAGACCGCGACGTCACGCGTTTGTCACGGCCCTCTTGTTCGGCCCAATGCGCTCGGCCCAATACCCGCCCATCGGCCCGGACATGGGCAATTTGCTCAAGATCAACCTCGGCATACGTCCAGCCCGGTGTGTTGAGCTCGCCCTCGGCCAACACGCCCGTATCAGGAAATCCGGCATCCGGCGGACCAAAAATGCCCCCCATCCCTGTGGTAAGGTCCGCCACTTCGTTCCAGGGCGCCTCTCCCACCAAAGATGCCATCACGCTGACGCATTGCGTCTCAAGGGCACGCGCCATTGCCCCAATCCGAACGCGCCAATATCCCGACAAAGCCTCTGTACAGGAAGGAGCAAGGATCAAATCCGCATCATGAAATGCCCGGCCCAGAAGCGGAAATTCACTGTCATAACAGATAAGTATGCCAATTTTACCGATGGCAGTTTCGAAGAGCTGCAACCCTCTACCGGACGCGGCGTGCATCGGGTCACGCTCCCATCGCGTCATGATCTGTTTGTCCTGTATACCTATTGCACCCGTTGGTGTGATCAGCCTTGCGCGATTGACAGGACGATCTCCAAGCTCCGGATCATAAACGGGCGCAGAACCTGCACAGATGTGCACGTCATATTTGGCCGCAAGCTCAACATGCAAAGCATCCGCCTCTGGGACGCGGTCGGACACCGCGTGCAAGGACTTCTCCAAATCCGAAGCCACCTCTGGTCCTGACAGCATGGCCAGCTCCATGGCCGCATATTCAGGAAAAACCAGTAGCTTAGCCTCCTGCCCCGCCGCCTCTGCAACCCAGTTTTCTATCTTTTGGGCATACGCGCTCCAGGTTTTGACTGGATCGAGCGGATAGGCTGCGGTGGCGACTTTCATATGGCTCTGGCCTTGTTGACATAGCTGCTTAGGCTTTGAAACACTTCGCGCGGCGAAGCGGTCGACGGTAACCCTGCGAGCGTCAGGGCGTTCGACTTCACGTCAAGAACTGATGTGACATCGAACCCATGATCAGACCGAAATCCATCAAAACCCGCCATCACAAGCGCCTCTGGCATAGAACAACCGCGCGCTGTCAGACCTGTCTGCAAATCAAACCCGTGTGCTGACAAAGCGGCAGAACAAAGCAGTTGAATACGCTCTTCGGGACCCTCCGGCGCAAAGTTTTTTGCCTCCGCGAGCGGCAAAACCCGAGATGTAGGCCACGCCGCCAAAGCACCTTTCAGAACTTCTGCTTGCGCTGACCCATCGTCTTCCAAAAAAACACGCACTACTGCACCCGCCTTGGCCCGCATAGAGCAAAGCCCAAAGGCATTTTGCAATACTTCCCCAGCGGTCTGCGCCAGAACAACAAGTTCTTCGGTGATCCGGGTCTGCTGACATGAGAGCAAAAATCCCATGATCGTTTCCGCCATCTTGTTGTAGTGACCAACATCGCGCATATCATGCTCGATCCGGCCAATATCGGCCTCAATCACCTTCGCTCCGGCGGCATAAACACGCACCATGACGTCCAGATCAGCGGCATAATTGCCGACGATCTCCTGATGGGCGATTAATGATCGGTTGACGAGGTAAATTCCGGTGTTTGGTGACCTTAGCCCCTTCAGGTCAGGAAAAAGCCAGGAAATTCCTGGCTTTACGAGCAATCTCGTCATCGGCATATTGTCTTTGGGGTCGGTCCAGTCGCCTTTGATCAGGCCGATATTGCCACCACGCGCATCCACCATTTCAGAAAATAGTTTAACGTTAAACTTTTCCAGATCCGCATCAACTTTCATCACCCAATCATGGGCCGCAGCGGCCAGTCCAGCGCGCACGGCATGGCCCATTCCGGCTTGCGGTTCAAAGACGCTCCGCGCGCCCGCCTCCTGCGCCAGTTTTGCGGTGTCATCCTGAGAGGCATTGTCGACAACGACCACCTCATCGACCCAGTCCATACTCAGAAGATGGCCTACAACTGAACCAATCGTCTCGGCCTCATTGCGGGCGGGAACAACAACTGAGAGAGGCAGGCGTGTCACGAAATGAATCCGACGTCTTGTTCAGGTCACCTAGATGCTTAGTGCCAACGCGACGGGGTCACAAGTCGCGTCGCTCATGCTGGTTCCACGGGCTTTTGCAAATGCAGCGGGATTTCCCGTGCCAGCCGGATCAAATGCGCCATGAATGGCTTATCCGCATCATCTTCTCTGATTGCTGCGTAGAGCCGTTTGGTCACGCCCTTGGGAGTCAGTTTCCGGGTCACGTATTCCGTGCTGCTGCGCTGCTCTCGCAAAACCCAATCGGGCAAGACCGCGACACCGCGGTTGGACGCCACCAAAAGCAGGATCACCGCGGTCAGTTCAATCTGACGCACCGCACGCGGCTCGACCTTGGCGGGCGTCAGCAATTCGGTGAACACATCCAACCGTGACCGATCCACCGGGTAAGTGATCAGTGTCTCATCCCGAAAATCTTCGGCGATAACGTGATCGCGGGCAGTCAGAGCATGCTGGCTTGAGGCGACAAACAGCGGCTCATAGTCGAAAAGCGGTTGAAAAACAACACCATCCAGCGTTTCAGGATCAGAAGAGACCACAAGATCGACCTCTTCCTTTTGCAGCGCTGGTAAAGCATCAAAGGCAAGCCCGGGCCGGATATCAATATCGACGTCCGCCCATGTCTGGCGAAACCGCTCCAGCACCGGGAAGAGCCACTCAAAACAGGCATGACACTCAATAGCGATATGCAATCGCCCCGCACTGCCCTGGCGCAAACCTGAAAACTCTGCCTCAAGCGCCTCAACCTCAGGCAGCACCTTTTCAGCCACTCGCAACAACCTCAAACCTGCCGCCGAAAGCTTCAGAGGCTTAGACCGCCGCACGAACAGCTCAACTCCCGCCTGATCTTCCAGCCCTTTGATCTGATGCGACAAAGCAGACTGCGTGATGTGCAAAAGATCAGCCGCACGTGCCAGGCCACCCGCCTGATGAATGGCTCGAATCGTGCGGAGATGTCGAAAGTCGATATGCATGATTTATGAGGTCGCCTCATTCAAACAATGAATTTTATGAAGTTGTTTCACATAAACGACTTTGCGACAAGGTTCTCATCTGTTCTTACCGGAGCTCACTGCCATGTCCGCGCCATCCGTATCCTTCGAATTCTTCCCGCCCAAATCGCTGGAGGCGTCGTTTCGCCTGTGGGACACTGTGCAGACTCTCGCCCCACTCGCCCCGCAATTTGTGTCCGTCACATACGGCGCAGGCGGCACCACGCGGGAACTGACGCGCGATGCCGTGGCCACTTTGCACAAATCCAGCGGCCTGAACGTGGCGGCTCACCTGACATGCGTGGGCGCAAGCCGTGAGGAAACACTTGCCGTCGCGCAGGACTATGCCAAGGCGGGTGTAAAAGACATCGTCGCTCTGCGCGGCGATCCTCCTAAGGGTGCCGCAAACTTTGAGCCACACCCAAACGGCTTTGCTGATAGTTGTGAGTTGATCTCGTCTCTGGCAGACACCGGTAATTTCAACATTCGTGTCGGTGCCTATCCTGAAAAGCATCCCGAAGCCGCGAGCCAAAAAGCCAACATTGATTGGCTCAAGCGCAAGATAGATGCAGGTGCATCCGGGGCAATCACGCAGTTCTTCTTTGAGGCTGAGACATTCTTCCGCTTCCGTGACGCCTGTGCCAAGGCGGGGATCAACGCTCCCATCATTCCCGGTGTTTTGCCCATCGAAAACTGGTCTGGCACCCTCCGGTTTGCCAAGGCCTGTGGCGCTTCCGTCCCGACCTGGCTCAGCGATGCGTTTGACAAGGCTGTGCGCGACGGGCGTGAAGAGCTTCTGGCCACCGCGGTTGCAACAGAACTTTGCAGCAACCTAATGGACGAGGGCGTCCAACACTTACACTTCTACACACTCAACCGCCCCGAATTGACCCGCGACATCTGCCACGCTTTGGGCGTCACACCAAAAACAGAGCTACGCCACGTCGCCTGATCCCAAGACCCCTGTGAGGGTTCCACAAACCCGCACACCCTGCCCCCGCTCGTTCCCCATGAGTGGGGGCTTTTTTGTCAAACCGCCGGCTCCGCCCCCGACAGCACTTCCTTGGCCGAGGCCTCAACCGACTCGTGTACCCGCTCTGACGGGTCCTGACCCATTTTGCGCGGCGCACGCATCAGGAAAATCCGCGCCCAGCCGCGCCAAGTGCCCACTGATGGCGCCATGGCATTTCGCTCAAACCGTCCTTGCCACCCTTCGGGAAGTTCCAGCCCATGATGGCCTGCCCGCTCCAGCATCCACACCAGTGGGATATTCGACAACGGTCGGGCCGCATGAAATCCGTCCAGCTGCCCGCCAACGTCACCATGACTGCCGCGAAACCAGACCTGCTCAATCCGCCCCTTGGCCCCCGGCATGTCGGTCTGTGTGTTCCATAGCACAGGCGCATAGGCTTTACGTGTCTCGTGCAGAGCAAGAGCATGATACCCATGGCGAATATGGGGGCCAAGTTCATGGTTGTGAAAGGCATGTTTGGGCGTGCTGAACCGCCAGACAATCGGCAGACATAACCCAAGCGCTTTGACCGTGTCCCAGACGCCAAGCATTTCGATCTCAACCTCCGGATGGCAGCGGCGTGATGTAAAAGCTTTGGCAACATCGCGCCCGGGCTCTTCGCGATAGTGGCGATACGCCGTCTCTATATGTCGTTCCGTGGCATATTGCGGCTTCAAAAGACCAACCTGGTCTATCACCCCCGCCAAAGAGCGGACTGCAAACGCACCGCGCGAAAACCCGAAAAGGAATATCCGGTCTCCAGGGCGATATCGCGAAGCAAGATACCCGTAGGCGCGCTTGATCTGCCGGTTGATGCCACGGCCAAGAATGACATCAGTCGTCCGTTTCCAATCCGGCCATTGCACACCGGCCTCATAGTAGATCGAAAGCCCCGAACCGACGACTTCAGACAAAAGCTTGTAAGTGTGGCCTGCATTTGTTTCGCACCCTTCGCTCAGGGTCGACATGGTGCCATCAAGGATGATGACATGTGTCACAGCGCTGCGGTGGGTGCGGCGCACACGCGGAGCACGCCGAGGACGCGTCGGCAGCAGGCGCTTAAGCGGTCGAATGAAGCGTGTCAGGTCCATCTTCGTTCAGCATCTTCCATACCCGGTGCGGGGTAAAGGGCATATCTGCCCGCACGACACCCGCGTGTGACAAGGCATCTGCCACCGCATTGGCCACAGCCGCCATCGAGCCGACCGTCCCGGCCTCGCCACACCCTTTCATGCCCATGACATTGGTGGTCGACGGCACCGCTTCGGTCGTAAATGTAAACATAGGCACATCTGCGGCACGCGGCATGGCATAGTCCATGAAGGAGGCCGTCAAAAGCTGCGCGTCCTCATCATAGCTCACGCGTTCGCAAAGCGCTTGTCCAATGCCTTGCACCACACCGCCATGCACCTGACCTTCGACCAGCAATGGGTTGATAAGATTTCCAAAATCATCAACGACTGTGTAACGGATAATCTCAGTTTGGCCCGTCTCAGGGTCAATTTCAACCTCACAGACATGCGCCCCATTGGGAAAAGAACGCGCCGGAAGCTCGGCCGTTTCACGATGGTTCAACAGATCGCGACGCCCATCCGTGCGCGCCATCTCGGCCGCTTCCAGCAAGGTCGGCGTCATGTTTGACCCCGGCGCGCGGAATGTCTCATGGTCGAAGTGAGCTTCGTCTTCGGCTACGCCCATTTTCTCGGCAAGATAGGGCGTAAACGCCCCCACCATCGCATCCACTGTCACCAGCGTCGCATTGTTCTGCACGGTGACAGAGCGGGATCCCCCCGTCCCGCCGCCCTTCTCGATCCGATCACTGTCGCCTTGCACCACGGTGATCTGATCCACAGGAACCCCCGTCTGATCGTGCAGGAACTGCGCATAAACCGTCTCATGCCCCTGTCCGTTGGATTGCGTGCCCACATAAAGCGTCACGCCGCCATCATCGGTAAACTCGATATGCGCAGTCTCGGACGGGTCACCCAGAATACTCTCAATATAGAAACACAGCCCCAGGCCGCGCAGCTTACCCCGCGATTTGGCGTCAGCCTGCCGCGCCACGAACCCGGCGCGGTCTGACAAGTTTTCTACGCGGTCCAGCACCCGTTCAAAATCACCCACGTCATAGGTTTCCCCAATCGCCGTGACATACGGGAACTGATCCGCCTTGATGAAATTCCGTCGCCGCAAGTCCCACGGATCAACGCCAAGCTCTCGCGCCGCCTGATCCATGATCCGCTCCAGCGCAAAAATCGCCTCCGGGCGTCCAGCGCCACGATAGGCATCGACCTGTGTTGTGTTTGTGTAAACACCCTCAACATGCAGATAGACGTTCTGCACATCGTAAACCCCCATCACAACCTTTGAGAAAAGTGCGGTCTGAATGTTCTGCGCAAAGGGCCCATTGTAAGCCCCCAAATTACACAGCGTATCAACGCGGTAGCCGGTGATCTTCAGGTTTTCGTCAAAGCCCAGCGTCAGGTCATGCACAAGATCCCGGCCTGCATTGTCCGACAGCATTGTCTCGGTTCGGTCCGCCACCCAAAGCACCGGTGCCCCCACCATCCTCGCGGCCTGTGCCACGACAAAGGTCTCCGGGTAATCCGGGGCCTTGGTGCCGAAACCGCCCCCAACATCCGGGATCGTGACCCGAATGTCCTCAGGTTGCATGCTCAGAATACGCGCTGCATGCCGCTTGGTGTTCCAGACATTCTGACCGCTAAAGGCAATATGCAGGCGCCCCTCTGCGACTTGCGCCAGAACGCTGCGGCCCTCCATCGGGTTGGCGATGATGCGGTTGTCCACGACATGCATCTTGACCACATGCTCTGCCTCGACAATCGCGGCCTCTGCGGCCTTCTCGTCGCCAATACCCCAATCAAACGCTTGGTTTCGAGGTGCAACTTCGTGTAATTGCGGCCCGCCCAGCGCCAGGTCCAGATGAACATCGCGCTCATCATAGTCGATCTCGATCAGCTCCGCCGCATCACGCGCCGCATCAAGATTGTCAGCGACAATGAAAACCATCGCCTCGCCCACAAAGCGCACGCGATCCTCGGCCAAAAGGGGACGGCGTGGAATGGGCGTCTTGCTGCCGTCGCGGTTCTGCACATCCATGGCAGGCATCGGTTCGGTCACGCCGGCGGCGGCGAGACCATCTGAGTCCAGAACAAGATGCACACCCGGCGCAGACCGTGCCTCACTCAGATCCAGTGTGAAGTCTGCATGGGCCACCGCTGAGCGCAAGAAATAGCCGCGAAGACACCCATCCAGAGCAAAGTCAGAGACATATTGCCCATGCCCCGTCAGAAACCGCCGGTCCTCGATCCGTGTGACGGGCTGACTGCGTCCAAACTTTTCCATGACTGCTCCAAGCCTTATCAGTCACGCGGACCCTAGCGTGGCGCGCCGGGGTGTCCAGCCTTGCCTAAAGCGTTTCGCGACAAACCTGAGCACAGATGATCGCGAAACGCAGCGCGACACTCAATCGGTGCACGCGTTTCGTCTTTCGCTGATGTCTGAGGTCAAAGGCGAAATGCTTTATTCGAATTGCGAGACAAGCACCGGCGCGGACGGCCCGTAACCGTTAAACGCCGTGGCCAGGCATTCCCCATAAGCCCCCATACCGTCGAAAATCACATAATCGCCTTCCGCAATGTCAGACGGCAGCAGGAGCCGCTCTGGCAGCCGGTCCAGACTGTCACAGGTTGGACCAAAGACGATGCGTGGCGATTTTGCGCCCTCACGGAGTGTGCCCTTTTCCGACACCACGCGCACCCGCGCCACGGCCCCCATATCCCGCGCCTCGGCCAGTGCGCCATAAATCCCATCATTCAGGAACACGGCTCCAGAATCGCGCGTGGCCTTGACCCGCGTGGCCAGGCAAAACGCGTCCGCCACCATCGCGCGCCCCGGCTCGCACAAGAGCTGTGGGGCATCCGCACCGAAAACCTCTCGGGTCACTGCGCCAATATGCTCAAAAATTGCCGTCAGATCGGGGACCACGCCATCCCGGTTCGACGCAAACCCGCCGCCAACATTGATCCGCGCCAGTTTGACCCCGGCAGCATTGGCCACGTCTGCCACAGCGCGAATATAGGTGCCCCAAGGCTCCGGATCGGCACATTGGGTTCCGGGATGAAAACAGACAGATGGCGCATATCCCCGCTCCGCCACCAGCCGCAAAAGCATCGCCGCCTCTTCCGGTTCTGCTCCGAACTTGGCCCCGAAATCATAGGCCGCACCCTTGACCGGAAGCGCCAAACGCACTGCAATTTCTGTGCCTTGCGGCACGATATTCAGCTTATCCAATTCCGAGAGCTCATCCACCGAATAAGACGCGACGTCATGCGTGACCGCACAGCGCACCTCATCCAGTGACCGCACCGGGTTGTTGTAATGCAGCAACGCCTCCGGCGCGACCGCACGCACCGCCGTCATCTCTGCCGGGCTGGCAACGTCAAAGGCAGTTAGACCTGCAGCGGTTAAATTTTCCAAAACTGCCCTGTTTGGGTTGGCCTTGACCGCATACGTCACCAACCCCGGAAATCCCGCCTGAAAAACCCGCGCCGTGGCCTGTAACACCGCGGGACAAAAGTATAAAATCGCCGTATCGGGTGTTTTGCGACGCAAATGATCTATCGGACTGGGCCATTGAAATCGCGTATACATGGTCTGCCTCGAAACATTGTTTTTCTTAACTTTACACCAGCCTGCGTTAAAATATGGCGGCAGTTTGGATGAATTGACGTATTATTTCGGCAAAGTGATTGGGGGAATCATGCAAACAGACGAACTAGATGAAGCGCTGATCGCGCTCTTACAGGAAAACGCTCGGGCGCCCGTGGCTATGTTGGCGCGGCGCCTGGGTCTGGCGCGCACGACGGTGCAAGCCCGGATCGAACGCCTTGAAACCAATGGCGTAATCGCTGGGTACACCTTGCGCGTGAACGCCGCCCGACGTGCGCCCCTACGCGCAACGGCTCTGGTCAGAATCGAGGCGCGCAGCCAGCCCACGGTGATGTCGCGGCTGCAATCTCTGCCCAACGTGCGCAAGGTGCACACAACATCGGGCCGGTTCGACCTGATCGTCGGACTGGAGGCAGAAAGCACCGAAGAATTGGACGAAGCCTTGGATCGCATTGGAGATGCCAAAGGCGTTCAAGGCTCTGAAAGCCTTATACATTTAGCGACCAAGCTGGACCGGTCACATTAAAGCGTTTTACGAAAATTCGTGACGCAGGTTTTTCTCGAAACGCTTTAACCGTAAAGCGTGCTCCAACGCTCAATAAGCTGCTGCTGAAGGCGCTTTGATCGGCTGTTCCAGCTTTTCGACCCCCGAGGGCGCGTGTCGTTCTTGCTATCGACTTTAGCCCGCAGATCGTCATTGGCGGTAAAAATCGCAAAGGCAAGGTCCTTGCCTTTTGGTGATGTCGCGTAGCCTGCAAGCGAGCTGACAAAATAGAGCGTGCCGGTTTTCGCAGCAACACGGATAGGATGTCCCTTGTTGGGTGCACCGTTTTTGTCTCGCAGGGTGATTGGCTTCAGGATGGGTTTCAGAACCTCTGATTTTCCAAACCTTGCCAGGGCCCTGGCCAAATCAACCGACGTCAGTCGCGAGGCATCGCTTAGGCCAGAGTGATCCGCAAGCTGCGCGTTTTTCATGCCCAGCTCACCTTGCGCCCAAGTGCTCATTTCCCTTGCAGACGCCGCCAGGCCTGTGCGCCGCCCGCGCCGCCGGGCCGAGGCCGTTAATCCGACAAGCTCGGCTGTAAGGTTCGTCGAAAACTTCAGCATGTCTTGCAAAATATCTGTCAACGGTGCGCTTTGATGGCTCACCAGCATCGGGGCATCCGGCAAGGATTTGACCGGCTCTCCAGCGGTCAAGGAGATATCATTCACCTCTGCCAGACGCGCAAAAACCTCTGTCGTATAGGTGTGCGGATACCGCACCGGCAACCACCGCGCCCCGCCATTGCCAAGGGCCCGTCGCGCCACGCTCCACCGGTCATGATCCCCACCATCGGAATAGACATAAACCGGTCCCTTACGGTTCGAAATTTCCATGCGTGCAGCCTTCACGGCGGGGCGATACCGCTTGGTCCGCGCTTCCATCGTGACATCGTAATTCTGGCCCTTGCGCTTCCACTCAAAGTGCACGCGATTGAAATTGAGGTTCAAACCTGAGATCGACGGGTTGTAACCCACGTGATCGGGTTGTCCGGGATCTATTGACCGCACAAACGGCACGGCACCTGCCCAACACCGCAGCCGCCCCGTCACTCTGGTGACTCCGGCCTCCTTAAGGCGCTTCACCATATCCCCAAGAATATCCGTGTCCAAGGTCGGGTCCCCGCCCCCGGCCAAGATCAAGTCTCCATCCAGCACGCCGTCCTTCACTGGCCCGGTCGCCAAAATCCTGGTTTCAAATCGATAATCCGGCCCCAGAACATCCAGGGCGTATAGGGCCGTCAGCGCCTTGGTTACGCTGGCAGGCGGCAAACCCTTGGCCCCGTTCATAGCCTCCAGCACCTTGCCAGACTTTGAATCGACCACTGCGAAACTGACGTCTCCACCCAGGTTTGCGGTGTCAACCAGGGTCTGCGCGCCCGTTGCGCGCGGCGCACGAGGGCCATCCGGTCTTTTTTGCGGGCGAAGCGAGACCTCTGGCGCATTCGCCAGACCGGCAGTGCCCAGCACACTCAACGCAGTTGTTATGAAGAAACGTCGTGAAACTCTGTAATTCATAAACGCAGTTAACCTAAGCCACCGGCTTCGCACAATCCGCTTTCCGGTTCACTCCCCCATCAACTTTTCGACAGGCCACGCCAGTCGCCCCGCGCCCGGATCTCTGTGGAAGAAATATCCGCCATGGGGACGTTGACAAAACACCAGGCCGGCGCATCAGAGATAGCCAGCGCTCTGGACTGTCGCCCTGGGATGCGTTGCCCTCGGTAGATCCGCGCTGCTTTGGACATGCGCGCCGAGATACGTTGACCCGGGCGCGCCAGAACCCCCAAAGGCACGCGCGCCACGATATCATGCCAGTCCTGCCACTGATCAAGCTGAGCCAGATTGTCAGCCCCCATCAGCCAAACAAACCGCACACCTGCGCAGGCCGATTGAAGTGTGGCCAGGGTTTCTGCGGTGTAGCGCGTGCCAGCCTGCGCCTCAAAATCCGTGACGTGAACACGCGGATGCCCAACAAGCGCTTCACAAGCTGCGATGCGTTGTGCCATCGGGGCGGGGCCACGCGACTTAAGCGGATTGCCTGGGCTCACGACCCACCAAACCTGGTCCAGATCGAACCGCCGCAATGCCTCTCGCGAAATATGCGCATGTCCCGCATGCGGTGGATCAAACGATCCTCCCAAAAGCCCGACAACCTGACCCGGTCGGATATGCGGCAGTCGATAGAGCATCTCACCCCGTCCAGATTTGCGCATCAAACAGCGCCATTCTGCATATCCCGCGCCTTGGTGCAACGCTCTAGGATCAAAGCAAATTTTAAAGATTTTGTTCCACGCGAAACATCACATCTTAAGAGACCGGTGCGCAGACTAGGCCAATCCTATCTGGATATGGTAACAAACGTGATCGCGCCTCCTAAACCCAATGGGTTAACGTCAGCTCCGAACGACCAAGCCCCGTCTCTGTCGCTTTGCACGCGGCTGGTGAACTGCGCCAAGGATGCAATCATACTGCAGGATCTGCAAAGCCGGATATTGTGGATGAACAGCGCTGCAGAAACCATGTTTGGTTGGCGTTTAGAAGACGTTCGCGGATTACCCGGTGTGTCCGTCACGGCCGATACGAACTTGCCCACCAAGTTCCACTATGATTTGCAAAGCCCGATCTTCGACCGCTTTGTCGTCGGCCGTCACAAACGTCGCGATGGGTCTGAATTCTGGAACCAACAGACCTTTGCCAAGGTCGAACCAATTCATGAAGACCAGAACATGATGATCCTGGTCAGCTGTCGGGACATCTCGGAACAGGTGCAAACCGAAACCGCCCTGCGCCAAACCCAGGAAGAGTTGCAGCATGCCGCCTATCATGACGATCTTACAGGGCTGGCCAACCGTAAGAAATTGCAGGGCTATCTTGAAACGCCGCTGGTGCGGGATGCCCTTAAAAAACAACAGATTGGCGTCTTGCAACTCGACCTGGACAAGTTCAAGGAGATCAACGATAGCTTTGGACACGCCGCCGGGGACGGCACCCTCATTCACGTTGCCGAAGCCCTACGGCGAAGTTCCGGCCCACAAGACCTTGCCTGCCGGTCGGGCGGCGACGAGTTTGTTTTGATTTGCCCAAAGGTTGCATCGATTGAAGCACTCGTGACCCGGGCTGAACTATTACTCAAGGAGGTGGGTAAACCACTGCGCTGTCAGGATCACATCCTGTACATCAAAGGCTCCATCGGAGCCAGCCTGGCCTCTCCCGAAGTCACCTGTGGTGAGGAATTGATTCATCAGGCGGATCAGGCGCTCTATGCCGCCAAAGAGAATGGGCGCGCCCAAACCGTTGTTTTCACTCCAGAGCTTGGTAGAGTTCAGACAACCAAAACCCGTCTGGCGCGTGAAATTCAAACCGCCACCACCGAAGGTCAGTTCACCGTCGAGCTACAACCCCAAATGCGTCTTGAGGACGATAAAGTAACAAGCTGCGAGGCGCTTTTACGATGGGAGCATCCGGAGTACGGGCAACTTTTCCCAGTGGAGTTCCTCGATATTGCGCGGCGGTCCGGTGTCTTGGCGGATCTCGACTATCACTCGATGAACCTTTCGCTCGACGCACTGAACAAAATTCGGCAGGCCGGGCACGAAACACTGACGCTGGCCATTAACGCCTCTGCAGAAGTCATGGCGGACAGCAACTATACCGGCTTACTGGACTGGGCATTGCAATCTCGCGGCCTGACGCCGGAGGATGTTTGTATCGAGATTCAGGAATCCGCGATCCTGCACCCTGAAAACTACGAAATCACCACCACGGTGGACAAGCTCAGGCGCCTCGGCGCCAGAGTCGCTTTGGATGATTTCGGCACCGGATATGCCGGCTTCGCCCATTTGTCTTTTATTGACTTGGATGCAATCAAACTGGATCGCGCCATGATCGCCCGACTTGGCAAAGACACCCGCACACAAGACATTGTAAAGGCCTTGGTCAATCTGGCACATCAACTGGGTATGACGGTGATCGCCGAAGGCGTTGAAAGCCAAGAGCAACTCGATTTGCTGCGTGCCGCAGATTGTCCAAACATTCAGGGATTTGGTCTGGCACACCCTATGCCGGTTGCCGACTTCCTGATCTGGCTCGACACCCCCGCCGAGCAGCAGCCCTTTCAGGCACAGCAAATCAAATCTCCTAAAGCCCCCCATCTTTAACCTGAGACCTCAGCGAAAGACGAAACGCGTGCAACGATTGAGTGTCGCGCGGCGTTTCGCGATCATCTGCGGGTCAGGTTAATCGCGAAGCGCTTATCGATCCACCAACGGAAGATCGAGCGTTTCCGGCAAGGGCTCGGCCGGATAATTCTGATGCAAGTTCCAGATATTGCCCGCAACCGGATCAAGCGGCCTGAACTGGGTGCCCGGCATGGCGCGCGTCCGCAAGGCCAGCACAATATCCGACAACACCGCCGGGTTCTCTCGGAAATAGGCATGTCCCAGCTGCACGGACCCGCCATCGACGATTACAATGTTAACATTGCCAGGACCTTTTAGATCCGCAAGTTCGCGCTCAGACAGCTTGTCGGGGTCAACACTGCCCAGACGAGTCACATTCCCAATGATACGCGAGAGGCGAAGTGCCCCGTCATTGGGGTTCGTGTAGATGTTGATTTGCTCAAACCCTTCGGCAAACCGCTCTGCCACCAAACGCTGACGCGTCACGCCAATATCAAGATCCGCCGCCGCAAGGACCAGAACACCGGTTTTCAGTTCTTGCCTGGGGTCGCGCCCACCGCCCCGACTCTCCAGCATCAGTTCACGCAACGCATCGGTCATCACAGCCGACCCACGGGAATGCGCCACAATGTCGATGCGCTTGACCTCTGGCACATCCGCCAGAATGCGCATGAACTCCTTGAGGTGAAAAACCGAAAACTCGCCCGACTCGATATCCCGGAAATAGGCCAGCGGCCCGTCATTGCCCGCTGGCCAGGAAAACAACACAGGAAGCGACCGCCGCCCAGCATAGTGCCAGATGCTCGCCAGCGTCCCGACACCATCATTAAATTCGTTGTTGAACCCGTGAACGTACAACAACACCCGATCTACGCCACTGGCCCGCATACGCGCCGCCACCTCCTCGCGTATCGTCGCACTGCGCGCGGCATAAGCCGCATTGGCATCAGCTGTGGCTTGCAGCCGCCCGCCACCGGACTGATAAGGCAAAGGTGTTTGCGGCAGGCGGGCCAATTCGGTCAATCCCACTGGCGCAAGCCGGGTCAAAGCCCCCGGCCCCGACGCTTGCGTGCGTTCGATCAACTCACCCCAGGACCCAAGCCCGCCATATTCGACCCAGCTGGCCCCAAATGCCATCGAGTCATCGCGCCGTTCACCGTAGCTGACCACCGCTCCGAATTCGTCGACCACCGGATTGCGGTCTGTCATGTAAAGGATTTCAGTTGTGGTTGTACGGAACCGTGTGGGCACACCGGCTTCAGGATAAGCCTCTCCAGTCTCGAACGTATAGAGGTTTGGCGTTGGCGATAGCAGCCCGGTTGTGTTGCGACCGGCACAGGCCGCCAGCACAATCAGTAGAAAAATGGCAACCGTGGAACGCAGTGACATTCGGCCAACCCCTCGTTGTTGGGACACATTAACGTGCATCCTCAACACTCGGCCAAATAAATTGCAAATCAAGTTTTCATCAAAAAAAACAACGTTGTTCTTTTGCCAATGGCCCGGAAAAGTCCGCCAAGATCCAGTATGAAAGAGAATTTTACAACAGGACCAAGCTGATCCTTGCCAGAATGGAGAACCGTCCGGGCAACATTCCGCTAGGCCACTGCTCTGATCCTTTTTGCGCCGAAATCCAACGGTGGAAAACGCAGGAAAACGCGCAATCCAACCAAAATGGGACGCAACCCTAATATGGCCACAAATGCTCTTCTACAAAACCCGAGTGATCAGAATTCTGGGGATACCTGGTCGCAAAGCTCAGGCACTGAAAGGATAAAAAATGCCGGTGAATGCTGATCCTCTGGAACTCCATATGTTGTCCTTAATCAATGAAGAAAGGGACGCGCGCGGGCTAAACCCGCTGGAACTTGAAACCAACCTGAACATGTCCGCCGAAGAACATTCGCAATGGATGCTGGACACCAACGTGTTTTCTCACACAGGCGCAGGCGGGTCCTCCGCCACTGACCGCATCGAAGCAGAACTTGACCTGACCGGCAGCTGGCGCACAGCCGAGAACATCGCGATTCAGTCCATTCGCGGAGAACCCGGACTGCTGGATGACGTGGAAAACCTGCATGAGTCGCTCATGAACAGCCCCGGACACCGGGCAAACATCCTCAACCCCGATCTTGAATATATCGGGCTTGGCATTGAACTTGGCGACTTCACCTATTCAAGCGGCGGCACGTTCCAATCGCTGATCGCAACGCAGAACTTCGCGACCACCGCGGCCGAAGTTGATGTCGATCCGGGCACCAGCTCAACACCGCTGGAAATGCCTGATCCCGTGCCAAGCCCGGATCCGGAGCTCAGTGAACCTGATCCAGAGCCCCCGATGCAAGATGAACCCGAGGACATACCTGTGGCAGAGGCCCCTGAACCGGCGCCAACAGACCCAGAGAGCACAGGCGATGAGGAAGAGAACGAAACACCGGTCGCCGAAGCACCGGAGCCGTCCGATCCCGTCGATCCAACTGGCGGCGATACTCCCGTTGCCGTAGCCCCGGAGCCCACACCTGCAACACCAGATGACATGGGCGAGGACGAGGAGGACGGCGTCCCAGTGGCTGAGGCGCCAGAACCGACCCCGTCCGTTCCAACGCCATCTGATCCCCAAACCGAAGACGTTCCAGGTGAAGACGTCTACGCCTGCCCGTTCCCCATCGACGATCTGGAAGGCACGCCTCTGCGCAGCACGGCGAGGTTTGAGTTTACCGATGATGTGTTCGAATTTCGCGACGCCGAGACTGTCTTTGGCGACGTCTCTATGGGTGACTTCGTTAACCGCATTTTGACTCAGGCCTCAGATTTTGCCGAACGCCAGAATCAAGAGGTCGAGACGTTCGAATTCGCCTTCTCATTTGACCTCCGGCCAAACGATCCAGCCTCTGGTCAATTGTCAGGACGGGAAAGCCTCAACGAATTTGACGTTGATTTTGCCGCATTCGAAGCGCCGGTTGAGCAGAGCATCGACCTCTTCAGCTGAACCAACCGGATAAACCACAGCCTCCCCCGCGCAGATGCGGGGGACCGCACCTGAGGGGCTTTTGCAATCCCAGCCCTAAATCTCACACTCCGAACGCATTGCCCCGCCCCCGGCCCTTCGCTATCTAACGGTCTGAAACTGTTCGGACGGGAGAGACCGCATGGCCGCTTATCAATATGTCTACCACATGCAGGGGGTCTCCAAGGCCTATCCCGGCGGCAAGAAATGCTTTGAGAACATCCATCTCAGCTTTCTGCCCGGCGTGAAGATCGGCGTCGTCGGCGTTAACGGCGCCGGTAAATCCACGCTGATGAAAATCATGGCTGGTCTCGACACCGATTTCACCGGAGAGGCCTGGGCCGCAGAAGGCGCAAAAGTCGGCTATCTGCCACAGGAACCACAGCTTGATGAGGCCCTGAATGTGCGTGACAACGTCATGCTGGGGGTGGCCGCCAAGAAGGCCAAACTCGACCGGTTCAACGAATTGGCGATGAACTACTCGGATGAGACAGCCGATGAAATGGCCGCATTGCAGGACGAGATCGACAGTCAAAACCTGTGGGATCTTGACGCGCAGGTTGATGTGTCGATGGAGGCGCTCCGCTGTCCGCCTGATGATGCAGACGTGGCAAGCTTGTCCGGCGGGGAACGCCGTCGCGTGGCACTTTGCAAGCTTCTGCTCGAAGCGCCTGACATGCTGCTCCTCGACGAGCCCACCAACCACCTTGACGCCGAAACCATCGCCTGGCTGCAACAGCACCTGATCGATTACAAAGGCACCATCCTGATCGTCACACACGACCGTTACTTCCTCGATGACATCACCGGATGGATCCTCGAGTTGGACCGCGGCCGCGGCATTCCCTATGAGGGCAACTACTCCGCCTGGCTGGAGCAAAAGGCCAAGCGGTTGGAGCACGAGGCCAAGGAAGACAAATCCAAACAGAAAACGCTGGAACGCGAACTCGAATGGATGCGCCAAGGTCAAAAGGCCCGTCAAGCCAAGCAAAAGGCCCGGATCAACGCCTATAATGAGCTTGCCAACCAGTCCGAGCGCGAGAAAATCACCCGCGCCCAGATCGTCATCCCCAACGGCCCGCGCCTGGGCAGCAAGGTGATCGAGGTTGAGGGCCTGCAAAAGGCCATGGGCGACAAGCTTTTGATCGAGAACCTCGGCTTTTCGCTCCCGCCCGGCGGCATCGTCGGCGTCATCGGCCCCAACGGGGCGGGCAAGTCCACGCTGTTCAAAATGCTCACGGGTCAGGAAAAACCAGATGCGGGATCCATCGAGTACGGCGACACCGTGCAACTGAGCTATGTCGACCAGTCCCGCGATGACCTCAAGGATGGTGAGACCGTGTGGGAAGCCATTTCCGGCGGCGCGGAAATCATCGAACTGGGCGACGCACAGGTCAATTCCCGCGCCTATTGCTCGTCCTTCAATTTCAAGGGCGGCGACCAGCAAAAGAAAGTCTCGCTCCTCTCGGGCGGCGAACGCAACCGCGTGCACATGGCGCGCCTTCTAAAAGAAGGCGGCAACGTCCTTTTGCTCGACGAGCCCACCAACGACCTTGACGTTGAAACCCTCCGCGCCCTGGAAGACGCGCTTGTCGACTTCGCCGGCTGTGCCGTGGTCATCAGCCACGACCGCTTCTTCCTCGACCGCATCTGCACCCACATTCTGGCCTTTGAAGGCGAGGCGCATGTGGAGTGGTTTGAGGGTAACTTTGAGGACTATGAAGAAGATAAGAAGAGACGTTTGGGACCGGATGCGCTGGAGCCAAAGCGGATCAAGCATAAGAAATTTGCGAGGTAACGTCGAACGCCCTGCGTTCGGCGCGTGCGCGAAAACGTTTCCGAAGGAAATGCGTGCGCACCCCTTCTATCATTCTGGGCGCTAAGGTGCTGTTGAACTTCAAATGAAGAGTGGGTTCGCAATCCGCCCTCTGAACACAAAGCCGCGCGGCGAACTCGGCACCCCTGTCTATCACCCATCATCACACCCGCGCGATACGCTATCGTCATACAAAACAGGGCCTCCTACGTCTAATCTGCGAAAGGAGGCGACCATGCCCATTTCAACAAAACCGCCCGCACCGCGGCCTAAACCGCCTTTACCCCGGCATCCGCGCCCGATGCCCTATCGTTTTTCCGATTGGGCAGCGTTCTAGCGCTTATGCCTGTAGGCCCGGCCTGATTTACCCCCATTGCACCCCTTGTGTCAGGCCGGGCTTCATTCCCCCATACCGTTCCATTCGGCATAGGCCTTGCCCGGCCCGGTGCCTAACTCAAGGACCTTGTTGAGCCGTTTTTCCAGCTCGACATGCCGGGTAATGTGCATTCGGGCGAAGGTTGACAGAACCGCGTTGATCCGCGCCTGATATCCAACGCCCATATCGCGAAAGAACTTGGCCACCGACCGGTCAAGGTAGAGCGTCAGCTTCTGCTTTTTCTCCGTCACCTCCACATCATGCAAAAGCGAATGCCACTCCTCCGGCAATTCGTCGCTGATGACGCGGGGGATCCATTTCTCTTGCATCAGGTAGATAAGATTGCGCATCAGCACGTCGCGGCTGGTGCGTTCGATCTTGGACATTCGGGCCATGGGCATCTCCTCAACTGAGGCATCAGGTTCTCGGCAAACCCTTTCCAAATCCTGACCGCACCGATCCGGCACCGACGTGATACCGACGCAGTACCAACGTGATACCGACATTGGGTTTTGCCCATTTTCACCACTTTTCACCTGCGGCTCTTTTGCAACGCATGTGTGGGTTTTCGGTCATTTCACCCGTTTTTGATTTCTTGGACAAAAACTGACCCATTATTTTCGCCACGCTGCCACCTGTATAATTTTGAGGGGAATCAATATGATGGACCGTCGTACTTTTGTTGCCGCTGGTTTGGCTGCTGTCACTGTGCCCGCCAGCGCAAAGTCGTTTGAACTGAATCCGAAATTCCAACCGCAAAGCGTTGAAATTTCGAATAAATATCAACCAGGACAGCTCCTTGTCCTGCCCCGCGCGCATTTTCTTTATTTCATTGAAGCCCCCGGCCAGGCCCGCCGCTATGGTGTCGGCGTTGGTCGTGCGGGTCTGGAATTCACGGGCACGGCCACGATCGATGTAAAGAAAAAGTGGCCTACCTGGCGCCCGACCAACGAGATGATCGAACGCGATCCACAGGAATTCGCCAAGTTTGTTGACAATGACTATGTACAGCCCGGCGGCCCAGGTAACCCTTTGGGATCACGTGCTCTTTACCTGTTTCAGAATGGTCGTGACACGTATTTCCGCATCCATGGCACAACGGCTCCAAGATCTATTGGGCGCTCAGTCTCCAATGGCTGCATCCGCATGATCAACGACCATGTCCAGGATCTGTATGAACGGGTGCCAATCGGCACGGTCGTTACAGTTCTCTGAACGCAGGCTGATTGAAATCCCTTGATTATTTATGTCGCGCGCCTCATATGTGGCGCGCGACGTTACCACTATCGACCATCTGCTCCCTTATCCGGCACAGGCACTCGATCTTGCACTGACACGCCGGGCTGCCGCATTCCGCGGGCAGCACCATACCAAGGAGAAAACGGATGGCCAGTGGCACCGTAAAATGGTTCAACGCAACTAAAGGCTTCGGCTTTATCGCGCCCGATGATGGCGGCAAGGACGTGTTTGTACACATCTCCGCCGTTGAGCGCGCAGGTCTGACCGGCCTGAAAGATGACCAAAAGGTTAACTTCGAAATCGAAGCAGGCCGCGACGGACGCAGCTCTGCTGCGAACATCGAACTCGCCTAATATAAGCGTTTGAATTAAATACGAAAAGGGCCCCGCTGGGGCCTTTTTTACGTCTAATCCTCACTCGATTTCGCCGATCAATTCTTGCACGATGGGCCCCATCCCCTCAACAATTTGCGCGACACCCTCAGCGTTCGGATGAATGCCATCGGCCTGAAAGAACTGTTGCAGTTCAGACGGCTGACCCTCGCCCAACCCCGTGAAAAAGCTTTGAAGATAAAGCACGTCAAACTGTTCCGCGAGATCGGGATAGATGGCATCAAATGCGGCTTTGTACTGCGCCCCGTAATTGCCGGGCGCAGGCAGTCCTACAAGCAAAACCGGCAGATCACGCGCTGTCGCTGCCTCTAGAATCCTTGTCAGATTGGTGCGTGCAACCTCAGGTGCGATACCGCGCAGCATGTCGTTGCCTCCCAGCGCCACGATCATCGCATCCACCTCAGGCGTCAAACTCCACTCGACCCGCGCTGCGCCACCGGCTGTGGTGTCCCCCGACACACCCCCGTTGATCAGCGTCACCTCGTCCCCATGCGCCACCAGCCAGTCCTGCAGCTTAGGAACAAACCCGTCTTCTGCGGGCAATCCATACCCTTGGGTCAGGCTGTCCCCAAAGGCCAGAACCGTCACAGGCTCCGCCCAGGCAGGCGCCCCCATCAAAACCAGGGCCAGCGCCTTGCCGCGCAGCGCGCGCACCCCATATGTCAGAAAACCTTTCAAAAACAGGCGCAATCTCATGACAGATCCCGTATTGTCGCTTCGCTCTGCTGCATTGGCGCTGGAGGGCAATGCAGGTCTTGTTCGGATACTTGACGCGATCTCGCTGGATGTCCACCGGGGCGACACGCTGAGCCTCGTGGGGCCGTCTGGATCGGGCAAATCTTCGCTTTTGATGTTGATGGGCGGGCTGGAGCGCGCCACAAGCGGGTCCGTGCACGCCTTGGGGCATGATCTTTCGGCAATGAGTGAAGACGCTCTGGCCCGCCTCAGGCGTGATCACATCGGGGTTGTATTCCAGTCTTTTCACTTGATCCCGACCATGACAGCTTTGGAAAACGTGGCCACACCGCTTGAACTGGCCGGGCGCAAGGATGCCTTTGCACGAGCTGAAGAAGAACTGCAGGCTGTGGGTCTTGGCGAACGGATGGGACATTACCCGTCGCAACTCTCCGGCGGCGAGCAGCAACGCGTCGCCCTTGCCCGTGCCGCAGCCCCTCGGCCGGACATTCTTTTGGCGGATGAACCTACGGGCAACCTCGACAGCCAGACCGGTGCAGATATCGTAACCCGCCTATTTGATTTGCAAAAACGCCATGGCGCAACGCTGATTCTGGTGACGCATGACGCTGGATTGGCGGCCAAATGTGCGCGGCAGATCATGCTGCGCGATGGGCGCATCGAAACGCAGTCAGACAAGGCCGTCGCGGAATGAATATCGCACTCGCCGCCCGGTTCGCCGCGCGCGAAATGCGCGGCGGCTTTCACGGGTTCCGCATTTTCCTCGCCTGTGTGATCCTCGGGGTCGCTGCCATCGCAGCCGTGGGTACGGTGCGCGAAAGTATCGCGCGCGGACTGGCCGCCGAGGGTGCGCAGCTCTTGGGCGGAGATGCCGAAATCGAGCTGACCTACCGCTTTGCCACTGAGGCTGAGCGTAGCTGGATGGACAGCATCGCCACAAATGTCTCAGAGATTGCCGACTTTCGGTCCATGGCTGTGGCGGAGGACGAAAGCCGCAGCCTGACGCAGGTCAAGGCCGTGGATGATCTTTATCCTTTGATTGGCCAAGTAACTCTGGACCCCGACATATCCTTGTCTGGCGCGTTGGCTGGCGACGGCACAACACCCGGAATAGTGATACACCCCACATTGGCAGATCGTTTGGGCATCGTTACGGGGGATCGCTTGAGACTCGGCGAGACTGCCTTCATCGTCACCGCGCTGATTGTGCGCGAGCCGGATACGCGCACAGCCGGATTTGGGCTTGGTCCGCGCAGTATCGTCAAACGAGACGCTTTGGAGGGTTCCGGATTGCTTGCCCCCGGCACGCTCTTTTCGACGCATTACCGTCTTAGCCTACCTGTGGATACAAATCTGTCGGCACTGGCTACAGAAGCTGAAAAAGCCCTTGAGGGGAGTGGAATGCGTTGGAGCGATGCGCGCAACGGGGCACCTGGAGTAGCGGTGTTCGTTGACCGTCTTGGAGCATTTTTAATCCTCGTCGGGCTGTCAGGTCTGGCCGTAGGTGGCGTCGGCATATCTGCCGCATTGCGCGCCTACCTAGCTGGAAAAACCAAAGTCATTGCCGTGTTGCGGACGCTCGGCGCAGATCAGCGGACGATCTTCCTGACTTATCTTTTTCAGGTCAGCGCGCTGGCCATCGTCGGAATTGCCTTGGGTCTTGTATTGGGTGTCGGCACGCCTGTGGTATTGGCCACGCTCATCGAGGCACGCCTGCCTGTACCTGCCATCTTTGCGCCTTATCCCAAACCCATGATCGAAGCTGCAATCTACAGCGTATTGACCGTGCTCATTTTTACGCTCTGGCCAATTGCTCGAGCCCGCAATGTACGGCCAGCGGCGCTTTACCGTGATGGTGCTCAGAGCTTGCAACATCCGGGCATGTTCACGGTGCTGACCATTGGCGCGCTTGTTGGCCTCCTGATCTGGCTGGCAGCTTGGTTTTCAGGCAATACTGCACTGACAATCTGGACCGCGGGTGGCATTGCCGGGGCACTTGTTCTCTTGGCACTCGCAGGCCAGGGATTGCGCGCCATCAGCCGCAACATAAGACCCAGAACACGCGGGCGCGTGTCGCTCAGCTGGGCTTTGGCAGCCATTTCCGGCCCCGGAAGCACCGCCAGCGCCGTGGTTCTTTCCCTGGGGCTTGGATTGAGCGTTCTGGCCGCTGTGGGACAGATCGACCGCAATCTGCGCGATGCGATTTCCCGCGATCTTCCCACGCGCGCGCCGAGCTTTTTCTTTGTCGACATTCAGCGTGACCAGATGCCAGGATTTGAGGCGCGTCTGGATAACGACCAGGGTGTAAGCCGTGTGGATGCAGCCCCGATGCTGCGCGGGATCATCACGCAAATCAACGGCAAGCCAGCCTCCGAGACCGCGGGTGATCACTGGGTTTTGGAAGGTGACCGAGGTGTCAGCTACGCTGCAGCCCTGCCAAGTCGCAGCACAATCACCGACGGCACGTGGTGGGCAGAAGATTACACCGGCACCCCACAAGTAAGCTTTGCTGCAGAAGAAGCGGCTGAGATGGGGATAAAGATCGGTGACAGCGTCACGGTGAACATTCTAGGCCGCGATCTCACGGCGGACGTCACTTCTTTTCGCGAGGTGGATTTTTCCAGCGCTGGCATGGGGTTCATCATGATCATGAACGAGGCCGCACTGGTCAGCGCACCACACAGCTATATCGCCACGGTCTATGCAGAAGAAGCCTCTGAGACGCCAATCCTGCGCGACCTCACCCAACAATTTCCCAACATAACGGCCATAGCCGTTCGGGACGCTGTGAACCAGGTTAGTGACCTTCTCGCAGGCCTCGCCTCTGCGACGGCCTGGGGCGCTGCGGCCACTTTGCTGACCGGTTTTCTGGTGCTCATCGGAGCCGCCGCCGCTGATCAGCGCGCGCGCAGCTATGAGGCCGCGATCCTGAAAACTCTGGGCGCCAGCCGGGCGCGCATTCTTTGGGGCCTGACCTTACGCGCCAGTTTGCTGGGGGCTGCGGCGGGCATCGTCGCACTCGGAGCAGGCGTCGCTGGGGCCTGGGCGGTCAGCACCTACATCATGGAAACCAGCTTTGCCGTCGACTGGCCATCAGCGCTTGGCATCGTTTTTGGGGGAGCCATGATAAGCCTGCTGGCGGGCCTTGCCTTTGCCATCGGTCCAATGTCGGCGCGCCCGGCCCGAGTGTTGCGCGCAAGCGAGTAGCATATCGCGCAGTATGCCAACGCCTTATTGATCTTCGGCAGGTCGAATGCGATGCCAGGGCAAAACCCGCCTGGACGGATTCGCCAAAGGAACCGAAATATGGCCGACAGCTTACCCATCCCGCTCACCTCGCCCCTGAGCCCGGCGCAGAAAACGAGCCTGATCAACCTCGTGCGCCGTGCTGCCAAGGCAGAGATTCTCCCAAGATTCCGCAATCTCGGACAAGGCGACATCCGTAGCAAATCCAACGCACATGACCTCGTGACCGAAGCGGACACTGCCGCCGAGGCCATGATGGCACGCGGCATTCAGGCGATGTTTCCACACGCATTGGTGGTTGGAGAAGAAGCGGCTGCGACCAACCCTGAACTGAAGGGAAAGATCGGTGAGGCCGAGTTGGCCTTTATCATCGACCCGGTAGATGGCACATGGAATTTCGCAAATGGTTTGGGCGTCTTTGGCGTCATCCTGTCAATCACGCGCTTTGGCAAACCGGTCTTCGGCCTGCTTTACGACCCGCTCGCCGATGATTGGATCAGTGCCGATGAGGACGGCCCGGCCGAGTTAACCCGCGCGATTGGAACGACGCGACCGCTCGCTGTTTCCAATGGCGGTGACCTTGGCGAACTGGCGGGCTTCACCCACTACAATTACCTGCCACAAGAGGCCAAACCGGGTGTTGCAAATGCCCTGCCAAAGCTTGGGCGCGCCATGTCCTTGCAATGCGCCTGTCACGAATACCGAACACTGGCCCGTGGCGGCGCGGATTTCCTGCTCTCAGGCACGCTGAACCCCTGGGATCATGCCGCGGGTATTCTGATTTGCCAACGCGCAGGTGGGGTTGCGCGCATGCTCAATGGGGACGATTACACAGCGACAGTCAGCGACGGATACATCCTGGCCGCCTCAAACGAGGCGACCTGGGAAAAGCTCCGCGATCATTTCGCGTTCTTGTTGGACGACACAAAGGCCTGACTTACTCGGCGGCTTCGGCATAGTCCTCCATTGGTGGACAGGTGCACACGAGATGCCGGTCGCCATAAACATTGTCGACACGGTTAACGGGCGGCCAGTACTTATCGACCCGAAACGCACCCGGCGGAAAACAGGCCTGTTCGCGGCTGTAGGGTCGATCCCATTCGCGCACCAGATCCTCCATCGTGTGAGGCGCATTGCGCATCGGATTGTTCTCGCGATCAATGCGCCCTTCTTCGATATCGGCAATCTCAGCCCGGATCGCGAGCATCGCATCGCAGAACCGATCCAGCTCGGCTTTGGTTTCTGACTCAGTCGGCTCGATCATGAGGGTCCCCGCCACAGGCCAGCTCATCGTCGGCGCATGAAACCCATTATCAATCAAACGTTTAGCGATATCATCTACGCTGACATCCGCACTTTCAGCGAAGGGGCGCGTATCGATGATGCACTCATGCGCCACCCGGCCCTGCCCCCCTTTGTAAAGCACGTCATAGGCCCCTTCGAGCCGCTTGGCGATGTAGTTGGCGTTGAGGATCGCCACCCGTGTCGCCTGGGTCAGACCTTCACCCCCCATCAAAAGAATATACGCCCAGCTGATGGGCAGAATGGACGCAGATCCGTACGGCGCCGCCGAAACGGGACCATCCGCGCCGGCCTCATTGGGATGACCCGGCAAGTGCGGCGCGAGATGCGCTTTGACACCAATCGGCCCCATGCCCGGCCCGCCACCCCCATGCGGAATGCAAAAGGTTTTGTGCAGGTTGAGGTGGCTGACATCACCCCCCAGATCACCGGGCCGCGACAGACCCACCATGGCATTGAGATTGGCCCCGTCAATATAGACCTGCCCGCCATGCTCATGCGTGATTTTGCACACATCTATGACGGTTTCCTCGAAAACCCCATGTGTCGAGGGATAGGTGATCATGCACCCGGCAAGATTATCGGCATGCTGCTCCGCCTTGGCGCGGAAATCGTCGAGATCAATATCCCCATTCTCGGCAGATTGCACCGGCACCACCTGCCAGCCCACCATCTGCGCACTGGCCGGATTGGTGCCATGCGCGCTCATCGGGATAAGGCAGACATTGCGATGCCCCTCGCCATTGGCCCGATGATAAGCGGAAATAGTCAGCAACCCGGCATATTCACCCTGTGCGCCCGAATTGGGCTGCATCGACATGTCGTCATAGCCGGTGATCTCACAGAGCTTGGCGCTCAGATCACTGATCAACTCGTGATACCCTTGCGCCTGATCCAGCGGTGCAAAGGGATGCAGCCGCGAAAACTCGCGCCAGCTCACAGGCATCATCTCAGCAGCAGCATTCAGCTTCATGGTGCAAGACCCCAAAGGGATCATTGCGCGGTCCAGCGCCAGATCCCGGTCCGCCAGACGCCGCATATAGCGCATCATCTCGGTTTCAGCACGGTTCATATGAAAGATCGGATGCGTCAGGAAATCCGACCGCCGGTGCATCTTGTCCGGAACGCGGTACTCTGGCTTAAACTCGTTATCGCGGCGCGGGATACCAAAGGCCCGCCAGACCGCCTCGATATTCTTGGGTCGGGTCGCCTCATCCAGCGTAATGCCGATCCGGCGTTCCCCCACTTTGCGAAGGTTCAACCCTTCGTCCACCGCCGATTTGAGCACGGCAGCCTGCAATGGCCCCACATCAACTGTAATTGTGTCAAAGAAGGATTTGGGATCGACCTTGAACCCAGCCTCCTCCAATCCACGCGCCAGACGCACGGTTTTGCGATGAATGCGCTGGGCAATCGCCTTGAGGCCCTTGGGCCCATGGAACACCGCATACATCGACGCCATCACCGCCAGCAAAGCCTGCGCCGTGCAAACATTCGAGGTGGCTTTCTCACGTCGGATATGCTGTTCGCGGGTCTGTAGGCTCAACCGATACGCGCGGTTGCCGAGGCTGTCGATGCTGACCCCGACAATACGGCCCGGCATCGCGCGTTTGTAGGCATCGCGGCACGCCATATAGGCCGCATGCGGGCCACCATAGCCCATCGGCACGCCAAAGCGCTGCGCGCTGCCCACCGCAATATCCGCGCCCATGGCACCGGGCTCTTTCAACAGCGTCAGCGCCAGAGGATCAGCCGAGACGATGCCCACCGCCTTCTCGGCATGAAGCTTGGCGATATGATCTGTGAAGTCGCGCACATGGCCATAGCTGCCGGGGTATTGGAACAGCGCGCCAAAGACCTTGGTTGCATCCATTTTATCGGGGTTGCCGACAATCACCTTGATGCCCAAGGGTGCTGCGCGCGTTTTTATCACGGCGATATTCTGAGGGTGGCAATCGCGGTCCACGAAAAACGCATTCGCCTTCGACTTGGCGACCCGTTGCGCCATGGTCATCGCTTCGGCACAGGCCGTGGCCTCATCCAGAAGCGAGGCATTGGCGATTTCCAGTCCCGTCAAATCAGAGATCATCGTCTGGAAGTTCAACAGCGCCTCAAGCCGTCCCTGACTAATCTCAGGCTGATACGGCGTATAGGCCGTGTACCAAGCTGGGTTTTCCAGAATATTGCGCTGAATCGCCGGGGGCGTGACAGTGCCGTGATAGCCCTGCCCGATCATGCTCACCAAAACCTTGTTCTTGGCGGCTGTGACACGCATGTGGTGCATCAATTCGCGTTCGGATTTCGGCTTGCCAAAATCAAGCTTGGACTTCTGGCGGATCGACGCCGGAACTGTCTCTTCGATCAACTCATCAAGCGAGCCAACCTCCAGGACGGCCAGCATCTCGTCCATTTCCTCAGGCGAGGGGCCAATATGCCTGCGATTGGCAAAATCATACGGCAAGTAGTCAATCGGTTTAAACGCCATGTCTTTCTCCCATTGCGAAAATCAGTGGCACCGCCCTGTCTTTCATCGTTCTCAAAATTCTCCCGCCGGAGGCGCAAAAATCTTTGCAAGATTTTTTCCGGCGCAAGGTTCAACCGATAAAGCTCTTGTATCCAGCCTCATCCATGTAGTCGTCCATCTGCCCGGGATCGCTCGGCTTCACCTTGAAGAACCAGCCTCCGCCCATCGGGTCCTCATTGACCTTGCTCGGCTCATCCACAATCGCCTCGTTCACCTCGACAATCTCGCCGTCGATCGGGGCCAGAATGTCCGAGGCGGCTTTGACGCTTTCGATCACGACCACCTCTTCATCTTTGGTCACCTCGGTGCCGACTTCCGGCAACTCGACAAATACGATATCGCCCAGCTGTTCGGCGGCATGATCTGTGATGCCAACGGTCACGACACCATCGTCATCCTGCAACCATTCATGTTCTTCTGTGAATTTCATAGGCTCTCTCCTTGGTCTTCAGCGTTTGAAATTAGCGGGGGTAAAGGGCATCGAGGCGACCTTGACTGGCATGCGCTTGCCACGCACCTCACCGAAAAGCTGGGTGTCCGGCGCCGTATGGCTGGCCGCGACATAGCCCATCGACATTGGCGCTTCGATTGTGGGGCCAAATGCGCCGGATGTGACATGGCCGATTGGTGTCTCAGCGTCTTCGCTGCCAAAAATTGCCGTGCCGTGCCGCATCGGCGCACGACCTTCAGGGCGCAGCCCGACACGGCACCGGGCCACGCCATTGGCCATCTGGTCAAGAATGACCTCTGCGCCTGGAAATCCTCCGGCCCGTTTGCCATCCGTTCGTCGTGATTTCTGAATGGCCCAGGTCAAACCAGCCTCGACCGGCGTTGTCGACGTATCGATATCCTGCCCGTAAAGGCACAGCCCCGCCTCCAGCCGCAGACTGTCACGCGCGCCCAGACCGATAGGCTCGACCGCGTCATGCGCCAGTAACGCACGCGCAAATGTCTCGGCCTGATCTGCCATTACGGAAATCTCGTACCCATCTTCACCCGTGTAGCCAGACCGCGATATCCACAGCTCTCCGAAATCGGATGTGAAAATGCCAGTATCCAAAAACTTCATGATCTCGCACCCACCTGCAATGGGTGCCAGCGCCTCTACCGCAGCTGGGCCCTGCAACGCCAGTAGGGCTCTGTCTGTCACTTCCACGACATCGCAATCGGGCAGCCCTGCCTTCATGTGGGCGATATCCGCATCCTTGCAGGCCGCGTTGACCACCACGAAAAGATGATCACCCCGGTTGGTCAGCATAAGGTCATCGAGGATGCCGCCCTCTGCATTGGTGAAAAACCCGTAGCGCTGGCGTTTTTCACCCAGGCTCATGAGGTCAACTGGCACCAGACTTTCCAAGGCCTGCGCCGCGCCCCCGTAACCTGATGCATGGCGCACGATCACCTGACCCATGTGGCTCACGTCAAAAAGCCCTGCCTTAGCGCGTGTGTGCTGATGTTCCTTCATGACGCCAAGCGCGAATTGCAGCGGCATGTCATAGCCCGCAAATCCGGTCATTTTGGCACCCAATTCGCGGTGCAACTGCGTCAGCGGTGTCTCTTTCAGCTCTGCCAAGGCACAGGTCCTCTTCTCGTTCGAGCCGGGGTCTGTCTCGCAAAGCAACCGGCATCAGTGGCCCGCGCCGCATGGCGCGTCTGATGCCCCCTCTGTCCTTTCGCCTGAGATCGCTATCCCTTCGGCGCCCCGGGACTTGATCCGAGGTCTCTCCAGAGTGTTGTGATCGAACGGTCCTTGTGCCTGAGAGTTTCCGGGGCGGTTGCTCCTTCGGCACCGGCAAAGCCGGTTCTCCCGATCCAATCGCGGTCGACCATAGTATACGACCTGGGTCGCGACAAGCACCAAGCGCCGAAGCCACGTCAAAACCCTGTGAACCTGTTAGAAAGGGTTGACCGCGAGAGCGTAAATAACCATGCAAAACAATATGATGAAAGCGAGATACACGTGAGCGGTGGATACTTCTTTGGCTATGGCAGCCTGGTGAATACAGCCACACATAACTTTGCAGAAGCGCATCCAGCGCAACTCAAAGGCTGGCGGCGCATGTGGCGCAAGACCACGATGCGGCAGGCGGCTTACCTCACCGTGGTGCCTGATTCTGAGGCTGAAATCGACGGTTTGATCGCCGAAGTGCCGCATGGGGATTGGGAGGCATTGGATGAACGCGAACGCGCCTATGCCCGTATTGATGCGGCACATCAGGTGTCTCACCCCCTACCCGCCATGCCCGCAATCGTGGTCTACGCAATTGAAGATGGCCGTCATGGAACCCCGGATCGGCAAAGCCCTGTTCTGCTCAGTTACATAGACGTGGTTGTGCAGGGCTACCTTCACACTTTCGGCGAGGCAGGCGTTCAGCGGTTTTTTGACACTACAGGGGGTTGGGACGCCCCAGTGGTGGATGATCGCGACGCCCCGGTTTATCCGCGACATCAATCCCTGTCAGCGGATGAATACATGCTCGTCGATGACATGCTTGCCCGCGTCGGAGCCATACGTGAACCGATGAAAAGCCTCAGCCCTTGGCGCGAATGACCTGCAACAGCGGCAAAACCTGACTCATATCCGGGCCATGTGACTGTCCGGTGAGCGCCTTGCGCAAAGGCATAAACAATCCGCGGCCTTTTCGGCCTGTGGCTTCTTTGACCGCAGATGTCCACTTCCCCCAGCTCTCGGCGTCATAAGGACCATCAGGCAACATCGACATCGCCTGAGCCACGAATTCCCTATCTTCGTCTTCGATGACAGGGTTTGCGCCGTCGCGGAACAGCACCCACCAGGCTTCCAGATCATGCAACGTGTTGATATTCTCTTTCGCCACCTGCCAGAATTGCTCGGCCTTGTCGCTGGGCACACCGAGCGCAGTCACGCTGTCAGACACAGCCTCATAAGGCAGTGACTGCAAATGATGCGCTGTTAAAGGCAGCAAGTCTTCGGCATCAAATTTCGTCGGAGCCGCCCCGAAATGCCCGATGTCAAACCCATCAATCAGTTCACTCATCTCCGAGCGAAGCTCAACCGGATCGGATGATCCAAGACGTGCCATCAGCGACAAAAGCGCCATAGGTTCAATGCCTTGCGCCCGCAAATCCCGCAACGAAAGTGTGCCCAGTCGTTTGGACAAAGACTCGCCTTGCGGCCCAGTCAGCAGCGAGTGATGCGCGAAGTCAGGGCATGTTCCGCCCAAGGCCTCTATTATCTGGATTTGCGTGGCTGTGTTGGTCACGTGGTCCGAGCCTCGCACCACATGCGTGACGCCCATCTCTGTGTCATCCACGACCGAGGCCAGCGTATAGAGCACCTGACCATCGCCGCGGATCAAAACGGGATCTGACACGCTGGCTGCATCAATTGAGATGTCGCCAAGGATGCCATCCACCCATTCGATCCGCGCGTGATCGAGTTTGAACCGCCACACGCCATCACCACGCTCGGCGCGCAATGCGTCTTTCTCGGCCTCCGAAAGCGACAACGCTGCCCGGTCATACACCGGCGGGTTGCCCATATTGAGCTGCTTCTTGCGCTTGAGATCAAGTTCCGTGGGCGTTTCAAACGCCTCATAAAACCGACCCTCTGTCCGAAGTTTGTCAGCCGCTTCGGCATAGCGATCTAGCCGCAGAGACTGACGCTCCAGCCGGTCCCAGTGCAACCCGAGCCACTCAAGGTCTTCCTTGATCGCGTCAACATATTCCTCTTTCGAGCGCTCTGGATCCGTGTCGTCGATACGCAGGATGAAACTGCCCCCGGATTTGCGCGCGATGAGGTAATTCATCACAGCTGTCCGAAGGTTGCCGACATGCAGATAACCAGTGGGCGAAGGTGCAAAACGGGTCGTGGTCATGGACGTCTCCTATTCGCGCGGGACATGTCACAGGCCGGTGGATTTGTCCAGAAATTGCAGCGGCTCAGCCGTTGGTGGGCCAAACGCGATGTTCATCGTCAACAACGAAAAAATGCGCATGGCGTCCTCTATCCCGATGCGCGCGCAAATGGGGATGATCTGGCGGCAGATCAGGATGATCATGAGGCACCACATCGGACGTGCCGGATGGCCAGACGCGAAGCGCCAGCACTGCAGCGACCAAAGCAATCGCGGCCAACACTAGCAACGCTGAACTCAACCCCCAAACCACACCTGCCCAGCCTGCCAAGGGATAAGTGATCAGCCAGCACGCATGGCTCAGCGCAAATTGCGCGGCGAAAACGGCAGGGCGATCTTCGGCATGGGTCGAGCGGCGTAGAAGTCGGCCCGATGGCGTCAGCACAGCGGAATAGAGCGCCCCAAGAGCAGCCCAGCCGATAAGGAGCCATGTCCATGTCAGACCCGCGCTGATCAATAGTCCCAGCGCAACTGCAATCCCCACCAAACCAAAAGCACCGATGATCATGACCGGGCGATCCGGCACCTTGTCCAGCACACGCGGCAGAACCAGCGCCATTGCCATGGACCCCGCGCCATACGCAGCCAAAGCCAGCGCCAGGTCCTTTTCATTCCCGCCCATGAAGCTGCGCACCAATACAACAGTGTTCACGAGGACAAACGCACTTGTGGCCGCTGCCGCCATGTTCAACGCCAACAGTCCCCGCAGTCTGGGCGTGGCGAGGTATATGCGAATGCCGCGTGTAAGACGTTCAGATAACGGTCGTTGTGTTTTTCTACCCTGCGCCGAAGGTACTTGCGCACGCCAAATCAGAAGTGCGGAAAAGACAAATCCAGCAACCGTTCCAAGAAAGAGCCAATTGTAACTCATCACAGTTAAAAGCAAGCCAGCCAGGGCCGGGCTGGCCAGGTTTTCAATGTCGTAAGCCAAACGTGAGAGCGACAACGCGCGGGTGTATTCAGCCTCATCGGGTAAAATATCAGGTATGGCCGCCTGAAATGCAGGCGTAAACGTCGCTGATGCGGCTTGAAGCACGAAGATGAGCGCGTAGATCTGCCAGATTTCGGTGACAAATGGCAGGCAAAGGGCAACACCGGCGCGGATCAGATCCGCAGTGACCAAAACCACGCGGCGCGGCAGGTATTGAACAAGCGCCTGCGCGACCGGTGACAAGCCGACATAGGCCACCATCTTGATGGTCAGTGCGGTGCCCAGGACAGCCCCAGCGCGTCCCTCCGCCAGATCATAGGCCAAGAGGCCCAACGCAACGGTCAAAAGCCCTGTTCCCAAAAGGGCCACAACCTGCGCGGAAAACAGCGCGGCGAAGGTTGGATGTCGCAAAACTTGTATCACGCTGTGAAACCCAAAACTGGCAACCTTCTGAGACAAATCTGTTAGTGTGGATACACCATCCAACGGGAGGCTAGGTCTTTAAGACCCGCACGAACCAGGTCGGCCAACACATCCATATCCACATCATCCAACTTGTTGATGTATAGACAAGACTTGCCAAGTCTGTGTTTTCCCAATCTACCCAGAATGTCCCCAAAATCCGCATATCCCGGCATGATGTAGAGGCTCAGCGCAGATTTACGTGGGCTGAAACCGGTTGCCAGAAAGTCGCCTTCACGCCCCGAGGCATAGACATAGTGATACCGCCCATAGCCCACGATGGAAGCACCCCACATAACAGGTTGATATGATGTGACATCTTGAAAGAATGACAGAAGCGTTCTTGCATCCTCGCGGCGGCGCCCGTTTTCAATACTGTTTACAAAATCCGAGGCAGAGAGAGATGTGGCGCGGGTCTTGTTTACAGTCATCGGCGAAACCTGGCCACTGGAAGTCACTTTGCTGTGACGTTGGCTGTATCCTCTGATCGAGGCGCTAGTGTCGGCATCATAGCATAGGAGAGCCTTATGACCCATCCCATCACACGCCGTTCGCTTTTGACCTCTGCAGTCACTCTGCCAGCTTTGTCATTGCCTGCCTGGGCCGAGGCACCCATGTTGGGGGCATCTACACCGCTCTACAAACGGTTTGTTTTGGGGCAATTCGAGGTCACAACGCTGCTTGTCGGCACGGCCACGCGACCGGACCCCCAGACGATCTTTGGACTGAACGTCTCAGCCGAAGAATTTGCAGCCGTGTCTGCCGAGGCTCTGATCCCAACTGATGCAGCACAGTTTTTCTTTACGCCGACGGTCGTGAACACGGGCTCAGAGCTGGTGCTGTTTGACACCGGCCTGAATGCGGAGGGCACCAACAAGGCCCTTGAAGCAGCGGGATATGCGTCGGAAATGGTCGACGTGGTTGTCATCACGCACATGCACGGTGATCACATTGGCGGGCTGATGAGCGAAAGCGGCCCTACTTTTGCCAACGCAAGATATGTCACCGGGGCAGTCGAATTTGACGCCTGGGCCAAAGCCGGAAACGACGGTTTTGAGAGCAATGTACGCCCACTGGCAGAGAAAACGACCATGATCGACGGCAACGCAAGTGCTTTTTCGGGTCATACTGCCATCGCAGCCTTCGGGCATACACCCGGTCACATGGTTCATGTCGTCGAAAGCGACGGCAAATCGCTTATGATCGCAGCCGATTTTGCCAACCATTATGTATGGTCTCTGGCGCATCCTGACTGGGAAGTGAAATTTGACATGGATAAAACCGCCGCTGCTGCGACCCGACGCAAACTCCTTGGCATGCTTGCCGCGGATAAAATGCCATTTGTAGGATACCACATGCCCTGGCCTGGCACCGGGTTTGTCGAAGCCAAGGGCGATGGGTTTGAATACGTGCCCTCAAGCTATCAATTGATGCTCTGATGTTACAGAATCTAACGCGCGGCTCACGGGATGACCGCGCAAGCGTGATTTGAGCGGATCACGCCTCACCCCCACCTTCTATGCAGACGAATGCATAGGAGACCAATATGTCACAGCAAGACACGACTCTCTCGCGCAGAGGCTTTTTGACTGCGGCCCTCGCGGCAATTCCTGCCACCGCCATAGTAATGGCCACTGCTGAACCTGCAGAGGCCAACACATTCAAGCATGGGCATAAAGGCAAACAGGGGTTTCACAAAAGAGGTAGGAAACATCACGGCGTTCATCGCAAACACTTTAGCCGCCGCCGTAGGTATGGTCACAGTTTCGGCTTTCAGTCGCGTCGGCGCCGTCGGTTCAAGAAGAGCCTAAAATTCGGCAAGGTGTTCAAATTCTGAAGCTTTGAACCTTACCTGTTGTTCCACCAGTAGCGCCGAAGCAGGGCCAACAGCTCTGTTTCGGTTGCTTTGAACGGAGCGAGGGGAATTGAGGCGTGATAGGGCGCGGGTTGACCGAGGCGAAACAACCGCTGCCGTGGTGTGAGCGCGTCCCAATACGCGTCACGATCATGCAGACGCAGGCCGATGAGTTTGTTCTTGTTGGATGTTACAAGCTCGATTTCGGCAATATCGCTCCATTTGAAGGGCGCAGGCGCGTAGTAGCCAGACATCCCATACGCGTCCAACCGCAACCCATGCGGCGTGAAAAGCGCGATACCTGCAATGTAGAACGACAGCGCCGCAAATACGGCGATAAGCCCCCAAAGGCCGAGCATCTGTGATGACAGTTCAAACCCAAGGGCCAATACGAAGGGAAGCAGGATCAGCACAGGCAGGAAACAGCCCCCTGCGATAAACCCCAATCGCGCGCGGTTCAGCGGCAGTCGTGTGACGTCATCCGCCATCGCGCCAGCGGTTTACAATCGGATAACGCCGGTCCAGCCAGAACGCGCGCTTGGATAAACGCGCACCCGGAGCCGACTGAAAGCGTTTGTATTCAGAGATATAGAGTAAATGCTCGACCCGCTTGGCGTCTTCGCGTGAATACCCTGCCGCCAGGCAGTCTTCTATTGAGCCGTCCTGGTCCACAAGGATTTCCAGAATGCCATCAAGCGTTGGGTAATCCGGGAGAGAGTCGCTGTCTTTCTGGTCTTCGCGCAACTCGGCAGAGGGCGGCTTCTGGATGATGTTATCGGGGATCACAGCACCGGTTGGCCCCATCATCCAGTCGCGGTGATTGGTGTTCCGCCAGCGGCAAATGTCAAAAACACGCGTTTTGTAGAGATCCTTGATCGGATTGTAACCGCCTGACATATCGCCATAAATCGTGGCATACCCGACAGCAACTTCTGATTTGTTCCCGGTCGTCAAAAGCATCTCGCCAAACTTGTTGCTGAGCGCCATGAGGAGCAAACCCCGCAGTCGGGACTGTATGTTTTCCTCGGTCACATTAGGCTCGGTGCCTTCAAAGAGCGGAGCCAAAGTGTTGGTGATGGCCGCGCGACCCTCGGCTATGGGAACAAAATCGTACCGGCATCCCAGCGCCTCAGCGCACGCCTTGGCATCATCAAGCGAGGATTGTGAGGTGTACTCCGAGGGCAGCATCACGCAGCGCACATTATCCGGCCCCAGCGCATCCGCCGCAATGGCAGCGACTATTGCACTATCGACTCCACCAGAGAGACCCAAAAGCACCTTCTTGAACCCGGTTTTGCGCATGTAGTCGCGCAGTGCCCAGACCATCGCATGATAGTCAGTTTCCAATGTGTCCGGCAGCTTGGCCAGCGGCCCCGGCTCGATCCGCCAGCCTTCGTCACCTCGCGTCAGGTCGATATGAGCAATCTCTTCACGCAGCAAAGGCATCTGAAGCGCCAGCGCCCCACCGGGATTGAGCGCAAATGTCCCGCCATCAAAAACCTGATCATCCTGACCGCCTACAAGATTGAGGTAGATGAGCGGCAAGCCAGTCTCAATCACACGTTTGACCATCAACTGATGGCGCACTTCGATCTTGCCGCGGTAGTATGGCGAACCGTTGGGCACGAGCAGAAACTCCGCCCCTGTTTCAGCCAGGGTTTCGGACACATCCTCATGCCAACTGTCTTCGCAAATCGGGCTGCCCACACGCACGTTTCCAACCGCATAGGGCCCGCCAACAGGGGCGGCATCATAGATACGCACCTCATCGAAAACGGTCTCATTGGGTAAGTGATGCTTCAATACTCGCGTGACTGTCCGCCCGCCTCGCAGGATGTGGTAGGCGTTGTAGAGCTTGTCATCCTCCGCCCAGGGCCCACCGATGGCCAATGTCGGTCCATCTGCACAAGTCTTTGCCAGTTCATCGATTTTTGCCATGGCCGCTTTGTGGAAAGCAGGCTTCATGATCAGATCCTGGGTGTTGTACCCGGTGATGAACATTTCCGGCAGCGCCACAAGATCAGCTTCTGCCTCTTTTCCGGCCTGCCAGGCCTGTTCGGCCAGCTCGGCATTGCCCTCCAGATCGCCCACTGTTGGATTGAGCTGTGCCAGGGTTATGCGAAAACGATCTGCCATGCCGGGTGTACTCTGATACTGCGATGCCCCTGATTTAGCAGAACGGTGCGCAAGGGAAAGCCGAAACCCCGAAAACCCGTTGTCAGCTTGGAAGGTGTCCTCTAAGTTCCCCACCACGCGCTCAGGGGGCTTCGGGGGCAGGTGATGCAGCACGCTAAAACTTCTTTGACATTTGGTGCCTTTGTAATCGGTGCAGCGATGGGTCTCGGTGGGCCTGTCTTCGCCCAATCCGATACGGTGCAGACCAAGCAATATGACGACGGCGGCATTTATGAAGGTACCTTCCTGAACGGGCTTCAGCACGGCACCGGCACCTATACCCTGCCCAATGGCTATGAATATTCCGGCGAATGGGTCGAAGGTGAAATCCTCGGCGAAGGCGTGGCGCGGTTTCCCAATGGGTCTGTCTATGAAGGCCAGTTCGCCAAAGGCAAACCTGAGGGTCTTGGCAAGATCGTGTTCTCCGATGGCGGCACCTATGAGGGCACATGGCAAGACGGCAAGATCAGCGGTGATGGCGTGGCGATCTATGCCAACGGCGTGCGCTATGAGGGAGGGTTCCGCAACGCCATGCACAACGGGCGCGGCAAGATGCTGAGCCCCGGTGGCTATATTTATGACGGCGATTGGGTGAACGGGATCAAGGAAGGTCGCGCCAAGATCACCTATCCGGACGGCGCGATCTATGACGGCGAAGTCAAGCGAGGCGCGAGAGACGGTCAAGGCAAACTCACCATGCCTGATGGTTTGGTCTATGAGGGTCTTTGGGCCGCCGGACAGATCAACGGCTCTGGCAAATTGATCCAACCCAATGGGGATGTTTACGAAGGTCAGCTTGTCGCTGGCCGCCGCGAAGGCACAGGTAAAGTCATTTACAACAACGGCGATGTCTATGAGGGCGATTTCGCCGATGACCGCCGCCACGGGCAAGGTGTATTCACCGGCTCTGATGGCTACCGCTACACCGGCAGCTGGGTCGCAGGCAAAATTTCAGGGCAAGGAGAAGTGGTTTACCCTGATGGCTCAGTATACGTTGGAGAATTCCGCGATGACCTGGCCAATGGACAGGGCAAAGTAACGTATCCCGATGGGGCCACCTATGAGGGCGAATGGTCTGGCGGCGTGATTGAGGGGCGTGGAAAATCCACCTACCCCAATGGTCTCGTCTACGAGGGCGAGTTCCTCAACGCCAAGAACCACGGCCAAGGCATCATGACCTACCCTGATGGCTACCGTTACGAAGGCGAATGGCGCAACGGCCAGCGCCACGGGATGGGCAAAGCAACCTATGCCGATGGCTCAGTCTATGACGGTGAATTTGTCGGCGGTCAGCGTCAGGGCGCAGGGAAAATCGTTATGGCCGATGGGTTTACCTATGAAGGTGAGTGGCAAAACGGTGAGATCACAGGCCGAGGCGTGGCGACCTACACCAATGGTGACGTGTATGAAGGCATGTTCGCCAGCGGCAAACGTCAGGGCGAAGGCACCATGCGCTATGCGACGGGCGAACAAGCCTCTGGCACATGGTCGGATGGCGCGCTGGAGGCGCAAACAACGTCTTCCGTTGGCGACGAAGCGCCTGAGACTGGGACCGAGAGCGAAGCGGACAGCACTGCGAACTAAACAGGGTCCCCACCATCCAAACGCGTCAAGATGCGCCCCGCCCCTTCCAATACCACACCTCTACGCCCTTCATCCATACGATCCCAAGTGCGATACATCTGACCCATGCGGGGATTGTTGGAAAACCGCTCGCGGTGTCGGATCAGGAAATCCCAGTAGAGCAGGTTGAAGGGGCATGCCTGCTCCCCGGTTTTTTCCTTCACGGAATAGGCACAGGATTTGCAGTAATCTGACATTCGGTCGATGTAGTTGCCCGAGCTGACATACGGTTTCGAGGCGATGATCCCGTCATCGGCAAACTGGCTCATGCCCACCGTATTTGGCGCTTCAACCCACTCGAATGCATCTGCATAGACCGACAGATACCATCCATGCACCTGATGCGGGTCAATCCCAGCCAGAAGCGCAAAATTCCCTGTCACCATAAGACGTTGGATGTGATGGGCATAGGCCTCGTCCCGAGTTTGCTCGACCGCATGCGCCATGCAATTCATTCGTGTTTCGCCCCCCCAGTACATCCAAGGCAAATCGCGCGTGTGGCCCAGCGCATTACGTGTCGGGTAATCTGGCCCCTCGCGAAAGTAGATGCCGCGCACATATTCGCGCCAGCCGATGATTTGCCGGATATAGCCTTCGGCGGCATTGATGGGCACGCGCCCAGCGCTCCATTCCTCCTCAACCCGTTGGCAGATCTCTATGGGGTCCAAAAGCCCAATGTTGAGGTAAGGCGACAAAACGGAATGATGCAGGAACCTGTCCCCTTGCAGCATCGCATCCTGAAAGTCCCCGAACCCGGCCAGAAGATGCATCGCGAAATGATCAAGCGCCTTGAGCGCCTGCTCTCGCGTTACGGCAAACCAAAAAGGGCGCAAAGACCCGAAATTCTCGCCAAATCGGGCGTCGACCAAATCGAGCACCTCGCGCGTGATCTCATCAGGCTCAAATTGCAGCGGTTCGGGGCGGAACAGGTCATCCGACGCAGGCTTGCGATTGTCATGGTCAAAGTTCCATTTCCCACCTGCCGGCTGATCACCCTCCATCATAAGGCCGGTTTTGCGGCGCATGTCGCGATAGAAATATTCCATCCGCAGCTGCTTGCGCCCCTCGGCCCAGGCATTGAACTCTTCCAAAGCCGCCACAAACCGATCATCCGGCAACAGCGTTACAGTCAGCGGTGCCGCCTCCAACGCCTCGATCAGCCGCCACTCTCCGGGTCGCGTTGCGATAACTTCAGACGCGCCATGACCTTCCGCGCGGCGTAATAGCTCTCCGACAATCGTGGGCGATGTGTCAGGGTCGTCCAGTTTCGCATAGGCAACCTGCCATCCATTCTGCCGAAGTGTCTCAGCAAAATGGCGCATCGCCGAAAAAATGAGGGCAATCTTCTTGGGATGATGCTTGACGTAAGCCGCTTCATCCGCAGCCTCGGCCATGACAATAAGATCGGTGGCCTTATCCGCTTCGCGCAAAGCGGAAAGACCTTCACTGAGCTGATCGCCCAGGATGAGAACCAGTCGCGTTACCATGGCACAGGTTTGCCGGACCAGTCGAAAAACGACCCTGTATCCTGTGGTCCTAAACCTTCCAGCACGCTCAACAGATCCCTCGCCGCTTCGTCCGGGGTGTGCGTTTCACGTCCACCGGCATATTTGGCCGTCAATGGAGTCGAGACCGTGCCTGGGTGCAAAGCCACGCAAATTGATTGCTTATGAGTGCGCTTCAGCTCAATCGAAGCGCTACGGATCATCTGGTTGAGAGCCGCTTTTGCCGTACGATAGCTGTACCAGCCGCCTAAGCTGTTGTCGCCAATGCTGCCTACGCGTGCCGATAAGGCGGCAAAGGTTGCAGGGCGATCTCTCGGCAAAAGCCGTGCCGAGTGTTTCAGAACAAACGCAGGCCCCGTGCAATTCAACCGAAACTGCTCAAGCATGACCTCCGGTTCGATCTCTTTCAAAGCTTTCTCCGGCCCCCGCCCATTCAATTCCAACGCACCGGTTGCAACAAAAATCAGGTCGAATGGCCCGCTCAATGCACCAAGATGCCCTTTGACAGATACTTCATCAGTCACATCCATGCCGTCCGCGCTTCGCGACAGCGACGTCACTTTGACTTCGCGCTTCTCAAGTGTGCGCACCAAAGCGCTTCCGATGCCGCCCGAAGCGCCGATGATCAATGCCGTTTCCATGCTTTGCGCAGCTAGCCGGGTCTCGCCGCAGATCAAGGTCTGGCGGCTAACACAAGATTCAGGGTTTTCTAACGCTTTCCTCAGTCTTATAGTCGCGGCCATGTTGATGCAGGATCATATCGTTAGGGAATACACGTGCCCATCCTTGGGTTGCGTTTCCGACCTGCTACTCCTAAGCCGCCTCTGAGCGTGCCCTGACCCGGCGCGACCGCTCAGAGGATGCCTGATCGCGCCAAAGGCTTAGGACAAACAAAGAGATACATCATGACCGACACAGACAAAGACAGAGTTGTCATTTTTGACACCACGCTGCGCGACGGCGAGCAGAGCCCCGGCGCGACCATGACCCATGCTGAAAAGCTCGAAATTGCCGGACTTCTGGATGAAATGGGTGTCGATATCATCGAGGCCGGGTTTCCAATTGCCTCTGACGGCGATTTCAACGCCGTGAGCGAAATAGCGAAAAACTCCCAAAATTCTGTGATTTGCGGGCTGGCACGCGCGAATTTCAAGGATATCGACCGGTGTTGGGAGGCGGTGCAGCACGCCAAACGCCCGCGCATCCATACCTTCATCGGCACCTCGCCCCTGCATCGGGCGATCCCGAACCTGACGCAGGATGAAATGGCGGACAAGATCCACGACACCGTCAGCCATGCGCGTAACCTCTGTGATAACGTGCAATGGTCGCCGATGGATGCGACACGGACCGAGTGGGACTATCTGGCGCGCGTTGTTGAGATCGCCATCAAGGCCGGGGCGACAACGATCAATATCCCTGACACTGTAGGGTACACAGCACCGGTTGAATCGGCCGATCTGATCCGCCGCCTGATCGAAGAAGTTCCCGGCGCGGATGAGGTTGTCTTTGCAACGCACTGCCACAACGACCTTGGGATGGCGACCGCTAATGCGCTGGCCGCCGTGGCAGGTGGCGCGCGACAAATCGAATGCACGATCAACGGTTTGGGCGAACGCGCAGGTAATACGGCCCTCGAAGAGGTCGTGATGGCCATGAAAGTGCGCAGCGACATCATGCCTTTCTACACTGAAATCGACGCCACAAAGCTCATGCATATCAGCCGTCGGGTGGCCACCGTCTCGGGCTTCAACGTGCAATTCAACAAGGCGATCGTCGGCAAGAACGCCTTTGCCCATGAAAGCGGCATCCATCAGGATGGCATGCTCAAAAACGCCGAAACCTTTGAGATCATGCGCCCCGAGGATGTTGGCCTCACCGAGACCAACATTGTCATGGGCAAACATTCAGGCCGTGCTGCGCTGCGGTCGAAGCTGAGCGATCTGGGCATTGAACTGGCCGATAATCAACTCAACGACGTGTTTGTGCGGTTCAAGGAACTGGCAGACCGGAAGAAAGAGGTGTTCGACGATGACCTCATTGCTCTGGTCACCGCGGGTGAGAACGCCGAGGAAGACCGGCTGATCCTGAAATCGCTGCGCGTTGTTTGCGGGACAAGCGGACAGGCCGAAGCGGAGATGGTCATGACCATTGATGGCGTTGAGAAAACCGCCGCCGAACAGGGTGATGGACCCGTGGATGCGACCTTCAAGGCTGTGCGCGAATTGCATCCCAACACTGCGCATCTGTCGCTTTATCAGGTGCATGCCGTCACCGAAGGCACCGATGCGCAGGCTACCGTGTCTGTTCGGCTTGAAGAAGATGGGAATATTGCCACCGGGCAGTCAGCGGATACCGACACCGTCGTGGCCTCTGCCAAAGCATATATCAATGCGCTCAACCGTCTGCTGGTGCGCCGTGACAAGGTCGGTCAGGACCAGCGCGAAATCAGCTACAAAGACGTATCGTGATCAGCCACGGTTAAACAAGAAACGAGCCTTTGCCGCACCCTGCAAAGGCTCGTTTTTTTAAGCTTACACATAAATCAAACACCCAACGAAGAAACATGCCGCTGCAATGGCAGACGCCACGGTTCGCACATGGTTCCAAAGAGTCCAGAATGTCGCGTAAGTGCGCCAGTAGTCCTGCGCGACAGTTCCATCCGGCCTCATTGGGTCAAGCCGTTGGTTCATTGGAACATTGCCAAGAACCGTGACCAGAAAGGTTCCGATCACATAAAAGGTGCCACCTGCGATCCACCAGGTGCTTGCAGGTCCTTCCACAAAGAAAAAAGCGTAGAAAGACAGCAGCACGGCGGCCGGTGCCATGCCCAAGAGCCAGACCAGAAAGACCGAGGAATAGACCTTGCGGTTGATCTGTTGCATGGCCTCAATCCCGCTTGTGGGTGACGCGGCACGGAGCGAACGCATGACAAAGTCCGAGAAGGCCAGAAATACGCCTGAGATCAGGGCCAAGATCAGTGCAGCAATCGCATAAACGGTTACAGTTATGAGAGGTGTCATAGGACTATCTCCTGAAATACTGGGTCAAGCCGCACTGCGGCCAAGGGTTTCGGCCCGGCTAAGCCAGCTGTTGATTTTCTCAGGCGCGGCCAGTTCGACCGACCCGAATTGCAGGATCTTCCGGGGCTTGATACCGCAGAACTTGAAGACCTGATTGCGCAAGACTCGGCGGCCTGGGCTGCGATAGAGAATTGTATCGAGCAACGGGGGCGTGTCCGACGTGATGATCGCATCCGCTGTACGACCTGACAAAAGCTTGTCCCATTTCATGCCACGGCGATGGTATTTGTACGCAAACCCGGACGTAAGCCCACGATCCAGAACCGCCTTGGCCGTGGTTGGCATCGCCCCCCACCAATAGGGATGCACGATCAGAACATGATCCGCCCAGGCCACGTTTTCTTGCCATGAGACAAGATCAGGCTCCAGTTCCGGAGCCTCCGGACCATACCCCTCAAAATGCGGATCGAACTGCATATCCGCCAGATCCATCCGTCTGATCTCGGCCCCCTTTGCCGCTGCTCCGGATTGATACGCATCGGCCAAACCGGCGCAGAGCGAACCGGGTTTTGGATTGGCCACCCAGATGAAGATTTTACGGGTCATTTTGCTTGCTCCTAATGTTAGATATTGACTTTACACTGTGTAAATTGACACCATGTAAATAGGAGGGACTTTACACAGTGTCAATAGAAAAGAATCCAACCCGCATTCGCATCCTCAAAGCCGCGTGGAATTTGCTTGATTCAAACCCCGGCGTGGCCGCGCGTATGTCAGACATTGCGAAAAAAGCAGGGGTCAGTCGGCAGGCGCTTTACCTGCACTTTCCCAACAGAACCGAGCTTTTCATCGCCACCACGCGATATCAAGACGAACAGTTTGGTGTGGATGACATGCTTGCCGAAAGCCGGGCCGCCGAAACGGGCCTGGACCGGCTGGACGCCTTTGTCAGGGCCTGGGGGGGCTACATCCCCAAGATTTTTGCGGTCGCAAAAACCTTGATGGTGATGAAGGAAACGGATGAGGATGCTGCCAAAGCATGGGCGCAGCGCATGGGCGACATGCGAGAAGGCTGCGCGGCGGCCATTGTCGCGCTGGAGCGTGATGGGGTTTTGGCCAAGAGATTGACGCCCAAAGAAGCCACAGACCTGCTTTGGACATTGCTCTCCATTCCAACCTGGGAGCACCTGACCCAAGAGTGCGGATGGTCACAGGAAAGCTATGCGCGCCACTTGCATCACCTTTCGAAGCAAGTTTTGACCGCATCGTGACGAACAAAGCCAGAGCGGATTGCGTCAAAACGCAGCGTCAAACTTGCGCCAACGCGCAAACCTGATCATGTTAGCGCGATGGGAGACAAGCAGTGACAGGAGCCACTGCCGTTTGGGAGGACGAAATAAATGACATTTGCCACGCGCCAGGATGTTCTGGACATTCAAAATGAAATGCCTTGGGAAGAGCGCGACGTTCCCAAAACTGTCTACCAGATGCTGTCACAGACAACATCGTCCTTCCCCAACCGTCCGGCGATCAGCTATCAGATCATGTCGGGCCCGACCGATAAGGCCGAAACGCTCAGCTGGCAGCAGTTTCACGATCAGGTCGCGCAAGCTGCAAACCTGTTTCGCAGCCTGAAGATTGGCGAAAACGATGTTGTTGCGCTGGTCATGCCCAATACGCTTGAAACTGCGATTGCCACGATTGGCGCCATGGTTGCAGGCATTGCCAATCCCGTGAACCCGCTTTTGGAACCGGAACAAATCGGCGCGATCCTGCGTGAAACCAATGCCAAGGTCGTTGTCACCCTGCGCGCCTTCCCCAAAACAGACATCGCCCAGAAAACCGCCGAGGCCGTGCGCCATGCTCCGAACGTGCATACCGTGCTCGAAGTGGACATGAACCGCTACCTGACCCCTCCCAAAAGCTGGATCGTGCCGCTGATCCGCCCCAAGAATCCGGCCAACCATCACGCAGACCTCAAGAATTTCAACGCCGAGATGGCCAGGCAACCCAAATCGCTCAGCTTTGAAGACGGCACAGAGGATCGCGTTGCCGCCTATTTCCACACCGGCGGCACGACGGGTATGCCCAAGGTCGCACAGCATCGCTATTCCGGCATGGTTTATAATGGCTGGCTGGGGCACCGCTTGCTCTTTACCGAAAACGACAGCGTGATGTGCCCTCTCCCTTTGTTCCATGTCTTCGCCTGCCACGTAATCCTGATGGCAATGATCAAGTCCGGTGCGCATGTGGTCTTCCCCACGCCCGCAGGCTATCGCGGCGATGGGGTTTTTGACAATTTCTGGAAGCTATGCGAGCGTTGGAAAACCACGTTCATCATCACCGTGCCCACAGCAGTTGCCGCGCTCATGCAGCGCAAGGTCGATGCGGACGTCTCGACGGTCAAAAACGCGTTTTCCGGATCGGCCCCCATGCCAATGGAGCTATTCAAACGCTTTGAATCCGCCACTGGCATGGCGGTCATCGAAGGGTATGGGTTGACGGAGGCGACATGCCTTGTCTCCTGCAATCCACCCACGGGCGAAAAGAAAGTCGGCTCGGTCGGCGTGCCGTTTCCGCATACGGATGTGAAGATTATTACCGCCACCGACAACGGCCCCATGGAATGCGAGCCGGACCAGATCGGTGAAATCTGTATTTCGAACCCTGGCGTCTTTTCCGGCAATACCTATACCGAAGCGGCGAAAAACGCCGACCTCTACCACTACAACGAATATCTGCGCACAGGGGATCTGGGCCGGATTGATGAGGATGGGTATCTCTGGATCACTGGTCGCGCCAAGGACCTGATCATTCGCGGCGGACACAACATTGACCCGGCTGAGATTGAAGAGGCTTTGATGGCGCATGGTGCTGTCGCCATGGCAGGCGCCATCGGTCAGCCCGATGCCCATGCGGGTGAAATCCCCTGCGCCTATGTGGAGTTGGTCGACGGGGGCGACGTGGACGGCGAGACCTTGCTAGAGCATTGCAAAAAGCACGTGCATGAGCGTGCTGCGATCCCCAAGCATATCGAGGTTCTGCCCGAGTTGCCCAAGACCGCCGTGGGCAAAGTCTTTAAGCCTGATCTGCGCAAACGCGCCATCACGCGAATCTATAACGCCGAGTTGGACAAAGCGGGCATTGCAGCTCAGGTAACGGAAGTCACGGACGACAAGAAGCGCGGTCTGATCGCCAAGGTCTCCAAATCGGGTGATGTGGATGAGGCCGCCCTGTCACAAACCTTGGGGCAGTTCACCCGCCCTTGGGAATGGGCTGATTAAGCGCCTCCACAAGCTGGCTTTTCATTTGCCACAAAACTGCGCGAAACTCTCTGGGGTTTCGCGCTCTGTGCGATACCTGTTCACCGGGTGTTCTGTGTCGATAAAGCCAAAGGATATTGCACATAGGATCATCCGATCCTCAGACAGGCCAAAGTGACGCCGGATCATATCGGGATAGGCTGCAACAGCCGCCTGTGCGATGGTCCCGACCCCCTGTGCCGTGGCCGCTGCCATGAACGCCGTCAGAAACCCTCCTGCATCCAGCGCACCATAGGCCCCAAGAACGCGTGGCGTATGAAGAATGGCGACGTGTGGTGCATCAAAAAGCTCAAAGTTTCGCATTGATTGGCGTGCGCGCGCGGCACGATCTTCCCGCGCGATCCCAACCGCATTGTAAAGCGCATAGCCGCAGGTGCGACGCCGGTCGCCCAATTCATCAGGATAAGCCTCTGGCCAAGGCAGGTCAGGCCCAGGCTTTCCTTCCTGTACTTCCTTCAACAGAGCTTGGCGAAAGGCCTCTGTTTCAGCCCCCGAGGTAATGACCACCTGCCAGGGCTGCACATTGTTCCAACTGGCCGTGTGACGCGCCGTATCCAGGATGTCCTCAATCACATCTCGCGGCACCGGGTCCGATTTGAATGCACGGCACGAAAAACGTGCCTGCATCACACGCAGGAGAGCCTCTGCATCAGGTGTCATTTGGTCCTCATTGGTTCATAGCAACCACATACCCAACCGCTGCTGCTACAATCGCACCCAGCACAACAGCAATAGCGATCTTGATCGCGGAGTAAGGCCGTTCGCCCTGCACCTTGCCATTTCGCCCATTGACCACGAAGCGATAGGTCTTGCCGCGATATTTATACGCCGCCAGCCACACCGGCAGCAGCACATGCTTGAACGTCACGTCCCTGATGTCCGTGCTGATCGTATGAATACGCTGCCGGTCCCCGCCGATATCAAAGCGCACGTCGCGGGCGATGACATTGTCCATGATCTGCCGCGCCTCGGCGAACCCATCGGGCAATTCCACCTGATAGCCTTCGGCCCGGAACCCGGCCAAATATTCAGGCGAATAAGGGCGCAGATCGCTCAGATCCCATGGCTCCAGCGCATCAGTATAGCGCTTGGGCAATGTCCGCGACGCCAACACCAAAACATCGTCAAAAAACCGCGCCACGCGTCCAGACACCGGCCTCCAACGCACTTTGGCCACGCGTACATTTTTGCGTTTGCCATCGCGCATGACGGTTTTGTTTTCGTAGTAAACCGTACCCCGCTCGCCACGATAATGCGACTTGGTATCTGCATCATAGGTCCAATAGGGCACATAAATGCCCTGCATCTTGCGGCCCTTGCGGGCATAGTCCTGCAGTCCATTGGGCGCGAACCACAGGCTGCCAAGCCAGTCCGACATCGCCCTCCGCGCGGCCGGTTCTTCAACACTGAAGGGCAAAAGCCCCCTTGGCTTGATATGCCGGTGAATGCCTGTATCCGTGACCACAGGCGTTGCACAAAATGGGCATTCAGCAGCATGTAGCGTCTCGTCGAATTCCACCTGCGCGGCACAGTTGGGGCACTGGACAACCCGGGTTTCCTCAATCTCTGCTTCGGCCAGTTGTCCATCCAAAGCCGCTTGAAAATCCAACTCGCGAACCGAAGAGGCCCAAGGGCTGGACTGCGTGACATCTTCGGTGTTGCCGCAATGATCACAGATCAGTTGCTCTTCGCGCGGGGCATAGCGAAAATCGGAACCGCAGTTGTCGCAGGGGAACCGGTGTTCTTCGATAGGAGACGCGTTATCAGCCATTGGTTTACAGATACTTGTGAAATACATGCGGCACAATCCGGCGAAGCGCCCCGTCGCACAAGGCCGTATGCCGCCACAAATGAAAGATTGCGTGCCCCAAAGCCGCCGCGCTGAGGATCAACAGCAGGGCTCGCGCGCTCGGGCCCGGCAGTTGATAACCCAATGCTCCGAAGGCCAATGCGATCACAGCCCACCCAAGCAACACATACATTGCGCGGCTCAACCACGGATGCGCCCAGCGCAACGCGCCTTGCAAGGCCGGACCGGGATCTTTGTTCATCAATCCCAGACCAAGACCCAAAAGGCAGAGAACACCGCCACTGAAAACAAAGCTCCAGCCCAAAGCGCCATAGATACGGTCATCAACCGACAAAAGAAAAACAAGCAAGACGCCAGTGACCCAGTGCAGAACCTGTGTCACCAAGCGTCGGGCCTTGGTAAAGCTCATGCTTTGGGCGGTGGTGGTGGCATCACGGTAAAGAGCTGGGCCAGTTCCTGCACCTCATCCGCGGGAAGCCACCCGTCCTGACCAGCGGTCCAGACATAGGTCTCGCGCGTCAGCTTGCCTTCACCTGCCATGCGGCCCAGATCAGCCTTGGAATAAGGCCCATGCGTCTTGCCGTTCTCGGCAATGTGCCAGACATGCTCGACTGGCGGTGGAGGCGGTGGCGCTGCGTGGCCCGACATCTGCGTGGCCATGGCCATCCCCATGCCCATCCCAAGACCTGCGCCCATGCCGCCACCCCCATCCGGATTGCGGGCCGCAGCGGTCATGGCCTCTGCGGTGGAATATTCGCGGAAACGACGCAAATCACCCGCAACACCCATTGAGGTGCGTTTGTCGAGCGCTTCTTCAACGGCAGGCGGCAATGAGATGTTTTCAATGTAGAATTCAGGGATCGTCAGACCGTATTCGGCCACTACCTCGGAAATCTCTGTCGCCACCAGCTTGCCAAGCTCTGCGGTATTGGCCGCCATGTCGAGCACCGGAACACCGGATCCCGCAATAATGCGCGAAAACGCCTGCACGATAATGTTGCGGATCTGATAGCTGATCTCGTCCATGGTGAATTCACCATCGGTGCCGACAATCTCAATCAGGAACTTCGCGGGGTCAATGACGCGCACCGAATAGGTGCCAAACGCGCGTAGACGCGTTGGGCCAAACTCTGGATCACGCAGCATAATAGGGTTTTTCGTGCCCCATTTCAGGTCATTAAACCGCGTGGTGTTGACGAAATAGACCTCGGATTTGAACGGGCTTCTGAATCCGTGATCCCAGCTGTTAATCGTGGTCAGGATCGGCATATTGTTGGTCTCAAGCATATAAAGCCCAGGCGTAAACACATCCGCCAACTGGCCCTCATGCACAAACACCGCCGCTTGCCCTTCGCGAACGGTCAGCTTGGCACCATACTTGATCTCATGATCCTCACGCTCAAACCGCCAAACCATGGTGTCCCGCGTGTCATCCGTCCAGTGGATGACGTCGATGAATTCACCCGTGAGAAAATCTAGAATACCCATTGTCTGGTCTCCTTTTGTCGTCAGCTGGGACCGCTGCGATTGGCAAAAATACGAGAAAAGATTGGTCGCGCCTCTTCCAGGGACATGCCAGGTTTGAGCGCGGGGCTATAAAGCGTGCGCAGCAATTCCTCATCATGCGTGGTCAAAAGCGCGAATTCCTCGTCATCGTTAAAAATAGATGGTCGTGCACGAGGACTGTCATTGGCAAGGCCTAGCCCCTGCGCCAGTTCCTCGTGAATGCAGGCAAGCCGTTGAAGTGCCGTATTTTCCGAGCGGATATAGGCCAGCGCTACACGATACTCGTAGTCATTCTCCATGCCCGCCGCGATGACGAAGCATCGGATAGAGCGTGGCAGGCGGTTGTAAAACCCTGTGCTGCCGCGCTGAAAACTCGGTAAAATCTCCCGTGTACGCGCACTGACCTCTTCGGCATCATCGGCACTCATGATCATCACGATAAAATTTGCATTGTTGTTGTTCACCGAAATCGGATGACCCGTGATCCGAGAGAGCCGGTCCGCATAAGAGCGAATGCTGGACAGGTCCTGTGCCTGAATGTCCTTGGGCACGCGTGCCCCGAATTCCACGCCGATGCGCACTGGCGCACGCCATTTACGCAACCGTCCCGGCACGTCATCCGCCGGGCTAAGGCCGCCGTTGTTCTGGTATTCGTTGTAAAACGCGATCCGCTCGAAATTGCGCTTTAGGTCTGTGTCGCGATAGGGGGTGTCGATACCCCCTCCTCCTGTGCGCATCAAATCCTGCGCCTGCAGATCGTTTTGCAGTCTGGCATAGTATAGCGTCAGCGCTTCGCTGGTTGCAGATGGCTGAATATCATCCCCATCCAACAAATCCGCAGGTCGCGCCTGTGGTGTTGCCAATGGGTCGAGCGCCGTCGACGCCAGGCATCCGGCGAGACATACAAGTCCCGCCAGACCTATGATCGTTCGCCATGCACGATGAACATTATGCAAGCTAAGTGGCTCCGTTGATTAGCCCGGCACAGCCGTACCAGCATTGTCGCCCACGCCATCGCGACGCGACTTGGCTGCCGCCAGCGTATCGCGCAGTTCAGCCTCCATCTTCTTAAGCTCCTCTTCCGCCGCCGCGCGACGAGCCTTGCCCTCATCGGCAATTTGAAGGCTCTCTTCGATGGTGCCAATGAGGTCCGCATTGGCCTGTTTCACCGCTTCGATGTCAAACACGCCGCGCTCCATCTCTTCGCGGATCATCTTGTTGGCATCCCGCAGGTTCTCGGCGTTGGATGTCAAAAGCTCATTCGTCAGATCATTGGCATCTCTAACCGCCGCAGCGGCTTCGGCAGAACGTTGAATGGTCACGGCCTGCGCCAGTTGCGTTTCCCATAGTGGCACGGTGTTCACAAGCGTCGAGTTGATCTTGGTCACCAGCGACTTGTCATTTTCCTGCACCAACCGGATTGATGGCAGCGACTGCATCGTTACCTGACGCGTGAGTTTTAGGTCATGCACCCGGCGTTCCAGATCATCGCGCGCAGCGCGCAAGTCACGCAACTCCTGCGCCTGCATCACCTGCTGATCTTCTGGCGCGGCCTGCACTTCGGCCTCTTTGGCCGGAATGGCAGTCTCGTCCAACTCTTTCAGCTTTTCCTCGCCCGCCGCAATATAGAGCGCCAGCTCATCATAGAACTGCAAGGTTTTTTCATAGAGCAGATCAAGCGACTTGATATCCTTCAACAGCGTATGCTCATGCGCCAAAAGGTCATCTGTAATCTTGTCGATCTGACCCTGCACCGTTTCGAATTTTGCCGTGAACTTGGCAAATGGCGCTGCACGTCCCAACAGCTTTTCCCACCAGGTCCGTTCGCGCCGCACATCCAGCTCAGAGACCGAAAACCCCCGGATTGTCGTCACGATGTTGCGCAGCGAACTGCCCGCCGGACCCACGTCCTTGTTCCGTACGCCCTGCAGCATTGATTGAGAGATCTCCTGCAGCTCGGCTTGTGCGGCAGATCCGAAAGACACAATCGAATTGGTATCCCCCATGTCGATCTCATCCATCCGCTTGCGGATTTCAGCGCCCTCCGCAGGGTCAGCCTGCGCAAGCGGTACGATGGCACCCGCCTCTTTCGGCTCAGGCAAGATCACCCGGCTGATCTCTTCCACTTCGGCCAATGCAGCCTCGGCTTTTTTGCGAATAGTCTCTGACATAGTACCCCCTCTTCGGGCTATTGCGTGTCGTCCAAACGAATGCCTTCGCGTGCAAGTCTGTCACGCAGAACGCTGATTTCGATTTCCAGATCACTGTTGTTGTCGGTCAAAAGCTTGCGCGTCTTGGCCGTAAAATTCTCTTCAAGATCGGTAAGCAGCATCATGTAGTCCGAGCGCGCCCCGGCATCCCGCGACCGGCTATAGATATCTGCAAACTTCACCGTCGCATCGCGCGCACCCATAAGATAGACGCCCAAATACTTTCGCGCGGCAGTCAAGTCACGCGGGTCATCCTCAACAGTGCGCAGCATATCCCGGACACTCACCTGAAACCGTTCCAGCCGTGCCTCAGCCTGACGATCACCTGCGCGTTTGATCGCATCTGTCATACCGCTGAGATAGCTCTCGGCCTTGTCGACGACCCGGGCGACACGGTCTGTCTGTGCCTTGTCGATCCCTTCCATGCCTTTGTCGCGCATCGGATCGGGGCCAAAGGCGAAAAAGTGCAAGACGCACCCCAAAGCCGCGTAAATGAGCGGGGCCACGACCCCTCCGCCGCTGGCATATCCTGCCACTGCCAGGCCCAACCCCGTGAGAGCAGAGCCTGCCATTTTGCGCGGAAACCCAGGCGCACGTGCTACTTTTCGCGCCTCATAGGATTCCTGCGCGACAATCCCTTCGCGCGTCAGCCACGCTGCCAAAAGCAAAAGACCTAGGGCTGCAAGATACAGCGCCAGACCAGTCGGCCCTGACGTAAAAGCTGCCCAGATCAGTGGCAGAGGTGCCAGGAAAAGTACGTTAACACGCCCGCCCGCCTGTGTCCGACGCGCACCTTGGTAGGCGCCACGTTCCGGCATTCCATCTGATGGCGGTTTTCCATCAGGACTATATTTTCCGCCAAATCGCTGTGCCATTATACGCCTCCTGCAATCGAGACGTAGAGGATCAGTATGACAAGCAGAAAAAACGCCAGTCGTTGCAGGCCGCTTCCAGTCATATGCCCCTCAAATTTGCATCCACCCCATGAAACTTAGGTCATGCCCGCTCCCCTTGCTAGGGGGAAGTTTGTGGGCACCGACGCAACCAGAGCGCCCACAAGTTTCTTTGACCAAACCCTAGTGCAGTTTGGAATGCGTACGCCGCTCAGCGTTGAGCTTGCGCGTATAGCCCGATTGGATGATCTCCACAGCCACCAGTACCAGAACAGAGAAGTAGAAGGTGGTCTTGGACATTGGAATGACTTCGTATCCAAACACCTTGAGCGCCAGACTGTCATCATGCATCGCATGCGCAGCCGCCTGTCCCGCCTCACCTAAGAGAACCACACCGACAATCAGGAGAATAAAGAGACCCAAAACCTCGTACATTCGGTTTTTCTCAAGAAACCTCGTCACACCATCGGCCAGTACAAGCATTGCGATACCCGACAGGATGATCGCCGTAGCCAAAATGGGGAAAACATCCGTGATCGCCAACGCCGACAACACCGAGTCAAAGGAAAAGATAAGGTTCATCAACACGATAAGCATCACAACTTTAACAGCGGACTTTCCTGACTTGCCTTCTACATCAGTATCAAGATGCTCAATCGTGAGCATGTGGCTGATCTCTTTCACCGCTGTGTAGATGATAAATATGCCGCCCAGGATAAACACGCAGGTGGCAAAATTCACGCCCCCCTCAATCAGCCCCGGTGAACTGAACACAAAGAACGGCTCAGCCATCGCATCAATCAACTGGATCATCGTGAAAAGCAGGATCACCCTCAGCGCCACAGCGATGATGATGCCCCAGAACCGCACCGCCTTTTGATGCGCGACCGGCGCGCGCTGCGATTCGATCGAGATATAGAGAAGGTTGTCAAACCCCAGAACCGCCTGCAGGAAACACAGCATCAGCAGGTTGCCAAGGTTTTCAATCGTCAATAGTTCGGCCATTTTGTTGCCCTCGTTACATGTGCCGTTTTTTGCTGATTACCCCAGTGGCGTAGTAAAAACAAAACCAAACCCGTCGGAATGGACGAAGAGCACTGTTTCACCTAGAATTTTCCGAAAACGCGACGATTGGGACACGCATGACATCGGTTCGCCTCAGACTTTTGATCCTGGCTCTGTTGCCACTGGTGGTGCTGATGCCGCTCTTGCTTTGGCTTGCCGTCAATCGTTGGGCGGCAAATTATGACAACCTGCTCATCGCCAACGTCGAAAGCGACCTGCGCATCGCCGAACAATACCTGGCGCAAATCATGACCACAACGGGCGACGGCGTCGAAGCACTCGCCTCTTCAACTACGTTCCATGAGGCCGCAGGGCTATCGCGAGAAAAGTTCGAGGCCTTTCTAGAGAAAAAGCGTGAAACGCTTGGCTTGGACTTTCTCTACTACCTGCCACGCGGTGCAGCACAGGTGGCAGGTGACAAATGGCGGGTCATAGAAACGGCTATCAATGGCCCGGGCGCGACAGAGATCGACATCTTTTCCGGGGCAGATTTGTCCGCCGTGGACAACGCGCTGGCCGCGCGCGCGCGCCTTCCACTGATTGAAACAGAGGCTGCCGTGCCAACCGACCGCACAGTCGAGGATCGGGGTATGGTCGTTCACACGGCAACAGGTGTTTCCGTTCCGGGTCGTATTGGCGTTTTGGTCGGAGGAATTCTTCTCAACCGCAACCTTGATTTCATCGATACGATCAACGCCCTGGTCTATCACTCTGAGGGTACGGAAAACGGTGATCGTCAAGGCACAGCGACACTTTTTCTGGAAGATGTAAGAGTGTCGACCAATGTACGGCTCTTCGAGGGTGAGCGCGCCTTGGGCACGCGCGTGTCTGCCGTGGTGCGGCATGCAGTGCTGGATGAGGGGCAGACCTGGCTCAATCGCGCTTTTGTTGTGAACGATTGGTACATATCCGGCTATCTGCCCTTGATCGACAGTATGGATCAACGCGTTGGGATGCTCTATGTCGGCTATCTTGAGGCGCCTTTCATAGCAGCCAAACGCGGAGCTTACGTTCTGATCTTTGCCGCTTTCGCTGCGGTGCTTGCCCTCACTATCCCGCTGTTCCTGCGACTGGCTGGTGGAATATTCTCACCTCTGGAACGCATGACACAAACCATGAAACGCGTCGAAGATGGCCAGCTTGATGCCCGCATCGGCGACGTTGCGGCCAAGGATGAAATTGGTGAGGTGGCCGCTCATTTGGATGAATTGCTTGATCAGGTACAGGAGCGCGACCGCGCACTCCGGTCTTGGGCTGACGAGCTGAACACACGCGTGGAAGATCGCACCAAGGAGCTGCGCGACACCAATGAAAAGCTTGAGGCGACCTATCAGCAATTGGTGATGAGCGAAAAACTGGCCTCAATCGGTGAAATCACCGCTGGCGTTGCGCATGAGATCAACAATCCAGTGGCCGTGATACAAGGCAATGTGGATGTGATCCGCGAAACTCTGGCGGATGCAGCCGACCCTGTCGCGACGGAGCTTGCGCTCATTGACCAGCAGATTTCACGCATCAACGCAATTGTTGGCAAGCTTTTGCAGTTTGCACGTCCCGGCGACTACGGAGTGTTCGCCGACCAGGTGGATGTGGCCGGCGTGCTGGACGATTGCCTTGTGCTTGTGGACTATGTTCTGAGCAAGGGTGACATTAATGTTGAGATCGAGCGCTCTGATGCGCCACTTGTCAGCATCAACACAGGCGAATTGCAGCAAGTGATCATCAACCTTGTGGTCAATGCGGTGCAAGCCATGGACAACGAGGGGAAACTGAAACTGACAGTTGGCAAATCCATGCGAGAGGGGCGCATTGGCACTGCGCTCGTGGTGTCCGACACCGGGCCAGGTGTCGATGCGACGCGGTTAAACACGGTGTTCGATCCGTTCTATACAACCAAGCTTGGCGAGGGCACCGGGTTGGGTCTGTCAGTGAGCCAGACGCTTATTGGTCAGGCCAATGGGCTGATCAGTGTCCGCAACAAACCAGAAGGTGGTGCTGAGTTTTCTGTCTGGCTCCCCAAGGCGCAGGACGACCAGGAGGCCGCTTAACCGCCCCAGGCCGCGCATTTGCGGTCAATCGTCTTACGTGACACACCCAAACGCCGCGCGGCCTCAGCCCGATTTCCACCACATGCATCCAGGACGTTGAGAATGTGGCGTTGTTCGACCAATTCCAGCGTTTCAATGGCCTGCGCACCTGAGACCGTTCCACGACCGTCAAACTCTTCTGGGAACCCTCCCAAGATCACCGACCTTTCAATCAGATTGCGCAGCTCACGCACATTGCCCGGCCAGCTATAGCGGCTCAATTTGAGCAACACCTCTTCGTTGAGATCAAGTGCAGGAAGCCCAAGGGTTTCCGAGGATTCGCTCATAAACAAGGACGCAAGCTCAACAATGTCGTCCTGGCGGTCGCAGAGATTGGGCATCGCAACCTGCACGACGTTGATCCTGTGATAAAGATCCGCACGGAACTTGCCCGCTGCCACACCTTCCCGTAAGTCAGCATTGGTGGCAAAGAAAAACCTCAGATTGAGAGGGATTTCGCGCTCAGCCCCCAAAGGCCGAATGCGATGATCCTCCAGCACCCGCAGCAAGGCCGCCTGCACCTGTTCAGGCATCTGCGCCACTTCATCCAGAAAAAGCGTGCCGCCATCGGCGTGGAGGAACAACCCATCCTTGCGATGGGCTTGGCCCTCAATGATGCCAAACAATTCTTCGGCAATATGGTCGGGAGAAATCGCCGCACAATTCACGGCGACAAAGGGTTTGTCCGCACGGTCCGACAACCCATGTAGCGTGCGCGCGGCCACTTCTTTACCCGTGCCACTTGCCCCGGTGAAAAGTACCGGAGTTGGGGTCGGTGCCACTTTGACCAACGTATCACGTACAGCCTGAATGGCAGGCGAATGGCCCAACAACCGTCCGGGACCACGGGAGCTACCTCCGGTCAGTTCGTGCTTAAGCAGGAAGTTTTCTCGCCGCAGGAATTTTCTGTCCAGGGCGCGCGCCACAGCGTTCAGGATTTGATTGGCTCGAAACGGCTTAAGCACAAAATCCGCCACACCCGTGCGCAGCGCCTGAATTGCCGTATCCAGATCTGCATAAGCCGTGATCATAATGGCATCGGCAAACAACCCAACTTGCCGCTGTTCTTCCAACCACTGCAGACCCGTCTTATTGGGCATGATATTGTCGAGGATCACCAGATCAAAATGCGACTGATCCAGAATGGCCGTTGCCTGTTCGGTTGAACGCGCCTGCTCCAACCGCTTCACCCGTGGCTCAAGAATTTTGGTCAGAAAATTCCGCATTCCCGGCTCATCATCAATGACGAGCACCGAGGCGAATTGCAGGTTTTCACCATAGTCTTTGTCCGGCTGCACCGCAGAGGTAGCGCCGGGCTGTGCCGCGGGTTTGTTCATTTTTCAGCCGTCGTCCAGACGCACCGCATTGCCAGTGTTCCGGTCACTCGCAGAAAAGCCGATTTCCCCAAGCGTGTACCACGCCCCTACGGCGATCACCGCTGTTGCCAGAAATGCCGTATACATGGCTTTCATATCAGTTCTCCCTCTTTTCCTCCGAAAAGGCACCGTTAGAAGCTTCCTTCAGAAATGCAACAAGATCCTTGCGATCTTGCTCCCCCGTAATCCGCTGCATTGGCATCTTAGACCCTGGAATATAGTGATCCGGACCGATGTCGAACAGGGCATCAATGGTTTCATCCGTCCAAACAATCTCTGACCCGTCCAAAGTGTCGGAATAGGGATAACCTTCAACAGTGCCTGCGCGTCTTCCAAAAACTTCATATAGCGTCGGGCCCGCTTTGCGAGAAGGCGGCGGGGTCAAAGCATGGCAGATCGAGCATTTGCGCATGAATTGCCGCTCGCCGTTGGACATCTCTTCTGGGTCCTTGAGAAAGCTGCGCACAGCCCCGCCAGCCGGGTCGAATTCATCCAGAAACGCCACCGGCCAGGCAAAGGCCACATCCTCGATCCCCCCGGCATAGATCAGCGTGCCGTCAGGTGAGAAACCCAGTGCCCAGACCGGCCCATTGCGCATGGCGCGAAAGTCACGGGCAATTTCCCACGTCGATGTGTCAATCATCATAATGTACCCAAGCCCGTCGCCAGCTGCGAGCGCCTGGGTGCCTTCATGATACGCCATGGACAGGATTGGACGCCGGTCAAGCGAGAAGTCCCGCAACGTTTCACCGTTTTCGGGGTCCACGATACGCGTGACACCGTCCACCGCCCCATAAGCCAACCAGCTTTCGTCAGGAGCGAGGATCAGTTTGTTTACCCCAAACCCTTGGTTGACAATGATCCGTGGAACGCCGTCAGGTTCGCTCAACCGCCAAACCCGGATCGTGCCATCGGCGGAAGAGGTGTAAATCCGTTGTCCATCGGCTGAGAACACCACATCGCTTACGCCAGATTGATGACCGGTCAGGAAACGCGGCTCGCTTCCGTCCAGTGGCCAGACACCAATGCTGCCATCCCAACTGGCTGAAACGATCTGCGTTTTGTCGGGCGATACATCGAGTGCTGCAACCTTGCCTTTGTGACCTTCAAACCGGCGCTGTGTGCCATCCTCAAGTGACCACAGGATGATATCGAAGTCATCCCCGCCGGAAATGGCCCTGGTCTCATCAATGAACTGGACAGTCACTACGGCCGCCTCATGCCCCTCCAGCCATCGCGGCGTTCGTTCCGACCAAAGCCCAACCGAATTGTCGAAGCTTGAGGTCGCCACCTGCCCTGTCTGGGGATGCACGGCCAACCCCATGACCGGCCCACCGTGACCTTTCAGAGTTGTAAAGTCCTGCGCGGCGAGTGGGCCCGCCGCCAGGAACGTTATCAGCATTGCGGCCAGAGCGCGCATTTACTCAGCAGGTGTTGCGGCCTTGCTTTCAGAAGCTGCGCCTTCTTTCGACTTCACCTCTTCCAGCCACAGACCATGGTGTTCTTTCGCCCATTGCTCGTCCACCTCGCCGGTGCCCATGGCATCATAGGCCCCTTCCATGCCAACCGAGCCGATGTAGATATGGCCAATGATGATCGCCATCAGAGCAAAGCTGACGATGGCGTGCCAAAGCTGTGCGAATTGCATCTCTTCATGCGGCGCAAGCTGCTCGGGCAGGACACCAAAGCCTAAAAGTTCCGGAAGACCCGTTTGGTTCAGGACCGCAAAGGTTTTGGCAAACATCGGCAACTCAAACGGAAAGAGCAGAGACAGGCCCGAGGCAGAAATAGAGCCGCCCAAAAGGATCACAGACCAGAAAATGAACTTCTGCCCAGCGTTGAACTTTTTGGCTGGCGGGTGCACGCCTTCGCTAAAGAGGCCGCCGCCCACTTTAAGCCATTTGAGATCGGTCTTGTTAGGGATGTTATGCACGACCCAGAAAACAAAACACATAATCAGTCCGAGCATGAAGGCCCAACTGACATTGTTGTGGATCCATTTTGACCCCATCGCGATTGTCGAGAATGCTTCGTGTCCAAAGATAGGAATAATGACTGTTCTGCCTGTGAGCACCAACAAGCCGGTAATTCCAAGAACAATAAACGACCCCGCCATCAGCCAATGCGCGAACCGTTCGATGGACTTGAAGCGTGTCACAGTACGCCCCGTCTTTTCTCCGTCGATCATAATCCTGCCACGCACCAGATAGAACAAGGCGAGGACAAAGATTGTGCCCACCAACAGCCAATTGCCATAGGTGGTCAGCGGCCCTTCACGGAACTGCAGCCATTTCATGCCACCATCCTGAATAAGAACGCGTGCTTCTGGTCCACCAGACGTCACAGTCACGTCCGCCGTGCCATAGCGCAACGCGCTCCAGACATCGGAATCTGACGCGCCGCCCAGCCCACCCAGTTGGTTGGCCATCGCACCGGCACTGTCAGGGTCCTCTTCGCGCTGAAAATTGTCGACCTTTTCACCGCGCTGTCGCGCCATGATGTCTTCAAGGGTCTGTGCTCCGCCAGTGGCGGAACGATCTGTTTCTGTAGCCTGCGATGCCTCCTGCGCTGCAACTGGTGCAGCGAGTGGTCCAGCTAGGCCCAAAGCAAGGATAAGTGTGAGCAGAATGCGTGCCATGGTAAGGATCCCTGTCATTCTTCTGACAACGTCTTATGCGTCGTCTTCAAAGAGGGGCGGCCAAAAGCCGCCCTCCCCCAAGGCTGTGTCGGGTGCGTGAGACCACGCACCCTGAACCAAGTTATCAGCCGTCCGTGTTGCCGTAGGCTGAACCCCAGCCCCAAGCACCTGAGCCGAAGCCACGGGCAACGACACGCTCGCGATAGATATTCGCGACCACATCGCCGTCCCCGGCCAGCAGGGCCTTGGTCGAGCACATCTCGGCACAGATCGGCAGTTTGCCCTCTGCAATCCGATTACGCCCATACTTGTTGAACTCAGCCTGGCTGTGGTTCTCTTCGGGTCCACCGGCGCAGAAGGTACATTTGTCCATCTTGCCGCGGCTGCCAAAGTTGCCCGCCTGCGGGAATTGCGGCGCGCCGAAGGGGCACGCGTAGAAGCAATATCCGCAACCAATGCAGAGGTCTTTGGAGTGAAGAACCACCCCTTCCTCATTCTGGTAGAAACAGTCTACTGGGCAAACCGCCATACACGGCGCATCGGAACAATGCATGCAGGCCACCGAGATCGAGCGTTCACCGGGGTTCCCATCTTCGATGGTCACAACCCGACGGCGGTTGATGCCCCAAGGCACCTCATGCTCGTTCTTACACGCGGTCACGCAGGCGTTGCATTCGATGCAGCGTTCGGCGTCACACAGGAATTTAGCTCTAGCCATATCCTATTCTCCTTATGCTGCAGTGATTTTGCAGAGAGTCGCCTTCGTCTCCTGCATTTGGGTCACAGAGTCATAGCCATATGTCTGGGCAGTGTTGGTTGATTCACCCAAGACATAAGGATCGGCACCTTCAGGATACTTGCTCCTTTGGTCCTCACCCTGGAAATGACCACCAAAGTGGAACGGCATGAAGGCCACGCCTTCACCCACCCGGTTGGTCACCATGGCCATGACTTTGACTTTGCCGCCTTCTGGTCCTTCGACCCAGACCTGCTCGCCGTCCCGCACACCAAGGTTATTGGCATCACGCGGGTTCACTTCGACAAACATGTCCTGTTGCAGCTCAGCCAGCCACGGATTCGACCGGGTTTCGTCCCCACCGCCTTCATACTCGACCAGACGTCCCGACGTCAGGATGATTGGATAATCCTTCGAGAAGTCGTTTTTCTGGATCGAGGCATAAAGCGTTGGCAACCGGTAGTCGTGCCGGTCTTCGTAGGTCGGATAATCCGCGACCAGATCGCGCCGGTTCGTGTAGAGCGGCTCGCGGTGCAACGGCACCGGATCGGGGAATGTCCACACAACCGCGCGGGCCTTGGCGTTGCCGAAGGGTGCACAGCCGTGCTTGATCGCCACCCGCTGAATTCCGCCCGATAGGTCGGTTTTCCAGTTGGTGTCCGGTCCGGCCACCGCGTCGATCGCTGCGCGTTCGTCGTCGGTGAGGTCGCCATCCCAGCCCAGGTCGATCAGCATCTGCATGGTGAACTCAGGATAACCATCCTGAATTTCCGATCCCACGGAAGCCACACCTTCTGCCAGAAGGTTGTCGCCATCGCGTTCCACGCCGAATCGTGCACGGAACGTCAGGCCACCTTTAGCGACAGGTTTGGACATATCGTAAAGGTTCGGTGTACCCGGGTGGTTCATCTCGGCTGTACCCCAGCTTGGCCATGGCAGACCGTAGTAGTCACCATCCGCCGGACCACCCACCGCCTGAAGCGTTGTGCGATCAAACGTGTGCTGGTTCGCCATGTGCATCTTCAGACGCTCCGGAGACTGGCCGGTATAGCCGATAGTCCACATACCACGGTTGATCTCGCGCAGCGTGTCCTCGACATCCGGGGTGATCCCGTCATCCTCAAGGGCAATGTTGCGAAAGATGCGGTCATGGAACCCGAACTTCTTGGAGAAAAGACCGATGATCTCATGATCTGTCTTCGCTTCGAAGAGCGGATCAATCACCTTGTCACGCCACTGCAGCGACCGGTTGGACGCGGTCACGGAGCCACGGGTCTCATACTGTGTCGTTGCCGGGAGCAGATAGCACCCATCCGTCCTGTCATGCAGCACAGCCGAGACAGTTGGGAATGGATCGATCACGACAAGCATGTCGAGCTTTTCCATTGCCGTCTTCATCTCAACCATACGGGTCTGAGAGTTGGGCGCGTGGCCCCAAAGCACCATGGCCCGAACTTTGTTCGGTTGGTCCATGTTGGCTTCGTCTTCCAGAACACCGTCGATCCAGCGGCTGACAGGAATACCTTTCAGGTTCTGCAACGACTTGTCATTGCCTTCCTTGTCCTTGATGGATCCAAAGTTGCTGGCAAGCCATTCGGGATCTTCACCCCAAACACGCGCCCAGTGGCCCCAGGCCCCTGCCGACAGGCCGTAGTAGCCTGGAAGCGTATGGCTGAGAACGCCAAGGTCCGTTGCACCCTGAACGTTGTCGTGGCCACGGAAGATGTTGGTGCCACCTCCCGATGTACCCATGTTGCCCAGCGCAAGCTGAAGAACACAGTATGCACGTGTGTTGTTGTTGCCGTTGGTGTGCTGTGTGCCACCCATGCACCAGATCACGGTGCCAGGACGGTTGTTGGCCATTGTACGCGCAACGCGCTCAAGCTGCGAACCGGGTGTGCCAGTGACACGCTCGACCTCTTCGGGCGTCCATTTGGCCACTTCGTCCTTGATCTGGTCCATACCCCACACGCGGGTGCGGATGAATTCCTGATCTTCCCAGCCGTTCTCGAAAATGTGCCACAGGATGCCCCAGATCAGGGCCACGTCTGTACCAGGACGGAAGCGCACATATTCGTCCGCATGCGCCGCTGTCCGCGTGTAGCGCGGGTCACACACGATCAAAGGTGCGTTGTTTTGCTCTTTGGCACGCAGAACGTGCAAAAGCGAAACAGGATGCGCCTCGGCAGGGTTCCCACCGATAATAAAGATCGCACGGCTGTTGTGGATGTCGTTGTAGCTGTTGGTCATGGCGCCGTAGCCCCATGTGTTCGCAACACCGGCAACAGTGGTCGAGTGACAAATCCGGGCCTGGTGATCCACGTTGTTTGTGCCGAAATAGGCTGCAAACTTGCGGAACAGGTAGGCCTGTTCATTGTTATGCTTCGCAGACCCGAGCCAGTAGACACTGTCCGCGCCGCTCTCTTCCTTGATGTTCATCATGCCGTCGCCGATCTCGTCGATCGCCTGTTCCCAGCTGATGCGCTTCCATTCACCACCCTCTTTCTTCATCGGGTACTTGAGGCGGCGCTCGCCATGGGCATGTTCACGAACCGCTGCCCCCTTCGCGCAGTGAGCGCCAAGGTTGAACGGGCTGTCCCAGCCAGGCTCTTGCCCGACCCAGACACCATCGCTCACTTCGGCCACAACCGTGCAGCCAACCGAGCAGTGCGTGCAAACTGATTTAACTGTTTCTACCGCCGCAGTGGCAGCAGATTGTGCGTTGGCCTGGGTGACAGTGCCCCCCGTTGCGCCAATCGCGGCCAGACCACCAATGGCCAGGCCAGAACCACGCAGGAATGCGCGGCGGTCGACGGATTTCCCGGCAACCTCAGACAGGATACTTGTCCGCTGGGGGCGTCTCGCAACCCCGTTGGTCTTTTTCCTAAGCATGTTTCTCTCCTCCCTGTGCCCCTCTCGTTTGGGACGTGGGTACTAAGTTTATCCTCCGGACGGTCGGGCCTATCGCTACCAATTGCCGGCGGGTCGGGTGACTTCGTCCGGTTCAGAACCGGGCGGAATCGAGGTATGCGCGCGTGTGCGCGGTGTCCTGCATCTTGTCCGATGACAGGTCAGGCTCAGCAGCTTCTGCCGTGCCTGTGGACGCGGCTGTTGCGACCGCGACTGCGGGCGCGCCTGCGGCGGCCATTTTCAGAAAATCGCGGCGGCTGCTGCCATCCTCAACTTTCTTGCTCATGAGAGTCCTCCTCTCGTTAGTGGCAAGTCGCCCTGCCGGTTAATGCGGATCACTCCGCGCTCATCCGGAAACCTTCTGTCTCGATCTCCATGAACACCCGGCCGACAGCGCCGACCGAGGCATAAAGAACCGAGTTCTTCGCAGCTTCCAAATCTGTGAAAAAGTGACCGGCCCAGGGGCCGATATGCTTGTTGAAAAACGTCTTTTGCTCTGCAACAGACGCAGGCTTGCCAAACCGTCCGGTGATCAGGCTCGCCATCATTTCCATGAGAGACGCGATGTTGTCTTCCGGCTCATACACGTTGGGCGCCCGGGTCATCCCCCGCGCCGCCATGTCCCGACGCAGCGCCGCCAGAGGCTTCTCATTAAGGAACCCGGTCAGGTAATAGCTCGCATAGGGCAGAAGTTCCCCACGCCCCAGACCAATGAAAAGCGCATTGAACTCGCGCTCAACGGCTGCGCCTTTGGAGTGCTTGGCAATCCGCGACAGCGCCGCCACAGCTGTGCCCAGGTCGGTTTCGGCATCCCCGGACAAGCTCGCGGTCTTTGCCAACAACGCATCCGATGGCGGTGCGGCCAGAAGGACTGCAAGAAAATCGTAGAGGTCAGCACGCAGGCGGTCCTCTTCGGCGATCGCGTGATTTGGCTCGCGTGTCTCCATCAGTGCCTCTTGCTTCGTCATGTGGCGCCTCCAGCGTGATCCTCAAAGGAGAAATGCATCCGGCGACGCGGCGCTGGCGCATAGGCCATCTCGTCTGGTTCTTTTTCTTCAAATGTCTGAGGCACGGGGGGGTGCTCAGGGATTTCAGTGGCCGCGACCGGCTCTGCGTCTCCGACGGGCTCTTCGTCCTCTGACGTTTCGCTATCAGCCACCACAGCGTCAGGTTCTTCCGCGTCATGCTCTTTTGCCTCGGCCTGACGCGCCAGCTCTTCGACATGCGCCAGCATCCCTTTGCCCACCTGATAAGCGGTTTGCAGGTTTTCGATCACCTTGGCCTTGTCGGTGAAGTCTTCACCATAATCGAGCAGGCCATCCAAATTGGCCAGCGCCGGGTTAGACAGCCACAGCTTGCGCAGGGCACGGCGGCGAATGCGATCTGGCACCGCCTTGGACATAAAAGCGCTGAAATCATCGCCTTTGCGCATCGTATCCGGGTCTGGCAAGCCTAGCTCTTCCAGCACCTCATCGTCTGTCTTTTCCTCAAGAACGGCGTGTTCTTCTGCCAGCTTCGCCGCTTCAATCTCTTCGGCTTCAGCCAAAGCCTCCTCAGTCACCTTTGCCTTACGGCGCGACCAGAAATCGGAGCGCGTGTTCATTGCAAACGCTCCTTTCGGATAAGCCCGGGAGAGCGATAGATATCAGCGGCTTGCTTGATACGCGGATCACCAATGCCGTCTTCCTTGCGATCGACCTTCAGCTTGTCGCGGCGGCGTTTCTTGAATTCTTCTTCCTTGTGGTAGGTCATCGCGAAATCGCGAACCCAAGCTACCAGACCCTCAGGCATCGGAACCTTCTCAACGATGTCCTCACCATTATCGGCGTAGTCCTGCGCCTCATAGGGCGAAGCGGTCACCAGCACGGCCTCCAACGGGCAATCATGGTCAGTGCTTTCCCGAAGAATCACATAGACGGAAGGCTCACGTGTCGAAAGACCATGCAGGTAGGCTTCGGTTTCGGCGCCATGCAGTTCCAAGGTCAGTGTTGCGGCATGGTACTCGGTCGCATCATCTTCCGTCCGCAGCACCTTCCAGGTGGCTGACCCGGCTCCGGGCAAAACTGCCACGGCTTTCCAAGCCCAGGCCGCCCAACGCGTCACACCGGGCGAGCGTCTCATAACAACACCCAGCGGCATGGTCGCGTACATGTCCGGATTGTGGATCATGTGATGTGAAGTCCTCCCATGTTCTCAGCTTGTGAGAAAACCGGAGCACCTCAAAGAAAAAACTGCACGCAATGGTGGACATTTCAGTCGATTGGACAATTTGGGTAGTCAGGGACACCACCCCTTCCGATGATGGACAGAATGTCCGAATTGTGCCGAGGTTGTTCGGCAGACCTTGAAAGATGAAGGTGATGCGACAAAGAATCACACGCCCGGTAACAAGCTCGAAACGCGTTTCTATGCCAGAGATCAGGCTCAATATGGCCTCCATCAACGGTGTCAAACGGCGTGGAATGCGCACACAACCATCGCGGCAAACCACCGGCGGGGGGAGCGCCAGTAAAACATGTCTAAACGGCTGATTTTATGCAATTGTTCTGGAACGCAAGACATTGACAGTGACGCCTTGTCAGAGGCCACAGGGCTGAGCTGTAGCCGCACCTTTTCTGGCCTTTGCACCACCCAGATGGAAGAGGCCGTCAAAGCCATTGCAACCGAAGATGCAATTCTGTGCTGCCAGCAGGAACAACGCCTTTTTGAAGAGCTTGCCGCCGAGGTTGAGGTTGATGCCCCCCCGCTCACCGACCTCCGGGACCGGGCGGGCTGGTCAGATGACCCGCGCAGCAAACTGCCCAAAATGGCCGCCCTTTTGGCTGAAGCCGCCCTTTCGGTTCCGGCAGAGAAATCTGTTGATGTTGTCTCAGAAGGCATGTGCCTGATAATCGGAGCGTCCGATGTCGCGCTGGAGGCCGCTCGGAAACTGCAAAACGCCTTGAGCGTCACGGTGCTGCTGACAGACGATGCTGACCCAAGCGATGACCGCGGCTTTGATGTCATCAAGGGAGAACTCAAAACAGTGCATGGTGCCTTGGGCGCTTTTGAGCTGCGTATCGATGCCCTGCAACAAGTTAATCCAGCCGGCCGCGGCGCGCTGACCTGGACCGGACCCAAGGATGGCGCGCGCAGCGAATGTGACATCCTCTTGGATTTTTCAGGCAACACGCCGCTATTCCCTGCGCCACAAAAGCGCGAAGGCTACGTGCGCGCCGATCCTGGCAGTCTGACGGCCGTCGCCGACGCCATTTTGGAAGCGTCACAGCTGGTTGGCACCTTCGAAAAGCCGCTTTACATCGCGCTTGAACCACTGATCTGCGCCCATTCCCGTGCCGAAAAGATTGGATGTAGCAACTGCCTGAATGTTTGCCCCACCGGGGCCATCACACCCGACGCAGACCATGTCGCCATCGACCCGATGATCTGTGCCGGATGCGGAGCTTGCGCAGCACTCTGTCCGTCAGGTGCGATCACTTATGACGCGCCTAGCCCAGGCACCATGTTCCGCCGTATTCAAACACTGGCCAGTACGTTCCTGTCCAGCGGCGGAGAAGCACCCCGCCTTCTCGTGCATGATCAGGATCACGGCCGTCAGATGATTGCCATGGCAGCGCGTTACGGCAAGGGCCTGCCTGCTGATGTGATTCCGCTGGACGTCACCGCGCTCAGCGGATTTGGCCATGCCGAAATGCTGGCCGCTCTTGCCTCAGGCTTTGCCGAAGTCTCAATCCTTCTGTCGCCCACGACAGAACGTGACGCACTTGATCGCGAAGTGCCCCTGGCACGCGCCATCGGAGGCGAAGACCGTATCAACGTATTTGACGTGGCCGATCCCGATATGATGTGCGATTTGCTCTACGATTTCTCTGCCAAACACCCATCCGTTGAAGAACCGATTCTTCCCATGGGCAGCCGCCGTCAGGTCGCGCGCCTTGCCGCCAAGGCGTTGCACGGCGATCAGGAGGTTCTACCGCTGCCAGAAGATGCGCCCTATGGTGCCGTTCTGGTGGACACCGACGCCTGCACGCTCTGCCTCAGTTGCGTCTCGCTGTGCCCCTCTGGGGCGCTGGTCGAAAACCCGGACAAACCCGAGCTGAGATTTCAGGAAGACGCCTGTCTGCAATGCGGGCTGTGCTCCAACGTGTGCCCGGAGGCGGCCATCACCTACGAGCCGCGTCTCAATCTCACCGATGCCGCCCTCACGCAGGTTGTCCTCAACGAGGAAGAACCCTTTGAATGCATCGAATGCGGCGTGCCGTTTGGTGTGAAATCAACCATCGAGAAGATCACCGAAAAGCTTGCAGGCAAACACTCCATGTTCGGCTCAGAGTCCGCAGCGCGCATGATCCAGATGTGCGATGACTGCCGCGTGAAGGCGCAGTTCCATTCCAAGGATAACCCGTTTGCCGGTGGCGAACGCCCCGCTGTGCGCACCACGGATGACTATTTCTCAAAGCGCAGGGATCATTGATGCTCGACAGGTGCGCCAAGGTCGGCCGGCGGGATGACCTGCACATAGGCCAGGATCGCTTCGAGATCATCCAAGGTGATCTCGACCGGCACAATCGGCGAGGGCCGGTTGGTCGGGAAGGGCGGTGTCACCTCGTCAACCTGGGTGAAAGCCGGGTGCGGATTAAGAACGTAAAACGATTGAAACCGCGTATCCCAGTCCTTCATCGCCCGCAGCGCGAAAAAGCTTGGCGTAGATCCGATTGTGTTGATCCGCGTGGCCTCGTTGACGGCATGACACCGTCCACAATGGGTGATCGAGAGATCTTCGCCTTTGACGGCGTCTCCGTCGAAGCTGATCGCGGCCACCTCGACCTCGCCTTCGCTGGGCAAAGAAAACGGCGCGACCCCGTCCACCTGAAAGCTGGTGACGGTGCGCTGTCCCACCTGAGAGCGCAGCCAGTCGGCAAACCGTTGCGCACCCGCATGCTCCGAATTCGCCACGGCCAATCGCCATGTCGCTTTGGGCCCGGTAAACACCCGCGGACCGTCTGCATCCGGCGCAAGGATCAGATCAGCCTTCTCGCCTACTCCGACCACGGCCAGCCGCACGCCCGTCTTGAGCGAGAAGCGCGGCAGCACATATTTGAGCAGACCGCTGTCAACGAGGGATTGAGGCGCACTCAGCCTGACCTCTCCTTCGGCGCGCGCCGACATCGGAGCCAGACCAACGAGAAGGGCGACAACGCTCGCGCAAAAGGATAAACACACCTGTCGCATGGCCCGAGGTTAAGAAAACTCACGCCACTGCGTCAACGACCTTGAAGAGGAAGAGAACAATGAACGAAGATTTCAATATGTCGATGCGCAAGTTTCTCAAGCAGGTCGGCGTGACCTCACAACAGGCGATTGAGAACGGGATCCGTGATGCAGGCGATACCTCGGGCAAGGAATACAAGGCCAAGGTTGTCCTGACCATCGAAGGTCTGGACGTGGAACATGTGGTAACAGGAACGATCAAGGGCGGCGAATAAAGTGGCATTGACACGAGAGAGCGTGCTGAACGCGCTCAAGACGATCAAAGACCCGGTGAGCGGCGATGACATCGTTGCAGCGGGTGTGACACGCGGTTTGAACGTCGAGGGCACGGCTGTGCGCTTCGTGATGGAAATCGACCCGGCCAAGGCGGACCTCTATCAACCCGCACAAGCCGATGCAGAGGCCGCCATCAAGGCGCTTGATCCCAACGCCGTTGTATCGGCTGTGTTGACTGCGCATTCCGCTAAATCTCCACCACCCGATCTCAAACCACAGCGCAAGGCAGAACCGCAAGGTCCGCAACAGGTGCCAGGGGTCAACCACATCGTCGCTATTGCCTCGGGCAAAGGTGGCGTCGGCAAATCCACTGTTTCGGCCAACATCGCTTGCGCCCTAGCTGCCGAAGGACGCCGCGTGGGCCTTTTGGATGCCGATGTCTATGGCCCCTCCCAACCACGGATGCTGGGCGTGTCTGGCCGCCCGGCAAGCCCCGATGGCAAAACCATTCTACCCATGCGCAATCACGGTGTGACGATGATGTCTTTAGGCCTCATGACCAACGAAGATCAGGCTGTCGTCTGGCGTGGCCCCATGCTCATGGGCGCGCTGCAGCAAATGTTGATGCAGGTGCAATGGGGTGCGCTTGATTGCTTGCTCGTCGATCTGCCCCCCGGCACTGGTGATGTGCAAATGACGCTTGCGCAAAAGGCGCATGTAGATGGCGCCATCATCGTCTCAACACCTCAGGACGTTGCCCTTCTGGATGCGCGCAAAGGCATTGATATGTTTAATCAATTACACGTTCCCGTACTTGGAATGATCGAAAACATGTCAACCCATATCTGCTCCAACTGCGGCCAAGAAGAACATGTCTTCGGCCATGGCGGCGTCAAGGCTGAAGCAGAAAAGATGGGCGTGCCCCTGCTGGCCGAAGTGCCGCTGCACATAGACATCCGTATGGCCGCCGATGGTGGCGCACCCATCGTCGTCTCCAAACCGCAGGCCGCACAGTCGCTAGCCTTCCGCGATGTCGCCCGCAAACTGATCGAAACTGGTGTCGCATGAACGAGGCACCCGCCTTTCCGCCCCTGATGCAGGGGCACGCCGTAGATGCCGGGATCGACCCTTTTGAAAAGGCCTGCGCCATGGCCGCGCTTGGCTGTGATGCCGGCACGGTTGTCTACAGCGTCGGGGTCAACCGCCTGGCCGGCGCTTTGGTCATGGCCCCCGAAGTGCCATTGGAAGAGGCAATGGCCATGCTGCCTACCTGCGGTGTCGGCTTCCAAAATGCGCTCGGCGCATTGGCCCCACCCGAAGTGGCGGTGCATCTGGAATGGGCAGGCGGCTTGCGCGTCAACGGGGCGTCCTGCGGTCGTATGCGCGCCATGGCCGGCGCCGAAGACCCCAACGAGATGCCCGGCTGGCTCGTGGTGGGTTTCGAACTCCCATTGGTTCTTCTCAGCGCGGTCCCCGGTGACGACCCTGACCAGACCGCGCTCTTTGAGGAAGGGTGCGCAGATGTGGACCCCACCCAGCTTCTGGAAAGCTGGGCCAGACATACACTGGTCTGGATCAACCGCTGGGAAGACGAAGGATCCCGCCCCTTGCACGCCGAATGGCGTGGCCTTGCGCACGCCATGGGCGAAGAGGTCGAGATCAACGGCCAGACCGGCACGTTTCTCGGCGTGGATGAAAACTTCGGGATGCTCCTGCGCTCTGGCGAAACCACAGACCTTATCCCGCTCAGCTCAGTTCTGGAGTCCCAATCATGAAACTCGCCCGCGCCATCCATTTCGATGAAAGCGACACACGCGTCTACCACTCTCCGGCGCGCACCGGAGAATGGTGCATCTCCGGCGGGTTCGAGTTTTCCAACTGGGCCGAGGCGGACCTCACCGGCAAACAGCGTCAGGCTTTTTCGAATGGCTGGCTGGGCCTGGAGACCTTCGGGCGCGTCACTTTCGTCGCTGTCACCCAGGTCGAAGAGGCAGAACGCGCAACGCTAACAGATGCGCTCGCGCAGCATTTCGTCGACATCTACGGCGCGCCAGACCTTGACGCGGCCCGCCCTGTCGCCGCCAACGAAATCGCGCAAATGGTCGACCTCTGCGACGATCACGACGCCAACACCCTGCTGACTGTAGCCCGTGAACTCACCGACGCCGGTGTGCGCGAAACCTACCGCGTCATCGACGCTCAGGAAGCTGGTCTCGAACAATTTGCCATCCACGGCTCGCTTGACGAATAAGCGGCTTCTTTCTTGTCAGAAATACCCAAACGCGCGGTCAGCCCCGTAGAATAACGCCCGGATTCAAGATCCCGTGCGGGTCCAGCGCCGCTTTGATGGCGCGCATCGCCGAAAGCTTGGCCGGATCGCCATAGCGCTCCAAATCCTCGACCTTGAGCCGTCCTACTCCGTGCTCGGCTGATACTGATCCGCCCATCTCGTGCACAAGATCATGCACCGTGCGCTTGATCACATCGCGCTGTGCCACATAGGCATTGCGCGTCTCGCCCTTGGGGGGGAAGACATTGTAGTGCAGATTGCCATCCCCCAGATGGCCAAAGCAATTCACCCTATAGGACCCCAGGCCTGCAATGGCCTCGTTGCCACGTGCTATGAAGTCTGAAACCAAGCTCAGCGGCACTGAAATGTCGTGACTGCTGATGGACCCAACCCGCCGGTTTGCCTCAGGAATGCTCTCACGCACCGCCCAAAATGCCTGTCGCTGCGTATCTGACTGCGCAATCAGCCCGTCAGAGGCCAATCCCTTGTCCAACGCCTCTGCAAACAGCGCCTCCAGCGCACCCGCCGGGTCAAGCCCAAGCGCCAGCCCAATGTCGATCAGGACAAACCAGTCGGGCAAATCAGCAAACGGCAAACGCACATCCGGCATCGTCTCATTCAGAAACTCCAGCCCAGTGCGATGCATCAATTCAAAGGCTGAAATGCCCTCACCCAAATGATCACGACCCAGTGCCAAAAGAGATAGCGCCGCCTCCGGTCCGGGCACCACCATCAGTGCCGTACCCTCCAACGCCGGCCTCGGGTACAGCTTCAACGCCGCCGCCGTGATCACCCCAAGACTGCCCTCAGAGCCAATCAAAAGATTACGCAAATCATAGCCGCTGTTGTCCTTACGAAGCCGCTTAAGCCCCTGAAAAATCTCACCATTGGGCAAAACCGCCTCGACGCCAAGACACAGATCACGCGCATTGCCATAGCGCAGAACATTCACGCCACCGGCGTTTGTCGCAAGATTGCCACCGATTTGCGCACTGCCCTTGGCCGCAATGGTCAACGGGAAAAGCCGATCTACCTCAGACGCGGCATCATGAATGTCCGACAGGATCGCGCCTGCCTCGACAACCATGACGTTTTCCTCCGGCCAAATGTCACGCACCGCACGCATCCGTTCCAGACTAAGCAGCACGGGGGCCGGACCATCCGCCGCAATCTGCCCGCCGACAAGCCCCGTGCCGCCACCGTAGGGCACCACCGGAACGCGCGCCTCATGCGCCATTCGCACGACCGTTGCAACCTCGCCCGTGGTTCCGGGTCGCAGCAAAAGCCCCGCCTGTCCCTGCCACCGGCCTCGCGGCTCTTCCAGATAGCCCGGTGTGACTTCACCAAAACATGGGCCTGGCAACTGCGCACGCAGCTCAGATTCAAACTCAGGTGTCACAGGGTTCAGGGTCATGCAACGGGCCTAAATCGCACGCCCTTCAAGGTCAATCAAAGAGGTTGCGCAACCCGCGGCCCAGCTCTTTCTTGAGTGCATCTTCCGCAGCATCTTCAAGCGACTGGCCATCTTCCCGATCAAGCCCCAACTCCTTCTCAAGCGTGCGTTCCACCTCTTGCTTGGCTTTCTCTTCCAGCTCTTTCTTCTCTGCTGCAAGGTTCAGATCGATGGCCTTCTCCAGATCAGGCTGGATACGGACATTTGACCAGGGCCCACGCAGTCGCACTGGAATGGCAAGCCCACGGCCATCTCCGCTGTCGAGTAAGATCGGAGTGAAAGTGTAGTCAATATCGCGCGCGCCCAATCCAACACGCCCTTCACCGCTCGCCGACGCCTGTGGCAGGCGCATGCTCAGATCATTGTTAAACATGTTCCCGTTTTCCATTCGGAAAGTTGCCGACATGGTATCAAACACAGTGGTTCCGCCGCCAGGCTGCCCACCGCGCATGATCCGGTCCAGATCAAAGCCCGAAATCACCCCGCGCGCCATGCTCACCGCACCATCACCGGAAAGCGAATTCATGATTGCATGCACAGATGCACCAGAGGCGAGAAACGACACATTACCATTGGCATTGCCTGACAGTCTTGAAACGTCCATCGCATCCGTGAGGAAACGCTCAAGATCGATACCATTGGCTGTCATCGTACCGCCCACCGACAGACCCGAACGATTGTTCATGACGAATTCGCCGGTGATTAGCCCAGCATAGGCCTGCACCTCGCGCAGTTGAAACACCAGCCGAGACCGATCGAGCGACGCCAGCGTCCGCGTCGTTCCGAGCTTGAAATCACCTAGATCAATGCTGTCCGCCACAAGGGCAAATTCACCGTCCACAGCGCTCAGGCCAGAGGCGTTGATGGGTGATTTGGACCATCCGCTGGAGGCATCAGAGCTTGCTGTTGAGCCGCTTCCAGAACTTTCGTTGTTCGCGCTGCTCAACCCGGTCAAATCCAGCGCACCAGCGTTCAGTTGAACATTCAGCCTCGGTTTTGCGCCGGACATATCGACATCTGCCGCCCCGGTGAACGCGTTTCCGTCCAATTGCAGCCGCGTGTCTCGCAATGACAAGCGCCGCTCATTCGTGAACGTGACGGAGGTTTCAAGCTTGGCCGCACGCCCAAGCCCTCTTGGGATATCCATCGGGCCAAGACCCAAAGCCACCATCAATGCAGAGGTGTCTTTCGCATCAGCCGAAAAGGTTCCGGCAAACTCGGGCGTGGACCCTGCTTTTCCTGTGAAATTCGCCGTTCCCGCCGATGTGCTTACAGTCGCGACAACATCCGATACACCGCCCGAGATAAAGTGCCCCACACGTTCCAGCTTACCCGTGACGCTGACGCGTTCGCCCGCTGGCTGAAGTCCAAGTTCAAATTCCGCTGCGCCCTCATAGTCCGGCCAGCGCAGGTCAAAATCCACACCGGATTGCTGCGTCGTGGTGCCGTTCAATTCATCAACAAAGCTGAAAGACGCATTTTGAATCAAGGCCCTGTCCAGGGTGAGGGCAAGCCGCGATGACCGCGCAGGCGCACCATCATCCGATTGCCCCGAAGGCGCCACGCCCTCGACACCCAATTCCCAGTTCACCCGGCCGTTTTTGTCGCGTCGCAAGTTGATCTGAGGGCCAATCGCCTCGAGCCCGGTAATGCGAATATCTCCGCCAAAGAGCGCCTGCGGCTCTACACCGATCTTCAAGCTCTCGGCCTGAAACATGGGCGTATCCCCAGCCCAATCCGCGTTGGCTACGGTCACAGCACCTGTGCTAATCCCCAAAACTGGATAGAAACTGACAGTCGTGTCACCGGTCATTGTGACCTGCCGCCCGGTCATGTTGCTGATCTGGTCAGCGGCGATCTTGGCAATCCGTTCACCCGGCAGCAAGAAAACCGACACCACCGCAAGCAATGCCACGACAATCAAAAGGCCCAAAAGGCGGACAATCCAACGCATACTGCTCTCCTTGATTGATCCTAACCTAAGAACCACACAATCCCGCAACAACCGTTTTTCGGCTTTTGATCACATTGGCGTGCGGCTATATCGCGGATCATGTCACCAAACCCGCCCAACCTTAGACCGGATCTGGCGCAGCCGCGCGTCAAACCTGAGCAGCGCGGCGATCAGCCTGTGATCGGCATGGTCTCGCTGGGGTGTCCTAAAGCGTTAGTGGACAGCGAACGCATCCTGACTCGGCTCCGCGCCGAAGGCTACGGCATTTCACCCGACTATACCGGCGCGGACGCCGTGATCGTGAACACTTGCGGGTTCCTCGATTCCGCCAAGGCCGAAAGCCTGGATGCCATCGGTGAGGCACTGCGCGAAAACGGACGTGTGATCGTAACAGGCTGTCTAGGCGCCGAAGAAGACTACATCACCGGCGCGCATCCCAGCGTTCTGGCTGTGACCGGTCCGCACCAGTACGAACAGGTTCTGGATGCCGTGCATCAGGCTGTTCCACCCAAACCCAACCCGTTTGTGGACCTGCTGCCAGAAACCGGCGTCAAACTTACACCCCGGCACTATTCGTATCTCAAGATTTCTGAGGGCTGTAACCACAAATGCAAGTTCTGCATCATCCCGGACATGCGTGGCAAGCTGGCCTCTCGTCCCGGTCACGCCGTCCTGCGCGAGGCTACATCTCTGGTCGAAAACGGCGTGCGCGAACTTTTGGTTATATCTCAAGATACAAGCGCTTACGGGTTGGACCGAAAGTATGACGTGAACACCTGGAACGAGGTCGAATTGCGCAGCCACATCGTCGATCTGTCCAGAGAACTCGGCAAGCTCGGCGCATGGATCCGACTGCACTATGTCTATCCTTACCCGCATGTGCGTGAGTTGATCCCGCTGATGGCCGATCCGGACAATGGTCTTTTGCCTTATCTCGACATCCCGTTCCAACACGCCCATCCCGACACCTTGAAACGTATGGTACGTCCAGCCGCTGGGGCCAAAACGCTCGACGAAATCGCGGCCTGGCGGGCGATTTGTCCTGAGATCGCCATCCGCTCAACCTTTATTGTAGGATATCCCGGCGAAACAGACGAGGAATTCCAGACGCTCCTCGACTGGCTGCAAGAGGCACAGCTTGATCGCGTCGGATGCTTTCAATACGAAAATGTCGAAGGCGCTCGAGCCAACGCGCTCCCGGATCATGTGCCGGACGACATCAAGCAAGAGCGCTGGAACCGGTTTATGGAAACAGCTCAAGCCATTTCTGTGGATAAACTGGCAGCCAAGGTTGGAACACGGCAAGACGTGATCGTGGACGACATTGACGAGGATGGCATCGCCACCTGCCGGACCAAGGCCGATGCGCCTGAAATTGATGGCTGTCTCTTCATAGATGAACATACCCAGAGCCTGTCAGTCGGTGACATTGTCACCGTCGAGGTGGACGAGGCTGGCGACTACGATCTTTGGGGCCGGTTGATCCGCTGACGTGTCATCACCCGCGTCTTTTCAATACATTTCAGAACAACACCAAACCGTCATTGCATGTTTCGGTTTTGTAATGATTCACACTGCTGCGTGCAGTCATGTTTCCAACGGTTGAAACTGATGCCCGGAACTCCGACGTCATGGCCAGACACAACAATACGCACTCCGCAGTACACATAGGAAACGGACAATGACCGACATTACAACTCCTACATCCCGCGGATGGGCCCTGCCCTCCATCTCCGTCAACACTCTCATGCTCATCCTGCTCGGCGGAGCCGCTGGCACAGTGGCTTTTGATCTCTTTGGTCGCGCCATTTCACCGCTCCTCGGTTTTGCCTCTTTGGCACCCGTAGGCCTGGCACGCGGATTTCTCGGCGCGCTCGACCTTCCCAATAGCGCAGCCTACGGTCACCTGATGCACCTCTTCTTTGTTGGCCTGCTGGCCTACCCAATCGGCTGGCTCTTCGTGGCGCACCCGGTTCTGGCACGCATTATGCCAAGCTTGCACTGGCTGCCCGCCTCGGTCGCGTATGGCATCGGACTTTGGGTGTTTGCCATTGGTGGCATCGCTACCTTCGCAGGCAATGCGCCGTTCCTGAACTTCACCGGGATCACCTGGGTCGCGCTCGCCGGCCACGTTCTTTACGCCATCGTTGCAGCCGCAACAATTGCCTATCTGGAGCGCCTTCAAAACGCCCGCTGATAGCAAATTTGCAACGCACAGGCCCCGTCCCTCCGGCCTGTGCGTTGCTAAATCCTTAAAACAATGTGTTAAACTCGAGCCATAAAGGAAGAAAGGCTCAACGAAGTTGCGACATGTCTTTGCCATGCTGGAGCCGGGAAAACCGGCTTATCCAAACGCAGGAGGCCCGTCAGATGTCATATCCGGACTATACGCGCGCTGAACGCATTGCCGACGGCATCGTACATGTGATCGGTGTCACCGCTGCTCTTGCCGGGGTAGCATTGGTGTTTTTCTACGGTCTGAACCATATGAGCTACGGCATGACAATTGCCATGACCGTCTACTGTATAGCCTTGGTTCTCATGCTGAGTGCGTCTGCCGCCTACCACATGGCCGCACACACGCCCGCCCGGCCGGTTTTGCGACGACTGGACCATGCCGCCATCTATATCAAGATCGCAGGAACCTTAACACCTCTGGGTGTCCTGTTGGGCGACGTCTTTGCGTACAGCATCCTGGCGCTTATCTGGCTTCTGGCGTTAAAGGGGGCCGCTAACAAATTACGCGCAGCACCCGGCGAAATGACCACAGAATGGGTGCCGCAGGTGGCGTTAGGTTGGCTTGGACTGGCCTTGATCATCCCGCTCAGTCGCGCGTTGCCAGAGCTGAGTCTGAACCTGATCATAGCCGGGGGCATCATCTATACCTCGGCCGTGGTATTCTATTGCTGGGAAAATCTGCGCTATGCCAACGCGATCTGGCATGCTTTCGTGCTTATCGCAACAACCTGCTGTTTTGTGGGGATTTCGGGGGCTATGGCAGGGCCAGTCTAGACGTCTCATAGCCTCCTGACCTTTTAAATCTCTTGACGGAAAACCTGACCCGTAAGAGTCTCGCGCCGCGCTTTAGCCGCGAGTTTTTTTCCGCATCACTGTCGCGCGCGACAGACGGTTGAACGTCTCGGCATTCGGACAAAAACCAGGGGCGCAGTCGCTTCCAGCTCTGCAATTCGCAAGCCAGGTTACACATTCCTCTACGTGCTTGCACGCCCGACACCGCGTGACGAGAGTCGCATACTCTTGTGCTGTGAGATCTTTTTCCAGCATCGCTTCTGAAAGATTGACATCCAAACTGCGAGCCAGAGAGCGATTGATCCAGAAGTGTCGATCCGTGTCGCCAAGGGACCTGTTATGTACTGTCATGCCAATGCACCTTGTTTTGCAGACAGCCCCGCCAATGCTGCGCGATTACGGCACTGCATCGGACATTCATCCCCGCGTTTTGCGGCACGCAGCCACTTGCGGCATCCACCCATCCACTCGCATCCACGGCAGGATGTTACCATTCCGGACCAGTCTTCTTGATCCAGGGCCTCAGACTCAAAGACAGCTGCGAAATCAACTTCGACCACTTTCCCCATGTTCTGCAACAGCAAGGTGTGATCTTGTACAGAGCCAAGCGCGAGGTGCTTCATGCCCGTTTCCCCTTGATCAGCGTGTCGAACATGGAGGCATTCCGGCACATGACAGGCGTCGATGAAGCCCCGACACCTTGATGCGCTTGCAGCCAAAGCTCACACCCTTCAGGATCGGCGCAGCCCGTACAGCCAAGTACCGCCTCTGACAGCGTCGAGGGATCAAGCAGACCCTCCAAAACCTTTTCTTCGAGATCGACACCCAGCGTCTCGGCCATTCGGTCGACAAGATCTGCGTGGTGTTTGATTGTTATTGTATCGGCCATGTTTGACCTTTCGAAAACCTGTTGCACCAAGATCATGATGACCCAGCCCGGTTTTCAAAACATTGATCTGTGTCAATAACCCAGCGCGTCAAAATACGTCTGAACGCAATCCTGGACGTGTCGAAACCGATCTCCGCCCAAATGTTTGCCTCCATACCAACGGGTTACAACGATGACGTGATCGAAAAGCTGCGCGCGCTCCAGCATGCGCACAATCACCATTCCAGCGCCTGCCTCACCATCATCTGACTTAAGAGGCGTGCCATCCCTTTGCAAAACAGCCCATGTGTTATGCGTCGCGCGCGCAAATTTCTTGTCTTTTTTCATATCCTTAAGAAAGGCATCCACAGCCTCGCGGCTCACAACAGAACCTCCCGAAACCGCATATTTCGAGCCCCGGTCATTCACAACATTCTTGATTTGATACATCAGAGCCCGGCGTTTACCCGACGCACGGTTTGAATCCGTTCTGCATTTGGCGGATGCGACCCCAGGAAACGATCACCGGGGTCCGGAATCCGATTAAAGAATTCCGCGCCTCGGACAGGATTGTACCCAGAACGCCGCGCAATTACAGTGCCCAGCGCATCTGCCTCCAGTTCAAAATCCTTGGAATATGTCCGTGCCCCGACCGAGGCACCCAGATTTGCGGCCGTATCCACCGCGCCTGATCCAGCACCGGCAAGCGTGGCCAACCCGCCAAGAATGATCGCGCCTGCCGTCGCGTTTTGCTGCTGACGCGGGATGTGGCCGGCAATATGGTGCGCAGCCTCATGACTTAAAACAAAAGCGATTTCGTCTGAGTTCCGCATATCCGCCAAAATTGCCAGGTTAAATGCAAGAATAGGGCGGCCATTTTCATCAAGCGTCTGGAACGCGTTGGCGGGCTGATTGGGGCGTCTGTCAATCACGATGTTAAAGTCGCAATTCGCATTTTTCCTTTGGTTGCGGCAGAATCGCTCCGCCACAGGCTCGACGCGCGCAATGACTTGCCGAAAGCGTGCCACCTGCGCATCCGTCGGTGTGCTGGACGCTGTGCCTGCTGCACGTTGTTGCGGCGAAGGTTGCTGCGGCGCAGACCCTTCGGTCGTTGTAACGCACCCGGCCAGAAGCGATGCAAAAATCAAACCAATCCAACGCATAATGCTCATCCCATCACTAAACTCGGACTGTATTCTAGCAGGGAATCCAAGTCCCGCCAGCCCTGTTCAAACAAACCAGGATTTTCAGTCACCCCTTGCCGATGACCCTCGTGACGAGAGCCGAGCACTGCTGCATAAAGCGCTCGATCAAAAACCTGTCTGACAGCTTTTGGTCGAACGCAGTGCGACATTTGAAAATTGCACGCACCCTGCCTTTACTTGATGATTCATGTTAAAGGCCGGACGCTTTAGTCGCAACAATCACGAGGGGTCCGAGAATGTTTTCAATCGAGCACGAATTTGATGCCACCGTTGTCACCTTAGTGGACGAAGGACAGACCCCTCTTCTTGAAGATGTGGTCATAAACGCATTCGAGGAATGCGTGACAATCGAACAATTCGACCAGCGCACAGATAACTTGCAAAAAGTCACGCTAAGCATGGCGCAGTTGCGCGATCTGCAGGCCGCGCTGAACCTGCCCGAAGGGGTCTACAAGCTGTCTGCACAAACCAGCTAAGTACAGAAGCTTCCGGCATGTTACGTCTTGACCTAAGCGTCCACCAACCCGACATCTTCCCAAAAGATCACTGCAAAAGGCCTGATATGCCCAATCCAAACCCAGCTGCGATGGAGTTTTTGCTCACGCGCCGCTCCCGACCTGCGAAAACTCTCGACGTACCGATTCCGACACGCGCGGACCTGTATCCACTACTGACGGCAGCGGGGCGCAGCCCAGATCATGGCAAACTGGAACCATGGCGTTTTATCGTTTTGGAACGCGCGGCTTTGTCCCGTTTGGCAAGCCTTGTCGACGCGCGGGGCGCACAACTCAATCGCAGCCCAGAAGACATCTCAAAGGCCCGCATGCAATTCGCCGACGGCCATCTGGCAGTCGCGGTTATCGAAGCACAAAAACCGTCGGAAAAAATTCCACCCCTAGAACAGACCTATTCGGCAGGTGCGGCCTGTCTGGCTTTGTTGAACGCAGCCCTGGCCTCTGGCTGGGGTGCGAATTGGCTTAGTGGCTGGCCCGCGCATGATCGCGGCTTCGTCGAAGAGGGCCTTGGGCTCGCAGCACACGAACGCGTCGCCGGATTCATCCATATCGGCACAGAACGCAGCGCGCCACCCGAACGGCCACGCCCCGACATCGACGCCATCACGACCTGGATGTCTGAATGATTTTCACAAGCTTTTTCAAGGCTCTGGCACAGATCAGCGACACGCGATTCCGCAAAGTCCTGATGCTCGGCATCGTACTGACCCTGGTTCTTCTGATCGCTGCAACCGTCGGGTTTCTGATGCTGATCCAATGGTTGACCGGTGACACAACCGAGGTCTGGTTGATCGGTGAAGTACGCTGGCTTGATGATTTACTGGGCTGGACCGGTTTTCTGGCGATGATCGTTTTGTCCATCTTTCTCATGATCCCGGTCGCGTCGGCCATTACATCGATGTTTCTCGATGAGGTCGCCCAAGCCGTTGAGGACAAACACTATCCCAACCTGCCGCCCGCACAGACCGTGTCCATTTGGGACGCAACGCGCGATACGGTGAATTTTCTTGGCATCCTGATCGCCGCAAACACATTGGCGCTCGTTCTCTATGCCTTTATGCCACCACTGATGCTCTTCATATTCTGGGGCATGAATGGCTACCTTCTGGGACACGAGTATTTTCAGCTCGCCGCCATGCGCCGTGTGGGCCGAACCAAAGCCCGTGAAATGCGCAAGGCCAACCGCGGCAAGATTTGGCTGGCTGGAACCTTAATGGCCGTGCCGCTTTCTGTACCGCTTTTGAACCTGCTGATCCCCATTCTTGGTGCAGCAACATTCACGCATGTGTTTCACGGACTGAAAGACCGCACCGTCTGACACAGCCTCAGAGCGGGGATCCCTCACGCGTCTGTTCATCCGGTGTCGGTGTGTGATTGAACACGTAGGCTTCTCTGCAAGCCTGCTCACCACCCAGCGCCGCAATCCGCGCCTTTTGATCCGCGAAGCATTGAGCGTTCACAGCCTCCGGATCGCAAATCTCACGCAACCGGCGCTCGCCTTCGGCCAGAGCCGCTGCAACCCTTGCATCCGTTGCAGCGCATCCCGCCAGATCCATTAGCTCACAGGCATCAGCCTTCAGATCAAAAAGCTGAGGGGCATGCCCGACATAATGCACGTATTTCCAATCCTGCCACCGGACCATAAAAGTGCCTGTGGTTGATCCTCCATCGTGATACTCACTGAAAATAGTGCGGTCCGGATCATCCGGCGCGCGGGCCAAATCAAACAAAGAACGCCCTGGAAGCTCAGCGGCCTGGCTTGTACCGAGCACATCCAGGGCCGTGGCCGACACATCCAGCAAACCAGTGCCCGTGCGCACGCGTTTGCTCTCCGGTACCCCCGGTCCGGCAAGTATCATCGGCACGCCGGCAGACGCCTCATACATCACTTGCTTGGTCCAGAACCCGTGATCGCCCAGCATCTCGCCATGATCTGAGACATAGAGCACAACCGTGTCTTTCGCTTGCCCCGAGGCCGCCAGCGCCGCCAAAACACGCCCGACGCAATCATCCATGAAACTGGTGAGAGCAAAATATGCCGCCTTGGCCTTTTTCAGGCGCGCCTCATCGAAGTGACGGTCGTAGTCAAAAAAGCTCATCACATTGGCCAGTTCGCTATGCGACGGACGCGCGTCCTGTGCGTAGCCCACTGGCAAGTCCATGTCCTCTGGTGCATAGAGTTTCGCCCAGTCTTCCGGCGCCGTCAGCGGATAGTGCGGACTGACCAACGAGACAAAAGCGGCCCAAGGCTTCTCGGCGCGCTCCGGCGCATGCAACCAGGCGCACGCAGCCTCCGTGATATCCCGATCATAGGCTGTGTAACTGCTCTCGCCCGTGCCCACATCCGCGGCCAGCTCTGCTGCGGCATCATAGTCTGGTGTGTTTTCCCGCAAGAGCCCCACGGCCCATCCGACACCACCCACAACATGCATCGGCAGAATCTCTTCGCTAAATCCGTTGTCATCCGTGCCGGATCGAAAATGCAGTTTGCCTATTGACGCCACATGAACCCCCGCATTCCTCAACCTGTGCATCCAACTGGTGCGGCTTCCGTTATAGGGCGTTGCACTGTCCCAAAACCGCGTCCGGTGCACATGATCGCCACAAGCAATCGCCGCCCGTGTGGGCACACACATCGGAGACGGCGTGTAGGCGTTTTCGAATAGCGTGCCACGCGCCGCCAACGCATCGAGGTGCGGTGTTTGAACAACCGAGTGCCCCATGCACCCCATGGCATCGCGCCGATGTTCATCGGAAATCAGGATCAGGAAATTGGTCATACCTCACTCAACGCTGCAAATCGCACCGACGCAATACCGACGTGATACCGACGCAATACCGACGTTGATTTTCAGACCATTTAGCTGAGCGATGTCACCCACAGGATCGTGGCATCCTCGTCGCTGACAGACACCACATTATGCCCCATCGTGGCATCGTAATACGCACTGTCACCGCGACGCATTTCGATGGGTTCGTAGAACTCCGTGTAAAGCCGGATCACCCCGGTCAATACGTAGAGAAACTCCTCACCATCATGGCGTACCCAGCCATCAAATTCCTCCACCGACCGCGCTCTGATCCGGGCGCGATAAGGCAGCATCTGCTTTTTCGAAAGCGCCTCGCCGAGCAGTTCATGTTCGTAGGTGACCGTGGCATGGGTCTTGCCCTGCCCGGTCTTTGTCACCGCCATACGACCACTGATCTGGCCGGGGCTGGGCGGCGTAAAGAGCTGTGGAACGGAAATCTCAAGTCCGGTCGCCAGCTTCTTAAGAGCTTCATAAGTGGGCGACATTTGCCCGTTTTCGATCTTACTCAGTGTCGAGCGCGCAAGCCCCGCCTGCTGGGCCGCCTGCTCCAAAGTCCAGCCTTTGGACTTGCGCAAGCCACGCACGCGAGCTCCCAGGTTGAGGGGTTCAGCTCCTTCTTCGGCACCACCGTCGCGCGCAATGCGGATCAGGTTGACAGGTGAACGATTTTCCATGAGCCAGCTATAGGCCAGAGGATTGCTGCCTTGCAACCAACGAGGTCGCGGCCTAAGCCTTGGAAATGCTGTCGCAAACGCAATCTGAGCCTTTCGCGCCCTGCCCCGCGCCGTTCAATCTGGCGGCACATGTTCTGGGGCGCGCAGACGAGCTTAGTGACAAGGTTGCGCTCGCCTTGCTGGGCCTGACCAGCGCGGAACGCTGGAGCTACGTCCGCCTGAAATCAGCAGTCTTGGGCACCGGTACCGGCCTGCTGAAAACGGGTTTGGAACCGGGCGATCACATATTGATGCGACTGGGGAATAGTGTCGATTTTCCAATTGCTTACCTTGGGGCAATTGCGGCAGGGCTGGTCCCTGTGGTGACTTCTTCACAGCTCACTGAACGCGAGACATCAGCGATCATTGAAACCGTGACCCCCAAATGCATCCTGCGCGACAAAAGCGTTGCTTGTCCCCCAACGGACATTCCACAGATCAGCACCGAGGCGTTGGTCGATATGCGCGATATGCCCTCTGCCGCTTTCGAGATGGGCGATCCGGACCGGCCCGCCTATATCATCTTTACGTCCGGCACATCCGGCACCCCGCGTGCTGTGGTCCATGCCCACCGTGCCATCTGGGCGCGGCAGATGATGTTTGACGGCTGGTATGGTCTCACCGAGGATGACCGACTTTTGCATGCAGGTGCATTCAATTGGACCTATACACTTGGCACCGGGCTGATGGATCCGTGGACCATCGGGGCCACGGCCTTGATCCCGGAAACCGGCACCACACCAGAACAACTGCCGCTTTTGCTCAAACGCCATGACGCAACGATTTTTGCCGCAGCCCCAGGTGTTTACCGGAAAATTCTAGGGCATCAAACAAGCATCCTAATGCCACACCTGCGTCATGGACTTACGGCAGGCGAAAAGCTTTCGGATACGATCCGGACAAGTTGGGAGCGTGCCACAGACACCGCGCTTTATGAGGCCTATGGCATGTCCGAATGTTCCACCTTTATCTCGGCCAGCCCGTCAAACCCCGCAGCACCCGGAACATTGGGTCAGCCTCAACCGGGCCGACGCCTGGCGCTCTTGGGGTCTGAAGGCCCTGTCCCGGTCGGTCAAGAAGGCACCATCGCCATTCACCGATCCGATCCGGGTCTCATGCTGGGCTATCTGAACGCCGAAGAAGAAACCCAGGCGCGAATGCAAGGCGATTGGTTTCTAACCGGGGATCAAGGCGTTATGGACGAAAGTGGCAACATTACCTATCTCGGACGGTCCGATGACATGATGAATGCAGGTGGCTACCGCGTGTCCCCGATGGAGGTGGAGGCTGTGCTCAACGCCCACCCCGAGATCACTCAAGCGGCAGTCACAGACATCGAAGTCAAGCAAGACGCCCGGCTGATCATGGCGTTCTACACGGCCCCCAGCCCGGTTGCCGATGCCGCGCTGACATCCTATGTCCAAGAAAACCTGGCCGCCTACAAACAACCGCGCGGCTATTTCCATGTTGAGGCGTTGCCCACTGGCGCCAACGGCAAACTCCTGCGTCGCGCCCTGCGACCGATTTACGAAAGCCTCCATGATCAAGCTTGATATCATTTCCGACCCGATCTGTCCGTGGTGCTATATCGGCAAAACGGCCCTGGACAAGGCTTTGCTTGAACGGCCCAAGCACCCGTTCACGATGGAATGGCACCCTTTTCAGCTCAATCCTGACATGCCCAAAGAAGGCATGGACCGCCGCGCCTATCTGGAAGGTAAGTTCGGCGGCAAGAATGGCGCGGTGGAGGCCTATGCGCCCGTCGTCGAGCGTGCCGAGGCCGAAGGGCTCAATATCAAATTCGAAGGCATCAAACGCACGCCCAACACCATGGACGCCCATCGGCTCATCCATTGGGCCGGGATTGAGGATCGCCAGATGCCCGTCGCCATGTCACTTTTCTGCGCTTACTTCGAGGAAGGCCGAGATATCGGCGACCGTGAAGTGCTGGGCGATATTGCCGATAGTGCGGGCATGGACGCCGCTGTGGTGCAAAAACTGCTCGCTTCAGACGCTGACATAGAGGACATCACCCAACGCGACACCGCCTTTCGGCAAATGGGTGTCACGGGCGTGCCCTGTTTCATCGTTGCAGGCAAACACGCGGTGCCCGGATGCCAGCCCACGGGTATGTGGATCAAGGTGATTGACGAAATCACCGCTCAGTTAGAGGCGGACGGCGAGTTATAGAGCTTTTGCGCGCTGACTGCCTGTGGTAGCGCGCTGTAATGCAATCGTCCTCCGCTACGACCACCCAAAGCCTAAGCCGCACCGAGTTTGTGGCGCTTATGGCCATGCTCGTGGCCACGATTGCCTATTCGATCGACGCTATGCTACCGGCCCTGCCCCAGATTGGCACTGACCTGTCGCCGAGCGACCCCAACCGTGCACAACTGGTAGTCGGCAGTTTTATTCTGGGCCTTGGTGTGGGCACGTTTTTCGCGGGCGCGATTTCTGATGCGTTCGGGCGCAAGCCCGTGCTGTTCTGGGGTGCGGTGATCTACGTCATCGGCGCGGGCTTGGCCACACTGACCCTCTCTATGGAGGCACTCATTGCGGCGCGCATGGTTCAGGGTCTTGGAGCTTCTGCGGCGCGGATCGTGGCACTGGCTATCATCAGGGACCTCTACAAAGGGCGCGAGATGGCGCAGCTGATGAGCTTTATAATGCTGGTCTTTGCACTCGTGCCAGCCATTGCCCCCATGGCCGGCGCCGCCATTCTCAGCGTCACAGGATGGCGCGGGATTTTTGTTTCCTTCCTGGTTTTTGCGGCCATCACAACCCTTTGGACCAGCCTGCGCCTCTTAGAGCCCCTACCGCCAGAGCAGCGCAGCAAGTTTGAGTTGCGCACGCTTCTCAGCGCTGCGAAAGAAGTCATCGCCCACCCGATGGTACGCCTTTCTATCGCCGTGCAAACGCTTTGCTTCACAATGCTCTTCGCGTCGATCAGCTCGATCCAGCAGATCATGGACCAAAGCTTTGGCCGGGGATCGGAATTCCCTTACTGGTTCGCGCTGATCGCGCTTGTGGCCGCAACTGGCAGCATCGTGAACGCCTCACTGGTCCTTCGGCTTGGCATGAGAAAACTGATCCTCATGGCCCTTATCGGCCAGATTGTCATGACCGTTCCAATCCTTGCGCTCTTTTTGCTCCAAACCGGTACGGGTCCCGGGTTCTTTGTCTATTTTCCATGGCAGGTCACTGTTTTCTTCATGATTGGTCTGACCTTGGGCAATCTTAACGCGTTGGCACTCGAACCTTTGGGGCATATCGCAGGAATGGCGGCCAGCATCACGACAGGGATTGCGACGGTGGGGTCCGTCCTGCTTTCCGTGCCAATTGGGCTTGCATTTGATGGCACACCTATTCCCCTGCTTATTGGCGTGTTGGTCTGTGCTTGTATTGCTTGCCTGCTGACACAGCGCATGCGCGGTCTGGAAAGAAGCAGTTCGACATAAAATAAATTTAGTATACCATCGCATACCGTCTAGCCAGAACGCTTCCAATAGGGTATCACGCGCACAAATTACGATTCCCGGGCTGGATGGGTCCTAATCATTTTAGACCCGCCCGACACCACCGCTTCATATGCGTACGGCACCGGACCGCGCAATCGCTCGAAACAAATCAGATCAAAAGGGATCTCAGATGGCCAACACTCCCAATCCCGACATCATCTACACCAAAGTCGACGAAGCCCCAGAGCTTGCCAGCGCATCGCTTCTGCCCATTATCCAGCGTTTCGCCAAAGCCGCAGGCGTCAGTGTCGGCACCAAGGATATCTCGCTTGCCGGGCGCATTCTGGCCACCTTCCCGGATCACCTCAAAGAGGATCAGCGTATTGCGGATGATCTCGCCGAATTGGGAAAACTGGTCAAAACACCAGAGGCCAACGTGATCAAGCTGCCGAACATCTCGGCCTCTGTGCCGCAACTGGTTGAGGCTGTACGCGAGCTGCAAAGCAAAGGCTTTGCTGTTCCCGACTATCCAGAGACGCCGGCAACAGATGCGGAAAAAGAAATCCGCGCCCGCTATGACACGATCAAAGGCTCGGCTGTGAACCCAGTCCTGCGCGAAGGCAACTCTGACCGTCGCGCCGCCACAGCCGTCAAGAAGTTTGCTCAGAACAACCCACACCGCATGGGCGACTGGAGCGCCGATAGCAAAACCCGCGTTGCGGCCATGTCGAGCAATGACTTCTTTTCAAACGAAGTGTCTGCCACATTACCTAAAGAGACTGGCGCAAAGATCGTTCTTGAAACAGCAGGCGGCGAGACCGTTCTGAAAGACGGCCTGTCCTACCCTGCTGGCACAGTCGTGGACGCGACGTTCATGTCGGCCGCCGCACTGGATGCGTTCTTGGCCGAAGAAATCGACAAGACCAAGGCCGAGGGCGTACTCTTTTCGCTGCATATGAAAGCCACGATGATGAAGGTCTCAGACCCGATCATCTTTGGTCACGCGGTCAAAACCTTCCTTGCCCCTGTATTCGAAAAGTACGGCGCGGAAATGGACGCGCTTGGCGTTAATCCCAATCAGGGTCTTGGCGCGCTCATGGACAAGGTCGAAGGCAATGCCGAAATCAAGAGCGCGATTGAGGCATGCATGGCCGAGCGCCCACCGATGTACATGGTCGACAGCGACAAGGGCATCACCAACCTGCACGTGCCATCTGACGTGATCATCGACGCCTCCATGCCCGCCCTGATCCGTGCCGGTGGCAAGGGCTGGGGACCGGATGGGAATGAGGCGGATGCGGTCTGTGTGATCCCCGACAATTCCTATGCGCCGGTCTATGACGAAGCGATTAACTTCTTCAAAGCCAACGGAAAACTGGACCCGGCGACTGCTGGCACTGTGCAAAATCTCGGGCTGATGGCGCAGAAAGCCGAGGAATACGGCAGCCATCCGACCACATTCGAAATCCCCGAGGCCGGGACCGTGAAGATGATCCTTGATGACGGCACGGTGCTTCATTCACATGATGTGCAAGCCGGCGATATCTGGCGCTCTGCTTCGGCGCGCAAGGCCCCTATCGAAGACTGGGTAAATCTGGCTATCGAGCGTCAGAAGGCCACAGGGTTTCGCGCGATCTTCTGGCTCGATGCCAGCCGTGCGCATGATGCAGAATTGATCAAATACGTCACGCCTATTCTTGAGGCGAAAGGCGTGGCCGACAAGTTTGAGATTATGGCCCCGCGCGAGGCCACGCGCGCCTCGCTGGAAACGATCACCAAGGGCGAAAACACTATCGCCATCACCGGCAACGTGCTGCGCGATTATCTCACCGACCTTTTCCCAATCCTGGAACTGGCCACTTCGGCCAAGATGCTCTCGATCGTGAAATTGATGCAGGGCGGCGGGTTGTTTGAAACTGGCGCGGGCGGCTCTGCCCCGAAACATGTCCAACAGCTTCACGCGGAAAACCACCTGCGTTGGGACAGTTTGGGCGAATTCTGCGCCTTGGGTGAAAGCTTCAAATTCCTCGCAGATGCTAAGAACAACGCCAAAGCACGGGTTCTGGGCGACGCAGTCGAAGCCGCCACACAAGGCATCCTGGACGACAACCGCAGTCCCGGTCGCAAGGTTGGTCTGCCTGACAACCGCGATAGCCACTACTGGTTCGCCCGTTACTGGGCCGAAGCTCTGGCAGCGCAAACCGATGACACAGATCTGGCGACGGAATTTGCCCCGCTTGCCAAGGCGTTGGCAAAAGATGAGGCGAAGATCATCGAGGAGCTGGACGCAGACCAAGGCACACCCGCGGATACAGGGGGCTACTACCTCAATCATGCAGACAAGCTGGCTTCGGTCATGCGTCCCAGCGCTACGCTGAACGCAATCATTGGCTAAAGCGTTCGACCAAACACCTGGATCACAGCTTTAGGAGCCAAACGCTTTCGCCCACCAACCGAACGCCTGACTGCGAGCCTTTTCAGGCGTTCGGCGCAAACCGTTCGGCAATTGCGGTGTCTTTTTCGAATGTCAGGAATGTGCCCGAGGCGATCTGCTGCCAATCGCCACAGGATGCAAAGGGTTCTGACACCACGGTCCAGCCATCTGAGTGCTGGCTCTTGCGATAGTAGAGCGAGGGCGCATGTTCGTCAGATGCATAGCGCACCGCATAAAGTCGGGTGCCATCTGAAATTGCTGCTGTCATGCGAATGTGCGGGGTTTCGCCGTGCGCACGCGACAGGCGCTCAAACTCGCCTACCGTGCGTTCAAGCGCTTCTCTTGGGTTGTCCTGCAATCCATGGCTCATCGAGACAAGAAAGAGCGACTCACTATCCGTTGAGCCTTTGCGATGGTGATAGAACTCATCACTGATCATCATGTCAGCCGTTTTGCGAAACGCACCAAAGCCACCGACTTGACCATTGTGCATGAAGCTCATTTTACCACAATGAAAGGGGTGACAATTGTCGCGACTGGTGGCCGTCCCTGTCGAGGCGCGCACATGAGCCAGAAAGAGACCTGTCTGCACCTGCTCAGCCAGGGAAATCAGGTTGGCATCTGACCAGGCAGGCAACACATCATGGTAGATTCCCGGCTCTTCCTTGTGCCCATACCAGGCAAGACCAAACCCATCCGCATTGGTTTCTGTCACGCTCTCCAAAGCCATGCGTGATTGGACAATCAAAGAGTTCTGCGGTGCCGAAATCACATCAGCCATAAAGATGGGATCACCCAGATACGCGGCCCAGCGGCACATGGAACACCTCTTTCACCTAGGGTTCGATGCGCAAATGGGCCACGGAATGCCACGCAATTTCAACAAAAAACCGACAACCCTCACGCAGTTGTAACGCGAAAACGGGTGGTTTTAGGTCCCGCGACTATGCGTCTTGGCGTACATCTCGGCGATCATGCGACTGGCGGTTTTTTCAAAGGCAAATGGCAACACCGCATGAATGAGCGCACAGAATGCGGCAGCAAACAGCCGAAGGCTGAACCCGGCGGCAAAGCGGGCATGTTCCAGATAGCTTTCATCCACGCTGTGAGGATGATTGAGAAAAAGTCGGGTGATCATGTGCTCTCTCCTACTCTACGTTCGGACAGATTACGGCACGATAAGATTGAATAGTTCCCAATTATCATACAAATTCGATAGATTTCGGGATATTTTCCTAGTAAATACCCCATATGTCAAAAATTGACGCATTAGACCTTAAAATCCTGAACGCTCTTCAACATGAGAGTGACTTGGGTCTCGAAGAACTAGGCGACATAGTTGGCCTGTCGCGCAACGCCTGCTGGAGACGTATCAAAGCGCTGGAAGAGGCTGGGATTATCAGAGGACGTGTGGCCCTTCTTGATGCGAAAAAGCTCGATCTGAGTCTGAGCGTCTTCATCCAAATCAAGGCTGCTGCCCATGACGCAAGTTGGCTTGATCAATTCGCCCGCGCGACGCGAGACATGAACCAGATTCAGGGCGTCTACCGCATGTCCGGCGATCTTGACTACCTGATCCGTGCGCGCGTCGCAGATATGGCAGACTATGACCGGCTGTATCAGACCTTGGTGACGCGCGTACCAATGGGCGACGTGTCTGCAAGCTTCGTTATGGAAGAGATCAAGGACACAACCGCCCTGCCACTGCTTTAATGCAACCTGAAAGCATTACGCCTTGAATTGCGACATCATCTGAGACGAAGCGCTTTAGTTCCGCGCGCCCGACATTGTCCCAAAAACGTCAATATCACGCACCGTGATCACTTCACCGAGAATGATGTAAGCCGCAATCGCCCAAAGCACAAAGGCAACCCCTGTGGTGACGAAGACCTTCTTCCGCAGATGGTGTTTTTCAGGAGAACCATGATGCGTGCCTTCCACGGTCGTGCCTGCCTCACCCTGGGTCTGGATGCGAATTGGAAGCGCGACCAGAAAAGTCATGAACCAGATCACCAGAAACAAAACGATACCAGAAGCCACACCCATCAGACCTGCTCCAACTCAACGAGGCATCCATTGAAGTCTTTTGGATGCAGGAAGAGAACAGGCTTACCATGCGCCCCGATCTTCGGTTCACCGCTGCCAAGCACACGTGCACCGGTTTCCTTTAGATGATCCCGAGCCGCAAGAATGTCGTCGACTTCGTAACACACGTGGTGAATGCCACCAGAAGGGTTCTTTTCCAGAAATCCGTTAATTGGGCTGTCCTCACCCAAGGGATAGAGAAGCTCGATCTTGGTATTTGGTAATTCGATGAAGATCACCGTGACGCCATGATCCGGCTCATCCTGCGGCTCCCCTACATTGGCACCCAGCGCACCGCGGTATTGCTCTGCCGCTGCCTCCAGATCAGGCACAGCGATAGCTACGTGATTTAGACGTCCAATCATGGGTCGTGTCCTCGAAATTCGACTTCCGCACTGTTATGGGCGCACGCGCGCCAAGAGACAAGCGACAGAGCGCCGCAATAGATCGCCGTAACGCGCTTCGGGCTGATTAACGCTTCATTAGCCAAGGCCGCGTAGCGTTGCCGAGGGTATTGAGATGCAGGAGACCAAGATGGATGACTTAGATCCTTTCGCACAACGCACATCACCCACGGCACGACGTCCCCTTCTTGGACTCACGGTTCTGGTGGTCGAAGACAGCCGTTTTGCCTGTGAAACAATGCGCCTTATGTGCCTGCGCAGCGGTGCACGTATCCGCCGCGCCGATTGCCTGCGTTCAGCGCGACGACACCTGAAAGTGTACCGTCCCTCTGTGGTTATCGTGGATATGGGCCTGCCAGATGGCCGCGGCGAAGATCTGCTGCGGGATCTGAATGAAGCTGTTCCAAGGGTTAGCGCACTTCTGGGGCTGAGCGGCGATGACGGCGCAGAAGAGTTTGCACTGTCCTCAGGCGCGGACGGGTTTCTCAGCAAACCCTTGCAGAGCCTCGCAGTCTTTCAAGAGGCGGTGCTGGCCATCCTGCCGGAAACACACCGACCCAAAGGGTTGCGACCGGTTTCAGATGACCAGATTGTACCTGATCCCGCCTCTTATCGCGATGACATGACCCATGTTGCCGACCTTTTGGAGGGCGAAACAGATGGCCCGATGCTTGACTATGTCGCACAGTTTCTGGGGGGCGTTGCGCGCTCAGCGGACGACAGGACTCTGGCCGAAGCGGCATCGCGCCTGAAACAGCATAGCGCGCAGAGCAGAGCCGCCTCTGAAATGGTAAATGATTTACTGCAAATGGTGCGCGACCGGATCACGCAAAAGGTGGCGATTTAGTCCAGACTAGGGTCATTTGCCCGACGCACTAAGCGTGTCAGATCACTCACCCGTTCTTTCTGTGCACCGAGTTCATCAAAATTCGATGGTGAAAGCCAAAGCTGATAGGCTTCCTTCAAAGCGGGCCACTCCTTGTCGATAACCGCCAGCCACGCCGTGTCGCGATTTCGACCTTTAACCACCGTGGCTTGCGCGAAAACCCCTTCGTAGCTGAACCCAAGACGCTGCGCGGCCGCCCGTGAAGGTCGATTGAGTGCATCGCATTTCCACTCATATCGCCGGTAGCCCGCCTCAAAGGCCCATTCCATCATTAGATACATGGCTTCTGTAGACGCGCGCGTCCTCTGAAGCGCCGGAGCCATGGCAATGTAACCCACCTCAATAGAACCAGAGGCGGGCTTCATGCGCAGGTAGGACGCAAAACCACCAAACGCACCGGAATCCTTGTCAAAAATGGCGAAGAACAGGATATCATCTGCCGCAGTGGCCTCCTTCATCCAACGATGAAACTGCGCTGCCGACCCAAAGGGGCCCGCGGGCATGTAATCCCAAACCCAGTCATGCCCTTCAAACGCCTGAAACAACAGCGCCGCATGCAACTCTGCCTCCAAAGGCTCCAAGCGCGCATAGCGCCCCTCCAGGATCATCGCCCCTGGTAAAGGCGGTGTCTGCCAACCCTCGACGACAGGTCCAACTGGACGACTTGTTGTCATGTCCCCATTCCCTCACACATACGCAACGATAGGCCGCGATGCACATAAAGGCAAAGTAGGAAACGGGTTTACTCTTGCGGAATAACCCGTAGCCCCAACTCCATCAGTTGATCGCTTGTCGGATCACTGGGTGCGTTCATCATCAGGTCTTCGGCGCGTTGGTTCATCGGGAACATGATGACCTCGCGGATGTTGGACGTGCCCGCCAAAAGCATCACGATCCGGTCGATCCCGGCAGCACAGCCACCATGCGGAGGCGCGCCATACTGGAACGCATTGACCATGCCGCCAAAGCGCTTGCGCACTTCTGCTTCGTCATAGCCAGCCAGTTCAAACGCCTTGATCATGATCTCTAGCTTGTGGTTCCGAATGGCGCCGGAGACCAGCTCATATCCGTTGCAGGCCAAATCATACTGATATCCCAGCACAGACAGCGGATCGCTGGTGAGTGCGTCCAGCCCGCCTTGCGGCATGGAGAACGGGTTATGCGAGAAGTCAATCGCGCCGCTTTCCTCATCCGCCTCATACATCGGGAAGTCCACGATCCAGGCAAAAGCAAAGCGGTTCTGGTCGGTGAGGCCCAGCTCTTCGCCAATCACATCGCGGGCTTTGGCTGCGACACGCTCAAATGCCTGTGGCTTGCCGCCGAGGAAAAACGCCGCATCGCCGACGCCAAGGCCAAGCTGTTGGCGGATAGCCTCTGTACGTTCAGGGCCGATGTTTTTGGCAAGTGGTCCAGCGGCGGTAACGATTTTCTCCCCGCTCCAACCAAGAGGCTTTTCAATTTCTTTGCCATTTATCGACAACTGACCTTTTTCGGTCAAAATGGCTTCTTCCTCACGCCAAAAGATATACCCCATTCCCGGCAGGCCCTCTTTCTGGGCAAAGGCATTCATACGGTCACAGAATTTGCGGCTGCCACCCGTAGGAGCCGGGATGGCGCGGATTTCTGTGCCCTCTTGCTCCAGAAGCTTGGCAAAGATCGCAAAGCCTGAGCCGCGGAAATGCTCGGACACGTCCTGCATTTCAATCGGGTTGCGCAGGTCCGGCTTGTCAGAGCCGTATTTCAGCAGTGCTTCTGCGTAAGGAATTTGCGGCCAGTTTTCCGGCGCATCCACGGCTTTACCGCCACCGAATTCCTCAAACACGCCAGCAATCACAGGAGCCACTGTGTCAAACACATCTTGCTGTTCAACAAAGCTCATTTCCATGTCGAGTTGGTAGAAATCCGTGGGTGACCGGTCGGCGCGGGGATCCTCATCGCGAAAGCAAGGCGCAATCTGGAAATACTTGTCAAAGCCCGACACCATGATCAGCTGTTTGAATTGCTGCGGGGCCTGCGGCAGGGCGTAGAATTGACCAGGATGCAGGCGGCTTGGCACCAGAAAATCGCGCGCGCCTTCCGGGCTTGAGGCGGTGATAATCGGCGTTTGATATTCGCGGAACTCCTTATCCCACATCCGTTTGCGGATAGAGGCCACCACGTCAGAGCGCAGCTTCATGCTTTCTTGCATGACCTCACGGCGCAGATCGAGGTAGCGATAGCGCAGGCGGGTCTCCTCAGGATATTCCTGATCGCCAAAGACAATCAAAGGCAGCTCTTCTGCAGAGCCCAGAACCTCCATATCCCGGATGAAGACTTCGATCTCCCCTGTGGGGATCTTGGAATTCACCAGGTTTTCGTCCCGCGCTTTGACGTTGCCATCAATGCGAATACACCATTCAGAACGCAGCTTCTCCACTTCGGTAAAAACCGGGCTATCAGGGTCGCACAGCACCTGCGTCACGCCATAGTGATCGCGCAGATCGATAAAGAGCACGCCTCCGTGATCGCGAATGCGGTGCACCCAACCGGAAAGGCGCACAGTGTCGCCTACGTTTTCCTTGGTCAGCTCGGCACAGGAGTGAGAGCGATATGCGTGCATTTTAAGGCCTCCGAGGCGTTCTTCGGCCCAAACAGGCCGCACATTTGACTGTCGGGCCGATACACATGGGTGCGCGGGTAAAGTCAAGACCCGGCGGATGTGCGGGAAACCGCGCAGCGGGGCAAAACCGTTTACAGATGTGTCAAATTGCGCAAAAATCTTGCCCACAACGAATGAGCCGGAGTGGGAACCGGCACCGCGGCAGGACGGCATAAGGGACCTCGAGACCCGCCATGACTGGCGCAAATGACATGGGGTGGACTATGTGGATCAAACTGCTCGATGCCTTCCTCCGGCATCTTTTCCGTAAGGGTGAGTTGCGACTGACCTTTCCGGATGGAACCAAACAAACATATGGCGATGGCGGCACGCCTTCGGTGGCGATCACGCTCAATGAAGAAAACCTGCCACGGCGCATCATCATGTCTCCCGACCTGGCAGTCGGCGAGGCTTATACTGATGGGACACTGACGATCGAGAATGACGACCTTTACGGGTTTTTGACTCTTGCTGTCAGCAACATCGCAGATCAGGGACAACCGTGGTTTCGCAAGCCACTTGTTGCACTTCGGCATCTTGGGCGACATCTACAACAGTTCAACCCGGCCAGCCGGTCACGCTCGAACGTGGCGCATCACTATGATCTTTCGGGGGATCTGTATGATCTGTTCCTTGACGAGGATCGACAGTATTCCTGCGCCTACTTTGCTGATCCGGAGATGACACTGGAAGAAGCACAAGTCGCCAAAAAACAGCATATCGCGCGCAAATTGATGATTGAGCCGGGCATGCGCGTGCTTGATATCGGCTGCGGCTGGGGTGGCATGGGTCTCACACTCGCGCGGGATTTCGGAGCCGATGTTGTAGGCGTTACTCTTTCAGAAGAGCAGCATGCCATGGCCAATCAACGCGCCGAAGCCATGGGATTGGCTGACAGGGCACAGTTCAAGCTGATGGACTACCGCGATGTGCAAGGTACGTTCGACCGCATTGTATCGGTAGGCATGTTCGAACATGTTGGCGTGCCACATTACAACGAGTATTTTCGTACCGTGCGCAAGCTATTGAAGGATGACGGCGTAGCACTGATCCACACCATCGGCCGCTGCGCCCCACCCAGCACAACAAGCCCGTGGATCGCCAAGTACATCTTCCCGGGCGGCTACGTGCCCTCCTTGTCCGAAGCCGCAAAGGCCATTGAGAACCACGACTTCCACACTGCTGATGTCGAAATTTGGCGCCTGCATTACGCCGAGACGCTTCGCCATTGGTATGACCGCTTTATGGAAAATATCGAGAAAGCCGAAGCGCTTTACGACGCCCGGTTCTGTCGGATGTGGCGGTATTACTTGGTGGCCTGCGAAACAACCTTCCGATTTAACAAACAGGTGGTTTTCCAGTTCCAACTTGCACCAAAGCAAGACACTGTGCCTTTGACGCGCGACTACCTCTATTCGTCCACGGCAGAAGGTGTGCGCCACGCCGCAGAGTGAATTGATCATAGCACCAACACTTTGCTTGCTCACAGCAAAGGAGGAAGTGTTGTTCGGCCTGTGCCGTCCAACCAAAAGCGCACGGAATAAGGTGGAGGCGAATGTAGAGCAAATATGCCACAACTCACAGCACCTGCCGCTGATGGGGCATATCTTTTGATTCCTTTTAGTCTTAAATTACGCCATCAGAGCAGTAGTGTGTGAGCAGGGGAACTAAAATGAAACACTCCATGGTGTTGGCTGTCACGGCGTTTTTGAGCTTTGGAAGCATTCCGGCTCATGCGCAGGACTGGAGCGGTTTGTACGCCGGTGTTCAGGCGGGTTACGGAGAAGGCGATGCAGGGGGCTTTGCGACCGCTGTACCTGCAATACGCTTTGATTCCACTCCTGAAGGCCTGTTGGCAGGCGCCTTTGTTGGATATAACTGGCAAGTTTCACCCAGTTGGGTCGCTGGCGTCGAAGGCGATGTATTTGTATCAAACATATCGGACTTTGGCCCGGTAAACGTCGCTCCAGCGCAACAAGTTGACCAAACCTTGGAAGCCGGTGCCGCGTTGCGGTTTCGAGCTGGATACACGCAAGGCAGATACATGCCCTACGCGGCCATTGGCGGCGCAGCGGGCGAAATAGAGTTGCAAACCCTCAACGTCGCCGTTGGAGACCCTTCGCGCAATGAGACATTGTATGGATACACAGCGGCGTTGGGTTTGGATGTCGCTGTGACCAGCGGCTCAATGCTGAGGATCGAATATCGCTATACAAACTATGGTTCTTCGTCCACCAATGCGACGGACCTTCCGGGTGTCGTGCCTATAACGCTTGATGATTTCGAAACAAATGAGCTTCGTCTCGGTTACGCCTTGCGGTTCTGAGTATCTGACAGTTCATCCAATCAAATCGGTGCGGAGACTTGCGACCGCGCCGATTATTTTGCAGGAAGCAGACCGGCACGTCCGATCTCGCTTGAAACTGCCCAACCTTTCCCTATAACCCACGACAATTTAGGTGCACTGGCCAATAGGGTTGGAGCAGCAAAGTCGTGCAGAACCGGGGGGTCACATGCCGAAAAGAACCGATATCAAATCCATCATGATCATCGGAGCGGGACCCATCATCATCGGGCAGGCATGTGAGTTTGACTATTCCGGCGCTCAGGCGTGCAAGGCGCTTCGGGAAGAAGGCTACAGGGTGATCCTGGTCAACTCCAACCCGGCCACGATCATGACCGATCCTGAGCTTGCCGATGCCACCTATATCGAGCCGATCACGCCCGAAGTCGTCGCCCGGATCATTGAAAAAGAACGCCCTGATGCTCTTTTGCCGACTATGGGCGGGCAAACTGGTCTGAATACTGCACTGGACGTTGCGGACTTGGGTGTGCTTGAGAAGTTCGATGTCGAGTTGATCGGTGCCAACCGAGAAGCCATTGAAATGGCTGAGGACCGCAAGCTCTTTCGTGAAGCGATGGACCGGTTGGGGATTGAGAATCCCAAGGCGACCATCGCCAATACCATGGACGAATGCATGGACGCGCTCGAAGAGATTGGCCTGCCTGCAATCATCCGGCCGGCCTTTACCCTTGGCGGCACAGGCGGCGGCGTGGCCTACAACCGCGCCGATTATGAGCATTTCTGCAAGTCCGGCCTCGACGCGTCACCAGTCAGTCAGATCCTGATCGACGAAAGCCTGCTGGGCTGGAAAGAATATGAGATGGAGGTTGTGCGCGACAAAGCCGACAACGCCATCATCGTCTGTTCAATTGAAAACGTGGATCCGATGGGCGTGCATACCGGCGATTCCATCACCGTGGCCCCTGCCCTGACGCTCACGGACAAGGAATACCAGATCATGCGCAACGGCTCGATCGCCGTTCTGCGTGAGATCGGGGTCGAGACCGGCGGCTCCAACGTGCAATGGGCGATCAATCCCGATGATGGTCGCATGGTGGTCATTGAGATGAACCCGCGCGTGTCGCGTTCCTCGGCACTGGCGTCCAAAGCAACCGGCTTCCCGATTGCCAAGATCGCGGCCAAGCTTGCGGTGGGCTACACGCTTGATGAGCTGGACAACGACATCACCAAGGTCACACCTGCAAGCTTTGAGCCGACCATCGACTATGTCGTCACCAAGATCCCGCGCTTTGCCTTTGAGAAGTTCCCTGGCTCTGAGCCGTACCTCACCACCGCCATGAAATCCGTGGGCGAGGCCATGTCGATCGGCCGGACAATCCACGAAAGCTTGCAAAAAGCGCTGGCGTCGATGGAAACCGGCCTCACCGGCTTTGACGAGATCGAGATCGACGGCGCGCCGGAGAAAACCGCCGTGGTCAAGGCGCTGGCCAAGCAAACCCCCGACAGGATCCGTGTCATCGCGCAGGCCATGCGCCACGGCCTTACCGACGATGAGATTTTCGCCGCCACCAAGTTCGATCCCTGGTTCCTGGCCCGCATCCGCGAAATCATCGAAGCCGAAGAAACCGTGCGCGTCGACGGCCTTCCCAGCGACGAGAAAAACCTGCGCAAGCTCAAAATGCTGGGCTTCACCGATGCGCGTCTTGCCAAGCTTACAGGCTTCAAGGAGGCCGATGTCCGCCGTGCGCGTATCGCCCAGGGGGTGACGGCCGTCTTCAAACGCATCGACACCTGTGCCGCAGAGTTTGAGGCACAGACACCGTATATGTACTCGACCTACGAGACCCCGATGATGGGCGATGTGGAATGCGAAGCGCGCCCCTCAGACCGCAAAAAGGTGGTGATCCTTGGCGGTGGGCCCAACCGCATCGGTCAGGGGATCGAGTTTGACTATTGCTGCTGTCATGCCTGCTTTGCTCTCACCGACGCGGGCTATGAGACCATCATGATCAACTGCAACCCCGAAACGGTGAGCACCGATTACGACACCTCCGACCGGCTTTATTTTGAGCCACTCACTTTTGAGCATGTCATGGAAATCCTGACCAAAGAGCAGGAAAACGGCACGCTGCATGGGGTTATTGTTCAGTTTGGCGGGCAAACACCCCTGAAACTCGCCAATGCGCTTGAGGCCGAAGGCATCCCGATCCTTGGCACCTCACCTGATGCCATTGATCTGGCCGAAGACCGCGAGCGTTTTCAAGCGTTGGTCAATCAGCTTGGCCTCAAACAGCCCAAGAATGGCATCGCTCATAGCGACGCCGAAGCTTTGAAAATTGCTGAAGATATTGGCTTCCCACTGGTCATTCGCCCCTCCTACGTACTGGGCGGTCGTGCGATGGAAATCGTGCGCGATATGGCACAATTAGAGCGGTACATTTCAGAGGCGGTGGTGGTTTCGGGAGACAGCCCCGTACTACTTGACGGGTACCTCTCAGGCGCCATCGAATGCGATGTCGATGCACTCTCGGATGGCACTGATGTACATGTCACCGGCATCCTGGAGCATATCGAAGAGGCCGGCGTGCATTCCGGTGACAGCGCCTGCTGCCTGCCCCCGCATACCCTGCCACAATCGACCATTGACGAGATCGACCGCCAGACGCGTGCGCTGGCATTAGCCCTAAATGTCCGAGGGCTGATGAACGTGCAATTCGCGGTCAAGGAGGACGAGATTTACCTCATCGAGGTGAACCCCCGCGCCTCCCGCACGGTGCCCTTCGTGGCCAAGGCCACAGACTCAGCAATTGCCTCAATCGCCGCGCGCCTCATGGCTGGAGAGAGCCTGAGCGCCTTCCCAAATCGCGGCTCCTATCCCGAGGACGCCAAACCCGGCACGCTGCCCATGGCTGATCAGATGACCCTCGCCGATCCGGCGATGCCGTGGTTCTCAGTCAAAGAGGCCGTCATGCCCTTTGCCCGCTTCCCCGGCGTCGACACCATCCTTGGCCCTGAAATGCGCTCCACCGGCGAGGTCATGGGGTGGGACGTGAATTTCCCCCGCGCTTTCCTCAAGGCGCAGATGGGCGCAGGCGTCACCTTCCCCGAAAGCGGCAAGGTGTTCTTCTCGATCAAGAATGACGACAAGACCGATCAGCTTGTTGAGACCGCGCGGCATCTGGTGGACATGGGCTTTGCCATTGTGGCTACCCGCGGCACAGCATCCTTCCTGGAAGGGCACGAGATCGCCTGCGAGGTGGTGAATAAGGTTTACGAAGGTCGCCCGGATGTGGTCGACATGCTCAAAGACGGCCAAATCAGCCTGGTGATGAACACGACAGAAGGCGCGCAAGCGGTTGAAGACAGCCGTTCCATCCGCTCCGTCGCGCTTTATGACAAGATTCCTTATTACACAACAGCCGCCGCCGCACATGCCGCGGCCCTGGCGATGAAAGCCCGGCAGGATGGAGATATTGTGGTAATGCCGCTACAGGGCACTGCCTGAACAGTTGTTTCCAGCCCCGAAACAACAGAATAAGTATATGTTTTAAAATATTAAATTTTACTTATCCACAGCTATGTTGTGGGGCCATTTCAGGCATGCACAAAATGCATGGATTTTTTAGTCGAAATTAATTGCATCGGCATTTTTTTTCACTACATGCGTTTCATAGAACAAGTCGTGTTCGACCCAAAACGTACTCGCCAACCGAAGGAGGCACCCATGACACGCGACGAACTGAACCGCGAACTTCGTATGCATAGTGCCACCTGGCAAGCTGTCGTACTCGTATACGGCGTACTTGTCGGCACCTTGGTTTTCTCAGCCATGGCCATCGTTGGCTGAGGCGCTAACCACGCGTTAAACCTTTCTGCCTATATACGGCAAGCCAAGGCGTTGAGCGGTATCCCCGTTTAACGCCTCTGTGTTTTTGGGAGTGATCACAATGACCCGCGATGAACTGATCCGTGAAATGCAGGCACGGCGAGGCTCTTGGCCGGCGCTTCTCTTAGTCTACGGGATTCTCGTGGGCACCATGGTTTTTACCGCACTGAGTATTATCTAAAAAAAGACGGGTGAATTGCTCCACCCGTCGATTTATCAGCTTGTCGAAAGCACGTTTGAGGTTTTACCCCTGTACTCTGGGATCGTCCGGGTCGATCTTGGCCGCAGCCGCATCCCCCACATTGTCGACACCACGCTCTTCCAAAAGCGTTGTGAGCCAGTTGGGATCCATCTCAGGCACCGAGCTCAACAACAAGTCGGTATAAGGATGGTGCGGTGGGGTAAACATGTCGTCCTTCGGCCCCTGCTCTACCACCTTGCCCTGCTGCATCACGATCACCTCATCGGCAATCGAGCGCACCGTCGCAAGGTCATGCGTGATGAACATATAGGCCAGATTGAGCTCGTTCTGCAGCCGGTCCAGCAGGCGCAGAATACCTTCCGCCACAAGCTGGTCGAGCGCCGAAGTGACCTCGTCACAGACGATGAAGGTCGGTTCAGCCGCCAGCGCCCGGGCAATCCCGATCCGCTGTTTCTGACCACCGGACAGCTCAGATGGATACCGATTGTAGAATTTCGACGGATCAAGCTCGATCAGATCGAGAATTTCATCCACCCGGTTCTTCAAATCCGCTCCGGTCAGCCCAGAATAAAACTGCGCGGGTCTGCCGATGATCTCGGAAATCTTCACCTTCGGGTTCAGCGCGGTATCGGCCATCTGATAAATCATCTGGCATTGCCGCAGCTGGTCCTTCGACCTGTTCCGATAATCCGGCGGGAAAGGCTCACCCTTGAACAAAACCTCGCCCTTTTGCGGCGGCAGAAGGCCTGTAATCACGCGTGCGGTGGTGGACTTACCTGAACCGGACTCCCCCACGACCGCCACGGTCATGCCTTCGTAGATATCAAAAGACACGTCATCCAGAATTTTAGGCCCAGCCGTATAGGCCGCATCCACATTCTTCACCGAAATCAGCGGCGTGCCATCCTTGGGCCGGTACCGCTGCGGGCTTTCAAAGCTGCGCACAGCCCAGAGCGACTTGGTGTAGTCCTCTTTGGGATTGTTGAGCATCTCCTCGGTCGAGGCTTCCTCAACCTCGTTGCCCTTCAGCAGCACTTTGATCGTGTCGGCCATCTGCGCCACGACCGCGAGGTCATGGGTGATGTAAAGTGCGGCTGTGTTGAACTGATCCACGATATCCCGGATCGCGGCCAAAACCTCGATCTGGGTGGTCACGTCGAGGGCCGTGGTCGGTTCATCAAAGATGATCAGGTCAGGACGACAGGACATCGCCATCGCCGTCATCGCGCGCTGTAGCTGACCACCAGACACCTGGTGCGGATAGCGGAACCCGATTTCTTTCGGGTTCGGCAACCGCAGCCGCTCATACAGGTCCATCGCATCTTCCTGCGCTTCCATGCGCTTTTGGATCCGATAATGCAATGGCGCCTCGGTGTGCTGATCAATGATCTTGTGCGCCGGGTTGAACGACGCCGCCGCGGACTGCGCCACATAGGCGATCCGAGAGCCGCGCAGGGCGCGTTTCTCAGATTCCGAGGCCGTGGTGAGCTCCATCCCGTCAAACTCGATCTTGGAGCCTTCCACAATGCGCGTGCCGTCCCGGGCATAGCCCATGGCCGCCGCTCCGATGGTCGACTTACCCGCGCCGGATTCCCCGATGAGGCCCATGACCTCACCGCGGTGCAGGGTTAGATCAACGCCTTTGATGATGGGCACCCAGGTTTCGTCTGAGTACCCCTCAATCTTGAGGTCTTTGATATTCAGAAGGACTTCTTTTTTAGCCATGATTATTGCTCCTTCAAACCAGAGGACCGGAACAGCATCCAGTCAACCACGAAGTTGACCGCCACCGTCAACAGCGCAATCGATGCCGCCGGGATAAGTGGCGTGATGTCACCAAACGAGATCAGCGTCGCGTTTTCGCGCACCATGGAACCCCAGTCCGCCGTGGGCGGCTGAATACCAAGGCCAAGGAAGCTGAGACCCGCGACAAGCAGGAACACAAAGCAGAACTCCAGACCAAATTCAGCGATCAGAGGTGCAGTTGAGTTTGGCAAGATTTCCCGGCGGATCAGGTATCCGGTGCCTTCACCGCGCAGCTTGGCTGCTTCGATATAGTCCATGACCACAACGTTGCCCGCGACCGCTCGGGTCAGGCGGAACACGCGCGGAGCATAGATGATGGCGACGGCACAGATGATGACCAGAGTGCTGGGCCCAAAGATCGAGAGCATCAGAAGCGCGAAGATCAAGGATGGGATCGACATGATCACATCAGCAATCCGGCCCATCAACTGATCAAACCAGCCGCCTTTGGTGGCAGCCAGAAGCCCGGCACCTGCCCCAAGCACAAACGCCGCCACAGTCGCGGTCAGCGCGAGGCCCACCGAGTTGCGTGCGCCATAGACAATGCGGCTGAACATATCCCGACCAAGCTGATCCGCGCCTAGCAGCATGGATTCGTCCGCAGGTGCAAAGGCGGACGATATCACCTCTGCCTCGCCATGCGGCGCGATGTAGGGCGCAAAGATGCCGGCAATCGCATAGGTGAAGATCACGAACATCCCGAACGCCGCCGTCATCGGCGCAGTCCGAAGCTCCTTGGCGGTCTCCGAGTTCATCCCGATGAGGATGATCACGAGAATGAGCGCTGCGAGCGCAAACTCCGTGATTGGCCACTCTAGCAAGCGAGACAGCACAATCAGCACAATCGGGATGATGATGCAGCCATAGAGCACAGGCGGATTGTTGGTGAAGGACAATCCGATATTGCTTTCGGCCATCTGGATGAGGAATTCGCGGAAGGCGTAGGACACCATCCCGGTCAAAAGCAACAAGCCGGCGCAAATGGCCACAGCCCGCAGAGCACCCGGCCCACCAACGATCCCAAGGACAAACGAGACCAAAGTCAGCGAGAAGGCCAAGAGGAAGATCGTCTTTTTGTTGAAATAAGCTGCAAGGCACGAAACCACCAGCAGCAGGGTGTAGTATCCGATAACGAATAGGCTCATATCTCTACCCCCTTACTTCGGATGCCGCAGACGCGGATTGGTGAGGATCGCGCCGACATCCGCTGCAAGATTGAGCAGGATGAAGGTTGCGGCGAAAATCAGACAGCAAGCTTGCACAACCGGGAAGTCTCGTTTGGATACGGCGTCCACAAGCGCCTGGCCGATGCCCGGATAGACGAACACCACCTCTACCAGAACCACACCTGTGATCAGGTAAGCCAGGTTCAGCGCCACAACGTTGATGATCGGCGCCCAAGCGTTTGGCAGGGCGTGTTTTACGATCACCTTCCAGGGCGGGGTGCCTTTCAGCCGTGCCATTTCGATATAAGGCGAGGCCAGAAGGTTGATGATCGCCGCTCGGGTCATGCGCATCATGTGTGCCACAACCACAAGAACCAGTGTCAGAGCAGGAAGGAAGGTTCGGTTGAGAAGCTCGCCAAACGACATCCCTTCACTCAAGCTCGAAATCGCAGGGAACATGCCCCACTTGACCGAGAAATAGAGGATCAGGATGTAGCCCAGGAAAAACTCAGGCGAGGAAATCGACGTCAGCGTGGCCACGTTGGCCACCCGGTCGAAGATCGAGTTGCGCAAAAGCGCGACAAGAACACCCAAGATGATTGCAACCGGCACAGCAATCACGGCCGCATAGGCCGCGAGGAAGAGCGTATTCATGAACCGCTCGCCGATGATCTCAGTGACCGGAGTTTTCGTCACGATCGAGCTGCCAAAGTCGAACGTCACCGCATCCTTAAGCCAGGCCAAGTACCTGACGATGGCGGGTTGATCCAATCCCATTTCCTTGCGCAGTGCCGCAAGGTTCTCTTCCGTCGCCCCCTGACCGAGAACTGCCTGCGCGATATCGCCAGGCAGAAGTTCGACCATGAAGAAGATGATGACGGAGATGATTAACAAAATGATCAACCCGAGACCAAGACGCTGGCCTACGAGTCGTGCAATGTCACCCATGTGTCCCTCCTGCTGTTGTGCTGACATCCGCCGACACGCGACCTGTCGATTCTCAGCATTTTTGTTGTGGGGTCTTTATGAACACGTCCGTCCATTTTGCCCCCTTTTTGCATCAGACACAGCTTTGTCCAAAAAAGCTATGCCCAAAATGCGTGCCCCGGCACCTAGGTGCCGGGGCAAAGTGTTTTATGCGAACCACCAGCGCTGTGCTGCGCGGGCGCCGTCCATTGGCCAGCTCGCCGCAAGTTCACCTGAATGCTCCAGGTTGCCGCGACGCGCATAGACGAAGTTCGGGAAGTACGGAATGACCGTGCCACCGTCATCACGCGCGATCTGACCCATTTCGGTGTAGATTTCTGCGCGCACCGCATCGTCCAGCTCTGCCTTGCCTTGACGTAAAAGAACGTTGAAGCGCTCATTCTGCCAGAACGACTCGTTCCAAGACGCATCGTCTTTGTAGGCCAGGCTGTACATAACGTCCGGCGTTGGGCGTGCGCCCCACTGAACCATGCACCATGGCTTCTTGAGCCAGACGTCTGAGTAGTAGCCATCATTGGCTTCGCGCACGACGTTGATCGTGATGCCCGCTGCCTTGGCGTGCTCAGCATAGAGAACAGCCGCGTCAACCGCACCCGATGTCACCGAGTCTGCTGTGCTGAGGCTCACTGTCAAACCTTCTGCGCCCGCTTTCTTCAACAGGGCCTTGGCCTGATCAGGGTCATAAGGACGCTGTTCAATGCTTTCGGGGAAGTACGGCATCGCTGGCGAATGATGGAAGTCATTGCCAATGGTGGCTGCACCAAACTGAATCTTCTCGATCAGCTCTTCACGGTTGACCGACATTTTCAGAGCGTTGCGAACATCCGGGTTGTCGAATGGCGCGGTGTTTGTGTGCATCGGCATTGTCACCGCCGCAGCAGACGCCACGTTGTCGATCTTGATGTCCGGGTTGCGCGACAGCAAGCCAAGCGTCTTGTTCTCAAGCTGGCTGGCTGCGTCCACATCACCGGTGATCACGGCCGTCTGGCGCGCGTTCGGGTCGTTGATGATGAGGATCTGTACTTCATCGAAGTAAGCGCCTTCACCGTGCCAACCATCATGGCGGACAAGACGTGAGCCGACACCAAACTCGTTCTCTACAAGCTTGTAAGGGCCAGAGCCGTCGCCGCTCTGCCAATTGGCCGAGCCGTCTTCGTTGGCCGGAACAATGGCCAGGTGATAGTCGGTCATAAGCCATGGCAGGTCAGCGTTGGGCGAGCCCAGCTTGAATGTGACAGTGTTGTCACCATTGTCGACGATATCTTCCACATCCGCCAAAAGTGCAGCCGCAGCCGATGTGTTGCCCTCGCCACGGTGGTGGTTCATCGAGGCAAGGATATCGTTCGCTGTGACTTTTCCACCGCTGTGGAACGACGCTTTGTCGGTCAGTTTGAACGTCCACTCTTTTGCATCCGGCGTCGCCGACCATTCGGTCGCAATGTCACCACCCAAAGACTGGTCTGGGTTAATCTGAGTGAGATACGAACGATAGGTATGCGCCAGGTTGATCATGGCGAAGGTCAGGTACGTGCCGGGGTCGTGTGTGTCCGACGAGTTGCCGTCGTGCTGCGCCAGGCGGTAGGTCCCGCCACGCTTGGGTTCTGCCTTGGCCGAGCTGGTCCACAGCCCGGTGGCGGTCGTGCTTGTGACACCGGCTACGGCTGCATAATGCATAAATGAGCGACGCGAAATTTTCCCCTCGCGTGCGGCATTTGCCAGTTTGTCTAGCAAGACTTGGTCTTTTGCGTTTGTCATGATTTCTCCCTGTGACATTTTATGTCGCTCCAGCCGCTTGCAGACCGAAGTCTCAGCAGCTTCGCGTTGTTTCCCCCGTCCAGTCGGCTTGTTTGCGACATAAAGTTAACAAATCACGAAATTTTCCACGCATCTAGCCTCTAACTGCTTTCCAAACAAAAGTTTCATTTTTTTCTGTATACAAAACGGTTTAGAGCGGTCAAATCGCATATTACCTGAAGTCATGTTCAGGAATTCTGAAGACTCCGTCAGATTCATAGTCAAAAAACGACATTCATAACGATTCGAGAGCGCCCGGTGCAGAGCGAGAATCGCTTACTCTGCGTCAGACCCACGTTTTGAGCGTAACTTAGAAAAGTAGTCGAGCCGCTTTTTTAACTCCCGCTCAAAACCACGTTCAACTGGTTGATAAAGCGACGGTCTCTCAATGCCTTCCGGGAAGTAGTTTTGTCCGGAAAACCCATCTTGCGCATCGTGGTCATAGGCGTATCCCGCACCATAGCCGTGATCTTTCATCAATCTTGTGGGCGCATTCAGGATGTGCTTGGGCGGTGGTGTGCTGCCGGTTTCCTTGGCGTGACGCATGGCAGATTTGTAAGCCACATAGGCCGCGTTCGATTTTGGCGCGAGGGCGAGATACAAAACTGCCTGTGCTAACGCCAATTCGCCCTCAGGACTACCCAAACGCTCATATGTTTCCCAAGCCTGAAGGCACTGCACCTGCGCCTGAGGATCGGCCAGCCCGATGTCTTCAACCGCCATTCGGGTGATGCGCCGTGCGAGGTATCGCGGATCCTCACCGCCCGCCAGCATCCGCGCCAGCCAGTAGACAGCGGCATCGGGATCCGACCCGCGCACCGATTTATGAAGCGCCGAGATCAGATTGTAGTGCTCGTCTCCTGACTTATCGTACTTCGCCGCCCGTTTCATCAGGCGCGCAGACAGCGCATCTGTATTGAGCTTGCCCTCGACCTTCCAAGCTGCCACCTGTTCGATCAGATTTAGAAGCGCGCGACCGTCCCCGTCTGCCATCTCCAGAAGTGCCTCGCGCGCTGCCCCGTCGAGCGGCAAGGCCACGCCAAGCTCCTGCTCTGCCCGCTGTGCCAACCGTTCCAGATCGGCCAATTCAAGACGTTCAAGAACCAGAACCTGCGCCCGGCTCAGCAAGGCGGCGTTCAACTCAAAGCTCGGATTCTCCGTCGTTGCGCCCACAAGAAGGATCGTGCCATCCTCCATATGCGGCAAAAATCCGTCCTGTTGCGCTTTGTTAAAGCGATGAATTTCGTCCACAAATAACAGTGTGCCGCGCCCGTTGCCGCGCCGCATCTTGGCCTCTTCAAACACCTTGCGCAGCTCAGGCACACCTGTGAAAATCGCGCTGATCTGCACAAATTGCAGATCCGTTTCATCCGCCAATAATCGGGCGATGGTGGTTTTTCCAACACCGGGCGGCCCCCAAAAGACCAACGAAGACAGACTCCGCGAGGCCAGCATGACACCCAACGGTGCCTCAGGTCCCAAAACCTGATCCTGCCCTATGACGTCCGACAGTTTTTGCGGACGCAATCGGTCAGCCAAAGGCCGCGGCGCAGTATCGGGAACGGCGTCCTGGGCCTGATCAAAAAGATCGCTCACGCCTAAAGCCTGAGCCGCAAGGTCGATCGCTTTGCCCCTCGCTGCACATTAAGCGTGAGCCACCGCCCCCCTTGCGATAAGAGCGTTTCCACATCACGCGTTGAACGCACAAGCTCCCCATTGATTTCCCGCAAGATATCCCCAGGCCGCAACCCGGCGCGTTGCCCCACACGACCCGGTGACTCAACCACCACGCCCTGTGCCGTCAGAGGCAGGTTGCGTTCGGCAATCACGCCTGGATTGACCGTCGAAACAGTCAGCCCCGGGATCAATGTGTCTTCGCTGGTCTCGCGCGTATTGCGCGGAGGGTCCTCAGGTGCGACCCCAAGCTTCAACGTCAACTGATCCTCTTCGCCACTACGAAGGCGCGTAATGCGTGTTTCGCCCCCAATACCCGCGACAGACATCCGATAGATCATGTCCGGGGCTGCGTTCACAGGCTGGCCATCGACATGTGTGATCACATCACCCGGTGCGATACCAACCTCAGCAAACGGGCTCTGCGGATGTATATCTGATACCAGCAATCCACCCGGACTGGTCAAACCCAGCGCCTCAGTCATATCCGCGCCAACCGGCTGACCGCTCAACCCTGCCCAGGGGCGCTCAAATACTGTTTTGCCCGCCCGCGCCTGCGCCACAAACTGCGCAACCAAGGCTGAAGGGATCGCAAAGCCGATACCGTTCGACCCTCCAGAACGGCTCAGGATACGTGTATTGATGCCGATGAGGTCACCGTTGATATCCACTAAAGCACCGCCGGAGTTGCCTGGATTAATTGGCGCGTCTGTCTGAATGAAATATCCGCGCGCATTGCCCGTCGCCGTCCCGGAGCGCGCCAGACCTGAGACAATACCACTGGTCACGGTCTGACCGACGCCAAACGGATTTCCAATCGCCAAGGCCAGCTCACCCACTTCCAGCGTATCACTATCCCGCAAAGTCAAAGCCGGCATGTCGGACGCGTCGTCAAGCTTTAGGATCGCCAAATCACTTTCTTGATCTGACAACAAAACACGCGCCGAATACTCCCGGCGATCATTCAGCACCACACGAATATCGGTGGCCATGCCAACGACGTGATAGTTTGACACCACAATACCGTCTTGGCTCAGGATCACGCCGGACCCGAGTGAGTTCTGTACCCTTTGGCGCGTGGAACCAAAATCGCGAAACATATCCTCGAAGAAAGGATCATTGCGAAACGGGCTGGAACGCACATTCACGATCCTTTTGGCATAGATATTGACCACCGCTGGTGCAGCGTCTTTCACAACCGGCACAAACCCCATGCTGATCTCGGCCTGACTTTGCGGCACACGCATTTCAGAGGCCAGTGCTGGCGCACTCAAGGCCAGGATCACGGCAAAAATCAAACGATGCATCATCCACAAACCCCATGTGTCTGTGCTTTTGATATGCTCAGACCCTTGCTCAAATGCAAGCATCTCCTACCCAAAGAGATCAACCGGGCACAAACAACGACAAACCCCCGCAACCAGGGCGGGGGTTTCAATACCGGTCAGACGTAAAAGCTTTACTCTTCGTCGGCTGCAATCTCTTCTGCGGCGGTGCGGGCCTTGTCAGCAGCACCTTTGGCATCCAAATCGCGATCCACGAATTCGATGATCGCCATCGGAGCCATATCGCCATAACGGAAACCCGCTTTGAGCACGCGGACATAGCCACCTTTGCGCTCTTTGTAGCGGGGGCCAAGCACGTCAAAAAGCTTGGCGACGTATTGGTCTTGCTTAAGCTGCGATGCGGCCTGACGGCGCGCATGCAGATCGCCCCGTTTTCCAAGCGTGATCAGTTTTTCAACCACCCGGCGCAATTCCTTGGCCTTGGGCAGTGTTGTTTTGATTTGCTCATGTTCGATGAGCGAGCCTGCCATGTTTGCCCAAAGCGCCTTGCGGTGCTCATGGGTGCGGTTCAGGCGGCGATAGCCTCGTGCGTGACGCATTTTCTTTACTCCTATTGCCCTCTACGGGCGGTTTTGCTTTGTCTGGCCAGCGATGCGTGTCACCGGCTCTCCTTGGGGCAACGTGCCCGGTATGGTGTAGGCCGCCCCGGACCTGATCCGGGGCCTCCCAGTTTTTGAGATCCCGGGTCAGGCCCGGGATGATCGCCATGCGATCAGAACTGGTCTTCGAATTTCTTCGCCAGGTCTTCAATATTGTCGGGTGGCCAATCCTCAACATCCATGCCGAGGTGCAGACCCATGCCAGACAGCACTTCCTTGATCTCGTTCAAGGATTTGCGGCCGAAGTTCGGCGTGCGCAGCATTTCCGCTTCTGTCTTCTGAATCAAGTCGCCAATATAGACAATATTGTCGTTTTTCAAGCAGTTAGCCGAACGTACAGACAGCTCCAGCTCATCCACTTTCTTGAGCAAAAGTGGGTTGAACTCAAGACCGTCATCCTCGTCCTGACGGCTCGCGGATTCTGGCTCTTCGAAGTTCACGAAGATCGACAGCTGATCCTGCAGAATACGCGCGGCAAAGGCCACCGCGTCTTCCGGCGTGATCGAACCATCTGTTTCGAGCTTCATGGTCAGCTTGTCATAGTCCAGAACCTGACCTTCCCGTGTGGGCTGTACGTCATAGCTCACCTTGGTGACAGGCGAATAGATCGCATCAATCGCGATCAGGCCAATTGGCGCGTCTTCCGGCTTGTTCTTATCGGCCGCGACATAGCCTTTGCCGGTGTTGACGGTCAGCTCCATAAAGAGATCCGCGCCATCATCAAGGTGGCAAATCACGTGATCCTTGTTCAGGATCTCAATGCCTGCGCTGTCAGAAATCTCAGCAGCGGTCACGACGCCTGGCCCTTTTGCAGAGACCGACAAACGCTTGGGCCCTTCGACGTCCATGCGAAGCGCCACGCCCTTGAGGTTAAGAACGATGTCGGTGACGTCTTCACGCACACCGGCCACGCTTGAAAACTCATGCAGCACGTTGTCAATCTGCACAGATGTAATGGCCGCACCTTGCAGAGACGACAAAAGCACACGCCGCAGCGCGTTGCCCATCGTCAGACCAAACCCGCGTTCCAGCGGTTCGGCCACAACAATCGCCTGACGCAGCGGGTCATTGCCCGGCTTTACATCAAGCTGTGTCGGTTTGATCAGTTCGGCCCAGTTCTTATGGATCATGCGGTCCCTCCATTCCTGTTCCAAGCTGCATGTCCGTGGGCTTGGAACGCCCGAGGTTTAAAATGTCGGAATGGGGCCGTGCAAAAACACGGTCCCCATCCATGAATACTTTTTAGACCCGACGACGTTTCGGCGGGCGGCAACCATTATGCGCAATCGGCGTCACATCACGGATCGACGTGATGTTAAAGCCAACAGCCGCCAGCGCGCGCAGCGCGCTTTCACGGCCAGAGCCAGGCCCCTGCACTTCAACTTCCAGCGTTTTCATACCGTGTTCCTGCGCCTTGCGGCCCGCGTCCTCTGCGGCCATCTGCGCGGCATAAGGCGTCGACTTCCGAGAGCCTTTGAAGCCCATGGTGCCCGCCGACGACCACGCAATCGCGTTGCCTTGCACATCCGAGATCAGGATCTTGGTGTTGTTGAACGAGCTGTTTACATGCGCCACACCCGTGGCGATGTTCTTGGAAACCTTGCGCTTGGTGCGTTTTGTATCACGTGCCATTGGTTCAGCCCTCCCTTACTTCTTCTTGCCGGCAATGGCCTTAGCAGGGCCTTTGCGCGTGCGTGCGTTGGTATGGGTGCGCTGACCACGAACCGGCAGGTTGCGGCGATGACGCAGGCCACGGTAGCAGCCAAGGTCCATCAGGCGCTTGATGTTCATCTGCACTTCGCGGCGCAGGTCACCTTCGACCATGTAGTTGGCGTCAATATGCTCGCGCACCGCCAGAACCTCGGCATCCGAGAGTTCATTGACGCGACGCGCAGGGTCAATCTTGACCGCTTCGCAGATGGCCTTGGCCGAAGAATGGCCGATACCAGTGATGTAAGTCAGGGCAATCGGGACCCGTTTATGGGTCGGAATGTTAACGCCGGCGATACGTGCCACGTGTCATATCCTTTCGTTGCGGGTCCGTAGTTCCAGACCCTTTTTTCACAACGTAGGCCCGTCGCATTCGCTCCGGGCCGCAGCTGAATTCAGGTGGTCGATTCGGGCAACAGGAGCGACCTGTCAAGAATCATTACTCTCGTGCGAGATGGTGCGTGTTAGAAGGGTTTGGAAGGGGCGTCAAGCCTCTGGTCAGAGATTTCCTCATTTAGAGAAAAGACTAAAGAAAAAGGGGGGGAACTCGTGCTTGTCTTCATAAATCTCAACACGCGTGCATTTCGCTTCAAAGTTTAAACACGCCAGGATTTTCCGCTGGGTCATTTAAGATAACGAGACCTCTCTGAGTGAAAGACCTTTGAATCTGTTCTTGCTTATATGCAATTTCTCGAGATGTTCGAAAAATACTTTTTTCCGGGTTCATTGAACGCATCCAAAAACCCATTGCCAGCATCCAAACAAGCGATACAAAGGATCCAGTGGGGAAGTCAAAATAGAGAACACAGAACTGAAATGCTCCAATGGCTCCAATCCAAACGCCGCATTCTTTCCAAAAATACCCCGCCTGAATTCGGTTCAGTTCTTTGAATTCGTCAACCAGTGGTTTGAGATCGTCAGGTATAAGAGCAGGTACCAAGTTTAGCCCAAAACACCCGCAATCTCTGCCTTGACCTCATCAATCTCGCCAAGGCCATTGACCCAGGCCAGATTGCCTTTGGCGTGGTAATAGCCAATCAGCATCGAGGTTTTCTTGTAATATTCCATCAGGCGGTTCTTGAGGCTTTCCTCATTGTCATCCGCGCGGCGGGTAAAGCCTTTGGCCTGACCACATTTGGCGCAAACTTCATCAGCCGGAATGGGTTTGGTAATATCGTTATAGACCTCACCACACCCGGCACAGGTTGCGCGTGCCGTGATGCGGGCCACCAACGCGTCGTCGTTGACTTCCATTGCCACAACCTTGTCGAGCGTCTCACCAGTTTCATCCAGCAAGTCCGCCAAGGCATCGGCCTGAGCCAGCGTCCTTGGGAACCCGTCAAAGATGAACCCACCCTTTTTGTCGCCCTGCAGCTTTTCGCGGATCAGTCCAATGACGATCTCATCGGTTACAAGATCCCCGCGCGCCATCACATCGGCCACGATCTTGCCCATCTCGGACCCGCTGTCCTTGGCCTCGCGCAGCATGTCACCTGTGCTCAGCTGGATCATGTTGCGTTCTTCCACGAGGAAATGCGCTTGCGTGCCTTTGCCCGCCCCGGGCGGTCCGAGAAGAATGATATTCATCGACGTGCTGTCCCTTTCCTGCGCGCCCGTTTTTTACCTTTGCCACCGAGCTGCGATTTCTCGATCAGATCCTCATATTGATGCGCCAGAAGGTGGGATTGCACCTGTTGGATCGTGTCCATGGTCACCGATACAACGATCAAAACCGAAGTTCCGCCAAAATAGAAGGGGATCGCAAATTGCCCACGCAGAATTTCCGGGAGGAGACAAACCGCCGCAAGATAGGCCGAACCGAGCACCAGGATGCGCGTGACAACATATTCCAGGTATTCCGCGGTTTTCTTGCCTGGGCGAATGCCTGGGACAAACCCGTTCTGGTTCTTCAGGTTGTCGGCCACGTCATCCACTTTGAACGACACGTTGTAGGTGTAGAAATAGGTGAAGAAGACGATCATCACCGTAAAGAACACCAGATAGGCAGGCTGTCCTGGACCAAAATAAGCCATGATCGTGGACATCACCGGCCCGGTCTGATCGCCCGAAAATGTACTGAGCGTTGCGGGCAACAGCAGCAGCGACGAGGCAAAGATTGCCGGGATCACACCCGCGGGGTTCACCTTGACTGGCAAGTGGCTTGAGCCGCCATCATAGACCTTCATCCCCACCTGACGGCGTGGATACTGAATGTGAATCTTGCGCAAAGAGCGCTCCATAAAGACCACAAAGGCAATGGTCGCAATCACCATGACGATGACGCCGATGATCACCGCCGGGCTAAGCGCACCAGAGCGGCCAGACGCGAAGAACTGTGCCAAGGCGGCAGGAAGTTCGGCAATAATGCCCACAAAGATGATCAGCGAGATACCGTTGCCCACGCCGCGTGCGGTGATCTGCTCCCCCAGCCACATCAGGAACATCGTCCCGCCCACAAGCGTGATCATGCAGCTTGCAATAAAGAAGAACCCTGGGTCAGACGCCAATCCGCCGCCCTGCAACGAGGCGGCCAGACCATATGACTGCAAGGTCGCCAGGAACACCGTGCCGTAGCGCGTATACTGGTTGATCTTCTTGCGCCCCTGCTCGCCTTCTTTCTTGAGCTGCTCCAACGCCGGCACCATGGCCGTCATGAGCTGCACAATAATAGAGGCCGAGATATAGGGCATAATGCCCAGCGCAAAGATCCCCATCCGGCCCAGCGCACCACCGGTGAACATCGACAGCATCCCGCCAATCGAGGCCTGTGCGCCCTCCATGAACTGGCGAAGTTCAGCCCCATCAATGCCCGGCACCGGAATGAACGTGCCAATCCGGTAAACGATCAACAGGCCGATGGTGAAGAAGATACGCTTGCGAAGCTCTGTTGCTTTGCCCAGGGCAGCCCAGCTTGTGTTGGCCGCCATTTGTTCTGCTGCAGATACCATGCGTGGTCTCTTTGTTATGTCAAACGCCGCCCGGGGCCGTTTTCCGGCCAGGCGGCGTCCAAAGGAAAACTAGAAGCTATGTAAGGGGACATGCGCCCTCTCACAAGTTTTATTCAGCCGCCTGAGCCGCCGCGACGGTCAAAGAACCGCCTGCTTTTTCCACTGCTTCAATAGCCGATTTAGACGCGCCCGTCACTTCCAGCTTGAGCTTGGCACTCACCTCGCCCTTGGCCAGCACGCGGATACCGTCCAGCTTGCGCCGCACAAGACCGCTTTCAACGAGCACGTCCTCGGTGATCGCTTTCTTGGCATCCAGTTTCTTCGCATCGACGAATTTCTGAATGAGACCAAGGTTCACAACGGCAAATTTCTTGCGGTTCGGCTTGTTAAAGCCACGCTTGGGCAGGCGTTGGTAGAGCGGCATTTGCCCGCCTTCATAGCCATTGATAGCCACGCCCGAGCGGGATTTCTGACCTTTGATACCACGGCCAGCAGTCTTACCCATGCCAGAGCCAGGACCACGGCCAACGCGTTTCTTACGTTTGGTCGCGCCGGGATTGTCGCGCAATTCATTGAGTTTCATATCGCTTCTCCTAAGCCGGATGTGACCCCCGAAGCGTAACGGGCCAACCACGGCGTTTCTTGATTGTGAGTCGTATGGTGTAACACCACCGGGGGCGTATAGACCCGAAGCGATATGTGATCAAGTGCGAAGACTATTGCAACCGCGCCGGACTGGCCTGCCTCCGACGTTCGCTCACGAAAGTCGGGCGCTCAGACGCCGCCGCATGGGTCGATGTGACCTCAACAGACGGCAGACGCCGCGACCCCAACTGCCGCCAACGCTTCACCGCACCGCCCAACGACATCACGATGTAAAACCCCTGGATCAGCGCCGCACTGAGATTGAAATCCACACTCAGCGACACCATCACACAAGACGCCGCGCTGCCCGTCAGCAAAAAATATGTCGGCGTGGAACAGCTCAGGCGTCCGGTACATAAAGCAAAAAACCCCAACACATAAATAGACACCCCCACCAGACCCACGGCACGACATACAAATACAGTATCAACACTCGAAAACTCATACCAAACCATCACACACCCGGCTCTTTCTCAGCCCACGGTATATTTGGAACGCGCGTTAGGCTATGAAACCAAGCTTTCCCGACCTGTGTTAGGGCGGTGTAAAGCGCAGCGTTAACGAAGCGTGAAAAAGGAAGGGAAACAGCTTAATCCGCGCGTTTTGTGAACTCAGCGGCGTACAGCGCACGTGACGCAAAGGTCAGTTGCGAGCCCAAGAAGACTCCCCTCGCGCGGAATCAAGGCGCGGTAGCGCCGCCGCGCGATCGCCAGACCGCCCCCCGGGCTGGCGATTGGTCCACGTGGGCGCTGAGATCAACGAGTTTGCGGGCTTGGCTGCCATAAAGTGACCTAGACCAATGGCAGGTCGCCACCCCGCGGTCTGGCCATCGCGCGTCTTCGCACTCCAATTGCCAATGTCCGCTTCGTCCGCAAAGCCGTCCTCAAATTTTGGCTTCCTGTCCCATTCCTCATCCCCGCTGAAAACTCTCTCCTTTCGCAACGGCAGTATTCGCAAACCGCATGGGCTGGTCAAAGCCTGCATCCAGCATAAATTTATCCAAAGCATCAACCGGAGCCAGACATGTCCAAACCAGAAATCGCCCAGAAATCCCCGTATCCCGTCGATGTCGAAGCAGGGAAAAATTACTTTTGGTGTGCTTGCGGGAAAAGCAGCAACCAGCCCTTTTGCGACGGAAGTCACAAAGATACGGATTTCACGCCCCTAAAGTACACGGCAGAAAAGGACGGCAAGGTCTTTTTCTGTGGGTGCAAGGCCACCGGCAAGTCCCCAATGTGCGATGGAAGCCACTCGAAACTTTGACCCCTTGCCTTGCAGATTAATGTATCTTTAGGTGCAAGGCGTCGCCTCTTGTTGGCTGGCCGAAACGACCCAAAGAGCGCCCTATGCAAAACCTGCACCCGCGTCACTACACCTGCGCCGAGGTCCACGCCTCTGATGTGCAGCGCATCTTTGCCAGCACATGGCAGATGATCGGCCCGGCCTCGCGTCTGGCCGAGCGCGGCGACTACATCGCCACCGAGATCGCCGGTCAAAAGGTATTCGTGGTGCGCGCCAAGGACGGGCTGCGCGCCTTTCGCAATGTCTGTCGTCATCGCGGCGCGCGCCTGCTGCCTGAGGGAGCGGGGCGGTGCAGCACGATCCGCTGTCCCTATCACCAATGGGTCTGGGGCGAAGACGGGTCCTTGCTGAACGTGCCGTGGTGGGGCGACAACGCCGACTTCAACATGGCCGACTGGTCCCTGGACACTGTGTCTTTCGAAATTTGGCGCGGGTTGTTGTTTGTCGCGATTGCACCAGAGATCAGCCTGACCAAGCAGCTCGCCGATACGGTGCCGGAACTGGAAAACGAACCTTTGGAAACCTTCCACTGGGTCCACGAGGAGCGTCTGATCTTCGACGCCAACTGGAAAATCTACACAGACAACTTCGTCGAAGGCTATCACATCCCGGGCATCCATCCCGAGTTTCACGCCGCAATCGACTTTGAACAGTTCGAGACCGTGGCCTGCGATGGTCTGGTGCGTATGTCCGCGCCGCCCAAGGACGCGCTTTTCTATCGCGGCAAATGGCTTTGGATGTGGCCCAACTGGACGCTGTCACTTTTCAATGGCGGTATGAACACATCGCGGATCAATCCCATCAACCACCGGCAAACCGAATTGATCTACAACTTCTATTTCGCCGACACCTCTGAGGCGACCAAAGCGGCACGAGACAAGACAATCGCCGACAATCTGGCAGTGGTGCGTGAGGATTTTGAGGTCTGCCTGGAAACCCAGAAGAACTACGAAAGCGGAGGCTATCGTCCCGGCCCCCTGTCACCGCGCCACGAACAAGGTGTCGCCTATTTCCAACAGCGGTTGCGCGCCGCGCAAGAGTGAAAACTGGCCACGTCTGACTAAAGTTATGCTTGCTTAACTCTCTCAACATCTTGCGATGTTGCGCCCGAACGGCGCATTAAATTCGGCCGGAAACCGATGCCGCACCGACGCAATACCGACGTGATACTGATGCAATACCGACGTTCAAATCCTGCGAAATAAGGGCGTTAACCTTTAAGCGGCTGTTTGCATTTTCACTCGGGCGCCGCATAGCTCCCATCGGCGTCATGGGTCTCTTGACCACTGAGCGCTGGCGTAAAGATACAGATGAACCGCAGGTCCGTTTCTCGGGATCGTGGAACAACATCCCTTCCGAACACTCGGAGGGAATCTCGGTCTGAGAAATCTGGAATCTGTGGGATAATACTCTGCGGACCCGCCTGTCTGAAATGGTGTCTGCACTTTAGTGGTCAATGTCACAACCCAGACAGAGTCTGTAGCTCCATCGACGCTTATGCCTCTTCGCGAGCCTTCAACGCCTCACTGATCTGATCACGATGCCAAAGTCCCATATAACGTCGTTGACGGAAATCTTCGTCGCCGCCTTCATCTTGACCAATGGGTACATCTGAAATCAACTCCAAAGGCTGCGGGAAGTTGAAAGGTTCAATACGCGGATTGAACCAGCGGAATTTCCCATTCTCCGGAACGTTTCGGTTAAAAGGATTATCGTGCACAGTCGTCAATAGATAAGACGAATGAGATGCCAGGAAGTTCTCAAAAAACTCCCAGCGCAACCAGAATTTCAGGTGAAACAAGCAATCACGGCACATGATCATATCGGCCTTGGGCAGCGGATCATTGGTGATATCGGCCAGCTCAAACTTTACGCTTCGACTGCCAAACTGCTTTGTGTTGGTTTCAACCAGGTCTTCGACGATCTCAAGCCCAATGTATGAGACACCTTTCAGGTCGACCTTTTGCATCCAATGCCAGTCGCCGCAAGGCGCGTCGACAAAACTCTTGACCTGGTACTTGCGAAACAACATCGGCAACGCCGCGCGCAAGGACTCAGTATGCGCAAGAGTAGATCCCGGACCAGAGCGCGGAACGCCCTTTTTGTGCTCAGACCAGTCAATCGCAGAGAAGGAATCTTGAAGCTTCTGACGCATTGGTATCCCCTTCGCTATTTCCCAGCACGATAGAGTTTTCGGCGCAGTTGCGCACTTTCTTTGCTGTCTCGATGTGTGATGGGGTGGGTTTCGGGGTCAATCCGGTGCGCTCGGCAAAGCAATTCGAGAAAGCTATCAACTGGCGGGACGCCGTTCATGCCTTGCCTGACCAACCGACGGCGAATGCCAGACGCATAAAGATGCATAGACATGCTGCGGCGGCGCAACTCCGCTAAATCATATTGCGTGGGTGTTGCAATCAATGTGGTAGAGTGGCGTGCCATCACTGGGTTCAGAATAGAAAACTCCGTCGCCATGCTGTCCTCGCCGCTCTCACACAGAAAATACCCAAACGCTTCCGGGCCGGTCACGCCCACCGGCAGTTTCTCGAAGGAAAAGTCACCTACGAGATCTTCCTGGGTTTTAACCTGTAAATCACTCCACCAGGGCGGGCGCACACCGGTTTGAGATACAAAGTTTTCCATCTCCAGAGTTGCTGGGCTGTTGCGTGGTGTGCGGATAACACTGTTTGGCACGAAGTTCTTCTTGCGCACAGCAAACAAATAACCCTTCGTCGTGACATGGGGTTGGAGCGCATAGATGTCCGCGTCCACCCAAATGTGATCTGTTTTGCGCATTAGCATGACGCGGAAAATGTCCGAATGTATGCGCGGATCATCAAGACGATCCTTGCCCCAGTATGTCTGCGTAAAAGCTTCGTCCATCACCTCTCTCGCATCGCGCAGATCGACATAGTCAGGGACGTCCTCAATTTCGTCGTATGTATAAAGAATTGGGGTTTGGCCGATGTCGTGAAAAGACTTCAGGCTAAGACGCTCGAGCCAAGATAGTTGGGGCCCTATCCAAAGGGTCGCCACGGTGTTTGTCATATGTCCTGCACTCAAGATTTGGAGCTTTTTTCGCCGTAAATAGTGCGTAACACATGGCCGGCTATCGACAAAGGTCGGATAAAGGCGAAATTTCGGCCTCGTATACGACCGAATCTTTTGTGCAACACCTAAGACCAGAAGTGCTGGTTACGGATCAGAACAGCCCCCAATCGACCTTTTATTTAGCGTCAGAGCGTTACTCAGAATTGCATGGCACCGCATAGCTCCCGTCGGCATCATGCGTCTCCTGCCCACTGAGCGCTGGCGTAAAGATACAGATGAACCGCAGGTCCGTTTCAGCCCGGATGATATGGGGGTCATGCTCATCCAGCACATACATCACCCCGGGCTCCAAGGGCCAGGTTTCACCGGTGGCGGCGTTCTCAACTTCTCCTTTCCCTTCAATGCAGTAGTTCGCCTCAATATGGTTCTTGTAGTGCAGATGCTGGGTGCTGCCGGCCTTCACCACCGTGTCGTGAAACGAATACCCCAACCCATCCCGCGCCAACAAAATCCGCCGGCTTTCAAAAGCGTCTCCTGTGGCATGATCTGGTGTGCCAAGTACGTCAGAAAGCGTTTTTACCAACATATTCAATTCCCTCGCAGTGCTGTGAGTTGATTTTAGGCCCGTTGGGATATGTTATGACAACATGAAGAGCACAAAGACAATCCTGGCCAGCTGCCTCGCCGCAAGCCTCACGTTCAGCACAACAGCCTCTGCCACCGATTGCGCCCGTGATGCGATGCTGGTGTTTGACGGATCAGCCTCCATGGCCGAATTGGGCCTCAACCTTGCAGATCCCAAGCGCATCGACGACGCCCGCACTGCGTTACACGACGCGATGCCGCAGATTGCCCCGGTGCGCCGGATTGGTCTGTTGACCTATGGGCCGGGTCCGGAGAACTCCTGTGAAGGGATCAACCTCAAGTTTGGGCCTGTCGCGGATGCTGCGCAGCCGATCCTTGAGGCGATAGAGCTACTTGATCCCAATGGCTTAACCCCCCTGACAGAGGCCGTACGCACCGCTGCAGATGTACTTAACTATCGCTCAGAACCCGGTATCGTGGTGCTTGTTACAGATGGCAACGAAACCTGCGGTGGACGCCCCTGCGCCCTGGGCGCGGAACTCGCGGCAACGGATCGCGACCTCACTGTGCACGTCATCGGCTTCCGCGTGGTGACAGACAGGTTTGCCTGGGACAGCCCCGAGGCCAATGTGTACCCCGATGGCATTTCCGTGGCCAAATGCCTCTCCGATCAGACAGGCGGCATGTATGTGTCAACCGACACTATTGATGAGCTAAGCCAGGCCCTGCGACGCACTCTGGGATGCGCCCTCATTGGGTAGGGTGCTGAAGACCGCCGCCGCAACGGGCCTTGCGTTATGCGTGGCCACCCAGAGCATGGCGCAATGCAGCCGGGACGCCATGCTGGTCTTTGACGGCTCAGCCTCCATGGCGGAACTTGGCTTTGGCACCAGCGGCCCCTCACGCATTGAAGAAGCCCGCACGGCGGTGAGCGAGGTGATGCCGCAGGTCGCCCCGGTCCGTCGCATCGGGCTTTTGACCTATGGGCCGGGCGCAGCGGACAGCTGTCGCGGGATACAGGTGAAATTCACACCAAGGGCAGATGCAGATCGGGCCGTGATTGCAGAAGTCGAATCCCTGCGCCCCTCGGGCCTCACCCCGCTCACGGATGCCGTGCGCGAGGCCGCAGAGGTGCTGGACTACCGCAGCACGCCCGGCATCATCGTTCTGGTCACGGACGGCTCGGAAACCTGCGGCGGCGCACCCTGTCGGCTTGGCCGGCACCTGGCATCGACAGGTCGCGATCTGACGGTGCACATCATCGGGTTCCGACTGGTATTTGACCCATTCTCTTGGAACAGCATTGAGGCGTTTCAGGCCGCCGCCGCGGAGGTGCAATGCCTCGCAGATCAGACCGGCGGGAGCTATGTGACAACCGAGACGGTGGACGAGTTGGCGGAAGCGTTACGGCGGACATTGGGGTGTGCGGTGGTGGGGTGATGGCATGCCATAACCATAATGCCTTGTTATTTTTTCTCACAATTTCCAAAATGCTGAGCCGCCACAATTTCTCCAAACAAAACAGTGTTACGCGAGTGAACTGCCTGTCCACCACTCATCACGGTTGTTGTTTGGATAGCACCCGAAGATAGTTTTTCCGTGAATGAGAACGCACTTTCACCAACATAAATCTCTACTGCAACAAACCCGGCGTTGCCCTGCATATAGGCCTTCTGAGAAATGGTATCCACTTTGAACATCAATAGCATTTCCTCTTTGGCGACACCGTCGGCGTCGACTCTAGTTTCAAAGTCACAATCCCAATCTAGCACCTCGGAAGAAGTCGGGCTGGCACTACAGGCCAAAACGAAAATCACACTATTAAAAAACTTCATTGCAAATTGGTCCACCAAATAACTCTCAATTCAGAGTAGAGTTTTTTAAGCTTACAATAAAACTAAAAACACCCCGGCCATTTCTGACCGGGGTGCACCGGCGGGGGTGAACCCCGCCCTACATATTGGGGTAGGCCGGGGTTTACCCCGGCACGTATTCACCCTTTTTCTTCGACGATTTCCACCAGATGCGGGATCTTGTTGATCATGCCGCGCACGGAAGGTGTGTCTTCCAGCTCGCGGGTTTTGTGCATCTTGTTGAGGCCCAGACCAATCAGCGTGGCGCGCTGGTCCTGAGGGCGGCGGATGGGCGAGCCCACTTGTTTGACGACGATGGTTTTTGCCATGTGTCCGTCTCCTTACGCTTCGGCCGCTGCATCAGCAGCAGGCGCTTCATCCTTGCGCAGGATGTCGGCAACTTTCTTGCCACGACGCTGAGCCACCATGCGCGGGCTGGCTTCTTTTTGCAGGCCGTCGATTGTGGCGCGGATCATGTTGTAAGGGTTGGCCGAGCCGATCGACTTGGCCACAACGTCCTGCACGCCCAGCATCTCGAACACAGCCCGCATCGGACCACCGGCGATGATACCGGTACCGGTCGGTGCTGTGCGCATGACCACTTTACCGGCGCCATGACGGCCTTCGATGTCGTGGTGCAGCGTGCGGCCTTCGCGCAGAGGTACGCGGATCATCTGACGTTTGGCTTGCTCAGTGGCCTTGCGAATAGCTTCGGGCACCTCTTTGGCTTTGCCTTTGCCAAAACCAACACGGCCCTTTTGGTCGCCGACAACGACGAGGGCCGCAAAACCAAAGTTCTTACCGCCCTTGGTTGTTTTTGAAACACGGTTGATCGCAACCAGGCGATCGGCGAATTCCGGGGCTTCGTCGCGATCGCGACCACCACGGCGATTGTCATCTCTTGCCATTATAGGCCACCTTTCTTTGGCGCTGTGCGCCGGTTTTTCCAATCCCAGTGAGTTCAAAGACCCCCGGATCATCGAGAGGCCCCGGACATGATTCGGGGCATCTGCGCTTAGATTTTCAAGCCACCTTCACGTGCGGCATCTGCCACGGCTTTGACTTTGCCGTGAAAGAGAAACCCGCCACGGTCAAAATAGGCCTCGGTCACGCCCGCTTTCTTGGCGCGTTCCGCAATGGCGGCCCCAACCTTGGTTGCAGCTTCCACATTGTTTTTGCCCACAACGCCGAGATCTTTTTCGAGCGTCGAAGCTGCAGCCAGCGTCACACCATTGACGTCGTCAATAAGCTGCACGCTGATGTTTTTGTTCGAGCGGTGGACCGACAGGCGCGCGCGCCCGGCGTTGACCTTGCGAAGTTTGTTCCGGACGCGCAGGCGGCGCTTAAGGAACAGTGTTCTTTTGCTGTTTGCCATCTCTCTGCGTCCTTACTTCTTCTTGCCTTCCTTCTGGAAGATATACTCGTCCTTGTAGCGAATGCCTTTGCCCTTATAGGGCTCTGGCCGACGCCAGTCGCGGATATTGGCCGCGACTTGACCGACGAGCTGCTTGTCATGGCCTTCCACGATCAATTCCGTGGGCTTTGGCGCCGTGACAGTCACACCTTCCGGAACCGGGAAATCCACATCATGGCTCAGGCCAAGGTTCAGCTTCAGGACGTTGCCCTGCATCTGAGCCCGGTAACCAACGCCTCGGATTTCCAGCTCTTTCTTGAATGTTTCTTTCGAGCCGTGGATCATGTTGGCAATCACGGTGCGAGTCATACCCCATTGCTGGCGTGCACGCTTGGATTTCCCACGTGGTTCCACGGTGACCGTGCCATCCGCAACCGTCAGCGTCACGTCATCCGTGGCAGTGAACGATTTGGTGGCCTTGGGCCCTTTGATCTCGATTGTCTGACCACTCAGTGTCGCCGTGACACCATCAGGCAGAGCAACCGGTTGTTTGCCGATACGAGACATTTCTCAAAGCCCCCTTAGAATACGGTGCAAAGCACTTCGCCGCCCACATTGGCCGCACGTGCATTTGCATCCGACATCACACCTTTGGAGGTGGAGACAATCGACACGCCCAGACCCTGACGGACCTGTGGAATGTCACCGACGCTCATGTAAACCCGACGACCGGGTTTTGAGACCCGCTTCATCTCGCGGATCACAGGAGCGCCATCGAAATACTTCAGGCTCACTTCGATAGCCGGATGGCCATCTTTACCCGTGGCATTTTCAAACCCGCGGATGTAGCCTTCGTCGGCCAGCACATCCAGAACGCGCACGCGCATTTTGGAGGCCGGAACCATGACAGTGGATTTGCCACGCATGCCCGCGTTGCGGATACGGGTGAGCATATCGCCGATAGGATCGTTCATCTCATGTCCCTCCTTACCAGCTCGACTTGACCATGCCCGGAAGCTGACCGGCTGACCCAAGCTCGCGCAGGGCAATCCGGCTGATTTTCAGCTTACGGTAATAGGCATGCGGCCGGCCTGTGAGCTGGCAGCGGTTATGAAGACGAGTGGCCGAGCTGTTGCGCGGCAGGTTCGCCAGTTTCAGAGAAGCCCGGAATCGATCTTCCATCGGCTTGTCCTGATCATTGATGATCTCTTTCAAAGCGGCCCGCTTGGCGGCGTATTGCTTCACCAGGCGCTGACGCTTCTTTTCGCGTTCGATCATTGCTTTCTTAGCCATGTCTAAAGTCCCTCGCGATTAGCTGCTGAAAGGCATGTTGAAATGCTTCAACAGTGCCTTGGCTTCAGCGTCGGTCTGCGCCGTGGTTCCGATAACAACGTCCATGCCCCAAACTTCGTCGACCTTGTCGAAGTTGATCTCTGGGAAAACGATGTGTTCCTTGATGCCCATGGCATAGTTGCCACGGCCGTCAAACGACTTGCCCGACACGCCGCGGAAGTCACGGATGCGCGGCATGGCCACAGTGATCAGACGATCCAGGAATTCATACATGCGGTCGCCGCGCAGGGTTACTTTTGCGCCCATTGGCATGCCCTCACGCACCCGGAACCCCGCGATGGAATTCTTGGCGGTGGTCATGACTGCGTGCTGGCCTGCAATAGTGGTCAGGTCCTCCTGAGCCGACTTGGCTTTCTTGGAGTCTTTGACCGCCTCGGCGCCACAGCCGATATTGAGAACGATTTTCTCAAGGCGCGGGATCTGCATGTCGTTCTTGTAGCCGAATTCCTCTTTCAGGGCGGCGCGGATGGCGTCCTTGTAAGCGGCTTTCAGGCGTGGGGTGTAGTTGCTCGTATCAAGCATCGATCACGTCCCCCGTGGTCTTGGCGTAACGCACTTTCTTGTCGCCTTCCATCTTGAAGCCGACGCGAGTGGGTTTGCCCTTTGCATCAACAAAAGCCAGGTTGCTCAGGTCAATTGGCATCGCCTTGGGAAGGCGGCCACCCTGGCTTGTCTGGCTTTGGCGTGTGTGGCGGATGGCCATGTTCACGCCATCGACGACCGCTTTGCCGGCCTTGGGGTCAACAGAGGCAATCGTGCCTTCCTTGCCCTTGTCCTTGCCAGCCAGAACGACGACCTTGTCGCCTTTTTTCAACTTAGCAGCCATATCACAGCACCTCCGGGGCGAGCGAAATGATCTTCATGAAGTTCTTGGCCCGCAATTCGCGCACAACCGGCCCGAAGATACGGGTGCCGATGGGTTCACCTGCGGTATTCAGGATCACAGCGGCGTTGCGGTCAAAGCGAATGGCAGTGCCGTCTTCACGGCGGATTTCCTTGGCGGTGCGAACAACAACGGCCTTACGAACGTCGCCCTTCTTCACACGGCCGCGTGGGATGGCTTCCTTCACCGAGACGACAATGATATCGCCCACGGACGCATATTTGCGCTTGGAACCACCCAGGACCTTGATGCACTGAACCCGGCGAGCACCGGAGTTGTCAGCAACATCCAGATTGGTCTGCATCTGGATCATGAGGTTTCTCCCGACCTTTGGGGGGCGTTATTGCCTTTTCCCCAGGGTTTCGATCAAACCGAAAGGCTCAAAGGCTTACGCCTCCAAAACCTCCCAGCGTTTCGTTTTCGATTTCGGCGCGCATTCGATAATGCGGACTTGGTCACCGACCTTGAAAGCGTTCTTTTCATCGTGAGCCCGGTACTTCTTGGACTTACGAATGGTTTTCTGAAGCACAGGGTGCTTGAAGCGGCGTTCAACCGAGACGGTGACGGTTTGGGCGTTTGCGTCGGAGGTCACGACGCCGGACAGTATACGCTTGGGCATAGGTGCTCTCCTTAATCCGCAGCCGCGTCAGCAGCTTTTTCATTCAACACGGTTTTGACACGCGCCACATCACGGCGCACTGTTTTGATCCGTGCAGGGTTTTCCAGCGACCCGGTCGCTGCCTGAAAACGCAGGTTGAACTGCTCTTTTTTCAGGTTGGCCAGCTCCTCACGAAGCTGGTCAGGCGTTTTATCACGCAACTCAGTGGCGTTCATTGCCATCTTCCTTCTCAAAACACCGGCCTGCCCCTGATTTGGATGGCTCAGGGTCACACGGAGTACCCGGTGGATGAATAACAAAGCGAATCCCCGCACGAAGCGGGGACGTCAGATGGGCGCGGTATAGGGGAGGTTTGGGCGTGGGGCAAGGGAAAGTTCTACCCTGTACTCATTACCACTTTAAGTTACAAACAATATAAACCACACACGTTAAAACGGGATCTGTTCAAAAGTGGATTACCAACATGAGAAAAGTTAAAGTCGTAGGAAGTATTTTTGCAGGATTAGTCGCATTAGGAACTCTGCTCGTTGGGGTTTTGCAACTCAATTCAGATAATGTCGACCGGGGCATAGCGGAACATGCTATTGAGACTGAGAAAGAACTTATCGCTACACTGCTAAATTTTATGGAAGCGCTTAGAGGTCGGTCAATTAGTTTTTCACAGGAAGGTGCTAAAGAAATTGCAGAAAATTTTGAGCTACTCGGCAAAACTATCGAGAAATCAAGTTCCGAAAATGGCGAAGCTAGAGTAGTAATAAAAAATGTATACGAAGGGTCATTTGTCGTTCCCTTCCAAGAGACAATTGAGTTGCGTTCCCCAAGTGGCAAGTCTGCTCCATTTAATTTTTACAGAGCCCAAAGAGGTCAAATTTGGTACAAGCTGAACGGAGGAAAAGGTAGCATGGCGGAGGCAGACATCGAGGTATTCTCTAAAATGGGTGTTAATGCGATCCGGCAAGCTTTTGATGGCGAAGATTGTAGGCTCTTAGCATCAAAAATAGACACTGAAATCGAACCTCCAATCTTTAAGGCAAAGTTCTGGTGCGAATAAGCGGTACGACATCTTTAAGAAAGAGAGATGTAAACCCTACCCCCACCCATAATTAAAACTCACCGAAATCCGGTCATCTTCACTCATATTCATCGGCACCTCGTGGCGCAGCCAACTTTCCCAAAGCAGCACGTCACCCACCTCCGGCTTGGCATAGACGAAGGTCCGCAACTCCTCTCGCGCGTCTTTTTTGCGGGCGGGTGCCGCCATCATGCGCGCGGAGCGCGGGTCTTCGAGCTTCAACGCCGAGGCCCCATCCGGCATCGCCACATAGGTTGTGCCGGAAATCACCGAATGCGGGTGGATGTGGGAGCTATGCGTGCCGCCTTCGGGCAGAATGTTGATCCAGATATCCTCTACCGTCAGCGCCCGGTCTTCCAGATCGAACTCCAGATCCTTGGCAAACGCCGCCACATGCGCGTCGAGCGCCTTGACCAGATCACCAAAGATCGGAAAGCGCCACGGCAAGTCTGTCAAAGACGCATAGGACGTGTAGCCGGGATACCCGTTCTCTTCGCACCAGGCTTGTCCGGCTTCATCATCTTCGGCAATCGAATAGCAGGAGCTTTCCAACTCACCCGGATCAATCTTGGGCGATTGCTCGGACAAGGCGGCATGATAGAGGCGGGTGACAAAGAGTGAGGATATCTTGGGCATGGCTTGGCATAGCGCAGCCGGGCAGATGAAACCAGAGCCTAGCTCTTCACCGGTCCCGAGCCGCAGCGCGGATTGGGCCGACCGCCATCGGCATAGGCCAGGCACAGAACGATCTCTTCAGGTCCCGGCGCATCGGCCAGGAACAATGTCATCGTGTCGAAGTGATCAAAGGACCACGGATCATCCTTGTGCCCCAATGGCACATCAATCAGCGTGCCCGGGGGGCCGATTTTGACGTTGGACGGGATCAAAGCCTTGCCACCACCTGCAGCGGCACGCATTGGCGCACCCAGCTTGGGGTGAATGACAGCGCCGCCATGCTCCATTTCGCACATTGGCCCGACAAGCGCGGCTTTGCCATAAGACACCGGTGCGCCAGGCAGCTGTGCAATCGCTTCTCCAGACAGTTGCTCCCCCAAGGCGTGACCAATCTGGAAGAGTGGCGAGAGATCGTCGACCACCTGCCCTGCCAGAGGATTGCGAAAAACGGCCATCGCCGCCACTCGGGTAATTGGATCACAGGGCGCACCGGCATAGGCCGCTGTCACCACTTCGCGTTGAAACACCACTTTGCGCGGCTTGATCATATCAACCTGCCTTTCCCGATGGATTTCAGAAATTCCGACGTTTCTCCGCCCCATGATAGAGCACTTCGGACCAGACCTGATTGACCCGGTCTCGCATGATAACATCATCGGGATCCATATCGCGTTTTGGGCGGCCGATCATCTCGAAATTTCCGTATGGGTCCTGACCTCGCACATGCTGAGCGGCCATGGGCCGGACCGTCTGTTTTACATGCGGTGGGATGAAGCATTGCAGGACAAACCCGATCCGCCGGTCATCGCTTTGATTGGGCAAGGAGCTATGGATGACGCGATCACTGTGGATCGACATCTGACCCGGCTTAAGGTCCAACGTCACAGCGGTGCTTTCATCCAGATCTTCAATTTCCTGTCCGCGCGTGAGAATATTCTCTTCGCCGAACGTATCCTTGTGCGCTCTGATCCGGTCATGCGTGCCCGGGATCATGCGCATGCTGCCGCTGTGTTCATTTGCATGTGACAGCGCCACCCAAAGCGTGATGCCCACATGCGGCTCTAATCCCATATAGCGCGCGTCCTGATGCCAACTGACGAAACCCGGATCATGCGCCTCTTTGATAAAAAGAACTGTTCCGCAATTCAGGATATCCGGGCCAATCAGATCCTCTGCGGCGTCGACTATGCGCGGATGATGCGTGATCTCATCAAGGCACATGATGTTGAGATGCGCGTTGTTGCGTGCGGCACCTTCAAAGGCACCAGGCCATTTAGTCTCCGCCGCTTCAAGTTCGCGGCGCAGACGCAAGGCCTCCTCTTCCGAGAAGACCGTGATGGGGGCGACAAACCCATCACGATGAAAGGCCTCCATTTGCGCATCAGTCAAAACTTTGCCCATGCCCATCGTCCTTTCGCCCCGATACTGCCTGACGATAGCATACAAGCGCGACGCCAATGGTCCATCTGCGACGTGGATGTCGTTTTCCCAAAACACAATTCGTTCAATGAATGTTGAGATTTGCGCCGTAAACACACCCAAAGCACCAGAAGGGGCGCGGCGTGGTACGAGTTATAGTTACGATTTTCTTCTGGATTGGTGCGGGTTGTATCTGCGTGGCCGACACTGCGCAGAGTGGCGTGTTCACCGCACGCGCGCCGCTGTTTTCCCAAACACCCCAAAACCGCTCTTATGTCTCATCGGCCAGTCTTTTTGTGGGTGAGGCCGAGGGAGGTTTGTTCGCCGCTCTACCCGGACGGCATGATGCGGCCTTGCGCCATGGCGGGCCCAAGGCTGCACGCCTGCGCGATCTGATCGCCTCGGTCGAGGCCGGGCGCGCCGGATATGATGCGGTCCAGCTTGGGGCGCGCATCAAACCACCCAAACGCCCCACAGATATGACCCTGCAGGAGATCTACGACTGGATCGCCGCGACACCAGGACAAAACCATGCCATTGGCCGATACCAGTTTATCCCGGCAACGCTCCGCCATTCTGCGGCACGCCTGGGTCTTGGCTCCGGCACACGATTTAACGCTGACGTGCAGGATCAGTTGGCCAATCTTCTTCTGGGGGATGCAGGTCTGCGCAAAGTTCAGACAGGTGAGATCAACACCAAGACCTTTATGCTCAATCTCGCAAAAATCTGGGCTGGCCTGCCCACGCCATCAGGGCGCAGCTACTATGACGATGTGGCCGGCAACAAGGCGGGCATGCAGTATGACCATTATGCAGTTCAAGTTCAGAACATCCTGGACAGTTGATCTCAAACGCGGTGTGGCGATCTTGGATTTGTGAACTGGGCGAGAGCATTGTTCATGGCGAAGCTCGCCAAAGATCGGTAGGCACACCATAGCCATTCCAAGCCGAAAGCCGGACCATGCCAGACATTATCCTGCACAATTACCCGCAGTCGCCAGTTGCTGAAAAGGCCCGCGTGGCCCTCGGCATCAAAGGGCTGAGCTGGCGTTCTGTCGAAATTCCGCGGCTTGCTCCCAAACCGATGCTCACCAAGCTGACCAGTGGGTATCGGCGTACGCCGGTGATGCAGATTGGCGCGGATATATATTGTGACAGTCAATGCGTCATCCGTGAACTGGAGCGCCGTTTTCCCACGCCCAGCTTCTTTCCCACAGCCGATGCAGGTCTGATGTGGTGCCTGAGCCGATGGACGGATGGGGCCTTGTTTGACGCAACAGTCAAACTGGTGCTCGGGGCCGCGGGCGATGCGCTGCCACAGGATTTCGCCGCTGATCGCGGTCGGCTTTATCTTGGCCCGGACTGGGCCGATGGGCTCAAAGCGGCCAACGCCGCCCTACCCCACCTGGCCACCCAACTGCGCGCACCGCTCTTCTGGGCCAATCAGCAATTCGCCGATGGCCGCGCGTTCCTGACCGGAGATACGCCTGCGGCGATTGATGCACAGCTTTACCATGTGGTCTGGTTCATCCGTGGCCGCTGGGAGAACGGCCCGGCCTTTTTGTCTGAATTCCAAGGGCTGGAGACCTGGGAAGCCAAGATTGCCGCCATTGGTCATGGCAGCTCAACCACCATGACCCCCGAGCAGGCTATTGCAGAAGCCGCCGCGCATGATCCGGTGCACATATCGGGACACGACCCGCATGATCCACAGGGATTAAAGCCAGGCATAGAGGTAACCGTTTCACCTGATCTTGATGGCGGGGAACAACCGGTCTCAGGCACGGTTGTTGCCGCCAGCGTCGACACCATCACGGTCGCACGATCAGACAGCGGTATTGGCAAGGTGCATGTGCATTTTCCACGTGCGGGCTATCGGGTGAACATCTTCTAAAACAAAAAACCCCCGCCAATTTCCCGGCAGGGGCTCTCTATGTCGTAGGGTAGGGTTTCACCCCACCAATCACCAGTCCTCGCGGACCACCACGCGGGTTTTCACCGGCAGCTTCATCGCCGCAAGGCGCAAAGCCTCCATGGCAACGCCTTCGGCAACGCCGTCGATCTCGAACATGATCCGGCCTGGCTTGACCTTACAGGCCCAGCGATCCACAGACCCTTTACCTTTACCCATCCGAACCTCAATCGGTTTGGCGGTGACAGGCGTGTCCGGGAAAATCCGGATCCACACACGGCCCTGACGTTTCATGTGACGCGTCATGGCACGACGTGCAGCCTCGATCTGGCGCGCGGTGACGCGCTCTGGCTGGGTCGCTTTCAGGCCATAGGTGCCAAAGTTCAGGTCAGACCCGCCCTTGGCTTCGCCCTTGATACGGCCCTTGAACTGTTTGCGGAATTTTGTGCGCTTTGGTTGAAGCATGATTAGTTCCTCCGACCGCCGCCAGCACCGCGCGGTGCGGGACCGTCCTGCAGCTCTTGCGCTTTGCGATCACGGGCCGACGGATCGTGCTCCATGATGTCGCCTTTGAAGATCCAGACCTTGATGCCGATGATGCCATAGGGCGTCTCCGCCTCGGTTGGCGCGTAGTCAATGTCAGCACGCAGAGTATGAAGCGGCACGCGACCTTCACGGTACCATTCGGTCCGCGCGATTTCCGCACCACCCAGACGACCGGCAACATTCACACGAATGCCCAGAGCGCCCATGCGCATGGCGTTTTGAACCGCGCGCTTCATGGCACGGCGGAAGGACACACGGCGCTCAAGCTGTTGCGCGATGCTTTCGCCCACAAGGGCTGCATCCAGCTCAGGCTTGCGCACTTCAACCACATTGAGATGCAGTTCGCTGTCGGTCATGTTGGCCAGCTTGCGGCGCAGACCTTCGATGTCGGCCCCTTTCTTGCCGATGATCACACCCGGACGCGCGGTGTGCACTGTGACGCGGCACTTCTTGTGCGGACGCTCAATGATCACACGGCTGATACCGGCTTGCTTGCACTCTTTGTTGATGAAATCACGGATCGCGATGTCTTCCAGCAGAAGATCACCATAATCCTTGGTGTCGGCGTACCAGCGGCTGTCCCAGGTGCGGTTGACCTGAAGGCGCATGCCGATCGGATTGACTTTATTTCCCATTAGGCTTGCTCCTCAACTTCACGCACCTTGATGGTGAGTTCGGAAAACGGCTTCAGAATGCGACCAAACCGGCCACGCGCCCGCGGACGCCCGCGTTTCATGATCAGGTTCTTTCCAACATAGGCTTCTGCCACGATCAACTCATCCACATCCAGATTGTGGTTGTTCTCGGCATTGGCAATCGCTGACTGAAGGCATTTCTTCACGTCCTCGGCAATCCGCTTGTTCGAGAAGGTCAGGTCATTAAGCGCCTTATCGACCTTCTTGCCACGGATCATGGCCGCAACCAGGTTCAGTTTCTGCGGGCTGGTCCGAAGCATGCGCAGTTTTGCCATTGCTTCGTTTTCAGCCACGCGGCGGGGGTTCTTTTCCTTGCCCATGACTTACTTCCGTTTCGCTTTTTTGTCGGCCGCATGACCGTAATAGGTACGGGTCGGTGCGTATTCGCCGAATTTCTGACCAATCATATCTTCCGATACGTTGACCGGGATATGTTTCTGACCGTTGTAGACGCCAAACGTCAAGCCCACGAACTGGGGCAGGATCGTCGAGCGACGCGACCAGATTTTGATGACTTCATTACGACCGCTTTCGCGCGAGGCTTCGGCTTTCTTAAGCACGTAAGCATCCACAAAAGGGCCTTTCCAGACTGAGCGGCTCATATGTTAACGGCCCTTCTTCTTGGCGTGACGCGAGCGGATAATAAGCTTCTGCGACGCCTTGTTCTTGTTGCGGGTGCGTGCCCCTTTGGTCGGTTTGCCCCATGGGGTCACCGGATGACGACCACCCGAAGTCCGGCCCTCACCACCACCATGTGGGTGATCGATCGGGTTCATCACCACACCACGTACGGATGGACGAATGCCTTTGTGGCGCATCCGGCCTGCTTTACCGTAGTTCTGGTTTGAGTTGTCAGGGTTCGATACCGCACCAACTGTGGCCATGCATTCCTGGCGAACCATACGAAGCTCACCCGAGCTCAGACGGATCTGAGCGTAGCCGCCATCGCGGCCTACGAATTGCGCATAGGTGCCTGCGGCGCGGGCGATCTGACCGCCTTTGCCTGGCTTGAGCTCAATGTTGTGAACGATTGTGCCGATGGGCATGCCCGAGAACGGCATTGCGTTGCCCGGCTTGATGTCGGCTTTGGCGCTCGCGATGACCTTGTCACCAACCGCCAGACGCTGAGGGGCCAGGATATAGGCCTGCTCGCCATCCTCATATTTCACAAGAGCGATGAACGCGGTCCGGTTCGGGTCATATTCGATCCGTTCAACCGTGGCCGCCACATCAAATTTACGACGTTTGAAATCAACGATCCGGTAAAGGCGTTTCGCACCTCCCCCACGACGACGTGAGGTAATCCGCCCGGTGTTGTTCCGGCCGCCCGACTTCGTCAAACCCTCAGTAAGGGCCTTGACGGGGCGTCCTTTGTACAGCTCCGAACGGTCGATCAGCACCAGCCCGCGCTGGCCCGGCGTCGTTGGCTTATACGACTTAAGTGCCATGCTTTCTGTCTTCCGTTTAGCAAACGCGAACCCGTTGGTCCGCTATGTAAGGTGGATTGCTATCCACCGACTATAGGCCCCCGGAGGTGCCCGGTTGAGATGGTCTTGCGACCAAAAGCACAGCCCCGGACGAATCCGGGGCCTTGCCGATGGGGTCGTTTACGAAAGAGAGGGGGGCGGGTCAAGGGGGCGGGGTGATAAACTCCACGCCGTCATCCTCGGGCTTGACCCGAGGACCACTTGGCCAGGAGATCCCCGATCAAGTCGGGGATGACGAGGCGCAGAGTGGTAAGTCGCGCGCTCGCCAGACCGCGGGATGGCGATCAACAACGGTTCCGCGTACTTTAATCCAGCCAACTCGGCCTGTCCTTTGACCGAGGCGCTTACGTTGACCAATCACCAGCCCGGGGGGCGGTCTGGCGATCCCGCGGCAGCCTTACGGCCGCTATTCGCGCGGTACAGAAGTCAACTTTCGAAAAAGAGGATTGCAATAAAGTTGAAATGTCTAAGATCGATATCCACTTTCAACTGACAGTTATTCAGAGACCTAGAATATGGAATGTGGCCCTTCAATCGCGAGAGAGTAACGAAAAGGCTAAATACGGTAGATCTCGACCCAGAACTTGGAGACGTCGAGTTTCTATGTGCGATGGAGGAAGTCTTTGGCGTGAATATAAGCAAAGACGCTGCGGCGAACCTAATCAAGGTAGGCGCACTGCATGCGCTCATTCTGAAGCAAAAAACTGACCTATCACAAAGTGAGAGCATTTGGTCATCGCTTACAGAGCTTCTGCGCGAACACACTGGTACCAAGGACCCAATTGATCACGAAACAACATTCTTTCCAAAATTCGCAAAAGAGCGCGGCAGACCTGGAACGACCGAATAAGAAACCCCGACCACTCACGCAGCCGGGGTTTCCAAAATCGTAGGGTGGGGTTTCACCCCACCAAGGCTCAAAGCCCCGTGGTCACGTCAATCGTGTTGCCTTCTTCCAGCGTCACATAGGCTTTCTTCACGTCTTTCCGTTTGCCCATCTGGCCGCGGAAACGTTTGACTTTGCCTTTGGTGATCGCCGTATTGACCGCCTTCACCTTCACACCAAAGAGCGCCTCAACGGCCTCTTTGATCTGTGGCTTGGCTGCGTCAATCGCCACCTCAAAGACCACCGCGTTGGCCTCAGAGGCCATTGTGGCTTTCTCGGTGATGATCGGCTTGCGGATCACGTCGTAATGTTCTGGTTTCGCGCTCATTTCAGCCGCGCCTCCAATGCTTCGACCCCTGCTTTGGTCAACACAAGCGTGTCGCGGCGCAGGATGTCATATACGTTTGCGCCCATGCTTGGCAGCACGTCGAGACCGTCAATATTGGCCGCCGCTTTGGCAAACCCTTCATTGACTTCGGCCCCGTCGATCACCAAGGCCCGCTTCCAGCCCAGATCCTTGACCTGTTTGGCCAGGTCTTTGGTTTTGCCTTTGGCGTCTGCGACGTCGAGCACCACAAGCTCACCTGCTTTGGCCTTGGCCGACAGAGCGTGCTTGAGGCCCAGCATCCGGACCTTCTTGGGCAGATCATGCGCGTGGCTGCGCGGGGTCGGCCCCTTGTAGATACCACCCTTGCGGAAGATCGGCGCGTTCCGGTCCCCGTGACGCGCGCCACCGGTGCCCTTTTGGCGATAGATCTTCTTGGTCGAGTAGCTGGTCTCCGACCGTGTCTTGACCTTGTGCGTACCAGCCTGCGCCTTGTTGCGCTGCCAGCGGACGACGCGGTGCAGGATATCGGCGCGGGGCTCGAGACCAAAGATCTCTTCGCCCAGATCGACCGACCCGGCTTTCTTGCCGTCGAGTTTGATCACGTCGAGTTTCATGCCTCACCGTCCTTCTTCTCTTCAGCTTCAGCAGCTTCTGCCTCGGCCACGGTATCGATCTTGGCCTCGTCCGCCTCAGCCGCTTCCATCGCGGCTTGCTCTGCTTCGGCGGCGGCGGCTGCCGCGGCTTCTGCTTCAGCAGCGGCCGCAGCCGCAGCTTCTTCAGCGGCTTTTTCAGCTTCGGCAGCGGCGGATTTCAAGGCAGCCGGCAGAATGGCGTTCTCAGGGAAAGGCTTTTTCACCGCATCCTTGATCGTCACCCAACCGCCTTTGGAGCCTGGAACCGCGCCCTTGACCATGATCAGGCCACGGTCGGCATCTGTACGCACCACTTGCAAGTTTTGGGTGGTCACGCGGGCAGCTCCCATGTGGCCGGCCATCTTTTTGCCTTTGAACACGCGGCCCGGATCCTGACATTGTCCGGTTGAGCCGTGCGAACGGTGGCTGATCGACACACCGTGCGTGGCGCGCAAACCGCCAAAGTTGTGGCGTTTCATGGCGCCAGCAAAACCTTTACCAATCGACGTGCCCGAGACATCCACAAACTGACCCTCAAAGTAGTGGTTCGCGGTGATCTCTTCACCCACAGCGATCATGTTCTCAGGCGCAACGCGGAATTCCGCAACCTTGCGCTTGGGTTCCACCTTCGCCGCCGAGAAATGACCCCGCATGGCCTTTGAAGTCCGCTTTGCCTTGGCCGAGCCAGCACCCAACTGCACAGCGGCATAGCCATGTGCGTCGGGCGTGCGCTGAGCCACGACCTGCAATTTGTCCAGTTGAAGCACGGTCACAGGAATCTGCTTGCCGTCCTCCATGAAAAGCCGGGTCATGCCGACTTTCTTTGCGATAACACCAGAGCGCAACATATGAAGCCCCCCTTAGACCGAGATTTGCACGTCCACACCAGCAGCCAGGTCGAGCTTCATCAGCGCATCGACAGTTTGCGGTGTGGGATCAACGATGTCCAAGAGACGCTTATGCGTGCGGATCTCGAACTGGTCGCGCGATTTCTTGTTGACGTGGGGACCACGCAGAACAGTGAATTTTTCGATCTTGTTCGGCAGTGGAATGGGTCCACGTACGTCTGCTCCGGTCCGTTTGGCCGTGTTGACGATTTCCTGCGTGCTGGCGTCCAGCACACGATAATCAAACGCCTTCAGGCGGATGCGGATGTTTTGGCTTTGAACGGCCATTGTTCTTATCCCTCAAAGGGTTCAAGCGGAGAGGAAGAGAGGCGGGATTGCCACGCTTCATCGCGCCAAAATGAAGGGGTGCGCTTGCACGCACCCCAATTTGTTTACATCACTCGATGATTTTGGACACGACGCCGGCGCCGACGGTGCGGCCGCCTTCGCGGATGGCAAAGCGCAGGCCGTTTTCCATCGCGATGGGCGCGATCAGCTCCACGTTGAACTTCAGGTTGTCGCCCGGCATCACCATCTCGGTGCCCGAGGGAAGCTCAACCGTGCCCGTGACATCCGTCGTCCGGAAGTAGAACTGCGGACGGTAGTTGGCGAAGAACGGCGTGTGACGGCCCCCCTCATCCTTGGTCAGGATATAGGCTTCGGCCTCGAACTTGGTGTGCGGTGTCACCGAGCCCGGCTTACACAGAACCTGACCACGCTCAACACCTTCACGGTCCACACCACGCAGCAATGCGCCGATGTTGTCGCCCGCTTCACCACGGTCCAAGAGCTTGCGGAACATCTCAACGCCCGTGCAGGTCGTTTTGCTGGTGTCGCGGATGCCGACGATTTCAATCTCGTCGCCCACATTGATCACACCGCGCTCCACACGGCCCGTCACAACCGTGCCGCGGCCGGAGATCGAGAACACGTCTTCGATCGGCATCAGGAACGGCTGATCCACAGCCCGTGCAGGCGTCGGGATATACTCATCCACAGCCGCCATCAGCTCAGAGATCTTTTCGGACCCGATATTGTCGTCGCGGCCTTCCAGAGCGGCAAGAGCCGAGCCAGCAATGATCGGAATATCGTCGCCAGGATACTCATACGAGCTCAGAAGCTCGCGGATTTCCATCTCGACAAGCTCAAGCAGCTCTTCGTCGTCGACCTGGTCCACCTTGTTCATGAAGACAACCATGTACGGAATGCCAACCTGACGGCCCAGAAGGATGTGCTCACGCGTCTGGGGCATCGGGCCGTCGGCTGCGTTCACAACCAGGATCGCGCCGTCCATCTGCGCCGCACCCGTGATCATGTTCTTCACATAGTCCGCGTGGCCGGGGCAGTCGACATGCGCGTAGTGACGGTTTTCCGTCTCATACTCCACATGCGCCGTCGAGATCGTGATCCCCCGCGCCTTCTCTTCCGGCGCGCCGTCAATCTCGTCATAGGCTTTAAAATCGCCAAACTGCTTCGTGATCGCAGCTGTCAGCGTCGTCTTACCATGGTCAACATGGCCAATCGTGCCAATGTTCACATGCGGCTTCGTGCGGTCAAACTTTTCCTTTGCCATGATGGCCTCCTATCTTTGCGGATGGTGGGCGTTTTGCCCACCCTACTGTAGTGGGTAGGGCGGGGTTCACCCCGCCACCCGGGTTATGCGTATTTCGATTGAATCTCTTCCGAGATGTTCGATGGTACCGGCTCATAATGCGAGAACTGCATGGTGAACTGGGCGCGGCCCGATGACATCGAGCGCAGCGTGTTGATGTAGCCGAACATGTTGGCCAGCGGTACGTTTGCGTTAATCGCAATCGCGTTGCCGCGTGGCTCTTGTCCAGAGACCTGGCCACGGCGAGATGTCAGGTCACCAATGATACCACCGGTGTATTCTTCCGGCGTGATCACTTCGACCTTCATGATCGGCTCAAGCAGTTTCGCGCCCGCCTTTTTCAGACCTTCGCGCATGCCCATACGTCCGGCAATCTCAAACGCCATCACCGACGAGTCCACATCGTGGAATTTACCGTCGATCAGAGCAACCTTGAAATCGATCACAGGGAAGCCAGCCAGAGGGCCGCTGTCCATGACGCTCTCGATGCCTTTTTCCACGCCCGGGATGTATTCCTTGGGCACGGCACCACCGACGATACGGCTCTCAAAGGAATACCCTTCGCCAGCTTCGGTCGGCGTGATGATCATCTTCACCTCGGCGAACTGACCTGACCCACCCGACTGTTTCTTGTGGGTGTAGGTATGCTCGACCTCATGAGAAATGGTCTCGCGATAGGCCACCTGAGGCGCACCGATGTTGGCCTCAACCTTGAACTCACGCTTCAGTCGGTCGACGAGAATGTCGAGGTGCAATTCGCCCATGCCTTTCATGATGGTCTGACCAGATTCAAGGTCAGTTTCCACACGGAAGGACGGATCCTCCGCCGCCAGACGCGCCAGACCCTGAGACATTTTCTCCTGGTCGCCTTTTGTTTTCGGCTCAACCGCGATCTCAATGACCGGATCCGGGAAGGTCATGGTTTCAAGAACCACCGGATCCTTCTCGTCACAGAGCGTATCTCCGGTTGTGGTGTCCTTCAGACCCGCAAGCGCGATGATGTCGCCGGCAAAAGCCTCTTCAATCTCTTCACGGTTGTTGGAGTGCATCATCATCATCCGACCAACGCGCTCTTTCTTACCTTTGGTCGAGTTCAGCATGGACCCGCCTTTGGTAAGTGTACCGGAATAAATCCGCGTGAATGTGAGCGAGCCAACGAACGGATCGTTCATGATTTTGAACGCCAGACCAGAGAAGGCCATCGCATCATCCGCGCGGCGGGCGATGTTACGCTCTTCGTTTTCGTCGCCCGGCTTAAAGCCCATGTAGTCCACAACATCCAATGGGCTTGGAAGATAGTCGATCACAGCGTTAAGCAGCGGCTGAACACCTTTGTTCTTGAACGCAGAGCCACCCAGAACCGGCACAAAGTCCAGCGCCAGCGTGCCCTTACGGAGCAGTTTGCGCAGCGTTGGCACGTCAGGCTCATTGCCTTCCAGGTAAGCCTCCATTGCGTCGTCATCTTGCTCGACGGCGGCTTCGATCATCTTCTCGCGCCACTCAGCAGCCATGTCAGCCAGACCGTCGCGAATAGGGGCTTTGATCCAGCTCGCGCCGAGGTCTTCGCCCTGCCACAACCATTCTTCCATAGTCACGAGATCGACAAGACCCTCAAGATCGCTTTCAGACCCAATCGGAATGCCAATCGGCACTGGTCGTGCACCAGTGCGTTCCTCGATCATCTTCACACAGTTGAAGAAATCGGCACCGATCTTGTCCATTTTATTGACGAAAACCATGCGCGGTACTTTATACCGGTCGGCCTGACGCCACACGGTTTCGGTTTGCGGTTCAACACCCGCATTGCCATCCAGAACACAGACCGCCCCGTCCAGAACGGCCAGCGAACGCTCAACTTCGATGGTGAAGTCGACGTGGCCAGGGGTGTCGATGATGTTCAGGCGGTGCTTTTCGGAATCGGGCGTCTGGCCATCTTCTGTGCGCTCCCAGAATGTGGTCGTCGCAGCCGAGGTGATGGTGATCCCGCGTTCCTGCTCCTGCTCCATCCAGTCCATGGTGGCCGCACCATCGTGCACCTCACCAATGTTGTGGGATTTCCCAGTGTAAAACAGGATGCGCTCGCTGCAGGTGGTTTTGCCTGCATCGATATGGGCCATAATGCCAAAGTTGCGGTAACGGTCGAGCGGATAATCGCGTGCCATGGTCTAATGCCTCTAAAGGTTTACCAGCGGTAGTGGCTGAAGGCTTTGTTCGCCTCGGCCATCTTGTGGGTGTCTTCACGTTTCTTAACGGCTGAGCCGCGCGAGTTCACAGCATCCAGAAGCTCACCTGCAAGGCGCTCTTCCATCGTGTTTTCGTTGCGGCCCCGACTTGCGGTGATCAACCAGCGTATGGCCAGCGCTTCACGGCGTTCAGGACGCACTTCAACAGGCACCTGATAGGTGGCACCACCCACACGGCGGGAGCGAACCTCGACCGATGGTTTGATGTTGTCGAGCGCTTCGTGGAAAAGCTCAACAGGGGCGCGCTTGACCTTGTCTTCGACGCGGTCGAGGGCGTTGTAGACGATGCGTTCGGCAACAGACTTTTTGCCGTCGATCATCAGGTTGTTCATGAATTTTGTCAGAACCCGGTCGCCATATTTGGCGTCGGGCAGAACTTCGCGTTTTTCAGCAGCGTGACGACGTGACATGCTCTGCTCTCCTTATTTAGGACGCTTGGCGCCGTATTTCGAACGACGCTGCTTACGATCTTTGACGCCTTGGGTATCCAGAACGCCGCGAAGAATGTGGTAGCGAACACCAGGAAGGTCTTTCACACGACCACCCCGGATCAGAACCACAGAGTGCTCCTGAAGGTTGTGGCTTTCACCTGGGATGTAGCTGATCACCTCGAACCCGTTGGTCAGGCGCACCTTGGCCACTTTCCGCATCGCCGAGTTCGGCTTCTTCGGTGTGGTGGTGTAGACGCGTGTGCACACGCCACGTTTCTGCGGGCACCCCTGAAGGTGCAGCGATTTGGTGGATCGGACTTTGGGCTGACGCGGTTTGCGGATCAGCTGTTGGATCGTTGGCATAGGGTCTCTTTCCCGTCTCTCAACACATATGTCTGCACAAGAACGACCTCGTGCGGGTTCATCTCAAAGCGCTTCACGCGTCCGCAAAGCGAAAAGGCCGCAATCGTTTCCATTCCGAGGCAAACGACGCGGTGGGCTCCCAGAGGATCGGGGCAACTCAAACGGCCCGGATCTTGTCCACTTAAATTTTGATTTCGGATTTCGGGGTCACCCCCGGCACCGAGATGAGCGGCGTATAGGGGGAGTCGGAGCGGCTGTCAACAGCCCGGCAAGCATTGGGCAAACGCCGTCACACTTGTGTTTCTTCGCGTCCTGACCTCTCATAGATTTCCCGGATTTGCACCTCTCGCGACGCCGCAGAGATATCAAGCACCAAACACCTATGTAATTCGACATCATCATAGGTAAGCGCAGCATTGTGTTTGGCAAATTCGAAAACGTCGCTCAGTTTATCTTCTGTATGCCAGGTCGTCATCACAAAATGCTCTGGAGGAATTTCACCGTAGTCAAAGCGCTTCAGATCGGCCAGGTCCACGCTGTCGTCCCACAGGCTACAATCCTTACCCCAAGCCATCATGTAGCGACACCCAGTTTGCACTAGGGTTTCGCTAACCTCTTGGCGAAATTCGGACGTGACGTCCCGCTCTATCAACACCACACACTTGTAAGGAGCCTTGATCGTTTTCAGTGCAAATGGCACTTCAGGATTCACGAATTGATACTGCAACGCAAATTGACCCGTCTTTCAAAGCGCATTTACCCGGGTTGGGACTTGTTTGCGCCATAGGCATTTGTAATCCTGTAGCTCAACTTGGTCAAAGGTGCCCCACTTCATGCGCGTTATCGGACTTTGCCGGTTTTCCTACCCCGCCATCGGCGGGTTCAAACGCATGCATGATACCGTCGAAGAGCGTGAAGCTTATCTCTACACGCCCGAGCGTTTGGATCTGCGCTTTCGTCATTTTGAAGCCCTCACGCTGCCCTCTATCGCGGCCCAGAGGGACAAGCGTTTCACGTTTCTGGTCGTCACCGGCGAGCGTATGCCAAAAACCTATTGGGATCGCCTCAACGACATTTGCGCGCCAGTGCCAGAGGTAAAGGTGGTCACGGCCCCGCCTGCCAAGCATCGCACAGCCATGCAGGATGTGATCAAGGCAGAGCTAGGAGAAGACCAGACCGAAAGCCTGCAATTCCGGCTTGATGACGATGATGCCGTTGGAACAAATTTCATTCGTGGCATCCGTCGCACCGCACGTCTCGTCTGGAAACTGCGTGCCGATTGGCAGAACCTCGTCATTGAGTATTCAAGCGGCTATTCTGTAAAATTAACCCCGGATGGTATTTTGGCAAAAGACATGCAAGGGCAGTTTCTGGCCTGCGGACTAGCCGTCCTGTTTCGTCCACAAGACAAGAAGACGGTGATGAACTTCGCCCATCACAAACTGCATCACTCCATGCCGACCATAATTGACCCCACCACACCTATGTATCTGCGTGCCATACATGACGACAATGACAGCCGCGCACGGGGCAAAGACACAACTCTTGTACCGCTTAACGATGAAGAGCGGGCATTCTTCAAAGCCCGGTTCAATGTCGACGAGGCGGCTGTGCAAGCGGCCTTTTCCGCCCAGCCTGCACTTCGCGATAAAGTGTGAAAAGCCCGCTGGCGACAACGATGGCGGCGCCAATCAACGTTACCGCATCCGGCCATTCACCAAAAACGGCCCAGCCCAAAAAAAGTGCCCAGATCAGGCTCGTGTAACGAAAGGGCGCGATAAAGCTGATCTCTCCCACACGCATGGTCATGATCGAAAACAGGTACCCGCCAATAACCAACACACCGGCCAACCCAATGAGTCCACCCTGTCGCCCGCTCAGAGGAACCCAGTCAATTCCGAGGCTCAGCGCACCGAAGATGATCATCACCGCCGCAGACGTAATCAGTGTGACAAGAATCGAAGGGGTGTTCGGCGACAAACGCCGTGTCGTCAGATCACGCAAGGTGACAAACCCCACTGCGACAAGCGTATAAATCGCATAGAAGTTAAAATCATCCGTGCCCGGGCGCACGATCAGCATCACGCCGGCAAACCCCACCATAATAGCCAGCATTCGCCGCCATCCCACAGGTTCTCCCAGAAACAGTGCGGCGGCGAGCGTGATTGTCAGCGGCAGCGCCTGAAGAACCGCTGTCACGTTGGCAATGGGCATGTTGAACAGCGCAGTCAAAAAGAAATAGACCGCTCCCACCTCGGCCAATGTCCTCACGGCAATCAGCCCCCAATCTCGTCTTGGCAGCCGCGAACGCAAGGCGCCCATCCGCCATGCCAGACCAAAAATCAGCATTGTGGTCAGCACACCGCGCAGCACCAAAATCTGAAACAGCGGGACTTCACCCGCCAATGCCTTCACCGCCGCATCATTGAACGTGAACGACGCCATCGACGCCATCATCAGAACTGCGCCGGTCAGGTTATCAGATCGTGCCATGTTCTGGCTCTAAAGCGTTTCGCGTTTAATCTGAGACATCGGCGAAAAGCGAAACGCGTGCAACGGTTGGGTGTCGCGCTGCGGTTCGCGATCATCTGTGACTCAGGTTTATCGCGACCCGCTTTAGTCCGCCGCGCGACCCGACACAAGCGGCACGAGCGCTCATGCTTCTTTCTTGTTCAAAATACCCCGGGGGTTTGGGGGCAGCGCCCCCAAGACCTGCGTAACCAAAAAGCAAAACCGCTGCGGAACAAGGCCACATCTTTTAGGCTCAGATCGTCGCGCCCTCGACCAATGAGTGCTGTAACGCTTTGTGCAGATCAGGATTTGCAGCAAGAACACCCGGAACTTTGGGCTCTTGATTGTTGAAAACCAAACCGGTGCCGCTTTGATCCGACACCGCCGCCCCCGCTTCACTGAGAATAAGAGCCCCCGCCGCAATGTCCCACTCCCAGGCGCTGCGCAGGGTCATCATCGCGTCGAACCGGCCTTCAGCCACAAGCGCCATGCGATAGGCGAGAGAGGGACGAAAATTTCGAACCAGACCTGGATGCGCACCAGCCCGCCAGAATTCCTCTTTGAAGTTCGGTTTGGCCGCCAGCATCGTCGCTCCACTCAGCGCATTGCGCGCACCCACAGAGAGAGCCATGTCATTGAGCGTGGCGCCACCCCCCTGCTCTGCCGCGTAAAGCTTGTCGCGCATCGGAAGATAAATGACGCCTGCCAGCACACGCCCGCGCTCGACAATCGCCAAAGAATGCGCCCAGGTGTTTGAGCCTTCTATGAAACTCCGCGTGCCATCAATCGGATCAACAATGAAAACACGGTCCCGCTCCAGTCTCTCGCCGCTGTCATCACTCTCTTCGGACAGCCATCCATAGTCCGAACGCGCCGTGCGCAATGTGTCTTCCAAAACCCGGTTCACCGCCAAGTCTGCCTCGGTCACAGGACCTGCCCCGTCGGGTTTGTCCCAAACTTTAGCGGACGGCCCGGAATATTGCCGTGCCACCTCTCCGGCAGCCCGCGCCGCCGTGACCAAAAGCTCCAGATCAGGCGCCGGCAAGCGTCATACCCTCGACCAGAAGTGACGGCACGGTTCGACTGAGCCACATACGCGCATCATTTGCAGGCTCTATGCGCAACAGCATCTCTGGCAGGTTGCCCGCAATCGTGCACTCATTCACCGGATAGGTGATCTCACCGTTCTCAACCCAAAACCCCGAAGCGCCTCGTGAGTAGTCGCCGGTATTAGGATTGATGGTTGACCCGATCATCGACGTCACCAAAAGCCCCGTACCCATCTCGGCAAGCAGGTCGCCTCGTGATTTGTTGCTTTGCGTCAATGCCACGTTGCCCACGCTTGGGCTGGGCGGTGCAGATGTGCTGCGTCGCGCGTTGCCAGTGGACGCAAACCCAAGCTTGCGGCCTGTGGCCAAATCAAGCGTCCACCATGTCAGCACGCCGTCTTCCACGATATTCCGAGTCGATACCGCAAGCCCCTCGGCATCAAATGGCCGCGAGCCGGGAACCCTCGGGCGCAGGGGATCTTCGACAAGTGAAAGGCCTCTGGGCAGGACCTGTTCCCCCAATTTCTCCATCAACCACGAAGAGCCGCGGGCCACGGATGACCCATTGCTCGCCACAAGCAGGTGCCCGATGAGCGTGCTGGATACACGTTCGTCAAAAAGCACGGGATATGCACCGGTGGGCGGCTTGCGCGCGCCAAGCTGCGCCACCGCGCGTTCACCCGCCGTGTTTCCAATGTGATCCGAGGGCCGCAAATCCGCCGCAAAAATACGACTATCCCCGTCGTAATCACGCTGCATCGACGTGCCCTCGCCAGCAATCGCAACACAGCTCAAGGACGTGCTGGTCCGCGCATAGCCTCCGGCAAACCCATTGCTTGCTGCGATGTGCATATTCTGAGACGAATACCCGCCTGAGGCGGATTGCACCTGTGTCACACCCTTGACCGCCAGGGCCGAGGCTTCTGCCTCCAACGCTTGGACTTGAAGTTCTGAAGGCGCAGGTTCATCGGTAAGGTCGGCAAGCTGCAACGCCGTGGCATCCCAATCCCGAACAATCTGCTCTGGTTCGGCCAGGCCGATATGCGGGTCTTCCGGCGCTTCTTGCGCCATGGCCACCGCGCGCTCGGCCAGCATGGCAATTGTCGTATGACTTGTGTCAGACGCCGAAACGCAGGCCTGTTTTTGTCCAACAAGAACCCGTAGCCCTATATCTGTTCCTTCTGCGCGCTCCGCCTTTTCCAAGGCACCCTTGCGCACGGCGATGTCCAGAGACCTCCCCTTAACTGCAATCGCGTCCGCTGCGTCCGCTCCAGCCTTTTTCGCAGCCCTGAGAAGCGTGTCAGTCAGGGATTCAAGGGCATGCGGCATTCACGTCTCCACTTCGGCCTGCAACAGGTAGACCGAGGCCCGCAGCCTTGCAAGACCGCGGGCCTCAATTTACCCATCAAAGCGGAGTGTTAAGCCAGATCAACGCAAACGCTGACCGTTCGCCAGAACCTGACCATCACTCTTGACCTCAATTTTCGAGTCAAGCGTATCCTCGCCATCACCCGGCACGGCGAAGAGGCCCATCATCATACGTGCGCCCATAGCCTGATCTTCAGGGACAAAACCCATCGACACCAGCGTATCAAGCAAAGCATTTGCTCCGACCAATTTAAGATCAACAGATCCATCCGGAGCTGGGATTCCATCAAAGGTCTCCAGATCCGTGTTGTCAAAAGTGAATGCACCCGTCCCGCTAAGCTCAGCCCCGGCGGCGCGAACAGTCAATGCGTTCAAGCTCAGCGAGTTCAACTCACCCGGCATCTCATCAGAGGTTTCCAGATTTTCCATTTCTTCAGGGTTCAGGAAATCGAAGAACAACTTCGCCTTGCCCGTCATGTCGATGGCAATCGTTGCAGGGTCACGCGGCAGCTGTCCGGTGGGATCAAAAATACCCCAGATCAAGTCCGACATTGTGAAATTGCTCATGTTGAAGCCAAAGGCGAAATCCTGTTCCTCTTCGCCTTTGACAATCGGCATGCCAAATTTGAAACCCGCTTCCTCAAGAGCGAACTCGACAGGGAACGGAACATCACCACCAGCCATAGAAACGTTTGTGCCCGTTGTTGCGACGTCGTAAATCAAGCCCTTATCGCTCATGGCTACTTTGATTTGGCCAGTGTCAGAGCTCGTTGTGCCCTGCACATTCTCATCCCCTTCCGTGAATTGAAACTCCATTGCGTTTTCGCGATAGGATAGATCCGCATCGACTTCGAACCCGTTCGCCACGGCCTGATGCATCAGGGCTGCGTCCATTTCGAGAGGCAGCGTGCTGGTGCCGGTCGCATCCATACCTGCCAGACCGCCTTTGAGAACAAGTCGCGAATCTTCATTCTCAGGGTCTTTGAAATCAATGTTGTAGCTGACCGGACCGCTGGTCATTTTCTGATCCGCGACACGCAGGTCGCCGACTTTCATAGTTGTTGTACCGACAATATCGGCCACGGTGACATCCATCACACCCAGCTCAATGCTTTCACCTTCGGCAACAATTTCCTTGAATTTCAGCGCAATTTCCGCCGCCGTGTAATTATACGTGATGTCGTTTGGATCACCTGAGACATTCATCACCAAACCGGTATTGTTGTAGTCCATCGCAATGGTCACGGGCTCCGGGCCATCAACTACGACGTTGAAAGGAATGGAGGCAGGAAATTCGACAGAAACAGTGCCGTCGCCTTTCTCAACGAAATTGATCTCACCCAGTTCAACGCTGATGTTGGTATCTTCTTCAGGGATCTCCATGCTCAGGACGATATTTTTGACAGCAAGCGTATCGCCCGATAGCGTCTCTTCAGCGGACATCGTATACCCGGAACCCGCCATGTAACCTTTCCAGTCAGCCCAGACATCCTGAGCTGTCACATCGGCCAATGCTGCCGTTCCGGTCATGAAAATTCCCAAAGCCACTGCCGAAGTACTGCTGCGAAGTGTGGCCTGTCCAAATGAGGTCATGATGAACCCTTCCGTTTTTAAAAAATCGCCCCTAGCTTCTGTGCAAGCCAGAGGATGGTCAAGGGCTTGTTACGCAAGTCTGGGGCGCTTGATGGGAGTCTTTTTGACTTTCTTGTGACCCGGTTTGATACGCAAAAGGAACAAATGAATGGATTTTTCGGGGAAAACAGTCCTGGTCACAGGCGCAAGTCGTGGAATTGGGGCATCAACAGCGCGTCAATTTGCCAGTGCAGGCGCAAATGTCGTGCTGACCGCGCGGTCAGAAAGCGCGATCAAGGAGCTGGCGGCTGAAATCGGACAGAACGCGCGCGCAGTGCCCTGCGACGTGAGCCGCTATGATGACATTTCCAACGCAGTTCAGGTGGCCTGTGACAGTTTTGGTGGGCTTGACGTCCTAATTGGCAACGCCGGTGTCATCGAGCCAATCTCGCATCTGCAATCCGCCGACCCTGACGCTTGGGGGCAAGTTATCGACATAAATCTCAAAGGGGTATTCTACGGGATGCGCGCCGCGATGCCGGTGATGACAGAGGCAGGTGGCGGCACCATCATCACCATCAGTTCAGGGGCCGCGAGCAGCGCGCTCGAAGGCTGGAGCCACTATTGTACGTCCAAGGCCGGAGCCGCGATGCTCACGCGTTGCGCCGACAAAGAAGGGCGCGCGTCTGGCCTGCGCGTCATGGGCCTTTCGCCGGGCACTGTGGCCACCGAGATGCAGCACGAGATCAAGGCCAGCGGCATCAACCCTGTGAGTCAGTTGGACTGGTCTGATCACATCCCACCTGATTGGCCCGCGCGCGCCCTGATGTGGATGTGCACCAAGGATGCCGATGAGTTCGTCGGCGAGGAAATCTCATTGCGCAACGAAGACATTCGCAAGCGGGTGGGCCTGATATGATCACTCTCGACAAAGGCAAAGACGGGCTCTGGCAGGTTACCATCAACCGTCCGGACAAAGCCAATTCGCTGACCCGCGAGATGCTCAATGAGCTTGCTGACATAGCGGAGGCCGCGACTGAGGCCCGTGCCTTTGTTTTGACCGGCGAGGGCAAGGTCTTTTCGGCGGGCATGGACCTTGACGCTGCCAAAACGGGGCTCGCCACCGATCCGGTCTGGGAGCGCCTTTCTGGCGCCATCGCCGCCCTGCCCGGCCTGAGCATCGCGGCCCTCAATGGCACCGTGGCGGGTGGGGCCATCGGCATGGTTCTGGCTTGTGATCTGCGCGTGGCTGTGCCCAGCACCAAGATTTTCTATCCCGTGATGCGCCTTGGCTTTCTCCCGCAACCCTCAGATCCCGGACGCCTGAGACAGCTCATCGGTCCCTCACGCGCCAAGATGATCCTGATGGCCGGACAAAAGATCGAAGCCGAGCAAGCCCTTCACTGGGGGCTTTTTGATCAGGTTGTTGAGAAAGATGCGCTTGTGGACACGGCTCGCGATCTTGCAACGGACACATTGACCGCAACCGCCGAGCACGCGGCGGCAATCAAAGCGCTCTGTACCCGTTAAGTTGCCTCCACCCTGATCCAATTCATCATGCCTGACATCTGGTGCGACGCCATATGGCAGTGGAACATCCAGTCGCCAGGGTTATCGGCCACAAACACGATCTCGCGCGTCTGATCACCATGAACAACCAGCGTGTCGCGCCACGGTCCGAGCGATCCGTCCTGCATGACTTCGCGAAAATGCATACCATGCAAATGCATCGCATGCGGGAACGCGGTTTTGTTCTGCATCGGGATGCGGATTGTCTCGCCCAGGCTTGCGTCCACCAAAGGCGCATCCGTCATTCCCGCCACAGCGTTGAACGCCCAGAACTGACCAGCCTCCGCAAGAGCACGCGCATCCATCTTTTCTCCCTGCCACGTCGCACCATTTGGCAAACCGCGCATCGCGCCGCCTTCCATCACAAGGGGAACCGTCCTCGCAGTCGTCAGGTCGGGTGAAGGCATATCATTGGGCGGCAAGGGTTGTGGGGCGGGACGTGCGGCAGACCCTGACGTCACAGCGAAAGACGCCAACACAAATGTGCCGCCGCGCTCGACCGACCCGATCAGCGCCTCTTCCCCGTCTTCCGCCATCACATCAGCGATCAAATCCACGCGCTGCGCCGGGCCGACCTCAACTGTCTCAGTCTCATACGGCACGCCAAGCGGCATCCCGTCCACCGCAACAACCCACGCGCGCCAACCTTGCAAGGCAAGCTGTATAATCTTGGCCGTCGCTGTGTTGACAAGACGAAGACGTACACGCGCGCCTTTGGGGTAGGAGCCTATGACGTCCGCCCCCCCGTTCACCGAGATATAGTTGCCCAAACGCCCGGCATGGGACATGTCATGCCGGTTGCCGAAAGACGGATGTATCTGCGCCTCTTCGGTCATGCGCCAATCCTGCAGCACGAGTGTCTCTTCGCCATCAATGTCGGGCTGTTTATCCTCATCAACAATGATCACACCCGCCAGGCCGCGCGAAATCTGCTCGACCGAATTTTGATGCGGATGATACCAAAATGTGCCCGCGTCCCGCATCTGAAAGCGATAGTCAAAAGACGCGCCCGGCGCGACCGCCTCTTGTGTCATGCCCGGCACACCATCCATGTCATTGGGCAACCTGAGCCCATGCCAATGGAGTGTCGTATCCTCCTGCAAATCGTTGATCAGCCGCGCCTCCAGCCAATCTCCTTGGCGAAACCGAAGGGTCGCGCCAGGCACCTGCCCATTATACGCCCAAACCTCAGTCTGCGGATAACCGGCAGGGGCAATCTGCGCTGTGCCTGAACTTGCTCTGATGTCGCGCGCGCTTTCGGTCGCTAAAACAGAATGGCCAATCGAAGCGGCCAAGACCGAAGCAGAACCTTTCAGGAATGTGCGTCGTTTCATGTCACTCTATCCGCCTATTTTGCGTCCCTCACCGCTTCCGCCGCCGCCCCGGTGTTTTGGAATGAAACCCCGGCGGGCGCTTGGCGATCCATGCCACAAACTTCTCAAGCCTTGGATGCGCGCGCAAGGCTTCTATCGTCGCATAGTCGCGCGCCAGTTCTGCCTCGGTCAGCGTGGCGTGGATTTCGTTGTGACAGATCTGGTGCAACAGCACAGTCTCCCCGCCTTTACCACCCTTCAGCTTCGGGATCAGGTGGTGTTGGCTTTGCTTAGCGTCCGGTGGGATCGGTCGGCGGCAGAGCGGGCAAATCGGGTCTTCCATGTCTTTTCCTTGATCCACCTTTCCCGGTCAGGCAAGAGGGTGGCGGGAGTTTGAAGTTTGACAAGGGGTGCGTCATGGATTGGGACAATCCGCCCGAGATTGTAGTACAGGCCATGGAATATGGTCAGCAGGGTATAGACATCGCCAAAGGTTGGCTCCTGAGCCCCGCTGCTTGGTCTCAATTCGCGGTCTTGATCGCAGCCTATCTGCTGGCCGTTCTGATCAGCCGCAAACTTCGCCCCGCCCTGACACGGCTGCTGACGCCGCCTGACGATCAAACCCATGTCATCGCAAGCGCCCGGCGCTTCGTTTTGATCTTTGTGCCTCTGGTGCTGCCTCTTCTGGCCTATGTTTTGACGGGCATCGGCGAAGCGGTCACGCGCTCCGTTTTTGGATCGGGCGAAGTGATTGCGTTCGGCAAGCGCGTCTTCCTCTTCCTGGCCGTGCGCATCCTTGTGCGCGACATCATCAGCGATCCATTCCTCAAATTGTTGGGGCGCTACGTGATGATCCCGGTGGCTGCGCTTTATGCGCTTGGCGTCCTGGACCTGGTGACAACGCGGCTTCAGGAAACAATCGTGCCGCTTGGCAACATGTCGTTTGATTTGTTGTGGCTTATCAAAGCGGTTGTGGCTGGCGGACTTATGTTCTGGCTGGGCCGGTGGTCCAATGACCAATCCCACAGCTACATTCACGCCCAGGAAGACATGCGACCTGCCACGCGGCAGCTTGCGGCCAAAGCGGCGGAAATTGCCATCTTTGGCGCGGCCTTTCTCATCCTGATGAATTTTCTGGGCATTTCGCTCACTTCACTTGCAGTGCTCGGCGGTGCCATTGGCGTCGGCCTCGGCTTTGGCCTTCAAAAGATCGCGGCCAACTTCATCTCGGGCGTGATCCTCCTGCTCGAAGGGCAGGCCACGGTGGGTGACTATGTGGAACTCGACAATGGCGAGTCCGGAACAATCGTGAAAACCACGGCGCGCGCGATGATCCTGGAGACCTTCGATGGCCGTTGGATTGTTGTCCCGAACGAGGATTTCATAACGACCCGAGTGGTCAACTACTCTGATCAGGGCAGTGCCAACCGGTACGAGGCCCCTTTCTCGGTCAGCTATGACACCGACATCAACATCGTTCCAGACATCATCGAAAAAGCCGTCAGCGAGCTCGATTTCATTCTGCAAGAGCCGGACAAACCCGATTGCGAATTGCGCGCCTTTGGAGACAGCGGCGTGGAGTTCGCGGTCGAGTTCTGGGTGAACGGCATTGATGACGGCAAGAACCGCTTCACGCCGCAGGTGCTTTTTGCGATCTGGAACGCGCTCAAAGAACACAACATCGAGATTCCGTTCCCGCAACAGGTGGTGCACCACAAAGGCCTGGGCGAGGCAACGCCGCCGGGCGCATGACCACCGCCGTTGTTGTCGGGGCAGGCCCTGCCGGCCTCATGGCGGCGGACGTATTGGCACATGCAGGGGTACAAGTGACCATTGCTGAGGCCAAACCGTCACCCGCGCGCAAGTTTCTTATGGCTGGTAAATCGGGGTTGAACCTGACCAAGGATGAGCCCTTGGAGTCGTTCCTCGAACACTACGCCGAAGCTGTGCCGCATCTGCGCCCGGCTTTGGAGGCTTTTGGCCCTGAACAGGTAGTTCAATGGGTGAGCAGTCTCGGACAAGACACCTTTACAGGAAGCACGGGTCGTGTCTTTCCAAAGTCCATGAAAGCGTCGCCACTTTTGCGCGCCTGGTTGACGAGGCTTGAGGGCCTTGGGGTGAAGCTGCAACGGCGCTGGCGCTGGACCGGCTGGGACGGGAGTGCATTAAGGTTCGACACGCCTGACGGCGTACAAACGCGGCAAGCCGATGTCACAGTGTTGGCGTGCGGCGGGGCCAGCTGGGCAAGGCTCGGCTCGGATGGGGCATGGGCCAGACATTTAGACGACACGCAGATCGCACCCTTTCAACCCGCCAATATGGGCTTTGACATCAGCTGGTCTTCCCACATGACCCAGCACTTTGGCAGACCACTCAAGGGCATCGCCCTTGATGCAGGGGGCCACATATCTCGTGGCGAAGTCATACTGTCCCAGCGCGGTATCGAAGGCGGAGGAATATACGCGCTCTCGCGCGCTCTACGAGAAGGTGCCACGTTGACAATCGACCTGATGCCGGACGTGCCGCTTGAGGCGATCCAGGCGCGTCTTGCAAAACCTAGAGGCAAGGCCAGCCTGGGAAATCACCTGCGCAAAACCTTGCGGCTTAGTCCCGCAAAGCAGGCTTTGTTGATGGAATGCGCCCGTCCCCTACCCGACGACATAGCCCCCATGATCAAAGCCCTGCCAATCCCTTTGTCTGGCCCTCGCCCAATCGACGAAGCGATTTCCACCGCAGGGGGCCTGAAGATCGACGCACTGGATGAAAACCTGATGCTGCGCACCCGTCCCGGTACATTCGTCGCCGGAGAAATGCTAGACTGGGAAGCCCCGACGGGGGGCTATCTGGTCACAGCATGTCTGGCCACCGGCCGTTGGGCGGGGCTGGCGGCGGCTCAATGGGCTACAAACGAGAAGACTACTTGAATCCGGCCTCCTGATACTTGGCCTTCAGTTTGTCAAAATTCCGACTCCCGCCTTGTGTGTTTTCCACGGTTCTCCACTTGGTGTCAGGAGTCTTTTCTTTCACCCGACAGTTCGAACTGTCACACTTGATATGTACCCGGGTTTCGTTTGGGCCAGTCATTTTGAGATCAGCGGCCGAAGCGGGCAGTGAGATGGACAAAACGAGCGCTGCGGCGGGCACCAGCTTGATCAAGGACATTGTAATCTCCTCCGAATATATTGGACGAGATTGAACTATCCTGCCAGCAGCACACAGTCTTTTCACAGTTGCGTGGATTGCAGTGCGCTTACGGCAATGTGACTACTTTTTGAAACGCATCCCGCGCTTCCATACGCGCCCTGTATGCCTCCAGCGCGTCCCCCGGTTTTTCAAAACCAGCCCGATCCGCCCAGCCGAGACAATGAGTCAAAACGATATCCGGCACGGTCATGGTCTCGCCCATAAGGAAAGGTCCTGCTAACCGATCAGAAATCCGCGCGATGTTGCGGTCATATTCCCACTTCAGCGTATCCTTCACCGCCGGAACACGCCGCTCTTCAGGAAGCACAAAACTGTGCCGTGCCGCCATCCAAAGAGTGCTGTCAATCTCATCCAACACTTGATGCAAAAGGCAGTCTTGCAAACCACGCTCTGGCGTTCCGGCAGGGTGCGTGAAAGCGCCGTGCTTGTCCGCCAGGTAGGTCAGGATCGCGGCGGAATCCGTCAGCACAACATCGCCGTCACGCATGCTTGGGACTTTGCCGGATGGGTTGTTGGCCAACGCCTCAGGGCTGCGTGGTTTTGCGGCGACATGGCTGTAAGGCACGCCTATTTCTTCCAGCATCCACAAAACCCGAATAGCCCGACTGCCCCGGCTTCCGAAGACCTCATACATGATCTGCTCCTGCTCTGACCTGACTTCCCAAGTTCCGGTGCCCGGCCAAAAATGGCAAGGGCAAAGACAGCAATACTGACAATTCATGTCAGCAATCTAAGATAAGCTAAAATCAAACCGATCCGACAGAAGGGAAACGACATGCCATGCACCGGACGCTGCCTTTGTGGCGCAGTTGAAATCGAATTGTCCCAGACGCCAAAATCAACGGGCGCCTGTCACTGCTCAATGTGTCGAAAGTGGTCAGGCGGTGTTTTCTTGGGGCTAAATGTCAAAGCTGGTGAGGCGAAGATCAAAGGCGAAGACAACATCACCGCCTTCACGTCATCAGAATGGGCAGAACGCTGTTTTTGCAATATTTGCGGAACGAACCTGTTTTACCGGGTCACGATGGATGGACCGATCAAAGGCGACATGCATATCGGGTTGGGATTGCTCGACAAGCCCGACGGCATCATCATGACCGAAGAAATTTTTGTCGATGAAAAACCGGATGGCTACGCCTTTGCCGGAGACACCAAGAAAATGACCGGGGCCGAGGTCTTTGCGATGTACGCTCCGCCTGAGTGACCGCTACCGCCTCGCCAGGTTGGCCAGTCTGACCAAGGCCCGTTCAACAAGTGCCATATCCGGCGCGGTTTGCCCTGCCGAACGCAACCGCAGATCCGTATCGGTCAAAAGTCCCAGCGCATCCTCCAGCTTGGCCGCCCCCCAACTGGACGCCTGTCGCTGCATACGGTCCCGGCGTGGACCGAACACAGGCGGCCGCACTTTGGAAATCCCCTGCGACGGTCCTCCCGGATCAGAGGCCGCCGCGTAGAGCGTCCGAAAATGCCGCATCGCCGCCATGCAAAGCCCCACAGGCTGCACTCCCTGCGCGCGCAGACGTTTCATGACGGGCGCAATCTCACCAGAACGCGCCTCGGCCACGATATGGATCACATCGTCCAGATCCGCCTCCGTGGATGCAGGCGCGCAGGCCATGATGTCCTCGGAAGACACCGGCGCTGTATCGCTCAGCTTGTAAAGCGCCAGCTTCTCCACCGTCTGCCGAAAATCCCCGGGATCAAGCTCTTGCGCCAAAGCGGTCAGATCGCGCATTGCCTCGCCCGAGACATCCTTCAACCCTGACTTTGCCAGCGTCGCTTCAATCTCCGCCCGGCTGGGAGGATCGTCGTAAATCGCCGCGGCATAGGCAGACTTGTGCCCCTCAAATAGCTTGCGCAGCTTTGACGTGGGCTTGAGACTGCCCGCCGTCACGACCACTTGCGCATCACCCGGCTGCCAATCCCCAAGCACATCTGTCACGATCTGCGCCACCGTGTCATTGGCCTCTTCGACAAAGGCCACGCGGGGACCGGGGAAAAACCCCTGCGCCTTGATCGCGTCATTGAGTAAGGCCGGGTCCTTGCGCAGCTCCGGAGCAGGAATGCGCGTTAACCGCATTTCCTCTTCGCCTGCAGGACCTATCAGAGCGGCGATCACCTCTTGCCGCCGCAAAGCCACCCGCATGCTGTCGTTACCGTAAATCAGCAAGCCGGTTTTTTCGGGATCAGGCCGGGCAAAATAGGCAGGCGCGTCACGCGGGCTTAACTTCATGCCGGAAGTTTACCCGCCTCGGCGGTCAGCTTGTTGATGATCTGGTCAGCCAGAATGATCATGAGCCGCGCCTCGGCATCGCGTTGTGCGGCCTGGGTCGCAACGGTCGTTCCGGATGCGGAGTAGGACGTGAAATTGTCGACTTGGCCCGAGACAAGCACCGCTTTGCTCTGCATATCACGCAGCGCATACTTCACGCTTCCCAAAAGGTTAAAGCGCGTAATTACGTTATCCTCGGCGATCGCAATGGCATTTTCTTCCAAAATGATCGAATAACTCAGGCCATACTGCCCCTGCACCCCGCGCCCCAGGCGATCCTCAAAATGGCGGTTAAAGAGAAAGCCCTCACGGCCTTGTGGCTCATCCAGCAAAATGTTGTTCTGAAGCCGTGTGGCCGCACCCCCCGGCGCAAAGGCAGGGGAAAAACCACACCCGGCCAACGTGGCAGGCATGGCACATAGGATGAAGCGGCGGCTATATGACGACATTCACAATCCGTCCCGGAACTACGATGACCTTCTTGGGCGTGGCCCCTTCCAGCGCCCGAATGACAGCATCCTGTGTCAGGGCAACTTTTTCAACCTCTGCCTTGTCCATATCCTTGGGCACGCTGATTTCAGCCCGGCGTTTGCCGTTGACCTGAATGGGCAGGGTCACAGTGTCTTCCACCAGCATGCTTTCGTCAACCTGTGGCCACGGCGCCTGCGCAACCAGCCCCTCCCCACCCAGCATGGACCAGACTTCCTCACTCAGGTGAGGCGTCATGGGCGACATGAGCTGCGCCAGAACCTGCATGGCCTGCCATTGCACCGAGGCCGCAGCCTTGCTCTTGCTGAGCTGATTGAAGAAGCCATAGATCTTGGCGATGGCCGCATTGAAGCCAAAGCTTTCAACGCCCTTGGTCACTTCATCAATTGTCTTGTGCATCGCGCGCATCAACTCGTCATCCAGCGCGTTGATCCCAAGCTGATAGCTGTCCATGATATCTTGCAGCGACTGGTCAAGGTCGGCCACACCGTCCGCCTTCATCTGCGACAGCTCATAGGCCTTGCGCCAGACCCGGCCCAGAAATTTATGCGCCGCCTCTGCCCCTGCGGCTGTCCATTCGACATCCCGCTCAGGCGGCGAGTCTGACAGAACAAACCACCGCGCGGTGTCGGCTCCGAACGCCTCGATGATGTTGACAGGATCAACCACGTTCTTCTTGGATTTGGACATCTTGGCGGAGGGGATGATTTCGACCGCGGTGCCATCACCGAGCTTTCCGTCACTTACATCTTCGGGCAGGTGATAGACCGGACGCCCATTACCATCGCGCGTCTGATAAATCTCATGCGTCACCATCCCTTGGGTAAAGAGCGCATCAAACGGCTCAATCGCCTTTTGTGGCAGATGTCCGCAAATCTGCATCGCACGGGCAAAGAACCGGCTATAGAGCAAGTGCAGGATCGCATGCTCAATACCTCCGATATACTGGTCCACATTCATCCAGTACTCGGCCTCGGCCATGTCGGTTGGCGTCTTGGCGTGCGGCGCTGTGAACCGCGCGAAATACCATGAGCTGTCCACAAACGTGTCCATCGTGTCGGTCTCGCGCTGCGCAGGTTTGCCACAGGACGGACAAGCACAGTTACGCCAGCTTGGATGCCGGTCGAGCGGATTGCCGGGGATAGAGAAATCAATCGGCGCGCCATCCTCGTCATAAGGCAGCTCCACCGGCAGGTTCTCTTTCTTCTCCGGCACCACGCCACAGGCATCACAATGCACCACCGGAATGGGGCACCCCCAATAGCGTTGACGGGACAGTCCCCAATCCCGCAGGCGGTACTTGACCTGGCCCGTGCCAAGCCCCTTGGCTTCGAACCAGTCTATCGTGGCATCAATGCCCTCTTGGCTCGTGCAGTCCGCGATACCGGCAAAATGGTCGATGAACACAACCTGTTCCGTCTTGGCCGGTACAAGCGCCTCATTCTCAACCTCGACCTCCTGCCCCGGCATATAAAACGCATTGCGCACATCAAGGTCGTATTTCCGGGCAAAATCCAAATCCCGCTGGTCATGCGCCGGACAGCCAAAGACCGCCCCGGTGCCGTAATCCATCAACACGAAGTTGCCGACCCAAACCGGCAAGTCGCGATCCGGATAAACCGGATGCTTGACCGTTATCCCGGTATCAAGACCCTTCTTTTCGGCCTTCTCCATCGCGGCCTCAGTGGTGTCCATCTTGCGCGTCTCGGCAATGAACGAGGCCAGTTCAGGATTGCTCTCTGCCAATTTCCGCGACAGCGGATGTTCCGGCGAAATCGCAATGAAACTTGCGCCGCGCATCGTGTCAGGCCGGGTTGAGTAGCACACAATCGCCTCCCCGCCATCCGTGCGCTCAAACGGGATCTCAATGCCGCGCGACTTGCCGATCCAGTTTTCCTGCATCAGCCGTACTTTGGCGGGCCAATCCTCCAGCGTATCCAACGCCTCCAGCAACTCTTCCGAGAAATCAGATATCTTGAAGAACCACTGCGTCAGCTCGCGCTTTTCCACATCCGCGCCCGACCGCCAGCCCTTGCCGTCAATCACCTGCTCATTGGCCAGAACGGTCATGTCGACCGGATCCCAATTCACCACCGCGTTCTTGCGATAAACCAGCCCTTTTTCGAGGAAATCGAGGAACAAAGCCTGTTGTTGTCCATAGTATTCGACATCGCATGTGTTAAACATCCGCTCCCAGTCGAGCGAAAACCCCAACGGTTTCATTTGTTCAACCATGTCGGCGATATTGGCATAGGTCCAATCATTGGGATGAATACCCCGATCCATCGCGGCGTTCTCAGCAGCCAATCCAAATGCATCGAAACCAAAGGGGTGCAACACGTTGTGCCCGGTCGCGCGTTTGTAACGCGCAATCACATCGCCCAATGTATAATTGCGTACATGCCCCATATGAATGCGCCCTGAGGGGTAGGGAAACATCTCAAGCACGTAATACTTTGGCTTGTCCTTCGACCGCTGTGCACGAAAGATACCGGCCTTATCCCAGGCCTCTTGCCAATTCTTCTCGATCTCGGCGGCTGAATAACGCGACATAACCGGACCTGACCTCTTCGTTTCAAACTCCGAGACGTGATAGGCCCAAGGGCGCGCAGGGTCCAGTGCTGAGCGGTAAAAACAGGCCACATCCGCGCGCGCCATAGAACAGGCGCATAATGATGAGTTAACGGAGGCTCAAGCTATCACAGGTCATAAAGCGCTCATGCGGTATCATTCAGATATTGCCCCTTGTCAGCTTGTATCGGTTAAGCTCAGGTTTTGTTTCAATGAAAATCCTGTTCATCCATCAAAACTTTCCAGGTCAGTACAAACATCTCGCTCCCATGCTTGCAGCACGCGGGCATGATTGCACGGCGCTCACCCTGAAGGTCACAAAGCCCACAAACTGGCAAGGTGTACGTGTCCTGCCCTACGCCCTGCCAAATCGGACAGGCCAAAACCTGCACCCATGGCTGGTGGATCTCGACACCAAAGTCACCCGGGCTGAGGCCTGCTTTAAAGCCGCACGCACATTGCGTGATACAGGGTTCACCCCTGATCTCATCCTGGCACATCCCGGCTGGGGAGAAGCGATGTTCCTCAAGGATGTCTGGCCTACAGCGCGTATGGCGCTTTATTGCGAACTCTACTACCTCACCGGCGAAGAACATCTGGATTTTGACCCTGAGTTCGCCAGGCAAGACTCAGATCTGCAGGCCCTGCGCATTCGCCTCAAGAACCTCAACAATCATTTGCATTTTGCACATGCCGACGCAGGCCTCAGCCCCACCAGGTTCCAGGCCGACACATTCCCCGCCGAGTTTCGGGAAAAGATCACCATATGCCATGATGGTATCGACACGACACAGGCGCGCCCCAACGCAAATGCCAGCCTGCGGGTCAATGGCCGCGATACGCTGACGCGCTCTGACGAGGTTATCACCTTTGTGAACCGCAACCTGGAGCCCATGCGCGGCTATCACCGGTTCATGCGCGCTCTGCCGCGCTTGCTCAAAGAACGCCCCAAAGCACAGATCCTGATCGTAGGCGGCGATGAGGTCAGCTATGGCATCACGCCCCCAATCGGCAAAAGCTGGAAACAGGTGTTCATAAGCGAGGTCCGCCCTGAAATATCAGATCACGATTGGACACGCGTGCATTTCCTAGGACGTTTGCCTTACGACCAGTTCCTGTCGCTTTTGCAAATCTCACGAGTGCATGTTTACCTGACTTACCCCTTCGTGCTGAGTTGGAGCTTGCTAGAGGCGATGTCCTGCGAAGCGGCAATCGTGGCCAGCGATACCGCGCCCGTACGCGAAGTCGTCCGGCATGGACACGACGGGCGCTTGATCGACTTTTTTGATCAAGAGGTTCTTTTGAAAGAAATCTGCAGTTTGCTGGAGGATAAAACAGAGCGTGCAACACTGGGTCGAAACGCACGCAAAACGATTAAAGAAACCTATGATCTGAATTCTGTGTGCCTGCCAAAACAGATGCAGTGGTTGTCACAGGTTATGAACGAAAAGACGGTGTAGGCACCTGGGATCAGAAACGCCCGGCTTGTTGACGCAACTGGCGGGCCCTCGTCAGAATCGCATCTTCCACAGCCCTTTGCGTCTCTGCCGAAACAGGGCCACCCCGGCTTTGCAAAGCGACATTCAACGACCGCGCATCCAGTGCCGGATCACTGATCAAAACGGTCGCACGATAGGCACGTCCCCCACCTGGTGGTGTACCAAATCCGGTGGAGATAACTCCGGTAAAAGGATCAGCATTTTGCACCGGCAAGAAGTCCAGAACCTCCAAAGACGCGGTCCACAGGAACCTGTTCACCTTAATCCCGGCGGATCCATCACCGCGGAACGCATCAAACAAGCTGGTGCCGCCCGTTTGTGACCCAACCGATGACTCTCGCCCTGTCGAGACTGTAAACGCGTCAGGATCCAATTGCGCACCACGAAAGACGCTGCATGACGCCAAAACACAAAACGCTGCAAAGAGCAGACCAACGTTTCTTAACTTCAGGGCGTGGTACATCGGGTCGTCCGTTACTGTTTCCATACTCTACTATCTAACCGTTAAGACCGGAGCAAGGAGTTTGCCGACCAAGTACCACGAGATGTTACCGCACCGTAACTTCACTCTGGCAAATTGTGGGTCTTGTCCCAGGTTCAAAGGCTGTGGCACATAACGCATAGCAACGCAGCACGGCGAGGAGAACAGCGTGAGTCTGGATGACATCAAAACGCGCATCGCAAAGGCCTGCAAGGACGCAGGTCGCCCCGAAGAGGCTGTTTCGTTGATTGCGGTGTCCAAGGTGCAACCCAATGAACGTGTGGCTGCGGTGCTGGCAGATGGCCATCGCACCTTTGGCGAGAACCGTGTGCAGGAAGCGGCAGGTAAATGGCCTGAATTTCGCGAAACTTTTCAAGACATTGACCTGCATCTTATTGGCCCGCTGCAGACCAACAAGGCGCGCCAGGCCTTTGAGCTGTTCCAATCCATCCATTCCGTGGACCGCCCCAAATTGGCAAAAACCATAGCGCGTCTCGCCCAGGAGGAAGGTCACTGTCCCCGCCTCTTTATTCAGGTCAACACCGGTGAAGAAGCGCAAAAAGCGGGGATTGCGCCTAAAGAGACGGATGCGTTTGTTGCCGAGTGCAGAGCCATGGACCTGCCCCTTGAAGGGCTGATGAGTATTCCTCCGGTCAACGAAGAACCCAGCCTGCATTTTGCACTTTTAGCCAAGATCGCAGAGCGGAACGGGTTGACCGGACTGTCGATGGGCATGAGCAGTGATTTTGAAAGCGCGATTGCCTTGGGCGCAACCCATGTGCGCGTCGGCAGCGCCATCTTCGGTGCTCGCGCGTATGGTTAGATGCGCCGCAAAAGCCTTCTGAAGGCTTTTGCCAAATCCTTTCAGAAAGGATTTGGCCGTACGATGAGCCTTGTATCATAGGTGATCTGCGCCGCAATCTTGCGCAAATGGTCGCGCCGGAACGCCACGCAGCCCGCTGTGGGATACCCCGTCCTGCGCCATTGGTGCAGGAAAATGCAGGAACCCTGCCCTCTGATGGCATAGGGCCAGTTCCAATCTGTGATCAGAATGAGATCATAAAGCGGATCAGCGCGCCGCAGCACCTCGTGTGAATGCGGATAGGGATGCCGGACCATGAGATTGTAATCCTCGTGGCCTGCATCATCTGACCAAAGATCTCCAGGCCTGATGGGCACCGCCCAATCCGCAGGCCGCGCCATCCGGTCGGGCCGGTAGAGCATCCCGACAATCCGGTGCACCCCCACCGGGGTGGCCCCATCCCCTTCGTGCTTGTCGGCTCGAATACCCCCGCTGCCAATCGTGCAAGGATACCGCCGCCCACGAAACCGCACGCCCATCGGCGTCAGGACAAGATCATCGGGAGACATACGGCGCATCATGTGGGCACGCTTCCAGAAAGCGGCCCTCAAGACAACTGATTTTCATGGGGTCAGACCGGAAGTGTCGGGTCTTTTCAACAGAAGATTACGCAACCTTCGGTGAGGGTTGTTTTGCGAACTTTGCTGCCGTTTGAATTAGCCATGCCTTTGGTGAGATGAACAGATGTGCTTGGCATACTCGAAGCCGAAATCAAGTTCATTCAGAGGTGCCCCGCACCACCCTACCAATCACTCGCCTCCCACAAAACCAAAATGCCCCACTGTTTCCAGCGGGGCATTTCCTAATCTCAAACGCTAAACTAGAGCTTACTCTTCGCGACTTTCCGGCGTTTCAACAAACGTGTCGAACGCATCGCCGCCGACGATATCGTCAATCGGCGCAGCCAGTGCAGCGGCCGCTTCGGCCTCTTCGCGACGGGCCTCAATGACCACATTGTCACGCTGCTGCGCGATCTGGCGCATCTGAAGTGTCGCGCCACCTGTGCCCGCCGGGATAAGGCGGCCCACGATGACGTTTTCCTTCAGACCGACAAGCTTGTCGCGTTTGCCCTGAACGGAGGCCTCGGTGAGAACACGTGTGGTCTCCTGGAAGGACGCCGCAGAGATGAACGAGCGGGTCTGCAGGCTCGCCTTGGTGATCCCAAGCAGGATCGGCTCACCCTGTGCAGGACGCTTGCCGCGTTCGATGGCCTTTTCATTGGCAGCATCAAACTCGGCCTTGTCCACATGCTCACCTTTCAGAAGCGTGGTTTCCCCAGAATCCTGGATCTCCCATTTCTGCAGCATCTGGCGCACGACAACCTCGATATGCTTGTCGTTGATCTTCACACCTTGCAAGCGATAGACGTCCTGAACCTCGTCAATCATGTAATCGGCAAGCGCCTCGACACCCATGATGCTGAGGATGTCATGCGGTGCCGGATTGCCGTCCATGATGTAGTCGCCCTTCTGGACGTAGTCACCTTCCTGAACCGGAATGTGCTTACCCTTGGGCACCATGTATTCGACGGGCTCCATGCTCTCATCGGCGGGTTCAATGCTGATCCGGCGCTTGTTCTTGTAGTCGCGACCGTAGCGCACATAGCCGTCGATCTCGGCGATGATGGCGTGATCTTTGGGGCGACGTGCCTCAAAGAGTTCGGCCACACGCGGCAGACCCCCGGTGATGTCCTTGGTCTTGGCACCTTCCCGCGGGATACGCGCCACAACGTCACCGGCATGCACCTCCTGGCCTTCTTCAATGGACAGGATTGCATCCACGGACATCGGATAGGTCACCGGGTTGCCCGCATCGTTGCGCACCGGCTCACCATCTTTATCTACGATCAGGATCTCGGGCTTGAGCTCATTGCCCTTAGGTGCGGCACGCCAGTCGGTCACGATTTTCTGGGTCATGCCGGTGGCATCATCCGTCACATCGCGCACCGCGATACCAGAGACCAGGTCGACAAATTTCGCCGTCCCGCTCTTCTCGGCCAGAATAGGCAGCGTGTAGGGGTCCCACTCAAAGAGCTTGTCGCCCCGTTCAACCTTATCGCCATCCTTGGCAAAAAGCTTGGTGCCATACCCAACCTTGTGGCTGGCCAGCTCGACATCCTTGTCGCCCATGATCAACAGTTTCATGTTGCGGCCCATAACGAGGGTCTCGCCATTGGCGTTCTCAAGGGTCTGGGCGTTTTCAAAGACAACCTTGCCCGCCTGGCTTGCTTCCAGGAAGGATTGCTGGCCACCCTGAGCCACACCGCCGATGTGGAACGTTCGCATCGTCAGCTGCGTGCCCGGCTCACCAATGGATTGCGCCGCGATGATCCCTACCGCTTCACCGGTATTGACCATGGTGCCGCGCGCAAGGTCACGACCATAGCACATGGCACAAACACCGTCTTCGGCCTCGCACGTCAGCGGCGAGCGAATACGCGTGGTTTGCACACCGGCCTCTTCGATGGCGTCCGCAGTGCGTTCGTCGATCAATTGACCATTGGCCACAATCACATCACCCGACACCGGATGCACGATATCCTCAGCCGCAACACGGCCAAGAATACGCTCGGACAAAGACGCCACAACTTCACCGTCGTTCACCGCAGGCTCTGCGGTGATCGCACGCTCTGTACCGCAATCATGCTCCCGCACGATGCAGTCCTGCGCCACGTCCACCAGACGGCGGGTCAGGTAACCCGAGTTCGCTGTCTTAAGGGCTGTGTCCGACAGACCTTTCCGCGCGCCGTGGGTTGAGTTGAAGTACTCGAGAACCGTCAGGCCTTCTTTAAAGTTCGAGATGATTGGTGTCTCAATGATGTCGCCGTTCGGCTTGGCCATCAGGCCGCGCATGCCGCCCAACTGTTTCATCTGCGTGACCGAGCCACGCGCACCGGAGTGCGCCATCATGTAAACACTGTTGGGTTCTTCAACGGCACCGGCCTCATCCCGTTTGTCGGCTGAGATCGTTCCCATCATGGCATCTGTGACCTGATCGTTACACTTCGACCAGGCATCAACCACTTTGTTGTACTTCTCACCCTGAGTGATCAGACCGTCCATATACTGCTGCTCAAACCCTTTGACCTGGTCACGGGTTTCTTCAACGATCGTCCATTTGTCATCCGGAATGACCATGTCGTCCTTGCCAAAGGAAATGCCCGCACGGAACGCTTCCTTAAAGCCTGTGGACATGATCTGGTCACAGAAGATGACGCTCTCTTTTTGGCCACAGTAGCGATAGACCGTGTCAATCACCTGCTGCACTTCTTTTTTGCGCAACAGCTTGTTGGCCAGCTCAAACGGCGCTTTGGCATTGAGCGGCAGAAGCGAACCGATCCGAACACGGCCCGGTGTGGTTTCAAACCGCATCATGACCTCTTGGCCCGTCTCATCGATCTGAGGGATCCGCGCAGTGATTTTCGCGTGCAGATGCACTTCACCCGCATCAAGCGCGTGTTGCACTTCCTCGATGGAGCCGAAGACCATACCTTCACCCTTCATGCCTTCGCGCATGATGGATGTGTAGTAGAGGCCCAAGACCATATCCTGAGAGGGAACAATGATCGGTGCACCGTTCGCAGGTGACAGAACGTTGTTCGTGGACATCATCAGAACGCGTGCTTCCAGCTGTGCCTCAAGGCTCAGTGGAACGTGCACGGCCATTTGGTCACCGTCGAAGTCAGCGTTAAAGGCCGAACAAACCAGCGGGTGAAGCTGAATCGCTTTACCTTCGATCAGAACGGGCTCAAACGCTTGAATGCCCAAACGGTGCAATGTTGGCGCGCGGTTCAGAAGCACAGGGTGTTCGCGGATCACTTCATCAAGGATATCCCACACTTCGGGGCGTTCTTTTTCCACGAGCTTCTTGGCCTGCTTGACCGTGCTGGAGAGACCCTTGGCCTCAAGCCGCGAATAGATGAACGGCTTGAACAGCTCGAGCGCCATCTTCTTGGGCAGGCCACACTGGTGCAGCTTCAGTTCAGGCCCAGTCACGATGACCGAACGACCTGAGAAGTCGACGCGTTTCCCCAGAAGGTTCTGACGGAAGCGGCCCTGCTTGCCTTTCAGCATGTCAGACAGCGATTTCAGCGGACGCTTGTTGGCACCAGTGATCACGCGGCCACGACGGCCGTTGTCGAACAGAGCGTCAACCGACTCTTGCAGCATCCGCTTTTCGTTACGGACAATAATGTCCGGCGCGCGCAGCTCAATGAGGCGCTTCAAGCGATTGTTCCGGTTGATCACACGGCGGTAGAGGTCGTTCAGGTCAGAGGTCGCAAAACGACCACCATCGAGCGGCACCAGCGGGCGCAGCTCTGGTGGGATGACCGGCACAACTGTCAGCACCATCCATTCCGGGCGGTTGCCGGATTCGATGAAGCTCTCAACCACTTTCAGACGCTTGATGATTTTCTTCGGCTTCAGCTCACCTGTCGCTTCGGCCAGATCGGCGCGCAGCGTCTCGGCCTCATTCTCAAGGTCGATATTGGCGAGCATCTCACGGATCGCTTCGGCACCGATATTGGCGGTGAACGCGTCCATGCCATAGGCGTCTTGCGCGTCCATATACTCTTCTTCCGAGAGCATCTGGCCATAAGTCAGGTCGGTGAGACCCGGCTCAATCACCACGTAGTTCTCGAAGTAAAGAACCCGCTCCAGATCACGCAGAGTCATGTCCAGCATGAGGCCGATGCGGCTTGGCAGCGACTTCAGGAACCAGATATGCGCACAAGGTGCAGCCAGTTCGATATGGCCCATCCGCTCGCGGCGGACCTTTTGCAGGGTAACTTCCACACCGCATTTTTCGCAGACAACGCCGCGATACTTCATGCGTTTGTATTTGCCGCAGAGGCATTCGTAATCCTTGATCGGGCCAAAGATACGCGCACAGAAGAGGCCGTCACGCTCGGGCTTGAACGTCCGGTAGTTGATCGTCTCGGGCTTTTTGATCTCACCGTAGGACCAGCTCAGAATACGCTCTGGCGAGGCCAAAGAGACCTTGATTTCGTCAAACACCTTCGCTGGCGCGTTGGGGTTGAACGGGTTGTTTGTCAGTTCCTGGTTCATTTGAGAATCCTTCAATCAGGTGCAGAGGGGAAAAGGGGATTGGGCGGCGGTTACTCCGCCGCGATGTCCCCTTCTTCATCCTCCTCCACATCCAGGAGTTCCATGTTCAGGCCGAGGCCACGGACTTCTTTGACGAGAACGTTAAAGCTCTCTGGCACACCGGCCTCAAAGTTGTCCTCGCCCTTGACGATGCTTTCATAGACCTTGGTCCGACCTGCCACGTCATCCGACTTGACGGTGAGCATTTCCTGAAGCGTGTAGGCCGCGCCATACGCCTCCAATGCCCAGACTTCCATCTCACCGAACCGCTGACCACCGAACTGCGCTTTACCGCCCAGCGGCTGCTGGGTGACAAGGCTGTAAGGCCCGGTCGAGCGCGCGTGGATTTTGTCATCCACCAGGTGGTGCAGCTTGAGCAGGTATTTGACACCCACGGTCACGGGGCGGGCAAACTGCTCACCTGTGCGACCATCATAGAGGACTGATTGACCACTTTCGTCAAAGCCTGCACGCTGCAGCGCGTCGTTGACGTCAGCCTCTTTGGCACCATCAAACACCGGGGTGGCAATTGGAACACCACGCGTGACGTTACCCGCCGCCTCAATGAGCGATTCCTCGTCCATCTTGGCGATGCCTTCGTCATAGACATCGTCTCCATAGGCATGATGCATGGCCTCGCGTACCGGGGTCAGATCACCAGTCCGGCGATAATCTTGAAGCGCATCATCAATCTTGATGCCCAGACCGCGCGCGGCCCAGCCCATATGCGTCTCAAGGATCTGACCGACGTTCATCCGGGAAGGCACGCCAAGAGGGTTGAGGCAGAAATCAACCGGTGTCCCATCGGCAAGGAACGGCATGTCTTCCATCGGCACAACCTTGGAAATCACACCTTTGTTGCCGTGACGTCCGGCCATCTTGTCACCCGGCTGCAGCTTGCGCTTCACCGCGATGAAGACTTTGACCATCTTCATCACACCCGGAGGCAGATCATCGCCGCGACGCACTTTCTCGACCTTATCCTCAAAACGCGCATCCAGAGTACGCTTCTGCGCCTCATATTGCTCGTTCAAAGCCTCGACGATCTGTGCGTCTTTCTCATCCTTGAGCGCCAGCTGCCACCACTGACCCCGGCTCAGCGTTTCCAGCAGATCCTCGGTGATCTCCGAGTTCGCCTTGACACCTTTGGGGCCTTTGACGGCCACTTTGCCCATGATGAGCGACTTCAGACGCGCATAGATGTTACGATCAAGGATCGCCAATTCGTCGTCCCGGTCACGCGCCAGACGTTCGACCTCTTCACGCTCGATCTGCAGCGCACGCTCGTCTTTCTCCACACCATGGCGGTTAAAGACACGCACTTCCACGACCGTACCATAGTCCCCCGGTTTCACCCGGAGCGAGGTATCACGCACGTCGCTGGCTTTCTCGCCAAAGATGGCGCGCAGAAGTTTCTCTTCCGGCGTCATCGGGCTTTCGCCCTTGGGTGTGATCTTACCCACGAGGATATCGCCCGGCTCTACGTCAGCCCCGATATAGACAATGCCCGCCTCGTCAAGGTTGCGCAGGGCCTCCTCGCCGACATTGGGGATATCGCGGGTAATCTCTTCCGGTCCAAGCTTGGTATCACGTGCGGCGACCTCAAACTCCTCGATATGGATCGAAGTAAAGACGTCATCGCGTGCGATCCGTTCAGAGATCAGGATCGAGTCCTCAAAGTTATACCCGTTCCATGGCATAAACGCGACGAGCACGTTCTTACCCAGCGCCAGTTCACCCAGATCGGTTGACGGGCCATCGGCAATCACTTCGCCCTTGGTCACGGTGTCGCCCACCTTCACCAGCGGCTGCTGATTGATACAGGTGTTCTGGTTCGAGCGCTGGAATTTTCGCATGCGGTAGATGTCAACACCCGGATCACCGATCTCAAGGTCTTCTGTCGCCCGGATCACGATCCGCTGTGCATCAACCTGGTCAATCACGCCCGCCCGTTTGGCCAAGACCGACGCACCAGAGTCGCGCGCCACAACGCCCTCAATCCCGGTGCCCACCAGAGGCGCCTCGGAACGCAGCGTCGGCACGGCCTGCCGTTGCATGTTCGAGCCCATCAAGGCGCGGTTGGCGTCGTCATTTTCCAGGAACGGAATAAGCGAGGCCGCCACAGAGACCAACTGCTTGGGTGACACGTCAATAAGGTCCACATTCTCAACCGGAGCCAGCATGTATTCACCAGACTGACGGGTGTTGACCATCTCGTTGACGAACTTGCCCTTTTCATCAAGCGTCGCGTTGGCCTGCGCCACAGTGTGGCGCATCTCTTCGGTGGCCGACATGTACGTGACATCGTCTGTCACCTGTCCACCTTCGACCTTGCGGTACGGCGTTTCAATGAAGCCGTACTTGTTTACCCGCGCAAATGTCGCAAGCGAGTTGATCAGACCAATATTCGGCCCTTCCGGCGTTTCAATCGGACACATCCGGCCATAATGCGTGGCGTGCACGTCGCGCACCTCAAAGCCGGCCCGTTCGCGGGTCAAACCGCCGGGCCCAAGCGCGGAGAGACGACGCTTGTGCGTCACTTCCGACAACGGGTTGGTTTGATCCATGAACTGCGACAGCTGCGAGGAGCCAAAGAACTCACGCACAGCCGCGGCAGCTGGTTTGGCGTTGATCAGATCTTGTGGCATGACCGTGTCGATCTCAACCGAGCTCATCCGCTCTTTGATCGCACGTTCCATGCGCAGCAGACCCACACGATACTGGTTCTCCATCAGTTCACCGACAGAGCGCACACGACGGTTGCCGAGGTGGTCGATATCGTCCACATCGCCTTTGCCATCGCGCAGTTCCACAAGAGCTTTCACACAGGCCACGATGTCTTCACCGTCCAGCGTGCGCTGTGTGTCAGGCTTCTCAAGCGCAAGACGCATGTTCATTTTCACCCGGCCAACCGCTGACAGGTCATACCGCTCGCTATCAAAGAAGAGCGTGTCGAACAGCGCAGAGGCCGCTTCTTCGGTGGGTGGCTCACCCGGACGCATGACGCGGTAGATGTCCATGAGCGCCGTTGTGCGGTTCATGTTCTTGTCGTTGGCCATGGTGTTGCGCATGTAAGGCCCGACATTGATGTTATCGATGTCCAGCACCGGAATGTCGGTGATCCCGGCATCCAAAAGCTCCTGTACAGAGCCGCCAATGATCTCGCCGTCCTTGTCGCGCTCAAGCGTCAACTCATCCCCGGCCTCGACATAAATCGCGCCGGTTTCTTCATTGATGATGTCCTTGGCAACAAACTTGCCAACAATCTGCTCAAACGGCACCAAAAGCTCGGTCACTTTCCCGTCGTCGATCAGTTGCTTGACCACACGCGGCGTGACTTTCTTACCTGCTTCGGCAATGACATCTCCGGACTTGGCATCGACCAGATCATGTGTCGGACGTGTACCCCTGACACGTTCCGGGAAGAATTTGGTGACCCAGCCAGTGACAGACTTGCCCTTTTTCTTAAGCTTGAAGTCAACCGTGTCATAATAGGCATCCATGATGCCTTCCTGATCGAGACCCAACGCATAAAGCAGGGTTGTCACAGGCAGCTTCCGGCGACGGTCGATGCGCGCAAAGACGATGTCTTTGGCGTCAAACTCAAAGTCTAGCCATGAGCCGCGATAGGGAATGATGCGGCAGGCAAAGAGCAACTTGCCCGAGGCATGTGTCTTGCCCTTGTCATGGTCAAAGAACACGCCCGGAGAGCGATGCATCTGGCTGACGATCACGCGCTCGGTGCCATTAACAACAAACGTCCCGTTGGGTGTCATCAGGGGCATATCGCCCATGAACACGTCTTGTTCCTTGATGTCCTTGACCGACTTCGCACCGGTATCCTCATCGACATCAAACACAATCAGCCGCAGCGTCACCTTAAGCGGTGCGCTGTAGGTCATGTCGCGTTGCATACACTCTTCGACATCGTATTTCGGCTTTTCCAGATCGTAGTTCACGAATTCCAGCACAGCTGTTTCGTTGAAATCCTTGATCGGAAAGACCGACTGGAACACGCCCTTGATCCCCTCACCATCGGCGGGGATCTCCTGGTCACCGGATTTCAGGAACAGGTCATAGCTTGATTTCTGCACCTCAATGAGGTTCGGCATTTCCAGCACTTCGCGGATTTTGCCGTAGTATTTACGAAGACGTTTTTGGCCAAGGAAGCTCTGCGTCATGTGACGGGTCACCTTTCATTTCTCACTGGTCATGCGCGCTGTCGGGGCCCAGCGGCACGTCCATCAGAGACAGCGAGTACGATCCATTCTTGGCCCCCATCCCACAAGGGGCCACCCGATCGTTGAACCTCGCCTGAGAAAAGCCCCGCACAACAGGGCCTCTCTGAGACAGGTTCGGCTGGACCCGTATTTTGCCGGGTCCAGCCTCGATTTTCTTGATCCACGTCCCGGACTTGATCCGGGGCTTCATCAGAATGACAAGAGATCCCGGGTCACACCCGGGATGATCCCGCCATTTGCGGGATCACTTGAGTTCGACCTCAGCGCCAGCTGCTTCCAGCTTGCCTTTGATGTCGTCTGCTTCGGCTTTGTCGACGCCTTCTTTGACAGCTTTGCCGCCGGCTTCAACAAGATCCTTGGCTTCTTTCAGACCAAGACCGGTGATCGCGCGCACCTCTTTGATGACGTTGATCTTCGACGCACCGGCCGATTTCAGGATCACGTCAAATTCGGTTTGCTCTTCACCGCCGCCTGCGCCACCGGAGTCACCGCCTGCTGCACCGGCAACCATCACAGCGCCACCAGCGGCGGGCTCGATGCCGTATTCGTCTTTCAGAATGGTTTTCAGTTCTTGTGCTTCGAGAAGCGTCAGACCAACGATCTCTTCAGCGAGTTTTTTCAGATCAGCCATATCTAGCTCTTTTCCGTTCTCTTAGATGTGTTCCAACGTCAGACTTGCAAGTCCACGTCAGACCTTTTCCAGTTCCGTTATGCCGCTTCTGCCTTTTCCTCGACGGATGACAGAATGCTCGCGATGTTCGAAGCAGGTGCGCCAATGGCCCCGGCGATGTTCGAAGCAGGTGCGCCGATGCAGCCCACGATGGAGGCAATAAGCTCCTCGCGAGATGGCATTTTCGACACGTCTTCGACGCCTTTGCGGTCCAATGCGTTCTCACCCATAGCCCCGCCAAGAATTTCAAACTTCTTGTTATCCTTGGCGAACCCTTCGGCGACCTTGGCTGCTGCCACAGGGTCTTCCGAAAAGGTCAGAACAGTCATGCCCGACAGATAGTCAGCGATGCTGGCGCATGGCTTCCCATCAAGGGCAATCTTGGCGAGCCTGTTTTTGGCAACGCGTACGGATGCATCGGCCTCGCGGGCGCGGGCACGAAGATCCTGCATTTCGGTAACTGTAAGGCCTGCGTAGTGGGCTACCACGACGACGCCAGAGCTTTCGAAGATCTGGCCGAGTTCCTCGACCACTTTCTCTTTCTGGGCTCTATCCACAGTTTCACTCCAATTTTGGGGAAATTCCCCGGCTCAGTCTTACTGGGCCAAAAGACCCAGCCTTTGGGTCCGTTAAACGGGCTGAGCCAGACACGAGGAACCACCTTAGGAGAGCCGCGCAAAAATCTGGTCTTTCCCGTCTCAGGCAGGAATTATGACCGGCATATCCCGACCACCCACCGTCTCGGACGAAACACAAATGGCCCGACGAATCGGACCACGTGTGCAACGCAGTAACTAGACCGCATCCACGCAAATGCCAAGCCCCTTTTAAACAAGGCTCAAAACTGGCCACAAAGAGCCGCTCAAACCAGGGTTTGAGGAGATTGGAATTGAGGGGCGCTGAGTATTGCGAAAGGTCTGCTGTGAGCCCGACTCAGCCATTGCTATTTTATGATGCGCGCGTTCGCAGCACGAAGAATGCTGCATGAGCTAGAAACTCAATTCCGCAGTGTGGCGGTAAGTCCGGCCACTCATCCGCCGCGCAATTAGATCGCCCTGTCAAACGTAGTGGTCACGGACGGGGCCGGTGACGCTTACTCATGAGCGCTGGAAAGCAGGTGCAGCCTCAGCAGAGGCAAGTTGCGCAGGCTGTCACCTAACCGGCTATAGGGTTATGCAATCCCATGTCACCCGTTTGCGAGGCCGTTCTTTGTCTGCATGTCGCGGATTCGCTGCGTTGACAGGCGAAGCTCGGCGATCATGTACCCGAGGTCATGGTGATCAAGGTATCCGACGTCCTTAAGTGTCGCCTCCGCAGCTGCCAGCCAGCATTCGAAATACTGCCTTTCAACCAAAGAAGAGGACTGCCCGCCCGCCAATGCATCCCCCGACATTTCCTCAAGAAACTTGGCGTGAAAGGTTTTCCACGGGAGATGCCCCCGTTTCACCAACGCCACGATCAGCGCAAAGACCCGCGCCTGCCATGGGGCGTCAAAGATCCGAGCCTGGGCTGATGTCCCTGGCAGGGTCCGCAAGGCTAGGTCGATTTCCTCACTGTGTTGATCAATCGGATTCAAGATAAGGCTCCCACAGGTCAAGCAGCATGCTGTCCTGTTCGCACGCCTCCGCACCCCATAACGTCCGGGCCTCAAATTCGATCCGATAGCAAAACTTCGGATCGGGCCCTGTTCCGGCGGCCACAGCATCGGCGAATTGAAAACGGCCCAAGTTTTGAACGACCCGTCCCTTACGCCCCCGTGCATAGCGTGGCACGCGGGTGTGGCCGTGCCCGGCATGTTCCTTCACGCGCACGACCTGACCCGGCGAGAAGGCCGGTCGCAGGCCATCGGCGGGGTATGTCATGGGCGCCCCTGCGCGCGTGGCCGACACCAGAGTATCCGCTGAGACAGGCGGATGCTTCTCAGCCGTGATTTGAAACGTCGGCTGCCCGGTTTTCAGTTCGTCTTCATCGACAAGTTCCGCCTGCAGCAACAGGGTCTCAACGGCGCGTGCCCATTTCTCGAAATAGTCGCATCGCAGATAGTCGTCGGGCGCGATCTGCTCAATTGCAAACCGATGCTCGTCCGCCGCGAACGGGACTGACCAGGCGAGGGTTTCAGCCAAAGCAAAGGCGCGCTTTTGCCACTCGTGATCAAAGACCGTGTCCTGCTCAGTGGGGATGCGGCCAAATCCGTGCATCCCGCCCATGTCGTGTATGCCGTCCATATGCCTTATACCGCCGCTGTTCCGATCATGCCGTTTCGCGTCACCAGAGCCGCCAATTCGTCGCAAGACAGATCGTGCGTGCCTTCCGGACGCCTTGGCAACACGAAGTAGCGGATTTCGGCCGTACTGTCCCATACCTGCACATGTGTCTGCGCGGGCACGTCCAGACCAAATTCAGTCAGCACCGCACGCGGCTCGCGGATCACACGGGACCGGTAGGCCGCACTTTTGTACCAGGTGGGCGGTAGCCCCAGAACCGGCCAAGGATAGCACGAACACAGCGTGCACACGACGACGTTGTGAACCTCGTCGGTGTTCTCGACGACGTGGATATGCTCACCCTGAAAGCCGCTGAACCCCATACTGTTGATCGCCGCCGTACCATCCTTCAGCAGCCAGGTCCGGAAATGCGTATCACTCCAGGCCTTTGCTACGACAGCCGCGCCATTTCTGGGGCCGGTTTCGCGTTCATAATACTCGACAATCGCATCCAGCGCTTCGGGGTCAACCAAACCCTTGGCGATCATCAGCTCTTCGAGCGCGCGAACGCGCAGGGCGATCCCCTGTTCAAGTGGATCATGGTCATGATCGTGATCGTGGGGCATAGCGGCGTGCCTTTGTCTTTAATCCATCGCACCCAGGATGCGACTGAGGTTAGAGAATTTCGCGATGAGAGAGAACACCGCAATGTTGATCAAAAGGAACAGCACCGCGATTGAGGCGATGACCGGCGTGTAGCCATAGCGCAGAGCATTGAAAATCTTGATCGGCAGCGTTTCCACCGTGAACCCGACAGTCATCAGCGCGATGATGTATTCGTTCAAGCTGAGCACGAAGCAGAACGCGAACCCGGCAAAAGCGAATGGTGCCGCGATGGGCAAAATGACCGTACGAAACACCGTTGCATTGTCGGCCCCCATGCTCTGGCTGGCCTCGATCAGGGACCGATCAACGCTTTCCAATCCAAGCGAGATGGTCACGAGGGGGAGGGCCAGCAGAAAAATCGCATGGCCTATTATGACATTCAGCATCCAGCCATGCATGCCCACACTGGAGAAGAACAAAAGGAAGGCCAACGCCAAGATCACCGGCGGCAGGATGAACGGGGCAATACCCAAGGCAAAGAGCGCCTTGGCGTAGCGAAGGCCGAAACGCCATGCACAATAGGCGATGGGCGTCGCGATCAGCACCGCCAGAGTTGCCGATGCAAAGGCGATAAAGAGCGAGTTCATTAAAGAAGAGAACCAGTCATTCGCCACGAAAATCTCGGCATACCAACGAAACGAAAATCCGCGCGGGGGAAAGGCGAGGAATCTCTTGGAGTTGAACGACACTGCAATGATGATCACGATTGGCCCGATCAGGTAGAGCGCGAAGAGCGCAAGGTAGGCGCGACGGATGATCTTCATGATTTGGCCCCTCCTGCATAGCGTGTGACAAGGACGATGACACTGGCGCTGAGGACCAGCAGAACGACCGCGAGGGCTGAGGCAAAGGGCATGTTAAAGTTGAATATCGCCTGATCCGTGATCAGCACCGACAAGGTCCAGTGTTCGGGCCGGCCAAGCACTTGCGGCACGATAATGGCGCCAAGTGTCAGCACAAAAACCGTCACACCGCTTGATATGATGGCCGGGCGTGTCACCGGGATGACCACAGTGAAAAACGTGCGCAGCGGTGAGGCCCCCAATGTCCGCGAGGCCTCAAGCAGGCTTTTGTCCAGACGGCTGAGCGCAGGAAATAGCAGCAGCACAGAGAACGGCACCGCAAGATAGACCAACGCCGCCACCACCGCACCGGCCGAGGGCGACATGGAAAAGCTTTTCTCGGTGATCCCGATCCAGGCAATGATGTTGCCAATACCCGAGGTGCGCGACAGCAGGATCTGCCAGCTGAAGGCAATCAGAACCTCTGAAAGCGAAAGCTGCGCCAGAATGTAAATCAACCAGCTCGTCTGAGTGCGCGGTCCAAAAGTGGTCAGAAGATAGGTGAAGGGGAACGCAATCAGTAAACTGATCAGGGCGATCAGGGCGCAAAGCCCGGCAGAAAACAAAGCCCGTTCAATGTAAAACCAGGTCAGAAAACGCTCAAAATGCTGAAGATCAAAGGCATATCTGTAATCGACATCCTCTGCAGGTGTGGACACGCTGGTCAACAGGATCATGACGAAGGGGATCGCGAAGAAGACGCCCACCATAACCGAAGACGGAACAAGGCTCAGATACCGCGAAAGCGGGGCGGTTTGCATGGCGACCCCCTATGCGGCCAGAACGTTGCAGGCCGCGGCGGGCATCTCGACATTGACCGCCTCGCCGACCTTCACGCCCGGCCAATCCTTTGGCGTCAGAACCGAGATAACCTCATTGCCGGCACAATCGACCAGTATTTCGATCGTGGCCCCGATATCACGCACAAACGTCACGGTGCCCGATATGGCATTTGCAGGCGGCGCGTCCGTCACCGGGTGCACAAAAACTTCCTCAGGGCGGGTCATGAGCAAAACGTCCTCTCCGGATTGATGATCGCCCTTCACACCGCCAACCTTCAGTTCGGCACCGCCAACGCGCACTGTGTCGTTGCCCGCCATTTGTGCCGGTAACAGGTTGCTGGTGCCAATGAACCCGGCGACAAACTTATCGGCGGGCGTTTTGTAGATGTCCATCGGGCCGCCGGTCTGCAGCACTTTGGCCTTGCCCATGACCACGATTTGGTCGGCCATTGTCATGGCTTCGGTCTGATCATGCGTCACAACCACAGTGGTGATCCCAAGCTCCAGTTGCAGTTTGCGCAGTTCAATCTGCATCGCTTCGCGCAGGTTAGCGTCCAGCGCTGACATCGGCTCGTCCAGCAAAAACACCTGGGGGTTAAGCGCAAGGGCACGGGCAATCGCAACCCTTTGGCGCTGTCCGCCCGAAAGCTGGGAAATCCGGCGATCCGCCACGCCTGGCAAATGCATCATATCCAGAAGCTCGGTCACCCGGTCCTCACACTCAGACCGCGAATGGCCCCGGATACGCATCGAGTAACTGATATTTTCCCCAACACTCAGATGCGGAAACAATGCGAAGGACTGAAAAACCATGCCGATATCGCGCTTGTGAACAGGCACACCGGTCAGGTCGCGCCCGTCAATGCTGATCATGCCGCGGGTAGGCTCTTCCAACCCGGCAATCATCCGCAGCAAGGTGGTCTTGCCGCAGCCGGACGGGCCGAGAAAGCAGATCATCTCACCGGAGTTGAACGTCAGGTTGACATCTTCGACGGCAACGATGCTGCCGAATTTTTTCGTGACATCCTGGATAACCAGACCCGTCATACAATCACTCCCCGTCACAGGTCCGCCCCGCAAGCGAGGCAGACCGATTCACTTGGTATGGAAGACTACCCCGCAATCATTTTGTTCCAGGTGTCCGAAATCCAGTCAGCGTGATCCTGATAGATGTCATAGCGCGGGATGATGGGGGCCTTGGGGCTGCTGACCGCGGCCAGCTCATCCTTTGTCAGATCAGTCAAAGCGGGGTCAATAACCGGTGCCGTACCAACGTTCCGCGACAGCGAAGCCTGGGTTTCTGGCGTCGACATGAAGTTGATGAACTCGTGGATTTCATCCACGGGCTTGGCATGTTCCGGAACGATCCAGTACCCGGAATCGAGTATGCCGCCCTCTTTGGGGAAGGTCGACACGACCGGAAAGCCTTCGGACGCCGCCAAGCCCGCCACGTCATGGTAATACTGACCCATCGGAATCTCACCATCCTGCAAGGCTTGCTGAAATGCGCCTTCATCCTTGTACCACAAGCGGACGTTGGGGACGACTTCCGACAGCTTGTCAAAGACCTGTTGGATACCGTCCTTGGTGTCCAGAATATCGGTGCCGCCGAAATGGGTCACCGCCGTCACCTCAAGCAGATATGAGTTCGACGCCAGGCCCAGAAGGCCGATCTTGTCCTTGTATTGTTCATCCCAAAAGGCCGCCCAGCTGTCGGGCGCTTCTGGGATTTCGTCCGAATTGGTGCACAGCGTGATGTACCACGACACCGCGCCAACCCCAAAGAGCGCGCCATCATCGTAGCGGTCCTCAAAGGTGTCGGGCACGTTCTTAAGGTTCGGGATCTTGGATTCGTCCAGGCTCTTGAAGATCTTCTGGCCAGCCCCTTCGTTGCGCGGCGTGCCCGCCATCAGCGACACATCCGCCGGCGCGGTCTTGGCCCGGGCGGCATTCTTGATCTGCACCAGCCAAGTCTCACCTGTCGGCACGGCGATTGATTGCACCTCGATCCCCGTCGCAGCGGTGAATTCGGGATAGATGAACTCTTTGAAACTTTCCTCGAAAAAGCCGCCATAAGTGCCGACCTTGATGGGCCCGCCCGCAGCCCGTGCGATGGATGGCGCAGCAAGGGCGAGCGCACCCGTGGCGGCGGCAGTGCCCATAAAGCGGCGGCGTGAAACTGAGTGTGACATGTCTTTCTCCTTGTAGTCAGCTGGCCCTGCACTTCGGCAGGATACACAGCATTTCATAAAGCAGGTTCGCACCGATCAATGCGGTGCCCCCGCTGGTGTCAAATTGCGGGGACACTTCGACAAGGTCGGCCCCCACGAGGTTCAGCCCGGCACATCCCCGGACAATTTCGAGCGCTTGAATGGTGGTCAGACCGCCCATCTCAACAGTCCCCGTTCCCGGCGCATAGGCCGGATCAAGGCTGTCGATATCATACGTCAGATAGGTCGGTGTATCGCCGATCTTCTCGCGGATATCCTTCATCAGAGGGCTCAGTGACTTGTGCCAGCACGCTTCTGACGGGATGACGGTAAATCCCCTGTCGCGCCCCCAGTTGAAGTCATCCGGCGAATATCCGGTCCCGCGCAAGCCGATCTGAAACACCTTGTCGTTTTGCAAAAGACCGTCTTCAACCGCGCGGCGAAACGGGGTGCCATGCGCGATTTTCTCGCCGAACATCTCGTCATTGGTGTCGGCATGGGCATCTACATGGATCAACGCAACGGGGCCGTGTTTGCGAGCGATGGCCCGCAGGACCGGATAGGTCAGCGTATGATCGCCCCCAAGGGTAAGCGGCACCGCATCGTAGCGCAGGATATCGTCATAGGCATCGGTGATGATATCGATGGTCTTCTTGAGATCAAACGTATTGATCGCCACGTCACCGATATCCGCGACCTGCATGGTTTCAAAAGGGGCCGCACCGGTGGCCATGTTGAAGGGACGTAACATGCAGCTTTCCGCACGAATGGCGCGCGGGCCGTGTCGCGTGCCGGTGCGGTTTGATGTCCCGATATCCATCGGGATCCCGACAAAGCAGGCATCAAGCCCCTCAGCTGTGTCCTGCGACGGCAACCGCATCATTGTTGCGGTCCCACCAAAGCGTGGCATTTCGTTGCCGCCAAGCGGCTGATTATATACTGGCTGCGTTGTGTCCGGCATCTTCGCTGCTTTGATCGCCTCTGCTATCCGTCCCATCAGCCTATTTGGCCGCCAAGGGCCGAAAAATACTGATACGCAAACGCATACATTCAATAAGGGAAATGTAACTCAAGAGTAGCAGCCTTTGAGAATATCCATAAAAAGATCGTTCATTTTGGGCGCGATGCCCGAACGGGTGATCATATGCATCATGCAAGCATAATCATTCCCAACATAAGGCAGCCGCCGCAATTGCCCCTGGGCGACAAATTGTGTCGCAACATGCTCGGGCAACAAGCCCAGATAGGCCCCGCTAAGAACCAGCATGAGCTGTGCTTCGATCTCCAGCACAAAGCGATCCATTTCGGACGGGTTATGGGATTTCTGGCGCTGCTGGCTCCAATAGCCCCGGTGCGTGCGGGGATGTTGCCGTATTACAGCCCCGCTGATCTCATCATCTGGAAGGTTGAAAAGCGGATGGGTGTCGGCGCAGTACAGCACATGGTTTTCCTCGTACAAATTCACACAGCTAAGCCCGTTGACGATGTTATCAAAGCTGCCGATGCCAATATGGCAGGTCCCATCCAGAACCGAAGTCATTATGCTCTGCGGATCCGAAATGGACAATTCGATCCGCGCGGCAGGTGCCTTTTGGGTGAATTCCCGAATGGCCTGGGGTAATCGGAAATTATGGTCCGTCGTCACCGCATCCACCACAGCAATCTTGAGGTTGCCAACAAGATTTCCCTTCAGCGCGGCCAGATGCGCGGAATGGTCGTTCAGGCTTTCCAGCAATCGCAGCCCAAGCTGATGCACCATCTGACCTTTCTCGGTCAGCAAAAACCCCCTGCGGCCCCGCTGACACAGCTTTACGCCCAACCGCTCTTCAAGCGCTGTTATGTGGTTGGAAATTGTCGGCTGGCTCAGCCCAAGCTCGACCTGCGCCGCCGAGAAGCCACGGTTGCGTACCACACTGTCAAAGACCGTGAGAAGGTGGATATCCGAGCCGGTTATCTTCATTATTTCATTGAGGGACGTAAATGTATCGAATTGCAACGCCATATTCCGATTTGCCCATCACTTGCCTAAAGTTTGATCAACCGGGATCATTCACACCGCCCGCCTTCGAAAGGAACTGGATATGCGCCAAGCTTTGCCGGATGTCATGAAAGCAGCACTATGCCGCGCGCCCGGTGCGGCCTTGGAACTTCACGACATCCCCGTGCCCACGCCGGGGCCAGGGCAAGTTCTGGTGAAACTGGAAAGCTGCGGTGTGTGTCATTCGGACCTGCATCTTCGCGATGGGGACGAAAACCTGCCCGAAGAGTTCTATCCTCTCGTGCTGGGCCATGAAGGGATCGGTCACGTCGTCCAAGTGGGGCCCGACACGCCCTGCGCTCCGGCGATCGGGAGACGCGTGGGCTTGCCCTGGCTTTACGATACCTGTCTTGCTTGCAAACCCTGCCGCACCGGGTTCGAAACCTTCTGCCCCGATCAGACCGCGCGGGGCGTGCAACATCACGGCGCTTTCGCAGAATACGCGCTATCTGAGGTTATATTTACCGTTGAGATCCCCGACGGTATCGACCCGATCACCGGCGCGCCGCTTTTGTGTGCCGGGCTGACGGCTTGGTCCGCCTTGCGCAAGACGCGACTGGAGGCCGGATCGAACGTGATGATCATCGGCGCAGGGGGGCTAGGGCAATATGCGATCCTGATCGCAAAGGCCCGCGGCGCCCGTGTGCTTGTGGTCGATCAGGACGAGGCAAAACTTGCCTCTGCACGACAGCTTGGCGCCGATGTGACGGTGGCGGCAGGACCCGACGCCGGTGCCCGGATCAAACAATCCGGCGGTGCGGACGTGACCCTGAATTTCGCGCCAAGCCCGGCTGTCTGGACAACAATTGAAGCTGCGGTCAATCCAATGAGCGATATTGTTGCCGTGGCGCTCGTGCATGATCCTGTCGACCTGTCGATGATGTGGCTCATCGACGGCGGGCATCGCGTTTTCGGATCGTCTGTGGGCACCCGACAAGAGATGATCGATTTTCTGAATTTCGCCGCCGCGCATCCTTTGAATGTCGATGTGCAAACTGTCCCGTTGTCGCAGGCCAATGCGGCGTTGGATCAGCTTGCTCAAGGTACGGTCGGGGGACGTCTGTGCATTGATTTCTCGCGTGGCACACACCGCGCAGGCCGCATTACAAAAGGGGACCTTGAGTGAAGATTGCAGTTTATCAAATGTCTGCCTCAGTTGATCCGGAACACCGGATGACACTGATCCAGCGCGCAATGCGCGAAGCCGCAGATAACGGCGCAGACGTGTTGGTAGCGCCTGAGCTGGCGCTCTCTGGATATGGTCGGGGCGAAAGCCTGCGCTCTATCGCACAGCCCGCTGATGGCCCATGGATCAGGCAGCTTCAAAAATCGGTGTCTGAGCTGGGTGTAAGCCTCGTCGTCGGTTTCCCGGAACGGGACGGGGACGCTTGCTACATCAGCGCCCTGGTGATTTGCCGCGATGATCACGGCAATCCACACGTGTACCGGAAGGGGCAGCTATATGGGGACTACGAGAAAAGCCTGTTCCAGACATGCGGCCCTACGACAATGCTCGTCGATATGCACGGGCTCAAACTGGGTTTCCTGATTTGCTATGATATCGAGTTTCCGGAGAATGTGCGGCGCCTTGCGCTGGCAGGTGCCGAGGCTGTTATCGTGCCTACCGCCTTGCCCAAAGGTCCCTCCGGCGCCTTTGTTGCCCGTCATGTTGTCCGGGTGCGCGCGTTTGAGAATCATGTGTTCATCGTTTACGCCGATCATGCAGATGCAGACGACCGCTTCGAATATCAGGGGCTTTCCTCCATCGTAGCGCCTGACGGAGAGGTTCTCGCATCCGCCCCTTTAGCCGGGGAGGCCATGATCTACGCCCGGCTGAACCAAAATGCCTACGCACAGACCCGTGACGACAACCCCTATCTTAAGGATATTGAATGTTTAAGCTGACGATCATCAACGCCATAATCTAAACGACCTTAATTTGTTCAACTGGCCCCAAATGGCCACAGAATTGGCGGCATTCATCCTGACCACGTTTAAAAAGGGAGGCTCAGCTGTTTGCGATACGTCAAAAGCGGACATGGGGTTTACTCTATTTCGCACGTATTTAACCCAGGTCTCGATGATCGACGTCACTCGCAGCAGAATTGAGGTTTGCGTGTCGTGCGTCAGACCGGCTTTCAATGACCGCTATGTTGAAAGTCGCTGCGACGACGAACGCACGGAAAACGCGCGACGATGCCACGTCAGCAATGGCTGCAAATGTACTAGTCCGCTTTGTCCGCAAAGCCGCCACTACTGCCAATTCTTTTCTGATTTGCCTGACCGAAACCGTCAAATGCCAGGTTTGAGCCCAACTTGAGCATTCGTCGGCGTGCAGTGAAAGACTGAAACCCAATTGAGTTTTCCAAGCGATCAGGGTAACTTCTGATGGTGGCCTTGCTCGGGCCTCCCCCCTCCACTGGGGCAGCATTTGACATGCGGAGCTATATCACTTCGAACCTAACCTGTTCGAGCACGCGCATAAGGAGGGATTGCGGAGACCGCTCGTAAAAGGAGGTTCAAGATGAGACTATCATCACCAATCTACACGCTTAAGCGTAAAGCAAAATTGCTGGCACGCGACAAAGACATCAGGCTCCACGCGGCACTCGACCAAATTGCCACCAAAGAGGGGTTCAGGGATTGGAGCCATTTGGCGTCCAGCTACTCCAAAACGACACTAGCCAAGGAAATCATGAGCCAGCTCAATCCCGGCGATATGGTGCTGATCGGTGCGCGCCCCGGCCACGGCAAGACCCTCCTTGGATTGGAGCTGACTGCATTGGCGGAGAAGGACAATCGCACGGGCTATGTTTTCTCATTGGACTACAATGAAACGGATGTTTGGGATTGGTTTGAAAAGCTTGGATTCGATCTGAAAGAACATGACCGTCCAATCGTCGTTGATACCTCGGACGATATCTGCGGAGCGCATATCATTGAACGCCTAAGCAATGCGCCGGATCATGCATTCGCCGTTGTCGATTACCTGCAGCTTTTGGATCAAAAGCGAAGCAATCCTCCGCTTGAAGAACAAGTCCAGGCGCTTAAGGAGTTTGCCATCAAACGTGGGGCGATTGTGGTTCTGATCTCACAGATTGACCGCGCTTTTGAGCTATCTTCCACTGACATGCCAAGCATTGAGGACATACGGCTGCCAAACCCCGTTGATCTGTCACTTTTCGATAAGAGATGCTTCCTACATGACGGAGAAGTCCAGATAGAAAAGGCAGCATGAGACCTGCATAGCCTGCTTTGCGGACGTTCGCGGAATGTCCGCACAACAGACAAACAACCCCTTCTGCGAAAACAAAAGGGGCCTCCCGAAGGAAGCCCCGAATTTGCCTGTCACATCGGCGTCAGCTTATTCGCCAACGGCACCTGCTACATCGATGCTCACGCCCGGACCCATGGTCGAGCTCAGGGCGATCTTTTTCATGTAGGCCCCTTTGGCGCCAGACGGCTTCGCTTTCTGCACGGCCTCTACAAAGGCACGGACGTTTTCAACAAGCTTGCCTTCATCGAACGACGCCTTGCCAATCCCGGCATGCACAACGCCAGCTTTTTCGGCTTTGAACTGCACTTCGCCGCCCTTGGCCGCTTTCACGGCATCGGCCACATCCATGGTCACCGTGCCCACTTTGGGGTTCGGCATCAGGTTACGTGGACCAAGCACCTTACCCAGACGGCCAACGATGGGCATCATGTCGGGCGTGGCAATGCAGCGATCAAACTCGATCTTGCCGCCTTGCACCGTTTCCATCAGATCCTCGGCACCGACGATATCTGCACCAGCGGCCTGTGCCTCTTCGGCCTTAGGGCCACGAGCGAAAACCGCCACGCGTACATCCTTGCCTGTGCCATTGGGAAGGCCAACCACACCGCGCACCATCTGATCCGCGTGACGTGGGTCAACCCCAAGGTTCACCGCAATCTCCACGGTTTCGTCGAACTTCGCGTTGGCATTGCCTTTGACCAGCGCCACCGCCTCTTCGATGGTGACGTTTTCTTTGCCGGCGAACGCCTCACGCGCCGCTTTTGTGCGTTTTCCAAGCTTTGCCATCTTACTTCACCTCAATGCCCATGGAGCGTGCAGAACCGGCAATGATCTTCATCGCGGCTTCGACGTCATTTGCGTTCAGGTCCTTCCACTTGGCTTCTGCGATTTCACGCAGCTGCTTGGCCGAGACCGAGGCGACAGTTTCACGACCGGGCGCGTTTGCACCGGATTTCAACTTGGCCGCTTTTTTCAGGTAGTAAGACGCAGGTGGCGTCTTGATGTCCATTTCAAAGGACTTGTCCTGATAGTAGGTGATCACGGTGGGGCACGGCGCACCGGGCTCCATGTCTTGCGTCTTGGCGTTGAACGCCTTGCAGAATTCCATGATGTTGATGCCGCGCTGACCCAGCGCCGGACCGACCGGCGGGGATGGGTTTGCTTGTCCGGCAGGCACCTGAAGCTTCATGGTGCCAGCAAGTTTCTTGGCCATGGGCCATCTCCTTTTCAAACAGCCTCAGAACGCGTCCTTCGGCCTATGTTGATGTGGTGTGGTCCGTGCATCGCGATGCCCTCGCCTCCCACATGGGGGTCTCATTCAAGAGACTGGCGTGCGCACTACACCGGGCACGCCGGTTTTACAAGCATGATCTGACACAGGTGACGCTCATTGCGACGTGAAACCAAAAAGCCACGCGCGGCTCATTACGCGTGGCTGTTACACCTTGGAATGAAATCCTCGGCGCTGCTTCACCCCTCCCAGAGTTCAGTCGTTGGATGAAACTGCGACCAGGCAAACCAAAAAGCCTGATGACTGCCCAGGTCCGCACCGCTCGCATCCACCGCCTTGATCCCACCGCCATCAAGCGTCAGGCGCACGTTGTCCACTGCGATTTCGTTGCCTTTCTGAAGTGCGGCCATCGCTTTGCTGCGCTGGAACGCCACTGGTTTGCCGGAAGCGGTGACAATGCCGATAACATCCTCATGCACCGGCAAGCGTGGGTCGACATCGCCTACCGGGAAAATCGGACCATTGGCATCGCGTCCATTGCGGAAATCAAAATCCCGGCCAAGGGCAAGCTCTTCTACCAAAACGGTTGTCTCGGGATGTGCTGTCTTCCATGTACCCCAGTCAGTGGTCACGACACCTGCTTGTTCCAATTTCACACCCTTCTTGGCCAAGGGCCCAGTCACAGCGTGGCCAAGAAACGTGTCAAACACCGAATGCGTACGCACGTCATACATGACCTTATTAGACCGGATCAAAAGCCCCGAGGTCCGCAAAACCGGGCGCTCTACACCGGCAGGCACGTCATCGGTAAAATACGCCTGTGCCGCGCCACACAAAGTGCAGTAGGGAATACCAAGATCACGACCGCCAAGCGTGTCATTGACCATTTCGCGCACTTCCATGATGCGACGCGGATAGGCCCGCGCCTCGCCGTTCACGACCACGCCAAAGATGATGTCGCTGTCTTTGAGCCAGGTGGCCTCTGCCGCGCTGCTGACCTCTGGGTTATCCGCGGCCGGAATGCAGTTGCACTGTGCATCCGTGGTGTCATAGGCGCGGTCATCAATCAACACGCCGCCCCAGGATACCATCCGCCAGTCAATATCACCTTCGACAAAAATCTTGTCCCAGCCGGGAATAATCCCGGTGAAAATGGCCCGTTTTGCACTCAGGTAATCCGGCGGCGCAGGCACATCCCACGCAATCAGGTGATCGGTGATAACGCCCCAGTGGTTTTCAGAGGGCATATCAATTTCAAGCAATGTCGCTGCTGCATTTGCAAGCTGCACATTGAGCGCTTGTCCGGGGGCAAAGCGCATCAGGTCGCTGATAGGCCAGGCAAGGCGCGGATCCTTGGACGCAGCAATCGTGCGCAGGGCGACTTCCTGATCCGTGCCCCATGTCGACCCTTCGATACTGTCGACAAAGGTCGTCTTGGCCGCAGACTTCAGGTCCACGGACAGATCACCGTCTGGAATGGCAGGGGGCTGGCCAAACTGCTCTATCACATAGTCCGGCAAAGGGGCCGATTGCTCGGCGCGTGCGTTGGTCGACCAGACGAGAGACATCACCGTGAGTAAAACAAGGATCAAAATGCGAGACATTGTGCCGACTGCAGTTACCATCGAGGGACCTTTCATGTGCACGTTCAACGTTGCATGAAAAATGACGGTTCCGTGCGAGATGGCTAATCACGATTGCATCAGGATTTGGTGAACACATCCTGAAAGCACCGTTGACGTGCGCCAGCCGGACTGCACATCACTTTGCTCTCGTCCACTTTTTTGAACTCATTTTTAGGATTCTGTTGCGCCCAACCTGTTGCAGACGTCGCGGCGCATTAACCTACGGGCTTTACCGATACGGCACCGACGCAATACCGACACGATACCGATGCAATACCGACGTTTAAATCCCCGCAAATTAAGGGCGTTAACCTTTCAGTCGCCAAACATGCAGGTGTCACCATTAGAGTGGAGCAAAAAGAAAGCCCCGGCCAAAAGCCAGGGTTCCGGTTTTCGTCCAGAACTGAGAGCTAATCCTCGGGTCAGGTTTGCTTCGTCACCTGCGTGTATTCCAATTCCACAGGTGTTTCGCGGCCAAAGATCGACACCGTCACCTTCAGGCGCTGATTGTCCTCGTCAACTTCCTCGACCATGCCATCGAAATCCTCGAACGGGCCATCGTTGACCTTGACCTTCTCGCCAACCTCAAAGCTGATCAGCAGCTTCGGCGCCTCAGCCCCCTCTTCCACCCGGCCCAGGATCCCCTGCACTTCCGCATCGCGCATCGGCATCGGACGGCCTTGTGGTCCAAGGAACCCGGTGACTTTGTTGATTGAGTTCACCAGATGATAGCCCTGGTCCGACATCTCCATATGCACCAGCACGTAGCCCGGCATGAACCGCCGCTCGGTCGTGACCTTCTTGCCGCGCCGCACCTCGATCACCTCTTCGGTCGGCACAAGCACCTCGTCGATCTCGTCCTCAAGGCCCTGATCGGCCACGGATTGACGGATTTGCTCTGCGATTTTCTTCTCGAAATTCGAGAGAACGCTCACTGAGTACCACCGTTTCGCCATGCTGGACCCCACATCTGCTGTTATCGGCACTTGGCCGGAATTCTCTGTTCATTCAGGCTTTTGGCCCAAACCACCCCGATGAAACAAATCAGCGCGCGGGCTCGAATCGCCGCGCGCTGTATCGGAATGTTGGCTGGATTACCCCTCTTCGTCCTTCTTTTCAAGGCCGCAGACAGGGATTTTTGCGCTTTAGCCGAAGAGCCCCAATAGCCCCTCAAGACCGCTACGGATCAAGAGATCCACCAAGGCAAAAAACACGGCCGTCAGGGCCGCCATGATGAACACCATGATCGTGGTGAGCAAAACCTCGCGCCGGGTTGGCCAAACAACTTTGGCAACTTCTGCACGAACTTGCTGAATAAACTGAAGCGGGTTGGTGACGGCCATGGAATCCACCGTGTGAAAGGGTCGAAGTCAATGTGGGACATACGTCGCAAGCGGACTGAATTCAAGAGCAGAGAACCGCCCCGGTTTTTCACCAGAGCAGCCCTGTTGCCTATATGCCGGGCTTAGACGTCCTGCGCCTGCTCGGTCAAACGGTCGAACGGATCGGGCCGATCGTCTTCCTTTTCCAACTCTGCCAGATCCGGCAAGCTTAGCCGCTCGGCCAAAGCCTTCGGCAATCGCGCCACTTTGGCATTGTACTGCTCGACAAGCTGAGTTGCCTTCTTGAAATACTGTTCCGCTTTCTGGGGCTTGCGCTTTTTGAACCGCAACCAGCGCGCCAGAAGAACTTCGGTAAACCGCTCGTGCCCGAGCGATAGGTAGGTGATCATAAGCACCATCAGAAGTGTAAGTGTCACACCCAGAACGAGCCACGGGCGTAAAATCACAACCAGCGCCGTAAAAGCCAGAAAGACGTGCTTTGCCTTGACCTTGCGAGCATGGGTCCAGATCTTATTGGCGTGAGACTTGAGCGCAGCGACATGCGTCTTGAGCCTAGGGCCATAGCTACACTTTGGCTTGGCCCGCGCTTTTTTATCTTCTTCGACAACTTCTGCAATATCTTCAGGTGTGATGATATCTTCCGGTTCAGCCATCAATTGGTCTTGTGACAGAAGGGGATCTTCCTCATCCAACTCAATTGGCTGCTGAACAGGCACATCGTCATCGAACATCGTGGTTCGCTTCGGCCGCAAGGCAGGCATGCTCGGCACAAGCTTGGACACGTCCAGCTTTGTCAGCTTGCCATCTGTAGCTTCGTCAGTTTGTGCTGGGCTTGGCGCCGCCTCGGGCGGGGAAAGTTCCGGCAGGCGACGCTGACGCTCTTCGCGTTTCTGGTCAAGTAACATCGACTTGATCATCGCCGTCATCTGCGGAGAATTTGGATCTTCTATTGTTGGTGTTTCCATGAGCATCTTGTCCCGCGACGGCCGCCGATTTGCGGCGCGCGGATGACCCATAGGCATGGAACCTGCGGTATCCGTCATAGCAGCACTACCCTCACCACCCACGGTGTCTGTTTCACGCCCCCACGCAAAAACCCAACGCCTCGCATGCGAGTCGTCAGACTAAGGCACGCTATGGACAAACTCTGGCAAAAAGATGTCTACAGACTGGCAGAATTGTGGCGAAAGGGCGCAAATCAAATTGCACTTACGAGAACCCGGAGTGCACTCAACTACACCGAAACGATTGCGACGGTAAAAGGCAGGTCAGGCGCAGAGGTTCATTTGCAATCTTCAGTTATCTGCTTTTTTTTCGGTGTCATCTGTCGCGGCCGGCTTTTCATCAGTTGTGTAGGTCTGAGCAATTCCTGCCGACGCCATCCCGACCTCACGCACCTTCATCATTTCTCTGGTCCCTGCCTCGTCGGCAAAACTGGTTTGTTCATTCTCATTCTCTTTCATCCTGTACCTTATCGCAAAAACCAAAACGGCAATAATCGCGACACTTGCCGACACGACAAAGATTTCAAACACGTGAAAAAAGATAAATTGAAACATTCTAGGCCCCTTTAAAGTTAACGCTGCCTTCAAGTTCGAGCGATTTTTGCGACGCCTGTTTTTCGGCCATATCGCGTTTCCAACGGCCGTATTGAGCAACACCTATACCCAGCAGAATGACCAGTGCACCGGGAATGAGCCCGGCGCCGGGGTCTTCGCCCAGAAGAAGCATTGCAATGAGAATGGCGGCCAGTGGCGAGAATGATGTTGCCAGCGCCACATCCCCGGACTTGGCGTACTTCAGGCCGAGGTTCCAGGCGAATTGTCCAACTATGATTACGATAACTGCGTAAACCCAAATCCACTTCAGAACCACTGGCCGGAACAGATCCTGAAAATGATGCGGACCGAAAAGATACATGGCCCAAGTGAAGTAAACCACGGTTCCAAGCGCTGTTCGATAGATTGTGAATATTCCGAGCGGGACCCCCTTGAGACCAATGCGTGTCACAAGTGTGGACGCAATGAAAGAAAGTGTCGCAAGAACCGCTGCAATTTCGCCTTTGCCAAACGAGAAACTGGTGCTGTCCTCCTTCAGCGCAATCATCACGACCGCGCCCACCAGAGCGATGATGCCACCCGCGAACGCCCAAGGGTCCAGTTCTTCCTTCAACAAGAACGTTGCCGCCAGTAGAAACAAGGGGGGATCAATTCGGCCAATGAGAACGACGTTTGTAACCGTCGTATGCTCCAAGGCAAAAAAGAACAGGCCAGGCGTTAACGCCGAGGACAAAAAGGCGGAGGTGGTCAGAAAAGCCCAATCTGACTTAGTCAATTTGCGCAGATTCTCACGCGTCCAATCTCGCCAAAAGAAAAACACCATAGGAATGAGCGAGATAAGCGAGCCAAGAAAAAGCAGATTGCAAAACGTGATCGCATTGCGTCCATGCACCAGGTTTTCTGCACCAATATTCGTGAGAAGCGTCACAATGGAATTGGATGACGCGTAGATAAGAACAGCAACCCAAGCCAAAACGACGCCAAAGCGGGCACTTGACATGACGACAATCTTTTCACTTTGACTTGCCATAGGAAGTTCCACTGTTTTGTCGCCGAACAAGGTGAACAGGCGGCTTGTTTGAGTTGACCACCAATCCTGAAAATTCTCAAATCAAGCCAATGAACCTTTCTGTGAACAATTGAAACGCGTTCGCAGGTATCCGGGCAAACCGACCCTGAAAGCGCTCTGGAGCACGTCTCACTCCATACCTCAGCACGCCAAGCGCCGGGAAAGGCGCGACAAGACCGGGACAAACCAGCGGGGTCTGAAATCAGGGAAGTGTTTGGCAGGGGCAGCAGGGTTCGAACCCGCGACCTACGGTTTTGGAGACCGTCGCTCTACCAGCTGAGCTATACCCCTAAGGCCGAGCTTTGAGTTACGGCACCTTGACCGCAGAATCAAGGCGGCTTCTGCCAAATTACAGAGGTTGTTTGAATCTCTGACCTGAAACCGGCGGCCAAGCTCACAACGCTCTAATTTTCCCACCGTCCTAACCAAGACTTTTTCTTGCTTAGGATAGGACCATTTTCAAATTTATCGGCGGGTCTCGTTTTAGCGATCCGCGACTGTTTAAGCCTTGTCACTTTGGGGCGTTGAGCACCTGTCGACACGGGCTTAGAACGCAACAGGCGTTTCAACGCGGCAAACATAGTGAAAAACGAACCCACACCCGCAAACGCATAGAACCAAAAGAGGCTGGTCACATGCTTGCTGCTAAGCCCATCCGACCTGCCATCTAAAAATGGCTTCAAGAACAGAATGTTATTAGCTTTTGACAGCCCAACCCTGCTGAGATCATCCATGATTTGCGCTTCGCGAAGGTGGGTCGTTTCAATTGTGCCTCGCACCTCAATGCGCATATCCGGTGCTTTGTTTTCTTTCAAGAATTCTTCAAGCCGCCTTCCAGCGAGCCTGACGGTGGAAACAATCAAAGACGCAGCACCGTTCGGTTTGTCAGACAAGGCGACGTAGGCATAATCTGCGCTGCCTTTTATTTCCAGCTCACGTGGTTCGGGCGTCACAAGATAGGCTGACACCCAGACGTCACCAGCGAGTGACACATCTGATGCCGGATCAAAGTCAATCAAGTTGATCAGTCTTGGAGGAGGATGTTTCAGTACATTCGCAAATCTCACGATTTCCTTATTCCGGGTATCCAGCAACAAAAGTGCACTTGCGATCATTGCAAGACCGATGAGCATAAGCCCCCAAACAGGCAGCCGTAAGATCAACGAGGCGATACGCAGGCTTGTAAACACCGAAACCACCATCAGAATACGCGGAAATTCTATGAGCCTTTATCAAGAGGTTGCGAACAAAAGAAAAGGCCGGGAGAACCCGGCCTGAACTAGATTGATGTTCCCAGGTCAAACCCAGGATGACACGCCCGAGTACATCACTCGATGATTTTGGACACGACGCCGGCGCCGACGGTGCGGCCGCCTTCGCGGATGGCAAAGCGCAGGCCGTTTTCCATCGCGATGGGCGCGATCAGCTCCACGTTGAACTTCAGGTTGTCGCCCGGCATCACCATCTCGGTGCCCGAGGGAAGCTCAACCGTGCCCGTGACATCCGTCGTCCGGAAGTAGAACTGCGGACGGTAGTTGGCGAAGAACGGCGTGTGACGGCCCCCCTCATCCTTGGTCAGGATATAGGCTTCGGCCTCGAACTTGGTGTGCGGTGTCACCGAGCCCGGCTTACACAGAACCTGACCACGCTCAACACCTTCACGGTCCACACCACGCAGCAATGCGCCGATGTTGTCGCCCGCTTCACCACGGTCCAAGAGCTTGCGGAACATCTCAACGCCCGTGCAGGTCGTTTTGCTGGTGTCGCGGATGCCGACGATTTCAATCTCGTCGCCCACATTGATCACACCGCGCTCCACACGGCCCGTCACAACCGTGCCGCGGCCGGAGATCGAGAACACGTCTTCGATCGGCATCAGGAACGGCTGATCCACAGCCCGTGCAGGCGTCGGGATATACTCATCCACAGCCGCCATCAGCTCAGAGATCTTTTCGGACCCGATATTGTCGTCGCGGCCTTCCAGAGCGGCAAGAGCCGAGCCAGCAATGATCGGAATATCGTCGCCAGGATACTCATACGAGCTCAGAAGCTCGCGGATTTCCATCTCGACAAGCTCAAGCAGCTCTTCGTCGTCGACCTGGTCCACCTTGTTCATGAAGACAACCATGTACGGAATGCCAACCTGACGGCCCAGAAGGATGTGCTCACGCGTCTGGGGCATCGGGCCGTCGGCTGCGTTCACAACCAGGATCGCGCCGTCCATCTGCGCCGCACCCGTGATCATGTTCTTCACATAGTCCGCGTGGCCGGGGCAGTCGACATGCGCGTAGTGACGGTTTTCCGTCTCATACTCCACATGCGCCGTCGAGATCGTGATCCCCCGCGCCTTCTCTTCCGGCGCGCCGTCAATCTCGTCATAGGCTTTAAAATCGCCAAACTGCTTCGTGATCGCAGCTGTCAGCGTCGTCTTACCATGGTCAACATGGCCAATCGTGCCAATGTTCACATGCGGCTTCGTGCGGTCAAACTTTTCCTTTGCCATCTCTCTTAGGCGCCCTATCCGTTTGGGGGGCCAGACACGGCCCGTTTTCTACTCCGCGCGCATGTATTGGGTTGGGATGAGAAAATCAAGCAGTTCGTGGCTTTGTCTGTATCATCCCGAGGCACCAGACAAAGGACCCGGGAACTTGCGGGTACCATCCTGACCAAAAAGGACCTGGTTCAACTGCTCTGCAGAACTTTGGATGGTGTCGAGGTAATCATCCTGCACAGAGAGCTTCGTCAGGGCTGAAAAGATATGGACTGGCTGAGCGACATCATAGTCCGACACACCCACAAAAGAAGTCGGTGGCATCACATCCTGCCCTGTTCGTGTATCCGTGACACGCACGTCAGCGACAAGGTGGCTCGTTTCCGGAGTTATTGCGGTTTCTAAACGGGGCGGCAGACGAATTTTGCGCACATCCACAGCAATGTTGACCTTTCGCGCACCAGAGCGGCGATTGGCGAACACGAAGTCAAAGGCGCTGGACAGATCGCGTGCAACTTGCTGTTTCGAAATGGAATTGGGTCTCCCCTCGACTCCATTAGCGAGATTGGTCGTTGTGACCACAACCTTATTTACCCCAAAATCCACAACCGCATTTTCTCCAAACGCGGGTTTGCGTTGTTCCGTACACCCTGCAAGAAACACCGCGAACAGGACGCCCAATACGCTGCGCCGTGACAGCATGTCAGAAAACTCCTATGGATGTTTACCGCGTCAACCTACGCCGTTAGGTTGCACACCACACCGCGTGAGGTCAAAACTCTTTTCGGCGCTGAGGCAGAGTGGGCAGGACTTATGTTACAGGTGCAGGCACCTCGGAGGGCACGTCCGCGTCGTTCTCGCCCGGAGTGTCACTTTCGGTCTCGGCCTCGACAGCTGTATCATCTGTGTCCGTCGCAACGGCTGTCTCGGCCTCTTCCTCTTCAAGCTGTGCCTGAGCTGCCCGTCCTTGAGGCTTGTTTTTGGCGGGCACACCATCATCCTCAAACCAACCTTCCTGATTGTTTTGCCTCACCAACCAGTTCTGAATCAGTTTGGCTGCATTCTGTGTGAGGTTTTTCATCTGCGTTTCTTTGGACTGGGTGAGCCCAGAGCTGATCAAGGTCTGCCCGGAAATTGACTCAACAATCGTGATGGTTTCCGGTTTTTCGTTAAGTTTGGCCTCTTTTTCATCGTCCCAGGCTGTAACCTTGATAATAAGCGCCGATTTCGGAGCCGCGACCAGAGGGATGCCGGGGATGGCAAGGACATAGCCTTCGACGCTGATGCCCAGATGATAAAGCCGTGTGCCTTCATAGCGCCCAAAGCGTTCGTCAATGGCCAGCTTCATCCCTTCGGTCCATTCTTCCTTCGTCGCGTCGCGCGATGCCGGACCCTTGGTTAGATTGGGTGCGACAACAACATTGTGCCCCAAATGAAAGTTGCCAAGATAGGCAGGTTCCTTGTCCAAATCACTGACGTTTGTGCAGGCCGCAACCGCCAAGCACAGAAGCACCAGCACCACTCTGCCAAGCATAGCGTTGTCCCCTTCCCACAAAATCTTCCTTTCAGTGATTATCGCAGGGACGGGTTTCGCGCAATCGAGGGCCTTTCGTCGCAGTCGCCAGAATTGCCGGAATGCAACGGTCGGCCTATATTGTGTTCGAGACAAAGGAGGTAGTCCAATGTCCGCAAAGACCCCAGTCAGAGTACCATTGGTCACGGAACCTTTGGGCGTCCTCGGAAGCTTGAATGCCGCGCGGCGCAATGTTCTGAGCATTATTCCGGATATTGCCACACGTCAGCCCATGGTATCGGGCCGTACGGGCAAGCGCTGGCATATGGTTATGGACCCAGGCGCGTTGCGCGAAATGCTTCTGGAACGCCTGGATATCTACCCCAAGTCGATAGTCACTAAAAACCTGCTCAAGCCGGCTATTGGGGACTCGCTTTTCATCGCCGAAGGCGCGCATTGGAGGTGGCAGCGGCGAACCGCAGCGCCGGTGTTTTCGCATCGTAATGTGATGAACCTCGCACCGATCATGACCGCCGCCGCAGAACGCAGCGCCGAACGCATTGCCGCCGCCGGAGACCGCGCGGTGGATGTGGCTGAAGACATGGTGCGCACCACATTTGACGTGATCGCCGAGGTTACTTTTTCCGGCGATGGCATGTTTGACTCAGATGCCGTGCATCGCGGCATCGACAATTACATCGCAGAAGCAGGCAAGATTTCCCTGCTCGACGTTCTGGGTGCGCCGGATTGGGTGCCAAGACCCGGGCGGCTCTTGTTTTCGCGCGGGGCTGTATCAGAGATGAAAACCGTAGCCGATCAAGCCATTGAAGCACGGCGTCAAAGAGGCCCGGATGGTGTGCCTGACTTGCTGGACCTGCTGCTGGAGGGTGAAGATCCCGAAACCAAACGGCAGATGAACACAGCCGAGCTTCGAGACAATCTGCTGACCTTTATCGTAGCCGGTCATGAGACAACAGCTCTGACATTGGGGTGGTCGCTTTACCTCAGCGCCTTTGACCAGGAGGTCCAGAAGCGCGCGCGTGCCGAATTGCATCGCGTTTGTGGCGACAGGCCCGTGACGGGCGACGATGTCGCCAACCTGCCTTTCGTGCGGCAAATCATTGATGAAGCCCTGCGGCTTTATCCACCTGCAGGCATGGTGTCGCGCACAGCGATGGCCGATGACACACTGTGTGGGCGCGAGATCCGCAAAGGCGACACGGTGATTGTCCCGATCTACGCGCTGCATCGGCATCATATGCTCTGGGAAGATCCGGATGCGTTCCGCCCGGACCGCTTCGCAGATCGCAAATCGGTCGAGCGGTACGCCTACCTGCCCTTCGGAGATGGGCCGCGCATCTGTATTGGCGCAAGCTTTGCCATTCAGGAGGCCGTGATTATTCTGGGCACACTTCTGGGACGATTTCAGTTTACGCCTGTGACAGGTCGCGATCCTGATCCTGTCATGATCCTAACGCTGCGCCCTGAAGGCGGTGTGTGGCTGGAAGCCAAGCCAACTGGGCCAGTTCGCCCGGCAAACGCTGCCTGAACAGCGAAAGCGGCCGGTATTACCGACCGCTTTTCACTTTTTTTGACCTGTGGACTTACGCGCCGATGATACCGGGCCAGTTCGCCTCGCCTTTGGAAATAAAACCAGCAACATCCTTAAGCCATCGATTGCGAATGCGATTGTTGTAATTCAGATAAAGCTTGCCGTTGGCAACAGACCAGGCGTCACGGTCGCCATGTGCGGTGTACCCCTGCGACACAGCCCAAGAGCAGTACCCGCCAAATTGCGGCGCATATTTTTCTGGATTTGCCTGAAATGCGGCTAGGTTCTCGGCATTGGCAAAGCGCCAGCGCATGCCACTCCATTCTGTACTATGCTCAGATGAGCCTTTGACAACTCTGGCGTCTTCATCAAGCGAGAAGTATGCCACAACATCGGCCCCGTCCGCAGCATAGCCACTGCCACTGTCATACCAGCGCGGCTCTTTGGCAAAGGCCGGGCGCGCGATCAGGGCCGCAGTTGCACCCATCAGGATTGCACGTCTTGAAAACATCATCTTGGACCTCCCTCTAACTCTGCACAGAAGATAAAATCGGAAAGCGCAGTATCAAATCACAGTTTCGTAAAGCGGTTGTCTCTTGGGAATCCGCGCGGGGCCATGCGACCTGCGCTGGCGCGTTTTCCGATCCATTCAGCAAGCTCGGTCTCGGTGCGCGTACGACCGGCAGGGTCAAGCCAGCTTAGCCCGTCCGCCAAAGTGAACGTTGTGGCGTCGCTTAAACCGCCATCCTTGTATTTCTGAAGCCGCACACCCTTGCCGCGCCCCATTTCCGGCAACTCGTCCAGTGGGAAGATCAGCACCTTGCGGTTTTCGCCAACACAGGCCACGTGATCGCCCTCAACCGTGCGGCAGACCTGTGCGCGCACATCGTTCTTGACGTTGAGCACCTGTTTGCCACTGCGGGTTTGGGCCACAACCTCATCTTCGGGAACCAGAAATCCGTCGCCAGCACTGGACGCCACCAACAATTTGCGTCCGGGGCTGTGGATCAGGATGGCCACGATATCGGCTTCATTCGGCAGATCAACCATCAGGCGCAGCGGCTCTCCCATGCCGCGCCCACCAGGCAGATTGGCCGCCGACAACGTGAAGAACCGGCCATTGGTGCCAAAGACCAGTAGACGGTCGGTGGTCTCTGCATGAAAGACGAACCGCCCTTCATCGCCGTCCTTGAATTTCAACTCGCGATCCAGATCGATATGGCCCGACATCGCCCGGATCCAGCCCATTTTCGAGCAAACAACCGTGATCGGCTCCTTGTCGATCATCGCCTCAAGCGGCACCTCTTCGACTTCACCGGCCTCGGCAAACTGTGTGCGCCGCGCACCACCTTCGTAGTCCTTGCCAAACTTGGTTTTGACGTCTCTGAGCTGATCCGAAATCGCCGACCATTGAAGCTTTTCGCTTTCAAGCAGGTCCTCAAGCCCGGCGCGTTCTTCCATCAACTCGCCCTGTTCGCGCAACAGCTCCATTTCCTCAAGACGCCGCAAGCTGCGCAGGCGCATGTTGAGAATGGCCTCGGCCTGCACATCGCTCAACTCGCCTTCACCCGGCGGAGGCGGAACATAGTCAGCCTCATCCTTGGCACGCACGTGCTCTTTCGACCAATCCTCGCGCATGAGCGCTGCCTTGGGGTCGTCATCATATCTGATGATATCAATCACCCGGTCGAGATTGAGGAACGCCACAATCAGGCCTTCGAGCACCTCCAAGCGGTGGTCGATCTTCTCCATCCGGTGCGTCGACCGCCGGATCAGAACCTCACGCCTGAAATCAAGGAAGGCACGCAGCACTTCCTTCATCGAACAGACCTTGGGCGTCAGCCCATCGATCAGCACGTTCATATTCAGCGAGAACCGCACTTCCAGATCGGAGTTGCGATAGAGCATGCCCATCAGAACCTCAGGGTCCACATTCTTGGATCGCGGTTCAAGGATGACCCGGATGTCATCGGCGCTCTCATCCCGAACATCGGCAAGGATCGGGATCTTTTTGGTCTGGATCAGTTCAGCCAACTTTTCGATCAGTTTGGATTTCTGCACCTGATAGGGAATTTCAGTGACAACGATCTGCCATTGGCCCCGGCCCAAATCCTCGACCTCAAATTTGCAGCGTAGGCGGAAACCACCTTTGCCGGTTCGATACGCCTGGGCAATCGCCTCAGGCGGCTCAACAATGATGCCTCCGGTCGGGAAATCAGGACCTGGAACATAGTTCAAAAGTGTATCGTCGCGCGCATCAGGCGTTTTGATCAGGTGCAGGCAGGCATCTACCAACTCGGGAATATTGTGCGGCGGGATGTTGGTGGCCATGCCCACCGCGATGCCGCTGGATCCGTTGGCCAGAAGGTTCGGAAACTCGGCAGGCAAAACCACCGGCTCTCGTTCACGCCCATCGTAATTATCACGAAAATCGACCGCGTTTTCACTCAACCCTTCTAGAAGGGCCTCAGCGACGATTGTCATACGCGCTTCCGTATACCGCATAGCGGCTGGGTTATCGCCATCGATATTGCCAAAATTCCCCTGTCCGTCGACAAGCTCGTAGCGAATATTAAAGTCCTGTGCGAGCCGCGCCATCGCATCATAAATCGCACCGTCCCCGTGGGGGTGATACTTACCCATGACCTCTCCGACGACACCGGCGCTCTTTCGGTGGCCCGAGGTCGCAGATAGCTTCATTCGATGCATACCGTAGAGAATCCGCCGATGCACAGGCTTCAATCCATCCCGCGCATCGGGCAGCGCGCGGTGCATGATTGTCGACAAAGCATAGGTCAGATAGCGCTCGCCAATGGCCCGGCGTAGCGGTTCTGCAACAGCTTCTGATCCGCCCTCAGGGCTTATGTTGGGGTCATCGACCAAATCACTCATAGATGATGTGATACTCGTGCCGCTTGAAGGCGTAAAGCACATGTTCGGGAAATTCCCTTAGGATTTCCCATGTTGAGGGAACCCGAATCGCGTAAACTTGGTTAAGTATATGTTGCTGCTGTTTTAGAGGGGATAAGCGCAATGTGGCGCTTTATGCTGATTACATTTGGTTTTCTCGGCTTTGCGTTTTATGAGCTGAGCGGAGGTGCGGATTACAAACCGCATGCAAATTCTATTCAAGCGCGCGCGGCGCAAACCACGCCGGTTTCTGTGGCCGAGTTAAAGCCAGCGGCGACGCCATCTATTGCCGAACTCGCCAACGTCGCGCCACAAACAAAACCTGCCGAACGGTTGGGCATTACACTGGCATCCGTCCAGACTGACGAAACAGCGTTCTCCAGCCTGACAGCGGTAAAATCGGAGCGCGTGACACAGAGCGAAAGCACGCTTGACGAGGCCCAGCAGCAAGCACTCCAGGCAGCCGAAGAAGATGCGCGCGAAGTATGGCCCGGTGCGATTGAATTATTTCAATTGCAAGAGGCCAAACGCGTTCAGCGCACAGAGTCGCTAAAAGCCCTCAAGCAAGATGAAGAAGCCGCCAGGTACGACATTCGCTACGTGACCGGAAACGTGGTCAACATGCGGGATGGCCCCGGCACCGAGTTCCAGCCGGTTAGCAAACTGACCCAAGGCACAGAGGTGGCTGTACTGGACTCTTCCGGAAATGGCTGGGTCATGCTCCGGGTGATGACCACCGGCCAAGAAGGCTGGATGGCTGACTGGCTGGTGAGTGCGGCAAACTGATTGCATCGAGCGCACGCGCGGTCCAGTGTGCTGCGCATGAACGAAAGAACCATTCTTATCACAGGCTGCTCTTCCGGTATCGGCTATGATGGCGCGATTGGTCTGCGTGAGCGTGGCTGGCGCGTTTTCGCGTCTTGCCGCAAGCCGGAGGATTGTGAACGTATGCGCAGCGAGGGCTTTGAAAGCCCGCTGATCGACTACCAAAACCCCGAAACCATAGCCACCGGTCTAGCAGAAGTTTTGGAAGCAACAGGCGGACGCTTGGATGCGCTTTTCAACAACGGCGCATTTGCCTGTCCAGGGCTTGTCGAAGATCTACCAACAGACGCCTTGCGTGACATTTTTGAGGCAAATTTCTTTGGCTGGCATGAGCTTACCCGCTATGTCATCCCGGTGATGCGTGCTCAGGGTCACGGCCGTATCGTCCAAAATTCTTCAATCCTCGGCTTTATCACCCTGCCGTGGCGCGGCGCCTACAATGCCACAAAACACGCGCTTGAGGGTCTGACCGACACGATGCGCATCGAGATGCGTGGCACCGGCATCCACGTCGCCCTCATTGAGCCAGGTCCCGTAACCTCTAAAATCCGGCAAAACGCAATTCCGCATTTCGAAAGCTGGATTGACTGGAAAAACTCTGCCCGTGCAGAAAGTTACGAGGTCTTGCGCAAGCGCCTCTATGGTTCAAAGTCGCGCGATACCTTTGAGCTTCCTGCGTCTGCAGTGACCAAGAAACTCATTCATGCAATAGAGTCAAAGCGGCCAAAACCACGATACTATGTCACCACTCCGACCTACATCATGGGCGGGCTGAGGCGTGTTCTTTCGACCCGCGCTCTTGATTGGATTTTGTCTAAAAACTGAACTTCTTTGCCTGCGTCACCATTTCCAGTTCGCTTTTTCAGACACACGGTCTAAGTGGCCAAGCAAGGGACAAGTGGAAAACTTCGAATGCTCAAAGACCCTCTTTTTATTGTGGCCGCGTTGGCCTGCGGTGTGGTGGCTGTGATACTGATCAAGGGCATCAGTACCTTTGGCAAAGAAGGCGTGGACAACGCAAAACGCGCCAATAAGTTCATGCAATACCGGATCATCGCACAGTTCATTGCGGTGCTTCTGATTTTGCTCTTTGTCTATGTGCGCCGGCAGGCAGGAGGCGAATAAATGGTTGTACTCAACAAGATCTACACCAAGACCGGGGATGCCGGGGAAACCGCACTTGGCAATGGCACACGCGTGGCGAAACACTCAATGCGCGTGACCGCCTATGGCACCGTGGATGAGGTCAACGCGACCGTGGGTCTGGCGCGCCTTCATAGCAACGGTGACACCGATACCGCTCTGGCCCGCATACAGAACGATCTTTTTGACCTGGGCGCAGACTTGTGTCGCCCCGACATGGAGATGGACGCCGAAGCCGAGTATCCGCCGCTGCGCATGGCCGATACTCAGGTTGAACGGCTGGAAGCGGAAATTGACGTCATGAACGAAGCATTGGAGCCTCTGCGCAGCTTCATCCTTCCGGGGGGATCAGCGCTTGCCGCACATCTCCATCTGTGCCGCACGGTTTCGCGCCGCGCCGAACGGCTTGCGGTGGAACTGGCCACGATGGAAGCGATCAATCCGGCCGCAGTTAAATACCTCAACCGCTTGTCCGACTGGTTCTTTGTGGCCGGGCGCATGGCCAATGATGAAGGCAAATCCGACGTGCTTTGGGTGCCCGGCGCGAACCGGTGAAACATGTACCGCTCTTCTTTTGAATTCAGTGCCAAGCGCGGTTTTGCTGCAAAAATCCTTCCAACACATCGGAAACGCGACGTCGCAAGACGGAAACGTGACGATTTTGCTCTGTTGCCACGCTAAACAAATCTGTATCAAACGCCTCAGAGGAATTTGCAGAGTTGCGTTGAGCGGCTCTTTGTTGATTTAGGGAGACCATGCAAATGAAGGTGCTCGTGCCTGTCAAACGCGTGATCGACTATAACGTGAAAGTTCGCGTCAAGGCGGACGGATCGGGTGTCGATCTTGCCAATGTCAAAATGTCGATGAACCCGTTCGACGAAATCGCCGTGGAAGAGGCCATTCGCCTCAAGGAAGCGGGCAAGGCAGAAGAAGTGATCGCCGTTTCCATCGGCGTCAAGCAATCCCAGGAAACGCTGCGCACCGCGCTGGCCATGGGCGCAGACCGCGCCATTCTGGTCGAAGCCGCCGATGACGTACACACCGATATCGAGCCGCTGGCTGTTGCCAAAATCCTCGCCAAGGTTGTCGAAGAAGAACAGCCTGGTCTTGTCATCGCGGGCAAGCAGGCCATCGACAATGACATGAACGCCACTGGTCAGATGCTCTCTGCGCTGCTCGGCTGGAGCCAAGGCACATTTGCCTCCAAGCTTGATGTAGACGGCGATAACGCCGTGGTCACACGTGAAGTGGATGGCGGCTTGCAAACCATCAAGGTCAAGATGCCAACCATTGTGACCGTAGACCTGCGCCTCAACGAGCCGCGCTATGCGTCCCTGCCGAACATCATGAAGGCCAAGAAAAAGCCGCTGGATGAGAAAACCGCCGCGGATTACGGCGTCGATGTCTCACCGCGTCTTGAAATCGTCAAAACCGAAGAGCCCGAGGCCCGCAAAGCAGGCGAAATCGTGGGCTCTGTGGATGACCTTGTTGCAAAACTCAAAGAAGCGGGGGCTGTGTAAATGTCTGTACTTCTTCTTGCCGAAGTGAATGATGGCGAACTGGCATTTGATGCCACAGCCAAGGCTGTCACAGCCGCCAAACAACTTGGTGATGTGACCATTCTGGCTGCAGGTGGCTCTGCGTCCGCTGCCGGGGATGCCGCCGCGAAAATCGACGGTGTGTCCAAGGTTCTCGTGGCCGAAGACGCTTCGCTCGGTCATCGTCTTGCGGAATCTACCGCGGCTCTGATCGTATCTCTGGCCGATGGCTATGAGCATATCGTCGCGCCTGCCACGACTGACGCAAAAAACGTCATGCCACGCGTCGCAGCCCTGCTCGACGCAATGGTGATCTCGGACGTATCCGGCGTGGTCGATGGCAACACTTTTGAGCGTCCAATTTACGCGGGCAACGCCATTCAGACGGTCAAATCTGTTGATGCGAAAAAGGTTGTAACTTTCCGGACGTCTACCTTTGACGCGGCCGGCGAAGGCGGATCAGCATCCGTTGAATCCATCTCAGCAGCGGACAATCCCGGTCTGTCAGAATGGGTCGAGGACAAGGTTGCCGAATCCGATCGCCCCGAACTTACCTCTGCGGGTATTGTTGTTTCCGGTGGACGTGGTGTTGGGTCCGAAGAAGACTTCGCTCTGATCGAAGGTCTTGCGGATAAGCTGGGCGCTGCTGTTGGCGCGTCACGTGCCGCTGTAGACTCGGGCTTTGCGCCTAACGACTGGCAAGTCGGTCAGACCGGCAAGGTTGTGGCACCGGATCTCTACATCGCCGTTGGGATTTCAGGCGCCATTCAGCACCTGGCCGGGATGAAGGATTCCAAGATCATCGTTGCAATCAACAAAGACGAAGAAGCACCGATCTTCCAGGTGGCCGATTACGGCCTTGTGGCCGACTTGTTTCAGGCTGTGCCGGAGTTGACCGAAAAGCTAGGCTGAGACCTTGGCCAGCAGAATTGAAAGGCCCGCCATCGAGCGGGCCTTTTTGCGTTTGGACCTAGGTGTTCAAGGCCGCATGCACGACCGGGCGCAACAAACGCGCCGCCTTTTCATGTGCGCGTTGCCCAGGCAATTCCCGCGCAACTTGCAAATCTTCCGATGTCAACACCGGGTCCCCCCGAACCGCGTCTATCTTGTCCGCATGGGCTGACACAGCAATCTCATATTCAACAATTTCCGCCACATCTGGTCGCACAGCATCCAGCATGGCGCGCGTCACCAGAGCAGGGTCATAGTGAATGCCTGGCTCATTGCTATGCGATTCTGGTTTACGGTCAGAAAACCAGAACAGAACAACAGGGTTATCCACTTGTTTCAGAAAGCGCTTCATGCCACTGGTCCAACAGGATGCCAGCTCTGCATGGACCTGCACAAACCGCTCAGCTGATACAAGACGCAAGTCTTCAAGCATATGGCGCGTAAAGCTGAATTCCGTAAAATCCACTTCCGGAAACAGCTCTTGCAGAGGTTCATTGGCCTTCAGAAAGCGGTCATTGCGGCGCGGATGCACCTTATAATACCGGTTACTCATGTTCACGGCGCAAGGAACCTGCAACACAACAAGCTGCGCACGCCCCGCGACATCATGCAGAACTTTATCATGCGTCAGAACATCAATCCCTGCATTCGGCCATCCCAGGTTAACACAAGGCATCCCCAAACTGTTCTCAAGCAAATGCGGAAATGGATAGGACACAAAGCGGCCAAAGGTCTCTGTGCCGCCTAAACACGCAACAAAATCCCGCCGGAGGTTTTTTGCTGGTCCGCGAAACGTTAACTTTGAGCCGGGGTACTGACACATCTCATACGCCGCACCACGGTGTTCCAAGGAATGAACACTCATATCACCCACCATTTTTTACTCACCCAAGCGACAGATTTAGGCCAAGAGTTTTGAGAAATCCTTAAACATACATTTCATTGCAAATTTGGGGCGAACCAGCCCTTGCAGCCCACAATGCGCCCCGCGTATCCTGAACAGGTCATTTCAAAAGGGGCAGGTCGATGGAAATCCGCAAGGTCGGAATCGTAGGCGCAGGGCAGATGGGCAATGGTATCGCGCATGTCATGGCCGCCGCAGGCTATGATGTGCTGTTCAATGACATCAGTCAGGATGCGCTCGACAAAGCCATTGCGATCATAGACGGCAATATGGAACGTCAAGTAAGCAAGGGAAAAATGGAGGCCAGCGCCAAGGCAGATGCACTGGCGCGGATTCAGACGACGCTGTCCTTGCCAGACTTGGGCGAAGCAGACCTGATCATCGAATCCGCCACCGAGCGCGAGACGGTTAAACAGGCCATTTTCGAAGATCTCTTGCCGCATTTGCAACCGCACACGATCCTGACATCGAACACGTCGTCGATCTCGATCACCCGCCTGGCCAGCCGCACGGATCGGCCTGAAAAATTCATGGGGTTTCATTTCATGAACCCCGTGCCGATCATGCAATTGGTCGAGCTCATTCGCGGCATTGCCACGGATCAACCGACCTATGACGCCTGTTTCGCGGTGGTCGAAAAACTCGGCAAGACTGCGGCCAGTTCCGAAGACTTCCCCGCCTTCATCGTCAACCGCATCTTGATGCCGATGATCAACGAAGCCGTTTACACACTTTACGAAGGTGTGGGCAGCGTGACCTCAATCGACACATCTATGAAACTGGGCACCAATCATCCGATGGGGCCACTGGAGCTGGCAGATTTCATTGGGCTGGATACGTGCCTTGCCATTATGAATGTGCTGCATGATGGGCTGGCGGACACCAAGTATCGCCCCTGCCCGCTTTTGACCAAATATGTCGAGGCCGGTTGGCTGGGCCGCAAAACCGGACGTGGATTTTACGACTATCGCGGGGACACACCTGTCCCGACACGTTGATCCATCTTCAATTCGGGTTTTCCATAAAACCCTTATTTCTCAAGACTGAGTGTATGCTCGCGCAACCAGGCCATAAAACCTCTTGGGTCGCTTTGGAGCATCTTCATGCGCTCTTCGTCAATCGGCGCGCCCACAACCGGATTCTGCGGCTTGTTGCAGCTTTTGACCACTTCATGAAGCAAAAAGCTTTGTCGCAGCGTGGCGGATATCTGATTGGCCATCTGGTAGACGCGGCTATTGGCCCCCGGGAAAAAGATCGGCACGACTTGCGCGCCTGAACGACGGATCATCTGCGCTGTGAACACGGCCCATTCGCGCTCAATCGCAGGACCAAACATTGTGTCGCTCGACGCCACGACACCTGCCGGAAAGACGCTGATCACACCACCTTCTTTCAAGTGCGCCATCGCCTTTGCGCGCATCTCCACTGATTTACGCTGAGCGTCTGGTTCATGTGGGAAGGGCACCGAAATCATGTAGGACGCCGCAACCTCATCAATCCCGGTCAACAAAGCCCGTGTCAGGATCTTGTAGTCGGTGCGTCGCTGACCAATGAGATCAGCCAAAATCATGCCATCCACCAACCCGTGGGGGTGATTGGCTACGATCACCACAGGACCTGTTTCGGGAATTTGATCAATCTGCTCTTTTGGAGTCAAAAGGTCGATACCCATGGTCCCAAGCGCCGCACGCCAGAAAGCCTGACCTGTTGGGGCACCCTTGCGTTCAAACTCGCGGATCATCCGAAGGATCGTTAATTTACCGCTGAACCACTCGATGGCGCGGATCGCGAATGCCGTCAGAGGCGCATCAAATGAATTGGCATAGGTCAGGCTCCGCCGGTCATACTTGGTGGGCGACACCGGAGTGTTCACTTGAGTGCCAATTTGATCCTGAGCGCGTTCCACCACGTGGTCTGATCCTGTTCCGTTGCGCCCTGCGCGCCTACATCTTTTCACCAAACCTGTCTGCGACAAGGGCCTGTACTGCATCAAGCAACTCTGCGGCTTCAGTTCCCCAAGCACGGACGTCAATAGTCTTTCCTTGGGAGGCTGCCAACATCAAAAGGCCCATAATGCTGTCTGCACCGGTTGTTTGCCCATCATGCGACACTTCTGCAGAAGCGTCGAACGCTTCCACTGTTTCCACAAGTTTCGCGGCCGCGCGTGCATGCAAACCTTTTACGTTGATGATTTTGATTTGCCGGGAGAGAGAGTCATTCATGGAACTTTTGGTCTTTCCTGTTCACGCGCTCTGGTGAGGATCATCCGAGACATCTTCGTCAGTGTCTGCACCTTGTTGTGCTGGTAGCACGGCGTGACTATCAATGTACTTTCGCCCCGCCGTTAAAGCGGCACGCGCTGCGTCCGCGACACTCAGATGGCGGCTTTTGGACAACTTAAGCAGCATCGGGAGATTTGCTCCGTACAAGATCCGCCTGTTCTCAGGCTGGCACGCTTTGAGAGACAGGTTCGAAGGCGAGCCACCGAAAAGATCAGTTACGATAAGAACGCCATCCCCCACGTCCACGCTATCAGCCGCTTCGCAGATTTCGGTCTGTTTTTGCGCACGGTCATGATCGCCCTCGATCGAGATCGCTTTGATGTCTTTTTGCGTGCCGCACACATGTTCAATGGCACGAAGATACTCCTGCGCCAAGCTGCCATGCGCCACGATAACGACACCGATCAACGCTGCGCTTCCTTTTCTTCTGTATTGTCCCCATGTGGGCCAGACACCGGCGTGGCATGCATGCCACGACGTTCCAGCTCACGATGACGTATAGACACCTGCCAACCGCTCTCTGCAAGAGCTTGGGACAATGTTTCTGCCATTGTGACGCTGCGGTGCTGACCGCCCGTGCATCCAAACCCGATCGATAAATACGCCTTTCCCTCAGCAAGGTAAGCAGGCAGCAGCATCTGCACCAGATCGCTAACACGGTTGGAAAACTCGTCAAACCGGGGATCATCTTTGACGTAGGTGGCAACCTCTGGCGCGCGTCCATCAAGGGACCGTAACCGTGCCTCCCAGTAGGGATTTCTCAGAAACCGGCAATCCAGCACCATATCGAGCCCACGTGGCAACCCTCGTTTGTAAGAAAAGGATTGCACGGTAACGGCCAACTCACCTTCGGCTTTGGCTGAAAACCAAGGCTCAAGCTCTGCACGCAACTCGTGCGGCGACATCTCGGACGTATCGATCAGGATGTCAGCGCGCGCCCGGATAGGACCCAACAAGTCAAACTCACGCGCAATACCTTCATCAGGGCTCTCGGCCGGGGCCAGAGGATGACGCCGCCGCGTTTCGGAAAACCGGCGTTGCAGAACCTCGGCGCGACAATCCAGATAAAGCACCTGAAGCGGAGAACTTCTGCCATGCGTGCTCAGGTCAATGGCCTCGATGAGCGCGTTGGTGGAAAAGTCGCGGTTACGCACATCTATGCCAAGTGCCAGGGGTTTTTCGGGCCCACCATCGTCCATAAGACGCGGCAACAGCGACAAGGGCAAGTTGTCGATGGCCTCGTACCCCATGTCTTCCAGCGCCCGGATCGCCGTACTGCGCCCCGCACCCGAGGGCCCGGTCACCAATACTGAGCGCTGGCGCAATGTCTGATCCGGTCCTTTGTCCGGCATCCCAATTCTTTCCTATACCAATCGTCCATGCTTTAGATATAGCAAGATCGCTGCAGGAAAATGGGCAACACCCGTTTTTCCAATGACAGGCAGGGCAACCTCAAGCAAATGTGTTTCTCGTATAGGCGGCAGGCGCTCGGTTTCTGTCAGGTCAAGATCAACGACAAGTTTCACCTGTCTCGGGCCAGTTGGCGGGGTTTCGAGAACACCAACGCCGCGTGCTTCAATCTGGCCCGAAATCGTTTGGGGCACATCCGCCATGACATGCCCATCCTGTACCCAAACATGGGTTCGGTCATCCGCCACAAGGTCAGCTCCATACGCCATCAGTTGCAGCGCTAGTCCAGACTTACCGCTACCCGACGCGCCGCGGATCAGAACCGCACGGTCATCCACGGCAATCGTCGTGGCGTGCAGCAGTGTCAATTTGGACAGATCAAGGCGAGACGGCATCCCGGTATCAGACCGGCAGGCCGACCACGAAACGCGCGCCCAAAGGATCAGACGTAATATCAGAGTCCGTCGGGCGGATGTTTTCGGCCCAGATCACACCATCATGCGCCTCGACGATCTGTTTGGAAATCGACAAGCCTAGGCCAGAGTTGTTCCCGAAATCATTTTCGGCCCGTTCCGAATAGAACCTTTGGAAGATTTTTGTCAGCGCCTGTTCAGGAATGCCAGGTCCTGTGTCTTCAACGACGACCACAACGCGGTTTTCACGCTTGCGCGTCCACACACGGATGGCGTCGCCTTCTTCGCAGAAGGAAATCGCGTTGCTGATCAGGTTCACAAAAACCTGCGCCAATCGCCCTTCCAGACCTGTGACTTCTATCGGATCAGGTGGAAAATCCGTAATGAATTCAATGCCTTTTTTATCTGCCTCTTCCCCTAGGTAGCGAGCCAGATTGTCGAGCATGCCCACCAGATCAAAAAACTCCTGATCTTCCTTGACCAGTTCGCTGTCAAGCCTTGAAGCATTCGAGATGTCGCTGACCAACCGGTCGAGTCGGCGCACGTCGTGCTCGATCACTTCCAGTAGTTTCTCGCGCTGGTCATCACGCTTTGCCACCCGCATTGTGCCGACGGCGGACCGTAGGCTCGCCAGCGGGTTTTTGATCTCATGCGCAACGTCCGCCGCAAATTGTTCGTTACCATCTATGCGATTGTAGAGCGCCCCCACCATGCCGCGCAGAGCCCCGGACAAACGACCGATCTCATCAGGTCGCGCAGTCAGGTCAGGGATACGAATACGCCCTCCATCCTGTCCTTTGCTCCGATTGCGCGCACCCCCCACCTCAGCAGCAGCGGCCAATTCTGCAAGCGGGTTGGAAATCGTTGAAGCGAGGATCAAGCTCAGTGCCACGGAGACGAGCGTTGCGACAATGAACATCTGCAAAACGCGCTCTCGTTCTACCTTTAACAGCTTTTCAATCTCGCCTGACGCGCTGGCCAAAGCTACTGCACCAACGGCCCTTTCGCCTTGCATAACTGGCGTCGCCACAATGTAGACATTGGTGCCGTCAACTTCGCCTTGAATGGTTTGGACACCCGCCTCAAGAGACGGGCCAATAATCAAGCGCGCTTGATCTTCGATTGTTTCAGGCGCATCCGGATTGAGCAGAAACTCAAAAGGTTTCGACACAAAGGCCCACCCACTATCAATTGCGTCCGTTATGACGGTGGGGTGATCAAGGTCTGTAATGCGGTTTGGCCGGGGCATCGATCCTGCAATCGAAGCAAGCAGATTCTGCTGGGTGTCGTAGACAAACACCTCCATGCCCTGCTGAATGTCCAGCTGTGCAAGCGTGTCTTGCGCGTTCGCATCACCTGTAGAGGTGAGGAGCGATATCCCTGACGCCGGTAGTTTGGCCTCAAACACATCAGCAATGAGTTCCACATCGCCCAAAAGGCTGTCAGCGCGTGTTTGCGCCAAACCGTCACGAGAGGAATTCAGGTAAAGAATGCCTGCCACCAGCACGTTCAACGCAATAAGGTTGAACGTGATAATTTTCCGCGTCAGAGACCCGCCGCTGCCATTTCGAAGAAAGCCGCGGCGCGCACGCCTGATGCGCACCTCTTCTTCAACGGTGTTTTCGGGCGCAACAAAGTCATCGCCGAGAACGACGTCATCATTATCGCTGATCGAATGATCTCGCACCTAAACGCCCCCGGCTACAGGACTTACTCTTCGTTATACCGATACCCGATCCCGTAAAGCGTTTCGATGGCCGAAAACTCCGGATCAACCATACGCAACTTCTTGCGCAGACGCTTGATATGGCTATCGATTGTCCGGTCATCGACATAGACCTGATCATCATACGCCACATCCATCAGCTGATCACGGCTTTTGACGAAACCGGGGCGTTGCGCCAATGCCTGCAGAAGCAGGAACTCGGTGACCGTAAGAGACACATCCTGTCCCTTCCAGGTTACCGCGTGACGCAGAGGGTCCATCCGCAGGTCGCCGCGCTCGATCACCTTGGTATCTTCGGTATCAGCCACCACATTGCCATCCATGGCATCCTGACGGCGCAAAAGAGCGCGAATGCGTTCCACCAAAAGGCGCTGCGAGAAAGGTTTTTTGACGTAGTCATCAGCCCCCATGCGCAGGCCCAGAACCTCGTCTATTTCATCGTCTTTGGATGTCAGAAAGATCACTGGCATCGACGTTTTTTGACGCAAACGCTGCAACAGATCCATGCCATCCATGCGCGGCATCTTAATATCCAGAACAGCCATGTCAGGGAGCTTTTTGCTAAACGCATCAAGCGCCTGTTGGCCATCATTGTAGGTTTCAACCTCGAAGCCCTCTGCCTCGAGTGTCATAGAGACCGACGTCAGAATATTTCTGTCATCGTCCACAAGGGCGATTTTGGACATATTCGTTTCCTTATACTGCTCTCGTTCTTTTGTTTTTTCGCAATAAGACCTGTTTTGGCCTTTACAATCAATGCTAAACTGCGAATCAGCGTTGGGATTGCGGCCATTTGGCATCAAAAAGTCTTATGAATGGCTAAATTGCCTCACTTTTTCGCGAGCATTCGCCTTTAAATAGGCAACAGTTCCAGCAATTTGACGGCAAAGTTTCGCGAGTAAAGCTTTGGTTGCGCTAACGCATCACTTTGGTTGCGCTAACGATGCAATTGCGTCCTGTTCATTCCAGAAACCGGCGTGTTATGACCCCGGCATTCATCGGTATTGCCAAACAGACCGGCGCGACAGAGCCGCGCAAAACATGTATTTTCCGGCCCAACCTGAGGCCATGCGACAAAGTAGGAGCGCACAATGACAATAGGACGGGTGAACCCGAAATTCCGGCTTGAAGACCAAGGCATCGAGGGTTTGGGGGACGTTCACTACAACCTGATTGAGCCCGCGTTGATTGAGCTGGCCCTGCGCAATGGCGAAGGTCGCCTGGGTCGTGGTGGAACCTTTCTTGTTTCAACGGGTAAGTTCACCGGCCGGTCCCCCAAAGACAAGCATGTGGTCAAAACCGATAGCGTTGCCGACAGCATCTGGTGGGATAATAACGCGGCGATGGACCCTGCGGCGTTTGACCGGCTCTATGACGATATGATCGCGCACATGAAGGGCCGTGATTACTATGTACAGGATCTCGTTGGTGGCGCGGACCCGGCCCATTCTATCAACATGCGGATGGTGACCGAGCTTGCCTGGCACGGTCTTTTCATCCGTCACATGCTGCGTCGCCCCGAGCGCGAGGCTTTGGACCGGTTCGTGGCAGATTTCACAGTGATCAACTGTCCCAGCTTCAAGGCTGACCCTGAAAAGCACGGCTGCCGCTCCGACACTGTCATCGCGATGAATTTCGACCGCAAACTCATCCTGATCGGCAACACCGAATATGCGGGCGAAAATAAGAAATCCGTCTTTACCCTGCTGAACTATCTGCTGCCCGAAAAAAGCATCATGCCAATGCACTGCTCGGCCAACCATGCCAAGGGCAACCCGGTTGATACCGCCATCTTCTTTGGCCTCTCGGGCACGGGCAAGACAACCCTGTCTGCCGATCCAAACCGCACGCTGATCGGCGACGACGAACACGGCTGGTCAGACCGCGGCACCTTCAATTTCGAAGGCGGCTGCTATGCCAAAACGATCAATCTTGATCCCGAGGCAGAACCCGAGATTTACGCCACAACCGAGAAATTCGGGACCGTAATCGAGAACATGGTCTATGACGAAGAGACGCTGGATCTCGACTTTGCCGATGACAGCCTGACCGCCAACATGCGCTGCGCCTACCCGATGCACTACATCTCAAACGCCTCGGAAACCGCCCTCGGCGGACACCCCAAGAACATCATCATGCTGACCTGTGACGCCTTTGGTGTGCTGCCTCCCATCGCGCGGCTGACCCCAGCGCAGGCGATGTATCACTTCCTCAGCGGCTTTACCGCCAAGGTGGCTGGAACCGAGCGGGGCCTGACCGAGCCGGAACCGACATTCTCGACCTGCTTTGGCGCGCCCTTTATGCCACGTCGCCCTGAGGTTTACGGCAACCTGCTGCGCGAGAAGATCGCCAAGTACGGCGCGACCTGCTGGCTGGTGAACACAGGCTGGACGGGTGGCGCCTATGGCACGGGCCAGCGGATGCCGATCAAGGCGACACGCGCTCTGCTGACCGCCGCTCTGGATGGTTCTTTGAGCAAGGTGGAGTTCCGCAAGGATCCCAACTTTGGCTTTGACGTCCCCGTCGACGTGCCGGGTGTGCCCGAGGTTCTGCTCGACCCGCGCCGCACATGGGGCGACACCGAAGGCTATGACGCGCAGGCCGATAAGCTGGTGAAGATGTTTGCCGACAATTTCGAGCAATATCTGCCACATATCGACGACGATGTGAAAGCGGCGGCGATCGGGTAAACTACACCCAAACTGAATACGAAGCACGAGCCCGCGCGTCCCAACGGAGCGCGGGTTTTTTCATGGTTTGAGGCGCATTCTGCGCTTCAAAGGTTAACGGCCTTTGTTTTCCAAGGATTCCGACGTCGGTATCGTGTCGGTATCACGTCGGTACTGCATCGGTGCGGGATCGGTAAAGGGCGCAAGTTAACCGGGCGCACTGTGGGTTTGGCAGTTATCAAGGGTTTGGATTGATGGTTTTGGGCGTGTGATGCTCGGGATGCGCTGGGCAATCAGAACTTCGTAGAGGAAAGGCGGCAGAACGAAGAAACGCCAAAATGTCGGTTATGCGGACAGGAGCTGCTGTTCGATTGCCCCACCTGAATAGCCGTTTCGCGTGGTTTCGAGACGATGAGACCTAGAAGTAGGAAAGGGCGCGGAACTTCAAGTTAGTTGAGCAGATATGGGGGCGTGCTCAAAGAGCCGAGTTCAGTACTGAACTCCACATAAATCAGCAAGCTTGGGAACAAAGGTTGGTACCTGCAGTCATCTATCAAGCAAAGCTGCAAGAGTGCACAATCCGGACTCGATGTCACGAAACGCTTTACTGTAAGCGCACGACCCCGGCCCACTTATGAAGCGAGCTCTCGGCTAAAAACAATCTCCCGCGAATACTCACTTTTGCAGATGTTTCTGTTTTGGGAACGACGATCAAAAACATTGACCGAGCAAGACCGTCAGAAATAAGCTGAAGTACCAACCGTTGGTTTTCAATACATAGATTAAACCGATCATGGTTGATCGCCTGTACGACCGCTCCATTGAAGGCTCGAAATTAGACAAGTCAAAGGTATGACACCTGATACGCAAATTCCGAAAGAAACGGTCGATAAATGGCAGCGTATCGTTGACCTAATCGCGCGACTTGCGGAAGTGCCGGCCAGTCTGGTGATGCGTACCGATGCACCTTCCCATTCAGTTTTCGTTACCAGTCAGAGCACGAACAACCCTTATCCAGTTGGCTGCAAATTTACGCTGAGCGAGAAGCTTTACTGTTACGGTGTCCTGCAAAATGACGGCGAGTTGTTCGTCGAGGATGCAACCAGTGATCCCAAATGGTCGGACAACGACGATTTGGAACACGGGATGACCTTTTACATTGGTTATCCATTGAAATGGCCAGACGGTACGATTTTCGGCACGATCTGTGTACTGGATTCACGACGCAACAAGCGCGCGGTCCTCTTTCGGGAAGGACTGCAGGAATTTGCCAGAGTTATCGAGGCTGATCTTGAGCTGTTCACTGAAATCAACCGGCGCATCGCACTGGAAGCGGAGTTGCAGATCGCTTTGGATGAGCTTGAGCTGAGAGTAATGGAGCGTACGGAGGATCTGGAAGAAGCAAACACGGCGCTCAGGGTGCTACTTGGCAGTGTAGAGAAAGCTCGCGAAGATTATGATCTGAAGCTGTTACGCCAGATCAAAGGATTAGTTTTGCCGCATCTGGCGAAGCTGCGGATCCGGGTAGAGAATGATCCAACCGGATGCGCCTATCTGGATATGATCGAAGACCAACTAGGGTCGATCACCGGCAGCGTCAGTGGCAAGCTGATGACCGTCATGGAAGAGCTGACACCGGTCGAGCGCGAAGTGGCTCAGATGATCATGCAAGGGCAATCAACCAAAGAAATCGCCCGCACATTGTCGCGCGAGCGCAGTACGGTCGAATTTCACCGCAACAACATACGTTCCAAACTGGGGCTGCGGCATAGCGGGAAAAACCTGCGCAGCTTACTGTTATCTCTACACTGATATGGCGTAGCCGAGACGTATACCTCGAAACATATCATGGGGATTATCCCCATGTTATACCCTTACTTTTCTAGCAACAGAGCTGTGAGCCAACCTTGTTATCATCCGGCTGTCTGGAGACGTAACCAGACTTTTTTGAAAACAGGGATGACAATCATGGAGAGAGAAGACCTCAAACTGGAACCCACGCTGGTCAACGGAGACACTGATGATCTGGCGAAGGGACTTTCACGCCGCTCCTTCTTTATCGCAGCGGGGGCCGCAGGTGTTGGAGGCGCAACCAGCCTTTTGACAACCTCCACGGCGCAAGCACAATCGACGGACTGGACTCAGCCGGGTAACAATAACGGAGTAATCGAGCTTCAAAAAACCACTGGATCCTCTGTTTCGGGGGCTGTGGGGATCGACTTTTATGGCCACTGCGCCATCAAGATCACCTCACCAGGTGGCGCGACTTTGATGTTTGACCCGTGGCGTGATGACCCCTCGGGGGCTTGGGGGCTTTGGTTTAAAAACGAGTTCCCTGAAACACCTGTCGACATCTGCCTATCCACCCATACGCACTTTGATCATGATGCGATTCACCGACCGATTTCCACCATGGTATTGGATCGGATGGTCGGCAATTTCGAGTTTGCGGATATCAAAATCACGGGGTTTGCGGATAAGCATGTGTGTCGAGCGCCGGGGTGGTATAGCTGGACGGACGCTTTGAACGAATTCGGTGTCAATGCCTGCCCACCGGACAATGTAAGCCATATGGATATGGTGGTTTACTTGGTCGAAACCGGGGGTATCCGAACACTGATCTGGGGCGACAACCGACATAATCCTCCCCAGGAGTTCTGGGACGCCATCGGCCAAGTCGACGTCCTTACCCTGCCTGTTGACGGCTCACAGCACATCCTGGATTACCAGCAAGGCAACGATATCGTGGAGAAACTTAAGCCAAAGGTGATCATCCCAACGCATTACCTGAGCGAAACCACCAGCTATACGCTGACCACGCTTCAAGATGCGGATGACTGGGTGAAGTCGCAGAAGAGCTACAAGATGCTGGACAGCGCGAGCCTATCACTGGAGGCCGGAGACGTTGCCGGCATGGATCGCGAATTCCTGTATTTTGGCAACCACGCCCAAACCAGTTGACTATATCGTTTAATGCAGGTGAGGACTTCGATGTCCCTCACCTGCTGACAAACAAGCCTGCTCTGACGATGACGAATGTCCGCAATGCGCGGATCGCCTACACCCTTGCAGCATTCAGTAATCGTAACTTTGGGCTCTGAGCCGCCAATAGCTTCCTCACCCCGGCAGCGTTCCATCCAGCACGTAGCGCAAAATCTCAACCACCTGCCCCGGCTCGCGCGTCACAGCCAGAGCTGCCGCGTCGACCTCTTTCAAGGCGTGGTCATGCTCGGGCGGTTGCAGGATGATAAGCGACTTGCCCAAGGCGCTTGCATAGCCTGCGTCAAAGGCTGCGTTCCATTGCTTGTACTTCTCGCCAAAGCGCACCACGACCACGTCGGCATCGGCAATCCCCTTGCGGGTGCGAATGGCGTTGACCATGGCCCCCTTGTGGTCATGCCAGTACTTGTTTTCTTCCGCACCCAGGATCGACACGCCGCAATCGTCAGAGGCCGCGTGATCCGTAACGGGCGCGCTGAACACCACATCCAGCCCCTTGGCGCCTGCGATAATCTGTTCGCGCCAATCGGTATGAATTTCACCTGACAAATAAACGTTCAGCATGGGCCGGTCTCCTCGTTTTGCTAGCGCTTAACCTGCGGCGGCGGCAAAGAAAAGCAAGTCAGGCCGGGTGTGCGGCGACAAAATGGTTTGGCGGGCGCACCGGGTAATTGCCGGTCTCGATAATGCGGAAGCCAGCGGTGGTGATTTCCTGGTCCATGTCAATACGGCTGAGAAAGCGCACGAACGGGGCTTTGCTTAACCATTGCATGACCGGAATGGCACGTTTCAAAAGGCCAAATTTGAACCCCAGATCACGTTCGCCAATACAGGGCGTTTTGGAGATAAAGACACCGCCTGGTTTCAGCAGGTTTTGCACCCGCGCGTAGACCTGATGCGTGTCCGGCACCAAGTGCAGAAGGTTGAGCGCGATCACCGCGTCAAAGCTGCCGGTCTCAAATACAGAGTCAAACACATCGGCCACGCGGAACTCCACATTGTCCGGTACATCTCGCAAATGCGCTTGCGCGATCATGCCTTCGGAAAAGTCCGTCGCAATATAGGTTTCGACATCAGCCGCCAACCGCTCGGCTGTGCCTCCGGTACCGCAGCCGATTTCCAGCACGCGTGCATTGGGCGGCAGATGTGCCCGGATACGGCTCAGGGTCTGCTCATAGGCCTCCATGTCCGAGATTGGCCGGGCAGCGTATTTTGCAGCGAGTTTTGTCCAGAATTTGGAATCAGGGTGCATTGCATCTCTCCTTTGCCACACCCTATAAATCCGCATGAATTCAGACTGAATTGGCGAAAATTGCAGGATAATCATGCAAAAACGTATAGAACAGCCGTTTGACTGGTCGCGGCTTCGCGCTTTTCTGGCCACGGCGCAGACCGGATCGCTCTCTGCGGCGGCCCGGTCGCTTGGATTGACCCAACCCACACTGGGCCGTCAGGTCAGCGCGCTGGAAGAAGAGCTTGGCCTCACCCTTTTCGAGCGCAGCGGCCGTGCCTTGCGTCTGACGGACGCCGGACAGGATCTTTTGGCTGATGCAAAGGCCATGGGGGATGCCGCCAATCGCATTGCCCTTATTGCCGAAGGACGGGCGCATTCCCTGGAGGGGGTGGTGCGTGTCACGGCCTCAGATATGAGCAGCACCTATGTTCTGCCCGATATCCTCGTGCGTTTGCGGAGCATGGCACCGCGCCTGCGCGTCGATGTGATCGCTGCAAATGACATCCGCGATATTCTGGCGCGCGAGGCGGATATCGCCATCCGGCATGTGAGACCAACCGAGCCGGACCTGATTGCCCGGCTGATCGCCGATGCGCCTGCGCATCTCTATGCCTCCAGAGACTATCTGAACGCACGCGGCACACCCATAAACGCTGATGACCTGAGCTCGCATGACTTCGTCGGTATGGGTGATGACGAGCGTCTCATCGCAGCGTTGCAAGAATGGCGCATCTCGATTGATGCGGCCCAGTTTACCACAAGTTCAGCCAATGGCAGCACTGCCTGGGCACTGGCACGCAAGGGGTTCGGAATTGTCCCGATGTCAGATGATATCGCACGCGATTTTCCCGACATGGTGCGCCTGCTGGACGGGGCGGCAGACATCACGTTTCCAGTTTGGTTGGTGACGCATCGAGACTTGCACACCAGCCGGAGGATCCGGCTGGTGTTTGATTTGTTGGCCGACATGCTGAAAGAGCGCATGGTCTAAACCGTGTCAATTCGACCACCCCTTTGGCCGAATTCCATCTGCCAAAAGAGCGGCGCATCTTTCGGCAGCGTCTTGGTCAGTTTCTTGGGCAGATGCCGCAGGAAACCTGGACGCACACGGGTGGGTGCGAAACAGAAGGATCGCGGTAAGCTGGTGTAAAGCGATCGAGGTGGCGCAACGCCATGGATGCGTTTGAGGAGTTTCCCCGGCGCAGGCTGATGCATCCACACCCGTTCTACCCCAAGCCCATCGCGCAACAGAATGAGCGCCGCCAGAAGCATCGCGCGGCTCCAGATTTTGCCGTAACGATCCACAAGCCCGCTTTCATATCGCTCCATCTGCGCTAACGCGCGGCTGCGCGGGGCGCTGGCGCGCAAGGCCGCAACCTCCTCCCCTGCGTTGCGCAACCAATCGGTTTGCACCTCCTCGATCAGCGCTTCACGCGCCTCAAGGTCAATATCCAGCCGTGCCCAGGCCAGCGTCGGTCGGCCTGAGGTGCGGATGGGATGTCCATCCCATTCAAAATCCTTGCGCGCGCCCTCCTGCAGATAGCGCCCCATCAGAGCGGCATGATCACTGGGAAAGCCCAGTTGAACCACCAGATTGGCGTTCTGGCGCGTGGTCTGATCATACCAACGCCGCCTGTCGCCCCAGATATCGAAGCTGAGACAAAAATCGTGCCAGGTCTCGCCAAACACCGCCTCAACCCCGGCCGTAGCGACGGGGCCGAGTGTGGCGCGCCCCATGGCCTGGTCGGCATAAGCCACCGCCAGCACATCATCACGGTGCAGCACACCGCCACACCGCGCGACCAGCGCACGCAACGCGGGCCGGTCCAAAAGCTTGCCAAAAGGGGTTTTGCGCAAGTCATTGATACGTGCGGACGCAGGCATGCATGCGGCCAGCACCCACGCGCTCTCACGGTCGGCGAAATAGGGAAACACCATTTCCCTGGGCAAACTTTGCCCGATCAATTCTACATCTTGAGGGGTCATGGACCATCTCCACAAGCGTTAAAAACGCGCCTGCGGATGTATCCACAGGCAACTTACATCCGTCCTCCGACGGGTCCGATAGGGGTCTGCTGAACACGCATGGGTGTGTCCTCTTTCAGATTCAGTTGCGAAAAGTGGTTGTTAGAAAAGGGCCTGAGTCGCCTCAAGCCCTTTTAGGAGTCATGGTTCGGAGCTGTGACCCTAAGGGCACGTTACCCCCTGAGCACCCCGCCCGTGGCCTTCACCACCTTCTCAATAATTTTGGCCGAAACCGCCTCGATATCGGCGTCTTTCAACGTCGTCTCAGACGGTTGCAGGCGAACCGTGATGGCCAGGCTCTTCTTGCCGTCGCCAAGGCTGCCACCGATGAACTCGTCAAAGACACGCACGTCCTCAATCAGGGCTTTGTCCGCACCTGCGGCGGCGTTGACCAGCGTCAACGCCTCAACATCCGTGTCCACGACAAAGGCAAAGTCACGTTCCACCGCTTGCAGGTCGCTGATTTGCATCGCCCCACGGCTTGCGCCTGCATTGCGCGGCATGGGAATTTCCTGTGGCCAGAGGGTGAAAGCCACGGCAGGGCCTTTGACATCCATCTCGCGCAGGACTTTGGGGTGCAACTCGCCAAAGACACCCAAGACCTTCTTTGGCCCAAGGCAGATCATGCCGTGCCGACCGGGATGCCACCATTCACGCGCGCCGCGCAGGATTTGCACCTTGGCCGGCGCACCCAACGCAGACAGCACGGCTTCTGCGTCTGCCTTCGCGTCATAAAGGTCAACAGGGCGAGACGCGCTGTGCACATCCTTGGGGCCTGTGCGACCCACGAGAAGACCACAGACCTGTAAGTGCTGTTCTTCGGGCTCTCCACCATGGAAGGCATGACCAACCTCGAAAAGCGCAAGATCCATGGCCCCGCGCGCCTGATTGCGCGCCGCTGCCTGCAACAGGCCGGGAAGGAGCGCCGGGCGCATATGGCTCATCTCGGAACTGATCGGGTTGGCGAGCATAGTGGCATCAGACCCGCCGCCAAAGAGCGTCGCACTGGCCTGATCAATAAAGCTGTACGTGACGCATTCATTGTAGCCCAAAGCCGCCGCCGTACGGCGCGCGGTGCGCTCTCGCTTTTGCGCAGGGCTTAGAATGGCTTTTGGCACGCCAGCCTGCGTTCGCGGCATGGGCTTTCCTTGCAGCTTGGTGAGCGAGGCAATGCGCGCCACCTCTTCCACAAGATCCGCTTCACCGAGGATATCAGGCCGCCAGCTGGGTACATGCGCCATATTACCTTCCAGCTTGAATCCAAGGCTTGTGAGCGTCTGGCGCTGTTCCGCTTCGGGGATGTCCATACCTACAAGCGACTGAACCCGCGCCGCATCAAGCCGATAAGCCCGGCTGACATCCGGCACGTCACCAGCCACAACGACATTCGACGGCTCACCGCCACAAAGATCAAGGATCATCTGCGTGGCAAGCTCGTGGCCTTCCATGTTGAACGCAGGATCAATGCCGCGCTCATTGCGATAGCGCGCATCGGAATTGATCTTGAGCGCGCGGCCGGTGTGCGCGATCTGAATATGGTCCCATACGGCGGCTTCGAGAAACACATTGGTGGTCTCTTCGGTACAGCCCGTCTCCAGACCGCCCATGATGCCGCCGATGCTTTCAATGCCGTCGTCATCGGAAATCACCACTTGCCCCGCGCTGAACGTGTATTCTTTTTCATCCAGTCCGATAAGCTTTTCACCACCTTTGGCACGGTGCACCCGCAGATTGCCTTTGACCTTGTCGGCATCAAAAACGTGCAGCGGGCGGTTGCGGTCATAGGTGAAGAAATTGGTGATATCGACAAGCGCCGAGATGGGTCGCAGACCAATGGCGCGCAAACGGTCTTGCAGCCACTCAGGGCTTGGGCCGTTCTTGACGTTGCGAATGAGACGCCCGGCAAAGACGAAACAGCCACTTTCGCGGGTATCTTCGTCAATGGTTACAGTGATGGGACTTGGGAATTGGCCTTCTACCTTGGCGGAGGGCGCCTGTTTCATCGTGCCCAGACCACGCGCTGCGAGATCAAGCGCAATGCCCCGCACACCCAGCGCATCGGGCCGATTGGGCGTGATGGCGATGTCGATCACCGGATCCACCTTCACAGGGTCATGTTCCGCCAACCAGTCAATGAAGCGTTCCCCAACCTCACCGGAAGGCAGCTCAATGATCCCATCATGCTCATCAGAGAGCTCCATCTCGCGCTCTGAGCACATCATGCCATAGCTCTCGATGCCGCGGATTTTGCCCACGCCGATGGTCGTATCAATGCCCGGCACATAGACCCCGGGCTTGGCAATCACGACAGTGATGCCGGTCCGCGCATTGGGCGCCCCGCAAATGATTTGCGTCTCGCCCTCGTCGGTCATCACCTGACACACGCGCAAACGATCTGCATCCGGATGTTGCTCGGCCTTGAGTACCTTGCCAATGGTAAAGTCCTTCAGCCGCTCACCCGGATTGATGATCTCTTCGACTTCCAGCCCAAGATCGGTCAGCGCGTCGGAAATCTCCGCCACGCTTGCATCGGTCTCAAGATGGTCTTTCAGCCAGGACAGGGTGAACTTCATTGGCTCTTATCCATAAATTTCAGTCACGTCCCGCGCGCTTTACCGGATTAGCGCTGTGCATAAAAGAGGGCTAAGGGTCTTGGGCTTCTTTCTTGTCAAAAATACCCGAATTCAAACGCCCATCAGCCCGCGCCGCACGAGGTTCAACCCGCCTATGACCAGCACTGCCAAAGTCAGTTTGCGAAAGAGCGCCTGATCAATGCGGTCTTGGACCCTGAACCCGATCCAAAGCCCAAGCAATGCAGGCGGGATCAGCATCAGGGAAAACGGCACCGTTTGCGCGTTGAGCACCCCGGAAAACAGATGTGCCGCAACCAATAGCACCGCACCTACCCCGTAGATCACCCCCTGGACACGCATCTGCTCGGTCTTTTCGGTGTTCATCGCCGTCAGCATGATGGCCGTGGGCGGCCCCCACACGCCGGAGATGCCACCAAAGAACCCTGCAATGGCCCCGATCCCCGCCTCGATCCGTTTGCCGGGATTGGGTGGCAACGCCAGGGGGCGGCCCACAAGCGCGAAAGCGGAATATATCACGACCGGCACACCAATAATCAGGAGCATCGCCGCCTCGGGGATCACAGGGACAAGCTGGGCTGAGCCCAGCATGAAAAATACCCCCGCCAGAAGAAAAACCCGGAACTTCCACACAGACCCCAGAGCCGCGACCACACCGTTGCGCAGGGCCTGCCATCCGTTGGACACAAGTGTTGGCAGGATCAGGGCAGCCAGTGCGATTTCAGGTGAAATGAAGGTGCTGAGCCCCGAGATCACCACCATCGGCATGGCAAAACCCACCACGCCTTTCACGATGCCGCCCAAAACGGCAATGCAAAAGGCAAATACAAGCAGGAACGCCCAATCCGGGCCGAGCAAAATCTCCATAGGCCGTTGGTAGCACTTTTCCCAGCCTCCGCACGGGTTACTTTCATGATATTATACGTCGACTCGGGCTCGGCGAACCTCGTAGCCGCGACAGGTTGGCGCAATATTAAACCATTTGCCGTGCCGCATAAGCAAAATAGTTGCGCTGCACCTGCGAAATAGCTAGGACAGTCCGACCGAGTAAGAGGAGTGTGATTCATGGCGCATGATGGACAGGACGTGATGGCATCCAAAGCAATACTCATCGACGATCTTCTGACGATGACCGGTGCCGCCGTTGCTCCGGCAGAGGCCGTTTTGGACAAAGCAAAATCCGCTTTGAAAGAACTCGTCACCGTCGATGACCGTGTTTCTTCACGTGCGGTCGAGGAAAACCAGACAGCGGCCCATGGGCTTGCATGGCTGGCCACTTATGTTGAATCCCTGCGTCAGATGCAGGGTTGGGCCTCTCGGCTACAATCCGATGGAAAGTTTGGCGAAGTTGAGCAGCTCATCCACCAGATTGCTTTTGGCGAATACCTCTGGCAGATCTATGGCGGCATTCCGATGAACCAGGGCGAGGTGCTGCGCCTGCAGGATATTGGCCTGAGCCAGGACGATATGCGCGTTCTTATGACGCCCGAGGTCATGACGCTCACGCAGTCAGGAAACACACAAGCGGCCCGCGTGCGCCTTGTGGAACTGATGCAGGAGCGTGCCGCCGAGATCACCGTGGGCGCCAGTGGTCTTGATGACGAGCTGGAAATGATCCGCGAGCAATTCCGCCGCTACACCGTCGACCGTGTGTTGCCTGAGGCGCATGAATGGCACCTCAAGGACGAATTGATCCCGATGGAGGTGATCAACGAACTGGCCGAAATGGGTGTCTTTGGCCTGACCATCCCCGAGGAGTTTGGCGGCTTTGGCCTGTCCAAAGCGTCCATGTGTGTCGTCTCCGAAGAGCTGAGCCGCGGCTATATTGGTGTGGGGTCTCTCGGCACACGCTCCGAGATTGCCGCCGAGTTGATCATCGCTGGCGGCACGGACGAACAAAAGGAAAAATGGCTGCCGCGTCTCGCCTCTGGTGAAACACTCCCAACGGCTGTCTTTACGGAGCCAAACACAGGCTCTGACCTTGGGTCGCTCAAGACCCGCGCCAAGCAGGATGAAAACGGCGACTGGATCCTCAACGGGAACAAGACATGGATCACGCATGCCGCGCGTACCCATGTGATGACGGTGCTGGCACGCACCGTGCCCGGCACAGAGGACTACAAGGGCCTCAGCATGTTCCTGGCCGAGAAAACCCCCGGCACCGACGCAGAGCCTTGGCAGGATCCCGGCATCTCAGGTGGCGAGATCGAGGTTTTGGGCTATCGCGGCATGAAGGAATACACGCTCAACTTTGATGATTTCAAAGTGAAGGGCGAGAATCTCTTGGGCGGCAAAGAGGGCAAAGGCTTCAAGCAGCTTATGGAAACCTTCGAGAGCGCGCGTATCCAAACCGCCGCGCGAGCGGTCGGTGTTGCCGCCTCGGCGCTTGATCTGGGCATGCAATATGCTCAGGATCGCAAACAGTTCGGCAAATCCCTGATTGAATTCCCGCGCGTGGCCAACAAACTGGCGATGATGGCAGTTGAAATCATGATCGCACGCCAGCTCACCTATTTCTCGGCCTTTGAAAAGGATGAGGGTCGGCGTTGTGACGTCGAGGCGGGCATGGCCAAGCTCTTGGGTGCCCGCGTTGCCTGGTCGGCGGCGGACAATGCCCTGCAGATCCATGGCGGCAACGGTTTCGCGCTTGAATACGCCATTAGCCGCGTGCTGTGTGACGCGCGAATTCTCAACATCTTTGAGGGTGCCGCGGAAATTCAGGCACAGGTGATTGCGCGCCGGATTCTAGGCTAGCCGTTTAGTCGAACCAGACCAGACGGCACGTGCCGTAGGTGCGGCGGTCAGGAAATCCCATGTTCAGCCGTTCCCGGCACTTTTCGACCGCGACTGTCACCGCGCTCTTTTTGGTGTCCTGACCCCAGGACATCCCCCACACCCCGGTTTCTGACAAAGCAATCGCTTTGGTCGCAGGACGGCTTTTGTATTCGCTGAGCGCGAGTGCGGACGTTTTTGACAAGGGCAAGTCATCCAGCACAAGAGGCGCGGCCGGAGCGATCCGCAGGATGACACGGCATTCGGCGTCATGCTCTTCACACCACGCCATAGCGGACGCATCAGCCATGTCTTGGGTGGAATGATTATCGGACCATCCATGACCGCCTGCCTCGCCCATGGCGAAAGCCGCATAGTAATCAGCGTTCTCGACAAGGCTCCCGTAGTCTTCGGCGGCGCTGCCTGAAACCGGCGCGTCACCGGTCAGGCTGATGACCGGCTCAGATAAGTAGGGAACAAGCCGTTCTGGCCCTCCACCAAATAGGCGGAAAGAGACGATAATTGCACACACAACCACGCCCAGTAGCGCGGCTTTGAGGTGCTTGCTTTGGTTTTCCCTGCTCATGCCCCAAGGGTTTGCCACCGGTTTGTGTCAAATGAAGGAAACCAATTTGGCTTTCCCATGAAGGTATTGGGGCCTCAAAAGGCGTGTCCTGAAGCGAGTGACTTGAGCGTTTTATATAACAAAATCAACAAAGTGAGCGTCAGGAAAGCCAACAAAACCAAGCCCAGCCAATGATGGAACATTGATCCAGATAGAGTCGAAAACCGCAAGGATGCCGTCGTCGCGGCAGCCAAGGGGAAGCTGAGCGCCCAGAAGGACAGTGAAAATGGCAACCGGAGGATAGCTGGGAGCTGCACCACCACGACAATCAGGAAGAACAGCGTAGAATTCATCAGGATGCGCGCCATAGGATCAAGCCCGGGGTTCAGGCTGGTCCAGCCCAGAAATCCAATAGCCGGCGGGGCAATCAAGATCACCAACGTCGGTTGAAGCCGTTCCGGCAGAGGGTCGTGAAACACCAGCCGGTTGATCACCATGGCCAGCAGCACGATCCAAAAGAGCAGTCCGATGGAGAGGAAAAACCAGCTGATTTCGATGTAGCCGAGCTGTGCTCCGGCCAGAGGTGCTATGACATTGCCAACCGCAGGAACGAACCAGGCCGGGGTTAGATGGCCATGTAAAAAGGCGCGCGAACCGATCCAACTTGAGATGACAGCCAAGGTCAAAATAAGCTGAAGCGCAGTCCCTATGATCCATATCCCGCGCGAGATTGGTTCTGACCAGGGTAAAGCCACAGCCGCGAGCAGCAGAAGGGAAATCGAGATCGCCGGGAAAAACGCCAGACTGACGGGGTGGTTCCATTCGGCCTTCACGGCACCTGTAAAACGTAGAGCCTTCAGAGCATAGGCGGCGGTCACCAACATAAAGACGACAACTGTGATGAGCGCGCTGAGTATCGACATGCCGTGAGCCAAACTCAACACCCGTTCTCCTTCGGCCAGTGCCAGTGTCAGTCCGCTCAGTCCCATCACTGTGGTGAAAAGCGTCACTGGAAAACGAGCCAGCCAGGGAGAGGTGTCTTCAACCATCATTCACTCCTAATGCAGCCATCGCAGCAGGAACAAGGTAATCCCCGGAAACGCAACCAGAATGGCCACGCGCACCACGTCTGAGCCTACAAAGTAGAGCACCGCACGATAGGTTTCGGACATCCTTGTGCGCGGGTCCATGGCGTTGATTACAAAGAGATTCATCCCCACAGGCGGTGTGATCAGGCCGACTTCGACCACGATCAGAACCAGAATGCCGAACCAGATCGCCACTTCTTCGGCCTCGATGCGGTTGGCGCGGCCTTGGGTGATGTTGATATCCAGAGCGCGCATCATGTCGCGCGAAAGTTCCTGACCTGACGCGATAGCGGTCTCTATCGACCCGAGCATTTCGGCGGTCATGCCCTCGGGTATGCCGCTTGCCAGCACCTCGCGCGCGGCATCGGCTTGGAGTGCGGCGAGGGAGACAAAGTTGAAATCAAGCTGGCTGATGATTGGAAAGAAGATTGGGATCGTCAGAAGGATCATCGACAGGCTGTCCATCAGGCAGCCAAAGACAAGATACAGCAGAAGGATGCAGATCAAGACCGACCAAGGGCTGAGGCCCAGGCCGATGACCCACTCCGACAAGGCTTGGGGCGCTTGGCTCAGTGCGAGAAACCCGTTGTAGAACGCGGCACCCAGAATGATGAAAAAGATCATCGCGGTATTGCGTGCGGTGGCGTGGAACGCGCCTTCCAGAGCTTTCCAGCCCATCCCACCTTTGAACAACGCAATCAGCCCGGTCCCCGCCGCTCCAACCGCTGCCCCGGCTGTGGGAGTGAACCAGCCAAGATAGATGCCCCCGACGACAAGCGAGAAAACCGCCAGAACCGGCCAGACGTCAATCAATGCACGCACCCGTTCGCGCATAGGCACAGGATCACGCGCGCCCGCGGCCTCGGGATGAAGGCGGGCATAGATGTTGATCGTGATCATGTACCCAATTGCCGCCAAAACCCCGGGCACAAAGGCCGCGAGGAACAGTTTGGCGATATTCTGGTCAGTCAGGATGGCGTAGATAACCAGCACCATGGATGGCGGGATGAGAATACCCAACGTCCCGCCCGCAGCTAGCGTAGCTGTGGAAAACCCTCCGGAATAGCCATAGCGACGCAGCTCAGGCAACGCGACCTGGCTCATGGTGGCAGCGGTGGCCAGAGATGAGCCACAGATTGCGCCAAACCCTGCGCAGGCCCCTACTGAGGCCATAGCCACCCCGCCTTTGCGATGTCCGAGCCACGCCTCTGCCGCTTTGAAGAGCGCGGTGGACATGCCGCCCAATGTCGCGAAATGGCCCATGAGCAGAAACATCGGAACAATCGACAAAGAGTAGTTGGAAAAGGTCGAGTAGGTTTCATGCTTGAGCCGCGCTAGCGCCACGGTCCAACCATCGGTGATGGCAAAAAGACCTCCCAGCGCCACAAGGAACATGGCCAGCCCGATGGGCACCCGCAGGAAGATCAACCCCATCAAAACCGGGAAGGAGGCAATGCCAATCTCTAGGTTGCTCACCCGTCCATCCCCTGACGGCTGGGAAGGATCACACGGCCGCTGGCCACCTCAACAATCCGCGCCCCTGCGACATAGACCCCGACCAGCGCCGCAATACTGGATGCCGCAAGACTGGCCCCATAGCTCCACCAGATCGGGAATTGCAGATCATAGGTCGTCTCGTTGTACTGCATTTTTTCTTGCAGCCCGGCAAAGAGCCGCAGCGCAATCAGGATCAGAACAGCCGCAAAAATCACGTCAATCAGCACCTGCAAGGCGCGGTTGATACGCAACGGCAGTCTTGAACTAAAAATATCAACAGATGCGTGGCTCCCTGAAATCTGGCAGAGCGGCAGGAAACAGAAGATGACAAAAGCCATGCCGACCTCGACCATCTCGGTGTCTCCAAAGAGTGGCCCGACCCCAAGGTCCAACGCGGCTTGTGCAAATTCGGGAAACACGCTCTCGGCAACGGCACTGTGAAAAAAGCTGTTTCCAAGCCCGCCGAGAACCGACACGCAGGTGATCAGGATCAAACCGGTCAGAACCAGCCCGCCCAAAACCGCCATACCGCGTGCCAGTGCCAGAACCAATCGCGGCATGCCTTGCCCCCTGAAAGCACCGCGCCGCCCCTTTAGCAGCGCGGTTCACATTGCTTATTCGCTTTTTTCCGCGATCAGCCCGCGCGCCTGATCAACAAGTGCCTGCCCGTCAAAACCTTTGTCGTTCATCTCAGCAATCCACTTCGCTTCAACATCACTTGCGGCCTCTTTCCACTCGGCCACCTGTTCAGGCGTCAGATCGATGATGTTGTTGCCGCGCTCTTCGGCCAGCTCTCGAGCGGGGCCATCAGAATCCTGCATGATCTTACCGGCAAGAGCTGAGAAATCCGCGCCTGACTGACTGTCGATAGCCGCTTTCAAGTCGTCCGGCAGGCTTTCGTATTTTTCCTTGTTCATCGCAAAGATGAAGGCGGCCGTGTAGAGCGACTCGTCCCCAAATGTCGTATGGTTTTCCACCAGTTCCGGCACTTTCAGAGCCGCCGTGACCTCCCACGGGATCACGCCCGCATCGATTACACCCTTGGACAGCGCCTCAGGCATTGCAGGCACGGGCATGCCTTTGGGTGTCGCTCCAAGCTCGCCCAGCATACCGGTGATAATCCGTGTCGGACCACGTACAGTCATACCATTGAGATCACTGATGTTTTCAACGGGCTCCGCTGAATGGATCACACCCGGACCATGCACCCAGACGCCCAGGATTTTAAGATCCTTAAAGTCCTTGTCCATCATGTTGGCTTCGGCAAATTCCCAATAGGCGCGCGACGTGTCCTCGGCATTGGTCATCATGAACGGCAGTTCAAAAACTTCGGCCTGCGGGAAGCGGCCCGGTGTATATCCGGCAACCACCCAGATGATATCCGCCACGCCGTCCTGAACCTGACTGATCAATTCCGGCGGTTTTCCACCCAGTTGCATTGAAGGAAAATGATCAATCTGGATCTTGCCGCCGGACGCTTCTTCGACGCGCTCCGCCCAAGGCTCAAGGATCAGTTTGGGCACATTCGCCTGAGGTGGCAAAAACTGGTGCATTTTGAGCGTTACATCGGCCGCCAGAGCGCCCGTTGACATGAGTGCCGCGATAGCCGCGCTCGCGGTCAGCCTTAGCATTTTCATGAATTCATCCTCCCAAAATCGGATCGTTTCTCTGGTCAATCCGCCAGAGTTGCTCGAAACGATGACATTATTGTTCCGCCATTTGCAACCATCAAGCGGCGTGTCATCCCGAAAACCAAATCTCTACCGCATCCAAGCCATCGACCTGTCCAACCAGATGGCTGCCCTGTGCAACCGGCCCAACCCCTGCTGGTGTTCCAGTCATAATCAGGTCGCCAGGCATAAGGTGATAGAACCGCGACAGATGCGTGATGATTTCCGGCACAGACCAAACCATGTCACTCAGCGGGGCCTCCTGAACACGCGCACCATTGTGATCGAGCCAAATTGTTTGGTCACCGATCTCTCCGAACTCCGATCTGGGTGATACGCGACCAAGAATGGCGGCATTTTCAAAATCCTTCCCGATATCCCAGGGGCGACGCTTTTCCTTGGCTTGTGCCTGTAGGTCGCGCCGCGTCAGATCTATACCGCAGCAATATCCGAAAACCGCGTCCATAGCATGCTCGACATTTACATTGGCCGCCTCACTATCAAGGGCCACGACGAATTCCATCTCAAAGTGGCAATTCTCTGTCTCTGGTGGCATTGGGATTTGCGTGCCACTGGCACAATAGGCATGCGCAGATTTATTGAAGTACCACGGCGCTTCACGGTCCACCTCGTTGCCCATTTCAGCGGCATGAGCGGCATAGTTGCGCCCCACACAAAAGATACGGCGGATGGGGAACTGAGCATCCTGTCCAGTTACAGGCAACATTGGGTTTTGAGGCGGCTCGAATAACGTTTTTGTGGGCATCGACGGGTCTCCCTTTGTTCAGAAGATATGCGCAGGTCTGACACAAGGCTACAACTGACAAGATGCGCAATCTTGCGCGCGACAGAGAAGCCATGGCATGTGCCGGTAGAACAAACTTAGCTATTGCGTCGTTGCAGGACAAAGCAAAGTGCTCAGATAGGCTCGGCCCGCATGAATTTTATCCGCTATGCCATTTATTTCACCCCCGCCCCAGGCCCCCTGGCAACGTTTGGCGCCGGTTGGCTTGGCTGGGACATTTTGACAGGACAGATACCACGGCCGCCAAGTATCCCGGAACTGGCCAATATCAGGCAAAACATCACTCGAACCCCAGGCAAATACGGCTTTCATGCAACGATCAAACCGCCCTTCCGGCTGGCCCAAGGGCAATCTGAGGCAGATCTCTGCGCCGGGTTTGAGGCGCTGTGTGCAGGCTTGAAACCGGTGAAGTTGAAGGGCCTTGCGCTTGCGCGCTTGGGGCGATTTCTGGCGCTTGTACCAGAAGGAGACACATCTGCTCTTGGTGCACTTGCATCGCATGCTGTACGCGACCTTGATCCCTTTCGCGCCCCGCTGACAGACGCCGAGATCGCGAAACGTCGGGCAAGTAACCTGAACGCCGAACAGGACGCGCTCTTGCTGCGATGGGGGTATCCGTATGTGATGGATGCCTTTCGGTTTCATATGACGCTGACCGAAAAAATGCCCAAAACGCAGGCTAAATCTGTGCAAGACATCCTTGAGTCGCATGTCATGCCGCATGTACCCCGCCCCTTTGATGTCGATGCGCTCAGCCTTGTTGGCGAGGACACCCAAGGACGGTTTCATCTGATCCAACGGCTGGCTTTGCAAGGCTAAGGTATAATGATTTCAGATGTTTATCTGACTTTCGGGCGTGCACTCCACCGCTATCTGAAGGCTTGTACCCTCCAGCTATGACCACAAACGCGCCAATTTGGTCATTTTCTCGCCCTTTTCCTTAACTACGCAGCCTGTCGGAATTCTACGAATAGAGGGATACATTCATGGATACGTTTGTGATGGTTGCCATCGGGTTGATGGTTTTGTTCGGCGCAGCGCTGATGGGCAAAATGCTCAAGGATATCTTTCCCGGCACCTTGTTTGGCGCCTCCAAAAAGCGCGAAGCCAAAGACACGCCTGCCGAATAATGTGCGACCTTGCGCTTCTGATGATGTAGCGCAAATCGCAAAGCTGCTGTCAGCATGAGACCCAAACGCGTGCGTTAGCCGCAGGACATTCGGTGCCTTTGAGTGCATCGAGCCAGTTCAAATCAATCCAGATTTTATCGTGATGCGAGCCTAAAGCGCTTTGCCTTTAACCTGCGACATCAGCAAAAGGCGAAACGCGCGCAACGATTAAGTGTCGCGCTGCATTTCGCGGTCATCTGTGAGTAAGGTTTATCGCGTAGCGCTTTGAACAGGAATGGGCGTGCCGAGGAATAACCTTTGAACTGTCACAGGTTTTTCACAACTTGTTCATGGCGATGTCGCGTTCTTCTCTGAATGTGAGTTTGTTAAAAGTCCCCAGCTTTTTTCAAGTTATTTGAGTACCAAACAGAGCGGCCTCTTATGGCCGCTCTTTTTCGTCTGCCCTCGATTTGGCTCCAAAATCCAGGTGCGCGGGCGTGACCAATTGACCCCATCACGTCGATCGTCTTGAATTGGCACATACGCAAAAGTATGTCGAACGCATGGCTCGCATTTCCTCACGTCTGGGACCCGGCGACTGGCTAAAAGCCGGCGCGAAAGCCTTGGCAAGTGCAGGGCCAGACGCGCTGAAAGCTGAGCCACTTGCTGTCCGGCTGAAGGTCTCGAAAGGCTCTTTTTACTGGCATTTTCGCGACGTTCCAGCCTTCCAAAAGTCGTTGTTGCAGGAGTGGGAAGTCAACGCGCTGACGCACAGCGAAGACGTCAGGGATGCAGATGACGCTCCAGTTGCGCAGTTAAGATCTCTGGCGCAGGCCTTTGCCACACTCGATAAGCTGGAAATAGCGGTTCGAAGCTGGGCGCAAGCCCACAAAGGCGCGCGCAGGTCCGTAGAGCGCATCGATACTTCACGTCTTGGGTTTTTACACAATGCGCTGACTGAAATTGGAATCGCCAACCCAGAAATGGCACGTATCATCTACGCGGCAGCGATCGGGATGAACGGGATCGGGAAGCAGGCCCCAAGCGACAACGCCGCGGCCATTGGATCGCTGGTCGATCTGGTACTTGCATTGCGATAGATATGCGGTTTGCGTTCACCTTCCCTTTACTTGTTGCTCTGTTTCAGTGCAGTGGCGATGAAACGCTATCGGGCTATGGCGCGTCGGACGCAACTTGGAAGCTTGTTGAAATAGACGGCCAAGTCTTTCCCGCCGATGCCACGATAAAATTCCCAGAAGAAGGCAAAATCACCGGCGAAGGCCCATGCAACCAGTTTTTCGGCTCACAATTAGAACCCTACCCATGGTTCAAAACCGAAAACCTCGCCAGCACGCGTCGCGCGTGCCCTGATCTGGAGGCCGAAACGTGGATGCTGCAAAGCTTGGACAAGATGACTTTGGCTGAAGTGTCAGCAAACGCGCTCATCCTCAACAATGATGCAGGCGGTGAAATGGTTTTCGAAGCGGTGCGCTAACGCTTTTCGCGAGACACTTTAGTCCGCGCGGATGTGTGCAGCGTAGCGTGAAATGAAACGTCCGCGCCCTTCCGGAAGAGGCTTGTTACCAATTTCCGGTGCCAGGGAATGCGACAGGAAATATCCCGTCACCTCCAAGGCCTGCAAAATCTCGGCATCCTCCAAAGGGCTTTGCCCGAGAAGACATGGCGGTAAGGGAAGCAGCTTTTCAGCCCATTCTCCCGCCCCCTCACGCGACACCGCGCGCCCGGTCCGCGGCGAGACATAGGCCAGTTTGTGATCCGTGCCTCCCAGGACAGCGCACTCACTGAGATCAAGGCCAAATCCCATATCTTCCAGCAGCGCCATTTCCCATTTCAGATAGGCCAGGGGCCACACATCGGTTTGACCCAAAAGATCCAGAAGCTGTTCAGTTTTTTGATAGAGTGATATGTGTACCTCTCGCTCCGGCAGAGCAAAGAGCAATAGCGAAGCAACCGCATTGAGCCCTGCAAGCGAGAGCCGGTCGCCCATCGCGAGGGCAGCGCGCGAACGCACCAGTTCCGCCTGATATGTGCCAAGGTGATCTTCCAGTCGCGCGCGCCAGCTGACATCCAGTTGCGCCCCCGGTTGCAGGACAGGAGACATTTTGCGCGATGCGCCGCCCCGCACCACACCTGCGTGGCGCCCATGCTCAGGGGTAAAAACCTCGATGATCGCGCTGCTTTCGCCATGGCGACGGCTGCTCAGCAGGATGCCCTGATCGCGCCACTCCATAGCGCCTAGTCCGCCAGCCCCGGCTGATCCAGTAGATGTCGGCCCTGACGATCCTCGATTTCCAAAACCCAAAGGTCAGGATCAAAGCTTTTTTGACGTTCGATCGCCTCATCCACGTCTGTCTCTGCTCCTTCGGTCAGCATATCCCACTGCCGCGCCCCGCTCATCAAATCAAAGCCGCGCTGAAATGCCTTGGCGTTGCCATCCAGAGTATTCAGCTTCACGACGACAGCACCCGCAGTATCATCCCCGTGTTTGACCACAAAGCCGGGAATGTCCAACAGTTTCAAGCGCCGCAAGTAGGCATGCACCCAGAACTCTGCTGTCAACCGGCTCACGCGTTGCCATCCTTGAAATCAAGCCCCATCTCGGAATACCGCTCTGCCTCATCAAGCCAACCAGGTCGCACTTTGACCTGGGTAAAGAGATGCACGCGACGTCCAAGGAACTCTTCCAATTCCGTGCGCGCCGCCTGGCTTACAGCCTTGATTGTCTCCCCCTTCTTGCCCAGCACAATGCCCTTGTGGCCATCACGGGTCACATAGATCAACTGATCGATCCTGGCCGAGCCATCCTTGCGCTCTTCCCAGTTCTCAGTTTCCACGGTGAGCTGGTAGGGTAGTTCCTGATGCAGGCGCAGGGTCAGCTTTTCGCGGGTGATCTCCGCCGCAATCATCCGCAAAGGCAGATCGGCAATCTGATCCTCGGGATAAAGCCATGGACCTTCGGGAAGTTCATTGGCCAGCCATTGGCGCAGGTGTTCCACGCCGTGGCCTTTCTCGGCCGAAATCATGAAGGTCTCGGCAAATCCGAACCGCTCGTTGAGATCTTTCGTCAGTCCCAAAAGCGCCTCTGATTTCACCTTGTCGATCTTGTTGATGGCAAGCGCCACGCGCCGTTCCTGGCCCATGTCTCCAAGACCTTCGAGGATACGCTCAACCCCTTCGGTTACGCCGCGATGGGCCTCTACAAGCAGCACCACCAAATCGGCATCCGCCGCGCCGCCCCACGCGGCTGCGACCATAGCGCGATCCAGCCTGCGACGCGGCGCAAACAGACCGGGTGTGTCCACAAAGACGAGCTGCGCTTCGGCTTCAATCGCAACGCCACGAATGCGCGCACGGGTCGTTTGCACCTTGTGGGTCACGATACTGACCTTCGCGCCCACCATACGGTTGAGCAGCGTGGATTTGCCCGCATTGGGCTCTCCGATCAGGGCGATGAAGCCGGCACGCGTGGTCATATAACAAAATCCGTTATTCGCATGCGCCCTGCCCTAGCCCATCACCGGCAAAAGCACCAGAACCGTCTCAAAAGACGGCATGTTCGCCGAGCTCCACGTTGCACTCACCGCGCACAAGACGATTGTAGTGCTCAGCAAGCGTATCGCGTCCGAATTCCGGCGTTGCATCGGCATCATAAGCCTGACTTTCCTCATTCCAAAGCAGCATGGATTCTGTTGCATAATACCGCCCGATGCGGGCCAGCTCGGCCTTCTTACGGGCGCTGGCGCTGATTGTTCCGGCAAAACTAAGTAAACCTATGATCCCGCTCATCATGCCAACTGGGACATTGCGAAACTTGGGCTCCTTTCCCATTGCTTGGAACAGCAGCTTTCCTTGGTTCAATGGCGTTATCGCCGGTCCCGGACCACCCACCGGCAGAATGCGGTTGCGACAGGTTGGTTCTTTCAGACAGCGGAGCATGAACTGGGCCAGATCGGCGTCACTGATAGGTTTGCATGCTGTTAGTTCACCATCACCAAATACCAGAAATGGTTTACCCTCGCTCACCCTGCGCAACTGACCCGACAGGGATTTGAAAAACGCCGTCGGTCGCACAATGGAATAGGTCAGTCCGGAGGCGATCAGTTCTTTTTCAAAAGCCAGTTTGGCATGCTGAAATGCCAGCTTTGGCTGTTGCACACATATGGCGGAGAGCAGCACGAATTGCGTAACACCTTTCCTTTTGCACGCATGCAGGGCTTTGCTATTTAGGCCGTGGTCCACGGCCCATGCATCCGCCGGTGTGCCGCTACGAGATGCAAGACAACTGATCACGGCATGCGCGCCTTGCAGCGTTCCTTGCAAAAACACCTCAGAGCTCAGATCACCAACCTCAACCTTCAAGCGTGGATGGTCAAAACCGCCATCAGGTGGGGGCGCATGACGCAGAACACACGTGACATCCAGACCCGCATCTAACAAAGCCGAAAGCACAGCCCGGCCAATTGTTCCTGTGGCACCAAGCACAAGCACCCGGCGCAACTCGGGATCTAACGCTGTTTCAATGCGCTCATCATAGGCTGGGTCGCATGGCATGGCTGGCATTTTCCCTCATCAGCCAAACCATACACATATTCCCACCTTACGCCACGGGTGACTGCATCCAGCTTGCGATGTCCGTCACCTCCGTCTGGGGGCGCGCCAGATAGACTTGTGCGTGGAAGAAACCGGTATCCTCATACCCTTTGGTGTCGTGTCCTCGCGCTTGGGCATTGTCAATCGCGCGCGCTTGCTCATCATCGCTTGAAAAACGGCGATGGCGAAATGGCGGCATGTCCAGTGCAACAACGTTGTAACCATGATCTTGCATCATTTCCAAAGCCTGCGCCGTATCGTTGCCCCGGATTGGGGCAGTTGCGATCCATGGTCGCCGTTCCACGCTTGCCTTAAGCATTTTTCCCAAGGCACCGGGTAGCATGTGGGCCACACTGCCGCATTCTACGATCAAGTCCGTTTTTGACAGCCAGTCGGCCAGCGCATCACTGGGTGCATCATCCTGAAGGTTTTCGGCAAAGGCCTCATTATAAATTCCAGCAGCTTTGCCATAGTCAAGCGCACGGCCGGCAATATCGATCCCTGCATATTCATCACTCTGTCCCGGACGAACATGCTCCGACAGCCAATCCCGATCCTTCTCGATGACAGCCTCAGTCGTGGCATCATCAAACCAAGGTTCGATGTAACGCGACAGCACATCCTCAAGACTGACACCAAACCGCATAAGCTGTGGTGCAATCCCATAGCCACTCGCGAAATCCAGGATATTGGCTTGGTCCAGACCGCGCAGGCGTTTGACCTCGGTTAAAACCGCCCGAAAGGCAGCAGAGGCAAAGTGAGCTGTCCGGAATCCCGCATGATGCATGGCACGGTAATACGATCGGCAATCCGGCAAGTCGTATATATCATCATAAATCGTAACGATTTTCTGGCCCGGAGCCCCTTCGTTTTCAATCATCTCTTCAATCACCTTTGGTACATGGCGCAGTGCGTTCTTTGCGGATCAGACATTCAAACGCAACCCGCGGTCTCGCGTTACCTAAGCAACCTCACGACAACGACATCTGAGTATTTCACATAAAAACGGAGGCGTGACCAAAAGAGCCTAAATTGAAACAATGTTTCGAGAAATCCTGTCTTCGTGACGCGATTTGGCCCTCCAGTGCTTGCCACGACACTCACTTGTCCCCCAGTATTGGCAAAACCATGCCACGAGAGGGACCACCATGGCACAGGCCACAACAAACCCGCAGAGCGACACATCCAAGGTGATTATGGGAGCTTTGTTGGTTTGGGCAGCAGTCATCATCTACGCCTCATCAAACTCCATTGTGTCTCTTCTGGCGAATATCGGACGGGAAAACCCTGTTATGGGGCGCAATGCAGTATCTTTGTGCAACCTGCTCTTCCTCGGCTCTTTGATTTCGCTGGTGCCCATGCTGTTCATGTTCTGGAAAGACTGGACCAAGGAAAACCTAAGCAAGCTCTCTCGCAAGGACTGGGGTGTGCTCACGCTATCAGCGGTCTTGTCCTCCGCGCTGACACCGGCACTTTTCTTTATCGCGTTGGACTACACGACCGTGACCAATGTCGTGCTCATTGGCCGGATTGAACCTCCGCTATTCTTGCTGGCAACTGTTCTTATCCTCGGCGAAAAGCTGGACCCCTGGGCGCTCGCTGCTGGCTTTGTCGCCCTCTTCGGCGCGGTGGTGATCTTTTTGATGAATGGTGCCGCGATTGAGTTTGGCAAAGGCGAAATCGCCACGATATTTGCAACCTTGTCATTTATTGCCTCAACCATTGTCACGCGCCTGGGTCTGCGCGGGGTGCCGCTTGGGATCTTTTCTATCTACCGCACCGTTCTGGGAACCATCATCTACTACTTCCTTGCGCTGTATCTTTATGGACCAAACCACTTCCAAGACCTGTTCCAGCCGATCGTGCTGAAATGGGTCTGGGTCTATGCGATTATTGTGATCATTATCGGACAGTTTTCCTGGAACATCGGTCTGAAACACGCCCGCTCCGGCGATGTCTCGCTTGCCACGTCTTTTTCCCCAGTGGCAGCCCTGATCATCGCCATGGTTCTTTTGGGCGAAGATCCCGGGCCTGGCCTTGTCCCCGGCGGCTTGATCATCCTCTCGGCTATTGCCATTGGTCAGTTCGGCCGCCTACGCGCCAAGGCTGCCGAGAAACGTGCCGAAGAAGAAAACCACAAGCATGACACAGACAAGGCGATGGAGGCCGAAGGTCGTGTAAACTTCAAGGGCGCATAAAAAAGGTCCACCACCACGAATAATTAGCAAGGCTTACGCGTAGAACCCCAAGAATGAAAAAATGGGACAGATACCGTGAGCCTCGCAAGCACAAATTCAACACCTGACTCCTCAAAAGCCGTTATGGGCGCCCTCCTCGTCTGGGGCGCCGTCATCATTTACGCGTCATCCAATTCCATCGTATCCGCCTTGGCCGAGATCGGGTGGCAGAACAAGATTGCAGGACGCAATGCGATTTCCTTTTGTAACCTGCTATTTCTCGGGTCGCTGATTTCGCTTGTTCCGATGACGTTCATGTTCCGCAAGGACTGGACCAAGGCAAAGGTCCGAGCCCTGCGGCGGAAGGACTGGATCATCCTGACAATCTCTGCCGGGCTGTCTTCTGCCCTGACGCCTTATCTTTTCTTCATTGCGCTTGACGCGACAACTGTCACGAATGTCGTTCTCGTGGGCCGGATCGAACCGCCGCTTTTCCTGATCGCTTCGGCAATCTTGTTGAAAGAAAAGCTGGACTGGTGGGCACTGACCGGTGGATTGATCGCGCTTTGCGGCGCTGTGGTCATCTTCGTGCTCAACACAGGTGAAGAGGGCTTCACGCTCGGCAAGGGAGAGATCGCCACGGTTTTCGCGACCTTGTCCTTTATCGCATCCACCTTGATCACACGGGTTGGTTTGCAAGGCATCCCACTTGGCATCTTCTCGATCTACCGTTCGGTCCTGGGTACGATCATCTTCTATTTCCTTGGCCTTTACCTCTACGGCCCCAACCATTTTCAGGATCTTCTGGAACCGATCGTCCTGAAATGGGTCTGGGTCTACGCGGTGATTGTGGTGCTCTGCGGACAGTTGGCCTGGAATCTCGGCATGAAACACGCGCGCTCAGGCGATGTGTCTCTGGCCACGTCTTTCTCTCCTATTGCGGCGCTGGTGCTTGCCATGCTGATCCTGGGCGAAGACCCGGGCCCGGGCCTTATCCCCGGCGGTCTGATCATCCTCTCGGCCATCGCGATTGGGCAATACGGACGCCTGCGCGCAAAGACCAAAGAGAAGCGCGCCAAAGCAGAGCGCCAGAAACGGCAAATGGACAAGTCGATGGAGGCCGAAGGTCACTTGAACTTCAAAGGCGCGTAAATAGCCTTACGCCGCTTCGCCGTCGGTGAATTGCAGCCGCGCCAGTCGCGCATAAAGTCCACCTTCGGCGACCAGACTATCATGCGTGCCTTGTGCTACAATCCGACCGGCATCCATTACAATGATCCTGTCGGCTTTTTTCACAGTCGCCAGGCGATGGGCGACGATCACAGTCGTCCGTTCCTTGGCAAGAGCGTCCACTGCCGTTTGCACCGCCCGTTCGCTTTCAGCATCAAGTGCTGATGTGGCCTCATCCAAAAGCAGTACGGGCGCGTCCCGCAAAATAGCGCGTGCAATCGCGACACGTTGCTTTTGCCCGCCTGAAAGCATCACACCACGCTCTCCGAGGTAGCTGTCATACCCCTCGGGCAAGGCTGCGACAAAGTCATGGGCCCAAGCCGTCTTCGCCGCGGCTTCAACCTCGGCATCGCTGGCATCCGTGCGACCAAATCGAATGTTGTCCCGCGCCGAGGTGGCAAAGATTACCGGTTCCTGTGGCACAAGGGCCAAAGCAGCCCGAAATTCCGGGCGCGCCATATCAGGCAAAGCGACACCATCCAGGGTCACTTGCCCGGCTTGCGGATCATAAAACCGTTGGATGAGTTGGATCACGGTGGTTTTTCCTGCGCCGGACGGTCCAACAAGCGCTATGGTTTCACCCGGCTCGATCACAAGATTGAATCGATCCAAAGCAGGCGCATCCGGTCTTGCGGGGTATGTGAAGCTCACGTTCTCAAAGGCAATGCGCCCTTTTACAGGTTTGGGCAGCGCGACCGGCGAAACAGGATCTTCCAATTCATCCTCGGCCTGCAAAAGTTCAACCAGACGCTCAGAAGCCCCAGCCGCCCGCTGCAATTCGCCCCATATTTCCGACAAAGCCGCAACAGCACCGGCCACCATGACCGAGTAGATCACAAACTGAATGAGCGTGCCTGCGCTCATCAAATCGGCACGAACGTCTCGCGCTCCGATCCAAAGAACGCTGACAATCCCGGTAAACACCAGGAAAATGACAATCACCGTCATAAGTGCCCGGACGTTCACGCGATGCTTGGCGACACGAAAGCTCTTTTCGGTCACGCTATCGAACGCGCCTCGGCTGGCCTCTTCATGGGTGAACGCCTGCACCGTTTGAACATTCAATAGTGCCTCGGACGCGTTGCCAGAGCTCGCCGCGATCCAATCCTGATTTTCCTTGCTCAGGCGGCGCAGTTTTCGGCTCAGCACAAGGATCGGGACGATCACCAATGGCACCAGTAAAAGCACCATTCCCGTGAGCTTGGCCGATGTGACCAACATGAAAATCAACCCACCCAAGAAAATCAGCAGGTTGCGCAGCGCAATCGAAATTGACGAGCCGATAACGGATTGAATGAGCGTGGTGTCCGTGGTCACTCGGCTGAGAATTTCACCCGTCAGATTGCGCTCGAAAAAGCTGGGGCTCATGCCGATCACACGACCAAATACCGCTTTTCGAAGATCCGCTACAACACGTTCTCCCAGGCGACTGACCAACAAATAGCGCAGGCCCGTCCCTATCGCCAAAAGCCCGGCAATACCCACGGCTGCCAAGAAATACTGGTCGAGAATTGTACCATCTTCGACAGAAAAATTGTCCACCACGCGGCGCACGGCCAAAGGCAGCACAAGCGATACGCTGGCCGTCGCAACAAGCGCAAGAATCGCGGCTGTCAGCAATAATCGATACGGTTTGATGAACGGCCAGATCGCCGTCAAAGCGCCTATTTGCTTTGACTTCTCCCGATCCAGCATATCCGCGCCATTCTCGGCCCTGCGTACCATATCACCCTATTCGCAAATTTTCCGTTCTGCGTTTCATGGCGGTGTGACAAGATTTGGTCAAGCCCACATAATGTCTTGAGAATTCTCTATAAGCGCTTGGTCCCGTTGGTTTTGCGCAAAATAGCGCAACCAACGCGACCAACGAAATTCGCATCGCAAAAGACCGGTGACGGCCGTGTTCCGCTATAGTATGTTGAACCCAGCAAGAATGCTGCCAAAATCAAGGAAGATCATGAAAGACGCTGCCAGAGAATTGAAAGACAATGTTGCGGTGCCTTTTGAGCAGGCTCGCGCGATGCCGCCATCGGTCTATACCTCTGAGGACTTTCTGGAACAGGAGCTGTCGCACATTTTCTCAAAAGACTGGTTTTGCGTTGGCCGTGCTTCGGCCCTGTCCAATCCCGGCGACTATGTGACACTTGAACTGGCCAAACAGCCAATCATCGTCCTGAGGGACGCCGAGGGCGAGCTTAAGGCGATGTCCAATGTCTGTCTGCACCGCATGTCCACGCTGCTTGAAGGGCGAGGCAACACGCGCAGTATTGTCTGCCCTTACCATGCCTGGACCTACAATCTGGACGGAAGCCTGCGCGGCGCTCCGGCCATGACGCTCAATGACGGGTTTTGCAAGGACAGCTACCAGCTTCCCAAGGTGCGGTGCGAAGAATGGCTTGGCTGGGTGTTTGTCACGCTTAATCCCGATGCGCCGGACATCGCGTCGCAACTAAGCAGCGTCGAAAAACTGATCGGCGACTTTGGCATGGAGACCTATACAGAAACCTTTTTCGAGACCCATCTGTGGGAGACCAACTGGAAGGTTCTGGCCGAGAACTTCATGGAAAGCTACCACCTTCCGGTCTGTCACGCAGGCACAATCGGCGGGCTTTCCAAACTTGAAGAGATGGTTTGCCCCCCCGGCGAGGCGGCGTTCAACTATCACACGATCCTCAAGGACGACACGCTCAAGATCGCGCTCGCGCATCCCGACAACACCCGGCTGAAGGGCGATCTGCGGCGCACAACCTTCCTGCTGGCCATCTACCCCAGCCTGCTGATTACGCTCACACCAGGGTATTTCTGGTATCTTTCCCTACATCCGCATGGCGTAGGTCAGGTACAGATCGGGTTTGGCGGTGGTATGTCACCCGATTATGTCAACGACCCTGACGCGCAGAAACACTTTGCGCATCTCAAAAGCCTGCTGGATGATGTGAACGCCGAGGACAAAGGATGCACTGAAAAGGTCTATCGCGGGCTGTGCTCCAAAGCAGCCAAGCCGGGGCATTTGTCACATCTGGAGAGGCCCAACTACGACTTTGCCCAATACATCAACAGCCGTATTCAGAACGCGCATTGAGCAAAATCAAACGGCGACCTTCACAGTCCTTCGCGCAGCCTCTCCAAGAGTGCCGCCAGCATCGCATCGCATTTCTCTAGCTGGTCCAGCGCGACATACTCATCCGGCTTGTGCCCTTGCGCCATGGATCCCGGTCCACAAATCACCGTGGGAATGCCCAACTCGCGATGGAAAAGCCCGCCTTCTGTGCCGAACGCGACTTTGAGAGTTGAGTTGCCACCCGTGAGCGATTTCACAAACCGCACCACATCCGCGTCCGGTCCCGTGGCCAGAGGTGGGTAGCTGTTGGTGATTTCAATCTCGATGGAGGCCTCTGGAAAATCGTCCTTGACCGGGGCGATGATTGCATCCGCCTCAACCCGAATGCGCGCCAAAAGCTCTTGCGGACCATCTTCTGGCAAGTTGCGAATTTCAAAACGGAATTCCGCATGGTTTGGCACGATATTGAGCGCCCCACCCGCTTCGATTTTGGCCACATGCACTGTTGTGTAGGGCACGTCATAGGCGTCATCACGAACGGAAGTCTCTTTGATCTCATCCTGCAAGTTGCGTAGCGCGGCAATCATGTCCGTCGCCAAGTAAATCGCATTGAGCCCGGTCGGCGCCAAAGCCGAGTGTGCCTCTTTCCCACGACAGATCACCCGAAACGCCGTCTTGCCCTTGTGCCCCGTAGCGACGCCCATTTCGGTCGGCTCGCCCACAATGCAGAACATCGGTCGGAACGGCGCTTTGCGCAGCATGTCAATCATCGAATGCACGCCGAGACAACCAAGCTCTTCATCATAGGAAAAGGCCAGATGAAGTGGGGTTTGCAGCTCCATCTTTGAAGCGTTCAACGCGGCTCGCAGGGACGATGCGACAAATCCCTTCATATCGGTGGTCCCGCGCCCGTAAACGCGCCCGTCGGCCTCGGTCATCTCAAAGGCCGGCACGGTCCAGTTCTGCCCTTCAACCGGCACCACATCGGTATGCCCCGAGAGCATGACCCCTGGCCGATCCCTTGGCCCGATAGTGGCGTAGAGATTGGCCTTAAGACCTGTCTCATCCTCAATGATTGTGACATCCGCTCCGACCGCCTCCAAATGGGCGGCGCAATAATCAATCAACGCCCGATTGGGATCGACACTGATCGTTGGGAACGCAATAAGATCGCGCAGCAGGTTAAGGGTACTCATCTGCCGCGCGCTCCTTTGGTTTTAGGTCAAGCGTTCAAAGGCCAGGGCAATGCCCTGCCCGCCGCCAATGCACATGGTCACAAGCCCGTATTGCCCGCCAGTCCGCTCAAGCTCATAGAGCGCCTTGATCGAGATGATCGCGCCCGTCGCTCCAACCGGATGGCCCAAAGCAATCGCGCCACCATTGGGGTTCACCTTGTCGGTATTCAACCCCAACCCGGCATTCACCGCACAGGCCTGCGCCGCGAAAGCCTCATTCGACTCGATGACATCAAACTGATCCGCGCTCATGTCGAGCTTCTCCAAAAGCTTGCTCACAGCCGGGATTGGCCCGATGCCCATCACCTCGTGCCGCACACCGGCATGCGCATAGCCTAGGAGCCGCGCGCGAGGCTTCAGCCCCGCTTTCTCCGCTGCCTCGGCCGAGGCCAGCACCATCGCCGCCGCACCATCATTGATACCCGAGGCATTGCCCGCCGTTACGGTGCCGTCCTTTTTGAATGCCGGACGCAATCCAGCAAGGCTTTCCATCGTCGTGCTCGCCTTAGGATGCTCATCGGTGTCAAACGACACCATGTCCCGCCGCACCTTCACCTCGATAGGCAGGATCTGTGACGCAAACCGCCCATCGGCAATCGCCTCAGTCGCACGCCTCTGGCTTTCCACCGCAAACGCGTCCTGTTGTTCACGGGTAATCTGGTTCTCAGCCGCTACGTTTTCCGCAGTCACGCCCATATGCCCAACACCGAAGGGGTCCGTGAGACCACCGATCATCATGTCAGTCATACTGATATCGCCCATTTTGGCGCCTGTCCGGATGCTCTGTGTCGAATGTGGCGCGCGCGACATGCTCTCGGCCCCACCGGCCAGCGCATAATCGGTATCGCCCAGCATGATATGCTGAGCCGCCGACACAATCGCCTGCGCGCCTGAACCGCAAAGCCGGTTCACCGTAAGCGCGGGCGCGTCTTCGGAGACACCGGCATTCACCGCCGCGACGCGAGCCATATACATGTCCTTGGCTTCGGTGTTGATCACATGACCAAACACCGCATGCCCGATCTGCCCGGCGTCCACACCACTGCGCGCCATAGCCTCTTTGGAGACGGCTGTGGCCAGTTCGGTCGGTGGCACGCCTGCCAAAGAGCCTCCGAAAGTGCCGATGGCCGTCCGCGCACCGTCCAGTACAACTACGTCCTTCATCTTCTCATCCTTTCGCTCTTTGCTGATTAGCCCACGGCCTCACCGAGGCCGGCAATCCGCTCTGCAATATGATCAAGCGACGCCGGATCATCGATCGTTGCGGGCATCTTCCACGGCGTCTGGTCAGCGATACACACCATCGTGCCGCGCAGAATTTTACCTGACCGCGTTTTGGGCAACGCATTGACCACAATACATTTCTTGAACGCCGCAACCGGTCCGATCTCTTGCCGGACCAGGGCGACACATTCCTTCTCGATTTCCGCTTCATCGCGCTGTGAGTTGGAACTCAGACACACAAGCCCCAAAGGTGCCTGGCCCTTGAGCTTATCCGAGATTCCGATCACAGCACATTCCGCCACATCCGGATGCGCGGCCAGCACTTCTTCCATCGCACCGGTCGAAAGGCGGTGTCCCGCCACATTGATCACATCATCCGTGCGCGCCATGATATAGACATAGCCATCCGCATCTTTCATCCCCGCATCACCGGTCTCATAATACCCGGGGAACGTGTTCAGATAACTCTTCCGAAACCGCTCCGCGGCGTTCCACAACGTCGGCAACGTGCCCGGCGGCAGCGGCAATTTCACAGCAATTGCCCCCAGCGTATCGGCCTCAACCGGATGCCCACCTTCGTCCAGCACATCAATCTGATAGCCAGGCATCCCGACAGTCGGAGAGCCAAGTTTCACCGGCAAGTGCTCAATCCCCATCGGGTTGGCCGCAATCGCCCAGCCGGTTTCAGTTTGCCACCAGTGATCAATCACCGGCTTGCCCAGATGTTTTTGCGCCCACTCAATGGTTGGAGGATCGGCACGCTCGCCGGCCAAAAAGAGGGTGTGCATCGAGCTGAGATCATACTTCTTGATAAAATCGCCATCCGCATCTTCCCGCTTGATAGCCCGTAGCGCGGTTGGCGCGGTGAAAAGCGCACGAACATTATGCTCTTCAATCACGCGCCAGAACGTCCCGGCATCTGGCGTGCCCACCGGCTTGCCTTCAAACACAACGGTCGTGCAGCCGGTCAGCAGAGGCGCATAGCAGATGTAACTATGACCCACGACCCAACCCACGTCTGAGGCCGCCCAGAACACTTCTCCCGGTTTGACGTTGTAAATGTTCTGCATCGTCCAGATCAGCGCCACCATGTGCCCGCCATTGTCACGCACAACACCCTTAGGCTGTCCGGTGGTGCCAGAGGTATAGAGGATGTAGAGCGGATCGGTCGCCGCGACTGGGGTGCAACCGACAGGCTCTGCGGCGGCCTCCTCGGTCGCCCAATCCATGTCACGCCCCTCAACCATGCTGGCCTGGCATTGCGGGCGCTGAAGGATGAGAGTGAACTCCGGCTTGGTCTCAGCCTGTTCAATTGCCTCATCCAGAAGCGGCTTGTATTCGATGATCCGCGACCCTTCGATGCCGCAAGACGCACTCAGAATGGCCTTGGGGGTGGCGTCGGTGATCCGCACCGCCAGTTCATGCGCGGCAAAGCCACCAAACACCACCGAATGCACCGCTCCAATCCGCGCACATGCCAGCATCGCCACAAGCGCTTCTGGGATCATCGGCATGTAGATGATGACGCGGTCGCCTTTTCTCACGCCGCGTTGACTCAGCACAGATGCGACCTTCGACACGCGGTCAAGCAACTGCGCATATGTGATAGTCGTCTTAGACTCAGTGACCGGGCTGTCGTGGATGATCGCGGGCTGATCTCCGCGCCCGGCCTCTACGTGACGGTCCACCGCGTTGTAACAAGTGTTGCATTCTGCATCGGGAAACCAACGATAAAAAGGAGCGTCGCTGTCATCAAGAATTTGCTCCGGCGGCTTGATCCAATCAACTCCCTGCGCTTCTTTCGCCCAAAATGCCAAAGGGTCCGCTTGCCAGTTTCCATAAACATCCGCATAGCCTGCCATGAACCACTCCTCTTCTCGTCATAGCCGTATCAGAATGCGAGACGGTCATCGCGCCAATTTGCGCCATCTCTGGACATCGCCCCATTAACAAACTGGACCGTATCCCATTGCCACCCGCAATTTTCGCGAAGCTATACCGAAAAGAATGGTACACCACCATATGCGTTCGTGTCACACCAAACGCGGCCCAACCGAAAGCAATTAGGATTTCTCTAGTCGCGCCAACAATGCCTTGGCCGCAGCTTGCTCTGCCTGACGTTTAGACCCTGCGGTCGCGCGCTCAGCTTTGCCATTATCCAGTTTCGCTTCGATGGTAAACTGCGGCGCATGATCGGGACCGCTGCGCGCCTGTTCAACGTAGTCAGGTGGGGCAAAACCCCGCGCCTGTGCCCATTCCTGTAGCGCGGTTTTGGCATCACGCGCATCCGCCTCAACGGTTTTGATCCGCGCGCCCCAAAGCCGCAGCACCAGCGCCTTGGCAGCCTCAAACCCAGAATCCCTGTACACGGCAGCAATCACAGCTTCCATCGCATCACCGAGCAAAGCTTGCTTGCGCCGACCGCCTGAGAGCATCTCGGACCGCCCCAGTTTTAACACCGCGCCAAGGTCAATCTCCTTGGCCACATCGGCACAGGCCTCTTTGCGCACCAAAGCGTTATAGCGCGGGGCAAGTTGTCCCTCTGACGCCTCACGATCATTATCGAGAAGCGCCTCGGCCATCACAAGGCCCAGAACCCGATCACCCAGGAATTCCAATCGTTGATTGTCTTCGCGATTGACTGTCGTCATGGACCCATGCGTCACCGCACGCACCAAAAGCTCGGGGCGCTGAAATTCATGACCAAGCCGCGCTTGAAACGCTTTCAGCTCGGCAGAGAGTTTCATTCCAGCTTCTCGAAAAAACGATCTCCACGCCAGGTCCAGAAAAACAGCATCGAGCGCCCTGCCGACGAGAAAATCACCCGGTCTGCACGCCCGATCAGGTTTTCAAATGGCACGTACCCCACGCCCTGCGCTGTCAGCGGTGCGCGCGAGTCTGTGGAATTGTCACGATTGTCACCCATGAAGAAATAGTGACCCTCGGGCACAATAAAGACACCCGTATTGTCGTACCGCTGGTTGGCAATATCCAAAATGTTGTGCTTGTGCCCGTTTGGCAGGGTTTCAACGAACCGCGGTTTGTCGCATATCGCCCCAAACCCAACAGCTCCATTGGCACATTGCGGCGTCCGGCGAAGTGGTCCCTGACGCTCCATCACTTCCTGGAAAACGCCGGCATCCTCAATCGGTAGAACCTCATCATTAATGATCAGCCGCCCGTCTTTCATCTGGATCTTGTCACCCGGAAGCCCAACCACGCGCTTGATGAAATCCGTGCCATGCACCGAATGGCGGAACACAATGATATCACCGCGTTCTGGCTCGTCACCCCAGAGCCTGGTGTTGTCCCCGTCCAGAAACGCGCATAGTTTTTGCGCATCAACATTGATCGCACCCAGGCGGATATTTGGGCATGAGGCATAAGAGTACCCATACGCCATCTTGTTTACGAAGAGGAAGTCGCCGATCAGCAGCGTGTCTTTCATCGATCCTGACGGAATCCAGAACGGCTGAAAGAAGATTGTGCGGAATATCCCCGCCACCACCAGCGCCCAAAAAACGGTCTTGACGGTTTCCCAGATCGCGCTCGATTTCTTGGCTTCACTGGCCATGCCTGTCTCCAATGCCTCTTTGGGCTACATGCGGGGCGGACGCGGGGGTGTCAAGGCGCAGAGCACGGGTTTGTTGCTTCACAATCCTGCGCTTTCTGCAACTGTCTTATTGCTGTTCAATGTTCTTAGGTTTTGATTCGATCACAACAAAAGCCTGCGCCCAAGGGTGATCATCGGTCAGGCTCACATGAATGGTCGCTTCGTGCCCCGGTGGCGTCATTTGCGCCAATCGTTCGGCCGCCCAGCCTGTGACACTCATCACTGGCTGCCCTGTCTCAAGGTTTTCAACCGACATATCTTTCCAGGAAATCCCCATACGAAGCCCAGTGCCCAATGCCTTAGAGCATGCCTCCTTCGCGGCCCAACGCTTGGCATAGGTGCCTGCCACATCCTTGCGCCGTTCGGCTTTGGCCTGTTCAGTATCCGTAAACACACGGTTGCGAAATCGGTCGCCAAAGCGCTCCAGCGTGCCGGTGATACGCTCGATATTCGCCAGGTCCGTGCCCACACCTAAAATCATCTCGTCCCCTTACGCCGCAAAGAGCGGAAAACTGACCCCAATCGCCCAGGCCAGTGCCAGCCCGAGTGCGAACCCCGCGCCGGTTGGCCCGGACCGAAGCGCACTTACCCGGCCCATATACCCAAAACTGAGGTAAAACAGAACAATGACCGGCGCGATCATGATAAGAAAGAAAAGCGCTTCAAAATCTAGAGCCACCGCAATGCCCAATGATGCTAGAAACGCCGCACGTGCGACAATACGCTGAACCAAAGTGGCGCCGAACGTGAGTGTTGCGTCCGCCAGCATGAAGGGCATCGCGCCCAGTGTCAGAACCGCGATAACCCCCCAGCGCTCCGACGTGGGCCAAAAGCTTGCGCCATAACGATCCAGCGCAAACCCAAAAACGACTATTGTCCAGAAAAGAAGCAACGCCGCCCCGATAACGCTGGGCCTCTCAACGCGCCGATTGAACCAAAACAAAATCGCCAGCTGCAACGCTCCGAAGACCAGCAGATGAACCATAAGGTAATCCGCGACCAGGACCGGCAGGACTTTTATGCCGATCACCGATGCAATTAGCGGAGTGAACAGCGCGGGGAGGATCGTGGCCAAGGAAAACAGACGCCAGCTTACAGGTTCTGGCACGACGGTCCTGATCGGTACAAGCTTTGTAATGGCCGGGAAAAGAAGAGTAATAGCCGCCAGTACCCCCATCAATGACCAGCCTGTCTGTTTAACGAAGGGCACCTCATCACGCTGGTAAAATGCATTCACCCATCTCAGCGCGGCCTCTCGCCCGGCGCGGGAATGAAGGATAGAGACATGCTCGACCGCCGGCGCGACAAAGGCTCCCCGATTGGCAGCTGGCGTCGCCTCCGCTGCAGTTTCCAAGGCAAACTCCCGCAGACCGGGCTCCCACGCCCCGGTGATTAGAAGCATGTCGCGCGGCATGTCCGCAGTCACTGCTTTCGAAAATGCAGATAACAAAACAAGCGGTCCTATCCCGTCTGTCTCTAAAGCTACACGAATGAGGATATCGGTCGCCATAGAGTGCCCGAGCAGGGCGACCGGCGCATCCCCCTGCCGCGCAGCCGCCACGACCTCCTGCGTCTGTTTCATCAACAGCCGCGTCGTACCCTCAATTGCATTCACATCCCCGGACATTGGCACCGGATGCTGGCCATGACCTTCAAAGTCAAAGGCGAATACCCGGTATCCAGCCTGCGCCAGCAATAGCGAATAGCCCTGCATCATCTGCCGCGAACCAGCAAATCCATGCGCCACAACAACTGCGGGGGCATCCACCTCTCCTTGCATCACCGTTACGGGAGTCTGCCGAATCATAGTCTCTTCGATGCTGACGCCGGATCGCGCCTGCTCAAGGGTCCAAACGCTCCAGATCAACAGAACGAGCGCCCCGGCCAAACGCCATCTACCCCAACGAATGTTCAATGCTGCCGTACTCTGTTCACTCTGCATCATCCCGGTTTTTTATAAGGCTCAGCTGGTTACCCGCTCCAAGCGAATAGAAGAACCGGTTGGCAATGAGATAGCCCAGCGCATAAAGGCCCAGAAGGATCAAAAACTGCTTGGACAGAACCGGCGCAATGGCTAGCTTGGCAAACTCCGGCGCGACCGCTGGGCCAGAATAGGCCAACGCCAAGTTCAGCGTTAAGGCCACACCTGTCGCGACAATTGCAAACTGCCATGCCTGCGCACCGCGCGGCACAAGTCTTTGCTGTTTGGCCACCTGTTGCCCCTCAACCAAGGCTGCAATCATCGCAGGCACCATCAACTGCGCGGCTGACCCCAATGTCGTGCCTTGCTCCGCGTTCAGCCAAAGCACCAGTTGCGCGACGCCAATGGCCACGACCAGAAACACCAGCGCATAGCGCAGCCAGCTCATCCCGCAGGCCTAAGCGGCTCGCCCCGCGCTTCATCCATGATCCTGCGCATTTCGAGGATTGCGGGCGCCAGACCACGGTAAATCGCCTCACCAATAATGAAATGCCCGATATTGAGTTCCATCACTTCGGGAAACGCCGCCACGGGCGCAACGGTTTCATAGGTCAGGCCATGCCCGGCATGCACTTCAAGCCCAAGCGAATGCGCATAAGCCGACATTTCCCGCAAACTCTTGAGCTCAGCGTCGCGTTCTTCAAAGCGCCCCTCAGAATGGGCATCGCAATAGGCGCCAGTGTGCAATTCAATCACCTGCGCTCCGATCCGGTTTGCCGCATCAATCTGTTTGGCATCAGCCGCGATGAATATCGACACCCGGCACCCGGCCTCGCGCAAAGGCCCAATGAAATGCGCCAGCTTGTTTTCCTCGCGCGCCACTTCCAGCCCGCCCTCGGTGGTGCGCTCTTCTCGCTTTTCGGGCACAATGCACACCGCATGCGGTTTGTGACGCAGGGCAATCGCCTGCATCTCATCGGTTGCCGCCATCTCAAAATTGAGCGGCACGTCCAGCGCAGCCATCAGACCGTCAATATCCGCATCCGAGATATGTCGCCGATCTTCACGCAAATGCGCCGTGATCCCGTCCGCACCTGCCTCCTCGGCCAACTTCGCCGCTCGGATCGGATCGGGATAATCCCCGCCGCGGGCATTCCGCACCGTAGCGACATGGTCAATGTTCACACCTAAACGCAACGCTCCAACGGCAGACATGGCGCTCTCCTTGGCTTGAGTCTCAATTCAATGCCAAACCTAGTGCGATTTTATTCAGGCGTCAGCCGAAAGCGCACTCAGCCAAGCATTTCGATATCTTCAAACGTTTGGCCCACCCGAAACACCGCTGTCCTTAGCCTTGGTTTTCACCTTCTTCTCAGCTGCTTTTTCCTTAAAGGCGTCTAGTTTTGCCTTAAGCCGCCCTTTGCGACGGTTCTGATAGGCCTGAATAACCGGAAGGCTCAGATAATAAGCAATAATTCCTGATATAAGGCCTGGAATAACCCCACCCACCATGTACGGAAAAAACACCTCGTCATAGAAAATCTCAAGCCGCGTCCAATCCGCTTGCGCCTCAGTAAACATCGCCCAAATATTGTCTTTCAGATCTCGCCCCGCATCGACAAACTTTGTCCCCAAAGTGCCATGCTCACGGAACTCCGGCACATTGCGGATCCCCAAGAGGAAATATCCGGTTTGCAACGACGATGCGCCAATCGCCAGAAACGTGACCGGATTGCCCACAAATGTCGCCAAAAGGGCGGCCACAATGTTGCCCCGCATGACCCATGCCAACCCGGCCGCCAGGAAAAAATGCAATCCAAAGAAAGGGGAGAAAGTCACGAATACGCCAGAAAAGATGCCGCGCGCGATCCTGTGTGGTGGGTCTGGCAAGCGACGAACCCGATGTTTGACATATTGGAAAGCTCGCGACCAACCGCTCTTGGGCCACAGAAATTGCAATGTGGCCTTCCACCAGGGCAGCTTGTCTCGGCGCTTAAAGACCACTGGAAGCGGCTCCTGTTACTCGTTCTTTCCAGGCTCAGACCCATTGCCCAAACCAAGCGCGACATCCCTGAACCGCTCAACCGCGGCCACGTCGCTCTCAGCTTCCACAACAGAAATCACCCCATGCAGGTGTTCTGCATCTCTCAGTTCGACGTCAACCATCAGCCGGTAAAAATCCGGTTTTCGATCTATGAACGTCAAGTCAGAGATATTGGCCTTCTGCTCTCCGATCAATGTGCAAATCCGCCCAAGTACGCCCGCATCGTTGCCAATCGTGACATCCAGCGTGACATCATAAACCGCCGGATGTCGTCCGCCATGCCAATGCAGATCCACCCAGCGTTCCGGTTGTTCTTCAAAAGACTGCAGCGTTTCACAGTCAATGGCATGTACAACCACACCCTTGCCACGATAGGTGATTCCGACAATGCGTTCCCCAGGCAAAGGCTGACAACAGGGTGCGCGATCAAATCGCTGATCCGGGGCAAGACCGATCACCGCGCGATCCCAGCGCACTTCGGCGCCAGTACCCGGCGACAAGTCGGGATAAACCGCGTTCAAAACTTGTTGAGCCGTCAATTCAGCACTGCCCAGCCGCGCCAGAACCTCATCGTGATTTTTCAAACGAAGCGTCTTGGCCGCCCGTTCCAATGCCTTGTCCGTGGGTTTCTTGCCCACATGCTCAAACGCGGCACGTGCCAATTCGCGCCCAAGTCTAATATAGCGATCCCTGTCCAGTTCCCGCAAAGCCCGCCGGATCGCGGCACGCGCTTTGCCGGTGGTCGCGATATCCAGCCATGTCGCCTGCGGCGTCTGCCCATCCGCGGTGATGACATCGACCGACTGCCCGTTCTTGATCCGCGTCCAGAGCGGCACGCGCATTCCGTCCACCTTGGCCCCGACACAGGCATTGCCGATCCGCGTATGGATCGCATAGGCAAAATCAATCGGCGTCGCCCCGCGCGGCAACTTGATCACATCCCCCTTGGGCGTAAAGCAAAACACCTGGTCCGAATACATCTCAAGCTTGACCGCTTCGAGGAAGTCCTCGTGGTCTTCCTCGGCATCAAACTGTTCAGTCAGGGATGAGATCCATTTCGCCGGATCCACGGCAAACGGATTCTCCGCCCGCTCACCATCCTTATAGGACCAATGCGCCGCAACACCGGTCTCGGCCACTTCATGCATCTGCCGCGTGCGCACCTGCACCTCAACAAGCTTACCATCCCGCCCAGATACAGTGGTGTGAATAGACCGATACCCATTTGACTTGGGCTGACTGATGTAATCCTTGAACCGCCCTGGCACCGCGCGCCAACGCCGATGAATAACACCCAGAACACGGTAACAATCCTCTTCTGACCCGGTAACAACGCGGAAACCATAGATGTCGCTTAGCCGGGAAAAGCCCATCTCCTTTTCCTGCATCTTGCGCCAGATTGAGTAGGGTTTTTTTGCACGCCCCAGAATATCGGCCTCCAGCCCCGCGTCTTGCAGCTCCGTGCGCATATCTCCGGTGATCCTCTCGATCACATCGCCTGCTTCCTTCTGAAGCGTGATAAACCGCCGCATGATCGAGGCCCGCGCCTCGGGATTGATCACCCGAAACGCCAGATCCTCTAGCTCTTCGCGCATCCATTGCATGCCCATGCGACCGGCAAGAGGCGCATAGATTTCCATAGTCTCACGCGCCTTCTTGAGCTGTTTTTCAGGACGCATAGCCCGGATCGTGCGCATGTTGTGCAAACGGTCCGCGACCTTCACAAGGATCACACGCAGGTCCTTCGACATCGCCATAAAAAGTTTGCGAAAGTTTTCAGCCTGCTGGGTTTCGGTGCTCGACAGCTGCAGATTGGTCAGTTTCGTGACGCCATCCACAAGATCGGCCACTTCCCGGCCAAAGCGCTGCGCCACGACATCAAACGAGGCGCGCGTATCTTCAATCGTGTCATGCAAAAGCGCTGTGACAATCGTTGCATCATCAAGCCGCTGTTCGGCCAGAATGGCGGCCACAGACACAGGATGTGTGAAATACGGCTCACCGGAATGCCGGTACTGCCCCTCATGCATGTCGCGGCCAAACTCAAAGGCATCGCGAATCAAGTTTTCGTCGGTTTTGGGGTTATAGGCGCGAACCAGATCAATCAGGTTATCGGCAGCAATCATTGCGCTCCGCTTCCCCAGGCAGGGTGCGCGCGGGGCTTAGCCCTGCCCCTGCGCCTCCATCAACGCCCGAAGCAGTTTTTCTTCGGACATATCATCTTCGGCGGGCTTCTCGGCCTCATCCCCCATCAAAAGCGCCATCGAGTCCTCTTCAGGCTCGTCCACTTCGATCTGGTTCTGGTTCGATTCAATCAGACGTTCCCGCAGGTCATCCGCCGGCTGGGTCTCTTCTGCGATCTCACGCAGGGCCACAACCGGGTTCTTGTCATTGTCTCGATCCACAGTGATCGGAGAGCCTGCGGAAATCTCACGCGCACGATGAGCCGCCAGCATGACCAAATCAAACCGGTTCGGGACCTTATCAACGCAATCTTCTGTTGTGACGCGGGCCATATGACCTCCGAATTGGGCAAATGTCTCAAGAAGCCCTGTACCTAAAGACTATGGCATATGTTTACAAGCACAGATTTGCCCCTTTCCGCCGGGGATTCGCGCCTATTTCCCCCATGAAACGCAGCAAATCGAGACAGGCCGCCCGTATGGCAGTATTTCCCACAAGGAAAGACACCCGAATCCCTTGACGCCTCAGGTCTTTGACCGTAAAGACGCCCAACGGAATTAGGGGCGCTGCCAAAGGCGGTGCCCATTTGTATTGAGAAGGCGGCACATCGCCTGCCCCAACACGAGGATAAACCCATGTCGCGCCGCTGCGAACTGACCGGAAAAGGCCCCATGGTTGGCAACAACTCGAGCCACGCAAACAACAAGACCCGGCGCCGTTACCTGCCGAACCTCAACGACACCACGTTGCAGTCCGAAACGCTTGGCCGTGGCATCAAACTGCGGATCTCGGCTGCCGCTCTGCGCAGCGTAGACCACCGCGGCGGCCTCGACGCGTTTTTGGCCAAAGCCAAAGACTCCGAACTCTCGGACCGCGCGCTTAAAGTGAAAAAAGAAATCGCCAAGGCACAGGCCGCGAACGCCTGAGGTCTTGCACATGTGATTTTGAAAGCCCCGCCCACGTCAGCGGGGCTTTTTGCTTGCCTGTTGAGGGGGAGTGAATTCTACGATTTCGACGTTGGTCATCAAACCGCCGGTTTGAGCCCGACGCGATTTTAGTCAAAAAGCCGCGCGAGGACGCTCAGTGTCCACTTTATCCGCAAAGCTGAAATACACTTCTTGAATCAACCGATTTTCCCAATGAACTTTCCGGCCGATTGGTATGAGCCCGTTTCCACCATTTCCCAGTCCGCACAAATGGTTTAACAACGATATCAAAAAACAAGGAATACGGGCCAATGACCATTGCTCCAGTCGATTGTGAGATACATCCCGGTATTCGGGAGGCAAAGGACTGGGTTAGAATACTCGCTGAATACCGTGAGCCGAGCAGCCTGCGCAGTTGCATCGAACTCTGCATCACCATTGGCCCATTTGTTCTATTTTGGGCCATTGCTTGGTGGTCATTGTCCTACAGTTATTGGTTGACGCTCGCCATTTCGCTTTTCAATGCGGCTTTCCTTTTGCGCCTGTTCGCCATCCAACATGACTGCGGCCATGGTGCGTTCTTCAAGAACCGTAACGTCAGTGATTGGCTTGGGCGGGTGATTGGGGTTCTCACGCTGACACCTTATGACGTTTGGCGGCGCTCGCACTCCATCCATCATAATTCATCCGGCAACCTGGGGTGTCGCGGCATGGGCGACATCAACACGCTCACCGTGGCGGAATATCGCGACCTCTCACCGATGAACCGCCTGGTGTACCGGCTCTATCGCAACCCGATCATCCTATTCGGCTTGGGACCAGGCTATCTGTTCCTTGTCCGGAACCGCATACCGTTGGGTTTTATGGCCATTGGTAAATACTGGCTCAGTGCCATGTGCACGAATATGGGTATTTTCGTTGGGTTGGCCATCATCGTGTACTTCGGTGGCCTCATGCCAATCCTGTTGATTTTTCTGCCCTCTACGCTGCTGGCCGCGACGGCTGGTGTATGGCTTTTCTATGTTCAGCACCAATTTGAGACCACCCATTGGGAAGCTGAAGGCGTTTGGCAACTACATGAGGCTGCGTTACAGGGAAGTTCGCATTACATTATGCCTCCGGTGCTGCAATGGTTCACTGCCAATATTGGGATTCATCACGTACATCACCTCTACAGCCGCATTCCGTTCTATCGATTGCCGGAAGTTCTCCGCGACCATGATGCGCTGGCCAACAGTAACCGTATGACGATCCGCGAAAGCCTCGCCAATGCCCGGCTCCATCTCTGGGATGAAGATACCAGAAAGCTCCTCTCATTCGCCAACGCAAGGGCCCTCTACCCTTAGAACAATCGTGAATGTGAACGGTCGTTTTGAACCTGAGGCGGAAGGACTCCAAGAGCCGCGCGATGGCGTTCAACCCCAGTAAAGCCCCTGACAAGCATCACACTGACGCGTCTTGTTACTAAACGAACCCTACCGCGCAACCTGCATCACCGAACAAAATCCACCGCAATCTCATCAAAGCGCGCCATAAGCCGCGTGGGCCGCAACGTGGCAAGGCGCGCGAGGACCATTGCGCTGTGTTCGACATCATCCGTCAACGGTCGGATGGCAAGGGAATGGCCGTCATACGTGGTGTCGCCTTTGGGTCGTGTGACAAGCAAAGAGTATCCCAATCCGCATCCCACCATGCCACGCACCATTTCAATGGACGCTGTGCTGTAGGCAATCCTTGGCTCCAGCCCTGCGTTGCGGAACAGGCCCAAGAAATATTCCCGGCTGGGCGGGACGTCCAAGAGGATCAAGGGAGCCTTCGCCAGATCAGCAAGGGAGACTGCGTCGCTTTGTGCAAGCGGGTGGTTCATCCCCAGCACCGCGTAGGGCGCACGTGTGGCAAGGGGTGTGACGTGAATATCGTCAGGCAAGTTTATGTCATAGAGCAGCGCCAGATCCAGTTGGCCGGTTTGAAGTGCTGTGACCATTTGATCCTGTGTCCCCTCTCGAAGGCGCAACTGAATACCAGGGTGTTGTTGGCTCAACGATTGGATCAACCCGGGCAAGACGGCCGGGGCCAGTGTGCTGAAGCTTCCCAGTCGCAACTCGCCTTCCAGGTGGCTTCCAGTCTCAATCGTCTGCCGCTCAAGGTCAGCGGCATGCGCAAGAAGGCTGCGCGCCGAATTCAAGATCTTGTTTGCCGCAGCCGTTGGCGTCACCCCGCGGGATGGATGACGCAAAAGCAGCTGCACCCCAAGCTGTTCTTCAAGCTTGGTAATAGCCACGGAAACTGTGGGCTGCGACACGCTGAGCTTTTCGGCGGCACCAGCCACGGACCGCATGTCAATGCAGGTCAGGAGGTATTCCAACTGTCGCAGTGTAAAGCGATGCATATCATTAGTTAAAAACTAATACTCAAATAAATACAATGAATTTTTTAAAATGACTGGGGTTCGCTACTGATTATTCAAACAGGAGAGTGACTCGATGACAGCCATGTTCCGCAATGCGCCCATCCCTCACGAACACCCCGATAGGTTCATCGCCGCCATGGCCGGCGCCGCCACGCAGGTCTCCGTCGTCACAACAGATGGCCCCTCGGGCCGTTTCGGCGTCACGGTCAGTGCGTTTTCCTCAGTCTCGGCAGAGCCACCTCTGGTACTAGTCTGCATCAACCGTCGCAGCCCATCCGTAGACGCGATTGAGGCAAATGGGGCGTTTTGTGTAAACTTGCTGGGCGATGATCAGGCTGATATCGCCAATTGTTTTGCAGGCCGCCCGGGCGACGTCACACCCTACGATTTTTCCTGTGCCGAATGGGAGAGGGCCGCAACCACCGCGCCGGTCTTATCGTCGGCGCTGGCCAGTTTCGACTGCCACATCGAAACAAGTTATGATGCTGGCACACACCGAATTTTCATAGGCCGCGTGGCGCGCGCAATCAGCCAGGACGCCGCCCCGCTCGCCTTTTCCAAACGCAGCTATCAAGCCCTGCGACCGCTTTGACCCAAAGGATGACACCATGATCCGTACTGGAAACGACTACCGCGACTCCCTCAATGATGGCCGTGAAATCTGGATCGGCGGTGAGCGCGTTGATGACCCCTGCACTCACCCGCAATTCAAACCGGTGATCGATATCCGCGCGCGCATCTACGACATGCAGCACGACCCAAAAACCCAAGAGGCGATGACCTACGAAGAGCAAGGCGAGCGCTTCGCCATCGGCCTGCGTCTGCCCTTTGAGAAACAGGACTGGCAGGACAAGCGCGACGCCGTGGATCTGGTGATGCATGACATCGGCGGCGTGGTGACGCGCATGGGCGATGAGACCATTGGCGAGATGTGGTCACTCTGGGACGGCAAGGACATCCTGAACGAGATTGACCCGCGTTTTGCCACCAACATCGAACGACATATTCACCAGTGCATCAAGGATGACCCGTTTCACGTTTCGGCCAACACCGACCCCAAGGGCGACCGCTCCAAGGCGCCGCAGGATCAGGACCCTGACATGCTGGTGCATGTGGTCAAGGAAACCGATGCCGGGATCGTCATCCGCGGCGCGAAATACGAAACCGCGGCGGCCTATTCCAATCAGGCCTTCCTGAAGCCCACGATTGCAAACTGGGGCAATGACAAGCTTTCCGACTACGCGCTTGGCTGTATCGTCAAAATGAACGCCCCGGGGGTAAAGCATATTTGCCGGACCGGATTTGCCGGACGTGCAGGATCGAACGACTATCCCCTGTCCAACCGTGTGGACGAAATCGATACGCTGATGATCCTCGACGACGTGCTGATCCCGTGGGAGGATGTTCTGTTCTACCAACACACCCGCGCCGCCGCCTTCATCCGCACCACCCTGCACCGGTATTCCGCCTTCCCTTTCGTGCAGCGCACGCTGAGCTACGCCGACCTCATCATCGGCGCGGCGCTATGGAACGTGAAACAGACCGGTTTGGACAAACAACAAGCCGTGCAAGAGAAGCTGAGCGAACTGGCCGTCTGGCGCGAAGGTATTGACGCCTTCCTGACCGCCTCGATTGCCACGGCTGAGAAAAGCCCCAATGGCCTGTTGATGCCAAACCAGTCCATGCTGATGTCCGGCCGGGTGCACGCCCTGACCAACCTGCCACGCATGATGCATATGGCACGGGAGCTCTGCGGCGGACAGATCTGTGTCACACCCGACGCCGCAACCTTTGCCGCAGCGGACACCAAGCCGTGGATGGACAAGTTCTATTCCATCAATGATGAATGGGTGGCCGATGATCGTCGCCGCCTTCTCAGCCTCGCGCGTGACCTGCTGAACTCGGACTATGCCGGCCATCGCCTGACCTTCCAACTCTTTGCGCAATCGCCGCCCTTTGCCCAGCTGGCCGCTGTCTATCGCAATTTTGACTGGCAAGGCCCGCTGGAATTTGCGCACAAAGCGGCAGAACTCTCAGATAACGTCTGGGGCAAAGGCACCCGGCACTAGGCCAAACCCATACGCAGGACCACCTCATGCTTCACAAACGCATTCGCCCCTTCAACACCAAAGAAACCTATCCGGAACAGAACCTCGACAACGACCTGAGCCAGGGGGTCGTGGCCAAGGGCACGATGGTGTTTCTGCGCGGTCAGGTCAGCCAAGATCTGGATACGCGGGAAAGCCTGCATGTGGGCGACGTGACCAAACAGACCGCCAAAACCATGGCAAACATCCAGATGCTTCTCGAAGAGGCCGGAACCACCATGGAGGCCGTGTGCCGTATCGTTGTCTATCTCACTGACATCCGGTACCGCGAGGAGGTTTATCAGGAGATGGGCAAGTGGCTCAAAGGGGTGCACCCCTGCTCAACCGGTCTTGTTGTGCCTGCCCTTGCGCGACCCGAATGGGTGGTTGAAATCGAAGTCACCGCTGTGATCCCAGACTGAGGTCCGACAGATGACCGCCTCCCTTCTCCTTGAGCAACTCGCGCTCACAGCCAACGGGCCTCTTGAACGCGCGATGAGCGCGGACCCCAGGCTCTATCGTGACGAGGCCGTGGCCGAGCGGGAAACGGACGCGATATTCCGGCAGGACTGGCTATGCCCCGGCTTGGCCGCAGAAATCCCCAATCCGGGCGACTACATCACGTTCAGTATCGCAGGCGACCCGATCTTCACGATCCGTGACAAGGCGGGTGAGATCAAAACATTCTCAAATGTGTGTCGCCACCGGATGATGCAGCTTTTGGAGGGCAAGGGATGCACCAGCCGCGTGGTCTGCCCCTATCATGCCTGGACCTACGATCTCTCCGGCCAGCTGATCGGCGCAGGCCATATGGAGCGCACGGAAGGCTTTGACAAAAAGTCCATCTGCTTGCCAGAAATACGCACCGAAATCTGGAATGGCTGGATTTACGTCACGCTCAACCCCGATGCGCCGCCGGTCGCGGATATTCTTGCGCCCCTGCATGACGTGGTCGAGCGATACGGCATGGAGCATTATGTGCCTGTGGTCCATGAAGAGCATGTCTGGAACACGAACTGGAAACTGCTGACCGAAAACTTCATGGAAGGCTACCATTTACCCGTGGCCCACAAGGCCACCGTGGGCGCATGGTTTCCAGTTGAAAAAACGGTGTTCCCCGACGATGTGCACGACGCGTTCACCTACCAGACCTTCCAAAAGGTCGGCAACGCGACCTACGGGCATGCACATCCAGACAATGAGCGCTTGGAAGGCGACTGGCGCATCACATCCGTTCTGCCGACCGTGTTTCCCACGCACATGTACGTTCTCGCCCCGGATCACCTTTGGTATCTCAGCCTGCGTCCCAAGGGAGTCGGACAAGTCGATGTCCGCTTTGGCGTGGCCATCGCGCCCGAAGTGGATGCAGACCTGGGATATGCGGATGAGCGTCAGGCCTGGATCGACGATCTTGTCACCTTCTTTGAACATGTGAACACCGAAGACCGTCAGGTTGTCGAAGGCATCTTCGCCGGATCAGCCGCCTCACAAGCCGCCCCGGGCCCGCTCAGCTGGCTGGAGCGCGAAATCCACGACTTTCAGAAATACCTCTCGCGCCGGTTGGGCGACGGGACCTGAGCAAAGGCAGCTGACCACATGACCTTTTCCATCGCAGGACATTGCCAGCGCACCGGGCAATTTGGTGTCGCCATTACGACCTCGTCCATTTCCGTCGGCTCCCGCTGCCCGCATGCCCGCGCCGGCGTTGGGGCAGTCGCCACACAGAACATCACTGACCCGCATCTGGCCACATTAGTGTTAGACGCAATGGAGGCCGGGCACTCCGCGAGCGACGCCATTGCAAGCGTCGTACAAGGTCGGGACAACATCGACTACCGCCAACTGACCGCCATAGATGCCAAGGGCACAACCGCGCATTTCACGGGCGCACACATTCTTGGAACCAACGCGATTAGCGAAGACACACACTGTGTCGCTGCGGGTAACCTTTTGTCATCCACCGCGGTGGCGCAGGCCATCACAGATGGGTTCATGGCAGATCCATCTGCCCATTTGGCCGAACGTCTGCTCAGCGGCATTGAAAACGGGCTGGCAGCAGGCGGAGAAGAAGGCCCGGTGCATTCCGCAGCTCTCATCGTCGCGGACAAAATGCCCTTCTACCTGGTCGATCTGCGCGTGGATTGGGAAGACGATGGACCAATCAAGAAACTTCGTAGCCTGTGGCAAGCCTATGAGCCGCAGATGAACGATTACCTTAACAGAGCGATCGACCCGTCGGCCGCCCCCAGCTATGGCGTCGCCGGCGATCCATAAAGGCCACGATTGCAACGCACGCCGCGTTAAACACCATGCTGAACCGGCCCCGCACCGACGCAATACCGACGTGATACCGATGTCATACCGACGTCCGGTTTCCTGCAAAACAAGGCCGTTAACCTTTGAGTCGCTCAAACAGACGTCTCACGTGCCGCAAACATCCAAAATCTCTTCCACCCAAACCGGCACAACCTCACTCGCCTTACCCCGTCGGTGCTCGGCAAAGTCGCGCGACGCCGAAGATGCCTCAAGGTTCAACTCCACTGTATGCGCCCCCATCCGCCGCGCATGCTGACCATAGGCGGCCGCCGGATACACCTGACCCGAGGTGCCAATAGCGGCGAAGACATCCGCCTCGGCGAGTGCGGGGTCTATCACGTGCATCGCATAGGGAATTTCGCCAAACCACACCACATCCGGTCGCGTGGCGGCTTGTCCGCAACGTGGGCAAGGGTCCTCCGGCGCCATCACCAATGGCGCCTGCCAACGATGCTCACAAGAATGACACAGCGCTTTGGCCAATTCGCCATGCATATGGATCACATTCCGACTGCCCGCAGCCTCGTGCAACCCATCGACGTTCTGTGTGACAACAAGCACTTCACCATCAATTTCAGCCTCCAGTCGCGCCAGAGCATAATGCGCCTCATTCGGCTTGGCTTCAGCCGCCTGAACCCGGCGCGCATTGTAGAACTCGTGCACAAGGCCCGGGTTGCGGGCAAAGCCTTCGGGCGTGGCCACATCCTCAATCGCATGCTGTGCCCAAAGCCCGCCTTCATCGCGAAACGTGCCCAGCCCGCTTTCGGCCGAAATCCCGGCACCTGTCAGAATAACAACCTTTTTCATGCCTTAGTTTTGCTCAACTTGCCACGTAACGATATCATAATCACACTACGCTCATTATGCGCAAAAGTCTTTAAACGCCTGGAAATATTCATTTGTTCAACGACAATAACCCGATTTTCGAGTTCCGCGGCCCCTTTGGCGTTCCCATTCAGATCGGCGCCTCGCTTGTGCTGCTTCTGGGCTTCTATTTCTACACAGGCGGGACCGATGTCGCCTGGACTGCAACCTTTATTGCCCTGCTTTTCGTGTCGATCTTCCTGCACGAGCTCGGCCACGCCTGGGCCTGTCTGATCCAGGGTATTCCGGTGCGTCGCATCATGCTCTATGGCGGTGGCGGATTCTGCGAACCCGCCCGTTCTTCAACGGCCTATGAGCAAGAATTCATCGTTGCCATGGGTCCAATTGTGAACATCGTGCTTTGGGCGGTGTTCTCCCTGATCTCAAACGCCATGTGGGACAACCTGTTTTCCCAGGCATCAGGTTATGAAAACCCGGAAATCCTGTTCAACAGCCCGCAAGCCACAATTGCCGAAGTGCTAGGCCTTTTTGCATATATCAACGGGTTTCTTGCGATCTTCAACCTGATCCCGGTACAGCCTCTTGATGGCGGCAAGCTCTTTCATCTGGGCCTTTTGCGCCTTGTGCGACAGGACTATGCCATGGTCATCACCGGTGCCGTCGGCCTTGTATTGTCTGTACTCTGGATTCCCGCCATGTTGATCGCCTTTGGTCTTGGGTGGTGGATTTTGTTCTTCATCCCATCTATTCCCCTGCATTGGTCAATGATGAGACAACGCCTGGCCTGATCAACGCCTGCTCGAAGGTCGGTTGGCAAGCCAATCCCTTCACGTTCGACGAACCTCTGCTCAAACCCGCTTCAAAAACTGCGAAAACCTGCTATGTCTGCGCCAAGCGTGGGCAAAAGACCCCAAGCAGCGTGACAGAGTACGAGCAGTAAAATGAGTTCTCCAAGATGAAGCCCGTCGGCATTCTAGGCGGTATGGTTCCGCAAACCACAGTGTTTGTGTTGCAAAAGCTTTTGTCTGCCTCGCAAGCGCAGGATGGCAATAATCACGTACCGCTGATCCTCAATCACAACCCGCAACTACCGCCGCGCGTGACCCTTGTTGACGGCGATGACGACCGCGAACCCATGCCTGCCCTGATGAGCATGGCACAGGATCTTGAACGCGCAGGCGCACAAGCACTCGCCATGCCGAATGTCGAAGCGCACCACTATTCCCTGGCCGTCAGCCACGCCACGACCTTGCCATTCCTTGATATCATTGAACTTTCCGCCGCACAGATCCAAAATCAGGGTGCAAAACAAATTGGCCTTTTGGCGGCACCGACCTGTCGCACATTCGGGGTCTTTGATGCAATCTTCGACGCCAGGGGGCTGATACCTGTTTGGCTGAAAGATGAGGCTGGGATGTCCAACCTCATTGCCGCCGCCAAAAGCGGAAAGCAGAGCGCCGAGCTTGAACAGAACCTGCAAGCCATAACAGACGACCTTCTGGACCAAGGCGCCGAACATGTCCTTGTCGCTAACACAGAGCTTTCACCGCTGAGTGAAGCCGTGCTCAACAATACTCCCGCCACGGACAGCCTGACCTGCCTCTGCGATGCAGTTATCGCCTTCGCCGCAAGCTAAGATTAGAAGTTAAGTGCGCACCTTGGACAGCTCATTGCGCAGCATCTCGGCCTCTTGCCGAGCTTCGCGTAGCCCATCCATGGTTGCCGAAAGCTCAGCCTCGGTTTGCGTCAACTGGTTGGTCAACTCCGCCTCGCGCTGCTGAAGATAGGTGATCGCCTGATCACGTGTCTCTTCGGCATCATGAAGCTCTTGCGACATGCGCTCCAGCTCACCCACGTCGGATGGCAGCACACGTGTAAAACGGTGCACCAGCCAGTTGGCGAACCAGCCCATGCAAAACGCCACGAACAGAACGATCGCCGTTGCTATGATGAATTCCGTTCTGTTCATTCCGCAGCGCTTTCCGCCTCAGCTTCCGGTTCTTCGGGGGACGCACCTGAATCCTCACCCTGATCCTCGTTTTGAACCTCTTCTTCCATCGCTTCAAGCGTTGTCTGCTGTTCCTTGATGGGTTCGGGCCTGATCACCCGGAACTCGATACGGCGATTGGCTTCGCGACCCTCTTCGGAGTCGTTATCCGCAATCGGCTTACTCTCACCATACCCCTTGGCCGAAATCGACGCCGTCAGAACCTGGCGCGACCTGAGCTCATTGAGGATGGTTTGCGCCCGGGCCTGGCTGAGTTGTTCATTCATGATCTCGCGGCCTTGGCTATCGGTATGCCCACCTATTTCCATACGGATCTCACCGCAGGATTTAACAACCTCCGCAATGTCATCCATAATCGCCGCCCCAATATCATCAATCGTGGTTTCGCTCGGAGCAAAGGTTATCTTTCGTTCAACCTGAATCTGCGCAATCTGCGCTTCGCACTCATCAGGCGTGGGCAAACTGGCAACCGGATCAAGCGCTTCCTGATAGGACACATCAATGGTGTATTGCCCCGCATTCCCGAGCTTTTGCGCCAACATACCAGTGATGCTTGCCTCGGCGTCCTTGTTGCCGGTTTGGCCTGTGACGTCGATTGACTCCGGCGTCACCGTCACCGCCCCGTTCGACAGATACGCCAAAGCCTCCAAGGCGGTCAGCGTGCGCACTGTCCAATCCCGCGGCAAATTCTCTGCAACCCTCGCGGTGGTATAGACCGCATCCGATGCAAACCGTGCCTTGGCCAAGCTGTCTATGGTTTCACGTGCGCGTTCATTTTCCACGCGCCCTCTGATCTGAACCAGACCTTCCGGCGAAAGAGTCGCGACAAACTCAGCGGCCTGTGCAGTTTCCGTCTCTGGAAGGGGTAAAACGGCATGTAATGCGAAAACGTCGGGCAGAGATGTTTCCAGACGTCCGACCACCGCATCAAACACCGATTCCGACGTGCCGTATGCCGCGACCAGCGACACATCTGCATCGGAGAACGTGACACTTCCGTTTCCGATTTCGCCAAGCGCGTCGATTGCCAACTCTGCCGCATCCGCCCACTTGGGCGATGGGACGCCAAGAGCAAGTGTGCACTGCGCTTTGTAGTCCAATCCGTTGCGCCCCGCCGCGCGCAAAATCCGCTCACGCGACGCTTCAGTATCAGCCGCACAAACATCAAACTTGCCGGTGCCGTTTTCTATTGTGTAGCGCAAAGTGAAGGGCGTCACCACCGGCCGCGGAGCCGAAATATCCAGTGCAAGCCGCACCCCATCGGGCAAACGCCGGGCCAGATCTGTTTCCAGGGTCGTTTTGTCCTGCTCACTTTCCGCCATGGCCGTAACTTCGACCCGCGAGGCATCTACCGAAATCTTGGCTCGTTCCAGATCATCCAGCGACCGCACTGCGTAGTCGAGCGCATCCTGCCACGTGTCCGGCTCAGGATAGTCGGCCGTTTCCAAAAGGTCAGTGATCTCTTGGTTCCCGGTGCGTCGTGCCACATCAATCAACAGATCGTCACGATCCGTCGCGGCCGGGATCAAACCGATCAACGAGATTCCACTATCATTGCGGAGTATTTCCACTGAAAACCGTGGCGGTTCGATCCCAGCGGTGTCCTCGACCAGCATCTGGTCAATAATCCGCGCAGACTCCACAACACTTCCCGCGATCGAAAGCGCGCGAAATCTTGTCGCCTCAGAGGGTGCCGTACCGGCCAGGTAAACCTGAAGCCCATCCGCATCGACTTCGGTCCAGACCATACCGTTTTCATCAAGCGTATCGCGCACGGCGTTGCGCGAATTCTCTTCGATGGCCGACACCGCAAAACGCGCGGCAAACAGGCAGAAAATAAACGCAACAGCGAAAATACCAGCTACCGAAAATACTGAAGACAGGCGCAGATTCACGAAACCACCCTTTTCTTTCCCGCGCCCAATTTAAGCGTCCGTATCCGCAAGTGCAATCAAACGAAGAGCGCGATAGCAAAAAATGGCAACGGGATCAGGCCAGCATCGCGGTTTGATCGAAAGAGCCGAAGAAGCGTTTCATTTTCGTTGGGGTTAAACTGTTGAAGTTGCCAGTGCATATGCCAACCGAATGCCCAGGATCCACACAGTGCGAAAAGCAGCGCAACAGGTGAGGCTCCAACGACAGCCATGATAACCGCAAAAGCCTGCAACACGACGGCCAGAATGAGAAAACGCAATAGCCAGGCTGGCGAGTGCTCTCCAAAAAGTCGTGCCGTGGATTTGACTCCGATAAGCGCGTCATCCTCGGCATCTTGATGGGCATAAATCGTATCGTAAAAAAGCGTCCACGAAATCCCAGCAAGGTAGAGGACCAAAGCTGGCAGTTCGAGCTTTCCGCTATGCGCGGTCCAGGCCAGAAGAGCCCCCCAGTTAAACGCGATGCCCAGGAATACCTGCGGCCACCATGTGAACCGCTTGGCAAACGGGTAAACCGCCACGGGCAAGAGCGACAGGATACCCAGCGCAATCGCCGCCCAGTTGAAGGTGATCAGAATGCAAAACGCGATCAAAGCCTGCGCTACCAGCCAGGCAAGCGCCTGTTTCACGCTCACCTGCCCTGACGGAATGGGGCGTGATGCCGTGCGCGCCACACTGCCATCAATATGACGGTCAGTGATGTCGTTCCATGTGCATCCTGCTCCACGCATCAAAAACGCGCCAACTCCGCAGCCCACAAAGATCCAAAGATCATGCAAACTGGCCCGTCCATCGTGGATCATCGACAAAAGCAACCCCCACCAGCAGGGCAAGAGCAGGAGCCAGGTCCCGATAGGACGGTCCACCCGGGACAGGCGCAGGTAAGGCCGCGTGGCAGGCGGGGCCAGACGATCCACCCAGTTGTCTTTGACAGCATCGGCCACCTGGCCCGTGGCCTCTGGCGTCTGGTTCTCACCGGTCATATGTTGGCCTCATGCGCAACGCGAAGATCAGATTGTATGTAGATCACCCTTTAGGGCAAGGGCAATCGGTTCCTTTGAACCGCGATCAGGCGCATTACCTCTTTGGCGTCATGCGGCTGGGTCTTGGCGACGCCGTTCTGGTGTTCGACGGCCAATCCGGGGAATGGCGCGCCATGATTACCGAGGCGGGGAAAAAAAGCGGTGCTCTGGTGGTCGAAGACCAAACCCGTCCGCAACAAAACCCACCCGATCTGTGGCTACTGTTTGCCCCGATCAAAAAAACCCGCACCGATTTCATCGTCGAAAAAGCCGCCGAGTTGGGCGCGGCACGCATCTGCCCCGTGCAGACCGAATTCACAAATTCCGAACGCATCCGACAGGATCGCCTTCAGGCACATGCCGTCGAAGCCGCCGAGCAATGCGGCGGCACCTACGTGCCCGAAGTGACAGCCCTGCAAAAACTCGACGCATTGCTCAGCACTTGGCCTGACGAGCGCCAAATCCTGTTCTGTGACGAAGCGCTCGCTGGCCCATCCTCGGCTTTGATCAGCCTCGCCAAAAACAACAGCAGTGGCCCTTGGGCCATCCTCATCGGCCCCGAAGGCGGCTTTTCCGATGCCGAACGCCAACGCCTGGCCGCACTGCCCCAAGCCCATGCCATCAGCCTCGGCCCCCGCATCCTGCGCGCTGACACCGCCGCCGTGGCCGCGCTGACGCTGTGGCAACAGACTTTGGGAGACTGGACATGAACACCGCGCCATCAATCCAGCTTTATCTTTTTTTTGCCCGAGATAACGACAAGGCCGTGATCCTGCGGCAGGGCCCCTCAAAGGTAAGTCGCCTGATCCTGTGGCATCGGGACAGCGACAGATTTGAAGACGGTCAATGGCTCAAGCACAAGGTTTATCCGGATCGCTGTGATCTGTCGCCTGATGGTCAGCACTTTCTGTTCTTTGCACTCGATGGCAAATGGCAGACCGAGACCAAAGGCAGCTACACCGCGATTTCAAAACCGCCCTACTTCACAGCTTTGACCCTCATCCCTCAAGGCGACACCTGGGGCGGCGGTGGGCGGTTTTTGGACAATCATCACTACATCATTGATGCCAATACCGAAACTGCTCTGTTTGACGAGGCCAAGGACATACACAGGGTCTACAAGGGCGCACCCGGCAAAGGGTGCACCACAGGCCTGCGCTTAGCGAACAACACGCCCGCGCCGCTAAACCCCGACATTCGCAATCAGCTGCTTGGACGCACCAAGCCAGACCGGGACACTGCACTGGATCACTACGAAACAAGACTGGGATGCCTTTACCGCCTGACTGGGACAGGCGAAAAGTTGATACGTGATTTTTCCGATATGGCGTTCGAGCCGATCCGCGCGCCTTATGACACACACCCTTCTGATGTTCAGTCCGTGAACGCCTCCACCTGGCATCCGCTTGACGGAGAAACATCATGAGTTTCATTCGCCCTGAGGCAGCCCAAAGTCTGAAGCGGTGGCGCGAAACACTTATTGGCCTGGTGGTGATCGCCCTGGGTGGATGGTGGGCATTGGGCCTGAACGGAATTCTGTCCTGGGTCGGGCTGATCTTGCTTCCCATCGGTGCGTCCCTGACCATCACAGGCATACAACGCGGTCGTTTCCGATCCAAAACAGGCGGGCCAGGTATGGTGCAGATCGATGAGGGTCGGGTCACGTATTTCGGCCCTCTCACCGGCGGCAGCATTGATCTGGCCGAAATGACCGAACTGACCCTCGACCCGACAGGTCAGCCAGCCCATTGGTGCCTGTCGCAGCCCGGACAACCAAAGCTCTTCATTCCAGTCTCAGCCAGCGGCAACGACACGCTCTTTGACGCGTTCTCATCCCTTCCGGGCCTGCGCAGCGAAACGCTTGTCGCTGCAATACGAACCACCTCGGACATCCCGGTGCGCCTGTGGCACCGAAAACATCCCTAGCGTTTCGTTTTCTTCCGCTCTTGCTTTCTGCGTTCACGCGCCTTGCGCCGCCGCTCTTCAAGCTCGCGGCGTTTCTTTGGGGTTAGCCGGTCTTCAGGATCCGGTCCACCGCGTGCCAGGACAGGCTGGCTCATGGCTACAGCTGCACCCGCTACGAGGCTAAACGTGAAAAACCCGCGTCGTGACATTGTTCCAGACATTTCAAACTCCTGTGATGGGCCTGTTCAAATCTGAAGGTCATGTCGTCACTCACGCTGGCAAGTTCCATGTATATTACGTCATCCTCCGACCTAGTTGATCACGTGTGAACACGCATGGGACGGTGCAGAGCGCATTGACACTCTCTACAATCCGCGCCACTTCTGGCGCCCAAAGATGCGCCATGCCAGGAGGCTTTCAGATGTCTATTCCCCAATCCGGCGGCGGCCCGATTGAAAGCCACTCCCAACTGGCCGAATACCTCGAAAGCGGATGTAAACCGCGCGAAGACTGGCGGATCGGTACCGAGCATGAGAAATTCGGCTACTGTAAAGACACGCTCAAACCAATTCCATACGCAGGTGAGCGCAGTGTTCTGGCCGTTCTTGAAGGTCTGCGCGATGGCCACGGTTGGGCCCCTTTGGAAGAAGGCGGCAATCTCATTGGTCTGACCAAGGATGGGGCAAATGTATCGCTTGAACCCGGCGGACAGCTTGAATTGAGCGGCGCACCCCTGGAAAGCATCCACCAGACCTGTGACGAAGTGAATCAGCATCTCGCCGACGTCAAAGACATTGCGGACAAGGTTGGCGTTGGATTCATTGGCTTAGGGGCCGCCCCTATCTGGTCGCATGACGACATGCCGATGATGCCCAAGGGGCGCTACAAGCTGATGAAGTCCTACATGGATCAGGTTGGCACCATGGGCAAATCCATGATGTTCCGCACCTGCACAGTGCAGGTGAACCTCGATTTCTCATCCGAGGCCGACATGGTGCAAAAACTGCGCGTTGCGCTGGCTTTGCAACCCGTCGCCACGGCTCTGTTTGCCAACTCCCCTTTCTTTGACGGCAAACCCAATGGACACAAATCCTGGCGCGCCCGCGTCTGGCGCGACCTTGACGCGGATCGCACCGGCATGTTGCCGTTTGTCTTTGAAGATGGTTTTGGGTTTGAGGCCTGGGCAGATTACGCGCTCGATGTGCCGATGTATTTTGTCTACCGCGATGGCGAATATATCGATGCGCTCGGCCAGTCCTTCCGCGATTTCCTCAAGGGCGAGCTTCCCGCCCTGCCCGGCGAAACCCCTACACTGAGTGACTGGGCTGACCATCTAACCACGATTTTTCCAGAAGCACGCATCAAGAAATTCATGGAAATGCGCGGTGCCGATGGTGGCCCGTGGCGCAGGCTCTGTGCGCTTCCGGCCTTCTGGGTTGGCCTGATGTATGATCAGACGGCTCTGGATGGTGCATGGGATCTGGTAAAGGGATGGGACGCGGAAACGCGAGAAGCGTTGCGCATCGCCGCCAGCGAGCACGCGCTGGACGCACAAGTTGGCAAGATCCGTATGCATGACCTGGCGCGGGAAGTGCTCGACCTTTCGGAGGCTGGGTTGAAAGCTCGATCCATCCCCGGTGCAGGCGGCCTCGTACCGGATGAAACTCACTTCCTCAACGCCCTGCGTGAAAGTGTCGAGTCGGGCCAGGTACCTGCCGATGAGCTTTTGACGAAGTACCATGGTGACTGGGAGGGTGACTTGACGAAGATTTACGGCGAATTCAGCTACTAATATTCTTTACATGTCCGCTATTCTGCATCCGACCCGACACCGTCAGGTCCAGCACAAAATCCACAACCTTCTGCTCTGGCATTTCGCACGGCTTCAACCTCGCCCCAGACGCCAGGCGATAAAGGTTGAGACTGATGTAATCCGAACCGCCCAGTTCTTCGGCAACCAGTTTCTGAACTGCGCCAGAGACCCTTCGAACGATGACATAGCGCCGTCCGTGAGACTGACCGACAAAAACCCCTTCTGGCAAAGCATCAAAGGTGTCCAGAAAGTCCTGCATTAACTCTCGCCGATCTTCGGCTCCGTGCCTCTGCGAATACGAATGATATTCTGCCAATGCCGCGCAAAAAGCAGCAGTGTAAACGCGATGCCGAGGAAGAGCATTTCTCTGTAGCCCAGCAAAACAATCCAGATCGTCGAGAGGGCTGCCGCATATATTGCCGCCAAAGAGGAGATCCGCGTCGCTACGGCTGCAAAGAGCCATGTCGCGCAGCACGCAAGGCCAACAGGCCACGCCAGAGCCAGCATCAGCCCCAGGAAAGTCGCCACACCCTTGCCACCGCGAAACTTGAGCCAGACCGGAAAGCAATGGCCCAAAAACGCGGCAAGAGCTGCAACTTGAGCCGCATCTTCGCCCGCCAGTACACGCGCGAGCAAAACAGCAAGCACGCCCTTTGCCCCGTCCAATAGAACTGTCAAAGCCGCCGCTAGCTTGTTGCCGGTGCGCAAAACATTGGTGGCCCCGATATTGCCCGACCCCACCTGTCGCAAATCGCCGAGGTTCATCACACGCGCCAGAACCATGCCAAACGGGATGGACCCCAGAAGATACCCGATCACGCCCCACAAGATCAAAACCGGGGTGGTCGAAACAAGGTCAGGCATCTGTCTTCTCGTAAACTGCACGACCCGCCACATAGGTCGCGAGAACCTTACCCTGCATCCTTTGGCCGTCAAATGGTGTGTTCTTGGATTTGGAATTCAGCGCCCAGCGATCGAGCACAAAAGGCACATCCGGGTCAAACAGGATCAGGTCCGCAGGCGCGCCCTTGGCCATTCGGCCACAAGACAGCCCCAAACGCTTTGCCGGGTTGAGCGACAAGGCACGGAACAAGGTTGGAAGGTCCAGATCGCCAGAATGCACCAGTCTCAACGCCGCTGGCAAAAGTGTCTCAAGCCCCACCGCCCCGCTGGCCGCCTCTTCAAACGGCAGACGCTTGGACTCTTCATCCTGCGGCGTGTGCATTGAACTCAGAGTGTCGATCAAGCCTTCGCCAAGCGCCTGTACCACAGCCATCCGATCTTCCTCAGAGCGCAGCGGCGGCTTAACCTTAAAGAAAGTCCGGTAATCAGCCACATCCAGTTCATTCAGCGTCAGGTGATGGATCGACGTGCCCGCTGTGATGTCCAGCCCGTCTTCCCGCGCACGGCGCAGCGGTTCAAGTGCTTGTGCAGTGGTGATCTGATCCACATGATAGCGCGCACCTGTCATGCCAATCATGGCAATGTCGCGCTCCAGCCCCATCCGTTCAGCCACGGGAGAGACTGCAGGCAAACCCCGCAGCGAGGCAAACTTGCCCGACGTGGCCGCAGCACCGGCGCTTAACACAGGCTCCTGCACGTGCCCAATGACCAAAGCGCCCAACGACCGCGCATAGCTGAGCGCCCGGCCAAACACCTTGGCGTCCTGCACCACGTGATCGCAATCGGTAAACGCAATGGCCCCGGCATCCATCAGAAAGCCGATCTCGGTCATTTCGCGCCCCTCACGTCCCTTAGTAAGGGCCGCCATCGGCAAAACGTTGACTGGGGCTGCTGCATTGGCCCGGCGCGCGACAAACTCAAGCGCCTCGGGGTTATCTGTTGCAGGCAGCGTATCAGGCCGCGTGACCATCGTGGTCACACCGCCCGCCGCCGCCGCAGCCCCGGCAGAGCGGTAACTCTCTTTGTGGCGCTCACCAGGTTCGCAGACCTTGACCCCGATATCGACAATCCCGGGCGCAAGGCACTTGCCCCCGCAATCGACAACCTGCGCCTTGGGGTCCGGATTGCCCGAAGCAACCACGTCCTGGATCACGCCCTTGTCGACCAGAACAGCCCCTGTCGCATCCGTCCCCGCATCCGGATCAATCAGCCTGGCATTGGTGAAAAACGTACTCATGTTCGGGTTCCCATCACGGCCTCGATCCGCTGTCGTGTCGCATCGCGGTCCTTTTGATACTTCATCAGGTGCTTGTCCCCACCCTTGGTCACAATCTGCACCGCAGACCCCAGAACCCTGAGCTCTGCGATATCTCCCAGCGCCACATCCTTACCCAAAGGGCCTAGCAACCGGCGATCGGTCAGATCCCACCGTGCCTTCAACTCATCCGAGGCCAGATAGCCCGCCCGCACCGCAATCGCCGCAAGCCCGCCCACGGCCCCGGTCCAGACATGCGGATTTCCCAAAAGCCAAAGCGCCACCATCCCAAGGGCCATCGCCGCTGCGGTCAACCACGCGTGATCGCGCCAATAAGTGCCCCGGTCCGCGTAGAAACTTTGCTGCACGGTTTCCCCCTCCTGCAACGCGGCTGTGGGGGTCATGACGGTGTAGGCTTCGGTCATGACGCCACCCAAATCACTACGGCGGTCAGCGCAAACAGCACCAAAAGCACCACCATGGCCACACGGCCGGACATGGCCGCATCAGAGGGGCGCGGTTTTTCCTCAGGCGCGATATCGCCTTGCGCAGCCTCGGATGGCATCGGCTCAAACGTCACAGGAGGACGCTCTTCAACGAAGGTACCCACCCAGCGCAGTGGTGATTTGGGCCGCAAGGTGGTTTCAAATCCGCCCAACGCACTGGAATAAACCAAGAGAACCAAACCTTTGATCGCCTCAAGCTGCGCCCGGTGCTGGGCCACATTCTCTTCCGCTATCCCAAGTCCTTCGATCATGTAGCCCGTCAGGCCGAGATCATCGAGATCACTCACATCGAAAAGCTCTATGAAGTCAGCATTCAGATAGGTGACACCCAACGCATCCCGCAACGGCCAGGGGGGGTCGTCGGCATCCGCCTGCCAATCCGGCTCGATGGAAATTTTCTTTGCGCCCTCGGCGTCTTTGTCCACGGTGAACAGCCGCACGACGCCGCGCTCATTTTTGCGAACTTTGAGCGCCTCTGTCACGCAAGCACCTCTTTCGGCCGCGCTCGCAGATTGCGCGCCAGAAGGTCCATCGCCGCCATGCGCACCGCCACGCCCATCTCGACCTGTTCCTGAATGACAGACCGGTTGATGTCATCGGCAATCTCGCCGTCTATCTCGACGCCCCGGTTCATGGGTCCGGGATGCATGACAATCGCATCCGGCTTGGCATGGCTCAGCTTTTCGGCGTCCAAACCAAAGCGGTGGTAGTACTCCCGCTCAGAGGGAATAAACCCACCATCCATGCGCTCGCGTTGCAGACGCAGCATCATGACCACGTCCACGTCTTTGAGGCCCTCACGCATGGACTCGTAAACCTCAACGCCGAATTCGCCGATCCCCGAAGGCATCAGTGTCGATGGCCCCACCAGCCGCACCCGGTTCTCCATCTTGCCCAGCAAAAGGATATTCGACCGCGCCACACGGCTGTGCGCAATATCCCCGCAAATCGCGATGTTGAGCCGGTGCAGCCGCCCTTTGGCCCGACGAATGGTCAGCGCATCCAGCAAGGCCTGAGTGGGATGCTCATGCCGCCCGTCACCGGCATTGAGAACTGCACATTTCACCTTTTGTGCCAGCAGGTTCACCGCGCCTGACTGCGGATGCCGCACCACGAGAAGATCGGGATGCATCGCATTGAGCGTCATCGCCGTATCAATCAACGTCTCGCCCTTTTTGATCGAACTGGCCTGCATCGCCATGTTCATCACATCCGCGCCCAGCCGTTTGCCCGCGATCTCGAAACTTGCCTGCGTGCGCGTGGAATTCTCAAAGAACATGTTGATCTGCGTAAGACCCGCCAGCGCATCCCCGTGCTTCACCTCACGACGGTTGAGCTTCACATATTGCTCTGCCAGATCGAGAATGGCGTTGATATCTTCCGGTGACAGGGGTTCGATCCCCAAAAGGTGCGAATGCGAAAAGGCCATCAAGCGCTCCGTTCCGGAATTTTTGCGCTTATACGGGCGGTCAGGGGCCGAGGGCAAGGGGGCGCGCGGACCGATGCGCGCACCGACGTGATACCGACGCAATACCGACGTGATACCGACATGCCAAATCGGCCCGTTTCCCTCGTTGCGAACTCAGCCTAGACTCAGGGCATGGATTCGGATGCTCACACCGCACTGGCCCAGCTTGAATGGCAGATTGACCTCGGCGCCACCGAGGCCATCGGCGATGGCCCCGTGGACCGCTATGCCGTGCCTGAGCGGATCGAAAAACCCAAGAGCGCGGCCCCTGTCGCCGCGGCACCGGCGGCGGCTGATGCAGACCCCATCGGCGATGCACGCACCGCCGCGGCGACTGCACAAGACCTGCCCCAACTGCAAGCCGCCCTCGGTGCCTATGAGCATTGTGATCTCAAACGAGGTGCTCGGAACCTCGTCTTCTCTGACGGTCACCCAAGTGCACGCGTCATGTTCATCGGCGAAGCTCCGGGGCGTGATGAAGACCAGCAAGGCAAGCCCTTTGTCGGCCGCGCCGGGCAGCTTCTGGACAAAATGCTCGCAGCCATCGACATGGATCGACAATCGGACACACCCGAAGCGGGGGTCTACATCACCAATGTCCTGCCCTGGCGCCCACCGCAAAACCGTGATCCAAAGCCGGAAGAAATTGCGATGATGCGCCCCTTCATGCAGCGGCACGTGGACCTGGTGACCCCTGATGTCATTGTTCTTGTGGGAAATATAAGCTGTGACGCGGGCCTTGGACGACGTGGCATCACCCGCCTGCGCGGCAAGTGGGCCGAAGCCTACGGCAAGCCTGCGCTACCAATGTTTCACCCCGCTTATCTCTTGCGCAATCCGGCGGCCAAGCGAGAAGCCTGGGCGGATTTGCTGGAACTGAAAGCGCGGCTGGAGTCGGGCACATGAAAATCATGGCTTTCTCTGACTTGCACATGGCCCGCAACAGAGCCACAGAGTTGGTTGAGGCCAGCGCGAAGGCGGACCTGGTAGTTGGCGCAGGTGATTTTTGCAATCATCGCAAAGGCTTGAATGAGGCAATGGACATGCTCAGCGGCATGGCTGCCCCTATGATCCTGGTTCCCGGCAATGCCGAGAGTGTCGAAGAATTGCGCGCCGCCGCGCCAGTGACCGCTGAGGTGCTGCACGGATCTGAATACACCGTCGATGGGGTGACCTTCTTCGGCCTCGGCTACGGTGTGCCACCGACACCCTTTGGCGACTGGTCTTGCGACCTCAGCGAAGCTGCGGCAGGCGTTTTGCTGGACGCCTGCGATGCCGCTGATGTTTTCATCCTGCATTCCCCGCCGAAAGACGTGGCTGACTTGACCTCCGCTGGCATGTCAGTCGGCTCCACCGCGATCCGCGATGCCATCACCCGCGTTCAGCCCAAACTGGCCGTTTGCGGTCATATCCACGACAGCTGGGGCCAGACCGGACAGATTGGCGCAACCCGTATTGTCAATCTCGGCCCACGCCCCAATTGGTTCGATATCTGATCACACAATTTACAGGCCGCCATGTCCCAAAACACCGACACCAAGGACTTCATCCAGGTCCGCATTGCCCTCTTGACCGTGTCCGACACGCGCGACTCCTCGCAGGACAAATCCGGCGATGTGCTGGCAGAGCGGATCACCACTGCCGGGCATCACCTCGCGGAACGGCGGATCGTGAAAGATGAACGCGACCAGATAGCAGCACAGCTACGCACCTGGATCGAGGATGAAACCGTGGATGTCGTGCTCTCGACAGGCGGCACCGGCCTGACGGGTCGCGATGTGACCGTTGAGGCCCACCGCGATGTCTATGAAAAGGAAATCGACGCCTTTGGCACGGTCTTCACCATCGTTTCCATGCAGAAAATCGGCACCAGCGCCGTGCAATCCCGGGCGACCGGCGGTGTCGCGGGTGGTACATATCTTTTTGCCCTGCCGGGAAGTCCCGGGGCCTGCAAAGACGCCTGGGATGAAATCCTGCAATACCAGTTCGACTACCGCCACCGGCCCTGCAATTTCGTGGAAATCATGCCTCGATTGGACGAACATTTGCGCCGGAAGTAACAAGTATGTGCGTTAAACCTCGAAACAGTCGTGGTTTTTCATATATTCTTGAGTAGAAACGATTGTCTTCGTGCATCACAAAAGGTCTTTGCCAATGCGGTTCTTGCGCACCAGCCTGACCGGACTTTTCCTGTTGTCTTTGACACTGGGCCTGTTCGTCTACGCCGGGCAGATCGTGTATTCCGCCGTTCAGGAACGCATCGCCGCTGAGGCACCTAGCGCGCCTCGGCGTGAAAGGGTTTTCGTTGTCAACACGATTGAGGGCAGACTGGCCACCGAAACGCCAACACTAGTGGCCTTTGGTGAAGTGATCAGCCGGCGCACGCTGGAAATCCGTGCACGGACGGGCGGTACACTGGTCGAGCTGGCTCCGGATTTCGAAGACGGCGGGCGTGTTGAGGAAGGCCAGCTTCTGGCGCGGATTGATCCGGCAGACGCACAATTTGCCCTCGACCGGGCACAAAGCGATGTCACCGATGCCGAAGCCGAAGAGCGCGAAGCAGAGCGCGGTCTGTTCCTTGCTCAGGATGATCTGAATGCCGCCCGCGCGCAGGCCAAACTGCGCGACAAAGCACTAACTCGTCAGCTTGATTTGCAAGAACGTGGCGTTGGCACCGCTGCGACCGTGGAACTCGCCGAGCTTGAAATGGCGCAAGCCGATCAGACGGTTCTGTCGCGCCGACAAGCCCTTGCCGTGGCCGAAGCACGCGTGGATCAGGCTCAAACACAACTCGCCAGGTCCCGGATCGCCTTGGCAGAGGCCAAAAAGCGGTTCGAGGACACACGCATCGTCGCGGGGTTTTCCGGCACGCTAGGAGATGTCTCAGTCGTCGAGGGCCGGTTTGTCTCAGCAAACGAAAAGCTGGCCGATCTTGTTGACAGCGCGCGTCTGGACGTGGCCTTCCGACTGTCCACCGCTCAGCATACGCGCCTGTTGGATGAAACCGGGCGCATCACCCAAACGCCGATGACCGCGCGTCTTGACGTGTTTGGTGTTGAAATCGAAAGCACCGGACGCATCACGCGTGACAGCGGATCAGTAGAAGACGGGCAAACCGGTCGCCTGGTCTTTGCTCAGTTGGACAGCGCTGTTGGCCTCAAACCTGGCGATTTTGTCACTGTGGAAATCACCGAACCACCGCTGGAGAACGTCGTGCGCCTGCCTGCGACAGCACTTGGGGCAGACGGGCGGGTGCTGATTGTCGGGGCAGAAGACCGTCTTGAGACGCGTGTCGTGACACTGCTACGCCGCCAGGGCAATGAAATTCTCGTACGCGGCAACGGGCTGGAAGGGCAAAGAATTGTGGCCCAGCGCACACCCCTTCTTGGTCCAGGTCTAAAGGTTCGAGTCATTGAACCCCTCGCAGATGAGAACCAGCAAGCCACCGCAGATTTCCTGGAGATAAGCGACGAACACCGCGCGCGGCTTCAAAACTTTGTTCAATCCAATACCGACATGCCCGAGGCCATCAAACAGCGACTGCAAGAACAGCTGACCCAACCCCGTGTGCCTGCACGTGTGGTCGAACGGCTTGAACGCCGGATGGGTGGCTAGGTCGTGATGCGCGACTTACCCGACCGTGCAGGCGGTGTGATTTCGTATTTCACCCGCCATCGTACCGCCGCCAACTTATTGATGGTGCTGCTGATCATCCTGGGGCTTGCTGCGGCCCCCCGGATGAAGGCGCAGTTCTTTCCGGATGTGATCATCGACAATGTCACAGTATCAGTGATCTGGGACCGCGCCAGCGCCGAGGACATGGACAGTGCCGTGGTCCAGCTTCTCGAACCCACGCTATTGGCCGTGGAAGGTGTCATCGAAAGTATGGCCACAAGTACCGAGGAAAACGCCAGTATTGTCCTGGAATTTGAACCCGGTTGGGACATGTCTCGCGCGGCCGCAGATGTTGAAAGCGCGGTCGACACGATCACTGACCTGCCCGAGGATGCCGAAGAACCGACTGTAACTCGCGGTGTCTGGCGTGATCGGGTGACAGATGTGGTGATTTCTGGCCCGGTCGATGTCACGCAAATCGGTCAATATGCGGATGAACTTGTCCTACGGCTCTATGATGCAGGCGTCACCCGGACCACGGTCCGGGGCATCGCCGATCCGCGTACCGTTGTCGAAGTGCCAACCACCAATTTGCTGGCCTTTGACATCACCATGGCCGAAATCGCCGAGGCCATTGATCAGGAGGTCGAGGCAGACCCCGCCGGAGATGTCAGCGGCGGCGACACGCGCATTCGGGTGGGCGTTGAAAAACGTGACGTGCGGGATATCGAGGACATTGTCCTGCGCTCCAACCTCGACGGCACCAAGCTCAGGATTGGAGATGTCGCCTCCGTGCGCAGTAAAGGCATTGACCGCGTTCGCTCTTATTTTGTTGATGAAAAACCTGCCATTTCCGTGCGCGTAGATCGCTCCGCCGAAGGGGATGCCATCGCCATCCAGTCGCAGGTTGAAGAGATTGCACAGACGATGCAATCCACTCTGCCAGAAGGTGTCGAGGTTCTTCTGATCCGTACAAGATCCGAGGCTATTTCCGCCCGCCTGCAAACGCTTCTCGACAACGGTCTGACAGGTCTGGCTCTGGTCATCGGGCTCCTGTTCCTTTTTCTCAACGCCCGCACAGCGTTTTGGGTTGCGGCAGGTATCCCCGTGGCAATGCTGACGACGATTGCGTTGATGTATCTAGGGGGTCTGACCATCAATATGGTCTCGCTCTTTGCGCTCATCATCACGCTTGGCATTGTCGTGGATGACGCCATCGTGGTCGGCGAACACGCCGATGCGCGTGTGCGAAAACTGGGGGAGACCCCCGTGCAGGCCGCAGAACGTGCTGCACGCCGCATGGCGCTTCCGGTGTTTTGCGCCACACTGACCACATTGATCGCTTTTTTCGGCCTCGTGGCTATTGGCGGACAGTTTGGCAATCTCATCTACGCCATCCCCTTCACAGTCATCGCCGTTCTTATCGCATCACTGATTGAGTGCTTTCTCATACTGCCCAACCACATGGCGCACGCGCTGACCCAATCAGAACGCGAGCGCTGGTACGACTGGCCCAGCCGCATGGTCAATCGTGGCTTTACGTGGGTGCGTGAGACGCTGTTCCGCCCGCTCATGGCGCTTGTGATCAAGGCGCGCTATCCGGTCTTTGCCTTCATCGTTGTGCTACTGGCCGCACAAGCCGCCCTTTTCATCAAAGGCGATGTGCAATGGCGGTTCTTCAACGCCCCAGAACGCGGCAGTGTCACCGGCAATTTCATGATGGCCCCGGGCGCCACGCGCAACGACACGCTTGAGATGATGCGCGAATTGCAACGCGCCACCGAGGAGCTTGGGCAAGAGTATGAGACCCGGTACGGCGCCAATCCGATTGATTTCGTTCTGGCCGAGATCGGCGGCAATGCCGGTTTTGGCCTCGCTGGGGCCGACACGAAAGAGCCGGACCAATTGGGCGGCATTTCGATTGAACTTATAGACCCCGATTTGCGCCCGTATTCCAGCTTTGCCTTCGTCGGTGAACTGCAGGAACGCGTTAATCGCCACCCGCTTGTCGAAGAGTTGAGTTTTCGAGGCTGGCGCGCGGGCCCCGGGGGTGACGCGCTTGATGTCGAGTTCTTTGGTGCGTCTGCCGGCACGTTAAAGGCCGCTTCCGAGGCTCTGAAAGAGGCGCTCCTGCGCTTCCCCGAGGTTTCGGCTGTGCAGGACAACCTTGCCTTTGACAAGCAAGAGCTTGTTCTGGAACTCACGGCACAGGGCCAAGCGCTTGGGTTCACGACAGATACGATGGGGCGCGTCGTTCGCCATCGCTTGAGTGGCATTGAGGCTGCCACCTATCCGCTTGGTCCGCGCAGCGCGGAAATACGCGTAGAACTTCCCGAAGATGAAATCTCTGCCGATTTCCTGGAAGCCATGCAGATCCGCGCACCCTCGGGCGCATATGTCCCTCTGGCCGATATAGTCAGCGTCCAGCAAAGCATCGGCTTTTCCACCATTCGCCGCGAAAACGGCATCCGTCTGGTCAATGTCACCGGCGATATCGCCGAAGATGACCCGGCACGTGCTCAGGCTGTCACGGATGCGCTCAGGGAAGAAGTCCTGCCGGATATCGCCAGCACCTATCAGGTCGAATGGCGTCTGGGTGGACTGTCAGAGCAGGAAAACGAATTCCTGCAAGACACCCGCGTGGGCCTGATCCTGACATTGGCAGGGATCTACCTCGTGCTGGCATGGGTCTTTGCCAGTTGGACGCGACCAATCGTCGTCATGGCGGTGATCCCCTTTGGCCTTGTTGGCGCGATATGGGGTCATGCATACTGGGACATCCCCTTCAGCCTCTTCAGCGTGATCGGCCTTTTGGGCATGATCGGGATCATCATCAACGATTCCATCGTTCTGGTGACCACCATTGATGACTACCGTCGCGACCGCGCCATCGTACCCGCCATCATTGAAGGGGCTGCCGACCGATTGCGACCGGTTCTTTTGACGACGCTTACAACGGTACTGGGTCTTACGCCGCTGCTTTTTGAACAGTCCACCCAAGCGCAATTCATCAAGCCTGCGGTGATCACGCTGGTCTACGGGCTGGGCTTTGGCATGGTTCTTGTCCTGATCCTGGTGCCTGCGATCATGGCCATCCAGAATGATGTGCATCACTACACACGGTCCCTGCGGCGTGGTCTGCAAACACGTCAGGGTGGGTTGCAAATCACATTGGGCGTAGGAGTGGTTCTGTCATTCACATGGATGGCGCTGACGCTCGGCTGGACAGTGATCGAGGGACGTTTGCCGGGATTTCTGTCGGCCATCGCACCCAACGCAAGCGACAGCGCTCAGATGCCAATCGCCTTAGCCGTCTTCGTGGTTGGTCTCAGTGTATTGCTTGTTTTTTGCTACTTAATCACAGCTCTGCTGCGTCACCGCGCTCAGCCCGCAGGACAGCCCTGAATTTCCACAGCACGCCCCTGACCCAGAACCGTGATGCGGACATCCGACCGTTTCAACGCAAAGGAGCTCCCCGACACATGCTGCATGGTGGTTTGCGCCACGATTTTGTTGCCCTGACGCTCCGATTTACTTGGGGCGACCCAAATCTTTGGATCTCCCACCTCAAAGACGGTCACTTCTCTCGCACCTTGGCTTGGCACTGTGATCACCGCCGAGAGCTGCAATCCATCCTCAATCGGAGACATGCGGCACGCCACATGTGACACACCTGCCTCGGAGGCCGAAAATGGCCGAGAGGCCAAAGAGGCGACAATTGCCGGATCACGCTTGCCTTTGGCGTTCGGCAAATCCTGAGCCACGGACACCTTGACCGGGATACACACCTCGCGACACACGCCCAGCTCAATCTCGCCCTTCAACTGCATGGCCTGTCCCGGCGCTTTGGGCGCGACATGCAGCGGTAACGTAACCGAGCTGTCATAGCCAATGGTCATGTAGCGCCCTTGCGGAATTTGCTTGGGCATCGGCCAGTCCACTTTGACCCCCGACACGTTACGCGAGCCAGCCCAGTTGAACCGTGGGGGAATACCTGCATCCCCCGGCGCGCGCCAATAGGTCTTCCACCCCTCACCCAACTCAAGGTGAAGCGCCGCAACTTGGCGGCCGTCCGAGCCGCGCCAACCGGGGATCACATGCGCCTTGACCACGTCGTCCAGGTCAAAGGACTGCGCCTCTGACAGCGAGCCCAATACGGCCAGACCAGCAGCCGCCAGGAAAGTCGGAATCATTTTCATAGGGTACGACATGCCCATTCCGCCGATAAAGTCCAACTCACATTCAAGCGAGTTTTTGTCGTGATGCCAAGAGAGCACGCTTGCGCCGGGCGATTGCGGCCCCCATCATGGCGACGTGAGACTCAGAGGCCCCACGTGCGAGAAATTGATCTGACCGGAAAACTGCTGATCGCCATGCCCGCCATGAGCGACCCCAGATTTGCGCAATCCGTGGTCTTCATGTGCGCTTATTCTGGCGAGGGAGCCATGGGCCTTATTGTCAACAAACCTGCAGACGGGCTGAGCCTTCATGCATTGCTGGACCAATTGGACATTTCGCACGAAGACGCCTCGACAGACCTGCCGGTCCATTTCGGCGGCCCGGTCGAAAATGGCCGGGGCTTTGTTTTACATGATGGCGCGCATCATTCTTCCATATCAACACTGGAAGTGAACGACGCCTTTGGCATGACCGCGACACTTGATATCCTGGAAGACATCGCCAGCGGCCAGGGCCCAAAGCAAAGCCTTGTGGCGCTGGGTTATGCCGGATGGGGACCAGGGCAACTTGAGGCAGAAATCTCGCAAAACGCTTGGCTGACCGTCGAGGCGGACCCCGATTTGGTTTTTGGACCACAAGATGACTGCAAGTGGGAAGCGGCCCTTAACAAGCTTGGCGTCAGCTCAGTCACGCTCTCATCCGAAGCCGGCCACGCCTGAGAGGCCAAAAGCTTTCAAAAAGCTTTTGGGAAGTCTTTTCTGAAAAGACTTCCCTCCAAGTCGCACCTACCGCGTGTACATCTGCTTTTTGTAAGCCCGCGTGCGCTCCGTCGCGTCAGCCGTGCCATCGTGGTATGTGCCAAACCACCGGTCAAAAGGGATCTCGGAGGTGCCGTAGTTGCACTCGAAATACCGGTGATGCAGCTGATGAAAGAAATCCCCGGCCCGCGCCGCAGGCTGGTCTTTCGGGATCAGCTTCTCAAATCCGGAATGCGACAAAACCGGGCTGATCTGCTGAAAATAAATATGGAACAGCACATGCAACGGGTGCGAAGCCACAACCAGATGAACAAAATAGGTGGTGAAATACATGCAGTTCTCAAACCAATGGTTCGAGATCCCCGACCACGGACCGACATTGACATTCCGGTGATGCACCGCGTGGACATGTTTGTAGAGCTTTGGATGATGCTCCAACCGATGCACCCAGTAAAAGTGCAGCCCTGACCACATCGGGATGAAGAACATCCAGACCACGAACCACACAGGCGCGCTGGCGAATGTGATCGTCGGGGCAAAGCCATTTGCCATCGCCCAGAAGATGACCCACTGATAGACCGTCGCCACAGTCATCGCACTGCCCAGCGTCCACCAGATGTTGTCCAGCACCTGATTGTTGAACGTGAACGTGCCGTTGTTGCGCGTCAGGTCCCGGCGGTCGAACTTGGTCTTCATGTCCTGCCCTCGCCGGATGTAGAGCCACCAATGTAAACCGCCAGCCACCAGCGTCTGAGGCACCATGTTGATCAGCCAGATCGTAAACATCCAGCCAAACGCAAAGCTTTGCATCGCCTCCAGGGGCGGCAGGAAGAGAACATAGACAATCACCGTAATGGCAAAACAGACTGTCAAAGCCGTGATCTGAAGCCACGCGCCCGAATACCAACGCAAAACCGCGCGAGGATTGGGCGGCCAGCTGAACACCGGGTTCAGCGTGACTAGATCCTCCGGCCGATGGTTCCAGCGATCCGCCTCAGGGTCATGTACTGCATCTGTCATGGCACGCTCCTCAATGCGCGTAGTCCGAGCCTTCTTCGTCAAGAATCGCCATCAACTCCGCCAGATGCCGCTCGGCCTGTCCGGGATATTCTTCAATCTCGCGTGCTGTCTTTTCAGCAATCTCATCAGACAGCACACGCATCGGCTGCCCTGTCTGCAACGCACGGATATAGGTCTCTGCCGCACGCTCGAAATAATACATCCGGTTAAAACAATCCGCGACGGTGTCGCCCATGACCAGAATACCGTGATTGCCCATGATCATGACCTTTTTCGTCGGGTCCTGAAGCTGGGCAGCACAGCGTTCGCCCTCATCCTCAAAGGCCAGCCCGCCAAAATCTTCATCAATCACATAGCGATTGAAAAACGTCGCCGTGTTCTGATCAATAGGCGGCAGGTTGCTATCTGCAAGGCTCGCCAGCACGGTGGCGTGAATGGAATGCACATGCATCAGACACCGGTGATGCGGGCAACGCCGATGCACGGACCCATGCAACCCCCAGGCACTGGGATCCGGCGCGCCAGGCCGGTCCAAAGTGTCCGGATCATTGGCATCCAGCAGCAACAGATCACTCGCCTTGATCCGGCTGAAATGCACTTGATTGGGATTCATCAGAAACTGCGTGCCATCTTCATTCACAGCAAGGCTGAAGTGATTGGCGACCGCTTCGTGGAAGTTCAGCCGCTCAGTCCAGCGAAATGTCGCGGCCAGTTGCACGCGTTCCCGCCAGAAAGCAATATTTGCGGTTTCGTTGGATTTCGGCTGCAACATGGAACCACTCCTTTCGCGCGTTTCATTCACGTTGCCCAAGCCTGTCAAACTTTACAAACAATAGATTTCGCGCCATGACATTAATAAAATTAATGTATAGATCGTGCATAATATGAACAGCACCGGCCTGCCCCCACTCACATGGCTGCGCGCCTTTGAGGCCGCCGCACGACATTTGTCCTTCACCCTGGCCTCGCAAGAGTTGAACCTGACCCAGTCCGCCATAAGCCAGCATGTCCGCAGCCTTGAGGCGTTTCTGGGACGGGAGCTTTTCATTCGCCGCACCCGTGCTCTGCAACTCACTGAAGCCGGGGCCAACTACCTTCCCACCGTTAGAGAGGCGTTTGACCTGCTTGCGCGCGGCACCCGCTCCTTCACAGGTGGCGATCCCGGCCGAACCCTTCTTGTGCAGTGCAATATGGCGTTTTCTGTGTTCTGGCTTGCCCCCCGCCTGCCGCGCCTCTATGCGCAGCACCCTTGGCTGACGCTCAATATCTCGACCGCCATCTGGGATCCGGAACGTTCAGCCCACGACGCACCGGTTGAAATCCGTTTTGGCCGCCCTGGTGATATGTCACAAACGGCACGTCCTCTTCCCACCAACACCATGTACCCGGTTTGTATCCCGCAATATCAGAACGGCGCGTTTGACCTGAAGACAGCCCGGCTATTTGATTGCTCCGGCATGATGGGAAACTGGGAATACTGGAGCACCGCCACTAACACACCGTTTGCCCAGAGCAACACAGTCAACTTGGCATCCACCTATGTGATCGCCATGCAAGCCGCCTTGCACGGCGCAGGTATCTGCATGAGCCATGACGCCATAGCTGCGGATCTCGTTGAGGCCGGACAATTGGTCCGCCCATTTGAAGGAGCGGCAAAGCTTCCAGAAGGCTACTTCTTACTCTCTCCGGCAAGCCACGACGAAACCCCCGCCAGCCGCGCCTTTGTGTCTTGGCTAGACCGGGAAATCACTGCAATGCAAGGCGACCTTCTGCGCACAGGTGCTCCATTCGAAAAATAGCAGAAACCGATATCGCCTGTGCACCTAAGCATTTCGTCGAAAGATAATCATGTCACGTTTTAAAAATTCTTATTAATATCAATATTTTGAGTAAATTTTTCTGCAAATTTATGACGAATTTTCCCCCTACATCGGTCACAACAAAATGCGAAACTCAGCCGACTAAAAGTGGCACTTACGATGTCTGAGGATCAATAATGCCCATTTGGTACGGGTATCAAAACGCTATCTTTGGCACGCAGAGCACGGTCAACGGCTCTGCGTTCAACTATAATTTTGGCCCACCCAATGGCGGCACCTGGAGTTGGACAGGGGCAACCACCAACTTCGCCGTCAGGGAAAATGACGGAGCCACGCTTTTCAACGGCGATTCAACCAACGAACAAGTTTCTGCCAACGAACAGATCGGTGGTGTCTGGGAACAGGTCACCGAAGTTGATGGCACGTTTCGACAGGTTATCTGGGACTACACCTTCGAAGTCACTGCCGCAGACGGCACAGTGTTTCGCGTTGCAGTCATCGATGTTGACCTCAATAACGATGATGACCTGAATGATGTCGTGGGTGGTGATGCCGAGGACGGCTACTACCTGGTTTTTCCCGACGGAGTACCGCCCGCAGGCCAAGATTATACGATTGGCAACATCGTCGAAAACGATGCCTTTACGCCGCATCTTGGACTGGGTGCAGACATTGTATGCTACGCCGCTGGCACACTGATCGACACGCCGACAGGGCCACGTCCTGTCGATATTTTGAGAACCAACGACTTTGTGCAAACCACAGACCACGGACCACAACCAATCCGCTGGACCGGGAGCGTACGTGTTCCCGCTTTGGGTCGGCTCGCTCCAGTTGTCATTCAGGCCGGAGTTTTGGATAACGAAAGAGACCTCGTCATCTCACCGCAGCACCGGGTTTTGTTGAACGATTGGCGCGTTGAGTTGCTCTTTGGCACCGAGAATGCCTTCGTACGAGCGGTCGACCTTGTCGATGGCGATCAGGTATATCGCCGGAGTGGCGGCTTTGTAGAATACCACCATTTCCTGCTAGATCGGCATGAGGTTGTGTTTGCCGAGGGCGTCGCAAGCGAAAGCCTCCTGCCCGGTGAATGCGCCCAATCGGCGTTAGGAGCCAAAGCCGTGTCAGAGATCGAAAGCGCCCTTTCGAACCTCGGCCAAAGTCTGGCAACTTACGGCCCAGCCGCACGCCGGACGCTTAAAAGCTTTGAAGCAGAATTGCTGATGCAAAAGCGAAAATCCGGACTTGCCCCACAGGCAACCCATGTCTCACAAATCCCAGCATATGCGTAACAGCCGACTCGTGACCGGCCAATACGTACAAAACCTGATTTTGGAGATTTGGTAGCGGAGGAGGGACTTGAACCCCCGACACGCGGATTATGATTCCGCTGCTCTAACCAGCTGAGCTACTCCGCCAGACCGAGGCGCTAGGTATGACAGGCACCCGCGCAGGTCAAGGAATAATTCATCTTCAAATGGTCTTGATGCACGGCAAATTGCCGCGCAGTCTGCGCCTATGACGCAGACCACCCATCCGATACTGGACGCCCTACGCAAAGAGCTCGGTGCCAAATACGTTTTGACGGGCAAACACGCCGAACCATTCGCGCGTGATTGGACCGGACAGGTGTACACCTCGCCACTTGCCGTCTTGCGGCCAACAGACACAAAAGACGTTTCACAGATCATGCAGCTTGCATACTTGCATGAGGTGCCCGTGGTGCCTGTATCAGGTCGCACTGGCCTGACCAAAGGCACCAAGGCGGAAGGACAATTGCTGCTGTCGCTCGACCGGCTCTCGGCGATCCGGGAAATTCGGCCCGCGGGTCGCATCGCAGTTGTCGAAGCAGGTGTGATCCTGTCAGACCTGCACAAGGCGGCAGATATGCATGACCTGATCTTTCCGCTGACCTTTGGCGCGCGCGGGTCGGCGATGATCGGCGGCGCGCTCTCCACCAACGCAGGTGGCTCGAACGTGGTCCGCTACGGAAGCACACGGGGCCTGTGCCTTGGGCTCGAAGTGGTGCTCGCCGATGGCCGCATCCTTGACCTGATGAGTGCAGTGCACAAGGATAACTCCGGCTATGACCTGCGTGACCTGATGATCGGTGCCGAGGGCACGCTTGGAATCATCACGGCAGCCGTGCTGCGCCTTATGCCCAAACCCCTGGCCTATGCATCGGCCATGCTGGCCTGCTCGTCCGTATCGGCCGCGGTGGACGTGCTCAATACGCTGCAGGCGCAAACCGGCGGCACGGTTGAGGCCTTTGAATACATGCCCGCAAGCTTCATCGAGGGGCATCTGGAACGCTTTCCCGACGCTCGCGCGCCCTTTGAGGCGCGCTATGATGTGAATATCTTTGTCGAAGTCGGCGCATTGTCTTCACGCGATGCCGACCCAACGCCAGAGGGACAGATCCCGGCCCGCGCCCATCTCGAAGACGTGCTTTCGCAGATGCTGGAAAATGGACAAGTGCTCGACGCTGTGATCGCACAGAACGAAACCCAACGCGCCGAAATGTGGGCCCGTCGGGAAGCCGCAGCCGAGTTGTCTCGTCTGCATGACCCGATTGTCGACAATGACATCGCTGTTCCTGTGGACCGCATGCAAGACTTGCTGACTCGCATCGAAACGCGCATCCATGCGCTGGACCCTGATATCAAGATGCTGAACGTTGCGCATCTTGGCGATGGCAATCTGCACTTCACGGCTTGGCCCAAAACAACTGACGAAAACACACACGCCGCGATCAATCTCGCGGTGGAAGAAGAGGCCATTGCTTTAGGCGGTTCTTTCTCGGCCGAACACGGCGTGGGCCTATCAAAACTTCCGGCAATGGCAAGGCACAAGGACAAAGTCGCGCTTGACGTGATGCGCACGATTAAGCGTGCTCTGGACCCCAAGAATCTCCTGAATCCAGGCAAGGTCATTCCCACCCCGGATGATCTCCCATAGACGTCAGCGACCGTGAAAATGCCGCGTCACTGCGTTAAGCTCCACCGAGTCATTTCGGTATAAATTTGGTCTTATTGCGAGTGGCAGCTCATAATTTGCCTAAATTTTATGCATATTTTGGTTCATCATTGGACTACATGCAAAAGGTGTTAAATTTTTCTCCATGGTAAAAATAATTTTATAAAAGGAATTTTTCTTAAACATCAGAACCGCGATACTTCTGCATGGCACAACCCTCCCATGCCGAAAACTGTATGAAAATCAGTTTTTTAGCAAAATACCGGCCTGTTCTTGCCAACAAGTGGCTCTTCCCCTCCTGCCAGCCACGCACGACTTGCACCAGGCCAACTGCGTCGGACAACTAAAAAAAACTGTTGGCGGATGTCCAACCGCAAGCTTGAGTATGGCCACAGCCGGAATCGTCGCACAACGAATTGCGACGTCCGGCCAACACGGAGGGAACAAGAAAAATGGAAGAACAACTCGCGGAGCTCGCGGCCAAGGTGGCCGAGATGGAGGCGAAGGGGAATCTGACGAACACGATGTTCGCAGAGACATATTACTATCTCACAATCCCCTTGATGATCATCATTCACGCAGGCTTCTTGGCCTATGAAATGGGCGCGTCCCGCGCCAAAAACGCGCTCTCATCGGGCGTCAAAAACATTCTGGCATTCGCATTCGTGATCCCGGCCTTCTACTTCTTTGGGTGGTGGGTTTACTGGGCCTTCCCAACTGGCTTCTCGCTGTCAGCGGGCTTTAACGGTATCTCCGGTGCGGAATACGCTAACTCCATCGCGCTTGCCTGGGGTGAATCGGCAGCCTTTATGGGGCCGAACACCGAAGACCAGATTGACGGTGTTTTCTGGGGCGCCTTCACGCTCTTTGCTGCGACCACCGCCTCAATCATGTCCGGCGCTGTGATTGAGCGCATTCAAACCGTTGGCTTTGTCATTCTGGCGATCGTGCTGGGTGGCTTTAGCTGGACGCTGGCCGCCGCTTGGGGCTGGCACGCAGATGGTTGGCTGGTGCAAAACTGGGGCGTCCATGACTTCGGCGCAGCTGGCCTTGTGCATGCTGTAGCTGCTTTCTTTGCCCTGGGTGTGCTGATTGTGCTTGGACCGCGCATCGGCAAGTTCAACGCAGACGGCACGGCCAACGAACTGCCGGGTCACAATATGCCCTTCACCGCAACGGGCCTTATGCTCATCGTTGTGGGATTTTGGGGCTTCCTGATGGCGTGTCTCGTGGTCGGTGGCGAAGCGTGGTCGTGGGGAGCTAACTTCACAACCATTTACGGCACACCCACAAATCTTGGTGCGCTGAGCTTCAACATCCTGATGGGCGTGTCCGGCGGCATCATTGGGGCCTGGCTCTTCACGCGTGATCCGTTCTGGATGATGTCCGGCGCTCTGGCAGGTCTCATTTCAGTCGCCTCTGGTCTCGACATCTACTTCCCGTCGCTGACCTTCATCATCGCGATTGGCGCAGGTGTCATGCTGAAACCCGCAGCTAAGATCCTCGAAGGCATGGGCATCGACGATGCGGTGGGCGCTGTGACGGTTCACGGCACCATGGGCATCTACGGCATGCTGATGCTGGGCATCTTCGCCTCAGGCTATCCTGCCCTCATGGACTTCTCGGTTCCAGAAGGCAGCACGGTTCCGACCGTAAGCCTTGTAGGTCAGATTGTTGGCGCAATCGTCTTTGTTGCCATCGGCCTGATCACTGGTTTGGCAAGCGCCTTGGTGCTGAAAATGCTTGGCATGCTGCGTGTTCCGGAAGCTGCGGAAATCGCAGGCCTCGACACGGTCAAAGTGCCGGCACAGGCCTACCCCGAAGGCATCGCGGTTTCACCGCCGGCGTCGCAATAACCTGAATAGGAGGAAGAAAACATGGGATTCCCATACGAAAATGCATCCTGGGACGGTGTCAGCGGCGTGATCTTCGTCGGCGGCGCCGGAGGGGCCACACTCACCTATAGCTTGATCGCCATAGGCATCTGCATCGCGGCCCTGCTCTTTGGCAACGGCATTGAGAGCAACAAGTACAAAAATCACAAGTAAGGGCCACGTCCTTGCACCAAACGCCCCGCGGTTCATTCGCGGGGCGTTTTTTTAGGCCCATCCATCAACAGCGCGTGACCACCGCTTTCACCCTCTTCCCGGCGACACATCGGCTGATACAACGGAGCTATGAAAAGTTTTATCGCTCTGATTTTTGCCCTGTCCCTGTTCCCGCTTTCCACACAAGCCTGCGGAGCAGACGCCGACTGCGCCCTTGGCGACCGAACCTACCGCATTCAAATGCCAGATACTGCAGGCGACAGACCCGCCGCCTTGATCTTTGCGCATGGCTACAAAGGCTCGGCGCGCGGAACGATGCGCAACAAGTCTCTTGCGGCCCTGGCTGAACGGCTCGGTGTAGCGCTTGTCGCCCCCGATGCTATCATGGATGACTGGTCCATTCCGAACGCGCCGGGGCAAAGCACCTCAACCGATGTCGACGAAATTGCTTACTTCGACGCACTCAAAGAAACGCTCATCTCGAAACACAACATCGATCCCGACCGCATCGTCGTCGCAGGGTTTTCTGCGGGCGGCATGATGGTCTGGAACCTCATTTGCGCCCGCCCGGATGACTATGCCGGATTCATCCCCATTGCTGGCACCTTCTGGGCCCCTGAGCCGACAAGCTGCGATACGCCCGCAGCAAACATCATCCATATCCATGGCACATCAGACAAGATCGTGCCCCTTGCAGGACGGCCCATCGCGGAAACCCATCAGGGGGACGTCAACAAAACCTTGGCCATGTACATCGCAAACGGCGGCTACAGCGCGTCCGACAGCCCCGATATGAGCCCTGATCTGAGTTGCGAAAGCTGGCGCAATGAACAGGAAGCAACGATGACAAAATGCCTGCATGATGGGGGGCACAGCTTCAAAGCGGATCACATCGAGGCGGCGTGGAAGACCCTTATGTCAGGGGGTTAACCGCGCTCAGCCAAAGCTTTGAAATGGCCCAAGCCATCGCGCATATACGCCCGCCAGAATGTGGCCGCCAATAGCGCCACAAGAGGACGTGTCAGGATATTCGTCGCGCGGAACCCATAGGTCCACACCACCTGCGTTTCGCCAGATTGCGCCGTAAAGACCCACCGCCCATGCGCAGATTTCACCAGCCAGGAAAACGGCCCGGTAAACCCTGACACCGTATAGGCAAACTCCGCCATACACTCCGCCGCCGCTCCCCCGCTGAGAGCGCTATACGTGATCTCTTCGCGCGCCGTGTTGCCATCGCCCAGAACCACCGTCCGGGTTTGACCAACCTCATCCCAGCGCCCGGTCTGATCCTGCACATCCACCACTGGCGGGATTGGCCCTTTGGCTTTGGGAAAGAGGTCTGGCAGGGAGATGGGAACGAAGATGTCCCAAACTTTCGGCAATGCCTTACCGATGACGCAGTCCACACGAGCCGATGGCCCGAACCCAGCCGGATCAGGCGCGCCAGTCAAAGAACCCTTCGCCCGCGCGCTTCAGCAATCCATGCGCAAGTTCAGCCCCCAAAGCGGCGCCATCCTCAATCGGGGCTGTCGCCTCGTCTTCCAGGCTCTCGCTTCCATCCGGGCGCAGGATCTCGCCGCGCAACCGAATTGACCCACCATCCAGCTCTGCCAATCCGGCAATCGGAGTCTCACAAGACCCATCCAGAGCCGCCAGAAACGCCCGCTCTGCCGCCAGTCTTTGCCCGGTTGGCCCATCATGAATGGCCGCCAGCATATCGGCCACACGGGTGTCATCCACGCGCCGCTCAATCCCGATGGCCCCTTGCGCAACAGCCGGCAGCATATCCTCAGGCGCAATCGCCCCCTTGGCCACCTCTGACTGCCCAAGCCGGTTCAACCCTGCCATGGCCAGAAAGGTGCAACCCGCCACGCCATCCTCAAGCTTTTTCAGCCGGGTCTGCACATTGCCGCGAAACTCCACCACCTCAAGATGAGGGAATTTGACCAAAACCTGTGCCTTGCGGCGCAGGCTCGACGTGCCGACCTTGGTGCCCTCCGGTAATGCCTGAAGCCCCTCGAAATGCGGTGAAACAAACGCATCGCGCACATCCTCGCGCGGCAGATACGTATCGAGCACCAGCCCACCGGGCTGTTCCACCGGCATGTCCTTCATGGAATGCACAGCAATGTCAATTTCACCTGACAGCATCGCATCTTCGATCTCACGCGTGAACAAGCCCTTGCCGCCGATCTCCTTCAGCGGCCGATCCAGAACCCGGTCTCCGGTGGTCTTGATCACGTGTATTTCAAAACAGTCCTCGGAAAGATCGAACGCCTTGGAAAGACGCAACCTTGTTTCATGCGCCTGTGCAAGCGCCAGAGGCGAACCACGGGTGCCGATCTTGAGCGGCGCGGACGGAGTGGGCAATTCTTTTGTCATACAACCCGTTTAGATGTGTAAACCTAGCCTGACAAGTTTTGGTTGACATTCCACGCCTCTCTTGGGACCACCAAGACAAAGGGAGACCGGGTATGGCGGCACAGAAAACCATTTTGAAAGCGCTCGCGGGCGAGGTTCAGGACACACCACCCATCTGGATGATGCGCCAGGCCGGGCGCTACCTGCCCGAATACCGCGCCACTCGCGCCGAGGCCGGGGATTTCCTGTCGCTGTGCTACAATTCCGATCTGGCCACCGAAGTCACCCTGCAACCCATCCGCCGCTACGGGTTTGACGCCGCCATTCTCTTTGCCGACATCCTTCTGGTGCCGCAGGCTTTGGGCGCTGATCTATGGTTTGTCACGGGCGAAGGCCCGCGCCTCTCGACCATCACGCAGCAATCCGAGTTCGATGCCCTGAAAGGCGCCGACGACATTCACGACACGCTCAACCCCGTCTATCAAACGGTGCGCAACCTCGCATCCTCTCTGCCCTCCGAGACCACATTAATCGGCTTTGCCGGGGCTCCCTGGACTGTGGCCACTTACATGATCGCCGGGCGCGGCACACCGGATCAAGGCCCCGCTCATGCGCTCAAAGACGAAAACCGCCCGCTCTTTGAGGCCGTGATGAACCGGCTGACCGACGCCACAATCGTCTACCTCTCCGCACAGATCGAGGCCGGCGCAGAGGTGGTCAAAATCTTCGACAGCTGGGCCGGGTCGCTCAAAGGGCAAGACTTTGAGGATTTCGCGGTAGCCCCCACCAAACGCATCATCGCAGCACTCAAAGCCAAACATCCCTCCATCCCCATCATCGCCTTCCCCCGCGAAGGCGGCGACGGCTATATAGGTTTCCACGAAAAAACCGGTGCCGACTGCGTCGCCATCGACAACTCCGTCAGCCCCGAATGGGCCGCAGAGCATGTGCAGGTGTCCGGCTGTGTGCAGGGCAACCTGGCCTCCTCCCATATGGTCACCGGCGGAGACGCCCTTGTGCGCGAAACCAAAGCCGTGGTGGAGGCCTTCCGCAAAGGCCCACATATCTTCAACCTGGGCCACGGCATCACACCGGATGCAGATCCTGAGAATGTACAGCTGATGATCGACACAGTGCGCGAGGCGTGACTGTGCGGTTTTAGGTGACGTCTATGACCGCTCTGAGCCCAAACCTACCAATCACTTGACTATTTTGTGCCGCGAGATGGACAAAGGAACGTATTGATCAAATTAGTGTTGGAGGGAGCTCCAGTGAGATTGCCCGGTGTGGTCTTTGATATGGATGGCCTTCTGCTAGATACTGAGAGGGTTTGTCTGGACGCGTTCGTACAATCCAGACGAAACTATTCTTTGCCTGATAACCCCGAAGTTTTTCTGCAGTGTGTTGGACTTCGTGGGGAAGCGTGTTCCAAGATCATTTCAGAAAGCCTGGACAACAAAATCAGTCTCAATGATTTCAATAGGGAATGGGACAAGCGAATAACATCGGCCCTGAACAAGAATGTCCCTGTTAAGCCTGGAGCGTTGGAACTGCTTAAAATCTTGAAGAAAAACGGGCATTCCCTTGCAGTAGCGACGTCCACTCGATCAGCGACAGCCACGGACCAGCTAGATGCGTCTCAACTTCTCAAATACTTCGATTGCATTGTGGGTGGTGAACAAGTTTCAAACCCTAAGCCAGACCCAGAACCGTATCATAAAGCAGCCGCATCAATCGGATGTGAGGCTAATCAATGCATTGTTTTCGAAGACAGTGAAACAGGAGTACGCGCTGCGATCGCATCTGGTGCCAGAACAGTTCAAGTGCCTGATTTGATTGCACCCTCTAATGAAGTTAAAGCCATGGGGCACCTGATCGTTTCCAATCTGATCGAGGGAGCCATCTCTGTAGGTTTGATCGAAGATAAGGACCTAAACTGAACGGCAGTAAAGTCCGCTTAGCCGACCTTGGCACTCCAAAAAATTGCTGATTTTCCCGACCGAAACTATCAGATTACCGCTTCGAGCCCAGAGTGGCGGATGCTGCACAGTGCATGAATGTCTGCTGTTGAGCGCCTGGAGGGAATAATGTTCACTATGCTTGGAATTAGTCTATCAGAATTGAGCGCGTTTAAATGCAGTGGATACTTCAGGATTTTGAAGACACTCGGAAAATGGCCGATGCACTTGATCGGCTAGAGATTCCGTACAGTTGGCACAAAGTCGTTCCATTTGTTGGCGAACTAACACCGGCTCCGACTATCAACGATCCGAACGCTGTGGTCATGTTCGGCTCATATACCTTATGGCGATATGCACAGGCGAACGACCTTAAGCCGGGCGTCTTCAGGATTAAGCCTTTTGTCCATGAGAAGGCGTGGCACCCGTTCCTTCTCAACGGCGCGGACGCAATTTTCTTGACGCTGAGAGACGTTCCGGAGCGACTTCCAAATGACGGAAAAAGCTGGTTTTTTCGCCCAGTAGAAGACAGCAAGGAAGAGCCGGGACAGGTAAAGACTACTGGTGAAATCATTGACTTAGCCAAAAAGGTACTCGCTCTGGAAGAGCACGAGACACCTAAGGGGTCACTTCGTCACGATACAGAACTGATGTTCACGAAGCCAGTTCGCATTCACAAAGAATGGCGACTATGGGTGGTCAGAGGCGAGATTGTCACCTTCTCTCTCTACAAAGAGGGATCGCGTGTCTTGTATCGACACGAGATTGATGAGGATGCTTTAGAGTTCGCTAAAGGGTTGTTGTTGGCGAACCCGGACTATTCTCCCGCTTACGTCATCGACATTTGTCGCACAGACGTTGGACTTAAGATGCTCGAAACGAATTGCATCAATGCTGCTGGTTTCTATGAGGCAGACCTAATGAAACTGGTGTCCTCAATCGACGAGTTTTCGGACATCCAAATTGACAGCTGACATTTGCGCAACCGCAGTGAATTGACACATTGTCCACATAGCCGCCACCAGATCATGACGACATAACGTTTCCACTACATCAACCTAAAGCGCTGCGCCTTCAACCTGAGACCTCAGCGAAAGGCGAAACGCGTGCAACGATTGAGTTTCGCGCGGCGTTTCGCGATCATCTGCGTCACAGGTTCATCGCGAAACGCTTTGACAGACAGAAATCCTCAAACACAGACACTCGGCACGGATCGAGACACGAATGAGCAACGGGTCTCACAGCCTCCCTCAAACATCTTAAGAAACTCTTCACCCCACCGCACGCCACAGTAACCCGGCCCTCTACCGACACCTGCACCGACGCAATACCGACGTTTTACCGACGTGATACCGACGCAACAAATCCCTTGTTTTTCAGGCATTAACCCTCGGTTCGCGGCCCTCACGGCGGAATCTGGCAAAATCCATGTCGCAATCAGACGGGCGAGGCCCCTTTGCAACGGTCCAACCTGACCGCAACGGAGGAGGCACGGCCCATGAACACGCATTACCGCGACACTCGCAAGATCGACCCCACACGCGGTGCCACGCTTGGGGACAACACCCCCAATGATGCCGACCGAATTGAGATTGGCCCCACCCAACTGGCCTTCCGGGAATGGGAGGCGGCGGGCCTGCAACTGCCAGACTTGCAAGCCATGCGCCGCCACCGTTGGGAGCGTCTAACGAAGTTCATCCAGGATCGCGACTATGCCGGTCTTCTGGTCTTTGACCCACTTAATATCCGCTATGCCTCTGACAGCACAAACATGCAGCTGTGGAACACCCATAACCCGTTTCGGGCTCTGCTGGTCTGCGCCGATGGCTACATGGTGATCTGGGATTACAAGAACTCGCCTTTCCTCAGCACGTTCAACCCCTTAGTGCGTGAACAACGCTCTGGCGCCGATCTCTTTTACTTTGACCGTGGGGACAAGGTCGATGTGGCCGCAGATGTATTTTCCAATGAGGTTCGTGTGCTCCTCGAAGAGCACGCCCCCGGCAACAAGCGCCTTGCCGTGGATAAGGTCATGCTGCACGGCTTGCGCGCGCTTGAGGCGCAGGGATTTGAAATCATGGAAGGCGAAGAGCTCACCGAAAAATGCCGTGCTGTGAAAGGCCCGGATGAAATCCTCGCCATGCGTTGTGCCAGCCATGCCTGCGAGACGGCTGTCGCGGAAATGGAACGTTTCGCGCGCGAAACAGTGCCGCTTGGCAACACGTCGGAGGATGACATCTGGGCCGTGCTGCATGCCGAGAACATCCGGCGCGGCGGCGAATGGATCGAAACCCGCCTTCTCGCCTCAGGCCCCCGCACCAACCCCTGGTTCCAGGAATGCGGACCGCGTATCGCCCAGAACAACGAAATCATTTCCTTTGATACAGACCTCGTCGGCAGCTACGGCATTTGCGTGGATATCTCCCGCAGCTGGTGGATCGGCGACCAAAGACCGCGTCCCGACATGATTTACGCTATGCAGCACGCGCATGAGCACATCATGACCAATATGGAAATGCTCAAACCCGGCGTCACAATCCCTGAGCTGACGGCCAACACCCATGTTCTGGATGACAAGTTCCAGAAACAGAAATACGGCTGCCTGATGCATGGTGTGGGGCTTTGCGATGAATGGCCGCTTGTGGCTTATCCTGACAAGGCCGTTGAAGGTGCCTTCGACTACGCGCTGGAGCCCGGCATGACCCTTTGTGTGGAAGTGCTCGCAGGTGAAGTTGGCGGAGATTTCTCCATCAAGCTCGAAGATCAGGTGCTGATCACCGAAGACGGGTATGAAAATCTGACGAAATACCCGTTTGACCCCGCGCTCATGGGCCTGACCTAAGACTCTGATCTTCCGCCCAAGTGTTTCAGAATCGGCCCGGACTCTCACCTTGCCGTGACACTGGTGCGACTCTACTGGCGAAACTGTGGGCGGCTTCCTACCCTTTGTGGCAACACCAAAGAAAGGAGGCACCCGCGTGCCGACCGAGAAATTCACCTTTCGGGGCCATGCCGGGCACGAGCTTGCTGCGCGGCTGGATCTGCCCGAGGGGCCACATTTGGCGACTGCGCTTTTTGCGCATTGCTTTACCTGTTCCAAAGATATCCCTGCGGCCCGGCGCATTTCGGCGCGGCTTGCTGGGCTTGGCATCGCCGTGTTGCGGTTTGACTTCACCGGTTTAGGTCACTCCAAGGGCGAGTTTGAAAACACGTCCTTTCGCAGCAACATTCAGGATCTGATTCTCGCTGCCGAAGCGCTGGGCGCCAAAGGCATGGCTCCAAACCTGCTCATCGGACACAGCCTCGGTGGGGCTGCTGTTTTAGGGGCTGCACGCCAGATTGACAGCGTCCGCGCTGTTGTCACCATCGGCGCCCCCTTTGATCCCGAACATGTCACGCACAATTTTGGCGGCGCATTGGCCGAGATTGAAACCCAAGGCGCAGCAGAGGTTGTGCTGGGCGGGCGACCTGTGAAGATCGGCAAGGGCTTTGTCGAAAACGTCCGTTTCGAAAAGCTGGAAGAGGACATCGCGCAACTCAAACGTGCGCTGCTTGTCCTGCATGCCCCACATGACAAAATCGTCGGTGTGGAAAACGCCGCACATATTTTTACAACCGCGAAACACCCCAAAAGTTTTGTGACGCTGGACAATGCCGATCACCTGATCACAGACCCTTGTGATGCCGAATACGCCGCCGAAGTGATTGTGACCTGGGCCAAGCGGTACTTGAATTTCCGCATTCCGGCGCCTCCCCCCGGAGCGCCCGAAGGTGTTCTTCGTGTGAGCGAAGCAGACCCAGAAGGATTTCTGCAAGACATCAATGTCGGAGCCAAACATCACCTCGTTGCGGATGAACCCGAAGCCTATGGCGGCACGGACCGAGGCCTGTCTCCTTACGGCTTTCTGGCTGCCGGATTAGGGGCGTGCACCTCTATGACGATCCGTATGTACGCACGTCGGAAAGCTTGGCCCTTGGATCATGTAAGCGTCGATGTCACGCATCACAAAGTGCATGCTCAGGATGCCGATGCCCCAAGCGACGAAAAGATTGATCAGTTCACCCGCGTGATCCGCCTGACTGGTAAACTATCGGCGGAACAACGCGACAAGCTGATGGAAATTGCTGACAAATGTCCCGTGCACCGCACGCTTGAGCGCAGCTCTGAAATCATAACAAAGGCCGAGTAATCTCGACTCAAACGTGGCTGCCGTAATGCTCAACCATCGCAGTCAGATCATCAGGCGGCGTGTCAGCCTGCAGATAGGCGCAGACATTCGGGCAGAGCGAGAACACCGAACCGTCGGAGAAAAACGATGTGTCGGTGACAAAGATCACACGAGTCTCAGGATTGCGAATGCTGGCCAGATCGGAAATGGCCAGAGCGCTACTGCCCCTTAAGACAAGATTAAGGATTACGACATCATATGAACGTTCGGCCAGCGCCGAAATCGCGCCGCCTTGGTCTGATTCAAGGCGAACTTTGATTCCTTGACGCTCTAAATGGCGTTGCCACACCTGCCCCAAAGACAGGTTTGTTTCTACGATCAAAACACGCAAGGGACCCACCCGAAGTTAACGATCTAAAATTTTCGTAAATCGCGCTTCAGGGATGCTCCTCAAACCTTAACAAATGGTTAATTTCGGTGTTCACATTCCCGATAGGCTTGATCCTGCTTGTTTTCGGTGCAGGTTTCGGTTTCAACACGATTCTGCACTGGAAAGGCCTGCTGATGACCACTTTCATAACCATTTGCGACACCTGCAAACGCGAGGACTGGGACGAAACCAGGAATGACCAAACCCACGGCGAAGCGCTGGCAGAACTGGTTGAGACACACGCGCAGGGGCGCAATGTCGAAACCCGCCGGGTCTCCTGTCTGATGGGGTGTAGCCATGGCTGCAACATTGCCATCCAGGCCGAGGGCAAGCTTGCCTATACTCTGGGTCGGTTTGAACCCAACGCAGAGGACGCAGCGGCCATCGTTGACTACGCGGAGCTGCACGCCCAAAGCGAAAGCGGCCAGGTGCCGTTCAAACAATGGCCACAGGGTGTCAAAGGGCATTTCGTCACCCGCATCCCGCCCCTGCCCGGCGGCGGCAAAGCCTGATGAGCAAACCGGCGCGAGACCACGGTGGCGGACTTGATGCCGCCATTGAGCGCTATGGCGGCACACGTGCGGACTGGGTGGATCTGAGCACTGGTATCAACCCTGTGCCTTATCCGATTGGTGACATTGGCACCGAGGCATGGACGGCTCTTCCAGACCGCGCGGCACAAACACGGTTAGAGCAAGCCGCGCGCAAGGTCTGGTCCGTGCCTGATAGTTGGGCCGTACTCGCCGCGCCCGGCGCCTCTGCACTGATTGCCAGATTGCCCAGCCTTTGGCCCAAAGGGCGCGTCGACATCTCTGCCCCCACTTACAATGAACACGCAGCTGCCTTTGCCGCACATGGGTGGGACATCGACCCGGAGAACTCAAACGCACGTGTTCTCGTACACCCCAACAATCCCACTGGTCATCTTTACAGTGCGAAAGACCTGACCGCTCCGATCACCATCATCGACGAAAGCTTCTGCGACGTTGCACCTGCACAATCGTTGTTACCTGAGTGCCGCGAACCTGGTCGCATTGTTCTGAAAAGCTTTGGTAAATTCTGGGGGCTGGCGGGTTTGCGCCTTGGATTTGCCATTGGCCACCCTGACACCCTGGCCCCTCTGTCAGACCTGCTCGGTCCCTGGCCTGTCTCAGGCCCTGCGCTCGGAATTGGCGCAAGAGCCCTCGAAGATCACAGCTGGGCCACCAAAACACGGGCAAGGTTGGCAGAGGACGCCACGAGATTGGACGCCGTGGTCGCTTGGCCGTTGATCGGAGGAACCAGTCTCTTTCGAACCTATGAAGTGCCAGATGCAGCGGCGATGCAGGAAAAGCTGGCGCAGAACCATGTCTGGTCGCGCATCTTCCCCTACTCGAAAACCTGGCTGCGCCTTGGCCTTCCTGCCCCGCACCAATGGGATCAACTTGAGGCAGCGCTTTGAGCGTCTTCGCAATCCTGTCTATGGCGCTTTTGCTGGATGCGCTCTTTGGTGAACCCCGCTGGCTTTGGCAGCGTATGCCACATCCAGCCATCCTTATGGGCCGCGCGATAGAGTTTGGGGATACGTGGCTCAATCGCGGGGCGCTGCCACATCTCAATGGTATTTTTCTCATGCTCTTGTTGAGTTTCGCAGCCATTGGACTTGGTCTGTTGTTCCAGAGCATTGGCTGGTGGGCTGAGGTCATCCTGGCGGCCATCCTGCTCGCACATCGTAGCCTTGTTGACCACGTCAACGCCGTGGCGCGGGCCTTGCGTCTATCACTTGGGGACGGGCGCAAAAGCGTGGCAATGATCGTGGGGCGCGATACGTCGCAAATGACCCCGCAAGATGTTTCACGCGCGGCCATTGAATCGGCCGCGGAAAACTTCAGTGACGGTGTCATCGCCCCCGCTTTCTGGTTCCTTGTTGGCGGATTGCCGGGGCTCTTCCTTTACAAGATCACCAACACCGCCGACAGCATGATCGGCTACCGCACACCCCGGCATGAAGCCTTCGGATGGGCCGCTGCGCGGTTTGATGACCTGCTCAATCTTATCCCTGCACGTCTCACGGCTGCACTGCTTGCACTGGTCTTCCGCCTGTTGAACGCCTGGCGCGACATCCAAGCCGATGCCCGACTGCACCGGTCGCCCAATGCCGGTTGGCCCGAAGCCGCTATGGCACGTGGTCTGGACGTATCATTGGCAGGTCCTCGATCCTATGACGGCGAATTGCGTGACTTTCCCTTTGTGCATACCCATGGCCGCAAAGATGCAAACCCAGCCGACATCGACGCCGGCTGTCGTGCCCTTTGGATGGCCTGGGGTTTGGCCTTTCTCTGTGTCTCGACACTCGCACTCTTCGTGTAACCAACGAAAATCACACCTGAAAGCTTTGCCCGTATCCCATAGCACGCTAGATTGCCGATCAAGGGACGGTTTGGGGACGATTATGAAAACATATGTACTTGCCGGGCTGCTCAGCCTGTGCGCCGGATCAGTGGCCGCACAAAGCTGTGGCGGAAGCTTTTCGGGTTTTGTCGACGCTCTGAAATCCGAAGCCACAGCAAAAGGTCACGACCCGGCCACTGTTGATCGCTTTTTCGCATCCGTGCGTCAGGATCAAAAAGTCCTGCAAGCCGACCGCAGGCAGGGCGTTTTTCAAAAACCCTTCACCGACTTTGCACGCCGTCTCATCAGCGCCAACAGGCTCAACACTGGCATCGCAAAGGGGCGTCAATTCGCATCAACCTTTGACCGGATCGAAAACGAGCACGGCGTCAGTCGGGGTGTTCTCTTGGCGTTTTGGGCATTTGAAACTGATTTCGGCGGATTTCAGGGGGATTTCAATACGCTGAACGCATTGGTCACGCTCAGCCATGACTGTCGCCGCCCCGAACTTTTCCGCCCACAGGTGTTCGCCGCGTTGGAGTTGTTTGAGCAGGGTGATTTCGACCCAGCCCGCACCACCGGCGCCTGGGCCGGCGAGATTGGCATGGTGCAAATGCTGCCGCGCGATATTCTGGAAAACGGTGTGGATGGCGACGGGGACGGCAAAGTCGATCTCAAACGCTCTGCCAAGGACGCGCTTATGTCAGGTGGCAAGATGCTGCAATCTTTGGGCTGGCGCGCTGGCGAACCTTGGCTACAGGAAGTGGACGTGCCCGATACACTTGATTGGTCACTAAGCGGGCTGCGCACATCCAAACCCGCCTCTGACTGGGAGGCACTGGGCATTACACCGCGCCACGGCCAAATCGCCAGCGGGCTGGAGGCCAGCTTGATCCTGCCGCAGGGGCGCAAGGGGCCAGCCTTTCTCGCCTATCCGAATTTCCGCGTGTATTTCGAGTGGAATCAAAGCTTTGTCTACGTCCTGACCGCCGCCTATTTCGCCAACCGCCTCGAAGGCGCGCCGGTGTTTGACGCGGGCAACCCAGAGCCGGGCCTTGCTGGAGAGCAAATGAAAGCGCTGCAACGCAAACTGGCTGATCGCGGCTACGACGTCGGCAAGATCGACGGCATTCTCGGCGCAGGCACACGTGCGGCCGTTCAGGACGTGCAAAAGGAACTTGGGATGCCTGCTGATGCCTGGCCCACGGCGGCACTTCTGAACCGGCTATGACGGACGCCCCGTTCGAGATCTTTCTGTCAACAGCACCGGGACTAGAGCCTTATCTTTTGAAAGAAACGCAAGAGCTTGGCTTTCACGAGGCCAAGGCGATGGCCGGTGGCGTCAGTTTCATGGGCACATGGACCGATGTGTGGCGCGCCAACCTATGGTCGCGCGGCGCCTCACGGGTGCTGGCGCGTATCGGGTCTTTCCGCGCCTTTCATCTGGCACAGCTCGACAAACGCGCGCGCAAGTTTCCCTGGGGTGACATATTGCGCCCCAATGTGCCTTTGCGGGTCGAAGCCACGTGCAAAAAGTCCAAGATCTACCACGACAGAGCTGCGACCCAACGCATCGAACGTGCCATCCACGAAACACTAGGCGCCCCCATCACCAAAGACGCCAGCCTGCGCCTTATGATGCGGATTGAGGATGACCTCTGCACGTTCAGCCTCGACACCAGCGGCGCGCCTCTGCATCAGCGCGGGTTCAAGCAATTCGTCGCCAAAGCGCCCATGCGCGAAACCATGGCCGCTCTCCTTTTGCGCGCCTGCGGCTACACCGGCACCGAACCGGTGCTTGATCCAATGTGCGGCTCTGGCACCTTTCTGATTGAAGCCGCAGAGATGGCCACAGGGCTTGCTCCGGGTCGGGCACGGCGCTTTGCGTTTGAAGATCTCGCGATTTTTGACAGCGCCGCGTGGGACACACTGCGTGCCTCAGCAAAGCCGAACGCATCGGATCTAAAATTCCTTGGCTTTGACCGCGACACAGGTGCCGTGAAAGGTGCAAATGAGAATGCGGCACGGGCCGGAGTCGATGACGTCATTTCCATCACACACCAGCCCGTGAGCAATCTTGACCGCCCTGATGGCCCACCCGGCCTCGTTATTGTGAATCCACCTTATGGCGCACGTATCGGGACGAAAAAACCACTCTACGGATTATACGCAAGCCTTGGAGAACGCTTGAAAAATCACTTCTCCGGCTGGCGCGTGGGTCTTGTAACGACCGAAGCAGATCTGGCCAAAACAACCGGTCTTCCGTTGATCCAACCCGGCCCTCCAATCGCCCATGGCGGCCTGAAGATAAAACTGTGGATAACGGCCCCTCTGCCCTAGTTCACGGCACCTCACCAAAGCTTTACCCAGGTTGCTGATCGAATTGCGGAATTCGTGCGTATCTGTCCTCAAACGCGCGTGGAAACACGCGTCGAAATTCGGGCCAAAAGGTCCACGAAGGAGAGACGCACACCATGGCACTGCTTGCCACAAACACCCCAGTCGCAGGACTGCCGCTATCGCCGCGGTGGCCTCTGGCGCGGTTTGGTGTGCTCTTTGCGTGGATTGCGGTCGTGATCTACGCAGCGTCCAACTCCATTGTGACGCAGCTCGTTGATATTGGTGCCGCCAATCCTGTCGGCAATGGTCACAACGCGATCACCTATTCCAACCTGCTCTTGCTGGGGTCGCTTCTGTCGGTGATCCCGATGGCCATCCTGTTTCGCAAGGACCTGACCCGCGATAACATCCAAGCGCTCAAACCTCGGGACTGGCGGGTGATGACTCTCTCGGCCTTCCTGTCTTCCGCCCTGACGCCGGGGCTTTTCTTCTTCGCGCTGGCCAACACGACCGTCACAAATGTGATTTTGATCAGTCGCATCGAACCGCCTCTGTTTCTGCTCGCCGCCTGGTTTGTGTTCAACGAACGTTTCCCGCCCCGCGCCATGATTGCCGGGCTCATCGCCCTGACCGGCGCCGTTGTGATGATCAGCATGAACGAGCATGGCGGCATGATGGGTCTTGGCATCGGCGAATGGGCGGCTGCGGCGGCAACCTTGTCCTATATCGCCTCTACGCTCGTGACCCGCAAAAGTCTGCGTGACGTGCCGATGGGTATCTTTTCCGTCTACCGGACCATCGTCGGTGCGGCCATATATTTCGTGCTGGCCATACTCATCTTCGGACCAGACACATTCCGGGATTTGTTGTCGCCTGTGCTCTGGAGCTGGATCTGGGTCTATGCCGGTGTCGTCATCGTTTTTGGACAGATCGCCTGGAACCTTGCGCTCAAGCATGCCAGCTCAAGTGATCTGGCTCTTGCCACGTCCTTCTCGCCTCTGGCCGCAATTCTGATTGCGATGCTGCTGCTTGGCGAGAACCCCGGCGCGGGACTGATCCCCGGTGCCATTCTCATCGCAGTGGCTATTTTCGTAGGCCGGATGAGCGGTGCGAATGACAGCCGCATGATCGACGGGGCCAGCGCCAGCAAACAGGCGCGTGTCCACAGCGTTCCGGGACAGCCTTGCATGGGCAGCGATTGCCATGATGCTGCGCATTCTCCAAATACACACCTGTCTGTCACGATTAAGAAGCGACGACCGCCAGTCCTCTTGCGCCTGGCCAGCACTACGGCGCCACCCGGTCGGCAACTGAGCGGTTAGACCGCTCAGGCCACCATCTGTTCGGCTTTCTTGAGATCAACGGAAACAAGCTGACTGACACCCTGCTCGGCCATGGTCACTCCAAAGAGACGATCCATCCGACTCATGGTGACCGCGTGATGCGTAATAATCAAAAACCGCGTTTGTGTTCGGCGGCACATCTCGTCCAGCAGATCACAGAACCGGCCCACATTGGCATCATCAAGCGGCGCATCAACCTCATCGAGCACACAAATCGGTGCCGGATTGGCGAGAAACACCGCAAAGATAAGCGCCAGGGCCGTGAGCGTCTGCTCCCCCCCCGACAAAAGACTCAGCGTCGCCAGCTTCTTACCTGGCGGCTGGCACATGATCTCAAGGCCGGCCTCCAGAGGATCATCACTTTCAACCATCACCAGGTTGGCCTCGCCACCGCCAAAGAGATGTTTGAAGAGCAGAGAAAAGTTGGAGTTGACCTGCCCAAAAGCCGTGAGCAATCGTTCGCGACCTTCCTTGTTGAGCGATGCAATACCATTGCGCAATGTACGAATGGCCTCTTCCAGATCATTCTTTTCCTCCAGCAACGCCATATGCTCTTGCTCAATCTCTCGGGCGTCCTCCTCAGCGCGCAGATTCACCGCTCCCAGCGCATCTCGCTGACGCTTCAGGCGGTTTACATCTGCCTCAATCGCATCCGCTGCTGGCATCGCCTCTGGATCAACATCCAGCTTCTCCAGCAGGGTTTCCGGCGTCAGCTCAAGCTCTTCCGCAATACGCGTGGCAGCCAATGTCAGGGTTTCGCGTGCCGCCTCGGCCCTCGCATCCGACCGCGCCCGCGCCTCACGTGCTTCTCCTGCGGCGCGCTCTGCGTCGCGTTCTGCGGCCACGGCATCACGCGCCACGGCTTCCGCCTTTGACAGAATATCAGCAGCCTCAGCACGGCGCGCTTCGGCCTTGGTGATGTCTTCGCTTAACGCCGCTCGTTTCTCGGCAAGCTCATCCGGCTTGGCCATGGCCTCCTGAAGTTCGGCCTCGCTTTCAACCTTGCGATCCGCCAATTCCGCACTGCGTTTCTCGGCGGTTTCCAACCGGTGCCGCCACCCAGACAGCTCTTTGGTAACCTCCTGCGCCCGTTTGGTGCGCGCCTCGCCCTCACGGCGCAGCTCATCATGGGACGATCGATGCGAGATCATTGTGATCCGCGCGGCCTCAACCGTCATCTTGATGTCTTCAACCTGCGCGCGTGCAGCGTCTAAATCACCCAGATCACCCAGCGCCTCTTCGGCTTCTGACAAGGCGTCCCGCGCAGCCAACGCCTCTTCGGCATGCCGCGTCACCGCCAATTTCAGGCTTTCTAGCTTCGATTGCGCAAGGTTGCGATCCGCCTCCGCGCGCGACAGAGCACGATTTGCTTCTGCCATGGCACTATCAGCCGCGCGACGCGCTTCTCTGGCAGCACGGTCAGCTTCCGTCGTATCGGTCAGCCGGGTCTTGAGCGTATCATGCGCCGCAGCGGCCCCGTCGGCGCGCGCGTTAGCATGTGAAAGCTGTTGTTTGAGATCTTCCAATCGGTTGAGCTGTTGCAGGCGCAAAGCGGCTGCCGAAGGCGCGTCTTCGGCCCAGGCACGATACCCGTCCCAGCGCCACAGATCCCCTTCGGTACTGACCAGCCGCTGACCGGGCTTGAGGTCTGACTGAAGCTTGGCCCCTTCGTCCGGATCGACCAAACCAATTTGCGAAATGCGTCGGGCCAAAACACCCGGAACGGTAACAAAGTCGCTGAGTGCAGGAACGCCCTTTGGCAGGGCTTGTGCGGATGAATACTGCGACAGGTTCACCCAACCAGACGGGCCATCGCTCTCAACAGCCGGTGCGCGCAAATCATCCGCCAAAGCAGCACCCAGAGCCTTCTCGTACCCTGTGTTGACCTGCACCATGTCGACGATTTGACCACCCTCAGCGGTGTCGCGCTCCAGAAGTCGTGCCAAAGCCGAAGCCTCTGCTGAAAGCGCATTGACCTCACCTTCAGCCTCCGAACGTTCGGCACGTGCTTCCGCTTCGCGCGCCTGTGCATCAGCCCGCGCTTCATCCGCTGCAGTCAGCGCTTGCTCTGCTGCGACGGCGGCCGAAGCAGCGTTGGTTTCCGCTTTTTGGGCTGTTTCAAACTGTTCCGATGCCTCAGCAACTGCCGCCTCTGCGGCCTGTGCGGCGTCTTTCGCGTGGGTTGCTTGGTCCTCGGATTTTTGCAGCGTCGTCTTATGATCTTCCACCAAACGCTGCACGGATTGATGCCGGGCCGCCAACCGTGCGACATCTTCGGTCAGTTGCGACAGGTCGGTTTCCCGTGTCTGCAACACAGCCGCCGCATCCTGCGCTTCCTTTGCAGCCTCGGCCACGCGGTCCTCGTGCCCCTCAGTCGCCTTGGCCAGTTCTTTGGCCTCCCATTCGAGCCGCTCGATGGTCTCGCCCGCGTCGCGGTTGAGATTGCCCTCGCGCTCCATATCAAGCTCAAGTTGCTCAATGCGCGCCTGCAAGGTCTCAATGCGATCCTGAGCAGCCTGTTCCTGATCGGCCAGAGTGTCGCGGCTCACCATCAAACGCTGCAGAATTGCGGCTGCAATCGCCTCTTCCTCGCGCAGCGGTGGCAAGGCTTCATCGGCGCGCTGACGCAATTTGGCCGCCTCACGTGCCGCGGCCTCGGCGCGACCAGCCTCTGCTGTGCGCTCTGTCAACTCCTGCTCGGCAGTGGCCCGCACGACATCGGCCTCTTTCCAGCGCCGATAGAGCAACAGACCCTCGGCCTGCCGCAACTCTTCCCCAATTTGGCGATAGCGCATGGCCTGCTTGGCTTGCCGCGCCAACTGCGCCAACTGTCCGGCGAGTTGTTCAATGACATCATCCACGCGGGTCAGATTGGATTCTGCCCCCTTCAGCTTCAATTCGGCCTCATGCCGCCGCTGATAAAGCCCCGAAATCCCCGCCGCTTCCTCCAGAATACGCCGACGCGCCGTGGGTTTGGCATTGATCAATTCTGAAATCTGCCCTTGCCGCACGAGGGCCGGAGAATGTGCGCCTGTTGAGGCATCGGCAAACAGCATCTGAACATCGCGTGCGCGCACGTCTTTGCCATTCACTTTATAGGCGCTGCCCACATCCCGCGTGATCCGGCGCACGATCTCAAGATGATCGGCATCGTTGAACCCCTGCGGCGCCAGACGCTCGGAATTGTCGATATGGATGCTGACCTCTGCAAAGTTGCGCGCAGGCCGCGTCGCGGCGCCTGCAAAAATCACATCTTCCATGCCCGACCCGCGCATCGAGGTGGGTCGGTTTTCTCCCATGACCCAACGCAAGGCCTCAAGCAGGTTCGATTTACCACAGCCGTTTGGCCCAACCACACCGGTCAAACCATCCGAGATGAACAGGTCGGTGGGGTCCACAAAACTTTTGAACCCGGTCAATCTGAGCTTGGAAAACTGCACGCGTGTCGATCCCTCTTACCTGGCCGATCCGGTTTTATAAGTGATTCCGGCCTTGGAGGCCTATGGAACGCCAGCCCAAGCCTTGGAGTCAACGTAAAACCCCTGTATGTGGCCATACTCTGCCAGTTATCCACAAGATATTGAATATACCTGAAGAAAGCTCCGGTGAGAAATGCCGCTCAAAAGCCGTCGGAGGTCGGAATCTTCCTTGACGGCGTGCACATGCGGTTTCATACCAGAGAGGCAAGGTTCCCCACCAAAAGTGCAAAGCACTGGGGATGAAACTGGGAATGACGTGAAAGCGGACCCACGCAGGGCGCCCAATCGTCAGCCGCCCCCGCGACTGTAAGCGGAGAGCACCCATCGCAGCGCCACTGGGATGACCCCGGGAAGGCCGATGGATGCACCGACCCGCGAGCCAGGAGACCGGCCTTCGTAGAACCTAATTCAACGGCTCGGGTGAGAGCCGTAAAAGGAGACAAACTATGACGACCCTGGTAAAATCCACCTCCAGATCCTCTGTCTTGCCAATCGTGGCGGCTCTGGTTTTGGGCTTTGGCATCATCACCGTTGCCGGACATGTCCAAGCCGCAGCTCTGCACGATGCGGCTCATGATGTGCGCCACGCAACTGGCTTTCCCTGCCACTAAGCCATGTTTCAGAAAATTCTGACCAGCGCGCTGTTCGCTGGCTTCTGCGCAGGGCTGCTGGCAGCTGTGTTGCAGTTCGTATTCGTGCAACCTGTGTTGCTCCATGCCGAACTCTACGAGGGCGGTGATCTGGTGCATTTCGGGGCTGACCCGGTGACTGCGCACCCCGAACTTCCCGGCTTTGACGCCATGCGGGATGGGCTGAGTGTCCTCTTCTCAGCGCTAATATACGTCGGCTATGCGCTTATCCTCGTAGCCGCCATGGCTATGGCAGCAGAGCGCGACATCCAAATCGACGCGCGCAAAGGGCTGCTTTGGGGCATCGCCGGATTCGTTACGTTCCACTTTGCTCCAGCATTCTCGATGCCTCCCGAGGTTCCCGGTGTTGCAGCAGCAGATGTTGGGCTTCGGCAAATCTGGTGGTGGTCAACGGTCGCTGCAACCGGGATTGGCCTGATGCTCTTGGCCTTTGGATCCAACTGGGTGGCTTGGGGCGCTGGATTTGCGCTTATCTTGGCACCACATATTTGGGGCGCGCCGCATCCTGATACCCTGATTGGACCGGTTCCACCCGAAATTGCCGCGCTCTTTGCCAGCCGCGCGCTTGGTGTTGGGCTGATAGTCTGGGCGATCCTTGGCGCACTTGCAGGGTACTTCTGGCAAAGTGAAAACCAGGAAGAAGCCATTGCATAAACTTTCTTTCCCGGCGTTGCGTAGCGCCGGGATTTGTTTGAAAGGGTTCTGAAATGCCAAAGACGATCATTTTTCTGATCATCGGACTGTTCTTTGGAACAGGCATTGGGTTTCTCGTCGCCGCCACAAGCGGCGCACAGCTCGAAGGGCATGAACATGGGTCTGCCGTGCATGACCACAGCGCGCATGATCATGGCGGACACGAAGGCATGGACCATTCGAAGATGACAGACGTGTCAGACAAGCCACCGACCCTTAGCGTTGTGTTGCATCCAGATGGCCCTCAAAGCCGCAATCTTGAGATTGTGACCACGAATTTCGAATTTGACCCGGTCGGCGTCAACGGCGAGCATGAGCCGGGGAAAGGGCATGCGCATGTTTACATCAACGATGTGAAAATCACCCGTGCCTATGCACCGTGGTTGCAGCTTTCTGCCTTGCCCAAGGGCGAACACACCCTGCGCGTGACGTTAAATGCCAATGATCATTCGCATCTGGCCGTCAATGGTGAGCCGCTCGAAGTAATCAAATCCTTTGTGATCGAATGAGAACTTACGCTGGCACCCGGCCCACGAGGCAATGTCTCAGACGCCCAGCCGGTCGTGCGTCTTCGATCCAACCATCAGGCGTGTCCATGTACATCTTTGCGAAAGCCAAAGTATCGGCCAAGTCCCGATCAGGATCGATATTACCAAAGAGATACGTGGCCTTACCCTCAGCCGAAAACGCGACGGAAAGTGCCCGCGCACAATTTGACATGCAGATGTGGTCCTGTACCTCAAAGGTCAGTCCGTGCTCTGCGATGTCAACTCGCAACATCTCAGCGAACGCAGGTCCATCCACGCCTTCACAAGATGAACAAACCACAATTCGGTGCATCGGCATTTCCTCTCAAATCGCCGATAGGCCATGGCAGCAGCACTGACAAGCCCTTCAAGGAGAACACCATGCAGTCGAAAATTCCCGCCACTGTCGTCACCGGGTTTCTTGGAGCCGGCAAGACCACCCTCATCCGCCATATGCTCGAGAATGCAAACGGGCGCCGCATTGCTTTGATCATCAATGAGTTCGGCGACCTTGGCGTCGATGGTGGCATCCTGAAGGGCTGCGGCATTGAAGGTTGTGCCGAGGAAGATGTGATGGAGCTGTCCAATGGCTGTATTTGCTGCACTGTGGCCGAGGATTTCATTCCAACGTTGGAAAAACTGCTCGACCGCCCCGATGCACCTGATCACATCGTGATCGAAACCTCCGGACTGGCCCTGCCCCAGCCTTTGGTACGTGCCTTCAACTGGCCAGAGATTTCCACTCGCGTGACCGTGGACGGCGTTGTGACCGTAGTCGATGGCAAGGCCGTTTCCGAGGGCCGGTTTGCTCATGACGTGGCCGCTGTCGACGCTCAGCGCGCGCAGGATGAAAACCTCGACCATGAAACACCGCTGTCAGAGCTTTTTGAAGATCAGGTCTCCTGTGCTGATATGATCGTCGTGAACAAATCCGACCTTCTGGGAGAGGATGAGGCCAACACATTGGTGGGTCAGCTGCGCTCTGAAAGCCGCGATGGCGTTCAGGTGGTGAAATCCACCATGGGTGCGCTGCCTGTGGATGTGCTGCTGGGTCAGGGCGTCGGCGCCGAGACGGACATGGACGCCCGCCATGAACATCACCACCACCATCATCATGACGATGATCACCATGACGACCATGACCATCATCACCACGATCACGACCACGATGCGTTTGAATCGTTTGTCGTCACTCGGCCTGAGATAAGCGATCCAAATGCTTTTGCCGAACAGGTCGCAGATGTGATCCGCACACATGATATACTGCGCCTCAAGGGCTTTGCGGCGGTATCGGGAAAACCAATGCGCCTCACCTTGCAGGCTGTCGGCCCCCGCGTGGACACCTATTTCGACCGCCCCTTTGGCGCAGAGGCGCGCGAAACAAGGTTGGTGGTCATCGGCCAATCGGGACTTGACCGTGCGGCCATTGAAAAAGCACTGGCCGCGTGACGCTCATCATCGAACCAGCGGATCCACGCACGGATGGCCCTCGCGCGCTGCTCGAAGCAAGCCACGACCTGATGCGCTCCAACTTTCCGCCCGAGGACAACTATTTCTTCGACATTGATGATCTGTGTGCACCGAATGTCTATTTTTTTGCCGCCCGCCTTGGCGATACCACACTGGGCACTGGGGCGCTGGCCGCAAAGGATGACTATGGCGAGGTGAAGTCGATGTTCACTGCCGACGGCGCACGCGGCAAAGGTGTGGCCGCAGCACTTTTGCGTCAAATTGAGGACCAGGCGCGCGCACTCAACCTGCCTTTTCTGCGCCTGGAAACCGCAGAACTGCTATCCGCAGCCATGCGTCTATACGAGCGCCACGGTTTTACCCGTTGCGATATCTTTGGCGACTACAGACCCAATGAAACCTCGGTCTTTATGGAAAAACCGTTAACCTGATGCATTTGCTTGCCGCCACACCCGGAGCGATTGATGACGGGAAAGAACCCGTCGATCTAAACCAGAGTCCGGCTGACGTCATATTTATCTCAGCCGCAGATACTGAACTTGCCGCCTTGTCCGAAGCACGAGCTGAAATGGAATCTGCGCCAAGCCTTAGACTTGCAAATCTCACTCACCTGCAACACCCAATGTCTGTTGACCTGCATCTAGATACATGTGCCACGAAATCCCGCCTGGTCATCGCACGTGTTCTGGGAGGGGTAGGATACTGGAAATACGGGGCCGAACAATATGCCGCGCGCCTGTATGAGGCCGAAGTAAAGCTGGCGCTTTTGCCCGGTGACGACAAACCGGATGACGACCTGCGCAGCCTGTCAACGGTGTCCGATGCCGACTACGATGCGCTTTGGGCTTATCTGGTTGAGGGAGGCCCTGAAAATTCTGCGAATTTTCTGAGCTACGCCAAGGCAATTCTGAACAACACTGAAAAGCCAGCGGCAGCGTCACCCTTGTTACGCGCCGGTGTATACTGGCCCGGCAGTGGTCTGGCCGATCTCGACACAGTGCGGAGCGCCTGGACACAAGACGCCCCTGTTGTGCCAATCATTTTTTACCGCGCCTTGGTGCAAGGGGCAGGTTTGAACCCGATCAACCGGCTAACAAGCTCCTTGTTGCGGACCGGGCTGAACCCTTTGCCCATCTTCGTTGCCTCGCTGAAGGATCCGGTCTCTGTCGCCACGCTTGATCACCTGTTCCAAGCCGCACCACCCAGTGTCATCTTAAATGCCACGTCCTTTGCCGTCGGCTCACCGCACGCAGGGGACGACAGCCCGTCTAACCCCCTTGCAATGCCGTCTGCAGACAACGCGCCAGTGTTTCAGACCGTGCTTGCCGGTTCATCAGAAGAAGCATGGGCTGAAGGACTTTCAGGCCTGAGCGCGCGGGACATTGCCATGAATGTGGCCCTGCCAGAGGTGGATGGGCGCATCCTGTCGCGTGCGATCTCTTTCAAGGGCGAGGCTTTCTTTGACGATGCAACCCAATGCCCCATCGCAACCTACCGCGCTCAAGGAGACCGGATCACTTTCGTTACGAAACTTGCAAAGAACTGGGCCGGTCTACGTCAGACCTTGCCTGAAAATCGCAAAGTCGCCCTTATCCTCGCCAACTACCCAAACAAGGACGGACGCCTCGCCAATGGTGTGGGGCTCGATACACCGGCTGGAACGGTTCATGTGCTGTCTTTGCTGAAAGACGTGGGCTACCAGATTGATCAGGCCCCTGAGGATAGCGATACCCTAATGCAGGCTATTATGGATGGCCCTACGAACTGGCTCACAGATCGCGCCGATAAATCAGGCGGCGAAACCCTCCCCCTCGACACGTATCTCGAACATTTCAACGCCCTGCCCTGGACGCTCAAGGAACAGATCACAGACCGTTGGGGCGCGCCAGAAGATGATCCCTTCTTTTTGCCGGAAATATCCCCGCCGGAGGCACCCGCCAAGGGCGGGTTCAAACTTTCAATTCTGACCTATGGCAACGCGGTTGTCGGCATTCAACCTGCTCGCGGGTACAATATTGATCCCACCGATACATACCACTCACCTGATCTTGTCCCACCGCACAACTACCTCGCCTTCTACTTCTGGATACGTCACCATTTTGGCGCGCAGGCCATCGTGCACATGGGCAAGCACGGCAATCTGGAATGGCTCCCGGGCAAAGCTCTGGCGCTCTCTGAGACCTGCTGGCCTGAGGCTATCTTCGGCCCCACACCGCATGTCTACCCATTTATCGTGAATGACCCCGGCGAAGGCACTCAGGCCAAGCGCCGCGCTCAGGCGGTGATCGTCGATCACCTGACCCCGCCGCTCACCCGTGCGGAAACCTATGGCCCTTTGCGCGATCTTGAGGCGCTGGTCGATGAGTATTACGAGGCCGCAGGCGTCGATCCGCGCCGTATCGCCCATCTTCGTCGTGAAATCCTCTCGCTGACCTCTGCGACCGGTCTGGACGTGGATGTCGGTATCAAGGGTGAAGATGAAGACGCTGATCTGGCCAAGCTCGACGCCTATCTGTGTGAGCTGAAAGAAGCGCAGATCCGCGACGGGTTGCACGTGTTCGGCCAGTCACCAACCGGGCGCCAGTTTCTGGACCTCACCATTGCCTTGGCGCGCATTCCGCGTGGGGATGGACAGGGTGGAAATGCCTCCCTCTTGCGGGCTATGGCAGAGGACCTCGAACTCGATTTCGATCCGCTGGATTGCGACATGGCCGCTCCTTGGACTGGATCGAAACCAGAGGTATTGGCTGACCTGAGCAATGAGCCCTGGCGCAGCCACGGCGACACGGTTGAACGGCTCGAACTCCTGGCACTTGAGCAATTTCAGGACGGGGCACATCACCCTGGGCCTTCCACCGCAGCGGTGATGCAGGAGGTTGCGCAGCACATTTGCCCCAGCTTGGGCCAGTGCGGTGCTGAGGAAGGTGCAAACCTGCTCAAAGCTCTGGATGGGCAGGCCATCCCGCCCGGTCCCTCAGGTGCCCCAACAAGAGGCCGCCTCGACACGCTGCCCACAGGGCGGAACTTTTACTCCGTCGACAGCCGCGCCGTGCCCACGCCAACCGCTTGGACGCTGGGGTGGAAATCCGCCAACCTGCTGATTGAAAAGCACCTGCAAACCCACGGGGATTGGCCACGCACTATGCTGATCACGGCATGGGGCACGGCCAATATGCGCACCGGTGGAGACGACATCGCACAGGCCATGGCGCTTTTGGGCGTCAAACCCAAATGGGATGCCGCCAACCGCCGTGTCACCGGGTTCGAGATCTTGCCAGAAAGCGTCTTGGGCCGCCCGCGTGTGGATGTCACCCTGCGTATCTCCGGGTTCTTCCGCGACGCTTTCCCGCAACTCATCGCGCTTTTTGACAGTGCCGCACGTGCTGTGCAGGCCTTGGATGAGACCGCCGATCAGAACCCCGCCGCCGCCCGCACCCGCGCCGGCGAGGCACAATCACGCATCTATGGCTCCAAGCCGGGAGCCTACGGCGCTGGTCTGCAGGCTATGATCGACGAACGTCTTTGGGGCAACAAAGCAGATCTGGCCGAAGCCTATCTCACATGGGGCTCTTACGCCTACGGCGCTAAGGAAGAAGGCACACCGGACCGCGCCGGCTTTGAAACACGTCTGAGCCAAACCGAAGCTATTGTCCAAAATCAGGACAACCGCGAACACGATCTTCTGGACAGCGATGATTACTATCAGTTCGAAGGAGGGGCGGCCGCCGCCGTCGCCACCCTCCAAGGCCAAGATCGTCCGATTTATCACAATGACCACTCCCGGCCCGAACGCCCTGTGATCCGCACACTGGATGATGAGATTGCGCGTGTCGTCCGCTCACGCGTGGTGAACCCGAAATGGATCAACGGGGTCAAGCGTCACGGCTATAAAGGCGCCTTCGAGATTGCCGCCACCGTTGATTACCTCTTTGCCTTCGCCGCCACGACCGGGGCCGTGAAGGGCCACCATTTCGACATGGTCGAAGCGGCCTTTCTGGAAGACGAAGATACCCGCGATTTCATTGCAGACCACAACGCACCGGCCCTGCGCGAGATCGCCGAACGACTGCAAGAGGCCATCGACCGGGGGTTCTGGACTCCACGCTCAAACTCGGCGCGCGCGCGCATCGGGTCCCTTCGCACACCCGAAGGAGCCGCCTCATGAGTACCAAAGGCCATTGCCTCTGCCGCAAGATCACCTTCGAGATGACCGGTGCCCATAATTGGGTCGGCCACTGCCATTGCGACAGTTGCAGACGGGGCGCCGGGGCCCCCTTGGTCACATTTATCGGCCATCCCAACGGGCAGTGGCGCTGGACAGGTGAGACGCCAAAAATCTACGAATCGTCTCCGGGAAATTTCCGCCATTTCTGCAGCACCTGTGGCGCGTCGGTGGCGTACAGCTCAACCCGCTATCCAGATGAACTCCACTTTCACGCAACCTTGCTGGATGACCCCTCAAAGCTCACACCACAAGAAATCTATCACGCCGACGAGCGCCTGCCCTGGATGCCAGAAGGTTTTCCAGGATGCGCGCAGGACAAAGCCTGAATTCCACTTGCGCCAGCAGTAAGCTGAGCGCAGTTTCATCAAGATCACCAAGGAGCACGCCATGACCGACGATCCAGACCGCCACGCGATGAAAATGGCCAAAAAGAAAGCCGCGCGCGACAAGATCATGGCCACCAAGACCGATCAAAAGGGCCTGATCATCGTGCACACCGGCAAGGGCAAGGGCAAATCCTCTGCCGCTTTTGGGATGATCTTCCGCTGCATTGCGCATGACATGAAATGCGCCGTCGTGCAGTTCATCAAGGGCGGCATGTCCACAGGTGAGCGCGATCTGATCCTGTCAAAATTCTCTGACACCTGCGCGTTCCACACCATGGGCGAAGGCTTTACCTGGGAAACCCAGGACAAGACACGCGACACCGAAATGGCCCAGGCCGCCTGGGCCAAGGCCAAGGACCTGATCCGCGATGAAAGCAACAAGATGGTGCTTCTCGATGAGATCAACATCGCCCTGCGCTACGACTACCTCGATATCAACGAGGTGGTTGCGTTCCTGCAGTCGGAAAAGCCTGAAATGACCCATGTCGTCCTCACAGGCCGCAACGCCAAGGACGAGCTCATTGAAGCGGCTGATCTTGTAACAGAAATGGAACTGATCAAACACCCGTTCCGCTCTGGCATCAAAGCGCAGATTGGCGTGGAGTTTTAGGGGGAAGGCTGGTTTGCGGACCGAGCCGCCGTTCGCTGCAACTGCGCCAATGCCTGCTGTGGTGAAACCGAGCCGGTCAGATACGGACAAATGAACCTTTATTGAGACCACATTATCCCAGAAACACTTTACCTTCTGGATAACGCACCTTGGGCGTCGTTTGCGTGGCCAGGAAAAAGGCCAGCGTGAGCGGACCAAGCCGCCCGACAAACATGATCGCGATAATGACGGCACGGCCGAGTTCATCAAGCTCACCCGTCGCACCGCGTGACAAACCAACTGTCCCGAAGGCTGAACAGACCTCAAACACCAGATCAATGAAGTCGCCCGCGTACGTCAGTGAGGCAAGGAACAATCCTATAAACACCAAGAACAGTGAGAGCGCTGTAAGTGCCAGCACTTTCATCACCTCGGACATGCCAAGGCTGCGCCCGAAGATGTGCAACCTTTCGCGTCGTTGGAAAAATGCCAGCGTCGCCAGAACCAACACAATCAATGTGGTGACTTTGATCCCGCCCGCGGTCGAAGAGGGGCCACCTCCCACCAGCATCAAAGCGAGTGTCATAACAGTCGTGCTGTTTTCCATTTGGGAGTAGTCCAGCGTATTGAATCCCGCTGTGCGCGGTGTCACGGCCTGAAACCAGCTTGCCCAAAGGCGCGCGGGAGTATTTTCAAGACTGCCGAGCGTTGCAGGATTGTTCCATTCCATCAGCGCAAACAGGACCCAGGCGAACACAATCAGAAACAGCGTGCCGGACAACATCAACTTGCTGTGCAGCGTCAGTTTCGACCAGCGACGCTGCTTGTTGATATCTGCCAGAACAACAAAACCCAGACCGCTTAGTATGAAAGACAGGGTGATCGTGATGTTGACGATGGGGTCGGCGACGTATTGCGTCAGACTGTCTGAGAACAGTGAAAACCCTGCGTTGTTGAAGGCAGAAATGGCGTGAAACAGAGCCTGCCAAAACCCTTCCGACCAACCGAACTGGGGCACAAACACGACCATTAGGGCGGCGGTGGCAAGCGCCTCAACCGTGAAAGCAACCAAGATAACGACACGCACCAAAGCACCAAGTTCGCTCAGACCTGTCTGGCCCAACTCGTCACGCAGGGCCAGACGCTGCGGCATTCCAATCGTCATCCCCAGCATCGACAGCAACAGCGCTGCAAAGGTCATCAGGCCAAGCCCGCCGATCTGGATCAACACTGCAATGACCACCTCACCAATGACCGTAAAGTCGGACCCGGTATCCACGACAACAAGGCCGGTCACGGTCACCGCAGAGGTGGCTGTGAACAGGGCATCGCTGAAGGTCACGTTGCCAAAATTACTGAAAGGCAATCGCAGGACGACTGCACCCAATACGATGAACAATGCATAGATCGTCGCCAGAACAGCGGGTGGACTGAGCCGCTTCGCCCCGAGAGATACGCGAAAGCCATGGCGTCTACCTGCCATCAGAGGCTGCCTGCAAATTCACGCAAATCCTGACGTGCGCCCAGCAACAAAAGCAGGTCGTCCTCGTGCAACTCGCAGTCTGTTCCGTCATGGCCCAAAAACTCCGATCCGCGCATCATCCCAATACAACGCAGGTTGTGCTTGTTGCCATGGGGCAGTTCGGTCAATGTCTTGCCTTGCAGGCTGGCCGGAATACGGAAATTCACGACATGCTGGCCATTGCCGAGGCTGACATAGTCGCGGACCAGAGGATTGTGCAGAACCTGGGCTATATGTTGGCCAACTTCCTTTTCGGGATGGATGACCCGGTCGACACCCAGTTTTGACAAAATGCGGTGATGGTTTTTTGATGTTGCCTTGGCCCAGATTGTGTCGACCCCAAGCGTTTTCAGATTGATGGCTGATAATATACTGGCCTCGATGTCGGTGCCAATTGCCACCAACCCTACATCAACGGATTCAACGCCTGCTTCGCGAAGCGCGCCATCTTCGCGTGCATCCAGAATGAGGGATTGGCTTAAATCCTGCGCATGTGATGAGACAAGCTTTTCATCGACATCAATACCGAGGACTTCGTTACCAAACCGTGCCAACTCCTTTGCGACCGTACTTCCGAATGTGCCCAAACCGATAACGGCAAATGATCTCTTTTTTGTCATCGGTCCTATCCTTTGAGACTGGGTCAGGTAATTCGTATAGCAGTCAGACTGCAGGCTGACATCCCCGTAGAAGACGAACGAACAAGCCACTCGTTCCGCGACAGGTCCACTCAGGACGACTACAGACTTAAGCTATCTAATCACATCGGTAGCGAAAACGCTTGATCCCGTCTGTTAGAGAAATAGTTGAGCCTTGGTCGGCGAAGCAAAGATAGCCGCCGTCTAGGCGACACGCAGCATCGGCTAACGCGGGCTTAGAGCCGACATTTGCTCACAGCTTCACCTTTTGCCCAGACCAAAAGCTGTCTTTCAAGACATACCGAAGCTTCTTTCTCACGTCGTCTAGGTCAAACAGCGTCCGCGAAGCCTCTCGGCCCAAAACTTAACTCATCCTTAACAAAAGCCACATCTTGTGGTGTTGCGCGATGCGCGGCGCATTAACCTGGCGGCTTTACCGACCTCGCACCGACGCAATACCGATGTGATACCGATGCAATACCGACGTCCCAAATCCTTGTTTTTAAGCATGTTAACCTTTGAGCCGCGTCAGCCGTAGCGCCGCACGAAATTCCGCAGGACCATCTCTGGGGCAAACACGTCCGCCGCACGGCACATCGCAATCAGAGTCTCGGCATCTTCAGGCGGGAAATAGCCGCGGTTTTTGTAAATATTGATCCGCGTCTCAAAACCGCCTGCATCTGCTTCAGGATGGAACTGGGTGGCATAAACATTCTCGCCGTAACGCACCATCTGATACGGACAAACCTCGGAGCGCACGAGATGTGTGCACCCCTCAGGCAGGCTTTGGAGCGCCTCTTTGTGTCCCACGAATGCATCAAAAGCCGTCGGCACACCATCCAGGAGCGCGTCATCCTTGCCCTCTGCCGTGACTTCACAGGCGGACGTGCCCACCGGCTCGCCATAGGCGCGTTTGCTCACGTCGCCCCCCAGATGTTGCCCAAGGATTCCAATACCATAGCAGCATCCAAGGAATGGAAAATCACGCTCGGTGATCTGCGGCATCAAGGACACAACCTGCGTTTCAATCCGCGCCTCGACCTCAGATTTATCCTCTGGTCTGTCACTCACGCATCCCGGTCCGCCACCGACAATCACACCTGCAATCTGATCAAGCGACAAACCTTCCGGCAGGTTCTCCTGATCCAGCGGTATGCGTTTCACCCGATCCTCAGTCAAACCGCCCTTGGACAGGATCGCCGCAAACTCATCGTCCGAGGCTTCGGTCTCAGGGCGCAGTTGCAGCACGAGAAAAGGCTTGGACATTTACGAGGCTCCGTTAGACGTTCGTTCTGGTTGGCGTGATTTTCCAGATAGGTCAAGCCGGTGAGTTCTCTTGACGCGATCCTGCAAAGCAATAGGCTGCGCGCAGATTTACCAAGATGAAATATCGGATAACACCCGTGTCTGCTTTCTGCTATCGACACCTTTTTGCCCAGGCCAAAATCCAAAGCAAACCACGGCTTCACCAAACCCGAATTGGAGCACACTGTTCATGGCGCGTTCGTTAAGCCTGACGGCATATCTGGCCTATGCGCGTGGCGGAACCGGTGCGAGCTACAAGCCCCAGACGCAGCGCCCTAAGGGGACTTTGGTCTGGGCCCATGCGGTTGAGCCTGCGCATGCCAGCGCATTGCTGGAGCTTCACGAGCGGATCATAACGCTACGCCCGGACCTGACCCTTCTATTGACGAAAGCTCAAGGGATTGGAGCAATTGATGTGCCATTTGCCGATCAGGTTATTGTAGAAGTTCTTCCCGATGATACGGTCGCTTCGGCAGAGACATTTATGACGCATTGGCGCCCCGATCTTGCGCTCTGGACCGGCGGCGATCTGAAACCGGCCATTCTCAACCAAGCAGCAGAAGCGCGGGTCCCTATGGGCCTTGTGGATGCAGCAGAACCTTTGCTGGCCCGCGCGGCATGGCGCTGGTTTCCCGACTTGCCGCGCTCTATTTTGAAATCGTTTGACTTCGTTATGACCCGCGACGAGCCAACCAGTCTTTATCTCAAACGTATCGGCGTCTGGAACAGGAACATGTCTGTGAGCGGCCCGTTTCTGGATGGACCCGTCGCCCTGCCATACAATGAAAGCGACCGAGAGGAACTTGCTTCGGTCATGCTGGGGCGACCCGTTTGGCTCGCTGCGGAAAGCGCGCACAGTGAATTTGAGACGGTTCTGAAGGCGCATCGTGAAATCACCAAACTGTCACACCGCGCCATACTAATTGTTGTGCCAGCAAATCTGGAAGAAACGGCGGCATATAAGGCATCCCTCGAAGAAAGCGGGTTGAGGTTTATCGAGTGGTCGTCCGGTGAGTTCCCAGAAGAAACAACGCAGGTTGTTCTGGCTGATACAGACGGGGAAATGGGCCTGTGGTATCGCCTCGCTCCGATCAGTTTCATGGGTCAATCACTTGACAGCAAGGCGCCGGGATCTGACCCCAATCAACCGGCAGCACACGGAAGTGCGATCCTTTATGGACCTCATATCGAGGATCATCTCGAAGCTTATGCCCGGTTTGCAGAAGCGGGCGGCGCAAGGATTGTGCGAAATGCTGAGACGCTCGCCACAGCCGTCAAGCGTCTGATCCCGCCGGATCAATCGGCGGCCATGGCCCATGCTGCTTGGGACGTGGCATCGCGAAGTGCGGCATTGATCGACAAGATTGGGGAGAAAATTCACGATCTGCTGGATCGGGCCGGGGCAGAGTGATGCGGAGCCTGTCGTTCTGGGATCGCCCACCGGCACGCCCGGGAATCCGCGCGCGCATGCTTGCACCTCTGGGCTGGATTTACGGAGCTGCGACCGCACGGCGCTTGACCCAAAAAGCCGATTACAATGCCCCCATGCCGTTGATCTGCATTGGCAATATAAACGCCGGAGGAACGGGCAAGACGCCCACAGTGATTGCCTTGGTGCAGCACTTGCAATCCCGGGGTCACACAGTGGCAGTAGTCTCGCGCGGTCATGGCGGCAGTTTGGCCGGACCTATCGAAGTCAACGAGCGCAGCCATAGCGCGGGCGAAGTCGGCGATGAACCTTTGCTCATCGCGGCGTTTACGCGTGTATGGGTTGCTAAAGATCGGGCAGCCGCCGCGAAAGCAGCCGCCGCATCAGACCCTGATGTCATCCTCATGGATGACGGGCATCAGAATCCGTCTGTCGCACGCGATTTGTCGATCATTGTTGTGGATGCGGTCAAAGGGTTTGGCAATGGGATGTGTCTGCCCGCCGGGCCACTGCGCGAACCCGTTGAGGCCGGGCTTGACCGCGCCGATTTAGTGCTAAGCATCGGCCCCAAGGCGGCACAGGTGCAGTTTAACCAAGGTTGGGGCGCTAGGATCACCCTTCCGCGCTGCCGCGGTCACTTGGAACCTTTACAGACCGGCATGGAATGGTCCGGGACGCGGGCATTGGCCTTCGCTGGCATCGGGCATCCGGAGAAATTCTTTGCAACCCTGCGCTGGCTGGGTGTCGAACTCGTGCGCAGCGAAGCGTTGGAAGATCATCAGCCACTAACACCCGCCTTGATGACACGGCTCGAAAATGAGGCATCCCTTCTCGGCGCACAGCTTGTGACAACCGAGAAAGACGCCGTGCGCCTACCGGCAGAGTTTCGCACCAAGATTTTAACTCTGCCGGTTCGCCTTGAACTGGAGGACTGGAAACCTGTTGATGCTTTGCTGGCAAAGTTAGGGCTTTAGTCTTGGTCGTCTTCGCCTAGTTTTGGTGAAGGCCGGTGCAAGGCCAGATCAGCATTGGAAAACTTGATCGGCGTGCGCAGTCCCGGCACGCCGTCGAGGTCAATCTGCATCCCCCGCGCCTTGATCTGCGGGTCATCAAGGACTTCGGCCAAATCGTTGATAGGCCCCGCAGGCACGCCTTGTACCTCGCAGGCCTCCAATAGCTCTGCTTTGGTGCGTTTTTGTGTATGCTCCGTGAGCGCGTCCGTTAACGCGTAGCGATGTGTGACACGCCCGGCATTGGTCAAGTAGTCAGGATGTTCAGCCAGTTCAGGACAGCCCAAAAGCGAACAAAACTTCGCATACTGACTGTCATTGCCCACCGCGATGATCAGATGCCCATCGGCGCAGTCAAACACTTGGTAAGGTGACAGATTGGGGTGAAAATTCCCAAGCCGTCCCGGAGGTGTGCCCGTTGCAAGGTAGTTCATCGCCTGATTGGCCGTCACCGCCAGCGCTACGTCCAAAAGTGCCATATCGATATGCTGACCCTTGCCCGTGGAATGTCGTTGATGCAGTGCTGACAGAATAGCCGTGGTGGCGTAGACGCCGGTAAAGAGATCGGCAATCGCCACGCCTACTTTGATTGGCTGCGCCTCGGGATCGCCGGTGACAGACATAATGCCGGACATCCCCTGAATGATATAGTCATAGCCAGCACGATGGGCATAGGGGCCGTCCTGCCCAAAGCCGGTGATCGAGCAGTAGATCAGCTTGGAATTGATAGCGGACAGACTTTCATAGTCCAGCCCGTATTTCGCCAGCCCTCCAACCTTGAAGTTTTCCAGCACGATATCCGCATCGCGCACAAGATCTCTAACTCGTGCCTTTCCATCCTCAGTTCGGAAATCCACTGTGATGCTCTGCTTGCCGCGGTTGCACGAATGATAATAGGCCGCAGACCGGTCGCCCTCTCGCTCAATAAAGGGCGGGCCCCACTGACGCGTGTCATCGCCAGCCGGGCTTTCCACCTTGATGACTTCTGCGCCCAGATCAGCAAGCGTCTGGCCAGCCCAAGGACCGGCCAGAATACGTGCCAATTCAACAACTTTCAGCCCAGCAAGAGGCGCAGGCTTCATTACGGCAATTGACCTTCGATGATGCCCTTGAGATCGGCATAGGACATATTGCCATGCTTTTCGCCGTTGATGATTAGTGTCGGCGTCGAGTTCACTTCATCTGCTTCCGCGTTTTGCTGATAAACCGCGACGAGTGCCTGTGCTTTGGCGGCATCCGAGAGGCAGGCGTCAAGCTGATCATCGCTCAAGCCCGCAACTTTGCCGATACGGCGCAGATTATTGGTGATCGCCACGGGATCTTGACCCGAGCCGATCCAATCTCGCTGTTGTTCATAGATCATGTCGGTTATGCCGAAAAAGCGCTCGGTCCCGCCACAGCGCGCGACCATGGCGGCCCAAAGACCGAAACGGTCAAAATAAACGTCACGGTAGACGAATTTCACCTTACCGGTGTCAATAAACTCAGACTTGAGCTCTTTGAACTGGCTTGCGTGGAACGACGCGCAATGCGGACAAGTGAAGGACGCGTATTCCACAATCGTGACCGGCGCATCCTCTGCGCCCAGGGTCATTTCCTCGACAAGAGAGAGGTCAATCTCGGCATCTGCGTCTTGCGCATGTGCGGCCCCCAGCAAATTCGCCGTGGCTTGATTGTTCGTCCCGGCGCTTGAGGTCATCCACCAAGCTCCAAGCGCCGCAATGGCTAGGGCAATCAGCCCGGAGAGTACAACATTTCTCATTCAGTCACCTTTAAGGTTTGGAAATTTTTGATTTCGTAAGCACGTTCTGGCCCAGTTTCTCGAGGGCAGCGCGCAGGTCATTGTCCGCGACAGGGTCGGCAAGGTCCGCCGCCTCCGCCTGTGTTTGCGTATCCGGTTCGGGCGTGGTCGTCTCGCCCCTTGGACGATGCTCAAAATCCGCTTGCCCTTCGGAAAATCCTACAGGGGCTGTCTGGGTGATGTGAATACGCGAAATGGCATTATAGCCATAAGCGGCATTCACCCGATCCCGAAGCGCCTCTTTTTGCATTTCGAGCATCGGTGCCTGCGCGCCCGTAGTAAGCACCGTTAACGTGGCACCAAACCCACCGCGCGTGTAACTCACCTTCACAGGGCGCGAGAACGCCGCAATGTCTTGACCCGCGATCTCGGGCCAGTGGGTTACGACACGGGACACAGCAAACCCACGGCTTTCCGATCCTTTACGGATCTGCGACGCCAGCAACGCGCCACTTCTTTTAAAGCCGTATGTTGTGCCCTCACGCGTGGGCATGGCTGTTCTCCCCTGCAATTCATTCTAATGTAAGGCATGTGACGGGTGACACAAATGCAAAGCCTCTTACGGCAGGATAACGCGGAGTAACAGATGCGTGAATTGGAAATGTCGAATACCTTGCTTGATTGGTATGACAGACATGCCCGCGACCTGCCTTGGCGCGTGTCTCCGTCTGATCGTGCGGCGGGTGTTTGTCCTGATCCCTATCGCGTGTGGCTCAGCGAGATCATGCTGCAGCAGACCACGGTGGCCGCCGTGAAAAGCTACTACGAGAGGTTCACGTCGCTTTGGCCCAGCGTGACAGCCCTGGCCTCAGCCGAAGATGCCCAAGTTATGGGTGAATGGGCCGGGCTAGGATATTACGCGCGAGCGCGGAACCTATTGAAATGCGCGCGCGTGGTGGCAAAGGACTATGGTGGGCGATTCCCCGAAACCGCCGGGTCCCTGCAAAAATTGCCGGGTGTCGGCCCGTACACTTCGGCGGCGATTTCCGCGATCGCCTTTGATGCACCCGAAGTTGTGGTTGACGGGAATGTCGAACGCGTCATGGCGCGGATGTTTGACATTCGCACACCACTTCCCGCCGCGAAACCAGAGATCAAGGAGCGCGCAGCCAAACTAACACCCGTGACGCGCCCAGGTGACTATGCTCAAGCCGTCATGGACCTCGGGGCAACGGTTTGTACGCCCCGATCGCCCGCCTGTGGCATTTGCCCCTGGATGACGGCTTGTGCCGCGCGCAAACTGGGCATTCAAGCGGACTTGCCCGCTAAGACCCCCAAGAAACCCAAACCAACGCGCCGTGGCACGGCCTATGTTGTGCGGCGCGCAGATGGCGCTTGGCTTTTGGAACGCAGACCGGACAAAGGTCTGCTCGGCGGCATGCTTGGCTGGCCCGGAAGCGAATGGTCCGAAACACCCACGCCCGCGCCGCCCCTTGATGCGCCGTGGCAAAAGCTCAACGCGGAAGCTCGGCACACCTTCACCCATTTCCATTTGCGTCTGGATGTCGAAGTCGCCGTGGTTCCGTCTTCGGCTACCCCACAAACAGGTGAATTCATACCCAAAGAGAGTTTTAAGCCCACGGAATTACCCACCGTCATGCGGAAGGTTTTTGACTTGGCGAAAGAAAAACTGCAAAATCTAAACTAATCGTTTCACTTTTGAGAAACCTCGGAGACAGCATCAGCATGTCCGCTCAGAATATTGGTCGTTGGCAGAGAGTCCTGCCGTTTTGGATGTCACTGGCATTGGTCCCTCTGGCCGTTTTCAGCGCAATGCATGGCGGCTGGACGCTTTTGCTCTTGCCGGTTGTCACCTGGTACTTCTTTGCAGCGCTTGATGCAGTCCTTGGGCTGGAACTTGAAAACCTGGATCCCGAAACCCGCGACCGGCATGTCCGCCTATACACAGCCGTCACTGTGATCTGGGCTCCCATTCAGTTCTGCCTGCTCTTCTGGATGATCTGGTACGCGACGGGACCGGGGGATGCGCATCTGTCGCCGTTCGAAACAATTCTTTTGTTCTTTGGTATGGGTGTCGTGTCAGGGACAGTCGGCATCAATTTCTCACATGAGCTCATGCATCAAAAGAACACGTCCGAACGTTTCTTCGCAGACACACTGCTCGCGATGGTGCTCTATTCTCATTTCCGTTCTGAGCACCTTTTGGTCCATCACCGCTATGTCGGCACACCCCGCGATCCGGTGACAGCACGCTACAATGAGGGATTTCATCGATTTTTTCCGCGCGTACTGGTGAATTGTTTCAAGTCCGCCTTTCGCGCCGAGGCCGCGATGCTCGGCCGCCGTGATAAGCCTTGGTATGACCTCTCCAACCCATTCTGGTTCTACTGGTTCCTGCAAGCCTATGCGCTTGTGCTCGCAGCGCTGATCGGGGGGTGGGTCGGTGTAATGCTTTTCGTCTGGCAGGCGGTCGTGGCAATCTGGCAGCTTGAGCTTGTGAATTACGTCGAACACTACGGTTTGACCCGCAAGCATCTGGGCGACGGCAAGTATGAGCACGTCAAACCACAGCACAGCTGGAATTCGGCGCAAAAAGCTTCAAACTGGCTTCTCATTAACTTGCAACGCCATTCTGACCATCACTACAAACCGAACCGACGCTTTCCACTGTTGCAGACCTATTCGGAAGATGAGGCTCCACAACTGCCCTATGGGTATCCAGTTATGACCATAGCGGCCATGGTGCCGCCGGTCTGGCGCAAGGTGATGAACCCACGCGTGCGGCGTTGGCGGAACATGTACTATCCGGAGATCACCGACTGGTCCGCCTACAACACGGCACAAAACCCTAGTCCGCGTTAGACAACAGCTGAGTGATACTGAAAAAGAATCGCATAGCCCACTTTCTCTGAAAATTTGAATGTGAACCGACCAAAACCTGACAAAAGGCCCGGTCTCAAAACCAACCCCTTGCCGATTTGCAACGTGCAAATACCGGGCTGTGTATTCTCAAGCGACGCTGGTTTTACCTGCAAAATCAGTAAGGTTGCGACACTTTGACACGCTGCCTTAAGGAGCTGATCCATTTCCTGATTCATCTCACAAATGTGTAAGGTAAAATTTACATTTGTTTTCGTCCAATTAATGTGACACCCTTGAGTCAGGTTGGCGTGCCTGCAACGCTGGCCTGCAGTGATGTTTGGCTTGTCCATTCGGGCTGGCGGAGATCACTGTGCAGGACCAAGAAGAAGGAGACGGAAATGTCCGATGATCCTGATAAAGTCTGGCCAACAGGCCTGACTCTACGTGAAGCAGAAGAAGTGCACAGCTATCTTATTGATGGCACGCGCGTCTTCGGCGTCATCGCGCTTTTGGCGCATATTCTCGTGGCCGTGTCCACACCGTGGCTGGGCTAAGGAGGAGCTGACATGAACAATGCTAAGATGTGGCTCGTGGTATCCCCGAATGTGGGCGTACCGATTTTCCTTGGTGCTGTTGCGGTAGGCTCTTTTGCCGTACACGTCGCTGTTCTGAGCAATACCTCATGGGTGGATGATTTCCTCCAGGGTGTTCCGATGGGCACAGGCGATCAGTCGGCAGCTCTTGAACAGAGCGAGCAGCTTGACACAGCCAAGGTAAGCTATGTGACACCGCGCGCGGATGGTCAGACCGAAGTGACTCTTGTCATGCCGGACGGATCGGTCGCAACGGCGATCATTCAGAAGCCAGACGTTCTGGCATCTGTAACACAATAAGCTAGGGGGCCGGACGCCAGACGTCTCGGGCCTTTCGCAAAACGGCGGTTGACGGGTTCCGCCGCACCCACATTCAGGACTGCGCCGGGATTCCCCGGTGCCGAAACTCGATGTTCAACTATCGGAGCTTTGCGTTACGCAAACTGGCGTCAATCGGGCCAAAGTATCTGCCTTTCGCAGATGTGGCGACCGAAGAGGTGCCTTTGTCGCGTTTGCTCCGGCTTTCACTTTTTCAGGTCACTGTTGGAATGGCGCTTGTCCTTTTGGTGGGCACGCTGAACCGCGTGATGATTGTCGAACTGGCGGTTCCGGCCTCGATCGTCGCAATCATGTTGGCCTTACCGCTTCTATTCGCTCCATTGCGCACGCTGATCGGATACAAGTCTGACACACATGTCTCGGCATTGGGTCTTCGCCGTGCCCCCTACATTTGGAAGGGCACGCTGTATCAATTTGGCGGCTTTGCCATCATGCCCTTCGCGCTCTTGGTGCTGTCAGGGTATGGCGAGGCCGTGGATGCTCCACGCTGGATCGGCATTGGCTCTGCGGCCTTGGCGTTTTTGCTCGTCGGAGCGGGCCTGCACATGGTGCAAACCGTGGGTCTGGCTTTGGCCACAGATCTCGTAGAGGATGAAGATCAGCCAAAAGTCGTAGGGCTGATGTATGTCATGCTGCTCTTTGGCATGGTGGGCAGCGCGCTCATCTTTGGCACCCTGCTGGAGAATTACACACCGGGGCGGCTTATCCAGGTGATTCAGGGCTGTGCGGTGACAACAGTGTCACTCAACATGTTCGCCATGTGGAAACAAGAGGCGCGCGACCGAACCCGAGCGGCGCAAATGCTTGAGGCACGCCACGAAAAGTTTGAAGTTGCGATGCGCAATCTTATCAAACGTCCCACGATGAAACGTCTGCTTCTTGTGATCGGTCTGGGCACATTTGGGTACGGCATGGCCGATGTTCTGCTGGAACCCTATGGTGGCCAGGCTCTTGGATTAAGCGTAGCGCAGACCACGAAACTTACTGCGTTGCTGGCTGGTGGCACGCTCTTGGGCTTTGGGTATGCCTCTCATGTTCTGGGCCAGGGCGGATCGCCAACAAGGTTGGGCCGTACAGGCGCGCTGATTGGCATTCCAGGCTTCGCAGCTGTTATCCTATCGTCGCTGGGCGGCGGGGTATTGATGTTCCTCGTGGGCACGTTCCTAACAGGTTTGGGCGCAGGTCTTTTTGGACATGCAACGCTCACTGCAACCATGCGCGCTGCACCCAAAGGGCAGATCGGCATGGCCCTTGGCACATGGGGGGCCGTACAAGCCACATGCGCAGGAATAGCCGTCGCTTTGGCAGGTATCGTCCGTGATGTCATGCTAAGTGCTTCAGGCCCTGCTGGAATTGCAGCGCACGCGCCCTACAATATGGTATTCATGATTGAAATCGTCATGCTCGCACTGGCCGTCATGGTGGCGGTCCCTCTGGGGCTTGGCATAAAAGACTCTCGTTCTCAGACCGCAGGCGCGCGGTCTGTGACGGGGACAGACCAGAAGTCGGTGGAGGTATCATGACACAGGTCATCAGCCGTTTATTTGAAAGTGAGAAACTCGCGCAAGGCGTGGCCGACCGGCTTCGTTTTGAAGGCGTGCCACAGCGTGCCGTGCGCGTTGTGACAGCCAAGGCAGGCGAAGGTGAGAAAGACCTCGCCACACGCATCAGCGGCTATAGCGTCGCCGCGAATGCAGCCAAGGCCTATGCCAAGCATATCGGCACCGGCAAGGCTGCTGTGGTTGTGCATGCGACCTACCGTCCTTTGGGCGCGGCGCAACTGACGCGCAATGTGATGGACCGGAACAACCCTATTGATATGGGGGATGTGACCGAGGAAACGCATGTACCAGACAAGCCAAGCCGCGCGCCAAGCATTCTGGACTCGCACCCGCATTTTCTGACCACACGCGTGCACAACCGCCGCATACCATCTGGTGGCCCGGTGTCACACGGTTTGGGACCCAAGTTGTTGCTCAAGCATCGTCCGCGCACATCCGCGATCAGCGGCGGTCGGTTCATGTCCCGCTTTTTCTGGCCCATGCCGCTTTTAAAAAAGAACCGTGAGGCACGTTCGGCCATTCGCGGTGGCAAGCACATGTCCAGGATGTTCTGGCCGCAGAAACTTCTATCCACCAAGGAGCGCCGTCTTTCGGTGATCCCGGGCGGGTCTCTGCCTCTGTCACGGGCCCTGGGTTTCCCAGCGGTAATGACGCGCTCCTAAACCCAACACGCGTTCAAATGAAAACCCCCGCTGAATTTCAGCGGGGGTTTTTTAGTTTGGTTTGTAGCCAGGCCTAGCTGTTTTTCTTGCCTTTAATCGGCGCCCAGATCCGCTTGTTCGTGAGATACAGCAGAACGGACAGAACCGTCAGGAAGATCACAGCCGTCAGGCCAGCTTGCTTGCGGGCCATCAACTTCGGCTCCGCCGTCCATGTCAGGAAGGCTGCGACGTCTTTGGAGATGTGGCTCAGGTCGTTTTCGTGACCATCGGCAAACTCGACATCTTCGCCCCAAAGCGGAGGGGCCATCGCGATCCAGCCACCCGGGAATGCTTTGTTTTCGTAAAAGACTGTTCCTGCTTCTTCCTTCTCTTCACCGGTGTAACTGGTGAGGATCGAGTAGATATATTCAGGGCCACCCATGCCTTTGACGAGCTGGTTGATACCAGAGCCCGCCGGGCCACTGAAACCGGCGCGAGCCTTGGCCATCAAACTAAGGTCCGGCGCATTTCTGATCGCTGAGCCTGGGAAGTGGTCCGTCGGAGCAGCGGCACGAAAGTCACCCTCGCCATCAAGCAGTTCCGGATCCCAGACTTCAAATTGCGAAGCATAGGCGCGCACTTCGTCTTCCGAAAAATGGGGGCCGCCTTCGTCGCCCAACGTCCGAAGCGGCACGTATTGCAGCCCATGGCAACCCGCACAGATCTCTGTGTAAACCTGCAGACCACGTTGCAACTGAGCCTCATCAAACGCGCCGAACGGCCCCTCGAAGGAGAAGTCAACATCCTTGACTTCACCCGCTTTGCCTGCAGCCATTGCTGTTCCGACCGAAAGGCTCAGAGCGACGACAGCACTTATTGCGAATGTCTTAATCATAACCTGATCCTTCCTCACTCAGCCGGCTCGGCAGATTTGCCGTAATGCGCGTTGAAGTCATCTTCGATGGTATCCGGTTGCGCCAGCGGTTTCTCGATAACGCCAAGAAGTGGAAGGATCACAAGGAAGTATGCGAACCAATACGTCGAAGCGATTAGCGAGATTGTGTTGAATGGTTCCTCAGCTGGCATAGCGCCAACCCACATCAGAACCATGAAGTCGATCACCAACAGCCAGAACCACCACTTGAACATCGGACGGTATCGACCAGAGCGTACCATGGACGTGTCCAGCCACGGTGCCAGTGCCATTACAGCAATCGCACCAAACATGGCCAGAACCCCAAAGAATTTGGCGTCGATGATGCCACCGGTGATGAAGCCCGCAAACTGTACGATCCAGACCTCATCAGTGAACGCACGCAGGATCGCGTAGAACGGCAGGAAGTACCATTCAGGCACGATATGTGCAGGCGTCGCCAGTGGGTTGGCTTCGATGTAGTTGTCTGGGTGGCCCAGGTAGTTTGGCATAAAGCCCACAATTGCGAAGAAGACCGCCAGGATCACGGCAAGCGCGAAGAGGTCTTTGATCACGAAATAGGGCCAGAACGGAACGGTGTCCTTCTCCGCTTCGGCTTTTGAACCACGACGCACTTCAACACCCGTTGGATTGTTGTTGCCCGTGGTGTGGAAAGCCCAAATGTGCAAAGCCACCAGCGCTGCAATGACGAATGGCAGCAGGTAGTGCAATGAGAAGAACCGATTCAAAGTTGCATTATCCACCGCTGGTCCGCCGAGAAGCCATGTCTGGATTGGCTCACCAATGAACGGGATCGCGCCAAAGAGGCCGGTGATCACAGTCGCACCCCAGAAGGACATTTGTCCCCAAGGAAGAACGTAACCCATAAAGGCCGTGCCCATCATCAGCAGATAAATCAACATGCCGATGATCCACGTAATCTCACGCGGTGCCTTGTAGGAGCCATAGTAAAGACCACGGAAAATATGGGCATAAACCGCTACAAAGAAGAGCGACGCACCATTTTGGTGCAGGTAGCGCAGCATATGTCCGCCGTTTACGTTTCGCATGATATGCTCGACTGAGGCGAACGCATGATCAACATGCGGCGTGTAGTGCATAACCAGAACGATGCCGGTGATGATTTGCAGCGCCAGACAGAAGGTCAGAACGATGCCCCAGATCCACATCCAGTTGAGGTTCTTTGGCGTCGGGATCATCAGCGTGTCGTAAAGCAGGCCGACAATCGGCAACCGCTTGGCCAGACCTTTTTCCCAGCCTGCCTTCGGTTCGTAATGGTCGTGAGGAATTCCACCCATGGTCGCTATTCCTTATCCCAGTTTTACGGTTGTTTCATCGACGAATTCGGCCTGTGGCACCGGAAGGTTCTCTGGTGCAGGGCCTTTGCGGATCCGTCCTGATGTATCGTAGTGCGATCCGTGGCAAGGGCAAAACCAGCCGCCGACGCCATCCAGTGAGAACTCACCAGCGTTGCCAAGTGGAACGCACCCCAGATGTGTGCACACACCCATCATCACAAGCCATTCACCCGCTTCGTCCATGGAACGGTTTTCGTCCGCGCCGTCCGCACCTTGGGCTTGAAAGCTGCGGGCGTCATTGTCTGGCAGTGTTGCCAGATCTACGGCGCGTGCTTCCTCGATTTCTTCGGGCGTACGGCGACGAATGAACACTGGTTTTCCCAACCACTTCACGGTCAACTGCGTGCCTTCTTCAATGCCTGAGACATCAACCCTGATCGAGCTCAGAGCCTGCACATCCGCGGATGGGTTCATCTGGTGAACAAGGGGCCAAACCGCGGCACCGGCCGCAACAGCCCCCGTTCCTGCGGTGGCATAGTAGAGAAAGTCTCTACGCGTGCCTTCGTGGTCTTCTGCGTGGGACACGACGATCCTCCATATTTCTGAGCCGGAACCGGCGAAACCTATTTACCCGCCAAAGGACGACTCCTAGGCGGGATCGAGAGGGTGTTTAACGACCCAAGATTGAGGCGTCCAGTACACAATGCCTGAGAAATGAACAGGGTGCGCATGTGTCGCGCTTGCCGGGTCATATGCTGAGGTGTAAGGGACCCCTGACACATCCGAGAGAATAACCCGATAAAAAAGGCACCAGACATGCTGAAATCCATCAAAGCAGCACTCATCGCCCTTGTCATATTGACACCGCCTGCCATGGCCGCAGAATTCGAACTAAGCCTGTATCTCGGAACACAAAGCGTACGCGGCAGTAACGCCAGTGGCGCGTTGCCGGACGGCACAGCATTCGACGCAGATATTGACTGGGAGGGTAATCCTTTCGATGCGCCCATTTATTATGGTGGTCGCGCCATGTGGTGGCAGGAAAACGGAATTGGTTTCGGGATTGAGGGAACACACACAAAGGCCATCGCCCCGGATGCCCAAGCCGCAGCGATTGGACTTGACCGGTTTGAGCTGTCTGATGGCCACAATATTTTTACTGCAAATATCATGAAACGCTGGCCTGGAGCGTTCAACAATGGACGATTCACCCCCTATGTTGGGGGCGGGATCGGTATTGCAGTTCCACATGTCGATGCCATCGTATCCGGTTCAACCAACCGGACGTTCGGTTTCGAAGTCACAGGTCCGGCTGTGCGCGGAATTGCTGGTATCAAATATGATTTCAATGACCGTTGGGCCATTTTCACCGAGTACCAATTTACCTGGTCGGATAATGACATCACAATTGAAGCAGACCCCGCTGTTTTAGGCCAGCCGGATGGGGAACTGGATACTGAACTCCTGACCCACGCGGTTAACGTCGGCATCAGTTACAGCTTCTGAGACCGCTAATCTACTCTTGTACTTCGACGGCCCCTATTCCGGGGCCGTTTCTGTCATACTGTCGCGATTTTTGAAGACTGAAAACCAATCCGTGAGGTCCTTGTTTCGGGTGCGCCAATCGCGATCGCCCAGGCGGAAATCGAGATATGCCAAGGCACAGCCCATTGCGATATGGCTGGCGTCAAACGGGCCATGCAGGTGGCTCATCCAGCGATCGTTCACCGCATTCACGCTGCGAATAACTTTGGCCCACTGGGCTTCAATCCAGTCTTCAAAAACAAGGGACTCGGGTCGCACTCGATGCTCGTAGACCATAAGAACCGCAGCATCCATGATCCCATCCGCCGTCGCTTCGAGCGTTAATGTGTCCCAAATCCGCGCCTCTGGATAAAGCCCTGCGCTCGCACGTGCATCGAGATAGCGACAAATCACACGACTGTCGTAAAGCGTCGGACCATCCTCACGTACCAAAGCCGGAATTTTGCCCACCGGATTTGCAGCAGCTACTTTCGGATCGGTTGCAACAGGCGTTGTCATGACGTCAACGCGCTCCACAGCGTCCGCCTGATCCGTTTCGATCAACATGACTTTGACTTTGCGCCCAAAGGGCGAAGGTTGAGCGGATATGAGTTGCATGGCGATGGTCCTCTTTTTTGCGCAAGGTGCGATTGGGTGCGGTCAATGTCTAGGGAAGATCCCGCATATGTCGGGCAAGCACATTTGTTTGAACGCCCATGTCAGCATGTTCTACCTGATCTGCCGCACGCAGGCGCACCTGGTCAGCTTTGTTTTGATTGAGCTTCCATGTTCCATGGATTTCGCTGACTCGCATTCGGCACGGCACAATCTGGCGCATCATTTTCGTGAGCACATCAGGCGTCATCTTAGCCGTGAGCCAAGGCGGCTTGGGCAAAAGCTGATCTTCAAAATGGGCCGATTGCCGGTCTAGCAGATTGTGCATTTCCCCCTGAGGGCGTCGTTCAATCTCTCCAACAAGGTGCACGGCGATGTAATTCCATGTAGGCACCTGATCCTCGACCTCGTACCAATCGGGAGACACGTAAGAATGCGGGCCGCTGATCGCCAGACGGCCTTGCATCGGGTCCGACATACGGCGCGCAATGGGATTTGAGCGGACAAGGTGAAATTCCGCGGTTTTACCGTCTTCGGACAAAAGAAATGGAACATGGCTCATGAGCGGTGCCGCCTCGGTGCCCACAGCCAAAATCCCAAACCCTTGCTCACGGGCAAAGGCGATGTTGCGCTCCTGCGGCGTTTGGCGAAAGGCGAGGTTGGGATGCATGGCTGGCTCCTTCCACACAAGGTTTCAAACAGACGCTCGAAAATCCTAGGGCCAAAAATCGCACTCGATAAGACCAGTCTTGAGTCATCATGTATCGATACTTGGAAACAAAACCGGATCTGCCTGCATGTTCCACACTGGGAACTTGTGCATAACCTTGCCAAAAAGTTCTGAAGCTTTGAAACCCTCAAGCCATGAAATGACATTTGGCCAAGGCTGCGATTGGAACCACGCAGGATCCACATGCGCAAACTGGCGCACGAATGGCAGGATGGCCATATCAGCTAACGTGATGGTCCTTCCAAACAAGGCCTCGAACCCGGTTAGTCGCGCTTCAAGGTCTTGTATGAAGGCGCTTGCCTGAGCGCGTTCTGCTATTGGGTCATGATCCGGAAAACGGGTCGCGTATTTGTATCGATCCAAGGCCGTTTTGAACGGGCCATCACATAACCGGATCAGCGCCCCGCTCTCCTCTGGCATATCAAGCCATCCTTGCGGGTCGTTCTGCGCCAAAGCCCAGCGCATGATGTCCAGGCTTTCGTCGATCACCTCGTCGCCGGTCTCCAGACATGGCACAGTGGCAGATGGGGACGCCGCAAGAAAAGCCTGTGGCTTGTCTCTGAGCAAGATCTCTCGCAGTTCGACCTGTTGTCCGGAGGCACAGAGCGCCAAACGCGCCCGCATGGCATAAGGACAACGGCGAAACGACCACAACACAGGAAAAGACATGGGATCAGGCAACGAGTTTTTGACCGGATTGACCAGAAATTTTTGCTGTCACAATCTGACCTTCTGGCTGGTCGGAGTGGAATACAACTTCGGTAAATTGCTCAGTCCGGCCCATGCGGGGATTTTCCAGTAAAACCCTATGCATGCGCCCTTGCTGCTCGGCCAGATGTCGGGTGACACGCGCCTCACCCGCCTGCCGCAAGCGCGCCGCACGCGTCTTAATGGCCCGGCCATCCACCTGAGGCATCCGCGCCGCAGGAGTGCCAGGACGCGGCGAATAGGGGAAAACATGCAACCAGGTCAGATGGCAGTCCTCAACAAGCTTCAGGGAATTCTCAAAGGCTTCATCTGTCTCGGTTGGAAACCCGGCAATGATATCCGCTCCAAAGGTCATATCCGGACGTAAACGTCGCGCCTCTTCGGAAAAACGAATGGCATCTTCCCGCAAATGCCGCCGCTTCATACGCTTGAGGATCAGGTCATCGCCATGTTGCAAACTGAGATGCAGATGCGGCATCAGGCGTGGCTCAGTCGCGATGGCTTGCATCAGGTTCTCATCCACTTCGATGGAGTCGATGCTGGAAATTCGCAAGCGCGGCAGATCAGGGACCAGCTTGAGGATGCGCATCACCAGATCGCCCAGCTTCGGCGTCTTTGGAAGGTCAGCACCCCAACTTGTGAGATCCACCCCTGTGAGAACAACCTCGTTATAGCCGCGGTCCACAAGGCGCTTGATCTGATCCACCACCACACCGGCAGGCACCGACCGCGAATTGCCGCGCCCATAGGGGATGATGCAGAAGGTACAGCGATGATCGCAGCCGTTTTGCACTTGCACATAGGCACGACTTCGAGTGCCAAATCCGTCGATCAGGTGTCCCGCGGTCTCGGTGACAGACATAATATCGTCGACCTGCACGGCCTCTGTTTCGCCAATGAAATCCGCCGCCAGGCCTTTCCATGTCGCAGGCGCCATCTTCTCGGTGTTGCCGATTACGGCGTCCACCTCTTGCATAGCAGAGAAGGTCGCAGGCTCAGTCTGCGCGGCGCAACCGGTTACGATCAATCGCGCCGAAGGGTTTTCCCGCCGCAGCTTGCGGATTTCTTGCCGCGCCTTGCGCACGGCCTCTGCCGTCACGGCACAAGTGTTCACCACCACGGCATTCTCAAGCCCCACCTGTCCGGCGAGGTCCTTCATCGCCTCTGTCTCATAGGCATTCAGCCGACACCCCAATGTGGTAAACTTGGGCGCGTTCATCCCGCGGCCTCGATAAAGTCCTGTGCAATCACCCCGTCACAGACATGCGCAGTAGCCCCAGTCATCCAAACACCGTCATCGCGCCAGGCAACCCGCATCCGGCCACCATCGAGATCGATCTCCACCTCGCGCCCAGTCAACCCCTTGCGTGCTGCGGCAACAGCCACGGCACAGGAAGAAGACCCAGACGCCAAGGTCACGCCGGCACCCCGCTCCCAAACGCGCATACGCAAATGATCAGGGGCAACAACACTCACAACCTGCACATTGGTGCGTTCTGGATAGAGCGGATGATGCTCATAGCGCGGACCAAATGTCTCAAGTGGCACTGCCTCGGCATCATCAACAAAGAATGTACAATGCGGGTTGCCCATTCCAGTAGCTGTCGGCGTGCCTTCGATTGGCAACTCCAGCGTGTCCATAGCCTCGGCCAGCGGAATGTCCTGCCACTCTAGTTGCGGCGCGCCCATGTTCACGGACGTCAAACCTCCACCGACATCGATCGCATACAAGTCCCCGCGCTCCGTGGTCAGGTGCACATGGTCCTTGCCGGTTTCATCCATCAAGAACCGCGCGATGCACCGCGTGGCATTCCCGCAAGCCGCCGACTTCGACCCATCGGAATTCCAGAACTGAAGATGCGCATCACCCCTGCCCGGCTCAATGATAGCCAGCTGGTCAAAGCCAATGCCGGTGCGACGGTTGCCCAAGGCCCGCGCCAGCCCTGCAGTGATCGCCACACTACGCGCACGTGCATCGACAACGACAAAGTCGTTGCCCAGCCCATGCATCTTCATAAAGGGCAGTCCAGAGTGAGAGACTGTGCTCATGATCGGGCATATAAAGGTCAAGCTGCGACGAATCCAGCCACAGCAGCAGAATCAACGCGATAAGGGGTTGACCGCCCGTTCACTGCTTTCTAGATAGGCCGCCTAGTGGGCCGTTAGCTCAGTTGGTAGAGCAACTGACTTTTAATCAGTGGGTCGCAGGTTCGAATCCTGCACGGCTCACCACTTTTGACAGTGACTTAGAAAGCTTTTTCTAGGTTATACATCACAGTGAAAGTGATACACGTGGCCGCACAGATCCTGGATCGTGAATTGCCGCAGACCCCAAGGTTTGTCTTCGGGAGCTTCCACTATATGTGCGCCAAGCTCTGACAGTTCATCAAACGCTCCATCCACGTCCGACACAAAAACCCAGTGAATGCATGGGGTAATCTGCCCCTCCACTTCCCGGAAGAAGATGACTCATTCGCCATGCGACACAGCCCCGATGCGGCCCTCTTCGTGGTGCCAGGCGATCTCGCAGCCAAGTTTGTCGGATAGTATTGCTGCGCCTGGGCAACATTGTGGACCGGCAAGGCGGGAACGGGTTGAGAAAACTTCATGTCGCCCCTCTCTGATACGACCAGCCTAACAGACCAGCCGTGCATGTTGAAAATTTTTAATTGTCTGACATTTGATTCTGTGAGACCCTTTTCCCGTATTTGGACGAGAAACGAGAACAAAAATCCGTGTCCACTAGGGAGGAAACCATGAATCTAAGACCAGATCCGACTTTCTATCCAACCGCCAAAATGGCGATGGACGCTCCAGCCGAAACCTTGGCATTTACACTGATGTTGAGCCCAGATGGGTCTCAGCCCGATGGCTTGGCCGTAGTTGATGTGGACCCGAAGTCCAAAACCTATAGCCAGATCGTCCATCAGGTCATCATGCCCAATAAAGGTGATGAATTTCATCACTTTGGCTGGAATGCGTGCTCTTCTGCTTTGTCACCACTCACTGGGCACGCATTCCTGGAACGTCGGTATCTTATCATCCCCGGCATCCGGTCGTCACGGATCTATGTGATTGATGTCAAAGAGCCCCTGAAAGCCAAAATCCACAAGATTATTGAGCCCGAAGAGGTCTTTGAAAAAACAGGCTACTCGCGGCCGCACACGATTCACTGTGGGCCCGAAGGTATCTATGTCTCGACCCTCGGCGGAGGTGGAGAAGACGGCACAGATGGCCCTCCGGGTATCTTCATTATGGATTGCGAAACATTTGAGATTCTCGGTCGCTATGAAATGGATCGTGGTATCCAGGACAAGCACTATGATTTCTGGTGGAACCTGCCACGCGACTACATGGTCAGTTCAGAATGGGGTCTGCCACCACAGTTTGAAAATGGCATCGTCGCTGAAGATTTGCTTAGCAATAAATACGGCCACACGATCCATTTCTGGGATTTGCGCGCGCGTAAAAATGTGCAGTCGATTGATCTGGGCGAAAATCACCAGATGGCGCTCGAAATTCGCCCCGCACATGACCCGGCCAAGGAATACGGCTTCTGCGGCGTGGTCGTCGATACGACCAATCTACAAGGCGCAATCTTTACCTGGTGGCGCAATGAAGATGGAACTTTTGAAGCCAAGAAGACAATCACAATTGACCCGCGCCCAGAGAAGGCGGAGAATCTTCCACCTCTGCTACAAGGTTTCGAGGCCGTGCCTCCACTGGTCACAGATATAGACCTGAGCCTGGATGATAGGTTCCTCTATGTTGCGTGCTGGGGCCAGGGCGAAATGCACCAATATGACGTTTCGGATCCCATGAACCCCAAACTCGCTGGCAAAGTGGAACTTGGCGGCATCGCGCGGGGTGCCAAGCATCCCAATGGCAAAGACTTTGTCTATGGGCCGCAAATGGTTGAAATCAGCCGCGATGGCAAACGCGTCTATTGGACGAACTCGCTCTATTCCACATGGGATGATCAGTTCTATCCTGACGACGAAGGTGGCCAGATGGTCATGGCCAATGTCGGCGAAAACGGTGGTCTGGAATTGGACAAAGACTTCTACGTCGAATTCCCCAAAGGCTATCGCAGTCACCAGATCCGGCTGGAAGGTGGCGACTGTTCGACCGACAGCTTCTGTTACCCATCCGTCTGACGGCGTGAGCGATCTGAACACGGCAGCGGCCCTTTGGTGGGCCGTGGTCGCCTCCGGCATTTATCACGGAATCAACCCTGGGATGGGATGGCCTCTGGCTGTTTCCTCGGCTTTGATGGAGCGGCAATATGCAAGCCTCTACAAAGCCCTCGCGGCCCTGGCCTTGGGTCATCTGATCGCCATGGCAGTTGTCCTTTTTCCATTCTCCATGCTGCTTTGGCTGGTTGAATGGCAGCGGGAAATTCAAATTGGTGCCGCCATCCTTGTCATCTCGCTTGGCGTTTACCTTTTGATCAACCGCCGTCATCCGAGGTTTCTGGCGCGCGTGCCGCCTTCGCGTCTTACACTCTGGTCATTCCTTGTTGCCATGGCTCATGGCGCGGGGTTGATGCTTGTTCCGATCTATCTTGGCATCTGTCGTAAACTTGACGCCGGGCATGTCGCCGCCGAAACACTTATCGGCGGCACTCTCACCATCGCCATCCTTGTCGCCCTCATTCACACCGCTGCTATGATCCTCTCAGGCGGAGCATTGGCTGTGGGTGTCTATCATTGGCTGGGCCTGAAGTTCTTATCAAAGTCCTGGTTCAACCTCGATGTTGTTTGGGCGCTCAGCCTGATTTTTGTGGGTGTTCTGGCGCTGATCTTTCAGCACTGACTTGCACTTTCACTGTTCCCCAAATACTCAAATGCCAGCGCTAAAATCGGGAACCTTCACTTCATGCCCAAGCACCGCCTTCTAACAGAGTTTGGCATCGGCTCATCGCTGCGGCATCAGGATTACACCGCTGCGGCACGCCGTGCCCTGCAAGACGCGCTTTGGCGCAACTCGATCAATCTGGCAGAGCTTTTTGGCAAACCCAAAGAGGCAATGATCATTGATGTGGAAATCGCTGTGCAACAGCCTGACCAAGTGGACTGCGACGCATTGGCTTCGGTCTTTCCCTACGGTCAGATCAGCGTCATAGCCGTCAAGGGCGGGCTGGATGTGCCGCGACCTGTTGGCCTTCCCACCGTGATTGCCAATGCCGCCATCAATGTCAGCCTGATGTTGGAGCATAAGTCATGAGCGATAAGCGGTTCATCATCGAAATGGGCATGGGCAATGACCAATATGGCATGGATTACCAAAAAGCTGCGGCGCGCGCGATTGAGAGCGCCATTCGGCGCTCGGCCATTCCGATGTACGCCACAACCGGATTAAGCCACACAGAAATGCGCGTGCAGGTCACAATTGGCGTCCAGGAACCGGGCAAGATCGACACCGATGCCTTGGTACAAAACCTCCCACGTGGACGCGCCTCTGTTCAGGCAGTCTTTGGTGGGCAAAACATCATCAACCCTGAAACCGGGGACACGATTGTTATCGCCACAGCGGCGGTTGAGGCATTCCTGCCTGATCAATCTGGAAACTGGACTTAAATCCGCAGCATAGGTTTCTTTCACATCCACCTTGCCGCGTCGCCTTTCTGGTCATATGTTTTGACCAGTTTAATCGAGCGTGTGATGCCTTTCAAAAAAGTGACCCCCGAAAAACTCTCGTCTGCTGTGACCGCGCAGATCGAGAAATTGATCCTGCGCGGCATTCTGCACCCTGGAGAGCGGCTCCCGGCAGAGCGCGAGCTTGCCGAGCGTCTGGGTGTGTCGCGCCCCTCTCTGCGAGAAGCGGTGTCGGAACTTCAGAACAAAGGCCTACTCACCAGCAAAGCGGGCTCTGGCATCTATGTCGCTGACGTTCTGGGAAATGCCTTTTCGGACGCGCTCATTGGGCTTTTTGCCTCTCACGATGAAGCTGTGTTCGACTACATCGCCTTTCGCCGCGATATGGAAGGGTTGGCCGCAGAGCGTGCCGCGCGGCTGGCCTCTGATACGGATCTCAAAGTCATCGATGCAATCCACACAAAGATGGAAAAGGCGCATGCCAGCTCCGACCCGGAGACCGAGGCCCAACTTGATGCCGATTTTCACATGGCCATTCTAGAGGCCAGTCACAATGTGATCATGCTGCACATGATGCGTTCCATGTTTCAGCTCTTGCAGGGCGGCGTGTTCTACAATCGCAAAATCATGTTCCAGCAGGGCAACCGCCGCAAAACCCTTTTGGATCAGCACAGTGAGATAAACGCCGCCCTTCTGTCCCGCGATCCGGGTAAGGCGCGAGAGGCTGTGATTGCGCATCTAAACTACGTTGAGACATGCCTGGCCAATCAGCGGAAATCCGATGCCAATGAAGCGATTGCTCAGCAGCGCCTTGAACACGAGCAATCGAAATAGGTCCATCTGCTCGCTGTTCGCCAAAAATTTACCATTTGATAAAATTTTTTCCTGTGAGATACTAATCCTGACCCAAGCCAAAGCCAGGGAGACGGATCTTGACGGACAATACGCTCATACCCGGAGTTAAATCAGGTCGTCTTGCGCCTCAGGAATACGCTGAAAATTTTGCTGATTTGCACCCTCCGCTTGACGCGCATGAAGCTTTGGTTGCGGCGGATCGGTGTTATTTTTGCTACGACGCGCCGTGCATCACGGCATGTCCCACCGATATAGACATTCCACTTTTCATCCGCCAAATCGCGACCGGCACGCCGGAAGCCGCCGCTGAAACGATTTTGAGCCAGAATATCCTGGGCGGCATGTGCGCGCGGGTTTGCCCAACAGAAACGCTTTGCGAAGAGGCCTGTGTGCGGGAGGCGGCAGAAGGCAAACCGGTCTTGATCGGCCAGCTGCAACGCTATGCCACCGATACGATTATGGAAAAAGCCGTGCACCCGTTCTCGCGCGCTGACGCTACGGGCAAAAGGGTGGCTGTCGTTGGCGCGGGCCCTGCCGGTCTTGCTTGCGCGCATAGATTGGCCATGCACGGACATGACGTGACGCTTTATGATGCGCGTTCCAAACTGGGCGGGCTGAATGAGTTTGGCATCGCCGCTTACAAGACAATTGACAGTTTTGCCGAACGTGAAGTTGACTGGCTTCTGCAGATCGGCGGCATCTCTGTCAAAGCAGGTCAAAAGCTGGGTCAGGATGTTTCGCTCGAACACCTGAAATCTGATTTCGACGCCGTATTCCTTGGAGTTGGTCTTGGTGGCGTGAATGCACTTGGCCTTGATCACGAGGATAAGGAAGGTGTTGAGGATGCTGTCAATTTCATCTCGGGTCTGAGACAAGCCAAGGACTTGTCCAACCTTCCAATAGGACGCGATGTCGTTGTGATTGGCGGTGGCATGACCGCAATTGACGCCGCTGTGCAGGCCAAACTCTTGGGCGCACTCAATGTCACCCTTGTCTATCGCCGTGGCCGCGACCGCATGAATGCCAGCCGATTTGAGCAAGACTTGGCCGCTTCAAAGGGCGTGCGGATCATCACCAATGCCTCGCCCATCGCCTTGCACGGCAACGGCGCAGTCCGTGAGATCGAATTTGAGTACACCAATGATGATCTGACCCCCACGGGTCAGACCTTTCGCCTTGCGGCCGATCAGGTGTTCAAGGCAATCGGTCAGACCCTTTCCGACGACGATCTTCCTGATCTTGATGGTAGGAAGATCGCCGTGACAGGGCCTGGGCGCACCTCCGTGCCGGGTGTCTGGGCTGGCGGCGATTGCGCAGCAGGCGGCGATGACTTGACCGTGATTGCCGTGGCCGAAGGGCGCGATGCCGCTGAAGACATTCACGCAACATTGGTCCCACGGACCTAGAAGGAGAAACAGGCATGGCTGATCTCAGTTCAAATTTTGCAGGAATAAAATCCCCCAACCCATTTTGGCTCGCCTCTGCGCCGCCCACGGACAAAGAATACAACGTACGCCGCGCATTTGACGCCGGTTGGGGCGGCGTGGTCTGGAAAACTCTTGGCGAAGACGGCCCGCCCATCGTGAACGTCAACGGCCCACGTTATGGTGCAATCTGGGGCGCAGATCGGCGGCTTTTGGGACTGAATAACATTGAGCTGATCACCGACCGACCACTTCAGGTCAACCTCGATGAAATGACCCGCGTGAAAAAGGACTATCCCGATCGTGCGCTAGTGGCCTCGTTGATGGTGCCTGTGGATGAGGACAGCTGGAAGTCCATCCTTGATCGTGTTCTGGAAACCGGCTGCGACGGCGTTGAACTCAATTTCGGCTGCCCACATGGCATGAGCGAGCGCGGCATGGGGTCGGCCGTGGGCCAGGTGCCTGACTACGTGCAACAGGTGACCGAATGGTGCAAAAAACACTCAAACCTCCCGGTCATTGTAAAACTCACACCCAACATCACTGATATCCGCAAACCGGCGCAGGCCGCGCATGATGGCGGGGCGGATGCGGTCAGCCTGATCAACACAATCAACTCGATTACATCAGTGAATCTGGACAGCTTTGCCCCCGAGCCCACCATTGACGGAAAAGGCGCACATGGCGGCTATTGCGGCCCGGCGGTGAAACCGATTGCTCTGAATATGGTGGCCGAGATCGCCCGCTCTCCATCCCTTCAAGGCCTGCCCATTTCCGGCATCGGCGGCATAACAACTTGGCGCGACGCGGCAGAATTCATGTCTCTTGGTGCCGGGAACGTGCAGGTCTGTACTGCCGCCATGACCTATGGTTTCAAGATTGTGCAGGAAATGATCTCTGGTCTGTCGCAATACATGGATGAAAAAGCGTTCACCTCCGTCGATGAGATCGTGGGTCGCGCCGTGCCAAACTGTTCTGACTGGCAGCATCTGAACCTGAACTACGTCACCAAGGCGCGGATTGATCAGGACCTCTGCATCAAATGCGGCCGGTGCTATGCCGCCTGTGAAGACACCTCGCATCAGGCCATCTCCATGACACCTGATCGTGTCTTTGACGTGATTGATGCGGAATGTGTGGCCTGTAATCTGTGTGTGAATGTCTGTCCTGTAGAGGGCTGCATTACGATGGAAGAGCTTGCGCCAGGGGTGGTTGATGAACGCACCGGGAAAACTGTCGAGAAAGAATATGTCAACTGGACGACGCATCCCAACAACCCGGGGTCATGCGCTGCGGAATAGCTATCTTGACCTAAGTCAAACAAATACAAATTGTTCTGCAGTAGCCTTTTCTTGAGAATTGTTAAGAAAGGGTTGGAGTCGTGATTAAGACAACGCTTCTTGTTTTGACGTCATCGACTGTTCTGTTGATGGGAACTTATGCCGCGCATCCAAGCGACGCGCCAATGGTGCAAATGATCCAAAACTGACGACTTCGGTCGAACCACATCAAACAGACAACAGTCTGCGATACAGAGTATCGAGAAATTCCCACGCCCCCACATGCACATTTGATTCCGAGACAAGCGCCTGAACTTGCGCATCGAAATCGGCGTAGTGCTGTGTCGTGGCCCAGATCGAGAATATCAAGTGATGAGCATCTACTTTGGCAATGCGCTTCTGTGCCACCCAATCCTCAATGATTTTTACAGTATCATTCACCAGAGGCTTGAGCGTGCGATCAAGATGCGACCCGATGCGCGGCGCCCCCTGCAGGATTTCATTGGCAAAAAGCCTGCTTTCGCGCGGGTACTCCCGGCTCATTTCCAGTTTGCGCTGAACGTATCGCAGAATTTCTTCCAAAGGCTGCCCATTGGGGTCGATCTCGCGCATGGGGGCCAGCCACGCATCCATAAGCCGATTGAGCAAAGTGACATGGATGTCTTCCTTGCCCTCAAAATAATAGAGAATGTTCGGCTTCGAAAGCCCCGCCTGCTCGGCAATCTGGTCCAGCGTCGCCCCCCGAAATCCATGTTTTGAGAACACCTCAAGTGCGGCATCTAGGATAAGAGCACGGTTACGTTGTTGAATCCGGCTTGGCTTTGGCACGGTGTCTTCTGCGGATGGTCTCGGCATGGGTCTCCCTGGCCTGATTTGCCCAGTGGCAAGGCATCTTTGGCCAGAGTTTGGCCTGTTGCTTCCTACCATCCTCACATTGGTTGACATGGGCAAGTTCTTCCGCAATCGTTGTTTTACCATTTGGTCAAAAGTGATGTTTCCGCGCACCATGATATAGTGATGTCAGTGGCGCTGATGCGGTATCGCACATCATGAGTGTCCATCGGCAAAAGGGGGATGACATGGCGGCTCCGGGTGAGAACCTCAAGATCAACGGCGACCGATTGTGGGACAGCTTGATGGAGATGGCCAAGATCGGCCCCGGTGTTGCAGGAGGCAACAACCGCCAGACATTGACCGACGAAGATGCCGAGGGCCGTGCGCTATACAAATCCTGGTGTGACGCCGCTGGACTGACCACCGGAGTGGATACAATGGGCAACATGTTTGCCCGACGAGAGGGAACCGACCCGGACGCACTCCCCGTCTATGTCGGTTCCCACCTCGACACGCAGCCCACGGGCGGCAAGTATGATGGCGTGCTGGGCGTGCTCGGTGGCCTTGAAATCATCCGCACGCTCAATGATTTGGGCATCAAGACCAAGCATCCCATTGTCGTGACCAACTGGACCAATGAGGAAGGCACAAGGTACGCGCCCGCCATGCTCGCCTCAGGCGTATTTGCGGGCAAGCATACCGAAGAATGGGCGAAGGACCGCGTCGATGCCGATGGCAAACGCTTTGGCGACGAGCTGAAGCGCATTGGCTGGGAAGGCGATGAGCCGGTGGGTGACCGCAAGATGCATGCCTTCTTTGAGCTGCACATCGAACAAGGGCCAATCCTCGAGGCCGAGGGCAAGGATATCGGTGTGGTCACCCATGGTCAGGGCCTGCGCTGGATCGAATGCACCGTGACCGGCAAGGATTCTCATACCGGGTCCACACCCATGCACATGCGCAAAAACGCCGGGCGTGGCCTCGCGCTGATTACAGAGCTGGTGCATGAGATCGCGATGAAGAACCAACCCAATGCGGTTGGCGCAATTGGCCATATCGAGGTCTATCCCAACTCCCGCAACGTGATCCCCGGCAAGGTCGTCTTCACCGTCGACATGCGCACGCATCTGCTGGACAAGCTCAACGCCATGATCGCGGAATTCGATGAACGCGCGCCGAAGCTTTGCGAAGAAATTGGCGTAGAGTTCTCATCGGAAATCGTCGGCCAGTTTGACCCGCCTGCCTTTGATGAGGGTTGCGTGAAAGCTGTGCGCGATGCCGCCGAACGCCTAGGCTACAGCCACATGGATATCGTTAGCGGCGCCGGCCACGACGCCTGCTGGATAAACGACGTCGCCCCCACGGCCATGGTGATGTGCCCCTGCGTCGATGGCCTCAGCCACAACGAAGCCGAGGAAATTTCCAAGGAATGGGCCACCGCGGGCACAGACGTGCTCATGCACGCGGTGGTCGAGACTGCGGGGATCGTCGAATGATCGCGCTGCGATCCTTCGACGCCCCGGACTTGATCCGGGGTCTCCCAGCCTTACCGTATTGCGCAGTCCCGGCCCCTACGCCGGGACCTCTTGGCCAACATGGAGGTCCCGGATCAAGCCCGGGACAGCGTTTACCCAAGCTTAACCCTGTTCAGATCATGCAGGATCATGGCGTTTTACACCTACATCATGGCCTGTCGCTCGAACACGGCCATCTATATCGGGGCCACAGGCAACCTGCGAGAACGTGTATCGCAGCACAAACTCGGCAAAGGTTGCACTCACACGGAGAAGTACAACATCACGAAACTCGTGTATTTCGAGACCCACGAAACGCTCGACACTGCCCTTGCGCGAGAACGCAAACTCAAAAGATGGCGGCGCGCGTGGAAAGAGGATTTAATCAAAGACGTAAACCCAAGCTGGTCCGACTTGAGCATGGAAGCCTCGTTTCTCTGCGGTGCCGGATCAAGTCCGGGACTACGTAGCGCCAGGGAGAAACCCCATGACCACCAAAGTCATCAAGAACGGCACCGTCTGTACCGCAGATCGCACGTGGACCGCCGATGTCCTGATCGAGGATGAAAAGATCAGCCAAATCGGCGAGGACCTCAAGGGCGACGAGTTTATCGACGCCGAGGGCGCCTATGTCATCCCCGGCGGCATTGATCCGCACACCCATTTGGAAATGCCCTTCATGGGCACCACGGCGGCGGAGACCTTTGAGACCGGCACTTGGGCCGCGGCCTGTGGCGGCACGACGATGCTGGTGGATTTTTGTCTGCCCGGCGCCGATGGTTCCATCAAGAACGCCATCAACGAGTGGCACCGCAAATCCGCCCCCCAGATCTGTGCCGATATCGGCTATCACATGGCCATCACCGGCTGGAATGAAAGCATCTTCACCGAGATGAAAGATGCCGTCGACATGGGCGTGAACAGCTTCAAGCATTTCATGGCCTACAAGGGCGCGCTGATGATCGAGGATGACGAGATGTTCGCCTCCTTCAAGCGCTGCGCCGAGCTGGGCGCTTTGCCGATGGTACATGCCGAGAACGGCGATCTGGTGGCGGAGCTGCAAGAGAAATACTTCAACCAGGGCATCACCGGGCCAGAGGGCCACGCCTATTCCCGCCCGCCGGAGCTAGAGGGCGAGGCCGCCAACCGCGCCATCACCATCGCCGACACCGCCGGTGTGCCGCTCTACATCGTGCATGTCAGTTGTGAACAGGCGCACGAGGCCATCCGACGCGCGCGCCAAAAGGGCATGCGCGTTTACGGCGAACCTTTGGCGCAATTCCTGACGCTGGATGAGAGTGAGTATTTCAACAAGGATTGGGACCACGCCGCCCGCCGCGTGATGTCCCCACCGTTTCGCAGCAAAGACCATCAGGATTCGCTTTGGGCCGGTTTGCAAGCAGGATCGCTTCAAGTCGTCGCCACAGACCACGCCGCCTTCAACACCGAGCAAAAACGCGCAGGCCGCGACGATTTCCGCATCATCCCCAACGGCTCCAACGGGCTGGAGGAACGCATGCCGGTGCTCTGGACCGAAGGCGTCGAAACAGGCCGCCTGACGCCAAACGAGTTTGTCGCCGTAACGTCGACCAACGTGGCCAAGATCCTCAACATCTACCCCAAGAAAGGCGCCATCGTCGAAGGGGCCGACGCGGATATCGTGGTCTGGGATCCCAAAATCACCAAGACGATCTCAGCCTCCAACCACCATTCAATCCTGGATTACAACGTCTTCGAAGGATTCGAAGTCACCGCCAATTCCCGCTACACCCTCAGCCGGGGTGAGGTCATCTGGGCCTGGGGCCAAAATTCACAGCCGCAGCCCGGTCGTGGTCGCTTCGTCCCACGCCCAGCCTTCCCTTCGGCGCATACGGCGCTCAGCAAATGGAAAGAACTCACTGCGCCCAAGATGATTGAGCGTGACCCGCTGAATATTCCGGCGGGGATTTGAACAAGCACCACAGGCATGGGTGGTTTGCCTCACACCACCTTGACAAAGAACCGCCAGCACGTCGCCATGCGTTAGTGCAAGCAAGGAAGAACTCGTGAAGACCAACCCGGTGATCAGCGCCCAAAATCTCTCGCTGACCTTCCAGACCAATGACGGCCCGGTGCATGCGTTGAAGGACGTCAGCCTTGATGTCGACAAAGGCGACTTCGTCTCCTTCATCGGCCCGTCCGGATGCGGCAAAACCACTTTCTTGCGCTGCATGGCGGACCTAGAACACCCCACCGGCGGCACGATCACGGTCAACGGCACTTCCCCCGAAGAGGCCCGTCGCAATCGTGCCTATGGTTACGTCTTCCAAGCCGCCGGACTTTACCCCTGGCGCACCATTGGCGGCAACGTCCGCCTGCCGCTCGAAATCATGGGCTATGACAAGGCTGATCAGGCCGCGCGCGTAAAACGTGTTCTCGACCTCGTGGACCTTGCCGGGTTTGAAAAGAAGTTCCCCTGGCAGCTCTCCGGCGGCATGCAGCAACGCGCCTCCATCGCCCGCGCCTTGGCCTTTGATGCCGACATTCTGCTGATGGATGAACCTTTCGGCGCTCTGGATGAAATTGTGCGCGACCATCTCAATGAACAACTCCTGAACCTCTGGGACCGCACCAACAAGACCATCTGTTTTGTCACCCACTCCATCCCCGAGGCGGTGTATCTCTCGACCAAGATCGTCGTGATGTCCCCCCGCCCTGGCCGCATTACCGACGTGATCGAAAGCCCCCTGCCCCGAGAGCGCCCTCTGGACATTCGCGACACGAAAGAATTTCTCGACATCGCCCATCGTGTTCGCGAGGGCCTACGCGCGGGGCACAGTTATGAGGGTTGAAACACCACCAAAACTGGATGCCCCCACCCTTTTGACCGGGCGGGGGACTTTCACCGTTCACGGCCATCGGCTCTCCAGCCTGTGCCGCCTCTGCAAGCAACCACCAAATCCTTTCATCGTTCTTAAAATACTCAAAAAACTGCGCTCAAATCTTGCGATGGAAATTGAGTGTTTTTGGAACAGTGAAAGCGGGACGCACGCATGAGAAGCCTCTTGCCCATCCTGACCGTGCTTGGTGCGATTGTTGCGATTTGGTACTTTGCGGTCGCCCCAATGAATGTGCGCGTGGCGCTGGATCAGGTCGAGCGCAGCGGTGCCACAGTGGAGCCCGCCACTTCAGTCGAACGGCGCGCGACCTCTGTCTGGCGGCTGATGCGCAACAACTCCGAACATGTCTCGGTGGGATACGCGCTTGAGCGCCCGCGGTTGCCCACACCGACGCAGGTGGGACAGGAGCTTTGGAAAACGACTGGCGAGATGGTGTTGCGCGGGCGGGCACTTTCGAAGCGTTCGCTCATTCTCCATGGGTGGATCACACTGAAATCGACCTTGTCTGGTTTTGTGTTGGGGACTGTTCTTGGCATTCTGGGCGCGGTCGCCATTGTTTACTCGCGGGTCACTCGCATGAGTCTCATGCCTTGGGCGATCATCAGCCAGACCATCCCAATCGTGGCCCTTGCCCCGATGATCATTGTTCTCTCCTCTCAGCTCGGGGTCGAGGGGCGCGGCCTGCCAAAGGCGATCATATCTGCCTATCTTTGCTATTTTCCGGTGCTTGTCGGCATGGTCAAAGGGCTACAATCCCCCGCCATTGCACAGCTTGATCTTTTGCGCACCTACAGCGCCTCGGGCTTGCAAAGCTTTCTCAAGCTGCGCCTGCCCGCTTCGGTGCCATACCTCTTTACGTCTCTCAAGATCGGGATCGCCGCAGCCCTTGTTGGCACCATTGTCGGAGAGCTGCCCACGGGCGCGGTTTCCGGTCTCGGCGCGCGCATCCTGATCGGCGATCAATTCGGCACGCCGCTTGCGATTTGGGCCGCTCTGTTCACGGCCGCCATACTTGCCGGGCTGCTGGTCACTTTCCTGGATCTGTCCCAGCGCCTGATCCTGCGACGCATGGGGATGCCATCATGACCTGGTTGGGGATCGCCTTGATATTCTGGTTGGCGGCCTGGGCTGTGAACGTGGCACTGGCCCGGTCCCGCTATCATGACACAAGGCTCGTGCGCCTGGTCGTGCCATTGTTGTTTGGCGGCTCTCTCCTGGTTTTGTGGGAAGGGTTGGTTCGCGGCCTGAACATTTCACCCGTCATCCTGCCAGCGCCTTCGGTTGTTGCCCAAACCTTTGCCAATTCCACAGACATTCTCTGGGTCGATTTCACCCAGACAGTCCTAAAAGGCGCGTTGTCTGGCTACGCCATCGGGTGCCTTTCGGCCTTTATTGCCGCCATCGCCATTGATCGCTCAGCCTTTCTCACCCGGGGTCTATTGCCTATTGGCAATTTCGTTGCCGCCCTGCCCATCGTAGGCATCGCACCCATATTGGTGAGCTGGTTTGGCTTTGACTGGCAATCCAAGGCCGCCGTCGTTGTGGTCATGGTTTTCTTTCCGATGCTGGTCAACACGGTTCAGGGTCTGCGAGAAACAGATCAGATGCAACGCGATCTGATGCATACATACGCCGCAGGCTATGTCACCACACTTACCAAATTGAGACTTCCGGCGGCGATGCCGTTTATGTTCAACGGTTTGAAAATCGCCGCCACGCTGGCCCTGATCGGGGCTATTGTGGCGGAGTATTTTGGCTCACCTACGCGCGGAATGGGGTTCCGTATTTCCACGGGAGTGGGCAGTCTTTCGATTGATCTTGTCTGGGCCGAAATTTTTGTTGCGGCCTTGGCAGGATCGGGATTTTACGGCGCGGTTGCACTTATCGAACGAGCCGTGACATTCTGGCACCCATCACAACGGGGCCGGGCGTAAACAAAAAATTTAAACCAAGGGAGAAATGAAAATGAAGAACCTCAAATATTCCATTGGCTTTGCCGCTGCCACGCTCTGGGGCGGCATGGCTCAAGCCGCCGATGATGTGACGCTACAGCTCAAATGGGTAACACAGGCGCAATTTGCCGGGTACTACGTCGCACTCGATCAGGGTTTTTATGAAGAAGAAGGCCTGAACGTCACGATCAAGCCGGGCGGTCCGGACATTGCCCCGGCTCAGGTCATCGCCGGTGGAGGGGCTGATGTGGTGCTTGACTGGATGCCCTCGGCTCTGGCCTCTCGTGAAAAAGGTCTGCCGCTTGTGAACATCGCGCAACCATTTAAAAGCTCCGGCATGATGCTGACCTGCCGCAAGGATGCCGGCGTCGCTTCTCCCGAAGACTTCGCTGGCAAAACGCTAGGTGTCTGGTTCTTTGGCAATGAATACCCCTTCCTGAGCTGGATGAGCCAGTTGGGTCTTTCAACAGATGGCGGTGAGGACGGCGTGACTGTTCTGAAGCAAGGGTTCAACGTCGATCCGATCTTGCAGGGTCAGGCGGCTTGCGTTTCGACGATGACTTACAACGAATACTGGCAAATCATTGATGCGGGGCTGAGCCCGGAAGACTTGGTGGTTTTCAAGTACGAAGACCAGGGCGTCGCGACGCTTGAGGACGGTATGTACGTTCTGGAGGAAAACCTCGAAGACCCAGCCTTTGTCGACAAAATGACCCGTTTCGTGCGGGCTTCCATGAAAGGCTGGAAATGGGCCGAGGAAAACCCCGATGATGCGGCTTTGATCGTGCTCGACAATGACGAGACCGGGGCGCAAACTGAAAAGCATCAAAAGCGCATGATGGGCGAGATTGCTAAGCTGACCGCAGGGTCGAACGGAGCACTTAACCCCGCAGATTTCGAACGCACGGTGCAGTCGCTTTTGGCAGGTGGGTCAGACCCGGTGATCACCGATCATCCAGGCGAAGCCGCCTGGACGCATAAAATCACGGATGCGGCGCTGAACTAAATTACGCGAACTGGCAGCAAGGCCCGGGACACTGCCCCGGGCCTTTTGCTTTGCCCGAACACGGACAATGACCTGATCCCAGCCGATTTGACACATTCCCGCCACAATCGACGATATTGCGGCTTGGCTAATCAGAGCCGCTACATGTTGTTGAATTTCTGACAGATCGCACTCGAAATCTCTGAAAATTCAGACTTTATTCAATGAGACCTCTATGCTACTGTTTTATCAATTAAAACATGGCCAGTCGAAAAAATCGGCGGTCAACGAGGCAGAGAAAGAGCAGTTCCATGAGAACGCGCAACAGGCAGCCCCTTCGCTGGGGTCTGGTGGCTTTGGCTACCATTTGGATGTTGGTGGTGGTCCCGTTAAGCGCGGCAGCAGCCCCTTACGCAGCACTGGTGATGGACGCGCGCAGCGGTAAGGTGCTGCATTCGCGAAACGCCGACACACGGCTTCATCCCGCATCGCTTACCAAGATGATGACGCTCTACGTGGTGTTTGAAGCAGTGGAGAATGGCGAGATCAGCCTGGACACGCCGGTGCGCATCTCCAAGCATGCCGCAAGCGAACCGCCAAGCAAACTTGGACTACGTGCCGGTCAAAAGATTCAGCTTCGATATCTCATCCGTGCGGCGGCGATCAAATCAGCAAACGATGCGTCCACCGCTCTGGCCGAAGCAATCGAGGGCTCTGAGGCGGCATTTGCGCGGCGCATGAACCGGACAGCCAAAGCGCTTGGCATGACACGAACAACATTCAAGAACGCCCATGGGCTTACTGAAAAAGGGCACCTGTCCACGGCCCGCGACATGACAATCATGGGGCGGCATTTGTTTTATGATTACCCTGAATACTACAATCTTTTCTCGCGGATCACTGCGAATGCAGGTGGTACTAAGGTCTATCACACCAATCGCAAACTGCTGCGCAACTATCGCGGTGCTGACGGGATCAAAACCGGCTACACCCGCGCGGCAGGATTCAACCTGACCGCATCGGCAGAGCGGGGCGGCGAACGTATTATTGCGACCGTGTTTGGCGGGCGCTCCACTGCGACGCGCAACGCAAAGGTTGCTGAGCTTCTTGATTTGGGGTTCAAGCGTGCGCCAACACGCACGGCCCTGCTGCGCCCGGCGAAACCTCCCTATATGGGCAAAGCTGGTCGTGGGGATAACCATTCGGTTCCCGGCGGCACCGGCCGTACCGTTCGCTTGGTTGCGGCCGCCGCTGTGAAGAAAAGCTTACGTCCACAAACCCGCCCTGGCGCGGAACCCGCAACAACACCGCTCCCTGCCGAAGAGGCCCCGGTTCTTGTGGCCAACAAGTCAGACATCGAAAAGGCACTCTTGGCGGCTGTTGGCACGTCTTCCGAGCCAGAAGCGCAGTCGGCAATTCTCGCTGTTGCCCCAACGAAGCCAACTTTGTCGCCCAAGATACGTCCGGCCAGCCTTCAGATAGCAAAGGTTGAACCTGCAGAAGACCCTATTCAGGAGGTGGTCACGCGGCTGTCTACATCCGGTGGGCGCCATTGGGGGATAAATGTCGGGCAGTATCCAAGCCAATACAAAGCGCGCAAGGTGCTCTTGCAAACGGCTTTGAACGAAATGGAAACGCTGGATGGCAGTTTGCGCAAAGTGGTCAAGCGCAATACCGGGTTTGACGCCAATTTCATGGGATTGACCGAAGAAACCGCTGATCTTGCCTGTCGACGCTTGCAAGCCAAGCAGATCACCTGCGAAACGATTCAGCCCGGCGGCGTTTAGCTTTAGGTCTGGCAGAAACACATGATCGGCTCACCTTATGGCTTGGGCCGATCATCATATTCGTCGCTCAGAATCCGCTGCGCATCGCCATCCGGGTCGTCATACTGGTTCGTCTTCACCGTCCATATGAAAAACCCAAGTCCCAACCCGCCCAGAATGAGCGAGATCGGGATAAGATAAGTCAGAATGTTCATCCGCGACCTTTCACGCGCAACGAATTGAGCGAAACGGTAATCGAGCTTGCCGACATCGCCAAGGCCGCGATCAGCGGTGTGGCCAGACCGGCAACCGCCAGCGGCACAGCGATGATGTTGTAAAGCGTCGCAATCCGAAAGTTTTCACGAATGCGTTTGGTGGCAGATTCTGCGGTGGTGCAGGCATCAGACACCGGCGACAAATCATTGCCCAAGAGTACGATGTCACTGGCAACGCGGGCCGCATCAAGCGCAGTGGCCGGAGAAATGGATACATGCGCTGCTGCCAGGGCCGCGGTGTCGTTGAGCCCATCACCCACCATCAAAACATGCGCGCCATCTTGGGTCATATCCTGAATGCGCCGCGCCTTGTGTTCCGGTAATGCCTCTGACATCCAGTTTTCAATACCAAGCCGCCGCGCCAGAGCTTCGACCGCAGGGGTGGTGTCACCCGACATCAAGCACACCGTCTTACCACCTTCGCGAAGCGCACGCACCGCGTCTTCCGCCCCTGCCCTTAACGCATCCTCGAAACGGAACGCCAGCGGTGTTTCCTCGCCGGTTTGCAGATAGGTTGCGGTTTCGGCCAATGGTTCGGCACCGAGCCATTTGGCGCGACCAAGACGCACCGGCTGGCCTTCAAACACAGCTTCAACGCCAAATCCCGGAACTTCACGTGCTTCACTGACCGATGCGGCTGCAAACCCCGCATCCAAAGCGGCACGGTAAATCGCTTTGGCCAATGGGTGGCTCGATTGCGCGGCCAGCGCCATGGCCAGTTCCACGTCCGGGCGCGGCAACTGCTCCAGATTTGTAAGTTGGGGCAAACCTTCCGTCAGTGTTCCCGTCTTGTCGAAAACCACAGTGTCCACTTGGGCCAGCCGCTCTAGCGCGGTTTCATGCTTAATCAGCATACCTTTGCGGAACAGCCGCCCTGATGCTGCAGTGGTGACGGCTGGAACAGCCAGACCAAGCGCGCAAGGACATGTGATGATCAACACCGCAGCCGCAATGTTGAGCGCTGTGCGCATGTCAAATGTGTAAAGATACCAGCCTACAAAGGCCAAGGCCGACAATATGTGCACGCCGGGAGCATAGAGCTTGGCCGCACTATCAGCCAAGGATGTGTAACGTGAGCGGCCAGATTCAGCGATGGCCACAAGATCGGCCATGCGGTGAAGTGACGTATCTCGACCAACGGCAGTCGCCCGGATGGTCAAAGGACCGGTCAGGTTGACCTCACCTGCCGAGACCGCAAGCCCTTCTTGCGCAAAAACCGGAAGGGTCTCACCAGTCAGAAGAGAACGATCAATCTCGGATTGCCCCTCAACAATGTCACCATCCACAGGCACACGCCCACCCGGGCGCACCCGCACCAGATCGCCAACGGCAATTTCGGAAATGGGCACCTCTTCTTCCGCACCATCCACGACACGCCACGCCCGCGGCACTTCCAGCGCAGTCAGTTCTTCGGCGGCAGATCGTGCAACGGCCCGTGTGCGATGATCCAAGTACCGCCCGATCAGCAGAAAAAAGGTCAGTGCTATAGCCGCGTCAAAATAGGCGTGATGCCCGGACAACGATGTTTCCCAAAGGGATGTCACCACGGCAAGCCCAATGGCTAAAGAAATCGGCACATCCATGTTAAGCCGCCCCTGCCGAAGCGCAGTCCACGCATTGCGAAAGAACGGCTGACCCGAAAAAGCAATCGCGGGCAGTGCAATAGCGGCAGAAATCCAGTGGAACATGTCGCGTGTGGCAGCCTCTGCCCCGGACCAGACCGAGACGGACAACAACATGACATTCATCGTTGCAAAGCCAGCCACAGCAAGCCGCATCAAAAGCTCACGCCCGGCACGATCCGTGCTGGTTGCATTCAAGGCACTTGGATCAAGCTCATGCGCCTCATATCCCAGCCCTTCAACAACGTTGCACAACATGGCTGCCGTCACATCGGGCTCAGCCTCAATAGTGGCGCGTTTGAGTGTCAGGTTCACACGTGCGGCACGCACGCCAGCATGGGCCGAAAGGCCACGTTCAATCTTGGAAATGCAGGCGGCACAATGGATCGTGGGCAGCGACAGCGCGACGGCCCCTGGAACAGGCTGGGTTTCCGCCAAGGCCTCAGCCGCCGGAACAACCGAGCAAGCCGGACAGGCAGAGACAGGTTGTTTCAGGGTGGCGGTCACGGCTCTCTTACTCCTTGATCAGGACAACACGTTGTTGAAATTCGGTGCCATCCGCCGACAAGGCGCGCATCCGGACATTCCAGTTACCGTCCGACAATTCCAGCGGTGCGACATATGACACCCCGTCAAAGCGAAACTCCGGCTGACTGTCTTCGCGCACATGCGTGGCGCGGCCGACAGTCGCGTGAAGCTGAGCCGCCTTCACTGGACGACCATTGTCATCACGAATGCTCAGACGCAGCTGCCCTTGGGCGTGGGTGGCTTCAATCTTCCAGCCCAGTTCTTGCTGAGCAGCACGTCGGTCATCGAAGGTTTGGCTGGCGACGTAGGAGTTTTTGACCTCTACCCCAGGGAAGGTTTTTACCGCGGAGTAAGCCAAAGTGAAGTTCACCGCGATAATGACGCCAAAGGCCCCGAGAAAGCCAAAAAAGACATGCATGCCAGTAATCTTGCGTTCGGTCATCAGTTGCCCTTCCCGTTGAATATTGTGTCTTTGTAGGCCCGGTCACCGTTTGAGATGTCTTCGACCCAAAGCCGTACATCTGACCGCTCAGCTTGCGCCGGATCAGAACCAGCAGGCGCGATGAGGTAAACGCGCTGCAGATGTGTTTTGTTGGCAGGCACGTTCACCGATGCATAAGGCGTGCCTTCAAGCTGAACCCGTACTGCCGGATCGCCCGTGACCGTTAAACGGAACGGCCGATCATCGCCATGTTTGTTCAACAAGCGCACCTCATAGGTGTTGCGGATCGAACCATCTGAGAGAGTAATGAAGGTCGGGTTGCGGACCGGTGCCACGGTCATTTCGATATCCGATCGGATAAAGAGCGCGAACAACAGGCCAAACCCGACAAGCGACCATAGAGCCGTATACATGATCGTACGCGGACGCAGGATGTGGCTCATCACTTTCTTCGGCGCCTTGCCCTGCCGCTCAAACTGTTCATCGGTCAGAGCCAGATAATCGATCAAGCCGCGTGGCTTGCCGATCTTGGCCATGATGTCGTCGCATGCATCAATACAAAGCGCACAGGTGATACACTCCATTTGTTGCCCATCACGAATGTCGATGCCCATAGGGCAGACATTCACGCAAGCCATGCAATCAATGCAGTCGCCTTGTGCCTCACCGGCCTTGACCGCGTCGGAATGCTTGCGCGGCTCGCCACGCCATTCGCGATAGCCGACCGTCAGCGTGTCTTCGTCCATCATGGCAGCCTGAATACGCGGCCAGGGACAGGCATAGATGCAAATCTGTTCGCGGGCGAAGCCGCCAAAGAAAAAGGTCGTGGCCGTCAGGATTGCAATTGTTGTGTAAGCAATCGGATGCGCGTTGAGCGTAAACAGATTGACCAACAACGTTGGTGCATCTGTGAAGTAAAATACCCACGCACCACCTGTCAGCAGACCAATGATCAACCAAACTGTCCATTTGGTCAGCCGCAAGCGAACCTTGCGAACATCCCATTTCTTCTGCCTATGCAAGCGCAGCCGCGCGTTGCGATCCCCTTCGATCCAACGCTCCACAAGAATGAACAGATCCGTCCACACGGTCTGAGGGCAAGCATAGCCACACCAGACGCGGCCCATCGCGGATGTGAAGAGAAACAGGCCCAGGCCTGCCATAACCAATAGACCGGCAACGAAGTAAAATTCATGCGGCCAGATCTCGATCCAAAAGAAAAAGAACCGCCGATGCGCCATATCAACCAGAACCGCCTGATCCGGAAGCTGCGGGCCGCGATCCCAGCGAATCCACGGTGTCAGGTAGTAAATCCCAAGGGTCACAATCATGATGACCCATTTCAGATTGCGAAACCAACCACTTACGCGCTTGGGGAACACAGGTTCCTGCGCGGCGTAAAGGCTTTGTGGGGCATTATCTGAATCAGCGGGCACGTGAATGACCTCTATTTCTCCTGTTTCGCATGGTTTTCATCCCATGTCGGACGACCAAGCACCTTGACCTGAGTCAAACTACGCGGCTTCTCACGGAGTGTTATGTCATTCAGATGCCGATGATTTTTGCCGTTTGAGCCAAGTGACAAACGCTTTGGCATTGGGTCGCATAACGCCGGGGCGGGTCACTATATGATAGCCTGTCTCTCCGCGGTCCAAAAAGAGCAGGCGCAGGCGTCCTGACGCTATATCATCTTTAACCGAGGACATAGCCGTGCTGATCACACCCTGCCCGGCACGAGCACCTTCCAGCATCAGGTTGCCAGGCATTTGAGTAATCCGTTTGGCGCGACCTTCAACCACTCCATGCTTGCGCAACCAATCTGTGGATTCACTTGTGCCCAATTCCTCCAGCCAAGGGAATTGAAGCAAATCTGCCGGGCATTCGATCACGCAATCACCGACCAAGGATGGAGCGGCCGTTACCGCAATATCCGTTGGCACCAGCATTTCGGCTTCCAAACCCGGCCAATCGCCAGAGCCAAAGCGCAAGCCAACATCGATACCGCCAGGTTCAGGATCGAAAAGCTCGGCAGAGGGGTTCACCATCAGATCAATCTCGGGATGTTTAGACTGAAAATCTAAAAGCCGCGGCATCAGCCAGGTCGTCGCAAAAAGCGACGTCGTAGATACATGTACAGGCCTGTTTGCATCCGCGCCTGTTAAAGCTGCCACAGCACGCGCCATCGTTCCAAATCCGGATTTCAACGCTTCGGCCAGTTCCTCGCCGGCAGGGGTGAGAGACAATACACGTCCGGATCGATCAACCAGCGGAACACCCATATGGCCTTCAAGCGCCTTGATTTGTTGGCTGACCGCAGCGTGGCTGACATTAAGCATCGTGCCAGCAGCAACAGCCGAACCGGTCTCAGCCAACGCATGAAAGGCGCGCAGAGCCGTCAACGAGGGTAGGTCTTTCCAATCCATATGTAATTAAAACTTACATAATTGATTTTTTCCTGAGTCGCATATTGCGCCAATAATATCCATAAATAAAGGCATGTTCTCACCAGGAAAGGAAACGAGATGTTATCTATATTTTCAGATACGTTCCGCACAGCGACCCGAACTGACGCAATGACCAATGGGAAAAATCGCTCACATTGGCCAGCCTCAGAACGGTTTGACACCCGCGCTGGCGCCGAACTTGAAGCACACCGTGTGGCCCGCCGTCGTGTATAAACGACCCTTGCTCCCACCGGTTCAGCCGCCCGTGTCCAGAGGTGATCCCTGGCCTTGGCGCGGGCGGCGTTGGCGGCGCTCCGGCTCTTTTATTTGGGATCGTCGATAAACAAGGGCACCGACCTTTCCAAAAATGCGCGAACAGGAGGGAAAGGTCGGTGCTAAGTCCTCGGGATCACCTGACCCCGGGGATCGTTCTTAAACTTTACTCGCCACCACCAAGCTGGTGGACGTAGGCTGTGACAGCGCGGATCTCAGCCTCAGTCAGGCGGCTGTTCCAGTTGGGCATGACGCCAAAACGTGCGTTGTTCACTGTTTCCATGAGAGATGCGTAGTCTCCGCCATAGAGCCAGATCGCGTCATTCAGGTTCGGTGCTCCCTGAAAGACATCGCCTTCCGCCGCTTCGCCATGGCACGCCGCGCAATTGTCAGCATAAACCGTAGCACCAGCTTCGACTTGAGCAGGGTCCTGCGCCTCACCGGACAAGGACATCACATAGTTGACCACTTGCACGATTTCTTCTTCGGCCAATAACTCATCGCGTCCAAAGGCCGGCATTTCGGAGTAGCGCGCATCGGGGTCTTCCTCGTTGCGGATACCATGGCTGATGGTGAGATGGATGTCTTCCATCGTACCACCCCAGAGCCAGTCGTCGTCTGATAGTGTGGGATAACCGACAAATCCGCCCCCTTCGCGCCCATGACACTGCACGCACCAAGTGTTGAACACCGCCTCACCAGCCGAACGCGCATAGCCCTGCAGCTCTGCATCACTGGTAATCTCAGTGAGTTCGACACTGGCAAGCCTTGTGTTGATCTCGGCGTTAGCAGCCTCGGCTTCTTCGATGTCGGCAGCGACATTGGCCCGTGTCGACCATCCCATGTACCCTTCGGTTGCACCTGAAATCATTGGCCAGGCGGGATAAGCCACCGTGTACCAAACGCCCCAGATGATGGTGATGTAGAACACCCAAACCCACCAGCGTGGCAAGGGATTGTTCAGCTCTTCGATACCGTCCCACTCATGACCTGTAGTTCCGACATCGGGTTTATCTTCTGGTTTTTGAGCCATGTCTCAATCCTCCTCAGAGGCAGGTCCGGTATCGGACACAGGTGCATTTTCATGCCGGAAGGGGATTCGCGACACGCTGTCATAGGCGTTTGTGGCACCAGGGCGCATGACCCAGATGACCACGCCGACAAAGAAGGTGAAGAGCGCCAACAGCATCCAGCTGTCTGCAAAGGCGCGGAGAAGTGTATAGGTTTCCATCCGTTTTCTCCTTTACCGGCTGGCCACGGGTGTGAAGGTCGAGAAATCAACCAACGTGCCCAACATTTGCAGATAGGCAATCACTGCATCAGCCTCGCTGATGCCCGGAGCATCATCAAAGTTACGCACCTGAACGGTCTCGCCGTAGCGCTCCAGAAGCCCGTCAAAGTCCTCATCAGGGTTCGCCTGAACCAGGAAGTCAGCTTGCGCGCTCTCGATCATTTCATCGGTGTAGGGAACACCTACAAATCGATGTGTCTTCAGCAAGTCTTCGATGTATTCACCATCGATCAGGCGGTCTTCGAGGTAGCCATATTTTGGCATGACCGACTCTGGCACCACAGACTGCGGATCACGCAGGTGGTCCAGATGCCAGGCATCCGAATATCGTCCACCCACACGCGCCAGATCTGGCCCGGTGCGCTTCGATCCCCATTGGAAAGGGTGATCATACTTGCTTTCTGCCGCAAGGCTGTAGTGGCCATAGCGTTCGACCTCGTCCCGCATTGGGCGGATCATCTGACTATGACAGACATAACATCCTTCGCGGATATAGATATCACGCCCGGCCAACTCGAGAGGTGTATAGGGGCGCATGCCCTCAACCTCTTCGATCGTGTTTTCCAGCCAGAAAAGCGGTGCGATTTGCACGATGCCCCCGATGGTCACCACGAGAAAGGCAAAGATTGCCAACAGGGTTACGTTCTTTTCGAGAACTGTATGTTTGTCGAGAATTCCCATTATCTGCCCCTCCTCTTATTCGGCCGGGACCGCGGAGTTGTCGGCTTGGATAGCCGGGCTCCGACGAACAGTCATGTAAAGGTTGTAGCACATGATGATTGCGCCGCTCAGGAACATCACCCCGCCAAGACCGCGCACGACATACATCGGCAGTTTGGCAGAAACGGTGTCCGCGAAAGAGTTCACCAGGAAGCCGTTGGCATCCACTTCGCGCCACATCAGGCCCTCCATGATGCCGGTCACCCACATGGATGCGGCATAGAGGATGATGCCAATCGTCGCGAGCCAGAAGTGCCAGCTTACAAGGCTGAGGCTATAGAGCCGCTCCTTGTTCCACAGCTTCGGCACCAGGAAGTAGAGGCAGCCAAAGGTGATCATACCGTTCCAGCCCAGAGCGCCGGAATGCACGTGACCAATGGTCCAGTCGGTGTAGTGCGACAGGCTGTTGACCGCGCGGATCGACATCATCGGCCCTTCAAAGGTCGACATTCCATAGAAGCCAAGGCTAATCACCATCATCCGGATCACCGGATCAGTGCGCAGCTTGTCCCAGGCGCCCGAGAGCGTCATCAGACCATTGATCATGCCACCCCAGCTGGGCATCCACAGGATCACCGAAAACACCATGCCAAGGGTCGCGGCCCAGTCCGGCAGAGCGGTGTAGTGCAAGTGGTGCGGACCCGCCCAGATATACAGAAAGATCAGCGCCCAGAAATGGATGATTGACAATTTGTAGCTGTAAACCGGGCGACCAGCCTGCTTGGGCACAAAGTAGTACATCATCGCCAGGAACCCGGCGGTCAGGAAAAAGCCTACCGCGTTGTGGCCATACCACCACTGCGTCATGGCATCCTGTACGCCACTGAAAAGCTGAACCGACTTGGAGCCCCAGATTGAGACCGGGATCGACAGGTTGTTGATCAGGTGCAGCATGGCAACCGTGATGATAAAGCTCAGATAGAACCAGTTTGCGACATAGATGTGCGGCTCTTTACGCTTCACCAGCGTACCGACAAAGACGGCCAGATAGGTCACCCAGACAATCGTCAGCCACCAATCGACATACCATTCAGGTTCTGCATACTCTTTGCCCTGCGTCGCGCCGAGCAGATAGCCCGTGGCCGCCAGAACGATAACAAGCTGAAAACCCCAAAACACGAACCAAGCAAGATTACCGCCCCAGAGGCGTGCAGCAGAGGTGCGCTGAACCACATAGAAGGACGTGGCAATTAGGGCATTGCCCCCAAACGCAAAGATCACCGCACTTGTGTGCAGCGGTCTGAGACGTCCAAAGTTCATGTATCCTTGCGCCCATTCAAAGTTGAGCGCCGGAAACGCCAGTTGGAAGGCAATGAACGTTCCGGCCAGGAATCCGACAATACCCCAAAGCGCTGTTGCGATGACCCCAGCCCGGATTACGCCATCCATATACTCATTAGAATAATCCCGCGTATCGGCGGGCTCATCGGTGTTACGCAACACCCAGACGAACATTCCGCCCGCCACAAGTGCTATCGTCAAAGCGTTGACCAGATAGGCCAGATCGCGCGCATAATTTGCCGCAATCAACGCGAAAAAGGTGATGAGCCCCAACGCGATAAGCTTGATATAGTTCAGCATTTTCTTGTCCCTTTGTCGCTTCTCTGCACGAGCTGAGCACAGGTGCAGGCACTTTCAGACATGCCTGCTTATGGACAGAAGGCCGGGGACCTACCTTGATCTGAGTCAAGATTTTCAAAGCCTTCGCAGGAAAATGTCTGATTTGATTGACATCAAAGACGTGAACCGGGCCTTGCATAAAATACACCAGCGCGACGCTTAATGGAGGGAACTATAGATGGCCTGGAAAAATCTGTTTTGCGCGTTCTCCAACACATCATTTGTAAAACCCACGCTCACTCATGCTGCCGCCCTTGCCGCCGCGCATCAGGCTCATCTCGACGTTCTCTGCCTTGGCGTGAACCGCTTCAGTTCTGACTTCTTCTTTGCTGGTGGTACGGCTATTGCACTGTCCGACCGGCTGGAGTCTTGTCAGCAAGAGGCCGTTGAGATCGAAGGTGCTGTGCGCGAAGTGTTAAACACCCAGACAGACATTAGTTGGTCATGTAGTCAGGGCATGGCCCAATTGGTCGACATGGGACACCTGGTTTCGTCCAAGGCGCGATTTTCGGATCTGGCGATACTGCCATCGCCCTACGGTGCCAGCCGCGGACCCGAAGCCGAGCCTTTAACAGAATCTGTTATGTTTGACGCACATGCACCGACTTTGATCTTGCCAGACGGCGCGCCCATGGCCACGCACCAAAGGCATATCTTAGTAGCCTGGAACGAAAGCCCAGAAGCATTAACAGCAATCCGCGCAAGTTTGGACATCCTCAAAGAAGCGGAGAAAGTCACTGTTGTCATGATCGACCCGCCTGATCACGGTCCGGATAGGTCTGATCCTGGTGGGTTGCTCTCACAATATCTTGCGCGGCACGGCATCAAGGTCGATATTGATGTGTTGTCAAAGAATATGCCCCGCGTGTCGGACGTGTTGTCTCGTCACGCGCTCGACACTCAGGCTGACCTGATCGTCATGGGCGCATATGGGCATTCCCGGTTTCGCGAAGCTGTCTTTGGCGGTGCGACTCGCGGCATGCTGGAACGCGCACCGGTGCCCATCCTGATGGCACGGTAGGGGCGTCTTCTACTGGGCCAGCCTTTCAAAGGACAGGCGCAATTCTGAGGATTGGCGCACACCTTGCAAGGTTTCGACCAAATTGCCCTCGCCGTCAAACAACAACAGGGTCACATGCGGCACGCCAAAGCGCCCGGCAAATGATTGTCCTTCTTGGGTTTTGATATCTGCCACAAGATATTGCAACTCGTCTTGGCCAAATCCCTTGAGGGCCTGGCGCGTCTGACTTTGCAATGCGTTGCAGATCGGACATTGCGGGTCATGGACCTGCACAACTGTAGGCACTCCCTGGCCCAAACGCGTCAAATCGCGTTCGGCCACTTTGGCCCGAACCGAACGCGCCCCGAACAAGGTTGCGCCACCCAGAACAACAATGCCACCGCCAATCCACGCCATCTTATTGAGAAATCTACGCCTGTCCGGAGCCGCAGGCATTTGCTGCGCGCTAGATTTGTTCTTCTTGGATTTGGCGGGTTGACTGCGTTTGGCCTTCTTTTTCACAATATTTATTCCAGAATTAACAAATCGACTGTGGGGTTCGAATAGCACACACTGGCGCAATCAGAGTGCTTATCCCATTCACATTGTTGTGAAAAAGCAGCCTAGCTCAGCATGCCGCCGTCGCTGTCATCCCCGGCTTCATCCAGTAACCGATCGAAATCAGGCACGTTTACCAATCGCTTACCCTGCAATTCGATGACACCGTCCTTCTTAAGGGCGGAAATCTGACGGCTCACTGTCTCAAGCGTTAAGCCGAGGTAATCCGCCATCGCTTCACGGGTCAAAGGCAGCTCAAAGGACATTGCTCCACCTGCTTGTCCTAAATTGAGCGTGGCATTGCGGCGCGCTAAAATCGACAGGAAAGACGCGATTTTTTCGCGCGCGGTTTTGCGACCGAGCAGAAGCATCCATTCACGCGCCGCGTCCAACTCATCCAGTGTCATTTCGAGAAGTCGCTGCGCTATATGCGGTGTTTTTGCGATCATGTCTTCGAAAGGTCCCTTGCGAAAACAGCACATGACCATGTCGGACACTGCAACCACATCATAGGCGGCTGTCTCTCGACCAGGGCGACCAACAAAATCGCTGGGCAAAAGAAGCCCTACCATCTGCGTGCGACCGTCCTCCATGGTTTGCGTCAGAGTGGCAATGCCCGTCACAACCGAGCCAACGAAGTCCATCTGATCCCCGGCCCAGATAACGGTGCGACCCGCTTCAAAGCTTCGGTAATACTTGATCTGGTCAAGTTGCTCCAATTCGTCCGCTTCGCAGCGGGCGCACACGGCCCGGTGGCGAATAGGACAATCCCCACAATCCCGCGGCCCGGGGTTTTTCAGGTCGTTAAGCATACGCCTCCAAAGCCTCGAGCTTGATCGAGATCAAAGTTAAAATAAACACCCTGCCTTAGCTTATCCCATATGATTGAGAAAAAACAACTGGCACGGCTCGGCTTGTTCGATGCCAAATTGCCACGGTACACAAGCTATCCGACCTCTCCGCATTTCTCAGAAGATGTGCAGGATGGCCATTTTCGCACGTGGATCGAGACCCTGCCCAAAGGCAGCGCCATCTCGCTTTACCTGCACATCCCGTTCTGCCGTCGGCTATGCTGGTTTTGTGCCTGCCGCACACAGGGCACCCAGAACGATGCCCCGGTCATTGCTTATCTCAAAGTTCTGAAAGCCGAACTCGACCTGCTGAAAGAGGCTTTGCCGGAAGGGATCTCTTTGTCGCGCCTGCATTGGGGAGGTGGAACGCCAACCCTGCTATCAGCGCCGATGATGACCGAATTGGCCGGGAAAATTCGCGAAACAATTCCATTCGGCTCAGACACGGAATTCTCTGTCGAAATCGACCCCAATGAGATTGACGAGCCGCGCCTTGATGCCTTGGCCGCCGCCGGTATGAATCGCGCGTCCATAGGCGTGCAGGATTTCGACCCAAACATCCAACAAACCATTGGCAGGCTGCAAAGCTACGAGATCACGCGCGACGCTGTCGAAGCCATTCGCGCGCGTGGTATCAAGAGCCTGAACACCGATATTCTTTACGGTCTTCCGCATCAGAACCGAAAACGCATCACCGAAAGCGTGCAGAAACTCTTGTCGCTCTCGCCTGATCGTGTCGCGCTTTATGGCTATGCACACGTGCCTTGGATGGCCAAGCGACAGCAATTGATCCCATCCGATGCCATGCCGACACCCGAAGAGCGGCTTGAGCTTTTTGAGACCGCGCGCAGGCTCTTTGCCTGGGACGGATACCAGGAAATAGGCATAGACCATTTCGCAGCACCCGAAGACGGCCTAAGCACGGCCAAAGCCGACGGCCGCCTGCGCCGCAACTTTCAAGGCTACACGGATGACACATCCGAAGCCTTGGTTGGGCTCGGAGCTTCGGCCATTTCTAGGTTCCCTCAAGGTTATGCACAAAACGCCTCTGCGACCGGCGCCTACACCAAGGCGATCCGGGCAGGCAATTTCGCAACAAGCCGTGGACATTGCTTTAAGGGCGAAGATCTTATGCGTGCGCGCCTGATCGAAGCGGTTATGTGTGACTTCCACATATCAACCGAAGAAATTTGTGACAGCTTTGATGTCCCCCGCAAACGCATCCAGGACATGTTCCAAAAAACCTCAGATGAGTTTGAAGGCATATTGGATGTGCGTAAAGACGGGCTCTTTGTGCCTCCTGAGGCACGGTCTCTGACGCGCATGATCGCGCGCAGATTCGATGCCTACGACCTGAGCCGTGCTGGGCACAGCACCGCCATCTAGGGTTATCAGCGCAAGCGTTTTTCCATGACAATCGCGTCCACGCGACCGTTTGGCGTGCCATAATACGCTTTGCGACGACCAATCTCGGCATAGTGCGCCTTCTGATAAAGCTGTATCGCCGCAATATTGTCGGACGCCACCTCCAGGAAAATCCGCAACGCGCCGCTTTCTTTGGCATGATGCTCCAGTCTCTGGAGGCGGTCATGTGCCAGACCTTGGCGGCGGCATTGTGGATCGCAGACAAGCGTCAAAAGCTCAGCCTCATCTGCCACCACGCGTCCCAGCGCAAAGGCGTCATTATCCCCGACAAGCAATATTTTGTCATTCTGCAAAAGATCAAAAAACTCGCCGACACTCCACGCTCGGCCCTGCCCTTCAAATGCGCGTTCGTGCAAGGCCGCTAGGTCTTCAGGTTTCATCATCCAGCATCACCGGCGCTGTATCTCGCGATGGCGCAGCATCAGGAGGTTTAAGGTAAAGAGGAGTGGGTCGCGCAGTCTCAGATTGCCAACGCTGTGCCGCAATACGTGCCACGGCAGACCCTGGTGCATATTTGGCAGGCGCGGCATCGACGCGCAGAGGCGCAGCTAAAGCCACGGCGCCAGTCCCAACGCACTTAAGACCCGGTTCAGCCCAGTCCGCAGGAACATCTACGAGCGCAATCATTTGCTTTGCAATCTTGGTATGCGTGCCAAACCCGGCGACATAAACATACTCGCGCGGCGCGGTAAGGCTGCTGATTACAGGGCCGTCGGCCCCCAAAGCCAGCGCGTCCAGCAAATCAACGCCCACCGCAGGTACATTGAGCGACAATGCAAGCCCACGCGCGGCAGCAACAGAGATGCGTATACCCGTAAAATTCCCTGGCCCAACACCCACACCAATCGCAGAAAGATCGCGCCAAGTCACACCGCCGCGTTCAAGACACCCCTCCAAAACAGGAAGAAGCGCTTCAGCTTGACCTTTCGACATGTCCTCGTAGAAATCGGCCAGAACTACGTCGCCCTGCAAAAGCAAAGCTCCGCACCAAGGCCCTGATGTGTCAAAGCCCAGAATCACGGGCGGTTCGTTCATGGGTATCAAAGACCGACGGGGCGGACCTCGGTCACTTCTGGGATGTAGTGCCGCAGCAGGTTTTCAATCCCCATTTTCAGGGTGATTGTTGACGATGGGCACCCTGCGCATGCGCCTTGCATGTGCAAATACACAACGCCACGCTCAAATCCATGGAACGTGATGTCACCACCATCTTGTGCCACTGCCGGGCGCACGCGCGTATCCAGAAGCTCTTTGATCTGGCCAACGATCTCTGCGTCTTCGCCGTCATGCTCGGCATGTCCCGAAGGCGCTGCGTCACCAGTAATCACAGGCTGACCCGATTGGAAATGCTCCATGATGGCGCCCAGTATAGCGGGCTTCACATGGTCCCAATCCACACCTTCGGCCTTGGTCACGGTGACGAAATCATTCCCCAGAAATACACCTGTCACGCCTTCAACGCCAAAAACGCGAGCTGCGAGTGGAGATTTTTCAGCCGAGTCCACATTTGGAAAGTCAGCGGTCCCCGCCTCAAGCACGGCTTGGCCTGGAAGGAACTTTAATGTCGCAGGGTTTGGGGTTGATTCAGTCTGAATAAACATAGGTCCGGCCTTTCGCTGGGGTTATTCAGGATATGAGCAGCTACACCCGCAGAGTCAAGGTTTGGAACGATTCTAAATTGGTCGCCTTAGGTGATCGTTTCCAACCGTTCCTTGCTCAGGTCACCCGGAACAATAGTCACCGGAATCGGCAGGTTACCTGAATTTTTCGTCAGATAAGATACCAGCGGACCCGGACCTTTCTTGTCTGTCCCTGCCCCAAGCACCAAAACGCCAATTTCCGGATCAGCCTGAACTTGCGATAGGATTTCAGTCATTGGGTCACCCTCACGGATCACCAGTTCCGGGTCGATCCCTTGCTTGTCGCGCATCCATTTTGCAAAAACTTCGAAATGCGCGTGGATCCGTTCCCGCGCCTCTTCGCGCATGATGTCGCCCACACCGATCCAGTGATTGAACTCTTCAGGCGGGATCACGGCCAAAATCTCGACCCCAGCCCCGGTATGGGCCGCCCGCAACGCGGCAAAGCGCATGGCGTTGAGGCATTCGCGGCTGTCATCCAGCACTACCAAGAATTTCCGCATGACTGTCGTCTCCCTGTCCAGGGGTCATATTGAACTGATCCACATGATCGGGCAACCGAATGATGAATGAGATCGCTAAATAGCTGTTGTATCAGTCAAAAGTACCAGCCACTCGGCCCAAAAGCATAAAGGCCCGCGCCGTTCGTGTATCCGATAGCTCGGCAATTTCGGCATCCGTTGCGGTTTCTGTAAACTCACAGATTGTGCGATCGAACAGGCGCAAGAAATGGTGCGCAGAATCCCGGAAAATAGTGTCCTGCTTCATCCGAGCTGCTGCCAGAGCAAGCGACGACCGATCCCGAATGCCACCCAAGGGCGCAATCGCACGTCCCCGTTCCCCGGCTCCAAAGCGGCGCCAAATCTCGGTGCGCGCCATGTCAGGGCGCAGATCATCCATGTAAATGCCATCTTGTGACAACAGCGTCAGAACGTCCTGCGACGCCTGTACAAGCTTGGAGGTCTTGCGATTCTTCAACGCCCGGCGCAAGGCCGCGAAACCTGCTTTATCCTCTGCATCTTCAGGAAAGTTCATCGCCTTGATGAAATCAACGGTGACTAGCGGCGGCTCAATATCTTCGGCAGACGTGCCTAATGGCAATGCCACCTGGCCTTCTGAGGTTGCTTCGGGCTCGGGTTTTGGTTTGGGTGCCGGCGAGGGTTGGCGCGTTGAAGAAAACGTGGCCAGCACTGTTTCCGCCTTTCGCTGAGATGCCGCGATTTCATCGAGTTTGCGCGTAACAGAGGGTTGCGTGACGACGCTGCTGGACTGGTTTTGCGCGACATATGCTTGTCTAATCGCATCGATTGCCGTCTGTAACCGCTGACTTTCTTCACGCATCATTTTATTGGACCGCGCCGCTGTCGCCGCCACCCAAATCATTGCCACAGGCATGAATATTCCCAAGAGCAAGAACATCATATGCATTCCCCCCCCGCCCTGCGGAGGACTGCTCAGGGGTTCGAGCAAGAAAAAGAAAATCGCCGTGCCCAAAAGCCACAAAATCGTCAGCGCAAGGGCGATCACTTCAATGGACGTGATCCGCTCGGTCTGTGGACGATTGTAAATACCCAAAGGGGTTGTCGATGTGTCCTGCTGTTCAGACATGGTCAAACTTTTCTAAAGATACGAAATCTTCAGCACTTCATATGATTTCTCGCCGCCCGGTGTGCGCACTTCTACGCTGTCACCTTCTTCCTTGCCAATCAAAGCCCGCGCAATCGGCGATTTTATGTTCAATAGACCCTTTTCGATATTGGCCTCGTATTCGCCAACAATCTGATAGGTTTTTTCCTCATCAGTATCTTCATCGACCAAAGTCACGGTGGCCCCAAACTTTATCGTTCCCGAAAGCTTGGTTGGATCAATTACGTCTGCCAGGCTTATCGCGCCTTCCAATTCCTTGATGCGACCCTCAATAAAGGACTGCTTTTCCTTTGCAGAATGGTACTCAGCATTCTCCGATAAATCGCCATGCTCACGTGCCTCTGAAATCGCCTGAATGATCGCCGGGCGTTCCTCGGACTTGAGATGTTTCAACTCTGCCTCCAAAGCCGCGAATCCGGCCTGAGTCATCGGGATCTTTTCCATTTATCTTGTGCCCCTCATGGCAACGTGGGCGGCCCTGGCCACCCCAATCAGCATCGTGAACAATGCGCGACAGAATGACCCGACCTTCATTCCGAATGCAATAGGACATAGCAAGCAGACCTACATTTCATTGGCCGCTTGGAAGAAATCCGCGTGCCATGGTCGAAAACTGGCGCATTTCGACGGTTTTAACGTCGTGTTCCAATTGACCTCTGACAACGCGGCACGCTAACCAGATGCGACCTTTTTAGCGGCCCTATTGGGGGCTGCTCTGACATGGAGTGGGAAAAATGGCGCAAGTCGAACGGGAAGCCATGGAATATGACGTTGTGATCGTCGGCGCAGGGCCAGCAGGCCTGAGCGCTGCGATCCGGCTCAAACAACTCGACCCGAACCGCGAGGTCGTGGTTTTGGAAAAAGGCTCGGAAGTGGGCGCGCATATCCTGTCGGGTGCGGTGCTTGATCCATGCGGACTTGATGCGCTTATCCCTGACTGGAAAGAAAAAGGCGCACCCCTCAATACACCTGTCAAAGAAGATAACTTCTTTATGCTGGGTGAAGCTGGCAAGATGCGCATTCCCAACTTCCCTATGCCACCTCTGATGAACAATCATGGCAACTACATTGTGTCCATGGGCAATGTCTGTCGCTGGATGGCCGAACAGGCCGAGGCGATGGGCATCGAGATTTTCCCCGGCATGGCCTGCTCCGAAATCGTCTATGGCGAAAACGGCGAAGTCAAAGGCGTCGTCGCCGGTGAATTTGGCAAAGAGGCCGATGGCACTCCGGGGCCAAGCTATGAGCCGGGTATGGAGCTGCACGGCAAATACGTTTTCCTGTCCGAGGGCGTGCGTGGCTCGCTTTCGAAAGAGGTCATTGCCAAATACGACCTGGCCGAGGGCAAAGAGCCGCAGAAATTTGGCCTCGGCATGAAAGAGATCTGGGAAATCGACCCGGACAAGCACAAAGAAGGCTCTGTCACCCATACAATGGGGTGGCCTCTGGGAAAGAACGCCGGTGGAGGGTCTTTCATCTACCATCTTGAAAATAATCAGGTTTACGTAGGTTTCGTGGTTCACCTAAACTACAAAAACCCACATCTTTTCCCCTATATGGAATTCCAGCGCTTCAAGCATCACCCGATGGTGGCTGACCTTTTGAAGGGCGGCAAACGCGTCGCTTATGGTGCGCGGGCCATCAGCGAAGGCGGCTATCAGTCAATGCCCAAGATGGTTGCGCCCGGCGTGGCGCTCCTGGGCTGTTCGGTGGGCATGGTCAACGTGCCGCGCATCAAGGGCAATCACAACGCAATGCTTTCGGGCAAAGCCGCGGCAGAAGCCGCACACGCCGCTTTGGAAGCAGGCCGCGCCAGCGATGAGTTGTCGGCCTATGAAACCGAAGTGCGCGAAGGGGCTATCGGCAAGGATCTTAAGAAGGTCCGGAACGTCAAACCCCTCTGGTCCAAATACGGTCTCACCGCATCACTCACCCTGGGTGGCCTGGACATGTGGACCAACACGCTGGGCTTTTCCGTCTTCGGCACCATCGGTCATGGCAAATCTGATGCGGACGCCACCGAGCCAGCCGCCAATCACAAATCCATCGACTATCCCAAACCCGATGGCACGCTCAGCTTTGATCGCCTGACCAATGTCAGCTTTTCAATGACGAACCACGAGGAAAGTCAGCCTGCGCACCTGCAGCTCAAAGACGCCGCAGTACCAATTTCCGTAAACCTGCCCAAATATGCGGAACCGGCGCAACGCTACTGCCCCGCAGGGGTTTACGAAGTGGTTGAGGAAGAGGGCAAAGACCCGCGCTTTGTCATCAACTTCCAAAACTGCGTCCATTGCAAAACCTGTGACATCAAAGACCCCAGCCAAAACATCAATTGGGTCACCCCACAGGGCGGAGACGGGCCGAATTATCCGAATATGTGACAGTTCGCAGAAAAATTATCGTTTCAGGGGCGGCGAAATGGCCGCCCTCATTGCTTTGGCGCAAAGCAAACACTACCTTTCACGCCAACAATGAACATCACAGGCAGGGAGCCCACACCGTGAGAGTGCTGACCGCAGGCGCGCTGGCCGCGTTTATTCAAGCTTTTGCCGTCCCCGTGCAGGCATCTGAGGATGTCGGCGCCTATTTGGCCGCACGCCAGGCGATCGTTAACCACGACTTCGACACGGCAGCACAGTATTTCACCCAAGCCTTGACCAAAGACACGTCTAATCCTGCCATCATGGAAAGCACCGTCTTTTCTTTCATGGCTCTAGGCAACATCGAAAGCGCCGTTCCGGTGGCCAAACGTATCGATGAGGAAGGTCTGCGCAGCCAGGTCGCTTTTATCGCGCTCATCGCTGATGCGGTCAAAAACGAACGCTACGATGAGGTGCTTGAACGCATCGAGACACAACGCGGAGTCAGCGCTCTGGCTGATGGCCTGATCGCCGCCTGGGTTGAAATGGGTCGTGGTGACATGGCATCAGCTTTGGCAAGATTCGATGATGTGGCGGGCCGACGTGGCTTGCGTAGCTTTGCGAACTATCACAAGGCATTGGCGCTCGCTGCTGTGGGCGATTTCGAAAGTGCCGAGCAAATCTTCTCCGGCGGTGAAGACGAACCGCTGCAACGTACACGACGCGGCACCATCGCTTGGGCAGAAGTCCTCAGCCAGCTAGAGCGAACCGACGAGGCGATCGCCCTCCTGGATGAAGCGTTTGGCGGCAATCTTGATCCACAAATCGCAGCTCTACGTGCTGAGCTTGAAACCGGCCTTCCGGTTCCCTTTAGCCTTGTCTCCGGAGCTCAAGACGGGGTGGCTGAGGTTTTCTATTCGCTTGGACAAATTCTTTTAAGCGAGGCGGGTCGGGACTACACCTTGCTGTACGCACGCACGGCGCAGTTCCTGAACAACGATCACGTCGATTCCGTCCTGATGGCTGCCGAACTTTTAGAAGATCTGGAACGCTATCAATTGGCAACCGAAGTGTACAAGAGCGTACCTCGGGATCACCCTTCATTCACTGCCGCCGAAATGGGACGTGCAGAATCCCTGCGACGGGCTGAGAAAACAGATGCCGCAATTGAGGTTCTGGAACAGCTTCGCGTTTCTCATCCTGAGCTGCCTCTTGTGCATGTCTCCGCAGGCGATCTCTACCGTCAGAACGAGCGCTACGACGACGCCGTTGCCGCCTATGACGAAGCGATCTCTCTTTATGACGGCCGTGGCACTGAACATTGGTTCGTCTACTACGCGCGCGCCATCAGCCACGAACGTTTAGGAGTTTGGGAGAAAGCCGAGGCGGATTTCCGCAAAGCCCTCGAACTAAACCCTGATCATCCGCAGGTCCTTAACTATCTCGGTTATTCGCTGGTCGAAAAGCAGATCAAGTTGGACGAGGCACTCAGCATGATTGAGCGCGCTGTTGAACGTCAGCCTGACAGCGGCTTCATTGTCGATAGCCTCGGCTGGGTTCTGTACCGCCTGGGTAACTATGACGAAGCCATCATACACATGGAGCGCGCTGCCGAGCTGATGCCGGTTGATCCGGTGGTTAACGACCACTTGGGAGATGTGCTCTGGGCTGTGGGCCGTCATACTGAGGCCGAGTTCCAATGGAAGCGCGCGCTCTCATTTGTGGATGAAGAAAACCCATCACCCGACATCGACCCTGATCGCATCCGCCGCAAGCTTGAGGTCGGTCTCGACGTTGTGCTCGAAGAAGAAGGCGCCCCTCCACTTGAAGTCGCCGATGACGGTTGAGGCCTTCGCGCCTGCCAAGATCAACCTGACACTGCACGTCACAGGCCGCCGTGACGATGGCTATCACCTGCTCGACTCGCTTGTCGTGTTCGCAGATGTGGGGGATCGTCTGCGCATCACACCGGCCCCTAAGACGATACTGCGCGTCAGCGGCCCGCTCTCACAGGGTGTACCCGCCGATGACAGCAACCTCGTGATCCGAGCCGCCAATCTGATCGGGGCCACCGCTGAGATCGAGCTGGAAAAACACCTGCCCAATGCGGCGGGCATTGGGGGTGGATCGTCCGATGCTGGAACGATCCTGCGTGTACTAAGGGACATGACCGGCACACCGGCGCCAGACAACGGCCTGTCACTTGGAGCCGATGTTCCCGTCTGCATGCATGCCAGGGCAGCACGAATGCAGGGGATCGGGGAACACATAACCCCGTTGGAGCACTTGCCGACGCTCGACGCAGTACTGGTAAACCCCATGGTCGCCGTGCCCACCGGCCCGGTATTTAGAAATCTCGAAACGCCAAACAATCCGCCTATGCCGGATAGCATTCCAGTCGACCCAGATGCACTCGCATTTGCCGATTGGCTTGGACAGATGCGCAACGATCTTGAGACCCCGGCCATTGCTGTTGAACCCTCAGTGACCCACACACTGAACGCGCTGAACGCGACCCAAGATTGCCTTCTCGCGCGCATGTCCGGCTCAGGGGCCACATGTTTCGGGCTTTATCCTGATGCCACGACGGCCAAAAACGCTGCTGCGCGGCTTCAGTCAAACTATCCAGATTGGTGGATCCGCTCGACCCGGCTCAGTTGATCCGCGCAACCACGTAGTCCGCGAGATCACTTAGCATATCACGCACTGGGTGTTCTGGCAGCGTCAGGATCGCATCGCGCGCCTTCCCGGACCATCCAAGCGCATCTTGACGCGTCGCCTCCAAGGTTCCGTGATGGTGCAAAAGCCGCAGCGCCTCTTCCAGATCACCGTCTCGCTGATCGCCCTTCTCAATCGTCCGTTCCCAGAATGCGCGCTCCGTCTCAGACGCCGCCGCCACAGCCTTGATCACTGGAAGGGTCAGTTTCCGTTCGCGGAAATCATCGCCCACATTCTTGCCCGTGGCGCTGGTATCGCCCTGGTAATCCAGGAGGTCATCAACGATCTGAAACGCTATGCCCAGCGCATCCCCATAATCAAAAAGCGCCTTGATATGCGCCTCGTCGGTTTCAGCAATCACACCGCCGACTTCGGTTGCCGCCGAGAAAAGTGCCGCTGTCTTGCCGCGCACGACCTGCAGGTAAATTGCCTCATCGGTGCGCAAATCCCGCGCCGCGCTCAGCTGCAAAACCTCGCCCTCGGCGATCGTCGCCGCCGCGTTGGACAGAATATCCAGCACTCGGAGCGATCCAGTCTCAACCATCAATTGGAACGACCGCGCAAAAAGATAATCTCCGACCAAAACGCTAGATTTGTTGTCCCACAGTAAATTTGCCGTGGGTCGTCCGCGCCGCTGTGCGCTCTCGTCAACCACATCATCATGTAGCAAGGTCGCAGTGTGAATGAATTCAACCGTGGCCGCCAGATGCACATCATATGCGCCGCCATACCCACACAGATCCGCCGTCGCCAACGTCAGCATCGGGCGTAGCCGCTTGCCGCCTGCCTCGACCAGATGCGCCGTCACCTCGGGAATACGCGGCGCATGACGCGATGCCATACGCTCACGGATCAGAGTATTCACATCACCTAGTTTTCCTGACAGATGATCAGCCAGCGCTTCATGCGGCTTGGTGGCAGTATGATCCAATCCCATGTTACTCCCATCGCCCGGCTCGACATCACAGCGAGCAGCCCTTACATCCCCAGAACATGAAACACCTGCTCAGCACCACCGATCCGACGATCATTGCCTTTGCCAAAGCTCTGCTTCAAGGCGAGGATATAAACTGCTTTGAAATGGACGTAAACATGAGCGTCCTGGAAGGTGGTATCGGAATTTTCCCGCGGCGCTTGATGGTTGCCGATGGCGACTACACCCTCGCGCGCCGCACGCTACTCGACAACGGCATAGAGCTTGATGACCCAAAGTGAGTCCGACGCAGTCCTCAGCCGAGATGCATTTCTGGGCGGCCAACTTCAAATTCTGCAACCTCGCCAAGGGTATCGCGCCGGGATTGATCCCGTGCTTCTGGCCGCCAGTGTCCCGGCACAATCAGGCGACAGCATTCTTGACCTTGGGTGCGGGGCAGGTGTCGCAGGGTTGTGCCTGGCGCGCCGCGTACCGGGGATCGCTCTGACCGGCATCGAATTGCAGGCACAATATGCTGAACTCGCAAGGCAGAACGCGGCGGAAAACGGCATCGACATGACCGTGATCTTGGGTGACATAGACGCTCCACCGCCCAACATAAAAGACAAACAGTTCAGCCATGTGATTGCCAACCCGCCCTACTTTGATCAGACACGTCGCACCGCTGCTGACGATATAGGCCGCGAGACTGCTTTGGCTGGCCCAACGCCGTTGTCCAACTGGGTGGCCACTGCAGCCAAACGCACCTGCCCCAAGGGCACTGTTACCTTTATTAACCGAACCGAACGCCTGCCAGACCTGCTAAGCGCCTTTCGAACGCACTTGGGCAGCCTCGAAGCCCTACCTCTGGCCCCGCGTTCAGGGCGTGCAGCCAAGCTGGTCCTTTTGCGCGGTCGCAAAAATGGAAACGCTGAGTTTCGACTACATCAACCATGGCTTCTGCACGAAGGCGATAAACACGTCGCAGATGCAGAAAACTACACTTCGGCAACGGCTTGTATTTTGCGCAATGCCGGCGCGCTAAACTTTCCAGCCTAAAATCCACGCTTTGTTAAGATGTTCCAGCAAATCACTATGCGCATGCAGCGTGACAGGAATCATCTTTTGTGATGCACTCAAACTCGCGCTTACAGAAAATGAGAGGAGAGGCATTTATGTCTTTGAATTCGCATGTCGACGAACTGAAAAGAAAACATCAGGATCTCTCGGAACAGGTAGAAGCCGCACAACGTGCCCCAGGTTCCAACGACTTTGAAATCGCGAATATGAAGAAACAAAAGCTTCGACTTAAAGAGGAAATTGAGAGGCTTTCGTCCTAAACCTCGAAGATCAACTTTTAGAGATTGAACCTTAGCCCTGGGGTTGCTCCCAGGGTGGCTGCAAAACTGTCATCTGATCCGACGTGGGCCGCCCCTTGTCGATCTCGGCGAGCATCCACTGGCGAAACGCTTCTATCTGTGGTTTATCTTCTGACCCTTTTCGGCACAAAAACCGAAACCGCGCGCCCGTGCTCAAAGCGGTCTTGTAAGGTGCCACCAAACGACCATCCATCAAGTCTTTGATCACCAATGCGCGTCGCCCAAGCGTTACACCTACACCAGCAAGCGCTGCATCGACTGCATGGTCAGTCTGCGAAAACCGCGGGCCATGCGCCTCTATCGGGTCCACGCCAACACTGCAAAACCAGTTTTCCCATGTCGGTGACGGATCGAGAAAATCAATGCTCTGATCGACGATCAGAACCGCGTCCCGCAAACTCTGAGGCGTGGGAAACTGGTCCGCCAGCGTCGGGGTCATCACCGGCGTTACCCATTCTTCGGCCAAAGGCAGCGACCACACATCTGTATCCGGCCCATAGCCAAACCTGATGGCCACATCCACTTGGTCCCGGTCAAAATCCATAGCCTTGAGTGAGGCGGCAAACCTCAACTCGATCTCAGGATGCGCCTGTGCAAACTCAAAGAGGCGCGGTGCCAACCACTTAGAGGTAAACCCTGGCCCCGCTGTCACCGTCAAGCTGGACACGTCCTGCAACCGTCGCGTCGCCGTCCAGGCCGCCACGAGTGATGTGAACCCGTCCCGACACCCAGGTGCCAGTGTTGCTCCTGCTTCCGTCAGCGCGACCGCCCGATTGAGCCGGCGGAACAACGGCGCGCCCAGATGCTGTTCCAGCGATTTGATTTGAAACGACAGCGCTGCAGGCGTCACGCTCAATTCATCCGCGGCTTTTTGAAAAGACATATGTCGCGCGGCAGCATCAAAGGCGCGCAACGCGGTCAAGGGAGGCAATCGATCACTCATGTCAGTTAAATAATACTTAATTGAAGCAATGAAAAGTCTCGTTTGTAAGCTTTATATTAAAGGCGCATATTCGTATCAGACAAGTTAACCAGAAGGATCACCCGCCATGATCGAGATCACATCAAACGCCCGCCTCCGTGACGCCTACCGTGCCGCCCATCATGAACGCAGCCAGGTTATCGGAAACTTCTTTGCTCGCCTGATGCACAGAACGCCTTCCGCCTGATCGTTGCAAGTCAGCGGAAAAGCAAAGGGCCGGTCGCAGTGACCGGCCCTTCTTTTTTTGAATGTCGCTGTCTTAAACGAAGAACTGCGCACCATTGGCCGAAATGGTCGAGCCGTTGATAAAACCAGAGTCCTCGGACGCGAGGAAGCTCACGCAGCGCGCGATTTCTTCGGGTGTGCCAAGACGGCCAGTTGGAATGCCTGCAATGATCTTCTCGCGAATGCTCTCATCAATCGCCATAACCATTTCGGTCGCGATGTAGCCGGGGCAAATCGCATTGGCCGTGATACCCGCACGCGCACCTTCCTGGGCCAGCGATTTCACAATGCCCAAATCACCGGCTTTAGTGGCAGCATAGTTGACCTGACCGAACTGACCTTTCTGACCATTGATCGAGCTGATCACGATCACGCGGCCAAATTTGCGCTCCCGCATACCTGGCCAAACAGGGTGAACAGTGTTGAACACACCGGTGAGGTTGGTGTCGATGACCTCTTTCCACTGCTCAGGGCTCATGCGGTGGAATGGGGCGTCGCGGGTGATGCCTGCATTGGCCACCACAGTGTCGATTGGGCCAAGATCAGCTTCGATTTGGGCAATACCGTCCTGGCTGGCCTCGTAATCAGCAACGTTCCATTTGTACGTCTTGATACCGGTTTCAGCCGTAAAGGCAGCGGCCTTTTCATCATTGCCGGCGTAAGTGGCGGCGACGTTGTAGCCTTCCGACTTCAGTTGTTTTGAAATGGCTTCACCGATACCACGGCTTCCGCCAGTGACGAGTGCAGTTCGGGACATGTTTCTTCCTCCGAAAATATGTGATCCGGGCCGAGCTATCTCGACCCGGATGGGATGTCATTGATTTGAATCAGGGGCGCTCAACGCAGAGCGCAACGCCCATGCCACCGCCGATGCAGAGCGTGGCCAGGCCTTTTTTGGCATCGCGGCGCTTCATCTCAAAGAGAAGCGTGTTCAGAACACGACAGCCCGAGGCCCCAATCGGGTGGCCAATCGCAATCGCGCCACCGTTCACGTTCACAATCGACGGATCCCAGCCCATGTCCTTGTTTACGGCACAGGCTTGGGCGGCGAAGGCCTCATTCGCTTCAACCAGATCAAGGTCATCCACGCTCCAGCCCGCCTTGTCCAAGGCTTTGCGGCTGGCATGAATAGGCCCAACACCCATGATCGATGGATCAAGACCCGCCGTGGCATAGGATGCGATCCGTGCCAAAGGCTCGATGCCGCGCTTCTCGGCATTGTCAGCGCTCATCAACAGGACAGCAGCCGCACCATCGTTCAGACCTGAGGCATTGGCCGCTGTAACCGAGCCATCCTTTGTAAAGGCCGGGCGCATCTTGGCCATCGCCTCAATGTTTGCGCCGTGGCGGATGTATTCATCGCTGTCTACAACAATGTCACCTTTGCGGGTCTTCACCGTGAACGGCACGATTTCATCCGCAAACTTGCCAGCCTTTTGAGCCGCTTCTGCTTTGTTCTGCGACGCCACGGCAAACTCATCCTGCATGTCGCGGGTGATCTGCCACTGGTCGGCCACGTTTTCTGCGGTCTGGCCCATATGGTACCCATTGAACGCATCCCACAAACCATCGCGGATCATGGTGTCGATATATTTCATATCGCCCATTTTGTGACCGGCACGCAGCGCGGCGGCATGAGGGCTGAGGGTCATGTTCTCTTGACCACCGGCTGCGACGACATCCGCGTCACCCAACTGGATATGCTGTGCACCCAATGCCACGGCCCGAAGACCCGAGCCACAAACCTGGTTGAGGCCCCAAGCTGAAGATTCCACGGGTAAGCCCGCGTTCACATGCGCCTGACGCGCAGGGTTTTGGCCCTGAGCGGCGGTCAGAACCTGACCAAGGATAGTTTCAGATACATCCGACTTTTCCACGCCAGCCCGCTCAACGACAGCTTCCAGAACGGCAGCCCCCAGATCATGAGCAGGAGTATTGGCGAATGAGCCGGAAAATGAACCCACGGCGGTCCGAGCCGCGGATGCGATGACGACATTTGTCATGTTGTCCTCCACGAATTTAGGTTTCACATTTCGAGGAAGACCTTGCAGCAACAAACGGTAGCGTACCGGATTCCCCGCCTCTCGCGACGGGGTTTACCGCAGGTGCCGCAGCGCGGCAATGTACGTAGTGTCACAGGTCAAGCCGAAGCGGCACGCTCTTGCCGAACTTCTTCCCAAGGCGCATGAATTGTGGGCGCCCCAAAGTAGTAGCCCTGAAGACAGTCAAATCCCATATGGCTGAGATACACCGCATCGCGCGGGTTCTCGACACTTTCCGCCACGGTCACCAGGTCAAACTGCTCGGCTATGGACAAAAGCGCGCGTGTAAGAACCTGATTGTCCGGATCATCCGCAATACCGCGAATGAATTGGCCATCTATTTTCAGAATGTCGAAATAGAAATCCCGCAGATACCGGAAGGACGTATAGCCCGCCCCAAAATCATCGAGCGCAAAACTGATGCCTTTGCGTTGCAGGTCAGACATGAAACTGACCACAAGCTCCGGAATGAGCATTGCCGAGCTTTCGGTGATTTCCAAAATGAGACGCTCTGCAACCGTCGGATCTTTGGCGATCCCGCGTTTGAGCGACCGCATCCAGCGGGGATAGCCGATGGAGCGCGCCGACATATTGATCGCCAAACGCAGATTGGGAAACCGTTTGAGGCAAGCCAGCCCTTTTTCCAAAGCCAGACAATCAATGATCCGCCCGGTTTCGGTCGCTTCGATGGACCCTATGAAGTCACGCGCGGGAATGATCCGCCCGGTGGGGTCCAGCACCCGGATCAGACCTTCGTAAAAAGCCGGCCGCGCCTGATCACCGGCCGGGACGATTGACTGGTACGCCAGCGTCACTTGCTTGTGCCGCACAGCCTCATCCACCATGCGAATGACCGACTGGTCACGCGATGAAATCGCATAGGCCATAGGGCTATCGTGCCCCGCCGGAATATTTGCCCAAATGTTCTTACCCATACCAATCTCCGCCACAGCGACCCTGATTCCACTCCGGCGCACCTTGCGCAATGGCAGCTAATGAATTGTTAAATGCATAATTTGAGTCATAGTGCGCAGATCAAAGATACATCGGAGACATCATGTCAGATCGCTGCGGCTGGGTCGGCACAGACGCCATCTACGAAGCCTACCATGACACCGAATGGGGTGTGCCCGAATATGACAGCCGCGCGCTTTGGGAAAAGCTTATTCTCGATGGTTTTCAGGCCGGGCTGAGCTGGATCACGATCCTCAAGAAACGCGACAACTTTCGCACAGCATTTCAAAGGTTTGACCCAAATATCCTGGCAACTTGGGGAGAAAGCGACGTCAGTCGGTTGTTGCAAGACGCAGGCATTATCCGCCATCGAGGGAAGATTGAAGCCACACTTTCAAACGCCCGTGTCTGGCAAGAGATCGAAGCCAAAACGGGCTTTGACACCTACCTTTGGAACTATATGGGCGGAGCGCCCTTGCAGAACCAGTGGCGCACGCTTGACGAGGTGCCCACCGAAACAGAAATATCCCGCGCAATTTCGAAAGATTTGAAGAAACGTGGCTTCAAGTTTTGCGGCCCGACAATCGTGTATGCGTTCATGCAGGCAGTGGGCATGGTTAACGACCACTTGGTGACATGCCCTTGCCATGAAAAGGTGGCGAAATTGGGTAATGGGCGATGAGCTGAAGTTGAGAGCACGCACGGGTTTCTCACATGATCTCTGCCCTCAGCTGAAATTGTTCTTTGCCCTTCAGAATGAGAGAGGCGTCATTGCTCAAAAGCCGCCATCATCAATGCGCGTAGTCGTGCCAAATCCTGATCTACACTGACGGTCAGGTCACATACAAAAGTTGGCAAAGCCTGCACGCGGATTTTCCCACTCCGCGGTAGGTATTTGCCGCGGGGAAGCAACCGGTCACTGTCATGGATGATGATCGGGGTGATCGTTCGACCGGTTTCTCGAGCGACAAGAACAGCACCCGCTTTGAATTCCCCTAACGACTGCGTTTTGGCGCGTGTGCCTTCGGGAAAGAGGACAACGGAACGGCGGGCAGTCATGCCTTTGACGGCATTCGTCAGTGTTTGCAAAGCCAATGAACCGGACTCCCGGTTTATGGGAACAAGGCCCGCTCCATTGAAACCAGTGCGCAGTAACCTGCTGTTCCAAAACTCTGACTTTGCGGCGAACGTAAACCATTTGGCATCGGGTATGACATGCATCAACGTAAACCCATCAAGATGACTACGGTGGTTGACGACAAGTATGCTGTCGGTATCGGCGGCAAGTGCAGCCTTCTCTTCAGAGCGCATCTCGGCCCGAATGCTCAAAAGCCACAACAGCCGGGAACAGGATCGTTTCACCAACCGCCAATACCAGCCCCGAAACCCTTTGCGCTGCGCGCAGATCAAGGGAACGAAAGCGACAAGAAGGAAATAGAACGGGCCAAACAGAACCAGGACAGAGCGCTTGATCAGGCGCACTGGCAAAGGATCAATAGCGCGGGTTGTGCTATGATGACCGCTGGAAGAAGGAAGCATGACATCCTCTGACAAGGCCCGCAACAGGCACGTGAGCCATAACTGAAAGCCACATAGTGGACGGAAGCATCATGACCTAAGCAACCGACGCACGGGCGCAAAGTCAGCGCACATCTCTCTATCCGCTGAAGGCCGCATCAGATCAATGACAAATGTTCGCTAAATGGGGTCAGGCAGGCCACACCGCGACAAGACCTTTAACGAACCCTTTGGATTCCCTTCGGCGCTCCTATATACGGGTGCATCTGACCCGGAACGCGCAAACCCATGACTGACACAGCCCCAATCACTCAGGATGTCCTGACCATCCCCCGCAAGCTGCCCGAGGGGCCTGTGAACCTTGTCGGTCTCACCCGCGACAGGCTCCGCGAGACACTCATCGCCCACGGCACGCCGGAAAAGCAGGCCAAGATGCGCGTGAACCAGATCTGGCAGTGGGTATACCAATGGGGTGTGCGCGATTTTCACGCCATGACAAACCTCTCCAAGGCGTATCGTGCAGAATTGGCCGATACCTTCACCATCGCCATTCCTGAGATTGTCGACAAACAGGTCAGCGCAGATGGCACCCGCAAGTATCTTGTGCGCATCGCCGGCGGGCATGAGGTTGAAACCGTCTACATCCCGGAGGAAGACCGCGGCACACTCTGCATCTCTTCCCAGGTCGGCTGCACGCTCACATGCTCCTTTTGCCACACCGGTACGCAAAAACTGGTGCGCAACCTTACTGCCGGAGAAATTATCGGGCAGGTCATGCTGGCGCGCGATGATCTTGGCGAATGGCCGCAACCCGGTGTCGGCTCCGGCACGGACGGCCCGCGTTTGCTTTCCAACATTGTGCTTATGGGCATGGGTGAGCCGCTCTACAACTTCGACAATGTGCGCGACGCCATGAAGATCGCCATGGATGGCGAAGGCATCGCTCTTTCCCGCCGCCGGATCACGCTGTCGACCTCTGGAATTGTCCCAGAGATCGCAAAGACCGCCGAAGAAATCGGCTGCATGCTCGCCGTGTCCTTCCACGCCACAACCGACGACGTGCGCAACAAGCTGGTGCCGATCAACAAAAAGTGGAACATCGAAGCGCTTCTTGATGCCCTGCGCGCCTATCCCAAGGCCAGCAATTCCGAACGCATCACATTTGAGTATGTCATGCTCAAGGACGTCAACGACAGCGACGAAGATGCCCGCCGCCTGGTGCAACTGATCAAAGGCATTCCTGCCAAGATCAATCTCATCCCCTTCAATGAATGGCCCGGTGCGCCGCATGAACGCAGCGACTGGACCCGCATCGAACGCTTCGCCGACATCATATACAAAGCCGGTTATGCCAGTCCAATTCGTACACCACGCGGAGAGGATATCATGGCTGCCTGCGGCCAGCTCAAATCCGCAACGGAACGCGAACGTAAATCACGTAAAGACATCGAAGCCGAGACAGGCCTCTGAACTTTGAGATGCGCCAGGCTTGCGCCCGCCTTGGGTCCGGCTAAGCGAAAGCTCTGTCGTTGCGCGAAATGCCTCGACTCTCAATACGCCTGGTCTCACCCAACTCAAACAAAGCAAAAAGCCCGTGGGCCGAGGTTACCCTCGGCCCACGCACGCACCTACTACGCATAGGCAAGGCTCTCGCCCAGCCTGCCTACTCGATAAACGTCCTTGCCAAGCGGTCACTGATGGGTTGCGCCAGGTATGAAAAGGCCGTTCGTTCGCCGGTCCGGACAAAAAGATCCGCCGGCATGCCCGGTAGCAGGTCCAACTCGGCAACTTGTCTGGGCTGATCCGCATCAAGTTTCACACGTGCCATGTAAAACTCCTCGCCTGTGCGGTCATCTTCCAGCGCATCCGCCGAGATGTCGAAAATCTGGCCAGTGGCTTCGGGCACGTCCGCTTGCGCAAAGGCAGACAGACGGATCCGTGTTTGCTGGCCGATTTGAAGTTTGTCGATATCAGCGGTTTTGACCCGCGCTTCGACGATGAGCTCCTGGTCTGCAGGAACAATATCAAGAATGGCTTCGCCTGGACGGATCACGCCACCGGTCGTGGAAACCTCGAGATTCACAACCCGCCCACTGGAAGGGGCAAGGATCTCGATACGTTTGCGACGTTCCGCAGCACCAGCGAATTGCGGCGTTACGAGCGCAAGTTGTGCCTCGACTGCAGCCAGTTCACTTGCAATTGCCTCGTCGCGCAGTTTCTGCGCGCTGACGCGGGTCAACTCCAACTCCCGCGCCTGGTTCTCAGCTTGAGCGATCTGGGTACGCAACGACGCATCAACTCCGGCCAACCGCTCCACCTCAACGCGGCGTGCGCTGATACGGGGAACAGTGACAAGACCCTGATCATAAAGCTGCTGCAAGCCAGCCAACTCTTCCTGGGTAATCTCAAGTTGCCTGCGCGTGGAGTCGCGCTGCTCTTCGAGACCGCCGACCTGATCCTTGAGACTCAGAATACGTTGCGACGCGATCTCCATCTCGGTTCGGCGCGCCCGTGCTTCAGTGTCAAACAGCTGCTTCTGCGTTAGGAACGCCGAATACCAATGCAAACGATTAACATCCGGTTGCAGTTGCGCCATAGCGTCAGCTTCGAGAAAGCTATCCTGTCCATTGATCTGGGCCAAAAGACGCGCACGGCGCACGCTCAACTCCCCGAGTTGGCTGCCGAGCACATTCATGTCGACGTCAATATCGGTACTGTCGAGGCGGATCAGAGGCTGACCCTGTTCTACGAACTCACCGTCTGAAATCAGAATGGCCCGAATGGTGCCACCATCGATATGTTCGACCGTTTTGCGATTGCCTTCGACCACGAAAGAGGCCGGAGCGACAACTGCACCATCGAGCTTTGAGGCAAAAGACCAGTAAAGGGCACCGCCAACAAAAGCCAACAAGACGAACATTCCGAATGTGACATAGCGGCCAATCCTTGGCTCATATTGAGTGTTCGGTAAGGAATGTGTGTGATCAAGATGCGCGAGAGACCGCGCCTGTGAATGCGGGACAAGCTGTGTCATTGGATTGCTTCCTTCACAGAAGTTTCGGTTTCAGAGGCCACCTGTTCAGCAGGAGACTGTGTGATTGCTTTCTTCGGCGGTGTCGCAAGGACATTCTGACGGTTCATCTGGAGCACGTCGTCCTTGTCGCCGAACTGGGTTTGTGTGCCCTGACGCATGATCAGCACCTTGTTGACCGCCTGAAGCGTGGCCGGGCGGTGGGTCATCACAATGGAAATGGCCCCACGAGACTGTGCAGACTGGAGCGCCTGTCTCAGAGCGGCTTCTCCTTCAGCATCAAGATCCGAGTTGGGCTCATCAAGCACCAGCAAGAAGGGATCGCCATAAAGCGCGCGCGCCAGAGCCAGTCTTTGACGTTGACCGCCAGAGAGGAAAAAACCCTCACCGATCAGTGTCTCGTAGCCATCAGGCAAAGATGAGATCAACTCGTGCACCCCGGCCTCACGCGCCGCGCGCAGAACTTCGGTGTCGTCGATCTCGGTCGAAAACCGTCCAATGTTTTCGCGGATGGTGCCGTCGAACAATTCAACATCCTGCGGCAGGTAGCCGATCATCTGGCCAAGGTCCTGCTCGTTCCATTTAGACATCGGACTGCCGTCAAGAAGGACCTCACCACGTTGAGGTGCCCAAATACCCGAGAGCATCTTGCCCAAAGTGGTTTTGCCTGATCCGCTTTGACCAATGATCGCCAGAACGTCTCCTGCGTGAAGTTCAAAGTCGACTCCACGCAAAGACGCATTGACAGCGAGCGGTGGACCAGCCTGACCAATTTTTACGGCCATGGACTGGTAGGCACGTGGCAGGCGCAGACGCTGTTCTTCTTCCTGGAACTCCTCGGTCAGGTCCTTGATTTTTTTGTAAGACCCGCGGGCGGCAAGAAATGTACGCCATTGACCGATCAACTGATCAATCGGGGCCAGCGCACGCGCCAGAACGATAGTCGCGGCAATCATTACGCCTGCGGTGGTTTCACCAGTAATTGCCAGAGCGGCACCGAGGCCGAGAATGGCGGACTGAAGGCCCATCCGGATGGTTTTGGAGAGCACAGAGAAACCTGCTATCCGATCAGACGTTTGGGTCTTGTGGACATGCGCCTCGCGCTGAAGGTCGGACCAACGGCGAGAGAGGTCACCTTTCATTCCAAGGGCATGAACCAATTCAGCATTGCGATCACTGGTTTGGAAGAGCGCATCAGAACGGCTGCGAGCTTCCGAAGCCAATTGCATCGGAGCACGTGCACGTGAGTTGTTGATCAAGGCCATAATGGTCAGAACAACAGCGCCGGCCAACCCGAGCAGACCCAGGAAAGGGTGCAGAACATATAGTACCAGCAAATAGATCGGAATCCAGGGCGCATCGAAGAATGCGGTGAGGGTTGTGCCCGAAATAAACTCGCGGAAGCCATTGATGTCATCCACGAGATTTTCACCGGGGGCGCTGCGCCCTTCTACCCGGCGGCGCATCGCGGCACTCAGCACGGGGGCGCCAACATTGAGCTCAAATTTCGCGGCGAGGCGGTTGAGGATACGCATCCGCATGAGGTCGAGGCATGCGGTAACAACAAAAACGCCACCCAAAAGCAATGTCAGAGCAACCAGTGTTTCCATATTCTGGCTGGTGAGAACCCGATCATAGACCTGAAGCATGTAAAGGGGGCCGGCGAGCATAAGAAGGTTGAGAAAGAGGCTGAAGAAGGCAACGGCGAGGAACCCTTTGCGAAGCGAGGACCAAGCACGTTTGACGGGGCTAGGTTTCTTAAACATGGGAATGCCTTTCATGAGTTGAGGAGGGCGACGCAAAGCCGCCCTCCTGTTTTGCGTTATGCGACGAAGTCGTCGTTGTTCAGATCGGAGCTGCTGACACCCGCCAGACGCACCGAACCTTGGTCGCCGAAGCTGATGAGGGCATCGTCCCCGTCCTGGCTCACGCTGACGCTTGGGCCTGCACTGAGCCCAAAGGCGGACCCAAAGTCGCCAAACTGCAGCGAGTCGACACCGGCTTCGAAGTCCTGGATGACGTCGTTGCCAAAGGCTCCTTCGAAGACGAAGGTGTCTGCACCTGCGCCACCGATCAGAACATCGTCGCCGCCTTCACCGTTGAGAACATCGTCACCGGCTTGGCCGTTCAGAGTGTTCGCACCGGAGTTGCCGGACAGGATGTCCGCACCACCGTTGGCGCTGCCTGCGTTGTTCGAGCCATTGATGTTCTCAAAGTTGAACACGCTGTCGAGCGTCGCACCTTCAGGAGCGTTCAGAGTAGCAACACCGTTGCCCTCTTCATCGAGATCAAGAACAACACCGCCACCAGCTGTGAAGAGCGCTGTATCTGTGCCCTCGCCGCCGTCGATGATATCCGCGCCTCCAAAGGAATGGATCGCATCATTGCCATCGCCGCCTTCGAGTACGTTGATCTCGTTATTGCCCAGGATCAGGTCATTGCCATCCGAACCCGTCACGTTTTCGAAATCATCGAACTCGATAAGGATTTCACCGTCTTGGATGATGGCACCATCTTGTGGGCCTTCACCACCAACAGCAGCCGGATTTGGCGCAGGACCGCTCAGGTCAAGGTCAGCAGTTACACCATCGAACTGGTCCAGTACGATTGTATCTGCATCGCCCGATCCGATCACCTGATCAACACCGTTAAGCTCGATGACTTCGATTTGGTTGTCGATCACGTCTTCGCCGATCACGCCGGTGCCACCTGTGGCATTGACGTCCAGAGTTGCGCCGGCATCCACCAATGTGTCCTGCACAACCGGGCCATTTTGACCGGCAGGTGCATTGTGCAAGTGGATGGCTGAAACAACACCCGGGATCGGGGTCAGAAGATCAGCTTCGTTGAGGCCAACGACGCTCAGCTCGCTTGAGTAGAGAACATTGCCTTCCTCGTCGAACGAGATCGTCACCGTTGCTTCACCTGTGGCTTCGCTATCGGATGTTGGACCAGGTTCCTGGCTTGCATCCAATGACCCGGCAAGTTCAATGACACGATTATGTCCTTGGCCTGTATCGCTAACAACAGACAGTTGGCCACGGATTTCACCACCCGGGAAGTCAGCTGTGTGGATGTTGTAGTAGAGGTTGCCAGCAACCGCTTGTTCCACAAACTGCGCTCCATTGGAGATCGCCGAACCAAACTGACCAGGGCTGTCGATCACAGCATCCTCAACAACAACGGTGAAGCCGGTGTCACGGGTTGCGGTGCCATTGCCGTTTTCGTCAACACTGACGGTCACTGCAACGTCCAGGTCCGAGAAGTCAGCCACAACGGGTGCGTCTTCCACTCCGATGATCACGTCACCATCGTCGGTGCCAATGACCGCCTCGATTGAGGAGAGAACATCAACTTCGATTTGGTTGTCGATCACGTCTTCGCCGATCACGCCGGTGCCACCTGTGGCATTGACGTCCAGAGTTGCGCCGGCATCCACCAATGTGTCCTGCACAACCGGGCCATTTTGACCGGCAGGTGCATTGTGCAAGTGGATGGCTGAAACAACACCCGGGATCGGGGTCAGAAGATCAGCTTCGTTGAGGCCAACGACGCTCAGCTCGCTTGAGTAGGTCACTTCCCCTGTTTCCAGATTCTGAGTGATCACCACTGTCGCGTCGCCTGTGGCTTCGCTGTCGGATGTTGGACCAGGTTCCTGGCTTGCATCCAGACCGCCACTGAGTTCGATGGTGCGGATATTGCCAACCGTCTCATCGCTATCAACAAGCAACTGACCGCGGATTTCACCGCCCGGGAAGTCAGCCGTGTGGATGTTATAGTACAGGTTGCCCAGTACCGCTTGGTCCACAAAGGCTGCGCCATCAGCAATCGCTGAGCCGAACTGAGCCGGGTTGGCGACAACCGCATTCACGACAGAGACATTGAAGCCTACGTCACGTGTGGCTGTACCATTGCCGTTTTCGTCCAGTTCAACTGTGACAGCAACATCCAGATCAGAGAAGTCTGCTGTGTCAAAGCCATCACCACCGTCGATGAAGTCATTGCCCAGACCGCCGGTGATCACATTGTCTGCATCACCTGCGATGACAACGTCATCACCTGCGCCGCCGACGATGTCGCCGTTTGTTGTGCCCAGATCGACAAAAATGTCTTCGCCATCGCTCAGCAGAACGTTGCCGTTGATCACACCTTCATCATCGTTGACGATTGTGACGGAACCAGCATCGGAGGCATCAATCGCATTGACCGAGCCGCTGATCTCACCCTCGTTGAGGATGGCACCAACAAGGTTCAGGCCACCGTCAACCCGGATACCGGCTGCTGCGTCAGAGTCTTCTGAACCAGCGATCAGCCCTTCGTTCACCACGACACCCGCGAAAGAGGCATCTTCCTGGTTGCTGAACAGACGCAGGCCGTCACCGACCGTGTTGCCCTCGGTGGCGTCGCCGCGACCTTGCAGGACACCTTCGTTGGACACGAAGGCCGACACAACGTCGCCTGCCACGTCGCCGGTTTGCAGCGATACGGCCGAGCCGTTATTGCCTTCGCCGGCGTCAACTGTGCCGAAGTTCTGGAAGGTGTAGTTGTCCGCGGTGGCGTCTGCGTAGACAGTGCCGTTGCGCTGATCGCCTGTGCCGATGATGTCGCCGAAGTTGTTCACGGTCAGGCCTGTGCCATCAATGTTCAACGCGCGGCTTCCCGAGCTGATGAGGCCATTGTTGTTGACGACCGCGCCGGTGAAGTCACCGCCGCCTGCAGCGGTGGCATTGCCGAAGTAAAGACCGTTGGTCGCACCCTCGATCACACCATCATTGTTGATGGTGCCCGAGAAGCTGACGCCGTTGACAAAGCGGATACCCGCCGTCGTCCCGCCGCCGCCAACGCTGGCCACGATGCCTGTTTCGCCGATGTTGATGTCGCCGGTGAACAAGCCTGTTGTGGTGTCGTCAAGCACGCCATTGACACGCTCACGCTCGAACCGGATGCCGTCGCCCGCAAGGGTCGAGCCCGCATCTTCAACACTTTCACCGATGATTTGGCCATCGTTGTTGATGGTGAAGTTGTTGCCTTCGGCAGAAAGCTCGGCCGAGAAGCCCGCGCCGTTGTTGCCAAGGCCCACGTCTACGTTGCCGCCTTCGAGGTTGTTGAAGACGAAATCCTGCGCGGTGCTGTCTGCATAGACGGTGCCGTTGCGTTGATCGCCAAGCCCGGCAATTGTGCCTGCGTTCTCGATCAAGAGCCCGGTGCCATCGATGTTCAGCGCGCGGCTGCCCGACAGGATGAGACCGCTTTCTTCGTTGATCAAACGACCATCTGTGTGATCCCCGTCTCCGAAGTAGACGCCGTTCTGCTCACCTTGGATCAGGTCTCTGTTAACGATTTCACCTTGGAAGTTCACGCCGTCGACGACACGCACGGCCGCAACCGTTCCATTTGCGCCTTCCGACAGGATCTCGCCGGTGTTGATGATAGATCCATCCGTGGTGCCAGTGTTGCCGACATTGCCGATGCGCACACCGTCTCCCGCGGCGTTGGTGCCAGATGCTGCATTGCCGCGACCCAGGATGAGGCCGTCGTTTTGCAACTCGAACGAGGTTGCGCCGTCCGCGGCACCTCCGATTTCAACACCAAAAGCAGAGCCCTGGTTGCCTTGGCCGGCGTCGATTGTGCCTGTGGCAAGGTTCTGGACCGTGAAATCATCCGCCGTGCCGTCGGCGTAGACGGTGCCATTGCGCTGATCGTCTGTGCCGACGATGTCGCCACCATTGACCAGGTTCACGCCTGTGCCGTCGATGTTAACCGCGCGGCTGTCGGATTGGATTGTGCCAAAGTTCAGCACGTCGAGATCATGTTCACCTTGACCGATGTAAAGGCCGTTGGCGGCACCCTCGATCACACCCGTTGAGGTGTTCAGGATCTCACCTTCCGCGTTTGCGCCATCCGCGATGCGGATACCGCCGGCTGTGCCTTGCTCGCTCTCGGAAGAGATCAGACCAGCGTTGACAATCTCGGTGTCGAGGACCGCGCCTTCTGCGCCATTATCAATCCGAATGCCGTCTCCAGCCAGAGTGGTGTTGGACGCGGCCTGACCGCGGCCCTGAATGACACCACCAACACCGTTGAAAATGTCGGTCTCAACAACGTCACCAACTTCATCACCAACCTGAAGCGAGATACCCGCGCCCTGGTTGTCTTCACCGGCGTCGATTGTGGCGCCCGAGAAGTTCGAAATGGTGATGTCTTCGGCAGTGCTGTTGGTGTAGATCGTACCGTTGCGCTGATCGCCGGTTCCGACGATGTCGCCGAAGTTACGAACGTCGATGCCTTCGCCTTGGATGTCGACGGCGCGGCTGTCGGAAGAAATGACGCCGCCACGGAAGTTATCGAGGCTACCGGAGCTTTGTGCACCAGCGAACTGAACACCGTTAAACTCACCAGCGATTTCACCAAAGTTGCGGATGTCCGCGCTTCCGGTCACTTGGACGCCTGTGGCCGTCAAGACATCTGCGCCGTTGTTCGCTTCGATGCTGCCGGAGCGGAAGTTGAAGATATCAACATCTTCACCTTCAGCCAGAACGGCAGCCACAGCGTTGTTGGTTGTGATCTCACCAAAGTTCAGCAAACGCGAAAAGTCGTTCGCCAAAACAAACGCAGGCGTGTCATCCACAACCGTGCTTTGGAAGAAGTTGTTAAACAAGGTCTGACCGTCACGGGTCGTCTCTTGCGCCAGCGACGACGACGTCAAAAGACGTGCGCGCAGGCTGGATAGAAGTTGGAAAAGCATGGGTTACTCCATCATTCTTGCTTTGACATGCAGTCGCCCCTCGCAACGGGGGTTCGTACGAGCAAATGTCTATGCAGCGGACCTTGGCAGCAGAAATTCATGTTCCGAATTGGTCCTATAACCAACGCGAATACTCACGGCGTTCGTGAAAAGTCGTCCGAGAAAAATAAATTAAAACATATGCTTAGATTTGATCGATCACGCTTCGCAGTTTATTCAATGCCATGTTTTGACAAAACCGTCAGCAAACGTGATTGCGTTTTCGGCGTGTATAGCGTGTATTTTGTGTGTAAACGCGTGCGACATTCCGGCAAGAACGAACCTCTTCCTTAAAATTACCGAACATTGAATCGCGAACCGATCTTATGAATCTAAGAGACTTGGAATATGTCGTTGCTGTCGCACAACACGGCAACTTCAGCCAGGCAGCGGCAGTGTGCAATGTTTCACAACCCGCTCTGTCCAATCAGATCAAAAAACTGGAGCAAGAGCTCGGTGCAGACCTGTTTTTGCGGCTCAGTGGCGAAGTGCGGCTAACTGAATGCGGACGGCGTGTGGCGGAAATAGCAGAGCGCGTGCTGGATGACGCACAGCGGATTAAAGACACAGCAACGCAGTTTAGAGACCCCGAGGCCATTCCATTCAAAATTGGGATGACGCCGACATTGGCGCCATATCTCACCCAGTACTTCGCAGATTTGTTCAAAGCTCTTTTCCCGAGCATGAAAGTTATCATGATCGAAGATCTGCCGCACAAGATGTTGCAGATGGTGGAAGACCACAAACTGGACACCGCTTTGGTGGCAAAATCCAATCACAAAGGCGATCTGGATTTCACATCAATTTGGTCCGAGCCGCTTTACCTGGCAATGCGCGAAGAGCACCCACTAAGCACTTTGCCATCGATCACGCCCGAAGACGTGCCGACCCACGATTTCATACGGCTGCCTTATTCCTTCGGGTACGAGTTGGAGGCAAGACTTCCCTCACCGGACAGCAGCAGCCGAATTGGCAAGCGTTTTGATCTCACTGCTCTAAGATTTGAAACCGTGTGCCGGCATGTATGCCATTCAGACGATTGCACCATTGTCTCGGCATTGGCTGCTGAACAGTTCAAGAAAGACCTATGGCCAATGAGTTTTATACCGTTTGAAGGCCCAGGTAACCTACGCAACCTTGGCGCCGCTTCGCGTCCATTCTGCCCACGCAAAACATTACTCGAAAAAATCGGCCACTATATCCAGAATTCTCCTCCCAAAGGCGTGACACCGACCTTTGGGTCAGAAGAACCAAGCTGATGATTGTTCCACCCGGCTCTACATCGCTGTAAAAACTTTTTGCTCAAAACCTGAATCGTTGGATTTAGTCTTGGCCCTTGTGACCTGAAAATGGCTACCCAGATCGATGTGGCCCGCCACTGGTAAAACCCTGAGTACCAATCCTGCACCCTACCGCGAACAACGGATTCAGATGCGGGTCTGACGAGGTGTGTAAAGCACCTGTTAACACATCCAATATCTTGGATGTTGCAACGCGCCCGGCTTGTTAACCAGCACCACTTATCGACGTTGCACCTATACAATACCGACGTGATACCGACGTGTTACCGACGTGTTACCGACGTCGAAATCCCCATGAAACAAAGGCACTAGCCATTTCGCACGCAACGTACTTTATCCCGCACCACCACATGCCGCGAAAACACTCCAACGCCGCCCCATTTCAGCACGATTGTTGCCACATCCCATGCTTATCCATGGAATCACCATTGAATGTTAGGGGTAACAAAACAATGCCGACCAATCCGACTGAGATCCGCGACTTCGTCATGCGAGAACGTGAGCTTGCCTTGTCCGAGCGTGAATGGAAATTCCGGCTGCAAGGCTATGGCTATGACATCCGCAATACCGATGAGGGCACTGTTGTGACCTCACTCATCGGCGGGCGCGAAATCTGCACTCTGGGTGCCGCCGCCTAAGCCAATCCTGCCCAATTAAGGCTTGATCTCCGCAACTTGCCGCGTTTGTGTGACGGCAAGAAGCGGAGGATAGCATATGCCACAAACCTGCATCGCCGTGATCGGTGGCTCGGGCATTTATGATATTGATGGGCTTGAAGACGCAGCTTGGGTTAGTGTCGACAGCCCATGGGGCACACCGTCTGATCAGTTCCTGACTGGCACATTGAATGGCGTCAAAATGGTCTTTTTGCCACGCCATGGTCGCGGGCATGTGCACTCTCCCAGCACCGTTCCTTATCGTGCCAACATCGATGCGCTCAAACGCCTGGGCGTGACAGAGGTGATCAGCGTTTCGGCCTGTGGATCGTTTCGCGAAGAAATGGCGCCCGGCGATTTTGTTATTGTAGATCAATTTATTGACCGAACGTTCGCGCGAGACAAGTCGTTCTTCGGCGCAGGTCTTGTCGCGCATGTCAGCGTCGCACACCCAACCTGTCCTCGCCTCGGAGAGGCCTGTGAAACTGCCGCGAGAGAGACCGGTATCACTGTCCATCGCGGCGGCACTTACCTGGCCATGGAAGGTCCGCAGTTCTCGACGTTGGCAGAGTCAAAAATGTACCGTGAAAGCTGGGGCTGCGACGTCATCGGTATGACCAACATGCCCGAAGCCAAACTCGCCCGCGAGGCCGAGCTCTGTTACGCCTCCGTTGCCATGATTACCGACTACGACAGCTGGCATCCTGACCACGGTGAAGTAGACGTCACGCAAATCATCGCCACGCTCATGGGCAATGCCGACAAAGCCCGCACTATGGTCTCGCGCCTGCCCGACCTGCTTGGACCGGAGCGCGCCCCCTGCCCACACGGCTGTGACCGGGCGCTGGAATACGCCATCCTGACGGCACCTGAGGCGCGTGATCCTGCGCTAGCAGCCAAGCTGGACGCCGTGGCGGGCCGCGTACTTTGTCCAAGGGAGGACGCATAGATGCCACTCGATCTCTGGCTGACCTTCGTGGCCGCCTCAACTGCGCTACTGCTCGTTCCAGGACCAACCGTCCTTCTCGTCCTCTCTTACGCGCTGAGCCAGGGCCGCCGCGTTGCCGTGGCCAGTGCAACAGGTGTGGCCTTGGGGGACCTTGTGGCCATGTCTGCATCACTGGCAGGATTAGGGGCCCTGGTGCTGGCCTCCGCCACGCTGTTCACCATCCTGAAATGGATCGGCGCGATTTACCTTATATACCTTGGAATCAAGCTTGTGCGCAGCGCGCCAAGCTCGGGTCTTGAAACCCTGACACCCAATGAAAAACCAGCACGCGGCGTCTTTTGGCATACCGCAGCCGTAACCGCGCTTAACCCAAAATCCATTGCGTTTTTCATCGCCTTCGTGCCGCAGTTTGTATCTGTAAACCAGCCACTTATGCCACAGTTCACAATCCTGATTGCCACCTTCGTGGGCCTCGCAGCAATCAATGCGCTGGCCTATGCTCTGCTCGCGGACAAGCTGCGCCAAACTATTGGACGCGGCAACGTGATCACCTGGCTTACACGTGGTGGCGGCGTGGCTCTGATCGGCATGGGCGTGATGACGGCAACGTTGCGCCGCTCCCCGTGACAGACGCGTGCGGAAAGGTCCTTGTTCTCGGGGCAGATGGGTTCATTGGCCGCCACCTCGCCTTTGGCCTGCGCGACGCCGGATGGGATGTTCTGGCCTCCGCGCGGCGCCCTGAACGGTTGGAGCGAATGGGGTTCAACACACTAAAGGCAGACCTCACATCGGCCGAGGCCCAGACACAGGACTATTGGCGCGACAAGCTTGAGGGTGTAACCCACGTGGTCAATGCCGCCGGCGTGCTGCATGCCTCTGACGCCACCTACAAAGCCGTGCATGTTGATGCCCCTAATGCTCTTTACGCTGCGATGAAAACCGCCCGCGGCATCCTCATCTCTGCCGTGGGAATAGACGAGGCAGACACCGCTTTTGCCCGTTACCGCCGCGACGGGGAACAAGCCGCCGAGGCACATGGCATGACGATCCTGCGCGCAGGTCTGGTATTGGCGGACACATCCTATGGTGGCTCATCTCTGGCGCGATCCCTTGCGGCTTTGCCTGTTGCCACACCTGTCGTCGGAAACGGTATGCAAACCTTTAATCCGATCCATGCCAGTGATCTGTCTTTGGTCGTTGATCACATGCTTCGCAGATCGCATGGTCCGGGCCCGCATGAGATCGGCGGACCCGAGACCGTGACACAACGCGATATGATCGCCGCTATGCGCCAGTGGTTAGGTCTGCGCCCAACACTTGTGCTGCCTTTGCCGATGGCTGTGGCGCGCATGATGGGACGGCTGGGTGATGCTATGCGATGGGGACCAATATCGGCAACATCCGTCGCCCAGCTGAGCAGTGGTGTTGTGGCACAGACCGGCGAAGCCATCGCGAACCTCCCAAATGCACCCCGAGGATTCTCACAATTCCTCTTCGCACGTCCGGCAGGCACCCAAGACCTGTGGCATGCAAGGCTCTACCTCTTCCGTCCTCTGGTCAGGGTCGTACTGGGTGTGCTGTGGCTGGTATCCGGTATCTTGGGACTTGTCTTACCATCTGAAAGTTTCCTGCCGCTGGTCCAAAACGCCACTCTCCCGGATGGCCTGTTGATCGCCTTGGCCCGTCTCGGGGGCATCGTTGATCTGGCCATTGCCTCAGCACTGTTTCGCGGATGGCGCCCAAAACTTGTAGCCGGTCTACAAGCTGCTATGGTCCTATCTTACACAGTGGTTTTCACAGCCTTGGCCCCTGTGCTTTGGCTCTTGCCGTTAGGCGGGCTGCTCAAGAACCTGCCCATCCTCGCCCTCATTGCGGTCATGGCGATTCTGGAAGACGAGCGATAGCGATGGATCCCTATCTGATCGCCAAATGGCTACATATCCTGAGTTCTACGGTCCTTTTTGGAACAGGTATTGGCACAGCCTTTCAAATGGTCTGGGCCATGCGCACGAAGAAGGTTGAGACCATTCACTCCGTCACCTCGGGCGTCGTGGTTGCCGATTGGATCTTCACGACCCCCGCAGGCATTGTGCAGCCTTTGACGGGACTGTGGCTGATCTACCTGACAGGATACAGCCTTAGCGAACCATGGCTCATACTAACATATGCGCTCTACGTTCTGGCCTTTGCCTGTTGGTTTCAGGTTGTTCGACTGCAAATCTGCATTCGCGACCTGGCCCGCGAAGCCCTCTCCACGGACACGCCGCTCCCCGAAGCGGCTAGCAGCGCTTACAAAAAGTGGTTCGTCTTGGGATGGCCGGCCTTCATCGGCTTGACGATTGTCTATTGGCTTATGGTGAGCAAACCAGCTCTGTGGTGACCAAATCAGCCGTGCTTTTTCACGTAGCTGCGAATGAACCCTCGGATTTCCCGCGCGGCACTCGTGTCTTTGTCTTTGCACAACGCCACGAAGGCATCCCGTTCATCCTTGTTCAGCCGCAAGATCAACTGGCTGTTCTTCTTACCGGCTTTGTTGTCCTTGGATTTAGCATCTTTCTTGGCCATGCAGGCGTGCCTTTTGTGCCGCGACTGTCAACCGTTCAAAGCGTATATACAACGCATATGCAAGTGCCGCATATCTGAGCACGTTGCTTTAACGCTGATTTCACAACCCTGCCTAATCCTTGCCAAATCCACCGGCATCGGCCAAACCGGAGGGTGGAATGTGAAACCGGGAACCAAAAGATGCCAAACTCCAAACCGATCAAGGACTACATCCGCACCATCGTGGATTTTCCGCACGAGGGCATCATGTTCCGCGATGTGACAACGCTTTTTGCCGATCCGCGTGGCTTTCGCATGGCCATTGATCAGCTACTGCATCCATACGCCGGGATGCAGATCGACAAGGTTGTCGGGCTGGAAGCGCGCGGTTTTATCCTTGGCGGTGCCGTGGCGCATCAACTTTCGGTTGGATTCGTACCAATCCGCAAGAAAGGCAAACTGCCCGGCGCCGTGATCTCAGAAGAATATCAACTGGAATACGGAGAAGCCATAGTTGAGGTGCATGACGACGCAATCACCGCTGGTGAAAAAATACTCGTGGTGGACGACCTGCTGGCCACAGGCGGTACAGCTGAAGCGGGGATCAAACTGGTTGAACGTCTGGGCGGCGAGATCATCGGCTGTGCCTTTGTGATCGACCTGCCAGAGTTGGGTGGCCGCGCCAAACTGGAAGCCATGGGCATGGATGTGCACGCGCTGTGTGACTTTGAGGGATTGTGATCACGCCTCTGGCTTATACCACTCATCAATGATCGAAACCGCCTCATCGGCACTTTCAACAAACTGGAAGAGGTCAAGGTCTTCTGGGCTTATTGTCCCCGCCTCAGACAACGCATCCCAATTGATAATGCCGCGCCAGAATTCCTCACCGAACATCAAGAATGGGACGCGCTTCATCCGGTCCGTTTGAATCAGCGTCAGTGCCTCGAAGAGCTCGTCCAAGGTGCCAAACCCACCAGGGAAACAGCAAATCGCCTTTGCGCGCATCAGGAAATGCATCTTGCGAATGGCGAAGTAGTGAAAGTTGAAGCACAAGCCCGGTGTGACATACTCATTCGGGGCCTGTTCATGCGGCAGCACGATGTTCAGGCCAATGGAATTGCCGCCCGCGTCATCCGCACCGCGGTTTCCGGCCTCCATGACGCCCGGGCCGCCACCTGTGGCGACGACATACTCGCGGCCATAGGACTGCATGGATTTTTCGGTCATCAGGCGCGCGAACACACGAGCCTCATCATAGAAGCGTGACAGATCAGCAAGTGTCTTGGTACGCGCTTTGTCCTTCTGGGATGGTTCGGGAATTCTTGCGCCACCAAACAACACCACAGTGCTTTCAATCCCACGCTCATTGAGGATCATTTCCGGCTTCAGCAGTTCCAGCTGAAGCCGGACAGGCCGCAACTCATCACGACACAGGAAATCCTCATCCGCAAAGGCCAAACGGTAGGCAGGTGCACGTGTTTGCGGTGTGTCGGGAACATTTTCGGCTGTAAAGCGATCCGAATGGGCATCGCGAAACTGGCTACGGCGATCATCTTTCATTGTACAGGTCTCTTTCAGGTCGTTTTCACAAGGCGTATAGGGTTGATCGCAGCTTGACCAGCCTCTGCGGGGTGCGTCACAAGGAGATGAACATGGATTGGCAGGCTGAAATCATCAGCGCGCAAACTCGGATCGCACAGTATATACGACGCACGCCGTTGATAAGCGTCAGGGCGTTTGGACTGTCCAACGAAATTGATCTCAAGCTGGAACATCTGCAGCACACCGGCAGTTTCAAAACCCGCGGCGCATTCAACACGCTTCTGTCACAGAAGGTGCCCAAAGCCGGGCTTGTAGCCGCGTCAGGTGGTAATCACGGGGCCGCTGTGGCTTATGCCGGATCGCAACTGGGGCACAAGGCGCGTATATATGTGCCGGAAATGGCCGGTCCCGCAAAGATCAACTTGATCGAAAGCCTTGGGGCGGACTTGCATGTGGTTGAAGGCGCATATGCGAATGCACTCAATGCGGCCATGGCCTACGAAGCCGAAACCGGCGCCATGCAAATCCATGCCTATGATGCGCCTGGCACTGTCGCAGGCCAAGGCACCTGCATGGCCGAATGGGAGGCGCAAGGTCTGGAGGCGGATACAGTTCTCATCGCCGTTGGCGGAGGGGGCCTGATCTCCGGGGCGATGGCGTGGCTTGGTGGGCAGCGCAAGATCGTGGCTGTTGAGCCGGAAACCTGCAACGCTCTGCATGCGGCACGCAACGAAGGCAACCCCGTGGATGTCGACGTCTCTGGCGTTGCCGCCAATGCTCTGGGCGCTCGGCGCATTGGCAACATCTGCTTTGGTCTCGCCGAACAACAGGGTATCGAAACGGTTCTCGTCTCGGATGAAGCCATCATCTTGGCTCAACGCGCACTTTGGACAGAGCTAAGACAACTTGTGGAGCCCGCTGGCGCCGCAGCCCTCGCCGCGCTGATGTCTGGCGCATATCGTCCGGCCAAAGGCGAACGCGTGGCCGTTTTGGTCTGCGGTGGCAACATTGCGCCAGATCCGTTTACAGATCTTTAATCTCAAACGCCCATGAACTGGGCATGTCCACTATGTCTCTGGATATCGACCAGACCACCTTTCGCGCATTGACTCAGATTGCGCGTGAAGAAAACTGTGACATCGATGAAATTATAAAAGGCGCGATAAGGCGTGATCTGTTTCGTCGCACGCGCGCGAAGAAGGCCATCAGGCCTGATGAGCGGCTCATCGCGCCCCTGCGCGCGCTCCTCGCCGATGATTTTGCCTATGCGCGAGATTGGCAAGATTTGCAAAAGCGGCTGCAGTACAAGGGGTATGCTCTAAGAGAGGCTGGCGCAGGCCTTGCACTGGTCTGCGCAACGTCCGGCGAAAGACGCGCCAAGGCCTCTGACCTGGGCTATAGCTACACCCGCCTTATGCGCCGGTTTCAAGCCCCCTTTCCCGGCCATAGCCACGCTTATCTGTTTCATCGCGCCCGTTAGACAGTTATAGCCCTTCGCGAACAGATGATTCCGAAAGGGAGGCCCACATGTCCAACGCCCAACTCGAAGCCGCGATCGAAACCGCATGGGAGGCGCGTGATACGATTACACCTGCCACCGCCGGCGAAACCCGTGAAGCTATTGAGGATACGTTGAATGCGCTGGATGGTGGCACGTTACGCGTGGCCGAAAAACAGGCGGACAACTCCTGGCATGTGAACCAGTGGGCCAAGAAGGCTGTACTCCTGGGCTTTCGTATCAAAGATATGGAACAGCAAGACGGCGGCCCGCAGGCTGGCGGCTGGTGGGACAAGGTCGACAGCAAATTCAAAGGTTGGGGCGACAACCAGTGGAAAGACGCGGGCTTTCGTGCGGTACCCAATTGCGTCGTTCGCAAATCCGCCTACATCGCCCCCGGCGTTGTGCTCATGCCGTCTTTTGTGAACCTCGGCGCCTATGTGGACAAAGGGACAATGGTCGACACCTGGGCGACCGTGGGCAGCTGCGCGCAGATCGGCAAGAACGTGCATCTCTCGGGCGGCGTCGGCATCGGTGGCGTTCTGGAGCCGATGCAGGCCGGTCCTACAATCATCGAAGACAACTGCTTTATTGGCGCCCGCTCTGAAGTTGTCGAAGGCTGTATCGTGCGCGAAGGGTCTGTGCTGGGCATGGGCGTGTTCATTGGTCAATCCACAAAGATCGTCGACCGTGAAACCGGCGATGTGATGTACGGAGAAGTCCCGCCCTATTCCGTGGTGGTCGCAGGCTCTATGCCCACCAAGAACAACATCAATCTCTACTGCGCCGTGATTGTGAAACGGGTTGATGAACGCACCCGCTCCAAGACCGGCATCAACGAGCTTTTGCGTGACTGATCTCGACGCTCGGCGTGAGCAGGTGATCAATGACCTGCTCATGCTGATTAGAAAGCACGCGACCGAGCTTCTGCTTGAAGAAATTGCAGATGGCGATAGCCAGGCCATGCCGGAGGACGGTGTCAAACATTTGGCTGCCTTGCATGACTTGCGGGACAGCTATGATTGGCGACTTCAAAAACAACCTGACAACTCGTGGTATCCTTGCGAACCAATCGAGCTCATCGCGTATGCCGTGGATAATCATTCACAGCGCGCGCAGGTTTTTTGCAATGCTTTGCTGGTTGTGTCCGAACTGGACGGAACCGAGCAAGACTATATGAACTATCGATGGTTTCAGTCACCAGGCGAGGCATGGTTTCGCGGATTGGACGAGCCTTGGCGGGCCGCTTTGCTTGCTGGATTTGCGCAGCGCCATGCGGAGGGGTATGAGCTGGAACGCGATTTCTGGCAAGGGCCTGATGCCAAGGGCAAGTGGATTGAACCTGATGGAGATGAAGATGGCTGAGCGAAAACCCTCACGCCAACAGGTCTATACCCTGCTTGTCGAAATTGGCCGCAAGAAAGGTGACGGGCTTCCCAAGGAAGCTACTGGTGCCGCACTCATGGTCTATGCCTCTGGCGTGGACGAGGCCGAAGCCGTGCGCGAAACCGTGGCCATCCTGAAACAGGCCGACACAGCGCCGCTAGACGTGTCCGGCTATGGCACGCTGAAAGAGCGCGAAGCAGAAGGGCATGACATAAGCGATGAAGAACGCGCACTGATGCAGCGGGCCCTGGACGAAAATGCCGTGATCGTGGCGCAGGTCACGCCATTTTTTGACTGAGCAGCTTACGCTGCGCGCATCGTGGCCAGGGTTACCGCTTCAAACGGCTTGAGGACTGGCCAAATGGGTTTCGAATGCTCTGGCAAGCGCGCGCGGTCAAAACTCGCCAGGATGCTGGTTGCAAGGGTCTCTGGCTTACGTCGCATACGTCCGACATAGAGGCTTTCCAAAGGACATCCGCTGGCCAGAACCGCCTGATGACCAGGCAATAGCAAGTGGTGATAGGTCACCGTGCTTGGGCCGTTCGCTACGAAGGCTGAGCTGTCATTCACCAGATGCCTTGCAGGGACAAGTACCGCCTCGCTCCCGAACATGTACTCGACCTGAGATCCTCTCATGACCAAACGCTGTTGAGGGGCGACAACGATGTCACGCTGAAGATTGAAGTAAGGCGCCCGAAGGCGAATAGGCCGGAATGTGCCTCGCGCTGGCACAGTACGACGCACAACTTGAAGAACCGGCACAGTGTCGCCCGACTCAGTAATCACCATATCACCGCGCCGGATATCCGAGGCGGGTACTTCGCCGCAGCTTGTCCGGATCGGCACTTGGGAGGTCAGCGTCGGCATCGGCCCTACAGGTTCAATCCGGTTAGAAACAGCAGCGAAAAGCACATCTTCCTGCAGATTGCTAGCGTGTCCACTGGCAAAGGCCGCGTCCAGATCCTCTTCTAACAGACCGACCGGGTCTTTGATCTGCGCTCTTGCAATGTTTTCACTTTCAGGTTGCTCAAGCGTAAGGGTGGCAAACCCTGTTGAGACATCCCAGCTATAGCTCAAGCGGATCACATCAATTCGTCCATTTGCATCAAATGGCAAAGTAGCATGGCGCACGTCATCCCCAATGGCATCCACCAATACGATCCCGCCATGGGCCAAGGCCTGCAGGCTGAAGCGCCCAACCTTGGGCCAAGTGCGTTGGAACGAGAATAAGGTTTGGGGTTGCGCCTGAGCAGACAACCGCGTCTCGATTAGAATCGTACCACGCTTGAGCCAGGTCGAGCGTGCTCTGGAGGTCAGCAGATCTTCGCTCTCAGCACGGTCCGCATGGCTGCGAAACCACCCCCCTCTCTTGTCGCGCAACCCCAGCCAGGCCATGTCAGGCGACCCATTTCTGGGCGAGCACCTGCGCCTCATAACTGCGCAGCATCCGGCGTGCTGCGGCACTGTAACCACCTGTTGTATCTGGGTTCATTTCAGGAAAAAGGTCGTAAATTTCACGTACAATTTCGTCTTCGAAACTGTCATGTATCTGCGGCCCGGGCAGGAAGCTTTCCGTCGCGAGTCCTTCGGAAATGATGACTTGATGCCGGTCGAAGAGAAGATGGAAATAGGTCACCGACGGCATCTCGTTACGACGCACGCTATGGTCGTTGACCAAATCCTTGGCCGCCACGAGAACTTCAGAATCGCCAAACAAAAGCTCTGCCAAACTGTCGCGGATCAGCACCCGATGCAGAGGAGACACCCAAAGCTCTTTGTGATCTCCAAACGTACCGGCAGCAATACGAATTGGAGCAAAATCTGCTGTGCCTTCAACCGTGCGGCTTCCCACCCAGCGCAATGGCTGAAACCCTTCATCACGTGTAAGTACCAGATCATCGGGTTGCAGGTCTTCAACCGGCACGTCACCCCTTTCACACAAAATATGCGTGCCTTCGACGAAACAAGGTACTGAGTTCAGCGTGACAAAGCCGATATCGGTGTCACCTGTTGTGCTGGTCACTTCGTAGGTAAAGTTGACTTCTTCGACATCACCATCGCCAAGAACCGTGATCGTTCCGTCGCCGTTAACCTGAACTGTTTGTCCAGACGGAAGAATGACGTCACCACTTGGTGGAATCGTTTGGCCGTTAATCTGGGAAATGCTGAGTGTGCCACCCGTGCCGTTGATATCATTGCCCAACAGATCAATGGTGCGAGACCCGGTTGGAAACAGGTTGGCCGAGTCATCCAGCGCAACAAGGGTTGTTTGCGCACTATCCGCAGCAATCAAAAGGGTAGAGTCAAAGTTGTTGTCCGCAACATCCGCGATCCCGATGCGTAACGAGTTTACGCCATCAACCAAGGGAATGGTTAAGGTCATGGTCAGCGTGAAACCGTCCATTTCCGTATTGAACTGATCAGCGGTGTTGTCGATGAAAACGTTCGCGTTTGACCCGGCGTTCAGGTTGTTGGGGTCGATATCTCCATCCCCAATGCCAAGCGGAACCTGAGTTCCGTTAATCCAGACGCCTACAAAATCCTGAAAAGCCCCATTGGCAAATTCCGGAAACTCTTCTGATGCAAAGACAAACTGCATCGTCATGACGTTGCCGGTTGCCGTAAAATCTACGTCCAAAAACGAGGCATCGAAAGTGTTTGTACCCGCTGCCGCATTAAAGTCTGGATTGTTGTTTGGACCACTCGATCCTGTTGTCGTGTTGGTATTGAGGTTCGATTGCGCAGCATTGTTGTTGGTAAATCCGCGCAAGTCACCAGTCGAAAACAGAACCCCAGTGTCTCCCGGCGTTACACCAGGGGAAATCGCGTCACCATTGGTATAGATACCCGAGGAGTCCTGATCGCCGGTGTAACTGGCAGAAATGATGTTCACACCATCGCCGAAAATCGTTTGCGCCATTTGGTCTGCTGTCGCAAACCGGTCAATCGGGAGTTCAACTCCTGCAACCATATGCCTTCCGCCTCATCTCTGAGGCAGGTCGCAAACCGTTCTTATTCCTGAGACCTCATGGAATACGAAGGGCGGAAATTCTGCGTTCCGTCCACTTCAAAGGCTTTCGCCCAACTGCTCACTGTCCTGCCTCGGTTCTTTTTTTGAATGCCATAGCATGAAAATTCTGCGCTGTTAAGCATTCAGAACAGTTTGAGATTGCTCTGAGTCTTACCTGCACCAATGGCTTGGCATTTGCGGTTTTGGCTGTTCCACGCTAGGGCTTTGGCAACCCAGTTTAGGAAGCATCATGTCTCGTTCTTCTCAGACTCCTGTGGACCCAGTGGACCTGACGGCCCGACTTGTACGCTGCCCGTCGGTCACACCTGCGGAAGGTGGCGCCCTTGAGTTGCTTGAGACCGAATTGTCCAAGGCTGGTTTTACTTGCACGCGTGTGGACCGCGCGGGGACATGCAATCTTTTTGCACGCTGGGGCGAAAAGGGTGCAGCCCGCAGTTTTGGGTTTAACGGTCATACAGATGTGGTTCCCGTTGGGGACGAAGCCGCCTGGACAAAACCACCTTTCGGCGCCGAGATCAGCGATGGTTTTCTATGGGGACGCGGGGCCACCGATATGAAATCCGGTGTCGCGGCCTTTGCCGCAGCGGCCATAGATCACGTGAAAGAGACCCCTCCGGACGGCGCCATTGTCCTGACCATAACTGGCGATGAAGAAGGCGACGCGACAGATGGCACAGTGGCGCTTTTGGATTGGATGCATGCCCAAGGCGAAAGGATGGATGTCTGCCTTGTGGGGGAACCGACGTGCCCTGAAACCTTGGGGGGCATGATCAAGATCGGACGCCGCGGGTCTATGTCGGCCTGGATCACACTAACTGGCGTGCAAGGCCATTCCGCCTATCCGCATCGTGCGCGCAATCCACTTCCGGCCATGGCGCGGTTGGTAGACCGACTGGCCTCGCACACCTTGGACAGCGGCACGGATCACTTCGATCCTTCCACACTCGCGGTTGTAAACATCGATACAGGCAATCCAACAACCAATGTTATCCCTGCCGAGTGCCACACCACCGTGAATATTCGGTTCAACGATGCGCATTCCAGCGACGACCTTACCACTTGGCTCATGTCACAGATCGAAGATGTATCCTCAGAGTTTGGCGTGCAAAGTGACGTCAAAATCAAAGTCTCAGGCGAAAGCTTTGTCACACCTCCTGGGGCTCTCTCAAGGCTGGTTGCCAACGCTGTGAAAGCTGAAACCGGCGTAGCACCGGACCTCTCCACAACAGGCGGCACATCAGATGCGCGGTTTGTCAAAGATCACTGCCCAGTGGTTGAATTCGGCCTTGTCGGCAAATCCATGCATCAGGTTGATGAACACGTGGACATCGCAGACGTGCATAATCTGAAGGCGATCTATCGCCGCATCCTGACCGACTATTTCCGCTAAAGGCATGCTGCGACCCACACTGATCGTCATGTTGAAAGAACCACGCGCGGGGCTGGTGAAAACCCGTTTGGGCCGCGACATAGGCATGACCAATGCGGCCTGGTGGTTCCGCCATCAATCCCGCGCCCTGCTCCGCAGGCTGTACGCTCCCCGTCGCTGGAACATGATCCTTGCCGTCGCGCCGGATTACGCGGGCCTTGCCTCCCGCGCTTGGCCCGCCCATTTGCCGCGCATACCGCAAGGTCAGGGCGATTTAGGTGTGCGTATGGCGCGGCTTTTGCGCGAGTTTGACCGAAGCCCCGTTTGCCTCATCGGAGGCGACATTCCGGGCATTTCACAGCGCCAAGTTTCCCAAGCTTTCAACACACTCGGCGCTCAGGATGCCGTATTTGGCCCCGCAGAGGATGGCGGCTTCTGGCTGGTCGGTACCGGCGCGAATGCAGCCTTGCCCTCAACGATGTTCCAAGGCGTTCGCTGGTCAACCAAACACGCACTGGACGACAGCCTTGCCACTCTGCCCGGCATGCGCATCGGCTTTGTTGATACGCTGCGCGACATAGATACCGTTGAGGACCTCGCCAAGTTTCAACGCATCAATCGTCGATAGAACACCGCACCGCTTCGTGTTAGGCCGATCAGTATGAGTACCCTGCCAACCAAACCCGAGATCCTGCAATGGATCGCCGACAACCCGACGCTTACATCCAAGCGCGACATCGCCAAGGCGTTTGGCATCAAGGGGGCTGCGCGTATTGATCTGAAGCGCATTCTGAAAGAGCTGGAGGCCGAAGGGCATCTGGAGAAACGCAAAAAGACGTATCGCGATCCCGATAAATTGCCGCCGGTGAGTATCCTTCAGATCAACGACCAGACCCCAGATGGCGAGCTTTTGGCGCGGCCTTTGGAGTGGCACGGTGAGGGCAAAGAGCCTGTTGTGATGCTTGTCCCACGCACCTCCGATCCAGCGATGGCTCCGGGCGAACGCATCTTAGCTCGCTTGCAAGAGGTAAAGGGCGAAGCGCATCAATATGAAGCTAGGCTCATTCGGCGGATCGGGACCAACCCGCGCAAAATTCTGGGCATATTCCGCAAACGCGCCGAGGGTGGCCGGATCATGCCCATCGACAAGGGTGACGGCAAGGAATGGGTCGTTGCCGCAGGGGCCACAGCCGGGGCAAAAGACGGTGAGTTGGTCGAGGCAGAACAAGCGGGCCCGAAGGATCGCATGGGCCTGCCCCGCGCGCGCATTCTGGACCGGCTCGGCGACCCGACAGCCCCCAAGGCAGTTTCTCTCATCGCCATTCACCAACATGGCATCCCCGACGATTTTCCCGATGACGTAATCGCGGAAGCAGACGCAAAGAAACCTGCTGGCCTAAAAGGCCGTGAAGACCTGCGCGAGGTGCCACTGGTCACGATTGATCCTGCCGACGCGCGCGATCATGACGATGCGGTCTGGGCGCATGAAGATGACGATCCCAAAAATGAAGGCGGTTATGTCATCTGGGTCGCTATTGCGGATGTCGCGCACTACGTCACTTCCGGCTCGGCCCTTGATGCCGAGGCCCGCAAGCGCGGCAATTCCAGCTATTTCCCAGACCGCGTTGTCCCGATGTTGCCAGACCGGCTCTCCGGGGACCTGTGTTCGTTGCATGAAGGCGTACCGCGTGCCTGCATCGCGGTTCGGATGCAGATCAACGCCCATGGAGACAAGATCGGCCATCACTTTGTACGCGGCCTCATGCGCTCGGCGGCTTCGCTTAACTACAAAGAGGTTCAGGAGGCCCGCGACGGCGCCCCGAACGATAAATGCACCCCTTTGATGGATAGCGTCATCAACCCGCTTTACGACGCCCATGCAGCCCTCACCGAGGCACGCAAGCGACGCCAACCGCTCGATCTGGACCTGCCCGAACGCAAAGTCGTTTTGAGCGATGAGGGCAAGGTTGTTTCAGTGAACTTCTCTGAACGGCTCGATGCACATCGTCTGATCGAAGATATGATGGTGTTGGCGAATGTCGCGGCTGCTGAGACACTCATCGCCAAGAAATCCGCATTGCTGTTTCGCGTGCATGAAGAACCTCCGCCAGAAAAGCTTGATACATTGCGAGACGTGGCCGATGCAGCGGGTCTGACACTGGCCAAAGGGCAAGTGCTCAAGACCTCGCATATCAATCAGCTTCTCAAAGGTGCTGTTGGCACAGATCACGCCGAAACCGTGAACCTCGCCACGCTGCGCGCCATGACCCAAGCCTATTATGCGCCTTCCAACTTTGGGCATTTTGGTCTCGCGTTGCACTCTTATGCGCATTTCACCTCGCCCATCCGACGCTATGCTGATCTGATCGTGCACCGCGCATTGATCTCGGCCCATGGCTGGGGAGAGGACGGGTTGAGCCGTGAGGACGAGGAGCGCCTGCAAGGCACTGGGGAACATATCTCCGAAACCGAACGCCGCTCAATGACCGCTGAACGCGACACCAATGACCGCTACCTCGCGGCCTTTCTCTCAGAGCGGATAGGCGATGAATTTACCGGGCGGATCAGTGGTATCGCAAAATTTGGCGCATTTGTACGGCTGGACGAAACCGGGGCGGATGGGCTGATTCCGATGCGCGCTTTGGGGCGTGAGTATTTCCGTTTCGATCGTGATGCGGGCACATTGATGGGAGAAGACACTGGACTGACCATAGGCCTCGGGCAACGGGTTGTTGTGCGCCTGGCCGAAGCAGCCCCTGTGACCGGCGGTCTCGCCCTGGATCTGGTGCGGCTGGACGGTGAGAACATCACACCAAACACTTCAAGACCTCGGGGCGGGCGCCGTGGATCTGGGCCCAAGCGCAAACTTGCGTGGGACAAAAAGAAAGCCGCAAAGGTGAAGCGCAAGGTCTCGCGCAAACGGCGGTAAGACTGCAAAACCCGTCCCATTCGAGTGCGCTGTGATGTACTGACATAAATTGACAGTATCTTCAGGCATAGTCCGCCCATGAGCCGCACGACCCGACTGTTCCAACTCATGCAAACGCTACGAAGCTTGCCGCCTCCAGCGACCGCGACGCGGCTGGCCGAACTCATGGATGTCACTCCACGCACGATTTACCGGGACATTGACGCCCTGCGCGGTTTGGGTGCAGTGATCGATGGAGCATCTGGCTTTGGCTACACTCTGGTTGAAGACGCCGCTCTGCCACCGCTTAGCTTTGACGATGATGAGCTTGAGGCGTTGGTTTTTGGACTGCGCGAAGTGAGCGAAGTTGGCGACAGCACTCTGGCTCAGGCTGCCAACTCGGCCTTGGCGAAACTGCGCGCGCGTTTACCCGCCAGTCAGGCCCACAGATTGGAACATGCGGTTCTTAACGCCGTCAGCTTCCGGCCTCTTCCCGAGCCTGGCATCGACGCTGCCGTATTGCGCAAAGCCACTTGGGACGAAAAAACCATCCGCTTTGACTATACGGATGCCGAAGGTCGTGAAACCTCGCGCGACGTTGATCCGTTGTCTGTTGTGTTTATGCAGGCATCTTTGTGTTTGCTGGCATGGTGTCACCTGCGCAAAGATTTCCGCGCCTTCCGCCTGGATCGCATGCAAAGTCTGGAACTGACCGGTGCCTCGTTTCGTCCCAGACGCGTCTCTATGCTGCGCGATTGTCTGGCGCAGATGGGCGATGGCTGCGAAGCCAGCCCGGCACCATAGGCGAACCCTCGCGACATCTTTAATTGACGTCTTTGAGGAACTCCGCTTTCAAGCTACAATAAGATAAACCCGAAAAGGGATCGAGCATGTATAGCAAACGCCTTGTCACCGCGGCACTTGTCGCGTCATTCGCGAACATCGCACCGGCTACTCCGGTGGAATCTTCGCTGCGACCTCAGGTTCGGCCCGTGGCAGAACCTGCCGTTGCCACAGCAGAGCAGGAAACCGTGATCAAAGCTTTATTGGCACGCAGCCTGCGACCCAAGGCGCGTCCCGATAGGTTAGAGGCGGTGACACAGACGCCGGAAGCTCTCACAGTTGTTGCCTCAAACCCTGCTTTCGACCAGTGGGTGCGCGGCTTTCGCAGTCGGGCGCGGTCGGCAGGGATCAGCAATGCCGTTTTGGACCGAGCCTTCCGTGGCGTGAATTATAATGCCGACGTGATCTCAAAGGATCGCAATCAAGCAGAGTTCAAGCGCCAGATCTGGGACTACCTCGACAGCGCGGCCTCGCCGGAGCGTGTTGATCTGGGTCGCAAGGCCCTGCGCCGACATAATCGTGCGCTCAAACGGATCGAACAAGCCTACGGTGTCGAGAAAGAAGTGATCACCGCCGTCTGGGGTCTTGAAAGCCGTTACGGCTCTCGCACCGGTGACATTCCAGTAATTGAGGCTTTGTCGACATTGGCCTTTGACGGACGGCGCGGCGCGTTTTTCGAAAAACAGCTCATCGCCGCGTTGAAAATTCTGCAATCGGGGGATGTCACACCGCAAAACTTTAAAGGCTCGTGGGCTGGGGCAATGGGACACACGCAGTTCATTCCAACCTCATATGAAGCTTACGCTGTGGATTTCACCGGCGATGGCAAGCGCGATATCTGGTCTAAAGACCCCTCTGACGCACTGGCCTCCACCGCCGCTTATCTCAAGCGGTTTGGCTGGCGCAAAGGCATGCCGTGGGGCGTGGAAGTGCGGGTGCCCAGCGGTGCGCAATTTGGCAAAACCAAGCGCATGCCATCGGACTGGGCCAGCCGAGGCGTTGTGGGCATTGATGGTCGCGCGGTGAGGAATTATGGCGCGGCACGCATCCTGCAACCGGCAGGTCCGCAAGGCGCATCCTTTATGGTGTTTGCCAATTTCGACGTGATCAAGCGTTACAACAACGCCGATGCCTACGCGATTGGTGTGGGTCACCTGGCTGACCGTATCGCAGGCCGGCCTGAAATTCAGGCCAGCTGGCCTCGCGGCTATGAGCCAGTCAGCTTTGAAGAGCGCAAGGAAATCCAGCGCATTCTCAAACGCAAAGGGTATCCGCTGGAGAAAATTGACGGATTGATCGGACCGAACACCCGCAAATCCATTATCGCTTACCAGCAATCCATCGGCACAAAAGCTGACGGACACCCATCACGCACATTGCTCAATCAGCTGCGGACGCGCTGAACAGATTAAGTTTCGCAGGAATACGCACACCGTCACTCGTATCGAAATCACGCATCGCGTTTTCAAGGTCAGAGACAATGGCCAGTACATCATCGTCCGATCCGCACATATCATTGACAATCCTGCTGGCCGGCCCTTCGCGCCCCGCAAAGTCAGCAACGTCCGATAAGCTGCCCAAAGGCGTAAGATTGGGGCGCACAGTCTCCGCCGTGACGTTCCGAAACCCAGCCTGGGTCAAGATGTCTGTGACATAGTCCTGTTCACTGAACGCCATCGGACCCGGTGCACGGGGATCCGGAGGTGGCGGAGACCCGACGCGCGCTTTGGCAAATTCGATGGGCAGGCGAAACCACGGGTTTTCTGGCAGTCCGGCCCAGGTGATGAAGGTTATGGTTCCACCCGGTGCAAGGGCCTTGCCGATGTTGGCAAAGGCCGCATAGGGGTCTTCGAAAAACATGACGCCAAAGCGTGAAACAATTTGGTCCACGGCCATAGAGCCAAAGTCATACACCTGCGCGTCAGCCTCAATACATGTCACATTGTCCAGCCCCGCAGTCTCGACACGCGCGCGCGCCATTGCCAGCATTGGAGTTGAAACATCAACACCCGTCACATGCCCTGATGGCCCCACAACGCCGGCCAGCTGCAACAGACTGGCACCGGTCCCACATCCGATATCCAGAACCTTTTGGCCTGACTTCATGCCCACTCTGTCCAGAAGCAGCTTGAGCACCGGCGTCATCAAGGCATCAAACATTTCCTGCTTCTGAACCCATTTCTCACCGGAAGGCCCAGACCAGTATTCGGCTTGGTCTGTGTTGGCAATCGCACTCATGCGGCGCTCTGCATGGCCATGACACATAGAATTTCAAACATGATCGACACACCCAGAAAAGCCGTATTACCAGAGCTGTCGAAAGGTGGTGACACCTCAACCATGTCCGCCCCAACGATGTTCATTCCGGCGAGTTCACGACACACTTGAAGCGCCTGAAAACTGTTCGGGCCGCCCACTTCGGGTGTGCCAGTCCCGGGTGCAAAAGTCGGGTCCACAAAATCGATGTCATAGCTGATGTAAGTCGCGCCATTACCGGCAATCTCGCGCGCTTCGGCCATCACATCCTCGACACCGCGAGCGAAGAATTCTTCGATCAGGATCAGGCGGATGCCCTCGGCTGCGGCAAAATCACGGTCTTCCTCATCATACATGCTGCCGCGCAAGCCGATTTGAATGACGCGCTTGGGGTCCAAAAGCCCTTCTTCCACAGCGCGCCGGAACGGTGTGCCGTGGGTGTACATCTGCCCACCAAAGTAGCTGTGAAAGAGATCCGTGTGGCTGTCGAAATGGATCATGCCAACCGGGCCGTCTTTGGCCACGGCCCTGAGGATGGGCAGCGACGTCAGGTGATCGCCACCCGCCGTCAGCGGCTTTATTCCAGCGGACAGTACATCGCCGTAAAACGCGGTGATTCGCGACATGTTGTCTTCGATATCCGCAGGGTTCGGCCCGACATCTCCCAAATCAGCACAGTTCAGCGCCTCAAAGGGACGCATACCGTTCACCGCGTGCTGCGCCCGGATCATGGTCGAAGCATCCCGTAACTGTCGCGGCCCGTGGCGTGGCCCGGGACGGTTGGTGGTGCCACTGTCCCAGGGCACGCCGATCAGCCCCACATCAACATCTCCGAACCGATCGTGGTTCTTCGAGACATGCGGCAAGCGCATGAATGTTGGAACACCCGCGAACCGCGGCAGTTCCATCCCCGAAACAGGCTGAAAGAATGGATCGCTCATGTTGTTGCTATCTCCAGTCGCTTGCGGGCGGTCACAGGTCCACCGCCTTGCGCCTCAATCCGCGCGATCGCGGACTTGAGCGGTTCATGCACGACGGCCATGTGATGCGCATTGGCGTGCAAAATCTTGTCAGGATTGACGACCCAGGCCACATGACCGCTCCAGAATATCAAGTCACCACGCTTGAGTGGCGCGGCGTCTGGCAGTTCAACACCCAATTCAGCCGCCTGCATGTCACTGTCTCCCGGACACGCGACATCACACGCAACGCACGCTGCTTGAATAAGACCCGAACAATCAATGCCAAACGCGGAATTGCCACCCCAAAGATAAGGCGTCCCAAGAAAGAGTTCGGCGACTGCGATGGGATCTTCAGCTGCAAAGTCCAGACGCACCAGATGTTTGGAAGGAACATACAGATCGCGCGGCAGGGTACCGCGCCCCCATGCGATCCGTGACCACCCATCGTTTTCGTCCACCACTGCAAGGCGGGCATCAAACGGCAGGGGGGTCACGCGACCCATCTCCTTCAGACCTGGCGTGGACTTGCCATAGCTTCGAGCCGACGCGACGCGATGCGTCGGAACATCCGAAGGGTGCCCATTGAGGCTGGCCGCCTCGATCCACCCGACGTAACCATCTTTTTCGGCATACCCAAAAACCCATGCTTCTTGCACATCCAGACACATGAACGCCTCGCCGCGCAAAAGCTGGCGGTCTCTGGCACCACCTGGTTCGGTGCACAAGTCAGCAATAACAACCGCAACATGTTTCGGTTCTGCCTCAACATAACGATCTGCATCGACAAGGCCGTTAAGGTGCGCTGCCGCCACCTTGCCGTTAAATGGTGTGCGCCGCCGGTCATTCATAGGCCCAGCACCTTGGGCAGGGCTTGCAAGATGGCGCGCGCGCCCATACCCACCCCTCCCTTTGGACGCGCAGGCGCCGCAGTCGGGTTCCAACCGTATATATCAAAATGCGCATAGGGTGTTTCGCCCGCGAAGCGCCTCAGAAAGAGCGCTGCTGTGATTGATCCCGCAAATCCACCCTTCGGCGCGTTGTCTAGGTCAGCAATCCCAGGCTCGATCATCGCCTCGTAGGGCGTATGAAATGGGAGCCGCCAAACCGGATCTGCAACTTTTGCCGCAGACGTTTCCAGAACGCTTGCAAAAACAGGGTCATCCGTGAAGTAAGGCGCAAGGTCAGGACCAACGGCCACGCGCGCCGCACCAGTCAGGGTCGCCATTGAAATCATGAAATCTGGGCTGTCCTCCACGGCAAAACTAAGCGCATCTGCAAGCACAAGACGCCCTTCGGCATCGGTGTTGTTGATCTCAACCGTCATACCATTGCGCGCCGTAAGGATGTCGCCCGGTCTGTAGGCGTTGCTGCTGACCGAGTTTTCCACCGCTGGGATCAAAACGCGCAGTTGAAGCGGCAGGTTCAAGCCCATGATCATATGGGCCAAGCCCAGGACAGTTGCCGCGCCGCCCATGTCTTTCTTCATGAGGCCCATGCTCGACCCTGGTTTAAGATTGAGCCCACCTGTGTCAAAGCACACACCCTTGCCCACCAGCGTAAGCTTTGGACCTTCATCGCCCCAGCGCATGTCAATCAGGCGCGGCGCTTGTTCTGCAGCACGACCAACTGTGTGAACCATCGGGAAATTCTGTTCGAGAAGCGCCTCGCCACGGGTCACGTTGATGTTCGCGCCAAACTCATCGGCCAGCGTTGCACAGGCGGCTTCGAGTTCAACCGGGCCCATGTCCCAAGCAGGCGTGTTGATAAGGTCACGGGTGAGGCTCTCACCGGCGGCAATAACCTCCAGTCGTTTTGCATCCACGCCGGAGGGGGCAACAAGTTGAGCCTTTGCGGGTTTTTGAGACCGGTAGCGATCGAACGCATAACCGGCAAGAAGCCAGCCTATCGCTTCTTCTTCGGCACGGTCTGGTCCCAGACCTTCAAGCCGATAGGTACCTTCCGGAAGCTGCCCCGCAACGGAGGCCAGATGAAAGCGTCCACGCGCCCTGCTTGAAGACGCGCCATATCCTGCCAGTGCCATTTCGATCGCGCCATCCGAAGAGGGCACGAGCGTGATCTGTCCCAACGCGCCGGTAAACCCTGAGGCGTTGACCCAGGTTTGTGTGCGCTTCTGTTGATCTGCCAGCCATGCCTCAACATTCTCTTGTTCCAGCACATGCACAGGAATGGCATGAGCATTTTCGGCAGCAAACTTGAGCGGCATAGGCAGCGATCCTGATCAAAGCACGTATCGCCTCAACCTACTCGCAACTGCGCCGCCTGCAAGCATTCAGATCGAGTAATCCTGAAGATCCCAGATTTCGTAGAGCGATGTTTCCCCAATACGCAACAAACGAGCCAAAGTCGCGGCGAGTGCCACAAGATCATCTTCGTCAATGCACTTGGTGACATCTCGTGCCACATGCGCCAGCATTTCCATACCAATTTGTTCGGAAATCGCGATCAAGCTGCGGGCGTTTTTTCGCATGTCTCGCAATTCACCGGCACGGTAACATCGCTCTGTATGTGACAACCGCGCCGCCAGCTCTTCAAGCGCGCGGCACACAACGTTCTCCGCGCCAGCTTCGCCGAGTTGATGATACAGCTGTTCCAGACGATCGGAATCAAGCCGAACCGTCTCTTTTTGTTCTAAAAGGGTAACCTGTTCCACATCTTCACCCACATGTTTTGCCCCCATCGGCAAGGCGACCTTTACGCCCTCAACGTTCCCAAATCCTTGCCTGGGGGCCAAATTCTCTCTCGAATTCTTATCGAATTGGGATTATTAACTGCAGCGATGGGACACAGAATGAGGCGTTTGCGATGAAGAGAGTCCGCCCGCTTCCAAGTTATCTAGTCCAGCGCTACCAGGGCTGGAAGGCAACAAAGTACAAAGATAATCAGGCGTGGTATCGCCATCTGGCGCATGAGGGCCAGCATCCCCGCGCAATGGTGATCTGTTGCTGCGACAGCCGGGTGCATGTTACAGCCGTGTTTGGGGCTGACCAAGGTGAGTTTTTCTTGCACCGCAACATCGCCAACCTGGTTCCCCCCTTTACCGAGGACGGCGCGCAGCATGGTACATCTGCGGCAGTGGAATATGCTGTCACTGCGTTGAAAGTGGCGCATGTAATCGTGCTGGGCCATTCGAATTGCGGGGGCGTGCGCGGCTGTGAGGCGATGTGTTCCGGTGAGGCACCCGAACTGGAAGGCAAAACAAGCTTTGTGGGCCGTTGGATGGATATTCTGCGCCCGGGCTATGACCGGGTCAAGGATATTGAGGACAAGGAAAAACGTATCGCCGAGTTAGAGAAGCAGGCCGTCATCGTCTCGCTGGAAAACCTCATGTCTTTCCCTTTCGTGCGTGATGGTATTGCCGAGGGCACCTTGACCGTGCATGGCCTGTGGCATGACATTGGCGAAGGCGAGATTGAGCATTACAGCGCGGTGGACGACAAGTTCGTGCCAGTTTAAGCCTAAATCAAGTCCTACTTTCTTTTCGTTACAAATCGACTAGTTCCCCAGAAACAGGGACAGGAACTTTATGACCGAAATTCTTTCGCTGGCCGCAGACAATCTGATTTCGCCTATTGTCTTGTCCTTCGCTCTTGGTCTCGCTGCGGCGCTGGCAAGGTCTGATCTCTCGGTGCCGGAAGCGGCTGCCAAGGCTTTATCAATCTACCTGCTCTTTGCCATTGGCTTCAAAGGCGGAGTGAGCGTCGCCGATCATGGCATCGACGCTACTCTTGGCCTGACACTCTTGGCAGGGGTTATCCTGTCAGCAAGCCTGCCATTCATTGCCTTCATGCTGCTGCGTGTTGTGTCACGCATGGATCGGCTGAACGCCGCTGCGGTAGCCGGGCATTATGGCTCGATCTCGATTGTGACCTTCGTGGCGGCCACATCCGTTCTGGAAGGACGCGGCATATCTTCCGAAGGCTACATGGTTGCCGTGGCCGCCGCGATGGAGGCACCGGCGATCCTTTCGGCGCTCTGGCTTGTCTCACGCGGCGAAAAGGGCGGGCGCATGGATGCAGGGCTATGGCGGGAGATCCTTTTGAACGGCTCCATCGTTCTCTTGGTCGGCTCCTTTCTGATCGGCTGGATCACTGGCCCTGAAGGTCTTGCTGAGATTGACAGTTTTATCGTGGCCCCCTTCAAAGGTGTGCTGTGTCTCTTCCTTCTAGATATGGGGCTCGTCGCTGGACGGGGTATGAAGAAAGGGCGAGGCGCGATTGGTATTGGAGGCTTAGCTTTCGGTCTCATTATGCCAGTCGTCGGCAGTTTTGCTGGCTTGGCTGCCGCTATGGCGCTTGGTCTCTCCACGGGTGGCACTGTGCTGCTCATGGTGCTCTCGGCTTCGGCCAGTTATATTGCCGTGCCCGCCGCAATGCGCGTGGCCCTACCCGAAGCCAACCCTTCGATTTACCTTACGCTTTCACTTGGCGTGACATTCCCTTTCAATCTTGTGCTTGGCATTCCGCTCTATGTGGCCATTGCCAGTGCTGCGACAGGAGGCTGATATGCAAACCCACAAAGCCAAACGGGTGGAAATCACGATTGAAAAAGTGATGCAAAGCCGCCTAACCGACGCCCTTCAGAAAGCCGATGTCACAGGATACACTGTTCTCCCTGTTTTTGGTGGATCCGGGCGATCAGGTGAATGGAGCCGTTCCGGCCAGGTTGGTCGTGCCGATGGTATGGTGCAGGTCGTGTGCATCATTCGCCCCGAACGTCTTGATACGCTATTGGAAGCGGCGTTTTCAGTGGTGGAACGCCACATTGGCGTTGTCTGTGTCACTGATTGTGAAGTGCTGCGGGCGGAGCGGTTTTAGCGCCACCCGCGCGCCACGCACAGCTATTGAATAAACATGCCTTCGGGCCATTCAATCGTATGTGACAGTTTCACCGACTGGCTCTCACCCGCAGCAAGATCAAAGCTCCAGGCCATAACGCCGCGCTTTTCGTCTACTCTTGTATCCTGCGGCTTAGGAGATGCGCTCCAGGTGATCTCCAGATCCTCCTGCTCGGAATAGGGCACCCGGTCCACCAGACGCACAGGCCAGCTTTGTCCCGTTAGATTCTCCACTTCAATGCGCACATCCTCAGTGAACTGGTTGGACTTTGTGATGACACCCCGGCCCCCTTCATTGCGATCCAGAACCGTGCGTGTCAGGCGCAGGCCGTCTATCGGACCAAAGGACAATTCAGCCTCACCGCCAGATGCCACCATTTGCATCGGACGCTGGCCGACAAAGCGATCATCCAGATAAAAGCTTGCCTCGGCCGTAGGCAGGATCAGCTCACCCATGTCATTGGTGAAACTTGCCATGAGAAAGGCGGTTTGGTCACTGAGCGGCACAGCCTGTGCAACAAGCTCGGCAGAGGTTTCCAACTCTCCCAAGGCCAGACGCACACGATCCGCGCCTGAGGCTACGGAGACAGTTCCCGGGTAGGTGTAAGTCACCGAAAGACCGTCAAAACTAGCCGCCGCTTGCTCCACCGCAACCGGTTCTGCGGCGACGCGCCCTTCGGCCTGATCCGCGAACGCTTCCAGGCTTTGGACCGCACCACGCACCTGCACATCTGCTTCATAGATCCGGCGCAGCCACGGCCAGACATCGCTTGGCGCGGTTTGCTCGCTTGGGCGCACGGTGGACAATGTCAAAGCCGCGTCTTCCCAGTTCTCGCCGGTGTATTGCGCCACATAGGCCCCGCGTTCCAGGCTGAGCGCACCAGTCTCGCGCGTCAGGCGCACATCGTAGACCGGCTGCCAGCTTGCTTCGCGTGTGTTATATGTGACGGTCAAAGTCCCTTGTGTTTCCGCGTCTGATGAAACGGAAACAGCCAGCATGGCTTTATCTTCCCGCTCAGGCACCAGCGCCGCCAGAGCTTGACGCGCCGCATCCAGTTCTTTGGTCAGGTCTTTGAGTGCCAAAGTGGCCTCTTCAGCGCGGCGCTCAGCCTGATGTGCGGTTTTCAAAGCTGTCAGGGTCTCGTCTCCGATCATTGCAGACAAATCCCTGAGGGAGGTAACATCCAGTTCTGCCACACCGTCGCCTTCACCCAGTTTTTCCAGAAACGCGACCCGCGCTTGCGCCGCGTCTACTTCAAGCCCGATGGCTTCAATATCGCCCTGTGCTGCGCGCAATGCAGCCTCAAGGCGCTCTACTTCGGCTCTTGCAGCCTGAAGCTCCGATGTCTCTTCCTCGCTACGCGGCGGAATAAAATCGTTGCGTGCCGACACACTGCCCATCTTCGCACCGGTGACCTGGACCCGCACGGAAGCCAAGGGCGTAGAGAGCGGTAAATCCGTCAAGATCAACTGATGCTGGCCTGCTGGAATGGTATAGGGCACTACACGGGTGATGGTGGCGCCCTGCGGGTAAAGGGTCACTGCGCTTACATCGCTGGACAGGGCGAAATCGTCAGCAAAGGCGGGAATTGGCAACGCGGCCAAAAAGAGGGGAATTGCACGCATGGGGTACTCTCCTGAAACGTCGATCCGAGGATCATATGACCTATAGGACGCAGGCCACGTCCGGTTTCTTGGGAGTTTACGAAAATATTTCCGAAATAAAAAAGTTTGCGCCGCCCAAGATGTGGACGGCGCACAATTCATCTAGCATTTGAGAAGGCCGCTCAGCCCTTTTTCAACACCCGATTGCCGAGTGTTTCCGCGATCTGCACTGCATTGAGAGCCGCGCCCTTGCGCAGGTTGTCGGACACGCACCACAGGTTCAGGCCATTGTCGATTGTGCTGTCCTGACGAATGCGGCTGATGAAAGTGGCATAATCCCCTACACATTCGCGGGGCGTGACGTAACCGCCATCTTCGCGCTTGTCGATGACCATCACACCCGGAGCCTCACGCAGGATATCGCGGGCCTCGTCTTCGTCGAGAAACTCTTCGAATTCGATGTTCACCGCCTCCGAGTGGCCCACGAAAACCGGTACGCGCACACAAGTCGCCGTGACCTTGATCGAAGGATCCACGATCTTTTTCGTCTCCACCACCATCTTCCACTCTTCCTTGGTCGAGCCGTCTTCCATGAACTTGTCGATATGAGGAATGACGTTGAAGGCGATGTCCTTGGTGTAAACTTTGCGCTCGTAGTCAGCGGTCGGATTGTATTGCGCCTTGGTCTGATCCCAGAGCTCATCAATCGCGTCTTTGCCAGAGCCCGAAACAGACTGATAGGTGCTGACCACAACCCGTTTGATGCGCGCGCGCTCATGCAGCGGCTTTAGTGCGACAACCATCTGCGCGGTTGAGCAGTTGGGGTTGGCGATTATGTTTTTCTTCGCGTATTGCTCCACAGCTTCGGGATTACACTCGGGCACCACCAGCGGGATGTCTGGGTCATAGCGATAAAGTGAGCTGTTATCGATCACCACACAGCCGGCCGCCGCAGATTTTGGCGCATATTTCTTGGTGGCATCCGAACCAATCGCAAAGAGTGCAATGTCCCAGCCCGTGAAGTCGAACGTATCCAGATCTTCCGTCTTCAAAGTTCGTTCGCCAAAGCTGACTTCTGTGCCGAGCGACCGGCGGCTTGCAAGCACCGCGATCTCATCGACAGGAAACTGGCGTTCGGCCAGGATGTTCAGCATTTCGCGGCCCACATTGCCTGTGGCCCCCGCGACGACGACTTTGTACCCCATTTCGGGAATCCTTCTTTTTCGAGTTACAACGGCGCGCTCATACCCCACAGAAGCTTGATATAAAAGGGCCTGCGGCAATCAGAACCGGGTTATTTCAATAATTTTCGAAATATTACTTGTCACAGATATTTATTTCTATATTTTTAGAAATATGAAAACAGTATTGATTCCCGATATCCCGCTTGAACAGGCCGCCTCTACCTTTGCCGCTTTGGGGAGTGAACAAAGGTTGCTCGTGCTGCACACATTGGTGCGCGCCGGACCGGATGGATTGCGCATCGGGGAACTGGGAGAACGCACAGGAGTCACCGGCTCAACCCTGACCCATCATATGAAAATCCTTTCTCAGGCGGGGCTTGTCGCACAGGAAAAACAAGGGCGCAGCATCATTTGTGCCGCCGTGGCCTATGACGAGCTGCGCGCGTTGAGCGAGTTTCTCCTGCGTGAGTGCTGTGCCGACAGCGACCATCCACATGAGGACCACAAGAATGGTTGATATCTCACCCCCTGCCCTTCGTCGCAGTTGGCAAAATGTCGACAAGGCGTGGCTGGCCTTGGTCGTGGTACTCATACTTGTCGCGGTCCTTGACCCTCCGCAGCTTTGGCCAACTGTAACCTTCACCGCGGGTGCCTTGTTGCACACTGCACCGTTCATCATCTTCGCAGTTCTGGCTGTGGCCTATATGAAAGCCACCGGCGCCGAGACTCTCCTGGCAAAGGCATTTGAAGGCAATCAGATGAAAATGGTGGTCTTTGCCGCGCTTCTGGGCGGTCTTTCCCCGTTTTGCAGTTGTGAAGTCATCCCGTTTATCGCAGCTATGCTGGCCCTAGGTGCGCCCCTCGGTGCTGTCATGGCCTTTTGGCTGGCGTCACCGTTGATGGATCCCGCGATGTTCCTGATCACCTCGGGCACACTGGGATGGGAGTTTGCCATCGCCAAAACAGTGTCTGCAGTAGGTCTTGGCCTATTCGGCGGTTTTGCAACCATGCTCTTCGCGCGTTCAGTGATCTTTGCCAATCCATTGCGGGAAAAACCCCAGATTGGCGGGTGTTGTGGTGTCGAAAAACCATTTGAAGGCAAACCGCTTTGGGCGTTTTGGGCGGAACGCCCACGCAACGAAGTGTTTTGGCGTAACTTATTGGAGAACGGTATTTTTCTTCTGAAATGGTTGACCCTTGCCTATGTGTTTGAGGCCTTGATGCTGCGCTACGTACCAGCGGAGTGGATTGCCACAGCCCTTGGGGGTGATGGCATTGGAACCATTGTTCTTGGGGCGCTGGTCGGCGCTCCGGCCTACCTCAATGGCTATGCCGCAGTGCCGCTGGTCAGCGGACTATTGGACCAGGGAATGAGTAATGGAGCAGCCATGAGCTTTGTCATAGCTGGCGGCGTGAGCTGCATTCCTGCGGCCATTGCGGTCTGGGCCTTGGTCAAGCCGCGTGTCTTTGCTGCCTACATAGGTTTTGCGATCTCAGGCGCTGTTCTGGCGGGCCTTGCCTGGCAGGCCATAGCGTAAGGCCCTTCGAAGCCAGACATGTTCTCTTTAAAAAAGGTGGTTTCGGCGATGTGATCTGTCGTGAGCCGCTTTTTTGCCGCACCGGCACAAAAAAGCCCTGATTCATTGTAATTTAGGCGAAAATTCAGACATAGTGTCCCGCAAAGCGGCTAATGCCGTGTTAAGGCAGCCCCGTTAAAGAGGGCGAGCGGAGCAGTTCGGAGCGTTTGCATGCTCGAGTTCGAGAATGTGAGTAAGTCCTTTTGGACAGGAACACAGCGCAAGGTTATCCTTGATCGCGTGTCCTTTCGCGTTGAACTAGGCCGTAGCCTCGGCATTCTGGCACCTAACGGCACGGGCAAAACCACTCTCATCAACATAATGGCTGGTTTGGAAAAGCCCGACGAAGGCGATGTGCGTCGCGATTGCAGAATTAGCTTTCCCTTGGGTTTCATGGGAGGCGTCGTCAGCCGCGTTTCCGCAAAGGAAAACTCACGGTACATTGCGCGGCTCTATGGTCTGGACCCGGATTATGTCGAAGCCTATTGCAGGTATGTCTGTAACCTGGGTGAGTATTTCGATCAGCCGCTCGGCACTTACTCGTCTGGCATGCGGTCACGCTTTTCCTTGGCTTTGATGCTGGCGTTGGACTTCGACATGTATCTGATCGATGAAGGCATGCCGAGTTCGACAGACGTAGAATTCAATCGCCGTGCCGGCGGAATTTTGCGGGAACGATTGCAAACCACGACAGTTGTGATCGTATCGCACCAACCAGCCACGCTAGAGAAATTCGCCAGAGAAGCCGCAGTTCTTATGGATGGCAAACTGCACATGTTCGATACTTTGGAAGAGGCTAAACAGCTTTATGACTATGAAACCCAAAGCTAGAAAGTTTCGCATTCGCCGGAATGCGAATTCGACGTCCAAGTGGGGCGCATCGGCGGAACTAGGTGAAGCGGACGTCACGGCTGCGCAAGAACACAGCCCGGAGACCGCGAAAAGCCCCCAGCCAGCTGTTCCCGTCGAGACACCATCCCAAGCGTCACTGGATATTGAGCATATCCGCAAGGAAGGCTTGACTGGACGGCAGTTGCGCATGGCGCGCCGGATGGCTCACAAACATGGGCTTGCTCCGACATCTGACTTTGATGCCGTGCGGCTCTTGCGGGCCAAGGGAATTGATCCGTTTCAACGCGCACATATTGTCGAACTCGTTTCGACCGGTGCTAGCGGTGCTGCTACGGGTGGTAAGGATACAAAGCAAGACGTTCAGCTTCCCCAAACGCTACCAAGTGAGCGCACCATCTTACCAGCAACCGACATCAGCCCTGCTGAGCGCCGGGCACAAGACATCAGAAGCATCCAACAAGATATCGCAGCAAGGCGGCGGCGCAAACTTCTACTATTGCTTTCTCGCCTGACGGCTTTTGTGTTTTTACCTACGCTTATTGCAGGATATTATTTCTTTGCCATCGCAACGCCGATGTACACCACCAAATCCGAGTTTCTGATCCTTACGGCAGATGGTGCAGGAGCAAGCGCAGGTGGTCTTGGAGGGCTTTTGCCGAGCCAGTTTGCCACCGGCCAGGACTCCATCGCAACGCAGTCTTATCTGCAATCAAAGGATGCGATGCTGCGGCTCGACGAAGACCTGGGTTTCCGCGCCCATTTCAGCCAGGACTCGATAGACGCGCTGCAGCGGCTTGACTCGGATGCAACAAACGAAGCCGCCTACAAGGTCTACAAGAAATACATTAAGCTTGGTTATGATCCTACAGAAGGCGTCATTCGGATGGAGCTTTCTACAGCCGATCCCGAAATCAGTCGGCTTTTCTCTGAACAATTGATTGAATACGCCGAAGAACGTGTGGATCAGCTTAGTCAGGAGAAAAGATTTGATGCCGTCAAGACGGCGCAAGAAAGTCTTGACGAGGCTAAGGATGAACGCCGCGCCGCACAAAGGCGGCTTGTGGCTTTGCAGGAAGGTACAATTCTGGACCCGGAAGGTGAAATTGCAAATATCCGTAGCCTGATCAACAACGTGGAAATTCAGCTTCAGGAAAAACAACTGGCGCTAAACACACAGCTCAACAATTCGCGGCCAAACCAAGCGCGGGTTGAGGCGTTGCGCACAGAAGTTGACGTGCTTCAGGCCGAGCTCAACAAACAAAACGCGCGATTGAACAGGGCGACAGAGGACAATTCATCCCTTGCTTCACAGGCCTCAGAAATCCAAATAGCGCAGGCCGACCTGGCCACCGCTGATCTGGTGCTGCAATCCGCGCTTGAAACCAAGCGACAGTCAGAGATCGAAGCCAACAAACAGGTCCGATACCTGACAGTTGCGGTCAAACCGGTGGCCTCGCAAGATCCCTCCTATCCAAGGTCGTTCGAAAATACTTTGCTTGCGTTTCTGATCTTTACCGGTATCTACCTGCTCATGTCGCTGACCGCATCAGTACTCAGAGAACAGGTCTCATCTTGATCCGATGAAAGTTGTCGAAATCTCAAGTCTGCGCGTTGGCAACGACCAACCGCTCACACTCATCGCAGGACCGTGCCAGCTCCAAAGTACGGAGCACGCCTTGATGATTGCGCGTGCCATGAAGGCCGCCTGTGAGGCAGCGGGGGCGCAGTACATCTTCAAAGCGTCTTTTGATAAGGCCAACCGCACCTCGCTGTCGGGGAAGCGAGGTGTAGGGCTCGACGACGGTTTGGGCATTTTGCGAACCGTCAAAGACGATGTGGGCGTGCCGGTGTTGACCGACATTCACTCACCAGAGCAATGCGTGCCTGTGTCCAAAGTGGTAGACGTCCTGCAAATCCCAGCCTTTTTGTGCCGACAAACCGATTTGCTCTTGGCGGCAGGCGGGACAGGCACCGTTGTAAACGTCAAAAAAGGCCAGTTCCTGGCACCGTGGGATATGCCAAACGTAATCTCAAAGATTGAGAGTACTGGCAACAAACGCATTCTTTTGACAGAGCGTGGAACATCCTTCGGCTACAACACGCTTGTGGCTGACATGCGATCGCTCCCGCAGATGGTACGCACAGGCTACCCAGTGGTGATGGACGCCACTCATTCGGTGCAACAACCCGGTGGTCAGGGCGGAAGCTCTGGGGGACAGCGCGAGTTTGCCCCTGTCATGGCCCGTGCCGCAGTGTCTCTAGGTATTGCGGCTGTCTTTATTGAAACCCATGAAGACCCCGATAGCGCTCCTTCAGATGGTCCAAACATGGTCCCTTTGAACGAAATGCCTGCATTGGTGGAAAGTTTGATGCGTTTTGACAAACTGGCCAAATCGGATCCGGTGCGTCTTTGAACCACAGAAAGATTTTCAAATGAGCAAACCTTTACCCGAAGTTACGCCAAATACATGGGCCTTCCTGCGCGATCCCATGATCAAACCTACAGGCTTTCGCGAATACGATGCGCGCTGGAAGTATCCTGACGAAATCAACCTGCCGGGCATGACTGCTTTGGGCTTGGGCCTTGGCACTCAAATCCACCGTCGCGGCATCGAGCCGGTGATCGCCGTTGGCAACGATTATCGCGACTATTCGCTATCCATCAAGAATGCGCTAATCGTAGGATTGATGCAGGCCGGCATTCAGGTCAAGGATATTGGCCCGGCACTCTCACCCATGGCGTATTTCTCACAGTTCCACCTTGATGTACCGGCTGTGGCAATGGTCACAGCGTCACATAACCCCAATGGCTGGACCGGTGTGAAAATGGGATTTGAAAGGCCCCTCACTCATGGACCGGATGAAATGGGCGAGCTACGTGACATCGTTCTGGGCGGTGAAGGAGAGGCGCGCCCCGGCGGCGGATACGAGTTTGTAGACGGCGTGCGTGAGGCTTATCTCAATGACCTCGTGGGCGACTTTAAAATGACGCGCAAACTGCGCGTGGTCTGCGCCACCGGCAACGGCACAGCCGCAGCTTTTGCACCTGAGCTGTTTGAACGGCTTGGGGTAGAGGTAATCCCGTCTCACAACGAGCTGGATTACAATTTCCCGAATTACAACCCGAACCCCGAAGCCATGGAAATGCTGCATGACATGGCCGAATCCGTGAAGGCCACCGGAGCAGATTTTGCGCTTGGCTTTGATGGGGATGGGGATCGTTGCGGTGTGGTGGATGACGAAGGTGAGGAAATCTTTGCGGACAAAGTCGGCGTAATCATGGCGCGTGACCTCAGCAAACTACACCCCAATGCGACCTTTGTGGCAGACGTGAAATCCACAGGGCTTTTCGCTGCGGACCCTGAACTTCAAAAAAATGGTGTGAAAGCCGACTACTGGAAAACCGGTCACAGCCACATGAAACGGCGCGTTAAAGAAATTGGCGCATTGGCTGGGTTTGAGAAATCCGGCCACTACTTCCTGGCGGAACCTGTAGGGCGTGGATATGACTGCGGTATGCGGGTGGCGGTGGAAATCTGCAAACTGATGGACCGCAATCCAGATATGTCGATGTCTGACCTGCGTCGCGCGTTGCCAACCACATATTCAACCCCCACCATGTCGCCGTACTGCGCCGACACTGAGAAATACGAAGTGCTGGATCGGCTAGTGGAAAAGCTTGTCGCCAAGCATGATGCAGGTGAGTCTTTTGCCGGGCAACCCATCAAGGAAGTGGTGACCGTCAATGGCGCGCGCGTCATTTTGGAGAACGGAAGCTGGGGTCTTGTACGAGCTTCGTCTAATACGCCAAACCTAGTGGTGGTGTGCGAGAGCGCATCGTCTGATGCGGAAATGCGCGCGATCTTCGAGGAGATTGACAAAGTCATTCGCACAGAGCCGTCAGTTGGCGAATACGACCAAACAATCTGATAAACTGGTGTAGCCTGATCTTGTTTTAGAGCAACTTGGGGAGTCCACCCCGAGGCCTCCGGGATATTTTCGCATGAAGACAAAGCAAAACTTACCTTTTCTTCTTGCTCTCAATATCCCCGCCGGAGGCTCCGGCATCAGCCATATGGACTGTGATCTGGCCATCAGGCGGCGTCAGAGCATCACGTAACAAAGCCAGCGGATGCGCCTTGAGAGAAAGCCGGGTAGAGACATAATCCTCAACCACCTCTTCGCCCAGTGTCATGGGGCGCAAATGAACCTCGGGTTCTAAAATGGCCTCACCATCCATATCACCAGCAAAAAGCGGCAGGGGTTTTTGCCCAACAAGCGCCCGGGCGGCCCAAAGTGCAGCACGCCGGTTTACACCAAGCGCCGCAAAAGCATCCGCCTCGGCCAGACGCACAATAACTGTGGGCGGCACACCTGCACGACGCCAAACATCTTCAACTGCGTGATATCCGTTGCCACGTGCAGCATTGATCCAATATGCATCCTCTTCCGAGATGCCTTTGATCTGACGAAACCCCAGTCGAAGTGCCAAATCACCCTTGTCGTTGGGCTCCATGACATTGTCCCAAAAACTGCGGTTTACACAGACCGGGCGCACCTCAACACCATGTTCACGGGCATCGCGTACGATCTGAGCAGGGGCGTAGAACCCCATGGGCTGAGCATTGAGCAAGGCACAGGCAAAAATACCGGGGTGGTGGCATTTGATCCAGGCGCTGGCATAGACCAGAAGTGCAAAACTAGCGGCATGGCTTTCAGGAAAACCGTAAGAGCCAAACCCTTCGATCTGAGAAAAGCAGCGTTCAGCAAATTCCTGATCATAGCCGTTCTGCGCCATACCCTTCAGGAATCGCGTGCGAAAGGCGCTGACATTGCCATGCTTTTTGAATGTGGCCAAAGACCGGCGCAGACGGTCTGCCTCTTCAGGGCTGAACCCTGCCCCAACAATGGCAATCTGCATCGCCTGTTCCTGAAAGAGAGGGACACCTAGCGTTTTGCTCAACACCTTGCCAAGCTCATCGGAGGGAAAACTGACCTCTTCTTCACCATTACGGCGACGAATATAGGGATGGACCATATCACCCTGAATAGGGCCGGGGCGGATGATCGCCACCTCAATGACCAGATCGTAAAAAGTACGTGGCCGCATCCGGGGTAGAAAGTTCATCTGCGCGCGGCTTTCCACCTGGAAGACACCAATGCTGTCTGCTGCGCAGAGCATGTCATAGACACGTGGGTCTTCGGGAGGCAGCGTGGCGAGTGTGTAGCGCGTGCCATGATGTTGATCGAGAAGATCAAATGCCTTGCGGATACAGCTCAGCATACCCAGCGCCAGCACATCAACCTTCAGGATTCCAAGAGCATCAATATCATCCTTGTCCCAGCATATGACCGTGCGGTTCTCCATCGTGGCGTTCTCAAGGGGCACCAATTCATCCAGTCGCCCCTCGGTTATCACAAACCCACCGACATGCTGGCTCAGATGGCGTGGAAATCCTTCGATTTCGCGTACCAACTCCATGGTCTGTCTGAGCCGCTGATCATTCGGATCAAGGCCGATTTCACGCATGCGCTGGCGTTCAAGTGCGCCAGACGTAGCGAAGAACCCCCAAAGCTGTGAATTGAGCGCCCCGACTGTATCCTGACTCAACCCCATCGCTCGACCGACCTCGCGAATGGCCCGCTTGCCACGATAATGGATAACCGTAGCACAGAGCCCGGCACGGTGGCGGCCGTAACGTTCATAGATATGCTGGATCACCTCTTCGCGGCGTTCGTGTTCAAAATCCACATCGATATCAGGAGGCTCGTCGCGCGCCTCAGATACGAAACGTTCAAACACCATTGTACCAGTTTCAGGGGACACACTGGTAATTCCCAGCGCGTAGCAGACAACCGAATTAGCCGCTGAACCGCGACCCTGACACAGAATATTGCGCGAGCGGGCAAAGGCCACAACATCACGCACAGTCAGGAAGTAAGGTTCATATTTCAGCTTGGCAATGAGGGCCAGTTCATGCCTCATCATCTTCTTCACGCGTTCCGGTACGCCGCCAGGATAGCGCCAAGTAAGCCCTTCCTGCGCCAACCGTCGCAACCGATTGGTGGGTGGTTCGCCATCCATCACCTCACTTGGGTATTCATAGCGCAGTTCATCAAGTGAGAAGGTCAGCTTTTGCGCCAGTGTCTCGGCCTGGTGAACCGCCTCTTCATGGCCAGCAAAAAGTCGCAGCATCTCAGCCTCAGATCGCAGGCGTTGTTCGCCATTGGCCAGCGCATCACGGCCCAGCGTATCGACCTGCCGCCCTTGCCGAATAGCAGTCAACACATCGGCAAGCCTGCGGCGGCGAGCGTGGTGCATAAGTGGAAGACCAGAGGCCACAGGTGTCAGGCCCATCTCTTTGGCCAGTTTTGCCAAACGGTTAAAGCGGGCCACATCTTGTCCATCATAGAACGGCATCATCAGCAAATGCATCTGCGCTCCCAAGCGCCGTACAAGCAGATTTGCGTTTTTGCGCCAATTGCGTCTTTCCTCTGTCGAGCGTGCAGGGTGGAGAAGCAGCCAAAGCCCCTTTGCTCCTTCCACCACATCCGACACTGTCAGATGGCAACTGCCTTTTTCAGTCCTAAGCCGACCCTTGCTGATAAGGCGGCAGAGTCTTCCCCAGCCGACGCGATCCTGCGGCAGGGCCGTCACCGTGATCCCTTCGGCAAGACACAGCCGGGCTGCGGGTAGAAACCGGGGCACATGCGCCCAATCAGGTGGCTGCGGATTGGGTGCGGGCGGGCCAACCAAACCATCGCGCGCCTCAAGCTCCTTGCGACCTCGCACCACGTTGGCCAAGTCGCGCACTGCTACATGCGCACGCACGATCCCTGCCACGGAATTTTCATCGGCAATGGCAAATGCCGATAAGCCTAACTCGGCCGCACGCAAGGCGTATTCCTCAGGGTGGGAGGCCCCGGTGAGAAAAGTGAAGTTCGACGTGATCGACAGCTCGGCAAACATAGCGAGTCACCATTATATTCACGTTTTGTTCTTTTTCGAGTCTTGATTGTGAATGAACGACTACCGCAGTCGATCACATCCTTCGTCGCGCATACAGGATCTTGCCTGATCAAGCTGCACCTGACTTGGCTCTGGGAAAGCAAAACTGCCACAAGGGCCGGCCACCATCACGTAATCCACGCCCGCTTTTTGCAAAAAGACCAGGTAATCAACACCGGAAGCCACCCCGCCACACCATGGACCAATACATTGACGAAGCAGGGAAATATTACGCTTGAATGGCGTCACGAAACCCTCGCGCGACAAAGATACGCCCTCAAGCCGTGCCGGGATCAACGTATCAGGGCGGTTCTGGTTTGAAAGATCGTAGTCCGGCATGCGATTCTGATCGAAAGTAAGCGTCCCATGCACAACCACATAAATCTCTTCCGCCTCTGCTGCGTTTTTGTATGTGTTTGCCACGTCGGGGCGGACGCAAGACAGCGCCAAAGCAGGCCCGGCGACAAACATTGCCAACCCAAACATCAGAACACGCATCACAAGGCCTCAGAAAACGCGTCCAGAACGCTTTCATAAACTGCCCGTTTGAATGGCACGATGGCCGCAGGAAGCTCCTCGGGTGGCAACCAACGCCATTCGGAAAACTCTTGATGCTCGGAGACAATATTGACGTCTGAGTCCATGCCATGGAACCGCAAGAGAAACCACTTCTGTTTCTGCCCTCGGAACCGCGCCTTCCAAAGCTTTGGCACAAGCTCGTGTGGCAAATCATACGTCACCCAATCCTGCGTTTCCGCCTCAACTGTGACAAGATCTGCAGTCACACCAGTTTCTTCCCACAACTCCCTGAGAGCTGCGTCACGAGGGGTCTCGTCCTCGTCGACACCGCCTTGTGGCATCTGCCAGGCGACAACCTCACTATCGATCCTTTGGCCAACAAAAACATGGCCTTCTGTATTGACCAGCATAACCCCAACACAGGGCCTATACGGCAGCTTTTCAATCTCTTCTGGCGTCACGCTGCCAGCCCCCGTCCCTTGAGAAGCGCCTCAACACCGGGCATTCGGCCACGGAAGGCAAGGTAGAGCTCTTCCGCTTCACGCGAGCCACCCATAGACAGAATGTTGGCCTCAAGCGCTTTGGCTTTCTCCACATCAAACGGTCCACCCGCCTCCTCAAAAGCGGCAAAAGCATCGGCATCCATCACTTCGGACCACATGTAACTGTAGTACCCGCTGGAATACCCATCGCCGCTGAACACATGTGCAAAATGTGGTGTGGCGTGACGCATTGTAATCGCATGTGGCATGCCAAGGTCTTCCAGCACCTCAGCCTGTTTGGCCATAGCGTCAGTTGGTGCAGGACCATTGTGAAAGGCCAGATCGACCAGTGCAGAGGCCACATACTCAACAGTTTGAAAGCCCATGTCAAAGGTGGCTGCCCCCAGCACCTTATCGAGCATATCCTTCGGCATCGGCTCACCTGTCTCGGCATGAGTTGCAAACTCGGCCAATACCTCAGGCACTTCCAACCAATGTTCATAAAGCTGGCTGGGCAGTTCCACGAAGTCGCGGGCGACGGATGTACCTGAGATGCTTTCATAGGTCACATTCGAGAGCATCTGGTGCAGGGCATGTCCAAACTCGTGGAAGAGTGTTCGTGCGTCATCATAACTCAAAAGAGCCGGATCGCCCTTGGCAAAATTACACACATTGATGACCACAGGACCCTGGACTTTCGGAAACTTGGCCTGCCCCCGCATAGCCGAACACCACGCACCAGATCGTTTCGACGCGCGCGCAAAATAGTCGCCAATAAACACCGCCACATGTGACCCGTCTCGGGTTACCTCCCACGCACGGCAATCGCGATGATAGAGCGGCACATCAATGGGTTTGAACTCAAGACTGAAAAGCCTGTTGGCGCACGCAAAACTCGCCTCAATCATGCGGTCAAGCTGTAAATACGGCTTGAGTGCGGCCTCATCGAGATCATGCTCTGCCTTGCGGCGCTTCTCCGCGTAATACCGCCAATCCCAAGGCTCAAGCGGACCGTTGATACCATCAGCCTGCATCATCTTGGTAAGCACTTCTGCATCGGCTTCCGCTCGCGCTTTGGCGGGTTCCCAAACATCCATCAGAAGATTGCGCACGACCTCAGATGTCTTGGCCATCTCGGTTTCGAGCTTGAAGGCTGCGAAATCATCATACCCCAGAAGCTTTGCACGCTCTTCCCGCAGGGTCAGTATTTCTGCAGCAATTGCGCGGTTGTCTGTTTCTCCGCCATTGGCACCACGCGCGACCCAAGCAGCAAATGCTTTTTCGCGCAGATCTCGCCTTGGAGAAAATTGCAGAAATGGCACGATAAGCGACCGCGACAACGTAATCACAGGCCCGTCCGTTCCCTTCTCGTCTCCCGCCGCCCGCGCGGCTTGCACAACGAAGCCCGGCAGACCCTCCAGATCCCTTTCGGCAAGCTCCATATGCCAGCCAGCTTCATCGGCGAGCAGGTTTTGCGTAAACGCCGTGCCAAGTTCCGCCAAACGCGTGCGAATCTCGCGCATTCGGACGTCTGACGCACCGGTCAACCCGGCTCCTGCCCGACGGAAGCCGCGATGCGTGAGCATCAGAACTCGTGCTTTTTCGTCGCTTAAACCAAGTGACTCCCGTGCCTCCCAAAGCGCTTCAATCCGTGCAAAGAGCGCCTTATTGCCATAGATCTCAGACGAATATGTGGCCAGTTTCGGCGAAAATGACCGCTGCAATTCCTGGCGTTTGTCATTGCTGTCTGCCCCTGCGACCGAATAGAACACAGACAGTACCTGATCGAGCTTTTTGCCAGCCACTTCCAGCGCCTCGATTGTATTGGCAAAACTAGGCTCTGTGGGATCATCTGCAATTGCCTGAATATCCGCACGGGCCTCGTTCAACGCGGTCTCAAACGCCGGCTCGAAGTCATTATCGGAAATCTTGTCAAACGGGGCCAGTTCAAACGGTGTCGTCCACTCACTCAGCAGCGGATTGGTCATCTTGTTCTCCTACTTGGCCGCAAATCGGACAATCCAACCGGCGGCTCAATGAAATCTTCCTACTCTCTCCATATAGAGCGTCATAAATAAGCATTTCACCCCTCAACGGCGCTCCGGCATCGGCGAGCACTTTGATGGCCTCTGCCGCCATCATTGACCCGACCACACCTGGTAGTGGACCCAGCACACCTGCCTCGGCGCAGCTTGGCGCCAACCCGAGGGCGGGCGCTTCGGGAAAGATGCATTGATAACACGGTGTGCCCTGAGCAGGATCAAATACGCTCAATTGACCTTCCCATTGAGACAAAGCGCCCGAAATCAGAGGCTTACCAACTCTGTGCGCTGCCCGATTAGCAAGATACCGGGTTTTAAAATTATCTGTACCGTCAAGGATCAGATCGTAGTCACCAAAAAGCGCTTCGGCCTCATCTTCGGACAGGCGCCGCTTATAGGGCCGGATATCAGTGTAGGGATTAAGCGCCTTGACTGCTTCAGCTGCGGAAAAAACTTTAGGCATACCGCTACGGTTATCAGTGTGGATGATCTGACGCTGCAAATTGGTATGATCGACCACATCATCGTCGATGATACCGATGCGCCCGACCCCGGCCGCAGCAAGATAAAGAATTGCGGGAGAGCCTAATCCCCCCGCACCTATCACCAACACGCTGGCTTGCTTTAGCGCCTTCTGCCCCGGCCCACCGATTTCCCGTAACACAATGTGCCGGGCGTATCTTTCCAGTTCGGTTGGCGCAAATGTGCCGCTAGCTTGCGGTACTGGCTCTTCTGCCTGAGCTTTGGTTTTCAACCGCTGCAGACCAGCCCGGTAGAGAAGAACAAACGCTCCCATTCCGCCCAGCAACAACCAAGGTGCCGCTTGTTCGCCCGTCGCGACGCGCAGGGGGTGCCCATCTGGTAAAGCAAGATGCAGTACGACGACTCCCACCCACAAAACTCCGATCATGGACCACCGCAAGCGATGCGGCGTGCCCATCATCATCCCTATGCCCCAAAGCACGGCGGCCAGAAAAAGCACCAGCACCATCAACTCGCCCCTGTTGAGCCAAATCCGCCAGTACCACGCGCCGTTTCCTCAAGCGACAACCTTTCGACAAACTGCGCCTGCACAACCGGAGCCACAACCATTTGCGCAATCCGCATTCCGTGTTCCACCACAAAAGGCTCCGCACCCGCGTTTATCACGATAACACCCAATGGCCCACGATAATCGCTATCTATCGTGCCAGGACTGTTTGGCAGAGTGATCCCATGCTTAAGAGCCAAACCGGATCGAGGACGCAGCTGAACTTCATAACCCGCGGGGATAGAAATGCGCAAACCCGTTGGCACAAGTGTACGTTCACCGGGTTCCAGCTTCACCGATTGTCGACCCGAAAAATTCGCACGCAAATCCGCACCCGCCGCACCTGCCGTTTCATAGCGCGGCAAACCGAGCGAGGTATCTGCCCCATTCTCCCAGAGAACAGAAATGCTCACCATCGGCAGACCTTTCTTCTTGCCCAAAATATCCCCGCCGGAGGCATGCTGTGGCTCACGCAAGCGCCTCAGCAATTTTCTGCGCCAGGCGTCTGGCAACCTGATCTTTCGACAATCGCGGCCAGTCTTCTGCGCCGTCATCTGTGATCAAGGTCACATCGTTTTCCGATCCACCCATGATCCCCGTGCCGGGGCTGACATCATTGGCAACAATCCAGTCACACCCCTTACGTTTGCGCTTGGCCGTTGCATGGGCCAACACGTCGTCGGTTTCTGCAGCAAAACCAACCACCAAACCAGGGCGCTTTTTTCCCAGCTTGCACACGGTTGCCAGAATATCCGGGTTTTCAGCAAAAGATAGATCGGGAAGCCCATCTTTGGTTTTCTTCAGTTTGCGCTCGGACGCTGATTTAACCCGCCAATCAGCAACAGCGGCAGCAAAGACACCCGCGTCAACCGGCAGGGCATCTTTAACTGCATCAAGCATCTCTTGCGCAGTTTGCACGGGAACAACCACAACACTCTCAGGCGGTGGCACATCCGCAGGACCCGTGACAAAAATCACCTCCGCTCCTAACGCCGACAAAGCACTGGCAATTGCCGTGCCCTGTGCGCCAGAGGATCGGTTGGCAATATACCGTACAGGGTCGATCGGTTCATGCGTTGGGCCTGATGTGACAAGGATACGCTTTCCCGCCAGCGGTCCGCTAGCAATCTGCGCCTCAATCGCCGCAACAATCTCAAGCGGTTCGGCCATGCGTCCGGGGCCATATTCTCCACAGGCCATATCGCCCTCATTCGGGCCGACAAAGGCAACACCGTCCTCTTTGAGTGTCTTCATGTTGCGCTGCGTTGCAGGGTGATCCCACATGCGCACATTCATCGACGGGGCGACCAAAACGGACGTGTCGGTGGCAAGCAGAAGTGTCGACGCCAGATCATCAGCGTGGCCTTGCGCCATTTTCGCCATCAGATCCGCTGTCGCAGGAGCAACCACAATGAGATCGGCGCTGCGGCTAAGTTCAATATGGCCCATCTCAGATTCATCTGTCAGATCGAAGAGGTCCTGAAACACTTTACGACCCGCAAGCGCAGACACCGAAAGTGGCGTGACAAACTCTGAACCAGCGCGTGTTAAAACGGGCGTCACCGACGCCCCTCGTTCACGCAGCCGCCGAATGAGATCAAGCGACTTATAGGCCGCAATCCCACCACCGATGAGTAGCAAAATTCGTCTGGATGCGAGCATGTGCACCGTCCTGCATTACGTCGCGCCGAGACTATGCGCGGCCTATGACCAACACAAGGGGCGCGTGGAATGCGTCAATTGAAGGCAGCGCAGGGATCTTCTCTTTCAGGAACAGGCGCGGTGAGCGTCAGGTCAAAGACACCAACAGGCGGACTTTCCTCCTCGCCCTGCCCCACAGCGATCACGGAAACTTCCGGAGCAGCGGCAAGCAAGTTAACGGGTATGCCCCAGTCGGAACGTGCATGACCATTGCCCGTGATCACGACAACCGGACCGCCCGTCTCAGCCAATGCTTGTAGTGATGCTTGCGCTAAATAGGCATCTCGCAATCGCTGAACCATGACCATTCGGGGCAGCACATCTTCGGGAAGCTTGTTGCAATGCGCAACCGCCTGAAGCCGTTCCCGCGCGCCTTGTTGGTCTTCAGGAAGAGGTTTCGTTAGGCCAAACGCTTCTGCCTCCTCGCCAAAAACCGCCTCCACGCCATCTTTCAATGCCGCCTTGGACGCCGATCGATCAAGCTGTGCGCCATAAATCTTGGCCTGTGGAGCAGCTGCAAAAATAGGGAAGTACATTGCGAAATCCGGCCATCCGGAATTGTTCCAGTCAAAAGCCTTTTCAAGATCATTTTCAGATACGCGATTTTCATCTGTTGCAACCGACGCTTGTTGCTTGGTCAGCATTTCAAACACGATTGCGCTTGGAGCAAGCAATTCCACGATCTGCGCCTGAGCTTCATGGTGGCCAGGATTGTCATGGCGCTCGCCCAAAAGGACAATATCAGCTGATTTCAGTGCAGTTATATCTGGCTGGCTAAAGTGCTCTATGGCACCAGATGCCCAAGCTGAAGTTGCCTGGAAGACCAGGGCTAAAACACTCATAAGAGAGACATGCTTCATGCCAACAGGTTTTGGACCTCAGATCCCTGTTTTTCAAGATAGCGGCGCATTTTTTGAAACGCAGCGGCCTCTATCTGGCGAACTCGCTCCTTGCTGAGTTTCAGCTCTTCTCCAAGGCTTTCCAATGTCCGCGCGTCATCTCGTAATTTGCGCTCGCGCACAATAAAGCGTTCGCGATCATTCAAGCGGGACATCGCTTCGGTCAGCCAATTGCGCAAGGCGCCCTTGTCATGCTCGTCTTCCACAACCTCGTCACCTCGCGGGCCATCATCTTCGATGGTATCGATCCACTCCCGCCCCTCTTCATCAGATGCTTGCGTGGCGTTCAAAGAAAAATCAGTGCCCGACAAACGGCCTTCCATCATCTCAACATCGCGCAGTGGCACACCCACTTCGTGTGAGATCATCTCGCGCAATTGATGACCGTCGAGCTTTTCGCCACGCGACATTGCCTCGCGCTCAAGACGGGCCTGGACACGGCGCATGTTAAAAAACAGCGACTTTTGACTGCTGGTGGACCCGGTGCGCACCATGGACCAGTTGCGCATGACGTAATCCTGAATGGATGCTTTGATCCACCAAACAGCGTAGGTCGAAAACCGCACGCCGCGATCTGGATCAAATTTGTCAGCCGCCTTCATCAATCCAAGACCAGCCTCCTGGATCAGATCACTCATAGGGGCGCCATAGCGGCGGTACTTGGCCGCCATTGAAATGGCCAAACGCATATAGGCCGTAATCAAACGGTGAAGAGCTTGCTCATCGCGCTGATCGCGCCACGCATAGGCCAGATCGCGTTCTGTATCGGCATCAAGAAGCTCGGCTCGCATGGCCGCGCGAGACATGTCCGTGTTGTATCCACTATCTAATGCCATTTCGAACTCCCTGGTGCGTTAAGCTTATCGATCTTTTTTGATCGTTCGCTTAGTGCTACGCAGGAGTTCGGCAAGTGGATCACAAAAAAGAGTCGGAAAAATATGTTACCGGGGTTGAGCTTGGTCATTGGTGGGGCCGCGTCAGGCAAGTCTGCTGTTGCAGAAGGGTTAGTGAAGGGCACAGGTCGAAATCTGGTCTATCTGGCCACTGCACAGGCCCATGACACCGAAATGCGGGCCAAACTGCGCAAGCACAAAGAGCAGCGCGGCGAAGGTTGGCGCACCATTGAAGAGCCGCTCGACATTGGCCGCACGCTTGCCACGATCAGTGGGGACAACGCCGTTTTACTGGACTGTCTGACCATGTGGCTGAGCAATCAGATGCTGGCGGAAAACCCTTTGGATGAAGCAGAGGCAGAACTTATGGCGGGTTTGGCGCTCTGCCCGGCGCCACTTGTGATCGTCACCAACGAAGTGGGCCTGTCTGTCGTTCCCGAGAACGCACTGGCGCGTCAGTTTCGAGAGGCGCAAGGACGTTTGAACCAGAAAATTGCAGCTAAGGCAGAATTGGTGGTGAATGTGGTCGCAGGGCTTCCTCAGGTTTTGAAAGGCACATTGCCATGACAACCTGGCATTGGGTGCGGCACGGCCCAACACATCAAAAGACCTTTGTCGGGTGGCGCGATGTGCCCGCAGATTTATCGGATACCGCTCAAATCGCACGTCTGAGTGCATGTTTGCCGGAAAGCGCCTTGGTCATTTCTTCGGATCTTATCCGCGCTTCAGCCACTGCGGATGCGATTGAGGCCGGACGCACGCGTCTTCCAAGCCACACTGATCTGCGCGAGTTTCATTTCGGCGAGTGGGATGGCAAGCATTTCGACGAAGTAGCTCAAAGCCATCCAGAGCTTTCCCGTGCCTATTGGGAAACGCCCGGAGATGTGGCCCCGCCTGGTGGCGAAAGCTGGAACAGCGCGGCTCTGCGGATATCAGCAGTTGTGGATCGCTTGAATACCGAACACCCCAATGCTCATATCATCGCCGTGGCTCACATCGGGGTCATCCTCACGCAGGTACAACGCGCCGAAAATCTGGTGCCCGAAGAAGCGATTGGTCATCGCATTGACAACCTCTCTGTTACCACGTTGCATCAAAAGCCAACGGGATGGCACGTTGAATGTATCAATCACCTGCCGTGATGAACAGCCGCACAAAACATGGTTTTGGCCAAAGCATACCGCGTTCTAAAGTAAATCCATGCAATATGACCTCTTTATAGGGGACCGCAGTTTTTCAAGCTGGTCCTTGCGCGGATGGCTGATGCTTGAAAAATTCGGCATCCCACACCGCACACACATGGTAGGCCTCTATGACGGCACAATGGCCGAGGATCTGGCCGATCTGCACCCCGCCCGCCTTGTTCCAGTGATGCGCGACAGCGATGGTGTGGTGATTTTCGACACGCTTGCCATGGCTGAAACACTGGCCGAGCGGCATCCAGAAGCCGGGTTTTGGCCCGATGAGCCCGCCGCACGCGCCTTCGCGCGCTCAATCACAGCAGAAATGCACTCTGGCTTCAGTGCCCTGCGCGGGGAATGTCCAATGCAGCTTTTGCATCAGGTGCAGGGGTTTGAACCATCACAAGCAGTTATTGCTGAATTGGAACGGCTCAGTTTGCTTTGGGATCTGGCACGAGCAAAACATGGCCAATCCGGACCTTGGCTTTTTGGGACATACTCGCTCGCCGATGTGTTTTATGCACCCATTGCGGCACGCATCGCCGGCTATGGCCTGACTGTGAGCCCGGTGGCACAGGATTACGTGGACACCACGTTGTCCGACACCAGTTTCCGTCAGTGGCGCGCGATGGGCCTGACCAAGACCTATGATCCGATGCCCTACGACATGGGTTTGCCCAAGTCCGCATGGCCCGGACCCATTGTTACAGCAGCCAAGCCGACAGAAGAGAGTTCATCTGAGAACACCCATTGTCCCTATTCAAATTTGCCTGTCACGCATTTCATGGAAACGGCCGGGCGTATCTTTGGATTTTGCAACGCGTTTTGCCGTGACAAGACCGTGGCGGATCAAGAGGCCTGGCCCAAATTCGTGGCGATGCGGGACGCAGCGTGATCGCCTTGGCACACGCCCATTAACCATTCGTCAATACATTGCGCGTTACCCAAGACAACGGGGCAATGGGACATCAGGTCACGAATGGTTGCGCGCGCCTATACTGTCGCCTTTGAAGGCGTTGAGGCCAAATCGGTTGAGGTGCAATGTGCCGTCACACCGGGTTTACCCGCGTTTTCTCTCGTCGGGTTGCCGGATAAAGCCGTAAGCGAGGCACGCGACAGGGTTCGCACAGCCCTCAGTTCGATGGCAATCGCTCTTCCCTCCAAGAGGATTACCATCAACCTATCGCCTGCGGATATGCCCAAAGAGGGCAGCCATTTTGACCTCCCCATTGCCCTGGCTCTGCTTGCCGCCCTCGACATCATTCCACATGACGCGGTTGAAGGCACCTGTTCACTTGGGGAATTGTCGCTTGATGGTTCGCTTATCCCGGTGGTTGGCGCCCTGCCCGCAGCCATGGCTGCCGCCGATGAGGACCGCACTCTGCTTTGCCCCAAAGGCTCCGGGTCAGAGGCCGCTTGGGTTGGCGCGGCACAAGTGATCGGAGCTGCCAGCCTTGCCGATGTGGTGCGTCATTATACCGGTCAATCGCCACTAGCTCCGGCCCAACCCGGCGAAGTCACCTCCGACACATCCGGACGCGACCTGCGCGATGTCAAAGGTCAGGAACGCGCCAAACGTGCGCTAGAGATTGCTGCTGCAGGGCGGCATCACCTCATGATGGTCGGCACACCAGGGTCTGGTAAATCCATGCTGGCCGCACGGCTGCCTGGTCTTTTGCCACCTTTGAGCGCGACCGAAGCCTTGGAAACGTCCATGATCCATTCTCTTGCAGGATTGCTTGATGAAGGCGGGATAAATCGGACCCGCCCTTTTCGCGAGCCCCACCACACCGCCTCCATGGCAGCCATCGTAGGTGGAGGGCGTCGAGCCGGTCCCGGAGAGATCAGCCTTGCCCACAATGGAGTGCTTTTTCTTGATGAGTTTCCCGAGTTTCCGCGCGCAGTACTGGAAACCTTGCGCCAACCGATTGAGAGCGGTGAGGTCATGGTGGCGCGCGCCAATGCGCATGTGAAATACCCATGCCGATTTATGCTCATAGCGGCGGCAAACCCTTGCAAGTGCGGGTACTTGCCTGATCCGGCAAGGGCGTGTTCGCGCGCTCCAGTTTGTGGTGAGGATTACATGGGGCGCATTTCCGGGCCCCTTCTGGACAGATTTGACCTGCGTGTGGATGTACCCCCCGTGGCGTTTACAGACCTTGATTTACCCGCTTCTGGTGACAGTTCAGCGGAGGTGGCGGCCCGTGTCTCTGCAGCGCGCAAGGTACAAGAGACACGTTTCGCTGAAACTCTCGACATGCGGCTCAATGCCGATGCGGAGGGCGAAGTTTTGGAAGAGATCGCAGCACCCGACGTGGAGGGCCGAGACCTGCTCAATCAGGTGGCTGAGCGATTTGGGCTATCTGCGCGCGGGTATCACCGTGTGCTTCGTGTGGCGCGCACTATCGCCGATTTGAACGCCGAGGCAAATGTCCGGCGAATTCATATCGCTGAGGCCATCAGCTATCGTCTTAACGGTTCGAAAGAGATCTGACCCATTGCGCCAAGCCTCGCAGCGTGTTGCGTGCCTCTGGCAATAGGTTGTGAAAGAGTGGCCAGACATGCGGCAAGTCGTGCTCAATAATCTCAGTGACCTCAACACCTTGAGCACGTAAATGTTTGGTCATCCGCCGCGTATCATCCAGAAGGATTTCCGTATCTCCAACGCACATCCAGACTGGCGCAGCACCGGCAAACTCTGCAAAAAGCGGAGATGCCCCAGGCGATCTGGGATCAGCGCCATTAAGATAAAAGTCTGCACTTTCCTGTGCCCGTTCTGCGGGCAAAATCACATCTGCATCCGCCTGCGACACAAAACTCTCACCGGAATAGGTCATGTCCGTCAAAGGCGAAAATGCAAACGTACCAAGCGGATTTGGCAACCCCAACCTGCAAATCTCTGCCTGCAGCGCCAGGACAAGCCCGCCGCCTGCACTGTCTCCTCCCAGGATGACACCGCGAGGTCGGTTCATAACCGCCCGATAGACGGAAAGAGCATCTTCCAACGCAGCGGGGAACGGATGCTCTGGTGCAAGCCGATAGGTTGGCAGGCACGCAGGCAATCCGGTGTCCGCTGACAGTCGCGCCAGCATCGCGCGATGTGTGTTCGGAGAGCCGAATACATAGGCGCCGCCGTGGAAATAGAGCAGTAAGGGCGCGCCGTCTTTCGGAACACCTCGGGCGCAGGCCCATTGGACGTCCCGACCAGCGATTTTGTCATGCGAATACCGTGTACCGAAGGGCGCGTGAAAATAGAACCGGGCTTTGGTCTCAAATGACCGCCTAACCTCAAGCGGATCTTCCGCCCGGGCCAGAAATGACTTCTCGGTCCAACGGAGCCACGCGTTCAGGATTGGGCGCGCCAGGCTCACTGGCGCTTGGCCTCAATGGCCTGCCAGATTTTTTCGGCTGTGTTGGTGCCGTCAAAGCGTTCCAATTCCTGGATCCCGGTGGGCGATGTCACGTTGATCTCCGTCAGGTAGGTCCCGATTACATCGATGCCAACGAACACCTGACCCTTTTCCTGCAAAAGCGGCCCAATCGTGGCGCAGATTTCCAGATCGCGCTCTGTCATGGCAACCTTCTCAGGACGTCCACCGACATGCATGTTGGACCGCGTCTCACCTTTCGCCGGCAGCCGGTTGATCGCCCCCACTGGTTCACCATCGACCAGAATAACGCGTTTATCGCCCTGCTTTATCTCGGGCAGGTACTTTTGCACGATAAGCGGCTCACGGCTGAAGCCTGTGAATAGTTCATGCAGGCTACTGAGGTTCTTGTCACCCTCAGGCAGGAAAAAGACGCCCGCACCGCCATTGCCATAAAGCGGTTTGAGGATGACATCGCCATGCTGCGCCTTGAACTCACGGATCGTATCGAGATCGCGTGCTATGGCCGTGGGAGGCATGAGGTCAGGAAAATCAAGGATCAAAAGCTTTTCCGGATAATTCCGCACCCAAAACGGATCATTCACAACAAGTGTATTGGGCGTCAGTCGGTCCAGCAGATGCGTTGTGGTGATATAAAACATGTCAAATGGCGGATCCTGACGAAGCCAGACCACATCAAACTCTGCCAAATCCACCACCTGCTCTTCGCCCAGATGATAGTGATCGCCCTCGACTGCCTGTACCTTCAGCGGCCAGCTGCGCGCAGTGACGCGGCCCTGATTGTAGGCAAGCCGGTCAGGGGTGTAATAAAACAGCTCATGACCACGTGCCTGAGCCTCTAGTGCGATGCGAAATGTGCTATCTGCGGTGATATCAATCGGACCGATTGGGTCCATCTGGAACGCGACTTTCATGCGGCTCTCTCCGGTCTTTTCTTGCCACATACATGGGGTATGCGTGATCGGGGTGCAAATCAGAAATGACCGAACGCGTTTTGCAGAATTTCAACCTCGCCGCGTGCATTGACCAAAGCCAGGTCAAAACGCACATCGCTGAGCTGCCCATTCGGCGTATGTGCGAGATATTCAGACGCTGCCAAGTGGATGCGCCTCATCTGCGCTTCAAGAAGCCTGTAACGCGCAGTCTCATGCGTGATGGACGCTTTGACTTCACAAAAAACATATACGTCTTCATGCAGAATAATCAGGTCAATCTCGCCGCCCTTTCCACGCCACCGTGTTTCCAAAATGGTTGCACCGAGAGCTTTGTACGCAGCCGCAACAGACGCCTCTGCCGCATCCCCTTTGAGATAGGCCAACTGACCGCGGCGGCTTTTGCACGCCATAAGCACTGTATTTTCATGTTTCGACGGAACTTTGAGCGACATGTGCTTCTCCTGATGTAGAAACACTAGGCCCGTCGCAGGTTAAAGATGTCTCAACGCTGCTCGCTCTTTTTCAACGCCAGTTGATAAACCTCTCGGCGCTTCCATCCGGTTTCCCTTGAAACCTGAGTGGCGGCATCTTTAACGCTCAGTGTTTCCAGAGCTGACTCAAGTGCAGCTTCAACATCCGCAGCATTCGCAGACTGTTCCGTGCCACGATCAATCAAAACTACAATTTCACCCTTAAGGCCACGCGTTTGGCACAAGGTGTCGAGCTCTTCCAACGAACCGCGCAGGACCTCTTCAAACTTCTTGGTCAGCTCCCGACAAATTGCGGCTTTCCGATCTGCACCAAGCACGTCACTGGCATCTCGCAACATCGCGGAAATACGCTTCGGCGATTCGTAGAATACAAGCGTGCCGGGGATTTCGGTCAGGGTTCGAAGCGCGGTTTTCCGCTTGGACGAGGCAGACGGCAAAAACCCTGCAAAAAAGAATTGATCGGTTGGCAGCCCTGCCAGCGTGAGGGCTGTGATCACCGCAGAAGGCCCCGGTGCCGAAACAATCGGCAAACCTTCTTCAATCATCGATTGAACCAGATCATAGCCGGGATCAGCGACCAAAGGTGTTCCGGCCTCAGAAGCGTAAACCACCGACTTGCCCTTCTTTATCTCGGCAATCAACCGAGGGCGCACACGATGCCCGTTGTGATCATGGTAAGACACGAGAGGTCTGTCGCCCAAAATAACGCCATGGATTTCCAAAAGTCGTTTCAGGCTCCGCGTGTCCTCGGCCGCCAGCACATCGGCGCTGCTTAGAATATCCAGGCTGCGCAATGTGATGTCGCGCGCTGTGCCAATAGGTGTGGCCACAAGGTAAAGCCCCGGCGAAAGCGGGCCCATTTGAGGATTCATTTCTGGACCAGCCTCTCTGGACGTTTATTATCTCCCAAAATCAGTGGCACCCGAGATGCGCCAGAAGACAGGAGTTCTATTTGATGTTTGCCGTTTTTTCAGTTCTTCGCAAGCTGCGCGCCTGCATCGCGATGATCACCGCATTGTTTGTGCTGGCCGCATGTCAAACCGGGCTTTCGACTGGTGCTAGCACATCGATCACACCGGGGGCACCCGTTCCTGTAGCACTATTGGTGCCGCACGGCGCATCAAATGCAAACGAACAAAAACTTGCCCGCGATCTTGAAAGTGCCGCACGGCTTGCGGTGGCTGATCTGTCTGGTGTGCAAATTGACCTTCGTGTGTACGGTACGGCCGGAAACTCAGGTCAGGCACAACAAGCCGCACAGAAAGCCGTTGAAGACGGCGCAAAAATCATCGTCGGTCCATTGCACGCAGAATCCGCCAATGCTGCGGCTGTTGCGGTCGCCCCCAAGGGCGTGAACGTCCTTGCCTTTTCCAACAACCCCACGATAGCTGGCGGCAATCTTTTTATTTTGGGGCAGACATTTCAGGACACAGCCAATCGCCTGACAAGATATGCGGTGAGCCAGGGACGCAACCGTATTCTAACGGTACATTCCAATAACCTCGCCGGACAGCTTGGCCGCCAAGCTATTCAACAGGCGATATCAGCAAACGGTGCATCGCAAGCCGGATCGGTGGGCTATGCCTTTTCCGAGCAAAGTGTGATTGCAGCAGTGCCTGCCATTCGCACAGCAGCGGAACAAAACTCTGCTAATGCGATTTTCCTTGACGCGAACAGCGCAGGCGCCCTGCCGCTGCTCACGCAAATGCTACCCGAGGCAGGCCTGTCAGCAGAAACCATCCAGTACATTGGATTGTCGCGCTGGGATACACCTCCGCAAACCCGCGATCTTCCCGGTGTTCAGGGTGGGTGGTTTGCCATGCCAGACCCACAGCGCGTGGTTCAATTCCGCAGCCGGTTTCAGGCGGCGAATGGCACTACACCGCACCCGCTTGCAGGGCTGTCCTATGATGCGATAGCGGCGATTGGCGCACTGGCCCAGTCGGGTCAAAGTGATGCGTTTTCCCGTGGTCGTTTGACGCAATCTGCGGGTTTTGGTGGCGTCAATGGTATCTTCCGCTTTCTGCCAAACGGTACAACCCAACGTGGATTGGCCATAGCAACCATACAAAACCGACAAGTTGTCGTCATCTCGCCCGCGCCTGGAAGTTTTGCCGGCTCTGGGTTTTGAACGCTGCATCGCGTAAAATCACTGAATGAAAGACAACCCACCTCTGCCTGATGCGCTGATCTGTCCTGCAGAACAGATTTTTGACCTGGGCGCTGTCAGGCAGCAGATCCAAGCACATATTACCAAGACACAGGGTGATGACGCACAGTTGCGCAAGCTGACTGTTGCGACTCTGATGGACGCGCAAACCAAGGGGCGCGATGTCATTTCAGATGCTTTGTCGCAAACACCCTTTGCGGCTCATGCCGCCACCCGTTCTTACAGCTGGCTGACCGATTGTCTGGTAAAAATTGCGTTGTGGATCGCAACCGAGCATTTGCACCCGTTGGCCAATCCGACTCAGTCAGAGCGACTTTCCGTGTTTGCAGTCGGAGGTTACGGGCGCGGTGAGATGGCCCCACAATCCGATGTCGATTTGCTGTTTCTTACGCCCTACAAAATTACGGCTTGGGCCGAAAGTGTGATTGAAAGCACGCTCTATGTATTGTGGGATCTTAAGCTAAAGGTTGGCCATTCCAGCCGTACAGTGCGCGATTGCCTTCGTCTTGGCACACAGGATTTCACCATTCGCACCGCTCTGCTGGAGCGCCGCTTTCTTTTTGGAGATGTGGGACTTGGCGAAGACCTAGACGCTAGGCTGCGTGACGACTTGTTCAAAGGCACTGAGCGTGAGTTTGTGGAAGCCAAGCTGGAAGAGCGTGATGTCCGGCACGAAAAGCAGGGTCAGCGCTATATGGTTGAACCCAACGTCAAAGAAGGCAAAGGCGGGCTGCGAGACCTGCAATCGCTCTTTTGGATTGCCAAGTATACCTATCAGGTGGACGACGTGGCACAGCTCGTGGAACGTGGGCTTTTCACGCAAGATGAATTTGACCTCTTTGCGCAAGCCGAGAATTTCCTTTGGGCAACGCGCTGTCACCTGCACCTCGCAACGCGACGTGCCACCGAACAATTGACCTTTGACATGCAGGTCGAAGTGGCCAAACGCATGGGTTACACAGATAGATCCGGACGTCGTGCAGTCGAAGTCTTTATGCAAGACTATTTCCGCCAAGCCACGGTGGTGGGTGATCTGACCCGTATTCTGCTTACCAAACTTGAAGCTGATCACGTCAAATCAGAGCCCCTGTTGCAACGCCTTTTCGCGCGAAGGCGGAAAATGAAGCCTGGCTATATCGAAGTGAACGGTCGGCTTGGGATTGTGAATGAAAAGAAGTTTCTGAAAGACCGTCTCAATCTGCTGCGTTTATTTGAAGAGGGACTGCGCACAGGGCTTTTGATCCATCCCGATGCCATGCGTTTGGTCACTGCCAATCTGCATTTAATTGATGCGGACTTCAGAAGCACACCTGAGGCGCAAAAGCTGTTTCTTGATCTGCTTCTTAAGCACGGAAACCCCGAACGCGCCTTGCGTCGCATGAATGAACTCGGCGTGTTATCCGCCTTTATCCCGGAATTCGAGCCAATCCGCGCCATGATGCAGTTCAATATGTATCACAGCTACACGGTCGACGAGCACACTATTCAGACGATTAGCCAACTGGCTCAAATTGAACGGCGCGAATTGATCGAAGAGCTTCCGGTGGCGTCTTCGATCCTCGACGAGGGGATCAATCGTCGCGTGCTGTATGTAGCACTCCTGGTTCATGATCTTGGTAAGGGTCGGGACGAGGATCATTCCATCCTAGGCGCACACATGGCTCGGCATATCGCCCCGCGTCTCGGGCTCAAACCCGCAGAGTGCGAAACGGTCGAGTGGCTGGTACGTTACCACCTCTTGATGTCAGATATGGCGCAAAAGCGCGATATCGCGGATCCGCGCACCGTGCGTGATTTTGCAAAAGCGGTGCAAACCAAAGAACGTCTTGATCTCCTTTGCGTTCTGACAGTTTGCGACATTCGTGGCGTAGGTCCCGATACATGGAACAACTGGAAAGCGTCGCTGATCCGCGCACTTTACCGTCAAACCCGTCGGGCCATGGAAGGCGGGCTTGAAGCTCTGAACCGCGAACAACGTGGTTCTGACGCCAAGCGTAATCTGCGCGAAGCGCTGTCGGATTGGGACGCCAAAGACCTCAAAGTAGAAACAGGACGACATTATCCGCCCTATTGGCAAGGTCTGCATGTTACTGCGCATGTCGTGTTTGCAAAGCTTCTGCGGGACCTGCGGGATGACGATGTCGCGATTGATCTGCATCTTGACGAGGACCGCGACGCCACACGTGCTTGTTTTGCTTTGGCTGATCACCCGGGAATTTTCTCACGTCTTGCAGGCGCCTTAGCGCTGGTCGGAGCAAATGTTGTCGATGCTCGCACTTACACCTCACAAGACGGATACGCGACGGCGGCATTCTGGATTCAGGACGCTGAAGGTCGACCTTACGAGGCTGCGCGCCTGCCCAGACTCAGCCAGATGATTCACAAAACCCTCAAGGGTGAAGTTGTGGCCCGCGAAGCAATCAAGTCGCGTGACAAGATCAAGAAACGTGAACGCGCTTTCCGGGTGCCCACACATATTACTTTCGACAATGAAGGATCCGAGATTTACACGATCATCGAGGTGGACACCCGTGACCGTCCTGGGCTGCTGTATGATCTGACGCGCACGCTGGCCAACAGCAATGTCTATATAAACTCGGCCGTTATCGCGACCTATGGTGAGCAAGTCGTGGATACGTTCTATGTCAAAGACATGTTTGGATTAAAATTCCACTCGCCTTCAAAGCAGAAGTCGTTGGAACGCAAGTTACGCGAAGCCATTGTGCAGGGTGCTGAACGCGCCGTGACCTGAGCGCTATTGAGGAAGCGCAGGGTTCCAAACAGTTTCAAATACAAATGGCTGCGACCCGCCCGGGCTGATGACAACCTCAACAGCATGCATATCGCGGGCGCCGTACACCTCCATCGCAAGAACATTGGGCGCATCGTTTGGAAATGGCCGGAAAATCACGTGTCGGTGGCTATCACCAAAAACAAGCAGAATCGGTTTTCCGAAGCTCTGAGCAACTGCCTTGAACGCATTGCCAAACTCGTGAAAGCCCGAATGCCGCAACCAACGTTCCCGGCCAAATTCATTGAAATCAAACTCGAACATGTCGGCGTGAATGGCCACAACCATGACCTCAAGATCAGAAAAAGCCTCAAAACTCTGCGTTAGCCATTCAGCACTTGCACGGCTACGCGCAAAATACTCTTCGACGTTTTCCAGGCTGCGACTTTCAAAATTGTTGTTAGATCCCACCACATGGGCGGTGATGAATCCAATCCCACGCGACTGATACCGCACATTCTCTGGATATCCGGCTTCACCTTGATGTTCGAGTAACACAGGTGCGCGCCCAAAACTTTGCTCAGGCGCAGAAAAATACAGATCTCGAATAAAATTCAAGCGATCCAGCGGATCCGACCATGGCTTCGCGCCACGGTGGCAATCTGTCCACTCATTGTCCCCGGGTGTGTATAGAACTGGCGCTTCAAAACTCTGAAGATAATCCAACTGTTCCATGAGAAGCTGATCGGTGCAATCATCCCTTCCTGATTTTGTATCGCCGACATGAAAAACCAATTCAGGCGACCGAGCGTTTATCTCTTCTATCAAAGCCTCATAGGGCGGATAGACCTCTGCAGGCGGGCCATAGGGCATGTCGCCCAAAGCAATCAAACGAAGACTTTTTCCACCTTCTGAAAATGCTCCGCTTCCAGTCATGCAAATCAACAAAACAAGGATTGCTATGCGCATCTTTCCCTCGAATCTGCCATCTAGCGACGCGATGCGTCGTTTGTGGTGCGTTCAAAACAGTGTCTGCCGGTTTCGTCACCAGAGTTCAAAAATTGGCGAAACACCGCGTTTACGGTGAATTTTTGCTCAAATTCCCGCTAGATTTCAACAGGCTAGACACAGCATCTTGCCCAGAAAGATAGCAAACCGTAACCAGAATTCGACTCTCGGTATGAAACAACCGGAACGCATTCGCTCTAAGTGCAAAAGGAAACAGCAAAAATGGCTTTGTTTAAGACAGCGGCGCTTGGCAGCATATCAGCATTGGTTTTGGCAGGATGCTCTGTCGATCCTCAGAACTTTGAAACCACACCAGTGCAGGTGAAAACAGCGAAAGGCATCGTCACATGCCAGCTTTACACCAAAGAGCGTGTGTTGTGGGATCGCGCTATTGACCGGCCAGACAACATGTCTGTGCGCGAGGCCGATGACGTGTGCCGCGCCGAGGGCATTCGGCAAAAAAACAGCTGAAACTCGGATCGCTTGAACAAAAGCCGATTTGCCATGACTTTGATCAGAACGGGCGGGTCAGAGCACAAGTTTGATATGTCTCGTCCGCGCCCTCTTTCCCATACACGGACTATCGGCTACTCCTCGGGTAATTAAGCTGAACGCAGGCACCCGCATGAAACCCATCCGCCTTCTCTCCGGCATATTGACCGTGGGTGGTTGGACAATGCTCAGTCGGCTTTTGGGTTTCGTACGAGACGTCATCATTGCAAATTTGTTAGGGCCCAGCGTTCTGATGGACGCTTATGTCGCTGCGTTTCGTCTACCGAACATGTTCCGCCGTTTCTTTGCCGAGGGGGCTTTCAACGCGGCCTTTGTGCCAATGTTTGCAAAACGTCTGGAAGGGGGCGAGGACGCCACCGGTTTTGCAAGCCTTGCACTGTCAGGCCTAAGCGTGGTTCTTTTGGCACTCACCGGGTTGGCGATGGTGTTTATGCCCGCTCTTGTCTACGCAACAGCCGAAGGGTTCTACGGTGACGCGCGTTTTGACATCACTGTAGATTTTGCGCGCATCACATTTCCCTATATCTTTTTTATATCGCTGGCCGCCTTGCTATCAGGTGTATTGAACGCCTCAGGCCGTTTCGCCGCTGCAGCAGCAGCTCCGGTTCTTCTCAACGTATTGCTCATTGCGGCCATGTCTTTCGCCTGGTTCATGGGAGGCAAAGTTGCAGACGCTTTGATCTGGGCAATTCCGTTTGCAGGTGTAGCGCAGCTTGCATTGGTCTGGCACGCTACTGACCGGGCTGGCCTTCGGATCAGACCGCAACGCCCAAGGTGGACACCTGAGATGGCGCAGCTTGTGCGTGTTGCGGTGCCCGCGGCTTTGGCGGGTGGTGTTGTTCAGATCAATCTGTTGGTGGGTCAGCTTGTAGCATCAAACACCGAGAAAGCGGTGAGTTGGCTATACGCTGCGGACCGTCTCTATCAGCTCCCATTGGGCGTGGTTGGAATCGCTGTCGGTATCGTCCTGCTCCCCGACCTGGCGCGGCGCCTGCAAGCCGATGATCAAGACGGAGCGCGTGGAGCCTACTCTCGCGCCGGAGAGCTTTCATTGGCACTAACCATTCCGGCTTCTGTGGCTTTGATGATTGTTCCTTTGCCGCTTGTCTCGGTTTTGTTTGAGCGCGGTGCCTTCGGGACCGACGACACCGCGGCTACGGCCACAGCCGTGGCGATATATGGCCTTGGGCTTCCGGCCTTCGTCATGCAGAAGATTCAACAACCGCTTTTCTTCGCCAGAGAAGACACCCGCCGACCATTCCACTACGCGGTTGTTGCCATGGTGGTGAATGCGGTGCTTGCTGTCGGGCTGTCTTTCTACATCGGTTGGGTTGCCGCCGCGATTGCCACGACTGTTGCGGCCTGGATTATGGTTCTTCTCTTACACTTGGGCGCGCGACAGTTTGGCGAAGTCGCACGCTTTGATACACGTTTTCGAAAAAGAATTTGGCGCATTATTGTCGCCTCAGCCGCGATGGGCGCGGTTTTGTGGGCGGTTGGCGTGTCTCTAACACCTTTCTTTGCGCTGGGCGGATGGCGCTGGTTAGCACTCTTGTTTTTGATCAGCGTTGGCGTTTTCAGCTACTTTTTGGCAGGCCGCCTTTTAGGCGCATTCAGCATGTCCGAGTTGCGCGAAACCTTGCGTCGCAGGTGATCTATCGCTGGCGCAGCTTGTCTTGCAGATTGCGAAATCCACCCGGCACCAGAACGACAGACAGCGCAAACCCGACCACAAAGCCCGCCACATCGGCCAGCCAACGGCTGTCAGAGCCGTACATCACACCAAAAATGAGTTGAATTCCCATGAGGAAGCCAATCATCGAAAAGGCACGTGTTTGGTTTTCACCCAATTGACCCAGTCGAAGCCAGATCAGGTATGTGAATCCACCGATCAGCCCGTAGACACCGGGAAAGGCACCAATCAGCCCGGGGCCTTCGGGCAAGATCACACCGTAGACGACTGCGGCACCAGCCGCCGACGCAAAAAACAAGACGAACACCGCCCAATGCGCCATGCGTTCCCCTACGAATTTGCCCAGCGCGAGCGTCATCACCGACGCAAAAAGCGCCTGCATCAATGTGCCATGCAAGAACGGATAGGTGACAAAGCGCTTCAAGAAATCAAAGCGCAATTCACCAGTCTCCAACATCCAGGCAAGACCACGGTTTGAAAACGCATAGTCTCGGATGGCTTCCAATCGCCAACCAATCGCCTCTGGCCCACCAAGCATCCCACGATTGCCCATCTGGAAAACAACTTCGATACCCATGATCAAAAGCGCAATGGCCAAGATCAACGGAGGAACCGAATTCACCGGGCTGGGTTCGCGAAACTCGGACATGCTGGCTCTCCTTGACGGCACCTAAGCGCACAAGTAAGCGAGGCAGGCACAGAAATCCAGACGGAGAGACCCATGACCGAGGTGGTCCACACACCCCGTGTTTTTTCAGGCATCCAGCCTTCGGGCGGCCTGACGCTTGGCAATTACCTGGGCGCGATGAAGCGCTTTGTCGAAATGCAGGGATCTCAGTTCGAGACGATCTATTGCATGGTCGATCTGCACGCCATCACCGTCTGGCAGGACCCGGACAAGCTGCGCCATGCCACGCGAGAGCTTTGCGCCGGGTTCATCGCGTCGGGTCTCGATCCTAAGCAATCCGTGCTCTTCAACCAGTCTCAAGTGCCCGAGCACACACAACTGGCCTGGATCTTCAATTGTGTGGCGCGCATGGGCTGGATGCAGCGCATGACACAGTTCAAGGACAAGGCCGGCAAGAACGCGCAGAACGCGTCGCTGGGTCTTTTTGCCTATCCGGCATTGATGGCTGCCGATATCCTTGCCTATCACGCCACACATGTGCCTGTGGGCGAGGATCAGAAACAGCATCTTGAGCTCACCCGCGACATTGCCATCAAGTTCAACAATGACTTTGGCGTAGAGTTCTTTCCAGTGACCGAACCTGTGATCGAAGGAGCAGCCACGCGGGTCATGAGCCTCCGGGATGGGTCCAAGAAGATGTCCAAATCCGATCCCTCCGACATGAGCCGGATCAACCTCACAGATGATGCCGACGCGATTGCCAAGAAAATCCGCAAGGCCAAAACTGACCCCGAGCCGCTGCCTTCTGAGGCAAAAGGTCTGGAAGACCGCCCTGAGGCGCGCAATCTGGTGAACATCTACGCAGCACTTTCTGAGCAAAGCGTCGATGACGTGATGCGCGACGTCGGTGGGCAGCAATTTGGCACATTCAAACCGCTGCTCGCTGATCTGGCAGTGGACAAACTCGCGCCCATTTCGACCAAGATGGCGCGCCTGATGCAGGACACGTCCGAGATTGACAAAATTCTAGATCACGGCGCCGAACGGGCCCGCGCTATTGCGTCTCCTATCCTGCAAAAAACATATGAGATCGTCGGTATGGTCGGAGCGAAAACCTGATGGTCGCTATGATGCCCCCAGTATGTGATTTTGACTGGCCCGCGCCAAACTTCGCGCTGCCGGGCACAGACGGCCAGATGCATTCTCTTGACAGCGTTGCTGGCGAGAACGGCACATTGGTCATGTTCATCTGCAATCACTGCCCCTTCGTTCTGGCCATTCTTGACCGGATCATTCGCGATGCGCGCGACCTGCAGGATCTGGGCCTTGGTGTTGCCGCGATCTGTTCGAACGACGCAGTCAGTTATCAGGCTGACAGTTTCGAGAACATGAAACGGATGGCCGAGCAACACACCTTCCCTTTCCCCTATCTCCATGACGAAGATCAGTCGGTCGCACGCGCCTATGACGCAGCGTGCACACCGGACTTCTTTGGCTTTGATGCGAACCGGGGCTTGCAATACCGGGGGCGCCTCGACGCCTCTCGTGCACAGGCAGGGCCAACGAGTCTGCGACGTGATCTGTTTGAGGCGATGAAGCAGGTGGCGGAAACGAGGCGCGGACCGGAGGATCAAATCCCTTCAATGGGATGTTCGATCAAATGGGCAACAAGCTAATATACTTCTGTGCATTTTCGCACGCTTTCTGAGGGGCTTTCCCAGATTGCACAGGACCCGCGGGCGCACCATGTTGGATCCAAGCAAAGCAAGGAGCCTCTCATGTCCCATGTCACGCACCCTCAAACCAAAATCGGTCATGTGCACCTCAAGGTCGCCGATCTCGACCGCGCCATCGCATTTTACTCGGGCGTTCTGGGGTTCGAAATACAGCAAAGAATGAGCTCCGGCGCGGCCTTCCTCTCGGCAGGCGGATATCACCATCACATCGGCCTCAACACCTGGGAATCCGCAGGCGGCACACCCCCTCCCAAGGGCCACACTGGGCTTTATCATACCGCCTTTCTATACCCAGACCGCGCGTCTCTCGCGACAGCGCTAAAGCAGGTGGTCAACGCAGGTATCACCATCGAAGGGTCTGCGGATCACGGTGTAAGTGAGGCAGTCTACATCTCCGATCCGGATGGAAACGGCGTCGAGCTTTATCGTGATAAACCCGAACCCGAATGGCCTCGCGACACCGATGGCAGGCTTGCTATGGTCAATGCGCGGCTGGATATCGAAGCCCTTTTGGCAGAGGCTGTTTGATCGCTCTGGACGCCTCACGGCGCACGCCCTAGGGTGGCGCGCAAAGGGAGGCGATCATGGCAACCGGCACCAACATCCACACCTATTATGACGGCACATGGCATAAGGGCGACGTGCCGTTGATGCGTGCTGCGGACCATGGCATGTGGTTGGGCAGCAATGTGTTTGACGGCGCGCGTCTGGCCAATGGTCTGACACCTGATCTGGATAAACACTGTGCGCGGGTGAATGCCTCTGCTGCCGCATTGATGGTTACGCCTACGGTGACACCTGATGAGATGGTCGAGATCGTCAAAGAGGGGCTGAAACTCTACGCTCCAGACGCAGCCGTCTATATTCGGCCAATGTATTGGGCTATCGAAGGCGGCATGTCAGCTATTGTGCCGAAAGAAGGCGGCGAGACAGGGTTCGCGATCTGCCTGGAAGAAATTCCCATGGCCACGCCGGACATGTCCGCCACCCTCACACAAACGAGGTTCCGCCGCCCTGTTTTGGAGGATGCGGTGGTCAATGCAAAGGCAGCCTGTCTTTACCCCAACAACGCACGCATGCTGGCTGAGGCGCGAGACAAGGGATTTACCAATGCTTTGGTTGCCGACGCGCTTGGCAACGTAGCCGAAGCCGCCACGGCCAATGTTTTTGCCGTCAAGGATGGTGAGGTCTTCACGCCCGTTCCCAACGGCACGTTCCTTGCCGGGATCACACGGGCGCGACATATCGAAAACCTGCGCGCAGACGGTGTGACCGTGCATGAAGAGGTAATGTCTTTTGACGATTTCCATGGTGCTGACGAAATCTTCCTGTCCGGCAATATGATGAAGGTCACGCCGGTCACGGCCTTTGATGACACCAACTACCAGATCGGACCGATTACGCGCAGGGTGCGCGACATGTATTGGGATTGGGCGGCTTCAGCCAACTAACTTGACGTCTTTACGCAGCGTCTGACGTGACAAGTTTGCCTTACCCAATCATGGTGCACGTAAACTTCAGGAGGCGACCTCGTGACTCAGTACCCCAATCTCCTCGCTCCACTTGATCTTGGCCATACCACGCTGAAAAACCGCGTTCTTATGGGCTCGATGCATACGGGTTTGGAAGAAACCAAGGACTGGAACCGCGTGGCAGAGTTCTATGCGGCGCGTGCACGAGGTGGTGTGGGCCTTATGGTCACGGGTGGTATGGCCCCTAACCGCGAAGGTGGTGTCTTTCCCGGCGCAGCAGGGCTGTTCTCGGATGAAGACATCGCCAACCATAAGATCGTCACCGACAGGGTGCATGGCGCCGACGGGAAAATCGCGATGCAAATCCTGCATGCTGGGCGTTATGCCTATGGACCGGAATGTGTCGCGCCAAGTCCTATCAAATCACCCATCTCGCCCTTTGCACCCAAAGAGCTGGATGAAGATGGCATCGAAAAGCAAATCACTGACATTGTGACCGCTGCGACACGAGCACGCGAGGCGGGATACGATGGCGTCGAGATCATGGGGTCGGAGGGATATTTCATCAACCAATTCCTCGTGCAGCATACCAACAAGCGTGAAGACCGGTGGGGTGGGTCCTATGAAAACCGCATGCGCTTGCCGATTGAAATTGTGCGGCGGACACGCGAGGCCTTAGGACAGGATTTCATCATCATATACCGCCTGTCGATGATTGACCTTGTCCCCAATGGATCAACCTTTGACGAGGTCATTCAGCTTGCCAAGGAAATCGAGAAGGCCGGGGCCAGTATCATCAACACCGGCATTGGGTGGCATGAAGCACGGATTCCCACAATCGCAACCTCGGTGCCTCGTGCGGCGTTCACCTGGGTCACAAAGAAGCTCATGGGACATGTGAGTATTCCAGTGATCACCTCGAACCGCATCAACACACCGGAAGTGGGCGAAGAGGTTCTCGCCGAGGGGTGCGCTGACATGGTCTCAATGGCACGGCCATTCCTTGCGGACGCGGATTTCGTGAAAAAGGCCATCAAAGGCAGGGCCAAAACGATCGCACCTTGTATTGCCTGCAACCAAGCCTGTCTGGATCATACATTCTCCGGCAAAATTTCAAGCTGCCTGGTCAACCCACGCGCCTGCTTCGAAACGGAGTTGGTGATCGAGCCGGCGCAAACCCAAAAATCCATTGCCGTAGTCGGAGCTGGTCCTGCCGGTCTGTCCACCGCGATTACAGCCGCTCAGCGCGGGCATGACGTAACACTCTTTGATCGCGACACGCAGATTGGGGGTCAACTCAACATGGCCAAACAGGTGCCGGGGAAGGAAGAGTTCTTTGGTCTGGTCGACTGGTTCGAAGTGATGGTCAAAGAGGCTGGTGTAACGTTAAAACTGCGCCAGGAAGTCACAGCCGAAGACCTCAGTGGTTTTGACGAGGTGGTGATTGCCACTGGTGTCGTTCCGCGTGACCCGGAGATTTCCGGTCAGGATGGGGACAACGTGCTTTCTTACATCGACGTGCTGCGCCACAAAAAACCGGTGGGCAAGCGTGTAGCGGTTGTTGGTGCCGGTGGCATCGGCTTTGACGTGGCCGAGTTCCTTGTCCATGAAGGCGAAAGCCCCACCGAAAACCTCGAAGAATGGAAAGAGGAATGGGGCGTCGGAGATCCAGCCGAAACGCCGGGTGGCCTCGCACCAGAAGGCCCGCAGCCAGACGCGCCTGCGCGTCAGGTTACTCTACTTCAGCGTAAGGCCGAGCGTCCGGGTAAGCGCTTGGGCAAAACCACAGGGTGGATTCACCGAGCAGCACTCAAGATGAAGGGTGTCGAGATGATCGGTGGTGTGAACTATGAGAATATCGACAACGCGGGTCTCATGGTCTCCACCGGAGAAGCACGGGAAAATCCACGCACCATTGAGGCAGATACGGTCGTTCTTTGCGCCGGTCAGCTCAGTGACCGCAGTCTGGCCGATGCGCTAGAGGAAAAAGGCGTGGCCTGTCATGTCATCGGCGGCGCAGACGTGGCCGCCGAATTGGATGCCAAGCGCGCAATTGATCAAGGCACGCGCCTGGCCGCTAAGCTTTGACCTTTATTCCACAGTGATTGAAATCACGTCTGTTGTGATCGGCGGATCGTGTGGAACGTGGTTTAGATCGCCGAGAACAAGCTGCAACGTGTGCGTGCCTGCAGGCAGGTCGAGGGACACCTCGGTTTGTCCACCGCCAAAATGGATGTGGTTTTCATCCGCGGGCAATCCGAATTCCAGCTCTTCGGCTCCATCCGGACCCTCACCAAGAGGCGGGCGGTTCAGCAGAACGTGGTGATGCCCGGTGTTTTCCTTTTCAGTACCCGCTGGGGCCACACCCATGCCGGACAAGCCAAATTTGATTTTGACAGGCGAAGAGACTGTGGCGCCGTCTTCAAGATTGATGAAATACACTTCCGCACCTTCGGGTGCCGCTGTGCGTTCCGCCAGCGCCATTGAGGCAGTGAGTGCAACAATTGCTGCTGCTTTCGTGATGAGTTTCATAGGAGTCCTCCCTTGTCTGCTTCAGTTCTTTGCGTTTCATTCGCAATACTTCGGTAACACCTAAGGAGATGGTTCTATTCACCTCTGGGGCAAAAAAGATCCACACCAGGCGGTTCGCGACGGCATTCCAGTCTGCTTTGACCGGCTCTGGCGGTTTTGCGTCGCATTGACCGGGCAGAGAACGCTAGGAGATGATCTGGCGCAGATGACTTGTCTGCGCGCTCTGGAAAAGGCAGATCAATTCACACCCGGCACGCATCTGGATCGCTGGCTTTTTGTGATGGCGCGGCGGCTTTGGCTGAACGAATTGCGGCGCGACGCGATCCGGCAAACAGAATCCTTCTCCGCCAACGCTGATGACCAGCACCCCGCAGAAATTCCGTCCAGCGAAACGAATATTTTGGCGCGTGAAGTGTTTCAGAAGATGAATGCCCTGCCCGAAGCCCAAAGAGTCACAGCGCTTTTGGTATTCGTGGAAGGTTATACTTATGCTGAAACGGCGGATTTGCTGGACATTCCGCCTGGAACAGTGATGAGCAGAATATCTGCGGCAAGAAAAACACTTGCGGCACAATTGGAAGCGGCCACAGGAACCGGCGAATGACTCATAAGTCAGATTTTTCAGATGACGATCTGACCCGCTTTATTGACAAAGAGGCGGGAAGAGAGTTGTCGATGCGTATCAAGGCTGCGCTAAAAACCGATGCGGACCTGCGTCAACGCCACGGTAACATGGTCCAGGTCAGCGCCGATTATAAAGCTACGTTTGATGAATTACTGTCGCTTGCACCTGCTTCTCCTAAATTGAACGGTTTCAAGGAAGGATCGTCCTGGAATTTACGCGTCGTAGCCGCCTCAATGGTAGCAGGAGCACTGTTAGCATGGGGACTGACCATCCCTTTTCAACCCTCAATGGCCACAGATTGGAAATATGTTGTCGCAAACTACCAGTCGCTTTATGTGACCGAAACTCTGTCTTTGACCAACGTTTCCGAGTCAGAGCAAAAAGCCAGTCTAACGCGACTATCTGAAAGACTGGGTTTTGACGTGGCGACTTTGCCCTCTGTTGATGGGCTTACTTTTGTCAGGGCGCAAGAGTTGGGATTTGAAGGCCGGCCGCTGGCACAATTGACCTTTTTGACAGCAGATGAGGGCCCGGTTGCTCTTTGCATTGTGGAAACCGGTAAAGAAACAACCGATAGGATAGATTTCGCCGAATTGTATGGGCTGGATACATATAGCTGGACTCAGGGTGGATTCGGAATTTTGCTGGTAGGGCCGAGAGATGATGGCAGCCTAAAGGACGCTGCAGCTGCTTTCAGAGACGCATTCAAGGCTTGAAACGCCTGAAAATCCACGCTGGGTTTGAGTCTGGCTAGCCTCAGACAAACCCAGATATTGTCGAGCGGGTGCCGCAGTTGTGCCCGAATTAGAAGCGATACACGAGGTCAGATCAAAAGACTTCACAGAGGTATCGAGTATGGACCGCCTTACCGAAATGGAGGCCTTCGCAACGGTTGTGGATCAGGGGGGATTCACGGATGCCGCGCGAAAGATGGGCATCTCCAAGTCTGCCGTGTCGAAACACGTTTCTTCGCTAGAGGCGCGTCTCGGTGCCCGCCTTCTGAATCGGACCACGCGCCGTGTCAGCCCAACCGAAATCGGTTTGGCATACTATGACCGTGCTTTGCGTGTTCTGAACGATGCAGGAGAAGCAGATGCACTTGTCAGTTCGATGCAATCCGACCCATCCGGGCTATTGCGCATTTCCGTTGCCACCGATTTCGGCGTCAATCATTTAAGCCCTGTTTTAGGTCAGTTTTTGGACGATTACCCGGACATCACGGTCAACATGGTTCTCAACAACCGCTATGTTGAGCTGATTTCTGAGGGCTTTGATATGGCCATCCGGATTGGGGAACTGGAAGACAGCACATTGCGCGCGCGCAAGCTGACCGAAACCACCAAGCGCATGATCGCAAGCCCGGCTTACCTTGACAAGCACGGTCGTCCAGCCAAAATCGACGACCTTAACGAACATAAGCTGCTGCATTATTCCAACCAATCCAACGGTTCTGTTTGGAAGCTGACCGCGCCATCGGGTGAAAAGCGCCAAGTGCGCACCGCTGGTGGTCTGTCGGTAAACGACGGACAGTCGCTGCTGAATGCTGCGATTTCGGGCCTGGGCATCGCTTACCTGCCGAGCTTTCTGTATTCCAGCGCCCTGAAAGACGGTCATGTTGTTGACGTGATCCCGGACCTGCCGGTTGAAACCCAAGGCATCTACGCGGTTTATCCCCCGGGGCGTTTCACACAGCCCAAGGTGCGGGCGTTTATTGATTTTCTCGTACATGTCTTTGCTGAAAAAGGTCCAACAGACTGGTAACTTTTTAAGCATGCACAAATTGAAATGCGCCCTGCTTTGGCAGGGCGTTTTTTTTGTGCAGAATCCAAAATACAAACCGAATTTTCTTGTCGTTTCATGTCCATGCTTCAAGTTACCGTAAAATCCGCATCAAAGAACGAGGGCCGTATGTCTGAACCAAACCTGCTTTTGATTTCGGGATCACTCCGCAAGGCATCCTACAATCTCGCGCTTTTGCGCGAGGCCGCACAGGCGTTTGGTCCAGCGGACGTCACCGAAGCAGACATCGCTTTTCCTCTTTACAACGGGGATGACGAAGACGCCGATGGCGCTCCGAAGTCTGTCCATAGGTTTGCGGAACAAATTCGAAAAGCGGATGCGCTGCTGATTGGCAGTCCTGAATACAACAAGGGTATCAGCGGAGCTTTAAAGAACGCTCTGGATTGGCTCAGCCGCATCGATATGCCTGCTCTTCGCCACAAACCCACAGTCGTGATGTCGGCTGCCGCAGGGCGCACAGGCGGAGAAACCGCGCTTTTCATGACGCTGAGCTGTCTGTCCCAGTTTCAGGTGCGATTTATCTTTGGCCCAGCCATCATGTTGGCCGATGCGTCAAATCAGTTTGATGAGAATGGTCGACTGACATCCAAAACTTATCAGAAGTTGGTAGACGAACGCATGGAAGCGCTGCGGGAGGCTATCGCTTAGCACCCTTCAAAACTCGGTTTGGTTCGAAATCTCAATCAGGTTGCAGTCAGGATCACGGACGTAGATCGAAGTTAAAGGTCCAGTTGCACCAGTACGCGGAACCGGCCCTTCAATGATCTCAATTCCAACTGCCTTGAGATGCTCTATGCAATCATCCAAAGGCGTCTGCGTCAGAAAGCACAAATCCGCAGACCCCGGTAGCGGCGCAGCAGCTTTCGGCTCAAATTCCGCCCCTGCCTGATGCAAGTTGATTTTTTGCGACCCAAATGAGAGCGCCGTCCGCTCCGTCCCATCCGCTGGTTGAAACCGCTGCACCGACATGCCCAAAGCTTGGTAAAACTCGACGGTTGTGCTGATGTCTTTGACCGTCAACACAATATGATCAAGCGATTGAATTTGCAGTGGCATTTCAAGATTGCTCCGGCTCTGAGTGCGCCCTAACCTGACAGCATGAGAATAGAGACGCAATCCGTTCAGGACGTTATGGACACCGCACGCGCGCGGGCATTGCAGGCCACACTTGGCAGTTCTCCCAATCTGAACAGTGGCGATAGTCTTCCACCCTTCTTCCACCAAGTTTATTTCTGGGATCCAAAGCCATCCAAAGACCTCGGACGCGATGGTCATCCAAAATTGGGAGAGCTGGTTCCAGATATGGGATTGCCGCGCCGGATGTGGGCAGGTGGCCAATTGAAGTTCAAACGACCACTCATCCTCGGACACCTCGCCGAAAGGCGCAGCTCGATTGCAAAAGCGGAGCATAAGCAAGGACGCAGCGGACCGCTGGCCTTTGTCAAAGTGCGTCATGAGATTTGGCAAGACGGCGAGTGTGCCGTCACCGAACATCAGGACCTAGTGTATCGCGAAGACGAAGGGTCTGGGTCGAAACCTGTGCCGCCAGTGGCACAGATTGACGAAACCCACTCGGAAGCGTTTTCGGCAAATAGCACAATGCTGTTTCGTTATTCCGCCCTGACCTTCAACGGGCACCGGATACACTACGACGAAACTTACGCTAAGGAGATCGAAGGTTATACTGGTCTGGTCGTGCACGGTCCTCTTATGGCGCAAATGCTGATGCTTTTGGCCGAGCGCAAACTTAGACGTCTCACGTCATTTAGTTTTCGTGCCACAAGTCCCTTGATGCACCACGAAAAAGCAACGCTGTGCTGGCGCGAAGATGGCACCTCCTGGGTGCGTGGAGCAGACGGGCGACAATGCATGCAGGCACAAGCCAGCTAAACGCTCTGGACGCTCCATCCTTTGGGCAGTGATACTTCGGGTTTGAATTCTTGCGGGATTGTATCTTTCCCATCAAGCACAAGATCAGCCATCACCTGCCCCACCTTCGGGGCCATGCCGAAACCGATCTTGAAACCGCCATTTGCGATATATTGATCTGGATGAAGCGGATGCACCCCCAGCATCGGCGCCCGCGACTTCGCACGAGGCCTTAGACCTGCCCAGCGTGCGATGACAGGCGCATCAGAAAGTGCAGGCACGGCATATCGCGCACGCGAAACAATCTCATCCAACTGCTCATCTGTAGAGTGGGCGTCCGTGAACTCTCTTTCCGAAGTGGACCCAACTGCAGTCGTTCCGTCTTTGTGAAAAATCACATGCAAGCTGTCCGCAAAAACCTGTGGCGCTCCACACGCTGAAAAATCCACAAGGGCAGCCTGACCTTTGACCCCGTTTCCCACGGTGACACCGATTGCATTCGAAAGTTCTGCCAAGCCGCGCGCTCCAGTGGCATGGATGACTTGACCCTGTGCTTTGCTGTCGGCAACGACGCTAACGCCTTGCTTCTTGAGTGCCTCTGTTAAGGCGTAGCACGCGTGACGCGGATGCAACGAGGCGGACAAGCTGTCGTGTATAAAGAACCCAGTCTCAGAACGAGGCGCGAATGGCACGGCATCCTCGCCCACGACCTGCCAGGTCGCATGTTCGCCCCATAGCTCATTTGCTGAGACTTCCCGTGCGCGCGCCAAATCCAGTGTTCGCACATCATTGATCGGTTGCACACGACCGCTTCGTGCATACCCCGAAGAGTGACCAGACAGAGTTTCAATTTCATTCCAAAACTCCTCAGCCATCAGAAGACTGTCGAGTTGGAATGCCTTCTTCTCATTCCAGTTTTCAGGCACATGCGGGGCCAATGCGCCGACAAGTCCGCCTGACGCCCCTGAACCGGGTCCATTTGGGTCAATGACCTGAACAGAAGCCCCTTTCTGTCGACAAGCCCAGGCAACCGAAAGGCCGAAGATTCCGGCACCAAAGATGGTCACGTCTGGCATTGTCATTTCCCAATGGCGGCGGCATGGTCGTTCTGTTCGAAACGACAGGTAGCTCAACCCGCAATGCAGGACCAGCAATCAGATCTTGAGTGGCGGGATGGGGACCTACCGATTTCCGCAAGATTCGATGATCCCTATTACAGCCTCGACAACGGGCTGGCGGAGACACAGCATGTGTTTTTGGCGGGCAACGCGCTGCCAGAGCGTTTCTGCGATGAGTTTCACGTGGCAGAACTGGGCTTTGGCACAGGCCTCAATCTTTTGGCCACAATAGATGCCTGGCGCGCTTCGGTCACAAAGGGCACGTTGCTTTACACAACATTTGAGGCCTATCCCCTGTCCCGCGACGAGATGGTCCGCGCGCAGTCTGCCTTTCCGGAATTGCGCGACATAGCCCAAGAACTTGCGCCACATTGGGAGAAGACAGCATTCACCCTGCCCGGTCTGCACTTCCAAATGATCACAGGGGACGCTCGCCAAACACTAGAAAACTGGAATGGCATCGCGGATGCCTGGTATCTCGATGGATTTTCGCCAGCCAAAAATCCTGAATTGTGGGGGGATGCTTTGATCTCTTCTGTCGGGCACCACACTGCCGCAGGTGGTACCGCGGCCACATACACTGCCGCCGGACATGTGCGCCGAGCTTTGGAAGCGGCGGGTTTCAACGTCACGCGCTCTCCCGGCTTTGGTCGTAAACGCCACATGACCCGCGCTGTCAGGATCTGAACATGGCAGAACAAAACACCCGCCTTGGCATTCTGATGATGGTCACCACAACCTTCATTTTTGCCGTACAGGACGGAATATCTCAACATCTCGCACGCGAGTACAATGTGCTCATGGTGGTGATGATCCGTTATTGGTTTTTCGCCGCCTTCGTGATGACTGTCGCTAGCCGCAAAGCCGGAGGTCTGCGTGCCGCGGCGCAGACGGAACAACCAGTGGTGCAAGCCTTTCGGGGTATTCTTCTGGCCGCCGAGATTTGCGTCATGGTTGCAGCTTTCACCTATTTGGGATTGGTCGAGAGCCACGCGGTCTTTGCATGCTATCCACTCCTAATCGCCGCCTTATCCGGTCCTGTGCTGGGCGAAAAGGTTGGCTGGCGGCGGTGGGTCGCCATTGGTGTGGGCTTTGTCGGCGTGCTGATCATTCTGGAGCCTGGGTTTGGCGTCTTCCGACCTGAGGCCACCATCGCCGTCGTTTCGGCCCTAATGTTTGCGCTTTACGGATTGTTGACACGCTTCGTTGCCCGCAAGGACAGCGCCGCAACTAGTTTTTTCTGGACTGGAACTATGGGCGCCATCGCTATGTCCTGCATTGGCATCTGGTTCTGGGAACCCATGAGCCCTAAGGATTGGATTTGGATGGGCGCACTTTGCATCACAGGAGCCGCGGGACACTATACACTCATCAAATGCTACGAAGTGGCCGAAGCCAGCGCGGTACAACCGTTTGCCTATCTGCAACTTGTCTTCGCCAGCATTATCGGCGTCAGCATTTTTGCCGAGACAATCCGGACCAACGTAGCCATTGGAGCTGCGCTGATCGTTGCTGCCGGTCTCTTTACCCTTTGGCGACAAAGGGTCAGCTCGTAGGCCATGCGGCATTAAGGCCTGCTGACAAATCCGACAAAAGCTCTCAGGCTGAAAGAGTTCGACCAAAGGAGTCGCGGTGAGACACCAGACAAAATCAATCGGACAGATCATTCTGACCTTCGTGGTTGTTTGGTTTCTGGCCCTGCGCGTCGTTGCGCAGCCATTGGTTTTGGCCGCGCCCGAGGACGGCCAAATCGCGCTCTGCCTGAATGGACAGATCGTATATGTCGACACAGATACTGGCCTGCCGCTGGAAGACAACGAAGGCCTCTACACAGACCCTTGCCCGCATTTTGGCGTAAACACAGCGCTTGAGCTGACGGCCAACACCCCCGCATTTTGGGTTTCTGATACCCAACATGTTGTGATCCTTCCAACCGCGCCAGCCCTGCAAACGCACCAAGCCTACCTGCCCTCAGAGGCGCGCGCGCCTCCGCTTTCCACCTGATTTCAAAAAAACATGTGAATTCGCTTCATCGGATCCTGGTACAGGTATCCGGCCTTGAAACAGAGAACAGCGGAAAAGACTTTCCAAGAAACATCTGAAACTCAGACCCATCAGGAGACTGATATGACAATTAAAAGAACACTATTCGCCGCATCAATAGCAGCATTTTTTACCTCACCGGCCCTTGCCCATGAGCACTCAGTCAATGGCGTCTCAGTGATTCACCCAATGGCATTTGAAACATCAAAATCGGCGAAAGCGGGCGCTGGTTACATGGCCATTACCAACGACAATGAAGACGCCGACCGGCTTCTCGAAGTCAAAGCGGACTTCCCGCGCGTGATGCTTCACACGACCGAAGAAAAAGATGGCATCGCCAAGATGATCCATCTTGAAGCCATCGACATCCCTGCAGGCGACACCGTGCTTTTGGAACCCGGTGGGCTTCACGTGATGTTCATGGGCCTTGATGGTGATCCGCTGGAAGAGGGTGAAGAAATTCCCGCCACGCTGGTGTTTGAAAAAGCTGGCGAATTGGACGTTGTCTTCAAGGTCGAAAAACGCCATGGCGAAGCCAAGTCGCATGATCACTCAGATCACAGCGATCATTCAGGGCATTCGACAAACTAGATTTTCTAGTCGAGCGCGGCGGAAAACGTAGACCCAGTCAGTTCCTGGCTAAAAGGCACAGGGTGCGGATCACGTCCAAGCCGCGCGCGATACACCGGCAGGCTTTCCGCCACACGCATAACGTAGTTGCGTGTCTCGTTGAAAGGGATGTGTTCGATCCAGTCGATCACATCAACCCCGCCTCTGCGCGGATCGCCAAACCGTGACATCCACCGCGATGGGCGCGACGGCCCTGCATTGTAGGCTGCAGCCATCATCACGATGTTTCCGTCAAATCTCTGAGCCATACGGGCTAGATATTCGGCCCCAAGCTTTGCGTTGTATTTCCAATCCTCGAAAACCCGAGCGCGGTTGTGGCCAGTTGCCCCAATGGCCCGAGCCATCTCCGCCGCCGTGGCTGGCATAAGCTGCATCAGTCCCATAGCTCCTGCGCCACTGGTGACGGTTTGGTCAAATTCACTTTCTCGGCGCGCAATGGCCAATGACAACTCGGCCGGCACTGGCAACTCTAACGACTTTAGAGGATGCAACGGATAGTAAGGTCCCGGCAATGCCACGCCGCGCCTAGCGGCCGTTTTCGACACCATCACCTGTAGATGTTCTGAGCCAAGCGCGGCCATCGCATCGCCCAACTGCCCCAACTCGGTCCGGTTCAGGTCAAGAGCAAGATGTCGAAAGAATCGTTCCGCAAGGTTCTGGCGCCCATTCGCATAGGCCAGCAGCCCAGCTTGGAAAACTTCACGCTTGGCAAACTCGGCCGCGCGCCAGTCAGGAAACTTCTCATCTCCGACCAACTCAGGGTCCGACGGAAACCCGCCGCGTTCTGCAGCAAGCAAACCATAAAAACTTGTCTGATGCAGCGCCCCTAATTCATAAGCCAGCGCGGCACCCTCCGCGTTGCCCATGGCCTCTTGTGCGCGTCCAAGCCAATACCCAGCGCGACCCAACGAGATCGGCGTTTCAACCTTATCCATAAAGCGTTGGAAATGTGCGACCGCAGTCTCCGGATCATTCAGATCAGTCAGTGCGATGAACCCCGCAAGCCATTCCAGATCAGCGAAATGAGACCCTTCCACAAGACCATGCTTGGCAGCCAGATCATATGCCGTTTGCGCAGCGCCATCGCGCATTCGGTCGCGTGCTAACTCCCGGCGCCACCCTGCCCAGCGCTCGGCTTGCCCAAGACCATCAGCCTCGCGGCTCTGGCGTAAAATCAACTTTATAGCTTCGTCGCGCTCTCCTCGTTTGATGTGCCGATTGAAGAGGGCATAAGCGACATGCGGATTGCTCTTGGCACTCTTGGGCAGCTTTTCAAGACGCTTCAGCGCGCCAGTTTTCCCGGCCTCAATACTCTGCCGGATTTCAGCCAAAGCACGCGTTTCGTCATCCACCAAAGGCAACATCAAAGCCACATCCCGAAGCCCTCGCCAAAGCGCCATATCAAGCCGGGCTTTGTGATGCGGTTTCAACAGCTCTGCCCAATCTTTCATGAAAGCGTTGTGTTCATCCGTGGTCAGGTCAAGCGTGCGCCATGCCAGAACAACAGCAACTTCCGCATCACCCTCGCGCCCTTCGGCGCGCAACGCCTCGGCCAAGCCAAGGGCGGCACGCCCCGACTGCGGTGCACTGTTCTCAAAAAAGGCGATGACAGACTTCGGATCACCCTGCGCAATCGTCAATTCACTCTTACGACGCAGCAGTTCAAGGCCCGGCCAATCCGGATGGGCCTCAAGAAAGTTCAGTATGTCTTGCTGTGATCCATGGCCATCGCGCAGCCTATGCCATTCGATCAGCGCTGCAGCACCCGGTCCGCTGCGCTCCGCAAGACGTGTGGCGACGCTCCACCGCCCCGCCTGCATCGCGTCAAAGGCACTGGACAAAGGGCGCGGACCAACAGGCGCAGGTTCTCCAGCCAACACCGGAGGTGACAGCACAAGAACAGCAAAAACAAGGCTTAGGGTACGCAACATCTCTTGCATTTTCCCAACCACAGACGATAGACAACGCCAGCCTAAGCAGGCAATCAGACACAGTCTAATCACTTGCTTGGCAGAAAGATGGCACCGGCATGGCCCGAACGGGACATGTCAATACACCAGCCCAAGTGTTAAACCGCTTACGGCTAGACATAGAAAGGAGCGTATCATGTTCAAAGGATCTTTTCCTGCCCTGGTCACGCCGTTCAAGAACGGTGAACTGGATGTTGATACGCTCAAGAAACTGGTTGAGTGGCATATTGGTGAAGGAAGTCATGGGCTTGTGCCGGTTGGAACCACCGGCGAGAGCCCCACGCTTAGCCACGAAGAACACGAAAAAGTGGTGGAAGAAGTCGTGCGCGCCGCAGCAGGTCGCGTGCCTGTGATTGCCGGCGCAGGCAGTAACAACACGGTAGAATCCATCCGATTCATGCAACACGCCGAAAAAGTCGGTGCCGATGCGGCACTGGTTGTGACGCCATACTACAACAAACCGACCCAACGCGGTCTGATCGCCCACTTCACCGCGCTGCACGATTGTTGTGATTTGCCGATCATTATCTACAACATTCCCGGTCGCTCGGTCGTAGACATGACACCTGAAACCATGGGCGAGTTGGCCAAACTGCCCCGGGTTGTCGGCGTCAAGGATGCCACCGGCGATTTGGCCCGCGTCAGCCAGCAGCGCATGACATGCGGCACGGAGTTTTGCCAGATTTCCGGCGAAGATGCGACCGCACATGGGTTCAATGCCCAGGGCGGCGTCGGCGTCATTTCGGTTACCGCGAATGTGGCGCCAAAAATGGTAGCTGACGTCCAGAATGCCACGCTGTCCGGCGACTATGCCAAGGCACTGGAAATTCAGGATCGCCTGATGCCTCTTCACAAGGCCATTTTCACAGAGCCAGGCCTTGTAGGTGCAAAATACGCCATGTCTCAGCTTGGACTATGCAGCGAGGAAGTCCGCTCACCTCTCACAGGTCTTAGCGACGGCACGCGCTCCATGGTGGACGATGCTCTGCGGTTTGCCGGGTTGATGAACTAAGCCTAGGGACGCAGCAGACCGATGACAGAGCTGCTGATCGTCTATCATTCCCGCACCGGTGGCAGCCGCCAAATGGCAGAGGCTGCCGCCAAAGCCGCAGAGACCGAGATCACCACAACGCTTATCAAAGCGGCAGAGGCCACACCCGAAGATCTCTTGCAAGCCTCGGGCTATATCTTCTGCGCACCGGAGAACCTGGCCGCCATATCAGGCGTGATGAAGGACTTCTTTGATCGTTGCTACTACCCCGTTTTGGGAAAGGTCGAGGGCCGCCCTTACGCCCAAATGGTGTGTGCGGGTTCAGACGGCGAAAACGCCGTCCGCCAGATCGCCCGGATCGCCACGGGCTGGCGACTAAAAGTCATCCAAGAGCCGATCATCGTGTGTACCCATGCGCAGACGCCCGAGGCTATATTGGCGGAGAAGAAGTTAACGGACGAACAACTCGCCCCGTGCCATGATCTGGGTCAGGCGTTAGGGGCGGGGTTGAGTATGGGAGTGTTTTGAACAGCGACGCTTGTTAACGCTTTGAGGTTCTCACCTGAGGTTGCTTACCCGGTTCCGACTTGATCTCGAAACCTTTTAGTTCCTTGACGAGGTCGCTCAATTTCTTGAAACCATATGTTCTCGTATCAAAGTCCGGCTTATCGGCCAAAAGCTGATGGCCAATGCGAGATAAGGCGTACCAATTCCCTTCCACGTCAATCTTGTCCATTGCTGACAAAATCAATTTCTCCGCTTCATTGGATAAATTTTTCGACAGTTTTTGGTCTTTCACAGATTGCGCAGTATCTTCGGTGTCCTGATATATGTTTTCGATCGTCACAAACCGATTGCACGCGTTCTTTAATGCGTTTGGTGTCTTGCGCTCGCCGATTCCAATAACTGTCAAACCGTTCTCTCGTATGCGGCTTGCCAGTCGGGTGAAATCACTATCCGATGAGACAAGCACAAAGCCATCAAAGTGACCAGTATGCAGAATATCCATCGCATCAATCACCAAGCCTATATCAGACGCGTTTTTCCCCTTCGTATTCGCTGACTGCTGATGCTGGACTAAGCCCAGTTCCTGCGCCGCTTTGCTCCATCCAGAGAGACGGGCATCAGACCAATCCCCATACACGCGTCGCAAACCCGGTTCGCCGTACTTGGTCACTTCTCGTAGAATCGCATCAGCGTGTTTTGCAGGAACGTTATCCGCATCAATCAACACCGCCAAAAGCTTTGGGTCGTCAGGCATGGGCAATCTCCTTTAGATCACCCTGCCTGACCACAACCCAAAGTAAAACTTAATTAGGCGTTTTCGCCGATCTTGTCCTGTGTCTGCGTCTCAAAATCCGACGCGTCATGCCGTTCCCAGAGCTGCTCAGATGGATTCCCCATAGTCCGGTTCACCATGCGGCCGCGCTGGACCGTTGGGCGGTCGAGGATTTTCTCGGCCCACGCCACAACGTTCTTGTACTCATGCACAGAAAGGAACGTCCCTGCATTGTACTGTCGCCCAAGCGCCAAGTTCCCGTACCAAGGCCAAATCGCCATATCGGCGATGCTATAGTCATTGCCGGCGATGTAGGGCCGGTCCGCGAGGCGCTTGTCCAGCACATCAAGCTGACGCTTGGTCTCCATGGCAAAGCGGTCAATCGGATATTGCCATTTCTCAGGTGCATAGGCGTAGAAGTGACCAAAGCCACCGCCCAAATACGGCGCGCTCCCCATTTGCCACATCAGCCAGTTCATGACCTCGGTGCGTTCCGGACCCGATGAAGGAAGAAACGCCCCAAATTTCTCTGCCAGATGGATGAGGATCGAACCTGACTCAAACACATGCAAAGGCTCTGCTCCGCTGCGGTCTACGAGGGCCGGAATTTTCGAATTCGGGTTCACATCAACAAAGCCTGACCCGAACTGATCACCATCGCCAATCCGAATAAGCCACGCATCATATTCCGCCTGGTGCCCAGCCGCCAAAAGCTCTTCGAACATCACAGTGATCTTCACCCCATTGGGTGTGCCCATCGAGTAAAGCTGAAACGGGTGCTCGCCCACAGGCAGCTCTTTGTCATGCGTTGACCCAGCGATAGGCCGATTGGTCGAAGCAAAGGTGCCCCCGTTCTCCTGTTCCCAGGTCCAAACCTCGGGGGGTGTATAAGTGTCGCTCATATCGGCGCTCCCTCTTTGATGCGTGCGTTGTCCAAGAGGTAACTGCCCTACGCGTCGATGCAAGTGCGTTGGTGCACACATGTCTGTGCAAAGGGGGTTTAGCTCGCAGGGATCGGTTCAGAAGACGGATCGCTCCCCTTCAAGATGCCACGCGCGCGTTTCCAGGCAAAGACTTCTTGGCGGTGGACCCAAGTGTATTTTACGTCTTCTTTGGTTGGTGCCCAATAGAGCGTTCCGCCGAAACGCCAGGGGTCGAGCACCATGCCCTCGTCAAACTGATCCCCCCGCGCCGAGACGATAACGGTGGAATGATCAATCAAAAGCCTTGTATGCGCATTGGCAATGGCGCGATGCGTGACGAGTGTTTCAAACTGCTCCTGCTCTAAACGCTTTTGCATATCTTCGGCCCAGTGCCAGCAAAGCCCACGCGGTCGCGTGCCTGCATTTACCTTGATGTTGTGCACAATGGCAGAGTCCGTGACGCCGTATTCCCGACGCAGCTGCTTTGGATAGTTGATCCCGATATCCGCAGCGCGCTGAGCCTCACCAGGATCAATCGTCGGGTTCAAAGCTGTAATTCCATTTGCCAGACGGCTCACCTCATCAGGCGCATGCACCGGCGGCGTGGCACAGCCCGCAAGAGCGGCCGTTGAGACCAAAGAAAGAGAGAAAGCACGGCGCGTAAATTGCGTCATTCGAACCCCAAAAGACTGTTCCAATGGACACGTGTTATCGCGCCGTAAAAGGGCTGTCGAGACAAGGGTTTGTTATCTCGCTGAGAGACCATCAAAGCAGGTGGCTCATGTGGTCTCAGTACACCACCACCGACCGGATGCTTTCCCCGGAATGCATAAGATCAAAGCCCTTGTTGATGTCTTCCAATGGCATGGTGTGGGTGATCATCGGATCGATCTCAATCTTACCATCCATGTACCAATCAACGATCCTGGGCACATCTGTCCGACCGCGCGCGCCGCCAAAGGCCGTGCCGCGCCAGACGCGGCCTGTGACCAACTGGAAAGGACGCGTGGAAATCTCGGCACCGGCTGGTGCCACTCCAATAATCACGCTTTCGCCCCAGCCCTTGTGTGCGCATTCGAGCGCATCGCGCATCACCTGCACGTTGCCTGTAGCATCAAACGAGTAATCCGCACCACCGCCCGTCAATTCAACGAGATGATCAACCAGACTGCCTTTCACATCCTTCGGATTCACGAAATTGGTCATGCCAAACCGTGTCGCCATCTCGACCTTCGACGGGTTGAGGTCCACACCCACGATCTGATCCGCTCCGGCCAGACGCAGCCCCTGGATCACATTGAGGCCGATACCGCCGAGACCAAACACCACGCCGCGCGAGCCAATCTCGACCTTGGCGGTGTTCATCACAGCGCCAATGCCTGTGGTCACGCCACAACCGATGTAGCAAATTTTGTCAAAGGGCGCGTCCTTACGAACCTTGGCCAAAGCAATTTCCGGCAAGACTGTATGGTTCGAGAAAGTTGAACAGCCCATGTAATGCAAGATGGGCGTCCCATCGAGCATGGAAAACCGCGACGTGCCATCGGGCATCACGCCCTGACCTTGGGTCGAGCGGATCGCCTGACAAAGGTTTGTCTTGGGGTTGAGACAGTACTCACACTCACGACATTCCGGCGTGTAGAGCGGGATCACATGATCACCCACTTCAAGTGAAGTCACGCCTGGGCCCACCTCAACGACCACACCCGCGCCCTCATGGCCAAGGATCGCGGGAAATGCGCCCTCCGGGTCCGCGCCCGAAAGCGTGAAGTCATCCGTATGACACAGCCCCGTCGCCTTTATTTCAACAAGCACTTCTCCGGCTTTTGGGCCATCAAGGTTCACTTCCATGATTTCCATTGGTTTTCCGGCCTCGATGGCCACGGCGGCGGTTGTACGCATCTATCTGTCCTCCCAGAGTCTTTTGCCGACTTTGGGCGAAACCGTGCATCATTTCAATAGACTGGACACAATGGGGTTGTGGTAAGGCGCATTTGGCACAAGACTGTAGCCAACTAAAGAAGGACAGTTACATGCGCATGTCATTGATTTTGGCGTCAGGATTGAGTTTGGCCCTGACAGGCTGTGGCCCAGCGGAAGTGGAAGCGGATGCCCCTCCAAGACTTGAAGAGGCCGGACCAGACGAATGCGGCGTGGCTGAAAACGCAGGACTTGTCGGCGCACCCGTCAGCGCCTTCAACGAAGCCGCATGGCCCAACCCAGTGCGGATCATCCCGCCGGGTGCAATTGTAACAACCGAGTACAATCCAAAACGACTGAACATCGACCTCAACAGTCGAAACGAGATTGTGCGCTTTTGGTGCGGGTGAGCGATGCGCCCACCCTCTCCAAACTCGCTCAAGCTGCGTCAGCTAGCGCCTCAATCTCCGCCTCAACGCGCGCAAGGCTTGCATCCGCATCAACCGATATCTGATCTGCGGCCACAATCGTCACGTCTGTGATTCCGACAAATCCGAGAACATGCCGGATGTAGGGTGTCGCAAAATCAATCTCTGATCCGGTTTTGGTGCCACCTGAAGCCACCGCAACAATCGCACGTTTCCCGTCCAGCAACCCCTTTGGTCCATTTTCCGTATAGCGGAAAGTCAGCCCGGCCCGTGCAATCAGGTCAATCCACGCTTTCATAGCTGCAGGCACGCCGAAATTATAGATCGGCAAGCCGATGATCAATGTATCGGCCGCTTGAAGTTCTTCCACAAGGCTATTCGAAAGCTCCAGCGTTTTCCTTTGTGCGTCTGTGCGGGCATCAACGGGCGTAAAGTTGGCATTCACCCAATCCTCGGTGATCTGCGGCAGTGGGACAGCGGCCAGATCGCGAGTGATCACTTTGGCTTCAGGGTTTTGCGCCACAAGGCGCGCCGACAAATCCCGCGTCACAGAACCTTCGGTCCGCGCGGATGCATCGATGTGCAGTATGCTATGTGTCATGGGTCAGGTCCTTTGCAATTCTTCGACATGTGTTTCCAAGTGCTGGAATAGAATTTGACTTGTGCTTCTAAAAACGCAACTATCGTAATTAAACATCTTTTGTTGAAAATCGCACACTACTGGGAGCACCCAAGACATGGACAGTTGGGATGAAGTGCGCACCGCCTATCATGTTGCGCGTGTCGGCACAGTGAGCGGAGCGGCAGATGTCTTGGGTGTGCACCACGCAACCGTGATCCGCCATATTGACGCACTCGAAGATCGGCTTGGCGTGAAGCTCTTTCAACGTCATGCGCGGGGCTACACAACCACAGAGGCCGGTGAGGATCTTTTACGCGTCGCACAGGCGACAGACGATCAGTTCAGCCAGTTATCTGGAAGGATCAAAGGACGGGGCCACGACGTTTCTGGAGAACTTGTTGTGACATCTCTTGGCGGGCTCAGCCACCTGTTGGTCCCAGTCCTGAGTGACTTTCAAAAAGACTACCCTGGCATCATTGTGCGGTTCCTGACAGGTGAGCGGCTCTTCCGGTTGGAATACGGCGAGGCACATGTTGCGATCCGCGCAGGCCGCGCGCCGGATCAACCCGACAATGTCGTGCAGCCTTTCTTCCAACAGAAAAACACGCTTTACGCTAGCAAAGGCTACGTTGATCGACATGGCCTTCCGACATCTGAGGCAGAGTTTGATCAACACCTTTTCGTTAGTGCAGACGACCCCAAGAACCGCGCGCCTTTTAATCAATGGCTACGTGATATTGTCCCAGAAGAACGCATTATCTTCCGAAGTCAGGATGTCCATGCCCAGCGCCGTGCGATAGCGGCCGGGGCTGGGATTGGGTTTATTCCTCGTGTTTTAGCGCAGGAATTTGGCGACTTGGTCGAGGTGCTTCCACCTCGGGACGAGTGGACCGCTCCTCTATGGCTGGTCACACATATGGACCTACATCGCACAACCAAGGTTCAGGCTTTCCTTAACTTTCTCAAAGACCGCGCGAAATCCTGGGACGCACTATGAAAGAAGCTCAGCGCGGCCATGCCGCCATGCTTGCCTTTTCGGCGTTGATTGCCGGGTCCTTCGCGCTTGGCTCGATGGCAGCCCCGCATATTGCACCTACGGCCCTAAACGCCGTGCGTTTCGTCCTGGCTGGTGTTTTGGTGGGCACTGTCGCCTGGTTCACAGTCGGCATACCTCGTCGCACTTTTCAGGCACCCTGGCGATACCTGCTGCTCGGCGGGTCTATGGGACTTTACTTCGTGATGATGTTCGAGGGGCTGAAAACCGCGCCACCCGTAAGTGCATCAGCTGTTTTCACGCTGACCCCAATCATGTCCGGGTTTTTCGGCTATCTTCTGCTGCGACAGCGCATGACACGCCGAATGGCCATGGCACTGGCCGTTGGCGCCGCAGGAGCGCTTTGGGTCATCTTCCGCGCCGACCTTAGTGCCCTTTTGCGACTTGAGGTCGGGCGTGGCGAAATCATCTTTTTCTTCGGTTGTATCGCCCATGCGCTCTATACGCCCATGGTGCGCAAGCTCAATCGAGGCGAGCACCCGATTGTCTTTTCGTTCGGCGCGGTTGTCGGCGCGGCGCTTTTACTATTGATCACCGGTTGGCGCGACATGGCTGCAACTGAATGGAGTGCGCTTCCAGCGATTGTCTGGATCACAATCCTCTACACGGCCATCGTTGCCACCGCCGTAACATTCGTGCTTCTTCAGTTCGCGTCCCTGCGCCTGCCCAGCGCGAAAGTCATGGCCTATACCTATCTCACACCTACTTGGGTGATCGCCTGGCAGGCAGCCTTGGGGCACGGGCTGCCATCGATTTGGAGTCTGGGCGGTATCGCATTGACGATCGTTGCGCTTATACTGTTACTCAAGGATGAACCGCTTGCCGGTTAGAGACTTCCATTCTCTTGCAACTGTTTGACGAGTAAACGAAAATTTATTGGCGCCGGTCCTTCAACTGCGCCTGCACCTTGGTGATCGTTCGGGACAAGCGGGTTGAGCAATCGAATATCCTTTACGCCGAATGCCTTGAATTGCGCTATGAAGGACTGAACGATTTTCTCACGGCGTCGGCGCTGGATGACAGTTACCTTTGCGTCAGGTCGCGCCACACAAGCCACAAGGTGGAACGCTGACCCATCTGGCCCTACAATCCGACGCGCCGCTCGATACTTTGCGATCTGCGTCGCAATACTGTGCTCTTGAGGATGAAATATCTCATAGCCTGATTTAACCATAAGACGCTCAATCCGAGCCTCCTTGTCCACCGCTTTTTCACTCCCGTCCAGACGAGAGCGCGACAGGTAAATGTCTTTTACTCCCTGCGCAAGAAAAGCGGCTGTGAGCCGTGGATGAATAGCTGAACGAAACTGCGCTGTGCCAACGATCCACGCTTGATGTCCGAACCCCGGGCTTGGCAACAAAAGCTCTTCTACCACGACCGGCTCTGTGAACATGAGAGGTGCCGCTTCTCCGGCAAGCGCATCAAAAAGTGGCTCATACCTCGGGTTAAACCGCACCAGGCGCTCGCCACTTCTGCGTGGCGAGAACAGTACACCATCAACAGGATCATCAATATGGTCAAAGGCCCATAACCGCCCAAGACTTTCCAAAAGAAAATGCCCAAAGTGATCGCGCATCACCCCACCGTAGAGATGCCGACCAGAGATCCGCATCAAACCCTTACGGTCCGGACGATCCGGGATATCCGTGAACCGGCATTGGGACAAAAGCGTGCGGGAATGTTCACAAAAAGTGCCATTGGCACGAAATACACCATTCGGAAGACGCCCGCCTTTTTGCACAGGCACGACCAATGCATTGCGTACGCGTTCAATTCGCCCTTCTGGCAAATGCAGCGGTGTCAAAGGTGCGACAGTCTTGGATGAAGCACTCAAGCCGGTTCATCCTTCTCGCCTAGCTCGGCCTCTAAAAATCGTTCGAACGCGTCGAGGTTAACAGCTTCGAATTGCCCGAAACTTTGCATCCAGACACTGGCATCTCGCATAGCATCGGGCTCCAGCTTGCACCATTTGACCCGACCGCGTCGCTCTTGGCTGATCAGTCCAGCTCTGGTCAAGATTGCCAAGTGCTTTGACACAGCTGCCAGTGACATCTCAAATGGCTCTGCGACATCCGTGACGGCCATATCATCCTCCAGCAACATGATCAGGATCGCGCGGCGGGTGGGATCGGCCAAAGCAGCAAAAACGGTATCTAGCGGATCAGGCATCGTATGTCGTTTAAGCCGGGCATTGATGGCAAGGTCAACTGCCTTGATCTGAAACAACGCGCTAGATTTTTGATCCGTTTAGACTTTGCGCAGGAGGGATTTTTCATGTTTAAGCATATTTTGGTGCCCGTGGACCTGGACGAAAAAGACAGCGTTCTAAAAGCTATCTCTGTGGCGTCGGACCAAGCAAAGCTTTATTCGGCACACCTTACCCTGGTCAGTGTGGCCGGAGGATTGCAGGCAAAGATGTCTCATTCTTCTGTCAAATATGCTCAGTTTCTGGGGGAATTTGCCGCGGAACAAGCAGCGGAGCACGGTTTAAAAATAAACAGTCACGTCTATGATGTTCCGGATCCCAGTGTGGAGGTGGACCGCAAGCTTCTTGAGGCAATCTCTGATTTTGAGGCGGATCTTGTTGTTATGGCAACGCATCAACCCGGATGGGTGGAATACTTCATCGACTCTCACGGTGGAAGGTTGGCAACGCACGCGCCTGTTTCGGTCTTTGTGGTGCGCGACACCTGAAGACTCGACTCCGGTGTGTGAGCCTTTTAGATTAGAACAAATAATGAACACCTAAGGTCGATCCGAGGCTGCTGCCATCATGCCTGAACGGCGAATTCTGTCTGTCTGGTTTCCCCGACTGGGAGCAGAACGCCTGCTGCGACGCATGGCGATTGGGCATGATGCGCCCTTCGCCGTGGTGCGTGAAACCGGGCAGATGCAGGTGTTGAGTTCTTTAAGTAACGCCGCAAGCACTGCTGGATTGCATGTGGATCAACCTTTACGCGATGCCCATGCCATATGTGGTACGCTTATAACCCGACTGCAGAACTCACAGGCCGAAGCCTGGTTTCTGGACGCTCTGGCACGTTGGGCGGGTCAGTTCAGTCCGTGGGTAGCGCAAGAGCGGCCAGATGCCCTGGTTCTGGACATCACCGGGTGCGCGCATCTTTTTGGTGGTGAAGACGCGTTGTTGACTCAAATGACAGAAGCGGCCGCCGACCTTGGGCTGACTGCACGCTGTGGATTGGCCGGGTCGGTCGGTGCGGCCTGGGCTCTGGCCCGCTATAGCGGCGCATCACCTGACAAGACACGCAACGGAGATGCGATTGATCAAGAAGCCCGCGCCACCCGATCACGTGCCGCCAAACGTCGGCATTGGGAGAGAGGCGGTGCAGTGTCGTTAGAAAAAAGAACGCTTACGTATGGTAAAAATCTGCAGATTGCCCAACCGGGGCAGATTCGCACGGCGCTGTCCAACCTTCCCGTCGCTGCGCTGCGGCTAGATGCAGAGCAAGTCACAGAGCTCAATCAACTGGGTCTGCGCCGGATTGGAGATCTGCTTTCGCAACCGCGCGCACCTTTGGTTCGAAGGTTCGGCCCACGGCTCATTCTGAAGCTTGATCAGGCTATTGGACTCACCCCCGAGCCTGTCTCGCCCCGCGCGCCGCCACCACGCTTTGCCGTGCGGATGACTTTGCCAGAACCTATTGGTTTAAAAGATGATTTAGAGAGTGGAATAGGACGACTCCTGCCTCGCCTATGCCAGCTTCTTCAGATTAAGGGCCAGGGTGCCCGGCTTGTGCGGCTTCAAGCTTGGCGCGCAGATGGTACGATGGATTGGGTTGAAGCCGGGCTGGCGCGTGCATCAAATGAGCCAGACCGAATCCGTCCCCTTTTAACGATGAAGCTGGATAATCTGGACGCGGGATTTGGCATCGATATGCTGCGGCTAGAGGCCATACAGACAGAAACCTTGCATAATCGTACCGCGTCAGGGCATTTGGAGGCTTCCAATAATGTACGCAAGCGTATGGATACGGATACACGCATTGATGACCTGATCGGGCGCGTGGGCGCACGTATTGGTCTGGACGCGGTAACGCGCTATCATACAGCCAGTAGCCATATCCCTGAAAAAACTTCACAAACCCTTGCCGCAGCGTGGTCCAAGCCAGCGGATAGCTGGCCTGCTCCTCCATCTCCACGTCCTTTGCAGCTTTGGAGACCTGAGCCTGTGAGAGCGGCGGATACACCACATATTCCAGACCAATTTCGTTGGCGAGGCCGCTTGCATGAATTGGCTGAGGCGCGAGGGCCAGAGCGGATTGCGCCGGAATGGTGGCTTGATGAACCGGATTGGCGCAGCGGCGTCAGGGATTACTGGCATGTCATCACCAAACGCGGAGAGCGGCTTTGGCTCTACTATGCGCATGGCGGTATGTTGTCATCAGGCTGGTTTTGTCAGGGCAGATTTGCGTAGCTAAGGGATGAAAAGGTTAACCCCCTTATTTTGCTGACTTCTAGACGTCGGTATCGTGTCGGTATCACGTCGGTATTGCATCGGTGCAAGCTCGGTAAGCCACGATGGTTAATGTGGCGCGAGGCATGCAACACCACAACATGCTGAGGTGTTAACAGAAGATCAATCCCGGCGTCAGAACACCAAGTTTGTCTTTCTATCCAGCGACGGAAGCCGCTAGCGGAGCCCCATTTTTTGCAGCAGCCGATCCCGCCGCATCAACCACCAGCCCGCTTCGACGGACCACATCGCATGACCTTCATCGGCATCAAGTTTGGCCGCCGTGTGCAAGGGCCAATTGGGATCATCAAGAAGCTCACGTGCCAGAGCGATCATATCTGCGCGCTCCTCTCGAATGATCGCGTCGCAAACATCAGCATCCCATAAAAACCCAACAGCCATGCTCGCCACTTTTGCTTCAGAGCGCACAGTATCAGCATATGGAACCTGAAAGCCTTGCTCAATTACCATACGCTTAGGTCTGGTTTTTCCGCCAATACCGCCAGTCGAGCAGTCAATCATGTCAACGCCTTCGGCCTTAAGGGCCTTTGCCGTTTCAATAGTATCTTCCAACTCAACACCACCGTCCAAGTAGTCTGTTGCAGAGAGTCTAAAGGCTAGGGGATATTTATTGTTCCATTCCAGACGGATAGCCCGTGCGACCTCAATTGCAAAACGGCGTCTGTTTTCCGGTGACCCGCCCCATCTATCATTCCGCTGATTGGCAATGGGAGACAAGAACTGATGAATAAGAAACCCATGCGCAGCATAAACCTCAATCATTCGAAACCCTGCTTCGCGCGCGCGTCTTGCAGCCTGGCCAAACGCGTTTACTGCGTCTTCGATATCACTTTCCGTCATTTCTTTCGGAGTGCTCCATCCGTCAGCGTATGGAATTGCAGATGCGCCCAGTGCTTGCCACGGTGCTTCACCTCGCTCGGCTTCATCTTCCGCATCTACGGGGGTTTCCCCATGCCATGGTCGTCGCTCAGATGATTTTCGACCAGCATGCGCCAGTTGAATCCCCGCGACCGCGCCTTCTGCTTCAATAAACCTTGCGACCGGCGCAAGAGCCTCGGCCTGTTCATCCGTCCAAAGACCCAGATCCCCATGCGTGCGCCGCCCTTCCTGGCTTACCGCCGTGGCTTCAGCATAGACAAGTGCCGCTCCACCTAAAGCGAACCGGCCGAGATGCACCATATGCCAGTCATTGGCGAGGCCATGCTTAGCGCGGTATTGGCTCATCGGAGAAACAGCTATGCGGTTTTTGAATGTGACATCACGTAAGGTGAAAGGCGTAAAGAGAGACGGCATCGTGCGAAATGTCCTACCAAGTCAAACTTGGCTGGACGTTAGGCGTGTTCAAACCAAAGCGAAACCGCTTCTACAAAAATGTGAGATTACCGCATTCAAAGAGCAGACGGCGTTTTGCCCAAACTGTCTGTTGGACAGGCGTCAGAACCACAGAGAGTGAATTTTATCCGTAGTTTCCCTTCACCCGCTCTTTCGTCGGATCGAAATGCGGATAAGCCACAACTTTCGCTTTGAGACGTTTTTGCAATCCATCAAGTTGCCCAACTTCGATCTCAGTGCCAAGTTCAGCGTGGGTGACAGAGACTCTCGCCAATGCAATGTTCTTCCCCAGTATTGGGGATTTCACAGCGGATGTGACTTCGCCCACTTGCGCCTTGCCAACGCGAACACAATCACCGGGGCTTGCCACAAGTCCACCCTCCAGTTCCAACCCAACCAGTTTGCGATGCGGATGTGCCTTGCGCTCTTCCAACGCAGCACGGCCAATGAAGTCGTCATTCTTGGACTTGAGAGGAACGGTAAAGCCTATGCCCGCCTCGAAAGGATCGGTTTGATCGTCAAACTCAGATCCAGCAAAGATAAGACCCGCCTCGATGCGGATCATATCGAGCGCGGCAAGGCCCAAGGGTGCCAAGCCCATCGGCTCTCCTGCCTTCCAGATGGCATCAAATACCTCTTCTGCATCCTTCGGATGACAGAAGACCTCATAGCCCAGTTCCCCGGAATAGCCTGCACGCCCCAGCACGACGGCAGTACCGTCAAAATCCCCAAGCCGCGCAGGTGTGAAGCGGAACATGCCCAGCTCCTCCACCGTCGGGTTGGCAGGCGCAGTCCAAAGCACCTCTTTCAGGATGTCCCGGCTGAGTGGGCCTTGTACGGCAACATTGTGAAGCTGATCTGTCGAATTGCGAACCCAGGCGTTGAGCCCCAATTTTTCGGCTTGCTCACGGATCCAAAGCCCAGATGTGTCATTGCCACCGATCCAGCGATAGGCATTTTCACCCATGCGGAAGAGTGTGCCGTCATCAATCATGCCACCATGCTCGTAGCAGATTGCTGTATAGGTCAGTTGACCGACGGCGAGTTTCTTAACGTTGCGCGTCACGCAATACTGCATCAACTCTTCAGCATCCGGCCCGGTGACCTCGTACTTGCGCAAAGGCGAAAGATCCATGATCGCGGCTTTTTCGCGACAGGCCCAGTATTCGCCGACAGACCCATGCGATGGGAAAGAATTGGGCAGCCAATAGCCGTTGTATTCCACGAAATCTCGTGTGTGCCGGGCAAAGCAATTATGGAACCCGGTTTCTTTGGTGTGTTCCAAGTGGGCCTCCGGTGATTTGCGATAGCCGATCGAGCGGCTGAAAGAATTGGTCTCGGAATAGGTGCGAACCTGAATATCTGTCGGGTTCCAGCCGTTAGCTTCGTCCACATCACAAGGACAGGCTGAGGAAATACAGATCAGGTCAGTGAGGGCGCGCATCAGCACGTAATCCCCGGGGCGAGACCATGGATCATCCATTCCAAGTGCATTGGTCTCATCCAGCATCGTGTTGAAGAAGAAGTTGATTGCAGGCCAGCCGCCGCGTGGACGGATGCCGTATTGCTGGAGGTCTTTGTTCATATTGTCCGAGCAGTTGATATGCCCGGGATACCCCAGCTCCTCGTAGTATCGTGCGGTGCAGGCAAGGCCGAACGTGTCATGCCGTCCGCAGGTATCCTGTACTATTTCAACCAGCGGTTCCTGATCGACGTTCCAGTATTTCGAGAAGATGCCCGGTTGCGGATATAGCGAGCCCATCAACGTGCGGGTGGTGGTCGGGTCAATCTCGCGCGCGAGCCCAGCATCGAGGCTGCGCAGCGAGAACGCCTGAAAATCCGAGCACTCGCGCCCCTGAACATCCAGAACCTGGATGAATTGGCCCTTCTTGACCTCATAGCTTTTTGCGTTGCCGGGCTGAATATTGATATCTGCCAACGGGTCTGCCAACGGATCAGGGGGCACATGCCCGCCTTTCGCTTGTCCCGGATTGGCGCGACGAATATAAAGGATGAGATCCGTCGCTGGCGTTTGCTCCGCCGGGTTCATCGGACTGCCAGGTGCCGCCACAATCAAAAGGCCATCGCACTCGGCAAAAAACATCGCCATATCACCCGGCTTTGACCCCTCCGGGAAGATACGGACGCATTGCGCGTCGCCCAATCTGAAGCCAGCTTTGTCTAGCGCGCCAGCCACTTTCGCACCGGAGGGCGAGCCATTGTCCAAAACGGAAATCACACCATCCGGTCTTCCATGGCTTGATGCCCCAAGGCGGCCAGGGTCTGACTTGCCATCCGGCGTGAAAAACACCAACTCTCCGGGCTGCAGGCCTTCGAAATCAAGCACACTGATCTCGTCGCCTTTGTAGATAGGCAAGGCACGCGATCCCCCCCCTGGGATGGGGTGCCGTTCGGTGCCATGCGGCAGGATCGGCAGGCCGGGTGTAACGATGCCAGCGCGTTCATAGGGAGTTTCAAAAATCGGGGTCACGTTCATCGCCGCACCTCAGGGTATCTGATAGAGTCGCGCATCAGGCCAGCCCCAGAATCTTGCGCCGTTTTTCAGCCCAGGCGTTGATCGCGATGTCAAAGGTCAAGGCCATGAACACCACCGAGAAGCCCAAGACGAAGTTCCATCCAAGGTTCGTGCCCGCGAGCGTCCGGCGCATCTCTTGGCCCAAATCTCGCGTACCGATGAACTCGGCGATGATCACCATGAAAAAGGCAAAGACGAGTGCCTGATTGAGACCCACCGCTATGGTCGGCATCGCCAGCGGCAACTGCACCTTGGTCAGCTTCTGCCAGCGTGTGGCGCCTGACATGTCAGCCGCTTCGGTAAGTTCCGGCGGCACGTTGCGCAAACCTTCAACCGTGTACCTCACAACGGGGACCATTGTGTAAATCAGGATCGAGATGATCACAGTCACAGGCGAGATGCCAAAGAGCATAACCGCGGGAAGCAGGTAGACGTAAGACGGAAAAGTCTGGAACGTGTCACAAAGCAGGATCATGACCCTGGCGCGCTTCTCCTTGCGCACCGCAAAAATCGCCATCGGCACACCAAAGGCGAGCGCGATAAAGGTCGCCATGAACACGGAGTGCAGTGTGAGCATGGCACGGTCCCAATACCCCAGCTGAGCGACGATGCAAAAGAAGACAAAAGCCAAAATGCCCGGTGTCACGCCGCCGAGACGATAGGCAATGGCGGTGACAGCAAGGATGACAGACAGCGTCGGCAAAAAGAGTAACGCCTTCTCCGTCGGGACAAGGAAATAGTTGTTCACGACAAAGCGAATGGCATAGGTGGTTGCCTGGAGCCAATCCAGAGCTAGAAATGCCTTGATCGATTGATCGAATTCTCGCCCTTGTGACAAAGATTCCTTACGGTGAACTTCGTCTGCAACACCGGCAATCCAGGTTGGCAGATTGAATTCTGACATCGGGGACACCACCAATGGCACAGGATCCATGCCAGAAGCCATGCGCGACAAAACAAGGAACAGAACAAAAGCGGCAACGCCCAACAATGGTAGGAAGTTTCTCTGCCACCAAGGCGTGCCTTTTTCATAATGCTCAGGCTGTTTGACCACCCATGCCTTCGACAGCCGGTCCAAAACCACGGCCAAAAGCACGATCGTCACACCGATCTCAAAAGACCGGCCCAGTTTAAACGACCCCATGGCCTCCAGAAGCTTAGCCCCAAGGCCTGGCATCCCGATGGCAGCTGTTAGAACCACCATCGCGAGGCAAAGCATGATGACCTGGTTAAGGCCCACAAGGATTTCTGTACGCGCGGAAGGCAGGTAAACATAGCGAAGCATCTGCCAGCGTGAACAACCGGCCATTTTCCCGGCTTCAACAACTTCAGGGGACACTTTCTTGAGACCCAATGTTGTCATGAGGATCATCGGCGGCAAAGAATAGGCAACCGTAGCCACGGTCGCTGCTGTTGGCCCAACTTTGAAGAAGATGACGGCGGGCAGAAGATACGAGAAGAACGGCATCACCTGCATCACAAGTAGCAGGGGTTTCACGGTGTCTTCCACGCGTTTGGATTTCCAGCACCAGATACCAACCAAACCACCAATGACAAACCCAAGCGGCGCTGCGACCACGATCACGCTCATGGTTTCCATGGTCCATTTCCACTGACCAATCAGGGCGGCCCAGACAAATGTGCCACCTGCAAGCAGCGCCAGACGCCACCCGCCCAACGCATAACCCAGAATAGCAGCACCTGAGGCGATGACCGTCCATGGGACTGCTTCAAACCTCGGCCAGCGGGCGCGGCCATAGAGAATGTTGGCCACAGCATCGAGAACGAACTCCAGAATGCCGCTCAGAAACCGGGTGACGTGGATAAACCCAAGATCAAACGCGATGAGTTGAAACGCCGCATCAATCCAATCCCGCCACGGCAGCAACAGTACCTCGGGTATTCGCACCAGCCCGTCAGGCAGCCATGGCCGCAAAACCGTGAGAAGTGCCGCAATACCAAGAAGCCCCCAGAACACGCGGCGCGCCACGGTCTGATCCTCAAGCATCGCGCGCAGGCCAGTGCCACGTTGTGCGGTTGCCTTAGGATCGGAGCTTGTGGCGATGTCAGCCATCAGACGCATCTCCCAAGAGGAGATCCAGTGCCTTTTGGCGTGGCATGATCCCCGTGATCTTGCCATCTTTGTCCGCCACTGGCAGTTGATCTCTTTGATCATTCACCAACTGACGGGCCAGTTGCTGGATCGTGTGGTGGCCGGGGACGGGCTCTCCAATGATCTCCGCGCCATTTACCGGCCCGGCCAAAACATTCGCGTGCACCACGCGCGCCTTTTCAATCTCTTCGGTAAACTTGCGGACATACGGCGTTTGAGGGTCGAGCACGATCTTGTCGGGTGTATCACATTGCTCAACCGCGCCATCCTTCATGATCGCAATCCGGTCAGCGAGGCGCAGGGCCTCATCAAAGTCATGGGTAATAAAGACGATGGTCTTTCCCAGCATCTCCTGAAGACGCAGGAATTCGTCCTGCATCTCGCGACGGATAAGCGGATCAAGTGCCGAAAACGGCTCATCAAGGAACCAGATGTCGGGTTCAATCGCAAGACTTCGGGCGATGCCGACACGCTGTTGCTGGCCGCCTGAGAGTTCCCGAGGGAAATAGTCTTCACGGCCCTCCAGACCCACGAGGTTGATCACCTCCAGAGCCCGTTCGCGCCGCGTGTGTCTGTCTTGGCCGCGCATTTCCAAAGGAAACGCTATGTTTTCAAGAACCGTCCGGTGCGGCAGCAAACCGAATGACTGAAACACCATGCCCATTTTCGAGCGCCGGAGTTCAATCAACTCTTTCTCAGGCAGGGCCATGATGTCCTGCCCTTCGACCTCAATCGTGCCGCCCGTGATGTCATGCAGACGCGACAGGCAGCGCACCAGAGTGGATTTGCCCGATCCGGAAAGGCCCATAATGACAAGCATCTCACCCCGGCCCACATCCACCGTCACATCCTTGACGCCAGCAATATAGCCGTCCGCCCGGATATCCTCATAGCTGCGCCCAGGCGACATTTGGGCGAGGTATTGCTTGGGGTTCGGGCCAAACAGTTTCCACGCATTACGACAGGAAATGACAGGGGCATCGGTCATTGGGCGGTTGGTCTCTTGTGTTAAATTTCAATTGGGCCAGCGGGTATCTTGGCCCCTAGACAAAAGACCCCTGCCAGATCCGAAGACCAGACAGGGGTGATACTCAGTCAGCTAGATCAGCTTGCGCCTTCTGGCAGCCAGCCTTTCCAGACGTCTTCGTTTGCGCCCAACCATTCTTCAGCAGCCTCTTCTGGCTCCATCTCTTCGATGTCAACCAGACGCGCCATTTCGGCGATCTGAGCGTTGGTGAACGAAATCTTGGTCAGCACTTCGTAGGCATTTGGCCACTTGTCTTTCATGCCGTCCCAAGCAGCTTTCTTGAGGTACCCATCCGCTGGGTTGCCGCAATCAAAAAGCGCATCCGGGTTTGGACCTTTGGAAGGATCCGTGTCACAGCCGTCTTCCCATGCAGGAAATTCGACAAATTCACCCGGCCAGACGGCTTCGGCAAAGTTTGGCGTCCAGTTGAAGACAACCACGGGACGCTTGTCAGCCTCAGCCGCTGCGATTTCGGCCCAGAGTGCAGCCGCAGAACCCGCGTTCACCACAACAAAGTCCATGCCAAGCGCTTCCACGCGTTCTTTGCCGTGCTTGAGCCAGTCCACTGGCCCGTCAAGATAGCGGCCCTTGTCGCCGGTTTCCGCCGTGGCGAAAAGAGCGGCGCACTCGTTCAGGGCTTCCCAGCTTGGCAGGCCCGGGCATGCATCCTTCGTCCACATCGGATACCACCAGTCTTCACGTGTCACCGCATCGTGATCACCCGCGTCATGCAGGCCACCTTTTTCAAGGGCCGTGCGGAAAGACTGCCCAAAGGCGCCTTCCCAGACTTCCAGTTCCAGCGTCACGTCACCAAGGCGAACCGATTCATAGACAGCCTGGCTGTCGGTTGTGACGAATTCCACATTATTGCCCATGGATTCAAAAATCTGTCCCACGGCGTGGCTCATCACAATTTGGCTCGACCAATTGTGGATTGGAATGACGATTGGATCCGCGCTGTCGTCTGCCGCGAAACTCGCGGTTGCAGAAGCCAGGGCCATCGCGGCCGCGGACATAATAAACTTCGTTTTCATGTTAACTCCCAGTTGGTTTGGTGTCTGCGCGCCTCTTTGCGGGCGGAGCATCTCTTTCAACAAGGCTGAGTATGGCAAACGATGCAGCAATTTCTGAATATAAATTCCGCGCGCCTTGCCCAACAAAATGTTTGGCAAAATCTCGATACAAGCATAGACTTTTACTGCGGGAGATTAGGAATCAAACTGGATGCTCAAAAATCGGGCTGCCTTGCCACGACTAGACTATTTATTGGCCTTCGAAGTGGCGGCCGAACTTGAGAGCTTTGCCGCAGCCGCCAAGCAGCTCAACGTCAGCGAAACCGCTGTCAGCCGTAAGATTCGCCTTTTGGAACAACACTATAAATGTGCATTGTTTGTGCGAGGACACAGATCCGTCACGCTCACCGAACAGGGTCGCAAACTACTGAATGGAATCACGCCCGCACTCAAAACGCTGGAACGTGTGTCGGCAGGCATGCTGAGTGAACGGGGTCGCAGTACCGTGCGCATGGCGGCGACGAACTCTGTTGCATCCCTCTGGTTAATGCCCCGCCTGCGCAAGTTCCGGCAAGCCAATCGTAACGTGACCATAAGTCTTCTGGCCTCAGATCTCGATTCGGAATGCCTTTCTGAAGACGTCGATCTTGCGATTTTGCGCGGCGATGGGGAGTGGCCTGGATATGACGCAAAGCTTCTGTTTGGCGAAACGGTTTATCCGGTCTGCGCACCTGGCTATCTCGACAACCATATTAACATCAAATCAGTTGACGAACTGACCAGTCACGCGCTGATTGAGGTGAGCAATAACCACACCGAATGGCTTAACTGGCAGACCTGGTTGTCCAGCAAGGGCGCAGACCCTGACAGTGTGAGGCATTCGACATATGTAAACACCTATCCTTTGGCCATACAGGCTGCGATTGATGGGTTGGGTATTGCCCTTGGCTGGGGCCATCTGGTGGATCATCATTTGCGCGCAGGCAATTTGGTGAGACCCCTGAGAACCGAGCATGTGCGCACGCAGTCGGGATACTACTTGTTGCAAAAGCGGGGCGAGCGGCGTCGTGCGGAAAGCGATGTCGTGATACGCTGGCTGTTACAAGAAAGCGCTGAGCGCACACGATATGCGGCGGAATAACCCCCGCGCCTACGCACCAGCCGCAATCAACTCATCGACATGAACCGCTGCGCTGGCCGATAGCGCGCGAAGGTCGTACCCCCCTTCCAGACAGGATACGACGCGGCTCTCGGCATGGGTATTTGCAATCTGACAGAGCCTGCGCGTGACCCAGGCAAAATCTTCTTCCAGAAAATTCAGATTGGCCAATGGATCATCTGCGTGCGCATCGAAACCCGCCGAGATAATCAACAACTCCGGCTTGAAGTCATTCAGTGCGGGAAATACAGCCCCTTCATAGGCTTGCCGAAATCCTGACCCACCAGTACCCGGGGCAAGCGGAATGTTCAGAATGTTATTGTGATCGCCGGTCTCGCTCGCAGCTCCAGACCCAGGCCAGAGTGGCATTTGATGGGAGGAGACAAAAAGCGTGCGCGCTTCGGATCGCAAAAGATCCTGCGTGCCATTGCCGTGATGGACATCAAAATCAACAACTGACACGCGTGACAGACCATGGCGTTCCAAGGCATGTTTGGCGGCAATTGCAACGTTTCCGAAAAAACAAAAACCCATTGGCGTTTCGGTTTCGGCATGATGGCCCGGCGGGCGCATAGCGACAAAGGCATTTGTCGCATCACCAGACAGAACCATATCTACAGCCCTTACCGCGCCACCGGCTGCATGAAGCGCGGCACTGACGGAACCGGGTGACATCCAGGTATCGGCGTCGAGTTGGTTAAACCCTTGAGCAGGCCCTGCGCTTTTTATCCGGTCAATGTAGTCTTGCGGGTGGCATAGCCTTAAATCCTCATCGGCCGCCTCCGGCGCATCCACTCGCAACACGTCCTTGGCTTCCATCGCAGGCAAAAGATGCTCCAGCCGTGCAACACGCTCAGGATGTCCATCCGGTGTGACATGCGACAAACTGCTGTCATGCGTGATCAGGGCCGTGGTCATGTGCGGTGTGCCTTATTGAGATTGACGTGCGCACCCTATCGCTTTGCCCACATCTGTCCAGCCCCACCTTGTCGGCTTCCGAACAGCATGTCACAGTGACATCATGGAAGAAGACGCTTCTACACAGGCAGAGGTTGCCTCACCCGCCGAAAGCACTGGCGCCGTTGTGGATACTGCAGGCACCGAGGAAGCCAAGGAAGTTGCGCTTGATCTCTGGTCTCAGGGGATCGACTTCATTTACGGTCTGTTGCGCCCCTGGAATGCCTATCAGATCGGAATTGCTGTCGGGCTGTTGGTTCTGGCCTTTTGTTTGACAAAGCTGTTCGGTCCGCGACTGCACGACTGGATGCGCACGCGCGAAGGCTGGCCCAAATGGCGCATGCGGTTTCTCGTTTTACTTCATCGGCGTTTGACGTTGATTTTCTTCGTCATTTTGATCTGGCCTGTCGTGTGGATGATGCAGGAAATTACCTGGCCAAGTCGAAGTTACATCGTCAGTATCATCGCCGGTCTGGCCAGCGCCTGGCTTGTCATTGCCATCGTCACGCGGCTGATCAGCAACGCGTTCGTACGAGGCGTCGTCCGCTATCTTGGCTGGGCTTGGGCCACCGTTGTGATCCTTGATCTGTCCGAAGAGGTGCGCACCCTTCTGGACAGTGCCGCGCTAGAGCTTGGCGGCGTGCGTTTATCGGTCTGGTTGGTGCTTCAGGCCCTGGTGGTCATTGCAACACTGATGTTCCTCGCACGGTTCATTTCGACCACGTCTGCATCACGCATCAAAAACAACAAAGACATCTCGCCTTCGATGCAGGTGCTCGCGGTCAAGTTTCTGCAAGTCCTGCTTTACGGAGCGGCCTTCTTCATCGGGCTGAAAGCCGTTGGTGTGGATCTGACCGGGCTTGCCGTGCTCTCAGGTGCGATTGGTGTGGGTCTGGGTTTCGGCCTTCAGAAGGTTGTCTCAAACCTCGTCTCAGGTGTGATCATCCTGCTCGACAAGTCCATCAAACCCGGCGACGTGATCAGCCTTGGTGAAACCTTCGGCTGGATCAATTCTCTGGGTGCGCGTTATGTCAGCGTCGTCACGCGCGATGGTCGGGAATACCTCATCCCCAACGAAGACCTGATCACGGGTCAGGTGGTGAACTGGTCGCATTCCAACGACTACGTCCGGCTCGATATATATTTCGGCACATCCTACGGCTGTGATCCGCATGTGGTACGACGCATTGCGATCGACGCCGCCAAGAGCGTGGACCGTGTCCTAAGCTTCAAAGCGCCGGTCTGTCATATCGTGGGGTTCGGCGACAGCAGCGTTGATTACATCCTGCGTTTCTGGATCAGAGACCCAACAGGTGGGCTCACCAATATTCGCGGCAATGTCTATCTGGCGCTTTGGGACGCGTTTCAGGAACACGATATCTCTATTCCCTTCCCGCAGCGCGAAGTTCGTTTGCTGGGCGACGAAGATACACCGCCTGTCTCCGCATGATCACAACTCGGCGGATGCCTTGATCCTGTTATTGAAATGTCACTTTTGCATTGTTACGTTTGCCCTATGCCCAGCACCGGGGCGGACCGGTGAGCAAAGAAGGAGGACAATGTCCTGTCTCTTACAGTTAATGCGGCAAAAACCGCAGACCCGGGCGCGGCTGTGACGGCGCCCAAAACAGCCGCAGACAGCGAAACGCAGCTGGCGCGCATCTTGACGTCTCTCAGTGAAGACAAGGCCGAAGACATCGTGCAAATCGATCTGCGCGGAAAGTCTGCCATTGGCGACTTCATGATTGTGTGTTCGGGCCGGTCTACACGTCAGGTTACGTCTATTGCTGAAAAGCTGGCGGATCGTCTGAAAACAGAGCTCGGGGTCCTAACCAAAATCGAAGGCAAGGATGCCGGCGACTGGGTATTGATCGACACTGGCGATGTCATTGTTCACATCTTCCGGCCCGAAGTGCGGGAGTTCTATCAGCTTGAGAAGATGTGGCTGCCCGGTGACAAGACAGCCGCTGTCGAAAGCTGAATGCGCATTCACATCTGTGCGGTGGGCCGCATGCGCCAAGGCCCGGAACGCGTGATGCTGGATGACTATATAGCCCGGTTTGAAAAAACGGGCCGTTCGCTTGGCTTGGGCCCGGTGGCACTCCACGAGGTCGAGGACAAAAAAGGCATCGGCATGAAGGCCGAGGCGGAACTACTGCGTCGGACATTTCCGGACCGAGTTCAGCTGGCCGTGCTGGATGAACGCGGCAAACTCATGACATCTCCTCAATTTGCTGACACTCTCGCCAATTGGCGCGACGACCGTCAAGCAGATGTAGCATTTGTCATTGGCGGTGCTGACGGTATCGACCCTGCTTTGCGTCAGAAAGCAGATTTCGCACTGTCTTTTGGCAAAATGGTCTGGCCGCATATGCTGGCCCGCGTAATGCTCTGCGAACAACTCTACCGCGCGGCCTCAATCCTCTCTGGTGCACCGTACCACCGCGCCTGACATGGGTATTTGTGACAAGAAAGAAGTCCAAAACCTGCCTTTCTTCTGGCTAAAAATATCCTCGCCGAAGGCTCTGTCGCTTGCGTCAAGAAAACCGGTTCACGTACCGCAAAAGACCGGCTAGAACGCAGGCCAAGTGGCAGGAGCAACGATGAGCACACCCAAACCCGTTATCTTGTGTATTCTTGATGGCTGGGGCCTGCGCGAAGAACGTGAGGCCAACGCGCCGGTCTTGGCAAACACACCAACCATGGATCGTTTGTTCGCGACGAGTCCCAATGCCACGCTCCGCACGCATGGGCATGATGTGGGCCTACCCGATGGGCAAATGGGCAATTCCGAAGTGGGGCACCTGAATATCGGTGCCGGGCGGGTTATCGAAATGGACCTACGCCGCATCGACCGCGCGATTGAGACCGGCACTTTTGGCGAGCTGCCGGGCATCCTGCGTTTTATTGACAACCTCAAGGCCTCTGGTGGCACGGCGCATGTTTTGGGCGTGCTTTCCGATGGGGGCGTGCATTCGCATATCGGTCATATGATTGCCACGGCCAACGCGCTGACCAAACATGGCATCCCAGTCGCATTGCATGCCTTTACCGATGGGCGGGACGTGGCGCCTATCTCTGCCAAGATCTATCTCGAAGCCTTGCGCGCTGCCTTGCCGATGGGCGCTCGGGTCGCCACCGTTTCAGGACGCTACTATGCCATGGACCGTGACAATCGCTGGGACCGTGTGCAACTTGCTTATGAGGCGCTGGCCTTGGGGCAGGGATACACGGCGCAAACAGCCTCAGACGCCATCGACAATGCCTATGCCAAGGGGCGCACGGATGAATTCATCAAACCGCGCGTTCTGGGGGACTATGGGGGCATGACCGACGGTGATGGCATACTGTGCCTCAATTTCCGCGCTGACCGAGCCCGCGAAATCCTGGCGGCCTTCGCCGATCCAGAGTTTTCACATTTCCCAACAGGACCGCGCCCGAAGTTTGCAGCGATTAGCGGTTTTACAGAGTATTCACGCAAACATAGCGCATATATGGACTGCATCTTCCCCGATGAGCAGCCTGTTAACACGTTAAGTTCGTGGGTGGCGCAGCATGGCAGAACTCAGTTTCATACAGCGGAAACTGAGAAATACCCCCATGTGACATTCTTTCTGGCCGGTGGTCGCGAAGCGCCCGAAAAGGGCGAGGATCGTTATGTCGCGCCATCGCCCAAAGTTGCCACTTATGATTTGCAACCCGAGATGTCGGCGGCGGACGTGACACGGCACCTGATCGAAGCCATCAATGCGCAATACGATCTGATTGTGGTGAACTACGCCAATCCTGATATGGTCGGTCATACGGGTGATCTTGAGGCAGCTATGAAAGCTTGTGAAGCTGTTGATCAAGGGATAGCGCAAGTTCTTCGGACGCTCGAGCAGACAGGGGGCGCGATGATCATTACGGCCGACCACGGGAATTGTGAGACAATGGTCGACCCGGTCACAGGTGAGCCGCACACGGCACATACGACAAACCTTGTGCCGGTGATCCTGGTTGGCGGACCAGATGGTGTAAAGCTGCGCGATGGCGGGCGCTTGGCGGATCTTGCACCCAGTGTGCTGGAACTGATGCAGTTGCCGAAACCACCCGAAATGACTGGTGAGAGCCTTTTGATATGCGCGGACTGATTGCAGGTCTCGGCGCTGCGCTCTTAAGTGCGACTTTGGTCTGGGCCGAGACAGATCCTGCCGAGGCTGCGCGAGAAGCGGCACAACGTCTTGGCCGTGCGTCATCTATGTTGAACGACGCTGAGAACGCGCGCAATCGGGTCAAGGCACTGACCGAAACAATTCACGCCTATGAAGACGGGTTGCAGGCGATGCGCGAAGGCTTGCGGCGCGCGAGTATCCGCGAAGAAACCTTGTCCCGTGAATTGCAATCGCGGGATGCTGAAATCGGTCAGTTGCTGGGCGTGCTGCAAAGCATTGGGCAGACGCGGGGTCCGGTGGTCCTTTTGCACCCGTCCGGTCCTGTGGGAACAGCACGGTCTGGCATGATCCTCTCTGATGTGGCCCCGGCCCTCGATCTGCGGGCGAAAGAGCTTCGTGAGCGCTTGGAGGAAGTCACCGTCCTCCGCAAGCTTCAGGAAAGCGCTGTCGAGACTTTGCGAGAAGGATTGCAAGGCGCACAAACGGCAAGATCTGAACTGAGCAAAGCGGTCGCTGATCGCACTGATTTGCCGCGCCGTTTCGCTGAAGATCCTGTCAAAACAGCTCTGCTTCTGGCGTCATCTGAAACCCTTGAAGGTTTTGCCAGCGGGCTTGCCGGGACCGCTGTGAATGAAGTGCCCGGGTCTTTGCCAACGATCTCCGACCGCAAGGGGGAACTTGCGCTTCCGGTGGATGGGCGTGTGCTACGCAGAGCCAATGAACGAGATGCAGCGGGTATTTCGCGACCTGGAATTGTCGTCGCAACTCGCCCCGGTGCGCTTGTCACGCTGCCTGCGCCCGCTACGTTGCGCTATAGAGGCCCGTTGCTGGACTACGGAAATGTCGTCATCCTTGAGCCTGAGGCAGGAATTCTGCTGGTCTTTGCGGGTCTCGATGTGGTCTATGGAGCAGCAGGCGAGGTTTTGCCCGGAGGCAGCCCCGTGGGTCTTATGGGGGGTGAGGATACAGATTCTGACGCTCTGTTGATCGAAAATGGCAAAGACGCGGGTGCCGAACGAAGTCAAACCCTCTATATTGAGATACGAGAAGACAACACACCCGTCGACCCAGAGACGTGGTTCCTGACTGATGAAGGATAGAAACCCGATGAAGAAATTCCTATTGGCTGCGGCTGTCGGCACCCTCACCGGAGGCGTTGTGACAACTCAGGTGGCCGCGCCGCTTCTGGCTCAGGAAGCTGCGAAAACGTCAAATGTCTATGAACAGCTTGACCTTTTTGGCGATATTTTCGAACGCATCCGTGCTCAATATGTCGAGGAAGTAGAGGAAAGCGACCTTATCGAAGCAGCCATCAACGGTATGCTTACATCGCTTGATCCGCACTCCAGTTACCTTAGTCCAGATGATGCCGCCGATATGCGTGTGCAAACACGGGGCGAGTTTGGCGGCCTTGGCATCGAGGTGACCTTGGAAGAGGGCTTTGTCAAAGTGGTCTCACCCATTGACGGCACACCGGCAGAAAGCGCCGGAATCGAGTCCGGTGACTTCATCACGCATGTAGACGGCGAAAGCGTTCTGGGACTGAACCTCAATGAGGCGGTCGAGCTTATGCGTGGTCCGGTGGGCAGCGAGATCGTTATCACCGTTGTGCGTGAGGGTGAAACTGAGCCCTTCGATGTCTCGATCATTCGCGACACGATCAAACTGACGGCGGTTCGTGCACGCACCGAACGGGACACCGTGGTTCTGCGGGTGACGACATTTAATGATCAGACCTACAAGAACCTTGAAAGCGGCTTGGCCGAACAGATCGAAGAAGCCGGTGGCGAAGAGAGCGTCGCAGGCATTGTGCTGGATCTGCGCAACAACCCTGGCGGTTTGCTGACACAGGCGATCCAAGTCTCGGACGCTTTTCTTGAAAAAGGTGAAATCGTCAGCACGCGGGGCCGCAATCCAGAGGATGGTGAAAGGTTCAACGCAACACCCGGCGATCTCGCGGAAGGCAAACCAATCGTGGTTCTGATCAATGGCGGCTCCGCCAGTGCCTCCGAGATTGTCGCCGGTGCACTGCAGGATCATCGCCGTGCGGTGGTCGTCGGCACCAAGAGCTTTGGTAAAGGTTCGGTTCAGACAGTGATGCCCCTGCGTGGTGACGGTGCGATGCGCCTGACCACAGCGCGCTACTACACCCCGTCGGGTCGATCCATTCAGGCGTTGGGCGTCAGCCCGGACATTGTTGTTGAACAGCCTCGCTCCCGTGCGAATGAAGACGAGGAAGAGGACACAAACCGCCGTTCACGCTCTGAGGCGGACCTGCGCGGTAGCCTGGGCAATGACAGCCTGAGCGAAGACGAAATTCGTCAGATTGAAGAAGAGCGCGCGAAGGCCGAAGAAGTCGCCAAACTGCGCGAAGAAGATTATCAGCTGGCCTACGCCATTGATATCCTCAAGGGCCTTTCAGCGCTCGGCGACGACCAATAACGCGAACATTCAGAACCCAGAGAGGGCCGTGGTTTAAAACCCACGGCTCTTTTTCTTGGTTCAAGCACGCGTGGCCCGATCCCCAATTTCAGTGCCCGCAGCAACTGCCGACGACCACGCCCATTGGAAATTGTACCCGCCAAGCCACCCGGTGACATCTATAGCCTCACCAATGGCAAACAACCCGGGTAAGGCTTTGACCTCCATGGTCTTTGAGGACAAGGCATTGGTATCGATGCCGCCTGCTGTCACCTCGGCTTTGGCATAGCCTTCTGTTCCGGTCGGATGAAACTGCAGATGTGTTAACCTGTTGGCTGCCGCCTCAAGGGCTGCATCCGGAACATTAGCCAGCTCTTTGGTGATCCCAAGGAGGTTATGTAACGCATCGGCCAGCCGCTTTGGCACATGCTCAGCCAGCGCTGCTTTCATATGCACCCGTGGCGTCCGGGCCTTGGCCTCCTTCAACACTGTATGCGCTTCCGGCAACAGGTTGAGCCAGACAGGTTGGCCCGGTGACCAATAGGAGGATATTTGCAATATCGCGGGACCAGATAAACCACGATGTGTGAACAGAGCCGCTTCTTCAAACCGCGCGCCCTCTACAGAAGCTACGGCCGGGACAGCGACGCCTGATATGCCTTTGAAATCCCCGTCTGCGTCACCCAAAGTCAGCGGCACCAATGCCGGGCGTGGCGTGACCACTGGCACGCCAAATTGTCGGGCAATGTCATAGGCGATACCGGTCGCCCCCATCTTGGGAATAGAGGGACCGCCCGTGGCAATCACCAAGTTGCGTCCGCGTTCGCCTGCAACATGAAAAAAACCATCGTGATGGGCAATCTCACCGATCTGCGTGGACAGGCGCACATCAACCTTCCCTTTCGCGCATTCCTCCAGCAACATCGCAACAACTTGCCGCGCGGAGCCATCACAAAAAAGTTGTCCCAAGGTTTTCTCGTGCCAGGCAATGCTATAGCTTTCGATCAGCGCCAGAAAATCCCATTGGGTGTATCGGCTCAGCGCAGATTTCGCGAAATGTGGATTTTCGGAAAGAAAACAACTGGCCTCACACCCTGTGTTGGTGAAGTTGCACCGCCCGCCGCCTGAAATCAGGATTTTCTTGCCAGCCTTGTCGGCGTGATCCAACAGCAAAACGCGTGCCCCCGCCTGACCAGCCGTCGCGGCGGCCAAAAGTCCGGCACCCCCAGCGCCCAGGATGATCGCATCCCACGTCATGTGGCTCTTTTCCGGCATCTCAAGCGCCCTGTCGTATCAGATTTTGGTATTTGCCATGATATGCGCTTCCATCGCAGCCAGTCCGTCGTCCAGGCCGCTGCGACCAAAGCCAAGGCGAAAACGGTCGGTCGGGGTCGGTCCAAGCTCAGAGCTGTAGATCGTGCTTGGCAAAAGCAGGACACCCGCCTCTTCCACCAATGATCGCGCAAACGCCTCTACACCCTCTGCGCCCCTGTAGCCTGGAAAGGCCATGCAAGAGCCGTCGGGCCGCTGCCATTCAAACAAGTTCGGAAACCGCGCAAAGAACGCCTCCCATTTCGGCAGATTTTCATCCACGATGGCGCAGTTGCGCGCCAAAATCTGATCTCGGTTTTTCAACGCAATACGCGCCAGTTGCTCACTCGGCCCGGAATTGCAGATCGACAGGTAATGCTTGAGCCGCTCCATCCGGGACAGCACATCTTTGTCCTGACTGGCAATCCACCCAATGCGCAATCCAGGGAGCCCATAGGATTTCGACATGACCCCAAGCGACAGACCACGCTCATAGACATCCGCGATGAACGGAAGATGCATCGCATCGCTGGGTCCTAACCCATTGAAAATCTCGTCATGCAGAATGTAGATGCCGTGCTTGCGACACAGCCCAATCAGCGCCTCATAGCGATCCAAAGGCAGGATTGTGCCTGTTGGGTTGTGCGGAAAATTGATCGTCACCAAACGCGTATTGGGCCGAATAGCTGCCGCAATGCGGTCAATGTCCAAGGACCAGCCATCTTCGGGGTCAAGTGGTACACCCGTGGCCTCGCAAATCGCAATTGGCAGGGTTTCATGCGACTGGTAGTTCGGCGTGACCACAATTGCATGGCTGTCACGATCTAGCAGCACTGTGTTGGCGGCAAAAATGCCTTCGCTGGCGCCAGCAAAGCACAAAATGTTTTCAGAGTTTTGCCCAACATATGTCCCGGCAATCTCATCGCGCAGTTCAGGTGCACCAAAGGTTTCGGTATAGCCAAGCCACATTGTCTCAAACGCGTCTCGGTCTTCAGGCGTGGCCATCTCCAACAACGTATCCAGCGACATGCTTTCTGCATCCGAGGCAGTCATGTGGTAGCGCGCCTTGAACTCCCATTTGGCAAAATGCGTCTCAAGCCGAAAATCGGGCAGCGTCGTCATGTCATTCTCGCTTTAGTCGATGGCTCGGATAAGCTTGCGCTCAAGCACACGCAGCACGGTCCGCAAATCCGATCCGCGTTTCAGGATCTGGCCATCCATACCGATGACGGCGTACTGCCCTTGCCGCCCACGCAGCTTGGGCCGTTTTTCAATCCGGTACAAAGGATGTTCCGCCGTGCGGCGGAAGACTGAGAAGATCGCTACGTCCTTGAGCGAGGAAATCCCATAGTCGCGCCATTCGCCAGCGGCCACCATGCGTCCATAAAGCGACAGGATCACCGAAAGCTCTGTTCTGTGAAAGGCAACCTGCTCTGGTCCCTTGAAGGCCGAAAAAGGAACGGGTGTCTGAACGGTCATGGCATCAGCCTTGCTGCAAACTTAGGCTAAATCAAGCGAATTCAACCGCGTCCGATATAGGGCATGGTGGTGGCCAGAACCGTCATGAATTGCACATTGGCCTCCAAAGGCAGGCTGGCCATGTGCAAAACAGACCGCGCGGCATCACCCACATCCATCATCGGCATCAGTGTCGCATCGGGGTTTTCAGCCAGTATACGAGCGTTCAGATCCTCCACCAATTCAGTGCGTGCATTGCCGATATCAATCTGACCGCACGCGATATTGAAGGGCCGTCCATCAAGAGATATGGATCGTGTCATACCAGTCACGGCATGTTTTGAGGTTGTATAACAGATCGAGCCGGGACGCGGGTTGTGTGCCGAGAGCGAGCCGTTGTTGATAATCCGCCCGCCTTGGGGATCCTGCGCGCGCATCTGTGCAAAGGCGAGTTTGGCGGTGATGAACATGCCCCGCACATTGACATTGATGACTTGATCAAAGGCATCAAGGCTCACCTCATCCGGAGAGGTGGAAGGCCCAAACATCCCGGCGTTGTTGAACACGGCATCAATCCGACCAACCGAGGCGACAAAAGTCGTGAAAACATCCTGCATTGCAGCCATATCGGTCACATCCGCAGGCAGAGCGATAGCCGCCTTATGGGATGACGTGATCTCATCCAGCTTCTCCGCGCGCCGCGCCACACATCCCACACGCCATCCTGCCTTAAGAAATTCTTCTGCTGTTGCGCGCCCAATGCCGGAGCTGGCCCCGGTGATCAGAATGCTCTTCATGTCTCGACCTCCAATTCCAACGGCACGGGCGCTGCTTTCAAATCATCCACACGCAGTCCGCCTGTAGGTTTGGCAATTCGGTTGCGCACCACCCAATGCAGCCGTTCTTCAGCCCGCGTTATCGCCACATAGGCCAACCGCTTCCAGAGCGGCTGACCGGCTTCAGTCCTGCCCATGCGCGCAGCGGCAAATAGATCAGGCGCAAAGACCTGCACATCTGGCCACTGACTGCCCTGCGCCTTGTGAATGGTCACAGCCGCGCCGTGCAAAAACGTGGCGCCCATGCGCGCCGCAAATGGGATGAAAGGTTCTTCTTCGTCCGGTTTTTCAATCTTCACAATAGACGCGGCGGACACCCGCGGATCCTCGGCGCCCATCACATGAAGTCGCGAAAACCCCAGTTTGCGGCCTGGCCCGAGATAGACCACCTGCGCCCCTTTAATGAGACCACGCGCTTCAAGATCAAGCCGTTTCTTGCGATGCTTGAGCGGCAGTTCAATCCCGTCACAGATCAGCGGCTCACCTTCCAGCAGCTCAGTCTCCGGCGCGCCATGCACAGAGCGAAACGCGTTAATGAGCCGAATGCGCGTTGCATTGCGCCAGACCAACACCGGACTGCGGGCCATGAGGTCAACCTCTACCCTGTTTGCCCACACGACTCGATCATCCTTGCCGGCAGTCGTCTCAACCAGCCTTTCAAACTCTTCGAAGCCAACTTCGGGATCAGACAATGCATGTGCCAGATCCAAGATCGGATTGTCCGCGTCCTGCCTGTGCACCCGGCTCAGGCTCAGCGTAGCCGGAGCAGGCAATCCGTCAAAAACCATCGCACCGGATTGGTTCACCGGCGCAAGCTGCGCGGGGTCCCCAAACAGTAGCAAGGTTGGAAAGATGTCCTTGAGGTCCTCGAACTGCTTGTCATCCAGCATCGAGGCTTCGTCGATGAAACCAATATCAAGAGGATCTTCGCGCCGCTTCCATCCGGTGATGAAATCCGACCCACGCAGTCCCGCCGCCGCCAACGCACCGGGTATGGACTTGTGGCTTTGGAAAAACGTATGCGCGCGATCCAGCGCCTCATCTGTTAGACCTTCGATCTCCGGGCGGTCGCCTTGCCCGGAAAGCCAGGCGGCAATGCGTTCGTACTCCGGATCATAAACTGGCGTGTAAAGAATTCGGTGAATGGTCGTGGCGGGAACACCGCGCATCCGCAACACGCTGGCAGCTTTGTTGGTTGGGGCAAGGATGGCCAATGTGCGACGGTCCTTGCGCCGACGCCCTTCCCAATCTCCCGAAACAACATCAACCCCTGCCTCTTCCAGCGCGCGATAAAGCTCGGCAAGCAACAAGGTTTTACCGGACCCCGCCTTGCCCACAACCGCCATAACCGAGGATTTTCCCTCTCGTGGAGGGGTCAGGATCGCGTCATCCAGATCCACGCCCACCTCGCGCAGAACCTCTGAAATGCGATCATGCGCTTCGGCCTGGTCATCAGAGAATACGGGGGCAAGGGTCGACATGCGCCGACCCTACAACCGCCTCTGTCCAGGTGCCAGCGAAAGCCGCTTTAAGCGGATTGCGCAAATGCGATTTCAGCATTACCAAAACTGCGCCTGAACCAAAGTTCAGATAGCTCTGACGTCACATTGGCCCGCTTAGCCACATGAGCGCGCGCATCTTCGGTAAACTCCCAAAGTCCGACGCTGATTTGGTCACGCCCCTCGCCATCACTGCCAAGTATTTCTGGTGACGATCCGATCATCCGGTAAATCCGCACCATCCTTGCATCGAAAACCCCCGCAAAATGGCGCACACCAAAGTGACGCATCAACTCTCCGCCCCCCAGCATGAGCGCCGCCGCTACACGGCTTTCGGCCCCCCGCGCAAGACAAAACCGCGTGCATTCCCAGATCAGAGGGCTTTCGATGGTGCCACCTCCCAAGAGATGCTGAAAATGATCGTTGATCATTGTCTGGCCAGTGGTGGGCAAAAACCGCATTGATCCGCCATGCCGCCCATCTGGCTCTTCCCAAATCACATAAAGTGGATTGAGCGTGTCGTACTCGTCGCGCTCGAAACCGTCGACATCAACGTCAACGTCCCACCGCAAGCGTGTCTTGAACTGATCCGCGCGGTCGCGGAACATTCCGTCCTGAAGCCGCGGAAATCGATGCAAGGCATCCGCATAGATGTAGCGCAACATAGTGGTCCTCCCATATTGGTTGGACCAAGCTTTGGAAGGAACCGGTTAACAGCTCGCAGCGGCACCGCGCGTTGCGTCAAGACGCGATACGTCTAAATGACGATCAAACCCTGGCTGATCGCCCGAGCAATCGCGTGCACTGTGTTGGTAGCACCCAGTTTAAAACGAGCCGACTCGATGTAGACGCGCAATGTGTGTTCAGAGATCGACATGGTATCGGCCACTTGAGCACGTCCATATCCCAACGCTAGAAGCGTCAGCGCCTCAACCTCACGCGGGCTTAACTGCCGTGCTGGCGCTGGCGCGCGGTCCGGCTCGAATTCCAGCGCTTTTTGGTTGAAGTAATTCGCACAGAGGATCAGCTCCCGGCGGTGCTTTTCGATGAAATCATCCCATGTTTCGTCGTCACAGCGATGGTTCGCCGTGAAGAGCGCAAACTGCCCATTTGGACCGCGCAACGGCACAGAATATCCCTGATTGCCAAGGCCATAGTCCAACGCTTCTTTCAAAAACGCCTGGGTGTGTTTGCCTGACCAATCCAGCCGCTTCCAGTCGACAGGGTGAAATCTCTGATAGCATCCTTTGATCACGGGATCGACGCGCAGATATTCCTTTTCAAGGTACCGTTCGACCCACGCTTGATCATACGTGCCACATCCATATTGATCACCCGCGGCACTCACCCAATGATACACCAGATGGTCGATGCGAAAGAGATCACGCAGGTGTTCGCTGATCACCTGCAGATGCGATGGTTCAGAGGCGCGTTCCAGCTCCTCTAGTATTGTGTCCAGCCGCCTGGGCGGTTCTGCATTCATTCCCCGTTAACCCTTCCCCTGTCGACGTCAACGACGACGCCGCGACCAGACGCGTATCATCAAGATGTTCGGCCAGAGTGGTTAAGCCATTCTGATGCGCGAAGGTCCTCAAATCAGTCAAAACATCGAGAATCCATTCATTCTGCATCTTAAGCATCCCTTAACGGTGGTTAACGAAACGTTAAACAACTCTAGCATGTTTTAATTTTTTGGCGAACTCACGTATTTTCCCTCCCCAAAAATAGCGAGTTCTGCCGAGATTTTGAGGGATTTGAAGCGATATTCGCCGGATTTGGTACAAAGAAGCCTGCGAAGCTTCAGAGCTTCGCAGGCCGATTCGTCTGATTTTTGAGGGGATAGATTAAGACTTACCCGCTTCAAGAACCTCTTCCACGGTACGCAAACCTGTGCGTGGTGCCTGCACCAGCACCGCCATGTTTCCAGGTTTATGCTCATTACGCATCATCTTCATATGCGCGTCAGGGATTTGCTCCCACGGGAACACTTCGGACATGCAAGGATCAATCCGGCGCTCAATCACCAGCTGGTTCGCTGCAGAGGCTTGCGCCAGATGGGCAAAGTGAGAACCCTGCAACCGCTTTTGATGCATCCACATGTAGCGCACATCAAAAGTGCAGTTGAATCCGGTGGTGCCTGCACAAATCACGACCATGCCGCCCTTTTTGCACACCAGCGTGGAAATTGGGAACGTCGATTCGCCGGGGTGTTCAAACACCATATCGACATTGTTGCCCTTGCCCGTGATATCCCAGATTGCCTTGCCGAACTTGCGGGCTTCGGTGAACCACTCTTTGTATTCTGGTGAATTCACTTTGGGTAATTGCCCCCAACAGTTGAAATCCTTGCGATTGATCACACCCTTAGCGCCCAGGCTCATGACAAACTCACGTTTGTCCTCGTCCGATATCACGCCAATAGCGTTCGCACCCACAGTATTGGCCAACTGGATCGCGAAAGACCCCAGACCGCCAGATGCCCCCCAGACCAGAACATTCTGACCCGGTTTCAGCTCATGCGGATGATGACCAAAGATCATGCGATAGGCCGTCGCCAGCGTGAGCGTATAGCACGCGCTTTCTTCCCAACTCAGGTGCTTGGGACGACGCATCAACTGCTGCGCCTGCACGTTGGTAAACTGAGCAAAGGATCCATCTGGTGTCTCATAACCCCAGATCCGCTGGGTCGGGCTAAACATCGGGTCGCCGCCGTTACAATGCGTGTCACTGCCATCGTCCTGATTGCAGTGGATGACAACCTCATCGCCAACTTTCCAGTTTTTGACACGGTCACCAACAGCCCAGACCACGCCAGATGCGTCCGAACCGGCAATGTGGTAGTCGGCCCCATGGCCATCGAAAGGACTGATTGGCTCGCCAAGACCCGCCCAAACACCGTTGTAATTCACGCCAGCCGCCATCACGAGGACCAAAACTTCGTGGCTCTCAAGTTGAGGGACAGCAACAACTTCAACTTGGAACGACTTGTCTGGCTCACCATGGCGCTCACGGCGAATGGCCCAAGCATACATTTGCTTGGGCACAAAGCCCAACGGTGGCAGTTCGCCCAGCTCGTAAAGGTCTTTTTCCGGCGCCTCATAAGGCGCGATCCCGGTGTCCGTATCCAAAGCCATAAGTGGCCTCCCTAACAAAATTGCCGCGATGCAGAATCGCGGTGATCAAAGGAGAAATATCGCTCGCCGCGCAACAATGCAATGCTTAGAATGCGTTTTTTGAAACTTTATAACCTTGCGATTGCAGAAACTCTACGCCCTTAGTGCTGCGCTAGCGAAATAGCTGTGTAATCGAATTTGCATAGTATGCTAAAACTGCACGGTCCGCCTCAACAATTTCATAGCCGTCCAGCCCCTCGGCAATGAGGCCACGCTTTAACAGGTTTCGCGTTCCCACTTCGACCGCATAATCCAGGTCATCACGCGGCACATGAACATGCGCCTGTGAGAGCTTTTCGGTAAGTTCTATGGTTTTCGCGTACAACACATCGCGGGTCATCGGGCCACCGGCAGTTGTCAGCGCATACGCGACCAAAGGAACTGGCAGCACGGGGACTTCTTCGCCAATCCTCCGCATCAAAACTTCGCCTAGCGCTTCAACGGGAGCATCAGGATGCTCTTTTTGAAAATTGGACAAGCTGACCGGCGCACCGAAACTGGCCGCCGCATAGCCATGGCGGTGATATCGACGCGTGACCCAAAGCCAGAATTGTTTGAGTATGAAGCCTGCCACCACACTGATCTTGGCTCCGAACCGACGATGTCCTGCTTGCCCGGCCTCAACAAGGATCTTGTCCTCGAAAACCCGGTCATAGTTGACGGCGACCGGAACAAAAACCACGTCGCGTTCAAAGTTGGAGCGCTCTTCAATAATGTATTTCAGGATACCCAATTTGGGGGCTGCCAGAGCGCCATCCAAACTCAGACCACCTTCAGGAAACACAGCTTGCGTAACGCCGCCATCCGTTGCCAACCCCACGTAGCGGGACAAAACCCGACGATAGAGTGAATCTCGCGACCTGCGACGAATGAAATAGGCACCCATCGCCTTGATCAACCGGCTCAGCGGCCAGACGCGCGCCCACTCGCCGACGGCGTAGCTGAGTGCAGAGCGCTCTGCCGCCAGCCATGTTACCAGAACATAGTCCATGTTGGATCGGTGATTCATGACGAAAATCACCGTGGCATCACGATCAATCTTGCCAAGCTGGTCGTCGTGAAAGCGACCCATCCTTACCCGGTAAAGCGCCAGGCTCAGCGCTTTCGCGGCACGAATGGCGATTCCGAAATAGGCCGTGGCAGAAAAGCTCGGGACGATTTCGCGGGCATATTTGCGCGCTTTCTCGAATGCGACGTTTTCCGGCACGTTGTTCTTACGCGCGTAATTGGCAATCGCGACGCTGACCTCAGGATCATAAATCAACCGCTGGATCATGTCATAGCGCCGCGCCAGCTTGAAAGGCTCAATCGGGCGCTCAAGGCGGGTATTCAGCTTTGCGACCGCCTTTTGCATCCGACGCCGAAAAAACCATCGTACTGAAGGGAAGAGGAAATGCGAGGCAAACGTGACCGCCGCAAAGAGCAGGATCAAGATCAAAAGCCAAAGTGGAAGCTCAACAATCGTCGTCATTGCCCTGACCTTGACAGCCTGCAGGCACCGGCTCAACGTAAATCGGCGGTGCTCAAGGGCTTTCTGCATTTGGCGGGCACAGATCACACGTTCAAAAAAATTGCCGCAACGCAGCGAATTGACAGGCTCACATAATTCCGAATAAATTGCCGCTGTTGTAACAAAATTACGCAATTTGATTCACGAGGCCGCCTATGTCGCAGACGCAGAAAGATCGTCCCTGGTTGATCCGAACCTACGCGGGGCATTCCACGGCCAAGGCCTCGAACGCGCTTTATCGCGGCAACCTCGCGAAAGGTCAGACCGGCCTCTCGGTGGCTTTCGATCTGCCCACACAAACCGGTTATGACAGCGACCATGTTCTTGCGCGTGGGGAAGTGGGCAAGGTGGGCGTGCCCGTCTGCCATCTGGGCGATATGCGTACACTTTTTAAAGACATCCCGCTTGAGCAGATGAACACCTCCATGACCATCAACGCCACAGCCCCCTGGCTTCTGGCGCTCTATGTGGCGGTGGCCGAGGAACAAGGTGCTGATGTCTCGAAACTACAAGGCACCGTGCAAAATGATCTGATCAAAGAATACCTGTCGCGCGGCACATATATCTGCCCGCCAAAACCCTCGCTGAAAATGATCGGGGATGTGGCCGAGTACTGCTACACAAACATCCCGAAATGGAACCCGATGAACGTGTGTTCCTACCATCTGCAAGAGGCAGGTGCGACACCGGAACAAGAGCTGGCTTTTGCGCTGGCCACTGCGCAGGCTGTCCTGGATGAGTTGAAACCCCGCGTCCCGGCCGAGGATTTCCCGGCGCTGGCAGGGCGCATTTCGTTTTTTGTGAACGCGGGCATCCGCTTTGTCACCGAAATGTGCAAGATGCGCGCCTTCGTCGACCTCTGGGACGAAATTCTTGAAAACCGCTATGGCGTCGACAATCCCAAGTTCCGCCGCTTCCGTTATGGGGTGCAGGTCAACTCGCTTGGCCTGACCGAGCAGCAGCCCGAAAACAACGTCTATCGCATCCTGATTGAGATGCTAGCCGTGACACTCTCCAAGAAAGCCCGTGCACGCGCCGTTCAGCTGCCCGCCTGGAACGAAGCCCTAGGCCTGCCACGCCCCTGGGATCAGCAATGGTCTATGCGCATGCAGCAGATCCTGGCCTATGAGACTGATCTTCTGGAGTTTGAAGACCTTTTTGACGGCAACCCGGCGGTGGACCGCAAAGTTGAAGAACTCAAAGAGGGCGCTCGCCATGAGCTTGAAACACTTGGCGGCATGGGCGGAGCAATTGGCGCAATTGAGTATATGAAGTCCCGCCTTGTGGACAGCAACGCCGATCGTCTTGGCCGGATTGAAGCCGGTGAGACGACAGTGGTTGGCGTAAATCAATGGACCACAACCGAGCCAAGCCCGTTGCAGACTGAGGATGGCGGTATCATGGTTGTAGATCCGGCTGTGGAAGCTGAGCAGGTTTCACGCCTGAACACATGGCGCTCAGAGCGCGATGCAGTTGCGGTGAAGGAAGCTCTCGCTGAATTGCGTGAAGCCTCCCAGAAGGGGATCAACGTGATGCCTGCTTCGATCAAGGCGGCCAAAGCCGGAGTGACCACAGGCGAGTGGGCGGAACAGATGCGCCTGACACATGGTCAATATCGCGGCCCGACTGGCGTCTCTGGAAGTCCTTCAAACAAAACTGAGGGTTTGGATGATATTCGTGATGCGGTAAACGCCGTTAGCGACCGTTTGGGGCGCCGCTTGAAATTCCTGATGGGCAAACCCGGCCTTGATGGTCATTCAAACGGAGCCGAACAAATTGCCTTCCGTGCTCGCGATTGCGGCATGGACATCTCTTACGAAGGTATTCGCCTGACACCGGAAGAAATCGTAGCTGGGGCCATTGAGGACCAGGCACATGTCGTCGGATTGTCGATCCTGTCTGGATCTCACATGCCACTGGTCGAGGACCTGCTTGAGCGGATGCGCACATCGGGACTAGGGGATGTCCCCTTGATCGTTGGTGGTATCATCCCAGACGAAGACGCCCAGCGTCTGCTCGAAATGGGCGTGGCACGCGTCTACACGCCCAAGGATTTCGAGCTCAACACAATCATGATGGACATTGTTGCACTGGCCGACCCCAAAGCCGTCGCCGCTGAATAACAGGGTCACTGAGCCTGTTCAGACTGCGGGACCGAGAATTGCAGTCTTTCTTTCGGCCTGTTCTCGTCCTTTAGTTCCTCGATGCGCGTCAGGATGCGCTCACTTAGAACGTTGTCTTGCTGAGACGCCTGATCAATGGCAACAAACTCTGCCGGCGTGATATTTGGCGCAGCGTTGATTGCTTTGACTATGTCCTTGTTCGCGTTCTCCAGAAGAAACGCGCGTCTTTCCTCGTCCTCGGTCTCTTGAGCAAGGCGGCTGTAGTGCGCACTGACCTGACCAATCATCGAAACCGCCTGAATAAAGGAATCCACCTTTTCATCATCTATGGTCTCGTTTGTAAGCCCTTTGGCAGGCTCAACTTGCGACAACGTCAAACCTTCGGAACTGCTTGTCGTGGTAACTTCGGCTCCTGCGGTTTCTGTGCCATCTGCTTCTGCCTCTTGGGCAAAAACAAAGCTTGCGCCACCCAATACAAACGCTGCCGACAGCGCTGCTGCAAAATGCTGTTTCATTTTTTGCTCTCCTCAAAGGACTGCGCCTTCTGACTGAGACATGGCCCGTGCGTGAGCTTTATGCAACTGCTTCGGCGGATTGATGCTGGAAATAGGGGCGTATTGAGGGCATTTTCCATTGAATGATGATCCTTCAAAGGACCCGAAAAATGAGCATCAACATCCGCCCTCTCACGCATTCCGACAAGGCGGACTGGCGCCGTCTCTGGACAGCTTATCTTGAGTTCTACGAAGCAAGTGTCGAAGAAGAGATTTACACCACTACCTTTGAGCGCTTGTTATCTGAGGATCATCCGGCTCAAAATGCTTTCCTAGCCGTGGAAAACGACAAACCCGTAGGCCTCGTGCATTTCATCTATCACCCACATAACTGGCGCTTGGAAGACGTCTGTTACCTGCAAGATCTCTACGCAGACCCGGACCAGCGCGGCAAAGGTGTCGGTCGCAAATTGATAGAAGCCGTTTATACCGCCGCAGACGCCCGTGGCTGCCCTTCAGTCTATTGGTTAACTCAGGATTTCAATGCGCAAGCCCGGAAACTATACGACCGGATCGGGACCCTCACACCATTTATAAAGTATAGCCGCTGACCAGCATCACTCGTAGCGGCGCAAATCCTCAATCACCTTGCCATCGTTAGGTAGACTTCCGCGGGCCACAACCTCAATCCGGCCTTTGAGCTTGAGGGTATCCACAACTGCATCGGCAAAACTCTCAGGCGGCGCTCCATCGGCCTCGATCTTGACAGTCATCACATCCGCCTCCCCCTCTCGGCTGGCAACCACCCGAGCCCGGGCGATTGCATCATGCCGGGAGACCAGCGCGGCGACCTGTTCAGGGCGCACAAACATACCCTTGATCTTGGTGGTTTGATCCGCACGCCCCATCCACCCCTTGATGCGCACATTGGTGCGGCCACAGGGGCTCTCGCCGTCCATCACGGCACTCAAATCTCCTGTAGCAAAGCGAATAAGCGGATAATCCGGATTAAGCGTTGTGACCACAACCTCTCCAACCTCTCCCGGCGCAACCGGATCGCCGGTACCAGGCGTGACAATTTCTACAATCACGCCTTCGTCTACAATGAGCCCCTCTTGCGCTGCACTCTCATATGCAATGTTGCCCAGATCGGCAGTCGCATAGCATTGCAGACAGGCAATACCGCGATCTGCGTATTCCTGCCTTAGTGAAGGAAACAGAGCGCCACCACCAACAGCTGCTTTGCTGATTTGCAAGCACAGTCCCAGTTCATCCGCTTTATCCAGGATCACCTTGAGGTAATCTGGTGTACCTGCATAGGCCGTGACACCCACATCATGCGCCGCCTGCGCCTGAAGCTCGGTCTGTCCGGTGCCCGCAGGCAAAACAGCCGCGCCGACAGCCCGCGCGCCATTTTCAAAAATCATGCCTGCCGGGGTGAGGTGATACCCAAAACAGTTTTGCACAACATCACCACGACCTATGCCGCACGCATGTAGGAACCGTCCCATGCGCCACCAATCCTGGTTGACATTGCCCGGTTCATAGATCGGTCCCGGACTCTGAAAGATATGCGCGAACTCTGTCGGCTTCTGCGGCGTCAGGCCGCCAAAGGGCCGCACCGCCGCCTGCGCCTGCGACAACTGCGATTTCCGCAACACAGGAAGCTGCGCCAACGCCTCAACCGAGGTGACCGCGCGTGCATCCGTCTCACTCAGCGTCTCGCCATAGCCCGCAAGGCCCTGTGCCCGTTGAATTTGTTCAGGCAATGCGCGGGCAATGGCCGACGCTCGCGCCTCGGGTTTACGGATTTCCAATTCGTCGAAATACTCAGACATGTTTAAACCTCGCGCGCGCTGGACCCGCGACAGCTTGCCCGATTGCTAAATTTTGCTGGCTCAGGCATGTATTGCATACATTTGTATACATTTTTGATCTATCAAAGTTTTCGAGAGTGACTGCACTATGACGGACATTGAAACAGCCACCCGCATCGACACCAAGGACATGAACAACCGGATCGTCTTTCACGGCGATATCCAGGTGATGGAGGCGGACTTCTCCAACTTCCATTTTGACAGCAGCGCAGTTGTAAACGCTTTTTACGACCGGCTGGAGGCCCGCATTGCCGACACAGGCGAAGAACTGTGGTTCTTCATGGTCAACCTCAACAACACCCGCATCGATCCTGCCGCCTGGACGGCCTATTCCCGTCGCGGTCGCGCGTTGAACCTTGCGCATTCCATGGGCTCTGTGCGCTTTGATGCCTCTGATGAGACGCGACAACAGATCATTCGAGCCGCCAATACCGAAGCGTTTGATCCCAATCTTTTTAGTGACCGCGACGCCGCTCTTGACCGTTTGGCCAGCCTTCCCAGTAAACGGCGCACCAAGATCGTACATGACGCCAATTACGTGCTCGCGGATTTTGTGCGCCGAATATCCTTTGACGCAGAGGCCACGATCATGGATGTGGACTTTTCGCATTTGACGTTTCACCACAGCCGCGATGTGGATGACTTTTACGACTATATCGAAGAGCGCATCATTGAGAGCGACAAACGCTGGTTTTTTCTGGTGAACCTCAATGGCTGTCAGATTCTGCCGGCCGCCTGGGTGCAATACGCCTTGCGCGGCAAGCGTTTGAACAAGGCCGGCTCGCTTGGCTCGGTGCGCTACGCCGCCGGGTCGGAAACCGAAGAAGACATCCGCATGCGCGCCGAAACTGCGGGTTTTCGCCCCAACATCCGCAATACCCGCGAAGAGGCACTGGACCTCATCGAAGAGATGCGGACGGAATTGACAAGCAGCTAGCATCACGAAGCCCTGCCCAACCGGATGACTTGTGGTATCCGATCCGGCACGCGTTCCACTTCCTCGCGCACTTCGAGCTCCAGCTTAACTGTCGTCACATGCCAGCCAAGCGATCCAAGACGCTCAAGCTCATCTTCGTTCAACTTCGCACCAGCCAAATTCTTAAGGTCCTTGAAGGCTATTTCGCCCTCGCGCAGAACACCCAAAATCGCACTACGCAACATTTCGAACTTCCATGTTGGAATATTCGTCACGCCATCCCGGCCTTCCGCCGGGGTTCTGCAGGCAACACGCGCCTCTGACATCAGCTCAGCCATCTCTTACGGCGTCGATAGCTGCGCACATCGCGGAACGACTTGCGCCCCTCATCCGACATACCAAGGTAGAACTCCTTCACATCCGGGTTCTCCCGCAGCTCTTTGGCAGGGCCATCCATCACCACACGGCCACTCTCAAGAATGTACCCATATTGCGCAAAACGCAGCGCCACATTGGTGTTCTGCTCGGCCAGAAGGAACGTCGCGCCCTCCTTCTCATTGAGCGACTTCACAATGTTGAAAATCTCTTCCACCAACTGCGGCGCAAGCCCCATGCTGGGTTCATCCAAAAGGATCGTCTCGGGCCGCGACATTAACGCGCGTCCAATGGCGCACATCTGCTGTTCCCCGCCGGACGTATAGCCCGCCTGGCTTTTGCGTCGCTCTTTCAGGCGCGGGAAATACGTATAGACCTTCTCCAGATCAGCATCGATTTCACCCCGACTTGAGCCGCGCGTATAGGCCCCGGTCAAAAGATTTTCTTCCACCGTCAGATGCTCAAAGCAATGCCGCCCTTCCATCACCTGAATAACGCCCATCTTCACCAGATCAGACGGCAGCAAATCCTGCACGCGGCTACCACGATAATTGATCGTGCCCTTGGTCACCTCGCCGCGCTCTGATTTCAAAAGATTGGAAATCGCCTTCAGCGTTGTGGTCTTGCCAGCGCCATTCCCCCCAAGCAGCGCTGTTATTCCGCCTTTAGGGACATTGAGGCTCACACCCTTCAAAACGAGGATCACATGGTTGTAGATCACCTCGATATTGTTGACTTCCAAAAGCGTTTCCTGCGTCTTGGCGGCGTCCAGCATGGTCTCAGGCTTTCACTGTTCCAAAAATACTCAAAATCCTCCGGCCGCCACATGCGCAGCGGCCGGAGAGAAAAGGCTTAGCAGCCTGCTTCGATGTTGTTCTCCGCCGCAAAGGCTGCCGAGTCTTCCTTGACCAACGGCGTGATCACATCCTGGTCCGACTGGTAGTATTCCGTGATCAGGCTCCATTCACCGGCTGATGCATCCCACTGCTTGACGGCACCAAAGCCGTTGCCGCCGTGGTTCTGACAGCTCACCTTGAACTCGGGTCCAAAGTTCGGAAGGCCCAGACCTGCCATCTTGGCTTCTGTGATCTCAAGGTTTTCCATACCGTCGCGCATCTGCTGGCTGGTGATGTCGCTCACACCGTGCATTTCCTGCGCGGTCTTGATAGCTTCCGCCGCCAGCATCGCCGCATACATGCCCCGGTTATAGAGCACCGAGCCAACCTGATCGCCCGCACCAGCAGCCTTACCGGCATCAACCACGTATTTCGCCAGATCCGCATAAATCGGATAGTCACTGCCCACATTGTGGAAGGTCAGCGCCTTGTAGCCATTGGCACCATCTCCGGCAGGTTTCACATCGTTCTCAGAACCAGACCACCAGATGCCGATGAAATTCTCCATAGGAAAGCGAATGTTCACCGCTTCTTGCACCGCGACCTGGTTCATCACGCCCCAGCCCCACATCAGCACGTAATCAGGACGCTGCTGACGCACCTGAAGCCACTGCGACTTTTGCTCCTGACCAGGGTGGTCCACTGGCAAAAGCATCAACTCATAGCCGTGCTTTTCGGCCAGAACCTCAAGCGTCCGGATCGGTTCCTTACCGTAGGCAGAGTTGTGATAAACCAGCGCCACTTTCTTACCGTCCAGTGAGCCGCCGTTTTGTTCAACCAAATGCGTGATCGCCAAAGACGCACCATCCCAATAGTTCGCAGGATAGTTAAAGACGTATTTGAAAACTTCTCCGTTCTTGGCCGACGTCCGTCCATAGCCCATGGTGTGAAGCGGTATGCCATCCGCTGTGGCTTTGGGGATCAGCTGATAGGTGATCCCGGTTGAGAGCGGCTGATAGACAAGCGCGCCTTCACCCTTGGTTGCTTCATAGCATTCCACACCCTTCTCAGTGTTATAGCCCGTCTCACATTCCACAACACGCACGGCCTCGCCACCAATTCCACCGTCACGCTCATTGAGCAGGGTGAAGTAATCCTGATAGCCATCCGAGAACGGAATACCATTCGCAGCATAAGGTCCGGTGCGATAGCTCGTGTCGACGATGACAAGATCGGCGAGCGCCGGGCTTGCCGCCATCATGGTCGCCGCAATCGCGGTCAGTAGTTTCTGTTTCATCGGTTTATATCCTCCCTTGGTTTATCCGATGTCTTTTTCATGAACGCGTCAGCGCCCAACTCTTTAGGTGGGGACTGCCCCACGAAGCCCCGCCCTAGTGCGGGAAGGGCCATAATCTCAGTTTTTCTTTCGCCACGCGCCAAAGCTGGGCAAGGCCGTGAGGTTCAAGGATCAAGAACACCACGATAAGCGCCCCAACGATCATGAACTCAAGATGTGCCGCCAAATCCGTGGGCCATCCAAGCCCTCCGACCAGAACGTTCTTCAAGAGCACCGGCAATAGCACAAGAAAGGCCGCCCCAGCGAAACACCCAAAGATCGAACCCAGACCGCCAATGATAATCATGAAGAGAACAAGGAACGATTTGGTGATGCCAAAGACCTCACCCACTTCCACAGCGCCAAGGTAAACAGCAAAGAAGAGAGCACCGGCCAGACCGACAAAGAACCCCGAAACGGCAAAGGCCGAGAGCTTCGCTTTCAGCGGGTTCACACCAATGATCTCTGCTGCGATGTCCATATCCCGGATGGCCATCCATTGCCGCCCCTGCATCCCGCGTGTCATGTTCCGAGCAATGATTGCGCATGCCACGGTGAAAACGAGGCAGAAGAGATACGCCGCCCATGGCTCAGTCTGCGCCCCGGTGACGGGTACGCCAAATACGGTGCGCTCAGGCGCATTGATCTGACCTGAAGCCGAATAGTTGTAGAACCAGCTCACCTTGTTGAACATCCATACCAGAAAGAATTGCGCCGCCAGAGTCGCCACGGCGAGGTAAAATCCTTTGATGCGCAAAGATGGCAAGCCAAAGAGCACGCATACCCCGGCTGTGATCCCGCCAGAGATGATGATGTGAAAGAAAATATTGATGTCAGGAAAGGCCGTCATCAGCTTGTAACAGGCATAGGCCCCCACAGCCATGAATGCACCTGTGCCCAGGGACACCTGTCCGCAATAGCCCGTCAAAATATTCAACCCAATTGCCGCGATCGAATAGATCAGGAACGGCAGGAATACGGCATTGACCCAATAGTCGTTAATGATGAAAGGCACGACTGCAAAGGCCAGGACCAGGAGGACGTAATATCGGTAGCGATCAAATCTGATCGGAAAGGTTTGGCTGTCCTGTTGGTAGGTGGTCGAAAAATCACCGGATTCGCGATAAATCATGAGATGCCCTCCTCGCTCAGGTCATCATGGCCGCGCCTTGCCGCGCGATTGGGTGCCCGCGCATAGCCGACATCTTCGGAATGGCGAATAAGCCAGAAATAGGCGAGCATCCCGACGCCCCCGCCCATCGCAGCCAGAACTGCGGCCGTGACCATCTGGCCGGTATTGTCCACGCCCGCGGTAAAGGCGAGATACCCAAAGGCCCAAAAACCAGACCAAGCGATGACATTTGCGATGGCAATGATCTTTTGCATGGTCACACCCTCTCAATAATCTTTTCGCCAAAAAGGCCTTGTGGTCGGAAGACCAGGAAGATGAGCGCCAGCACATAGGCAAACCAAAGTTCTGTTGCGCCGCCCAGATTGATGAACCCGCCAAAGCACTGTCCGATGCCGAAACAGAACTCGAAAAGCTTTTCACCCACGCCGATGATCAATCCGCCTACAATCGCGCCGGGGATAGATGTAAAACCCCCCAGCATCAGCACAGGAAGCGCCTTCAGGGCAATAAGCGACAGCGAGAACTGAACACCTGATTTCGTGCCCCACATGATCCCTGCGACCAACGCGACAAACCCAGCCAGTGACCAGACCATAACCCAGATGAAATTGAGGCTGATGCCCACGGAAAGTGCCGCTTGGTGGTCGTCGGCGACAGCCCGCATCGCGCGGCCTTGTTTTGAGTATTGGGCAAAAACAATCAGCGCAAAGACCAGAGCCGCGGCAATGATCGTCGCTACAATATCGAGATTGTCGATGAAGAAGCCATAGTCAAATATCTGGAAGGTCGCTTCATCAATCGCCTCGTTGATCCCCTGAGGCAGACCCACATCAAGCTTCTTGATATCTGCGCCCCACATGATGTCGCCAAATCCTTCCAGGAAATAGGCAAGGCCAATCGTGGCCATGAAAAGGATGATAGGCTCCTGGTTTACCAGATGTCGAAAGATGATCTGATTTACAGCCCAGGCCAGGCCGATCATCACCACAACCGTCAGCAAGATCGCCAGAAGCGCGGGGACATTCCAGCCAAAGTAGTGCAGGTCTGTGCCAAAGGTCGCGTTGATCAGATGCGCAAACGGCACCTGCCCGTTCATGATCCCGACCAACGTCATCGCCGAGAAAAGCGCCATGACCCCTTGGGCATAATTGAAAATGCCCGACGCCTTGTAGATGAGCACAAAGCCCAGCGCCACAAGCGCGTAAAGGACCCCGGCCATTAAACCGTTCAGGAACACTTCCATTGCAAAGACCAGTGTTTCAGGCATGTTTGTTGGCCTCCGGCTCTATTGTCATTTCAACTCTCAAGGTCTGTCTCCACCACGGCATAATAGGTCCGGGCTTTGCTTGCCTCGGCACGCACCATCAGGCGTGGTTCAATCCAGTCCTGACTGACCAGCCAACCGTCATCTCCGAGGGCATATCGTCCAGATGCCACTTGCTCGATCATCCAGTCGCGCGCGGCTTGCGAGTCCTCGACCCCGGCAAACTCGACCGAGCACGCACGTTCGCCAATCGACGGCGCCGCATCAAGAACCAGCAGGTATCCCTCTTCTGTCGGCCCATAGACTTGGCGCGCGTCGTGCATCTGATCCACCGGCTGCACATCGAGACCCGAGACAACTTCGAAACTCAGGTGCTCATAGGGGTCCAGACATCGCGCCACGAATTCGTCCCATGCATCCGCCTGAGCTGCGATTGGCATGCAGATTGCCAAGGTCATGACGCACCGACGCAATACCGACGTGATACCGACGTGATACCGACGTGCCAAATCACTCATGCGCGACCCCCAGATAGGCATCAATAACAGCCTGATTGCTGCGCACCTCATCCGGCGACCCGTCACCAATCTTCTGGCCGTAATCCATCACCACAACCCGGTCTGACAGATCCATGACCACACCCATGTCATGCTCGATCAGAACAATGGTTGTGCCGAACTCATCATTCACATCCAGGACGAAGCGCGACATGTCTTCCTTCTCTTCGACATTCATACCCGCCATGGGTTCATCCAGAAGCAAAATGGATGGCTCAGCCGCGAGCGCACGAGCCAGTTCGACGCGTTTCTTAAGGCCGTAGGGCAAACGCCCAACAGGCGTTTTGCGGATATGCTGAATTTCCAGAAAGTCGATGATCTTCTCAACGAATGCGCGATTTTTCGTCTCTTCCTGCTCGGCCTTTCCCTTCCAGAATGCCTGCGCAAACAGTCCGGATTTCATCTGACGGATACGGCCCGTCATAACGTTGTCCAGCACAGTCATACCTTCAAACAACGCAATGTTCTGAAACGTGCGGGCGATGCCCTGCTGCGCTACTTCAAAGGGCTTCATCGGCGGGCGCTTTTGCCCCTGATACCAGACCTCGCCTTCCTGCGGATTGTAAAAGCCTGAGATGACGTTGAGCATTGAGGACTTCCCAGCCCCGTTCGGCCCGATAATGGCGCGAATTTCACCTTCTCGGATATCAAAAGAGATATCCTTGATCGCCACCACCCCGCCAAAGCGCAGCGTGATGTTCTTCATCTCCATCACCACCCCACCGATCTTGCGACCGTCCTCTGTGATGTAGCCTTCGGTTGCGTCCAGCATCGTCAACCCATCCTATTCCGCTGCTACTTTATCTGGTGCACTCACGGCTTCGACCTTTGCCGAAACAATGCTCAGCGTAGCGCTGATCGAGCCTTTCCGCCCATCCTCGTAGGTCACCTCTGTGGTCGTGAAAATATCCTCCGAACCGTCATAGAGCGCACCCAGAAGGTCCTCAAATTTCTCCGAAATCACGCCGCGGCGCACCTTGCGCGTGCGGGTCATTTCACCGTCATCCGCATCCAGTTCCTTGTGCAAAACGATGAAACGATACACCTGACAATGCGCCAGCATGGGGTCTTCGCCGAGCGAACGATTGACCTCTTCGACATGGCTCTTGATCGTCTCAAGAACCTGCGGATGACCAGCCAGTTCCTGATAGGAGGCGTACCCAATATTGTTGCGCTCCGCCCAATTTCCCACAGCGTTGAGATCAATGTTGATGAACGCCGTACATTCTTCACGCTGGTTGCCAAAGACCACGGCCTCCAGAATATTGGGGTAGAATTTCAGTTTGTTTTCAACATATTTGGGAGCAAACATCTGGCCGCTGGCCATTTTACCAACATCCTTGGCACGGTCGATAATCCGAAGGTGCCCCGAGCTTTCGTCGATAAAACCAGCATCCCCAGTTGCGACCCAGCCATCGGCATCCTTGGTCGAGACCGTGCTTTCCGGGTTTTTGTAGTATTCTTCAAACACACCCGCACTGCGGTAAAACACTTCGCCATCGTCTGAGATGCGAAGCTCCACGCCCGGCGCTGCAATCCCAACAGTGTCGTTGTGCACTTCTCCATCTGGTTGGAGCGTGATGAACACACTGGCTTCTGTCTGCCCATACAGCTGTTTGAGGTTGATACCCAAAGCGCGATAAAACTCAAAAATTTCCGGGCCAATCGCCTCGCCCGCTGTATACCCAACACGCACGCGCCCTAACCCAAGCGTATCTTTCAGCGGGCCGAAGATGAGCAAGTTTCCAAGTTTGTACTTCAACCGATCCCAGCCACTGACAGATTTACCATCCAGAATGGCAGGACCGACCTTACGCGCATGCGCCATAAACTTTTTGAAAAGCCATTGCTTGAAGCGCCCCGCGTCCTCCATGCGTATCATCACATTGGTCAACTGGATTTCAAAAACCCGAGGGGGCGCGAAGTAATAGGTCGGGCCTATTTCCCGCAAATCCACATGCATTGTATCCGCGCTTTCAGGGCAGTTCACACAAAAACCGCACCAATAGGCCTGCCCAATCGAAAAGATGAAATCCCCAACCCAAGCCATTGGCAGATACGCCAGCACCTCTTCATCACCGGTAAGTCTGTCAAACTCAGAAGACGACTTGGACGCCTCAATGATGTTGCGATTGGAAAGCACAACGCCTTTGGGTTTACCCGTCGTGCCAGAGGTATAAAGCATGACACAGGTGCTATTGTAATCAAGTTTGGCGCGCCGTTCTGACAAATCTCCCGAAAACTCGTCTCGTGCAGCGCGACCTTGTTGCTGCACTTGGCTGAATTCATGAAGTTTGTGATGGTCGTACTTTCGCAACCCGCGCGGGTCGACATAGATCATATGCTCGAACTGATGCAGGCGGTCTTGTATCTCGATAATCTTATCGACCTGCTCCTGGTCTTCAACAATGGCAAAGCGTGCCCCGCAATGATCCAGTACATAGGCCATCTCTTCGGCGGCTGCGTCCTGATATACAGGAACCGGCACAGCACCTACGCATTGCGCCGCAACCATAGACCAATAAAAGTAAGGCCGATTGCGTCCGGCGATTGCGATGAAGTCGCCCTCGTTGACGCCAAGGTTCAGCAATCCCAGAGCAAGCGCTTCAATCTCTTTCTCGGTTTCAGCCCAGGTCCAGGTTTGCCAGATACCGTATTCTTTTTCGCGGTAAGCCGGTTTTGCCCCGAACTGGGTAACATTCCGATGAAGAAGCGCCGGAATGGACTGAAGCCCCTCCGCCGCCATTGACGACTTTGCCAATTCTTTTCCTCCCGTTGTTCGCTAAGCGAACGGATCGTCATTCAGCGGACGATTCTTAACACTCCCTAGAGTGCGCGCCTAACAGTCGACGTCAACTTTTTCCTGATGTTTTCCAGATTCCTACGAATTGTAACAAGGCCCGTGCAACCCTTGACATCCTGCACCACCTGACCGGAATTGAGGGAGGAGGAGTGCTGCATTATGACGAGACCACAGCTGGACTTCTGGTTCGAGTTTGCCTCGACCTATTCCTACCTGAGCGTGATGCGTTTGCCGGAACTGGCCTCAGAAGCTGGAGTGGACGTCAACTGGAGGCCCTTTCTGCTTGGGCCAATTTTCAAATCACAAGGCTGGGACACATCGCCTTTCGTTGTTTATCCCGCCAAGGGAAAACACATGCTGCGTGATATGGAGCGGCGTGCAGAACGCTGCGGCTTGCGGTTTCGACATCCCAGTCCCTTCCCACAAAACAGTCTGTTGGCGGCGCGCGTGGCACAGATTGCACTTGAAGAACCACAAGGCGTTACGTTTTGCCAAAACGTTTACTTAATGCAATTCGATGAAGGACAGAACATCGAGGAGCCGGAGGTGATCGCCGCTTGTTTAGAAGCGGCAAAACTTCCCACGGACATAATTGAACGAGCCCAAGAGGTTCCCAACAAGCATCGCCTGCGTGAAACCACCGAAGAGGCCATGCGTTACGGCATTTTCGGCGCACCAAGCTTTACCGTGGGCGATGAGCTTTTTTGGGGTGATGACCGGCTGGAAGCAGCGCTGGAATGGGCTGCCAAAGCAGAACCATGAGCCCAACTGACAAAACACAGATGACCATCGCCGGTCTCAATCTGATCCAGCAAGCACTCACGATTTATGATCGCAATCTGCATCTTGCGGTATGCAACCGCCGCTTTCAGGAAATGTTCGATCTGCCCATTGCTCTGGTCACACCTGGCGCACAGTTTGCCGACACGATCCGATATCTGGCCGAACGCGGCGACTACGGCGATGTCGGAAATGTCGACCACTTCGTTGCGGACAGAGTGGAGATCGCACGCGCGTTTGAGCCACATTACATGGAACGTACTCGCGCCAGTGGGCGGATCATCTCGGTGGAAGGTTCCCCTCTGCCAGAAGGAGGATGGGTCACGGTCTACACAGACATAACAAAGACCCGACGACAAGAAGAACTGCTCAGCACGCGGTCAGAAGAACTGTCAGATCAACTTGTCAGCTACTCACAGGACCTCACTTCCGCAAACCGTAAACTTGAGGCAACTATCACAGCTCTGGAGGAGGCGAAACGCCAAATCACCGAAGCAGAAGCGCGCATGCGGCTGACCACGGAAATGGTTCCCGCACATATCGCACATATCGGCCCAGACTGGCACTACACTTACTCCAACCGTCGGCTGAGTGTGATCATGCCCGGAACGCAGGCCAACCCTGTAGGCCTGACCCCCAAAACGGCACTCGGAGAACAGCCCTTTGCTATTCTAGAGCCGCATTTGAAGAATGCGTTTGATGGCGCGCCTGGCGTCTTTGAATTCACCCACGAGGAAAGCTCGCGCCGAATTCGTGTGGCACTCACTCCTGATCAGGCAACGGGAGGGGTGTATATTTTGTCGATGGACATAACCGAGGAGGCGCAAACGCGCGCAGCCTTGCAACAAACGCGACGGCGCGAAATGGCCGCGCAGCTTACGTCCGGCCTGGCGCATGACTTTTCCAACTTGCTGACCATCATTTTGGGAATGCAGTCGCGCCTACAAATAATGGCTCTGCCTGAGGATGGTGCAGAGTTGATCGCAGCCACAATCAATGCGGCGCGGCGCGGAGGGAGCCTGTTGAATCGCATTGCAGATATGACCGGGCCCAGGGAATATACACCACAGGCCATAAATATCCCTGGTTTCCTCAGCGACCTGAGCACCTTGGTGACATCCACTTTGCCCGAAGATGTGGTGTTTGAGACCATAAACGCTGCGGGCCAAAGAACCTGTCTGCTAGATCCCGGCATGTTGCAGGATTCACTGCTCAACCTGGCAATAAATGCGCGTGACGCCTGTGGTGATACGGGTAAGATCACGCTTCGCATTGAGACAATACAAGACACTTGGATCGACTTTATCATGCAAGATACCGGCGCTGGGTTTTCGGAAAAGGCGTTGGCGCATGCGTTCGATCCATTTTTCACAACCAAAGGCGGCGAAGGCTCGGGGCTTGGTCTGACGATGGTTTACGACATGACAAAACTGGCAGGCGGGCGCGTTATCTTGGCCAATCATACTGCAGGCGGTTCTGTTACATTGCGTCTGCCCTTCCGAGCCACCGATAGGATCGACGCGCCGGGACTAGTGCTACTTGTTGAAGACAGCCCCGAATTGCGCGACTCAATACGCGATATGCTGCGTGATGCGGGGCACAACGTGATTGAGGCATCGAACGTGCCTGAGGCTATTACTCTGGCCCAAAACATGCCTGAGATCACTGCAATCCTGTCAGATATTTCTCTGGAAGGAGAAGAAACCGGGCTTGACCTGATCAAAGCTTTGTCTGGCGACACACGGCCTGTGTTTCTAATCACATCACTACCGAAAGGTGATCCGCTACACCGGGCGGCGCGGCAAATTGCACCAGTTATGCGCAAACCGTTTCACGCAAGCGCCTTGGAAGAGTTTCTCAAGTCCGGGGTCTGTGCATGACCCAAGTTGCAGATGCTCCTCTCGTCTCGATTCTCGATGACGAACCGGCCATTCGCACCATACTGGCCAGTGCTTTGGAAGATGCAGGGTTTCGGACCATGTCGTTCGCTCGCGCCACCGAATTTGAAGCAGCACTGGCGAAAACCTCACCAGATGTATGTCTGGTTGACCTTTCGTTGCCTGACAAGGACGGGCTAACAGTGGTACATCAGTTGGCCCTAGAACAAGGTGCGCGGGTGATCATAATTTCCGGACGTGCCGAAGTGCGCGACAGGGTCACTGGGCTAGAGCTTGGAGCAGATGATTATATCATCAAACCGTTTGACCCCTCTGAGGTGGTTGCACGTATCAGAGCGCACCTGCGGCGGGATGCTCCAACAGAAAACAAGGCAGACACAGCAACGTTCAATGGCTGGGTCGCGCATTTCGATCGTTACGTCCTTTGCAATGAAGCTGGCATCGAAACACCGTTTTCGCATGCTGAAGGTGAGGTCCTGCGACTCTTTCTGGAGCGTCCCAAGCGCCTCATTTCCCGGCAATCCATGCAAGAGACTTTGGGCGGTGCAGCGGGAGAGAGCTTTGACAGGGCCATGGACGTCCGGATTTCGCGCCTTCGAACCAAGCTGAATGAAGATCCAAAAAATCCAAAACTGATCAAAACAATTTATGGGGCAGGCTATATATTTCTTGGGGATGTACAATGGAGTTGATACCAGGCCGACCACATCTTCACCCTGGCGGCCACTAAGGATACTGTGTCGCAAAGATAGTAACGAGGGCACACTGCGGTGGCTGAAATCATCTTAGTACGGCACGGTCAGGCCAACAGCACTGCGACCGACGAAGAAAGCTATGATCGCTTGTCTGATCTGGGCCGGGAACAGGCAAAATGGCTCGGCGATCATCTGCGTGAAACCAATCCACGGTTCGACAGAGTTTTGACCGGGACCCTAAGCCGGCAAGTCGAGACAGCTCGCGCAATGGGCTACGACAGACTCAGCCAAGATACGAGACTGAATGAGTTGAGTTACTTCGCGCTGGCCGATGCGGCCCTGACCGAACATGGTGTGCCAACTCCGCAGTCGACAGCCGATTTCGCCACGCATCTGCCGCTCTTAATGGACTTGTGGATGAGCGATCAGTTGTCCGACGTGCCTGAGAGGTTTGACAGCTTTGCGTCCCGGATCACACATCTCATTGATGAGATGTGCAATGCCGCCGGGAGGACGCTTTTGGTAACGTCTGGTGGCGTAATTGGCGTGGCCATGCGCCACGCTCTGAATCTCGACAAGAAAGGCATGGCAAAGATCATGCTGCAGGTCACAAACGCCTCTCTGCATCGATTGCATTTTGTGCATGAGACACTGATGGTCGGCGGGTTCAATGCCACACCTCATCTGGATACACCCGAACGTGCCCATGCCCGCACATACGTCTAGAAAACTAACATACGTGCTGCGACAGGAGCGAACATGACACATCTCTGGGTCAGAGCGGAAAGCCGCGAAAATGAGGATCGCGTTGGGTTAACGCCCGAGGGGGCGGCGGCACTTTTGGCTCAAGGCATGCAAGTGAGTGTTGAAGAGAGTCGCAGCCGCGTGATCCCGATCGATGGTTACCGTGACCAAGGGTGCACTATTGTTCCTGAGTTCAGCTGGCCCGATGCGCCATCAGACGCAATTGTTTTTGGGCTAAAGGAGCTTCCCGACGACGCTACGCCCCTGCAGCACAGACACATCATGTTCGGTCATGCCTTCAAAGGTCAATTCTCGGGCCAACGACTATTAAAGCGCTTCAAAGCTGGCGGCGGCACACTCTACGACCTTGAGTACCTGGTGGACGACGCCGGACGACGCGTAGCGGCATTTGGCTATTGGGCCGGGTATGCAGGGGCAGCTGTGAGCCTCCTGGCCTGGGCCGCGCAGCAACATAGTCAAAAGTGCGCAGCGGTTGAGGCTTATCACGATAAATCGGCTTTGCTTGAGGATCTCGAAGCACGCCTTGATGCAACAGGTACGCCACGTCCCACTTCTATCGTGATTGGCGCTTTGGGGCGTGTCGGGACAGGGGCGGCGGATCTATGTGATGCGATGAATGTCTCGACAACACGCTGGGACATGGCCGAAACAGCTCATGGAGGACCGTTCCCCGAAATCCTGAACCATGATCTTTTCCTCAACTGTATCTTCGCACGTGCTGGCACACCGGTTTTTGTGCCCAAAACGGCCCTGACCGCTGACCGAAAGCTTTCCGTGATCGGTGATGTGGCCTGCGACCCCGACAGCGACTACAACCCCGTGCCGATCTATGATGCCGCGACAAGCTGGGCCGAACCGGTCATGCGTGTGCATGAAAACCCGCCGCTGGATGTCATGGCCATCGACAATCTGCCGTCGCTTTTGCCGTTGGAGTCGTCCATCGACTACGCCTCACAACTGTTGCCAACGCTGCAAAGCCTCGACAATCTGGAGAAAGGCGTCTGGGCGCGGGCGGAGGCAGAGTTTCAAACGCATGTTGGAGGGGTCTGAAACATGACAATACATTGGTGCGGCACAGGTCTTTCGGCCATTCCAGGACTGCGGCGACTTATTGAGGCCGGTCATGATGTTGTGGTCTGGAACAGAACAACCGACAAGGCATTGGCCGCCGTTGGTGATCTAACAGACCGCGTCCATGCGTTTGACTTCGACACTCTCTCAGGAGATGTGATTGAAGGCGACATTGTTGTCTCGATGCTTCCTGGCGACTGGCATGTGCCACTCGCAGAGATGTGCATCAACAAGGGCGCGCATTTTGTGTCTTCGTCCTACATCGCACCTGAAATGCGGGAGTTGCACGCCAAGGCGGTCATACGCGGCGTGGCCGTGGTCAACGAAATTGGTCTTGACCCGGGCATCGACCACCTGATGGCGCACCATCTTATTGCCGACTACATCGCCTCACCTGCCTTCAGCGCAGTCAATGATCTGTCTTTTCTCTCCTATTGCGGCGGCATTCCAAAGATCACGAACGCCTTTCGTTACAAGTTCAGTTGGTCGCCTTTGGGCGTCCTCAAAGCGCTACGGTCTCCGTCGAAATCCATTCGGAACTACACTGAACTCAACGTGGCCCGCCCCTGGGACGCAATCACGTCTTACGAAGCACCTTTGCCGACACCTGAAACTTTTGAAGTGTACCCCAACCGCGACTCCCTTCCGTTCATGGAGGACTACCGCTTTGCACCAGCCTGGCGCGTAAAGGAATTTGTGCGCGGCACCTTACGTCTCAACGGTTGGGCCGATGCATGGGCAGATGTCTTTGCGGAGATTGAGAGCTTGAAGGGCGATGCGGGTGAAGCCCGGCTCAAGGAAATGTCGGATCAGTTCTGGCGCGAAAATGCTTATGCAGAAGGGGAGCCAGACCGCGTGGTTCTTTGCGTCGACTTCAAAGCCGAGCGCGAAGGCACGCCGGTATGGCACAAGACCTTTGTCATGGACGCATGGGGCGATAAGCGCAGCTCGGCTATGGCGCGATTGGTTTCCGTCCCGGTCTCCATGGCCGTCGAAGCGGTGTTGAATCGCGAAATACCCGCTGGCGTCAGCCCTGCACCGCATGATCCGAAACTGGTGACACGGTTTCTGACGGAGGTCGACAGGCTGGCCCAGCATTTACAGGTGGTTGATCACTTGGCTTAACTCAGCCTTTGGCATTGAGGGCTTGTTGCATGGCCAAGATCATACGGTCACGCTCTGCTGACAACTCTTGCACGGAACGACCATCTGCGGCCTCAGCAACACCCTCGACCAACATATCCGCCGTCGGATCATCAAGCACCGGTGCGCCTAGATCATCCCACCAGCCATTGAACGTATCACTGAAGTGATCGCAAAAAGCAGAGAGCCCACCCGGCCCGGCGCCAAGGTTAAAGAGCATCGTTGGCCCCATCGCCGCCCAGCGCAAACCGGGGCCCGCGCTCATTGCCTTGTCCACGTCGGCAACACTGGCCACACCGGATTGCACCAGATGGATCGCTTCACGCCAAACCGCAGCCTGAAGGCGATTGGCGACATGGCCCGGCACTTCTTTTTGTACTCGGATCGTCGTTTTTCCCACATCCGCGTAGAATGCTTCCGCCGCCTCTATCACGCCTTCTGCGGTGCGTTCATTTCCCATGATTTCCACCAATGGAATCAAGTGCGGCGGATTGAACGGATGACCCAAAATCATACGCGACGGGTTCTTCCAACCAGCCTGCATCTGTCCGAGCATCAGACCTGAGGCCGAGCTGGCAAGAACCGCGTCCACCTTGAGATGTGGTTCAATCTCAGCAAAAAGCCCATGCTTGATTGCTATGCGTTCAGGTACGCTTTCCTGAACGAAATCGGCATTCCTGACAGCTTCGCTCGCATCCGAATGAAACGTGACAGCCTCAGGATCCCCCCGTTCAGTCAACCCAAGCGCCTCCATGACAGGCCAGGCACGTGTGATGTCGTCTCGCACCCGTTTTTCCGCGTCCGGTGCCGGGTCATAAACCGCTACGGATCGCCCGGACGCCAAGAAAAGCGCAGTCCAGCTTGCACCTATCACACCAGCCCCAAGGCAGGTAGTTTTCTCAAAACTGGCCATCAGAACATTCCCGGATTGAGAGGCGAGGCTGCTGTCATGCCGCCATCCACGGTGAACATCTGACCCGTTGCAAAGGAGGCGTCATCAGACGCAAGCCAAACCGCCATGGCCGCGATGTCATCTGGATGTCCAAAACGTCCGACAGGATGGCGCAACAGAGCATCTTTGCGCGCAGCGGCAGGATCACGCGCCAGATCAAACCCCGCCTCCAACATGCCGGTGTTGATCCATCCAGGACAAATTGCGTTGCACCGAATTCGCGGTCCGTGATCCACCGCAATGGACCGCGTCAAACCATGCACAAATGCCTTGGACGCATTGTAGAGCGCCATGCCGGGATCGGCGACGTGGCCCGAAATGGACCCGATATTAATGATGGCACCGCCTGAATTCATTTTGGGGATCAGCGCACGACACGTGTTGAACACACCGCGGCAATTCGCGCCTACAACCGTGTCCCACTCTTTGTCTGTGCTGTCGACAACTGTTTTTTCAACTTGAACACCTGCGTTGTTCACCAGCACATCAAGTGTGTCTAAGCCTTCGGCCAAGGTCTCGACAGCCTCAACCTGGGACACGTCTGCCTGCATCCAACCCACCACGTCTGGCAAGTCTTCTGGCCGTGCGCCACGACCACAGGTCCAGACCTGCGCCCCTTCCCCCAAAAATGCATCAACGATGCCACGTCCAATCCCTTGTCGTCCACCAGTGACAAGTGCCTTCTTCTTTGCCAGTCGCATCACGTTCACCTGTGTTTCACTGTTCGCAAGACGCTCACAAACGCATCTGCTGCACTTGGGCCGACAACCCGCCATCCAGCACCCAAAGCTGACCCGAGGCATAACGCGCTTCGTCGCTGGCCAACCAGTTTGCCAGATTGGCGATATCCTCGGGCGTGCCGTAAGTGCGCATGGGATGCACATCGCGCACAGCCTTTTGCAGTTGGTCAATGCTCTGGTCGCCACCGCCTGATCCGTCCCCGGTGAAAAAGCTCTGCAACATCGGCGTATCGACATAACCGGGGCAGATAGCGTTCACACGGATGCCTTCCGGGCCATGGTCACAGGCCATCGCACGGGTGAGTGCATGAACTGCTCCCTTGGTCGCGCAATAGGCCGCCAAACCCGGATCGGCGATGAACCCGTCATATGAGCCAAAGTTGATGATGCTGGCACTGGCCCCACCCAAGGCCGCCTTTCGCATCAAAGGAAGCGCGTATTTTGAGGTCAGAAATGTACCCGTCACGTTCACAGCAAAAGACTGGTTCCACTCCTCAAGGCTGGTGTCTTCGATCGTTTTTTCGATCTCGATCCCGGCGGCATTGACCAGAATATCCAGACGCTCTTGTTCTGAAGCAACCTGATCCATGACTGCGCGAACATTGTCCTCACTGGTAACGTCCAGCTTAAGAAAAAGAGCGCTACCCTCGGGTTGACCAAGCGAGCCAGACGCATCCAGGTCGGCTGCATAGACTGTGGCACCTTCGCGCTCGAACCGATCACAGATCGCGCGGCCTATGCCCCCACGACCACCCGTGACTACGGCCACTTTGCCCTTCAAGATCATCCTTCTTCCTTTCCAAGTGGCGGAAACCTGTAGCGGGACGCGGCCACGGTCCAGTCCATATGGTTGCGCACATATTCCTGACTTGCATCACGAGGTGGGTTGTAGTCCCAGGGTTCCGACGCCCCAGCCTCCATCGCCGCATGCAACGCGCGCCGTGTACGTTGCGTGGAGACAATGTCGGCTTTTAGTTTCTCGCTGTCCCATCGCTCGGCGACTTCTGAAGCAAACGCTGCTGCCTGTTCAGTGTAAGCAGCGTCATTGGCCAGATTGACCAGCTCCGAGGGGTCATTTTTCAGATCATAAAGCTGCGGCGGATCAACATCACAGTGTATGTATTTGAATCGACCTCGGCGGATCATGAACACCGGCGCAGGCGTCATTTCTGCACAATACTCGCCGATGGCTTCATCTGCGGTATCCGTTTCGCCGCGCATAAGCGGAACCAGGCTACGACCATCAACCGGCTCTCCAAAGATACTGGCATCGCCACCGCCCAAGTCTACGAATGTCGGCAACATATCAACCAGTGAACAGGCGTTTGACACAACGCCCTGCGCAACGCCCGGTCCGGCCACAACCATCGGGACGCGTGCGGAATGTTCAAAGAAGTTCATCTTGTACCACAACCCACGCTCGCCCAGCATGTCACCGTGATCCGCCGTGACAATGACTATGGTGTTCTCGGTTTCGCCCATCTCGTCGAGCGTTCTGACGATCTCACCGGTTTTGCTGTCGAAGTAGCTGACATTGGCAAGATAGGCACGGCGAGCACGGCGCACCTCTTCCTCGGTCAGGGGCACGTAACTGGCTTCGATGCCATCCATGATACGTTTGGAAAAAGGATCTTGCGCCTCTGGCTGCAAATCCACGTTTGGCATGTCAATGTCTTCGTCCGAATACAGGTTCCACCACTCCGGTTTCGCCACATATGGGTCATGTGGGTGAATGAAACTCGCTACCAATAGAAAGGGCGCTGCATCCCCTGCCGCGCGATCCCGCCCTCGGTCAATCAACCAGCGCCGCGCGGCAAACACCACCTCATCGTCATAGTCCGTCTGGAACGTGGCAACCGCTGGTCCGCTTTCCTTGACCGTCTGCATGTTGTGATACCACTTGTCGATCCGCTCATCGGCTGCTTCCCAATCCGGCGTCCAGGCAAAATCAGCCGGGTATATATCCGTGGTCACGCGATCCTGAAAACCATGCATCTGATCGGGGCCAACAAAGTGCATCTTGCCACTGAGGCAGGTACGGTAACCCAGCATCCGCATATAGTGTGCAAACGTTGGAACAGAGGCACGAAACTCGGACGCGTTGTCATAGGCGGCAATCCGGCTGATGAGTTGACCAGACATGAAAGCAAACCGAGAGGGCGCGCAGAGCGGTGAGTTGCAATAGGCCGCATCGAACCGCACCCCGCGCGCAGCCAAAGCATCTAGGTGCGGTGTCTTGGCAACGGAATGTCCGTAAGCGCCAGTAAAGTGCGGGGCAAGTTGGTCGGCCATAATAACAACGATGTTTGGCACATCGCCGCTCATCCCACGGCTCGTTCGTAAGCGTCCAGAACCAACCCATGGAAGTGGTGCACCGCATGCTCGGATTTGCCCGAGCCTGACGGATCATTGACAATACGGCCTTGGGTGAAGGCAGGTGTGTTCATCCCGCGCTGCACGCTTTCGACCAGATTGATGTCCTCGACCTGCAACACTTCATCAAGATAACGCATCGCATCGAGTTCCATTGGATCTGGCTCGGGTGTTTCAAGGAAGAAGTCATAGGTTTCTAACGTTCGGTCAGGCCCAACAGGAATGATGTTGAGAACGATCATCGACGACCGCCCCGGATAGCGCATCAGGCAAGTTGTCGGCCAAAGCCACCACACTGCATGGGTGCGCACCGTAGCGTTTGAGACATCATAGGCCGTGTTTGTCCCTTTGCCCGCATCGGCCATATGCGAGGAATAAATTCCATGTGTCGTGACCTTGTAGGTGTCCATATCCACCAGGTCGCAGAAATCCTTGTGCGCCGTTGGGCAGTGGTAGCATTCGAGAAAGTTGTCGACGACGTTCTTCCAGTTGGACTTGATGTCATAGGTCAGGCGACGACCAAAGGTGAGCCGCTCGATATCCGGAGCCCAGTGGCGTATTTCCGTTTCCAGATCGCCCGACTGCTCACTCAGAGATGCGGCGTCTGGATCAAGATTCACGAACACAAACCCGCAGAATTCCTCGACCTGTACCTGATCAAGACAGATCTGCCCCATATCGAAGTCCTTAAGACCTTCGGTCTCGGGTGCGCGCACGAGTTGGCCGTCGAGTTTGTAGACCCAGGCATGGTAAGGGCACATGATGCGCGTCGTCTCACCCTCGCCTGACAAAAGCTCATGCGCGCGGTGCTTGCAAACGTTGTAAAAGGCACGCAATGCGCCCTCGCGGTCGCGGACAATTGCAACAGGATGGCCTGCAATCTGAGTGGTCAAATAGGACCCGGGAGTGCGCAGTTTCTCAACGTGACACACCCATTGCCAGGTTTTGGCAAACACGGCCCTTTGATCAATGTCGTACCAACGCGGCTCAACATAGGCCTCAGCGCGCAGTGACAATGATTTTGATGCATCGACGGAATAGCCTCGGGAAATGGCTTCGAATTCTGACTGATTGGGCCGTTCGGTCATAACAATCTCCCTTCTCTCGCTCGGGTATTCTGACCCTTAACAACGTGGATTCATGTCATCTTGATCGCCTTGAATTTAACTTTATTCGCCACAAAATCTGTTTGTCATGCCTTGCGATGCATCGGCCAGGCGCGAAACTCAAACGGAACCCGACCTTCAATCCGATCTTTGAGCGGCGGCAGCCCGAATCGCGCTTTGTAGGCCCGGCTGAAATGGACTTGATTGGCAAAGCCAGAGGCAACGGCCACTTCAGACAAAGGCATCTCGGTTTGTGTGACCAATCCACGCGCACGATCAAGGCGAATATCACGGTAATACAGCTGCGGCGTCTTTTTCACATAGTCGCGAAACAACCGGTCCAGTTGTCGGTGCGAAATGCGCGCCTGTTGGCAGACCTCGGCAATCGAAAGCGGCGTCTCCAGGTTCTTTTCCATGATGGAAATCGCCCGCCGGACCGACCCGGGCGCCGTGTTTCCCAATGGTTCGACCGGTGCCGCATTTTGTGGGCTGCCCATAGGGCGTACGCTTTGATGCAGGATGTAGCGTGCCGCATCGTTGGCAAGCGCATCACCCTCCAACCCGCGCAGAATGTTAAGGGCAAAATCCGTCGATGCGCTCCCACCGGCACAGGTGAGACGATTGCCGTCAAAGACAAAGAGCTCTTCGCTGACCTCACACTCCGGATGAGTCTCGCCAAAGGCATCAATATGTTCGTAGTGAACCGTGGCGCGCTTATTGGTGAGCAATCCTGCCTCGGCAAGAATGAAAGCCCCTGTATCGAGTCCCGCCAAAGTGGCCCCCTGTCGCGCCCAGCGCCGCAAAGCGGATTGCAAGGCAGGCGTGCTGTGGCGTTCAGGTGTCCAACTGCTGGAGACGACCACCAAGTCGGCCCGGTCTTCTGGCAAGGCTCGTGTCGTCACCTCAATGCCATTGCTGGCCATACAAGGACCACCCGCCTCGGACGCGATCTGCCAACGGAAACGCACCTGCCCCTCCAGATAGTTCGCCGCGCGAAACGGATCGAGAAATCCCATTGTGGCCAGCACATTGAAATGCGGCGTCACGACAACAAGGATATTGAATTGCGTATCTTCGGGCATGAAACATGGCCAATCAGATCAAAAATCCGTCTGTCCATGTTGAACACGTTTACCGAAGCCCGCCTAGACCAGATCGCGGGGAATTTCCTCATCCCAGGTTTGACGGTATATCTCTTCCTCGCCAAAATACGCTTCTAGTTCACCTTTCAAAACGAAGTGCGTCTTTGTCGCGTGCATGCGTGTTCGGGTGCGTGTTGTCACTTGCCACGCGCCGCGCGACACCTCCTCTGTCCACGTCACGTCAAACGATGCGCTCAATGGATCATCCGGGTGAATGCGATAAATCTCTTCATGCGTGGATGCTGTGGTCCAACCATCATGATCGTTATGACGCACCCGGCCCTCATCCACCTTGAGACGATAGGTGACTTCTCCGGTGATCAGATCAGTTTGGAACCCATTTTCAAATTCAGGAGTGGAAAGCTGTTCAACATCCAGAGGCTCCGCGCCTTCTGGTGGTAGAAACTCTGGTAATCCAGCATCAAGGTCTGAGGCGGGCCGTACTGGCAGCGCAAGCGTGCTTTGCCCCGTCACAATCCGCAGCGTCACCTTTTCGGGCATGGGCCAGATCACTGGCCAGTACGTCGTTGAAAGCGCGATACGCAGTTTGCGGCCAGCCGCAAACCTGTGCCCACAATCGTTCAGTTTGAGACTCACGCGATAGCGCTTGTCGGGCGTCAATGGCGTAGGATTTTCATGATCATCACGGTGCGTCAGGTTGAGAACACCGTAGCAGACACGTGTTGCCGCCCCATCAGGCATCACGTCACTCAGCACCGCAGCGATCATTGCCACAGGCTGATCACTTTCCAATTCTAGCTCAAGCTCGGGCGCACCGAGAATGTCAAAATCCTCTTCCAGCACCGGCGTATCAAACACAAGCGACCCACCTGCCTCAGCGCGCTGATCCCCGGGACCGTCAGGGTCGAGCCCAAAGGCGCACCAGCGACCACCAGCCATGCCGACTGTCTGAGGGGAACAGAGCGTCAATGCCTGGGCATTCTGTGCCACAGGCTCAAGACCCGTTGAGTTGAGGTGCCAAATCTCTGACTTTATCTGTTGGCTCGGCCAGCTTTCAGTTGCAGCCCACCGTCCTGGACGATGGTCATAAAACGTTTGTGGCGGCACACCATCTTGCACCCAGGCGCGCAGAGCAGGTTCATCCATGATGCCGGTCTCAATGCCCTTCAGCCAATAGTCCCACCAGCGCAGGCATTCCTGTAAAAACCCAATCGCCGGACCCGGTTTGGCAAAATGCGGGTACTTGTGCGCCCACGGGCCGACGAGACCTTTGCAAGGGCTGTCCAATCCTTCCAGCAGGCGAAACACGGCGTTGGAGTACCCATCTGCCCAGCCACCAACAGCATAGACCGCCGCCTTGATCTGCGAGAAATCCTGGCAGACCGAACCATGTTTCCAGAAGTCATCCCGGCGTTGATGCCGCAACCAGTCCGAAATCCAGAACCCGCTGCCCTTGAGACGCTCCGACCAGATTTCTTTCCACGTGTTACCGGCAACCAATGGGTCTGGCGGGGTGGTGTTGAGCGAAAACATATAGCTGGACCACCACGGGTTATCCATCATCAGGCAACCGCCCATGTAATGGATATCATCCGCATAGCGATCATCTGTCGAGCAAATCGAAACTATGGCCTTGAGCGCTTCGGGCTGCCGTGCTGCCACTTGCAACCCATTGAACCCGCCCCAGGAAATCCCGATCATGCCCACCGAGCCGCTGCACCATGGTTGGGCGGTGATCCAGTTGATTACCTCAAGCGCGTCATCCTGTTCCTGTTTGAGGTACTCGCCCTCCATGACACCTTCACTGTCACCCGAGCCGCGCATATCCACGCGGATCGCGGCATAGCCATGGCCCGCGAAATAGGGGTGGGTCAGGGCATCGCGTTCTGCGGTGCCATCACTGCGGCGGTAAGGCAGGTATTCCAGGATAGCTGGAACCTGTTCCGTGCCTTTTGGTTTCCAGATTTTCGCAACCAGGCGCACGCCATCGGACATCTCGATAAAAACCGGGTCCAGCACCTCAATCTCAAGAGGAAACTCCGTGATGGTTTTCATGTTGTGCTCCTCTTAGCCGAAACTCTCTTCCTCGTTGCGGAGCGCGGTCAGTTTGACTCCACTCGCTACGCGAGACTTGGCAACCAAAGTACAATCGCGGGAAATGCCACCAACAATGCGATCGTGATTGCGTCGGCGACGAAAAATGGAGTGACGCCTTTGAACACGTCCTGCACGCTTAAATCATCACGCACACCCGCAACAACAAAGCAATTGAGCCCAATAGGAGGTGTAATCAAACAAAACTCCGCCATTTTGACCACCAGAATGCCAAACCAAATAGCGCACATTTCTCCTGACATGCCAAAAGTACTATCTGCTGCCAGGACATCCTCACCGCCGTTCAGAGCCATGACCGCGGGATAGACAACCGGCAGTGTGAGCAAGAGCATCCCGATGGCATCCATAAACATGCCCAAAACCGCATAGGCTAACAGAATGCAGACAAGAATGAGCATAGGCGACACCGTGAGCGATGTGATCCAGTCCGAAAACGCACCCGGCAAATCCGCGAACCCAAGGAACCTTACATAGATCAGAACACCCCAGATGATTGTAAAAATCATGACGGTAAGTTTGGCTGTCTCCAGCAAAGCTGCCTTCAACTCGCCCCACCTCATGCCGCGGTACAGCGCCATGCAAAACACAATGAATGCCCCAACGGCACCGCCTTCTGTCGGTGTGCCCCAAGCGTCACCGAATGGGTTGTAGACAAAAAAGATAATGATCACGACCACGGCCACTATTGGCAGTGCCGGAGGCAAGGACGCAAACTTTTCGCCCCAGGTGAAACCGCGAACGGGCGGCCCGACCGTTTTGAAAACCACGGCGATCGTGACGATCAGAATTCCGTAAACAAGGGCCGAAAACGCACCAGGCACAAAACCCGCTAACAGAAGCTTGCCTACATCCTGTTCGACAATAAGCGCGTAAATCACAAGTATTGCAGAGGGCGGAATGAGACTGGCCAAAGTTCCACCAGCAGCAACGACACCAGCGGCAAACTGTTTGTTGTATCCAATCTTGAGCATTTCAGGAATGGCGATACGGGCGAAGACGGCAGATGTTGCGACACTGGCACCGCTTACGGCCGCAAAGCCCGCAGTGGCGAAAACTGTTGATACAGCCAAGCCACCAGGAACCCACGCGATCCAGCGCTTGGCGGCCTCAAAGAGCGCTTTGGTTAACCCAGCGTAGTATGCAAGGTACCCGATAAGAATAAAGGTTGGGATCAAACTGAGTGCATGTGCACTGACTTTGGAATATGGCTCCTGCCCGGCGATGCGCAGGCTGATTTGAAACGCTTTCCAAAACCTGTCCGGATCATAGTCAAATCCGTTCCAGCGCAACCATACCAACCCAAGGAAGCCTGCAAATGCAGCAGCAAAGCCAACGCGCATTCCCAGGAATACAAGCGCAACCATGCCGCCGGTGACCCAAAGGCCAATCGTGATCTCATCCATCACTCGCGCCCTTCCAGTTGCTCTGCTTCGGCACGCGCCTGATCTTCGATAGATTGGGTGAGCGGAACACCAACAGGGCGTTCCAGACCGAGAACAAGTGCCCGACCATAGCCCACGAGTTGCAGTAACAAACGCAAGGACAACAGTGCAAAGGCAATCGGAACGACCAATTTGTAAGGCCAGGTTGGCATGTTGATGTCGTCAAAACTATCACGACTGCACATTGGACGTGCACAGTCAAAGGCCCGGTCAAAGAGCTCATAAGCCCCAATAGTCAAAAAAATCATGAGAAAGAGCATCAGAAAAACCAAGATGGTTTCAATCGCCCACAAAACGCGACCCGAAAAACGACCGATCAGAATGTCCATGCGAATATGCGTGCCGTCGCGCTGCGCGTAAGCAACTCCTAGGATGGCGATGATCGGCATGAGCGCTTCGATCCAGTTTGTATACCCTGCCAAAGGCCACTCAAAAAATTCTCGTCCACCGACAGATCGGACAGCCAGAAACATCAGACTGAGCACAGCCAGCCCGCATATGAGCGCGAAGACCCGTTCGACTTTAAACAGATACCGGTCAAGACGGCTGAGAAGCCCGTCATCTTCCAGCACGGCGGATGATCCGGCCATGCTTTCCCCCATTGGCTTGAAAACAAGGCCCCGGAGCGCTTCTCCGGGGCCTTGTCAAAACTGCATCAGCTTCCGCTGCGATGATCTTCGAGTGTTTTGACCACCAGATCGTAGAGTTCCTGACCTGGCAAGCCCTGTGCTTCCATGTCGGAGATCCACGATTCACGAATTGGGTCTGCAGCTTTGGCGCGGAAAGCTGCGATCTCACTATCTGCGAATTCAACCTTTTGAACGCCTTTCTCCTCCAGGACACTATCCCATTTCTGGAGAAGCTCCGCATAGTTGGCCAGATAGTGATCCAAGGCTTCTTCAATTGAGCCATCAAGCGCCTCGCGATGCTCATCAGACAACCCTTCATAGGCGTCGATGTTAACCACAACCGGGCAATTCACTGTGCCGGGGTTCAAGTTGGCTGTCCACCATTCCGCCTGGTTGATCGTGCCAAAGCTCAGATGCGCGTGCTGGGCGAAAGCGACAGTATCAACAACGCCGGACTCCATAGCCTGATAGGCTTCGGTCGCCGTTACGGATGTTGGCACACCACCCACGGCCTCAAATGCTTTGCCAAGGCCACCGGTTGCGCGCACGCGCATACCTTCGAAGTCTTTCAACTCATCGCGTGGCTCACCTGTGCCAACGATGTTGTATTGTGGCATGGGCGACGTCATCAAAAGTTTCGCATTCCACTGCGCCATCTCTTCTTCGGCGGCTGGATGAGCATAAACTGCACGAGCGACCGCACGTTCTTCCTCAAGGTTGCTTACGCCAAGGAATGGCAGCTCCAGAACTGTGATCACCCGATTTTTGTCGCGGTGATACCCGGCACAAAACTGTGCCATTTCAAAGGCGCCAATCGAAATCCCATCCAGATTTTCTCGGTTTTTTGACAGGCCACCATAGCTGATGTTCAACGTAAACTCGCCATTTGTCTTTTCGCTTACAAGTTCAGCAAGCTTTTCGACATGTTCAGTAAAGGCGCGGCGCTTGCCCCAAAGAGACACGTTCCATTCCGTGGCGAGCGCTTCTCCGGCAAAGGCAAAAGACAGCGCGGCGGTCACGCCAGCTCCAAATAGTTTTTGCATTGTTTCTCTCCCTATCTTGTGCGGCAGATATTAGGGGGATGAGCCGCGCAAGCAACAGGCGATTTTACATGACCAATGCAAAGAAACTTAATCAACGCAAAGGAAAACCCGGTGCACAGAAACGGCACCGGGATCATTCAATCAGTTCTTTCGTTGAACAGCTTTCCGGCTATTCCGCTGCATCCCGCCTTGGCAATGTCCAATTTGGGCGCACGAAATGGCAAGTGTATCCATTCGGAATGCGCTCAAGATAGTCTTGATGCTCTGGTTCCGCTTCCCAGAAGTCGCCAACTGGCTCAAGTTCCGTCACAACGCGTCCTGGCCAAAGCCCACTGGCATTCACATCAGCAATCGTATCTTCGGCCACCGCTTTTTGTTCATCGTTCACATAGTAAATCGCCGAACGATAGCTCATGCCTCGGTCATTTCCTTGCCGATTGGGCGTGGTCGGGTCGTGGATCTGAAAGAAGAATTCCAGCAACTGCCGATAAGTAATCACGTCAGGATCAAATATGATCTCAATACCTTCCGCGTGCGTTCCGTGATTGCGATAGGTTGCATTGGGCACATCGCCGCCAGTGTAACCCACACGCGTTTTGTGGACTCCAGGCAGCTTTCGAATGAGATCTTGCATGCCCCAAAAGCACCCGCCGGCCAATACTGCGCGCTCTTCTGTCATCACACATCCTCCACTTGATCTAGGTAGGCACCATAACCTTCGGCCTCCATCTCGTCACGATGAATGAACCGCAATGACGCCGAATTGATGCAATAGCGAAGTCCTCCGCGATCGCGCGGTCCATCTGGAAACACATGGCCCAGATGGCTGTCGCCATGCGCACTGCGCACCTCGGTGCGTACCATACCATGCGTCGCATCATGGTGCTCGGTGACATGCGCCGTCTCGATTGGCTTTGTGAAACTGGGCCAACCACATCCGGATTCGAACTTGTCAGAAGAGGTAAAGAGTGGCTCACCCGAAACGATATCGACATAGATACCGGGCTGTTTGTTGTCGTTGTATTCCCCGGTGAAGGGGCGCTCTGTACCGTTCTGCTGTGTTACGCGAAATTGCTCCGGCGTGAGTTTCGCCAAAGCCGCGTCGCTTTTTTCGTACTTCATCGCAGGCCCCTTTTCCTCATTGTTCACTAGGAAAATGGCATCAAAAACGCTGTTTGCAAGGGCAAGCGCAGTCCACCATCTGCTCTCGGTTACAAAAACGAAACAAATGAAACCCCAACACAGTTGACGCGACACAAGCCAGAAACGCGACATTCCTAGATAGGCGGCATCGAATAGACCCGGAGCGGCGCGATGCCACGCAATGCCTTGAACAAACTGAAGGACCTCTCTCCTGCCACCATAGGTATGGGCTTTGCGTGGGTGGGCGTGATGATCTACGCCGCGTCAAATTCCATCGCGACACTGTTGGTGGGCATTGGGTCGGCCAATCCAGTTGCCGGTGGGCGGAACGCCATCACGTTCACGAACTTGTTGTTTCTGGGATCGCTCATTTCGCTGGTTCCTATAATCGCACTTTTCCCAGGCGACTGGACCCGCACGAACCTGCGGGCGTTGTCACGCAAGGACTGGGGATTTCTGACACTGTCCGCATTTTTGTCCTCTGCCCTGACCCCCGGCCTGTTCTTCTTTGCACTGGAGCATTCCAGCGTAACCAATGTCGTTTTGGTCAGCCGGATTGAACCACCACTCTTTCTCTTGGCGGCCGCGATATTCTTGCGCGAACTTCTGGCGGGCATTGCGCATGAGCTGAACAACCCGCTCTCTATTATCGCAGGGAATGCAGAGATCCTGCATGAAGAGCTGGAAAATCCACCACAGGAACGACGCGTGGAAAAGCTCTCGCAGGCGGCCCAAAGATGCATTCGGATCGTTCGGTCGTTCTTGTCGCTTGCGCGTGAGGAGCCTCTTGACCTCAAGCCACTCCGAATTTCTGAACTCGTCTTAAATGCTGTTGAGGCGGCGACGCAGGAGGCTGAGAAAGCCATCGTTACATTGAGAATAGATCACACACAGCCATGCGCAGAAGTCATAGCCGACGAGGTGCAACTCACACAGGTTCTCATCAATCTATTGACCAATGGCGTCCATGCGATCCGTGACTCGGGAGTTGGCGATCAGGTTTCCATCGGCTGGACATGCACTGGCAAGACGCTAAGCCTTCGCGTCGCAGACAATGGTCCCGGCGTCCCAGATGACCTCACAAGCCGCATCTTCGACCCACTTTTCACAACAAAACAGGCGGGCAAGGGCACCGGAGTCGGCTTGGCCTATTGCCATCGGATCATCACGGCGCACAAAGGGCAAATTCATCTAGAGACCGGCAAAGCCCGAGGAGCGGCTTTTGTGTTTGAGTTGCCTTTGGCACGCTGAGATCCGTGGCTATGACCAAAAAATGAGCGGCCTATGAGCCGCTCAGGTTGACACTAAGAAGTCATCAGGAAGATAGGCGCACGGGGCGCGCAACAACACACGCGCCCCGCACTTGGGAGAAGCCTGGACTTACTGCCAGGACTTGATCAACTCGTCATAAGAAACGGTCTTGGGTTCTTCGTCCTCATTCTCAAGCTTCGCATAAGGCGCACCTGGCTGATCGAACCAATACTGCGCATCCTGCGGCTCGTTCATGACCGGACCGAGATCACCTTGAACCCCAGCGCGCTCCAGGCGTTCAAGCACACGTTCCTGGTCAGCACAGAGTGAATCCAGAGCCTCTTGAGGTGTCTTGGCACCTGACATCGCGTCGCCAATGTTCTGCCACCACAGCTGTGCCAGCTTGGGATAATCAGGAACGTTGGTGCCCGTCGGTGACCACTGTACCCGCGCAGGTGAGCGGTAGAACTCGATCAGACCACCGAGCTTGTCCGCGCGTTGTGTGAAGTGATCAGAGTTGATGGTGCTCTCACGAATGAACGTCAGGCCCACATCCGCTTTCTTGAGGTCCACTGTCTTGGACACAACGAACTGCGCATAGAGCCAGGCCGCCTTGGCACGGTCAACCGGTGTGGACTGCATCAGCGTCCAAGAGCCGGCGTCCTGATAGCCGATCTTCTGGCCTTCTTTCCAGTAAACGCCGTGCGGCGAGGGGGCCATTCGCCACTTGGGTGTGCCGTCCTCATTCATCACAGGAAGATCGGGCTCAACCGTGGCTGCAGTAAAGGCCGTGTACCAGAACATCTGCTGCGCAACATTGCCCTGTGCTGGGATTGGACCCGCCTCAGAGAAGGTCATGCCAGCCGCCGCCGGGGGCGAGTATTTCTGCAGCCATTCAATCGCTTTGGTCACCGCATAGACCGCCGCAGGCGCATTGGTTGCACCACCACGCGCGACACAGGACCCGGTTGGTTGACTGTTCTCATTGACACGAATGCCCCATTCATCGACCGGAAGGCCGTTGGGTTCGCCCACATCGCCCATACCGGCCATGGACATCCACGCATCGGTATAGCGCCAGCCAAGTGATGGGTCTTTCTTGCCGTAGTCCATGTTGCCAAAGACTTCGCCCTCCACACCCAGATGGCTCAGGTCACGACCAGTGAAGAATTCAGCAATGTCCTCATAAGCCGTCCAGTTGACAGGCACGCCAAGGTCATAGCCATAGGCCTCTTTGAAGTCGGCCTTGTTCTTTTCGTCGTTGAACCAGTCGTAGCGGAACCAGTAGAGGTTCGCGAATTGCTGGTCTGGCAACTGATAAAGTTTGCCATCCGGCCCAGTGGTAAAGGACGTGCCGATAAAGTCATCCACATCCAACGTCGGCAGGGTCACATCCGCGCCTTCACCGGCCATCCAGTCGGTGAGGTTGCGCACCTGCTGATAACGCCAGTGGGTACCGATGAGGTCGCTGTCGTTGATATAGGCGTCATAGATGTTCTCGCCCGACTGCATTTGCGTTTGCAGCTTCTCGACCACATCACCTTCACCAATCAGGTCATGAGTAACCTTGATGCCGGTAATGGCTGTGAACGCAGGCGCCAGAACCTGACTTTCATATTCATGAGTCGTGATGGTCTCCGAGACGACCTTGATCTCCATGCCTTCAAACGGCTTGGCCGCATCCACAAAGAACTGCATCTCTGCCTCTTGCCCTGCACGGTCAAGCACGGACAGACCGGCGATTTCGTTGTCGAGAAACTCCATCGCCTCTTCCATCCCGGCCCAGGCCGTGCTGCCCAGAAGGGCAAGACCGGCCGCCAGCGCGGTGGTTGATTTCAATCTATAGTTCATTGTTTCCTCCCATTGGTTATTCGAACTTTGGTTATGTAAGGCGACCCGTTTGGGGGAAGGCCACCGGCGTATTGGCAATCAAACCCATCGGAACACCGCAAAGGCATAGATCGCGCAGACGACTAAAGCATAAGGCTGAGACAGCCCAACAAGACCCAGCCAGGCCAGGTTAATAAAGGCCGAGCCCAGAAGCGTGATGAAAAGCCGGTCACCGCGTGTGGTTTCGATCCGAAGGATACCCACCCGCGGGGTTTCGGGATACTTGATCGCCAGGATCGTGAAAGTGATCAGAAGGGCCGCGATAACGCCGAAAAAGGCGGCGGTCGGCCATGTCCATGCCATCCAGGCCATTACAGCACTCCCTGAGATTTAAGAACCGTCATCGTCTGGCTTGACCGGACGACCTCTTGACACAGAGTTTTTCGAGTAGACCCCGAGGATGACACGCTTTCATTCATCCGCTGATATCGTGCCAGAGGTCGCGCCAGTTGGGGTTGGTTTTTTCGATCAGTTCGATTTTCCAAGCACGGTTCCAACGCTTCAACCCTTTCTCGCGTCGAATGGCCTCTGTTGGGTTCATATGTGTTTCGAACCAAACCAGCCGCGAGAGATTGTAGCGGTCGGTGAAGCCGGGCATGGCATGGGTGCGATGTTCCCATACGCGACGCCAGAGGTCTTTGGTAACGCCGATGTAAAGGGTGCCAAGACGCTTGTTCGTCACTATGTAGACGTGCATCTCTTTTGGCATTTAGATCCTTAGTCACTACGAGGCGCTTACTCAAAGAGGTCCTCGGGTCAAGCCCGAGGATGACCGAGCGGTGGTTAACAAAGCGTTCCATCACACCCTCCCCAGGGCAAAGCCCTTGGCGATGTAGTTCCGCACGAAGTAGATCACCAAAGCTCCCGGCACGATGGTCAGAACCCCCGCCGCCGCCAGCACACCCCAGTCAATGCCGGCAGCACCCTGAGTGCGGGTCATGATGGCGGCAATCGGCTTGGCATCCACAGTTGTCAGTGTCCGGCTGAGCAGCAGTTCAACCCAACTAAACATGAAGCAGAAGAACGCGGCCACACCGATGCCCGAGGCAATCAGCGGCATGAAGATCTTCACAAAGAAACGCGGGAAGGAATACCCGTCGATATACGCCGTCTCATCAATTTCCTTGGGCACACCACGCATGAAGCCCTCCAATATCCATACCGCCAGCGGCACGTTGAAGAGGCAATGCGCCAGCGCCACAGCGATGTGGGTGTCGAAGAGACCCACGCTTGAATAGAGCTGAAAGAATGGCAGCGCAAACACCGCAGGCGGCGCCATACGGTTCGTCAGAAGCCAGAAGAACAGATGCTTGTCACCCATGAAGCTATAGCGCGAGAACGCATAGGCGGCGGGCAAGGCCACAGCGATGGAAATCACCGTGTTGATCACCACATAGATCAGCGAGTTGATATAGCCGGAGTACCACGCCGGATCGGTCAGGATCGTCTTGTAATTGTCGAGCGTTGGATTGTCCGGCCAGAGCGTGAAGGTGTTCAGGATCTCGGTGTTGGTCTTCAGGCTCATGTTCAAGAGCCAATAGATCGGCAGCATGAGGAAGATCAGGTAAAGCCCCATCACCACGGCCCGCGAGTTGATGGCCGGGATCGAAGAAGACCGTGTTTGAGATGCAGTTGCGTCAGCCATCGCTTATCCCTCCCGCCGGTCGAGATTGGTCATTACGGTGTAGAAAACCCAGGAGATGAGCAGGATCACAAGGAAATACATGATCGAGAACGCCGCCGCCGGTCCTAGGTCAAACTGCCCCAGCGCCATCTTCACCAAATCAATACTCAGGAAGGTCGTCGCACTGCCGGGACCACCGCCCGTCACCACGAAAGGCTCTGTGTAGATCATGAAGCTATCCATGAACCGCAGAAGGACCGCAATCATCAGGACACCTGCCATCTTGGGAAGCTCGATGTAGCGGAACACTTTCCAGCGCGAGGCCTGATCAATCTTGGCCGCCTGATAGTAGGCATCCGGAATAGACTGCAGCCCGGCATAGGCCAGCAGGGCCACAAGCGAGGTCCAGTGCCAGACATCCATGACGATGACCGTCACCCAAGCATCAAACGTGTCCTGCGTGTAGTTGTAATCGATCCCCAAAGCCGACAGCGTATAGCCCAAAAGGCCAATATCGACGCGGCCAAAAATCTGCCAGATGGTGCCAACCACGTTCCACGGGATAAGCAGGGGCAAGGACATCAACACAAGGCAAACCGACACCCACACGCCTTTTTTGGGCATGTTGAGCGCCACGAAGATTCCCAGAGGAATCTCAATCGCCAGAATAATCGCCGAGAACATCAACTGCCGACCCAGCGCATCCCACATGCGGTCCGAGGCAAGAAGCTCTTCAAACCATTCCAGACCCGCCCAGAAAAACTGATTATTTCCAAACGTGTCCTGCACCGAATAGTTGACCACGGTCATCAGCGGGATCACCGCCGAGAACGCCACAAGGATCAGAACCGGCAGAACAAGGAACCAGGCCTTCTGATTTGGGGTTTTTTCCATCATGCGGCCTCCCCTTCGGTCAGCCAGTCATTGACATAGACATTCACCCGGTCCGGATCGAACGCCACACGGGTCATATCCGGCGAGATGGATTGGTCTTCACCCGCCACGATGTTGATCTCACTTCCAAAGAGATCCGCGCGCACGATCTTGTGCCGGCCCACATCTTCAACCCGGCGTACCTTGACCGGCAGGCCCTCCTCCTCGGTCAGCGACACAAATTCAGGCCGCACCCCAAGCTCAACCTTACCCGATAACGCCCCATAGGCGCGCGCCAGCGAAAGCGATGCCCCATGCACCTTGGCCACTTTTCCTTCCACATCTGCCGGGATGAGGTTCATGCCGGGTGAGCCAATGAAGTAGCCCACAAACGTATGCTCCGGCCGCTCAAAAAGCTCTTGAGGTGTGCCAATCTGAACCACGCGCCCGTCATGCATCACGACCACTTTGTTGGCGAACGTGAGCGCCTCGGTTTGGTCATGCGTCACATAGATCATCGTGTGCCCAAACTGCTGATGCAACTGCTTGAGCTGTGTGCGCAACTCCCATTTCATATGCGGATCAATCACCGTCAGGGGTTCATCAAAGAGAAGCGCATTCACGTCCTCACGCACCATGCCGCGCCCAAGGCTGATCTTTTGCTTGGCATCCGCCGTCAGGCCCCGCGCCTTGCGGTCCAGCGTCTCCTCCAGCCCGATCATCGCAGCAATCTCTTGCACGCGCGTGGCGATATACCCCGCGTCTGCCCCACGATTGCGCAATGGAAAGGCAAGGTTATCGCGCACCGTCATCGTGTCGTAGACCACCGGAAACTGGAACACCTGCGCGATATTGCGATCCGTGGTCGAAGACGCCGTCACATCCACATCGTTGAACAGAATGCGACCCTGACTTGGTGTCAGAAGCCCCGAAATGATATTAAGCAACGTGGTCTTGCCACAGCCCGAGGCCCCCAAAAGCGCATAGGCCTCACCATCCGCCCAGTCGTGGTTCAACTCCTTGAGCGCGAAATCCGCCTCTCCGGTTGGGTTGGGAAAATATGAATGCGCCAGATTGTCCAGGGTTATCTTCGCCATCGTCGCCCCCTATGCCGCCAACGCGTAGGACGCAGGCGCAACCAGCGTCCCGTCTTCATTGAAAATGTAAACATGGCTTGGGTCGAGATAGACGCGCAAGGCTGCACCTATCTCAAGGTTGTGCACGCCATGCAAAAGTCCCACCCAGCGCTCCCCATGATGATCGAGGTGTACGAATGTTTCAGATCCCGTCAGTTCAGTGACAACCAAGCTCGTCTCAAAGACCATGGCACTTGTCGTATGGCTCTTAATCTCGACATGGTTGGGCCGGAAACCAGCGAGGTAACGACCATCTGCCAAGCCTTCCAGCGCTCCTGTTGCCGGAGCGGTTTGACCGTCGCCGAACATCAATTTGGTGCCAGTCTTGCTGATCTTCAGGAAATTCATCGGAGGATCACTGAAGACACGCGCCGTGGTGGCATCAACTGGCTGGCGGTATACAGAGGGGGTCGCATCAAACTGTGTGATCCGCCCTTCCCAAAGGGTTGCGGTAGACCCACCCAGCAACAGGGCTTCTTCCGGCTCGGTTGTGGCATAAACGAAAACCGCACCTGACTCTTCAAAGATCTTCGGGATCTCAGCGCGCAATTCCTCGCGCAGCTTGTAGTCAAGATTTGCCAAAGGCTCATCGAGCAGCACCAAACCCGCATCCTTGACCAAAGCCCGCGCCAGCGCGCAACGCTGCTGCTGACCCCCCGAAAGTTCCAAAGGCTTACGGTCCAACATCGGCGTCAATTTCATCAAATCCGCCGCCTTCTTGACCGCCTTGTCCAACTCGGCCCCGGACATTCCAGAAATCCGAAGCGGCGAGGCGATGTTGTCGTAAACACTCATAGAGGGGTAGTTGATGAACTGCTGGTACACCATGGCGACGCCCCGGTCCTGCACGCGCACGCCAGTGACGTCTTGTCCTTCCCAAAACACCTGCCCACCGGTCGGCATATCCAGCCCCGCCATCAGGCGCATCAGACTGGTTTTCCCGGATAGTGTAGGTCCCAAGAGGATATTCATCGTGCTTTTTTCAAGAACAAGGTCAGTGGGGCGAATATGCGTAACGCCGTTCACCACTTTTGAGATGTTCTTGAGCTCCAATGTCATCTCATCCCCCTATTCCGCCGCCGCTGGAAAGCTTTTACGCAGGTAGTCCGCCATCCAATTGTCAAGCTTTTGAATCTGCGCTTCGCTCAAGCGCAGACCAAGCTTGGACCGACGCCAGAGCACATCATCAGCAGTACGTGCGTATTCCTTGTGAAGGAGCCACTCAACTTCGCGCTGCGTCAAGTCACTTCCAAAGTCAGCACCAAGATCATCTCTGGTAACCGCGTCCCCGAGAATGTCGCGTGCCTCAGTGCCATACGCTCTTACGAGACGCTTGGCCCAACGCTCATTCAAATACGTGTACTCAGCCTGCAAGGCATCGACCAGTGCGTCGAAACCGTCGACCGGAAAGTCTCCGCCTGGGAGTGCAACACCCGCAGTCCAGGCCTCGTCGACTTGCGGAAAAACACCAGCCACCTTCTCAAGCGCGGCTTCAGCCAGTTTTCGATATGTCGTGATTTTCCCACCAAAGATGTGAAGCGCCGCAGCACCCCTGCTTTTGTCCAGGTTGAGAACATACTCACGCGTGGTCGCCGTCGCGGATTTGGCGCCATCATCATAAAGCGGCCGCACGCCGGAATACGTCCAGACGACATCTTCCTCCGAAATAGGCTTGGCCAGATATTGATTGATGAATTCAATCAAATAGCTTTGTTCTGCGTCTGTAATCTGCGGACGTTCATCCGCATCTGCGTGATCTGAGTCCGTTGTCCCGATCAAGGTAAAATCCGTTTCATACGGAATGGCAAAGATGATCCGTCCATCAATTCCTTGAAAAAAGTAGCTTTTGTCGTGATCAAATAGCTTTCTCGTCACGATATGGCTGCCGCGTACAAGCCTGACACCGCCTTGCTGATTGCTCTTGAGTGTCCCGCGAAGCACATCACCCACCCAGGGCCCAGCCGCGTTCACCACCATCTTGGCAGTGATGTCGTAGGTTTCATTCGCCACCCTGTCATTCACGGACACCCGCCAAATGCCGTGCTCGACCGTTGCTGAAGTGACTTTCGTGCGCGTACGAATAGAGGCGCCTTTTGCGTCCGCGTCACGGGCATTCAGAACAACAAGGCGCGAATCTTCAACCCAGCAATCAGAGTACTCGTAAGCTCTTTGAAATTCTGGCTTCAGGGGAGCGCCCTCCGAACGACCCTGAAGACGCGTGGATGTCGTGGCTGGCAAAAGATCGCGACCACCAAGGTTGTCGTAGATAAAAAGTCCCAGCCTGATGAGCCAAGCCGGTCTACGGCCTTTCATCCACGGCATAACATAGCTGAGCAATTTTGATGTGGGCGTTTCGGAATCAAACCGCATTTCGTGGTGGTAAGGGAGAACGAAGCGCATCGGCCAGGAGATATGCGGCATCGCGCGCAAGAGAACCTCGCGCTCCATCAAAGCCTCACGCACAAGCCGGAATTCGAAATATTCCAGATAGCGCAACCCGCCATGAAACAGTTTCGTTGACGCTCCGGAAGTCGCAGAACCCAAGTCATTCATTTCCACCAGACACACAGAGAGGCCACGACCCGCTGCATCGCGGGCGATGCCACATCCATTAATGCCCCCGCCAATAATCAGCAGGTCGAAGTCCGGCGTCATCGAATTCCTCCCATGTGGCTTAGCGCGCCACACGTATAATCGGTGACAAAGTTCAATATCAAATGGAAGATAAAAAATGTTCGTTTATGCGCGTTTACGCTTAAACGTATGAATTTATTTTGCTTTTGGTATTCAAGCTCTCACATACACATGTTCTTAATCAGTGCGTTTTGCGCAAAACGAAAAATTTCGCGCGCATTTGGTCGCTTCTTATGGAAAAATCGCGCGACTCACGCAAAACAGCACCTAGAGGAACCATGGGCCAAACACTACGAAAGCCAGAGATTATTGGCATTGCCCGGCGCGAAGGGAAAGTCACGGTGGATATGTTGGTAGAGCACTTTGGCGTGACCCCTCAAACCATTCGCCGCGATCTCACTGAACTCGCAAATTCAGGTCAACTAGAGCGCGTTCATGGTGGTGCCGTATTGCCATCTACCACCGTAAATATTGGCTACAACGAAAGACGCGAGCTCAATCAATCCGCGAAAGTCGATATCGCGCGTCTTTGCGCACGGCATATTCCACATGACTGTTCAGTGTTTCTTAACATCGGCACCACGACAGAGGCCATCGCGACAGAGTTGCTGCATCATCAGGGGCTTTTGGTTGTCACCAACAACACCAATATCGCGCTCATTCTCTCGGCCAATCCCAATGTTGAAGTCGTCGTCACAGGAGGCAATTTGCGGCGCTCGGATGGCGGGCTGGTTGGCGAGTTGGCCAAACAGACAATCGCACAGTTTCGCTTTGATCTCGCCGTGATTGGATGCTCAGCTCTCAGCGAAGATGGCGATATCCTGGACTTTGATATTCAGGAAGTCGGGGTGAGCAAGGCTATCATTCGTCAAAGCCAAGCGGTGTTTCTCGCCGCAGATGCTTCAAAGTTCGAACGCCGCGCACCTGCGAAAATTGCAGATCTGTCAGAAGTTGATGTGTTCTTTACCGACAAAACACCCTCTGGCCGCTGTAGAGAATTCTGCAAAATGCACGGGACCGAAATTGAGATGGCAGGAGAAAGCCCCCAACCACATCAAGCACGCAGGGCATCATCCCATGTCGCCACATAGGAATGGAAACTTGGATATCGGGCAACCGAGGTAAGCCATTTCCACCAAAGCGTTTCGCGATAAACCTGGGTCACGGATGATCGTCGCTGGACTTTGGGTGTTTTGGCGCGATGACCGGACATGCGATCTTCACCATGGCGACCAAAATCAGCGGCTTCTTCCGTAACCCGCAACCGCCATGGCATCACCGCCACAATGAGAACACCAACCAGCCTCTCAGGCAGTCCAATCGAAACTATAGGATGACCCTTTTGTACAGGACCTCAATTTGATGCATTGATCGCATCAAGTTTGGCCCATGCACATCGATTGAGGCGAAGAGCTTCTCCGACAGTCACTCCACTTCCGTCAGAGCCTATTACGTGCAGAAGTCCGCCTCGAGACTTTAACTTATGCAGGTGTAGCCAACCCGCCAAAAAACCCATCTCCTTGGCGCAATCCGCAAAGGCCATTCTCTGAGTTTCTTCTGGCAAGGCCCGTCGCGCATCGAAAGTGGCCTGATCATCACAAGCCGCCAGACATAATGCAAACATGGCGACCCAATGACTGATTTTCATTCAACTTCCTGACGTTCAAGCAAACTGGACACCGACAAGGCAGCGTAGAGCAGAAAGGACGACTTTGCCAAGTGACGTTTAACTGCCCTACGCTTTAGCGTGACCGCAAACAGACAGAATCGATAGTCGGCACGTTCATGTGTTGAACACGGCGAGAAGAAACCGCATAAACCTAAAATAACAGTAAAAACCAAACTTTAAATGAGAATTTTGGTGGAGCCTAGGGGGATCGAACCCCTGACCTCTTGCATGCCATGCAAGCGCTCTCCCAGCTGAGCTAAGGCCCCTTTTGACGTGGCCAATTGGCCAAACGCTCGACGTTGTCTAAGGAAAGCGCCGGACGGGATCAAGTCTAAATTCCCGCGCGGCGCGCTCCTGCCGTCAACAGCCAATCCTCAGCTGTCGTCGTCTTCCTGCGCGACATCGGCAATGTCATCGAGCGAGACATTGTCCTCTTCGTCGTCATCATCCAGAACGTCATCGCCAAGATCAACATCTACATCGACGTCTTCATCATCTTCGAGGATTTCGTCTTCGACTTCCGCGGTCTTCAGCTTCTTGGTTTCAGCATCTTCCGCATCCGCCGTGATGGACCGGCTTTTGCCAGCATGCATCTCTACGACCTCACCCGTGTAGGGGCTAACGATCGGATCCTTGTTCAAGTCGTAAAAGCGTTTACCTGTCGTTGGGCAAATACGCTTAACGCCCCATTCTTCCTTGGGCATTTTGATCCCCTTTGGCATCTCTTTGTCTTGCAGACGATCCGCGTCCCCTGCCATAAGACGAAAGAGGTGTCAAAGGCTTTGACGCGGGTGGCTATGTCATAAACTGCGAGGTCATATGGGCCAACATGTCCTGCCGGGCAACCCCCCTGTTGCAATAACCCTGCGCCGGTCTGGCCGGGCACGCCGAATTTCGCTGCGAGTCTCGGGGGTCGACGGCCGTGTGACACTCACTTTGCCAAAAAATGTGCCCGATCAAGAAGGGCTGGCCTTTGTGGAAGAAAAGTCGGGCTGGCTGCGTAAGCAACTTGATCGGCAACCGGATATAGAGACCGTAGGATTCGGAGCGGACCTGCCCATCGAAGGGCAAATATTGAGAGTTCTCAAAGGACACGGCAAACGCATAACCAGAGACAGCGAGGGGATCTACGTCCCTGGCCCAGAGAACACAGTCGCCGCACGCCTGCAAGGTTGGCTCAAGGTGCAGGCGCGCGAAAGACTGGTTCGGGCTTCGGATCACTATGCCGCCCAGCTTGGGCGCAGCTACACGCGCATCACATTGCGCGACACAAGATCCAGATGGGGATCTTGCACACATCAGGGTGGACTGATGTATTCCTGGCGTCTGATCCTGGCCCCACCTCAAGTGTTGGATTATGTGGCTGCCCACGAAGTGGCGCATCTGGTCGAGATGAATCACTCTGCGCGGTTCTGGTCCACTGTTGAGAACATATTTCCCGACTACGACAAACCTCGGCGCTGGCTGCGAGAAAACGGCGCCGCCCTGCACAGGTTTCGGTTTGAAACCATGTCACAGGATTGACCACAGCCAGTTTTGTGATCACAAGTGGCTATGGTTTCTGCTCAACGCTCAGAAGTTTTTGCACCACCGGGCACCGCGCAGTCGGGTTCAGCCCACGACCGCGTCTATCGCGGATTGCGCGCGCGCATCATGCATGGTGAACTCAAACCAGCACAGCCTTTGACCCTGCGCGGCATTGGTGCGGAGTACAATGTCTCTATGACGCCAGCCAGAGAAGCTGTGAGGCGTCTCTCAGCAGAAGGTGCGTTGAGTGTATCAAGCTCCGGCAGGGTCACGGCACCCGATCTGGCCAACGAACGTATCGAAGAACTGGCCGCCTTGCGTGCACTGATCGAAGTCGAGCTGGCCAGCCGCGCGCTACCACGCGCCCATATCGCCCTTATTGATCGTCTCAACAGCATCAATGCCCGTGTCGCAGACATGATCTCGCAGCAAGACGCAGTTGGCTATATCCGTGCCAATCTGGAGTTCCACAGAACGCTTTACTTGCGTGCCCAGGCACCTGCGATGCTGGCTATGGCCGAAACCGTCTGGCTACAACTTGGTCCCACGATGCGCGCGCTGTATGGGCGTTTGCGACACAAAGAACCCCCGCGCTACCATCGTCTTATGATCGCGGCACTCAAGGCTGGCGATGAACCCGGGTTGCGTTTGGCGGTTCGTTCAGATGTCACCCAGGGGTTGAAAATGCTGCTAGGATAAGTTTTTCGCCCCCAAAATAACCTTTTTGCAACAGTTTCAATGACATCCATGGTTTCTTGGCTGTCTGAAATTGCCTCCTGAGAATGAGTGGTTAGTATTCAGCTCTACATTAAGTAGAGAGATGCGAAAATGATCAAGAAACTCGCGGTTTTTGGACTTGGCTTGACGGTTTTGTCCGGCTGCTCGGCACCCCAGACTTCGGCAATCACGTCCCCACCGGTCAACCCAGTTTACAATAGCGCTGGTAAGGCCCTGACGCCGAATAAGTTGATCAAAAACGAGATACGCACATTCAAAAACGGCTCGGGCGGTCGCACCGAACTCGTCGGCGTGCCCTGCAAAATTTCGACTTCACTATACACCATAGACGTTGTGACACCTGCTTTTGCGAACGTCCCGAGTTTTGCCGACAAGACACCCGACGCCACGTTCACCTGTGTCTACAATGACGAAACCAAATCCAGAGTTCAGAAACCAATCAACCTTACAGAGCTGGAAAAGACACAGGGATCAGAGTTCTTTGGCGTCATTGGTGTTATGGTCGCAGCAGCAGTTGCAGACGCGGCTATCAAAGACGAGGACAGCGTTTTCACGTACTCGCTTTTCGTTATGAATTTCAAAGACTGATCAGTGCGGAAGGGAGGTCACTCTCTTCTCACGCCGCCAAACCTTGCGACCCCATCGACAGAAATTTTTTGCGGCGGTCTTCAACCAATCCTTCCGGGCTCTTGTCAGAAAGCTGTTTGAGCATCTGCTCAATCGCTCGCCCTACTGACTCGATTGCCGCCTGCGGGTCACGGTGCGCCCCACCCAACGGTTCATTGATCACCTTGTCGGCCACGCCAAGCTTGGTCAGATCCTGCGCTGTCAAGCGCAGCGCTTCTGCCGCCTCGCGCATTTTCTCGGCGTCTTTCCACAGGATGGACGCGCATCCTTCGGGGCTGATCACCGAATAAATTGAATGCTCCAGCATCGCCACGCGGTTTGCACTGGCAAAGGCCACAGCACCGCCGGAACCACCTTCGCCAATAATCACGCTGATCAATGGCACACCGATGCGCAGACACATCTCTGTGGCCCGCGCAATCGCCTCGCTCTGACCACGCTCCTCAGCACCTTTGCCAGGATAGGCCCCAGGTGTGTCTACAAGCGTGATCACCGGCAACCCAAAGCGATCCGCCAGATCCATCAAACGAATAGCTTTTCGATATCCTTCGGGGCGCGCCATCCCGAAATTGCGCTCAATTCGGCTCTTGGTGTCATTGCCTTTCTCATGGCCAATCACAACAACCGGCGTGTCATTGAACCGCGCCAACCCACCCATGACAGCCTGATCATCGGCAAAGTTACGATCCCCGGCCAGAGGTGTGTAATCGGAAAAAAGTGCCTTGATATAATCCTGGCAATGCGGGCGGTTAGGATGACGCGCAACCTGACATTTTCTCCAAGGTGTCAAAGACTTGTAGAGGTCGACCAGCATATCAGACGCTTTGCGATCCAGTGCTGCGGCCTCGGCCTCAACATCCATGTCCTCATTTGTCCGAGCCATGGCACGAAGCTCTTCCGCCTTGCCTTCGATCTCCGCCAATGGCTTCTCGAAGTCGAGATAATTCGTCATGGCTGGTCTCCACGCCAGTCTTTGTTCTGGCAGGAGGGATATATTGAATACAAGGGACCTTTCAACCGGCTTTCACGCCGCCCTGTCCAAGCAGCGCCTCAAGAGCAAGCTTTGGAGAGCTCAGAACTGGGATCTCGACGTCTTCAAGTCTGTCCGCAGCTGCAGCCATAGACGCCTGAGCGAGGATGACAGCTTTCACGCCTTGCTGCATATTCAGAGTTTGCCGAATTTCCTTCGCAATCGCGGTTGAAAATTCATCTGCCTTACCCGCCTCAAAAAGAGGCCAAAGATGCAAAAGCGGAAGATCAATTACGGAGTGCTCGGAACCTACGTCATCCAGTGCCCGCTGCAATAACACACGGCTTGGCTCCCGTGTGCTTTCAAGACAATACACCAACAGAACCGAACCTCTCGTCTGCGCTGCGGCCTGCATCATGGGCCAATCGATACGCAAAGCACCCGCAGCCTCGGCCATAGGCCCGATGGTTGTACAAGTGCAAAGGATCGGACCATGAAGTTGGCTCAAATAGTCCGCGATTTCGACCTCAAGGCTATCATCTTCCGCCTTTCGCGCACGATCCAACCAGAACTCATGGACATGGTGAGAAACCTCTACACCCGGCGCAATCAAGTCACGCAAGCGATCAAAGGTTGCACAATGAACTTGGGCGGTATGAACAAGATGCACACTCATCTTTTGTCCCTAGCATGCGTCCCGAAATCCAACCATAGCGATCATCAGCTTTGTGAAATTGCCAAAAAATCCTGTTTTCCCTCGACGATTTGCGTGCCCAGACCCCAATTTCCCCCCAGATATGGCTTGGGGAATGGGTTTTGATTGCTTAATATAACATTCAGACCCGGACCAACGGGCGTAACTTACGAGGCTTCAGGACATGAGCATTTCAAAGAAATTTCCACTTATCGTGGCAGGTCTTTCGCTAGGCGTGATGACGGCGTGCACCAGCCCGGCACATTTGAACGAAAACGACCCTAACAAAAACACCAAGTCCGGCGCACTTTTGGGCGGCATTCTCGGCGCAGGCGTCGGTGCGCTTGTGAGCGATGACAAGGGCAAAGGCGCCGTCATCGGTGGTGTCGTTGGCGCGGCCGGCGGTGTTGTGGCTGGTAGCCTGCTGGACGAACAAGAGGCCGAGTTGCGACAGTCGCTTGGCAATGAGGATGTGACGATCACAAACACCGGTGACCGTCTGATTGTGTCCTTACCCCAAGACATTCTCTTTGATGTCGACAGTGCCGCAGTCTTCCCAGCGCTAAGGACGGACCTCCTTAAAGTGGCGGAAAGCATGCAAAACTATCCGGACACAACTGTTCAGGTCATTGGCCATACCGATAACTCCGGTGGTGCGGCGTATAACCAAGCACTCTCGGAACGGCGCGCCAACTCAGTGGCTGATGTCCTGATGGACGGCGGCGTTGCCTTCAGTCGCATCCAGACCTTCGGGCGTGGAGAGGACCAGCCTATTGCATCGAACCTGACCGCCGAAGGCAAAGCACAAAACCGGCGCGTTGAGATTGTCATCCTGCCAAACGCGGCGTAGTTACATAAGACATTAGATTTGAAAACCGGGTGCCAAACGCGCCCGGTTTTCTTTGCGATGGACGTTTTTGATCCCATCGGTAAGCTGTTGCTCTGACAGGGAGACTCGTGATGCCACATCCACTCATCAACAAAAACGATATTGAAACATTTCAACGCGATGGCGTTGTCATGATCCCTGGCCTTTTTGCGGATTGGGTCGACACATTGCGAGAGGGCATTGACCGCAACATGAAAAACCCTGGGCCATATGCGTCAGAGAACCTGAAAGAGGGCGAAGGTGGGCGTTTCTTCGATGATTACTGCAACTGGCAAGATGTCCCAGAATTCTCTGAAGTGATCAAGAAATCCGCCGTGGGTGAAGTCGCTGCGGACCTGATGCAGTCCGGGACTGTTCAAGTTTTTCACGACCATGTTCTGGTCAAAGAGCCCGGGACCTCGAAACCCACGCCCTGGCATCAAGACGCGCCTTACTATTTTGTTGGAGGTCAACAGAGCATTAGCTTTTGGTGCCCTGTAGATCCGGTGCGTGAGGCCAGCCTGCGTTGTGTCAAAGGCTCGCACCTGTGGGAGAAACAAGTCATGCCCACAAGATGGCTCAGCGAAGAGAACTTCTATCCTGACCCAAACGAATTTATGCCCGTACCGGACCCCGATGCCGAACAAATGGACATCGCAGAATGGCCGATGCAACCAGGCGATGCCGTAGCCTTCAACTTTGGCACCCTGCACGGCGCACGCGGGAATGAAACCACCAGACGTCGACGGGCCTTTTCCCTTCGGTTGGTTGGCGATGACGCGCGCTATGTCGAACGGCAAGGGCGGACATCACCACCTTTTCCCGGTCATGATATGCAACCGGGTGACCGGCTACGCGAAGACTGGTTTCCGATCGTATGGCCTCACCCTACACAAAAGGACAGCTAAGGGATGGATGATCAGTTTCGCCTGACCAAAAACGACTGGCTGGATGGCACAGCACTTTTGATCCTGCGTCTGGGTTTGGCGTGGTTTATGTTCCTGTGGGCCGCACACAAGATCATCACGCCAGGCCAGTATCAACAATTGGCCCGCCATTTTGATGAGGTCGAGCTAAGCCTCTGGCAGGTCTACTCTGCAGGCGGACTACAAATTGCAATCTGCCTATGCGTGGCCATTGGCATCTTCCGATACGCTTCCTATTCGACGCTTCTGGTAATGCATTTTTTCACAGTGGCACGTCGTTGGGAGCGGTTTTTTGATCCCTTCGCCCTCAATGACCGTGGGTTTCCTATAAACCGAAACCCGGTAATTGACCTTGCCGTTCTCGGCGCCTTGATCGCGCTGGTGCTCTTGATCCGTCGAGACCACCTGAGCCTGGGCGGCTGGCTTAACCGGCATCACCGTACCGCGTGGTGGCACTGAAAAGGCCCTCCGGTGCGCAACCGAAGGGCCCTTTTGACTTTGATACCTTAAAGCTTAGCCGAAGACCTTGCCCAGCGCGTTATCCACAGCCGAGACAATCTCGTCGATATCGTCCTTGGTTGAGATCAACGCAGGTGAGAAGCAAAGCGTATTGTTGAACCCCGGGATCGACCGATTGGTCACCCCAATGATGACACCTTGCTGCATACAGTCGGCAACCACCGCCTGAGCCTGCTTTTCGTCTACAGGATCACGGCTGTCACGATCAGCTACCAGCTCGGCACCAAGGAATAGACCCTTGCCACGCACATGGCCAATCACGGCATGTTTGTCGGCAAGCGCGCTGAGTTGATCAAACATGTAATCGCCCATCTGGGCCGTGTTCTCCAGAAGGTTCTCCTCCTCGATGATCGCCATGTTTTCAAGAGCCGCTGCAGGGCCCGCAGTACAGCCACCAAAAGTCGAGATATCACGGAAGTAGTCCAGCGGATCCTCAACATTCTCTTTGAACATCTCAAAGACACGCTCATTGGTCACGCAGCATGCAATGGCCGCATAACCCGAGGCCACACCTTTGGCCATGGTGACGAAATCCGGCTCAATGCCATAATGCTGGTAGCCAAACCAGGTGCCCGTACGTCCCACACCGCAAACCACTTCGTCGATATGCAGAAGGATGTCATACTTGCGGCAGATCTCTTGCACACGTGGCCAGTAACCTTCTGGGGGCGTGATCACCCCGCCGCCCGCTGTCACTGGCTCAAGGCAAAGTGCTCCGACAGTATCCGGACCTTCTGCCAGGATGACTTCTTCAATCGCATTGGCCGCCGCGATGCCGTATTCCTCACCCGACAGATCCCATTGCGCGCGATACTCAAGGCAGTGCGGAACCCGCACGAAGCCCGGCGCAAATGGGCCATACTGCGCATTGCGCTCATCCTGACCCCCGGCTGACATCGTCGCCAGGGTCGAGCCGTGGTAATCGCGATCACGATAGAGGATTTTGTATTTCTTGCCGCCATAACGCTTGTGCGAGATCTGGCGCACCATTTTGAAGGCTTTTTCGTTCGCCTCAGACCCTGAGTTCACGTAATACACGCGGCTCATACCAGGCATCTTCGAAATCAGACGTTCGGAAAATTGCGCGCCCGGAATCGAGCCAGCCGTACCAGCGAAGTAGTTTAACTTGATCAACTGGTCGCGTACGGCATTGGCGATCCGCTCACGGCCATAGCCAACGTTAACGGTCCAAACACCACCGGACACTGCATCCAGATGCTCTTTGCCATGCTGGTCCCAAACCCGCATGCCCTTGCCTTCAACGATGATCCGTGGAGCACCGGTTTCAAACGGTTTGTGCTGGATCAGGTGATGCCACACATGTGCGCGATCGGCATCGACGATTTTTTCAATATCATTCAGCTGGTTGCCATCCATGAGAAGCTCCATCAAGTAAAACCCGTCAACGGGACGGGCACAGGTGATTGCCATTTCAAAAACTCTGCCCAGTATCAGCCTTGAATCCCGCCTCTAAAATAGGGCCAGTTGGGAGCTTTGATTACAGCCAATTCAAATGAACACCCCACAACTCGCCCTTGAAAAACATTTGTTTTCAAAAGGTTTGACAGAAGATTTTCGAAAATTCAGTTTCGGATGTGCAAAACATTGGTTTGAAATGTCACAAAACCATTGAACGGAATCGTAAATTCGGCTCGGATGTCGGCGCGTCTGTTGCCACTCCCGCAGGAGTGGCGCAGGATTTTTGTGTCTGCCTCAAGGTCATGGGCAGGCGCACAACAAAACAATGACCGAAGAATATAGGGAGAAATCTTCACATGACACGCAAGTCAACACTCATGGGTGCCGTGGCCGGTCTGGCCGTTATGGCAGGCGCAGCGCAGGCTGCGGACGAAATCACCGTGGGCTATTTCCTTGAATGGCCAATGCCGTTCCAGTTTGCCAAAGAACAAGGCATGTATGACGAAGCACTCGGCGCCAAGGTCAACTGGGTCAGCTTTGATACAGGGACCGCCATGAGCGCGGCCATGGCATCGGGCGACGTCCAGATCTCTGTCAGCCAGGGTGTACCGCCCTTCGTTGTGGCGACATCTGCCGGTCAGGACCTGCAAATCATTGATGTGGCCGTGTCCTACTCGGACAACGACAACTGCGTCGTGTCCTCCGGTCTTGAGATCGACAAGGACAGCGCAGCAGAGCTCGCCGGCAAGAAAGTCGCCGTTCCGCTCGGCACAGCTGCGCACTATGGCTTCCTCAAGCAAATGAGCCACTTTGGCGTGGCCCTCGATAGCCTGAACGTCGTCGACATGGCACCTGCCGAGGGCCAGGCGGCTCTGGCACAAGGCGCTGTTGACATGGCCTGTGGCTGGGGTGGCGCACTGCGTCGCATGAAAGAAAGCGGCAACGTGCTTTTGACTGGCGCTGAAAAAGAAGAGCTGGGCATCCTCGTCTTCGACGTGACCTCTGCTCCCTCTTCTTTCGTGGCAGAAAACAGCGACATGGTTGCCAAGTTTCTTGACGTGACAGCAGAAGCCAACGCGATGTGGGCCGATGAGGCCAACCACGCAAAAATGCTGCCTGTGATCGCCAAGGACGCTGGTATGTCCGAGGACGACACCAAAGCCACAATCAGCACCTTTGTCTTCCCAACTGTAGAAGATCAGCTGTCTGAAAAATGGCTCGGTGGCGGCGCGCAGGAGTTCATGAAAGGCGTTGCTGACGTCTTCGTGGAAGCAGGCTCCATCGACGGTGCAAAAGCATCTTATGCAGACAACGTAAACGCAGGCCCACTGGGTCAATAAGTTACGTATCTCAAAAGGCGGGCGCCTTGCGCGCCCGTCTTTCATTGAGGCGCAGCCAAGCGCCAAACGACCTGCCAAAAAGGGGACACTTGTGGACGGTCTATTTATAGATGACATCTCTATGCGCTTTGACCTGCCGAACGGCGGTCATGTCCAGGCGCTGAAAAATGTGACGCTCGACATTAAGTCGGGCGAGTTGATGAGTGTTCTTGGCCCATCTGGCTGCGGGAAGACAACCCTGCTGAACATCGTGGCGGGATTTCTCGCGCCGACCGAAGGCAAGATCATGTTGAATGGTCATGAAGTCACCGGGCCACACCCCGAACGCGGAATGGTGTTCCAGCAAGGTGCCTTATTTGAATGGATGAACGTTCGTGACAACGTGAGTTTCGGTCCGGACATGAAAGGCATGAGCCGCAAGGAAAGTGCCGAAAACGTTGAGCATCTGCTCGATATCGTGGGCCTTCAGGACTTTAAGGAAAAGGCCGTCTACGAACTTTCCGGGGGCATGCAACAGCGTGTGGCGCTCGCCCGCTGTCTGGCAAACGATCCCGACGTGATCCTGATGGACGAACCACTTGGCGCGCTTGACGCTCTGACGCGCGAAAAAATGCAAAGCCTCGTGCTTGATCTTTGGAAGGACACGGGCAAGACCATCATCCTGATCACGCACTCCGTGGAAGAAGCCCTTCTGCTCGGAGAGCGCCTGCTCGTTATGGCGCCACGTCCAGGGCGTGTTCACAAAGAATACCGCCTGCCCTTTGCCGATCTCGGTGTAGGCAACGACCTGCGGGATGTTAAGAAACACAAAGACTACAACACAACCCGTGAAGAAATTCTCGAAATGATCTGGAACATGGAAGAAGAGATCATGGGCCGGGCGGAGGAAAGCGCATGACCGGTATTCTCGTACTTGCGCTCTATGTGGGCGCCTTCTTTGGCAGTTACCTAATCCTGTCCAGACTGCTTCAACGTTACTTTGCGCGCGAAGGGTTCAACAAACTCAAGACTGTAACCTTCGGCGACGAAAGTGCTGTGAAAGCCAACCGAATAGCCTCGTTCCTTTCGGTCATAACTGTCTTCTTCCTGTGGGTAGCCTTCACGAACTCCGCAATTCCGCTACCGAAGCTGCCCGGACCGTTCGATGGAGACGTGACCTTCACCTACACAGCCACTCTACCTGATGGAGCAACTGACGACGCCGACGTCACGATACGTGTGTTTCGCGAGGACATACAGCAAACGCTCGACGAAGATGGCAATCCCGGACGAGAGCCGCCCGCCCCCGAGGTCGAACCAGGGGATGGATTTGCCAAGAACGATTCTCTCACTGTGGCGCGCTACGGGTTCAAGGTGATCCCGGTCTGGAACAATGACGACGTGTCGAAAAGCGATGGGTCAAAGATCACACATTTGAATGGACAACCTGTCGAACCGGGACAAAAGATCACCATTGCAGAAGGCACGATTGGTCTGACCGACAAGGGCACGCCAACCTTCGAGCCCAAAACGGGCCTGCGTATGGCCCGGCTCTACTTGCCGGCACCCGAAGTTGTGCTGGAACGGTTCATCCGCCTGAACCAAGAGGGGTATCAGGGGTTCACACTCTGGGAACACACACGGTACTCTCTGCAACGCGTGCTTTTGGGCTTTCTCTTCGGTGCACTGATTGGCATTCCCATCGGTTATGCCATGGGCCTGACCAATTGGTCGCGCGGCTGGTTTGACCCGATCGTTGAATTCATGCGCCCCGTGCCACCCTTGGCCTTGATCCCGCTGATGATCATCTGGTTTGGGATTGGCGAGCTGTCCAAGGTTATCCTGCTCTTCCTGGCCGCCTTGTGGATCATGATCATTGCCGCAAGGTCTGGTGTGTCCGGTGTCGCCATTTCCAAGGTCCACGCGGCTTATTCACTTGGCGCGTCCAAGTGGCAAATTCTCAGCCGGGTCATCGTACCAAACTCGCTACCTGAAATCTTCACCGGTGCACGGGTTGCCATGGGGGTCTGCTGGGGCACAGTTGTGGCGGCCGAACTCGTTGCAGCCGAAGTCGGTCTTGGCAAGATGATCGTGGTCGCGTCGAAGTTTCAGCTCACCGATATTGTCCTTGTCGGGATCATCCTGATTGGCATCATCGGGTTCCTGATCGACGTCGGCGTACGCGCCCTCGAAAACTGGCTCGTGCCCTGGAAAGGCCGGGTCTAGGCAAAAAACTGAAAACGCCCGGCTCGACCGGGCGTTTTTTATTCCGCCTCCACCCGTGCACTTTCCCAAGCCAGGATGGCGCGTTTGACCGGAAGACCCCAGTGATAGCCACCCAAACCACCAGACTTGCGAAGCGCGCGATGGCAAGGGATGAGAAAACTCACAGGGTTACGACCAACCGCAGTGCCAACGGCACGCACGGCTTTGGGATGACCGATCGCCTCTGCAATCTCCGAGTAAGTGGTGACGTGCCCCGATGGAATCTGCAGCAGGGCTTCCCAAACCTTGATCTGAAACGGCGCACCGATCATGTAGAGAGGTGTCTTTTCAGCCGCCTGATCCCCTGCACCATAGGCGGTCAGAACCCAAGGTCGAAGCATCATCGGATCTTCTACGAAGTTTGCTTTGGGCCAGCGGGATAAAAGATCTTCCATGGCAGCGTCCTCACCAGTTTCACTGGCAAAGCCAATCCCGCAGATGCCTTTCTCAGTCCCCATCACAAGCGACAAACCAAAGGGGCTGTCGAACCACCCCCAATAGATCGTGAGCCCCTCACCTTTGCGCGCAAATTCACCTGGACTCATCGCTTCCCAACGCAGGAACAAATCATACAAACGACCAGTACCGGAAAGGCCCAATTCATGCGCCGTATCGAGCGTGGTGAACCGCTCAGCCAACATGTCTTTGGCCTGGCCTAACGCCAGATATTGCTGATACCGCTTTGGAGACACACCCACCCATTGAGTGAAAAGCCGCTGAAAATGCGCCGGGCTCATGTTCATTTTTTCAGCCAGCTCATTCAGCGAAAGCTTTGGATCTGCGTTATCGATCAGGTCAATGGCGCGGCGCATAACGTTAAAATGGTATCTATCATGTGTAGGAGCATTCATAGCGGGCCTCATTGGCTAGATGATCCGAATTTAGGCTATGCATATGTCGCCTGCGACCCGAATATTGCGCAACTGTGGTGGTGATCTACGTTTCATGCGAAGCGATTTTCTGATTTTCAGATACGCGCGCGTCTCTCTCTCACTTAGGCAGGGACGGGCCGTTTTCATTTTGCAGAGCGCATCACCCAAAGCTTCTTCCGCCTGCATGAGGTTTTCTTTGGACAAACGTTGGATTGCTTCTTTTCCAGGGAAAAAGCTTTCAATCCATTAACCATTGGCGTGAATAATCTGATGCGTTTCAAACAGGAAATGGTGGCGTTGAATTCCACCCGGCCAGCGCTCTGGGCTCAGTCTGGAACACCCAAATTCATACGCCTGCGCAAGCACCTCATCATGTCCAAAAGACAAGCCAACCAAAGGATCACGCACAAGAACCCGATGATCCCTTGAAACCCACAATTTCCTGCAACCTCTCGCTTCGTCAGAAATCATGACCGGCCAAAGCTTGGGAGACGTCACCAGACGCGCCAAAGAAACCTGCGTTACAAAACGGCAGAGGACCTCTTGCAATCCATGGTCCAGCGTTTGCACCCGCGTCCCAGCGGCAATGTCAGCAACCTCCAGAGCGCCCAGTTAAATTTCGATCTTCACTCTTTGGGTGAAACACGGGATCAAAGTTCCCTCGAAATAGGAATACACAATATCAACTTGATGAGAGTCCGTGACCGGAGAGCTACCGTCCAGTGTAAGATGCTCGCTTGAGGCACACCCCACTTGCATGCCGCCTACCTCAAGCCGGTCCAGATAAATGTATCCACCCGGTCCAGAAAGCTCGGCGTAGCCAGGCAGTTCCATTGTCCCACTGGCGGCGATGTTTCCGGCGGCGTTATGAACATCGGCCGTTTGGTTTGAATCTCCAGATGCATACGCCGTGGCATCATCATCGGTCACAACAACACGGTAACGACCACCATCCGCTGTATAGCTGGAACTAAAATCAAAGCGCCCAGTGCCGGAATAATATCCCACAGCACTGCTGTTGTAGATGTAGAACTGTTACGTCGCCATAACCCACACCACGTAACACCAGGCGCACAATGACAGGCTCCAGTTTCAATAGTTTTGACGCACTCTTGCTCCCTCCTCAGCCTTCCGGCAAAAGGCGGTTATGGCCAAGCAACTCGACTACCACACCATCCGCGAAATCTTCACCCGCTTTCGCGATGCCGAGGACGCGCCCAAAGGCGAGCTGCACCATGTCAACGCCTACACGCTTGTCGTGGCGGTCGCCCTTTCGGCGCAAGCAACGGATGCAGGAGTGAACAAAGCCACCAAGGCGCTCTTTGAAAAAGCCGACACCCCGCAAAAAATGCTCAATCTTGGCGAAGAGCAATTGATCGAGCATATCAAGACCATTGGCCTTTACCGCAATAAGGCCAAAAACGTGATGAAACTCTCGCGCATTCTGGTCGAGGATTATGGCGGCGAGGTGCCCAATTCCCGGGCCGCTCTGCAATCTTTGCCCGGTGTCGGGCGCAAGACCGCAAATGTGGTCCTCAACATGTGGTGGCGCCATCCGGCTCAGGCCGTCGACACGCATATATTCCGCGTTGGCAATCGAACCGGCATTGCCCCCGGCAAAGATGTCGATGCCGTTGAACGCGCAATCGAAGACCACATCCCCGCTGATTTCCAACTGCACGCCCATCACTGGCTTATCCTGCATGGCCGCTACATCTGTGTTGCGCGCAAGCCCAAATGCGGTGCGTGCCTTATTCGCGATCTCTGCCCATTCGAGGACAAAACTCTATGACAAAGTACCACGTTGTTGGCATCGGCAATGCCGTCGTCGATATCATTAGCCAAGCTGACGATAGTTTCCTAAGCCGCATGGACATCGAAAAGGGCGTGATGCAGCTCATTGATGAAGATCGCTGCTCGTTTCTCTATGACAACATGGAAAACCGCACGCAAATGGCAGGCGGATCTGTCGCCAATACCATCGCGGGAATTGGAGCTTTGGGTCTTGATACCGCCTTTATCGGACGCGTTAGCGATGATGAGGCTGGGCGAGACTACATCGCAGGAATGAAAGAGAGCGGCACGGCATTTATCAACGACCCCGTAACCAATGGTGAGTTACCAACCTCACGCTCAATGATCTTCGTCTCACCGGACGGCGAACGGTCGATGAACACTTACCTGGGCATCTCTACAGAACTCAGCACCGATGACGTAGACCATGCCGTAGCTGCAGCTACGCAGCTGCTCTTTCTCGAAGGCTACCTCTACGACAAGGACAAAGGCAAAGAAGCCCTGCTCAGCGCTGCACGGACCTGTCGGAAAGCCGGCGGCAAGGCCGGGATCACCCTTTCCGATCCATTCTGCGTTGACCGCCATCGCGCCGATTTCCGCAAAATCGCCCGAGAACTTGATGTCGTCATCGGCAACGAACACGAATGGCGGTCGCTTTATGAGACAGACGATCTGGGCGCGGCACTTGAGGCGGCAGCCTCGGAAAGTAAACTCATCGTCTGCACCCGCTCAGGCCATGATGTTGTGATTGTCGAAGGCGACGACACAATCACTGTTCCTGTGCATGAAGTGCCCCCGATAGATACAACCGGTGCAGGCGATCAGTTCGCAGCGGGTTTCATCTACGGCCTGGCAACAGGTGTTTCACTGGAGATTGCGGGCCGCATGGGTTGTGTAGCAGCAGCAGAGGTCATAGGCCACTACGGCGCGCGACCGGAGTCGGAAGTCATGCAAGCTTTCAAAGATCACGGCTTGGTGTAGCGCGGATCGTACACGCGAACTCTTGCTGATATTGTTTCAGTTTCAAAGGACCGACTGTATAAACATCCGCATCGTGAACCTCTGTCTCAGGTCTCAAATTGCAAACGCAATACTCTCAGTCTGATAAAGATGGCTTGAAAGCTCTTGTTCGACAGCTGAACGGGTTCGGTTTCCCCGGTTTTTGGCAGCTCAGGTGGATGTGCTTTCGCATCTTGCTTTACTTCCTGCACAAGCAATTCGTCAAACAGGACCGCAAAAAACCAGAACTCTATCAAATTGCGAAAAAAGGCTCACGCTTTGAGGTGCGCCGCGGAACATCCGACAGCTTTGTTATAGATGAAGTCTGGCAAAATCACGAGTACGGCGAAAACCACACTGGCATCGTCCTCGATATCGGAGCAAACATCGGCGCGTTTTCAATCTATGCGGCGCAAACGGCAGAACACGTGATCGCCATCGAGGCTTCAACGCAGAATTTTCAGCGCTTACAAAAGAACATCAAGCTCAACGCGTTGGACAATATGTCAACCATACATGCATGCGCGGCATCTCAGGATGGTAAAAGCACGCTTAACTTTCACGATGTGAACAACGGCATGTCGTCGACGCTCTTCAAAGGCCCGAGCAAGACATCAGAAACCGTGGAGAACATCACATTCAAGACGCTGTTCGAAGCCCATCAAATTGAAAGGCTCAACTTCGTAAAATGTGATATTGAAGGCGGAGAATTCGACGTCTTTTCGGGCGCCAACCTGCCGTATCTTTCCAGAGTTAGTTCGATTTCAATGGAGATTCATTGCAACTACGCCACGCCCGACAAAGTACGCAAACTTCTCTTGGATATGGCGGATGCCGGCTTCGACCTTCGAATTTCAAACCCGTCCTTTCTAATGTGGACAGGGACAGGAATTCTTCACTTCACGAAAAACCAAGCCTAAGTTTCTTCTGATTTTTCCTCGACTGTTTCTTTTTCAGCTTCCCGATCTGCAACAGCTTCTGAAACGACCAAAGATCCAGATAGCGTTCTAAAGAATTTTACCAATGACGCGAGGCACAAAAAGCCAACCACTCCGCTGATGGAATACGTAATCCAAGCGTTTGTGCTGATGTAGGACACGTAGCACGCCAGCCCCGCATAAATTAAACTAAAGGCGGTCATCATCAGCGGTTCAATAGCAAGCTCAATGTCACCAACTTTGAAACCGGAATGTTTGCGAGACTTTTGCAACCAATCTTCCCAATGAAAAACGGGCGTAATCCCGTCATCGGGTTGTGTGACGATCTTATTGATCTCGATGCTCAGATACTCTCGGAAGTATTTTGCAATCACAAAGATTTGGGTGAAAACTCCTGTATAAATCATCAGAAAACACACACAGGTTATAGAAATACTCACCATCACCATCTGAACGATAATGGCGTTCTCTATGATCTGAGTGTTCAGTTCAGAAAGCGTGGAAATTTTGACGTCTGATGTCGGTCCTATGTTCAATAGAGCTGCCAGCAAGGGAATACCGGCTCCCGCGACGGATGTAACAAACCCAGTCAACCGCCGCACATTGCCGATGCATTGCAACGCTTCAGTGCGCAGCAACTCTGCTTCTTTGATCAAAGAATCAAATCTGGCTTGGTCTGGGTTCAATTCTGTTGGTCCGAAGGCTCAATTCATTCTTCGTTTACTCAGCACCAATCAAGTACCGAAAACAACTAAAAAGAATTGAGTGCTCCCTGCCTACTCCCCCAGTTTCGCGTGAACCTCGGCCAAATCAATTTCACCAATCGGCATCTTGTTGCCCGGATTGTCGAAGTCATATTTGAAGAGTTCAAAATCCCGGTGATAGATTTCTTTGATCAGATGCATCGATAAATCGTCAAAATAATCTTCCACCGGATGCGCGCGCTTGGGGCCATGCCCCTCGCTTTCGTTAAAACGCGGGATTTTCTTCAGATCAATTTTCTTTGGTGTTTTGATCTGCTTCAGAACCTCGCCCATCCCATCATTGAATTGCTCGGTCCAGAAGATCTTGTCATAGGTTCCGCCATTCGCGATGAAGGTCGAGACATGTCCTGACATTGACGACCAGTGGATGTCCGGATCCATCGGACGCTTCCACCGAATGGTATCCCGCGCAAAGAGCAGGAAGCGCCGGAAGCTCTTGATCTGGTCAAACTCCCGCTTGCCATCCTCACCGCCAACATCAATACCATATTTTTGAATGAGCAGCGGCACCAGCTTGCCACGATAGCGTTTTCCATTGCGCTGAATGCCGCAAATTTTATCGAAAAATGAGCTCAGGATACGGGTGTAAGGATTGCGCACACAGGTAAAAGCATAAGACGTGTGTGTGCGCACATTGGCCTTGATCAAAGGCTGGCTGTCCTCACGTGCCCATTTGTGAAGGCCATCCACGGCATCGTGAATGTCGCCATCAAAAAAGGCACCATGGTCGGAGTAGTACATGATCTGACCGATGGTTGAGCAGGCGCATTTCGGCACAACGCGGTAAACCACGCTCTCGCTCTCCGTCATCCATGTTCCGGGAAAGCCCATTCCCTGCCTCCAAACCCGTTCTTTTGCCTTTGTCGGGTCTTACCAAACTATATCCAACAAAAAACCAAAGAAAGGCTGTTTATTCAACGCCTGTTCGCGACTATCACTATAGGCAAACGCAAAAAGAGCAGACCTTCGCTGAGATATGGCTAAAATCGCCTTTATTCTTCTGTGTCACAAAGACCCGGATGCCATCATTGGGCAAGCCAATATGCTCACTGCGGCGGGCGACTACATGGCGATCCACTTTGATGCGCGCGCAGATGCAAAAGCCTATCAGAAGATTCGCGCCGCCCTGGCCGACAATCCCAATGTGACCTTTGCGAAAAAACGCATCAAATGCGGCTGGGGGGAATGGTCTCTGGTCCAGGCAACGCTCAACGCCATAGAGGCGGCAGTAGAAAAATTTCCGCGCGCCACGCATTTTTATATGTTGTCAGGCGACTGCGCGGCCATAAAATCAGCGCGCTTTGCGCATGACTTTCTGGATCGTGAAGACAACGATTATATCGAAAGCTTCGACTTCTTCGCCAGCGACTGGATCAAAACGGGGATGAAGGAAGAACGGCTGATCTACCGGCACTTCTTCAATGAGCGCAACAACAAGAAACTGTTCTACACTTCCTTCAATTTGCAAAGAAAGCTTGGAATAACCCGAAAGATTCCCTCTGATATTCAAATCATGATCGGAAGCCAGTGGTGGTGCCTGCGCCGCCGGACCATTGAATGGATTTTGGATTTCACGCGCAAACGTCCGGACGTGATGCGATTTTTCCGCACTACTTGGATCCCAGACGAGACGTTTTTTCAAACTATTGTCCGCCACCTCGTCCCGGAAAATGAAATCCGCACACGAACTCTGACCTTCTTGATGTTCACCGATTACGGAATGCCGGTCACCTTCTACAATGATCATTACGACCTGTTGCTTAGCCAGGATGCGCTCTTTGCCCGCAAGATCAGTGCTGAAGCGACCGAACTCAAAAAACGACTTGGCGCGCTTTACGCCGATGAGGATGCGGAATTCAAAATCTCCGACGAAGGGCGCAGTCTCTTTAAGTTCCTTTCCGGACGAGGACGCATTGGTCGTCGTTTCGCCCTGCGATTTTGGGAAACCGAAAGCACCCTGGGTCGCGAACGCGAGCTGATGATCCTGGTGTGCAAGAAATGGCACGTGGCCAAGCGCCTCTTGGCCCGCATACGTCAGGTCACAAATGTGCCCGCCGTTGAGTATCTCTTTAACGAAGACGACACGCCCCTGCCTGATCTGGGTGGCATCCAAAGGTCATTAGGCAAACGCACACGCCATCGTCGCGCGTTGATGCGGATGCTTTTTGACTACTTTGAAACCGACCGCTTGATCGTCTGCATGGACCCCGGCAACATTGAGCTTTTGGAAGATTTCAACAGTGACCGCTCCACAACCCGCATGTTGGAAATTCAATGTGACTTTACAGACGAATACCTGATTGGGCACGCCAAACGTGTTGGTTTGGCGGGCGAACGTACACCACGTGAAACACTGGAACGACTGTTGCCCACAATCCGGGGTGACATCAATTTTGAGTCAGACCGCATCCGCGATGCGGAGTTTGAGAACCATCTTATCCTGAAACAGTCAAACCCATCCGAAACCAACGCTGCGAAAATTGAAGACTTCCTAAAGATCACACCCGACAAAGCTCTTGAAATCGCCCAAACAGATCACCTTTTTTCTGACTGAGATACGCCATGCCTTACTCTTATGACGACCAAAACATCTTTGCCAAAATCCTACGCGGCGAAATTCCCAATGACACCGTTCTGGAAACCAAACACGCACTGGCCTTCAATGACATTCAACCGCAGGCGCCTGTGCATGTTTTGGTTATCCCCAAAGGTGCTTATGTGTGCCACGACCATTTCGCGGCCGAGGCCAGCGAGGTGGAAATCATTGATTTCATCAGGGCCACGGCCAAAGTCTGCGAGATGACGGGTGTCTCACCGGGAGATGGTCAAAGCGGGTATCGCACCATCTCAAATGCCGGGGAGGCCGGGGTGCAGGACGTGCCACATTACCACCTACACATCCTTGGAGGCCGTGGCCTGGGTCGTATGATCTCCAAACCACAGTGAGTGGCAGATGCCACACTCACCCACGCGTCAATTATTCGCCATCTTGAAGGCATGGTTCGGGTGATACATATCCACCCCCATGAGCCAAAGCACACCAATGAATGACGCATCAGAGCAGTCTCGCATCAAGAAATTGGTGGAATCCTTCACATTCAGGAACTTCATCCTGGGTGTCATCCTCTTCAACGCCGTCATTCTGGGGCTTGAGACTTCAAAAACTGCGATGAGCGCCGCAGGGCCGGTCATTGAGGCGCTTGATAAAATTTGCCTTGGCGTCTTTGTGATCGAGCTTTTGCTCAAGCTTTACGTCTATCGCCTCTCGTTTTTCCGTGATGGCTGGAACATTTTCGATTTCATTATTGTCGGCATATCTTTGGTGCCATCCGCACAGGGACTAAGCGTTCTACGCGCGCTGCGCATCTTGCGTCTTTTGCGCGTTGTCTCAGTCATGCCATCCCTACGTCGCGTGGTCGAAGGATTGATGAGCGCTTTACCAGGGATGGGCTCAGTATTTCTTTTGATGGGGATCATTTTCTACATCGGCTCTGTTATGGCAACCAAGCTCTTTGGCGGCGACTGCAGCGCTTGCACGCCTGAGCAAGCGGCAAACTTTCAGGACTGGTTCGGCACCATAGGAAGCTCGGCCTATTCACTCTTTCAGATCATGACATTGGAAAGCTGGTCCATGGGCATCGTGCGCCCGGTGATGCAGGTCTACCCTTATGCATGGGCTTTCTTTGTGCCGTTCATTCTTGTGACAACCTTTGCCACTGTGAACCTGGTCGTGGGTCTGATTGTGAACTCTATGCAGGAAGCGCATGGCGTCGAAGATGCCGAACGCACGGATGAGTACCGTGATGAGGTTCTCAAGCGCCTGCAATCCATCGAAGAGCGCCTGAACGGGACCGGCAAGCCCTAGTGCGACCCGGTCAACGACAAGAACACATCTTCCAAATTGGCCTGCTCAGTCCGCACATCCCGGATCACGATACCGGCTGCGCGCACGGCTTCCAAAACGGCATCCGCGGTTAAAACAGACCCTCTGTAGGACAAGGCAAGTTCGCCGGTGTCTCTCCGAGACACATCCAGACCAGGAAGATTTGGCACTTTGGCGGGCGTTTGCTCTGGCACGACCACCAGACATCGCGCATCAAGCTGCCCCAAAAGATTCGCCGTGCTGTCACGCGCCACAAGACTGCCCTGATCGATAATCGCAATCTCGTCACACATCTCCTCGGCTTCCTCAAGGTAATGCGTCGTCAGGATGATCGTCATCCCCTCTTCATTGAGCTTGCGAATGTTCTGCCAAAGCATTTGCCGCAACTCGATATCCACACCTGCCGTCGGCTCATCCAACACCAGCACATGCGGCTGATGTACCAACGCCTTCGCCAGCAACAGCCGCCGACGCATACCCCCCGACAACGTACGCGCATAGGCTTCGGCCTTATCGCTCAAACCGACAAGCCCCAGAATTTCATCACTGCGCCGCCGCGACTTGGGCACCCCATAAAGCCCAGCCTGCACTTCCAATGCGGCCCGAGGCGTAAAGAACGGATCAAGGTTCAATTCCTGCGGCATCACCCCAATTGCCGCCCGGCTTTGGCGGGGATTCACATCCTGATCAAAGCCCCAAATACGCACACTGCCCGCCGATTTGACGACGAGACCGGCCAGAATATTGATCAGTGTAGATTTACCTGCACCATTTGGCCCAAGCAGACCAAAGATTGACCCGGCAGGAATATCAAGATCAACGCCCTTCAATGCCGCCTTTGCCGGTCCCTGCCGTCCGCCCGGATAGGTCTTTTGCAACCCTCGTAATTCTATCGCATGTGATGGCATTGCAACCCTTGTCCCCGGCCCGCGCTTGGATATAGTCGCGGTTTAGGGAACATGAAGCCAAAAGGAAATCCATCAATGGTGACCGAAGCCCCCGAAACACGTATTGTCGACAGCTACCGTGTGGCCTGTGACGGAGGTGAAGGCGCGTTGGGCCACCCACGCGTGTGGCTTTCCATTCCCCATGACACTGGTTTTGTAGAATGCCCCTATTGTGACGCCAAGCTGGTTCACAAGGATTTTGAAGGCAAAGTCTGAAACCGACATCCTTCCTGCCTCATGGCGCTGAAACAGCATTGACATACGCCTTGTCCCCCATGTTCCATTCGAGTTGGAAAATGCGGAGAAACGCCAATGGCCGTGCTGACCCAAACACAGATCGATGCGTTTTGGCGCGATGGTGTGCTCACTGTTGAGAACGCCGTCAGTCCAGATCAACTTGCCGCCATGCGCGAAGAGTTCGAGGGCTGGATCGAAGAAAGCCGTGCTCACCGAAACGACTATGGCGAGACCATGGATGGCCGCGCGCGGTTCTCCGTTGAACCGGGCCACAGCGCCGAAAAACCCGCCCTGCGCCGGGTACAGTCCCCGGAAGAAGTCTCGGATGTTTTTCTCGACACAATGCGCAATGCGGGCACGGTTGACATGGTGGCTGACCTCATTGGCCCCAACCTGCGCTTTCACCATGGCAAGGTAAACTCCAAACAACCCGGCGCCGCGACGCAAATCAAATTTCATCAGGACTTCTCGTTTCAGCCGATGACAAACGATGATCTGATTACCGCACTTCTCTTTGTCGATGATGTCACACTCGAAAACGGCCCACTTGAAGTCGTCCCCGGCACGCATAAAGGCCCGCTTTATTCGCATTGGCATGACGGGCAGTTCACTGGCGCTGTCTCAGATGAAGTTCTGAACAAGCACAAAGACAACATTGTACGTTGCACCGGCAAAGCCGGGTCTGTTTGCCTAATGCATTCCAGCCTTCTGCATGGCTCGGCACCAAACCTCTCGGATCAACCGCGCACGCTCTATATAGCCACCTACTATGCCGAAGATGCCATTGAGCTCAGCCCAAATCACTTGCCAAGCCGACATACGCATGAACTCGTGCGTGGTGAGGAAACAGGCCGCGTGCGCTGTTCATCTTACGAGATGGAAATCCCTGAAAAACCCACCTCCACCTCCTTCTTTGATCAGCAATCAGAAATGGCCTGACGACAGCTTCTGTCGCAATCCGGGTGGAAGCCAGCGCCGCTTCGTGGCAATAGTTTTGCAACACCAGTTTGCAACAGGCGGGGGCCAGGATGAGCACACAGTTCGGCAAAGGGCATCATCTGCACCTGATTGATGGCTCCGCCTTTATCTTCCGCGCCTATCACGCCCTGCCACCGCTCACGCGCAAATCTGACGGACTTCCCATCGGCGCGGTCTCGGGCTTTTGCAACATGCTACAGCGCTACATCTCGGACAACACCGGCCCCGATGCTCCCACCCATGTCGCTGTGATCTTTGACAAGGGCAGTCACACGTTTCGCAATGACATGTTCCCCGAATACAAAGCCAATCGCGAAGCCATGCCGGAGGACCTGCGCCCACAGATCCCGCTGACGCGACAGGCGACAGAGGCTTTCAACATCGCATGCAAAGAGTTGGAAGGGTTTGAGGCCGACGACATCATCGCGACGCTCTCTGTCCAGGCCCGGGATGCCGGCGGGCGCGTGACCATCATCAGTTCAGACAAAGACCTCATGCAGCTTGTCGGCGACGGCGTCGAGATGTTCGACGCTATGAAAAACCGCCGCATCGACCGCGACGGCGTGATGGAGAAGTTTGGCGTTGGTCCCGAACGGGTGGTGGATGTGCAGGCGCTGGCCGGTGACAGTGTCGACAACGTGCCTGGCGCGCCGGGGATTGGTGTGAAAACCGCCGCCTTGCTCATCAATGAGTATGGCACGCTCGAAGAGCTTCTTGACCGCGCCGAAGAGATCAAACAGCCCAAGCGCCGCGAAACCCTGATTGACAAGCGTGAACAGATCGAGATGTCGAAACGTTTGGTACAACTTGATTGCGCCACACCGCTTGATTTCACGCTTGAAGATCTTGAAGTGCGCGACCCTGAGCCCGAAACGCTCATGACATTTCTCGCTGAAATGGAGTTTCGCACGCTGACGAAGCGGATCTCCGAGGCTCTGAATGTTGAGGCGCCCGTTATTCCGGACACGCCCATATCCGAAAGTTCGGACGAGAACGCCCCGGACTGGCCCCCCATCGACCCATCAAAATACGAGCGCGTTTCCGACACGACGACGCTCCAACGGTGGATCGACCGGATCGTCGCCCGGGGCTATGTCGCCTTTGACACAGAAACCACCTCGCTCAATGAAATGCAGGCGGATCTTGTGGGGATCTGTCTCTCGGTTGACCCCGGAGAGGCCTGTTACATCCCGCTGCAACACAAAGACGGTAACGCCGATGATCTCTTTGGCACGGATGCCCTTCTGGACGGACAGCTGCCATTAGAGGACACATTGAGTGCCCTCAAGCCCATCCTCGAGGACCCGGCGATCCTCAAGATTGGGCAGAACATGAAGTATGACGCCAAGGTGCTGGCCCGCTACGGGGTAGGCATCCACCCCATCGATGACACGATGCTGATGTCCTACGCACTCAATTCCGGCATCCACAACCACGGCATGGACACGCTCAGCGAGCGCTATCTGACCCATACAACCATCCCAATCAAGGAACTTTTGGGCACAGGCAAATCCGCTATAACCTTTGATCGTGTCCCCATTGACGAGGCCGTCAAATACGCTGCCGAAGATGCTGACATCACACTTCGGCTTTGGCACACGTTCAAGCCTCAGCTTCACAAATCACATGTCACAACTGTTTACGAACGCCTCGAACGCCCGCTTGTCCCTGTTTTGGCGCAAATGGAGCGTCATGGAATCAAGATCGATCGCGAAACCCTGAGCCGCATGTCCAATGCCTTTGCTCAAAAAATGGCCGGGCTTGAAGCAGAGATTCATGAACTGGCCGGGCAAAGCTTTAATGTCGGCTCGCCCAAGCAACTCGGCGAAATCCTGTTCGACAAGATGGGGCTTGAAGGAGGCAAAAAGGGCAAAACCGGCGCCTATGCCACAGGCGCGGACGTGCTTGAAGACCTCGCCACCGAACATGAGCTGCCTGCGCGCGTGCTCGACTGGCGGCAGTTGAGCAAACTTAAAAGCACATACACTGACGCTCTGCAGGATCACATCGATCCTGATACGGGCAGGGTGCATACGTCATATGTTCAAACCGGCGCCTCCACCGGACGGCTCGCATCCACTGACCCCAATTTGCAGAACATACCTGTCCGTACCGAGGAAGGCCGCCGGATCAGAGAGGCCTTTGTCGCAGAGCCGGGCAATACGCTTGTGTCATTGGACTACAGCCAGATCGAGCTGCGCATTCTGGCGCATATGGCCGATATCGAGGCACTCAAGAAGGCTTTCTCGGACGGGCTCGACATTCACGCTATGACGGCTTCGGAAATGTTCGACGTCCCGCTTGATGAGATGACACCCGAGGTACGCCGACGCGCCAAGGCGATCAATTTCGGTGTGATCTACGGGATTTCCGGCTTTGGTCTGGCCCGCAACCTGCGTATCCCCAGATCTGAGGCTCAAGCCTTCATCGACCGGTACTTCGAAAGATTCCCCGGCATTCGCGGCTATATGGACAGCACCATCGAATTCGCCAAGGAACGTGGCTACGTCCAGACTCTGTTTGGCCGCAAAATCCATACGCCTGAGATCGCTGCCAAAGGCCCACGCGCGGGATTCGCGCGGCGCGCGGCGATCAATGCCCCGATTCAGGGCACAGCGGCGGACATTATCCGCAGAGCCATGATTCGGATGCCAGACGCGATTTCCACCCTTCCCTGCAAAATGTTGCTGCAAGTGCATGATGAATTGCTCTTTGAGGTCGAAAAAGGACAGGAAGACCGCGTGATCGCCACAGCAAAAGATGTCATGCAAAATGCGGCAAAGCCTGCGTTACATATTGATGTGCCGCTTGTAGTGGACGCCGGACAGGGAAAAAACTGGGCAGAAGCTCACTGAAATTGTTTATTTGCAACAGGTTGTTACCTATTTTGGAAACAAACCAGTGACATTTCCTCCAAACGTTGTCAAAAATGGCGCGCGTCAACGGGAATCCGCCTAATCGCAACGCCTTAGTGTTGACAACGATTCCCTTTAACGGAATGTATGGAATGTCACTTGGAGGGAAACTGTTCACATGACAAATAAACTTGCACTGATTGCAGCACTCGTCGCAACCGTAGGCGTAGCAGCTTGCGCGCAACAAGAAGAACCAGCACCGGCGCCGATTGAGCCCGAGCCTGTTTCAACAAAATTCTAAAACGTTAACGCGTTTCAGAATTCTTCGGGACGGGAGCTATGGCGGGTTCGCCATACGCACTCGTCCCGAAATCCTTTTCGACCCCTCCATCCGCTGATGTAGGGTGTTTGTAGAGACGCGTTCATATGAACGCCGATCACAACTTTTTCCTGCTAAATTTCGAACGCCAAAGCATTTCGAGAAAAACTTTCGTCACGTTTTTTGCGAGCCTCGGTGTAACCGTTGGTTGTGGCGCGTGCTTCGCCTTTTTTAGTGAGTCCAGTTAAAGTCGAAACACTTTCAATAGGCAGTGATAAGCTGAGCTTCTGCGTCGGTCCACATCGAGATCAGCATAAAAACCCCAAAAGACTCAGTCGGCCATCACATCATTTGAGTTAGCAATTGGAAAAAAGACCCCGTCCGACCACAATCCAAACGCCCCCTCGTGATGAGTTCCAATGTCGATCAGCCGATAAAATGACTTACGGTCAATGAGAGCTTCAAGACCTGCTCTTACATGAACATAAGGCGACGGTTCTCCTGTGGCCGGGTCTGTTTCACAGCGTATTGGTGTGTCCAAGCCCGCGAAAACCTTGTCCCCGACATTGGTTTCAAACACCAAAACCTGAGCCTCACCTTCACCGGCAACTTCAAAATCCACCGCCACAAAGGGCGCATCATCCACTGTGATGCCAACCTTCTCAACGGGTGTAACCAGAAAAAACTTGCCATCTTCACGCCTCAAAATGGTGGAAAACAGGCGCACAAGCCCAGGGCGAGTGATCGGTGAACCAAGGTAGAACCACGTGCCATCCCGCGCAATGCGCATATCGAGATCCCCGCAAAACGGCGGATTCCACAGGTGCACCGGAGGAAGGCCCTTGCCCGCCTCTGCGCGCGCGACATCTGCCAAACGCTCTGCTGACGGTGTCGTGATAGACTCTTTGCTCATTGCTTTTGCCATTTTGAATACACACGATACATTCTACGTGACTGATATAGATCCAAACGGAGACTTTCCATGACCGACAACGCGGACCTTCTCAAAGGGATCGAAGCATTGGAAGACAAGCTCGCTCAGGCGCGCGCCTCGATCACCCGCCGTTTCATCGGACAAGAACGCGTCGTCGACCTGGCGTTATCGGCGCTTTTGTGTGGAGGTCACGGACTTCTGGTTGGCCTTCCCGGTCTCGGAAAAACAAGGCTCGTTGAGACGCTCAGCACTGTAATGGGCCTCAATTCCAATCGCATTCAGTTCACACCAGACCTGATGCCGGCTGATATTCTCGGCTCAGAAGTGCTCGAAACCGGTGCTGACGGCACACGGGCTTTCAAATTCATACCCGGCCCGATCTTTTGCCAGCTCCTGATGGCAGATGAGATCAACCGCGCCAGCCCCCGGACCCAATCGGCCCTTCTGCAAGCGATGCAGGAACGCAAAGTGTCCGTTGCGGGTGAAGACCGCCCGCTCTCGCCCCCCTTCCACGTCCTTGCCACGCAAAACCCGATTGAGCAGGAAGGCACATACCCCCTTCCCGAAGCCCAGCTTGACCGTTTCCTTGTGCAAATCGACGTCCCCTACCCGGATCGTGAGACGGAACGTGACATCATTTTGGCGACCACAGGCGTCACAGAAGATGACTCGCACGAGGTCTTCACACCGCAAGAGCTGATCGACGCGCAGAATCTGCTGCGGCGGATGCCTGTGGGGGAAGCTGTGATGGAACAGATCATTGATCTCGTCCGCGCCTTCCGGCCCGAGGACCCCTCGGCGTCTGAGAAAATTCGGGAGACCGTGGCCTGGGGCCCTGGTCCGCGTGCAGCGCAAGCCATGATGCTCACGGTGCGCGCTCGCGCGATGCTGCATGGTCGGCTGGCACCCGATATGGATGACGTGGTCGCCATGTCGCAGCCTGTGCTCACCCACCGCATGGCACTTAACTTTGCTGCCCGCGCACGTGGCGAGGAGCTAAACACAATAATCTCAGAAACAGTTACCGCCTTCACTCGGACAGAGGCTGCTGCGTGAGCCCAATCGCACCCCTCCGCGCTCAGGCTGAGACCGAAGCCGCTAGATTCCCCGCATTGCTCGCGCGGGCCGAACATCTGGCGGGTACGGTGCTTTTGGGAGAGCATGGGCGTAAACGGTCGGGCATGGGTGATGATTTCTGGCAATACCGCCCTGTCCAGGCCGGGGACGAGCTGCGCCATATCGATTGGCGACGCTCGGCCAAATCGGACGGGCAATTCTTGCGGCAGCGCGAATGGCAGATTGCGCAAAGCGTCACACTCTGGGTCGACGGTGCCGCCTCCATGCGGTTTTCGTCAGATGATGCTGTGCCCGAAAAATCCGATCGCGCGCGGCTTCTTGCCCTCGCCATGGCCATCCTTCTCAATCGGGGCGGAGAACGTGTCGGCCTTTCCGGGGCGAACTTGCCTCCGCGGCGCGGCGAAGCACAAGTCGAACGCATCTCGATGGCGTTGATGCACGAAGACAGCGCCGACTACGGCGCCCCCGAAACAACTGGAATGCTCTCTCACGGACGCGGTATCTTTCTGTCGGACTTCCTGGGCGAACTGGACCCGGTCAAAAAGGCCCTGACAAGCGCGGCTGATCGGGGCGTGCGCGGCGTGCTCTACCAGATACTTGATCCAGCCGAAGAAAGCTTCCCGTATCGCGGCCGCACGATCTTTGAAAGTGTCGGCGGCACACTCGCGCATGAAACACTCAAAGCGTCTGAATTACGCGATCGCTACCTGGCGCGCCTGGCCACGCGCAAAGATGAGTTGCAGGCCCTCTGCACCGCAACGGGCTGGCAATATGGCTTGCACCATACATCACAAAGCGCACAATCGGCGGTTCTGTGGCTTTACAACGCTATTGACGGGGAGCATCACAGATGACCCTCGGCGCAATCGGTTTCACCACACCCTGGCTTCTGGCCGCACTTCTGGTCTTGCCTATTCTGTGGATCATCCTGCGCGCGGTACCACCCGCACCGATCCGGCGACGCTTTCCCGGTGTGGCTCTTCTTCTGGGCCTCAAAGACGACGACACAGTCTCGGACCGCACACCCTGGTGGCTGCTCTTGCTGCGCATGTTGGCCGTGGCCGCCGCCATTGTGGCGCTTGCAGGCCCCATTCTGAACCCGCGCCAAACCGCTGAAACGCAGGATTCCGGGCCGCTTCTTATCGTGCTGGACGCAAGCTGGGCCAGCGCACGCGACTGGCCTGCGAAATCCGAACTGCTCGATGCCATGCTCGCTGAGGCAGGCCGCGATGCGCGCCCGGTTGGCATGATGCGTTTGTCAAATGCCGAACCCCCCGTTTTTCAGGCAGCAGAAGCTTGGCGCAGCCGGTTGTCCGGCATGGCCCCCTCTGCGTGGGCCGCCTCTGAAACCACGATGACAGACGCCGCCAACATGCTAGGGAGCGATGGCTTTGAAACGCGCTGGCTGTCCGATGGTCTTGATCGCACCGGACGAGATGTCTTTTTGCAAGCACTCGAAGATCGCGGCCCTGTCACTGTATATGAAAGCCCAGTCCCCATCATCGCCCTCAAACCTGCTATCGTCGAAGACGGCGATATCCGCATCACCGGCCTGCGCGCTGTTGCGGGCACCCCGCGCGCGGTGCAGGTCGAAGCCCATGGGCGTGACCCCTCCGGCATCTCTCGCGTATTGGCCGACCTCACCCTGCAATTCCAACCTGGAGACCTCGAAGCAACCGGTCTGCTTTCTCTGCCCTCCGAGCTGCGCGCGCGTCTGACCCGCTTCGAGATTGCCGGTCAGCGTCATGCTGGTGCGGTGACCTTGACCGACGACAGCCTCAAACGTCGTGAAGTGGCCCTGATCGCCGGGCGCGAAGACCGCGAAGGGCTCGAACTCCTCTCGCCACTGCACTATCTCGAACAGGCATTGGAACCCACTGCAGACATCCTCGAAGGCAGCCTTCTCGATATCCTGCCAGCCAACCCCGACGTCGTCGTGCTGGCCGATGTCGCCACCCTGTCCGTAGCGGAAGAAGAAGCCCTTCTCGACTGGGCCAACGAAGGCGGCATGCTCTTGCGCTTTGCTGGCCCGCGCCTTGCCGCATCCGACGTCTCGCGCAGCTCCGAAAGCCCACTGCTCCCAGTGCGCCTGCGCGCGGGGGGGCGGACGGTTGGCGGTGCCATGAGCTGGGGGGAACCCAAGCAACTGGCCCCATTCTCAGAGAACAGTCCCTTCTTTGGCCTCACGCCGTCACCAGACATCACCGTCTCGGCTCAGGTCATGGCACAACCCGACCCGACCCTCTCAGAACGCGTCATTGCACAGCTTTCTGACGGCACACCGCTTGTCACACGCAAGCGCATCGGCGCGGGACAAGTTGTGCTCTTTCACATCACTGCCAACGCCGAGTGGTCAACATTACCGCTCTCGGGTGTTTTCGTGCAGATGCTAGAACGTCTTGCCGTGTCTTCGACACTGGCACTTCCAGATTTGAGCGAGCTGCAAGGAACGACCTGGCAACCTGTTCAGGTTCTTAATGGATTTGGTGCATTAAATGATGCGGGCACACTACCCGGCGTAGACGGTGAGAACTTCCTGCAAGATCCGCTAGGCCCCGAATTGCGCCCCGGCATCTACGAAGGCCCGGATCGACGTTTGGCGCTGAATGTGCTCGACACTGAAACCGTTCTGCAGCCTGCCACATGGCCTGCAGACGTTCCGGTTCTGGGCCTGGAACGCGCGCCGGAAACACCACTTGGCGGATGGCTGCTGGCCGCGGCGCTGGCGCTCTTGATGGCAGATATCGTGGCTTCGCTCGCACTCTCAGGCCGCTTAATCCCGGCACGCGCCACACTTTCGGCAATCCTTCTGACCGTCATGCTCGCCCCGCAATCCGCTGATGCGCAAAGCGACCTTACGGCCGAGGAAAAAACGCTTCTGGCTGCGTCCGAAGTGGTGCTGGGCCATATCCTGACAGGCGACCCGCAGCTGGATCAAACAGCACAAGCCGGGCTGCGTGGTCTCGGCGAAACACTCTATTTCCGCACATCAGTCGAGCCGGATACGCCTGTGGGCATCGACCTTGAAACAGACGAACTCTCTGTCTATGCGCTCCTATATTGGCCCATAACGCCAAACCAGCCGATCCCATCGGCAGAAGCTTATGCCAAGCTCAACACATACCTTCGCACCGGCGGTATGATCCTTTTCGACACCCGCGACGCCAACGTAGCAGGTTTTGGTGCCTCCTCACCAAACGGGCAGAAATTGCAGCGCCTCGCAGCCTCGCTTGACGTGCCCCCATTGGAACCCATCCCACAGGACCACGTGCTGACACGCACCTTCTACCTGCTACAGGACTTCCCGGGCCGTCACACCGGTCGTGGCGTCTGGGTCGAGGCTGCACCACCTGACGCGGAACAAGTCGAGGGCATGCCGTTCCGCAACCTCAATGACAACGTCACCCCAGTGGTCATCGGCGGCAATGACTGGGCTGCGGCCTGGGCCACTGATGCAAGCGGCAATTCCATGTTCCCGGTTGGACGTGGCTTTGCGGGTGAGCGGCAACGGGAACTGGCCTATCGCTTTGGCGTGAACCTGGTGATGCATGTCCTGACGGGCAACTACAAATCCGATCAGGTCCACGTACCGGCGCTTCTCGACAGGTTGGGCCAATGACAGGAAACATCCTCTTTGACCCGCTACTCAATATCTGGGTGATTGCCGCCCTTGCCGTCTTGCTTGTCGTTGGCATTGGGTTTGCCTATTGGCGAGGCTTGTCAGGATGGCCACTGCGCGCCTTGGGGGGCCTGGTGATCCTCGGCGCGCTTCTTGGCCCGGTTTATCAGCTTGAAGAGCGCGAACCGCTCAGTGACATCGTCATCATGGTTGAGGACGAAACCGCCAGCCAGACTTTGGCAGATCGCGGCACAACCACATCCGAAACCGCCGAGGCGCTCGCCACGGCGATAGAGGCCCGTCCCAACACCGAATTGCGCCGCATCACCCTGCGCGATGGACCGGACAATACCGGCACGCGCCTCATGACGGCCCTGTCTGAGGCTCTGGCCGAAGAACCCCGTGGCCGCATTGCCGGGGGGATCCTGATCTCAGATGGCCGCCTGCATGATCTTGATCGAACACCAGACATGCCAGCCCCTTTGCATCTTCTGCACACTGGACAAGAGGACGACTGGGACCGGAAGATTGAAGTCAACAACGCCCCCGCCTTCGGTATTCTGGGCGAAGACATCTCTATGACCTTGCGCGTCTCTGATCTGGGCGCGGCGCCTGCAGATGCGACTACGGTTTCGGTCGATGTGTCCATCGACGGAGAAGCCCCGCAACGGTTTCAGATCCCTGTGAACGAAGACATCGACCTTCCCGTGCGCCTGCCCCATGGTGGACGCAATGTCCTGCAATTCACGACGCCCACGGTTGAGGGCGAACTCACGGACCGCAACAACACTGTGCTGGCGCAGATCAACGGGGTACGAGACCGACTTTCGGTACTGCTCGTATCGGGTGAGCCACATGCAGGCGGCCGCACCTGGCGCAACCTTCTGAAATCTGACAGCTCGGTGGATCTGGTGCATTTCACCATCCTGCGCCCGCCGGAAAAACAAGACGGCGTGCCTGTCCGGGAACTGTCCCTCATCGCCTTTCCGACCCGGCAGCTTTTCCTTGAGAAGATCGATGATTTCGACCTCATTATCTTCGACCGCTACAAACGTCGCGGTATCTTGCCGTCGGTGTATCTTGAGAATGTACGAAACTACGTCGAAAACGGCGGCGCAGTTCTGATCGCCGCCGGTCCCGATTTTGCCTCTGCAGACAGTCTCTTTCGCACACCTTTGGAGGCCATCTTACCTGCACGCCCGACAGCGCGCGTCATCGAAGAACGTTTTCTTCCCGAGATCACCGATCTGGGCCAACGACACCCTGTAACCTCGGGCCTTGAGCAGGAGTTTGGTACCGAATGGGGACGCTGGCTTCGCCAGATCGAGGTGGAACAATCAGTAGGCGATACTGTGATGACAGGCGTTGATGACCGCCCACTTTTGGTTCTGAACCGGGTCGGCGAGGGGCGTGTTGCTCTTCTGGCATCCGATCATGCCTGGCTCTGGAGCCGAGGGTACGAAGGCGGAGGGCCGCAACTGGAGCTCCTGCGTCGCCTTGCACACTGGATGATGAAAGAACCTGAACTGGAAGAAGAGGCGCTCTGGGCTGAAGCCACCGGCCAGCAAATGCGCATCATACGCCGATCTCTGGAAGACGCCGTAGGTCCGGTTGTCATCACCACACCGAGTGGCGAACAGGTTGAAATGTCGCTCGAAGAAGTCTCCCCGGGTCGGTTTGAAACACTTTATGATGGCCCTGATATCGGTCTCTACCGCCTTGAAAACCAAGACCATACTGCCGTGATTGGCCTTGGCCCAGCTGCTCCGGTGGAGTTCGTCAACACCATTGCCGACACCACAACTATGGAACCCGTCGTGGACGCCACCGGCGGTGGCGTTGTCGCGCTGTCCGATGGCACCCCTCGGCTTCGTGCTGTCCGCGAGGGCCGCGCTGCGATCGGGCGCGGCTGGATTGGCATTACGCCACGCGGAGCTTATGAGACGCGCTCCGTCCGACAGACAGATCTTCTGCCGCCATGGCTGGTTCTGCTATTGATGTCTGCATTTGTCGTCGGGGGTTGGCTGCGCGAAGGCCGCCGGTAAACCTCAGGGCGAAAGCTCAACCCGAACCTTTTGTCCGGACCACCCATCCACGGAACACTTGGCGCGCACAAACACCTCGCGTGTGCCATCTGGAATCACAACCCCGGTCAGGGAGCGGGTAAATGGCTGTTCTTCAACATGCGGATGCAACAGCTTGCGATATCCAATCTGCCTGCCGTCACTGTCCAGAATTTCCCACCCATCGGCATAGTGATCCCACCCGGTATCGGGATGCTCTACGGTGACTTTGAAGTTCCAGACCATACCAACTTTCTCAACCGCCACTTTCGTAATGACAGGTTCATGCGCCAATGCCGGTGACAAGCTCAGAGCCAGGAAAATTGCAGACATTATTATTTTCATGAATCGGACTATAGTCAAAGGTGAAGGGTTTTGCACTCACGAGCCTGTGTGGCTGGTAAAAAGACTATAAAAAACCAAAAAACTTTAATGTTCCTTGCTAATTTTGGGATTGGTTATATTATCTTACCAATTAAAGGAGAGCCGCTATGGAAATGCCAAGTCCGGACCCAAAGGTCCTGTCCAGAAAAGCAGACCTGATCGACAAGCTGGAACAGGTCTTGCCGAAGGACGCGGTGATCCACGATCCATCTGAAACACGCGCGTATGAATGTGATGGTCTGACCGCTTACAAATGTCCCCCGCTTGCCGTCGTGCTGCCATCCTCAACCGAGGAAGTCTCCGCCACATTGCGCATCTGCCACGACATGAACGTCCCGGTCGTCCCGCGCGGCTCGGGCACGTCCCTGGCCGGAGGGGCGTTGCCAACCGAAGACAGCGTGATCCTTGGCGTCGCCAAACTGAACGACGTGCTGGAGACGGATTATGACAATCGTTTCATCCGCGTACAAACCGGGCGCACCAACCTGTCGGTGACGGGGGCCGTGGAAGAAGACGGGTTTTTCTATGCGCCGGATCCGTCAAGCCAACTCGCTTGTGCCATTGCTGGCAACATCGCCATGAATTCGGGTGGCGCTCATTGCCTGAAATACGGCGTGACAACCAACAACCTTATGGGCGTTAGAATGGTAACGATGGACGGCACCATCATGGATATCGGTGGCGCGCATCTGGATGCCGAAGGCTATGACCTTCTGGGGCTTATCTGCGGCTCTGAAGGACAGCTTGGTGTCGTCACAGAAGCCACGTTGCGCATCCTGCACAAGCCCGAAGGGGCGCGGCCCGTCCTGATGGGTTTCGATTCCGCCGAAGTCGCCGGTCAATGCGTCTCGGACATCATCAAAGCAGGTGTTCTGCCTGTGGCCATCGAATACATGGACCGCCCCTGCATCCGCGCGACCGAAGACTTTGCCGGCGCAGGCTATCCCGATTGCGAGGCGCTCCTGATTGTTGAGGTCGAAGGCTCGGACGCCGAGATTGACGAACAGCTTGAGACCATCATGAAAATCGCGCGAAGCCACAAACCCGTTGAACTCCGCGAAAGCTCTTCTCCCGAGGAAAGCGCCAAGATCTGGCTGGGTCGCAAATCGGCCTTCGGGGCCATGGGCAAGATCAACGACTACATGTGTCTCGACGGCACGATCCCCATTAGCCAACTGCCCTATGTCCTGAAACGCATCGGTGAAATGTCCAAGGAATTCGGCCTCGACGTGGCCAACGTCTTTCACGCTGGCGACGGCAACATGCACCCGCTGATCCTCTTTGATGCCAACAAACCTGGTGATCTTGAAACCTGCGAAGAGTTGGGGGCCGAGATCCTCAAACTCTGCGTCGAGGTCGATGGCTGTCTGACCGGCGAACATGGGGTGGGCATAGAGAAACGCGATCTGATGCTGCATCAGTACGATCCGGCTGATCTCGAAATTCAAATGGCCGTCAAGGATGTGTTTGATCCCAAATGGCTTTTGAACCCTGCCAAGGTTTTCCCTCTCGCCTCCAGCGACACCCGTCGCATCGCCGCTGAATAGAGGCGCCGCGCCCTCGGCTTTTGACCTTACTCCCGGAGTATTCTGGAACGATGAAACCTATTTCTCCTTCATCCGAGGCCGAATTGGCCGATCTCGTGGCAAGCACGTCTGAGCCTTTGCGGGTCATGGGCGGAGGCACGCGCCCCATAGGTAGGCTGGTCAATGCTCAGCCCCTGACAATGCAACAGATTAGCGGCATTGAACTCTATGAGCCTGGTGCCCTGACGCTGGTCGCAAAGACAGGCACACCTGTGGCCGAGATTGAAAAGACACTGGCCGAGGAAAATCAACGACTGGCTTTTGAACCCATGGACCACCGGGGCTTGCTGAGCACCACAGGCGAGCCAACCATTGGCGGCGTTTTTGCGGCAAATGTCTCTGGCCCCCGGCGCATCCAATGCGGAGCCGCGCGCGATTTTCTTTTGGGGGTTCGGTTTGTAGATGGTCAGGGTCAGATCACCCGCAATGGAGGTCGAGTGATGAAAAACGTCACCGGCTATGATCTCGTCAAACTCATGGCCGGAAGCTACGGCACATTGGGTGTTCTGACCGAAGTTGCGCTCAAAGTCCTGCCAAGGAGTCATGTGACCGGCACCTTAAAAATTGCCGGGTTGACTGACGTTCAGGCGATTTCTGCTCTCTCTGCGGCGCTCGGGTCCCCCTACGAAGTTACCGGTGCCGCGCATCTTCCGAAGGGAAAAGACAGCACGCCGCAAACGTTCATCCGTATTGAAGGGTTCGAAAACTCCGTCAAGTATCGCTCTGTTGAGCTGTTCAAAATGCTCGGGCATCTTGGCGAGGTCAAGTTTGAACTGGATCAGCAGGCAAATGCGACACTCTGGCAAAATATCCGTGATGTGGGCACATTTCACGATCGTGAGGGCGATGTCTGGCGACTGTCCGTCAAACCCTCTGACGCGCCCGGTCTTGTCGCCCGTATTGCCCCCGAAGATACCGTTTACGACTGGGGTGGTGGCCTTGTGTGGCTTCTTATGCCGCAAGAGACCGGCGCAGACACCATTCGCGCCGCTATTTCCGAGACAGGCGGGCACGCAACCCTGATCCGCGGCAACCGCACCGCAGGTGTCTTTCAACCTCTGGCAGCCCCGGTGGCAGCTTTGCAAGACGGACTGCGCGCGCGGTTCGATCCCAAGGGCATTCTAAACCCCGGTTTGATGGGCCGTGCGGCCTGATCCTTTCACATCAAGAATGACAAGCATCTGACATGAAAACAGAATTCGCCCCCGAACGCCTGCGCGACCCGGCCATCCAACGCTCGAATGAGATCCTGCGCACCTGCGTGCATTGCGGGTTCTGTACCGCCACATGCCCCACCTACCAAGTGCTGGGCGATGAACTCGACAGCCCCCGTGGCCGTATCTACCTCATCAAAGACATGCTGGAAAACGATCGTGATCCTGATCCGAAGACGGTCAAGCATATCGACCGCTGCCTCAGCTGTCTGGCCTGCATGACCACCTGCCCCTCGGGCGTACATTACATGCATCTCGTGGACCATGCGCGCGAATACATCGAAGAGCGCTACGACCGCCCCGTCTTTGAGCGCATCCTGCGCTGGACACTGGCGCGTATCCTGCCTTACCCGATGCGCTTTCGCGTCGCCATGCTGGGCGCAAAGATGGCCAAACCCTTTGCCCGCCTGATCCCTGATGCGCGCATCCGCGCCATGCTTGCCATGGCCCCCAAACATATCCCACCGGTCAGCCGCAATGACGACCCGCAAACCTTTCCGGCGCATCAGCAAACGATCAAACGCGTGGCCCTGATGACCGGCTGCGCGCAAAAGGCGCTCAACACGGATATCAACGACGCTACGATCCGCCTTCTGACACGGTTAGGCTGTGAGGTGGTCGTCGCCGAAGGCGCAGGGTGCTGCGGCGCGCTTACGCATCACATGGGCAAAACCGCCGAAAGCCACGGCACTGCTGGCAAAAACATCGCGGCCTGGGCACGCGAGATGGATGGCGACGGGCTGGATGCGATTGTCATCAACACCTCGGGCTGTGGCACCACGGTCAAAGACTACGGCCATATGTTCCGCAATGAACCCCTCGCCGAAGATGCCGCGCGCGTCTCTGGCATCGCCATGGATATCTCGGAACTCTTGATGCAGATCGAAATTCCCGAAGGTGCCGACAAGGGCCTGCGCATCGCCTATCACGCGGCCTGTTCTCTGCAACATGGTCAACAGATCAAGACACATCCCAAAACCCTTCTTAAGAAGGCCGGGTTTGAGGTGGTCGAACCTAAGGACTCGCATCTCTGCTGCGGCTCTGCGGGCACGTACAACCTGATGCAGCCCGAAATCTCAAGACAGCTCAAAGACCGTAAGGTTCAAACACTTGAAGCCAAAAACCCCGACATCATCGCCGCGGGCAACATTGGCTGCATGATGCAAATCGGCTCAGGCACGGACATACCCATGGTGCACACCGTAGAACTGCTCGATTGGGCAACAGGTGGTCCAAAACCACCCGCATTGGCCAAAGCAGGGCTCTGAAAGGTCAAATTTTTGCCCTAAAACACACGTAAGCCCAAATCGAAGCAGGAGGTAAGGGTTTGCGGAAGTTGTTTGTGATGGCCTGGCTTGGCCTGGCCGCGTCGGTTGCGTTTGCTGATGAAGGTGTTCTGAAACGTCTCGATACCGGTGATGACACCCGTCTGTGGGAGGGCGTGGGTCGTCTTGATATCGGTGGCGAAGGATTTTGCACAGGCGCGCTCATTGAGCCGGATTTGGTTCTGACAGCTGCGCATTGCCTTTACAACAAGCGCACCGGCGAAGAAGTCGATATCACCAAGATCGAGTTTCTCGCTGGCTGGCGCAACGGCCGTGCCTCGGCCTATCGCTGGGTCCGCCGCGCTGTGATCCATCCGGATTACGCCTTTTCAAAAGATGTCGATGCCCAGCGCGTGCGCAATGACATTGCTCTTCTGGAACTACAGCATCCGATCTCGAAATCCGGCGTCGTACCGTTCCGCACCGATGAACGTCCCAAGAAAGGTGATGAAATCGGCGTGGTCAGCTATGCGCGCGATCGTTCCGAGGCCCCATCACTGCAAGAAGTCTGCAAAGTCCTGGCCCGTCAACACGGAGTGCTCGTTATGTCTTGCGATGTGAACTTCGGCTCGTCCGGCGCACCGGTCTTTTCGATCGTAGATGGCACTCCACGCGTGGTGTCCGTCGTCTCGGCTATGGCCGAAGTGGATGGTGAAAAGGTCGCTCTGGGCGCGCAACTTCAAACACCGCTTGATGATATGCGTGAAAAACTTCGCTCCACCGGACGCTTGCAGACACAGACCAAGAAAAGCCTGTTTTCGAACGGATCGAATAGAGACACCGGCGCAAAATTCGCCAAACCGGAGACCACGGCAGATTGAAACGGCTCACGGTCATATCTGCCTTGACGGCTGTCGCGCTCCTGCTCGGCGCCCAGTCTCAAGCCGACAGTCTGACCCGATTGTCTGACCGCGATGACCTCTTTGGATGGGAAGCCGTAGGTCGCGTGGATATCACCGATGACGGTTATTGCACGGGCTCACTTGTGGCAAGCAACCTCGTCCTAACCGCCGCGCATTGTGTTTTTGACCACAGCGGCAAAATGCGTGAAGCATCGGACTTGCAATTCCGTGCGGGGCTAAGTGATGGCACCGCAATCGCCACACGCTCTGTGGGGCGGTTCGTGGTTGCGGACGGATACACTCCGGGTGCCGGCATGACACTCGACAACATCCGCACGGACGCAGCGCTTTTGGAACTGACCGAGGCCATCCCTACCGCGGTGGCTGGGCCATTCGTGCCCTACAAAAGCCCCCGACCCGGCGACAAGCTCAGCGTTGTGTCTTATGGCCAAAGCCGCGACCGCGCCCCGTCACGCCAGCGCGAATGCAGCGTTCTTTGGCGGCACAAAGGGATGGTGTCTTTTGATTGCGACGTGACATTTGGCTCTTCCGGCGCGCCCGTCTTCACCGATGGTGCTTACCGAGCGCAGATCGTGTCACTCGTTGTCGGCGGTTCAAAAAATCCAGACGGCACGACCACGGCGTACGGCATGCATCTGCCGCCTGTTCTGGATGCGCTCAAGCGCAAACTGCGCAGCGCCGCACCGGCCGCCGTTGCCACAACCACCGAACACAAGCGTGTAAAGGTCGGCCAGGGTGGAACTGCCTCAGGTGCAAAGTTCGCAAAACCCTGACTTTACAGGGGCTTAATAACGCCTTGAAACCTCAATTCTGAAATCCCACATATAGTCCATCCGGCGCCGCCGAGCGGGCCGGTTCAATCCGCCTGTCCCAGAAGGGAAGGCAAAAACATATCGTTATCGCTCAATGGAGGGTGACCCATGCGAAACTTTGATCTTGCGCCGCTTTACCGCGCATCCATTGGTTTTGACCAAATCGCCGACATGATGGACCGTGTTCTGTCCGGTGATGTCAACCAACCCACCTACCCCCCTTACAACATCGAGAAAACCGCCGATGATGCGTATCGTATTTCGATCGCCGTGGCCGGGTTTGCCGATGAAGACCTCTCTGTCGAGGTGCGTGAACATGCGCTGATCGTCTCGGCCCGCAAGGCCGAAGACGAAGCAGAGCGCACATACCTGCACCGGGGCATCGCCACCCGCGCCTTTGAACGCAAGTTCCAGCTTGCCGATCATGTGCGTGTAGATGGCGCAAGCCACGCAGACGGGATGCTGCACATCGATCTCGTGCGCGAAGTGCCCGAGGCGCTCAAACCCCGTCAGATCGAAATCGCACGCGGCGATGTCGTCACCAAAGACGTGGTTGACGCCAAAGCGGTAAACTAAGCAACACGCTTCACCGATACGAACCAAGCGCCCCTGGAGCATTCCACGGGGCGCTTAATTTTGTCTTGTGATCATCGAACGCACCGTTAACGCGGCGACTGAACCAACGTCGCACCGATAAAATACCGACGTAATACCGACGTGATACCGACATGCCAAATTCGCTTTGAATCCGCGCGTTAACCCTGAGGCGCGCTATCGCTGCAAACTCTGCGCCAACCGCATCAGCTGCACCGCCTCGGCGCGGTAGCCGAACGCATCTACCCCCCGCGCCTCGTTGGCCAAGGCAATCGCATCGTTATAGCCCCAGTCGCCAAGATACTGGTTTCCCCGCAAAAGCTGAGCAAACCCGGCGATGGCGGCGGCAAACTGCATCTCGGCATTGGCCTGCCCACCCGGCACAATCGGCTGCTCAATCAGCTCACTTTGCGCCTCACCCGGCCGCTTGTAACGCAGCTTGAGAAAGCCCAGCTCACTGGCATCACTGGCCAATTCTGCCTCGCCATAGCGCAGCGGATCGGTCAATCGCGCAGGTGAGCCCACCGGCGTGATCTCATAAAGCGCCGTTACCTGATGCCCAGCCCCGATGTCGCCCGCATCCACCGCGTCATTGTTGAAATCCTCACGCGCCAGAGCGCGGGTTTCATACCCAATAAGCCGGTATTCCGCGACCGCCGCCGGATTGAACTCAACGTGAATTTTCACATCATTCGCAATGGGATAAAGCGCGCCCGAGAGCTGATCGACCAGCACTTTCTGTGCCTCGCTGAGCGTATCAATATAGGCCGCCTGCCCATTGCCGTTCTGTGCCAGCGCCTGCATCGTCGCATCATCCAGATTGCCCCGCCCAAAGCCCAGCACCGACAGGTATGTGCCGCTCTCCCGCTTGTCCGCAATGAAATCTTTCAACGCCTCAGGGTTCGAAAGACCCACGTTGAAATCCCCATCCGTGGCCAGCAAAATGCGGCTCACCTCACCCTCTTCGGCCATGCTCTCAGCCACCGCATAGGCCTGCTGCAACCCGGCCTGCCCGGCAGTTGACCCACCTGCATCCAGCCGGTCCAAAGCGTCCAGAATGCGCGTCCGGTCCGTCGCCGGTGTCGGCTCCAAAACCTGCCCCGCACTTCCTGCATAAGTGACAATCGCAACACTGTCCCGCTCGGTCAGTTCCGGCAGCATGAGAGCCAAAGATTGCTTGAGTAACGGCAGCTTAGCCGGTGCGTTCATCGACCCGGATGTATCAATAAGGAAAACCAGATTGAGCGGAGGACGCTCTGTTAAGGATTTGTTTTCCCCCTGAATCGCAATATGCACCAGCTGCGTATCGGCATTCCATGGCGTTCCCGTCACCGTCACGGTCGGCTGAAACGGCGCATCACCTTCGGGTGCGGCATAGTCATAGGGGAAGTAGTTCACCATTTCCTCGATGCGCACCGCCTCTTTTGGCGGAAGCTGCCCTGCCATCAAGGACGACCGAACCACGGCATAGGACGCCGTGTCCACATCAATGGAAAAGGTCGAAACAGGATCCTCGGCTGTGACCTTCAATGGGTTCGGGTCAGCGTCGGGGAAGGCTTCTGTGTTGGCTTCGGGTTGAACAAAAGCGTCTACAGAAGACGTAGGCGCAGTCAGCACGCGACCCTCACCTTGTTCCAGATCAGTACTGGCCACCGATCCGGTAAGACCCAGAACTTGCTCTCGCTTCAAAGCCCCACTCGGTTGAACCTCTTGTGGAGCAGGCGCACTCTCCGCTTCAAGAGCTTCCACTGGCGCAGGTTCCGCCGCCACCTCCGGTGCAGCCTCTGTTGCAAATTGTTCTTCGACCACCTGACGTGTCCGGTTTTCGCTCCGGTCCGCCAACGCATCATCCGACTCCAGCACCACCGGTTGCGGCCCCGTGAGACGCGGCGCGTTCTGCCAGTCCGGCACAACCACCACCAATCCCAACGCCACCAAAGCCGTGGTCGCCGTCAGCGCCCCGCGCGTGTTCATCCGCATGATCATATTCATCACTCCTCTGATCAGCCCCGGTTTGGGGCGTTCAGAGGTTTGACGGGCGGCATCCCGGGATTCTTGGAGCGCCGCAAAGTTTTTCTGCGCCAGGGCAATATCCTCGGCCTTCCGCGCCACATCCGGTGTGGGCATAGCGGCCCGCATCGCCGCCTTCAGATCATCAAGATCATCACTCATGAGCTTTCCTCACTCTCGCGCAAAGCGCGCAGATGTTTCTTTGCTTCCGACACGCGCCAGCTGATTGTGCCAGGAGAAACCTCCATGATTTCAGCAGCTTCCGCATGACTCATGTCATCCAGCACCAACGCCAGCGTGTCGCGCAAATCCTCTGGCAAAGCGCGCATCGCTTGGGTAAGCCAATCAAGCGCCTCTGCTGTCTCAGCATCCGCCGCGCGCCGGTCCACCTCCCAGTCGCCCCAGCCATCGGCATACTTTGCCCGCGTCGCACGGCGACGACGACCGTCGTGCGCCGCATTCACAACAACCCGGTAAAGCCAGGTGGTAAATCGTGCAGAACCTTGAAAACCCTGCAGTTTCGCAGGCAATGCCGCACAAACATCCTGTGTCAGATCTTCGGCCTCCGCCTGCGCACCGGTCAGACGAAACGCCAATCGAAAGACGCCATCGTAATGGCGCTGCAGGAGGGTCGAGAACGCCTCCGCGTCCCCTTCCGCCGCCGCCCTGGCCAGGCTTTCATCCGTCACTTCCATGCGCATCACGATTGTTGGACGCGCGCCAGAGGTCAATCCTTGGCAGCACTGTAAAATTTTGTTGAGATCGGCTTAACTGCCCTCAAAAACGGCTGTCGCCTGTTCCGTCAGCCATGCCGACATCTGCCGATACGGCACAGGCCCATAGCTGATCCGCGCCACACCCGCCTTGGCCAGATCCACGTTTGAAGGTGCACCGGGCAAAGCGATGATATTGACTGGCAAAGACACCGCCGCACAGAGCTCAGTGATCATTTCACGATCGAGCAGACCAGGCGCAAAAAACCCATCGGCCCCTGCATCGGCATAAGCCGCCGCTCGTGTGATTGCCTCATCCAGCATGGCCCGTGTCGGGTCTTGCTTGGCGATGAACGCTTTGAGAAACACGTCCGTCCGCGCATTGAGAAATGCGCCAACTCCGCCTGTGTCACAACCCTTTCGCGCCGCGCTGACGCGTTGGGCTTGCACGTCAATTGCATGCAACCCTTCCCCGCCAACGACCTGATCCTCGAAGTTGAACCCGACCGCGCCCGCTTCAACCGCACGCGCGAAATTCGCCGTCACTGCATCGGGATCAACCGCGTATCCACCTTCGAAATCCATGGAAACCGGAAGATCAACAGCCTCGACGATCCGGGCCACATTGGCCAGCGCAAGCTCAAGTGGCATTGCCTGTCCATCGCTGAACCCATTGGCCATGGCCACAGGCGCACTGCCAGTGGCAAGCGCCTTAGCACCAGCATCGGCCACCGCTTTGGCACTACCCGCATCCCAAATATTGTAGAGGATGACCGGCGCGCCGTTAACATGAAGCGCCTTGAAAAAACTTGCTTTTTCCACCTGAGAAGCCATGATTGGGAACCTTCGTTCAAACGCTCATGCAAACATACTTCATCTCAAGGTAATCATCGATTCCATGATGGCTGCCTTCGCGTCCCAGACCCGATTGCTTGACCCCGCCAAACGGCGCAACCTCGGTCGATATGATCCCGGTGTTCACACCCACAATGCCGTATTCCAGCGCTTCAGCGACTTTGTATACTCGGCTGAGATCCTTGGCGTAGAAATAGCTCGCCAGACCAAAAATCGTGTCATTGGCCATCGCGATCACGTCATCTTCGTTTTCGAACTTGAAGAGCGGCGCGAGAGGCCCGAAGGTTTCATCCTGGCTGACCATCATGTCCTGCGTCACATCCGTCAGGATTGTTGGCGGTAGGAAATATCCAGCCCCCTGAATGGGATCTCCGCCCCCCATGGCAATCTTGGCGCCTTTCGCTGTGGCATCGGCCACATGCTCTTGCACTTTTTCAATCGCATCGGCGTTAATGAGCGGCCCAAGCTGCGTGCCCTCTTCCAGACCATCGCCGATCTTCATCTTCGACACTGCATCCTGCAACTTCTTGGCAAAGGCGTCATAAACACCCGCCTGCACATAGATGCGGTTGGCACAGACACAGGTTTGCCCGTTGTTACGGAACTTGCACATGATGGCGCCCTCAACGGCGGCATCAAGATCGGCATCATCAAACACAATGAAGGGCGCGTTGCCGCCAAGCTCCATGGAGCACTTCATCACCTGATCCGCCGCCTGCCGCAGCAGAATACGACCCACCTCAGTCGAGCCGGTAAAGGTCAGTTTGCGCACAGCCGGGTTCTCACAGAATTCCTTGCCAATGGCTGAGGAACTCGATGAGGTGACAATGCTGAAGATGCCCTTCGGAATACCCGCACGCTCTGCCAGAACACCCATCGCAGTGGCAGAGAGCGGCGTCTCTTTCGCCGGACGCCCCACAAAGGAGCAACCCGCTGCAAGCGCAGGGCCTGCCTTGCGCGTGATCATCGCGTTGGGAAAGTTCCAGGGTGTGATTGAGGCGGCCACGCCAATCGGCTGCTTGAGCACCATGATCCGTTTGTCCCGCTGATGGCCGGGGATCATCTCGCCATAGATGCGCTTGGCCTCTTCGGCAAAGAACTCGATGAAAGATGCGCCATAAGCAATCTCGCCCTTGGCTTCGGCCAGCGGCTTGCCTTGTTCGGCGGTCAGGATGGTCGCCAGATCGTCGGCGTGCTCCATCATCAGCTCATACCAGCGGCGCAGCACAGTTGCGCGCTCTTTGCCCGTCCAGCTGGCCCAATCCTTCTGCGCCGCCTCGGCTTTGGCAATCACCGCAGCCACCTGCGCGCGGCTCATATCAGCGACATGAGCAATCACATCACCCCGCGCCGGGTTGGTGACTTCAAACGTGCCGTCCTCGCCTTCAATCCACTCACCGGCGCCATAGGCACGCTCGGCCAAAAGCGCAGGGTCTTTCAATAGCGACTTCAGATTGGTGGTTGTATCGAGCATGGCGCGTCCTCCCAGAAAACATCTCGTCTTGGCTAAGCATTTGGGGCAAGGATTGTCTAGGCCGTAAGTCGAGGAATGTGCCATGGAACTGGATGATGCCTATGACAATGTCGGGTATATTCCCGATGCTATGTCCTATCCTCCTCGCTGGGCCAAAGCCGCAGGGGCATATCGGGACGCACTGATCGCCGAGGGACGCGCATTGCTTGGCCTTCCTTATGGCGGCACTGAGAGACAAGCGTTTGACCTTTTTCATCCTAAAGGTGCGGCCAAAGGCGCACTGGTCTTCGTGCATGGCGGCTATTGGCGGCGGTTTGATCGCAGCTTTTGGTCCCATCTAAGTGAAGGCGCGTTGGCGCACGAATACTGCGTCGCGATGCCGTCATACGATCTTTGTCCCGAAGTGCGCATCGCCGATATCACCCAACAGATCACCCGTGCAGTTGAGACGATCGCTGAACACGTTGAGGGCCCTCTCATTCTGACAGGCCATTCTGCAGGTGGACATCTTGTGTCCCGCATCTGCGAACCGGGTCTATTGAGAGAAACGACCGCGCAGAGAGTGAAGCGGATCGTTCCGATCTCTCCTGTGTCTGATCTGCGACCCTTGTTGCACACGTCGATGAATGAGCTTTTCAAGCTGACCAAAGAAAGTGCTGCTGCCGAGAGTCCCGTTTTGATGACACATCGGCTGTCTGTTCCTGTGTCAATCTGGGTCGGAAGCGAAGAGCGCCCGGCCTTCCTTGATCAGGCCGAGTGGCAGAGCAAAGCCTGGTCCTGCCCGCTTCACATCGCACCGAACAAACACCATTTCGATGTCATCGATGCACTTTCGGATCCCGATAGCGAGATGATGAAAGACGTTTTTCTCTAACGCCGCCTGCTTCTTTCTTGTCACAAATACCCAAACGCCTCGGCCCAACATGGCAGTGTGTCTCCTGTCGCAGGGCGCGCCGCAAAAACAGCCCGCGCAACAGCGCGCGAGATGCAGATCGCCGCTGCATGACCAATAGTAAGTTGCCCTGCCAGATCGGGCGCTGTTCGATCTGCTGTAGAGATTGAAAAAATCAAATCCCCATCCATCGGCGTATGGGATGGCAGCAAGGCACGTGCATATCCATCATGTGCTGCCACAGCCATACGCGTGCACTGTGCTTGGCTTAGCGCTGCATCCGTTGCCACAATCCCGATTGTCGTCGCCTGATGCTGGCCCAGCTTGGTGTTTGGTAATTGCACATCGCCTGGGTCGCTTGAAATACCCAAAGCTCCAAACTCATCGCCAATCTCAAAGGGCGCAGCCCAGAATTCTGGACCACCGCCGGCAACCGCAGACCCTAGCGCGTTTACAGCCACAAACGCGCCCACTGTTATGCCATCCGGCAGGACCAAAGACGCCGATCCTATACCACCTTTGAAGTCGGCGGTGGTGGCCCCTGTACCAGCCCCATGAGAGCCCAACTCAAAGACCTCGCTGCGTTTGGCCAGTGCTTCTCGACCCAAACGTTTATAGGGATTCTCGGACCATGCCTTGTCACCCCCATTAAGAAGGTCGAACAGGATTGCTCCTGGTACGATGGGCACGCGTTGATCGCCTATGGCGAATCCGCGGCCCTCATTGCGAAGGGCATCCGCAACTCCAGAGGCCGCATCCAGACCAAAGGCGGACCCACCAGACAGAACCAACGCATCGACCTGCTCCACCACTTTGTCAGGCCCGAGCAAATCCGTCTCTCGGGTGCCCGGCGCCCCGCCCATGACATGCACACCAGCCGTGAAAGGCGCGTCGCCCACAACCACGCTGACGCCGGTTTTGACAACGTCATCCTGGGCCTGCCCCACCTGTAAACCCGGCACGTCGGTAATCAGATTGCGCTGTCCTGGCCTCGCATCCATGGTGTGTTTCCGTCCTCACTTTGTCGCAAAACATCTTGCCAGATTGCACCCGGAGCGCAACAAGCGGGTGAGTCCGCCAACGATGGCGTCGTTCAGCAAACCTGACTTCACATCCCAAACAGTCCTGAACGCCGGAACCTTTCTTTACGAAGGAGTTTCCCGATGCAAAATACCGCGACACATGGGTGTGGTTTCAATCCGGCCTGAACACCGATGGCGCACACAACCCTGTCACAGCACGAAAGCAGGAGCACGGTGATATCCTTTCGCTCAACACGTTTCCGATGATCTCGGGCTATGACGTGGCGCTGGAACGCATGCTATTTGTCGGTGAGGCTGACCCGGCTTCGCTTGCCATCTGGGAAGCCAATGTCGCGACACATGAATATGGCATGTCGTTTCTGAAACCTGGAATCAGCTGCGCCGAGGTGGCACATAGGATCAATGATTTCCTTAATGAGCGTAACCTGCTTCAATACCGTACATTCGGGTATGGGCATTCGTTCGGCGTGCTGTCGCATTACTATGTTCAGCCTGGCGCGGGGGGGTATTGTGAGCGTGAGGTCCTGATCATCACCGATGAGGGCAACGAGAACAATACGGGCTATCCCTATGGGCCTGAGTTCAACATTGTTGGTTAGCATAGAAAGGCCCCGGTTCTATGCCCGGGGCCTTTGAGCCTTACACCAAGGCCATGATCCGCGCGGGTCCGCCTGTTCCACCTTTGTGCTTGGGCGCGCCAATTACGATGGTCGCACCGCTTGCTGGCAGCTTGTCGAGATTGGCAATGTTTTCGATCCCGAACCGGCCAGTAGGCAACCAGGCATAATGCACTGCAAAATCGGCTGACGGCCCGTGATCGAGCGAGAGAGTATCGACTGCCATCGACTGCGCCCCGGTGTCTTCCATAAGCATCTGAGCGGCTTCAATGTGAAACCCCGGAAAATGCATCTTTGCCCCGTCAAAGCCGCGGTATGCATCGCTATCGGTCTTGCCACCCCAGCCCGAGTGCATCGCAATACAGGCATTGTCCGGAATATCACCGTTCGAAGCCATCCACGCCTTCAGATCATCAGGCGTGACAACCGCATCGGCATTCCCTTCCGCCTTCGCGGCGATATCAACAACACACAAGGGCGCGACAAGTGTATCTACGGGGATTTCATCAACTGCCTTTCCATCAGCCGAGAAGTGCAACGGCGCATCGATATGCGTCCCAGTATGCTCATTTACCGTCAGTTTCTTGAGGTTGAATTTGTGCTCGGCGTAATTGAACACTTGCTCCATGGAAATCCCTGGCTCTCCAAAATAGGTCGGAAAGGTGTCGTCATAGGCATGCGTCAAATCCTCGACCGCGCCATGGCCATCGGCCAGAGCCGGGGGCGCTGTGACCGTGCCAATCGCCGCCGCAGCCCCTGCTGCTGCAGTTGCGCCAAAGAACTGTCTCCGAGACAGCATCTTGTCCTTCACCGCATTCATCACGCAGATGTCGCACATATTCTTTCCTCCTGTCGGTTGAATTAGGGCTGTTTCCACCGATAACATGGCATGTGAAACTGGCAGGTCAATTCACACGACCGAAATTGGCGTCCTTTGACCGCGTAAGAGAGACCCGAATGACCTATGTGAAATTTCTGTTCTGGGGACTGATATGGGTCTTTGTCGCGGCTTTTCTGCACTACACGCTGCCACAGACCGATGTCGCTCGCGTCACCGACACCTACACAAAGCGTATTGATTTTGGTGAAAACAGCATCTTTTGGGCCGCACCGGATGTTGGCAATAATGCAACTTCTTCCAACCGGGACGTGTTTTTTATTCAGGCAGTGCGCACGAACGGGCGTGTCATGGTTTATCGCAATGAGGACACTGGTTGGGGCTGGCCGCCCTATTTTAAGTTCGACACATCGAACCTGCAGGCGGAAGCTGCCGATCTGAAGTCCACGGCAGACGCGCCGAAATGGGTAGCGATCAAGCATTACGGGTGGCGCAATGAGCTGATCTCGATTTTCCCGAATGCCGTGGGCGTGCGCGCCGTGAGCGGCCCGGATGTGCGCATCATCCCGTGGTTCAGCATCTTTACTCTTGTTCTGCTCTTCGCCGTCTTCTGGGCCATCCGCGTCCGATGGATCCGGTTCCGCGAGAACAGGATTAACCCGGTGGTCGATGAATGGACGGATGGCTGGGGGTGAACTGCCGCCCTGCAGTATCCGCGACTGGTCGTATTCAGCGCTTGCCGTAATAAAGGCCCACAACATGCTCGGCTTCTGCGAAAAAGAGCCAGCGTGATGCGGCGATCCCGGCCAAATGGCTGGCAACTGCCAAAAGTGCGACCACGTGTGAAAACGGCACCAGCAACAGCACAAATGGCACCGTGTAGCCAAACGCCAAAGCAATCATCCGCAGTTTCGCGGCATGCTTGCGTCCCACCACATGCACAAACTCCCGCAGCAGATAATTGGTGCCCGTGTGAGGCGGCTCGAATGCCCGAACAGCGCCGATATTGCCCAAGCCGGTTGCTGTCGCAAGATTTGTGCCGCTTTTGACAAAAGCCTTATCACCAGCAAACCACCAGGCAACCTGCGCTGCAGCTGCAACAGGCAAAAGCACCAGTGCAATCAGCGTCTGCCCGGCCAGCAATGCGCCACCAGCAAGCGACAGCGACAGAAACAACACGGAGGTAAGAGGCGAATTCCAACGCGGCACGGTTTTAAGCTGTGCGTAGATCATGGAGGTGGTGAAAACCGTTCCGGCACATAGCACTGCGCCAATCACGCCCAAAGCAGCCAGCCTGACGCCAAAGAACACGATAGCAGCCGCGTAGACGCCCATAACGATCAGCGCTGCCACGGCGCAAACGCCCTCCCGGCTAAGCCAAGACGAGCGCCACTGCGTGAACGCTTTCATCGCGCGTTCGGGATGACCCAAGTGAAAGGTCGAAGCCATAAGACCGCCCACAGCCAAAGCATAGGCGATGGCAAAAAACACGAAAGCAACCCAGCCTGTCACAGCAGGAAAACCCAAGCCCAGCCAGAACAAAAGACCAAAGCCGAGGCCCGAAAGGGTGGTGAAAACGATAACGGACGGGGCTGGATGCATCAGATTTTCTCCAGAGCTTTGTCGAGCCAGCCGATGAACCCTTTGGGCTCTTCGGCAACCGGGGTCAGCAGCGGGGCAAGAATGTCAATCTCGCCCTCAGGTGCGGCCATGACCTGGTCTTTGGGACGCGGTGGCAAATATTTGTTCACGGGCTTGGTGCCTTGCTCAGGCATCAGATCCATGCCGCCACGCTCCTCGACCAGTTTGGACACATCGCTGTCAGGGTCGCCCAGATCCCCGAAATGCCGCGCGCCTGCCGGGCAAGTCCGCACACAAGCAGGCACCCGGTCTTCCTCGGGCAGGTTGTCGTTGTAAATCCGGTCCACACAAAGCGTGCACTTTTTCATAACGCCTTCGGCGGCATCCATCTCGCGCGCGCCGTAAGGGCAGGCCCACGCACACAAACCACAGCCGATGCAGTCGCTCTCATTGACCAGAACAATACCGTCCTCGACGCGTTTATAGCTCGCACCGGTTGGGCATACGGTCACGCATGGTGCGTCTTCGCAATGGAGACAGGATTTAGGGAAGTGAATAAGCTGCGCCGCGCCTTCAGCAGGCTGAACTTCGTAGGAATGCACACGATTGAGAAACGTGCCGGAAGGATTGGCACCATAAGGGTCTTGGTCGCTCAGCGGCGCGCCATAATTCTCGGTGTTCCAGCCTTTGCAGGACACCACACAGGCGTGGCAACCCACACAAGTGTCAAGATCAATCACCAGACCCATCTTGCGTTGGGTGCTTTCAGGTAGCGTCGTCATGCCAATCCTCCGCAGCAAAAGTCTTCAAAAGACTTTTGCCCAAACTTTTCTGAAAAGTTTTGGGCCGTGTTCATTTGCCCACCTTCCATGTCAATTCATCAGGCCCTCGTCCCACCGGGGATTTGATCGGCGCCATGGCCGGTTGTGCCTCGGCAGGGGCGTGGGTCTTTTTGATCTTCACGCGCAAATCGAACCAAGCTGCTTGCCCCGTGATCGGATCACTGTTGGCCCAGCGCAGACCATCACCCTTGGGCGGCAGCAGCTCGTGAATGAGATGGTTGAGCAGGAAGCCTTTCGTGGCCTCCGGCGCGTCATTGTCCAAGGCCCAGGCGCCTTTGCGTTTGCCTATCGCATTCCAGGTCCAGACGGTGTTTTCATTCAGCGCCGCCATATGCGCCACTGGGACTGTGATCTCGCCATGAGCCGATGACACAGACGCCCAATCGCCTTCGGCAAAGCCTTCGGCCTCCCATATCTTGGTGGGAACGTAGAGTGGATTACGCCCGTGAATCTGCCGCAGCCAAGCGTTTTGCGTGCCCCAGGAATGATACATTGCCATGGGTCTCTGCGTCAGCGCATGCACCGGATACTCATTTGCATCCACATGGTCATCTTCAAAGGGCGGATACCAGATTGGCAGCGGGTCGAGCGTCTTCTTGACCCGCTCCCGCAGGTGATCGGGCGGTTGCCGCTCACCATGTCCTTCGGCTGCCAATTGGAACTTGCGCATCGTCTCGACATAGAGATCAAAAATATAGGGCTGCGGCGTGTCATAGAGACCAAGCTCGACGGCCCAATCCTGATATCCCATGTTCCACGGCTTCATGTAGGCGCAGTTATCGGGGATATGCTTCACAAAGAACCCGCCATTGGCGATGTAGCTTTGAAGCTGCGCTTCATTTGGGGCGCCGCGCCCGTGAGTCAGGCCTTTCTCACCCATACGCCATCCTGCAAGCGGACCGATACCCGGCTTGCGCTCATGATTGACGATGTAATCCGCATAATCCTGATACTTGGCACTGCCATCTTCATTGGTGAAGCCCGGAAGACCCATCTTGTTGGCAAGCAGGATCAGCGCGGTCTGAAATCCTTTCACATCCCGGTCCGGCTCAACCACCGGCCAGCGGATCGCATCGGCGGCTCCGTCTGCCTCACAGATCGGGCGGTCCAGAAGCGAGATACAGTCATGCCGCTCCAGATACGTGGTGTCGGGCAGGACGAGGTCTGCGTAAGCAACCATCTCAGAACTATACGCATCCGAATAGATAATGCGGGGGATAACATAGTCGCCGCTTTCATCCTTATCGGTCAGCATGTCGATCACGCCACGGGTGTTCATCGACGAATTCCAGGACATGTTGGCCATGTACATAAAGAGCGTATCAATCTTGTAAGGATCACCCGCATAGGCGTTTGAGATGACCATATGCATCAGACCATGGGCACTCATCGGGTTTTCCCAGGTGTAGGCCTTGTCAATACGCGCCGGGCTTCCGTCATCCTTGAGCGCCAGATCTTCGGGTCCACGCACAAAGCCCAGATGTGGACCATCGAGCGGCTTGCCCGGTGTAACCTTGCAATGCGGTGTTGGATGAATGCTCACCGGTTTGGGATAGGGCGGCTTGAACCGGAAGCCACCCGGCACTTCAACCGAGCCGAGCAGGATTTGCAGAAGGTGCAGCGAGCGACAGGTTTGGAAGCCATTGGAGTGCGCCGAAATCCCGCGCATCGAATGAAAACTCACCGGGCGGCCGACCATGGTTTTGTGCTTCTCGCCCCGGAAATCCGTCCATTCATGATTAAGAACGATCTCTTCCTCGAACGCGACACGTGCGAGTTCTGCTGCAATCGCTTTGATCCGCCGCGCGCTGATGCCGCAACGACCCGACACATTTTCGGGCGAATACTCATCGCTCATATAGCGCTCGGCCAGAAGGTGCATAACCGGACGATGCGTGATGCCCGCCTGACGATAGGTCGCCGAGAGGTCAGGCTTGACGCCTTTTTTGTCAAACGGCGCGGGCTTGCCCGTCTTGCGGTCGATAACAAGCAGTTTGCCATCTTTGTCGCGCATCAACAGGCCATACTCCGGCGAGTCGGGGTCAGAGTTGACCAGTACCGGCGCGTTGGTGAATTGCGCGAGGTAATTGAGGTCAATCTTGCCCGCTTTGAGCAATTCGTGCACCAGCGCCAGAATGAACAAACCGTCCGTCCCAGGCGTTATGCCCACCCACTCATCAGCCACGGCATTGTAGCCGCTACGAATGGGGTTCACGCCAATAACCTTGGCGCCACGCGCTTTTATCTTGCCGATGCCCATCTTGATCGGGTTGCTGTCATGGTCTTCAGCCACGCCAAAGATCATGAAAAGCTTGGTGTGATCCCAATCCGGCTGGCCAAACTCCCAGAACGCACCACCCATCGTGTAGATGCCAGCCGCCGCCATGTTGACCGAGCAAAAGCCACCATGCGCGGCATAGTTGGGCGTTCCGAAGTTTTGTGCCCAGAAGCTGGTGAAAGATTGGCTTTGGTCGCGCCCCGTGAAAAACGCAAGCTTTGAAGGGTCCTCCTGGCGGATCGGCTCAAGCCAGCCCGCGGCGATCTCCAGCGCTTCATCCCAGCTGATCTCTTCAAACTCACCCGACCCACGTGGGCCAACCCGCTTCAAAGGAGCGCGCAGGCGAGACGGCGCATTGTGCTGCATGATACCGGCACTGCCCTTGGCACAGAGCACGCCCTTGTTCACCGGATGATCACGGTTGCCCTCGATATAGGCCACCTTGCCGTCCTTCATGTGCACGTTGATGCCGCAGCGGCAGGCGCACATGTAACAGGTCGTTTTGCGCACCTCGTCGGACACTTTGGGGGACGTATCTACCTTGGGCTGATCGAGCATCAACTTGCCTTCCCTGTTCGCATTCAAACCACGTTAGGCCAGTTTCCCGACCTTCGCGACTGTTTTCCTGTTTCGCTGACCTTCGGGAACAGATGTTCCGAAAATCAGTTTTAGCGCGTCACAAAACTCTCACACAGCGCTGGCGCGCGACTGAAGAATTGTGACGGCGATGATCTCTGTCACGTCACTTGCTACACACCCACGCGACAAGTCATTGGCAGGCTGTGCAAGACCCTGAAGCACTGGGCCAATGGCCGTGTAACCGCCGACACGCTGCGTGATCTTGTAAGCGATGTTCCCCGCGTCGAGATTTGGGAACACCATGACGTTTGCCTGACCTGCAACGTCCGATCCCGGCGACTTACTCGCGCCAACTGACGGCACAAAAGCCGCGTCGAATTGCAGCTCGCCATCGACATTTAGATCAGGGTGGTCCGACTTCACACGTGCGGTGGCCTCAACCACCTTCTCGGTCATCGGATGCTTGGCACTCCCCTTCGTCGAGAAAGACAACATCGCGACTTTTGGATCGTCCCGCATCAACGCCCTGAACGAGGTCGACGCATCAACAGCGATTGCCGCCATCTCTTCGGCATTTGGATCAATGACCAAACCGCTATCGGAATACACCATGGCACGTGCACCTTCAGGTGCCGCATCCGGCGGGTACATCAGAAAGAAACTCGAAACGAGCTTGGCGGATGGTGCCTTGCCGATGATCTGAATAGCCGTGCGCACGACATTGGATGTCGTTTCCACCGCACCGCCGACCGTGCCATCGGCATATCCCTGACGTACCAGCAAGGCAGCATAGGTCAGGTGATCTTGAACAGCAGCCTGCGCTTTGACCTCATCGACGCCTTTATGCTTGCGAAGCTCAAAAAATGCCTTGGCAAACTCGTCGTGCAAGGGCGAGTTTTCCGGATCATGCACCTCAACGCCATCGCAGCCCTGCGCATTATGTTTGGCGAGTTCAGCTTCGATCGTGCTGGCATCACCTACAAGGATCACATGCGCAAAGCCTTGCTTCACAGCCGCCAGAGCGCCTTCAACGATGCGAGGGTCCGTGCCTTCGCTCATCGCAATCGTCGCGGGTTCAGGCCGGGGATCCGACAGCAGCAACGCAATAGGTTTTGCAGTCATATCCCCGGCCCGTTTCGTGGTTTATACGACTTGCTCAACCATGTCGTCTTTGCTGATGCCAGCAACTTCGACAGGTTTCTTCATCGCATCACGGCGGAACGGATCACCCAGCTCTTGGTTGATCATCGCCTCAATGAGCGTGGTGATACCGTTTTCCATTTGATCCTTGATAGCCTGGTTCAACGCATCGGTCAGTTCTTCCTGCGTCCGCGCAACCACACCTTTCAGGCCACAAGCCTGAGCGATGCCAGCGTAAGACACTTGCTCATCAAGCTCTGTTCCAACAAAGTTGTCATCGAACCAGAGGGTCGAGTTACGCTTTTCCGCACCCCACTGGTAGTTACGGAAGACGATCTGCGTGATCGCAGGCCATTCGCCGCGGCCAATCGCCGTCAGTTCGTTCACAGCAATGCCGAAGGCACCGTCACCCGCAAAGCCAACAACTGGAACGTTAGGCTGACCGATTTTCGCACCAACGATGGAAGGCAGACCGTAACCACATGGGCCAAAGAGGCCGGGTGCCAGATATTTGCGGCCTTCGTCGAAGCTTGGGTAAGCGTTACCGATCGCGCAGTTGTTGCCGATGTCGGAAGAGATGATCGCTTCACGTGGCAGTGCGGACTGGATCGCACGCCATGCCATCCGTGGGGACATCCAATCTGGCTTCGCGGCGCGTGCACGCTCGTTCCAGTTGGTGCCTGGATCGTCTTGCTCTTCGTTCATGGAGGTCAGCTCTTGCGCCCATGCAGATTTCTTCTGCGCGATGTTCGCTTTGCGCTCTTCGCGACCTGCGTCACCGGCATCGTCTGCCAATTGCGCCAGGATACCTTCGGCAACTTTCGCTGCATCCCCAACGATCCCAACCGTGACTTTCTTGGTCAGACCGATACGATCCGGGTTGATATCAACCTGAATGATTTTCGCGTCTGTCGGCCAGTACTCAATACCGTAGCCCGGCAGGGTCGAGAACGGGTTCAAACGCGTGCCCAAGCACAGAACAACGTCCGCTTCTGAGATCAGCTGCATACCCGCTTTGGACCCATTGTAGCCCAGAGGCCCCGCAAAGAGCGGGTGGTTACCGGGGAAGGCGTCATTGTGCTGGTAGCCCACGCAAACCGGAGCTGTCAGACGCTCTGCCAGTTTCTGCGACGCTTCCAGACCACCTTTGGCCAGCACAACACCCGCGCCATTCAGGATCACAGGGTTCTTCGCCTTTGAGAGCAATGCCGCTGCTTCAGCAACCGAATTGCTGCCGCCTGGGCTGGCTTCGAATTCGATTGGGTCAGGGATCTCTACGTCGATGACCTGTGTCCACATATCACGTGGAATGTTGAGCTGTGCCGGACCGGACAGGCGTTTGGCCTGGCTGATGACACGGGTCAAAACCTCAGCCACGCGGCTTGGATCACGAACCTCTTCCTGATACGCAACCATGTCTTCGAACAGTTTCATCTGCTCGACTTCCTGGAAGCCACCTTGGCCGATTGTTTTGTTGGCCGCCTGCGGCGTCACAAGCAGCAATGGCGTGTGGTTCCAGTAGGCTGTTTTCACGGCTGTCACGAAGTTTGTAATGCCGGGGCCGTTTTGCGCGATCATCATCGACATTTTGCCGGTGGCGCGCGTGTAGCCGTCAGACATCATGCCTGCGGAGCCTTCGTGGGCGCAGTCCCAGAATGTGATGCCCGCATCGGGGAAGATATCCGAAATCGGCATCATGGCCGATCCGATGATCCCAAAGGCATGCTGAATGCCATGGCGTTGCAGTACTTTGACAAAGGCTTCTTCGGTCGTCATCTTCATGGGTGTGCTCCTATCCAATAGCAAAGGAGCCGGTCTCCCGGCGCATTTGAAGGGAAACTAGACTCGGACCCGCTCCCATTCTAGGGCCAGATGGTCAAGCCTTCTATATCCAGAAGTCGGAATTATTGAGACGTTGCATCTCATTTTTTGACTTTTTTGGTGAACATCTTAATAGCTCATGTAGCCAAAAAACGCCTTTAAATTATTGTTTATAATACGCTTTTATACCCTTTACTTCGGGCCTCAATGGTCAACCCAGCTCCGCAAAGTTTCGGCCAGAATCGCGATGCCCGCTGGTATCTTTTCTGAAGGAATCGAAGAGTAAGCCAAACGATAGTTGTTTCTGGGCGCCTGCCCTGCATCAAAGAAGGGCAATCCCGGCTCGATCAGAACACCCTTGGCTTTTAAAGCCTCAGCCAGTTTTTCCGTGTCCACGTCCTCTGGCGCACGCATCCAGATAGAGCTGCCGCCAAACACGCCGCGCCCTTCCACACCCAAACCATGCGCATCAAGTGCTGCTTCCATGACTTTGCGACGGCGGGCATAGACCTGGCCGATGCGACGGATCAAACTGTCATAATATCCGAGGCTGAGGAAATACGCAGTTGTGCGCTGCATATGCCCCGGAGGGTGACGCAGGACACTGGCCCGAAGCGCGCGCGCCTCGCGAATGAAAGGCTCGGGCCCAACAAGGTAGCCCAGTCGTAAACCGGGAAAAATAGACTTAGAAAAACTGCCAACATAGATGACGCGGCCATCCGTATCGAGCGACTTGAGCGCAGGTAGCGGCGCGCGCAGGAACGAAATCTCAAACTCATAGTCGTCCTCGACGATCAGCGCATCCCTCTTTTTGGCTTCCTGCAAGAGCGCCTGTCGCCGCTCCAGAGGCATTGTCGCATTGGTTGGCGACTGGTGACTGGGCGTCGTGAAGATGACATCTACTTCGCTGGGAAGCAGGTCGGGCGGCACCCCGTCACGATCGACAGGCACAGAGACCAGATGACATCGTGACTGAGTCAGAATATCGCGCAACGCGTGATAGCATGGCTCTTCGACCGCGGCCGTCCGACGCTGTGTCAACAAAACCTGTGCCGTCAGCCAAAGCGCATTCTGCGCGCCCATTGTCAAAAGCACCTCACCAGGTTCGGCCAGTATCCCCCGCCGCGGCAGTGTGTGACGCACGATGAACTCAATTAACTGTGGATCATCCTGATCATAGTGATCCGCCGCCAGAGATTGAAAGTCCTTCTGTCCCAGCGCCCTAAGCGCGCAGTGCCGCCAGCTTGCATGATCGAACAGGCCTGGATCTGTTTGGCCGTAGATAAATGGGTAGGGGTATTGCGACCAGTCTTTGGGTTTGTCCGGCATGGCACCGCCGGTAAACTTGCGCCCCAACGCACGCGTCCAATCAACGACGTCCCGCCGGGACACGCGCGGCGGAAACTGCGGTGGCTCTGGCGCGTTTTCAGAAACGAAGTACCCAGACCGATCGCGGCTTTCGAGATAGTCGTTGGCCAAAAGCTCTGTATAGGCCAGCGTGACGGTGATCCGGCTGACTCCAAGGTGCTGTGCGAGCTGACGCGAAGATGGGAGCTTTTCACCTTTACGGAATCGTCCCGACAGGATGCCTTGGGCGATCATCTGCTGGATCTGCGCCTGAAGCGTGCCTTCTGCGCCGGGAGCAAGGAAAAAGGTTTCGACCGATATTGCCATGCGTGGGGCTTACACTGGACTTATCGCAGCCGCAATCTGGATGTATTTTTGCGAGACACTCTGCATGACCGTCTGGGTCGCTACATGCGTACGCCAAACCAATTGTCGAACGCCGCCGCTCCATGTCGTGTGAACCGCACCACACGCGTGCCCTCGATCCGTTTGGACCAGCCCAAAGCTTCCATCCGGGCCAACATCGCGCGTCCAAGTTGACCCGCAAGATGTGATCGCCGTTCGGACCAATCAAGACATTCGCGACACAACGGCGCGCGGGACTTGGGCAGATGGTCCAAATCCACTCCAAAGCTGGTCACAAACGCCCGCCCCTTTGCCGTCAGTTCAAGACTATCACCGCTCGAGGATAAAAAGCTCTGGAATTTCAGGCTGTCGAACATCTGCGTGCCCATATCACCTGCCAGATGGTTGTAGCACACGCGCGCCTTGCGCAAATCGGGATCCTTGGGACCCGGTCGGTGACGCAAATGGCCTGTGCCTGCCGCCAGACCCATCAAAGCTTCGAGCACAGAGGCCACTTCCTCTCCGGACAAGCGAAAATACTTGTGCCGCCCTTCTTTGCGAAGGTGTATCAATCCGCCGCTCTCCAGTTTGGCCAGATGTGAGGATGCAGTTTGCAACGTCACGCCAGCCTCATTCGCAAGTTCGCTGGCTGTAAGAGCTTTCCCGCTCATCAGCGCTGTCAGGATGTTGGCGCGGGCAGGGTCGCCAATAAGGGACGCAACACGGGAGATGTCAGGGCCGTCTTTCATAGTTCGACGTTAACCGAAGCATCTTGTCACGTCCATAGGCCATGAGTGTCGAACACAAAGGAGATACACCATGCTGACCTGCATCATTGAATACGACATCGATCCCAACAATCGTGATGCCTTTACCCAATACGCCCGCGCCTGGGGTCAGGCCATCCCGCGCTGCGGCGCCGACCTGATCGGATACTTTGCCCCCCATGAAGGGTCTTCAAACCTTGCCTATGGTATCTACAACATCCGCTCACTAGCAGAATATGAGGCCTATCGCGCAAGATTGGCGGCCGATCCACTGGGCAAGACCAATTACGAATTCGCGAGGTCAGAGAAGTTCCTGTTGCGCGAGAGGCGGACCTTTGTGAAATGTGTGTCACACCCGCATGGAGACCTAAAATGATCGCCGTCATCTTTGAAGTTCATCCAAAGTCAGATCAAAAAGACGCATATCTGGACATGGCGGCCAAAATGCGGCCTCTGGCCGAAGGAATCGACGGGTTCATTTCGGTTGAGCGGTTCGAGAGCCTGACGACACCCGGTAAACTTCTTTCGCTCAGCTTTTGGCGAGACGAGGCCGCGCTTGACGCGTGGCGCCGCCTGTCGGCCCATCGCAACGCACAAAAGGCAGGCCGCGACATCATGTTTGACGACTACCGCCTGCGCGTGGTGAGCGTTATCCGCGACTATGGCATGTTCGAGCGCGACGAGGCTCCGGAAGACAGCAAGGCTATTCACGGCGGGTAAGCAGGATGCGCTGCGTGCTTGCGCCAGCTTGACCTGTTTGATCTAAGGGACATCGCTGCATTTGCCCTGGAGGCCACATATGGTCGACATCGCCACACGCGTCTGGAACCACAAGTGGAAGATCGACCCGATTGTCCGGTCTTTGATCGACACGGATTTCTATAAACTTTTGATGTGCCAGTCAGTTTTTCGAAACAAACCCGACACCAACGTCACCTTCTCACTTATCAATCGCACCAAATCCGTGCGTTTGGCAGAGCTGGTGGATGAGGGCGAGTTGCGCGAACAGCTTGACCATATCCGCTCTCTGTCGCTTTCACGTGGTGAAAGCACCTGGATGCGCGGCAATACGTTTTACGGCAAACGTCAGATGTTCACACCGGAATTCATGGACTGGTTTGAGAACCTACGCCTGCCGCCGTACCATCTGGAGAAACGTGACGGGCAGTATGAGCTGACATTTGAAGGCAAGTGGCCCGAAGTCATGCTCTGGGAAATTCCCGCTTTGGCAGTTTTGATGGAGCTGCGTTCTCGGGCGGTACTGAACACTTTGCGGAAGTTCGAACTTCAGGTGCTCTATGCCCGCGCGATGACCAAACTCTGGGAAAAAGTCGAGCGCCTGCGTGGCGTTGAGGGGCTTCGCATCGCCGATTTCGGCACGAGACGGCGGCACTCATTCCTCTGGCAGGATTGGTGCGTTCAGGCCATGACCGAACGACTGGAAGGCACATTTGTTGGCACATCCAACTGTCTGATTGCAAAGAACCGCGACCTTGAGGCCATCGGCACGAATGCGCATGAATTGCCGATGGTCTATGCCGCCCTGGCCAAGGACGATGAGGCCCTGCGCCAGGCACCGTATGAGGTGCTCTCGGACTGGCACGAAGAACACGATGGTAATCTCCGCATCATACTGCCCGATACCTACGGCACCAAGGGATTTCTCGATGCCGCCCCAGACTGGCTGGCAGGATGGACGGGAATTCGCATCGATTCTGGAGACCCAGCCGAGGGCGCTGAAACTGCGATCAATTGGTGGAAGGCGAGAGGTGAGAACCCAAAAGAAAAACTCATCATCTTTTCTGACGGGCTGGACGAAGAGAAAATCCTGTCGTTGCACAAGCAATTCGTTGGCCGGGTGAAAGTATCGTTTGGTTGGGGCACGCTGCTCACGAACGACTTCCGAGACCTCACCCCCGACAATAGCCTCGCGCCTTTCTCTCTTGTCTGCAAGGCCGTGGCAGCCAATGGCACACCAACGGTCAAACTCTCGGACAACCCGCGCAAGGCAATGGGCCCCCAAGACCAGATTGACCGCTACAAGCGGGTGTTTGGTGTGGGGGAGCAGGAAGAAATGGAGGTGGTGGTTTAACACCCTCACTCCACCGCGACCCGGCTCACATTGATCAAAGAGGGCAATATCTGTGACACAGCACGGTTCCATTTCGTGATGGGCTGTTGTGCAACGAAGATCACGTCGTTGGGACGCAACTCAAAACGGGTCATGAGGGTAAATCTCGCAGCGTTGCGGGCATCAAGATGCCAGGCAGTGACCGCTCCAAATTCCCGCGGGTCGCTTGAGGCGCGCAGCACATAGACCTGTGATATGTCCGCCGATTGCACCGAAAAACCCCGCGTCTGCGCCAAGAGCGCATCTGCCAGGACCGCACGGCGCTCGAAAGGCAAGGCAAACCGCCCTTGCTCACGGAATTCACCGGTCAGGTAGACATAGTCATTCTTGTCTGCCCCGAGCGCCACTTGCGCCTGATAGTTACTGCGCGCTTCTGTGAGCTGCGCACGACGCAGGCTGACTTCGGTCTGCAACTCCAACAAGGCTGCTTGTTGGGCTTGCTGGCGGGCGGCTACCAGCGCAATCTGCTGTTCAAAGAACGCCTGCGCTTTGCCAAGTTCGTACTCCGTGTCCACAAAAACGGAATCGCCGTCGATAAGCCGGGTCTTGAGAAGATCAGGCCGCGCATAAAGCACACTGAGCGGGATTTGATAAAGTGATCCATCGCGGTAGAGCCGCACCGATGCACTGTCCTGATCCTGCACCGCAACACCCCCCGTTGCCGCCAACGCGGCATCTAGAGATAACGGCGTCAGCGTTACCGGCACCACTGCAGGGGCGGCCACGGCGCCACCCACCGAGACGCGCCGCGAATTGAATTCGGCGATCTCAAGACTGAAGGTCGGATCCTGCTGATGGGTCACCATTTTCTGGAAAAGCTCCGCCTCAGCGGATTCAATGGTAAGATCGGCAAGCTTAACACGCCCAACAGAGGGAATGTTAATCGCACCGTCATCTTGCACCGTGTAGGCCTGCCTCCCATTCCTGAGGCCAGACGGCACACTCGACTCTGAGAGCAATACGCCAGTGTCTGGTGTGGTCAGCACAAGCACATCGCCCACGCCAATCCGGTACGGACCCGGCCTTGTCGAAGGTGGCAAACGCACGTCGAGGGTTTCGGGCTTGAGCTGGGCATCAAATGTGGGTTGCGGCAACGTGCCCACGCTGCGCACCCCACCACCTGTGCCCGCAGTCAGGGAAAACACAGCTGGAAGTGTTTTGGGTGTGTAGGTTGAGCGATTGGCCTGCACCACTGTCTCAGCCGAGAGCGGCACCACACGCACTTGCGTGCCGTTTTGCAAACCGGGGCTTACAGACGAGGATCGATAAACAGCACCGCATGCCGTCAACGCAATCATCGATACCAGAAGAATGATCATCCTCATCTCACACGTCTCCCTTTAGTCTTCATCAGCACGCTCACGGCACAACACGTGTTGACAGCGCGCCAAGAAACGGCCCCGCCCATTGGCGCGACAAAACAATCTCGCGACGCGCGGGCGCGACCCAGTAGAAATTCTCAAAGGTTTGATCGAGGTTGCGACAGCGCTCGACCATCAAGACTGTCTGCACCTGGCCATCTGCCAAGGCGATTTGCTCCGTCCCGACATTCTCAATGATGCAACGATAGGACCGTGTCACCGCGCGGTCATTCCCGTCCAGATACGTATGAAACCGATCTGACACACCGGGTGTCATGCCGCGTATATGGGCAAGCGGTTCGCTGAGTTCCGAAGCCAGCAATCCCTCACCAAATCCGTGCAACCCGTGCAGCATACCATCTTGCAGAATGACCTGAGCACCTTCGGGGCTGAGCCAATACTCAAAAGTGCCTTTGCGGTTTTCGAGCAAGAGCGTTCCGCCACCTTTGCGTGTATCGGGAAAGCCGATTTGCAGGGCTTGCGCCTGCGTCTTCATCAGGACCGTATAGCGCGGTGCGATTTCTTCCGGTTTCCCGGTGAAATTTGCCAAGAGGCTGTCTACTTGTGGCGTTTGAGTTGTGCCGCAGGCCACCACACCCAAACCCATGACTATTAGGATCACAGCGGTTTTCATCTAAACACCCGCCCCCATCCAGCGCTCAACCTCTGTGCACGGTAATCTCGCGTTGCGTCGTAGAGTCGATTGCTCACATTCAAGCGTGCGCCGCCATCGCGTTGCAAAGGGCGAATGACCTGTCGAAAAACGCGGCGGGATGAGCGACCTGTGAACCACGAAATTGGAATTTCTAGGGTAATCCCGCGGTCAAAAGAACCCTCTCCAAACTGCGAAAACGGCACATCGGTGAGGGTGAAAAACCCCCCAATCTTGAATCCGTTATTAAACTCGCGTGCCAGTGAAAACGTCGCCCCCCAGTCACCGGCGAGATAACGACCGACGTCAAGCTGCGTGGTAAACCCGTTGCCGAGATCGTAATAGACCGAGCCATGACCCGTCAGCACGTCATAGCCCTGAAAACCCAAGAGCATGTCGAAGTCGCGTTGCCGGGCATAGTTCAGCTCTGCACCAAGCGCCAAACGGCTTTCAATGGGAAACCAGAGTAATTCGGCAGACACACCACCGAACATGCTTTCAAGATATCCAGCGGTGATGCGCCCGAAGAGATTAGCGCCGGGGCGGAATACGTATTCCGCGGTAAGCTCGTTGATCTCAAAATTAGATTGCTGTGCAAAGAGCACAGCATCCGAGCGCACCCTTGGCAAAACTGAGTCAGACATACGTGTCGCATCATCAATGTTTCCAACCAATGGCTGTCGAAACACCCCTGAAAACGTCAAGCCTGGCGATGGCCGATAGTCGGTATTTACCTGTATCCCTGCATCCGCGCGCACGGGTTGGTCCGGATCAAAAAACGACAGCGCGACATAAGGCCCAACAGAATAGTCAAAAACGGGGAATGCTGTTTTCGGTTCGCCTCTTCGATCAACACGATGCTCATCTGCAATGCGTGCACGCGCCAGACTGCGCCAGGGTCCGTCGTAGTGCCGTTCAAGCTCTTTAAGGTCAGACCGGTGCAGCGTGACAGTGCTGATCGGGGTGCCACGTCGCTGCAATGTGATCTCAAAGACGCCAATCTGTGCGGGCAATACCTTTGCCAGCCGACGCGCTGCGCGCCCAACAGCCTGCGCCTCGACATCCCAACGCCGGTTCTCAACCCGCACCAGTGCCCGGCCACCTTGGATTTTGAAGCCCTGAAGTGTGAGCCCTTCCTGATCAAGCTGTTTGAACAGCTGCGCCTGCGCTTTCTCGCGGATTGTAGGGTCATCAAGATCGCCAAAACTGGACACGGCCGAGCTGGAAAAGGGCACAGGCGCTTTGTCACGTCCACCGGGCACAGGACGTTTCGCGGGATCAAACAAGTAGCTGAACTGCAGCCCCAGTGTCGTTCCCCCAATCACATACCCGCGAAGCTGCGCGCCTTGGTCGAACTGATAGGCCAGCCCAACATTCACTGGGCTGTCTATATCGATATTACCCGCCGCGCGCTCGCGGTCATAGGCATCCGAAGAATACTCGAACTGCAAACTCAAACGATCGCTAAGCCGCAGCTCTGCCCCGCCAAAAAACGCAACGGGTCCCTGAAAGAACGAATCCACCGCCAACTGCCCCGTGGTGGCGCGCGGTGCTCGCGTGTCAAATCCAGAGGACAAAACCCCAAGCGGATTGGAAAACGAGCCTCGCTGCGCCAATCGCCCCCATCCAAGACCGCCGGTTACCCGAAGATTTGGGCCAAGCGACTTGGTGGCCACAACATATTCACTGGAAAAAATGCTCGTTCCGGCAATGTCCCTCAAGCCAAAGGCCAGCGCCGGACGGTTTGGACGTTCTTCCAAGAGCTGGATATGCACATCGAAACTGCGATCAAACACATCACCACCATTCGGACCTGTGGGAACCAAATCACGGAGGATCGAATACCGAAATGAGCCATAAACTCGTGGCAAAACCTGAAAGGTGAGCGTATGGCGCTGGTTGTTCTCAAACGTGCTTGCGGTTACCGCCACATGCCCATCAGGCAGCACCACAGCGGTTGGCATATCGATCAGACCAGGCGTGCCAAATGTCGACAGGGTCTCTGCCCTGAGCTGCATGGGTGACACCAGAATCAGGATCAGAACACAGCATGTGAGCCGAGGGAAAAATTCCGTAAATCTCAAACAGCGTTCCTAAATCTCATTCACACTTTCACCCCAAGTCGCGCCACGCTGCGCGAAACAGGTGGGCACGCGCGTCACAACGCGATAGTTTGACTAAAATTCTCGGAGACGGGTCGTTAATAAATGCTTAACGCGCTGCGGAACTTTCTTAACAAGCCAGATATCGAGCTCGGCCCCCCTGCGCCTGACACGCCTTTCATTGCCATCGGCGACATCCATGGACGTATCGACCTTTTGACCCGACTGCTTCCACGCTTGCCTGATCTTCCGGTCATTTGCGTGGGCGATTACGTCGACCGTGGGGATCACAGCGCCGAAGTGCTGCGCCTGCTGATGGAGCGAACAGATATCACCTGTTTGTCAGGCAATCATGAAGACATGATGCTGAAGTTTATCGATACGCCTGAACAAGGCGGTCGTTGGCTCTTGCACGGCGGGATGCAGACCGTCGCAAGCTTTGGTCTGGGTGGGATCTCTCCTTCGGCACGTGGCGAAGAGCTTGTCAAACTGCGCGATTTGTTTGTGAAAACGATGGGCGATGAGATGCTGACCTGGCTCAGGGACCTACCGACGCTCTGGCAATCCGGCAATGTGGCCGTGCTTCATGCCGGGGCGGATCCGGCGAAACCCATCGCAGATCAAAAACCGCAGACCCTGCGCTGGGGGCATCCGGCATTCCTGACCACCCCGCGCACGGACGGCATGTGGGTGGTACATGGACACACGGTTGTCGACGCAGCCATCGCCGAGGGCGGGCGCATCGCCATTGACACTGGCGCTTATGCCACGGACTGCCTGACGGCGGCGATCATCGAGCCTGGGCAGGTCCGGTTCGAGACCGCCTGAACTATAAACTCTCCGGTTTAAGCAAAATTTAGAGTTCTTGTTTACCGCTTGTTAAACCTTGCGATGCTTAAAGTTTGGTTATCGACGTGTGAGTGGGGACATACGACGGAGCCAACCTATGGCCATGCTGGACCACGCGCACGCACGCTCTTTTCCTTCGACCACATCTGTTCTTTCCCTGGCCTACTCAACTCTGGGCAAACGTCTTTTGGACATTGCAATCGCAATTTTTCTGTTGCCGATCCTGCTGCCCATGATTGGGCTGTTGTGGTCGCTCATACGCCTGCAGGGTGGCAGCGGATTCTATTGCCATAAACGGGTAGGTCGAAACGGAGCGGAATTCTCTTGTTGGAAAATCCGAACCATGGTGCCCAATGCCGAACGGCTTTTGACTGAACTTCTTGATGCTGACCCACTGGCCGCAGACGAATGGCGACGGACACAGAAACTCAGCCGCGATCCGCGTATTACAAAACTTGGCCAGTTTCTGCGCCGCACCAGCCTTGATGAACTGCCACAGATTTGGAATGTGCTGCGCGGGGATATGTCCTTTGTCGGGCCGCGTCCTGTCACCAAACCTGAACTGGATCGCTATGGCCCTGACGCAAAAGTCTATCTGAAGCTGCGCCCCGGCATCACGGGTCTGTGGCAAGTCATGGGTCGCAGTGATGGGTGTTACACTGAGCGTCTCCGCCTTGATATGGCTTATGCCCGCGCCATCACGCCGCTTCGGGATCTGACGCTCATCCTGCGCACCGCGACTGTGATCTTTCGCCCTACCGGGCGCTGATCAGCTTGCGCAGACGCGGATTGCGTACCGGTCTCGCACCAGCGGCGAACATGGGTTGCAACATCTCTACAAGCGTCTCTGCACTGGCCCGCCAGGAATAGCGCCCTGCACGTGCCAAGCCCTTGGTGATCCGAATTTCGCGCTCATCTTGTGCCAGTGCAGCGAAGCGTTTGAGCGCCAGGGTCATCCCAAGCTGATCCCGGGGATCAAACCACATCGGCGCATCGCCCAGCACCTCGGGCATCGCCGTCGCGTTCGAACTCAACACAGGGACACCGAGCTGCATGGCCTCTAGAGGCGGTATGCCAAACCCTTCATTCAGGGATGGAAACACGAAACCCACAGCATCCTGGTACAGTCCACGCAGGTCTGCATCGGACACACGGCCCAGCACACACAAACCGTTTTGAGTTTCCAGTTTTGCAATGTTCAACGCCCGGGGCGCGTCTCCGACAATGGCGAGGGGCGGAACATCCGGACCCGCATCGCGATGTGCTTCGATCAGCCGAATGAGATTCTTGTTCGGGCTTTGGTTGCCCACAGACAAAAGATAGCCTTTTGGACTCAATCCAAACTCTTCCGGGGCTTGCAGGTTTTCTTCCACTCGAAGCACATGTTCCGCCGAATTCGGCACGATCCCGAACCGATCTGTATCCACGTCCAACCAATGTGCCAACGTCTGCGCCGAGTGTTGGCTCACTGTGATCAAGCCCTTGGCGCGCTGAGCCAGTCGAGGCCGCAGAAACCGATGCCAACGACGATAGCCCGGCGAAAACGCTTCGGGCATTTCAAAGACATGCGCATCATGAAACGCAACCACATGTGCCTCATGCGCGAGCGGGCCGCAATTGCCAAGGCTTAGAAGAACACCATCCTTGCTGATCTGATAAAGCCGTGATTGCTCCCACACATGCCCTTGTGAGGCGCCTGTCGGAAACACTTCAATGCTACGGTAACGGGGCAGGTTTTCACGCTGGGTGCCGGATGCAAATGGTGTCAAAAGCACAACCTGCCCAAACCGCGCCCTGACCGTTGGATGCTTTACCAAATAATCATCAAGCGCCCGCACCAATTCGTGCGCGTAACGTTGCACACCTGACAAGGGCTGCGTCAAAAACCGCCCGTTGATAAACAACGTCATGCGAGTTTGGCCTGAAGGAGAAGCTCCTGTTTGCCCAAGGCGCTGCGATAGCAACGCTCGGTTCCCGATCCCAGTCGCGCCAATTCCCAATCCGAGACATCTGTGTGTCTCGCACCACGCGCAAGCCGTGTACGCTTGGCCGGCTCCTCCAACACTTCGATCAGTTGATCCGCCACCACATCCATGTTGTCAGCCGGCAGGATCAACCCGTTGATGTCATGCGCCAGGATTTCATCCAAACCCGGCAACGCTTGTGCCAGCACCGGGCACCCTGCGGCAATGGATTGCACCACGACACGCGGCAGACCTTCTCGTTCAGATGTAAGTACCGAGACATCGGCAAGAGCAAAGAGCGCTTCGGCATCAACGCGATGCCCACAAAACACCACCTGATCTTCAAGCCCAAGACGCGTCACCTCATCACGCACGCGGTTTTCCTCGGGACCTTGACCCGCCAGCAAGAGACGCATCTGAGGCAACCGGTTCGCGACACATACAAACGCGCGCAGAAATGGTATGTGCCGTTTGCGCGGCTCAAACGCAGCCATCATCAGCGCAACGGGTGCACGGCGACCTTCATGATCGACATTGGACAATGCTTGCCAGTCAAGCGGCAGCTGCGCGTTTCGAAATCGATCCAGACCCATGCCGGAACGCACACAATAGATCTGCTCCGGATCCGCGAGACCGGCATCAACATAGGCCTCCGACACCGCCTCTGAGACCCCAACAAAGGCGTCTGTGCGCCGCGCTGCAATGCGTTCCGCCGCAAGGTAAATTGCGCGTTTCATCGGGCTTACGCCTTCAAACGGAAGGATATGCACACCATGCACCACAAGCGCATCAGGCACCGCATCCGCCGCCAACCGACCAACAAGACCGGCCTTGCTCTGATGCGTGTGAATGACATCCGGCGACAGGGTTCTGTAGATGTCACGCAACCAGCGGATCGCACGAAAATCGTGCTTTGCATCGACAGGATGCACCAAATCAGGCAGCACGATTCGACCCAACCCTTCTGGCAGGTTCGTATCCCAAAACGGGTCCGCTTCCGAACCATGGATCAGTGTGACCTCATGCCCAGCTTCAAGCTGCCAACGCATTGTTTCAACGGTATTTTCTTCTGATCCTGCACGCAGAAGACGGGTAATCAGATGCACAATATGCATACGGGTGCAGCCTCCTTTGGACGTTAAGCACCCGTTAACCCTGCCGTGCGAATCTTACCAAAAGGCTAACGCCAAAACCGGCGTCGCATCCGGCATCCAATCCGTCACGAGAGGGAGATACGAGCAACATGGCAGGTTTCATCTACATCCACGTGCCCAAATGCGGCGGCTCATCGTTCGGGGCCGCGCTGCGCCTGCGCTTTCTCACGTCACAAGCCACCATCCGGCTGGGTCAAGGGGATCCAACCCTGACCGGAGAAGCACATATCCTGAGCGACTACGCCGCGCGCAGACGTGAGTTGCACGCCCATGTGACGCGGGGTGTTCGGATGATTTCCGGGCATGTGCAATATGATCCAGAACTGCACCTTACGACCGCACAGAATTATGGTTTTCTGACTTTGCTACGTGACCCGGTGGATCGGTTCGTATCTCACTACAACTACCTGCAGCGAAAGCACCCCGATGACGGGCGGTCCAATACGCTTGACGCCTTTATCGAAACTCCGGGGGCGCGCAGGTTAGGCTCACAATACCTGTTTTACTTTGCGGGTGAAAACCAGAGGCCAACACAAAACACAGGCGCTCTTGTGTCAAAAGCCATTCGCGCTTTGTCGCGCTTTGACCTCGTCGGCGACTTGTCAGAGCCGCATACCTGCCGCGCCGTATTGCGTGACATCATTGGCGGCCCGCTTCCCCTTTGGCATCGCAACCGTGCGCCGCAACGTGCTTTGGTATCACGCGGCTTGCGCCGAAAACTTGAAGAGGTCTGCACCCCCGATCTGGAAATCTTTGAAAGTGTGCGGCACCACAAGGCTGCTGCATGACGCGCCAAGCTCTATCACCGCTGACCTTAATGCTGTGCTGCTGGGGCTTGACGGGCGCCTTCTCGATCTGGGCTTTTATGTCGCTCGATCGCCTGCCGCTGGTACAAATCTTTATTGCGCGCGAGCATCTTGATCTCTCGGCCATCACTTTGGCTGGTGTCCTCTGGGTTCTCTTCAGCCTCACAGTCTACATCCTGGCCGATTGGATTGCGCGCCTGTCATTGCCCAAACCACGCCCATTTCACATGCGTCTGGACGTGAACGCTGCGGCAAAAGCAACCTTCGCGATCAACACCTGTTTTGCGTTAGTGACCCTGCTCTGGATTGCCAGCACGGCACGAACTGCAGGTGGATTGATGCAACTGGCCACGGCTGTCTATGTCGACAGCCTGAACACCCGCGACATGCTTTTGGAGAACAAACTCTTCACCGGCATGCGTTTGTTCTATGCTGCTTTGCCTGCCACGGGTTGTCTAGCTGCTGCATTGCTCGCGTGCGGTTCATTATCGTTCAAAGCGCGGCGTATGTGCCAGATCACGCTTGTGTTAAACCTTGTTCTTCTCTTCGTTTTGCCCATCGTCATGAGCCAGCGGCTCTTGCTGTTACAGTTCCTGCTCTCAGCCTACATCGCCGCTTGCCTTGTGCGCGGGCATGTTTTTGGCCTGCGGTTTTTAGGTCTGGGACTTTGTCTTTTTCTTGGGCTTTGGGTCGCCCGTGAGATCATCACCAATCCAAGTCTCGATCATTCCGCCGCGGACATCGCCTGGCAGAAACTGGCGTTCTACATAATCAACGACACATGGAACAGCCTTGCGCCGCTCAGTCGCCCGATCCCGCACACGCATGGCGCACTTACGTTCGAAGGGCTGACATTCCTGACGTTCACCGATGGCCTTTTTCACGGCGCGAACCCAAGCCAAATCCCCGAGTTAAATGCGGTTCTGGGTGGCGGGGAGTTTCCCTTCTTCACCACAGCCTACGTGGATTTTGGCCCAATACTGGGCATGGCAGTCATCGCGTGTTTCGCAATTCTCTTTCGCCTTGTGTTTCACCGCGCCTGTCAATCTCTCGGCTGGGCCGCAATCTACGCACAGGTCGGGGCGGCTCTGCTGTTTTCCAGCCATTCCGTCTATGTCACGCATCAGAATTTCCTGTTCTCCGTGGCTGTCATCGCTGTGATCTGCCGCGTGGCACGCCGGACAAACCAACCCACACGATTGGCTGATACTCCGGTGTTCCGAAGCTGCCGCAAGGCGCAAGTCGCATGACAGTGCCCGGCACCCAAAAACTAGCCGGTCTGCAATCGCTTCGCGCGCTGGCCGCTGGAATGGTTCTGATTGGTCATGTCCTGGCCGAGGCTGAGCATTACTTTGGCCTGTCTCTTCCAGGCGACGCGATACCTTGGACTCGTGGTGTGGACCTCTTCTTCGTAATCTCGGGGTTTGTCATTGCCCTATCAGCCGACAGGCTCCGTACCCAGCCAATGGCCTTCTTCAAACGCCGCCTGATGCGTGTTGTGCCACTCTATTACATTTTTACCACTCTTATGGTTGTGGTCCTTCTGGCCCTTCCCGGTGCTGCCAAGGACACCACTCTCGATCTGGGACAAATCCTGTCGTCCTACAGTTTCCTACCCTATGCCCGCGAAGATGGGCGCATCGCCCCTATCCTCTCACTGGGCTGGACTCTCAACTACGAGATTTTCTTCTATGCGATTTTTGCACTGTGTCTGGCCTTGCGACGTCCATTGCTCTCACTTGTTGCAATCCTTTCGACCTGCGTCATTGCCGGTCTGATCTACCCCAGCACCGCGACAGCCTTTGTGTTCTGGTCCAATCCACTCATTCTTGAGTTTCTCTTTGGCGTAGGATTGGCACGACTCCATCAATCGGGCTGGCACATGCCGGATACCGGTTTTGCCGTGGCGTGTTTATTGTCAGGCTTCACCTTTCTTGTACTGTTTGATGCAATGAGCATACCGCGCGTGTTGGCCGCAGGGCTGCCTGCAACTTTGATCGTGGCCAGTGGCACTTTGTTTTGTCCCAACCGCACAACACCCGGTCAACTGCTGGGTGACGCCTCCTACGCGCTTTACCTGTCTCATCGGTTTGCCCTGCGTGCCGCCACGCTTTTACTTTTGCCGCTCCTGCCACAAACACCGCTTGGCGCGTGGATCTACGTGGGGCTGGTCACAGGTCTCGCGCTTGGTGTGGGCATCCTAACTCATCTACTTTTGGAACGTCCCATGATGCGCGCTTTGACCTCTTCACCCAAGGTGCTCCCGGCATGAGCACACAGCTTTGGTCCTTTGCTCTGCAATGGTCTCGGGTGGGGGTTAATGCCGCGCTTTTTCTTGTTGCAACCCGGTTCCTGACCTTGGCAGAAATCGGTCTCTTCGCCACGGCCTTTGCTCCCATACGTTTGAGCCAGGGCCTGCATCGCGCAGGGATTGCTGAGAGCGTGATCATTCTTGGCAGGCACCAAACGCGGCTCAACGCGCTCTTCGTTCTGTCATGCCTGTCCGGCGTTGGTCTCTGCTTTGTCTTCGGATTACTCGGGCATCTCGCCTCAATCCCTGCACTTCTGATCCTCAGCATCATTCCTCTTCTGAACGGTCTCAGCGCGGTGTCTGACGGTCTGTTGCGCCGTACCTTGCGTTTGCGCGCACTCGCACTGCGGACGATGGGCGTACAATCCATTGCCGCCGCTATCGCGTTTTGGCTGCTGATTTACGATTGGGGCATCTGGGCATTGGTGAGCTTTGCCGTGATCAACGCGTTTGGAGCCTGCCTTCTGACGATCCTCCTGGCGCGCTGGAGACCAACCGAAATGCCAAGGTTCGCGAACGTGGTTCTGCTGATGCCGAATACCACTCAAATCGCCGCGCGCGACCTGATTGGTGCCGCTCAAATTCCCTTGGCCCTGATGGCCATCGGAATGACGCTTGGTCTGCCAGCGGCAGGAGCATTCCAAATCGCGACCCGCATCTACAACCTGATCGATGCGCTCACTTTGTCACCACTGCGTTTCATTGCTCTGCCGCAACTGGCACAAGACAGGCTGGGGTCACGACATCGCTTTGCAGCGCATCTTGCACGCGCGGCCTGGCTATCATCGTGGATCTGGGCGGTGGTCTTACTCTTTGCCCCAGAGCTGCTGTCGATTCTCCTCACCACCGATCACGCCAACGCCGCAGCACCTATCCTGCGCGCCTTGGCAGGTCTTGGGCTTTGCAGCGCTTTAACCATGCCATTAAATCAAGCGTTGACCGCGCGATTGCAAACTGGGCTTGTGCTGAACCGGGCCATCCTGATGCTGTGCCTTGGCACGCTGCTTTTGTTTCCGGCGCTCATGATCTCGCCCACACTCTGCGCGCTGGCCTTGTCCATCGCCGCAGTACTCGTCAATCTTTGGTACCTTCAAAAAGCATTACCACGGGTCTTCCTGGACACCTCAGACCTCATCGCAGCAGCGCCACCTCTCTTTGCCGCTGGACTCGCGTGTGGCCTTGTTCTGACAACGCCCAACTTACCAATCGTTGCACAAATGCTTTGCGGCACCGTGGTTTATGTCAGTCTCGTTGCGGTCTTGCCCAAACCACATCTGAGGGCCGCATGAAACGCGCTGTCCTTCTGACTGGTCACTTCCCAAATCAGAAGCGCCGCCCAAGCCTTTTGTGGGTGTCATATCACCTGCAACGCAGTGGCTGGCATGTCATCCATGTCACGGTTGGGTATTCCTGGATCTCGCGTCTTGTAGGCGACGCGCGCTTGAAGGCGTTGGATAACAAACCCCAGACCGGCATGGCGCATCCACACACAAACCTGACGACCCTATTCGGCTATGCCCCGATCCATCCGGTCAACCTGCGCACCCGCTATCTGACTCAATTGGTGCAAACCGCATGGCCGTTATTCACCACCTACTGGGAGCGGCGCCTGCGCGACCATCTGCACCAAGCCGATCTTATCCTTTGTGAAAGCGGGCCGCCTGTTTTACTGGCCCCCGCCCTCAGCAGCCATGCCCCAAACGCGCACCGCATCTATCGCGTGAATGACGATATACGACTGCTCAAGGCGCCTGCAGGGCTCGTTGAGGCAGAGCAACGTAATCTGCACCATTTCACCCGGATCAGCACCGCAAGCCCTGTTCTTGCCAATCACTTTGCCACACACAGCACTGTCACTCTCGATCCCATGGGCATCCCTCGGGCGTTGATCAACCGCCCACATCTCAACCCGTACCGGCACATACCAAATCGCAAGACCGCTGTCTGCGCCGGCACCACGCAAATCGACATGCAAGCCATTGAGCGTATTGCCACGGCGCGCCCAAATTGGGATATCCACATCCTCGGTCGTCTTAAACTATCCCCACCCAAGCGTCCCAATCTCTTCTGGCACGGCGAACAAAGCTTTGAGACCACACTGGCCCATATCGCCCATGCTGATATTGGGCTTGCACCCTATGTTGATAGGCCTGGAATTGAGTATCAGGTCAGCAATTCCAACCGCATGCTGCTCTATCGGCACTTCGGTCTGCCGATCCTCGGGCCTGATCGGCTCTGCACACCCGAAATCCCCTCGATCATTGGGTACAACACCCCAAACGCAATGGGCCTGTGCGAAGATTTTTCGCACAGGCCCGAAGACATTCCCGACTGGTCCGAGCTTGCCCGGCGTCTGGTTCAGAATGGCGTTACAGATCCACCAAGTGAAGTCTCAACCGACCCCGCCACAATGTCAAAATCACGGGTGAAAACTGTTCCGGCATTGGCTTCCAGCGCATAGTTTGTCGCGGCCCCGGCCGCGTCACCGATGCAATCCTGCAACCACATGAAAGACGGGTTGGAGCATTTGAACGCAACAGACGTTCCATCGACATCCCGCGCGACGGCACGCACCCCCGCCAGCCAACTTTCGGTGGACTGAATGCAATGCATCTCTGTGCCATTGCGCGACAGACCAAAAGCTCCGTTCAATACAATCGCACGCACCGAGTCATGTGTGGTGAACGCATTGCATGACGTCGCCCCATCAACCCCGTTCTGCCACCCGGTGCAGTTCTGCAAGAGCACATGCATCCCCGGCGTGCCGTCCTCGTGAAACGACCAGCCATCTTTGGCCCCATGGCTTGCATCGCATCCAAAAAACGCAACCAGACCATTCGTCCGGCGCACCCGTGCAGCATCCAAAGGCGACGACGGATTGGACGGGGCCGAATAGCGGAACGAACAATTCACCCCGACAATGTTGCGCGTGGCCACTGCATCAAAATGCAAAGCCCCGGTTATGCCGCCTTCGGTATGTATGTTTTCAAGATAGAAATCCTGATCATGGCTCATAAAGCGCGCGCCGTGAAAGGATCGCAAAAGCGCTATATCCTCGGCGCCGGGCGCACCACCCACATTGACATGAACTGTGCCACCATCTTGTGTCCAGCTATTCTGTGTTGTGGCACAGGTGGCCACATCAACCACTTTGGAAAGCTCGGTGAAATGTCCTTCAGCCGTAAGCATGTCGGTCCGAAACGCGCGTTTGACCGAGCTGACTCCGGATGAATAGGTTCCGTCGGCATCGCTCCAAACAGGTTGAAACGGCCCCGTCCTATAGCGCACCGGACCCTGCCATCCAATCACTGCAACAGGTTGATCCGGCTCTTCATTACCGTTTCGCGTAAATGCACTTTCCTCGTAAGTGCCTGGCTTGATCAGCACGCGATACGGGGCTGCCGTTGCGTTCCCGGCGACAAAGGCCGCATGTATCGTTCGCTTGGCATTGATGAAATCACCGTCCTGTGTTCCAAGCCCCGAGTTGCTGTCATCCCCGGTTGCACTGTCCACGTGAATCGCAGCGCCCGACCAGATTCCGGCATCAACCAGATTGCGCGGCTGAATGTCGGCACCATAGGTTTTGCCCATCTTGTGAACTGCAAACCCAAAGCGTGCCTGATCCCAATCAAACCCCGCTGGAAAATCCACGCCTTGTCGCGCGCTGGCTTGCGGTTTTAGACCCGTAGACAGGCCAATCATCACAAAAGCCCCTTCAATCCGGTTGCCGTTGTTCCAGTGCTTAGAACGCGCACAACGCGCAATGGGTAGATCACACCGGGTGTCAGTCCCGGAACCACGAGCGTATCGCCATCTTTGAGAATGACACTGAGATCACCCGCCCCGCTAACCATGATCGCACGGGTCACTGTCAAAAGGTCACTTGCATCATCTGGCGTGATATCAAACCCGCCACAAATCGGGCCGGTCAACCCTGTTTCAAAGCTTGAGAAACTGTCTGTAATCGGCATTGCGGTCTCCATGTTGAGGTCGCCGCGACCCTGTGCCGTATGGGTTTCCCAATACTTAATGCGTCGTACGCTGCCAGCTCAACATGCCTGCACGCCCAGTTCGATCAGCTTCGCTCCGCGTATGCGATAGAGCGTGCGAATGCGATAACGTCCCGTTTCAAGATACCAGCGCCTCAAAGCGGGAGGGTAGTGATCGGCAATCACGTGCGACGCCTCTTCAAAAACTTTGGGCGCGAGAGGTCTTCCATAAGAACTTGGTCCATGAAACCCGAATGTCGTGCGTGGCAATACACATGTCTGCGGCAGGCTGAGGAACATCGTGCATGTTGAAAAACATACACCGCCTCGGATCTCTACTGGGCGACCGCTTTGTCTCAATTGGCTAAGCTGGCGGAGGCGTTTCTTCAGCTCTCCACCGCGGTCGTTGCGAACAACCAAAGGCTTGTTCTCAGTTGCCCAGACGGGATCAGACCCGACAAAAGCAAGGCTCAGACCAACGCCAGCGGACATCACAAAAAACAACACTTTCAATAGACGCCCCGCGCCTACACTGCAAAAAACTCGCATGACACACCCACTCAAACCATTGCGCCAAAGCAAACTCAGCGCGTTCCACCACACCCAAGAACACCAGACACGTCCTAAGGAAAGGTTGAGCGCGAAGGGCCACTCATCAAAAAAATGAATTAAGTTTTAGAGCCGTGAGAGACTTTATTGTGTGCCAGTGGTGCTTGTTGACGTTGTCGACGGGCTTGATCCGCCTGCCCCCAACACACCGCCCAATGCGGCGGCTACACCTGCAATTGGTGCAACGACCGGTGCAAAGTTTGTGATCGGCTCATTCGCATCCGGGAGGTCGAGACACTCGGGCAAAGATGCATCGCGAACATCAGAGCAATCCAAATCTTTTGTTGCATCCTCTGCAAGAACGGGCGGGGCCAAGCACATAAGAATGAAAACACATGCGACACGTATGAGCACAAAGTATCCTTTTTGAGTTGTCATTCCGTTTGGAAAACCTGAAAGGCCACACCCTGCACCCTGCCGTGAAAACGGTTAAGAAATGGTTATCCATTTGCGCTGCATAAGAAGGTCAGGGTTAACAGAATTGGTACCACTCATGACAGTTTCCGATCCCCGGCACAGACGGGCATTCTATAGTCCGAGCCAAGGTGCGTCCGAGCTTGATCGGGAAGAAATCAATTTCGGAGCCATTCTTGCAACGTTATGGCGCGGCAAGTGGATCATTGCTCTGATTGGCGCACTTGTGACAACAATAGGTGGTTACTATGCGATGGGCATCGCAACCCCAGTTTATCGCGCCTCATCTGTCATCATCCTTGAACCCAACCAGGAGCAGATAGTTGATCTGCAAAGCGTGGCCGCAGGCCTTTCAGGGGATACGTCTGAGATCAACTCAGAACTCGAAGTCTTGCGCAGTCGTGGCCTTATGGGAAAGGTGGTGCAGGAACTGAACCTCATCAGCGACCCGGAATTCAACCGAAGCCTAGCCCCGGCAAATTGGCTGACCCGCGTCAAACATCTGTTTCTTTTGAGGCCCGACAGCAATCCTGCAAAAACTGATCTACGCCGCACCGAAGACCGCGTTGTCTCTGCGCTTTTATCACAGGTATCCGTCTCCAACATACGCGCCAGTCTGGTGTTCCGCATCACGGCGTCATCAACCGATCCCGAAAAATCCGCGAACATTGCCGACGCAATCGCCGCGGCCTATGTCGCCGACCAAGTCACCGTGAAGCGCGAAGCCACACGCGAGGCAACCGCTTGGCTCAGCGCACAGGTCGAAGAACTGGAACAAATCCTGCAGAATGCTGAAAGCAAAGTCGCCAATTTCAACGCAAACACAGAGCTGATTTCGACCAATGCCCTGCGCCTTCTGGAGCGTCAGGCCAAAGAACTGCGCGAACGGATCGTGGCCGCGGCCGACGCGAAAACAAAGCTCACTACAGCAGTGAACATTGAAACCGCCGAGCTCACAGAAAACCAACAAGACCTTGCTCGCATTAACCGGCAAATGGCCTCCCTGCGCGCCTCGGAGCAGGACTTAATGAGGCAGATCAGCGCGCAAAACCAGGATCTCATTACCCTGCAACAGCTTACAAGAGAGGCCGAAGCGTCTCGCGTGCTCTACGAATACTTTCTGGCTCGGTTTAACGAAACTGCTGCCCAACAAGGCATCCAACAAGCCGACAGCCGTATCCTGTCCCGCGCCGTGATCCCTTTGCGTTCCTCCGAACCGCGCACATTGCGTATCCTCACGCTTTCGGGGTTGGCCGGCCTCGTCCTCGGCGCATTGACCGTCCTTTTGCGAGAGCGCCTGCGCAATAGCTTCCAGACCTTGCAAGATATCGAGGCCACCACGGGCTATCCCGTTCTGGCACAGATCCCGGCCCTGCCCATACGTACGCGTCCGAAGCTTCTGGCAAGCCTGATCGAAAACCAGACCTCTGCAGCGGCCGAAGCCATCCGCAACCTGCGTACCTCATTGCTTCTGTCCGATCCGGACCACCCGCCAAAAGTGCTAATCTCAACCTCCGCCATGCCCGGGGAGGGCAAAACCACCCACGCGCTGGCCCTCGCCCACTCTCTAAGCGGTCTTAACCGTCGTGTGCTGCTCCTCGGCGCGGATATCCGCGCCAGCACACTACCCGAGTACTTTCGCGAACTGCCTGAGACCGATCTGGTGTCTGTCTTGCTCAATCACGCACGTTTGGAGGACGCCATCTATCATCCGCCAGAGCTTGAGATCGACGTCCTGACCGGGGTATCCACCACGCACAATGCGGCCGATCTATTCGCCACAGAAGCATTCGCCAACCTGATCGAAACCTTGCGTGACCGCTACGATCACATCGTCACCGACACACCGCCGGTTCTTGCCGTGCCCGATGCGCGTCTCATCGCACGTTCGGCAGATGCCATTCTGTTCACGGTTCACTGGAACAAAACGAGCCAAGCACAGGTCAACGAGGCCCTGCGCCTCTTGCATAGCGCCGGTCAGCGTATAACTGGCCTTGTCTTCGCCCGCGTCTCGCCTGGCGCCCTGAGGCCTTATGGTTATGGCGCCTACAGCAAATATGCCGGTGCCGTGTAGGCAATACCGACAACCCCGGATAAAACACCGCTATGCCGGGAAAACTGTGCCTAACCTTTGATGATCTTTTCGTGGACAACTGGTGCGCCGCGCGACCAGTGTTCGACGCCTATGATGCGCGTGTCACATTCTGTGTTAGCCACCTGCACACAGCAACACCCGACCAGATCAAGGGCCTGCATCTCTTACAACGCGACGGGCATGAGATCGCGTATCACACCCGAACTCACCCTCGGCTTGATCTGTACCTTAAGCGACATGGCCTGGAGCACTGGCTTGAACATGAGGTGGATCGCGGTGTCGCAGAGCATCGTGCCCTGGGTTTTCCAGCGCGCAGCTTCGCCTGCCCGTTCCACGCCTCAACATCCGAAACACGCAAGGCTCTGGCCGAGCGGTTCGATGTCATCCGAACAGATGGTCCGCGCAGCATCGACCCCGACAATCCCGGCGCGCGTATCTATCAAGAATTACCAGCCGACAAATGCCTCGCCAACCTCAGCTTCGCCGACATGCAACACAAAGCCTTCCCGGGCTGGAAACGACAAATAGAGTTCCTCGACCTCATCGCAGAAACCGGCGGCACGGCGGTGTTCGTCGGGCACGACATCAGAGCGCGAAAAACGGGGCCAGGGTTTTACAGCGCGCAGAAGCAGGTGGCGCGGTTGCTGGAGGGGGCGGTGGCGAGAGGGATTTCAGTTGTATCACTGCTGGATGTAAAAAATTAGCAAGTATTGTTGATTACTTCTTGGGTTCAAAACTTTTAAGGATTCGATTTATTGAAGAATCATCTGGATTTTCGCCGTTTTGATCAGCCTCAGCGTCGTTGATCATACTAGTTTGATCACTTACCTCTTTTGCAGCGCCTTCCCAATTTGGAACGAATTTACTTAGATAATATTCAGGTGGACTTAACTCCTCACCGTCAGGACGAACTTTCAAAATCGGTTCTTCAATCTGATGAAGTTCAATAAAACTTCGAAAGTAGTTTCTTAAATCCTGCTTGTTCGACTGGTCACCGCCAAGTAATTTTTCTTGAACTTGCCTTAACTTTTCCCATTCTTCATTGCGATCAATCGGAATTCCAATTACGGGATAAGCCTGCCCATCCAAAACGCCCTTGAGCTGTATTGGTGGCCTAACAACTAGCTGAACCCCAAGCTGATTGTAATCCTCATTTACACCCGCTCTTGCCAGTATGTTTGCCAAAGCAGGCGACACGGAAAAGAAGTCTTCACTTGAATTCTTTCCAATACGAAATCCATAATCGAGGCCCTTGCCCAAAAACTCATGCAAGTGAGGATTTTCGTCTGCACTTGCTTCAAGCCTTTCGGTGTTACTCAGATCTTCGGACGTTTCGGCGCCTGCCTCTGGAATATGCATAGCAACATTTGGATAGGGAAAAGATGCAATCCAGCCGTTTCCTTTTACACCTAGTTTTTTCCTCTTTGAGTCCAAAGCAAGTGCATTACCATATTCATGCAAGGCATCTCGAAACGCGCGAACCAATAAGTAGACTTCAAAACAAGAATCCACTCGATTTGCAAAGAGAATTTCATCCCCTACTGTTTTCCATAGAAGTGGTTTTTTGGCTTTGAGAACCCTAAGCTCGGGTTTTCCTTCCTCAACCAATTTTAGATGTTTTTGACGAAACTTTTCAGTGAATTCGAGATAGAAATCCCTGAAAACACTGACCCATTCATGGGGCTGCTTTGTGCTTTTGAAGGCTGTGGAATTGCAAAGATCAACCGACAAGAACAGTCTTACCCTGTATTTTGGACATTCATCGGGTAACGTCATTACACGTGTAAATTCTTCTTCCTGATCTCTATGGCTTGCAAACTTACATTAAAATATGTTGCAAGTTCTTCATCGCTCATGTGATCAGCAACACTTTTAAAAACACTTCTTGGCATTAGGAAACCCGCAGCAAACCAGTTCGCTTCCCATTCTGCTCGTTCATGAGCATCATCATTAAAACGCTTATCCCTAGTAGCCCGCATTATCGCATCAGGACTTTTTTGAACGGTTGGTTCGTAGTGTAAAAAAAGATGTCCGAGTTCGTGCGCAATAGTAAACCGATCTCTCTTGGGAGAAGTCATTTCAGACAAAAAGATTGTAAAATCGTTTTGAGCCCGAACCACAATTGAACCGCCAGAATAGTCATCGATTTTTTCGAAACCGTATATTATTTCTCCTCCCAAAGTAGAAATGAGAGGTGATAAATCATCGCCAGGCTCTAACTCAAAAATATCAGTGAATTTCTCCGCAATGCCGTCGACTGACGCTTTAGACCAAAAGCGAGGCACCGGGTCAGCGTAGTTCACAATAGTTTGCCTCAAGGAAAACAAAAGGAGAACGCCTGATTACAATGTATGGCCCTTATATGTCAACAATTAGTTGGTTTCAGAATTAGCTTCTATTCAACCCGCCCCCGGAGCGCTTTCACCTCTCCGCGCTTCTTCTTCGCCTCAACTCGTTTCCGCTTTTGATTGGCCGAAACTTTGGTCGGGATGCGGCGTTTGGGTTTTTCGCAGGCTTTGCGAATGAGTGCGCTGAGCCTTTCGCGGGCAATCTCTCGATTGCGAGCCTGCGATCTCTCCTCAGACACCTGGATCACCAGAGCACCCTCCTTGGTCCAGCGTCTTCCAGCTAGTCGCCTCAGTCTTCGCTTTATTGGGTCGGGCAGGTTCGGCGACCGCTCCGCCTCAAACCGAAGCTCTACCGCCGTGGCCACCTTGTTCACATTCTGACCGCCGGGCCCTGACGCGCGCACAAACTGTTCCGTCAGTTCCCAATCCTCAATCGTGATCTGCTCGTTGATCTTCAACATAACACTCTGCTGCACACTGATTTCGCACCGACGCAATACCGACGTTATACCGACGCAATACCGACGTGGGAAATTGACACCTAAAAGGGCCGCTCCAAGATGCGGAGCGGCCCCTAAAGTTTTCGGAGGCGGGCCGGTTAGGCCGTGCCAATCAGTGGGTCAACACGCCCAAGGTTTGCCTTAGACGAGGTCCTCCCTGACTGTTCCGACACCTCTCTCCAATCCCTTTATAGACACTGGACCACCTCCTTTCGATTGTTGAACTCAAATGCAGCCTGCCACAGATTTCATACTTGTCAAAACAAAATGCAGCGGTTGCCTAATTTTTATCCACAGGATGTGGCGTCACTGTGATTGCAATACCGCAACGCATTGTCGTGGCAGATCTTGCATCCGAAGCTCACGACGCGGTTTCGGTGGCGGCGCATTGGGATCAGGCGGCGGCGGGTTCAGGATGTTCTTGGCCCACTGTTCGGCGTCCGCGCACCCATCCCCGGCAGGTGGTGCTGCCTGATCCACACAGCCCGACGCGCCCTTGGGGCATTTCAGCCGCACATGGAAATGATAGTGATGGCCATACCATGGTCGTATCTTCCGCAACCACGCCCTGTCACCTTTTTCTTCCTTACACATCCGTACCTTAGCGCCCGGAAACACGAATATCCGCGCCACACGAGGATCCTTGGCGGCGGCCTTCATGATCTCATGGTGCTGGCGGGAGTAGTTGTCGTTGGTATAAGCGCCGTTGGCCCGTCGCAGTGAAATAGAAGAGATGCTCTCGCGCTCTGCACGGCTGAGGTTCAAACGCTTAGGCGGTAGCATCCAGATATCTGCATCCAAACCGATCTGATGGCTGCGATGCCCAGTTAGCATCGGCCCACCCCTGGGCTGGCTCAGGTCCCCGACATAAAGACCCTCCCACCCGGGTTGCGTTGCTGCAAAGCGAGATAATTTTTGAACAAAATCGACAACATCAGGATGCCCCCAATTTCTGTTCCGGCTCAGGCGCATGGCTTGCCATGTCGGTCCGGTCTCAGCCAATTGCACTCCGCCAGCAAGGCATCCTTTGGCATAACCGCCAAAGGGGGTCGCGGATTGCTGAGAGGCCTTGAGAGCCGCACCAAACAGCTGCCGCGCCTCGACACCTTGCATAGAAACCGGGATGCTTTGAGTCGACAAAACAGTTTGCGACAGGTTTGATGTGTCTTGTGTTGAAGCACTACAAGCCGTCAGCATTGCGATCAGGCCGGTTATCTTCCAAACATGTCGCATCATGCATTTTCCCCTTCTGGATGCACCCAGCGTAGCAGCAGCAAACCCAGCAGGAAAAGAACAATCAGAGGCGTCACACCGATTTGCTGACTTCCGCTCAACCCGGTGACGACACCGACCGAAAGCGGCGCAAGAAAGCTGGTGGCTTTACCCGCCAGAGCATAAAGACCAAAAGCCTCTGTCATGCGGTCTGGCCGAGCCTGACGGACCATCATGGTCCGGCTGGCCGATTGGATCACGCCGCCTGCCGCGCCGATAACGGCTCCAACGACGTAAAATGCCAAATCGGGAAGTCGGGAAGTCGGATCAACCGCGATTCCGAAGACGCTGTCGCGGGACACGAAGACAATCGAAATTGCGACAGCACAGAGCACAAGAATGCAAAGCCGGATCACCGGCTTTGGTCCAAAATAGTCATCTGCAAAGCCGCCAAGCCAAGCAAACAGAGCGCCTGAGACAATTGCAAGGATACCGAACACACCAGTATCCACGACGGTCCAGCCCAACACCCCTGCTGCATAAATTCCGCCAAAGAAGTACATTCCATTCAGCGCATCTCGATACAGCATAGATGAGGCCAAATAGGCAAAAAGCGATGGTGTTTGCGGCAAACTGCGGATTGTGCTCCGAAGTCCCCGCATCGCATCTTTCAAAGCGCCGCCCTTTGGCGCATCAACTTTCGGATCTTTGACCCAGAGAAAAAACGGGATCATGAAGACCACATACCAGATCGCTGTAAGCGGCCCGACAAACCGCGTGCCTTCTCGCTGGTCCGGGTCAAGGCCAAAAGCGGGATCTCGTCCCAGCATGGTTTGTCCGGTTTCTGCGTTTTCCGCGAAGAAGGCCAACATAATCAAAAGACCAACCAACCCGCCGAGATAGCCAAAAGCCCAACCCTTCCCAGAAATCCGACCGATTTCTTTTCGCGTTCCAAGATCGGGCAGAATGGAATTGGTGAAGATCGTGGCAAACTCCATACCGACAAGGCCGATGGCAAAACACAACAGAACCACCCAAAGGGTCAGGTCTACAGGGTTGGCCAACCAGATACCCGCCGCCCCAAGCACATAAAATGCTGAGAAAAACCAAATCCATTTGAGCCTGTTGCCATAGGTATCGGCAATTGCCCCTAGAATCGGAGCGGCCAGCGCTATGGTCAGCCCCGCGGCGCCAACTGTGAAGCCCCAGACCGATTGCGCGCGCGCACCGTCGTCAATGAGTTCCTTGACGAACGGCGCAAAGATGAAGGTAATCAACAGTGTATTGTAAGGCTGGCTGGCCCAGTCAAAAAAGAACCAACCCCAAATGCGCTTGCGTGCCGAAACCTGAGCCATACTGCCCCCTTTTGCAGGGCGATATGACTAGCTTCGGCTGGGAGTGGCAAGGTCTTCTTGCATGGGTGGCCATGGACGCACCTGATCCGCCGCAATCCAGGCTGCGACCCATTCAGGTGCCAACGGCGGCTGAGGATCAACACCCATTGCTTCCGCGACGTTCACGGGCGCGACGATGCCGGCATCGCTTGTTACCGCAGCACGGTAGACAATGTGGTTTGCGCATTCACCGTTTTTCTTCCACATCGACTGTTCGACATACATGAAACGCGCGTCCCAAAAGACAGCACGAGAGCGCATTTCAACCACCTCGAACATCCTTATGCGCTGCCGGTAGCGCACGCTTGCACCAGCCATGGTCAAACCCCAGCTTTCTTTGCGCATTACCTTTACAAGCCCAGATCGGATTGCGAATGGTATGCGCCCTAAATCATAAAGCGTCAGTGTCCGTCCGTTGTTGAGCTCCATCCAGATGTCGATGTCCCAGGGAAGACAAATGTGATGCGAGATATGCGCCTCTCCGAGTTTGAGCGGAGCAGCATTGCGCACCTTGAATATTTGCCACACCATTCTGAAGACAGGATACATGGGGGTAATCCTTTGCAGTTAGCACCTCTGAAGTTGACGTAGAATACATTCACGTCAACCCACGACCTCGCGTAAACCTTGCGGTTTTTCGCGACCCTGATTACCTAGGATCAACACTGGAAGGGAACCAAACAGATGCAGGCAATCGCGGGGCCTATTGGCCTGATCCTAGATGTCGCGTTTTTCATTATGATCATCCATATCATCATGAGCTGGCTGATCAGTTTTCAGGTTCTCAACCTGCACCAACAGTTCGTGGCGCAAATCTGGTACGGGCTAAATCGGCTGTTAGAGCCGATTTACACGCCAATCCGCCGTTTTCTGCCCAACACCCATCCGCTGGACCTCGCTCCTCTGGTGGCATTTATCATTTTGCTGTCTCTGCGTGACTTCATTCTTCCAGAGCTTCTGTGCGGTGGGAACCGATTGACATATTGTGGCTGATCTCAGGTTGATTAACCTGACATTATTGTGGGAAGGTCTCCTATAAGAGCAGAATAAAAACTTACAGGCCTCAAATGCAGTGCGCTGCCACGCTGTTGCAAGATATCTTTGGATTCGACGCGTTTCGCCCTGGACAGGGTGAAATTGTAGAGACTGTTGCCGCTGGCAATAACACGCTGGCCATCATGCCGACCGGTGGCGGTAAATCTCTTTGCTACCAGCTGCCCGCCTTAATGCGCGATGGTGTTACGGTAGTGATCTCACCGCTCATCGCCTTAATGCGCGACCAGGTGCGTGCGTTACGTGCCGTGGGTGTGAATGCCGGGGCGCTGACCTCTGGTAATACCGAGGAAGAAACACGGTCCGTTTGGGACGCGCTCGAGAGCGGGCAGCTCAAGCTGCTCTACATCGCACCGGAACGTCTTGCTGCTGGGTCGGCTCTTGGAATGCTCCGCCGGATTGGTGTTTCGCTGATTGCTGTGGATGAAGCGCATTGTGTGAGCCAATGGGGTCACGACTTTCGACCAGATTACCTTCGTATTGGCGATCTGCGCCGTGCGCTGGATGTGCCGCTGGCCGCTTTTACCGCTACCGCAGATTCAGAAACGCGAGATGAGATCGTCGAGAAACTGTTTGAAGGCAACTCACCTGAGATCTTTCTTAAAGGGTTTGATCGTCCAAACATCCGCCTTGCGTTTAACGCAAAATCCTCTCCGCGCCGGCAGATTCTGGAGTTTGCTGCAGCACGTGAAGGGCAAAGCGGCATTGTTTACTGCGGCACAAGGGCCAAAACCGAAACTCTTGCGCAAGCACTGGGCGAAGCAGGGCACAGCGCCTGCGCCTATCACGGCGGCATGAGCGCCGACACCCGCCGAGATGTGGAGAGACGGTTTGCGCAAGAAGATGGTTTAATCGTCGTGGCAACCGTCGCCTTTGGCATGGGCGTGGACAAGCCTGACATTCGATGGGTCGCGCATGCCGATCTGCCAAAATCCATAGAAGCCTACTATCAGGAAATCGGCCGTGCCGGGCGCGATGGTGCTCCAGCAGACACACTAACCTTGTTCGGGGCGGATGATATCCGCCTGCGCCGCAGTCAGATTGACGAAGGTTTGGCACCTACGGAGCGGCGCTCCGCAGATCACGCACGGCTCAATGCCTTACTGGGCTTGGCCGAAGCACAAGGGTGCCGGCGTTGTACCTTGCTGAGCTACTTTGGTGAAACCGCTGAGCCATGTGGCAACTGCGATACCTGCCAGACGCCCCCAGAAGTTTTCGATGGAACCCAAGACGTGCGCAAAGCGCTTTCGGCCATGCTACGAACTGACGAGTATTTCGGCGCGGGCCATCTCATAGATATCCTATGCGGCACTCTGACAGACAAAGTGCGTGCCAGAGGGCATGATCAACTTCCAACTTTTGGCGTGGGTAAGGAAACTGACAAGCGCACGTGGCAAGGAGTTTTCCGCCAAATGATGGGTCATGATTTGGTACGTCCCGATCCGTCTCGACATGGCGCATTGCGCATGACCGACAAAGCTGTACCTATTTTGAAAGACGAGGAAAAAATTACACTTCGACGCGACACGCTTGTGACAAAGTCACGCCGCCCAGCGGCCAAAGCGCTGGTTTCAGACGAAGACGCGCCACTTTTGTCCGCACTGAAAGCCAAACGACGCGAATTTGCTGAAGCCGCCAAAGTCCCGGCCTACATCGTGTTCACAGACCGCACTCTGATCGAAATGGCTGAAACCCGGCCTGCAACTCTGGACGACATGGCTAAGGTCAGTGGCGTCGGAGCCAAAAAGCTGGAGCAATATGGCGCCGCATTTTTGGAGGTGATCAATGGCGAAGCCGAAGACATGCACCCGCGACGCCGTAAAATGGCGGGGCGGGAAACCGGCGTTTTGTACGACCGCCTGCTCGAAGTACAGGCCGGCCTATCCCGCGGTGAAGACGGTATGGAGAAACCCCTAAGCTGTTCGGCATCTCTTTTGGCGCGCGTTGTTTCAACACGGCCCAGGACTCTTACCGATCTGGAACGGCTCCTGGGGGACAAAAGAGCGCAAAGATTTGGCCATGCATTTCTGGACGTTCTGCAGATAGCGGACTAAGTCAGCTTCAGCAGCTTTATTGGGGACGCGTATGCTGATTGTTGTTTCGCCGGCCAAAAAACTGAACATGAGCCAAGTTGAAGATGCACCGCGGACCGAGCCTGAGTTTATGGGTGACACAGGAACACTTGTTAAGACCGCCCGCGAGCTCAAAGCCGGCGATCTGAAAAAGCTGATGGGGATAAGCGACAACCTTGCTGCCTTGAATGCTGAACGTTTCCGTGATTTCGGTAATATGCCCCGCAAACAGGCGGCCTATGCCTTTGCCGGAGATACCTACCAAGGCTTGGAAGCAAAAAGTCTTGACCAAGACGAAATGTCATGGGCGCAGGATCATCTACGCATTCTTTCCGGTCTCTATGGTATTCTGCGTCCGCTTGACGAAATTGAACCTTACCGGCTCGAAATGGGCAGCCGCCTTAAGACAGAGCGTGGCAAATCACTCTATGATTTTTGGGGAGATACACTCTCTAAAGCTTTGAACCTGCAAGCCAATGCCGTGGGGACAAACGTCTTGGTGAATTGCGCCAGTCAGGAGTATTTCGGAGCAGTTGATCAGAAATCACTCAAGCTGAAAGTCGTCACGCCTGTCTTTATGGAAGTGAAGGATGGCACGCCCAAAATCATCAGCTTCTTCGCCAAACGTGCGCGGGGCGCGATGGCGCGGTTTATCATCCAGAACCGATTGACAAAGCTCGGCGCCCTGCAGGGTTTTGATAGCGGCGGATACAAATTTGATCCCGTTACATCATCGGAAAATCGACCGGTGTTTCTGAGAGACTACGCGACCGACTGAACAGGTTCTGGGTTACGCACATCTTTGGGGCACGCTTTTCGCACATGATCAATAAGGTCCAATTTGTTCAGAGGTTTCGTCATATAGTGATCCAAGCCCGCCTCTAGAATACTGTCGGCATCTCCGGCCATGGCATGTGCTGTCATTGCGACGATAGGAACATGCCGCCCAGACGCATTTTCAATTTCGCGAATGCGCTGCGTGGCTTCTTTGCCATCCATTTCTGGCATTGAGATATCCATAAAAACCAAATCTGGTGCAAAGCTTTGATAGAGGCCCACCGCCTCGAGCCCGTTTTCCGCCAATTCAATTTCGAGGTCGAGGCCCTTAAGCATCTTGCTGAAAACCAGCCTGTTGGTCTTGTTGTCCTCTGCTGCAAGAACGCGCATCGGACGCGGCTCGGCCTCTGGAGCGGGTATAGACAGCTGTTCCTCTTCAGCGGTCTCAACTGAGCGGACCGGCAGCTTTGCCAAGGCAGAAAACAGCTCTGCACGTGCAACAGGCTTTTGCAGAATCGCATGCAAATACTTACGGCCAGGGTCCTGTTCTGCGCTGCGTGTGTTCGATGTTTGAAGGACAACCGGCACATCAAAACCTTGGTTGTGCAGTGCCTCGGCCAATTCCAATCCATCCATGTGCATCATCACATGATCGGTCAAAACCAAATCGACTTCTGAAGAAATAAGCTCAAGCGCTTCCGCTCCACTTTCACAACACACGGTTTCAACACCTAGCGTTCCGAATTGGCGCTCAAGGATAGAACGGGTCAATGCGTGGCTTTCCACAATCAGAACCTTGCGCAGGTGATCGGGCGCACCAGCCAAGTCTTTGTCGGGCGCATCTGCATGTGGCAACTTGAGAGAGAAGCCAAAGGCCGACCCCTCTCCTTCGACAGACTCAACCCAAATATTGCCACCCATAAGCGAAATCAGCTTTTGTGATATGGTCAACCCAAGCCCGGTACCTTCGAACTTGCGGTTGGTCTCATCATCCACCTGATTGAATTCCCCAAAGATATGATCGACCTTGGACTTGGGAATTCCGATACCTGTGTCCTGGATCGTGACGTTGACCTGAGTAGTGGCTCCCATCTTTCCTGGAACGCCAACAACGCGGACTAAAACATGGCCACTGTCGGTAAACTTCACTGCATTACCCATTAGGTTTGTCATTACCTGCCGAATGCGACCCGGATCGCCAATAAATCCAGTGGGCAAAAACAAGTCATAATCCACAACAAGATCGATACCCTTGTCTTTGGCATTGGCCTGCAACAGCATCACAAGCTCATGAATGCAGCGTTCAAGATCAAAGGCCTCCTCCCTCAGAACCAGCTTTTCCGCCTCGATCTTGGAATAGTCCAAAACGTCGTTGATGATGACAAGCAATGCCTCTGCTGAGTTCTTTATGGTGTTTGCATAAAGCTCCTGTTCATCGTCCAGAGATGTATCGGTGAGCAATTCGGCCATTCCTACAACGCCGTTCATCGGTGTGCGTATTTCATGGCTCATGTTTGCAAGGAAAGATGACTTGGCCCGGTTGGCCGCTTCGGCTTTGTGCCGCGCATCTTTGAGTTGTTGCTCGTTTCGGATCGTATCAGTGATGTTGAGTGCGAGGCTCACAACATCGCCACCTGCGCCACGCTGATCGATCAATTTGATGTATTGCCCGCTCCATAGCTGAATGATCGCTGGTTCCGGGGTCGCGGTCTGCCAACGATCCAGCATCTTTTCCCGCCACTCAATCGGCTCTGCATCTCCGATATCGACGATGCCCTCCTCGGTCGCATACTGAAGAATTTCGATATAGCTGATCCCCGGTTTGACATCTTCGAGTCCATCAAACACCGCCAACCAGGCTTGGTTTGCTGCAATCATGCGGCTCTCGCCATCGAAGAATGCAAAACCATCTTGAATGGTTTGAATGGAATGCCACAGGCGGCGCTCGGCGATCTCAACCTTTTGGTGGGCCAACGTCAGATCGGATTTCACACGCGCGTTTTCATCACGCACGTTTTGCACTTCAGCACGCGTTTCAACGATTTCTTCGCTCAGGGCTTTCGCGTGCTTGCCCAGCTTGCGATTTGCCGCCTGAAGCTCCGCTTGTTTTTGCTCCAAAAGCCGCTCTGCGGCCAGCCGCGCGCGACGTTCCTCCGCAAGTTTGTTGGCCAGGCTCATCTGCCGGTCTCCACCACGCCTGTTAACGAATGTGACCACACTCGGCGATTATGGTGAACAAGAGCTTAAACGCACCGACGGCACGTTGTCAGATACCAAGAGGCGTGGCACGATGGCTCTATTAAAGAAGGAGGGTATCATGCTCCGTCATTTCGCATGTCTTTTGTTAATCGCTTTTACCGCAACATCTGTTTCTGCTCAGTCACCCGTGCCCGAAAAACGTCAGGTCGTGACACAAGATATGGATTTCTTTGGATCAGATCTTGAGCCGCTTTTTGACACAACCGTCGAGGCGTGCCGCACCGCATGTTTTGCCAACCAAAATTGCAAGGCCTACACGTTTAATACACGTGCCAATTCGTGTTTCCCCAAGAGTGCTCTAACAGAAACGCAAGCCTATGAGGGTGCGGTGTCGGCCGAGATTCTGCAAACGGACTCTCGGTTTCTGAACCAAGCTCAAGAGCGCGCAAATGACCTGTCTTTTCTATCTCAAAATGATTTGCAACGCGCGCGCCAGCTGGCCTTGGACATTGGCGCGCGTCATCCCGGCGGTCAGTGGGATACGCCAACAATGGTGCAGGCTGCACAGGACCGGGTCGCTCAAAAAGATTATCTGAATGCAATGCGTTGGATGGGGGCTGCTGTTGCGCAGTCTGATCAATCGGATCAATGGGTGGAGTACGCCCGCCTGTCGCGTTTGATTGAAACCCAAAACGCGAATGATAAGCGCCGCTATGCCCAACAGGCGTTAGAGGCGTCGACCAATGCCTATTTGCGCGGTCTACGCGATGCGGAGCGCGCCAATGCCCTGTTGCAGATGGCTGATGCGCTGGAAGTACTTGGACGCGGTCGCGACATGGTGCCTGCACTGCGGCTGGCGGAGACCATTCAACCGCGTGAGGATGTGGTGACTGCTCTTGAGGCTGCAGTCGCAAAATATGGGTTCCGGATCGTCCAGCACCGCTCTGATCACGAAAGCGCAGTGCCGCGTGTTTGTGCGGAGTTCTCTGATCGTTTGGTCAAGGCGGGTGTAGACTACACACCTTTTGTGCGCCTGCCCGATGCCGGGTTGGTGGTGCAGGCCGATACACAACAAATCTGCATCAGCGGTGTTGAGCATGGCGAACGGTATCGCATCACCTTCCGCGCGGGTCTGCCCGCAGCAAGTGGCGAAACCCTCACCCGCGACGTGGAGATCGCACAATATGTTCGCGACCGAAGCCCTAGTGTTGGCTTTGCCGGACGTGCCTATGTGTTACCCAAATCCGCGGATGCCGCGCTTCCGATCGAAACCGTAAACCTTGTCGAAGTAGACTTGGTTTTGCGCCGTGTCAGCGACCGCAATTTGCTGCGTGCAATTCAGGACAATTATTTCGGCCGCCCACTGAGTGCCTACGAGGACGCGCAGTTCTCTTCAAATGTGGCCGAAGAGGTCTGGACCGGCGAAGGGCTCGTTCAAAACGAGTTGAACCAGACGATGACCACGCGCTTGCCGCTTGGCGACGTGCTCGCTGAGCAGGCTCCGGGGGTCTACGCTCTGACCGCGCGTGTGCCGGGTGCGAACACGTACGAAGACCCAGGCGCAACACAGTGGTTTGTGCTGACCGACCTTGGTTTGACCACGCTCAAAGGCACCGATGGGCTGCATGTGTTTGTGCGCCAACTCAGCGACGCCGCTGCGGTGGATGGCGTCAAAGTCACCCTGTTGTCGCGGGCAAACAGGGTTCTGGGGGAAAGCCAAACCAATGCTGAAGGTCACACTTTGTTTGCGCCCGGATTGGCGCGTGGAACAGGCGGTGCGGAACCGGCTATGGTGATCGTCGAGCAGGGCGAAGAGGATATGGCCTTCCTGTCGCTCACCGACCCCGCCTTTGATCTTTCTGACCGCGGTGTCGAAGGACGGCCCGCCGCACCTCCAATTGACCTTTTTGCGACAACTGATCGCGGCGCATATCGGGCAGGAGAGACCATTCACGTCACTGCACTCGCCCGCGACGGCAACGCCACAGCCATTCCTGATCTGCCTTTAACAGCCATTCTCAAACGTCCGGACGGGGTGGAATACGCCCGCAAGGTCTCTAACCAAAGCCAGTCTGGAGGTCATGTCTTTGCGTTCCCAGTCAGTGCGACGGTCCCAAGAGGAACCTGGACGATCGACCTTCTGACAGATCCCACCGCGACACCTGTTGCGAACCAAACCGTTCTGGTTGAAGACTTCTTGCCTGAACGCATTGATTTTGATCTCAGCTTGGCTGAGACCCCAATCAAACCGGGCGACACCGCACCGCTTTCCGTTGAGGCAAGGTATCTCTTTGGCGCACCGGGTGCCGGGTTGAAAGCAGAAGGGTCAGTTACCCTGAGCGCTCTTCAGTCACTTGATGCCTATCCAGGCTACACATTTGGACGACATGACGAATGGGTGTCGCCGCAGACCACTTTTCTTGAGGGCGGCACAACAGATTCCAACGGCGCACTAACGTTGAACGTGACAATGCCCGAGGCGTCACAGGATGACCGGCCTTACGAAGCCCGGTTCGCCATATCCCTCAAGGAAGGGTCCGGCAGACCCGTAGAAAGACGTCTGACCAAGTCACTTGCACCGTCAGGACCTATGATTGGAATTCGCCCGAGTTTTGAAGGTGTCGTGCCAGAAAACAGCAGCGCTGAGTTTCAGATTATTGGAATTGGCCCTGATCTGGCACAGTCACAAATGGACGTCACCTGGACTCTGAACCGCGTTGAAACAAGATACCAATGGTATCAGGCTTTCGGCAACTGGAACTGGGAACCCATCACCACAAGAGAACAGGTTACGTCAGGAACGGCAACCTTGGGCGATGAGCCGTTGGACGTTTCGGGACCGGTCAAGTGGGGGCGGTATGAGCTTATTGTAGAACGCACAGACGGCGCCTATGTCGCATCCTCATCCGAGTTATACGCAGGCTGGTATGCCCCTGCCGACGCCAGCAGTACGCCCGATACGCTCGAGCTTTCTCTGGATCGTGAAGACTACCGTCCCGGTGATACCGCCAATCTACGTCTTGTCCCACGCTATGCCGGCACTGCACTTGTCACCGTCATGTCGAACCGGGTCATCCACATGGATGCCTACGAGGTCGTCGCAGGCGACAACCTGATCCCACTGACGGTAACAGACGACTGGGGTGCCGGAGCCTATGTGACGGCGCAAGTCATTCGACCTATGGATGTAGCTTCCGGCCAAAATCCCGCGCGCACCCTTGGCCTGTCCTACGCAAAAATTGACCCCGGTGAAAAGCAGTTGAGCGTGAGCATTGCCGCACCAGATGTGACCGTGCCACGTCAAACTTTACCGGTCAGTGTGCAAGTCGATGGCATACCAGAAGGTGAAACCGCCTACATGACGCTGGCAGCGGTGGACCTAGGCATCTTGAACCTGACAGGTTTCGAAAGCCCTGATCCATCAGCACACTATTTCGGTCAGCGCCGCCTTGGTGTGGAAATCCGCGATCTGTATGGACGTTTGATCGACGGAATGAACGGAGTGCAAGGGCAAGTGCGGTCCGGGGGGGATGCCGGGGCGCAAATAGACCTTCAATCGCCACCTCCGACCGAAGAATTGGTGTCCTTCTTCACAGGCCCTGTGCAGATAGGCCCGAGTGGCCGCGCCGAGGCACAATTCGACATTCCCGATTTCAATGGAACCGTACGGCTCATGGCTGTGGTCTGGTCAGACACATCTATTGGCCAGTCTGAGGCAGATACAATCATCCGGGATCCGGTTGTCGTCACAGCCTCTTTGCCAAGGTTCATGGCCCCCGGCGATCAGAGTGAAATTCTATTGGAGATCACCCATGCCGAAGGACCCGCAGGGCGCATGGGCCTGGACATCAGTGCTCAGGGCTTGACACTTGCCGGGAATATCCCCTCCGGCCTCGATCTGTCTGCACAAGAAAAAGCGGTGCTGCGTATTCCCATTTCCGCCAATGATGTCGGCAATCATGCACTGCGTGTTGCCCTAACAACTCCGGACGGTCGGCAACTCACCAAAGACCTGACACTGGGGGTCCGCTCACTTGATCCGAAAGTTTCAAGCACACGACGGTTCTCGCTCGCTCCCGGAGACACCTTCACACTAGATGAAGAAGTTTTCGCCGGGTTAAAGCGTGACAGCGCAGAAGTCTTAATCTCATCCGGCGCTTTGGCCAAACTCGATGCACCCGGTTTGCTTAGCGCGCTGGACCGTTACCCGTATGGCTGCACTGAACAGGTCGTCTCTCAGGCGCTTCCGCTCCTCTATTTCCAAGATATGGCCAGTGCGCTTGGTCTAGGCAAAGCGGATCAATCCAAGCTCAGGATCGCACAGTCAATTGAGCGCATTCTCACACGTCAATCGAGCGGAGGCGGCTTTGGCCTTTGGCGCGCAAGCTCGGGTGATTTCTGGCTGGACGCCTATGTGGCAGATTTCCTGTCGCGTGCACGTGACGAAGGCTACGATGTGCCGGAACACGCTTACACGCTTGCCATGGACAATCTCCGTAATCGGGTGAACTACGCTCCGGAATTTGACAAAGGCGGCGAGGACATTGCCTACGCGCTAATGGTGCTGGCCCGCGAAGGGGCCGCGCGCATGGGTGATTTGCGATACTATGCGGACGTCAAAGCAGGCGCCCTAGCCACACCCTTGGCGTTGGCGCAGCTTGGCGCAGCGTTGGCCTACTACGGCGATCAGACACGCGCGGACCGCATGTTTTCTCTCGCCGTGGCGAAGATTAACCAGACATCAGGCGCAGAGACACAAGTTTGGCGTGTTGATTATGGAACTCGGCTTAGAGATCGCGCAGGCGTTTTGACGTTGGCCTCAGAAGCAGGAAGCAATGCGGTGAATGTGCAGACGCTCGCTCAAAGCCTCGCAACTTCTGGACCCAACATGTCAACGCAGGAACAAGCGTGGTCGCTTCTGGCGACACAGAGCCTCTTGCAAAACCCCAATGCATCGCAGCTCGCTCTGGATGGCACGCCACTTGAAAGCGCTTTGATCCGAAAATTTGACGCTGTCGGATTGGGAACGCACACGATCACAAATCAGGGTAACTCTCCGACAGAGATCACACTGACGACACTGGGCATTCCTGAGACCGCCCCGGAAGCTGGCGGATATGGCTACGCAATTGAACGCAGTTACTACGATCTTGATGGTCAGTCTGTTGACCCAGCGCAAGTGGTAACCGGAACTCGACTTGTAACGGTGCTCACAGTAAAGCCTTTTGAGAAGGGCGAAGCCCGGCTTATGGTCAATGACCCCCTGCCTGCTGGCTTTGAGATCGACAATCCGAACCTGTTGCGTGCGGGGGACATCCGCTCACTCAGCTGGCTGGAACGGGTGGAAACGCAGCACACTGAGTTCCGGTCTGAGCGATTTCTGGCGGCTGTCGACTGGAGATCCGACAAAGCATTCCGCCTTGCATACATCGTGCGAGCCGTGGCGCCCGGGGATTATCACCACCCCGCGGCGTCGGTAGAGGATATGTATCGTCCGCAATATCGCGCCAGAACGGACACAGGGCGTGTGACCGTCAGCTATGAGTAAGGCCAGACATACGCGAAGCTGGCTTTGGCCCGGCCTCCTTGCCTTGTTGCTTTTGATTGCAGGCGTTGCGCGGGACAGTCTGGATCAGTGGATCGCAGCCACTGACTTACCGCCGATCATTCGCGAGGTCTCAACAGAAGTGCGTGACAGCAATGGTGAGCTGCTTCGCGTCTACACTGTGGAAAACGGGCGTTGGCGGTTGGCGGTCACACCAGACATGGTTGACCAAACCTACATTGAGATGCTCATCGCGTATGAGGACAAGCGGTTTTACAGCCACCCTGGGGTCGATCCGATGGCGTTTGTCCGTGCGTTTGGGCAAGCCATTTGGCACGGTGAACTGGTCTCAGGCGGCTCTACTCTGACCATGCAGGTCGCACGATTGTTGGAGAACTCGGGCACCGGTCGGCTTTCGGGAAAGCTTCGTCAAATGCGGGTGGCGCTGGCGCTTGAGCGAACCCTCTCCAAAGACCAGATTCTGCAGCTGTACTTGGAACACGCACCTTTCGGCGGGAACCTAGAAGGCATTCGCGCGGCGAGCTACGCTTGGTTCGGCAAAGAACCCAAGCGCTTGACGCCGGCCGAGGCAGGTCTTTTGGTCGCGCTGCCACAAGCCCCTGAAACACGCAGACCAGACACGTCGCCAGAAAGCGCAGGGGTCGCACGAAACCGCGTTCTGGCGCGTGCTTTGAAGGCTGGTGTGATATCTCAGGGAGATGCAAACGCTGCTCTCACTGAAGTATTGCCCAACAAGCGCCGTGCGTTTCCCAGCGTAGCGCCACACATGGCGGATCGCGCCCTGCAGGAGACTCCGGCTGCAAAGCGACATGTGTTAACACTTCACAAGTCTTTGCAGATCAGTCTGGAACATCTGGCCAAACGTACTGCACGCACCCTGCCAGACGGTGTGTCCGTGGCCATCGTCGTCGCAGACCATACAACAGGCGAAATCCTGTCCTCTGTAGGATCTGCGGGTTATACTGCGACAGATGCGCGTCACGGCTATGTCGATATGACACAAGCCTTCCGGTCGCCTGGCTCCACCCTGAAACCATTGATCTACGGCATGGCGTTTGATCGTGGTCTGGCGCACCCTCAGACACTGATAACGGACAAGCCCGTTAGCTTTGGGACCTATGCGCCGCAGAATTTTGACGGCGCTTTTCGGGGAGACCTCACCGTCTCAGAAGCTTTGCGTCACTCCCTCAACATTCCGGTTGTTCTCCTCTTGGACGCATTAGGTCCTGCGCACCTGCTTGACGCTCTGCGGAAAAGTCATGTTCCGACAAAGCTTCCCGGGGATACCCCGGGACTTGCTGTAGGTTTGGGAGGCATCGGCATCACGCCAGAAGGTTTAACGCAGCTCTATGCGATGGTTGCCAGACAGGGTCAGGCGCAAAAGCTGCACTGGCGCAAAGACCTTGCAACCGACAACGAACAGCCCGTTCTCTCTCGTTCTTCAGCATGGCAAGTTGGCGATATCCTCGCCGGTCTCGCCCCGCCGCGCGGATTTCAGTCTCGGCGCCTGGCCTATAAAACCGGGACATCCTACGGCCACCGGGATGCCTGGGCTGTAGGGTTCGATGGCCGCCACGTTGCCACGGTTTGGATTGGGCGACCCGACGGCACGCCTGTCCCGGGTGCCTTTGGAGGTGAGCTGGCGGCTCCCGTTTTGTTTGAGGTCTTCCAAAGGATCAAACCATCGCAGGATGCACTTCCGCCACCTCCGCCTGAGACACTTTTATTGTCAACCGCGCAATTGCCCAAACCCTTGCGGCGATTTGCAGGTCGGACTGCTGTTTTTGAAACGGCCAAGGATGCTCCAAAGCTGATCTTCCCACCCAATGGCGCAAAGCTGCTTCTGGAGAACACAGCCCTGACGGTGAAGATGCGAGACGGCATTGGGCCATTTACTTGGCTGGCGAACGGCATGCCTGTGAAAACGGGCGAAAGACGCCGTGAAACCCAGATCAGCGGCCTAACCCAAGGTTACTCGAAGCTCTCGGTCGTTGATTCCAAAGGGCGCTCTGCGAGTGTGACCATCTGGGTAGAGTAATTCTTATCAAAGCAAGTACTTCACCAATGCCTTTTCATCCCATTCAAGGCCGAACCCTGGTCCCTTTGGCGCAAGATGCCCATTCTCGATCTCGTATGGCTCAACGGCAATAGCACTGGTCACATCCATCCATTCCAGAAGATGGCAGTTCGGCGTTGCGGCCAGAACATGAGCGCTCGCCTCTGGGAACAGATGGCTTGACACTGGCAGCGAGGCACCTTGGGCGATTGCAGCCGCCCGCATCCAACCGGTCACACCGCCAATCTTGATCAGATCAAGCATCGCGTGATCGCAAATCTCTGCCTGAACCGCGCGTGCAGCGTCATCGGGCAGCCACCAGTTTTCGCCCGTTTGAACCGGTGTGCGAATAGCCGCACGCACGGCCCTATGCCCGGCATAATCCTCTGCAAGAACCGGCTCTTCGATCCAATCCAGATCAAATTCCTCTTCAATCCGGCGCATCCTTCGAATGGCCTCGGCAGATGAAAAAGCTTGGTTATAATCGAGCATCAGTGCCTTGTTGGATCCCACATTGCCCTGTCCTGCACGCAGGCGTGCCAGATCATCCTCAACCGTCTCGGCTCCAAGCTTGAACTTCAAAGCATCAAAGCCTTGTGTCAGAGAAAGCTCCAGATCCTTTGCATCACGCTTTGGATCGAAAAAGCCATGGCTGTCATAGCACTTGATCGGCCGTTCTTCGGCACCCAAAAGAACGGCCACAGACATATCCTGCGCTTTGGCGCGCGCATCCCAAAACGCGACATCAAGCCCGGCCATCGCCATGCCGACGACACCCTGCCGTCCAAGTAGACGAAACATCGCTTCCATTTCGGCAAATCTTGTGGCGGGGTCGATGGTCTTGCCAATCAACGTGTCGGCAATGTTCTCCACCATTGCCGTCAGCGGACGAAGCGACAAAGGCGTGTACCCAAAGATGTAACTTCTGCCGATGACGCCTTCCTCAGCGTTTACATCGATCAGCACCAAAGGGGCCTTGTCGATGGCAACCTTGGCCGTCGTGATTGACCGCGACAAAGGCACCATGGCTGGTCGCGCAGATACAGATTTGATCGTTAAGCCTTGGGTCATGCCGAACGCCTCATTGTAGTATATGCAGACACTCTTGCGGGTTCGTTTGCTAAAGTCGAGGCACCAACCAAAATGAAAGCCCCGACAGACCGCCGGGGCTTTGAAATCCCAAACACTCAGGGTTTAAGCGACATCGAATTGAAGGGCTCGAATCTGTTGAAAGAGACCGGTCTCATGAAGCTTGGCTATCACGGTGTCCGGAACAGGCGAGTCAACATAGAGAAGCGCAATTGCCTCACCACCTACGGCAGACCGGCCCAGGGTAAAGTTGGCAATGTTCACATCGTTCTCGCCCATGGTCTGACCCAGCGCCCCGATGATCCCGGGTTCATCGTGGTTTGTCGTATAGAGCATATGGCGCCCAATCTCGGCATCGATGTTGATGCCTTTGATCTGAATGAACCGAGGTTTACCATCGCTGAACACGGTGCCACCAATTGAGCGCTCGCGCTCGGATGTGACCACTGTGAGCTTGATGTACCCCTCAAAAACGCCTGACTTGTCTTGTCGCGTCGTGGATATTTTGATGCCCCGCTCTTTGGCAATGAGCGGAGCTGACACCATATTCACCTCTGGATTTGCCGACTTCATGATACCTGCGACAGAGGCGCAGGTCAGCGCGTCGAGGTTCATACCGCTCACGACGCCATCGTAGAGAATATTGATGGCCTTCACAGGTTCATCCGTCATCTGGCCAATGAAGTTACCCAAGTGATCCGCAAGTTTGATCCATGGGCCCATGACTTTGGCCTCTTCTGCAGTCACGGACGGCATGTTGAGCGCATTGGTCACGGCACCGGTCAAAAGGTAGTCTGACATCTGTTCAGCGACCTGCAGAGCGACGTTTTCCTGCGCCTCGGTTGTAGCTGCTCCAAGATGCGGGGTGCAGACGACATTTGGCAGATTGAAAAGCGGGTTTTCGGTGGCGGGTTCTTCGGCGAAAACGTCGAATGCAGCGCCGGCCACATGACCGGATTGCAGCAACTCGGCCAACGCCGCTTCATCCACGAGGCCGCCCCGTGCGCAGTTGATTATCCGCACGCCCGGCTTGGTTTTGCCAAGGTTCTCACGGCTTAGGATGTTACGCGTCTGATCGGTGAGCGGGACGTGAAGGGTGATGAAGTCAGCTCGGGACAAAAGCTCATCAAGCTCGACCTTCTCCACACCCATCTGGTCAGCCTTTTCCTGACCAAGAAACGGGTCATATGCCAGCACCTTCATTTTCAAACCCAGCGCACGCGCACAAACAATACCTCCGATGTTCCCGGCACCGATCACACCCAGCGTTTTACCTGTCACCTCCACGCCCATAAACTTGGATTTTTCCCATTTTCCTGAATGGGTTGAGGTGGAGGCTTCTGGAATCTGACGCGCCACTGCGAACATCAAAGCGATGGCGTGTTCGGCGGTGGTGATCATGTTGCCGAAGGGGGTGTTCATGACGATGACGCCTTTCTTAGAGGCGGCGTCCTTGTCGATGTTATCTGTGCCGATGCCTGCGCGGCCGATGACTTTGAGGTTGTCGGCGGCTTCCAGGATTTTCGGCGTGACCTTGGTGGCTGAGCGGATGGCAAGCCCATCATATTGCGAGATAATTTCGCGCAGCTTCTCTTTGTCTTTGCCCAGGTCAGGCATGAAATCCACATCTATGCCACGGTCGCGGAAGATCTGAACGGCGGTTTCTGAAAGCTTGTCAGAGACGAGTACTTTGGGGGCCATTTTGGGCTCCATTTCTAATGTCGGTTTTACGTCGGTATCGCGTCGGTATTACGTCGGTGCATTACACCGCTTCAGCGAGATTGATGATTTCAGCCTCAAAGGCCCATTCGATCCACGGCATCAGTTTTTGGATGTCGGAGGTTTCAACCGTGCCTCCACACCAAATCCGCAGGCCGGGTGGTGCATCACGATAGGCGCCAATGTCATAAGCCACGCCTTCACTCTCCAGAAGTTTGGCCACAGCCTTGGCAAAGGCGGCACCATCGCTGATCCGTGCGTCGTTGAATTTCAGACACACAGAGGTGTTGGATTGCGTTGCCGGATCGGCTGCGAGGTTTTCTAGCCACGGGGTGCGAGACACACACTCTGCCACAGCGGCTGCGTTGGCATCGGCGCGGGCCATCAGCCCTTGCAACCCGCCAACTGAGCGCGCCCAATCAAGCGCCACCAGATAGTCTTCAACCGCCAACATGGAAGGCGTGTTGATCGTGGCGCCTTCAAAAACACCGTCAATCAGCGTTCCGCCTTTGGTCAGGCGGAAGATTTTCGGCAAAGGCCAGCTTGGAGTGTAGTTTTCCAGCCGCTCAACCGCGCGCGGGCTGAGGATCAGCATGCCATGGGCAGCTTCACCGCCAAGCACTTTTTGCCAGCTGAACGTCACCACATCGAGCCTGTCCCAAGGCAGGTCCTGCGCAAAAGCCGCTGAGGTGGCATCGCAAATGGTCAGCCCCTCGCGGTCGGCCTTGATCCAGTCACCATTTGGCACGCGCACGCCGGAGGTCGTGCCGTTCCAGGTGAAAACCACGTCCTTGTCGGTATCCACGGTGCTGAGATCAACGATCTCGCCATACTCGGCTGTCTTCACCTCTGCATCGAGCTTGAGCTGCTTGACCACATCGGTCACCCAACCAGAGCCAAAGCTTTCCCAAGCAAGCATTTCCACCGGGCGTGCGCCCAGCAGATTCCACATCGCCATTTCCACAGCCCCAGTATCGGAGGCGGGTACAATGCCGATCTTATAGTCTGCGGGAATGCCAAGCACCTCGCGCGTACCTTCAATGGCCGCTTTCAGCTTGGCTTTGCCAACAGCAGCCCGGTGCGAGCGGCCCAAAGGCGCGTCAGCGAGTTTTTTCAATTCAAAAACGGGGGGTTTGGCACAGGGGCCAGACGAAAAACGCGGATTAACCGGCCGCGTTGCCGGGTGTTCGAGTACCATCAGTGGTATCCTTCCAGATATGCGCCCTTCGTTGGGGAAGGGTGTCCCACTGACCGGGATACGTCGCCACGCGCCCTTTCGCAAGTGCAGAAATGCCGTTAGAACGCCGCCTGAGCGTTCAAATGCGACACCTTGTGACTACGATCGGAAACCTGAAGAAGATGTTTACCACGACCCTGATCGCCCCTGTTGGCGGCCTAGAGCCTGCTCTGGTTGAGAGTTTGCGCAATGCCTGGGGGGGTGGTGAGGCGCTGTGGTTATCACCCGGTGAGGCGGCAGAATTCGCCATGCCTGCGACCCCATCAAATCTGTGGGAGGTTTGGGAGAGCTTGCACGCAGAGCAGGTCGATCTGGTGGTGCAACCTGCGGAAAATCGACGCAAATCCATGCTTCTGGCTGATATGGACAGCACTATGATTGAACAGGAGTGCATTGATGAGTTGGCCGAGGAGGCCGGGGTGGGCGCGCATGTGAAAGACATCACTGCGCGCGCCATGAATGGAGAACTCGATTTTGAAGCGGCGCTGAAAGAACGCGTGGGCTTGCTGCAAGGGCTAAGTGTGGATGTGATCGACACAGTTCTGAGCAATCGGATTACCTATATGCCCGGCGGCAAAACGCTTTTGGCCACGATGCGCAGCACCGGGGCCTATGCGGCACTTGTCTCGGGCGGCTTCACAGCCTTTACCGAACGTGTCGCCGCCAGTCTTGGCTTTCACGAGCATCGCGCCAACACGCTGTTGACGCAGGATGGAAAGCTGACAGGGGAAGCAGGCCAACCTATTCTGGGTCGTGTCGCGAAAGTGCAGGCTTTGGAGGAGATCACAGCGCAACGCGGGTTGGCGGAAAACGATGTGATTGCCGTGGGCGATGGGGCCAATGATCTGGGCATGTTGGGCCGGGCAGGCACGGGTGTGGCGCTGCATGCCAAACCCTCCGTGCAGGCAGAATGTGATATTCGCATCAACCATGGGGATCTTACGGCACTGCTTTTCCTGCAAGGTTACGCGCGCAGTGAATTTGTTGAGTGAGGTTTAAGGCATGCATGCAGGGCAGTCGTGCCGCCCTGCGGTTTTGTTTCCGCTTATGCCGTGCCCAAGATCAGGTCTGAGGCTTTTTCCCCGATCATGATCGCCGGAGCGTTTGTGTTGCCTGACACGATCTCTGGCATGATCGAACAATCCGCCACGCGCAGCCCTTCGATGCCATGCACTTTCAGGTCTGCATCGACTACCGCCATTTTATCCTGACCCATCTTGCATGTGCCAGTTGGGTGGTAAATCGAGGCGGTGTTGTTGCGCGCCCAATCCAATGTGGCATCGTAATCGTCCATCGGAAGTTCCTTATGAGGGCGGAACTCCTCGGAGATTTTCGATTTCAGGGGCGCATGCGTGGCGATGGTGCGGGCGATGTTCACGCCAGCCACCACAGTGCGGCAATCGGTTTCGGTGCTCAGATAGTTCGGGATGATCTTCGGATAGGCCCGGCCATCGGAACTGGTAAGGCGAATTTCGCCCTTTGATTCAGGCCGCAGCTGACAGACCGACATGGTGAAAGCCGAGAACGGATCAGCCCCTTTGCCCGGATTTTCCGCCGAAAGCGGTTGGACGTGGAACTGAATGTCTGGCGTGTCCAGATCCTCACTGGTTTTCATGAAACCGGTGGCGAGGCTGGCGGCCATAGTCATTGGCCCGGCCCGGAACATCAGATATTTCAGCCCGATCTTGGCCTGACCAAAGAGGCTGGAGACCTCATCATTCAGGGTGGGCTCATTGCACTTATAGACGAGCCGCGCCTGCAGGTGGTCCTGCAGGTTTTTACCTACACCGGGCAAGTCGGTGATCACGTCAATGCCGTGTTCCTTAAGCTGTTCAGCTTCACCGATGCCCGACAGCATCAAGAGCTGTGGAGAGTTGATGGAACCACCTGAAAGGATGATTTCCTTGTTGGCATGTACTGTTTGCCAGTTGCCGCTGCGGTCTTTGTACTTCACAGCCACGGCACGTTTGCCTTCAACCTCAATTTTCTCCACCTGCGCATTAGTAACGATCTGCAGGTTCTCTCGGCTCTTGACCGGGTTGAGAAAGGCCACAGCCGAAGAACACCGCCGCCCATTGCGGGAGGTCAGTTGGAAAAATCCAACGCCTTCTTGGGTCGCGCCGTTGTAGTCGGGGTTGAACGGGTATCCTGCTGCCTGCGCCGCCGCGACCCACGCATCGGTGATCGGACGCTGGATGCGCATATTTGAGACCGAGAGGTTGCCCTGATCGCCGTGAAACTCATCTGCACCGCGCTCATTTTTCTCTGAACGCTTGAAAAGAGGTAGGACATCTTCCCAGGACCATCCTTTGTTGCCCATTTGAGCCCATCGGTCATAGTCCTGTGGTTGACCTCTCACATATAGCAACCCATTCAGGGATGAGGACCCACCGAGCACCTTACCACGCGGCCATTCAATGGAGCGACCGTTCAGGCCTGGATCAGGCTCAGTTTCATAGCACCAATCCACCTTTGGGTTGTGGATCGTTTTAAAGTATCCGACTGGAATATGAATCCAAGGGTTGCGATCAACCGGACCCGCTTCGAGCAGCACAACACGCGATTTTGGATCAGCACTTAGACGATTTGCCAGAACGCAACCGGCAGAGCCAGCACCCACTATGATATAGTCAGCTTGCATTGTAGGGTTCCTCCAGACGAAAAAAAGACTAGCCAAAAGAGGAAAGCTATTCTAGTCTTTTTTGATATAAAACGTCTCAATAATTGCAATCATGGGAGGACGCAATGGGAGTTTACGATCGCATCAAAGGTGTTTCACGCCGCGATTTCTTTAAGATAGCAGGGACTTACGGCATGAGCTCAACGCTTATGGCCGCAGGTGCCTTTGGGGGCGCGATGACCGCCGCCAATTTGGCAAAAGCAGCAGAATCAACTTACAATAAACGATTCTCGAAAGAGCCAAAATTTAACCTGAAATTTGGTGCCGCTGGTTTCAACCAAGACAACCTGTTGATCGAGCGCGCTGGCTGTCTCGAATTTGCGCGTGATCTGGAAGAGCGCACAGACGGTGAAATCCGCGTCGAATTTATCGGCAACAACCAAATCTGTGGTCAGCTGTCCTGTGTTGAGAAAGCACAGCAAGGCATCGTCGACATCTATGCTGCATCGACACAAAACTCCGCAGGCGGTGCGCCATACCTGAATGTTCTGGACTACGCATACATGTTCCGCACACGCGCGGACCAGTACTACTTCATGTACAGCCCGGAATCGCAGCGCATTCTGCGTGATCCGTTTGAGAAACGTCATGGCTTGAAGTTCCTCTTCACACATGCGGAACTTCGCGGCATCCAGTTGGGTCTGTCTTGGGAAGACAAAGAAACGGTTACGTCGATTGACCAGCTCGCTGGCACGAAAAACCGTGTAACAGGTACACAACTTGGCCGTATCGCCATGAACGCTCTCAACCTGAACCCTGTTCCGGTTGCATGGGAAGAAACGCTCGATGGTCTGAAGCAAGGTCTCATTGATGGTGCTGAAACATGGGCGTCTGCTGTTGCTTATGCCAACATGTCCCCCGTGGTCAGCCAGTGTGTTGATTTGCGCTTCTTCTGCGGCACAGAGCACACTGCGATGAACGCGGCGACCTTCGATAGCCTAGGTGGCGAGCTGCAAGACGCGGTAATGGAGTCGTCCTATCTGACACAGGTGCACGTGCAAGCTGCGAACGAAGCTGCACTTGTCAACACCGTTGGCTTCTCGCATCCGCACCAGGGTCCAGATACGATCTTTGCGAAAAACAACGTTCGTGTTGCGGCTCTGTCGGATGAAGAAATCAAGAAGGCCGAAGAAATGTGTTCGCCTGAGTTTCAGCCGCAGCTCTGGGAGCAGTGGCGCGAGCGGATCAATGGTTGGGCCGGTGGCATCGACACCTATCAGGACATCTACACCGAAGTGCGCAACAACCCGCACACGTTGGCAGAAAACGTGGAACCACGTCGCTGGTGGAGAGGTTAACCCGCAAGAATGCGGAACTTATCCAAAACTATATGATTTCGACCCGGGCGTATTGCGCCCGGGTCACTGTCAGCACTCTTGAAATTGAGTGTGGATTTTCGTTCTATAAATCAAAAACATAATACGGACATCGGAGCATAGGGAGGGTGCACCATGGAATTTATCGGTGGTATGGGGGAGATTATCTCTGCCCTGTTCAGTGGAGACTCATTTAATGTTCAAAGCGTTATACGGGGGAACCCTGGACTTTGGCCGCTTGGGCTCATAGTAACTTTGGTTGGAGGCGCTCTGGTCGCTTTTATCTACAAGAAGGTGCCGATCATCGAGCGAAACCTGGAGCCAAGCATAATGGTAGTGGCATATCTTGCCATCGGCTACATTATCTTCGCTGGCGTCGTGCAGCGGTTTTACCTCAGCGGGCAGCCCGCCTGGTCCACAACACTCCCGCCCTTCCTATTCCTCGTGATGACTTGGGTTGGGTGTAGCTACAATGTGAAGCTCAGAACGCATTTGGCATTTGCCGAGTTCCGAAAAGCAATGCCGCGTACAGGTCAATTGTTGTGCCTATTGCTAGACGCCGCTCTTTGGCTCGGCTTTGCTTGGATCGTAGTTGTGACGACATTCCAGGAGACAGTTCGCGCCGCTGCCAACTTTGCCATTATGCTTGGCACAGACAACGTCATGCAGTGGTGGTTCCTCGGCACAGTTCCAATCGCTTTTATCCTTTTGTCGGCCCGAGTGATCGAAAACGTGAGCAAAGATTTGCGTAAGTATCGTGAAGGTGGCGAGATGATCGAAGCCGCCGTGATCGGAGGTGACACATGAGCGATCCAACCATCATTACGCTAATCTCAATTGGCGCCACATTCTTTTTCATGATGGGCGTGCCGGTCTTTCTAGTCATTGCCTATTGGGTCATTGGCATGTCTTTCGTGCTGGAGTTGCAGTTGCTGAACATGGGCGCGGCCCTGCAGGACGTCTTTACCGACGGCTTTGCGCTGCTGGCCATGCCGCTTTTCATTCTGACGGGGGACTTGATTAACAAGTCCGGCATCGCGCGGCGTCTGAGCGACTTTGCTTATTCCTGTCTGGGATGGATCCGCGGCGGTCTGGCGATGGCGAGCCTTGGGGCCTGTGGTCTCTTCGCTGCGATCTCGGGCTCAAACTCGGCCACCACGGCCACGATTGGTTCGATGCTGCATCCCGAGATGGTCAAAGGCGGATATGACGAGCGGTTCAGTGCCGCAACCGCGGCTGCCGGTGGTACGGTCGGGATCATCATTCCGCCGTCGATTATCTTTATCGTCTACGGCTTCCTGATGAACCTGCCGATTTCGGACCTGTTTGTGGCCGGGATCGTTCCGGGTGCGATGATGGTAGGTGGCATGATGCTGGCCTGTTTCATCATCTGCTGGCGCAATGGTTGGGGATATCTGATCGCCCTGTCGCCCTGGCGGGTGTTCAAGACGTCGCTGGGCGCGTGGCTGGGCTTTTTCGCCATAGGTCTGGTGCTGTGGGGCATCTACACCGGGAAGTTCTCGCCCACAGAAGCGGCAGGTGTGACGGTGGGCTTTGGCATCATCGCAGGCCTTGTCAGTTGGGTCGTCTCTAAGGTCTTCAACATGGACCAGGACAAGGATTGGTCTGAGAAGTCGGTCCCGGCGATGCTGGTGGTCGAAGGCTTCACCATTCCGCAAATCCCCAACATCGTCATGCGTTCGGCGCAGATCACTGGCATCCTGGCACCGCTGATCGCCATTTCGGTGGTGATGCAGCAGATCCTGTCGCTGCTTGGTGCCCAAGAGGTGATCGGCAACTTCGTGACCTCCATGGGTGGGTTCTATCCGGTGCTGTTCACTGCCATGGCCATTGTGTTTATCTTTGGCATGGTTCTGGAATCCCTGCCGGTGACGATCATTCTTGCGCCGATCCTAGCCCCTATTGCTGCTGATATCGGGGTTGATCCGATCCACTTTGCTGTGGTGTTCCTCGTGGGCGCTTCGATCGGCTTTATCACACCGCCTTACGGTTTGAACCTTTATGTCGCGTCTGGCGTGACAGGGGTGCCTTATTTCCGATTGTTGCGGTATACTGTGCCTTACCTGTTCGCCTTGATCAGCGTATGGTTCATCGTGGCGCTGGTGCCAGATCTAGCTTTGGCGTTGCTGCCTGAACGGTAAGGTCCAATGGCAAAAGGCGACGCAAACGAAACCCGAGGTCAAATCCCGACCAACCTGCGTTTGCTCTTGCTCGTGGAAGAGCTGGCAAAGGCCGGAGGCCCTATGTCTCCGGCCGACCTCAGCCTCGCTTTGGACCTTCCCAAACCAACCGTTCATCGTCTTTTGGCCACAGCGGAAGACGAAGGGTTTATTCAACGAGATGTCGATGGGCGGTCCTTTGGGCCCGGCCATCGACTGCGCCGTCTGTCGGCCAATACCCTGTCATCACAACGCATGCGGACAGAACGTCTGGCTATAATGAAAAAATTGGCAGAGCAGGTCGGCGAAACCTGCAATCTTGCTGCACCAGGCCGCTATGGGATGGTCTATCTTGATCGGGTCGAAACGCATTGGCCGTTGCGCATTCAGCTGCCAGTTGGCACACAAGTGCCCTTCCACTGCACAGCCAGTGGAAAGCTTTATCTTTCGTCATTGCGCAATGACCGGCTGCATCGGTGGATGTCGACAGTCACGCTTGAAAAGAAAACCGAATTCACGATTTCTGATCCCAAAGATCTATTGGCCGAGCTAGCCGAGACGCGCGCGCGTGGATACTCCACGGATGATCAAGAATTCATGGAAGACATGGCGGCCGTTGCCGTAGGCATCGACGATAACACAGGTCGGTTGCTGACGACCTTGTCAATTCATGCGCCGATCCAGCGTAAGGGCCTGAATGATTTGAAGTCCCATTTGCCAGCGCTGAAGCTAGCCTGCGAACGGTTGGCGCAGCTTATCTGACGCCCAATTAGCGCAGGTTGCCCCGAAAAACACGATCAACTCTTCTGACCAAATCCTGGAACGTCACGGCCTGCTCAGTGTCGGTAGTGTAAGACTTTGCATCATCCGCCCGATCTCGGCGGCGTTGAACCAGCTCAGCGAATTGCTCAGTTATACCTTCTTTGCCTGCCACGACCTGCCGCAAACATCCAATGTCCACTCGGATGATGGACACATCAGATCGCGCTACATATTGCATCGCGGCGGGCTCACCGGTCAGCATCGCAGCAAGGCCGAAATACTGGCCCGGATTCAACTCTTCGAGCGTGTGTCTTTTGTTCGCCTGGGATGTGACAGACACATCTACAACACCGCTGGAAATCACATAAATGCCTTCAGCCTGCTGACCTTCATCCAGTATCACACTACCCGCCTCGACAAAGTTGCGCTGACTTCTCGCAGCGATATCGGCTAAGTCTTCTTCGCTCAAAAACGTTGCGAAATCGAGAGCCTTGAGCGCCATCAAAACACTGGGTGGTTCGATTTGGGTGTGCAAAGCGCGTGTGTAGCGCACCTCTTGCACGTCAACAGCCACTTGGATGCCTGCCGCGCCAAGAGCATCGTGGATTTCGCGGAAAAGCTCTTCACGGCCGGCAAACATGGCGGGATAGTTGGCGAAATGCACCCAGATCATATAGGTGTATGGGGATTGAGATGCCTCTATCAACCGAATGACAGGCGTTGTGCCGGGCAGAATACGTTTGCAACGCGATGCGGCGTCAAACAGCAAGACCTTGATCGCCCTTGGATCATAGTCAGCCGAGAGGCGTATTGTGTACCATGGCGCATAGGGATGTTTCCGGTCATGCAAATTACGAATGCGCGTTTTGGCCAAAACGCTGTTCGGGATCACAAGCGTCGCATTGTCCCACTGTTTTAACCGCGTGGTCCGCCAGTTGATATCTGTCACGCCGCCCTCAGTGCCATCTTCCAGAACAATCCAATCACCCAACTTGAAAGGGCTCTCCAGACTCAAGGTAAGGCCAGCAAAGAAATCACCTAAAGTCTGCTGTGAGGCAAAAGCAAGGATCGCAGCCAGAACGCCAGTGGATAGATAAAGCTCAGTCGGGCGGTATCCATTCAGTGTCAGAAAAATTGCGAGGCCGCCCAGCACACACAGACCATACAGGATCAAACGAATAAGCTGCGGCAAACGGCCGTCATTGTTGTCGTCGTCGACATGGCTCACGCTGAACCAAATCTCTGCAATCCGGCCAAGGCCAACAGCCACCGCAACAAACAACAACGCCTGCATCAGAGTATCCGAAACGACCGCAAGCCGTGTCTGATCAAAACTTTCGAGGACTTCGGTCAAGAGGCGACCAACGCCGAAAATTGTCAGCGGGATAATCAGAAAATTCGCAGCTGTCTCAATCCACAAATACCGCGACAAAAGCCTCGCTCCGGCACCCGTGCTTCGAAATGCCACCCACAAACAGGCAACAAGCAAGGCAATTCCAGCAAATATCAGGCTTTCCCACACGGGCGTATCCATAGAGATATCGGTGTCGAACATGTTTCGTAGTTCCAATTCCGCCTTGCAGGCAAATTGATTAGTCCACAAAGGGAATAAAAGCCTGACACTCAGTTGCTCTTACGAGTGGAGCCTTTTTAGCTATGAAACACCGCTAAGTCACTTTCCGATGATACAGCCTCTCAGGGTCAAGCCTTGGCGTTTGGAAAAGGACACAACGAGTGTCCGCGCGCCCGGTCGCATGGGCCATTTCCGAACCACACCTTGTTTGCGGCAGTGGACTGCGCGCAAAGTCAGGGTGGGTTTGGCATTCGATGCGATTTGGAGATCAAAGTAGCAAGCTGGTCGGAGTGAGAGGATTCGAACCTCCGGCCCCTGCCTCCCGAAGACAGTGCTCTACCAGGCTGAGCTACACTCCGTGCGGATGTGCCTGTACCAGATTGAGACTTTGTTTTGCAAGCGGGCCGGTTAGTCTTTGGCGAAAGGTAGCGAACTCATTTTGGGGAATACGGTAAGTGATTTTGTCAAACTTCTGAGCACCTACGAGATCATAGAAGTTTTGAGAAACAAGGTTACTGCCATCTGTTTGCCAATCCATCCTTGTACAGCCTTCGGCTTCTGCGCGGTCTAGCAACATGGAAAGAATGGTGCGACCAACACCCTTGCCACGGGCCGCGTCCAGTACGAAAATCTCTTTCATGTAGAGCGCAAGACCCGTGCCAGCAGGGAACGTCAGAACCCAAGTCGCAAATCCGAGCGGAGTATCTTCCTCGTAGGCCATAAGGCAAGACATATGGCGACCTGCATCAAGCAAGGCGACAACGCGGCTTTCCTCTTCAGATGTGGCGGCTGGAATGCCGTAATGCGCAAGACAGACGCGGTAAAGCCTTAGAAGAGCTGATGCCTGATTAGGACTGTAGTCGCGTATTTGCATTGTTGAGCCTGTATGTTGGTTTGGCCATGTGTCGATCTCAGCCAAACTCAACTCACAGTGCGGAACAAGTGCTCTGATTAGGCGCGTCGTCCAAAGATAATGTTTTTCAGACCGATCAACGGGATCAGCAACACAAACCAGAATTTCTTGAGCAATAAGAGCGCTGCAGCAAGCAACCCTGTCTTGGCAGCTGCCTTGCCGGCAATCAGACCACCAATCCCGTAAGCCGCAACCGTGTCAGTGGATGGGTTAAAGTCGGCATAGGTGTTGCCTTCGGTAAAGCTGGGCATAGCCAGAACGTCTGGTGCGGCGGTTTTGACTTCTGCGAGATCGCCGATATCTGCAATGAAGTTCAGAACCAAAACGCCTTCCCGACCGAGAACGCGGATGTTGTAGTTCAAAACATTGGTTTCGTAAGTCTCAAAGTCCAGTTCCTTGGCCCAATAGAGTTTATGCTCAGTGGCATCGTAATGTGGCGGCTCCGCCCAACCGAGCAATTCAATCCTCTCGTAGCCGTTTTGCTCACGCCATCTGTTTTCAGACCGCATATCGCTACGCAGGTCAGCTAGAAGCGCATCAAAATCCATGTCTGCTGCATCACTGTCTGAGACATGACCTGTATCTTCGTAAAAGATTTCGACGCCCCAGTTTTCGATGAAGTAACCATCTTTGTGGAACAGCATGCCCATGACAGTGTCACCTGGCGGGTTGCCCCAGACGTCATGCAGAATCGTCTCTGCATCCTTTGAATTCACGAAGTAGTAATTCTGTGGCACGTCCAGAGTGACACGGGCCAGATTTTGCACACCCTGTTTAAGGTCAATGGTATCCAGTACGGCCTGCCATTCAGGCGTTTCACGGCTGTACTCTTCTGGATAGGCTTCTTCCACAGAAATGGCCCAAGCAGAGGTGACTGTGGTAGCTGCAAGCGCGAGTCCAGCGCACAAGTTTCGAATAATCATACAAAAGTCCTTCTACATCGCATGACGCGATACAGAAGAACCTTGTCAAAAAATGGACAACTTAAAGGGAAGCGGTTAGCGCCGTGACAATTGCATCACCCATTTCTGATGTAGACACAGGCGACACACCGTCTTCCCCCAAAAGATCAGCGGTGCGCACACCATCGGCCAGAACCTTCTCAACCGCTTGCTCCAGACGCGTGGCTTCGTCCCCCTGATCAAAGCTGTAGCGCAACGCCATCGCAAAGCTGAGCACACAAGCGATTGGGTTTGCTTTGCCTTGGCCCGTGATGTCCGGGGCGGATCCGTGGACGGGTTCATAGAGCGCCTTGGGGCGACCATTGGCCATAGGGGCGCCCAGCGATGCAGAGGGCAGCATGCCGAGCGAGCCGGTTAGCATCGCGGCACAGTCTGACAAGATGTCACCAAAGAGGTTGTCTGTCAGGATCACATCGAATTGCTTTGGCGCACGCACCAGCTGCATCGCGCCGTTATCGGCATACATGTGACTCAACTCGACATCCGGGTAGTCTTCATCATGCACCTTCTGCACGACTTCACGCCATAGGATGCCGCTTTCCATCACATTGGCCTTCTCCATAGAGCAGACCTTGTTACCGCGCTTGCGAGCCAGTTCGAAGGCGGCGCGCGCCGCGCGGTCGATCTCACTTTCGGTGTAGCGTTGGGTGTTGATGCCGACGCGCTCATTGCCTTCTTCAAAGATGCCACGGGGTTCTCCGAAATAGACGCCCGAGGTCAGTTCACGCACGATCATGATATCGAGACCAGCGACGACGTCTTTTTTCAGCGATGAGAAATCGGCCAGCGCGTCAAAGCATTGTGCGGGGCGCAGGTTGGCGAAAAGATCCATCTCCTTACGCAAGCGCAAAAGGCCACGTTCGGGCTTAACCGAGAAATCCAGGTCATCGTATTGCGGACCTCCGACAGCGCCAAGGAGAACAGCGTCTACGCCCTGTGCTTTGGCCATAGTATCGTCATGCAGAGGCGTGCCATGCGCGTCATAGGCGGCACCTCCCACAAGATCTTCGCTTACATCAAAATTCATACCGCGATTTGCACCAAACCAATCGATGACTTTGCGGACTTCGATCATCACTTCGGGGCCAATGCCGTCGCCGGGCAGAATTAGAAGCGAAGGGGTGCTCATTGCGTATTCTCTCTCATGACTGGTTTTCCGCGACTCGCCTATATCGAAGCGTTGGAAGGGTCAAGAAAAGCGGGGCTTTTTCGGTTGAAAGGGCACTGCGAACATCAGTCCCAGGCTACATCGACCCAGACCAATCTGTGACGGCTCGCCTTGGCGGCGATTTCGCCTGCTGAACTGTCTTCCCGTGGCCAATGGACCCCAGATGCCAGAACAGAAAGAGAGCTGTCTGGCAGTACGTAGCTGACACGCTTGTGCCCTGGACCATCCAATGGCCAAGCGACAGTGTGCAAGTTTGGGTCGCCCAATTGACCCTCAATTCGTTGGACTAAGAAGTGACGCCTCGGCCGCGGATCCTGAAGGCGTGGATCCCTGATCAGGCTATGTATCGCCTCTTTTCTCCCGTCACCGTCCAGCGGGTCCAAGTTCGAATTACCTAAAACAACAAATGGCTCAGTCGCCTCGCCCATCGTCCCATCCATGACGTGCCGCCAAAATAGAATTTCGTCGTGGTTGCGTCGGCCATTGCGGTCTTCTGGCCCATCAAACACGGGCGGCCCGGCATGAAATGCAAAAAGGTGGATCGGTCCGCTTTCGGTATTGACCGGAACAATCCAGTGTCCCGTGCTCGAAAGCCTCTGGACATCATGAGCTTCTTTCGAAGGGAAAGGACCATGTTCTGTCTCGGGAAGAAGCGCGCCTTGTACATCTTGCCACAGAACCAAACTGAAGTCCTGGACAGTGGTCTCTTGGATTTCAAAACGAGACAGAATGGCCATCCCACCCTGCCCTTCGAACTCACCAAAGCTTTGAGCATCTTTTGGCAATTCAACACGGTCATCACCATTCATGTCAAAGCCAGTTGCAATACCCGTGTTTGGTGGCCGCATATAAGCATGAAGCATCCTGTGCCCGTGTACCGCAATGCGCTCACGTAAAGCGTTCAGAGCCACCAAATCATGATCATAATCAATATTCTGCAAAAGGATGACGTCTGGTTGAATTGCGGCGATCACCTGAGCGACGGCCTCAACCTGTTCATCCTGGCCCGAAACAATGTCGCGAAAAAGTAGGCCCGGACCATCGCGCGAAAGCTCGGTGTTGTAGGTGGCAATACGAAGCTTTCCCTGAGCCACTGCAGACAGCGGCGCAAGCAACATGAAAAAAGCAAAAAGGATCAGGCCTCTTGCAAGCCCTCGGCCTGAGCCTTGGCATACACACGGCGACGTTTTTCTTCGATGAGCTCGGCTACACGGAAAAGCGCGACACCCCTTACCAAGATACTGGCTGGCAGAAGAGCCCATATAGTTGTCATCCAAATCAGCGTCTGCGGACTATCCACGGCCAAAGTACCAAACAACAGGGCCACAGCCTTGATAACCGCCGGGAGTAAGAATGGCAGAAGAGCTCCTAACACAATGTTAAGAGACGCATCTCTTTTCAGACGCTCAACAATGTCGCCTCCTCGCGTCGGATCGAACAAAGGCAGATTGACCCAGACATTGAATGCGCCGTTCCGCATGGGCCAACCGAACAGTCGCACCAAAACAACAAAGGACAGCACCAACACGAGCGACGCGGAATAGGCTACTCCGGCTGATGTCCTCACCGCATTAACTAACTGCGGATCAGTTTCAGACGGCAGCAGCAGAACCAGCAAGCGGACAGGCGAGAACGGGAAGTCGACTGCGTTGCCGATGATTTGTCCGAAATACGTCAAGATCAGAGTGAGCGCACTTGGCTGAACTTGGCCTCGGGCCACAAACGACAACCAAACAACAACAATCGCCAGAACCAGAAACTTCATACGATTGTAAGGTGCAGCGAAACGAAACTCGACGATGCTTGGGTAGCGGCCAAAGTATTCGATGAACGTCAAGAGCGCAAAAAGAAGTGCGACGACAACAACCAGTTGCGCCGTATCCGGATCAACCGTCGGCAATATCAAAGCGGGCGCCAACATGAGGAGCACCACCAAGACGGCCCGCGACAGAGCGCTGATAAACCTAGAAACCACTACTATTTCCCTTTTGACTGGACCGACGCGTTTCTGCGCTGCGCCTGTGCTCCAATGCTGGGACCGCCAAATATGACGGCTTGCCTCAATATTGCCCAATTTCTGCCTTTTTTCGCTTTCTTGCTCAAGACTCGGGACAAATAGACTTAGTATTTCCGGCAAATTGATGGTGCTTGTGGTGCTGGATTGCATCAATTTCGGAACAGAACTGGGGCGCTCTAGTAGCAGTATACCAGATGTTGTTGAAGAACGTATGAGAACCACAAAAAATGCGCAAAAAACGGTTAACAATCCGTCTTTTGCACGCTGTTTTTTGCCGATTCAGGAACCAAGGATGGCCCTATCTACAATCTTTAGGCTCTAAACCCAGGGTCGTGCGGCACTTGCCTGTGCTTCAAAACTATCGATTGCACTGACTTTTTCCATGGTCAAACCGATGTCGTCGAGTCCTTCGAGAAGACAGCGCTTCTTGAAGGGATCAACCTCAAAGGTGAAGACTTCTCCATCGGATGTGGTCACGGTCTGCCCCTCAAGATCAATGGTCATACGCGCATTGGAGCCCTTTTCAGCGTCCTTCATCAGCACATCAACCTGCTCTTGCGGAAGCACGATGGGCAGAATGCCGTTCTTGAAACAGTTGTTGTAAAAAATATCGGCAAAGCTCGTCGATATCACACAGCGGATCCCAAAATCCTTAATCGCCCAGGGAGCATGTTCCCGGCTGGAGCCACAGCCGAAATTGTCGCCGGCCACAAGGATTTCTGTCTCTCTGTACTGGGCCTGATTGAGTACAAAGTCCGAAACTTCGTTGCCTTGACGGTCAAATCGCATCTCGTCAAACAGGTTCGCTCCCAGTCCGGACCGCTTGATCGTCTTGAGGAATTGCTTGGGGATGATCATGTCTGTGTCGATATTCACAAGCGGCATCGGCGCCGCGATCCCAGTGAGCGTTTCAAACTTGTCCATTACATCATCTCCCGCACGTCTGTCAGTTTGCCGGTAATGGCAGCAGCGGCAGCCATGCCCGGAGATACGAGGTGTGTCCGGCCCTTGTATCCCTGCCGCCCTTCGAAGTTTCGGTTGGAGGTCGATACACAACGCTCACCTTCCGACAGTTGGTCCGGATTCATCGCAAGGCACATGGAGCAACCAGCAAGCCGCCACTCAAATCCTGCTTCTTTGAAAATGTCGGCCAGACCCTCTTCTTCGGCCTGAAGACGAACAAGCCCGGACCCCGGAACAACCATCGCCCGCAAGCCCTCTTTGATCTTCTTGCCTTTCAGGATTTCGGCAGCAGCGCGCAAGTCTTCGATGCGGCCATTTGTGCAAGATCCAATAAAGACCGTGTCAATTTCGATGTCTGAGAGAGGCGTGCCAGGGGTCAGACCCATATATTCAAGGCTGCGCTGAGCTGCTCCGATCTTGCCACCTTCGAAGTCATCCGGTGATGGAACCTTGGCCGTGATTGGAAGAACATCTTCAGGCGACGTGCCCCAAGTGACAACAGGTGCAATATCTTCGCCTTTGATCGTTACAACCATGTCCCAATGTGCGTCATCATCCGAATAGAGCGTTTTCCACCAGTTCAGAGCCGCTTCCCATTGCGCGCCTTTGGGCGCATGCGGGCGGCCTTTGCAGTATTCAAAGGTTTTCTCATCCGGCGCAATCAGACCAGCGCGCGCGCCGCCTTCGATGGCCATGTTGCAGACCGTCATCCGACCTTCCATCGACAGATCGCGAATGGCTTCACCGCAATATTCAATGACGTAGCCCGTGCCACCTGCTGTTCCGGTTTTGCCGATCACAGACAGAGTGATGTCTTTCGCGGTCACACCGGGGCGTAGTTTGCCGGTGATCTCGACCTTCATATTCTTCGATTTCTTCTGGATCAGAGTCTGAGTGGCCAGAACATGCTCTACCTCAGACGTGCCGATGCCGTGGGCCAGCGCGCCAAATGCACCATGGGTCGCCGTGTGACTGTCTCCGCAGACGACTGTCATGCCCGGCAAGGTCCAGCCCTGTTCAGGGCCGACAATATGCACAATACCCTGACGCACATCGGAGACCGGGTAGTAGTGAATACCAAAATCCTTGGCATTCTTGTCAAGCGCCGCCACCTGAATGGCGCTATCCTCAGTCATATTCTTTGGATCTTCGCGACCGGGTGTGGTCGGTACGTTGTGATCAGGCACGGCGATTGTTTTTTCCGGCGCCCGCACTTTGCGACCCGCCATACGCAGACCCTCAAAGGCTTGCGGGCTTGTGACCTCATGCACAAGGTGGCGATCAATATAAAGCAAGCAGGTGCCATCTTCGGCTTCATGCGCCAGATGCGCATCCCAGATTTTGTCATAGAGTGTTTTGGGGGACATTTGGTCCTCTCCCATTGATGTGTGAAACGAAAGGCGACAGAGGGCGGGCAGCCTATAGGCGTGCCAGCACAGTCATTGTCGCGCCAAAAAACCGCCAAGGCAGGCGCGCGCGGTCGTCCATGTCAAAAACCTTTGTCATAGATGGTCAGATACAGTCGGAAACTGAGTCTATCAAGGTCACACGGCACTTTCAGACACAAAGAACACCGCTTTGTTGAACTTACCAAGCCCAACTATCTTGAAGGTTCAAAGTGCGGAGCCTAGTCCGGAGCCAGCATATAGCCTTCTCCGCGAACGGTTTGTAGATAACGCGGCTGTTTTGGGTCTGCTTCGATTTTGCGCCGAAGGCGCGTGATTTGAACATCTACTGCGCGCTCTTGCGCCTGACCCTTGTCCCGGCCAAGGTCTTCAACCAGTTTCGTTCGGCTTACAGGTTCCCTCAGATTTTCAGCAAATATCCGCATCAGTTGAATCTCGGTTGCCGTCAGACGCACAAGTTCCTCTCCACGCATAAGTTCTGAACGCTCAATGTCAAACCGGACGGGACCCATATTCAGGACTTTGGGCGTGACATGTTCGGGCTCGGGGTCTGGCATACGGCGAAGGATTGCATTGATGCGCAACAACAGTTCCTTGGGCTCAAAAGGCTTGGGCAGATAGTCGTCAGCTCCGGCTTCCAGACCCTTGATCCGGTCCATGGTTTCACCCTTGGCCGTCAAAAGCAAAATGGGAGTTGTGATTGTTTCTCGTAAGGCCCGGGTAAAGGCGACGCCGTCTTGCCCGGGCATCATCACGTCCATGACGATGAGGTCAAACTCCAAGCCGGACAGCACACGACGCGCATGGTCGGCATCGCGGGCAACGGAAACCAAAAATCCATGGCGATCCAGAAACTTGCGTAGAAGATCCCGGATGCGTTCGTCATCATCGACGATCAAAAGATGAGGCGCAGGGTCGCTCATGTATCTGTCTCTCTCATGGCTCTATATTTGCGTCGAAGTTCCGGGTCCATCATGGCCTCCAGAACCTGCCGAAATCCAGCAACTGCTGTGGGTCCCGCGGCACGATAAGCAGAACGCATGCGTGCGCGTTGCGAATCCGAGAGCCGTTGTTCAAGCGCGTGCCCGGCATCGGTCAAGGTTAAGTGCCGTTCTCGTTTGTCGATCGTACCTTTTTCACTCTTGACCAAACCATCGTCAATCAGTGTTCGCAAAACGCGGTTAAGCGATTGCTTGGTCACACCCAGAATGCTGAGAAGGTTGCTGACTGTTGTACCTGGTCTGCGTGCAATGAAGTGAATGGCGCGATGATGTGCACGCCCATAGGCCAGTTCAGTTAGAATGAGATCGGGATCGGCAGTAAACCCACGATACGCAAAGAACATCGCTTCGATACCCTGCCGCAGCTGTTCGTCTGTCAGGAACAGCAGGTTCTCTCCGCTTTGTACATCTGCCATCGGAATTCCGGCCACAACTTTCACTATCCAAAGCCAAGATACGTCAGCCTTGTTGACATTCCAAGGTCTAACTGGTAGCGATTCTCAGTTTCTGCGCAATTTTATGTCCGTTGCGGACATATTCTACGCAACAAATGCAAAGACTAGCGCCTATGGAGAAGAGATATGGCAGCGTATGATAATCGTGACGGCAAAATCTGGATGGATGGAAAGCTGGTCGAATGGCGGGATGCAAACGTGCATATCCTGACGCACGGGCTTCATTACGCCAGCTCGGTCTTCGAAGGAGAGCGTGCCTATAACGGCAAGATCTTTGAAAGCCGTAAACATTCCGAGCGCCTGCATTTCTCTGCTGGTCAGCTTGATTTCGAGATCCCGTTTACAGTGGACGAAATAGAGGCTGCTAAAATCGAAGTCCTCCAAGCCAACGGGTTCACCGATGCCTATGTCCGGGCGGTCGCGTGGCGCGCATCCGGCGAAGACATGGGTGTCGCCGCAGCACGCAATCCCGTGCGCCTGGCCATCGCAGCCTGGGAATGGGGTGCCTATTATGGGGATGCCAAGATGAAGGGCGCCAAGCTCGATATCTCCAAATGGAAGCGCCCAAGCCCCGAGACAATCCCGAGCCATGCCAAGGCCGCGGGTCTCTATATGATCTGCACGCTGAGCAAACACGAAGCGGAGGCCAAAGGGTGCAGCGATGCGATGATGTTCGACTATCGCGGCTACGTGGCCGAAGCGACGGGGGCCAACATCTTCTTTGTGAAGGACGGAGAGGTGCACACACCCGACCCTGATTGCTTTCTCAACGGCATCACGCGGCAAACTGTGATCAGAATGCTGCGCGACCGGCAGGTCAAGGTGCACGAGCGTCACATCATGCCAGAAGAGTTGGAAGGGTTCGAGCAATGCTGGCTGACCGGCACAGCGGCAGAGGTGACGCCGGTTGGGCAGATCGGGGACTATAATTTTGAAGTGGGTGCTCTAACGCGCGATATCGCGGAAGGGTATGAGGTGTTGGTGCGGGAGTAGGCCTTCAGCAACTTCTGATAGCTATAAATTAGAAAGGGTGCCGTTTTCGGCACCCTTTTTTGTTTTAACTCTGGTTTACTTTACCCCGGGCTCAGACCACGCAACCGTTCAGACCGGCGGCGCAGCAACTCGACCGCTGCCAACAGCAGGATCGAGACAGTCACCAGGATCGTCGCCGCGGCAAGGATGGTCGGGCTGATCTGTTCGCGCAAGCCCGTGAACATCTGCCAGGGCAAGGTCTGTTGCTGGGCAGACCCAACAAAGAGCACCACGACCACCTCGTCAAAGGAGGTGATGAAGGCAAAGAGGCCACCGGAGATGACGCCTGGCAGAATGAGTGGCATCTGCACGCGGAAGAACGTGGTGATCGGATCGGCCCCCATATTTGCCGCCGCACGTGTCAGAGAGCGGTCAAAGCCAACAAGCGTCGCCGTGACCGTGATGATCACAAACGGTACACCCAGCGCAGCATGGGCCAGGATGACCTTCATGTACCCCACCAACCTCTGATCAAGATTGAGATTCGCCTCAAGCCAGTTTCCAAGCGGCGCGTAGAAAAAGAACATGCCCGTGGCCGAGATGATCAACGGCACGATCATAGGTGAGATTAGGATCGCCATGATCGCCTGCCGTCCCGGCACGTGGGACTGCGAGAGACCGATGGCGGCCAGCGTACCCAGACTGACGGAGATAAAGGTCGCAAAAGGCGCAATGATCAGCGAGTTTTTAAGCGGTGTCATCCACTCTTCAGTACCCAGGAAATTGCGGTAGTGTTTGAGCGAATACCCCTCGGCCTGAAAGTTCAGCATTTCGGGCGTGAAGGTAAAGAAATCCTCGGCGTTAAAACTAAGCCACATGACCGGCAAAAGCGGCGCGATCAGAAAGAAGAACACCAATCCGCAGATGAACAGAAAGCTGTTGTACCAAAGCGTTTGGCCAGCTGTGTAGTAGATCGGAACGTTCTTGCGGTAGGCACCGGAATCGAGCCAATAGGCGAACCAGCTCATCACAGCGCCAATGATCACCCCAGAAAAGGCTGCGCCCAGGCCACCCGCCAAAAGACCTGTAATCGCAAGCACGGCGATTGTGCCCCAGCGCGTGACAGTTCTTCGGTCTGACATGAAATGCGCGACAAAGGCCATAACTGCGCCAACAACAGCGCCACCTAAAGCCCCTATCCATGGTTGGCCGTACACATTCCCGGCTACAAATCCGAACATCGCGCCCAAAACGGCGGTCAGAGGTAAGGTGAAACTGGTTAGCGGCGGACGAGGAATGCTTACTTTAAGATCAGACATGTCTCAGCCCCCCAGCTTCACATTATCGATGCCGACAATTCTGTCGTAACACCAGTAAAGCGCCAAAACGACCAGCAAAAGGATCGTGCCAAGCGCCGCAGCAAGGCCCCAGTTCAGTGAACTGGAGATGTGATATGCGATCCTGTTGGAGATAAAGACACCATCCGTGCCGCCGACGATTTCTGGCGTGATGTAGTAGCCAATCGACAGGATGAAGACGAGGATGGACCCCGCGCCAATACCTGGCACCGACTGCGGGAAGTAGACCCTCCAGAACGCCGTCCAGTTCGTCGCGCCCAGGGACTTCGCCGCGCGCAAATAGGTTGGCGGAATGGTTTTCATGACCGAGTAGAGCGGCAAAATCATGAAGGGCAGTAGGATATGCGTCATAGCAATAATCGTGCCAGTGGCATTGTTCATGATGATCAGTCTGTTTGCATCATCCACAAACCCGAGCCATACCAAAATCTCATTGATGACCCCCTGTTGCTGCAACAACACTTTCCAAGCGCTGGTCCGCACCAGAAGCGAGGTCCAGAAAGGCAGGAGAACGAGGATCATCAGCACGTTTGCCGTTCGCAACGGTAAATTCGCAAGGATCCATGCCACGGGGTATCCCAACAGGATGCATGCCCCCGTAATGATCAAAGACATGTAAAGCGTGCGGATAAACAGTTTGATGTAGATCTGCTGTGTTTCAGGACGCGCTTCGACGCCCTCGATAGTTTTCTGCAAATCAACTGAGTTCAGAAAATAGCCGGTCGTGTAGTCCGGACTATAGAGCGCCATCGTGCGCCAGCCTTCGGTATCAAGCCAATCCTCATCCGACTCCGCGAACATATCGCGAAAGCTTTCTTGCGGCAGTTGATCAATATTTGCCACGGCTGCTTTGAGGGCGGCCGCGCCTGGACCATCGTAGGACGCGATCTGCTGCACGACTTCGGCCGAGCGAAGGTCAACACCCAAACCAGCATAGACAGCCTCCCAGGGGCGCTCCTCAGCAACGACATCTTCTTCAACGATGGCCGTCCAAATGGCGAAATCTGTGTAGGCTTCGGTAGTAGCCGGAAGCAGTTCAAGAGCTTTTGCAGATGGGGCAAACCCGATATCGCCTCGCATGCTCTCGCCGGCCATAGCGGCAAGTTTTGCGCGACGGTCTTTCAAAAACGAGTCAGCCCCTTCGCCGGATAGAAGTTCAAACCAAAACTCGGATGTTTTGAACGAAGGGTCGATGTCTACAAGCGCATCTTCGAATTCTTCGCCCATGTCATCAAGGCTGCGACCTGTGCCACGGAACATCGAAGAAAGACCCGGTTGTTCATAGTTCAAGCGGTTACCAACCTGCGTATGCCGCTTGGCTTCCGCTGCCTTGAACATGTCGAAAAAGAGGGCCTGATAGACGGCTTCGTCAGGGGGTTCTCCACTGTTGGGATCCCACTCCTGAAGGGCTTCAACCGTTTGAGGCAGAGTGTGCGAAACGATCTGGTTTTCCACAGACCGGAATAACATGGACACGATGGGAATGATGAATGTGACCAGCACAAAAATCAGCAGCGGCGCAATCAGCAGAAGCGCTCTGAGCTTCTGGCGCCGCAAAGTGCGGGAAAGGCTACGCTTTAGCGGTGAGCCGTCCGCGGCCAGCATTGGTCCTGATTGCGTGGTGTCAGCCATCCCCGGGTCCCCGTTTTCGGTCTTATCTTTGTTGTAAGAGGGCCGCGCACGGCCCCCTTAGGTTTTATCCGGTCAAACCACGCTTATTGAGCCAGCCACGCCTGGAATTTGGCGTCGATGTCGTCGCGGTAGTCCGCCCAGAACTCGTAGTTATAGAGGAACGTGTTCGCGGCGTTGTTGGGATCAGTTGGCATATGCGGGGCCATATCAATGCCCAGCTCTGCGTGCTGACCAACAAGCGGTGCAGAGGATGCACGCGCTGGGCCGTACGAGATGTACTTGGCCTGATCTGCAAGACGCTGTGTGTCTGTCGCAAACTTCACAAAGTCCATGGCGCGTTTCAGACGATCTTCAGGCAGGTTTGCCGGGATGATCCAACCGTCCAGGTCAAACACCTGAGCGTCCCACATCATGCCAATCGGCTGCTTTTGCTCTTCGATGGCGGCAAAGAGACGTCCGTTATAGGTCGACCCCATGAAGACTTCGCCATCTGCCAGAAGCTGTGGCGTGTCCGCACCGGCCGACCACCAGATCACTTCGTCCTTGATGGTTGCCAGCTTATCCAGCGCCTGTTGCTGGCCTTCTTCAGTTGCCAGAACATCATAAACGTCTTCCTTGGCAACACCGTCACAAAGCAAAGCCCATTCGACGTTGTTGATCGGACGCTTTTCCAGCGCGCGCTTGCCCGGGTACTTCTCCAGGTCGAAGACGTCACAGATCTGGCTGGGTGCATCGGCACCTTCGGGCACCATGTCGGTGCGATAGCCGAACGTGGTCGAGTACACGATCTGCGGGATAAAGCAGTCACCGACCAAAAGCTCACCGAAGTCTTCTTCGGCAGATGTTCCGTCAGGTGCCGCTGCAAGATCCTTCTCAGGATCGATTTCAATCGCCAGACCCTCGTCACAAAGACGCAGCGCGTCTGCGGCTACGACGTCAACGACGTCCCATGTGACACTGCCTGCTTCATCCATCGCCCGAAGCTTGGCCACGGCCTCCGCTGAGCTTTCGTCCCAGATAACCTCCAGGCCGTCGTGCTTTTCCGCGTAAGGAATGGTGTAGGCATTCTGTTGGCTCTTTTGGTAAGCACCGCCCCACGAAACCACTGTCATGGAGTCTGCCATTTTGGCATGGTCATCGGCAAACGCCGATCCAGCCGCAACCACAAGTGCGGTCGATGCCATTAGTGTTGTCGTCAGTTTCATTTCATACTCCCGAGTATCTTCCCGTTTTTTACATTTTGAGCCTCGGTTCACGGGATGAAAATCCGAAGCCTCAGTTTATTCGCACCGCCTCTGTTTGAGCAGTTCGAATTCTCTATTTTCTAGGGCGCATCCAGCGCCCGGCAATCTTCCGGCAGCCAGCCAATTTCAATTGTTTCACCCGGCGTTAGGCGCACCTGATCAGGCGCATTTCGCGATTTGATGACAAAGTTGTCATTCCCTGCCACGCGAAGCCGCGTGCGGAAAATGTCACCCATGTAGATGAATTCCAGAACTTCGGCCTTGATTGTATGGGTGCCCTTCTTAAGGCGGTTCTTATCGAATTCCACACGTTCCGGCCGGATCGACACCAGTGTGCGATCCCCAACGGCGCTGACATTCACAGGTTTGCAATCAATCAGTTCACCGTCATCAAGTTCCACCAAAGCAATTTCGCCTTTGATCTCTTTGACAGTGCCAACAAGCGTGTTGTTCTCACCGATGAACTGCGCCACGAAACTGTTCTTGGGGCTTTCATACAGAACATCGGGCGCATCAATCTGCTGAATACGGCCATCGTCGAACACAGCAACACGGTCTGACATTGTAAGCGCTTCGGTCTGGTCGTGGGTCACATAAACTGTGGTGATCCCCAGATCATGCGCAAGATTGGTGATCTCAAACTGCATGTGCTCGCGCAACTGCTTGTCAAGTGCGCCCAGCGGTTCGTCCATCAAAACCAGTTCCGGCTCAAACACCAATGCCCGCGCCAGAGCAATGCGCTGTTGCTGACCACCTGAAAGTTGTGCAGGCCTGCGACCGCCAAAATCCCCCATTTGCACCATATCAAGTGCGCGTTTGACTTTGGCTTCACGATCCGACTTCCCCAGCTTGCGAACCTCAAGCGGGAAGGACAGGTTTTCCGCCACAGTCATATGCGGGAAGAGCGCGTAGTTTTGAAACACCATTCCGATACCGCGCTTGTGCGGCGGGATGTTGTTGATTGACACGCCATCAAGGAGAATCTTGCCATGAGTTGCTGTCTCAAAACCAGCAAGCATCATCAGACAGGTTGTCTTGCCTGACCCAGAAGGCCCAAGCATTGTCAAAAACTCACCTTTCGGGATGGACAAGTTCAGGTCTTTGACGACCAGTATCTCTCCATCATAACTCTTTTGCACACGCTCAAATGCGACGAACGCATCGCTGGATTGCGAGTCTAACAAGAGTGTCTCCCCATTCTATTCTTCGCGAGTTTTCCCGCGTTCGGCTGACACTTAAATCGGGATTCTTGCTTTTATGCAAGAAAACTTAACGAGATTCTGGGCCGAAACTAATCATTCGCTTTCTTTGCACGCGCATGCGCCGATAAAGACCCTGAAACAGCACGTGTCACGTCAATATAGAAACCACATATTGCGAAGGGCTATGCTTCATTTCCCAATACAATGCGCCGGGCCAAAAGATCAGCTTCCATCAGAGCTTCGGTATGCCGGGTGATATCACCAAACTCTCTCACATTACACGCACGTAGGAGATAGCGATGTGTGAACCCAAGCTTATCAAAAGCTGGTGCATACTGTTCCAGGATATCCGTGTAGTGATCTTCGCTTTCACCTTGGGTCTGAACAAAAACCAAGGTCTTGTTTCGTCCAAGTTTTGACGGAACTTCGGCGGTAAGGTAATCTGGCACGAAAAAAGAAAAAAAGCGATCCAGTGCAAGCTTAGTCAAACCTGAGATGTTGCAAAAGTAGATCGGTGTTGCGAGCACCAGAACATCTGCACTTTCCACATCTGCGAGCACAGGCCCAAGATCATCGTCAGAGCCGTATTTCGTCATATGGTCATTTTGCTCCGTGAACCCCTGAAAGCGGAGATCACGTAAAGAGTGGGTCTGGGTTTGCGCACCATGCACTTCAGCTGCCGCACAAAAACGTTCAGCCAACAAGTCACTATTGCCAGCTTTGCGCGGGCTACCCAAAAGGCAAACTATGTCCGTCATTTCACCCTTCTTTGTCTTCAGTCCCTCTACCCGTGGCCAGTCACCGCGGGCACCAAAAATATCAGGCCGCCAATTGAGTGGCCCGGTGTTTCAACAAGGTTTGAGAAATTCCCGTTTCTCTTATCACCCTGCTATTACTTCGCGCCCCAAGTGTGAGGCAAGATTACGGAAACCAGAAACGCAAAACAGTTTTCATTACTAAACTGAAGGGCTGGCACCTACGCGCACATCCCGTGACTTCTGCGAATTTCTCCTCCGTTGTATACCAATGTGCGCTTCTTTTTCGAAGCGTCAACACCTAGATATTGACCGAGCGCAAAACGTCGCGCTCAATTCACTTTTGACCTTAGTTCGCTAATGAGTTTTGAATGTGGGGGTCAAAAGGACCAAACCAACATGAGTAAAAAACGCACCGTATTCTCAAATACAGAGTATCACCGCCGAATCGCAAAGACACGTCGTGCAATGAGTGACGCGGAGATTGATCTTCTGTTCGTAACCGACCCCTCCAACCAAAACTGGCTCACTGGTTATGATGGGTGGTCTTTTTACGTGCACCAGGGGGTCATTCTAACACAGGATGGTCCACCGATTTGGTGGGGCCGCTATATGGATATGCTTGGCGGGCGGCGCACATGTTGGATGGATGACAAGTTCATCCTCGGGTACTCAGATGATTTTGTGCAATCCACAGAGCGCCATCCAATGCAAGATCTGGCTCGACACATCATTGATTTGGGGCATTCGGGTGCGCGCATCGGAGTTGAAATGGAGAACTATTATTACTCCGCCAAGGCGCACGGTATTCTTTCCGCCGAATTGCCAAACGCAACCCTGCTCGATGCAACCGCACTTGTGAATTGGCAACGGCTGGTGAAATCAGAAGACGAGATTGCCATGATCCGCCGTGCGGCGAAAATATCGGAGAAAGTGGTACATACGGCAATTGAACGCGCGGAGCCGGGGCTGCGTAAAAACGATCTGGTGGCAGACATCTTTCACGCGGGAATTTCGGGCGTAGATGATATTTGGGGCGACTACCCCGCGATCTTGCCGCTTACCCCTTCTGGTCTCGACGCCACAGCGGCCCATTTGACGTGGAACGGTGACAAAATGCAGGCAGGTGAAGCTACTTTTTTTGAATTGTCAGGATGTCATCACCGGTATCACGCCCCTCTTTGCCGAACCGTGTTTCTCGGGACACCCCCGCCTGATATGCTTGAAGCTGAAAAGGCGCAGATTGAAGGGATCGAAGCCGGACTTGACGCTGCACGCGCTGGCAATCGGACATGTGACATTGCGAATGCGTTCATGAATGTGTTGACCAAATACGGCATCAAGCGCGAAGGACGCATGGGGTATCCCATTGGGCTAAGCTATCCTCCTGATTGGGGTGAGCGGACAGCATCAATCCGTACCGAGGACACAACGGTTTTAGAGCCTGGCATGACTTTTCATTTCATGCCAGCGCTTTGGATGGACACCTGGGGTCTTGAGACGACGGAATCCATCCTGATCAAAGACAAAGGACCTGCCGAAACGTTCTGCGACATGCCTAGGAAGCTCTTTGTAAAACCATGATGGAGCGCGGCTTAGCTGGCCGCCTTCATCATACCTTCATCGATCAACTGCTTATGCGTCAGGTCAAGCGCCCGCGAGGCGCGCGCAATCAACTGATCCACCTCATCCTTGGTGATGATCAGCGGCGGCGAAATCACCATACGATCACCCACATGCCGCATGATCAGGCTGTTCGCAAAACAATGCTCACGGCACATCAACCCAACAGTACCCGCATCCGAAGCAAACTTGGCGCGGCTGGCTTTATCCGGGGTCAACGCAATAGACCCCATCAAGCCAATAACCTTGGCCTCGCCAACCAAAGGATGGTCTGCGAGTGATTCCCACTTTTCTTTCAGATAAGGCGCTGTTTCGTTCCCAGCCCGCTCAACAATTCCTTCCTCATCAAGAATACGCAGATTCTCCAAAGCGACGGCACAGGTCACGGGGTGGCCGGAATAGGTATAGCCGTGGCTAAACTCACAATTGTTGAGCACCTCTGCCACTTCATCACATACGATAGAACCGCCAACTGGTGCGTAGCCAGAGCTGATCCCCTTGGCGACCGTCATGATATGAGGGCGAATACCCATGGTTTCACAGCCAAACCACTTGCCTGTGCGCCCAAATCCGCAAATCACCTCATCGGCAATCAGAAGAATGTTGTACTTGTCGCAAATGCGTTGGATTTCGGGCCAGTACGTTTCAGGCGGAATGATCACACCCCCAGCGCCTTGAATCGGCTCGCCAATAAAGGCCCCTACGCGATCTTCACCGAGTTCAAGAATAGCCTCTTCCAGTGCGCGTGCACGTTGCAGACCAAATTCATTGGGGTCCATATCCCCGCCTTCGGCCCACCAATGTGGTTGATCAATATGATGAATGTCCGGGATCGGCATCCCGCCTTGGGCGTGCATGTAGGCCATTCCACCCAGTGATGCGCTGCCCATGGAGGATCCGTGATAGGCATTCTTGCGGGTGATAATGATGTTCTTTTGAGGGTGGCCTTTCTCCTGCCAATAGGTGCGGACAAGGCGAATGTTTGTGTCGTTGGCCTCTGATCCGGAACTGGCGAAAAACACATTATTCAGATCATATGGCGTCAGTTCCGCTAGCCGATCCGCCAAGGCAATCGCGGGGACATGCGTGGTCTGAAAAAACGTGTTGTAGTAAGGAAGCTCTTTCATCTGACGCGCGGCAGCCTCGGCCAGCTCGTGCCGCCCGTAGCCAAGATTCACGCACCAAAGCCCTGCCATCGCATCGAGAAACTCGTTCCCGTCGCTATCAGTCAGGGTGACGCCTTTGGCGCGCGTGATTACCCGAGCGCCCTTTTTAGCCAAGTCATGACCATGCGTGAAAGGATGCAAGTGATGCGCAGCATCAAGAGCCTGCAATTCACTGGTGGGCATATGGTTGGTGATCAGCGACATGGCGCACCTCTCGGAAAATGGAAACAGCGGCGCTAGTCGCCGTACGCACAGAATATGATCAAATTATTTTGAGTCAATCAACTCAGCTCACTTAGAACTGACTTCCAACGATTGTCGCACTTGTTCCATACCTTGAATAACGTCTTCCCGGATGGCGCGCGCTGCAGCTTCGGCATCACGCGCATGCATCGCATCCAAAATATCCTTATGCTTATCTGGCAAGCTCTGAGTGCCAATGCGCCCACATACAACTCTCAGCGATGGCCCAAACCGAAGCCATAGGCCCTCTGCCAAGTCTGCTAGAATTTGTGCGTCAGCAATCGCATAGATTTTTGTGTGGAACTGATAGTTCTCATGCAAGTATTCGCGCAAATCTCCACGCACAATCGCTTGGTCCAATGCATGATCGAGTGATTTGAGATGTGCCAGATCGTCAAGCGTCGCTCGTTCCGTTGCCCTTAGCGCCAAATGCGGATCAAGCCACTGACGCGCCAAAATAAGCTCGCTTATGTTTTCAGCATTGAGAGTTGGAACACAGACACGGCGGTTGCCCTGAAACTCCAAAGCTCCTTCCGCCGTCAGACGACGAATGGCCTCTCGCACCGGCGTCATTCCTGCACCAAGCTGGTCTGTCAAACCCTGGATGGTGACGGGTTGCCCCGGTGCCAGATCCCCGAACAGGATCATGTCTCGCAAAGTCTGATAAATGACCTGGTGTGCCGGAAGCGCGGCTTGTCCTTGCGTGGCCACTTCAACTTTGCCTGCTGACTTGTTCATCAGAGCCGTACCTTTCAGAGGCCGCGGCCAATCCTGACTTGCGAGCTTGGCCACGAGGTGAATACAGTATCATTTTACGCAGTATGATCTTTTTGATCAAATCCAACAGCCAGAAAGCCACGAAATACGGATGAGCGACCTAGACAGGATATGGGAAGACGAAGCCTATGGGGCGGGTCCGATTGAATCCTGCTGGTGGGCCGAAACAGTGGAGCCGCAGGATTGGCCGTCTTTAACCTCAGACATCAAAACAGATGTTGCGGTCATCGGCGCTGGGTTCACCGGCTTGTCCGCTGCACTGCACCTGGCCGAGGCGGGGTTGAGCGTAACTGTCCTAGAGGCACAACACCCTTACTGGGGTGCGTCGGGACGCAATGGTGGATTCTGCTGTTTAGGTGGCGCGAAAGCCAGTCATGCGGATTTGGTTGCACGCTTTGGCAAAGAAGAAGCACGAGGGTTTTGCCAGGCCGAGAAATCGGCCGTCGAATTTGTTGATGGGCTTATTGACCGGCTTGGGCTGGCGGTCGACCGCCATTCCGAAGGGGAAACGCAACTGGCGCACAGACCACGGGACTTCGAAGACCTGAAGGCAGGCGTTGAACAGACACGGGATTTGTATGGGCTGGAGACCCAAATCATTCCTCCGGAAGAATTAGCCCAGGCCGGGATGAAGGGACCATTCCATGGTGCGGCAACGGTCAATATCGGATTTGCGTTGAACCCCCGCAAATACGCATCTGGGTTAGCGAATGCAGCACAAAGTGCCGGTGCCAAGATCTTTGCCAGAAGTTCCGTAACGAAAATCGAGGAATTATCTAGCGCAGAATACCGACTTTATACAAAAGGCGGCTCTGTTACTGCCAAAAAGTTCATTTTGTCCACTAACGGCTATAGCTCGGACAACGTTCCAAACTGGATGTCTGGGCGGTATCTGCCCACCCAATCCAGTGTCCTAGTCACACGTCCGATCAGCAAAGATGAGCAACTGGCACAAGGATGGACCAGCACGCAGATGTGCTACGACACACGACACTTGCTGCACTATTTCCGGCTCATGCCAAATGGGCGCATGCTGTTTGGTATGCGTGGAGGATTGACCCACACGCCTCAAAGCGAAAGGACTATTCGCCAGAAAATCCGTTCCGATTTCGACACCATGTTTCCCGCATGGTCACTTATAGAAACCCCCTATTATTGGTCGGGCTTCGTCTGTCTCACACGTGATTTGATCCCCTATGCCGGTCCAATTCCGGGAATGGAGGGTGGGTTTGCTGGTTTTGCCTATCACGGCAATGGTGTCTCAATGGGAAGCTACACAGGGCGATTGCTGGCCGATCTTGTGCGTGGCATCGAACCCAAATCTCCATACCCAGCACCCATGCGGCATGTGCCAAGACGTTTTCCATTAGGTCGCTTGCGCAGATTACTGATACGTCCCGCATACCTGCGATATGCTTGGCTTGATCGCTAGCCCTGCGGGGTTTTGAGCGACCGCGCGCGACCTCGTTTCAGGCCAAGCTGACGTTCCCTCAATATGATGATGATTCCAGCTAGAATGACCAGCCCACCGCCAACCAGCATCTGCTGCGTCGGGATCTCGTCGAAAAAGACATACCCGATTGCAATGGCAAACAGCATCGAAGCGTAGTCGAAGGGCGCAATGACACTGGCATCTGCGTATCGGTAGGCAGAGGTTAAAAAGATCTGTGCAGCGCCGCCAAGTATACCCGCCAAAATCAAGAAAACAGTCTCTGTTACACCCGGAATCACCCATCCGAAGGGTAAGGTGAGTAAGGACAGAACTGTCGATGTAAGCGAGAAATAGAACACAATCGCGCTGGTCTGTTCTGTCTTTACAAGCTTTCGAATATAGATTTGTGCCAAGGCCGCACAGGTCGCACCTAGCAGAACAAGAACTGCTCCTACGGCCTGCGCTGTTTCAACATTGGGTCCGCTTAGAGTTGTCAGTCGCGGTGCCAAAACGATGAGGACGCCCGCGAGCCCAAGCGCAACAGCCCCAATCCGAAACACGCCGACTTTTTCGTCAAGAAACATCGCCGCAAACACGACAACCAGCAGCGGCGCGGCATAACCCAAAGCCGTGACTTCAGGCAGGGGTAAAAGACCCAAACCAGCAAACATCAGACCCATGGCTGTGGTTCCTACAACACCGCGCCAGAAATGCCCCATACGCGACTCAACTTTGAGCCCGGTTCGCATCTCGCCACGAAAGGCAAGCCAGGCGAAAATCACCGGGATCGCAAAAAACGACCGGAAAAATACGGCCTGTCCCGGCGGCACATGCTCGGACGCTGCTTTGATCAGAGCAGACATGACGATGAAGAGCATCACCGCGCAGAGTTTGAGGGCAATTCCCTTGAACGGGTTCATAGACTGGCCTTTCTCGTCAGAAAGTGACGGATGGCCTGCAATTTTTCAAATGCCGTCTCAGCAACCCTGCTATGTCACGGCGCAATGCGCATCAACGACGCGCTGCACCATGGGTGCAAAATGGGCAAAACCGGGCGTCTGCATATCCGGATCTTTACCCGCATCGTCGAGATAGCGAACAGCAACGATGTCTTGCACGTTCGGGTTACGTTCAAATTCCGCGACCTCAAGGTCATTCATCGGCCCACCCTGAAGGTTCAAAGAATGCACAGACGCATCCGACAACTCGCCAAAATAAGCAGGGTTAGTGGCGCATAGATATCTCTTGGCGGCCACATGATACCGCACACAATCTGTGACAATGGTCGGAAAGAAAGCCTCAAGAACTTTCGCGCCAGCCTCTTCGTGATACCTATCTTTTGTATCCTCCATTGAAAATGTGCCGAACTCGGAAGTGAAATGCCCAATATCATGCAAAAGCGTCGCGACAATAATCTCTTCACTCAGGCCTTTTTGCTCTGCGAAAGTGGCCCCTTGTAACATGTGCTGAGCCATCGTGACCGGTTCGCCTAAGTATTCCTCATCCCCACAACGCGCAAAGATGTCGGCGATGAAATCGACTATGTTTGCTTGTGTTAGAGTCTTATTCATACTCATTTACTCAGCCGCCTTCACAATCTCTTGCACCAACGCAGCATGCGTGGATCGCAATCCATCCATATCCGCGTAGCACCCTTGAAGCCATCGCGACCCGGACCCGGAATACCCCTTTCGAGCATGCAACACGCGAGTATTATCGACCACAAAGCACTCGCCTGGTTCAAGCTTGAATGTGATCTCCATATCCGGGTCATCGATGATCTGACCCAGACGCCGATACGCCGCATAGTAGGCCGCCATATCTGCGTAAGGCACATCTGTGATCGCGGCCGCTGACCGGTTGTTGAAGCGTACGCCAACCAACGCGCCGTCTGGTGCCAATTCAATCATCGGACGGCGCGACCGCAGACAAACACCCTCTGACCCGGCAAATTCAAACCGTGCGCAATAAGAACTCAAAAGGTGAAAGCCACGCGGATCCTCCCGCTGTAAACGCTGCGCACAAGCAAATCCGTCAACCACCATGTTTTCCCCGCCCTCAGCGGAGTTTTCCAAGCAGTAGAGAATTTGTACCGTCGGCACGGGATCGCGGTATGGGTTGTCTGTATGTGCCTGCAACCCCAATCCGGTAAACGCAAGGTTGGAAGGATTGACTTCGGTCCGAACTTCAAAATGACGCCCATAATTGGTTTCACGCACGTATCCAAAGAGATCGGCAACTTCAAACAACGCGCCTTCTTGCACAGGGCCGCCAGACAGCTTGCCAAATCCAAACTGCACCACGCCATCCAACCAAGCAGCAAGAGCTTCGTTATCGGTTTTGACCTGATTGAAATCCGCTTGTGGGATATGATCACGCATGGCCGCATCCCAAACAATGGTTTCGTCACTAACCCAGCCTTTTTCGGACATTTGTGGCAGGTCATAACAATGCGCCAGCAACCAATTGAGGTCATAGTCGATGCGCTCGCCTGTCGGCGCGAACGTGAGTGTTAACGTATCCCCGGCAACCTCGGCTCCCTGAATTGCAATACCCTCCGGGATGTCCGACAAGGCAATCAGCCGCTGTCCATTGCCAGACGCCCGCGTGCCTTCATCCCAGGCATTGTCGCGCAGCCAAATGGCGTGATAGCGCGATGTGACACCCGCCATATCCAGAGCGATGGCAGCACCATCTTCGATGATCTTCACAGTGGTCATGACAGCACCTCCTAACGCAGGCTATCGCGCCGCTTGCATCAGCGCCGTTGAATTTCCGACGCGCTACTATGCCTGAAAACGACATTGGCGTCGGTTTTGCGTGTTCCAAGTGATCTGCTGGTTGCCATGCTTCGTATTTACCAGGAAAGGAGAGGCACAATGCGTACACTGCTTGGAATTTTGTTTTGCCTTTTGGCAATGCCAGCCTGGGCACTGGATCTCGAAAGCAAGTTTTCCAACATCGACGGCGGCACGCATCAGCTCTCGAGTTGGGTGGGTCAGCCCATTTTGGTTGTCAACACAGCGTCCCTCTGTGGCTTCACTGGGCAATATTCCGATCTGCAAAGACTGCACGATACCTATAGCGACAAAGGACTCGTCGTACTGGCTGTTCCCTCTGACGACTTTTCACAAGAACTTGGAAGCGAAGATGAGGTCAAAGAATTTTGTGAGGTTAATTACAACATCACTCTGCCAATGACCGGCATCACCAGTGTGACAGGCGCTCATGCGCATCCGTTTTACAAATCTCTTGCCACGGAAGAGGGATTCCAACCGACTTGGAATTTTAACAAAGTTCTGATTGATACCGACGGTGAGGTCGCTGGCACATTCCGATCTTCCGTTAAGCCAATGTCTCGCCAAATTACAGGTCCGATTGAAGACATGCTCAGTCAGATAGGCGGCTAGACACACGCGCCGCACCCGGCTCTTTGCTGGGTGGTACGTTGTAGACCTTTCGGTAAGCGCGTGAAAAATGCGTCGGACTGGCAAATCCGCATAAGACGCTAATTTCGGTGACGCTCATATCTGTTTGCCTCAACAGATGGCGCGCTTTTTCTAATCTAGTCGTGATGTAGTACCGGCTGGGCGATATACTTAACACCGATTGAAACAGACGTTCCAACTGGCGAACTGACACTCCAATTTCAGCGGCGATTTCACTCAACTTCAGAGGATCTTCTATCGTGTTGCGCATGATCTCAATTGCCTGAATGACCTTGCGATTGCCCCGTGCAAGGCGGGACGGAAGCGTCAGGCGCTGCGCATGATCTTGATCACGCGGGGCGGTATAGACCATCTGCTCGGCGACCCACTCCACCAACTTCAGACCATAGTCTTCTTCAATGAGATGCAGCATCAGGTCCATAGAAGACGCACCTCCAGCACAGGAAAACACACGCCCGTCCACAGAATAAATCGTATCCTGCATACTGACCTGTGGCAGCGCCTCAGTCAGCGCATCCACATATTCCCAATGCGTCGTCACGCGTTTGCCCGCGATCAACCCGGCAAGGGCCAACGTATAGGTCCCACTGCTCAACGCACCAAAACTGATGCCTTTGCGCGTCTCACGCCGCAACCAGGCCAGTACGTCGCGCGTGCTTCCTTCGACAGCCTGTTCACCTGCGCAAACAACAAGCGTATCTTCGCGACGCAGGTTTTCCAGACCGCCATCAACCTCGACTGTCACACCATTCCAGGCGCGCGCTGGTTTTCCATCGGCGCTCAGCAACCGCCATTCATAAAACCGTTTGCCGCTGGAATGACGATTGGCAAGGCTTAGTGCTTCGAGTGCACAAGTAAATCCAAGCATCGAATAGCCCGGGATCAACAGGAAAACATAGCGCTTGGGCGCGTGTTCGTGTTCCGTCATTCCCGGGCCATCCCTTTGATGTCAGCTGCGCATATTTGCTCCGTTGGCGTCGTAAACCGGAGCACCTTGAACTTCCGCCTTGTACATCTCACCAAGAATTTCCACGTCGAGCACCTCACCGGCACCCGCATGTTCGCTTGCGACATAGGCCATCGCCATAGACCGCCCAACGCGGTGTGCGTAGCCCCCCGCCGTGATGTATCCAATGGCCTCACCGCCGCGAAGAACAGCCTCATCTCCGGTCACATCAATCCTGTCTACATCAATGGTCAGAGTGACCAATTTGCGCTCCACGCCTTCTTTGGCAAAAGCCTCAGTCGCAGCTTTACCCACGAAATCTTTCTTCCAGTTGATGAAAGCATCCAGACCTGATTCAACTGCGTTGAAGTCAGGCCGAAATTCCAGTGTCCAGGCACCCCACCCTTTCTCCAACCTCATCGACATCAATGCACGCGCGCCATACCACCGATATCCCAAATCGGCACCCGCGTCCTCAATCGCCTCCGCCAGACGCAAAAGATACTGTGGGCGACAGTAGATTTCGTACCCAAGCTCACCGCTAAACGATATCCGATTGAGGATGACCGGTACGCCTCCAACAAAGGTCTGGCGCAAATCACGGAACTTTAAAGCCTCAGCGCTCACATCATCGCGTGTGATGCGAGACAGCAGCTCTCTAGATTTGGGACCGCTCAGCGCAATGCCGTGCCAATCATCTGAGGCATTCCGATAGCTCACATCGTTTGGCAGATCCTTTTCGAACCAGCGGCGATGCGCTTCTTGCATTGCTCCAGAGCCAAACAGAATAAAATGATCCTCAGACAGGCACGCCACCGTCAAATCACCATACAGCCGCCCCTTGGGTGTCAGCATCGGCGTTAGCGTCAATCGACCCGGTTTGGGGACGTACCCAGCAAGAACAGAGTCTAAATACGCACGGGCGCCTTTGCCGGTAAATTCATGTTTCGCGAAGTTCGCAATCTCTATACCGCCAACCGCGTTTTGCACCGCTTCGATCTCACGCGCGACATAGTCATGACTGCGATTGCGCTCGAATGATGGTTCTTCATGCGCATCTTCTGGCCCATCAGCGAACCACAGGGCATGCTCAAGACCAAAGCCCTGATCCATGCGCGCTCCTCGTGCAACAAGCCTGTCGTAGAGCGCCGTTGTCTTTTGCATCCGGCCCTTGGGCAACGTCTCGTTGGGAAAGGTCATGACAAAGCGACGCTCATAGTTCTCCGTCGACTTGACCGTACCCCAATCAGGCGTGGCCCAATCCCCAAACCGCGCGACATCCATAGCCCAGACATCAATCGACGGCTCTCCGTCAATCATCCATTCCGCCATGGTCAGGCCAACGCCGCCCCCCTGACAGAAGCCCGCCATAACGCCAACCGCGCACCAGTAATTATGCATACCCGGCACGGGACCGATCATCGGATTACCGTCAGGTCCGAAAGTGAAAGGGCCGTTGATCGCATCTTTGATCCCAGCATCAGCCAATGCAGGAATTCTTTCAAATCCAAGCTCAAGACGATCTGCGATATTCTCCAGCTTGGGCTGCAAAAGTTCATGCCCGAAATCCCAAGGCGTCCCACCGACTTTCCAGGGCGTTCCCACCGGCTCATATGTGCCCAGAAGCATCCCATCACGTTCCTGCCGGAAATAGATGTTGGCCTCATAGTCAATACCACAGGGCAGACGAGATCCGAAGTTGGCCACTTCATCGATCCGGTCTGTTAGCAAATAATGATGCTCCATTGGCTGCACCGGGATGTTCAGCCCGGCCATATGCCCCACTTCCCGTGCCCAAAGACCACCACAGTTTACGACGTATTCTGCAATAATAGTGCCTCTTTCGGTGGTTACTTCCCACTGACCATCCGGTCTCTGTGTCGTTGCTGTCACCGGTGTGTGCGTGAAGTATTGCCCGCCATAGTGCTTGGCGGCTTTGGCAAAGGCATAGGTCGTACCGGACGGGTCCAGATCACCATCCTGATCGTCCCAGAGCGCTGCATAATAGTGCTTGGGATCAATCAACGGATGGCGGTCCGCCAACTCTTTGGGGCTGATCCATTCCTGGTGCAGACCCATATACCGCGCCTTGGACCGCTCGCGCTTGAGGTAATCGTGCCAGGCCTTGTTCGAGGCGACATAAAAGCCGCCTGTCATGTGCAGCCCTACGGACTGTCCGGAAAGCTCCTCAATCTCCTTGTAGAGTCCGATTGTATAGCTCTGCAGGCGACTGATGTTTGGATCTGAACTAATCGTGTGAATTTGCCCCGCCGCATGCCAGCTTGACCCGGATGTCAGCTCATTACGCTCCAGAAGGACCACATCTTTCCACCCAAACTTGCTGAGGTGAAACAGGATGGAGCATCCCACCACACCGCCACCTATGATTGCCACTTTCGCGTGACTGGGAAGCGGCTTTCCCCGGCTTGTCTCATCTGTCTGAATATTGAGCGTGGATTGCGCCAGCGTATCACTCATGGTCTTTTCCTCGTCGTCCTTTACCCGCGTGAGCGCGGCTTATGTCCAATCCATCACGACTTTGCCGGCATTGCCCGAAATCATCGCGGCAAACCCGTCTTCAAAATCGTCGATGGAGATCCTGTGTGTGATGAGCCCCGAGACGTCGAGACCCGACTGGACCAAGGCAATCATCTTGTACCAGGTCTCATACATCTCGCGGCCATAGATGCCCTTGATATGCAGCATCTTGAATATGACGCTGTTCCAATCAACCGGGAATTCCGTGGGCGCAATACCGAGCAACGCGACTTTCCCGCCATTGTTCATCCGCGCGATCATCTGCTGCATCGCGGCCGATGCACCAGACATTTCAAGGCCCACATCAAACCCTTCGGTCATGCCGATTTCGTCCATGACATCGCGCAGATTTTCTTTCGAAACGTCCACTACATGCTGCACACCCATCTTTTGAGCAAGTTCAAGTCGGTAAGGGGTGATATCTGTGATCACAACTTTCCGCGCACCCACCTTTTGTGCCACCAGCGCGCCCATGATCCCAATGGGGCCAGCCCCGGTGACAAGCACATCTTCCCCCACCAGATCAAAGGACAAAGCAGTGTGCACCGCATTTCCAAACGGGTCGAAAATAGCCGCGATCTCATCCGGAATGTCCTCCGGGATGGGCACAACATTGTCTTCGGGAATGCAGAGATACTCAGCAAAGCTACCGGGGCGGTTGACGCCTACACCCTTGGTGTTGCGGCACAGATGACCGCGCCCCGCGCGGCAATTCCGGCAGGTACCGCAGACGATGTGGCCTTCACCCGAGACACGCTGACCAATCTTGTACTTCAGGGCCGCTGCACCGGTATCCACGATCTCGCCGACAAACTCATGTCCGACGACCATAGGGACGGGCACAGTCTTGGCACTGAACTCGTCCCATTTCCAGATATGCACATCCGTGCCACAAATCGCCGACTTTTTAACCTTGATCAGCACATCTGCAGGTCCGGGTTCTGGAACGGGAACATGTTCCATCCAAAGTCCGGGCTCGGATTTGGCTTTTACAAGGGCTTTCATCTGGTTCTGCATCGCCTAATCCCACAAATCGGTGCTGAGGTACTTCAAGCCGCTGTCACACATAACAATGGCGACTGTGCCACCTTGCTCGACACCGGACAGAAGCTGGATTGCCGCCGCGAGATTGGCTCCGGCAGAGTATCCCGCAAAAATGCCTTCGTGCCGCGCCAAAAGACGCGTTGCTTCAGCTGCATCTCGTCCTGAAACAGTGACTGATCCAGCTAAATTCACGTTTTCTAGATGAGTTGGGTTCGCGATTGAATACCCGCCGCCCTGTATAGGATGATCCGGCCTATCAGGTTCCACAGCGTAACAGCGCACACCTTTAGGGTTCAGAAAGCGCGTCGCACCGGCCAGTGTTCCACCCGACCCCATGAAATCACAAAATGCCGTCACCTTGCCCTCGGACTGCGCCCAAATCTCCGGGGCGGTACCGGTCTCATGCGCCTCAGGATTTCCTGCACGCTCAAATTGGTCGGCACGGTAAGCGCTTCGTTCCTGGGTCAACCGTTGTGCTTCTTCTTCGACCAGCGCCAGATCATCGCCAGAAACCTCACCCTTTCGGCTCCCAGTCGCTTGCGGAACCAGCACAACCTCCGCTCCCAAAGCGCGCATCATACGCGCCCGTTCTTCAGAATTGCCTTCGCTCATCACGGCCACAAAAGGATGCCCCAGAATGCCGCAAACGATGGCCAGACCGGTGCCCATATTGCCAGAGGTCAACTCAACCACAGTTTGCCCTGGCTGAAGCTCCCCAGATGCACGCGCGCCCTCCACAATCGCCCGAGCCGCTCGGTCTTTCTTGGAAAACCCTGGAAGCAGATAATCGAGCTTGGCCAATATGCGTCCGTCCAAGCATAATTCGTCTCTAATACGGCTCAACTCGACCAATGGTGTGTTTTCCATTGCTTCGATGAGAGAAGGCAAAACAGTCATGAAATCACCCCGAGATCACGGCCTGCGACTTCAAATGCATCTATCGCCTGATCCAGCATATCGCGGGTCAGACCAGCACTCATTTGCGTGCGAATTCGGTCTTGGTCCTTTGGCACAACAGGAAAGCTGAAAGCCGTGACATAGACGCCCAGTTCATTTAGACGCGCAGCCATATCCTGCGCCAATTTGGGATCACGCAACATGGCCGGCACAATCGCATGTTCGCCGGGCAATAACTCAAAACCCAATTTAGTCATGCCCGCACGAAAATAACTCGCGTTTTCCCACAATTGGGTGCGCAGGTCGTCCCCGCGCTGCTCCAGAAGTTCAAAAACCTTGAGCGACGCGCCCGCGATCACCGGCGCCAGAGTGTTTGAAAACAAATACGGTCGGGATCTCTGCCTGAGCCAATCGACGACCTTGGCGCTGGCTGCAGTGTACCCCCCCGATGCACCGCCCAGCGCCTTGCCCAGAGTGCCGGTGAGGATATCAACCCGCCCCATGACACCACAATGTTCGTGGCTGCCACGACCAGATTTGCCCAAAAAGCCCGTCGCGTGGCAATCATCCACCATCACCATGGCGTCATAGGTCTCAGCCAGATCACAAATCTGATCGAGCTTTGCGATGTAGCCATCCATTGAGAACACGCCATCGGTAGCGATCATGCGATGTCCGGCACCTTGCGCCTCCTGCAAACAGCGTTCCAGATCAGCCATATCCGAATTGCCATAGCGATAGCGCTGCGCCTTGCAGAGCCGCACGCCATCAATGATGCTCGCATGGTTCAAAGCATCCGAGATGATCGCATCTTCGGGACCCAAAAGTGTCTCGAACAAACCTGCATTCGCATCAAAAGCTGCTGCATAAAGTATGGCATCTTCCATACCCAAAAAACCGGCAATGCGTGCTTCCAGCGTTTTATGTTCTTCTTGCGTGCCACAGATGAAGCGCACACTGGCCATGCCAAACCCGTAGCGATCCAGCGCCTGATGCGCCGCCTTGATGATTTCTGGATCATCGGCCAAGCCAAGGTAGTTGTTAGCGCACAGATTCACGACAGATTGACCGCTGGCCAGCTCAACCTGACCCGCCTGCATCGACGTGATCACACGTTCGGTTTTGTATAGCCCCTCTTCACGCAGACCACCCAACCGACCGTCAAGATCCTGATCAAACCGCTCTGATGCACGCATGTTCTGATCCTTTCATGGTTCCAGAAACACTCCGGGAGTTTGGGGGCTGGCCCCCAGTTAATACCATGCCTCGGGGATCTCTGACTTGCGACGGAAAACATAGTCTCGAAGCGCCTCATCCACCGCTTCATCAAGAGGTGGGGTTTCGTAGGCGGTCAACATTGTGGTCCAGCGCTCATAAGCACGGCGGCGCATGTCTTTTGACCCGCCTTCCTCCCAACTTTCGACATTCTCGCTGTCACTTAACGCAGGTTCATAAAAGGCAGTCGTGTAGTTGCGCATCGTATGACCACAGCCGAGGAAATGACCTGCGGGCGCCACCTCGTCATAGGCATCGCCTGCCATGGCCTCGGGGCTCGCGTCCAAACCGCCCAACAGCTTCTGATACGCGCCCAATCGATCGGCATCCATCACCAGCTTTTCAAACCCAGTGCAAAGCCCACCTTCCAGCCAACCTGCCGCGTGCAACACAAAATTTGCTCCAGCCAGTGCCGTTGAGTGCATACTGTCGGCACTTTCATAGGCTGCCTGCGCATCCTCGATCTTGCTTGCTGTCAATGACCCTCCGCAGCGCAAGGGCAATCCGACGCGCCGAGCCATCTGCCCAATCGCATAGTTGCTCATGACCGGCTCTGGCATACCAAAAGTCGGCGCTCCGCTTTTGAGGCTCATCGAGGAAAGGAAGTTGCCCAACACAAATGGCGCTCCGGGCCGCACGAGCTGAGAAAACGCACAGCACACCATTGCTTCGGCCATGGCCTGTGTCACGCTGGCCGCCGTACTTACCGGCCCCATGGCACCGGACAGAATGAACGGAACAACAACGATCCCCTGACCGCGTCCACAATAGACCTGAATCGCCTGGCTCACCACTTTGTCCACCAAAAGCGGTGAGTTGGTGTTCACATTCCCCATGATGACGCAGTTCTGGTCGAAAACATCCTTGCCATGCAAAATCTCGGCCATATCCACGCTATCTTGCGCGCGGCTCATCTCGGTAATCGCGCCAAGATGCGGTTTGTCCGACCGCGTCATATGCATATACACCATATCAAGATGCCGATGGCTGACCGGCACGTCACACGGCTCACAAATCACAAGGCCCGTATGATGCAAATTCGGGTGCATGTAGGCGAGCTTGACCAGCTTCTCAAAGCTTTCCATGTCGCCATAGCGCCGCCCACCCTCCATATCGCGCACAAAAGGCGCGCCATAGATCGGCGCAAACACCTGATTATTGCCGCCAATAACAACGCTACGCTCTGGATTCCGCGCAATTTGCGTGAATTCCGGTGGCGCAAGCCTGCAAAGCTCGCGAACGCGCGTGGCATCTATATGCACCCTGTTGTCTTTAACCTCAGCACCGCCTTCTATCCAAATGCGGTGCGCCTCAGGATCATCGCGAAACTCAATGCCAACATTCTCGATCAGCCAATCAACTTGAGCATCAAGAACTGCGAGCGTTTCATCATCGATCACATCGAAAAACGGCAGCTGTCTCTGCACATGGGGCGATACAGGCACTGTGGTGTCTGCATTCAATCTATCGATACGGGCACGTGCGCGTCTAGCCATGTGGTACTCCCTAGCTTCCAATCAATCTATATCGCCACACTAACTCTGTGATGCTTGAAAAAATCAGGGTTTTGGATAATCTCAGATTATGCAAAAGCTTTGGAAACTGGTCTCGTCTCCGCGCCACCTGCTTGTGTTTGAGGCCGCCGCACGTACAGGGTCTTTCACGAAGGCCGCGCAAGAGTTGAATGTACAACAACCCGCCGTGTCTGCGTCTATAAAACAGCTTGAGACGTCGCTTGGCATCCACCTATTCGATCGCGCGCACAGATCGGTCACCTTGACCCAGGCAGGTGAACGCCTCTTCAATGAAGTGTCTTCTGCCTTTTCGCGCATTCACCAAACGGCGGAAGTCCTGAGTGCCCGCAATGAGCAAGCCCATGTCACGCTTTCGGCGTCTACCGCCTTTGCGCACTATTGGATGGTGCCGAGGCTTGCAAAATTTCATCTGGCACAGCCAGACATAGATTTGCGCCTGCAAACCTCAGAACGGGAACCCTCCATTGGGAGTGATGGGATTAGCCTTGCCATTCGGCGTGGACATGGCGACTGGCCTGGATGCGATAGCCACCTGATTGCACCAGAGGTCATCATGCCAATCGCCGCGCCGCGAGTGAGCGCCGCGGCAATCAATCTCAAGACAGTGGCAAACCTGATAAATGAGACCCTGATTCACCTCGAAGAACCAATTCGCGAACGCCCCGGGTGGGCAGATTTCTTTGCTCATTGGAACGTGCCCTATGCAGAGCCAAAGGTTGGGTTGCGCTTGAATGACTATGCTCTTGTCCTTCAGGCGGCCATCGCAGGTGAGGGCTTTGCCTTTGGATGGCAACATGTGACCGATCAGTTAATTTCGCAGGGCCTACTTGTTGCCAAACCGGAATGGTCTTGGGAAACCGGCGCGGGATTCTACCTCGTTTGGTCAAGTTCTGAGCCATTGAGTCCACAGGAACAGGCCGTCAGAGACTGGCTGATCGGGCTCTAGCCTGGAAATGCTTTAACTCGCTATTCTGGGGCGCCCACTGATTTCCACGGTGATTTCTGCTTCTAGAAACATCTCTCGCGCTTCCGCTTCTGCCGTTTTGACATCGCGTTCTTTACGGATCTGAAGATCCTCAGCGCCTGCATCCTCCGCCTGACGTTGCGCATCCGCTTCAAGAACGCGTTCCAATCTAGCCATTGCAGCTTCCGCATCCACAAAATCCTCGGGGCCAGACTCCAGATGCACGCGAAAACGGCCTTCGGCTGGGCTGGTAACTGTTCCGCTGCGGCGAATTGTGACGCGTCCCACCACGGCCCCAATGGCATTGGCCACGCCCGCGTGTTCCGGCAGTATCATTTCGCACCCCAAATGCGTTCCTACCTCCGGATAGTAAGTGGCCGCGGACGCACCCAGCCCCACTACAGGCACGTTCAAACCAGCGTCGAGTCGGACAAGACCACGATGGTGGTCCAATCCTCTTTGCATAAGAATATGGCGTGACAGAACATCCGGCGGCATAGCAAAATCATACTCTTCTTCATCAAAAGCAGTCTCTAACAATGCTAAACTTGTTTGATAACTTACTTGATCGACGATCATCTGCGCCATGGACTTGGGGTCTGGGCAAAGCTGGTTACCACTGCCTGTGCGCTTTCGTCCAATCAACATCATGGCCTTTACGGCAGCATCTCGATCCCATGCATCTAGCTTACCCAAAACATGGCACGCATCCGAAGGTGTGGCGCCAGCCAGCTGAACGATCCCGCGATTGACCAACCGCTTCAACCCGGAGCCCTCTAATCGCGTTTTCAAAACTTCGCTCACTGGCTGCGCCTTACCGCTAAATCGCGCCAACAGGGCCATGTCTTTCGCGCTCAGCCCCCCAGTATCTGCGCCCTCTACGAGACGCACAAATCGCGCATCATATTCCCCGGGCGTATCGCTGCGCAGCTGCTCGTCAAGGGCGGCATGTACGCTGTCCGGATCTTCGCTCGCAATCAAACTGATCGGTATGACACGACGAGGCCCCAGTGTGATCCCACCTATCAATCCTTCATCGATTACGTGTACTTCACTATCGCCACCAAGGCCCGTTGTGCGCATGGCCACCGCCTCGACCATAGTGCGCCACTGCCCGACACGCGCTCCGTTAGGATCAATCGCCGGTCGTCCCCCTCGCAAAACCGCAACATCCGTTGTGGTCCCGCCTATGTCCGAAACCAAAGCATGATCGATATTCGTCATCCATTGCGCACCCACAATACTCGCAGCCGGACCACTCAATATGGTTTCAATAGGGCGTTGCTTGGCCTGTTCGGCTGAAATCAACGCCCCGTCACCGCGGACAACCATCAATGGCGCTTCAATCTTCAGTCGTTCGAGGGTGCCATCCGCCTTTTCAATCAGCCGGGTGATCATTCCAATAAGCCGTGCATTCAGCAAGGCCGTGAGGGCGCGTTTGGGGCCATTGAGCTTCGCTGAAAGGTGGTGAGAGCAGCTTACTGGCTTGCCAGTTGCTTTGCGAATTAAGTCTGCTGCACGCAATTCATGCGCAGGATTGCGGGTTGCAAACTGACTGGCAACCGCGAATGCAGAAACCTCAATATCAGAGTCTAACCAAGCCAAAAGCGCAGTTTCATCCAACGCAGCTCTTTCCGTTCCGGCATGGCTATGCCCCCCGACAAGCACGATCGAAGGATCCCCGGATAACGCCTCGGCCAAACCCTGCGTGCCGAGGTCGCTTTCTTTGAAACCGATATAAACAAAACCGATGCGCCCGCCCTGTCCTTCGACAAGGGCATTGGTGGCCAAAGTCGTCGATAAGGATGCCAGTGCGATATCTTTTGGCAAGATGCCACTTTGGCTCAGAACGGCCTCAATCGCCTCACCAATCCCCACCGAAAGGTCATGCCGCGTGGTCAGCGCTTTGCTACTGGCGATCACATGCTCTTCGTCGCGTAACAGCACAGCGTCCGTGTAAGTTCCGCCTGTATCAACACCGAGAAGCACTGGCATAAGAATTCCCCCAAATGTCTGGAAAGGTGTATCGCCTGCGCTGGGCTATTCCAGCCTATTTGCGGCATCCTTCAGTCGCAGAACAGCCCATCTTGCCGCATCAGCCACCGTCGCGTCTGTATCATCACAAAGCGACTGGGCAATCTCAACTAAACCTGCATCTCCAGAATTCCCAATCGCGTACAAAACGTTTCGCACAAACCGGTCTCTGCCAATGCGTTTGATAGGACTTCTAGAGAACATTGTTCGAAATGACGCATCACTGAGTACTGCAAGTTCTGACAGCTTAGGCGCGGTCAAGTCTTCTCGCGCGTGGTACCGCACCTCTCGCGCTTCGACCGCAAACTTGTTCCACGGACACACCGCCAGACAATCGTCACAGCCATAAATCCGGTTGCCCATCTTGCGACGCAGCTCTTCGTCAACGGGGCCTTTATGCTCAATGGTGAGATAGGAAATGCATCGCCGCGCATCGAGCTGATAGGGCGCGGGAAACGCTTCCGTCGGGCACACGTCCAAACATGCTCGACAAGATCCACAATGATCGATTTCAGCTGAATCAGTGTCGATTTCCAATGTTGAAAAGATAGAACCAATAAAAAACCAACTGCCCAATTCCCGACTGACCAGATTGGTGTGTTTCCCCTGCCATCCAAGCCCTGCGGCATGCCCCAGCGGCTTTTCCGCGACTGGGGCCGTGTCAACGAACACCTTCACCTCACCCCCGGCCTCTGCAATCAACCACCGCGCCAGCCGTTTGAGGCGTTTCTTGACCACGTCATGGTAATCCTTGTTACGCGCATAAACCGAAATCGTCCCAAGCTCAGGGTCATCCAGATTGGCCAAAGGGTCTTCGGTCGGCGTATAGCTTTCGGCTAATACGATCACCGATTGTGCCTCGGGCCACAACGCACTGGGATCCCCCCGCCAATGCGCCCGGTCCGCAAGCCAGGCCATTTGCCCATGATACCCCTTATCCAGAAACGCCGCCAACCGATCCGGCACCTTTGGCACATCACTCGGCCGACACACCCGACAGGCATCAAACCCTTCTGACACAGCCTGTGCCACAAGCCGCTGTTTCAAGCTGTCTTTCATCGTTCCAAAGAATACTCTGGGGTGAGGCCGCAGGCCGAGGGGCAAAGCCCCTCCCTAAAAGTCGAGATCTGCATAATGCGCAGGCGGTGGAAAGCCCGGAACCTGATCTGCAAGAATACTACGGAACGCAGGGCGCGATTTAATCTTGGCGTACCAATCTTTGACTGTTTCGGACCGGTTCCAATCGACGTCCGAGATGTAATCAAGGCTCGAAATATGGGCGGCAGCCGCAAAATCGGCCATGGTCATCACATCACCAGCCAGCCATCGACGGCGATCCAGCAACCACGTCATGTAGTCGAGATGAAACTTGATCGCCTTGGCGCCTGCTTTGACATTCGTGCTGTCAGGAAACCCTTGCCCCATGACCTTCTTGTTAACGCGCTCATACAAAAGCTTGGACGTCACTTCGCTATGAAACTTGTCGTCAAACCAGGCCACGATGCGGCGGACTTCAAATTTGGCCTCATGCCCCTTCGGCATCAGCGCAGGTTCAGGGTACTTGTCCTCCAGATACTCGCAAATTGGTGTGCTCTCCGACAGTGTCATATTGTCGATCTTCAGAACCGGGACTTTGCCTGCGGGATTGCGCCTCAGAAAATCGGCATCCCCCTCCCAGTACCTTTCCTCGGCCAATTCGCACTCAATCCGTTTCTCCGCCAAACACAGGCGAACTTTTCTGCAAAAGGGGGAAAGCGGCACGTGATACAGCTTAGCCATGCGAATTCCGGTCAGTGAACGTAAACTGCCTCTCAATGCCGCGTTTGGCACCGTATTTCAATCCTCGAAACACGCGGCACGCCCATCACGGCGGATCGTGGCCGCGCCATCACGCACCTGCCGCGCGCGTTTTCGAACAAAATCGCTCGGCTGAGAGGCGGATCGCTCTTTGGGGTTGGGTAAAATTGCAGCAAGCAACGCAGCTTGCTGCTCGCTTAGGTTTTCTGGGCCCGTCCCAAAGTAATGACGCGCTGCCGCCTCAACACCAAAAACCCCTTCATCAAACTCAGCCACGTTGAGGTACACTTCCAGAATGCGCTGTTTCGACCAGAAGGTTTCGACCAAAGGCGTGATGAGTGCTTCAAAGGCTTTTCGTGACCAACTCCGGCCATGCCAAAGATAAACATTCTTAACGACTTGCTGCGTCAGTGTCGACGCTCCGCGCCCCGCGCCGTCTTCCAAAGCGGTACGAATGGCGTTCATGTCGAAGCCCCAATGCAAACAAAAATTCGCGTCTTCTGCCGCCACCAAAGAGCGCGGCATCGCCTCCGCCATCTCCTCAATCGGCACCCATTGATGGTCAACACCAGACAGCCGTGACGCTTCTTGCGACATGTATAGTGTGCGAGGAGGGTCCAGATACGCATGTACTGCCACGGTGGCACCTACAATAATGGCTACAATCAACGCCCCACGTAAAACCCAACGCCAAACCCAATGCACGGGCGCAAGCATCCGTTCGATCAGACGCGCCGGTAGGCTTGGTTTGGGTTTGGATTTACGCTTCGCCATCTACGCCAGCTATAACGCAGCAGGACTATAAGCGGTCAATCCGCCGCTTGACCTGGTACAGAAAAATGGATGAGCGTGTGCCCAATACACACACCCATCCATTCATGTTTTCAGACTCTATTCTGCCGGAATTGCATCTTCCGCAATGCCTAGCGGATGCTCCAGCTTATCAAGCATCTCTTTAGGACAAACCTGAATAAAATTTGCGCGTTCCACGTCCCAATATTGAAGGATGGTCTGCGCAATCTGGCTTCCTGTTTCTGACGCATGTCGCTCGATCAATTCTTCAAGCTGATTGACCCAAAACTGTTCCGTCACAGGGCAGGTCACAACCGTTTCTCGGTTGATAAGTTTGTCCGTCAGGTTCTGAGGATCATAGAGATACGCCATGCCACCTGTCATGCCCGCCGCAAAATTCGCGCCAACCGAGCCCAGAATCACCGCGACACCACCGGTCATATATTCACACCCGTTCGAGCCACAGCCTTCTATCACCACTTTCGCACCAGAGTTACGAACCGCAAACCGTTCACCGGCTCGACCGGAGGCAAAGAGGTATCCATCGGTCGCGCCATAAAGCACTGTGTTTCCAATGATTGTGTTGTTGGCCGCTTCAAGCGGGCTGCTCATCGGCGGACGCACCACAATTGTAGCGCCAGACAACCCTTTGCCGACATAATCATTGGCATCACCCGACACTTCGATCTTAAGACCCGGAGCGCCGAACGCACCAAGGCTTTGCCCAGCGCTCCCGGTCAGCTTGACCGTCAGGTGATTGGGCTGCAGCGCATTACGCATGCCGAAATTGCGCACGATATGGCTCGAAACACGCGTGCCCACCGTTCGATGCGTGTTCTGCACCGCGTAGTGAAGTTGCATCTTCTCACCGTCATTCAGAAACCGCGCAGCATCGCGCACGATTTCGGCGTCGAGTGTATCAGGCACTTCATTCCGCGGCCGGTTGCGATCAAAGGTGATATGACGCGCACCATCTACCGAAATGAGCATTGGGTTGAGATCCAGATCATCCAGATGCGCACTGCCCCGGCTCACTTGTGTCAGAAGGTCAGGGCGACCAATCACTTCGTCAAGGGACCGCGCGCCGATACTGGCAAGAGTCTCTCGCACTTCCTGAGCGTAGAATGTGATCAGGTTCACAACTTTATCCGCATTCCCTGTGAACTTCGCTCGAAGGCTTTCGTCCTGCGTACAGACACCAACTGGGCATGTGTTCGATTGACACTGGCGCACCATGATACAGCCCATTGCAATCAAAGCGGCGGTGCCAATGCCATACTCCTCAGCACCCATCATGGCCGCCATGACAATATCACGCCCTGTCCGCAGCCCACCATCGGTGCGCAGGGTGATCCGGTCGCGCAGATTGTTCATCGACAGAACCTGATGCGCCTCAGTCAGGCCCATTTCCCATGGAAGACCGGCATATTTGATGCTGGTCGCCGGCGAGGCACCCGTGCCACCGTTGTGCCCCGAAATCAGGATCACGTCGGCCCTCGCCTTGGCGACACCAGCGGCAATCGTACCAACACCGGATTGAGACACCAGTTTCACACAGACCTTCACAGTTGGATTGATCTGTTTGAGGTCATAGATCAGCTGCGCAAGGTCCTCGATTGAGTAAATGTCGTGATGCGGCGGTGGGCTGATGAGTGTCACACCCTTCGTCGAATGCCGCAGACGGGCGATGAGATCAGTCACCTTCATACCTGGAAGCTGACCGCCCTCTCCCGGCTTCGCCCCCTGGGCCACCTTGATTTCAAGTTCTTCGCATTGATTGAGGTACTCAGCCGTGACACCAAAGCGACCCGACGCCACCTGTTTGATCTTTGCACTTGGGTTGTCACCATTCGGCTCCGGCACGAAATGCGCCGGATCTTCGCCCCCCTCGCCACTGTCGCTGCGCGCGCCAATCCGGTTCATCGCCACGTTCAGCGTCTTATGCGCCTCCGGGCTCAAAGCACCAAGGCTCATACCAGGCGTCACAAAGCGTTTCCGAATGGCGGTTACACTTTCCACCTCTTCAATCGGAATTGCTTCTCCCATGGGCTTGATCGCCATCAAGTCCCGCAAGTGAATTGGTGGGTTGGCCTGCATGGCCTGGCTGTAACGCTGCCAAAGCTCATAACTCGCCTTGTTGCACGCCATCTGCATCATATGCATCGTCTGCGCGCCCCAGGCATGAGTTTCGCCAGACTTTCGCGCTTTGTAAAACCCGCCGATTGGCAGAACATCCTTACCGCCCTGAAAGGCCTTGGCGTGGATTTCTTCCAGCTTGCCTTGAATACCCGAAACACCAATCCCTGAAATCCGGCTGGTTAGCCCCGGGAAATACTCCGCACACATGGCTCGGCTCAGCCCCACAGCCTCAAAGTTCAAGCCACCTCGATACGACGAGACCACACTGATCCCCATCTTCGACATGATCTTCAAAAGACCCTGATCAATCGCCGTCCGATACCGGGCCACGGCCTCAGTCAGACTGCCATCCAAAAGCCCGCGATCAATCCGATCCGCCAAGCTGTCTTCGGCGAGATACGGGTTTACCACCGTCGCACCAGCACCGATCAAAACAGCAAAATAGTGCGGATCAATACACTCAGCCGAGCGCACGTTCAGACTGGTGAATGTCCGCAATCCTTCTCGCGTCAAATGGCCATGCACCGCACTTGTTGCCAGGATCATTGGCATCCCGATACGTGTCTCACTCACATTCTGATCTGTCAGAACGATATGTCCGGTGCCCGACCGCACTGCGTCCTCCGCTTCGGCGCGAATGCGTTGTAGTCCCGCCTGCAAAGCGCCCTTGCCAGCTTCAAACGTACAATCAATCACGGACGCATCTGCGTTAAAGCTCTCAAGCAGCACATCCCATTGTGCGTTCCCAACAAATGGGCTTTCCAGAACGATAATCTCGGTCTGGCTGCTGGACTCATCCAGCACGTTCTTGAGGTTGCCGAACCGGGTCTTCAGGCTCATCACCCGATATTCGCGCAAACTGTCGATGGGTGGATTGGTCACCTGACTAAAATTCTGACGGAAATAGTGGCTCAGCGGGCGGTACTTCGTCGACAAAACCGCACTGGGCGTATCGTCGCCCATACTCGCCACGGCCTCTTTGCCATCCTCGGCCATAGGCGCCAGAACCTGTTCCAACTCCTCCATAGAGTATCCCGCCGCAATCTGACGACGACGAAGGTCCGCACCTGTTATCAGAGGTCTCTCAGCGGCTTGAGCAAGCTTTTCGTCAAGATCGACAATCTTGCCGACCCACTCACCAAAGGGCAAGGCTCGCGCCAGCTTGTCTTTGATCTCGGTATCGTGGAACAAAAGCCCCTTCTTGGTGTCCACGGCCAGCATCTGGCCGGGGCCAAGCGCACCTTTCTCGCGAACGGTGGCCTCGTCAATTGGCACCATTCCCGCCTCGGAGCCAGCAATCACCAATCCATCCCCGGTCACCACATAACGCATGGGACGTAGACCGTTGCGATCCATCCCGGCACAAACCCAGCGCCCATCCGTCATGGCAAGGGCGGCTGGACCATCCCATGGTTCCATCACTGAGTTACAGTAGGAATACATGTCACGCCATGACTGCGGCAACTCTTCTGCTTGCTTGGACCAGCTTTCGGGAACCAGCATCGTTTTTGCCATTGGCGCCGAGCGCCCGGCCCGCACCAAGACTTCAAAAACAGAGTCTAATGCTGCCGAATCCGATGATCCTGACGCAATAATAGGCTTAATATCTTCCGCCATTTCACCAAAAGATTGAGAGGCCATTCGGATCTCGTGGCTCTTCATCCAATTCACATTGCCCTTAAGCGTGTTGATCTCGCCATTGTGCGCCAGCATGCGGAAGGGTTGTGCCAACCACCATTGCGGAAATGTATTGGTGGAATAGCGCTGATGGTAGATCGCGAAGTTTGAAATGAATCGCTCATCTTTGAGATCAGGGTAAAACTCCGCCACCTGCTCGGCGAGCATCATTCCTTTGTAAATGATGCTCCGGCAGCTCAGGCTTGCGATGTACAGACCGTCGATTCCTGCCGCCACAACGGCTTTTTCAATCCGACGACGAATAACATAAAGTTCGCGTTCAAAGTCCTCTTCGTCGATGCCCTTGCTGTTCGAGATCAGGATTTGCTCAATCTCGGGTCGGGTTGCATTGGCCTTTTCTCCCAGAACGCTGATGTCGACCGGAACATGCCGCCAACCATAGATATAGTGACCCATCCGAAGCACTTCGGTTTCCACAATGGTCCGACAAGTTTCCTGCGCCCCGAAATCCGTGCGCGGCAGGAAGACCTGACCCACCGCCATAAGTTCGTCCTGGTTGGGTTCATGGCCGGTCCGGCGCACCTGGTCATAGAAAAACGGCGCGGGGATCTGGATATGAATGCCAGCTCCGTCACCTGTTTTTCCATCGGCATCCACGGCACCGCGGTGCCAGATGGCCTTGAGCGCATCAATCCCGGCATCAACAACCTTTCGGCTTGGCTTGCCATTGACAGAAACCACAAGGCCCACACCGCAAGACGAATGCTCTTCCATCTCAGAGTATAGTCCATTTTCAGCGAGCCACTTGCGCTTGCTTTCTTCTTTTTGGGCCCAATTAGTGTCGATTTTGGTCATTGGAGTCACTCTTCTTTTGGCGCAAACAAATCTAGTGTTTCTTGCGTCGTCATTTTTCTGTGCTCACCGGCAAGCGCGTATCCATCGGGCGCATTGTCGGCAAAAAATTCCAGCTTTAGCGGTACGCCAGCAGCATTCTCAAATAGCCCGGCGGCGGGGTGGCGGATACCGTCCTCTACGGTTCCGTACCAAAGTGTAGATCCGCAGATTTCACAGAACCCGCGCTCGGCCCAGTCTGATGACCGATAGCTTTTTGTCGGGCCATCAAAACTGACACTTCCAGGCTCCGTGGCAAGGGACATAAACATCGAGCTCGTGTGGCGACGGCACATTTCACAGTGACACGCGCGTATGATCGACGAAGCAAAGCGGGCATGAACGGTTACAGCGCCGCAAAGGCACTGTCCTGAAATCTCATGAATCGCTTCTTTCGGCATTCAGTTTTCCTTAGCCACCTAGGTCAGTCAGCCTGACCATTCTCTTTTAGTTTTTCACAACCGCACCGACGCGATACCGACGTAATACCGACACGATACCGACGTTGGTTTTCACTCAGCAGCGACCGCTTGTGCGCCTTGCAAATCATCGAGAATGCTCTGAGCCGCATCCCGCCCATCACGGATGGCCCAGACAACCAAACTTGCGCCACGAACGATGTCGCCAATTGCGTAAACCCCCTGAATTGAGGTTCGGCCGGTCCCATATTCGGCTCGAATTGTGCCCCAGCGTGTGACCTCCAAACCGCTTTGGTTCCATAGGGCAGGTAGGTCTTCCGCTTCAAACCCTAGGGCCTTGATGACCAAATCCGCTGGTTCATCAAAATCAGCCCCATCAATTTCTTCCGGACTCTGACGTCCTGTCGCATCTGGAGGCCCCAAGCGCATTTTCTGAACCTTGACGCTGCTGACCGGATCGCCATGAAAGGCCTTTGGCGCGCTAAGCCAAACAAACTCCACGCCTTCTTCTTCGGCATTGGCAACTTCGCGTTGGCTGCCGGGCATGTTGGCGCGGTCTCTACGATAAAAGCACTTAACCGAAGTTGCCCCTTGTCGCACCGCTGTGCGCACACAATCCATCGCTGTGTCACCACCGCCAATGACAATGACACGCTTGCCCTCTGCGTTCAGTTCACCACTGTCAAATTCGGGCACAACGTCCCCAAAACTCTTGCGGTTGCTGGCGGTCAGATAGTCAATCGCGCGCACAATACCCGCCGCCCCTGCGCCCGGCCCTGGCAATTCTCGGCTTTTGTAGACACCGGTTGCGATCAAAACAGCGTTGTGTCTGGCCTGGATTTCCGCAAACGAAACATCATTGCCCACATCGCAATTCATTTCGAACGCGACGCCACCTTGTTCAAGCTGGTCAACGCGACGCATGACAACGTCTTTTTCAAGTTTAAAACCAGGAATGCCATAGGTCAGAAGCCCACCTGCACGGTCATATCGGTCATAAACCGTCACCTGAAGGCCCGCCTGAAGCAGGACATCTGCCGCAGCCAGACCACCGGGACCCGCGCCAATAATTCCAACAGACTCGGTCCGCTCCGCTTGCGGCGCAATCGGCTGAACCCAGCCTTCTTCCCAAGCTGTATCGGTGATGTATTTCTCAACGGCCCCGATCGTCACGGTGCCATGGCCCGATTGTTCGATCACACAATTGCCTTCACACAGACGGTCTTGGGGGCAGATACGGCCGCAGATTTCCGGAAACGTATTCGTTGCCTGACTGATGTTATACGCCTCCCGAAGTCGACCCTCCGCAGTGAGCCTGAGCCAGTCGGGAATATTGTTGTGCAGAGGGCAATGATTCTGACAATAGGGCACGCCGCACTGACTACAGCGAGCGGACTGCTCCTTTGCCTTTTCATCAGCATATTCCGCATAGATTTCCTCGAAATCCTCTCTGCGAACCTCCGCACCCCGCTTTTCCGGCATGTCCCGTTCAACAGTTACGAATTTCAACATCTGCTCGTTCGCCAAGAAAGCCTCCATCCCACAAGTCCAATCTCTCTAAAGGACAGAAAGTATAAAATAAAGTCATAAACTATGACCTAATAAGGGAAATTTTACTATTCGCTTTGGATTTCAGTGGAAAACCTGCACTATTTAGGTCCGATTCGGAACCAAATCGCGTCTTTTCTCTCAATTCTGGTGGTTTATAGCTGACTATGAGACAAAAACAGAGGCGCGAACATGCCGCTTTTCCAACTGATTCTGGTGGCCGTCATTCAAGGCATCACAGAATTTTTGCCCGTATCCTCCTCTGGGCACCTGATCCTGTTGCCAAGTTTGACTGGGATGGAAGATCAGGGTCAGGCGATTGATGTCGCTGTCCATGTCGGCACGCTCTTTGCGGTCATCATCTATTTCTGGAGCGATGTGAAGCTGGCCATCCTTGGACTGCCTCGCATGTGCATCGGTAAGATCGACACCGAAGGCGCAAAGCTTGCACTTTTGCTCGTTGTCGCATCCGTTCCCGTGGTTGCATTTGGTCTTATGCTAAAGATCACCGGCCTGGACGAATCTCTACGCTCTATAGCGGTCATCGGATGGGCCATGCTTGTGTTCGGCCTATTCCTCTATTGGTCCGATCAGGTTGGCGGAACGACCAAAACAGACAAAGACTGGTCAATCCCCGATGCGCTGGTCATCGGTGTCTGGCAAGCGATTGCCCTTATCCCCGGCACATCACGCTCGGGCATCACAATCACAGGTGCCCGATTCATGGGATATGCCCGGCACGACGCAGCCAAAATCGCGATGCTCATGTCGATCCCGACCATCATTGCAAGCGGTGTCTTCCTTGCAGGCGAAACCATGGTGAATGCCGATATGGCTTTGCTTAGAGACGGCGCAATCGCGGCCGCTATCGCTTTTGTCGCAGCGCTCTTGGCACTAGTGCTGATGATGCGTTTGTTGCGCAGCGTGTCATTCACACCTTACGTGATTTACCGCATTCTGCTGGGCTTGGTGCTGCTCTTTATCGCTTACACTTAGACGCCGGTATCAATCTGCACGCAGGTTTTTCGCCGACTCTTTGAGCGCCTCGTACTGTCCTGCAGGTCGGAACCGCCAAAGATAATCCGGGATCACCGCCTCTATCGCAACAGGTCGAATACCCAAGTCCGTCAGTGCCTTCGCACCATCTTGCACAACGTTATCAACGCGCAAGCTTCGAACCTGATCACGCGTGATCTGTGGCGGCACAAGGCCTCCGGTCAGGAATTGAACAGCTTCCATTCCCATGGCCATCACATTCGCTGCCCAGAACGGAATATTCAGGATCAGGCGACGGCGCCTAATGACTTTGAGCATGTGCTGCATAAGTTCGCGAAATGTGTTTACATCCGGTCCGCCCAACTCATAGACACCCGGCGCAGCATCGCCCTCGACACCCATGGCAGCCGCCTCTGCAACATTGTCCACATAAACAGGCTGAAATTTGGTGTCAGCCCCGACAACAGGTAAGATCGGACCAAACCGGGTCAGCCCGGCAAATCGATTGAAAAACTGATCTTCAGGCCCAAAAATCACAGATGGTCGCAGAATAACGGCGCCGGGCATATGCGACAACACAGCTGCTTCGCCCTTTGCCTTGGACTGGCTGTAGAGGCTATCTGAGGCCAAATCCGAACCAATCGAAGAGATGTGGACCATGCGTCCGACACCTTCCTCGGCGGCGATACGCGCGATACGCTCAGCGCCGAGATGCTGGACCGCTTCAAAACTGTTCTTCCCGCCTTTGTCGAATGTGCCAACACAGTTCACAACGGCATCGGCCCCTTGCATCACCGCGCGCACGCTATTGTCGTCACGAATGTTGCAAAACAAAGGTTCAACCTGTCCAACCACTCCATAGGGTTTCACATGTATCGCCTCGTTTGGGCGGCGCACGGCCACCCGCACACGCCAGCCAGACTTTGCCAATCTGCGGGCGATGTACCGCCCAACAAAACCAGAACCGCCATAGATGGTGACAAGCTTCGACATAAGAGGTGCTCCCGTTGCGCCTAACGAATATTACGTACCTCTGTCCCGGCCTTTCGACAAGGCGGTTTGATGTCCCAGTGGTCAGGCGAATTGGCGTTGACACATCTGGGCCAGATGTCTACATGCCCAAACGACACCGGCCCAGGTGGCGGAATTGGTAGACGCGCTAGCTTCAGGTGCTAGTGTCCGTATGGACGTGGAGGTTCGAGTCCTCTCCTGGGCACCATTCCTCCCGAGAAGGGAATGAGAATGGCCAACCACTTTCACAAAAACGATCTACCTGACGGTCTCGACTTAGGACCCTCTGTTGCCATTGATTGTGAAACGATGGGCTTAAATCCTCATCGCGACAGGCTGTGTGTCGTGCAGCTATCTTCTGGTGACGGGGATGCCCATATTGTGCAGATCGAACAGGGTCAAAAATCCGCCCCCAACCTGGAAACTCTGCTCACAAATCAGACCGTGCTCAAACTTTTTCATTTTGGACGCTTTGACATAGCCGCGCTGTTTCATGCCTTTGGCGCGCTCACAACGCCGGTCTATTGCACCAAGATAGCAAGCAAACTGGTCCGAACCTACACAGACCGCCATGGTCTGAAATTCCTTTTACAAGAGCTGCTGGATATCGACATTTCCAAACAACAACAGTCCTCCGACTGGGGGGCACAAACGCTAACCGACGCCCAACTTGACTATGCAGCATCCGATGTACTCTATCTGCATCGGCTCAAGACAGAACTTGACAAGCGTCTGGAACGTGAAGGCAGGCTGGAGTTAGCGCAGTCGTGTTTTGATTTCCTCCCCACCCGTGCCAGACTTGATCTGGCAGGATGGCCCGAGACGGATATCTTTTCACATTGATGATGACATGGCGGGGCGACTTTTATTCTCGATTGGTGGCATGGATGAAAATAGTCCTGCCGCTTGCAGCGCTTGGACTCCTTTCAACGCTCTTTCTAATCTCTCAAAGCATTGATCCGACCAAGGCTATTCCGGTTGTCGAATTGGATCTCGAACAAAGAGCCCAAGATCAAGGAGCTACCAATGCTGCTTTTGCTGGGGTGACGCGTGGTGGTGATGAAATAATGTTGGACGCAGTCTCAGCTCGCCCATCGCCAGAAGATGCGCGCATCATCAATGCAAAAGACGTGTCAGCGGAACTGACACTTGTCTCCGGCACAGTAATTGACGTGTCCGCAAAAAATGCCAGCCTGAATCAGAAAAACAACACAGCGGCGATGGCCGGGAGCGTTCGTTTCAAAACAACAACAGGCTATGACATCAGAACAGAGCAGCTGAATGCCGACTTTAACATCCTGCACGCAGAATCGCCTGGTCCCATTTCGGGAGAAGGCCCTCCGGGTGTTTTGACAGCAGGTCGCATGATTTTGACTAGTAATGAGGAGACAGGTACCTCACATTTGGTTTTCACCGACCGCGTGAAGCTGATATACAGTGGACATATTAATGAGGAATGACGCACGTGCTTCGTTTCGTACATCTTAGACTTTTTCTTGCCATGCTTTGCCTTCCAGGTATTGCATATGCCCAAGGCGCTCAAATTGCCTTTGGCGATACGTCACAAAACAGTCGGCTTCCAGTCGAAGTAACGGCCGACAATTTGAACGTGAACCAAGATGATGGAACTGCTGTTTTTACAGGTAACGTTCTGATTGGGCAGGGTGAAATGCGGCTTTCGGCCCCACGGGTGCTTGTTGTTTACAAATCTGACCAAAGCGGAATTGAAAAGCTGGAGGCCACTGGTGGTGTGACTTTGGTAAGTGGCGAAGACGCCGCAGAAGCTCAAAGAGCGGACTACGACATCGATTCTGGCCTGATTGAAATGCAGGGAAATGTTCTTCTCGTCCAAGGCAGCAACTCACTGACCGGCGACACCATGTTTGTTGATACCCGCGCAGGCACAGCACGCGTGAGCGGCAGGGTCAAAACCATCCTACAACCCGAAAATTGATCCATGGCCAAACCTGAACTCCACATCGCGCATGAAAATGGCGGGCTAACTGTCGATAACCTGCGAAAAAGCTACAAGAAGCGCGTGGTCATTCGCGATGTGTCGCTTCAGTTGCAGCAAGGTGAAGTTGTTGCACTTCTGGGGCCAAACGGGTCGGGGAAAACAACAACGTTCTATGCCATTGCCGGTCTGATTTATCCAGAGGGCGGTAGTGTTTCCATAGACGGCAAAGACGTGTCCAACTTGCCCATGTATCGCCGCGCTAAACTAGGTATCGGATATCTTCCGCAAGAGATGTCGATCTTTCGCGGGATGAGCGTGGAAGATAACATTATGTCGATCCTCGACATCTCTCAGCCATCTCGTCGCAAAAGACGCGAGCGTCTAGAAGAGCTATTGTCAGAATTCTCTATAGAGCATCTAAGACGTGCACCCGCACTTGCGCTTTCGGGTGGTGAACGCCGCCGTGTTGAAATCGCGCGCTGTCTGGCTGCACATCCAAAATACCTGCTTTTAGACGAACCTTTCGCCGGCGTTGACCCAATTTCCGTCGGTGATATCCGCCATCTTGTGGCTGACCTTAAAAAGCGGGGCATTGGCGTGCTCATCACGGATCACAATGTGCGCGAAACACTCGAGATCGTGGATCGCGCATACATCCTGCATGATGGCAAGGTTTTGATGTCTGGCTCTCCGGATGAAGTGGTATCCAACGAGAACGTCCGACGTGTCTATCTTGGTGATAATTTTCGGATTTCTTAACAAAATTGCCGCCTAAAATGCATGTAAGATGACGTCAACCTCATTGACAAGTGACCCACAAAAGGCCTCAAATAAAGTCATGCCCCATGCGGTCTTTGCATTGATAGCTGAGTCATTCTGGTGTCACCGGACAAACTTCGATCAAGCAACCCAATGGGTTAAATTTCCCGACCAGAGTTTTGGACAACCGGGCCTGCTGCCCACTTAATGCTCTCTCGGCCTTTTGGAGGATATTCTATGCGCTATCAGATCAGTGGAAAACAAATTGACATCGGAAGCGCATTACAGACCCATGTAGAAAACGAATTGAACTCGGTCGTCGAAAAATACGCCGAACGCCCAACAGACGCGAACGTCATCTTTTCCAAAAGTGCCGCGGAATTTGTGTGTGAAGCAACAATTCACCTTTCCACTGGGCTGACCGCGCAGGCCAAGGCACATGCGCATGAGATTTATGCTGCGTTTGATCAATGTAGCGAAAAAATGGAAAAGCAGCTTCGCCGCTATAAACGCAGACTGAAGGATCATCACAGACAGCGTTCAGAACCAGTTGAACTTTCAGAAGCTTCCGCATATATCCTCGCTTCCAACAGCAGCGGTGAAGAATCGGAACCGGATACGCTTCAGCCGATCATCGTGGCTGAAATGGAAACGCAAATTCCCTCCCTTTCCGTGGGCGAAGCTGTTATGCAAATGGAATTGGCCGGTGCGCCGGTGCTTGTGTTCAGAAACGAAGGCAAAGATGGATTGAACGTCGTGTATCGCAGAGATGACGGCAACATTGGGTGGATCGATCCGTAAACCAAATCAGCAGCAGGTAAGAGATCCTGCGCTTTGGAGCAAAAATCAGATGCAATTTTCTGAAATCCTCAAACCAGAGGCAATTCGGGTATTTTCCTCGGTTTCGAGTAAGAAACGCCTCTTGCATGAGCTTGGCACGATTGCCGAGGCGGCATACGATCTGGATCACGCCAAATCGGTTGAGGCACTTTTGGAACGTGAAGCTCTTGGGCCAACCGGAGTGGGTCACGGTGTTGCCTTACCTCACGCGAGGCTTGATGGAACGGACAAAGTCGTGGGTGCGGTGGTACTTCTTGACACACCGATCGATTTTTCCTCTGTCGACCGTCAGCCTGTGGATCTGGTGTTTGCTCTGTTTGCGCCAAAAGATGCTGGCGTTGAGCATCTCAAAGCCCTGGCGTTGGTGTCGAGAACACTGCGGGACCCTTCTATTTGCGCCAAATTGCGTGCCAACAATGATCCTGCAACGCTGTATGCGATTATTACGGAATCGCAGTCAGTTCAGGCCGCTTGAAACCCCACTCGCTGTCCAAGCATCAAAACCGAACATCATATAGTCGCGTTGATAAATCTGCGCGACGTGCTTTTCGATTTTGTCGTCATAAATCTCGACAAGTTTAAAGGGCAAAGCGTCGTCTGTTTCTATCAAACTGGGTGTGTTCTTCAATCCGACCTTGGCTGCAAGCTCACGCAATTCTTTGTCCAGTTGATCCTCACGCAGGACCTGATCTGGCACTATGAATTGAGACATACCTTGAAGGGCCGCTGCCTGTGTGGCCCAGTGGGCATCAACACGAATGGCTGTCTGGCCAGACAGGTTCGCGGTCAAGAAATCAAGGAATCCGAGAAATGCGTCGCGATGCTCTGCCAAGCCATAGGTCTCGGACGGAAATCTTCCTGGCAAAGGCACTTTGAACGAGTTTCGTAGAATTTTTCGAATGCCTTCGAATGTTCCGGGTCCGGTCTGCAATATCTTCGTGCAAAAGGCGTGGTGCACTCGCGCGACAGGATGTCGAAGCACCGAAAAGCATCGGTGACCCACATTTTTTCGTTTCCACTGTCGCACCGATTTCTGATTAAGACCGGTTTGCAACTCGTCGAGTGAACAGCCGTCGAGTTGTGCCATCCAAGAAAGCACGGTCATTTCAGGTCCGGAGCGGATGGGTAAAAAAAGAAGCGGTGCATGCGCACAGGCGACAAAACTTGGCACGGCAGGACCACGGCGCGGCTCAAAACTGGGCGTGCGATGAAAGTTAAGGTAGTCAAGTGCAGCGATAGCTTTGTCCATCTCCTGAACATTGGAAACCTTCTCACTCAACGAACTAGGATTTTGCTTTTTTAATCCTTTATCGAGACCATCCAGTGTTTCTTCGCTTCCTAAAAAGCGTGCGAGGCCATTAATCACTTCAAGATCCTGCAAGTCCTCGTAGGCTATGTAAAACGCAGTTTGCCCGGTTTTCTGCAGGTGGTTCAGCAACAGAACCTGAAACTCATGTATTCGGGTCACATGCTCTTCAAACTCAGCTGCATCAAAACGAACGCGGCTATCCTTGCGGCGTTTGACGTTGGTGAGTTTCCACTGCCCGGTAGCCTGTGCAATCTTCCATGAAACATAGCTGTCCAATGGATTGCGCGTCAGTATGATTTTGGCACATCGCGTGTCGTTCAGTACCGTGTCCAATATCCTTGGATCATGATCGTTGAAGTATCGAAAGCCGCCGATCCCAGAGGGTCTATTCTTGATTGCATCAATTAAACGCTGAGGATCAGCATCTCTGGTGGCGCGCGTGACACCCGCGATCTCGGTCTTGTTTGGATATCCTATGAAATGTGGATTAAAGGCCTCTCCAAAGCATTCAAATTTATCAAAAGCATTTATATTCGCTTCCAGAAAATTGGACCCTGTCCGCATCTCGGCAAACAAAACGAAATAGTCGAAGCGATCTGCCATAAACGCTATCGCACCAGATAAGGTTTCGGCTTGTCTTGGTTTGGCTCATGCAACCGATGCTCAACTGGAAAATCACCCATGAGGTAGGGATGCATGCCCTGGTTCTTCAAATTCTGCAGAAACTGCCCAAATCCTGTCAGGTCTGACATTTTCGGCACCTCAGCCAGCCCAAACTGAGTTTGTTTCCCAATCTCATCGATGATCGTCTGGAGCGGTTCCATAGGTGCTTCGATGAATTCTGCCATTGTCCAAATACGCACCCGCGCTTTGGCCCAAGGTGACCTCAGAACATCAAGGTGTTTACTTTCTGTTTGTTGTAATCGCGCGGCTTCCTGGCGAATGTCAGAGAAGTTTTTGTTCGACTTAAACAATGCAACTGCCCAGGCGCCAGAAATCACAGATATCTGAGCATTTGGATCCTTAGCGATATCCCACTCAATATCTTTGATTTCATCCCGCGGACCCATTTGAAAACACTGCCGCTCACCACGCGTATTCCAAATGAGACTGGATAGAAACGCGCGTGGATTATAGTCCCGCAATGTAGCACTACCGCTCAGCGCTCCGTTCATAACAGTCTGGCCATCCGAAAACTCCGCCCTCTCAGGCGCAAACAAATGACCATGGACGCGCGTTCCTGTCACTTTGGCCAGCCAGGGTTCAAAATTCTCAAACAGATCGCTGAACCCTTGGAAAACTGAATATTGCGCGCAGGTCAGCCCATTCTCCCGCCCTTCAACCGGAAAGCGGCTTTGCATGAACAGACCGCGCCGACCGCGCGTTCGGCGCTCAACTGCCTTGGCAAAAATTCTGTCGATTTTTCCTGGGTTAGGTTCTGTACGTTTCATCGCGCCAGCGGGGTCCATTAGGAACGCATCATAAAGCCGGTTTGCGAAAGGCCAGATCTTGCGCGCGACAAAACAATCTGACCGACGCAAAAGCTGCAAGTGGTCATCATAGAAAATATGCGGCTTTCCCTGATAGTCGAACTTTGAAAGTGTCAGCGACCGGCTTTCTATCTGGCGCGAGTAAAGGCGAGACAGGGTCTGAAAGTAACTTTCGTCAGGGATCCAAACCTTGCTGAAGTACCGATCATAAACCGAACGATCCGGGTCGTCGAGAATAGCCGATAAGGTTTGTCGAGTAAGACACCACCACTGACTTCCCATATGTGGAACAATTCCGTTTGGTATACGTCTGCGGTACCGAACCAATCTTTGAACAGAGACATATTTATCAAACATGAACCTGTTTTTACGCCATGAAAACGGGAAGCTAAGCGTGAAGCGCTCTTTGTCAAAACCTCCGATCGTCCAGGGTACATCCGAGGTCGTGGCAGATTCGATGAAGTCTGTTTGCGGGCGCTCTGCAAGATAATCAATGAGTTCCTGAACAGGCCGTAGGGGAAGGCATGACCCAGAAGCGAGATAAACATGACGCACATGCGCGAACTCGTCCAACATCATCCGTGAAGCACTCTGTGTCGCCGCAACCAACCCCCATGTGCCCCATTCGCATCGGTGTCTTTTGGAAAACCGAACGTTAGGTAGGTCAGACAAAGCTTGGACAAACTCATTGTACGGCCCAGAAAGCACATTCTTGTCGACATGTACGATGATCGGACAGCCAGCGGCGGACCAATGGCGCGCAACCTGCTCAGCACGGTCAAAGGCCGTGTGAACCAGCATGATAATGCCGACGCTCATCCGCTGCTCTTCCTCATGCCCAGTTCCCCTTTGACATTAGTCCGAGGATTTCAAGTTGCCGCCAGTTTATATATTTTTCCGACCATTTGCACCAAAGGTCTGGATTTTCTTGCACAGACTCCACATAGGCCTTGTATTCGACGCTGCCCTGATAGTGCTGTTTGCGTCGCAATTCCTCTTCGGCCTTTGCCGCAAACGTATTGAGAAACTTTACATGAAGCAGGATACCACTGGCTTTTTCGCCGCCCCATTCATCGTAGGTCAGGTTAAGGCCACGCGGCAAAAGCATGTGAGTTGAGCTGATGTAAGTGTAGCGTTTGTCCCACTTCACCAAAGGCGTCTTGTTCAGCGCAGGCGCTTTCGTAGGCTTGTCCTTGAAAAACATCCGGCTCCGCGGTCCGCCCTGAATCCACAGGTTGCCGTAGCGCCTGTTCTTCTCAATCATGTAGTTACCGGGATCAAACCAACTGGCGACTTCCACCGGATCTTGGCCCGGAAGATAAGGCACTGCATCGATACGACCCTTAGGGTACATATCCAAAAGCATGGCACCGAATGAGCGCACCTGGCTTACATCCAGCCAGTCGGTCAACGCCCGGATCGGTCGCGTGTCACAAAACGGATAGATAAACAATTCATCGGGATCGACCACAAGCGTCCAGTGTCCATGCCCATATTTGCTTTGAAGCCAATTCAACCAATCGACCCCAAACTTCGAATTCTTGTAGCTCGCTTTTGTTGTCCACACCGACACGTCGCTTTGGTTGGCGAGATACTCCCGTCCGCCGTCGCTGCTGTCATTGTCTACGATCAGAAAATGCGCGACGCCAAGATTACGATAATACTTCAGAAAGTAGGGCAGGCGGACATATTCGTCCCTCATAGTCGAAAACAAAAGAATGTCGCCTGGGCGAATCTTGCCTGTGCGGTTCACGACAGGTTTGAGCGAGAAATGCTTCCGGAAAGCACGCACTTGATGGCGCTTTCGGCGCAGCCGCATCACATATGACTGCAACAGACTCAATGATAAATCCTCATGGCCGGCATTTTTTTAAAGCCACACCTTATTGCCTGACGCTTAACGCATCCTTTTTGCAGGAACGTAACGTCTCTTTCGACGCTGTGTCGCCCGCGACTACTCGTACTAAACACCTTATGTGATTGCTCAAAACGGGTAAACTCCCAAACCAGTTTCATACCCAATTCCCCTTTGACATCAAACCCATGGCTTCAAGCTGACGCCAGCCAGTCAGCTCGCTCGACGCCTCGCACCACAGTGTTGGGTTTTGGCTGAGCGCGTCATAGTAATCATCATAGAGCTTGGAATTGGCGAAATGCTCTGCACGCTGCTTTTCCTCAGATGATCGCATGACAACCGAATTGAGAAACTTCGAGTGCAACAAAATCCCAGATGTACGCTCGCCTCCGTCAGCGTCGTAAACATGATTGAGCCGTCGAGGCAAAAGCGAATGCGTGGAACTTACATAGGCGTATCTCCGGTTCCATTTCACCAATGGGATCTTACCCAGAGTCGGAGCACGTTTGGGTCTGTCCCTGAAGAAAAGCCGTGCACGCACACCACCTTGTATCCATAGGTTTTGCAGATCGCTCTTCTTCTGCATCACGTAATTGCCGCCATCGAACCAACTCAACGTGTCAAATGGATTTTCTCCAGGGTTGTAAGTCGTATCCCCAACCGGGCCTTTCGGGTACATGTCCAGCATCAAAGCGCCGAATGACTCATGACCGTGCTGTTCAAGCCAGTTGGTTAAAGCGGGCAAACTGCGTGTTTGGTGGTGCGGGTAGATCAGGATCTCGTCCGCATCCACAGACAAACACCAATGACCGTGACCAAATCTGATCTGAAGCCACGTCACCCAATCGACACCAAAACGAGAAAGACGATAACTTTTGGTCGTGCGCCATAGCGAGACATCATCTTGTTCTTTCAAGAACTCTACTGTTCCGTCATCGCTGGCATTGTCGACGATGAGAAAATGCTTAACGCCGAGTCTGCGGTAGTGATCAAGGAAAAAGGGGAGTCGCAAAGCCTCGTTGCGCACAGTCGAAAACAACAAGACATCTTGAGCTGATATCTGAGGCGTTCGATCCACAATCAAACAGAGCTGCCGGCGCTTGCGAAATGCACGAAAGAGCAACCTGCGGCGTTTCCACCGCAGCCTGTAGGCAAATACTGCTTCCGACAGCACGCTCATGGATCGCCCGATTTAGTGCCTCCGCGTGAAAATCAGGTTTATTTTTCGTAATGTCCAGTTTGATGCCACCGCCAGGCATCAGAAATCATCTGATCAAGCGTTGATCTTTCAGAATTCCAACCAAGTTCGGTCAGAGCGCGTGCTGACCCTGAAACCAGTTTTGTACAATCACCTGGCCGCCTGTCGCCAAATACTACCGGCACATCATGACCTGTGGCTTTCTTTGCCTGATCAATAACTTCTTTGACAGAAAACCCAGTGCCAGTGCCAAGGTTAAACACACGACTAGGTTTTCCGGATTCCAACCACTTCAATCCAAGCACATGCGCATCAACAAGATCAGTGACATGAACATAATCCCGGATACATGTGCCATCGGGTGTATCATAGTCGGTTCCGAAGACCGTCAAGTTGTCCCGCTTTCCAGAAATCGCATCCAATATCAGCGGAACAAGATGCGTCTCGGGTTGGTGAAATTCTCCGATTTCGGCATCTGGATCAGCGCCCGCCACATTAAAATAGCGAAAGATCACATGCTTTAGACCGTGTGACTCTTCAAAGTTCTGCAACATGTCTTCAATGGCACGTTTGCTGGCGCCATAGGCATTGATCGGATGCTGAGCAGTGGTCTCGTCCAGAACCACGTTATCGTGGTCTCCATACGTGGCACAGGTCGACGAAAAAACGATGCTCTTACATCCGGCAGCATGAGCAGCCTGGCAAAGTGTAAGTGACCCAGAGACGTTGTTGTCCCAGTACAAGCCCGGGTCGTGCATACTTTCGCCAACCTGGCTCAGAGCGCCAAAGTGCAAAATCGCTGTTGGATTATAAGTCGAAAATACCTCATCAAGACGTGCTCGGTCCCTGAGGTCGCCTTGCTCAAAGGGGCCGAACTTCACCGCATCGGCCCAACCGGTGCAGAGGTTGTCATACGAAACGGGGGTATACCCTGCGGCTTTCAGAGCTTTGCAAGCATGTGATCCGATGTATCCGGCCCCACCGGTGACCAGGACATATGTCAAGTTCAGCCCCCCGAAAGCTGGTTATTCAGCCGCTTTCGCCGCATTGACCATTTCGCTCAGAAAACCCCACAAATCGTCGCGGAACTCCGGGCGATCCAGCGCAAAAGCCACAGTGGCTTGCAGGAAGCCAGACTTAGACCCACAATCAAAGCGGCGCCCATCAAAGCGATATCCGTAGACCTCTTCGCCCTCCTGGCGCGCATCAGCAATGGCGTCGGTCAATTGAATCTCTCCACCAGCACCGGTCTTTTTCTTGTTGAGTTTCTGAAGAACAGTCGGTGTCAGAATATAACGCCCAATAACCGCCAGATTGGATGGGGACTCTCCAAGGTTTGGCTTTTCAACCATACCTTTCGTCGAAACGATTTTGCCCATATCATCCTTGATATCCAGCATACCGTATGACGAGGTTTGCTCATCAGCCACTTCCATCGCCGCGACAATGTTTCCACCAGTTTCTTCGTAAGCTTCAACCATCTGCTGAAGACAGGGTTTGTCTGCTGAGATGACATCATCCGGAAGAATAACCGCGAACGGCTCATTCGCAATTAAACGTCGCGCACACCATACGGCATGTCCGAGACCCAAAGGTTTATTCTGACGTGTATATGCAATTTCACCACTGTCCATATTGGTAGAACGCAGGATTTCCAGAAGCTCATCTTTGCCTTTTTTCCGCAGCTCTTGCTCCAACTGCGGGGCGTTGTCGAAATAGTCTTCCAACGCGCCTTTTCCGCGAGACGTGACAAAGATAAACTCTTTGATCCCAGCGGCACGCGCCTCGTCAATCGCGTACTGAACCAGCGGCCGGTCAACCAATGTCATGATTTCTTTCGGCACGGACTTCGTCGCAGGAAGGAACCGTGTGCCCATTCCCGCCACGGGAAAAATCGCCTTGGTTAGTTTCTTTCGCATTTACCGCTCCTAAACAGCCCTAATCGTAAAAACAGGACAATTGTGACCACTCCATGGCGGCACATAACAGTTTATTCGTTTTTTAAGTGTTTACGTAGCAACATATCGCCGACAGGTCAAAATTTCAGCGCATTCCCATCTCTTTCATCATGACTTCAAGGCGTGGCACATCCTCAGGGTTGTTGAGCTCCCAAAACTTACGGCCTTTTGCGTGTACTTCAGTGCAAAGAATACGCCTTCCGTTTTCCAAAAACCTCAACTGCTCAAGACCCTCCAAGGTCTCCAATGGGCCACAAGCCCAACCGACATACTCCTCCAGAGCTTTAGGACGATATGCATAGACTCCAACATGGTGAAAAACAGGTGTGTCTTCCCCTTCAGGATATTGGTCAGACGTGAAAGGAACGACTTCTTTTGAGAAGTAAAGCGCATAGCGGTTTCTATCGAAAACAGCCGTCGTGCCACCTACACGACCATGCGCGCGATCATTCAGAAACCCATTCAACGCTTCTCCATCGCAGCGCAGGACCGGGGTAGCAACATCAGCTATTGGATCTGAGTTCAAATCCGAAACTAAGTCTTCAATAAACCAACTTGGCGTCAACGGCGCATCGCCCTGTAGATTAACGACAATATCAAAGTTCCCGCCCAATTCTGTATGCGCTTCAGCGCATCTTTCGGTACCATTCGCACAATCTGGTGAGGTCATGACTACCTCAGCCCCAAAGGCTTGTGCGGCATCACGAATGCGCGTGTCGTCCGTTGCCACGACAACGCGGTCGACACCTTTTACAGACAAAGCGGCGTCCCAGCTTCGCTCAATCAGGCTCTTTTCCGTTCCGTCAGCACCCTTAAGCTTCGCAAGAGGTTTTCCCGGATATCGTGATGACGCATAGCGCGCCGGTATCGCGATCAATACACTCATTTCGCAAGCTTCAGATCGACGTTGGGCGAATAGGCAATGAAAAACGGATTGGCGTAGTTCTCCTTGCCATAAATCAGAGGCGTGTGATCATCAAACCTTACAACCTTACCCCCAGCCCCATGCAAGACCGCATGCCCTGCAGCAGTGTCCCACTCCATGGTTCGGCCGACGCGCGGATAAATGTCGGCTTCCCCGGTTGCTATCAAACAGAACTTTAGCGAAGACCCCGCACTCTTCATGTCTTTGACCGCGTATTTGCTTATGTAGTCATCAGTAGCCTGATCACGATGCGACTTGCTTGCCACGACCAGCAGGGCGGAATTGTCAGGGTCAGACACACTAATCTCGTTTAGCATTCCGATTTTGTCTTTCTCAAACGAACCAATTTCTTCAACGGAAGTCCCGTCAGCCTGCGTGAAAAACATGCGCTCCTTTGCCGGCGCATACACCACGCCACGAGTCGGGACACCATCTTCAACGAAAGCGATATTTACTGTGAAATCACCACGTCGGTTGATGAATTCTTTCGTCCCGTCCAAAGGGTCCACGATCAGGAAAGTTTGTGCCTTCTGATCATGTGTCGCAGCTTGTTCCTCAGTAACAAGCAATATGTCCGGGAAGGCCATTGCCAGACCAGCAGAAATCAAGGCATCTGCCGCTTCATCAGCTTCCGTTACCGGGCTTGAATCCGACTTAACTTTCACGTCAAAATCATCTGAATTGTAAATCTCCATTATGAGATCGCCGGCTTCCAGCGCAAGGCGCCGCATAACAGTAACAAGAGCGTCGTAATTCAAAGCAGTCTCCATTCAAAACCTTCCTGCAAGCCTGTGTTGCGGGATTGTCGCGCGCCCCTTATGATACGGTGCTAACGGGACAGCAAGAATTCCCTGTTTAAACAAGCATAAGTTAACAGGCTGGGCAGGCATGTTTCAGAATACGCGAAAAGGAACACTTCTCGGATCCGCCTTAACCTTGGCGGAAGTGATCTATCATGCAACCGTACGCGACATCCGCAAAGCGCACGGCAATGCGTTCATGGCGCTTTTCGTTAGCATCGCGACAACAGTCATTTTTGTACTCGCATTTTTTTTCATGTTTTCTTTCCTTGGATTGCGAGGCGCTAAACTTCGCGGTGATTTTCTGCTTTACATACTGTCCGGTGTTTTTCTCTATATCACTCACATCAGAGCGGTTGGCGCTGTTGCGGGTGCGGAAAATTCAACTTCTCCAATGATGCAACATACGCCAATGAACACAGTTGTATCTATCTGTTCTTCGGCAATCGGCTCACTGTACATCCAGGTACTGGCGTTGTTCATCATTCTGTTTCTGTACCATACCCTCATCAATCCAATAGAAATCTCACAGCCGATTCCCGCATTCGGCATGTTTCTCTTAGCCTGGTTTACGGGATGCGCCGTGGGGCTTTTGTTTATGGCGTTAACTCCTTGGTTCCCTACGGCGGCAAGCTTGCTGCGAACGGTGTATGTCCGCGTCAACATGATTGCGTCAGGCAAACTGTTTGTTGCAAATGCACTGCCAGGTTTCCTACTGGCTGTGTTTGACTGGAATCCCCTGTTTCACGTCATTGATCAATCGCGGGGATTTGTGTTTATCAACTACTATCCTCGTAACACATCTTACGAATATGCGTTCATAGTCGCATGCGTTCTGCTTGTGATTGGGCTTCTTGGCGAATTCTACACACGCCAGCACGCCTCAACCAGTTGGGGTGCAAGGCGATGAGATTTCTGTTTTCAGTTTTGGTTGCTTTAATCCTTGCTTCGAAAGCCTTTTCCGAAGCGCTACCAGCTTACTACAACGTATCTAACGTCGCTCCAGATGATGTCCTCAACATTCGCCAGGCGCCAAGTACCGCCGCGTCCATCATTGGAAAACTCGGTCATGAAGATACCAGCATCGAAGTGGTTGCCTTTGACGAAGCCAAAGAATGGGGACAAGTCAATATCGGAGAAATGGCCGGTTGGGTTTCTCTGAGATTCCTGACACGACAACCTGGTCAAATCGACGATGAACTACCCTCACCACTGGTTTGCGCGGGCACAGAACCTTTCTGGACTTTGGACATCGCAGGAGGAGAAACAGCACAGCTTTCGCGACCGGGCGAAACACTTGTGGATGTTCGAATGCTTGACCCTGTAACGGCCTCAAATCGCACTGATCGCTATGCTATTTTTGGACAAGGCGGAGACCGTGTTTATACATTCATCTTTCACCGAGATGCGTGCTCTGATGGCATGTCGGATCGCGCATATGGAATGAGCGTGGATTTGTTCCTGACCGAGGAAAAGGGCGTAAGCTACGTCACAGGTTGTTGTAGTTTGAAATAAGCCAGTTCCACCTGACCTCAAATTACCTGAAAAAGCTTCAATCCACCACGCGGCAGGTCAGGTTGATACGCCCTCCTTGGTTCAAAAGCGAAGATGTACCAGGCCGAATACGATCCACTCCATGGTAGGTCAGCCGCGCATTACCTCCCATCACCACAACATCTCCGGAATGAAGCCAAATAGACTCTGTTGATCCTCCGCGTTCTTGGTTGCCAATCCGAATAAGCGCGTCATCTCCCAATGACACAGACAAGACCGGCCAAGAAAAATCCGCTTCGTCTCGATCTTGGTGCAAACTCATGCGTGCTTTGTCTTGGTAAAAATTGATCAGGCAACAATCGGGCAAACGATCCACATCGCCCAAGGCGCGCCAAATCTTCAGAACGGAAGACGGTATATCAGGCCACGCTGTGCCATTTGGATGGTGTGTTTCGTAGCGATACCCCTTTCGATCAGAGTACCATCCGTATTTGCCAGCCGAGGTCATTTGCACCGTCATCGGCTTTCCATATGGCGTCATAGGCGAAAAAAACGGTGCGGTTCGGACCACCTCACGCAGGTCTTTCACAATCTGTGCCTGCTGTGCGACATCTAGAAAACCAGCGAAAACCTTAAATCCCCTTATTTCGAGTGGTTTTTGATGCATCGTGCCGTAATCAATTCCCAATACGCCAATTTAATCGCAATTCGCAGTTTTACATGCGTTACACCGCTTGCAGGTGTGCTTTCGCCTGCCTATATACCGCTCGATACGCAGAACATCCACGGATGAGCTGCAGGTCGTTTGGTGGCCAGATGCCGTAACGGGTCCGGTTGCCCCTCAATCGCCTTAAGTAAAGAAGGGATCGAAAAACATGTCCAAAGTCATTGGTATTGACCTCGGAACCACAAACAGCTGTGTCGCCATCATGGATGGTAGCCAAGCCCGAGTGATCGAAAACTCAGAAGGCGCGCGCACCACGCCCTCAATTGTAGCCTTCACAGATGACGAGCGCCTCGTAGGCCAGCCTGCGAAACGCCAGGCCGTCACAAACCCAGAGAACACAATTTTCGGTGTCAAGCGTCTGATCGGTCGTCGCGAAGACGATAAGGATCTGGCGAAAGACAAAAAGAACATGCCGTTCAACGTCATTGATGGCGGCAATGGTGATGCATGGGTTGAAGCCAAAGGCGAGAAGTATTCGCCAAGCCAGATCTCAGCCTTCATTCTCGGGAAAATGAAAGAAACCGCCGAGTCCTATCTTGGCGAAGATGTGACCCAAGCGGTTATCACTGTTCCCGCCTATTTCAACGATGCTCAACGTCAGGCCACCAAGGACGCTGGCAAGATTGCCGGTCTTGAAGTGCTTCGCATCATTAACGAGCCGACAGCAGCTGCATTGGCCTATGGTCTCGACAAAGAAGAAACACACACCATCGCGGTCTATGACCTTGGCGGTGGTACATTCGACGTCACCATCCTGGAAATTGACGACGGCCTGTTTGAAGTGAAATCCACCAACGGGGATACGTTCCTTGGCGGTGAAGACTTTGACATGCGCATCGTCAACTACCTCGCCGACGAGTTCAAAAAGGAAAATGGCGTCGACCTGACCAAGGACAAGATGGCCCTTCAGCGGCTGAAAGAAGCTGCGGAAAAAGCCAAGATCGAGTTGAGCTCTTCGTCACAGACCGAAATCAACCAGCCGTTCATTTCCATGGGGTCAGACGGCCAGCCGCTGCACATGGTCATCAAGCTCACCCGCGCCAAGCTGGAAAGCCTGGTTGGTGATCTGATCGCGGCGTCGCTCAAGCCATGCAAGGCTGCTCTTAAAGATGCCGGACTTTCGGCAGGTGATATTGACGAGGTCGTACTCGTCGGTGGTATGACCCGGATGCCGAAAGTGGTCGAAGAAGTAACCAAGTTCTTCGGCAAAGAGCCGCATAAGGGCGTGAACCCGGATGAGGTGGTCGCGATGGGCGCTGCGATCCAAGCAGGTGTCCTGCAGGGCGATGTGAAAGATGTTGTTCTTCTTGACGTAACCCCGCTGTCGCTAGGCATCGAAACTTTGGGTGGTGTGTTCACACGCCTGATCGACCGCAACACAACGATCCCGACGAACAAGTCTCAGATCTTCTCAACCGCTGAGGACAACCAAAGCGCTGTGACGATCCGTGTGTTCCAGGGCGAACGTGAGATGGCGATGGACAATAAAATTCTGGGTCAGTTCAACCTGGAAGATATTCCACCAGCGCCACGCGGCATGCCACAAATCGAAGTAACTTTTGACATCGACGCCAACGGCATCGTGTCTGTTCAAGCCAAGGACAAAGGCACCGGCAAGGAGCATAAGATTACGATCCAGGCGTCCGGTGGCCTGAGCGACGAAGACATCGATCAGATGGTCCGTGACGCTGAGGAAAATGCTGAGGCTGATAAGGAACGCCGCGAACTCGTCGAGGCCCGCAATCAGGCCGAGAGCCTTATACATTCCACAGAAAAGTCGGTGGAAGAGCATGGCGACAAGGTGGATCCGACCACGGTCGAAGCCATCGAGCTTGCGATTGCCGCTCTCAAGGATGACCTCGAGAAAGAGGACGCCACGGCTGACAAAATCAAGGCCGGACTGCAGAACGTCACCGAAGCTGCAATGAAGCTTGGCGAAGCGATCTACAAGGCGAGCCAGGAAGAAGGCGAAGAAGAGCCGGCAGCTGCTGACGAAATGCGCGGAGAAGAAGATATCGTCGACGCGGATTTCGAAGATCTGGATGAAGACAAGCGCGCTTAACGCGTCTAACGGACAGGCAGAGGCCGGTTGTCGGCCTTTGCTCTCCGACTAAAGGAGATTTCCGATGGCAAAGCGCGACTACTATGATGTGCTTGGGGTTTCAAAAGGAGCCTCAGCCGAAGAGATCAAGAAAGCTTATCGGTCGAAGGCCAAAGAGCTTCACCCAGACCGCAACAAGGACAACCCAAATGCCGAATCCGCGTTCAAGGAAGCGGGTGAGGCATATGACATCCTGAAGGATGCGGAGAAGAAAGCGGCTTATGACCGGTTTGGTCATGCTGCTTTCGAAGGCGGCACAGGAGCCGGAGCACGCCCGGGTGGCGGATTTGGCGGGCAAGGTGATTTCGCCAGCGCATTCTCAGATGTATTCGATGACCTCTTCGGTGACTTTATGGGGGGCGGTCGCGGGGGAAGCGGACAACGTGCAGCGCGCGGCGCGGACCTACGCTACAACCTACGCATCTCACTTGATGATGCTTACCGAGGACTGCAGAAGACGATCAATGTTCCCACGTCAGTAGCCTGTGATGTGTGTAACGGTTCAGGTGCCGAAGGCGGTGTCGAACCATCGACCTGCCCCACATGTTCCGGCATGGGCAAGGTTCGCGCACAACAAGGTTTCTTTACTGTTGAACGCACTTGCCCGACCTGCACAGGCATGGGTCAGATTATCAAAAACCCTTGCAGCACATGCAGTGGACAAGGCCGCGTTCAAAAAGACCGCTCGCTGAGTGTGAACATACCAGCCGGTGTGGAAACAGGCACCCGCATTCGCCTCGCCAGCGAAGGTGAAGCAGGTATGCGCGGTGGTCCTCCGGGGGATTTGTACATCTTCATCGAAGTTGATCGGCACGAAATCTTCGAGCGCGAGGAAACGAACCTCTTTTGTCGCGTACCAGTGTCTCTGGCCAAGGCTGCACTGGGCGGGGACATCGAAGTTCCGACAATAGATGGCGGACGCAGCCGCGTGAAAATTCCAGAAGGGTCGCAATCGGGTCGGCAAATGCGCCTGAGAGGTAAAGGCATGCCTGCACTTCGTGGTGGGTCTACGGGTGACATGTTCATTGAATTAGCGGTTGAAACACCTGTGAATTTGACATCGCGCCAAAAAGAAATCCTGCGCGAGTTCGAGGAGTTGTCAGAGGAAAACAATCCCGAGAGCAGTAGCTTCTTTAGATCAGTGAAAAGCTTCTGGGATGGAATGAAGAGCTAATCGTTTCATCCCCGACACACAGCTTAACCACCTGTTAAGCTACGTATGAGCATGGTAAAGCCATGCAGCCCAACTCTCAAAAACCCGAAGCCGCGATGCCGCTTTTTGCGGCGGATGAACTGGTTTTTTCCTCTCCCAGAGCCTCTCAAAAACATCCGTCCTATATTCAGGATCATCGCCGTCGTCTGCGCGACAGATTTCTGGCAGGAGGTCCAGAAGCACTTCCTGACTACGAAGTGCTGGAATTGGTTCTGTTCCGCGCCATACCACGCAGGGATGTGAAACCGATTGCGCATGATCTTCTGGCAGAGTTTGGCAATTTCAATGCCGTGATCTCTGCACCCCACGATCAACTGTCACGCGTTCGGGGCGTTGGTCCATCCGTGGTGTGTGAATTGAAAGTCGTGGAGGCCGCCGCGCATCGTTTGGCCCGGTCTCGGGTGATCCATCGACCGGTGGTATCTTCTTGGGACTCACTCATTGACTACTGTCACACGACCATGGCGCATCGTGACATCGAACAGTTCCGCGCCTTTTTTCTAGACACTAAAAACGCCTTGATCGCTGACGAAGAACAAGCACGCGGGACGGTCAATCACGTCCCGGTCTACCCCAGAGAGGTCGTCAAGCGCGCACTGCAATTGAATGCAAGCGCTCTTATTCTTGTCCATAACCACCCTTCTGGTGATCCGACGCCATCATCAACGGACATCTCCGTCACGCGGCAAATTCAGAATGCGTGCGAGGTTTTGGGGTTAACAATGCATGATCACGTGATCATCGGCAAATCTTGTGAAATCAGCTTTCGGGCCGAAGGTCTGATCTAGCGGATCCAGACTTCAACACGTCTGTTTATCCGCCTTCCCCAGGCTGTCTCGTCACAAGCCATGGGAAGAGCCTCTCCGAATGCGTCCACTTCAACATTCACGCGAGACAAGTTGGCAGTTTCAGCGGCCGCCAAGACCGCATCTCTGACGGCGACAGCTCGGCGCATCGCAATTCGCTTGTTCGTAGCAGCTGCTCCTTCACCATCACTGAATCCCACAAACAGCAAACGTCGCGTGTCATAGCGCCCTTGCTCCAACGCTCTGGCCAACCGAAGGACGTTTGACCGAGACTGTGCATCAAGCCGAGCTGAGCCAGGCTCAAAGCGAAAGCTTGTCGTCAACCTGCGCAAAGACGTAAGTGTTGAGACCAGCCTCTGCAGTTCTTCCAAGGAGACTTCCGGTCCCGCCAGGGTGATTGCATTCGCAAACCGATCCCCTTGCTCATTGACCGAGATTTCCTCCTGCCCTTGATCCACAAAACCTGCACGGCGAATGACAAGCTGTGCGGAGGGGTCGCGCAGAAACGCCAGGAATTCTCGCACAAGTTTTGGAAATCTCCGCGCCGGAACATAGAGAAAAACCGGAGCCGTCAGCGGATAATCCTCAGTCTTGACGGCCCTACGCGTTGCCTGAAGCGCAAAACCACACCCCCCGCCAAGCGCCAAAGCCCAGTTGTTTCCAACCTCTGTCTGACTTGTCAGTCCAAAGGCAAAAGGATCCTTAGTCACCGCTTCCGACAAGGTACGACCATCATCAAAAATCTTGGCATCCGGGCCGAGTTGTTCAACCGCCGGGTTCAGGACGAGATCTTCAATAGCCTGCCCTAACCCTGTGTTTGGACCATGCACATGAACACTGATTGGAGCATCAGGCCCCCCAAGATCAGCCCAATTTACGATGTCCCCGGACAGAATCCCCGCCAGGTCCGGTAATGTAATGACTTGCACCGGATTGGAAGGTGAGACCATCGGCACTAAAGCATCAAGCGCCACAACCCGGCTTCGCCCACGTGCCTCAAGATCGCCCAAGCCTTCCTCACGCGCCTGTCCAAGCTCTTCATCTCGAATTTCGCGCATCGACATGGCGATATCGGCATCCCCGTGGATCAACTCGGTAATCCCAGTGTCCGAGTTGTTCAGGCGCAAGAATATCTCACCTACCACGCGCTCTTCGACGGGGTCAGCCAGGATGGCCAAAACCGTCCCGTCTTCGAGATTTTGAAGACTGAGATCATAATCTGACCGGATCGCAAATGCCTCGAGTAAAGCTGGAAGCAATATGCGCCCGATAGTCGGCGAGCCGGAAAAAACCGCCTGTGCAATGAAAGTTTCCAGGTTTGGACACCCCGGTCCAGCGCAGTCGACACCAGACCCATCAACAGTCAACTCACCATAAATGGTATCGACGCGATAAAACTCACCATCGAAGCCCAGCAGGTTGCCAGAAATCTCAACCCGACCATCACGTGATGTCAAAGTGACGTCTTGGGCAAAAGCAGGCAGCCCGCAAACCCAAAACAAAAGTGCGGCGAAACCCGCCGCACGCGCTTTAATCATTTGGACCTCTTGCTCGCAGCGCTCAATTACGTGCGATTGTCAGGTCTTCGTATAGGTTTTTCAACACAAGAAAGTCACCAACGGCACCACAGTCCGGCATAGCGATCATTAGGTCACGCGCCTCAAGACTTCCAGCACCAAACATGATGAACGCCTGAGCTTCCAAGTCCTGACCGCAGGTTGAGCCACCAATTTCAATCTCAATGTTGATCTCAGTGTCGCTCTCGCCTTTGGAGGGAAACGTATAGATTTCCGCATTCAGGCTTTCTGGTAGGCCATTCTCGACAAGTCGCGTAAGGAAACCTGTTTGTTCCAACGACGCATCTTCGCTTGATTCACGCCAAACATGGCCTGCATCCCTGTAAGACGCACCGTTCTCAAAAGCATGCAATTGGACATCGGTGTCGCCCTTCCATTGTACGACATACCGTTCATAGGCGCTCAAATCAGAAATCTGCACATTCGCAACGGCACCTTCGCCGTTGGCAAACGCCGCGATGAACAACGCATTTTCAGCAAGTGCAGGAACTTTTGCGCGCCACTCTCCGTTCTCGTCCGTCACACCCGAAATCATCATACCACTATGATGCAACGTAAAGCGTTCATTCGTCATGCAGCTCGACTCAAGCGCCAGCACTGCCATCGCCGCATCACCCGGCGCTGCTGTTAACTCGATTTCGCATGTAAACGCAGGCACTTTTTCTTCAACCGGAAGATCAGATATTGGCGCATCACTGGGTGCAACAATCTTCACCGGTTCACTGGGGAGTAAAATAGGATCGGCGGCAGCGACAGGTGCCGCAGGCAAGGCAGATGTGAGGATAACTTCGCCCACCTGTACGTCTTCAATATCTCCGGCTTTATCGCTGAAAGCGAGCGCATCTGTGTCTGAAGCCGCCTGCGTATCATTTTGGAAAGGCTCCGCTGGCTCAACAAAGTCCCGTTTGGTCTCAAGCCCTACAGGAAACGCGTTGGAACTCACCGAGGCGACGGCTACACCGGATCGAGTTTGGTTCTCACCACCGGCAAGTACGTTTTGCATCACATACCCTGTTCCCAGAGCACAAATCAGCACACCGCTCGTCATAGCCAAGCGCTTGGGGCCAAAAGATAATTTCATGACGGCCTCCCACAAGCCAGAGAAATTCCTGACTGTGGTAGTTAAAAATCAAGGCCGGTCTGTGGCAGTGCAAAGGTGTCTTTTTGGCGGCTCGGCGCTAAACTCTAGGCCAATCTGCCATGGCAATGTTTGAATTTCTTACCTGATCCGCACGGGCATTTGTCATTACGACCTGGATTTCCCCAAGTCGTTGGATCGTTCTCATCAAAGCCTTCCAGCGCTTCACCGGCAGGCTCATCTTCGCCCATAACAGCCTGCTCCACGGCACCCTGCATCGCTGCGCGTTGCGCTTCAATCTGCTGAAGCATTGCTTGCTGTTCTTCTTCTGTCATCGGGCGCACCTGCGACAGCTTCTGTGTCACATCCTGCCGCAACCCATCCAACATGCTTTCGAAAAGCTGAAATGCCTCGTTCTTGTATTCATTCAGCGGATCGCGCTGCGCATATCCACGAAAACCAACAACACTGCGCAAATGTTCCAGCGTCAAAAGATGCTCGCGCCATTTGGTGTCGATCGTCTGCAAAAGGACCTGCTTTTCAATCATGCGCATGTTTTCCGGACCGAACTTCTCGGCTTTGTCCGCCATCATGTCGCTGGCTGCTTTTTCAATACGATCCGCGATCTCGTCGTCGTCAACGCCCTCTTCATCGCCCCACTCTACAAGTGGCAAATCCAATGTCAGTTGTTCAGCAACGGCTGTTTTAAACCCTTCCATGTCCCACTGATCAGCATAGCTTTTGGGCGGCATGTAGCGGTCGATAAGATCGTCAATCACTTCGCCACGCATATCCGTCGTGATTTCAGAAAGATCTTCGGCCTTCATGATGTCGAGACGTTGCTTGAAGATCACCTTCCGCTGCTCGTTCATCACATCGTCAAACTTCAAGAGCTGCTTTCGGATATCAAAGTTGCGGCCTTCGACCTTGGCTTGCGCCCGCTCAAGGCTCTTGTTGACCCAAGGGTGAATAATCGCCTCACCCTCTTTCATGCCAAGCGTCGCAAGTACTTTTTCCAAACGTTCAGAGCCGAAAATCCGCATCAGATCATCTTCGAGGCTCAGGAAAAAGGAGGACCGTCCCGGATCGCCTTGTCGCCCGGACCGCCCGCGCAGCTGGTTGTCAATCCGACGGCTTTCGTGGCGTTCAGTGGCCAGAACATAAAGACCACCGGCTTCTTTCACCGCATTTTCATCGTCGGCGTGTTCCGCTTCGATCTTTTGGCGCAGCACCTCTGGATCAGCTTCCGGATCTGCTGCGATGGCTTCAAGTATTTTCAATTCAACATTGCCACCAAGCTTAATATCCGTACCGCGCCCGGCCATGTTGGTCGCAATAGTCACCGCGCCTAGCTTGCCGGCTTCGGCAATGATCTGCGCCTCTTGTTCATGTTGACGCGCATTCAGAACGTTGTGTGTCACGCCAGCTTTCGTCAAAAGCGCGCTTAGCGTCTCTGACTTCTCAATCGAGGTCGTGCCCACAAGAATGGGTTGCCCTTTTTCATGCGCCTTTTGGATTGCGCCGATAATCGCATCGAACTTCTCGCGTTCTGTGCGATAGACCGCGTCGTCTTCGTCCTTGCGCTCAATCGGTTGGTTTGTCGGCACCTCAACAACGCCCAAGCCGTAGATCTGACCAAATTCTTCGGCCTCGGTTGCCGCTGTGCCTGTCATACCTGCAAGCTTGTCGTAGAGCCTGAAGTAGTTCTGAAACGTGACTTGGGCCAAAGTGACATTTTCAGGCTGAATATCACAGCCCTCTTTGGCTTCAATCGCCTGATGCAAGCCTTCAGAGAGGCGACGGCCGGCCATCATGCGTCCAGTGAATTCATCAATCAAAACAACATTACCATCGCGCACGATGTAATCCCGGTCTTTCAGGAACATTTTATGCGCACGAAGACCCTGGTTCACATGATGCACGATAGTCGTGCTTTCAGGATCATACAGTGACTGTTCCTGCTCAAGAACGCCATTTTCGTGCAGAATACTCTCTAGATATTCGTTGCCTTCATCCGTGAAAGTCACATTCTTCGTTTTCTCATCAATCGTGTAATGCTCTTCGTCCAAAAGCGGGATGAGCTTATCAATGGTCACGTATAACTCACTGCGATCCTGCGCCGGGCCAGAGATGATCAACGGCGTCCGCGCCTCATCGATCAGGATTGAGTCAACCTCATCCACAATCGCAAAAAAGTGCCCGCGTTGGTTCATTTCCTCCAGCGACGACTTCATGTTGTCGCGCAGGTAGTCAAAACCAAGCTCGTTGTTCGTGGCATAGGTTACGTCAGCCGCGTACGCCTCTTTCTTTTCCGGCTCGGGTTGTTGTGGATACACCACGCCGGTTGTCATACCCAGCGCAGAGTAAACCTTGCCCATCCATTCCGCGTCGCGCTTCGCCAGGTAGTCGTTGACCGTAACGATATGAACGTTACCGCCGGTCAACGCATTCAGATAAGCAGGGAAGGTCGCAACAAGTGTTTTACCCTCGCCCGTCTTCATCTCTGAAATGTTGCCCTGATGCAGGAAAATGCCGCCCATCAACTGTACGTCAAAAGCCCGCAAACCGAGTGCACGTCGCGCGGCTTCGCGACAATTGGCAAAGGCTTCGGGCAACAGATCATCAAGGCTCTCACCAGATGAAATGCGCTGTTTGAATTCCTGGGACTTTTCAATCAGGCCCTGATCACTCAATGCTTCGAATTCTGGCTCCAAAGCGTTGATTTTCTCCACCAAAGGCCGAGTTGCCTTAACTTTGCGATCATTCGGCGTTCCGAAAATCTTTTTAGCAACCGTTCCAATACCCAGCATCTTAAATCCGTTCAGATCTTTCGCGTGTTTTTGATGGGCAATCGCTTGCCCCGACCGCCCTGCAACCCTAGAACGGACGCAATGGGCAATTTGCCTTTGTATCAAGGCGATGTAAGGGCCTGCCGATACAGTGTCAACGTCACAAGGCATGATGCCTCTGCACGAACGAACAAAGGAAATCTTATGTTGCAATCATTCAAGACTTTCGTGGCAGCTTCTTGCGTGCTCGGCGCCATTTCAACAACGGTTGTTGCGCAGGACGACGTCGACCCAAATCAGGTGCTTGCAACGGTTAACGGCACAGAGATCACACTGGCGCATGTGATCGCTCTGAGATCTGAACTGCCGCAGCAATATGATCAATTCCCATCCGCACTCTTGTTTCAGGGCATTATGGATCAACTCATCCAACACACGCTTATGATGCAATCCATTGAAAACCAGGCGTCGTTCAAAAGCCGCATCACAATTGAAAACGAAACCCGTTCCATCATGGCCGGCGAAGTTCTTCAAGGCATCGTGTCAGAAGAACCATCCGAGGACAGCCTTCGCACGCTTTACGATGAAAAATACCCTGCAGACCTTCAAGAAACAGAATATCGCGCATCGCATATCCTTGTCGAAACTGAAGATGAAGCCACAGCGCTCGTCGCTGAGTTAGAGAGTGGCGCAGACTTTGCTACCCTTGCCCGTGAAAAGTCCACAGGACCGTCAGGGCCGTCTGGAGGAGATTTGGGTTGGTTTGGAACAGGCGACATGGTCGAGCCGTTTTTCAATGCGGTTGTCGAATTGGAACAGGGTCAGGTATCCCCACCGGTTCAAACCACATTCGGTTGGCATGTCATCCTTTTGGCCGAAACCCGTGATCGCGCACGCCCGGAATTCGACACTGTTAAGGCCCAACTCATCGAAGAAGCGCGCCAGTCATCTGTAGAAGCTTTCGTCGCTAACCTACGTGAAAAAGCCGACATAACACGTGCTGACACCGATGGGATCAATCCAGACGTAATTCTGAATTTCGACCTCTTGGAGCAATAAATATGGGTAAGACACCCGCCGTCTCTCCCTTGGCGCCTGACACCTTTCCCGATCTTCCGACAATCAAAGGGGCACGGTTCGCAGCCGTTGAAGCGGGTGTCCGCTACGAAGGGCGCAAGGATGTAACGCTCATATCGCTTGATCCTGGAACCTCCATTGCAGGCGTCTTTACCAAATCTGCCACGCGCTCGGCGGCCGTGCTGGATTGCCAGGAAAAGATCGGTAAACATATCGACGCAGGTGCGGCGATTATCGTGAACTCTGGCAACGCCAACGCATTTACCGGCAAGAACGGCAAAGAGTCAGTGAACGCGATTGCACATGCAGTTGCAGACACATTGGATCTGCCCGAAGAACGGGTTTTTTCATCTTCCACAGGGGTCATCGGGGAAAGCCTGCCGCATGATCGCATTTGTGCCAAAATCGGCGAGGCGGCAGAGACGCTTTCCCAAACAAACCTTCCCGATGCCGCGCAAGCCATCATGACAACGGATACTTTCCCAAAGGGCGCAGGCGCGACTGTGTCTGTAGATGGTCAAGAGGTTCATATCGCAGGCATCGCCAAAGGGTCCGGAATGATTGCACCGGACATGGCCACGATGCTTGTCTATATCTTCACGGATGCCCTGATGGAGCGCGAAGTCCTGCAGCAAATGGTGACTGCGCTCAACAAAAAGACCTTCAACTGCATCACCGTCGATAGCGACACCTCGACATCCGATACGCTGCTGGTCGCCGCAACCGGTGCCTCTGGCGTGCGCGTCACAGACAAGAGCGTTGGTTTCATGGAAGCGTTGCGATCTGTCATGCTCGATCTTGCACATCAAGTTGTGCGAGACGGTGAAGGTGCAACGAAATTTGTTGAGGTATCCGTGACAGGAGCGTCCAGCGATACTGATGCCAAGACGCACGCCATGGCCATTGCAAATTCGCCTTTGGTCAAAACCGCCATTGCAGGTGCAGACCCGAATTGGGGCAGGGTGGTCATGGCCATCGGCAAATCTGGCGCACCAGCAGACCGAGACCTCCTGTCAATCTGGTTTGGCGAAACGCTTGTGGCCGAAAAAGGCTGGGTTAGTGACACATATCGCGAAGAAGACGGCGCCGCACACATGAAAAACGATAAGATTGAGATCCGCGTTGACCTCGGTCTAGGCGGGGGAACTGCCACCGTCTGGACGTGCGATCTGACCCATGGGTACATCTCAATCAACGCGGATTACCGGTCTTGAAGACTGTTCTGGTATCTGCAGTAGCCCTCATTGACATTGAGGGCCGTGTTCTGCTGGCCCAGCGTCCCGAAGGGAAATCCATGGCAGGTCTTTGGGAGTTTCCCGGCGGCAAGGTGGAAGACGGCGAAACACCCGAAGTCGCCCTGATCCGCGAGCTGGAAGAAGAGCTTGGCATCAACACCTGGGAAAGCTGCCTCGCGCCTCTGACTTTCGCCAGTCACAGCTATGACGATTTCCACCTCCTCATGCCGCTCTTCGCTTGCCGCCAATGGGAAGGCTCCCCGCAATCTCGGGAAGGTCAGACACTGAAATGGGTGCGTCCAAATAATCTGCGCGACTACCCAATGCCAGCGGCAGACATCCCGCTCATTCCGATCCTGCGCGACTGGCTTTAGAGTCCGGAAACGAAAAGGGCGGCACATAGGCCGCCCTCAAACCAGTCTCTAAAAAGGCTTAATCCAGGTTCCGTTCGATCTCTTCACGCTCGAAGATTTCGATGACGTCATCGGCGCGAATGTCATCGTAGTTCTCAAACGCCATACCGCATTCCTGACCTGATTGAACCTCCGGCACTTCGTCTTTAAAGCGTTTCAGCGTCTTGAGCGTACCTTCGTGGATCACCACGTCATCCCGCAGAAGACGCACACCGGCAGAGCGACGCGCGACGCCTTCGGTAACGAGACAGCCAGCCACTTTGCCGACGCCTGTGACCTTGAAGACTTCTTTGATCTGAGCGTAGCCAATGAAATTCTCACGGATTTCCGCCCCGAGCAGACCAGAGGCCGCTGCTTTCACATCGTCCACAAGGTCATAGATCACGCTGTAGTAGCGAATCTCGACACCCTTCTGGTTGGCACTGTTCCGCGCTGGCGCATTCGCCCGCACGTTAAAGCCAATCACAGGCGCACCTGAGGCTTCGGCAAGACCCACGTCACTTTCGGTGATCGCGCCAACACCGGAATGAAGCACACGCACGCGCACCTCTTCGTTGCCGATCTTCTCCATCGCCTGAACGATGGCTTCCGCCGAGCCCTGCACATCTGCTTTCACAAGGATAGGCAGTTCGGCAACATTCTCGTTTTCCTTGGCCTGTGCCAAAAGCTGTTCCAGAGACGTACCCGCACCAGCAGCCGCACGTTTCTCTTTCGCGGCTTTCTCCCGATACTCGGCAATCTCACGTGCCTGCGCTTCGGTATCCACCACGTTCAAAACGTCGCCTGCTTCGGGCGTGCCGTTCAAACCAAGAACCTCAACAGGCACCGATGGACCAGCCTCTTTCACCCGATCACCGCGGTCATTGATAAGCGCACGCACACGACCATATTGCTCACCCACAACGAAGATATCGCCTTGCCGCAATGTGCCACGTTGCACAAGAACGGTCGCAACGGGACCACGGCCTACATCGAGTTGTGCTTCAATCACGGCACCTTCCGCCGCGCGATCAGGATTTGCCGTCAGCTCAAGGATTTCAGCTTGAAGTGCGATGGCTTCAAGCAGCTCATCGAGACCTTGACCGCTGATGGCAGACACTTCGACATCCTGTACTTCACCGGACATCTTCTCAACGATGACCTCGTGCTGCAGCAAGTCCGTACGAACCTTGTCCGGGTTTGCCTCAGGTTTGTCGATCTTGTTGATCGCCACGATCATCGGTACTTCAGCGGCCTTGGCGTGGTTGATCGCCTCAATAGTCTGCGGCATGACCGCATCATCAGCAGCAACAACCAGAACCACAATATCCGTGACCTGAGCACCCCGCGCACGCATGCTGGTAAACGCCGCGTGGCCAGGTGTGTCGAGGAAACTGAGTAAGGAACCGCTATCCGTTTTGACCTGATAGGCCCCAATGTGCTGTGTGATCCCACCCGCTTCGCCCGAAACGACTTTGGCATCACGGATTGCATCCAAGAGAGACGTCTTGCCGTGATCTACATGGCCCATAATGGTGATGACCGGCGGACGCGGTTTGAGATCCTTTTCGTCATCGTCGACAGAGTCGATCACATCTTCCACATCGGCGTCGCTGACCCGGACAACACTGTGGCCAAATTCCTCAATGATGAGCTCGGCTGTATCCGCGTCAATGGCCTCGTTTTGCGTAAGCATCAGCCCATTGTTCATCAACGCTTTGACAACATCGCCAACGCGTTCGGCCATGCGGTTGGCCAGCTCTGATACAACAATGACCTCAGGCAGTTGAACTTCTCGGACGATCTTCTCCCGAGCTTCGCCGCCGCCCAGCGCTTTCTGACGCGCGCGCTCTTGTTTGCGCTTCATCGCAGCAAGCGACTTTTGCCGCCCACCTTCGCCGCCGGATAAAGCCTGATTCAGCGTCAGCTTACCAGACCGTCGGCCACCATCATCACCACGGCCTTTGTTGCCACGACTACGATCATCTCCCCGGTCGCGGTCTTGCTTGCGTGGTGCCTGCTTGGGCGCGCGCGCCTGCTGCGGTGCATCATCGGCGGGCGCAGCAGCTGCGGCTGCCGCTGCTTTGGCTGCAACTTCGGCTTCACGCTTCTTGCGTTCCTCCTCATCAGCTTTGGCCTTGGCGCGCTCTTCAGCCTCGCGCTGTTCGCGCTCCTTGGCTTCGGCCTCCTGACGCCGACGCTGCTTTTCTTCTTCGCGGGCCTTCTCATCGGCCTCACGTTTTGCTGTTTCGTCCGCTTCACGCTCTTTGGCCGCGGCCAACGCCTTCATCCGGCGCTCCATCTCCGCATCGGAAATCCCGGCCGGACGTTTCGACGCGTTCGGCTGTGTTGCGGTAGGCTTTGACGCACCTGCACCAGGAGCCGCCGCACCCGGCTTGGGCTTGACGATCCGCTTACGCTTGGTTTCCACCACGACGTTCTTGGTGCGCCCATGGCTAAAGCTCTGCTTGACGTTCCCCGATCGAGGACCGCCGCGCACACCCAGAGTTTTCTTTCCGTCGTTGTCGCTCATCTACTTCAACTTCCTTTCCGGCGGGGGCTTTCCCCGGCCGAGACGCGCAAGCCTTTCAGCCTTGCCGCCTCCTCTACAACACGTTGGCACAAACCGCCAGCCGCTAGTGCAGCATGAATTGTGCTTTCCCGACCAAAGGCCTGACCCAGCTCATCAGCGGTCAACCATCCAATCCATGATCCGCCATATGGCGTGCTCAACTTGGATTTGCCGCGCTCTGATCCATCGCTCGCCTGAATGAGCACTTCGGCTTCATACTTAGACAGCCAATCCTTAACCTTTTCGTAACCTGACACAGCTTGCCCTCCCTTCCGGGCCAAACTGATCAACTCAACCACACGACGCGCCAGCATGGTCTCTACCATCTGAGGCAGGTTATCTGGCAAGGTCACAGCCTGCTTTGCACTGCGTGAAAACAGACCCTTTTTCACCGCAACCTGCAGCGCATCAAGATCCGCACTGACCCAGATGCCCCGTCCCGGCAAACGTTCCAGAATATCGGGCACCACCTGCGCCTCGGGACCAATTGCAAACCGGATCAAACCGTGCTTTGGCCGCACCTCGCCTGTGGCAATGCACTTGCGTTCCGGACCGTCTTTTTGGTCCTTGGGCTGTCCGCCGCGCCCCATGCTAACCTCACGAGACCTGAAGGATCAGGCCTCGGCCTCCTCTTTGACGGCTTCTTCGCCATCTTCGGCGGCCTCCGCCTCGAGATCAGCAGGGTCAACCCAACCCAACATCACACGCGCGGTCATGACAAGATCCTGTGCTTCTTCAAGAGACAAATCAAACGGTTCCAACAGACCGTCATCCTTGATCCGTTCTCCATCGACTGTCGTCCAGCCGCCTGCCAGTTCCCAGTCTGCGCAGGTTGCGAAATCTTCGAGCGTTTTCACGCCGTCCTCGGCCAGAGCCACTACCATTTGGGGTGTCAGGCCTTCGAATTCAATAAGGCTATCCTCAGCTCCCAAACTGCGCGCTTTTTCAAGAGCTTCGCGTGCCTGCGCCTCTAGGATATCGCGAGCCCGGGCTTGCAGCTCTTGAGCTGTATCTTCGTCCACACCATCAATCACCAACAGTTCATCAAGCTCGACATAGGCAACTTCTTCGAGATTCGTGAATCCTTCCGACACCAGAAGCTGCGCAAAGAACTCGTCCAGATCGAGCGTCTCCATAAAGAGCTTGGTGCGTTCTTCAAACTCTTTCTGACGGCGTTCGCTGTCTTCGGCTTCTGTCATGATATCAATATCAAGATTGGTCAGCTGGCTTGCCAGCCGAACGTTCTGACCACGACGCCCAATCGCCAGTGACAACTGATCTTCCGGCACCACAACTTCGATCCGCTCGGCCTCTTCATCAAGAACCACCTTGCTCACCTCAGCAGGCTGCAACGCGTTCACAAGAAAGGTTGGCTGATCTTCGTTCCACGGAATGATGTCGATCTTTTCGCCCTGAAGCTCATTCACAACGGCCTGAACCCGGCTGCCGCGCATACCAACACAAGCCCCAACGGGGTCAATCGAGTTGTCATAAGAAATCACAGCAATCTTTGCCCGACTGCCCGGATCACGCGCAACTGCCTTGATCTCAATGATGCCATCATAGATCTCTGGAACTTCCATCTTGAAAAGTTCTGCCATGAATTCCGGTGCGGTGCGGCTCAGGAAAATCTGCGGGCCACGGGCCTCGCGGCGTACATCCTTGATGTAGCACCGGATGCGATCATTCGGACGATAGCTTTCACGCCCAATCTTTTCATTCCGGCGCAGCACAGCTTCGCCCATACCCACATCAACATGCACATTGCCGAACTCTTCGCGCTTGACCTGCGCGTTGATGATCGTGCCAATCCGGTCTTTGAATTCTTCATATTGCTTGTCACGCTCAGCTTCACGAACCTTTTGCAGAATCACCTGCTTGGCGCTTTGCGCGGCAATACGGCCCATATCAACCGGAGGAACTTCCTCAACAAACGTGTCGCCCACCTGGGGGTCTTCTAGATATTGTTTAGCCTGTTCCACGGTGAATTCGGCCTGGTAGTTTTCAAGCTCTTCATCTTCAACCACGGTACGCACACGCGTGAACGTCGCTTTGCCTGTCTTACGGTCAATCGAGACGCGAATGTCCATCTCCGCGCCATAGCGGGACTTGGCCGCGCGAGCGAGACTCTCTTCCATCGCCTCAATCACAAGGCTGGGGTCGATCATCTTCTCCCGCGCCACGGCCTCGGCGGTTTGCAAAAGCTCAAGCTGGTTGGCTGATGTAATGGCCATTTCTTAGTCCTCCTCAGACCCTTCGGTCTCGATCTCGTCAAAACTATCTTCGTCAATCAGACCCGCATCCTTGCGTGCCTTTAGCATGTCCTTGATAAGCTCATCGGTCAGCACAAGCTTGGCATCCACCAGCCAGTCGAACTTGAGCCCCACAGTGCCTTCATCCAAGTTGATAAGCACTTCATCTTCTTCTGTACCGGCCAACATGCCCTTGAACCGTTTACGCCCATCAATCAGCTCAGCCGTCTCTAACTTGGCCTCATAGCCTTCAAATTCGTCAAAATCCTTCAACCGTGTAAGCGGCCGGTCAATACCAGGGCTGGACACTTCCAGCGTGTAGGCATCTGTGATCGGATCCTCAACATCCAGAACCGCGCTCACCGCATTTGAGATGTTGGCGCACTCATCCACCTCGATCCCGCCGGTTGGCCGTTCGGCCATAATCTGCAACGTGGCCGTCTTGCCCCCCATCAACCGCACGCGCACAAGCTCAAACCCCATATCCTCAATGACAGGGGTGATGATCTCGGCCATCCGGCGATCAATCGCAGCTTTGGCAATCAGGTCGTTGCTCATGAATCTTTCAAGCACAAAAAAACGGGCGCGCGGCCCGTTGATATTTCCCGGTGGAGCCTTCGGTGTGGACCCGAACGCGCCGCTGTTGAGGGGGATATACGCCTGCGCAGGTGAGTCTGCAAGGGAATGTTTAAGCCACTCAGCAAGAGACCGCTAAATCACTCAACCCTGTCAAAAGCACCGACGTAATACCGACGCGATACCGATGTAATACCGACATTGGAATTCAGCGCTCAAACGCGTGCCGCGAGACGGTCCATGATTTTAACAAGCTCGGCACTAATGCCTGGCTCTGACAGAGCATGGCCCGCCACGGGAATAAGCCTGAGATCAACCTTTGGCCATAGCTTGGACAGCCGATACGCCGCATCAGGCGGGCAGATCATGTCGTAACGCCCTTGCACGATAACACCTGGAATATGCGCGATTTTACCCATGTTTTCATAGATATAACCGTCCTGCCCGAGAAAGCCGGCATTCATGAAGTAATGATTTTCCAGCCGCGCAAAGGCCCGTGCATAGTCCGCTGGGCTATCCCCGCCTTGGCCGTTTGAATGAACTGTCGCCAATGCGTTTTCCCATGAGCTCCACGCCTTGGCATATCGAACTTCCTCAGCGCGCTCGCCCGAGAACAACCGCCGATTATACGCTGCAATGATATCGCCACGTTCCGCCTCGGGTATAAGCCCTTGGAATCGCTCCCAGGTTTCTGGCCAAAACTTTCCGGCACCGCCCCCATAAAACCAGTCCAGCTCTGCTCTGGTCATGGTGAAAACGCCGCGCAAAACAAGATGCCGCACGCATTGCGGATGGCTCTGCGCATAGATAAGCGCCAGCGTCGCCCCCCAGCTCCCACCGAAGACAGCCCAGTCCTCTATTTCAAGTGTCGCTCGTATTTTTTCGATGTCAGCAACCAGGTGCCAGGTGGTGTTATCCTCAACGCTGGCATGCGGCTTGGAACGCCCGCAACCCCTTTGATCAAAAAGGATAATTCTGTATTTCCGCGGATCAAAGTACCGCCGCATTGCAGGGCTGCACCCGCCACCCGGTCCACCGTGAAGCACGATGACAGGCAACCCTTTTTCATTGCCCGATTGCTCAACATAAACGGAATGCCCATCCCCTACATCCAGCATTCGCCGGTCGAAAGGCTCGATCGCCGGGTATAGAAACTGCGCTGCGCTCTTTTGGCCAGAGAATTTGTCCATAACCATCCTATATAGAGTGGTGATTCCAAATGAGCACATGGAGAGCAGAATGCAAGCCGCTCAAACAACGATTGATGATGCAGAGATCGCAAAATTCGAAGCAATGGCTGCTGAATGGTGGGACCCAAACGGCAAGTTCAAGCCGCTGCATATGCTCAATCCATGTCGGCTTGGTTACATCACCAGCCAGATTGCTGCAGAATTTGATCGTGATTTGACATCAAGGGCCGCATTTGAAGGTCTGCGTATTCTCGACATTGGCTGTGGCGGCGGATTGCTCTCGGAGCCCATGGCGCGTCTCGGGGCAACGGTTGTCGGCGCTGATGCCGCCCCACGCAACATACCAGTGGCACAGATTCACGCAGAACAATCAGGGCTGCAGATTGATTACCGACACACAACGGCAGAGGCTATGGCAGCGGATGGCGAGCAGTTTGATGTTGTCCTGAATATGGAAGTCGTCGAACACGTGGCCGATCCACTGACCTATCTGACTGCCTGTCAAAAGCTTTTGCGCCCCGGCGGGCTTCACATCTGTTCGACAATCAATCGCAACGCCAAGAGCTATGCCATGGCGATTATCGGAGCCGAGTATGTGATGCGCTGGCTACCCAAAGGCACGCATGAATGGGGTAAGTTCATCACGCCTGATGAGCTTTATCAGCTCATGTCCGAGGCGGGCCTCAAACCTGTCGATAAAAAGGGATTTGTGTTCAACCCGATTGGCTGGTCATGGTCTCTGTCGAACAGAGACCTGAGCGTTAACTACGTTACAGCCAGTTTGAAGCCGAAATAGACTCTAGTTTTCAGATTCAAGTTTGATCCGCAGATCTCTGAGCACTGGGAGAGTCGCGCGAAACTTGTCCTCCCCAAGATCTTCTAAAACTTGAGTTATTATTGGCATGATCGCAGACAGTGCCGCTTCACAAGCGCGCTGCCCGGCCGGGCTGATGGCGATCTGTTTGCGCCGTGCATCATCCCAATCGGGACGTACGTGGATATATCCAGCCCATTCAAGTTTGTTGAGCGTATTGGTCATAGCGCCACGGGTGACATGAAAGCTCTTGGCCAGTTGAGCCGGTGTGCGTTCTTCTCCGGATCGCGCCAAATGGTTCAGGACAGAGAAATGCGAGATCTCCATACCTTTGGGCAAAACACGGCTGAGACGGCTTCGAATCAACTGCTCTGCCGTTAGAATCTCACTAAAGAAAGTCACAGCCAAAGACTGCGTCGGATTTTCATTCATTTGGGCCCAGAAATTTGGGTTTCACAGGTCAACGACGGAATGCGCTTTCGCGCTTTAGACACCGCTGTTTTGTCAATTTCAACCTGTACCACACCAACGTCTGTTCCGGCATCTGCCAATACGTCGCCCCATGGCCCCACGACCATGGAATGCCCATACGTTTTGCGCGACTGACCAGCGGTCGATTTGTGATCGCCCGTCTGAGCAGGCGCGAGTACATAACACCCTGTTTCAATGGCCCTTGCGCGCAAAAGCATTTCCCAATGCGCTCTACCTGTTACGGGCGAAAAGGCGGACGGAATTGTTAGAAAATCAGCCCCGGCATGAGCAAGTTGGCGATAGAGCGATGGAAACCGCAAATCATAGCATACGGTCATGCCGACCCGTCCAAACGGTGTATCGCAGGTCACTCCACGATCTCCCGGGCGGTAGCCTGCGGACTCGCAATATGTTTCGGTTTCCGAAACCTTCACATCGAACATGTGAATTTTATCATATTTCGCGCAAACACGCCCATCAGGAGAAATCAGAAAGGACCGGTTGGCAAATCGTCCATCTTTTTCGTTGGTCTTCAGCGCAAGCGACCCAATCAAAAGCCAAATCCTCAACTCTGAGGCCTGCTGGCGCAATGCCATCAAAGTCATGTCTTCGCTTTCAGTGGCCAGAAAGGTTTTCTGATGTGCGCGACTTGTCGAAACACAGTTTGTGACCTCCGGGGTCAACACAAACTGCGCCCCATCTGAAGCGGCTTTGGATATCAATTCTTGCGTTTGAACAAGGTTGTCTTGCGGATTGTCACTGCTGCAAAGTTGAAGCAGCGCAGTCTTCATGCCGCCAGAAGTGAGTCGAGTTTCCCCGCGCGATCAAGAGCATAGAGGTCGTCGCATCCGCCGACATGTGTCCCACCAATGAAGATCTGCGGCACAGTGCGGCCGCCATTCGCACGCTGGATCATTTCCGCTTTCCGGTCTGGGTTTTTCAGAACGTCAACTTCCGAAAAGCTTGCACCTTTCTGGGTAAGCAGGCGTTTAGCCGCATGACAAAAGCCACAGAGAGGGGATGTATAGATTTCGACAGTTTTCATATCGCGCACTCATTCGTGTTTCGACTGCGTACTTAGATGTCTGGCGCCACGCGCGCCAGTACCAACACGAAAATTTCATCAGCGCCGGCGCTCAAACATGTTTGAGCACAAGCGGAAAGTGTCGCGCCCGATGTCATGACATCGTCAACCAACAGCACCTTGGCACCTTTCAAAATCGAGCATTTCTTCGGGTGAGGTGAAATCGCACTATCCAGCGCCTGGAAACGCTCTTCAAAACCCAAACCATCCAAGACCGGCGTTCTGCGGCCTCTGATCAGAGCATCCGGACAGAACTCGCAATCATAAGATTGCGCAACACCCTGAGCCATCAGAGCGGATTGGTTGTATTTGCGCTTCAGCATCCGCGACCAGTGCAACGGCACGGGCACAACCACGGTCGAAGGCTCTACCAATGGCGATGCGGCCTGAATCAACCAACTTCGGACAAGATGAACAACGTCATGCCTATCACCATGTTTCAGGGCAAGCACGAGACGTCTTGCGTTATCCTTGTAAACAAGTGCTGCACGCCCCTTGCTCCAAGGTCGAGCGGTCGTCAAACACTTGTCGCAGTGAGCGATAGTGGCATCTTCGTCTCCTGGCAAAGGCACACCGCATAGGTCACAAACCAGCCCTGAAATCAACGGGGTCTCGCGCCAGCACCCACCACACAGGCCAAAATCACTGTCGACAAGGTCTCCGCACAAAAGACAGCGTGGTGGATAAACTATCCGAAGTGCGGTTTGTACTGCGGTTGAGATCACCCTATTGTCCTTTAATGACGCGAATTCTGACGGATCCAATCGCCCTTGAGCGCAACCGCACGCGGGCCGGTAAGAACATGGCAACGTTTCTTCACGAAGCGGCCGCCGATGAGATCAAGGATCGTCTGCAACTCGTAAACAAAGCCTTTACAGAGCCTGCAATCGTCAGCAGCTACCCCAAAATTTGGGCAAATGTGTTGAACCCGAGTTTGCAGGTTCCCCCGGCAGATACGCTGAGTTTGAAAGAAGGCGCTCATAACTTAGTCATCCACGCCATGTCACTACACTGGGCCAACGACCCTGTGGGACAATTGATACAAGCCCGGCGCGCCCTTAAGCCTGATGGGCTTTTTCTAGCTGTTTTTTTCGGCGGCAGGACACTTCACGAGTTACGCAGCTCATTGGCCCAAGCAGAAGCTGAGATCACTGGTGGTTTAGCACCGCGTGTCGTTCCTATGGGTGATATTCGTGATCTCGGGGCGCTGTTGCAACGTGGAGGATTTGCACTGCCTGTTGCGGATATCGTGCCTCTGATCGTAAGCTATGCAACCCCCTATGACTTGATGCGCGATCTACGGGCCATGGGCGAGGCGAACGCAATGAACGAGCGATTGCGGCATTTCAGTCGCCGTGACGTGTTTTTTAGGACAAATGAGATCTATTCGGACACGTTTTCTACCGAAAATGGGCGTGTGCAAGCAACGTTTGAATTGATAGTGCTTACTGGCTGGGCCCCCGATCCGGGACAACCGCAAGCCCTTCGTCCCGGGTCCGCGACGTCTCGTCTCGCTGACGCTCTGGGCACAAACGAATTTCCGCTCAAAGATTGACGCCAAGGCTGAAGCATTTATGTGCAACGTGATCCGCAGATGAAAAAAGACAGGCTTGAGATGTTCGACTCGACCAGCAAGGCGTCCGCTTGCCCCGCGCACGCGCCCAGCGACCACCCTGCCGTACCCAAGGCGAAAACGGGTGTGCTCTTGGCGAATCTCGGCACACCAGATCACTATACCTATTGGCCTATGCGCCGTTATCTGAACGAATTTTTGTCGGACAGGCGGGTGATTGATTACTCACCCTGGCTCTGGCAACCGCTTCTGCAGCTTATCATCCTCAGCAAACGCCCTTTCACAAGCGGCGAGGCCTATAAGTCAATATGGAACGAAGACAAAGGCGAAAGCCCATTGATGACGATCACGCGTGATCAGACTGACAAGCTGTCGAAAGTCTTGCATGACAAGTACGGCGATGACGTCATGATCGATTTCTGCATGCGCTATGGAAATCCGTCGACCAAATCGAAGGTTCGCAAGCTGGTTGATGCAGGCTGCACTCGGATCGTATTCTTTCCCCTATACCCGCATTATGCGGGTGCGACTTCCGCCACCGCGAATGATCAGTTCTTCCGTGCTTTGATGGAAGAAACCTGGCAACCCGCCGCACGTGTTGTAGAAGCGTATTTTGAGCATCCGCTTTACATCGAAGCGTTGGCGCAATCCGTAGAGGCTGCCTATAAAGATGCTGAAAGACGGCCGGAAATCTTGGTTGTTTCGTACCACGGCATGCCACAGCGATACCTCAAGCAGGGTGATCCCTATCATTGCCAGTGCCAAAAAACGACGCGCCTATTGCGAGAACGTCTTGGCTGGGACGAAACAGAGATAACCACTACATTCCAATCCGTTTTCGGGCCAGAAGAATGGTTGCGCCCTTACACTGTGGAACATGTGGCCGAACTGGCAGAGCAAGGTAAGAAAAACATTGCCGTCATCGCACCTGCCTTTTCATCGGACTGCATCGAGACGCTTGAAGAAATCAACGAAGAGATCAAAGAAAGCTTTGAAGAGGCTGGCGGTGAGGAGTTTTTGTACATTCCATGCCTGAACGACAATGATGCCCACATCGCTGCACTGGCTGATATCATTGATCAAAACTTGGGCGGTTGGACCTGAGTTCAACCCGCTAGAAACGAAAAAGGCAGCGATCAACGCTGCCTTTCTCAGAACTCTCTTATCGCCGTATCAGTCGGCTGCGATTACCGCAGCAACGACGGCAAGAAGAACCAGCGGAACCCAAACGCCAGCAGCGGAAGAACTAGCAGCTGTCTCTTCAACAATCACAGGCGCCTCGATTACGGGCTCTTCGATGTTGCCAGCAAAACCTGTTGTTGCAGCAGCTGTAAACGCAGCGGCGAGAACGAGTCTTTTCATGTCTATCCTCCAGATATGGGCGGGCCTAACTTTATAGTGACCTCAAGCCGGAAACTTACCTCGTAGCGGTCTCTAAACAGGACTACGGCAAAAAATGAAAGAATTCGTGGACGCTCAAAACGGCAATCCGGCTGAATTCGTCAAATTAGCAACACCTGAGTGCCTACTTTGGTCAGGCTGAAAAGCTCGGCAATATGCTCATTGTAAAGCCCGATACATCCATTGGATGACTTCCGCCCAATCTTGCGCGTGTCATGTGTTCCGTGAATTCGGTAATACGTCCAACTTAGGTAAAGCGCATGGGTTCCCAGTGGGTTATCTGGGCCTGGAGGGACATATGACGGCCACTCAGGATTGCGTTTGAGCATTGAGGGTGTCGGGCGCCAGTCAGGTCCTACAATCTTGCGGACCACTTTAGTTCGCCCACGGCGTGTAAGTTCCTCACTCAGCGGCACGCTCGACGGGTAAAGCTTGTAGGTTTGACCATCTGCGCCCCAAAAGTGAAGCGCACGTGAAGATATATCTACCAGCACTGCACCATTATTCAGATTCGAAAAATAAGGACGCCAATCCAGTGACCGAAAGCTTGAAATGTTCCGACTAACTGTCGTCTTTACATCCTTTTCGAGCAGCACGCTGCCCGCTCCGTCTACATCTTGCGCCAGGGCAGGTAGCCCAATTGTAGCCGCGGTGCCTGCAAGAAACCCACGACGACTCAGTGATTTCTTCTTCTCGAATGTCATGTCATTCATCCCAGATCGACTTTGTTTCACGCAAAGCATATGGCTGGAATGCCTCAATCGCAAATCAAACGGGCAACAAATAGCAAAGTTGAAGTCTTGTGGGTTTGAAACACAATGCAAGGCACGCTACAGGAAAGAAAATGACGAAAACGGGTGACATCCCATGATGCGCATAGCAAGTCTGCTTCTTTCGGCTCTAATTATCCTTGCCGCTTGTACGCCACCACCGCCACAAAATCAGGTGGGCGTAGATGGCAAACCTCTACCAAAAGTGTATCGCATCCGCTCTGGAGAAACCTCGAAAATTCAGTTCCGCATGCTGGACTCTGTGAACTCACTGCGCAGTGCTGCAGGGCAATCAAGTGTCCAATTGAATTCAAAACTGAACGCAGCAGCGGCCACACATTCCAGAGATATGTCGGTTCAAAACCGTCCATGGCATTTCGGATCCGACGGATCCTCGCCTATTGATCGTGTCAAGCGCGTTGGATACGAAGGCGGGCTTGTTGGCGAAACGATCTCAGAAACTTACGAAACGGAACTCGAAACGCTGGCCGCCTGGATGGAAGACCCGTCGACACGCCAGGTCATTCTTGCGCCTGACGCGCGCAACATGGGGTTTTCCTGGCTTCAGGAAAACAACGGCAAGATTTGGTGGACGCTGGTGATGGGCAATTAAACCCAACTACGGCGTAATTCGAATGGGCGTTCCGTTCTTTACCATTGCGTAAATGTTTCGCATCTGTCGATTGGAGACAGATATACATCCGGCTGTCCAATCCGCACCAGGGTTTCTCACTTTCCCATTGGGGCGCCCATGAATGAAGATATCTCCTCCGGGGCTTTTCCCTGCGGCTTCCGCAAAAGCACGATCCTCTTCATTGGGATAGGATACACCTAGTGAAAGATAGAATGAGCTATTCGGATTGCGTCGATCAATTACGTAGTCGCCCTCAGGTGTTTTGCCGTCACCCTCGAATTGCTTGTGCCCTTCAGCCGTGAAGCCCAGTTCCACGTCATAGTGTTTCAACACCTTGTCATGATGCATCAAGAACATCCGTCGATCATCCTTATTGACGATGATCTGGGTGACCTCTGGGCCGTCATATGTCTTGAATTTTGAACATCCAGCTGCTGTGACGAGCAGCAAAACTACTAATAGACCTTTTGCAAATCGCATTGGTTCTGTCGCCTGTATTTTATTGCCTTTTCTGTCTTTCTAAAGCGCTTCCCAGGTTAGGTCACATGAATTTTGCACCTGCTGTGTTCACAATCTGAAAACGGCAACCAGTTCAACATGCGCAGACCAGCGGAATTGGTCTATTGGCAAGACCCAATCCAATTGGTAGCCCGCCTCCACAAGACACTTGGCGTCACGCGCAAAACTCGTTGGGTTGCAAGACACATAAGCAATGACCGGTGTTTGCGACTCTGCCAATTGCAGGGTTTGTGCCTGCGCACCAGCTCGCGGAGGATCAACCACAACGGCCTCAAATCGGGAGAGTTCTTCCGGCATCAAGGGATTGCGGAACAGATCGCGCGTCTCGATTGACACTGCCTTCAAGCCTTCGGAGTTCCGCCAAGCGTGATCAAGGCAACCCAACATCTCGCCATCCCCTTCAACCGCATGCACCCGGCTTTTTTTGGCAAGCGGCAAAGTGAATGTTCCACAACCGGCAAACAAATCCACGATGTTCGAAGCCTTGCCAACAATAGCCTGCACTTCGTTTTGAAGCGTTCTTTCGGCATCTTTCGTTGCCTGCAAGAATGCGTCAGGTGGCGGGTAGACGGTTATGTCGTCAAAGAGCTGCGATGGCTTGCGCAAGGTAACAATGGATTCGCTTTCGTAACTTAAGCGCGCAATATCATGACTGGCAGCAAGATCAGACAGCGCATTTCGAAGAGCTCCGTCCAACACCTTGCCACCACTCACAGCTATATCCAGACCTGCCTCAGACTGCGTCACTGCGACAGACAGTTCGCCCTTCCGGCTTGCCGCCAGCCGTGCCAGGTCTTCTGCGACAGGCAAACCCATCATCAAATCAGGTGTCATGAGCTGGCACTTGGGAATCTCGACGATGACATCAGAGGCCTGCTTGTGAAAACCAGCCATTGCACCTTTCTTTGTGCGACGGGCGGCAAAGGTTGCTCTACGCCTCGAGGAGACCGGAGAGGTAGCAATTGGTCGAATCTCAGCTTGCAGGCCCTGCGCAGAAAGAGCCACGCGTATCAAATCCGCCTTCCAGTGCGCAACAAACATGTCCGAGGCATGCTGCACCTGACATCCGCCGCACGCGTTATAGTGCGCACACACCGGCCTCACTCTATCCGACGAAGGTTGAACAATCCGCAGGTTGGAAAGTTTGTTTCCGACCAGCTCGCCTTGCACAACCTCCCCAGGCAGAGACCGCGGCGCATATATTGATCCTTCCGCAACTCCGTCGCCGCGCACGCCAAGCCGATCAATTTTATGAGTTTCCATAGTCACGCTCTATCTCAGCGTTTGGCCAACCAAAAGCCGTGCCTACTCCGCAGCCTCGTCCGCATTAATGAATCCACCAGACTGACGTTCCCAGAAACGCGCGTAGAGCCCACCTTGCGACAAAAGCTGGGCATGCGTTCCTTGCTCAGCAATCTGCCCATGGTCTAACACAATTATGCGATCCATCTGCGCAATCGTGGACAACCGGTGTGCAATGGCAATCACGGATTTGCCCTCCATCATGCCATAAAGAGTTTCCTGAATCGCGGCCTCGACCTCGCTATCAAGCGCACTGGTCGCTTCATCCAAAAGCAAGATCGGCGCATCCTTCAAAATGACACGCGCAAGAGTGATCCTTTGCCGTTGTCCGCCCGATAGCTTCACTCCACGCTCCCCAACATGCGCGTCATAGCCTGTGCGGCCCTGAGGGTCCTGAAGATCGAGAATAAACTCATGTGCCTCCGCTTTTTTCGCGGCCTGAACAACCTGTTCCTCAGTCGCATCTGGGCGGCCATACAAAATATTGTCGCGGACCGAGCGGTGAAGCAGAGAACTATCCTGCTGCACCATACCGATCTGATCACGCAAGCTATTTTGAGTCACTGCGGATATCTCCTGACCATCAATCAGAATGCTTCCTGTTTCAGCATCGTAAAACCTCAAAAGCAGCTTTATTAGGGTCGATTTACCAGCGCCTGAGCGCCCGACCAGACCGATCTTCTCACCAGGGCTAATCTCTAGCGACACGCGATCAAGGCCACCGCTCTCGCGGCCAAAATGGTGCGACAGTTCCCGAACTTCGATCCGACCCCGCGACATATCCAAGGGCTTCGCATCAGGTGCGTCTACCAGATCAATCGGCTGTGCGATCGTCTCCATTCCCTCGGCAACCACACCAAGTTGACGAAAAAACGATGTCAGCGCCCACATGATCCAACCCGTCATGGCGTTCAATCTCAATGTCAAAGCTGTAGCGGCCGCCACAGCGCCGACACTGGCCTGTCCTTGCATCCAAAGCCAGATTGCCCAACCGACGACACCAACGATCAACAGACCATTCAAAAAGACGAGAACCACATCCATGATCGTGTAAATCCGCATCTCGGTCTGAAATGTGCTGCGTGTGTGTTCAATGGCCTCCCGCGCATAGTTCAGCTCTCGATCATCATGCGCAAAAAGCTTGACCGAGTGTATGTTCGTGTAGGCATCAACGACACGGCCCGTCACTTGGCTTCGTGCATCAGATGCCGCCTTAGATGCGGGTCCCACACGCTGCATCGTCCAGCGCACAAGCAGCGCATAAAGCCCAATCCAAACAAGCAGTGGCAACATCAGGCGCAGATCCGCATCCGACAGCAAAAAGGCCGCACCAATGATGTAGGCTAGGGAAAAGGCTATAGCATCAAACACCTGAAATACGGCTTCACCCGCAGCCGGAGGTGTCTGCATGATCCTGTTCGCGATACGTCCCGCAAAATCATTCTCGAACCACCCGACGGATTGGCGCAGCACATGCTTGTGCGCACGCCATCGAATAAGAGTTCCGAAATTTGGCAAAATTGCATTGTTCAAAATAAGAACATCAATCGCCTGAAGAAACGGACGCAGAAACAAGATAAACAGGGCGACCAGGATAACCTCTAGCCCATAAGTTTCCCACATCGTGGCTGGATCAGTAGACAGAAGATCCACGATACGTCCCATGTAGTAAATCAACCAAATCTCTACCGCCGCAACGATCACAGACATGATCGCCGCCATCCAGAATACTTTGTGAAAAGGGCGCATATACGCCTTCATAAACGGCCAAAGGCGGCGTGGCGGGCGGTCATTTTCTTCGTAATGGCAATACGGATCGACCAGAGTCTCAAAAAACTTAAACATGGAATGTCCTAGCGGGAAGCATGCATTGGGGGGGTGATAATTCAGTTCACCGCCCTTTGGTTCGAACCTTGGTTCGGGCGATGATCAGCAGGGCCAATCGTCGTATTGCATGTACTTCTCTCCAACTTAGGATGGCCTAAAATGAGGCGAATTTGGCCAAAGAGTCAATCCAAGAGTTTATGACATGCGCCGCAAAAGCTGTTCCTTGCTAAGCTGAAAATCCGATGCGATCCAAATGTCTTCAAGCTTACGAAGCTGATCCCCAAGCTCCTCACCTTGAAAAAATGGCTTCAGATCCGAAGACTTGATTGGAAACTCAACTGCGGAACCTATGCGCACCGCCACCAGATCCTTGTCTTGAACAAACCCCCCAAGACGTGCCGCGGAAAGAGCTAAGACATCAATACCAAGCTTCTCGCCAAGTCGATATCCCAGTTCCGATGCAGGTTTTTTATTCGAAGCTTCTCGGCTCAAAATCTCCAAAGTTCGAGCGTCTTTTCGGCTCAGGCGCAATCTCTCCGGCACATCTTCTCCACCCAGCGCTGCAAGGCGCCTCATGGCATCGGGCACAATATCCATCTGGGATTCTACGTCGATCAGGCGGGCAAGCGCTGTATCATTCGCATCCTCGATCACAGCGTCTAGTACACCAGCATGCGCCATGGCCATGACGCTCTCAGTTGGGTCTCTTGTCGCCAGGAGTTTTCGCATTTCCGAACCGACGCGCTCCCTTGAAAGCGTCTCGATCCCAGAATGCAGTCGCGCACATGCCGCGAGGCCCTCTGGGTCCAAACCTCGGCTTGCATCGCCATAGCTCGCGTGAAAGCGAAAAAACCTCAAAATCCGAAGATAGTCTTCGCGAATGCGGGTTTCTGGATCTTCGATGAACCGGACTCGCCGCGCTTCAATATCCGGCATACCATGCAGCGGATCCAGAATTTCTCCATTCGGGCGCGCGTAAATTGCATTAATAGTGAAGTCTCTGCGCTGCGCGTCAGTCTCGACATTGTCTGAGAAACTCACAACGGCGCGCCGCCCATCTGTTTCTACATCCTTACGAAATGTGGTGATTTCAAACGGCGTTCCCGCTGACACCACCGTCAAGGTGCCGTGCTCAATTCCCGTTGGTGCTGTCTTGAACCCTTTTTTTTCAAATACTTCTAACACCTGCTGGGGTTTTGCATCCGTGGCGATATCGATATCTTGAATAGGAGCACCAAGAAGTGCATTTCGTACACACCCCCCGACAAACAAAGCCTGATACCCATTCTCTTCGAGGGCTGTACACACGGATTGTGTCGCAGGTGACTCAACCCATTCCCCAGTAATCTTCATTCCAAACATGCCGCATCTGATATCGCGCGCAGTATCCGCGCCGTCGCACCCCAAACATAGTAAGGGCCATAAGGGGCGCAATAGTAATAGCGCCGTTGACCGCGCCAGCGACGGGACTCTACCCGAAAACTGTTACGGTTCAAAAAATGTGCCAGTGGCACGGTAAAGATTTCGTCTACTTCACCAGCTTCCGCCTTTGGTTCAAATGGTTTGGTGACGTGCCCGATCACCGGTGTCACCTGAAACCCGGTGACGGTTTCATGCGATGACCATTGACCCAAGATGTCCACGTGCTCAGAAGGGAGGCCAATCTCTTCCGACGCTTCACGCAAAGCAGTGGCGACGATATCGCGATCTTCATCATCTTTCTTGCCGCCCGGAAAAGCCACTTGTCCCGGATGATGCTTCAGGGCCGAAGAACGTTTGGTGAGCCAAACTTGCGGTCCATATTCGGTCAACTCTACGGCCACCAACACACCGGCAGGCCGCAGTTTGCGACCTTCTGGCAAGACAGTATTAGGATTCAGATCATAGTCCGAAGAAGGCGCCAAAGGGCGAGCCAAGGCTTGGATCAAAGGCGTCAAGGCTTCATGCGTTGTCACCACCACCCGCCTTTGCCTCTAAACCCAGTGTCTTTGGTTCCAAAACGTAATGAGCCCCACAAAACTGACAATCTGCTGTAACCAAACCCTCGGATGTCGTCATTTTCTCCAGGTCTTTTGCGGAGTATATAGAGAGACTATTACGAACTCTTTCCTCTGAGCAGGTACACCCGAACTGCACCGACTGCGTATCAAACACGCGCGGCGTTTCCTCATGGAACAATCGCACCAGTAAGTCTGTTGGTGAGACAGAGGGGCCAACCAACTCAAGATCATCAACCGTATCCAGCAGAAGATTGACCCGATTCCAGTTTTCCTTGTCATCGCCATCAACGATATCTGTCGCAACCAACAATCCTTGCTCACCCGTCGCGCCGTCTTTGGCAAATGGTGACGCTTTGGGCATGTGTTGCAGCATTACGCCACCGGCGCGCCAGTGTTCGTCTGTGCCAGCTTCTGTTGATTGGCCAAAACTCAAAGCAAACCTTGTCGGAAGCTGCTCTGATTGCGCAAAATATGCTTCTGCGCAGGCGCTCAGACTGCCGCCCGCAATTGGTGTAATGCCTTGATACGGTGCGGTGTCTTTGCCTTGGTCGATCAAAACAGCAAAGTATCCCTCACCTATATGGTCAAAGGGGTTTGCCGCGTTGATCCTATCATTATCAAAGCTGGCATAGGCTCGAATTTTGGCTGGTTCTCCCTCCCGGCTTGGGGCGAAATAGTCCGTTGCGATCATACGCACCGGACCTTTGGATTGAACCTGAAGAGAAAGCTTCCATCGAAGCTTGATCGTTTGACCGATGAGGGCCGTCAAAAGCGTCATCTCAGCAATCAAAGCTTCAACTTTCGCTGGATAGTCGTGTTGTTTCAAAATCCCATCAAGCACACCATCCAATCGCGCGACCCGACCTCGGATATCGGATTGATCAAGCTGAAACGGAAGGACAGTATCGTCCCATGCTATTTTTTGTCCAAATGTCATTGGGGTTTCCTTAAATGCCGAGACTTGGCATATCGCACTATATATAGACGCAGAGCCAACGTCCAAGGGGAAGGCATACGTGAGACGATTTGGTCATCCACCAAAAGCAAATGTAAAATACACCTCACGACCTGGCGCTTACGCAATCCTTCCCAGGCAAGGTAAGCTGCTTTTGACATATCAAGAAGAGCCAGAGCCAGAGCTGCAGTTGCCCGGCGGGGGAATAGATCCTGGAGAATCTCCTATTGTGGCGCTGCATCGCGAGGTTTTCGAAGAAACGGGATGGAAGATCGACAAGCCAAGACGCCTGGGCGCGTTCCGTCGTTTTGTCTACATGCCGGAATACGATATGTGGGCCAACAAAGTATGTGTCGTCTACTTGGCCCTGCCTGTGCTCCAACTTGGCCCACCGTCTGAACCTGGACATATAGCGATCTGGGCAGATCCGGAAATTGCTGCAACTTCAGTCGCGAACCCCGGTGATCGTTTCTTTGTCAGGCAAGTATTGCCGTCTCTGTGAACTCTAGAAGAACAGCGGATACATCATCCTCAAATTCATCCTTCTTGGCATGGTTTGACAAATTCCAGATAAATGCCTCTAGAAAAGCCATGCCATGCAAGTTCTGCAAAGATGTCAGGCCTTTCTCGACACCTCCATGACCTAGCAGGGTGCCATCAGGTGATGCACATTCATCAACGCCGTCAGAATGAACAAACAGACGGTCGCCGGGTTCGAGTTTCACCTCAAATTCTTCGTAGGTGGCCCCGTCAATTAAACCGACTGGCAATCCACCTGTACCCACTAGCTCAACACGTCCATTGGCGCGCTGAACAGAAGGATAAGGATGTCCTGCCTGAGACATGGTAACTATGCCACGACCCAAATCGACATGCGCCAGAAGCAAAGTGAAATAGTGTTCAGTCTCAATTTCATCCAAAAACATGCGGTTTAGATCCGCCACTGTCTCTGCGGGTGGCCGCGCCGAATAGGTTCCGTTTTTGTTAAGAACCAAAGCTACGTTTTGATCCAATGATGTCGCGGATAAGTAGCCCGCCAATCGCGCCGTCATCAAAGCCGAGCTGATCCCATGACCTGAAACATCGATTGAATAGAGGCCAAACTGATTTTCATCTATTGGAAAAACACCCACGAGATCGCCACCAACATGCCCAGAAGACTGCAGCAATAACGACACGCGCGCATTTCCAAAATCTCGGTAACGCTCGCTAACCAAGGATTGTTGAAGTTTTTTCGCCTCCAGAAGATCGCTATCCAGAGAATCGTAAAGCTTTTGCAATTCACACAAAGTCGACTGCACAAGCCGGTTCTTCTCCGAAAGTTCCTTTTGCATGCCGACAATGCGATCCCCGGCCAGGATTCTCGCACGAAGTTCGGCGGCATTTACAGGCTTGGTCAGAAAATCATCCGCCCCTGCATCCAAGCCCAGCGCAATATCATCTTTCTCGCCTTTCGACGTCAAAAGGATGAAGTACCCATAACTTTCCCTGGGCAAATCCCTGAACTTTTGACAGAATGTGAGACCATTCATCTCGGGCATCATCCAGTCACTCACAATCAGGTCCGGATCGACACGCTTGCAGATTTCAAGCGCCTCGGCACCCGATGCCGCCTCATAAACGTCAAGGCCCCATTTCGATAGCAACGCTGAAACAATCCGCCTTTGCAGGCGGCTGTCATCCACAATGAGCACCGTTTGTATCGCCAAATTGGGTTCAGCGCCTGGCGCCAGCTGGGCAGTCTTACGCACCACTTTTACCCCTCACACAACCTAGGGCAACCAACCACTTTCCCATTAAGATACTCTAAAATATAAAACTTTACCGGTTTTGATCCAGCGTTTCACCAAACTCTAACTTTTGATTGCCAGATCTAAAGACAAAGGAACCACTATGATCGATTGGACCCGTGTAGCTCAGCTTCGTGAGGAAATCGGAGCAGAGGATTTTTCAGAAGTTATCGAGATTTTTCTGGAAGAAGTAGAAAGCGCGATAGCGCCACTACGCCAACCATGTGAGCCAAGCCAATTGGAGGCTGTTTTGCATTTCCTAAAGGGAAGCGCGCTTAATCTGGGGTTTGAGACATTTGCAGAGCTTTGCGCTGATGGTGAGTCCAAGGCCGCCCTAGGATATGTTGCAGAGATCGACCTCCATGCCATTTTAGAGAGCTACTCCAATTCAAAAGTTCTTTTCTTAGACGAGTTAGAACATCGCTTTTGAAGTGATGTTGCCCTGTCGTAAAGTATCCAGCGAGCCCTTCTCTTGCTCAGATATCGAAAACCCGATAATCGCCAATCCATTGGCACGAAAGGGAGTCTCATGTCTGCGCCCAAAAAAGTTGTTCTCGCCTACTCGGGCGGCCTGGACACATCCATCATTTTGAAATGGCTTCAAACGGAATACGGATGTGAGATTGTAACTTTCACAGCTGACCTTGGCCAAGGTGAAGAGCTTGAACCAGCACGTCAAAAAGCCGAGCTTTTGGGTATCAAGCCAGAAAACATCTACATCGAAGACATCCGCGAAGAATTCGTCCGCGACTTCGTTTTCCCAATGTTCCGCGCCAATGCCGTCTATGAGGGCTTGTATCTTTTGGGCACGTCTATAGCGCGACCCCTAATCTCAAAGCGTCTGGTGGAAATTGCCGCCGAAACCGGCGCAGATGCCGTCGCCCACGGCGCAACGGGCAAAGGCAATGATCAGGTTCGGTTCGAACTTGCCGCCTACGCTCTTAACCCAGACATCAAGGTTATCGCCCCCTGGCGTATTTGGGATCTGTCGAGCCGCACCAAACTCATCGACTTTGCTGAGCAAAACCAAATTCCGATTGCCAAGGACAAACGAGGCGAAGCGCCATTTTCCGTCGATGCCAACCTGTTGCACACCTCCAGCGAAGGCAAGGTTCTCGAAGACCCTGCACAAATGGCACCCGACTATGTCTATCAGCGTACGGTTCATCCAGAGGATGCCCCCGATACGCCCGAGTACATTGAGGTCGGTTTCGAAAAGGGTGACGCGGTCAGCATCAATGATGAACACCTAAGCCCAGCGCAGCTTTTGACTCGCCTCAACGAATTGGGAGGTAAACACGGAGTAGGGCGCCTTGATCTGGTTGAAGGGCGTTTTGTCGGCATGAAAAGCCGCGGCATTTATGAAACGCCGGGGGGCACACTGCTCTTGGAGGCCCACCGCGGTATTGAACAGATCACACTCGACAGGGGTGCCGCGCATCTCAAAGACGAACTTATGCCGCGCTATGCCGAGCTGATATACAATGGGTTCTGGTTCAGCCCGGAGCGCGAAATGCTACAAGCCGCCATTGATCATTCACAGCAGCACGTGACCGGAACTGTTCGGCTGAAACTCTACAAAGGATCTGTTCGAACAGTTGGACGTTGGTCTGATCACTCGCTCTATTCCGAGGCACATGTCACCTTTGAAGAAGACGCGGGCGCCTATGATCAAAAAGACGCGGCAGGGTTCATTCAACTAAACGCGCTTCGTCTGAAACTCCTGGCCGCTCGGGATCGTCGTCTGAAAAACTAGTCGAAGCTTCTTCTACATCGGTCGAGTTTTCATCCACGTCCGGTTCATTAGGGTCGGTGTCTTTAACGTGTTCAATCGCATCCTTCGCGACTTTCTTGGCCTTCGCAGTCAACTCATCCAATCGACCCTTGACCACATAACCACCGCCAGGGCTGTACTCGACAACTTCTGGCACGACCCGTTGCAAAGATTTGGTAAGGGTTGCGACACCATTTGCATTGGGTGCGTCCACAACACCATTGCGAACCATCTGATCAATGAACCGATTGGCAGTGGACGGACGAACCTTGAACATATCAACGATCATGTCCGCAGTCACATTTATACGGTTATGTGCCAAAGCCACAGCAAAGATGTATTTGCTTCTCCGTGCGGGCGCTATCGCAGCTGCCGAAGCAACAGATGAAGGAACAGCCGCGGCCAGACCGGAGCCAAGAACGAGTTTTCCAAAGCCTCTTCTATTCATGCGCTAGAAATGGGAACGTGCAGAATTCAATAAACGGGGAAAAAGACACATCGCGTGTCAATTCCTACTAATTTTGTGGCTTTGAAGCTCTTCATAGGCTGGCATCACCTGATCCACGAGAGCCTGCGCGGCATCAGATAGTTGAGGTACCGCACCTTCAGCCTTCGCGAAACCCGTTGAGGCATGAACTGCGCCATACCAATGCTTCGCCCAGACACCATCAGCTGGATGGCCCCCTGATTTCCAGCTCAGCATCGCAGGATCCCAGGACAATCCAAGACCGCGGCACAAACAGCGAAGCATCGTTTCGGGATCACGCCGAATATCCGTGCTATCAACAACCAAAGGCTGCTCGCCCAAATCAGAAACTTGGCGAAACAACTCAAGCTGCTGAGCAAATCCCAAGTCATCCACAGTTGGGTTTTCATACTTAGCAGAGAAGCTTGCCACCACACGCGCGGGGTGCCGGATGAGAAAAACGTTTCTCATAGACCTCATCCATCCGCGCGGCATCTCGTCGATCATGTGCTGTGTCATATGTTTTTGATAAAATACCGACCGGTCATCAGGTATCGGACCCAACAGGGTGTCCACCACAGTTTTCGGGTCAGCGGGCTGTGATACCAGAATCTCGTCCGCCATAGGATGCTTCAAACCTGTCGCTTTAAGATATGCAGCATAGAACGGCTCGTCGATCACGGACGTGTCCGATCTCGACGCAAAAGAATACATCATCGCGGTCGAAAGATTGCGCGGTCCAGACCACATCGCAATCCGCATCAGGCCGTAACCCTGGCAATCAACTCCTTGTAGAGTGTCTGAATCTTTTGAGTGACCGGCCCCAATTTACCATCACCTATCATTCGCCCATCGATTTGCCCAACGGGTGTTTGCGCTCCGAATGTACCCGTAAGGAAAGCCTCATCTGCACTGTAGGTTTCAACCAGAGAGTAGTTCTTTTCGAAAACCGGAATGCCATTGGAACGGCACAGCTCAATAACCTTGGCGCGCGTAATCCCGTTCATGCAGTAGTCACCCGTCGAGGTCCAAACTTCGCCTTTTCGCACAATGAAAAAGTTGCACGCGTTCGTCGTGTTCACAAACCCGTTCGCATCCAGCATCAACCCTTCGTCTGCGCCAGCTTTCTCAGCCGCGATACAGGCCAAAACACAGTTCAATTTGGAATGTGAATTCAGTTTGGGGTCTTGGGTCATCGGTAAACCACGAATATGCGGCACCGTTGCAAGCGTGATAGGCCGTGGGAGCTTGGGTGTGGAATGCTCCATGATGATTGCGATAGTAGGCCCCTGTTGAGACAAGGAAGGGTGTTGAAAGGGACGTGTTTTCACACCCCGGGTCACCATCAAGCGTGCATGGGCATCCGTCACCATGTTGTTGGCATTCTGCGTCTCAACAAGCGCTTGAAATACATCGGCACGGCTCATACCAATATTGAGATCAATTGCCTTGGCAGCCTCAAAAAGCCGATCAAGATGTTCCTCAGCAAACGCCCAAACGCCATTGTAGAGCCGCAGACCTTCCCAAACGCCGTCACCCAGCATGAAACCACTGTCATAGACGCTCACCAGCGCTTCTGACTTTGGGACAACCTTACCGTTCAACCAAATCAGAATAGATTCATTTCGTACGTCTTCTGCCGCCTGATGGGTCGTGACTTGATCGCTCATCGGCACCTCAAATGTTACGAAAGACCAGAATTTTTGTTTCAAAAGGAACGCTAAAGCCCCCAAATCTGGCTGCCAAGCGTAAAATCAGGTCACCGGTGCGTGACCTCACAGGCTGGTGAGTTGGGTTTCGATGCTGACCGGAGCAATATTGGTCCAACCGAGGAGGTTTGGACATGAAACATCTGAGCAATATCAAAGCAACGGCACTCGCGATCCTAATTGGAATCGCCTTCACGCTGAATACAGGTCAGGCGCGCGCTGCGGGTACTGAAGTTCTCACAGTGGCAGGTGGATGCTTCTGGTGCGTCGAAGCTGATTTTGAGTCTGTAGCAGGTGTGAAAGAGGTCATCTCCGGCTTTACGGGCGGAACAGTTGCAAACCCGACCTACAAACAAGTCACCCGAGGTGGTACAGGCCACTATGAGGCGGTTCAGATACTCTTTGATCCCAACAAAGTGTCTCGCGAAGCGCTATTAGCTAAGTTCCTGCGATCAGTTGACCCAACAGACGCTGGTGGTCAATTTTGTGACAGAGGTGACAGCTACAGGACGGCAATATTTGTCGCAGATTCTGGCGAAAAAAGCGCAGCGAATAAGGCCATTGCGACCGCACAAGCAGAGCTGGGAAAGAAAATCGTGACACCTGTTCTTGGGATATCCAAATTTTATCCAGCTGATGCCTCGCACCAAGACTATTACAAAGGGTCCAAAATCATTTTGACTCGGTTCGGACCTAAAAAACAATCCAAGGCCTACAAAGCATATCGCCAGGCCTGTGGACGAGACGCACGTGTAAAGCAACTTTGGGGTAACAAGGCCGCGTTTGCTGGCTCCTAACCAAAGAACTTCTCAACGTCCAATGCAAAGGGGATGGCATCAGCTGTCCCCTTTTTCATGACCATAACCGCCGCAGCTGCATGCGCTCCAAGAACAGCTTCTTCAATACTGCTGCCGCGATCAAGATGGGCGAGAAAGTACCCAGTAAACGTATCGCCTGCACCCGTTGTATCCACAGGGTTCACCGGAAAGGCAGGAACGTGTTTTTCGCCCAGCTCCTTGGAATAAAGCACGCAACCATCCGACCCCTTAGTGACAATGACGACGTCAACGCCCAGCGCTTCCGGCCTGTTATCTGTCTGCTCGCGAAGCTGCGCCATCTCCAGTTCATTCAAGATAAGAATGTGAATATATGGAAGAACTTCCTTCAACGCATTTACATCAAATGGTGCAGCCGCGTAGGCCACCTTCATCCCCGATCCATGTCCCAGTTCCGCAGCAAATGCCTGTAGATTGGTTTCATTTTGCAAGAGCAAAACATCCCCAGGCCGAGCATTCAGCAACGCAGCAGCGATCCGATCCTTGTCCTGCAATGAGTTGGCACCCTGGTGTATGACGATCAAGTTCTCTCCATCATCATCGCGAAGGATAACTGCGTGCCCGGTCGGTGCTTGAAGCGAGTGAACATTTGAAACATCAACACTCGCTCGTTTTAAGTAATCAAGCGCCCAGATACCATCTTCGCCCACACTTCCAATGTGGTGAACCTCGCCGCCTGCTCGCGCAACCGCAACTGACATGTTTGCGCCTTTGCCACCCAGGCCCATGCCGAATTCCTTGGTTGCAAGTGTTTCACCAGCAACTGGCAATCTCGGCACCGAATAAAAGTAGTCAAGATTGATCGATCCGAGATTGTAGATCATGCTGCATCTCCATCTTTGCAAATAAAGTTGTTTGTTTGCGAGCGCATTATAACCATCCAAGTTGTTTGTGCTTTCACGCCCTCCTTTGCGTTTGTAAACTCAGTCCAGCGAGGACAGGGGGACAGCGTGACATCCGCAACATCAGCCATAACGCCGATGATGGCACAATACCTCGATCTCAAAGCTCAGTATCAAAACGCTTTGCTGTTCTATCGCATGGGTGATTTTTACGAACTGTTCTTTCAAGATGCTGTCGCCGCCAGCGAAGCGTTGGACATCGCGTTGACAAAGAGAGGAAAGCACCTGGGTGAAGACATCCCGATGTGTGGTGTTCCAGTACATTCAGCAGAAGGATATTTGCTCAACCTGATCCGGAAGGGATTCCGCGTTGCTGTTTGCGAACAGATGGAAGACCCGTCCGAAGCCAAGAAGCGTGGTTCGAAAGCAGTGGTCAGGCGCGATGTAGTTCGGCTTGTAACACCCGGAACCCTGACTGAAGAAACCTTGCTTGACGCACGGCACCACAATTTCCTGGCCGCGTTTTCCGAAGTGCGCGGTGAATGTGCTCTGGCCTGGAGTGATATTTCCACCGGTGCATTGCATGTCGTGTCCCTAGAAGAAGAACGATTGGGACCCGAGTTAGCCCGACTAAGGCCCAGCGAGCTCATTCTTACTGATGAATATGATCCGAATTTATCTGAGTTAGTCTCTGATTTTGACATATCAATCACACCTCTCGCACGCGCCGCTTTTGACAGCACCAGTGCGCAAAAGCGCTTGTGTGATTTGTTCGGGGTCTCAACGCTGGACGCCTTTGGCCAGTTTAATCGCGCTGAGTTGTCCGCCATGGGCGCACTCATTGAGTATGTTGAGATGACCCAAAAGGGTAAACTGCCACTCATACGTCCTCCAGTTCAGGAAACAACCGCACAGGTTATGCAAATTGACGCCGCAACGCGTCGAAACCTTGAACTGACACGTGCCATGAGCGGTGGAAAGAGTGGCTCTCTGCTGGCTGTTTTGGATCGCACGGTAACAGCAGGCGGCGGACGTCTCTTGGAACGTAGGCTGTCTAGCCCTAGCCGCGATCTCACAAAGATTGAACGCCGGTTGGATGCTGTCAGTTTTATGACTGAAAACAATCGTATCGCGGCGGATTTGCGCGACTTGCTGCGGAAAGTGCCCGACTTGGATCGCGCCATGTCTAGATTGAGTCTGGACCGAGGAGGTCCAAGGGATTTGGCCGCCATACGAAATGGCCTCTCCCAAGCGGCCGATATTGCAACTCGGCTGCACGAAGATGATCTTCCCGCGCTGTTGAGTGACGCTTGTTCACGCTTAACAGGACATGAATCCCTAGTAGAACTGCTCGAAAACGCACTGGTTTCCGAACCACCTCTGATGGTGCGGGACGGTGGATTTATTTCTGCTGGATATGACGCTGAACTGGATGAAGTACGGCAACTGCGCGACGAAGGCAGAGGTGTCATCGCAGCAATGCAATCGGAATATGCCGAACTGACCGGCATTCAGAGCCTGAAGATCAAGCACAACAATGTTCTTGGATATTTTGTTGAGGTCACTGCAACGCATGCTGACAAAATGCTTTCAGATCCACTGAATGAGACTTTCAAACACCGACAAACCACTGCCAATCAAATCCGCTTCACAACAATTCCACTGAGCGAAATGGAAACGCGAATCCTCAATGCAGGGGGCAGGGCAATTGAAATCGAAAAGCGTCTCTATCAATACCTGAAAACCGAAATTCTGAAGAGCGCAGCGACAATCTCTGAAACTGCAAGAGCACTTGCCGAATTCGATTTGGCGACCGCTTTTGCCGATATCGCAAGAAGCGAAAACTGGTGTCGGCCGAAAATCGACGACGGCCGAACCCTTAGCATTGAAGATGGCCGGCACCCAGTTGTGGAACATGCCATTCGCCGTGAAGGCGGCAATGTCTTTGTCGCAAATTCCTGCACCCTGGATAATGCGCACGACATCTGGCTGCTGACTGGTCCAAACATGGCCGGTAAATCGACGTTTCTTAGACAAAACGCGCTTATTGCTGTTCTTGCACAAATCGGATCTTTTGTTCCGGCCTCATCCGCACATATCGGGCTGGTGAGTAAACTCTTCAGTCGCGTCGGTGCATCCGATGACCTTGCCAGAGGGCGCTCAACCTTCATGGTTGAGATGATCGAAACGGCAACGATCCTCAATCAAGCCGATGAAAACGCCTTGGTCATCCTAGATGAAATTGGACGCGGAACGGCTACATATGATGGGCTTAGCATCGCATGGGCGACGCTCGAACATCTTCACGAAGTCAACCGATGCCGGACGCTTTTTGCTACGCACTACCACGAACTCACGCATCTCAAAGCGAAATTGAATCGCCTGGATAATGCGACCGTCGCAGTCAAGGAACACGAGGGGGACGTCGTGTTTTTGCATGAAGTACGTAAGGGTGCCGCAGATCGAAGCTATGGAGTTCAGGTCGCAAAACTGGCCGGTTTACCAGGTTCCGTGATTGAGCGCGCGCGCAAGATACTCGAAACTTTGGAAAAGGGTGAAAGGGAAGGCGGCGGCAAGCGTGACATGATCATTGACGATCTGCCACTTTTCTCGTCTGCACCGTCCCCTGCACCGCCCATGTCAAAAGTATCAGAGCTAGACACGCGCATGAAGGATATCTTGCCTGATGAACTATCTCCGAAAGAGGCGTTGGACCTCATTTATGAACTCAAGTCTCTAACCGAGTGAGTTCACCAGCTCCCGCTGGCACCACCACCTGATGAAGTCCCCCCACCAAAGGAAGAAGAGCTGCTACTCGATGAGGATGAACTTTCACTCTTTTTTGGGATGATTTTGGTCACTGCATAAGTGTCGGCACAATTCAAACAGGTGTAGGTGACTTTTTTCTTACCTGTTGAGCTGGTGGTTGCATGCTCCAGAATTTCGGTTTCGCCCTGCAACGTCCGGTAGTTGCAACTACGGCAAGCGCTATATTGGGAAAACCACGATTTATAGGCTTCTATCGTGAGTCTCTCGCATTTTGGACAGCGCCAAACATCGTAGTCAACGCTGTCGATCTCTTCTTCTTTGAGTTGGCCTTTGCGTAAATGTGCATCGTCCCAATGCTCTGCCAAAAGCTCCATCCGTGAGGAATCTACAGGACATATTCGCGGCGAGTATCGCAAGTATCTCCGATACATCCAAAACGCCAAACCGCCCAGCCCGGCAAGAATTGGATAAAACAGAAAACTCAAAGCCTGGCCGAGAAAGCTGAATGCTGAGCGGATTAAACCACTAAGTCTCTCCATGACAGTCGGTGGTTCAGCCGTCAAATCCTCAATGACCGCATCAATACCACGCACGATACCCGCGCCGAAGCGGTTTGATCGAAACTCGGGCAGAATAACATCATCAACGATCCTCTGCATCGCGGCGTTCTTTGAAGTTCCATATCCCGATCCAACTTCAAGCCGCATTTTGCGATCATCCTTTGCGACGAGCATCATCACGCCATCGTTGCGATTTGCGTCCCCAACGCCCCAAGTGTTAAATAATCCGGTCGCGAACGGCTCTATTTCGCCCGAATATCCATAGTCCGACATGGATCGAATTGTGACGACGGTAAATTCGATGCCGGTATCTCGGGTGAATGTACGGAGTTTTTCTCTCGAAATCTTCTTTGCCGAGTCAGACAACAGACCGGCAAAGTCGTTTACGTAGATTTCCTCGTAGTCTGGGAAATTCTGTGCCGCTGCCGCAATGGGCATAAAGAAGAGAACAACGAGAGGTTTTAGCAACTGATACATGCTTCTAAGAGCGTGCATCAGCCTCAAGTATCAACCCGGGTTTGACGAAACACCAACCTGAGCCGGGCGTAAGATGCGATCGTGCAACATAAATCCCTGAGCTGAAACCTGAATGATTTCACCGGCTTTTGTTCCAGGAACAGGCGCTTCAAACATGGCCTCGTGCTCCTGCGGATCGAACTTGTCCCCCACTTCGGGATTGATCATACGAATACCGTGTTTGTTGAACACGTTGACAAGTTCACGCATCGTAAGCTCTATGCCTTCGATCAACGCCCCGGCCGCTTCGCGCTGTTCTTCTGTCACAGAGTCGACCGCACGCTTCATATTGTCGAAGACCGGAAGCAAATCACGTGAAAGCTTGGATCCGCCGTAATTTTCTGCTTCCATTCTATCTTTTTGAGCACGCTTACGGGCATTTTCTGCGTCAGCAAGAGCGCGCATGAATTTGTCTTGCAGCGCGTCCCGCTCGGCGCGCAGCTGTTCTATTTCATCTTCAGGCGTGTCGACCACATCATCAAAAATGACGGATTGCTCTTCTGCTTCTGCCTGTTCAATGTCGTCCAGAAACTGTTCTTCTTTCGACTCAGCCATGTCAGCCCTCTAACTTCGGTCGGCGATCAGCTTACCGACAAGCTGCGCCGTATAATCAACAATCGGAACAATACGCCCGTAATTCAGGCGCGTCGGTCCAATAACACCCACAGCGCCCACAATCTTTCGATCAGAGTTCATATATGGAGATACAACCAAAGAGGAACCCGAAAGTGAGAAAAGTTTGTTCTCAGAGCCAATAAAAATGCGCACGCCTTCGCCTTGATCCGTTAATTCAAGGAATTCGGCAATGTCGCGTTTACGTTCGAGGTCATCGAACAAAGATCTAATGCGATCCAACTCTCCTTCGTCCGCGTCAGATTCGAGCAGATTCGAGCGTCCGCGTACAATCAAGCGCTCATAAGTGTCCGCCTCACCATCCCAAACAGCCAAACCACTTTCTACGAGCTGATGCGCAAGCTGATCAACTTCTTGCCGCCGCGCCTCAATCTGGGCCGTAATAACAGTTTGCAGCTCTGAGACCGTGCGTCCTTCAACCATGCTGTTCAAGAAGTTAGCAGCTTCGCGCATTGCGCTCGGCGTTTGACCGGCGGGAGGATGAAAAATGCGATTTTCTACATGCCCATCGGCAAAAACCAACACGACCAAAGCTCTATCCGGACCAAGGCTAACGAATTCAATGTGTTTTATTGGCGCTTCATGTTTGGGGGACAGAACAAGAGACGCACCCTGAGTGACGCCAGACAGCGCCGATCCAATGCGATCCAATGCGCCCGAAACGTCTTCTGAGTTAGATGAAAGCGTCGCATCAATCGTCTCGCGATCTGTCTCTTCGACATTGCGGACTTCCAAAAGGCCATCCACGAACATACGGAGCCCTTGCTGCGTGGGCACCCGGCCTGCAGAGACATGTGGACTGTCAAGAAGACCCAAATATTCCAGGTCCTGCATGACGTTACGAATGGTTGCGGCAGAAACCTTTTCCGACATTCCTCTGGTGAGCGTCCGGGAACCAACCGGATCGCCTGTCGCCAGATAAGATTCCACCACGCGCCGAAACACTTCACGCGAGCGGTCATTCATCTCTTCAAGGATATGAAGGGTGCTTTCCATTGTGCTCATCGGTTGATTCTGGCCTGCCATTAAATTCGCCGTACCGAAAAGGTCAATCGGGGTTGCTAACGGGAATGCCTCACCTGTATCCCGGTTGGACAGCAAAGGAGTTCTGTTATGCGGCCCTCAGGAAGAGATTTAAATGAAATGCGTGCGGTTTCAATTGAAACCGGGATCACAAAACACGCCGAGGGCTCATGCATGATCCGCATGGGCGACACGCACGTTTTATGCACCGCAACGTTGGAAGATCGTGTTCCGCCATTTATCAAAGGCTCTGGTCTGGGATGGGTAACGGCAGAGTACGGCATGCTCCCAAGATCAACATCAAGTCGCATGCGACGTGAGGCGTCTGCCGGGAAACAAGGAGGCCGGACCGTCGAGATTCAGCGTCTTATCGGGCGGAGCTTGCGGGCCGGCGTGGATAGAGTAGCCCTTGGCGAGCGCCAAATCACAGTCGACTGTGATGTGATTCAAGCTGATGGCGGCACTCGGTGTGCGTCAATCACTGGCGGATGGATTGCTCTGCGTCTGGCAGTGAACCAATTGCTAAAGTCCGGAGAAGTTCTGACCGATCCGTTGATTGATCCTGTTGCCGCAGTAAGTTGCGGCATCTATGCAGGCCAGCCCGTTCTTGATCTGGATTATCCAGAAGACAGTACAGCGGGCGTGGACGGCAATTTCATCATGACGGGATCTGGTCAATTGATCGAAGTTCAGATGAGTGCCGAAGGCTCAACTTTTAGTCGAGACCAAATGGATCAATTGATGGGTCTGGCGGAAAAAGGTGTAGGCGAACTGGTTGCTGCGCAAAAGGCTGCAACCAGTGCGTAGATTTTCTGGCAACGAACTGCTTGTTGCCACACATAACACTGGCAAGCTGGAGGAAATAGCGAACTTGCTTGAGCCTTTTGGCGTGACCGTGGTTGGTGCTGCTGACATGAACCTCGAAGAACCAGAAGAAACAGAGACCACATTTGTTGGAAATGCTCGCATTAAGGCACATGCCGCGTCTCAGGCGACAGGTCTTCCTGCCTTGGCCGATGACTCAGGCATTGAAATTGACGCATTGAATGGAAAGCCTGGTGTTTACACGGCGGATTGGGCCGAAACAGAGACTGGTCGTGATTTTGTAATGGCAATGAGCAAGGCACATGGTTGTCTGGTCGACTCCGGCGCCAATGAGCCCTGGACCGCACGATTTTGCTGCACTTTGGTGATGGCCTGGCCCGACGGGCACGACGAGGTTTTCCCAGGAACAATCGAAGGACGTATTGTTTGGCCTATGCGCGGTAACCAAGGGCACGGATACGATCCCATTTTCCAACCCTGTGGTTATGATCAAACCTTTGGGGAAATGGACCGCTGGGAGAAAAACAAGATCAGTCACCGCGCAAACGCGTTCGCAAAACTCGTAAAGGGCTGTTTTGATTGAAGATTGGCGTCAGGGCGGGTTTGGGCTTTATATTCACTGGCCTTTTTGCGAGTCCAAATGCCCATATTGCGATTTCAACAGCCACGTCCAGTCGAAGATTGATCAAAAGCAATGGCTTAAAGCATACCTGAGCGAGATTGATCGCTACGGACATTTGCTGCCGGACCGGTTGTTGAATTCGGTGTTCTTTGGGGGTGGAACCCCAAGTTTGATGCTGCCGGATCTTGTGGGGCAGATTTTAGATCGCGTTCATGAGACATGGCGAACAGCGAATGACCTGGAGGTCACGTTGGAAGCCAATCCCGGCTCCGTGGAGGCTGAGAAGTTTTCCAAGTTTGCAGAAGCGGGTGTGAATCGAGTGTCACTAGGCATTCAGGCGTTGAATGACGGTGATCTAAAGCGGCTTGGGCGCCTTCATTCGGCAGAGGATGCCAGAATGGCGTTAGACATTGCGCAATCGACTTTCGGTCGCGTGAGTTTTGATCTGATCTACGCAAGGCAGGGTCAATCTCTTTCGGCTTGGGAAAAAGAGCTTGAGGATGCGCTGTTGCTCGCTGGTGATCATTTGTCCCTGTATCAATTGACGATTGAGCCTGGCACGGCGTTTGGTGAGCGCGATGCGCGTGGGCTTCTAAAGGGGCTGCCGAGCGAAGATGGTTCTGCAGACATGTTCGAACTCACTCAGGAACTTTGTCAGTCGGCGGGTTTCGACGCGTATGAAGTGTCAAACCATGCCAAACCCGGCTCTGAATCGCGACACAACCTTATTTATTGGCGAGGCGGAGATTACATAGGTATCGGGCCTGGGGCGCATGGGCGCGTCACTCTGGGAAAGACAAGATACGCGACAGAGTGCTGGTCCCAGCCCGGCAAGTGGCTGGCAGAGGTAGATAGTGGAACGCCCGAGAAATCTCGTGATCCATTATCCTATTTGGACCAGGCATCTGAATTGCTGCTGATGGGGCTTAGATTGTCTGAAGGCGTTTGTCTCGACAGAGTAAGATCTCTCACGCCACGGGCGTTACCAGAAGCGAGCCTGGATGAGCTTCGTCAATTGGATTTAATCACCACAGAAGCGCGCACCATTCGTACAACGTTCAAGGGCCGTATGATGCTTAACGCCGTTATTAGAACTCTGATGCCAGGCTGAGATGCGTGCAATTTACATATCTGTGGGGCTGATGTGCTTAGCACTTGGCGCAATCGGGGCGTTTCTTCCCTTAATCCCAACAGTCCCGCTCTGGTTGCTTGCTGCATTTTGTTTTGCGCGCTCTTCGGAACGCTTGCATCACTGGATGATCACCCATCCTGTTATCGGGCCACCAATTTTAGATTGGCATGAACGCGGTGCGATAGGCGCACGTTCCAAACGTCTTGCGACTTTGTCGATTATGGTAGTCTTTGGGATTTCACTGGCCTTAAAACTAGCTTGGACGGTATTGGCCATACAGGGTTTGGTGTTGCTCGGAGTTCTAACTTTTATCTGGACCAGACCTAGTCGCTAGCCGTCAGCTTCTGACAAAGAGCATCCAACTGATCGAAACTCTCATACGAGATAGTCAATTGCCCGCCTTCTTGACCTGTCCTATGTGCCAGTGAGACCTTCATGCCAAGGCTGGCCGACAAATCTCCTTCCAATGCCATTGTATCCGCATCCTTTTCAGGCGCCGCCGTTCCCTTGATCACCGGCCTGGATGTATCTGAAGCTTCTGATTTTACGAGCTTTTCAGTTTCCCGAACGGATAGACCCTTCTTTATGACCTGCTTGGCCAAGGCAACAGGATCAGCGGCTGTTATTAAGGCCCTTGCATGACCTGCTGAAAGGGATCCATCTCTCAGAAACCCCTGAACTTCGGTCGGCAAATTCAACAAACGCAATAAGTTCGCAATATGACTACGGCTCTTTCCAAGCGCAGTGGCCAACTTTTCTTGCGTGTGACCAAATCGCTCCATCAGCTGGCTATATCCGGCCGCTTCTTCAACTGGGTTCAAATCCGCACGTTGAATATTTTCAATGATTGCAATTTCAAGAACTTCGGTATCATCAAACTCTCGCACCAGAACTGGCACTTCATGGAGCTGAGCCATCTGCGCAGCGCGCCACCGTCGTTCCCCTGCTACGATCTCATACCGGTTCGGATCACGTGAACTCGATCTTACAATCAAAGGTTGAATAATGCCCTTCTCTTTAATAGATGCTGCGAGATCTTCCAAAGGCTCTTTCTCAAAATCTCGACGCGGCTGATCGGGATTGGGCTCGATGCTTTCTATCGGCAAGGTACGGTCGGCTTCTTTCAGCCGCTCCGCCGGTGTTCCAGGACTCTCCGCCACATCGGCCATAAGTGCCGAAAGTCCGCGCCCGAGTCCTCTTTTCGGTTTATTCTCTGCCATGACACTTCCCTGAGTTTAAGCTGCCTTAAGTGTATTGTTCTTCATCAATTCCTTTGCCAAATCTCGATAAGCCAAGGCGCCTTTTGACATCGGATCGTAAGACAAAACCGGAACCGCAAACGATGGCGCTTCGCTCACCCGAACGTTCCGGGGAATCCGTGTTTTGAAAACAAGATCACCCAAATTCTCGCGCGCATCCTGCTCGACTTGAGACGACAGGTTATTGCGGCCGTCAAACATGGTCAGGACGATACCTTCAATCCTGAGATCAGGATTGGCCGTCTGGCGCACTTCTCGCACACTCAGCATCAATTGAGACAAGCCTTCCAAAGCGAAGAACTCTGATTGAAGGGGCACCAAAACGGAGTGTGCCGCAACCATTGCATTAACGGTCAAAAGGTTGAGGGACGGCGGGCAATCAATCAAAATGAAATCAAACGCAAAACCCTCCATCGCCGGCTGGCGCAGCGCGTCGTGCAACAAAAAGCTCCGTTTTTCGTTTGCAATAAGTTCCATGTCAGCAGAGCTGAGATCAACAGTAGCTGGAATAATTTTCAAACCACGTTGCGAGGTATCCAAGATAACTTTCTTGAGCTCGACCTCCTCCAGAAGCAATTCGTAGGTCGTATAAGTGCGTTCGTCGGCTTCAATCCCCAGCCCGGTCGACGCGTTACCCTGGGGATCAAGATCAACGATAAGAACGCGCCGTCCCAACTCCGCAAGCGCCGCACCCAGATTGATGGTCGTCGTTGTCTTACCAACACCACCTTTTTGATTAGCAACTGCAACAATTTTGGGATCGTGATAACGCGTCGGATCAGACACGACGTACTCCTGAAACGCAAAGAATGACAGAGCCTTCGCTCGTTTTGCTTTTAACAATTTGGCAGTCAAAGTTCCACTTCGATTGTGCCATTTCCAGTTCTGAGCGCCACTTTTTTCCTTTCATAAGAAGAAGTGTGGCTCCTTGCGCCAAATGTCTTTCTGATAAATCCAAAAGAGAAGTCAAATCCGCCAGCGCTCGGGCAGACACAATATCTGCATCCAACGAATTGAGATTTTCGATCCGGTCATTTTTGATTTGAACCTCTAAATCCAACTCTCTAGCAACATTGGAAAGAAACGCGCACTTTCGAGCATCACTTTCCACTAGCATGATTTCAAACTGCTGTTGTAGCTCTCGTGCAAGAACTGCAACAACCAGACCCGGAAAGCCTCCACCCGAACCCAAATCGACCCATCTGCGAATACTGCCCCTGGGAATTTCAAAAATTTGTGCTGAATCCAGAATATGACGTGTCCAAAGATCATCAATCGTGGATTTGGAAACCAAGTTTATTCTAGGATTCCACTTGATTAGAAGCTCTGAGTATCGCTCAAGACGTTCCATTGTTTCACGTGAAACATCCGGAAACCCACCAAGCGTCACGCGCTCTTGTTCCGATTTTCTTGACGCAGCTTAGCAAGCAACAAAGTCAATGCTGCAGGCGTCATGCCATCAATCCTAGACGCCTGTGCCAGGTTCTCAGGACGAGACTTCGACAACTTGGACTTAAGTTCATTGGACAATCCATGAATTCCAGAATACTCGAAGTCCCCTGGAATAACATGCGCCTCATCACGTTTCATTTGCTCTACATCCCGTTTCTGACGTTCGATGTAGTTTGCATAGAGCGCGTCTTTGGACAGTTGCTCTCGCGTATCCGGATCTATTGATGAGAAGGACTTTTCCAGACCAATCAGCGTTGAAAAATCAACATCCGGATAAGACAAAAGTTGAAATGCTGAACGGCGAGCGCCATCCTGATTAACTGCTATACCGCATTCATTCAGCTGCCTGGGCGTATAGCTGCTATTCTCAAGCTGATCACGGCCGGATGAAAGTCGCTCCGCCTTGTCCTCGAACGCAAATCGTCGGTTTTCTCCTACACATCCGAGATCGAGACCAACAGGCGTAAGGCGTTGATCCGCGTTATCCGCCCTCAGCGAAAGCCTGAATTCCGCTCGCGAGGTAAACATTCTGTACGGCTCCGACACACCCTTGGTCGTCAAATCATCAATCATTACGCCAATGTAGCTATTCATTCGACTGAAAATGACGGGTTCACGATCCAGGACACTCAGCGCCGCATTTAGACCAGCGACAAGCCCCTGTGCGGCAGCTTCCTCATATCCTGTTGTTCCATTGATTTGTCCGGCGAGATAGAGACCCGCCACAGACGAAACAGCCAGCGTTAGGTCGAGCGCTCTTGGATCAACATAGTCATACTCAATTGCGTAACCTGGCTGCAGGATTTGGGCGTTTTCCAACCCTGCAATGGACTGGACGTATTCGGCCTGAATGTCTTCCGGAAGGGACGTCGAAATTCCATTTGGATAAATAACATCATCCGAAAGGCTTTCAGGTTCCAAAAAAATCTGATGCGACGTTTTATCGGCAAATCGAACGATTTTGTCTTCTATAGACGGACAGTAGCGCGGACCGATTCCATCGATACGACCCCCATACATCGCAGACCTATCCAGATTCTCGCGGATAAGATCGTGCGTCCTTTCGTTTGTATAGGTAATTCCACAAGAGATTTGCCGAGCGAATGGGGTTTTGGACAGAAACGAAAACATCGTCGGATCTTCATCCGCAGCCTGCATCTCCAGGTTCCCCCAGTTAATCGTCTTACCGTTGAGACGTGGGGGTGTTCCTGTCTTCAAACGCCCAAGCGGAAGACCAAACGAGTCAATTCGCTCAGCCAGTTTTACGGAAGGGCTTTCACCCATGCGACCGCCAGGACGCGAAACATCGCCGATATGAATAACGCCACGAAGGAAAGTTCCAGTCGTCAAAACAACACTGTTTGCGGTTATCTCGCTCCCATCAGCAAGAACCACACCGGACACTCGGTCCTCTCTCACGACAAAATCCGCGGCCTCACCCTCAATGATCGTCAGGTCGCGCTGCAGCACCATTTCGCGCTGCATTTCCTCTCGGTAAGTTTTACGATCTGCTTGAGTTCTAGGCCCCTGAACGGCTGGGCCCTTGCGTCTATTTAAAAGGCGAAATTGAATGCCGGCTTTGTCCGCAACTCGCCCCATCACACCGTCAAGAGCGTCAATCTCTCTAACAAGATGTCCCTTGCCCAGCCCACCTATTGCCGGATTACACGACATAACACCAATAGCGTCTTTTTTAAGTGTCACGAGACCAGTGCGCGCACCCATACGGGCAGCCGCCGCCGCCGCTTCTACACCGGCATGGCCCCCACCGATAACCAGAACATCAAAATGTTTCACGTGAAACACTCCGCTATTTTCCCAAGCAAAAACTCGCAAAAACCTCATCAAGAACGTTCTCGATGTCCACTCGACCAATCAAAGAGTCAAGTGCTCGTACTGCTGTGCGAACTTCTTCCGCGCAAATTTCCGAGTATTCCGGGCCTTGGGCAAGAAGCCCAACAGCCGAGCGCAAAGACCTTGACCCTCGTTCCATAGCTGACTTATGACGCTCACGGATGGCCAGTCCACTCTCTGACGCTCTGCTTTTTAAGGCCTCTGTAACACCATTCACCAACTCAAGGACACCCAACCCTGTTTTCCCAGACACTCCGCCGGGCCCAGTCTCGGAACTCAAGTCTGCTTTTGCCAGGCAGATAACATCATCGTCTCTGGGAACAAGTTCTGGCTCTCTACCCTCTTCAACAAGAATGACTCTTAGATCTGCAGACTCCGCGCGTGAAAGTGCCCGATCGATACCAATCGCTTCGACCTCATCCTCAGCTTCTCTCAAACCCGCGGTATCCAAAAGGGTCACTGGCAAACCGCCAAGATCCATCTTTACTTCTATCACATCTCGGGTGGTTCCCGCATGGCTAGACGTAATTGCAGCATCCCGTCCTGCGAGATAGTTGAGCAATGTAGACTTGCCCGTGTTTGGGGCCCCAACTATAGCGACTTCAAATCCAGTCCGAATCCTCTCCGCCGACGAGTATCCTTCTATTTCCACCTGAAGGCCCTCGAGAACACCGCGAACCAGCTTGCTGACTTCTGGCGACACATCCACAGGAACATCTTCATCCGCAAAATCAATCGTCGCTTCTATCAAAGCGGCGGCCCTTACCAGATGCCGACGCCACTCCGACGCTTTACCACCCAATTCACCTGAAAAAACTCGTAGCGCTTGGCGCCGCTGCGCTTCCGTCTCCGCTTCAATCAGATCGGCAAGGCCTTCAATCTGAGACAAGTCTAACCGGTTATTTTCAAGCGCTCGCCTGGTAAACTCGCCGGCATCAGCCTGTCGGCAACCCTCAAATTTTCCGAGCGTTTCAAGAACCTTTGATACAACCGCAACACTACCATGACATTGAAATTCAACAGACATTTCGCCGGTAAAGCTTTGGCCATGGTCAAATGTCAGAACCAGTGCTTCGTCAATTCTATCACCATCTGCTGTCTTCAGCTCTCGAAGCGACGCCTTGCGGCGCACTGGCACATCTCCGCACAATGCTTTGGTGGTATAAAAAGCCAAGGGTCCAGAGACACGAATGACAGAAACTCCCGCCTTTCCCTGTGCTGTTGAAAGCGCAAAGATCGTGTCCATCACAACCCTCTCCGGGGTAAGTTAGGTGTTCATAGAGTCAAAGAACTCAGAATTTGTCTTGGTCTGCTTCAGCTTCGACAACAAGAACTCAATCGCATCCGTTGTTCCCATGGGGTTGAGAATACGACGAAGCACATACGTCTTCTGGAGATCGATTTTATCAATAAGCAGATCTTCTTTCCGTGTACCGGATTTCAGAATATCGATGGCCGGGAACACGCGTTTGTCTGCAACTTTACGATCCAGAATAATCTCGGAGTTACCGGTACCTTTGAATTCCTCAAAGATCACCTCGTCCATACGGCTACCGGTTTCGATCAGAGCTGTGGAGACAATCGTCAATGATCCACCTTCTTCGATATTTCGGGCAGCACCGAAGAACCGTTTCGGTCTTTGAAGGGCATTGGCATCCACACCACCCGTCAGAACCTTACCTGAAGACGGGACAACTGTATTGTACGCCCTACCAAGTCTTGTGATTGAATCGAGTAAGATAACAACATCTCGTTTGTGCTCTACCAAACGCTTCGCTTTTTCAATCACCATCTCTGCAACGGCAACATGACGCGACGCTGGCTCATCAAAAGTCGAGCTGATTACTTCGCCCTTCACAGACCGCTGCATGTCTGTGACTTCCTCCGGGCGCTCATCGATCAGCAAAACGATCAAATAGCATTCCGGATGGTTTTTCTCGATACTAGAGGCGATGTTCTGGAGAATAACAGTTTTACCAGTACGCGGCGGAGCCACGATAAGCGATCGCTGACCTTTCCCAATAGGAGCAACCAGGTCGATAACACGAGCTGATCGATCCTTACCCGTAGGATCATCAACCTCCATCTGCAGTCGTTCATCTGGATAGAGAGGCGTCAGGTTATCAAACGCAATCTTGTGTTTCGCACGTTCCGGTTCCTCAAAGTTGATTTGAGTTACCAGCGTCAGAACAAAATACCGTTCGTTGTCCTCAGGCGCTTTGATCTCACCTTCGATCGTATCGCCCGTGCGTAAAGAATGCTTACGAATCGTTTCCGGGGAAACGTAGATATCATCCGGTCCGGGAAGATAGTTTGCCTCTGACGACCGCAAAAATCCAAAGCCATCCTGCAGAACCTCAAGCACACCATCACCATAGACGGTCCAACCCTCATCCGCGCGTTCACGCAAGATCTGAAACATCATTTCGCCTTTGCGCATCGTCGAGGCGTTTTCGATTTCCAGTTCTTCTGCCATCGACAACAGGTCTTTGGCTGTATGAGCTTTCAGATCAGAAAGATTCAGACGATCATCTGGCATGTTATATCCTTCGGCGTGGACAACTGATCCACGGCTTTTGATTTGGTCTTGGGAAACGGTTTGCCCGGACGGGTACCTGAATAAGCTCTCTAGGGATTTAAGATCAGGGAGTCAACGTATCAGAACTTCACCACCACAGAGATGACAATCAGTACCATTAGAATTGTCGGTACTTCATTCATCATCCGATACTGTCGGCCTGTGCGCGTGTTACTTCCGTTCAAAAACTCTTTCCGCCGTCGGCCGAGCCAATGGTGAAACCATGTCATCGCTGCAACACAAGTCAGCTTTACATATGGCCACACAGCACCCCAGTCCACGATCCCAGGTGTCAAAAGAAGTAAAAGACCAAACCCCCATGTCGCGATCATCGCCGGATTCATAATCACGCGAAGTAATTTCAGTTCCATTGTCTGAAATACAGTATCTCTACTATCACCGGGATCTGACTGTTCGACGTGATACACAAACAAACGAGGGAGGTAGAAGAGACCTGCCATCCAAGCTATCACTGACATGATGTGAAATGACTTCACCCATGGATATGCCAAAGCCAACGTATCGCTCATGGTTTTCCACCTTTCCCTTCGCTCCTATAAAATAAAATAAGAAAGAAAAAGGATGATGATTTAGTAGGGCCGCTGATTTTTGTGGATTATTGACTTTTTCACAGAGTTTTGGACAAGGCAGATACTTGTTGAAAACTATGTTGATAAGATGGATATCATCATCATTTTTTTGAAATAAACAAATAAAACCAACATATTAAGTATAAAACACAGGAATGAAAGCAGTGGACTCTTTTAAGTATTTCTCACTGATAAAACTGCACTCCACCCAAAGAGACTTGTTCTTTTCCACTTGGAATAAAATGAGTGAAAGTTTCTGAAACGGGGTCTCTTTGTCTCTCATGCTTCCGAATTTTGCTTTATGAGAAAATTGACCCCAAATTGTACATTTCCTTCTGACAGGTTTTCCACATGCCTCGCACAATAATCCTCGCGTCCAGTTCCAAGACGAGGCAGACGCTTTTGCAGAATGCAGGCGTGGATTTTGCAACGCAGGCGCCGCGCATAGATGAAGAGATGGTAAAACAAGCTATGCAGGAAGAAGGCGCGCCACCCAGGGACATTGCTGACACACTTGCTGAGATGAAAGCTCTTAAGATCTCCGCAAAGAACCCAGACAAAGTTGTCCTGGGATGTGACCAAGTACTGAGTTTTGAGGGCTCACTTCTTTCCAAACCTTCTGACCCTGAAACCGGGTTGGCACAGCTTATGGCAATGAACGGGCGTCGGCATGAACTTTTATCCGCAGCTGTAATTTGCGAAAATGGAAAACCCGTATGGCGACATGTGGGCGTCGTAAAAATGGTCATGCGCCAAATGACCGTCGCATATCTTCAAAGCTACGTTGACAGAAACTGGCAAAGCATCTGTGAGTCTGTCGGATGCTACAAACTGGAAGAAGAGGGCGCTCATCTCTTTGCACAGGTCAATGGCGACTATTTTACCGTCTTGGGTTTGCCTCTTCTGGAAATTTTGTCGTATCTCAGCCTCAAAGGAGAGCTGGAAACATGATGGAACAAAGAATTCCTTTGGCGGGTGTTATTGGGACGCCAATCGCACATTCAAAATCTCCTCAAATTCACACACATTGGCTCAAAACGCATGGCATCAAGGGGCACTACATTCCAATGGAAGTCAGTGCCGACGACTTGGAAACAGTAATCCGATCCTTGCCGAAAGCTGGATTTGTAGGCGCAAATGTTACCATACCTCACAAGGAAAAAGTTTTAGAGATTGCCGACCTCGTAACTGACAGAGCTACGCTGATCGGTGCTGCGAATACTCTGATTTTCCGGAAGGATGGAAAAATTCATGCAGACAATACGGATGGCGTGGGCTTTATCCGTAATCTTCAGCAAAACGCACCCCAATGGAATCCAAAAACTGGGCCAGCAGCACTGCTTGGGGCAGGGGGCGCAGCGCGTGCTGTGATTTCGGCTCTCCTGGAAACAGGGGTGCCAGAAATCATGATCTCCAACAGGACACGTGTACGTGCCGATGCCCTCAAAGCGGAGTTTGGTAAGCGACTTGTCGTGATCGACTGGGTTCAGGCGGGGAATATGCTTGAGGATGCTGCTACTGTTGTAAACACAACCTCCCTTGGCATGATTGGTAAACCCCCATTACGTGTACCGTTGGATGGTTTGAGAAAGGGCACTTTGGTGACTGATTTGGTTTACGCACCTTTAAAAACCAAGCTTCTCGCCGAAGCCGAAGAAATGGGATGCACGACAGTTGATGGGCTGGGCATGTTGTTGCATCAAGCTGTCCCTGCTTTTGAGCGCTGGTTTGGCATACGTCCTGAAGTTGACAGTGCAACCCGCGCCGCAGCGCTCAGATGACGTATAAACTCGGATTGACCGGTTCCATTGGGATGGGCAAATCGACCACGGCAAAACTATTTGCCGAAGAAGGATGCGATATCTGGGATGCGGATGCCGCAGTCCACCGCCTTTATGCCAAAGGCGGTGGGGCAGTCGAACCCATGGCGCGTCTGTTTCCCGCGGCAATCGAAGATGGGGCTGTTTCGCGGGACAGGCTGAAAACAATCCTGAAGTCCGAACCAGATGCGTTAAAAGATATCGAACGCATCGTGCATCCCCTTGTGGCTCAGGATCGCGCAGAATTCCTGAGACACGCACAATCGGAAATTTGCGTCTTCGACATACCGCTTCTCTTTGAAACAGGTTCTGACAAAACGATGGATGCGACAATCTGTGTGTCTGTTGATCCAAGTATTCAGAAGGCGCGTGTTTTGGAAAGAGGGACAATGACAGAAGAGCAGTTCAACGTCATCCTGAAGAGCCAAATGCCGGACAGCGAAAAACGCCAACGCGCCGACTTTGTGATTATCACTGATACGCTTGAACATGCCAAAGCCCAGGTCCAAGATGTTTTAAGGCAGATTAGGACGTCACTTACCCATGCGTGAAATCGTACTGGATACCGAGACCACCGGCTTTGAACCTGAGCAAGGTGACAGGATCGTTGAGATTGGCGGTGTTGAGCTCTTCAACCACATGCCCACGGGAAAGACCTTTCACAAATACATCAACCCGGAACGTTCCATGCCGAACGAAGCGTTTGAGGTGCATGGGCTTGGTGACGATTTTCTTCGCGACAAACCGCTATTTTCCGAGGTTGCTCAAGATTTTCTGAATTTTGTGGGTGATGCAAAGCTCGTTATTCACAACGCTGCTTTTGACATGAAGTTTCTGAATGCCGAGCTTGGGTGGCTTAAGCTTCCACAACTGCCCTGGGATCAGGCAATTGATACGCTGGCCATTGCAAGAAAGAAGTTTCCTGGTTCGCCGGCATCTCTGGATGCGTTGTGCCGCCGATTTGGCATCGATAACTCCGACCGCACGCTCCATGGCGCTTTGCTCGACTCTGAAATCCTTGCTGAGGTTTACCTCGAACTCGTTGGAGGCCGTCAGCCAGACTTCGCCTTAGCCGGTGCGCATATCGAGACCTCAAAAAATGATATGCGAACCGAAGACTGGCGCCCTTTGCCCAGGCCAACGACGTTGCCAAAACGCATAACGGATGAAGAAGCCGCCGCCCACGCAGCTTTTATTGAAAAGCTCGGTGACGGCGCGATCTGGAAGAAAAATCCCTAACTTGTAAACCTAAGCGTCAGGCGTCGCTTTGCTCTGCGCCACTTCTGCCTGACGACGCATGATTTCGTTTCTGTACAGCTGCACAAAATCAATCGTTTCAAGGTTAAGAGGCGGGAAGCCACCATCACGAGTCACGTCACTGACGATCCGCCGCATGAACGGAAAGAGCATCCGGGGACATTCAATAAGCAAGAAAGGATGCATCTGGTCCTCAGGAACATTCTCAATGTTGAAAACCCCGACATACTCCAGCTCCAAGAGGAACAGCTTTTCTTCATTGGTTTTGTTTTTGGAAGTCACAACCAGTTTGGTGACCACTTCGTATTGGTTTTCGACCGCACGTTTCTTTGCATCCAGATTAACAGCAACCTGAACATCAGGGGTCACTTCTCCACCAACACCTCGCTGGGATAGTACGTTTTCAAATGACATATCCCGAATAAATTGCGTCAGAACATTCATCTGGGGTCCTGTTGGCAATTCTTGTGATTGTGGCTTTGCCTCTATGTCGGGCTTTGCGGCGCCGTTTTCCTGATCTGCCATGTGCTTCTCCAGTGGGATCTCTCGTTTCGGCACGCTTAGCAGGATGCCAAAGGGGCCTCAATGCTTAGTCCAGCCCGAATTCCCGTGAGTTGGTTTTTTTGGCGGATGAACCTCATGATACTCGGTTTCTATCACACCTTTGTCCGGATTGGACGGTTGCTGCTCAGATGAGTCCATTGGATGACGTTCACCCATTTCAAAACGTTGTACACGAATACGTTTCTTCAGATACGCAAAGACAGCGCTCCGAACTGGCGGCGTCAAAAGTGCAAACCCCAGCGCGTCCGTGAAAAACCCTGGCGTTAAAAGCAAGGCCCCGGCAACAAGTATCATCGCCCCGTGAGCGAGCGGTTCAGTGGGATCGTCCAGTCGCGAAAACGAGTTTCGCAACTGTCCCATCGCTAACGATCCTTGTGATTTGACAAGGAAGGTTCCAAGAATTGCTGTTAACACGACAATGCCAAGCGTCGGCCATAGCCCAATCCAACCTCCTACCTGAATAAAGAGGGCAATTTCGATCAATGGCACTGCGAGAAACGCCAGAAACAGCCACATGTTGAGAACCCCCCTTTTTTAACGCCCCGTAAGGTGGACTTGACCAGGTGAACCACCTACATAAGTGCCAGCAGGGGATGTTACCATCCTCGACATTGTGAGAGGCAAGAATGAATTCGCCGCTACTTCAGCTTTTGGTGCTCGCAGGAATTGCGATTTTCCTGATTCTGCGCCTGAAAAGCGTCCTTGGCACGCGTGATGGGTTTGAAGCACCGCCGCAACCACGGCAAGGCTCTCAATCAACAACGCGTCGGCAGGATTTCGAGGTAATCGAAGGTGGCCCGGATTATGACATTACCGACCATGTTGCCGAAGACAGTGATGCGGCCGAAGCACTTGCAGGTATGAAACGCGTCGAGCCCAGTTTCACCGTTGGCGAATTCCTGCAAGGAGCGAAGCAAGCTTACGAGTGGATTTTGATGGCCTTTGAACGTGGTCAAATGGACGAGATCGCGCCGTTCTTGTCCGAGGATGTTTTTGAAGCTTTCTCGCAGGTTGTGGACGCACGTCAGGAACAAGGGCTTAAAATTGAGGCCGATTTTGCAGGCGTTCGTGAAACCAGCCTACTGGATGCGAAATTCGACGAAGACACCGGTCGTTCCGAAATTACTGTCCGATTTGTAGGAGAACTGGTGTCTGTTGTGCGTGACGCATCGGGTGAAATTGTTGAAGGCAAGCCTGGTCAATCCAAACGGCAAAAAGACAGTTGGACGTTTGAACGGGTCATGGGATCGGATGATCCCAATTGGCGGCTTGTCGCGACAGGCGAATGATACGGACTCTGATCGCAGCCTCTCTTTTTGCGGTCAGCTCTTCTCTCGCTGCCTTCTCCAACGACGCCACACACACAGTTGTTGATTTCGAAGATCTTCGAGATTGGGAACAGGATGATCATGAAAAAGCGCTAGAAGCGTTTTTGGTCACATGTCCTGATCTCAAAGATCCTGACTGGTCTGCCCTGTGCGCTTTGGCTCAACAAAAACCTGATGCCAAAGGATTTTTTGAGCTTTTTTTTCGTCCGGTTCTGATTGAAGACGGGGATGCGGCCCTCTTTACCGGCTATTTCGAACCAGAGCTTTCGGGGTCTTTGACTCCGAGCGCGCGCTATCGGTATCCGCTTTATCGTCAGCCCCCTGAGTCAGTTAACTCGGGTCTTTGGTATCCTCGGCGTGTTATTGAAACCAGCGATTTGATGCGGGGCCGGGGCCTTGAGATCGCGTGGGTTGATGACCCGGTTGAGTTGTTCTTTCTTCAGATTCAAGGATCAGGACGGGTAAAGCTTCCCAGTGGGCGGATGATCCGCGTTGGATATCAGGGCGCGAATGGGCATGAATATCGATCCATAGGTGCCGAGCTGGTCCGGCGCGGCGTGTTCGAGGCGCATCAAGTGTCAGCACAAGTCATCAAAAACTGGGTTCGACGCAATCCGATCGCAGGTCAGGAATTGCTCTGGTCAAATCCATCCTACGTTTTCTTTCGCAGGATCGACTCGGTCCCTGCAGATAAAGGTCCCCTTGGCGCCATGAATCGTTCTGTCACAACAGGACGGACGATTGCTGCGGATCCGGCCTATGTTCCTCTGGGTGCGCCAGTTTGGATTGAGAAAGAAGGAGCCAACCCGATCCGTCGGTTGATGATTGCGCAAGATACCGGATCGGCAATCAAAGGCGCACAGCGGGCTGATATATTTATGGGCACCGGGGATCAGGCCGGGCGGCAAGCTGGTCGACTGCGTGATCCAGGCCGCATGGTAACACTCCTCCCAATTCAAAGAGCCTACGCCATGGAGACGGAGCCCGGGCTTTGAGTCGCAGAAAAGTCACGTCCGAGGAGTTGGCGCTTTGGAACCAGGTTGCAAAAACCACTGAAAAGCTTGGGCTGGATCGCAAAGATACTTTCCTGGATGAAGAACCTCAAAAACCATCCACGAAAAAGTTTACCATACAAGAGTCATTTCAGGTCGGTATTGGTGCTCATTCTTCTTCACCCAAGAACGATGTCCTGCCTCAAATACAGGATCAGTTGGCGTATCAACCAATCAAAATGGACAAAAAAACGCATCAGCGTTTGAAGTCAGGGAAACTAAAACCCGAAGCCCGTATTGATTTGCACGGTTTGACCTTGGCGCAGGCGCACCCACGGCTGACACGTTTCATCCTGTCTGCTCATGGTGACGGAAAACGACTCGTTCTCGTTATTACAGGGAAAGGTAAAAATACCGATAATGGCGGACCAATTCCTGTACGGCACGGAATTTTGCGTCATGCAGTCCCGCAATGGTTGGCGCAGGCTCCCTTGTCTTCGCTCGTGCTTCAGATCACCCAGGCGCATAATCGCCACGGTGGCGGCGGGGCCTACTACGTTTATCTACGCCGCGCGCGGTAAGACGTGTTTGGCGCGGCCAATGCCAATCACCATCATAACCGTCGAGAATAAAAAGTAGATCGCGACCAGCACATATTGCGATTCCAGTCCCAACCCTGCGTCAATGCCCCATCCGGTCAAACCTGGGCCAATGGCGGATCCGAAGACCATCACAGCCGCCGCCATAGCTTTGATAGAGCCCAAGTACCGCGTGCCGTAAAACTCCGCCCAAAAAGCGTTGGGCAGAGTGGTGTTGAACCCGGTTGTCAGCGCGAAGAAAAACAGCCCGGCCAATAGCGCAAAGATCGATCCGGCGTAAGCAAAAATCACAAACCCAATCACCATGGGAATTTGCATAAACGGGATCAGGCGTGCCGTTCCAAATCGGTCCAGTGCCCAACCTGACCCCAACATCGCGGCGATGCCGATAACGGTGTAAAACGGATACATCGCAACCAGTTCAACATGGGCGATACCCTTGATTTCGGCATAGTGGACCTGATGAAAAAAGAAGGCCGTATTGAAGGCGGATGGTCCAAGTAGTGCAGGGATCATGAACCAGAAAAGCCAATGGCGCATGGCTTGGTTTCGGGTCCATTGACGATCGTCCATGCCAGTCGCCTGACTTTGTTCGGCAACTGATTGCGGGGTACGTTCTGCACGTAACAGGCCAAGAATGAAAGGTATCCCCATTAGCGCCAGCGCAGCTGCAGCCAACCATAGCAATCGCCAATCGATGAAGACCATTAGGGCTACGAAAATCAATGGCAAGAGCGCCTCGCCAACTGCAAACCCCAATGTGGCAATTGAAAGCGCCTTGCCACGTGTGGCGACGAACCAGCGGGACATGGCAACAAGCGCAATGTGGCTCGTCATGCCTTGGCCGGTAAAGCGCAACGCAAAGATGACCAGGATAAGCCCCCACCAGACCGGGTTCAATGCCATCGCAACGCAGGATAGTGCCAGCAAAACAAGGATGATCGGCGCAAGCCCCCGAACCCGGAACTGATCCGTCAAACCCCCGGCCCAGACCATGACCAACGCCGAAGCGGCGGTGCCCAGTGTATAGATGCCGCCCCACTGGCCATGGGTTAGATCAAAACCCTCTCTGATCTCGCCGGCAAAGATTGAGATAAAGAAAGTCTGGCCAAAGCTGCTGAGAAAGGTGAGCAGCATGCCGGCGGATAGCCAAGGCAGGTTGCCACGCAGAAAGTCCAGAATCTTCATGGTTCTTGGTGGCCTGAAAACCGCGTGAAAGAAAGAAAAAAGCAGTTTCGCGCGATTCGATGGTTAACGCCGTTGTTTTGCTCATATTCCGGCGTCGGTATGACATCGGTAACACGTCGGTATTACGTCAGTGCAGGTGTCGGTTCTTGGGTGGATTAAAGCTGCGAACTGTAGATTTACGAATTGCCTAGCTTTGTTATCGATGCTTCAGGCAACTTCAAACGCGTCATAACACTCGCTCAGATCACAGCCTTCTCAATGATCGGTCGGTTCTCGGGAATGCGGGCATAGTTGAAAGGTGTCATGTCCAATGCCCGATATTCGCCATAGGTAATCCATTCTGCCGTCCCGCGCCCCATAGCGGGGGATTGCTGTAACCCGTGGCCCGAGAATCCGTTGAGGAAAATGAAGTTCTCGACCTCGGTATGTGGGCCCATGATCGCGTTGTGGTCAAACGTGTTCATGGCATAGTGCCCGGCCCATTCGGATTGAACCTTGACGGCTTCAAACTGAGGGATGCGTGTCGCGACAATGGGCCAGACATAGTTCTCCCAAAGTGTAAAATCCATCTGGTGGTCGTCATAGTCACAGGCCAGATCAGGAACGTTGTGATCGTATCCGCCCACCTCATAGGTCCCGCCGCCGTTTTCACGCACATGGATGCCAGTTGGATCAATGGTCAGTGGTAGGTCCTGATCCAACGGTTGATCCGCCTTGAAGATCCAAGTGAAGCGCTTGCGCGGCTCCACCGGCAGATCAACACCGGCCATCCTGGCGGTCAGGACGGCGCGAGGGCCAGAGGCATTCACAACCTGACCGCAGGCAATCACCTCTCCGCTTTTCAATGTAACGCTTTCCACCAACGTGCCGGAAACGCTCTTGGTAATGGCCACCACCTCGTTTTCGATATATTCAACGCCGCGTTCGCGCGCCTGACGTTTCCACCAGTCGAAAACGGCCAGCCCATCAAAGTAACCCTCATCAACCGTGTTGATCGACCCCGCGACGATGTCGTCTACATCGTAAAAGGGATAGCGTGCCTTGATTTCATCTGAGGTCAAAACCTCGGTCGCGGCACCGGCGGCCTTTTGCACCATTTGGCTTTCGCGCAGCACCTCGGCGAAAGCATCCGTATTGGCCAGGTAAAGGTAACCAAAGTTCCGAATGGAAAGATTGGGCACGCGTTCGTCACCGCCCATGTAGCTGCGGATGTTCTTGACGAAATCAGCGGCAAACTGGCTGATTTTGACGTTCAGCGCAGATGAAAATTGCTGCCGGATGCAGGAATTCGTGTGCGCTGTTGAGCAGGTCTCAAAGGTCAGATCACGGTCAATGACAAGCACCGAACCGTTGAAATCGGAATTGTCGCTCAGAAACCAGGCGGTGGACGATCCCATGATCGCGCCACCAATGATGATGACGTCATAGGAAGTGTGTTTCGGTGTGGTGGGCGTCATGTGGTGTCAGACCGGAAAAGCTTCACGTGCATCGTAGGAGGCAAAGCTCGACATCTCGCCGCGCAGCCAGAGCCGCCCCGAAAACAAACCCATGGCATCAAGCCCGCCGACCACGTCAAATTTGGAACTCTTGCTTTTGGGCGACATGAGTTTGGAACACCAGCCATCATCACTGGGATCTATACTTTGGGTCATTCATTTGTCCTTAGGTCTTCGGCAATATCGAGCAGTCATTACAGGCGTGCAGGATCAATAGCATAAAATTGCCCTCGTAATTGATCCCGTTTGTCAAAGAAGAGCAATCGACTGTGCAATAGTGCTCTGCTTTTTCAGGTGAGACGCCAGAGGTCAGGGCAAGCAGAACGCCGAGTGCTGACCCCGTAATTATGAGCGTGAGATGGAAAAGCATGATCTGGGGCCAGAGCATGTTGTGGCCAACGCAAACTTCTTGATGAATGTACCAATCGGATTGGATGGTCATGTTGAGATCACCGACGGCCAGTCTCGTGCGGGGGACTTTGTCGACCTGCGCGCCGAGATGGATGTGATTGCCGTTTTGTCGAACTGCCCACAAGAACTGAATGCGGCGGCAGGCGGTGGCCCGACGCTAATCAGGGCGATTGTCTTTCAATAAAAACGCCCGCCAATGGCGGGCGCTGGTACTTCACTATCTTAGCTTGATCAGCCGAAGACAGATTCTTTCCCGAAATGCTTGGTGAGCATGTAGTAGATTACAGCGCGATACTTGTTGCGCTCTGATTTTCCGTAGGTGTCAATCGCTTGATTGATCGCATCCATCAATTGTGGACCATCTGCGAGGCCCAGCTTTTTGATGAGGAAATTGTCTTTCACTGTTTCTAGCTCTTGCGGCTGACCTGCGGCCACTGTTGAGGCATCAGCGTCATAGATTGACGGGCCACATCCAATGGTCACCTTGGTTAAAAGGTCCATGTCGGGGCTCATCCCGCACTTGTTCTTAAGATCATCTGCATATTTCGCGATCAGATCGTCACGACGTCCCATATATACACTCCCACCTGTCCGGATTATTCCGGATTGTCGTTTCAAGAATTGCCCAAAAGGCATGCGTGACAAGATACCCATAGGAGTGCAGGGGACAAAGGGAAAACTTAGGCGTGTCTCCCCTAGGCGCACGAAACCGCCCATTTTGGCTATGGACCTGTGTATTGAGCGTCACCAGGGCCTGTCTTGCAGGATCGAAGAAGAGGAACGCCCCGCTGGGGGAGGCGTTCTGTGACTCTATAGAACTTTAGTAGCGATAATGCTCTGGTTTGTAGGGACCTTCCGGTTTTACGCCGATATAGTCAGCCTGATCCTGATCCAGTGGTGTCAACTTCACACCAATTCGATCCAGATGCAGGCGCGCGACCTTTTCATCCAGGTGCTTGGGCAGAATATAGACTTGGTTGTCGTACTGATCTCCGCGTTGCCACAGTTCAATCTGTGCCAGAACCTGGTTGGTGAAACTTGCAGACATCACGAAGGAGGGGTGCCCTGTAGCGTTGCCGAGGTTCAGCAAGCGACCCTCTGACAAAAGAATGATCCGGTTGCCTGACGGCATTTCGATCATATCGACCTGTTCTTTGATGTTGGTCCACTTGTGGTTCTTGAGGTTCGCCACCTGAATTTCATTATCGAAATGGCCGATATTGCCGACAATCGCCATGTCCTTCATCTCGCGCATATGCTCAATGCGGATGACGTCTTTGTTGCCGGTGGTTGTGATAAAGATGTCTGCGCTATCGACAACGTCTTCGAGCAGAACAACTTCAAACCCGTCCATCGCTGCCTGAAGCGCGCAAATTGGGTCTACCTCGGTTACCTTCACGCGCGCGCCCGCACCCAGAAGGCTGGCGGCGGATCCTTTGCCAACGTCGCCGTAGCCCATCACGACCGCAACCTTGCCGGCCATCATCGTGTCGGTAGCACGGCGGATGCCGTCGACGAGGGATTCCTTACAGCCATACTTGTTGTCGAATTTCGACTTGGTCACGCTGTCGTTGACGTTGATCGCCGGGAAGGGCAACTGGCCCTTCTTGTGCAGATCATAAAGGCGATGCACGCCAGTGGTGGTTTCCTCAGAAACGCCCTTGATCGCATCGCGGGTCTTGGTGAACCAGCCGGGGCTCGCCTCCATCCGCTTTTTGATCTGTGCTTTGATGACTTCTTCTTCTTCGGACGATGGCACTGGAATAATGTCTTCGCCTGCTTCTGCGCGGGCACCCAGCAACACGTACAAAGTCGCGTCGCCGCCATCGTCGAGGATCATATTGGCGCCTTCGGGGAACATGAACGACCGGTCCAGGTAGTCCCAATGCTCTTCAAGAGTCTGACCTTTTACCGCAAACACCGGCGTGCCGCCTTCCGCAATCGCCGCTGCGGCGTGGTCTTGCGTCGAGAAGATGTTGCAAGAGGCCCAACGGACGTCAGCACCCAACGCAACCAAGGTTTCGATCAGAACAGCCGTCTGGATCGTCATGTGCAGGCTGCCGACAATCCGTGCGCCTTTTAATGGCTTTTCGGCTCCATATTCTTCGCGCAGGGCCATCAGGCCGGGCATTTCGGTTTCCGCGATATCCAGCTCTTTGCGGCCGAACGCGGCCAGGCTGATATCTTTTACAACAAAGTCTTTCGCCATCTGTCTGCTCCTTGCAAATCGGCTTTGCAGGGCAGATAGCACTCGACCCGGCCTTCGGCAACGCGCGATTGCGTGCTTAGCTTGCGATGCCTTCTGCTGTGGCCATCGTCGCGCTCGAATTCCAGTTTTGACCTGTGGCAACCACACAGCTTAGGCCGTTAGGTTGTGTTATGAATACCGTGAAGCTTCCTGATTTTTCAGAGCTCCAGACTTCAAGCAATTGACTGGACGATTGAAGCCCTCCACCATTGAGGCTTTCACCATATTTCGATTGCAGCCGCTCCACCAATGCATCACGTGGCATGCATTGCGCAGATTGAGCTTGGGCGAAGCTGGGCGGCGCGATGGCTGCGGCACCAAAGATAAGGGCTGATGTGATTGTGCGCTTAAACATGTGACTCTCCTTTTGGTTCGTGCAGCATCCGGCGTCGTGCCGGTATGCGATATGCATAACCAACAGATGGAGTGTCTGTTTCTGGATCCCACTAAACTTAGCGCACAAGCGTGTGCAGTTCCGTGATCTATGACAGTGTTAACTCTCAGACCCTTGTGGAAGCGCGTCCATATCAATCTGATGCCAATCTGTCCCTGTTGCCACAACACAGGCCAATCCGTCCGGCGTTGTTAGCATGACTGTGAACGTGCCGGTTTCCTGTGAGGACCACACTTCCACCAGGGTCTGCTTGTTTCGAATTGTCTGAAGTCCGCCGGCGGAGAGCATTTCGTCGTATTGGCTTTCCAAGCGTTTGACCACGGTATCGCGATCTGCACAGCTGGCTGCGTGCGCTGGAATGGCCATCAAACCAAACCCCGCAACGGCTATTGCCATAAAAAGTTGCCTGACCATATCAAGCTCCTCTTTTATCGTTTTGAGGCGAACTGCGAGGAGCGTGCGTCCGCCTGCTGTTAGTGTTCTGCACCTGGATGGTCGGGCCCTGCTCTTGGTTACTGCCCCTTTTTGACCCGGCACTTTTTCTAAGCGACCCAGAACAAGGAAAATCTGCGCGCAAATTGTGGCAAGAATGTGGCACTTGCACTGCCGTGAACTGAACCCTTATTTCAAGCATGTAACGGTTCACGGAGAAACCTATGGCAGACAGGCAGCCCCTCACCTTTGTCGGCAGCAGTGCCAAAGCGCAGTACATGACGCTTATGGGCCTGTTTCGACTGGCCGTTTTGAACCGCTATTTATTTGGAATTTTCACTCGCGCGCTTGCACGGTTTTTTCCTTCTGAAAATGCGGTGCTTCTGACGCTTAGTTCGGGCGGACAGTACAAGATTTATCTCAACGATGCGTATTGGACGCGCTTTGCGCTCTTTCGGGATGACTATGAGCTTGAGGTAGGTGAGGTAATTCAAAAGGCGCAGGATTGTGCGGACATATTCTGTGACCTTGGTGCAAACAAAGGATATTGGTCCGTGTTCGCAGCGCCGCTTTACAAGCAGATTTTCGCGATCGAAGCATCGTCCGCGACGTACAAAACTCTGACCGAAAATACAGAACGCCTCCCTAACGTCAGCCGGCGCTGGGCAGCGATCTATGCCACGAGCAATGAGGAAATGAACTTTGTGAACGTTCACAATAGCCACGCCTCAGCCCGCTTGGGAGCCGGGGGATCATCTGACAGCGTAGAGACAGTCGAAACGATCGCCATCGATGATCTGCTGCCGGCAAAAACAGCGGCGCTTATCAAACTCGACGTGGAAGGGGCCGAGATTTCCGCGATTGATGGGGCAAAAAGAGCTCTGATGGACGGATCGGTGCTGATCTATGAGGACCATGGAAGTGACATCAGCTGTGCGCCCAGCGCGCATTTGCTGAGCTTGCCAGGAATTAGACTCTATTCCGTGCAAAATAGCTTGAAACGGTTGCATTCCGTGGAAGAGGTTCTTGCGCAGAAGGGCGACAAATACACCGGGTACAACTTTCTCGCGGGTCACGAAGGCTCGGACCTTTTAGCAGGCCTCCTCGAAGGTTTTGCAAAACCTTAATCCGCCTTGTATCACCGGAGCGTTCGGGACAATTCAATCCAAGGGAGGACATGTGCCTGTAGCCCGCGCCTGGCAGAAGATGCTCTCAGGTCGTCGACTGGACCTGTTGGATCCCACGCCGTTTGATATTGAAATTGAAGACATTGCGCATGGGCTTAGCTTCGTGGCGCGCTGGAATGGCCAGACCTTGGGTGATTTTGCCTATTCTGTTGCTGAACATTCGCTTTTGGTTGAGCGGCTGTATTCCCGTCTGGTTGCAAAACCCGACCCGAAATGGCAACTCGCTGCCCTGCTGCATGATGCGCCGGAATACGTGATTGGCGACATGATCTCTCCAGTCAAAGCTGCAGTAGGCCCTGGATATGACGAACTTGATAAACGTCTCAGCGCGGCTGTTCACATCAAATTCGGCTTGCCAGCTGTCTTGCCTGCGACCGTCAAAAGGCAGATCAAAAAGGCCGATAAGATCAGCGCGTGGATGGAGGCTACAAAAATCGCAGGATTCACCGAGGATGAAGCCAACCGGTTTTTTGGGCGGCCTGATGCAGATTTCATAGCATCAGAAGGCATCGTTCTGCGACCGCCGATGGAGACACGCGCCGCCTTTGTCGCCCGACATGTGGAGCTACTGGAGAAATACACGTGATCCATATACGCCCTGCGGGTGCCACTGATACTCGTCAGATGACCGAGCTTCTGAATGCTATCATCGCAAAAGGTGGAACAACCGCACATACCAGACCTTTTGGACCTGATATGCTAGAGGCTGAAATGCGGCTCTATACCGGCCGAACTGCTTGGATTCTGGCAGAAGACGATATGGGCGAGATACTTGGTTTTCAGAACATAATGCCGCACAAAAACTTGCCGGAAGACGCCGCGGATATCGCGACCTTTGTGAAGCTGGGTCTGACAGGCCATGGTATCGGCTCAAAACTCTTCGAACGGACCAAGACTGAGGCACGAAAACTTGGGTTTTCATGGCTCAATGCCACCATCCGCGCGGACAATGAAAGCGGGCTGACGTATTATCAGAGCCGTGGGTTTGAGGATTACAAGCGTATCCCAAATACTCAACTGACCGACGGTACGATCGTCGACCGGGTATGCAAACGTTATGACCTCTGAGCGTTAGCGTGGTGAGCGTTTTGCGAGGATACGCTGAAGTGTTCTGCGATGCATATTCAAGCGACGCGCAGTTTCCGAAACATTGCGATCACACAATTCATACACGCGCTGAATGTGCTCCCAACGCACGCGATCTGCGCTCATCGGGTTCTCCGGCGGCGGGGGCATCTCGTCGTCACTGGCCAACAGGGCGTTGGTAATGTCCGTGGCATCTGCAGGTTTCGAAAGATAATCGGTCGCCCCGATTTTGACTGCTGCGACCGCTGTGGCAATCGCCCCGTATCCGGTCAAAACAACGATGCGGCTGTCCGGACGCTTCTCCCGAATGGTCTCAACGACATCAAGCCCATTGCCATCTTCCAGCCGCAGGTCGCACACTGCATAGGCCGGTGGACGCGCTGTCGCGATCGCTTGACCGGCGGCTACGGATCCAGCCGTCTCAACTTCGAAACCACGTTTTTCCATGGCTTTTGCCAAACGCCGCAGAAACGGTTCATCATCATCAACAAGCAACAAAGACTTGTCTCCGCCAATCTCTCGCAGATCAGACGCCATTCATTTCTCCTCCTGCAGCGCTCAGATTGTGTAACGCCCTCAAGCAGATGCGTCAAACTATCGCAGCGTCAAGCAGCTTCGAGAAAGCAGGCAATTGTGTCGGCCATTGCTTCGGGTTCAGTGCCTCGTCTGAAAAACTCGACAAATCCGACTTCCGGCAAGGTCAGATAGGAGAAGGTCGAATGATCGACAAGATAGTATTCATCGTCGCCGTCCTGAGCCTTGTAGTAAGTGCGATAGGCTTCGCTCGCGGCTTTGACCTGCTCGTCACTTCCCGTCAGCCCAAGTAATCTGGGATGAACGTTTTCAGTAAAGTCTGCCATCACTTCGGGCGTATCTCGTTTGGGATCTACCGAAATAAACACCGGCTTCACCTGCAGACCTTTATCTTCGAGTATGTCTATGGCGACGGTGTTGTTTACAATATCAATCGGGCAAACATCAGGACAGAACGTGTATCCAAAATAAATCAATGTCGGTTGATCAATAACGTCCTCGTCCGTTACGGTCTCTCCCGTTTCACTCACCAAAGTAAACGGCCCGCCGATTTCGGAGGTCCCGCCGGCCACTTGTGTGGCCCTGCATTGCGCAAACTGGTCATCTGAAGATTCGCCAGCAGTCAAAAGGTATGTGATTGCAACAAGGCCAACCACGGCCACACCTGCCAGCATTGCAATGAGCCGCGTCATGATGAGCCTCCGCTTTTTTTCGAAATAGATTGTTGTGACACCTATCTAAGCTTATCAAAATATCTTGGAAAGAGAGACCTCACGCCGCATGTCTGACGCTCCAATCAATCCAACCACCAGAAGAGCCGATCGCAACTGGATTCGGTTGCGCACTCTTGTCTTGTTACGGTGGTGGGCCGTTGCGGGTCAATTCGGCGCCTTATTGGTCGCGCAGCACATTTTGAATCTCTCGCTGGAATATGGGCTGTGCTACTTCGTCGTCGGTGTGTCTGTGATCACCAACGTGGTTGCTGGGTTTATTTTTCCTGAAAACAAACGCTTATCCGAGGGTGAAACGCTCTTATTCGTGCTGTTCGACATGTTGCAGCTCGGGCTTTTGCTTTATTTGACAGGCGGGCTGCACAATCCCTTCTCAATTCTTATTGTGGGTCCTGTGATTGTATCCGCTTCTGCGCTGAGCACTCGTTCCACAATTTTTCTTGGATTTTGTGCGGTCGTCATCACCTCGGTTTTGTCGTGGTTCTACATTTCGCTGACCGATCAAAATGGCGTGACACTCAGCATGCCAGACATCTTTCTATTCGGAAACTGGATTGCGATTGTCATCGCTGTGGCGTTTCTCGGCGTTTATGCGCGTCGTCTTGTCTCAGAAATGCATGCCATGTCAGAGGCTCTGCAGGCCACGCAAATGGCCTTGGCCCGAGAGCAAAAGCTGACCGATCTGGGTGGCGTCGTGGCTGCCGCGGCGCATGAGCTTGGGACTCCTCTGGCGACCATAAAGCTTACAAGTTCGGAGTTGGCCGAAGAGCTGACGGAAGACGAAGATTTGCGTGACGACGCGCTCTTGATCAAAGAACAAGCCGACAGATGTCGCGACATTCTGCGCTCTATGGGACGAGCAGGAAAAGATGACCTTCACCTGCGTCGCGCGCCTTTGACCGCTGTCATTGAAGAAGCCGCAGAGCCGCATTTGGATCGTGGTAAGGAACTTTTGTTTGACGCGGTTTCCAAGGATGTCGACCCAAGCACGCAACCAACCATACTGCGGCGGCCTGAGGTTATTCATGGTGTTCGCAACCTGATCCAAAACGCAGTCGATTTTTCCGAGCGGCGTGTCTGGGTGGATAGCGATTGGACAGATCAATCGATTACGGTGCGGATCATGGATGACGGCAAAGGCTACCCTGTTCAGTATCTTGGTCGCATTGGAGAGCCCTTCATGCGCAAGCGCACGCCCCAGACCGATCCGCAACGCCCCGAGTATGAGGGCATGGGGCTTGGTTTGTTCATTGCTAAAACGCTTCTGGAACGGTCAGGTGCTGAATTGAGTTTTGCCAACGGATCAGACACTTTCACTAACCGGGCGGACTTTGCAGAGCGCAAGGGCGCATTCGTCGAGGTCACTTGGCCGCGAGAACGATTGGAAGAAGCAGCATGGGCTGACAGGCAATCGCTGGGAAGCAACGTGCCGATAGAGATTTAGCGCCAACTCGGCCTTGTGATGTTAACGAAAGGTTAACCTTCTGAGCGCAATCTAAGTAAAAGCCGTACAGCAGGGGATACCATGCAGTACCTCAGCACGCCTTGGATCCTTGTCGCCATTCTTAGCGCCAGCCTGATTGTTTTTGCCATTCTTTGGTATCTCAGCGCTGTGGCTCAGAGGTTCCGCGTTGAAACAGCTACGGCTGGGGCCGAACCAGTCCGGTTGGCGACATTTCTTTTCAAAGACGAGCGGCTTGTGGACTCCGACTGTGTGCTGCGCAAATTTCCTTGGTCTGACGATGTCGAGGTGTCGGAATGGCGTCACCTGCGATCCTGGTTGGGCCGCAGGTTTGGCTCTCTTCCAACGCAACTGCGCCATCTAAAGGATGGAGAGCACCGCGAAATTCCGGCAACTGACAAAGAAGACCTTGCAGTCCTGGTTCTGTCCGGGCTGCAAGATGTACAACGGGTGCAGCTCAAGGACCCCTCAGAACAAGACCCATCAGGGGCACATCGCGCCAGAGAGCTGGAAGCTTTTGTCGCGCGTTTTGGTACGGTGCTAAATGAAACGCCTTGCGCAATCCGTGTCTTTGACAAAGTCCACGAAACCGCATGGTATAATCAGAGCTTCTCGGAATTTTCTGAAGAGCAGGCTGAGCTTTTGACAAAAGCACCGGTTTGCCTTGAGAACGGCAAGCGCGTGCACCTCCCTGCGCAACATGGTCAGGTAGAAACCTATCTAGAGCTCAATCATCTGGACCGTGAAGATTGCCAGGTGCTCTATGTTAGCGATGTCACGCAGGTGGTGAATGCCGAAAAGGCGCGGCGCGAATTCATCCAGACACTCACAAAAACTTTTGCCAATCTGACAACTGGCTTGGCGGTATTCGATCAAAACCAGTGCCTTGCGCTTTTCAACCCTGCGCTCTTGGATCTGACGGGGCTCAATCCGTCGTTCCTGTCCGGGCAGCCGCATCTTGCCGAAGTCTTTGATCGATTGCGTGACAGTAACATGATGCCCGAGCCAAAAAACTATGGATCTTGGCGCAATCAAATGAACGCAATGATCAAAAGCGCGAGTGAGGGCCTCTATATCGACGATTGGTCGCTGCCGAACGGCATGACATATCGCATCACCGGGCGACCGCATCCAGATGGGGCGGTTGCCTTTTTGTTTGAGGACATTTCCGATGAGGTTGCTTTGACCCGTCGGTTCCGCAGTCAAATTGATCTTCGGCAGGCTGCACTTGACGTTGTGACGCATGCCATTGCGATTACTGGGCCAAACAATTCTATTCTCCTATGCAATCGCGCATGTTCTGACTTCCTTGGAATAGACCCGGACTCTTCATTTGCGGAAATGTCGCTAAAGGACTTCCTTGTTACTTGCGACGAGAAATTGCCGCATGTCTGGTTCTGGGATGCGTGTGAAAAGGCAATTCTCGGCCGAACTGAACTTGAGCGCGTGGTCACATCCAAAAATGGAACGGATTACTTGTGCTCTGTTGAGTTGTTGCCGGGCAACTCAATGAACATCTCGATCAACCAGAAAAGGCACGCAACCCTCCCCTCTTCCGAGCTCAAAGCCGCAACCGCCTGATACCCGCCGCTTGCAGGCCTCGCGCGGGTGTGTAGTGTTCCGGCATGCCTCGCCGCTCAACAAACATCACCCTACCTGATCCCGAAGCCACCGGTGCATTGGCGAGACGTCTGGCAGTGTTTCTGGAACCAGGGGATACGCTGTTGATGAGTGGTGAGATTGGCGCTGGAAAGACCTTTTTCGCCCGGGAACTCCTTTCCGAAATCCTGCCTGTACCCGAAGATATCCCGTCACCGACTTTCACCATTGTACAAGCCTATGAAACGACTCGCGGAGACGTTTGGCACGTCGATCTCTATCGTCTTGAGACCAAGTCCGAGGTCGTTGAGCTTGGTTTGCTGGAGGCCTTTTCCGATATGATTTGTCTGGTGGAGTGGCCGGATCGGCTTGGCAATATGGCTCCAGATTCGGCTCTGAACCTGGCGTTTTCCAGTGGTATGCATGAAGAGGACCGAAACCTTTTGATCACATGGCAAGATACGCGCTGGGACAGCCTGATGAACGAGATTGCCGATGACTAGGCGCCAAGATCAGATAGCTCGCTTTTTGGAGGACAACGGTTTGTCCTGCGCTGCATGCGTTAACCTAGCGGGTGACGCGTCAAACAGGCGATATTTCCGTCTCAAATTACCTGATGGCAAAACCATTGTTCTCATGGATGCGCCGCCGTCAAAGGGAGAGGATATCCGCCCTTTTGTCCGCATTGCCAAGTATTTGCGTGGCGTGGGTCTTGGCGCCCCCGAAATTATCACACAGGACGAAACCAATGGGTTCCTGCTCCTGGAGGATTTGGGCGATGATCTTTTTGCGCGTCTTGCGAAGTCGCTGCCGGACCTGGAGACCAAACTTTATACCGCCGCGACCGATCTTTTGATAGAGTTGCACCGGCACGCTCCGCCCAAGGGCATTGGAACCTATGATGCCCAAACAGCAGCACAGTTAGCCGCTCTGGCCAGTGATTGGTACGCATTCGGGATTTCAGGCACAGAAAATACCACTGCGCGGGAGCAGTTGAGTGCCGAAATGGCGCGTTTGGTCACCACACACGCGCCTGAGTGCGATGTTTTGGTGCAAAGAGATTATCATTCCGAAAACCTACTTTGGCTTCCAGAGCGCAAGGGTCATCATCGCGTGGGTCTTTTGGACTTTCAGGACGCGTTGGCCGGGCATAGGTCTTACGATCTAGTGTCCTTGCTCCAAGACGCTCGTCGCGACGTGCCATTAGAGATCGAGACGAAAATGCTTGATCGCTACATCGCCAATACAGATCAGAACGAAGAACAGTTCATAACGGCCTATGCCGTTTGGGGAGCACAGAGGAATCTTCGCATTCTTGGTGTTTTCGCCCGTCTTTGCATGCGTGATGGTAAGCCTGGATACATTGCATACATCCCCCGTGTTTGGACTTTGCTTTTACGTGACCTTGCGCATCCAAATTTGGAAAGTTTGCAGACTCTGGTGAAGGAGATACTGCCGCAACCCTCAGCAAAAGCACTCAGCACATTGGAAGAAAAATGCGCCCAGACACCGTAATGCTTTTTGCCGCGGGCTTCGGGGCGCGCATGCAACATCTGACCAAGACACGTCCCAAGCCTTTGGTCGAGGTATTGGGCCGTCCGCTGATTGACTATGCACGTGATCAGGTTCGCGACTTCGGTGCCGAACGCGTCTTGTGCAACCTGCACTACCTGCCTGAAGCACTAGAGGCTCATTTGGCGGGGTCAGGCGTTCTCTTCTCGCACGAAGAGCCAGACATTCTCGACACTGGCGGCGGTTTGAAAGCGGCTTTGCCCTTGCTGAGGCGCGAAACCGTTTTCACGATGAACACAGATGCTGTTTGGCGTGGGCCCAATCCATTGAGCTGTCTTGCGGACATGTGGAATCCGCAGAGGATGGACGCGCTTTTGCTCTGTGTGCAGCAGGAAAATGCGATAGGCCATTCTGGTGCGGGGGATTTTGTGATCGAGTCCGAAAGCCGCGCGATCAGAGGGCCGGGCGTGATCTACACCGGGCTGCAAATTATCAAGACCACATCGGTGGCCGATGTTCCAGAAACGGTCTTTTCTTTGAACCTGGTGTGGAATCGCATGATTGCAGAAGCACGGCTTTGCGCTGTCACCTATCCGGGCCGGTGGTGCGATGTTGGCTCACCTGCCGGAGTGGTATTGGCCGAAGAGTTTCTGAGGAACGGCAATGTCTGATACGTCTCGTCCTCTACAGGTCTACGGCGTGCCGCTCGGCGCGGATTTTCCTATGGCTGTGGTGGACGCGTTGCGCAAAGAGTACCAGCATCAGCCACCAGAGGCTCTGGCGCGCGTCAAGCTCATCGTCAACACACGCCGTATGGCACGTAGGATGCGGGCACTGTTTGACGCAGGTCCACCTTGCCTTTTGCCCCGTATAAGCCTGGTCACTGACTTTGCTGAAACCTACGCAACAACGCAACTGCCCCAGCCCGTGCCGCCGCTGCGGAGACGTTTGGAACTGGTCCAGCTTGTCGGCCGTCTGCTGGAGGCTGAGCCCGACCTCGCCCCCCGGGCAAATCTCTATAGCCTGGCTGACAGCCTAGCCGGTTTAATGGATGAGATGCAGGCGCAAGGTGTACGGCCTGAAGATATCGAAGACATCGACATCAGCGATCAATCTGGCCATTGGGCGCGAATTCTGGCCTTTTTGCGCATTATCAGACCCTATTTCGATCTTGATGCTGGTCCGCCGGATCGCGAGTGCCGCCAAAGATTGGTCATCGAGCATCTGTCACAGGAATGGCAGAAAAACCCGCCTGATCATCCTGTCATTCTGGCTGGGTCCACGGGTTCACGTGGGCCGACCCAGACGCTCATGCAGGCCGTGGCGCGACTGCCAAAGGGCAAAGTCGTGCTGCCAGGGTTTGATTTTGATCAGCCAAAAGATGTTTGGGATGAGTTGATCGAACGGGGTGCTGCTGAGGATCACCCACAGTTTCGGTTTGCCGACCTTATGACCCGGTTGGGAGCTCATCCAAAAGATGTATTGCAATGGCCCGAATGCCAGCCCGCAATCCCTGCGCGCAACCGTCTTGTTTCGCTCGCGATGCGCCCTGCCCCAGTCACGGATCAATGGTTGCGCGATGGTCCTGAATTGGAACGAGACATTAACGACGCAACCAGTCAAATCACCCTTCTCGAAGCCCCCTCGCCCAGAGTAGAAGCGCTGTGTATTGCCATGCGCCTGCGTCAGGCGGTTGAAGATGGCGTCACAGCGGCCATGATATCAACCGACCGAACCCTGACGCGTCAGGTCACTGCAGCTCTGGACCGCTGGAATATTGTGCCCGATGACAGTGCAGGCATCCCTTTGCAGCTATCCGCGCCCGGCCGGTTCATGCGCCATGTTGCCGACCTCTTCCGTGCGCCTGCCACAACAGAACAGCTCTTCACGCTGTTAAAACACCCCCTAACCCACAGCACCACGGATCGTGGTCCTCATTTACGCTTTACGCGAGAACTGGAACTTTACCTTCGCAAGCGTGGTTGTCCGGCCCCTACTGCCGACATCATGCGCGAATGGGCTGTGCTTCAAGAGAGCGTGGACGCCGCCGGCTGGTGTCAGTGGGTCATCGAAAATCTATTAGATCATCAAGCTCCAGACCCTGTCTCCGTCATGGACAGGATCACGCGCCATATCGCAATCAGTGAAGCTATTGCGCGCGGTCAAACTATGGAGGGCCATGTTAAGCTATGGAAGGGCGAAGCAGGTGAAGAAACTCTAAAAACTGTCTCTAACCTGGCCGAACACGCATCGGCAAGCGGCGCTCTCAATGCCAGCGACTACGCGCATCTCTTTAACGCGATCTTGTCACGAGAATCCGTTCGCAGCGCAGATGCTCCACATACTCAGGTCCTGATCTGGGGCACGCTTGAGGCACGTGTGCAGGGTGCTGACCTGTTGATTCTTGCCGGCTTGAACGAGGGCATCTGGCCCGAAGCGCCGCCGCAAGACCCGTGGCTCAATCGCGCCATGCGCAAGCAGGTTGGCCTGACCTTGCCTGAACGTCGTATCGGGCTGTCGGCCCACGACTTTCAACAGGCGATCTGTACGCGCGATGTCTGGTTGACCCGATCCTTGCGCACAGAGGACGCACAAACCGTTCCATCGCGTTGGCTCAATCGCTTGCAAAACCTTGTCTGTGGATTGCCAGAAGGGCATGGAAAAAAAGCATTTGCCGACATGCGAAGCCGCGGGCAGCATTGGCTCAGTTTGGTTCAAATGCTCGAACAGCCTAAAGAGACACCTGTCGCCCTTCGTCCCGCGCCCTGTCCGCCGCCAAAATTCCGGCCACGCAAACTGTCTGTGACAGACATCAAACGCCTTATCCGTGATCCCTATGCCGTTTATGCGCGCCATGTCCTGAGACTGAGACCGCTCAATTCTCTGATGCGTATGCCCGACGCGCTTTTGCGAGGCACGGTGCTTCATGAGATTTTTGAAACTTTCGTTCGGGACACCGCAGCATCGCAAGATCAACTTACTGCGCAAAATCTCAAAGACGTTACGGCCAGTGTGCTGAATGAAAACGTGCATTGGGCCGAGGCCAGATCCTTGTGGCAGGCCCGGATTGACCGCGTGGCCGACTGGTTCATCGAAACAGAGCTTGACCGCCGCACGCTTGCCCATCCATCAGCCTTTGAAACGTTGGGCGCCGCAGACATGCCTGCGCTTGGCTTTACACTGACCGCCAAGGCGGATCGTATCGACATTGGTCCAGACGGTAGCCTCTACATTTACGATTACAAAACCGGATCGGCGCCAACGAAAGCGGAACAGCTACATTTCGACAAACAGCTCTTGCTCGAAGCCGCTATTGCCGAGCGTGCAGGTTTTGAAAGTATTCCACCATCGCCCATAGCTCAGGCCACTTATGTAGCTCTGGGCAATAAACCCGGGCAAAGCCACGCACCGCTTGAAGATGAGCCGCCAACTGACACGTGGTCCAAGCTGAACCGTTTGATCGCGCAGTACCTCCAGGATGATCAGGGTTTCGTGTCGCGCCGGGCCGTACAAAAGATCGAAGAGGTTGGCGATTATGATCATCTTGCCCGCTTTGGCGAATGGGAACAGGTGGACAACCCCAATCCGGAAAAGGTGGGATAATGCGCGACTTGCCCACCCAACGCCAAATTGATGCGGCCCTGCCGGGCCGTTCGACCTGGCTTTCAGCCAATGCGGGCTCTGGCAAGACCAAGGTTCTGACAGATCGCGTGGCACGCTTGCTTCTAGAGGGCGTCGACCCACAGCACATCTTATGCCTGACTTTCACCAAAGCCGCCGCGGCAGAAATGCAAAACCGGTTGTTTGAACGGCTTGGGGCCTGGGCGATGCTGTCGGATGCGAAACTCCGTAAAGAGCTAGAGTCGCTCGGCATTGATGGAGAGATTTCTGCTCAAGAGCTTGGCAATGCCCGCCGCCTCTTTGCTATTGCCATAGAAACACCCGGCGGCCTGAAGATTCAGACGATCCACTCGTTTTGTTCATCCCTCCTGCGCCGCTTTCCGCTGGAGGCTGGGATCTCTCCCAATTTTGTTGAGATGGACGAGCGCGCAGATCAAAAACTGCGCGAAGAGATCATCGAAAGCATCGCCTCCGGCACAGAAAAAGACAGTCTGCACGCGCTTGCGCGGCAATTCAGTGGCGAAAGCCTTGCGTCCCTGACACAGGACATCGCAAAGCATCGCGATGCCTTCCGCAAGATTTGTAGAAAGGACATATATCAGGCTCTAAACCTGCCGGAAAAGGCATCAGAAGTCCTGGCGATTCATACAGCTTTTGACGGAACAGAAAGCGTTTTTTGGCCACAGTTGCTTGAGCTTATGCGCAGTATCGGTGGTGCTGTCTATCCAGCAATGGCAGAGCGTCTTGCAACAGTGGATATTCAGGCGCCGAAAGAAAGCGATCTTGAGACGCTCTTCGATCTGTTTCTTTACAAAAGCTCAAGCGGCTCCAATCTGAAATGGTCATCCAAGTCGACCAATTTTCCGCAAAGCAACCACAAAAATGCGATCGCTCAGCTTACGCCGATCATCGACCAACTGCATGCGTTTATGGACCGGGTGTCAGAGGCTAAACAGGTTCTCCTAGCTCTGGAAACAGCACAGAAAACGGTCGTCCTGCATGACTTTGCGACCGTTTTTCTCAAGACTTACCAAGAGGCCAAACTTCGACAGGCTCAGCTTGATTTTGACGATCTAATTCTCAAGGCGCGTGATCTCCTGACAGATCGCAAGGTTGCCGACTGGGTGCTCTACAAACTCGACGGTGGGATTGATCACATTCTGATCGACGAAGCACAGGACAATAGCCCTGAACAATGGGATCTGATTGAACGGCTGACTTCGGAATTTACTGCCGGGCAGGGTGCGCAACCCGACAAGAATCGCACGATCTTTGTGGTTGGGGACAAGAAACAGTCAATCTACTCTTTTCAAGGGGCTGATCCAGACGGGTTTGACCGCATGAAGGCGGATTTTTCCGCGCGGTTGGCCCATGCCAATACCTCTCTGCAGGATATGGAGATGGAGTATTCATTTCGCTCCGCTCATACGATCCTTCAGGCGGTGGATCAGACCTTTTCGAACCATAAGGCAAGTGGTTTTACCCAACGCGAACCGCACAAGGCGTTCAAAGCTGAAATGCCGGGCCGTGTTGATCTTTGGCCCGTATTCGAAAAGCCAAAAACACCAGAGCCACCGGATTGGTACATGCCGGTCGACGTGCTGGCCGAAGATGACCCGGCCACTGAACTGGCCCGCAGCGTTGCACATCAGATCAAGTCGATGATCGGCACGCCACTTCCGAACGAAGATGGTACAGCCACGCGGCTGATCAATGCCGGAGATGTGCTCATCCTCGTGCAGCGAAGATCCAAGATTTTCCACGAGATCATCCGTGAATGCAAAGCGCTCGGACTGCCTGTTGCAGGCTCAGACCGGCTTCGCGTGACGGCAGAATTGGCTGTGCGCGATTTGCTTGCATTGTTTTCTTTTCTTGCCACACCAGAGGATGATCTTTCGCTTGCCGCTGTTTTGCGCTCACCGCTTTTTGGCTGGAGCGAAGCAGAGCTGTTCGACCTCGCCCATGCACGCAAGCAGAAGTATCTCTGGGCCGAACTGCGTGACCGAAAAGCGGATTTTGCTGAAACAGTCTCGATTCTTGACGATCTGCGCGACAAGGCTGATTTTCTGCGGCCCTATGATCTTTTGGAGCGCTGTCTGACTCGGCATCGTGGTCGACACTTATTATTGTCGCGACTGGGTGCAGAAGCAGAAGACGGCATCGATGCTCTTTTAGGCCTCGCTATGACTTTTGAAAGTCGGTCCGTCGACAGCCTTACAGGGTTTCTTGTGTGGATGGAGGCTGACAAGCTGGAAATCAAACGCCAGATGGACGCCGCGGGGGACCGCATCCGCGTGATGACCGTGCATGGGGCCAAGGGCCTGGAGTCCCCGATTGTCATCCTGCCTGATTGTGCGAAACGCGACGTCCGGCTGGATTCGCAAATTGTCGTTCAAAACAAGTTGCCATTTTGGCGACCCGCCAAGGATGATCTTCCGGCAGCGCTGCGAGACGCGCGGGACGCAGAGCTCGCCATGCAAAATGCTGAAAGAGATCGTTTGCTTTACGTCGCCATGACGCGCGCCGAGCAATGGTTGATCGTCGCCGCTGCAGGTGATCTCGATAAAGAAAAAGCGGATTGGTACAGCAAAGTGCAGGCCGGTCTTCTCGCGGCTCAAGCAGAGGCGCATAGCTTTGCCAACGGGACAGGTCTTCGTCTTGAAGACGGAGCATGGCCCGCGACCATGACAGAAGATGCATCATCAGAAGAAGGCACAATACCAAAGCTGCCGGAAGTTTTTGCAAAAACAGTCTCTGATCCAGCTAAAATCAAAGAAGTTCTGACACCCTCTGATCTTGGCGGGGCCAAGGCCCTGCCATCGGAAGAGGGCCAGGATGAAGCAGCTGCCAAGCGACGCGGACGACAAATTCACACACTTCTGGAACACCTGCCGAGTGACCCCCCTGACCAATGGCCATCACGCGCTGAGGACTTGTTGTCCTCCGGACCTGACCAGGCTGAGCCACAGCAAATAGCCCATTTGCTGGCCGAGGCGTCTGAGGTTCTTACCACGCCTGCTCTGGCATTTCTGTTTGCTCAAGATAGCCTCGCGGAAGTGACCATTTCTGCACCTGTCGAGGCTTTATCCGGTCGCCGTATTCACGGCATTGTCGATCGCCTGATCTTGTCGAACGACAAAGTCCTGATTGTGGATTTCAAGACAAATGCGGCCGTTCCAGAATCTCCGGAAGCCTGCCCTGAAGGTCTGCTGCGGCAGATGGGGGCGTATGCCCATGCTTTGCAACAGATTTACCCCGATCGTCAGGTGGAAACCGCTCTGCTGTGGACGCGAACCGCAACGCTTATGCGCCTGCCACACGATCTTGTGACGGATGCGTTGCACAACACCCATATATCTTGACGCTCTTGCGACAGCTACATAGGTTCTCATCGAACCTGACACTCAAGGAGATTGAACATGGCCACCGTTGCCGTAACCGACGACACCTTCGACGCCGAAGTGAAAAACTCTGACATTCCGGTTGTGGTGGATTTCTGGGCCGAATGGTGCGGCCCCTGCAAACAGATCGGCCCGGCTCTGGAAGAGCTGTCATCCGAAATGGATGGCAAGGTGAAGATTGTCAAAGTCAACGTGGATGAGAATCCCAACTCACCGTCGCAAATGGGCGTGCGGGGCATTCCGGCACTCTTTATCTTCAAAGATGGAGAGGTTGTCTCGAACCGTGCTGGGGCTGCTCCAAAAGCGTCGCTGCAAAGCTGGATCGAAGAGTCGATCTAAACCCAGTTTCTCTCTCGAAGAGGGCCGTTTCCCGCGGCCCTTTTTCTTTGGCGCGCTTGCGTTGTGCGCATCGGGCTTACATAGTCTGGCCAAATTACAGGAGCGGACATGAGCAAAGAATTCCCCGGCTGGCACGGCACCACGATTATCGGCGTCAAGAAAGGCGGTGAAGTGGTCATTGCAGGCGACGGACAGGTCAGTCTTGGTCAAACCGTCATCAAGGGCACAGCACGCAAGGTGCGCCGCCTGTCTCCAGGTGGATATGAAGTGGTCGCCGGCTTTGCGGGCTCCACCGCCGATGCCTTCACCTTGCTTGAACGGCTGGAATCCAAGCTGGAGGCCACGCCAGGGCAACTGCAACGCGCATCTGTCGAACTGGCCAAGGACTGGCGCACCGACAAGTACCTGCAAAAACTGGAGGCTATGCTGATTGTCTCTGACGGGGCCGAACTCTATGTCATCACCGGTGCCGGTGACGTATTGGAACCTGAACATGACGTGACAGCCATCGGCTCGGGCGGCAACTACGCGCTGGCCGCAGCACGCGGCATGATGGATGGCGATAAATCCGCAGAACAGGTGGCCCGCGACGCGATGGCAATCGCGGCGGACATCTGCGTCTACACCAACGGCAATCTGACGGTCGAAACCATTTCCAAGTGACACGACCCGGCCATGCCGCACCTTCTGAACTCTTGCAGGATCTCACATGACTGACCTCACGCCCCGCGAAATCGTATCCGAGCTGGACCGCTTCATCATCGGCCAGAAAGACGCCAAGCGCGCCACCGCCGTGGCCCTGCGCAATCGCTGGCGGCGCAAGCAGCTCGCCGACGATTTGCGAGAGGAAGTGTACCCCAAGAACATCCTCATGATCGGCCCCACCGGCGTCGGCAAAACCGAAATCTCCCGCCGCCTCGCCAAACTCGCCCGCGCCCCCTTTATCAAGGTTGAGGCCACCAAATTCACCGAAGTCGGCTATGTCGGCCGTGACGTGGAACAGATCATCCGCGACCTCGTCGACGCCGCCATCATCGAGACCCGTGAGCATATGCGCGAAGACGTCAAGGCCCGCGCCCATCAACAGGCCGAGGACCGCGTGATCGAGGCCATCGCCGGGGAAGACGCCCGCGAGGCAACGCGCGAGATGTTCCGCAAAAAACTCAAGTCAGGTGAGCTTGACGACACCGAAATCGAACTTGACGTGGCCGACAATTCCAACCCGATGGGCATGATGGACATCCCCGGTCAACCCGGCAGCCAGATGGGCATGATGAACCTCGGCGATATCTTCGGCAAAGCCTTCGGCGGCCGCACAGTGCGCCGCAAACTGACCGTCGCCGAAAGCTATGATCTGCTCATCAGCGAAGAGGCCGACAAACTGCTCGACGACGAAAGCGTCAACCGCACCGCCATGGACGCGGTCGAGCAGAACGGCATCGTCTTTCTCGATGAGATCGACAAGGTCTGCGCCCGCTCCGATGCCCGCGGCGCCGATGTCAGCCGCGAGGGCGTGCAGCGCGACCTGCTCCCGCTGATCGAGGGCACGACCGTGTCCACGAAATACGGCCCCGTCAAAACCGACCACATCCTCTTTATCGCCTCGGGCGCCTTCCACATCGCCAAGCCGTCGGACCTCTTGCCCGAACTTCAGGGCCGCCTGCCCATTCGCGTTGAGTTGCGCGCGCTGACCGAGGAAGATTTCGTGCGCATCCTGACCGAGACCGACAATGCGCTGACCCGGCAATACACCGCACTGATGGGGACCGAAGAGGTGACCGTTGACTTCACAGAAGACGGCATCGCCGCCCTCGCCCGCATCGCCGCCGAGGTCAACCAGACCGTCGAGAATATCGGCGCCCGGCGGCTCTACACCGTGATGGAACGCGTTTTTGAGGACCTCAGCTTCACCGCCCCCGACCGCTCAGGCGACAAGATCGTGGTCGACGCAGGCTTTGTGGAAGCGAATTTGGGAGAGCTGATGAAGTCCGCAGATTTGTCGCGGTATGTTTTGTGAGACTTTATTCGCGTTAAAAAAGCTCAGTCTCTAATGAGAAAGTTGCATATTAGAGTCTGGTCGCAAATAGTGACGTGGGATGGTTACTAAAGATTTGTGAGCAGACGGCTTAAATGCAAAGTTGTGCCCATCGCTTTACTTTGAATTATCTTCGCTGGGACTGCATTCCCTCAGCGCGAAGGATAAGAACGGCAATGGGAAACGACAGTTTCCCATTTCCCAAACCTAAACCTCATGTAAGCGCGGACGCTCACAGGCATAGGCCAAGAACATTGTGCCATAAATTGCACCTCTCTAACCAACGTCGAAATACAGTTCGACACTCGCAGATCACCTCATGCGGTCCACCAATCGGAAGCATTCGGTTTCAAGAGGGCGTGCGATGGGCACTATTCGAAAATATAGTTTTCAGTTTGCAGCAGCAAGTATTTGCCTAACTAAGCACCATTGTTATCTCTTCGAGCGCTTTTGGCGCCCTGAGATGAAATTAACACCCAAGCAGCGAAAGCTTTCTTGTCAACATTGTTGGCCGACCTGAGGCTTACGATACTAAGGCGAGAGATCTCGTACCAAGTCTCTGCTTCAGCCTTGGTGAACCGAATATTCGGATCATAATCAGCTCTATGGCGGTGCTCTTGAAGCTGCTGGAAAGCATCAGCAAAACCCTGAATACACACTGGGAATGCAACTTTATTAGCCTGCTCACACGCTTTTTTACAAACGCCGTGGTTCAAACCGCGGTACACTTCAACCCAAGCCTTGTTTGGGCGCTGGCTAGGCGTTCTGCCGACCAAAGAGTTGGCACATGTTCGAGCTAGAGCATGAAAAACAGCATAATACGATGAACTAATGGAACGTCTAATTTCTGATTGAGTAGGGCGTCTGGTCATAGCCAGCCTACGTGCCACCGCCAAATGTCCGTCCGCGAGCTTCGCGTCAGGCATGAGCACCTGAAGTAATTTGTGGTGTGATTACAGGAAAAAAACCTGACCAATCTGAGCCAAGAGCCTCACGCACTTTTCCAGTAAGACCAAAGTAGCTCTTCGCCAAATCCTCTGGTTGAACTGTTGTTGTAGTGATCAAAAGCTCAATCAGAATTTTGTGTTCATCTTGGTCAATCTCGATAGAAGAGACTTCTATTTTTGATGCTGCATCTAGATCGAAGTTCGCGCGAATAACATTTATAATCTCTTCCGCTAAGACACCGTCCAAATTTGTTGCTTTAGTCATCCCAGTCTCTCCCACTTACAGCGCTCTGTAAACCCAGCGCCTTAACGGCGAGCATACACAGCTTCTCATGGTCTTCCACAAAAGATGTAGATTCATTATGTCGCATTCAAGGAGAATTCAGAGCTGCGGTTGGGCGATGTTGAAAACAAATGAGTTAAAGAACGATTAAGATTTGCTTGTGTTCGTTACTCTGACCAAACCACCTCACGCCCTGTTAGCTCCGCCCAAAACAGCAAAAATACAGGCAGTTTACAGCCTGCAGTTTGGCCGCACCAACAAAGACTCAGCCCTCGATTCCCTGCAAACACGAAAAACGGGACAGGCTTTCGCCCACCGCGTCCAACTCCAAGACCCGAAATCCCAGCTGGCGACCGTCTTAGTGGACCGTTCCTTGATCGCCACCGGGTCCATAGTGAAGATCGGCATATTTTGAGTTTTCGCTGTCACATTCGAGGACCATCAAAACTATCTTTTCTCCGTCCAATGCCTCTTGCAGGGCCTTGTCTGCTGTCCTTGCCCAACCCCCATCGACACCCTACACCACCTCACCTACCCTTCTCCCTAAACCCAAGGGAGGCCCATCATGACCAACATCACCGGCGGCTGCCTTTGTGGCAAGGTGCGGTTTCGGGCCTCTGGGTCCCCGGATCGCGTGGGTCTGTGTCACTGTCTGAACTGTCGCAAACATCATGGGGCGGTGTTTTATGCCGCTGCCATTTTCCCTCAAAACGCGGTCACGATTGACGGCGACACGGCCTCGTATCAGGGGCGGCATTTCTGCCCGGTCTGTGGCGCCTCCGTGTTTGCCCGGACGGGCGATGAGGTTGAGTTGCATCTCGGGGCGCTGGATGACCCGGATCAGTTTCGCCCCACCTATGAGCTTTGGACCTGTCGGCGAGAGGCGTGGCTTCCTCCCATCGACGGGACGGTGTGCTTTGAGCGGGATCATCCCACCACCAAATCGTAAACCGGTTATGACCGCCCCGCGCGGTGTCTTAATCCGGGAAAAGACCGACATCCGCACCGACGTGATACCGACGTAATACCGACGTGAAACCGACACGCCAAACCCCTTGTTTTTCGCGCGTTAACCTCGATTCGCGCAAAAGCGCTGTGCGCAGCGGTCGGGACCACCGCGCACAGCGCATCAGATTTTGCGAAAGGTCAGGGTGAGGTCGGCTCTTTGCGATCTTCGTCGACGATTTCCGCCTCGACGATCTCTGGTTCATCCATGGCCGCCTCGTCTTCCACCACCTCGGCCTCTGCCACCTCTTCGGGCTCTTCCGATTTGTCCTCGATGGCCCCCACGATCAGCGGCAGCATCTCAAGCCCGGTGCTTGACGTCAGCGTTGTGGCTGGCGGCGCACGCCAGCTAAGCGTATCAAAAGAATGACAGTTTTCACAGGCCGGGACCCATTCTGCATGGATATGCTGGCAGCTGTCACAGACCCATTGCGGCCCGCGCGGTGCTGTCAAAGCCCGTGCCAGCCAGCCTTTCACAACGCTGTCCGGCGCCCCTTCGCCCCGCTCAATCGCGGCCATGATGGTAAGCGACCGGGCGTCCGGCTCCACCTCCGCCAGGTCCCCCAAAGCCCGCCGCGCCGCCGGAAAATCCTCCGCCGCCAGATGCAGTTCCGCCTCAATCAGCTTGGTCTCCCGATTGTCCGGATGCTGCTTGAGCAGCTTCCCAAACCGCTTGATCCGAGCCACCGGCGTTTCCTCCGACTCCATCTCCGCAAACACCGCCGCCAGATCCGGATGCGGCTGCGCACTCCACGCTTTGCGGATCACCCTGCCAGCGTTGCGTGTATTGCCCTGTTCAAGATATCCCCGCGCCGCCAAAACCGCGGCGGGCACCAGATCAGGGGACAGACGATTGGCCTCAATACTGGCTTCGCGCGCCTCAATGGTGCTGCCTTCATTCAGGATGTCCTTGGCCTCTGACAAGGCCAGCACCGCATCGCGGCGGCGATGTACATCGCGTGGCAGGTTCCCGGATTTAAGCTTGGCATTGAGCGTTTCGCGCGCGCCCTTCCAGTCTTCTGTTTGCGCTTGAAGCTGCAAGAGCGTGTCCTGGATCTCTTCGTGCTTGGGCTTTAGGCCAAACGCCGTCTGCGCCAGTTTCAGAGCCGTATCCGTATCCCCATCTGCCAGCTTTTGCCGCATGATCCCACGCACTCCGACGAAGCGGGTTTTGTCGTTGGTAAGAAGGCGCTTGTAGACCTCCTCGGCCTTGCGGCGATTGCCGGACATCTCAGCGGCTTGCGCTGTGATCAGGTTGGTCAAAGCTGGTTTGCGCAAGTACTTCTCGGCGCGGTTTGCCTTGGCCATCGCCACATCGCCCTCGCCTGACGCCAATGCAACAAGACCTTCTGATAAGGCGCGGTATCCTTTTTCCTGGCGATTGCGGTCAAAATAACGCGACAGGGCGGTTTCGTCCCCATTGATAAAGCGGACCACGGCGACAAGCAGTGATGCCAGCTTCAGCAGCAGCCAGATTGCGATAACCAGCACAACCAGGGCGACCACGGCCATAAGTGGTGTCAGGTTGAACTCTTGTCCTGCCATGACGACACGGACGCCGCCGTCCAGCTCCAAAAGAAATATTGCCCCGAAACTTGCCGCCACCACGAGGCAAAGGAAGAGGACTATCTTGATCACAGACCACAACATTACACTTCGCCCCCAGCCATTAATTCAGTGTTTCGTTTAGATCTTGTGCGGCCCGCAGAGCATTCAAGCGCTCTGTTGCCTGCTCTGACCAAGCTGAAAATTCTGCCTTCGCGTTATCTGGCAGGGTGTCAATCTCGGACAGCGCATCCGAAAGCCGTCCTTCCTGTGTCGCCGCCTCTGCACGTGACAGGATCGCATCGGGATCATTACCTTCTCGAGGCTCAAGTGACCTGGCGCCCAGTTGCGTGCGCAGGAAACTGGTAAATCCGCCGGATTCATCACTGGCCCCATCTGTCGAGCGCGCAATCGCCAAAGCGGCACGCGCGGCGTCGGGAAAGGATTGCTGCAGGTCTGTCACAGGTGTCGCGCCTGTCGCAGCGATGGCGGTCAGCGCTTCTGGCACCTCTGCACCGGCGTCTTGCAGGTCGGCCAGAGCGCCCTCAAAGGGCGCGCCGCTTTCCAAAGCCGATAGCACACGACTGATGCTTGCGCGGCGTATCGCGGCTTTGGAAGCCTCTTCCGCTGCGTCCTCGGTGTCTATTGCATTGGCAATCAGCGTTTCAAGTTCCTGACGTTGTCGTGCAATATCCGCTGCAGCAGCTTCAAGCTCACGCTCATAGGCGGCAACGGCCTCTTGAGATGCGCCTTCGGTGACAGGACGTTTTTCCAAAGTGGTCAATCGCGTGTCGATGCCATTCAGCGTGGCCTCAGTGCTTTCAAGACGTGTCAAAAGATCGGCTACGGATGCCTGAACATCGTCTAAACGGCCTTCGACCAAAGACATATCGGGCGCACCAAGGTCGTCCACTTTCTGTGTTAGCGCGCTCATCGTTTCACTTTGTTCGCCTACAGATGTTTCTATCCGTTGGATTTGCTGAGACAAAGCCGCGGCTTCTGTGTCGGGTTTTTGCGCAAGTCCGAAAAATGCCGCGGCAAACCCAATCGCCCCAGCGGCGACACCGCCAAGTGCCATGGGTAAGAAAGAGCTTTCGGTCTCTTGCGATGCAGATGTAGGGTTTATGGAATGCTCGCTTGGCGCTGGCTCTTCTACCGTAACGCTCTCGTCGCCCGTTTCTGACGCAGCATTTTCAACTTCATCGGACGTGTCCGTCTCGGTCTCGGCCATTTCGGATGTGGTTTCGCTTTTGTCAGATTTCGCGTTGTTTTCTTGTTCCGTGCCATCATCAGCGGTTGACGGCTCTTTCGATGTCTCGGACACGTCTTGCGTTGATTGTTCGTCTACCAAATCCTCGGCTGCCGATTTTGTCGATCTGGACGTCTTTTTCTTCGCCACGTCAGCAGCCTTTCTCGAATCTTAGAGCATCAATACCCTTAATGACATTACTTCGCAGATGATTTGCCCTCAAGGCGATTGGCAGAGGTCCAAAGCTGTTCGACAACATCTAGCATGGCGCTTGCTGAGGGGGTCTGAGCGGTTGACAGCATTGCCACATTATCCTCCGGCACTTCATGCGCCACATTTTCACTCATCGCTCCTACAAAAAGACGTTCGCGCCATGTTTGATTATCAAAGAACAATTTAGCGCTGCGCGGGGAAAATAAAGGAAGAACAACCCCTGACGCGGTCGCGAGGGCAGTTTGAGCTTCTTCCGTTAGGTGCCTCTCACGCTGGTCGTAGACAATAGTTTGGCGGAAATCTGTACCCGATTGTGCCAGCGCATCCGCCAGATCAAACGCGATATGGTTTCCCCGAAGGTAGAGAATTGGCCCTGCTGGACCGTCTTTCAGAAGTTTTTTTGCAAGCGACGGAGCTGATCCTCCGCCTTCGACTGGTTCAAACCCAGCCTCGCGCGCGGCGTCGCCGGTGGCGGACCCAACGACGTAGCATGTGAAGTGTCGTTCCCTTTTTAGGGCTGCGAATGCACGGACAGCATGTGCAGATGTAAAAACAAGTGTTTGAACACCTTCAGTTGGAATTCTGGGCAAGAGATGGCAGATCTCGATCAAAGGAGAGAGGATAAGCGGGACATCTGGCCCTATCCTGGCGCGTAGCAGCTCTGCAAATTCATTTGCAGAATGTGACGGCCGGGTGATCAGGATCTTCACGGTCATTGCCGGTCCAGAGTTGTTTAAACGCCCATCAGGTGATACCTGCCCCAGAGCCTCGGCGCAACGGACACGAATATGACAAACGCTCTTACAGTGCTTGGAATTGAAAGCAGTTGCGACGACACTGCTGCGGCGGTTGTGCGACTGACTGACAGTGGCGCAGACATATTGTCCTCCATTGTGAAAGGGCAAAACGATCTGCATGCGGCCTATGGTGGTGTCGTTCCGGAAATCGCCGCGCGCGCGCATGTCGAAAAGCTTGATACGTGCATTGAAGAGGCTTTGACCGTTGCGCAGGTTGAGCTGAAAGACATTAACACGATTGCCGTGACGGCAGGACCCGGTCTTATTGGCGGTGTTCTGTCCGGGGTGATGTGTGCCAAAGGCATCTCCGCAGCTTCTGGAATTCCGCTGGTCGGGGTCAATCATCTGGCTGGGCATGCACTCACCCCGCGTCTGACACACAACATTGCCTATCCATATGTCATGTTCTTGGTGTCTGGAGGTCATTGTCAGCTATTGCTGGTCAGTGATTGCAGTACCTTTAGGCGTCTTGGAGGCACAATTGACGATGCCCCGGGAGAGGCCTTCGACAAAACTGCGCGGATTCTGGGATTGCCGCAACCAGGTGGCCCGTCAGTAGAAAGAGACGCTGCAAAGGGGGACGCGACGCGGTTTGCTTTTCCCCGACCCTTGCTCGACAGACCTGGCTGCGACATGTCCTTTTCGGGATTGAAAACCGCGGTGATCCGAGCGCGGGATACAGTTGTGGCTGACAAGGGTGGCTTGACGACACAGGACCGTGCCGACCTGTGTGCCGGCTTTCAGGACGCGGTGGCTGATGTACTGGCCGAAAAAACGCGCCGTGCTTTGCAGGAAGTTGAGGCAGAACTGGGTGAAAACCCGGTTCTTACCGTTGCGGGTGGTGTCGCCTCCAATACGCGCATTCGGGACAAGCTGGAGGCAGTTTCAAGTGCATTTGGAGCGGTATTTGTAGCGCCGCCCCTTTCGCTTTGCACAGATAATGCGGCGATGATCGCCCATGCGGGAGGGGAACAGTTTAAAGCGGGTAAGCTTGACGACATGTCGTTGAGTGCGCGGCCACGCTGGCCGTTGGATACGAGCAGCACCGCGTTGTTGGGCAGTGGTAAGAAAGGTGCGAAGGCATGATCCGTGTGCTGGGTGCAGGGGCGTATGGCACAGCCCTAGCCGTGTCTTTGGCGCAAAACGGACCGGTTACGCTTTGGCTCCGGGATAAAGTGCAGGCAAAGGAGATTCAGGAGACCCGTGAAAATCGCAAGCGCCTGCCGGGTGTCAGGTTACATGACAATTTGACCGTGACCTCGGCTATGCCTGCGTCGAAAGAAAGCCAGCTGACACTTCTTGCTGTACCAACTCAGAAACTACGAGGGTTTCTGGAGTCGCATGTTGCTCAGCTTGGCAGGGGGCCCTTGATTGCCTGTTGCAAGGGCATGGAGCTTGGAACCGGGCTGAGCCCGACACAGGTGATCTCAGCGCTTCGGCCGAAAGGCATTAATGCCATACTGACAGGCCCCTCATTCGCAGCGGATGTGGCGCGTGGTCTACCCACGGCCCTGACGTTTGCCTGTGCTGATGCGGAGGCGGGTACAGGCATACAGGCGCAACTCACTACCCCCAACATTCGTGTTTATCGCACCACCGATGTCATTGGCGCAGAATTTGGTGGTGCCCTGAAAAATGTGATGGCCATCGGATGCGGTGCGGTGATCGGTGCCGGTCTGGGCGAAAGCGCACGCTCGGCACTTATGACGCGCGGCTTTGCTGAAATCGTGCGTGTTGCTACGACACACGGGGCGCAGCGGGACACGTTGTCTGGCCTGTCGGGATTTGGTGATCTGGTTCTGACGTGTACGTCTGAGCAATCCAGAAACTACATGTATGGACAAAGTATCGGTCGAGGCGATGACTTTGATGAGACAGTCACCGTCGAAGGTGCGGCGACAGCACGTGCCATGACCCAGCTCGCCCAAGACCAGGGTCTTGATCTTCCCGTGACTATCGCTGTCTGCGGATTGGTCCAAGGCAAATTGAAGGTTCGGGACGCAATGGATATGTTACTGTCCAGACCATTGAAGGAAGAATAAATGCTGGTTGCCCTAATCGCCCGTGACAAGCCTGGCGCGCTACAGACCCGCTTGGACAATCGCGACGCGCATATCGCGTATCTCAAATCCACCAATGTGGTGTCGCAGGCGGGTCCGCTTTTGGATGCCAATGAAGATATGATTGGCTCTTTGATCGTGCTTGATGTCGAAGACATGGCGGATGCGGAAACCTGGGCCGCATCTGATCCATATGCGATGGCTGGATTGTTCCAAAGCGTTGAGCTTATCCCCTGGAAGAAGGTGATCTGATCCATGCGGTATTGGCTCTTCAAGTCCGAACCCTCAACCTGGAGCTGGGATCAACAAGTCGCCAAAGCCGATAACGGTGAAGAGTGGGACGGCGTACGCAACTACCAGGCGCGCAATTTCATGCGAGAGATGAAAGTCGGCGACAGAGGCTTCTTTTATCATAGCCAAACCGAGAAGGCTGTGGTTGGCGTTGTCGAAGTTATCGCAGAGGCACACCCGGACAGCACCACAGATGATGACAGGTGGGAATGCGTGGATATCAAAGCGCTCTGGCCGGTTGAAGCGCCGGTGACTTTGGAGATGATCAAGGCCGATCCGAGGTTGGATGACATGGTTCTTGTAAAGAATTCCCGGCTGTCTGTGCAGCCTGTAACTCCCGAAGAATGGAAAGTGGTTTGCGGGCTGGCTGGCATTTCACCCTAGCACGCAGGGCTAGACTAAGCGACACTTGCTCTCACAAAGACAAGGAGGGACAAGATGGAGATCGTCAACGTAGTTGTTGCGGCTATTGCCAGCTATGTGTTTGGCACCGTTTGGTACATGACGCTGGCCAATCCCTGGATGGAGGCAGCGGGTGTTGCCAAAGGTCCTGATGGGCGCCCCGAAAACAGTGGAAACCCGCTTCCCTATATCCTGGCATTCGTTGCCGCACTTTTGGTTGCGGGGATGATGCGGCATATTTTTGAATTGAGTAGCATAGATACGATTGGAAAAGGGTTTGTTTCGAGTCTGGGAATTGGTCTGTTTTTGGCAAGCCCATGGATCATGATCAACAATGCCTTTGCGGGTCGCCCATTCCGACTCATCCTAATTGACGGAGGGTATGCCACCTTTGGCTGCGCCATCATCGGTTTGGTCCTGACACTCTTTTAAGCGTCACAAACTCTGAAAACAAAAAGGAGGATGTCAGTTGGAAAAACCGACACCCTCCTTTTACCCCACGTGCTCCCTACACACCACACGTGACTAAGAATTGGTCTCGGCCTACTGACCTTGCTGCATCCTTGTACATGCCTGCTACGCAATCTGCAAAGATATAGTTCGGCCAATTATTTTCAAATTTACAGTAACTTAGACAAGCAAGACATGCACCCATGAGCAGATATCTTAAACCCTCGGTAATCTTCGTTTGCTAACCATTTCCTTGGGTGTGAGAAATAGGTGGTGACATGAGTGGGTCCGGCGAAAACGCTGCGCCAGTCATCATCAAAAGGAAAAAGGTTACCGGCGGCGACGGGCATCACGGGGGTGCCTGGAAGGTTGCTTACGCTGACTTCGTGACCGCCATGATGGCGTTTTTTCTTTTGATGTGGCTTCTGAATGCGACAACGGAAAAACAGAGAAAGGGTATTGCGGATTACTTTAGTCCGACAGTGCCGATCAGCCGCGTGTCGGGTGGTGGTGATGGTGACTTTGGCGGAGAGAGTGTTTTCTCTGAAGTTGTTCTTCCTCAAAACGGCACCGGCGCGACACAGATGCGTCCAACTGAATCAAATCAGGCGCGGGGCGAAATGGGTTTGAATGAAGATGGAGCAAGTTCTGATACAATCGACGAAAGTCAACAAGATGTGCTCGTTCAGGCCAAGGAAAACATTGAAGATATACTGGCTGGCAAAAGCGGCGAAAGCACTGTGTCGAAGGACACGCGCCGACACATTGTCACGCGTGTGACGGATGAAGGTCTGATAATAGAAATCTTTGACCGCGAAAATGCGCCTTTGTTTGAGGGCAATACAGATCAGGAAACTGAGCTTCTACAAGAGATCGTTGCATTGGTCGCAGCCGCTTCTCGACTTGTGGAAAACGATGTTGCTATTGAGGGTCATGTCCGGGCCGCTCCAGTTGTGAAAAAGGAAAATCCGGTTTGGGACATATCCATTGCACGCGCGGACCGCGTGCGCGAGTTGCTGGAAGACGCCAATTTGACCACAGAGAGGATTAGCCGTGTCACCGGACATGCTGATCGTGAACCAACTACGTCAAACAAAATGTCAGTCCGAAATAATCGCCTCGAGGTTATCTTGCTTCGCGATGAAAGCCCGTGATGACGTATGATGTTCCGTGACAGAGATGGAATTAGGGTGAATTTTATCTGTTAGCCTGCTGTTAAACCTCGCGCCTTAAACCTGCGTCCAAATGGTAATTGGTACAGCAGAAAGGCGTATCCATGACAATTTCTTCCGCTTTGAACGCGAGTGTTGCGGGCCTTGGGGCAAATGCAACCAGACTCGCCGCAATTTCCGACAATATCGCAAACTCTGCGACTTATGGCTACAAAAGGGTCGAAGCGGATTTTCAATCCATGGTTATTTCGTCCAGTGGTGGGAGCTATTCTGCCGGTGGTGTTCGGTCGAGTACGCAACGTCTCATTGATGAAAGTGGATCGCTTGTCTCGACATCGAATGCGACAGACCTGGCTGTGCGGGGTCGTGGCATGTTGCCGGTAGCGCTTTCGAGCGAGGTCGAGGTTGCCAACGGCTCGCAGCAGATGTTCCTGACAACGACGGGGTCGTTTCGGACAGATGCAGATGGACGACTCGTTACGGAGTCTGGCCTGGTCCTGCTCGGCTGGCCTGCAAACCCCGATGGCACCGTTCCAGAATTCCCGCGTGACACAAGCGATGGATTGCAGCCAGTGCAGATTAACGTAAACCAGCTGACTGGCGAACCGACGACACGGCTTGATCTTGGCGTAAATCTTCCTGCGACCGAAACAGAGTCCAACGCTCCTGGTGATCCACAGCAACTCTCTATCGAGTATTATGACAATCTGGGTAAGTCAGAAAATATTCTGATTCAATTCACGCCGACGATACCGGCTACAGGCTCTAGCAACGAATGGACCATGACGCTGACTGACTCAGCGCAGGCCGGAGCGGTTGTTGGAGAATACGTTCTAACATTCGATGACTCCCGAACGTCCGGCGGTACGCTTCAGAATGTCGCGACCACGTCCGGGGGCACGTACAATGCAACTGATGGCACGATCCTTGTGAATGTCGATGGTGGCCCGATGGAAATCAACATTGGCAACTTGGGCGCATCAAATGGCCTTACACAGTTGTCAGATAGCTTCGCGCCCCTCTCAATTTCAAAAGACGGATCACCAGTTGGCAATATGATTGCAGCCGAGGTTGATGAAAACGGGTTTGTGCACGCGTCATTCGACACAGGGATCACACGGATCATCTACCAAGTGCCTTTGGTCGACTTGCCAAATCCCAACGGGATGGTTGCTATGGATCAGCAGACGTATCTGCCCTCTCCGGATAGCGGATCGTTTTTCCTATGGGATGCTGGCGATGGTCCGACCGGTGACGTGGTGTCCTTTGCCAGAGAAGAATCTGCGACGGACGTGGCCGGTGAGCTCACCGATATGATTCAGACTCAGCGCGCGTATTCATCCAACGCCAAGGTCATTCAGACTGTGGATGAGATGCTGCAAGAAACAACAAACATCAAGCGTTGATCCCGTGAGTGAAGGTCACATTAAACCGGAGGTGATGGGATGAGCATTTCATCTGCCCTGTCCAACGCATTGTCAGGCCTCGCCGCAAGCTCGCGATCTGCCGGGGTTGTGTCAAACAACTTGGCCAACGTCCTCACGGAAGGCTACGCTCCACGGGGTATTGAGCTTACAACACGCAGCGATGGACATGGCGGCGGCGTTTCAATCGGGTCCGTCACTCGTAATGTCGATTCCGTTCTTCTGGGCGAAAGGCGTCTTGCTGATAGCGCGATGGCATACAACACGCCGCTTGCTGATTTTGCGACAGGTCTGGAAGCAGAAATTGGAATACCTGGTAAAACCGGATCATTGAGTGACCGGTTCGCCAGATTAGAGGCTGCTTTTATTGCCGCAAGCGCTACGCCTGAGGACGATATTCGTCTATCGGAAGTGGCCCTGCGCGCCGATCAACTTGGCGAAAAACTGAACGTGATATCGGACCACATTCAAACAGAACGCGTTCGTGCTGACGAGAAGATCGCTCAGGCAGTTGGTGCCATCAACACTAAGCTAGAACAGATTCACCGCTTGAATGCGCAAATTGCGAACGCCAATAATGCGGGGCATCCAAACGCATCCCTTCAAGATGAGCGGCAAAGTGCAATCGACGCCTTAGCGGAATATGTGCCGGTCCGCTTGACCCCAAGAACTAATGGGACTGTGGCTATCTATACACCAGGTGGTGCTGTGTTGGTTGATGGAAAACCAGCAAGTTTTTCTTTTGCTTCTTCAAACCTGATCGAGCCGCATATGACTGTCGAGAACGGCTTGATATCCGGGTTGGAGATAAATGATGTTCCGATCGCAGCCTCGGGCGCCCGAAGCCCAATCTCAGGTGGTCGACTCGCTGCTCTTTTTGAAGTCCGTGATTCTCTGACGGTCACAGCACAGTCTGAAATCGATGCAATTGCTCGTAATCTTGTCGAGCGCTTTCAAAACCCCGGTTTGGACCCGACGACTGCGGCCACAGACCCGGGTTTGTTTACAGATGGCGGCACCTTTTTTACGGCATCCAATGAATTGGGATTGGCAGGTCGAATTTCCGTCAATCACATCGTGGTTCCGGACAAAGGCGGAGACCCGAGACATCTCCGTGACGGGCTGGGTGCTCTGGCTGCGGGACCAACGGGAAATGGAGTGCTGCTGAACGCGTTTAAAGATGCACTGAATGGAGTCAACGCAATGGCATCTGGTGGGCTAGGCGCAACACAGCGTTCATTTGACGGACATATTGCGTCTCTGGTGTCAAAGGTTTCGCATCAGCGTTTAACTATTGAAGAAAATCTAAGTTTTGCCACAGCTCAACAAACCAGCCTGGTCGAATTGGAACTTCAGAATGGGGTAGACTCTGATGCCGAGTTGCAACGCCTTCTTCTCGTTGAACAGGCCTATGGCGCGAATGCGCGCATGATCCAGACCGTCGAAGACCTTCTTGATACATTGCTGAGGATTTAGTCGTGGTTGATTTCACATTAGGTGATCTGAGCAGAAACTTTGTGCTGCGTCGCCAAAACACGTTTCTGAAGCAAAACTTGGAGCGCTTGACCCAGGAGCTCTCAAGCGGCCGTACGACGGACGTGGCGGCTCATCTTTCCGGACGTTTGGCACCGCTTTCGGATCTCGAACACGAGAGTAAAATCCTCAAAAGTCAGTCGGTCGTCGTTGCTGAATTGCAGTCACAGGCCAGCGTGATTCAGACCGCGCTAAAGAACATACAAGACCAAACAAGCAATCTTGCCGATGATCTCGCTGTCGCGTCAGTTTCAATTTCGGCCGCTAATGTGGATGCATTGTCCAGTGAAGCGAAAGCCACGCTCGAAAGTGTGATTTCATCATTGAACACACGTTATTCTGGCCGCTCCTTGTTTTCAGGAACAACGGTCGACATCTCGCCAATAGAAAACATAGATGGGATACTCAGTGGTCTTGCGGCAGCAATTGCAGGAGAAACTACAGCTGCTGATGTTCTGGCGGCAGCAGACAATTATTTTGATGCATCCGGTGGTGGATTTGAGGCGGATATCTACTTGGGTGCGACGGAAAACCTGTCGCCTGTGTCATTGGGTTCGGGAGATTCTGTTGTGCTTGACGTGCGCGCCGATGATCCTGTTTTCAGAACCACGCTCAAGGCTGTCGCTCTGTCCGCAATGCTGGGCGATTTGTCAGGGTCTTTGGATATCGCGGAACAAAGGCGTTTGGCGGAAAATTTAGCGGAGCTTACGCTGTCGAACCAAAGTCAGATTACTGGTTTGCGGGCTGAACTAGGATATGCTGAACAACGTATTGATGCTGCGGCTACGCGTACCGCAACGGAAATACAAGCAGTGGACCTGGGGCGCGATGCGCTTTTGGGCGTCGACACGTTTCAAACAGCGACGGATCTTGAAGCCACGCAAAACCAGCTTGAGACGCTTTACACAATCACTTCACGGTCTTTCCGCCTTAGCCTTGTGAATTTCCTTTCATGAAAACGCTTTTTAAATTCTTGACACTGGTCTCTCTGCTTTGGTGCACGTTTGTATTGAATGCAGATGTTGCGGCCAGTCCAATCAGGCTCAAAGATCTTGTCGAGTTTGATGGTGTGCGTGGGAACGATCTAATCGGATATGGGCTTGTTGTTGGACTAAACGGCTCTGGTGACGGCATCAGAAACGCGCCTTTCACCGAAGAGATCATGTCAAACATTCTTGAACGGCTGGGCGTCAACATCACGGGCGAGCAGTTCCGCCCAAAAAACGTGGCGGCAGTGTTTGTCACCGCCAGCATTCCGCCATTTTCACGGTCTGGCTCCCAGATCGATGTGACAGTATCGGCCATTGGCGATGCCAAGAGCCTTTTGGGAGGAACGCTGGTCATGACACCGCTAAATGCGGCTGATGGTCAAATCTATGCGGTTGCCCAAGGTACGGTGATTGCCGGAGGCAGCGCCGCAGAAGGTGAAGCTGGCGCTGTGGTGCAAGGCGTTCCAACCGCGGGTGTTATTCCATCGGGCGCGCGCATTGAACGGGAAATCGATTTCGAACTCTCGGCGCTGAACACCATGAGGCTTGCTCTGCGCGAGCCTGACTTCACAACAGCGAGCCGCATTGAAGCGAGCATCAATTCCGAATTTGGGCGGCCTGTTGCTTTGATGCTTGATCCAGGCACTGTCAGAATTGATGTGGATGCGACCAACGCGCGATCAACCGCGCATGCGCTAAGCAGGATCGAAAACCTTCTTGTTGAGCCAGAGCGTCGCGCCCGCGTTGTTGTCGACCAAAGGTCGGGAACCATAGTGATGGGAGAAGATGTTAGAATTTCCCGGGTCGCAGTGTCTCAGGGAAATCTGACACTTCGCGTTGAGGAATCTCCTTTGGTGGTTCAACCAAACCCTTTTTCTCAAGGTGAAACCGTAGTTGTTCCCCGCACAACTGCGGAGATTGAAGAAGAACCCGGAATTGGTCTTGCAGAGGTGCGTCCAGGCACATCCCTCTCGGAAGTGATCGCCGGATTAAACGCGCTGGGTGTTTCGCCCAGAGATATGATCGACATCCTGAAAAGTATCAAAGCTGCTGGGGCTTTGCATGCTGAGTTCGTTGTGCGCTGACATGTAAAGGCAAACTGACCTCACCATGTGCAAAATCAGGTGTCCTTGTTATTCTGATGCACCAGCGGAGTGAGCTAGTTGGAATGCAATCAGATTTGTCCGCTAAAAGTATCCGCGTACAAGGCCATCTGCGACCAAAGCCCATCCATCTGCAATCACAAAGAACGCCAGCTTGAATGGAAGTGAGACGATAGCAGGCGGGACCATCATCATGCCCATGGACATCAGAACGGCTGCAACGACAAGGTCAATGATCAGGAATGGGAGAAATAGCAGGAAACCGACCTGAAAGGCACGGGAGATTTCCGAGAGCATAAAGCTTGGGATTAGTAAGGACAAAGGTGCGGAAGAGGTATCCGGCACATCCTGGAACTCCGGTCTCAATGAGGCCATGGCTAAGTACGTATCCAGATCAATCCGTGACGACATAAATGCACGAAACGGATCAAGTGCCAGCCGAACACCTTCTTCGGTTGATATGTTTTCCTGTAAAAGAGGTTCAATGCCCACAGACCAAGCTTCGTTGAAAACGGGTTCCATTACAAAATATGTGAGAAACAAGGCGAGACTGATCAGGAGCATGTTTGGCGGAGATTGTTGAAGTCCAATCCCCTGTCTTAAAATTGCAAGCACAGTCACCATGAACGGGAAACATGTGATCATAATCGCCAAACCAGGGGCAAGGCTTAGAACTGTGACAAGAACAAGGATCTGTATCGCTCTCGCAGAGATCGATTCACCGTCGCCGAGGGAAACTGACAACTCCTGTCCAAATGCAGGCGTCACGTAGGATGCGACGAGAAAGACGAGCGCCAGAAGACCAGCGCGGTGAGAGAATGTCATCCCAAACCGTCTTGAAGATCTGCGACCTCTGTAAGGCGGACAGATAGCCGACCCAGGTTTTCGCCTTGCATTTCTTCCAATTCGCCACGGGCAATCAGACGTTCTCCGACATACAGTTCGACGGCATCGTCGACCCGCTTGTCCAAAGGCAATACCGCGTTTTTTCCCATTTTGAGTAAGTCACGGATCAGTGGTCGGGCCTTACCAACAGAAATTGTGATTTCGATCGGTACGGAGGAAAATGGATTTCGCGTTTCTGTCTCATTGCGTTCGGGAGCATCTAGGTCATCCGCCATCAGGCCACATCCTTTGTCTCAATGTCTGGGGTGTTGGCTTTGAAGAATGTGTCGATAACCTCTGTGATCCCATCAATCACGGAAGTGAAGTCAATCGCTTGTTCCTCTAGACCACCAAATTTGACATGCACCTGCCCGATTTTGAGTTGGGGGTCCTCGGCGATGGAAATGGGCATGCCTTCGCATTCATACAAAGTGTTTTGCAGCTCATTCACATGCTCGGTGGCACAGTGAATTTGAATCGGTTGATGTCCATGTGCGTCAAGCATTTCATGCACGACTTCATTGATCTTTGGGCCAAGCGTATTCTGCGCAATTTTGGGAAGAAATGTGCTAACGATTTGATCTAGAAGCGGCTTCACTTGAAACATAAGATCGCACTGACTTTCCTTGAGACTGCACGAGATTTCCCGAAAAGCGTCAATTAGGTCAGCTGAATGAGACCCACGTGCCTCGTTGCTGGCGGCATTGGAGTCTTCCCAACCCGCCTGGTAACCTTTCTCGAACGCAGCGAGTTTTTCTTCTTCCAGTGAGACATCGGATATCTCCAGCATGCGCCCATGCGCAATAGTGCCGAAGTCTTCAAGCAAGCCTGACAGGGACATCACGCGCGTTCCTCCTCGCCTTCCAGCCAACTCCGAAGGATTTCTACAGTCTCGTCTTGCCGTTCACCGATCATCAAACGCAATCGATCAACTGGGTCTTCGGGACTACCTTGCAGAGAGGGTAAACTGTCTCCTCCCAATGGGCCGCCAGTGTCATCCGCAGAAGAGATAAGCGTCATAGACTCTGCGGATACATCTCCAGTATCAATCTCGCCAACCAGCGAAGGCGTGCCTTCCAGTCCAGGTTCAGACATGCTGCGCGCCGTTGCTTCTAACAATGGGGCCTCAGTTGACACTGGGCGCGACAGCAGCGGCCTTACGACAAACAATCCAAGGACAAGGGCAACAAGCCCAAGAATTGCGGATTTGATCAGCGCCATCCAATCCATTGTAAAACTGGACAAAAAGGAACTTTGCGCATCGGTACCCTGCTCGGCAATCAATTCAAATTGCATCGTCTTGAGAGTGATGACATCCCCACGTGCTTCATCAAAGCCTACCGCAGATGCAACAAGCTCTTTGAGCGCAGCAAGTTCTTCTTCGGACCGATCTTCGAATTGCTCTACACCCTGAGGATCAGTTTTGGATATGCCGTTTAACAAAACTGCTACTGTCAAGCGTTTGACCGAGCCGGGAACGAGCGTCACTTGGCGCTCTGTTTGCGAGACTTCGTAATTGACCCTCTCGCGTGTTTCGCTGGTTTCGCTTGATGAGGAGTCCGCACCGCCCGCATCGCCATCTGGCAGGTTTGAAGCAACCGTGACTTCCGAACCACCCTGATCAGAAGCCGCATTGGATACTTCTTCGGTATCGGTGCTGATTGCGACCCGGCTTTCGGGGTCTATGACAGTCTCTGTAAAAGACTCGCTCTTTGTGACGTTCTCAACGCTGACTTCTACGACGGCATTTCCCGGGCCAACTCGAGCTTCCAACATACGTTGGACGCGGGCTTTGAGAAGCTCGGCTTTTTCATCCGTTGAATTAGGCTGTGCGTCATCGACGTGAGCAATCAGGCCTCCATCACTGTCAATAACAGAAACATCGTCTGGCATGAGTCCGGGAACGGCCGACGCGATGAGAAACTTTAGCGCTCGGGCGTGCTGACCAGACAAACCGGTACCCGTGGTTTTAATTGATAAGGATGCTGATGGTTTCACATCACGTTGAAACGGGTTCGAGCCTTTGTTTGCAATGTGAACACGTGCGGAAGAAATGGAGGGGTGTGTTAGTATAGTTCTGGCCAGTTCACCCTCTTTGGCGCGCCAATAAGCGGCATCAAACATTTGAGATGTTGTCCCAAATCCTGAGAGCCCATCTAAAAGCTCGTAACCGGATGTGGAGTTTGCAGGCAACCCTTCGCTGGCCAATGTCATGCGCAACTCATCCCGGCGCGATGCGTCCACATAAATGGCGCCGCCTTTCACGTCATAAGTAACGCCTCGCTGTTCGAGCGATTGGATGACTTCTCCCGCGGCGCCGCTGTCCAGACCCGCATAAAGGAGAGTTAGGCTTGGCGTAGAGGCCACTTTGGTCATTGCAAGGATCGCAGCAAACACTCCGACAGTTGCCAGGGAGACAATCACGCGACGTCGTGCATCCAAGCTCATCCAGACATTCAGCAATTGTTGCAATTTCTTGCCTCCTGATCATTGGCGTCCTGCCAAGGCTTGAGCGCATGTTTCGCTGATCAGGCTTAACAATCGGTTAGTTTATACGTGCTTATCTGCGGCGCATGTAAAAATCAGGACCTAGCCATGGCCGAACCAGAAGCTGAAACGCCAGAAGCGCAGACAAAGAAATCCAAACTCCCGCTTTTATTGGGCATTGCATTGCTCATCGTTGGAGGAGGCGCTGGATTCTATGCGGTGAACTCAGGTCTGCTAATGGGCGATGAGTCCAAGACAGAGTCGCATACGGAAGATGAGCACCCTGCCGTCAAAGACATGCCGGATATGTCATTTGTCGCGCTTGACCCGCTTGTTGTGTCCTTTGGTGGTGGAGATGGTCCAAACCTGAGATTTCGAGCGCAACTGGAAGTTCATGCGCCGTATCATGATGAAGTGGCCAAAGTCACACCTCGCGTCATGGATGTTCTGAATTCTTATTTGCGCGCCGTTGATCTGGAAGATCTTCGCAGAAATTCCGCACTCGTCACGCTTCGAGCGCAAATGTTGCGCCGTATTCAGGTTGTGACGGGCGGCAACCGGGTGAACGATCTCTTGATTATGGAATTTGTACTGAACTGAGGGCGAAATGATCGACATGATTGCAGATGTACTTTTGGTAGCTGGGGCTATTGGCGCAGGGCTTTACTGTTTCGTTCTCGCGCGCCGTCTTAGTCGGTTTAACGATTTGGAAAAGGGTATCGGAGGCGCTGTTGCGGTGCTGTCGGCGCAAGTGGATGACTTGACCAAAACACTCCAGTCCGCGCAGCACACTGCATCTGCGTCGACCATGTCTCTGGACGGACTAACAGATCGTGCGGAAAGCGTCGCCAAAAGGTTGGAAATCCTGGTTGCCGCGATGCATGACATTCCATCGGAACCGGTCGCTCAGTCACCGTCTTCGCAACAGGATACGCAGCCCACCGCGGTCTTTCGGCGTCATGTAAACACGCCGAACGGTGATGCAGCATGAAAATACTCTCTCGAAAAAAGCAGTCTAAAAAAGCCGGAAGTCTGCAGGTGATCATTGTACTGCTTATTGGTTCGGCACTTTTGCGCCTCGGTGAAGGTACTGGGCAAGCTCTCGCACGAGGTCCCGGTGAAATCGAAACCATCGCATCGCCCCAAACCGATGAGATCCCCATTTGTCCGAAACCGGATGACCTTGAAAACATTCTCACCGTTCTCAATCAACGTGAAGACGGTTTGGTTGAAAGAGAAACTGCCCTGCGTGACAGGATGCATGCGCTGGATATCGCAGAAGATCAGGTGAGCAAGAAGCTTGCTCAACTTGAACGTGCAGAACAAACTCTTAGAGATACAATTGCTCTTGCAGATACAGCCGCCGAGACGGATCTGGGTCGGCTCACGCGTGTCTACGAAACCATGAAACCGAAACAGGCTGCGGCGCTGTTTGAAGAGATGGACCCGAACTTCGCAGCCGGATTCCTCGGACGCATGCGTCCGGATGCAGCGGCCGCCATTATGGCTGGACTGAGCCCGGAAGCTGCGCATCTCTTCAGTGTTGTTCTGGCTGGCCGCAATGCCAATGTGCCGCGCGAATGAAATCAAACATCTCAGCCATTTCTTAACTTCGTCATGCCAATTTAACGTCAATCTGTTTTCTGTGGTGAACGGTATGATCGGAATTATCGGTATTCTTGTAATCTTTGCGATGGTTTTTGGCGGTTATCTCGCGGCTGGTGGAAAGCTTGGGATCATTCTCAAAGCTCTCCCATTTGAGATGATGATGATCGGAGGGGCGGCAATCGGTGCGTTCTTGATCAGCAATGATATGGGGGCAATCAAGCATACAGCGAAAGACATTGGAAAAGTCTTCAAAGGCCCAAAATGGAAGCCAGATGATTACCGAGAACTGCTATGTCTGCTCTTTGAACTTCTTAGACTCGCGCGTGCAAATCCAGTTGGAATTGAAGAGCACATTGAGACACCAGAAGAGTCGACGATCTTTAGTAAGTACCAAAAAATTCTTGACGATAAAGAAGCCATAGCACTGATCTGCGACACAATGCGATCAGCCTCGATGAACTACGATGACCCTCATCAGGTCGAGGATGTCCTGGACAAGCGCATGGAAGCATCCATGCATCACGCGCTACATTCCAGTCACGCGCTTCAGACAATGGCAGATGGTCTGCCGGCGCTGGGGATTGTCGCGGCGGTTTTGGGGGTTATCAAAACGATGGCCTCTATTGATCAGCCTCCAGAAGTGCTAGGCAAAATGATCGGTGGTGCTTTGGTTGGGACATTCTTGGGCGTCTTTCTTGCCTATGGTCTTGTTGGTCCCTTTGCCGGCAAGGTCAAAGCGGTGGTTGAGGAGGACGGTCACTTCTACCAACTGATTCGCGAAGTCCTTGTGGCCAATCTTCACAACCATGCAACCAACATCTGTATAGAAGTCGGTCGCCAAAACACGCCATCGCATTGCCGGCCAAGTTTTGTCGATCTGGAGACTGCGCTGAAGGAAATGAAGCAGGAAGCAGCATGAAGTTTTGCGGCGCAATCCTGGTGGTTTTCATTTTGGGGCTTACACCTGCATTCGCGCAAATTGTAAAAATTCGAGCTGGTGAGCACCAAGGGTTTTCACGCCTTGTATTCAACCTGCCGAACCGTACCGAATGGTCGATTGATGACTTTGGAGACGGGTTCATTCTGCGGTTCGATGAAACGGCTCTTGTTCTGGATACAAGTACTGTTTTCGCAAAGCTCGACAAAAACAGGATCACAACTGTTAAAACTGCCAAATCTTCCAGTTCCGTTTATGTAGAGTTTGCCTGCGTTTGCAGGATCGAAACCTTCTGGCATGGCCGCTCTAGGCTGGTTGTTGATGTGATCGACATAGAGACAACAGAAGCAGCGCACTTCGTGCCGTCACGCAATCCAAATCACAGTCTTGATATCAATCCAATAACTGTACCGGGCATTCGCCTTCCTGCAAAACGTACCTCTCGAACAGCACGGCTATTTGAAACCACTATGGGTTTTGACGAAACAGCCGTGAGCCAAAATCAAAGTGCTTCTCAAAACGAGGAAAGAGTCGCAGCGATTTCCAAGATAAATAAAGAGCTTCTGCAAAGCCTGGCGCGTGCTGCAACTCAGGGCCTTTTAACGGCAAAGACTGCTTGGAAGGTAGAAAAACAACAGAAAGACAACACTGTAGAACCGACGGATGGACGCGAGCCCAATGAAAACCAAGAGGATCGCAGCAAACATCTGAACCCTGCGGATAGTCTTAGTGTCAAAGCGATCACAAGCATCGACCGCGATTTTCTGGCCGGGTTGGAAATCCTTGGATCAAAGGAGACGATCTCTGAGTGCCTTGCACAAGACCGCGTGGATGTTGGATCCTGGGTGGATGATGTTTCATTCTCTCAACGGATTGGCCCTTTAAGGATTGAACTAACAAACGAGCTTGATCGACCCAATATGAAGGCCACAGAAAGCCTTGTAAGATCTTACTTGTATTTTGGCTTTGGTTTAGAAGCTCTCAGCGTGCAAGCAAATGCCTCGTTCTCCGAAGACGACCGTGCAATCTACGCGACGATTGCCGCGATCATGGATGGTGATCCCGTGCCTGTGCCATCCATCTTTCAAAACCAGCTCACGTGTGATGGCGCTGCGGCTCTTTGGGCGGCTTTATCTCGCCCCAGCTTATCGAGCGATTTGGATGCGAACTTAGACGCTATTCTTTTTTCATTTTCTGAGCTGCCCAGGCACTTGAGAGCACATTTGGGCCCTACTTTGTCGGGATTGTTTCTTAACGCGGGATTTGTCGAGGAAAGTGCGCACGTACTCAGGATTTTGGAACGAGTAGAAGAAACGAAAAACCCTGAGGAGATGTTGGCAAAGGCCGAGCATTTCGCAGCGACTGGTGAGGCTGAATTGGCAACAGAGCATTTTGAAACTGTGGTGGAATCAGACAGTCGTCCTTCGGCATCTGCACTTGTCAAAATGATTGAAGTGATGCTGGAGCGCGACGAAGTGATCCCGCGCGACATTGCCGATTTGGCTGGGGCGTATGCATATGAGCGACAGTATCATGATTTAGGTCCTGCAATCACGCGGGTACACATCTTGGCGTTGGCATCTTCAGGTGACTTTGCCGCAGCATTTCAGGTACTGGAAGCGACTGAGCAATTACCGACTTCTTCTGCAAACGGCATTCGCGCGGAACTCGCAGAGTTTCTTGCCTCCAATGGTGACCAATTTGAAACTCTTCGATTTGCAGTGTCTGGACAGCTTGGCGAGGTGCAAAACCTCACCCCAGCAACGGCATATGGCATCGCCAAAACGTTAAAGACCATGCGGTTCTATGAAGCCGCTTTGCCGTATTTAAACCGTTCTTTTCCAAAAACTCTGCAAAGAAATGCGCGTTTATTGCGTTCCGAGATATCGCTGGCGCAGGACAACCCAAGATCTGCGGAAGCCGCGCTTCTTGGGCTTGATGGTCAAGATGTGAATATTCTGCGCGCGCGTGCCAAGAGCATGTTGGGGCATCATGACCAAGCTGTGGCTCTGTACCAATCCGCGGGTATGGCATCTGCTGCGTTAAGAGAAGCGTGGCTGGCAAAGGAATGGGATAGGCTTCCTGAAGAAAGTGGTGTTTTTGGTGCCGTTGCAAATCTGTATGACGGACCAGAGCCACCTGTGGATGAAGGACAGTTGGCTCAAAGCAGTGCGTTGATTGATACAGCATCCAACTCAAGAACAGCCATCGAAGCCATGCTGTCCGCTGTTCCACGCATGCAGGAAACAAAACCCTAGTTTTCAATTTAAATTACTAAATTTAAACGAAAAAGCTTCAAAGTTGCGGAAATTGAAGGATCAGAAACCGCAATCTTCGGAGATCGATTTGACTTTTGTTACTCCCCACAACTGGGCTGGGTTGCAACTCTTGAATGCTGATGCGTCTGGCAGCCTTGGCAAGTTGGAGTCGTCACGTCCGCGCTGTCGCGAAGGGAGGTCGTAGTGTTCAAAAATACACCGGGTGCAGTTTTTCAACCAACTGTGCTGCTCGCATTGGCGCTTATGGCCATCATCATAATGATGATCCTGCCAATGCCAGCTTGGGTGTTGGATGTTGGCCTTGCCGCTTCTTTTGCATTGGCCATTCTGATTTTCACGGTCACTCTTTTCATTGAGCGACCGCTGGATTTCTCTTCATTCCCGACAATACTTTTGGCATCGCTCATGCTTCGTCTGTCTTTGAATGTATCATCGACAAAGCTGATTATCGGGCAAGGTCATACAGGTACGGATGCGGCGGGCGATGTCATTGAGGGCTTTGCCAGCTTTGTGATGGGCGGAAACGTGTTCCTCGGGTTGGTCGTATTTGGTGTCCTGCTCATTGTGAACTTCATGGTGATTACTAAGGGTGCTGCGCGTATGGCCGAAGTGGGCGCACGCTTTGCTCTGGATGGCATGCCGGGCAAGCAGATGGCGATTGACAGCGATATGTCTGCGGGCGCAATCGATCACAAAGAGGCCCGCGAGCGCAGAGAGCGTGAACAACAGGAAACCACATTTTTTGGCTCATTGGATGGCGCCTCGAAATTCGTTAAGGGCGATGCGATTGCCGGTGTTCTGATCACGCTGCTTAACCTGATCGTTGGCTTGATCATGGGTCTCGTCGTTCATGATATGGCCATTTCCAAGGCGTTTGAAACCTATGCTATCCTAACGGTTGGCGATGGGCTGGTGACACAAATTCCGGCTGTCATTATCTCGATTTCATCTGCGCTGTTGCTGGCGAGGGGAGGTTCCAAAGGCGCAACTGACATCGCGCTCTTTGCGCAGCTCGGCCGGCATCCTTCGGCTATGCTGACCGTTTCGTTTTTGATGATCTTGTTCGCGATTGTGCCCGGATTGCCCTTCGTACCCTTTACAATTGGTGGCCTCGTCCTTGGCGGTGCTGCCTTCTGGCAGATGTCACAAAAGAAGAATGAAGCAAACAACACAACAGAACCCGCTCCAGAAATCCTGCCGGCCAGCAAGTCGCTAGGCGATCTTCTGGATCTGGACGACGTGCACGTCGAATTTGCGCCGGATTTGGTGAATATGGTGTTGGACCCCGGTTCTGGACTGGATGCCAGGATTGACAATATGCGGCGGCACATCGCCAGCCATTTTGGTGTGATACTCCCCGAAATTCGCCTCACCGACGAGCCATCATTGTCATCAGGAACTTACTTGATCCGCATTCAAGGCGTCGAACAGGCGCGGGCTAATTTGCGGCTGGACCACGTTCTGGCTCTGGATCCTGCCAACCACCCGACTTTGCCAAGTGGGGAAACCGTGAGTGAACCGGTTTACGGCGCACCAGCCTGTTGGATTCCGCAGTCTGAAGAGCAAGAGGCCGCTGTTTCTGGTGTCACATTGGTCTACCCGGCTGAGGTTTTGGCGACGCATCTGCTTGAGATCATCAAGCGCAATCTTGGCCGTTTGCTCACTATGAAGTCGATGCGATCACTGCTTGATGAAATGGTTAACCTCAGCGACTCTGCCCGTTCTGATGCAAACCGGAAACTGCTCGATGAAATGGTGCCTGATCGGGTTCCAACGGATTTGCTTCATGCCGTTTTGAGGTTGCTTTTGAACGAGCAGGTTTCGATCCGGAACATGCCACTGATCCTTGAGTCTTTGTGCGAAGCCAAACAGATCCACAAATCGACTGAAGCCATGTGTGAACATGTTCGCCAGCGACTGGGGTTTCAGCTTGTCTCACAGCTTGTCACCGAAGATGGAAATCTGCCTCTGATCCAGCTGGCTCCTGAGTGGGAGGATACGTTTTTGACCTATCAGGTAGAAACTGACCGGGGTCGACTGGATGTCGCGCTACCGCCTGAACTCTTCAATTCGCTGACTGCAGCGGCATCAGAGCAAGTGGCGCAAGCCAGCGAAAGGGGAGGCTTCCCCGCGATTGTCACATCAGCCCCGCGTCGTCGATTCTTGCGCACAGTATTGATGGCCAAAAACATTACGAACCCAGTCTTGTCGTTTGAAGAGATTGGCGTCAATGCTCAGCCCACATTGGTCGGTGTGATCTCGGCATGACCGAATTGGCGGCCCTCCTGGATCTGACAAATCAGCTTTTATGGGTACATTTTGTCGTGTTTTTACGCGTCGCACCGGCAACGGCGCTATTCCCGGGCTTAGGAGAGCAATCCATACCAGCGCGCTTCAAACTGTTGCTGGCCCTTATGTTTACCGTAACTGTAACACCCGTTCTCACTCCAGATCTGATCGAAATGCCGGACAATGCTATGGCTTTCACACAGGTCATCTTTGTAGAAATCGGGCTTGGTACACTGATTGGCATTGGGTTGCGGCTTTTTCTCCTCGCACTACAGACAGCGGGGTCCATTGCGGCGCAGGTCACATCTCTTTCTCAAATCCTAGGCACTGCGGGTGTCACACCGCTACCGGCGATGGGTCATCTTTTGGCGATCGGCGCGCTGACGTTGGGCATGATCATGGGCCTGCATGTTCATTTAGCCAGAATGCTTGTATTGACCTACGATGTCTTTCCAACAGCAGTCGTTCCCGATGCGGGTTCGGTCGCGCAATGGGGAATTCATAGAATATCAGATGCGTTCGCACTGGCATTTACCCTCGCCGCACCATTTGTAATCGTCTCGGTTGTCTACAACGTTACGCTCGGCGTGATTAACCGCGCCATGCCGCAAATGATGGTGGTCTTCATTGGTGCGCCGGTGATCACGTTCATGGGCCTTACTCTGCTGTTCTTGCTCTCAGCCATCATGCTGCGTTTATGGGTGGAAGGTTTTCAGGCGTTTATGATCAGTCCGTTTGAGATTGTCCGATGAGTGGCAAACCAGATGACGATACCGACAAGTCGCACGAGCCGACGCCTCATAAGCTGGCGGAGGCACGAAAAAAGGGTCAAATCGCAAAATCGGCTGATTTGACCACGGCCGCAGCCTATGGTGGTTTTCTCCTTACGGCGCTTATTGCGGGAGAGGCATCGGTAGACGCTCTCGCATCGTTGTTCAAAACACTGATTTTACAATCGGGTACACTTTCGGAACTGTTTTTTGAAGGCAGTCAACATGTCGTTTCAGGTGCAATCCTGAGCATACTTGCCGTCGGTCTATCGGCTTGGTTCATTTTACCGACGTCAACAGTATTGGCGTCCGTGTTTGCCCAACGCAGCTTCATCGTTACGCCGTCGAAGCTAAAGCCGAAATTATCGCGGATCAGCCTTATCCAGAACGCGAAAAACAAATACGGTCCAACAGGCCTGTTCGAGTTTTTCAAGAACTTCGCAAAACTGGTCCTCTATTCCTGCCTGCTTGCAATCTTTTTGATTTACCGCCTGCCCGAACTGGCCGGAAGTCTGCATGCAGAACCGGCTCAGATTGGGGCGCTTATGGCGCGTATTTTGGTCGACTTCATGTTTGTTGTTCTGGGCATCGCGCTGGGCATAGGCGCAATTGACTACATCTGGCATTACTTCGACCATCTGAGACAAAACCGCATGTCACATCAAGAACTTAAGGAAGAATTCAAGCAAAACGAGGGCGATCCGCACCTCAAAAGTGAACGCCGCCAGCGTGCTGCGCGTGTCGCGTCGGAACAAATGATCAGTGATGTGAAGGATGCTGAAGTTGTGATCATGAACCCAACGCATTTTGCCGTGGCCCTGAAATGGAGCCGAATGCCCGGGGCTGCCCCAGTTTGTGTCGCTAAGGGTGTGGACCATATGGCGATGACCATTCGTGATGTGGCCATGGAACATGGTGTGCCTGTCCGGCAGGACGCGCCAACGGCGCGTGCGCTCTTTGCCTCAATAGAAATCGGCGAGGAAATCGATCCGTCACACTACCGCGCTGTCGCAGCCGCAGTGCGCTTTGCCGAAGCCATGCGCAAACGTGCGAAAGGCCTGCGATGAGAAAAAACACGCTTCAGCAATTGTCAGATTTGACTAACGCGAAGTATCAAGCGGATTTGGCGCGTCTGGCGACCTTAAAAGAGGCCGAGGACAATGTGCGCAGTGCGCTGGATGAGTTAGACACGTCACGCAGACGAAACGCGGCCGCCTTGTTGTCCGAGCTGAATGGGCAAAAATCTTTGGGCGGTGATGTGCTATGGCAGGCATGGATGAGTCGTGCGCGTGAGGCCAGGCAACTGGAAATGGCACAAATTCGGGCACAGAAAGAGCATTTGCTGCAAACTCTGCGTTTATCATTTGGTCGCCGGCTTGCGGCCGAGCAACTCAGAGAACGTTATTCTGCTGATACCCGAAAACAAGACAGCAAAAAGCACCAATCAGAACAGCAGAGCTTGAACATTCTAGACGCGGCTGGCAAGCGGGACGGTTAAAAAGGGCTACATGTCCTGGCGTGCTATGTCGGTGATAAGAACACTGGTCACCACGTCTCCAACGAGATTCTGCGCCGTATCCGTAAGAGCTGTGCGCAGTAAATCCATGTTGCGCGCCTCGGTGAATTCACCTTTGAAGCCGCCCATGTTGGCATGGTCAAACAGGACCTGTAAAAATGCATCACGCAGCTTGGGTTCGACCGCGTAGACAGTGCTGGTCTCGCCTTCGGTAATTTCGATGCTCAGTGACATGACCACAAGAGCGTGTACCAGATCGCCTACCACGATTGGCACAACAAACTGATTGTTGAGCTTCACATACTCCGAAGAGGCATGTTCATCGTCAATGCTTTTTGCGTCTTCTTCAACTGTTGAGGCCATCTCTTGCGTTGTTTGTTTTGAAGGTTCTTCGACAGGCACACGTAGAAAATACCCCGCCCCGCCGCCGCCGGCGAAGCCCAAAACGCCCATCAAAATCGGTACAATAAGTGCTTTCATGGCGGGGGCTCAGAATGGCAAAATCATATCGAGGACCTGCTGCCCGTAACGCGGTTGCTGCATGTCCGAAATCTGGCCGCGTCCGCCGTAGGAAATGCGAGCAGATGCAATTTTGTCGTAGGTGATTTCATTGCGCCGCGAGATATCCTCTGGCCGGACGTAGCCTTGAACCAGAAGTTCGCGCAGCTCAAAATTCACCCGCACTTCTTGAGATCCGCGAATCTCCAGAACGCCATTTGGAAGAACCTGTGTGACCGCAGCGGCAATGCGCAGAGTTAGCTCTTCTTGACGACTGACGGATCCATTTCCGTCGGAACGTGATGACGAATCTATATTCACAGCTTCGGCGGAACTTGCGCCTTCAGGAAGACGTGGATCAATGCGTTGCGGGATACTCAACAGATCAGGAACGCTAAGTCGCTCCGACCCGCTTCGAGACCGGTCGGTCGAGTTGGAAATTGCAGCCTCTTCATCAATTTCTATAACCACGGTTAGAATATCACCTTGCTTAACAGCGCGCCGGTCACCCAAAAGCGATTGCTGACCACCACTCCAAAGCGATGCATGATCAATATCGCGCTTTGCCGTGTGCTCGTTTGTCACCAACGGCGCAGTCATCGCGCGTCGCTCAAAGGATTGCTCACTTGGGGAAAAGCTTGGCGGTTTTCCAAGATGATCCATGCGCGCGCATCCCCCAAGAAGGATGAACACAACCAAACTTCCGGCAATGACTTTCAAACCAGATATCTCCTATTTCGATACAATGACTTGACCACTTTTGCTGACACGACCAGACACTGTGCTACGCGATGACAAGTTCATGACGCGCACAAGTTCTCCCAATCCAGCACGATCCAAAGACCGACCTTCGGTTGCGATGCGCAGCCCGTTGGTTTCGTAAATCAATTCAACAACTTGATTGCGCTCTATGACCGCAGGCGCCTGTACGTCGGTCTCTCTAATTGGTCGACCGGCGTAAAGCGCTACACGCGCTTCCTGACCAACAAGACGCTCGGGATCTGCTACGCCGCCCGGAACATCCTTTTCGATGTAATCCAAGTCGCGTTCGCTCAGCACAGTCATTGGCCGAATGGTGTGAGCTGCGACAATTGTATCCGCGCAAGCCGGGGTCGCGAGCGTAAAGGTGACCAGGGATAACGTGCGCAGAAACCTCATCAGCGCACCTGTGTTGTCGTGCTTAACATTTGATCTGCTGCTGTAATCACCTTCGCATTGAGCTCATATCCGCGCTGTGCTTCGATCAACTCAGTGATTTCACGCACGGCATCTACTGAGCTGTCTTCCAGATACCCTTGTCGCACAGTGCCCAGCCCATCTTCTCCTGGTGTGCTGGACAAAGGAGTCCCGGAAGCTTCGGTCTCAAGAAAGAGGTTGCCGCCCGCAGCTTCCAACCCCTTCGGATTGGTAAAGCCCACCATGTTGATCTGACCTAAAAGCTGAGCTTCAGTTGCTTCCGCGAAATACGCATAAACTTCGCCAGCGGCGTTGATGGAAATGGTGCGCGCATCATCCGGGATCGTGATTTCCGGGGCGACTGGGTACCCTTCGGATGTCACAATCAGCCCGTCGGCTGATCGTTTCATAGCCCCATCACGTGTGTAAGCCGACAGGCCTGATGGCAAGGTAACTTCAAAATACCCACTGCCTTCGATGGCAAGATCCAGGTCACCGCCGGTTCCCGACAAAGACCCTTGCGCCAATGTGATCGACACAGCTGCGGGTCGTACGCCAAGCCCAAGTTGCACGCCCGTAGGTAAAACCGTGCCATCGACTGAGTTGACAGTCCCAGCGCGCGCCAGTTGCTGGTAGTGCAGGTCTGCAAACTCTGCTCGACGAGTATTGTATCCGGTCGTCGACATATTCGCCAGGTTGTTGGAGATCGTTTCAACCCGCATCTGTTGGGCGGCCATTCCGGTCGCAGCAATCTTCAAAGCGCGCATTTGTCCATCCTTCTGGTTTAGCGTGTGAGAGTTTTGATGACATCGCGGATGCGGTTGTCTTCGGCGTCCAGAAAGCTCTGTCCCATTTCGTAGGCACGCTGAACTTCGATCATCCGCGTCATCTCACTGATCGGGTTTACGTTCGACCCTTCCAGAAACCCTTGCAGCAACTGAGGTGTGGCAACCGTGTCAAAAGTGCCTTCAACGCGGAACATGACACCGCCTTCGCGGATAAGGTCATCTCGATTGTCTGGAAACACGACGCCAAGCTGCCCCAGAAGCCGCTTGCCCGCACTGATTGTACCATCCGCAGAAATACCGATATCAGCGGCATCCGGTGGAATGAAAATCGGTGCACCTCCGGTGTCTAAAACGCGATATCCATCATTCGTCACCAAATCGCCCTCTGCCGATAGCGAGAAGGACCCCGCCCGGCTCAGCCGTTCGCCATTCGGTGTTTCAATCAGAAAGAACCCATCGCCCTGTATCGCCACATCCAACGCGGAACCGGTTTGCGTCAGTGTGCCAGTGATAAGCGATGTCTGACCGATATTCGCCGTCGCCATGGACAAGGATGGCGCGTTTTGCGTTCGCGATACATGTTCGGAAAAAATGATGCCCTCTGCGCGGTACCCGGTGGTCGCGCTATTTGCGATGTTGTTTGCGACTGTTTGCATTTCTCGCAAAAGCCCGGCTTGGCGGTTCAATGTTGTGTATCCCGTGGCTTCCATGTCAGCCTCCGATCATCAGCGGCACAAGGCGGTCTTGAAAAAAAGCAACCAGAGTTTGGCTCATGAATCCCATAGTCAGCCAAAACACGGCCACGATGGCCGCGAGCTTGGGTACGAATGTCAAAGTCAGTTCCTGAATCGAGGTCAGCGCCTGGAACAGACCCACAAAAAGACCAGCCACCAGCGCGACGCTCAGGATTGGAAGCGAAGTGATCACCGCTATCCACAGCCCTTGTTTTAAAGTGTCAAAGAAAACGGTTTCGTCGAGCATTCAATTACACCGGCATCCGCAGGATTTCCTGATAGGCTTCGACCACCTTGTCCCGAACGGTAACGGCCGTTTCCACAGCCAGTTCTGTTTGTGCCAGTGCCTGAACCATTGCATGAGGATCAGCTTCACCCACCATTGCGGCAGTTGCCATCGCCTCACCTTCTTGTAACGTGGCTGCAAAATCGCGCGCCAGGTTGAGCGCCGCATCGCTAGGTTGATTTTGGTCAGCCCGAGGGGCGGTGGCGGAACGCGCAGATGCATAACTATGCACCGCGTTAACTGGGTTCATGTCCATTCTGGACTCCTTTCGTAGAAGTTATCGCCGTAAAAGGTCGAGTAGGCTCGATGACATCTGTCGAGCTTGATCAAACAGCTTCAGATTGGCCTCATAACTGCGTTGCGCCTCTCTCGCGTCTGCCAGCTCGATTACAAGACTCACGTTGGAACCTTGGTAGTGACCCGTCGCATCAGCAAGCGGATGGCTAGGATCAAAAATCTGTTGCAATTCAGTCTTTGCTAGGCTCACCGGGCCGGCAGCAACGCCTCCACTCTGTTGCCCGCGGCGCACGGTTTCAAAGGAAACGGCTTTGCGCCTGTAGCCGGGTGTGTCCACGTTTGCGATGTTTTCAGAAACGTGACGAAGCCGCTGGCTTTGTGCCTGCAATGCGCTGCTTGAAACCGAAAGAGATTTGCTGAAGTCTGTCATCCGTGCCCCGTGACTCAACGACCCAAAGATGTGCGCAGCATGGTCATCGCAGACTTGTAAACGGCGATCGCGCGGTCATGCTGACGTTTGACATCCACGGCATGAAGCATTTCCGTCTCAACAGAGACGCCATTGCCATTGGGATCTGTAGAAACGCCTGAGCGTTTAACGGCAACAAATGACATCGGTGCCATGTTGCCATGCATATGAGACCCACGAGTCGCCTTGAAGGCAAATTCGGGTTCGCCTGAACGGACATGTGTTTGGAAAGCGGGGATGTCTTTTGCGGCATATCCCGGAGTGTCTGCGTTTGCCATATTCTGCGCGATCACGGATTGCCGTGCGCCCGCATGCATGGCGGATGCCTGTGCGGTACGGAATATTTCCAAATTTTTAAACATTAGGGATTCTCCCGTGCTGCCTCAATCAAGGCTTAACCCTGATTCCTTTAGAAATTGTTTTCAGAAAATCATTTGGAGACTCTGATGAGCATGACGGAACTACACGCGCTCAAGAACGAAATATCGACGTTGGACTTGGTTCGATCTGTCGGCCGCGTGTCATCTGTGGACGGAACGATGGTTCGAGTGTCCGGCCTTTCAGGTGTTGCGCGATTGGGGGATCGTGTGCGCATTGTTTCCGCCGACGGTCAAAATGTGTCCGGAGAGATCATACGTCTTGTCGAGGGTGAAGCGTCTGTGTTGCCTGACGAAGCGCCAGTTGGAATTTCCCTGCGAGACCGCGTTGTCCTTGGGCGCCCTGGGCAGATTTCTCCAAGCAATAGCTGGATCGGCCGCATTCTTGATCCCTTCGGCCGGGCATTGGACGGAAAGCCTCTTATGAAAGGGTCGTATGCCAGACGTTTGCAATCGCCTCCACCGATGCCGTCCCAAAGACGTGCTTTGGGTACTCGACTGGAAACAGGTATGGCTGTTTTCAACACGCTGTTGCCAATCGTTCGGGGTCAGCGCATTGGCCTCTTTGCGGGATCGGGTGTGGGCAAGTCACAGCTTTTGGCCACGTTAGGGCAAAACATGGCGGCCGATGTGGTTGTGTTCGCGCTCATTGGCGAACGTGGGAGAGAGCTATTGGATTTTGCCAAGAATGGCCTTGGTCCCAACGGGATGAAGCGTTCTGTCATCATCGCAGCCACATCAGATCAATCACCGCTTCTGCGGCGGCAATGCGCTTGGGCAGCGATGTGCGTGGCTGAGCATTTTCGTGATCAGGGCAAACATGTTTTGCTCTTGGCGGACTCGATGACGCGGTTTGCAGAAGCCCATCGTGAAGTTGCGGTGGCTGCAGGCGAGCTTCCAGCTTTGCGCGGTTTTCCGGCCTCTACGGCACATATGCTCATGTCGCTCTGCGAACGCGCTGGACCAGGTGAAATGGAGCAGGGCGATATTACTGCGGTTTTCAGCGTGCTGGTCGCCGGTTCGGATATGGAAGAACCAATTTCCGACATTCTGCGCGGGGTGCTCGATGGCCACGTCGTGATGGATCGTCAAATAGCAGAGCGCGGTCGCTATCCAGCGATTGAGCTCCTGAGATCCGTGTCACGCAGCTTGCCTTCAGCGGCCAGTGACAGCGAAAACGCCTTGATTATGCAGGCGCGAAATCTCCTCGGCAGCTATCAGGCTTCTGAAACGATGATCCGAGCAGGGCTCTATGCAGAGGGCAGTGATCCTCAACTTGATCAGGCGATACGCGCTTGGCCTGATTTGGATGCTTTTCTGGCGGAGCCAGAAGCACAAAACACGCAACATAGTTTCGACCGGCTTGCTTTGATCCTCAGACGTGCAACACAGTCGCAAGCTGGTGGGTCAGCAACCAAATCACCAAACACAATTCAAGTGAGGGCAAAGAGCTAACACGACTTGCCGGTGCTCATGGAAAACATCTTTGGGGTTGAATAAGGCAACAGTCCTCGAAACAAGAGCGAATGAGAAACGAAGACGCCCAGTACCAAAAGCATTGAGACTAAGTGCGTACGAAGACAGCTGTTGTGGACTGGGACGGATGTGAAACCAAGCGCTCGGTGAATTAAGCTTGAAGCAGGCTGAGCGCGATGGACACTGAAGATTGTATCGTTGCGCTCTGGATTTGATCTCGAACCAGAAAACTGTGCAATACGGCTTCCCGTGTTTCGGTATCCGCCAAGGCATCCAAAGACTCTAGACCCAAGGTGCGCTGAGACTTTTCTTTAAAAACCTCCAATTGGCGATCGATGTCCAGTTGGGCAAATCCGGATGGCAGGCCAAGCGCAGTTTCAAATACTGTGCGAAGCGGAGGCGTCCCGAGGATCTGAAACCAACGGGCATCTTCAGATGAAGACGAATTCGCGATCTCAAATAACTCACGATCTGCATTGAGTGCCAGTCGCATGCTTTCGTTTCTCTCGCCGACGGCCACCTCGAATTCTCGCGTTCGAAACAGGCTTGTTATCTCGCGGCCAAAGCCCGTTTCAATTGTCCTGAGCGTCTCTGCTTCGCCAAACCCGAAGGCTTCAGAAAGTTGGGCGTATCTGTCGTCCGCGAGCCGATTGGCTAGAGCATCGCTATCCTGTGTACCTTCTTCGAGGACGGTTTTTATCAGGTACCGGTTGTCAATATCGTCCTGAAGACCAAAGGCGCCAAGCGCCACGCGCAGCAATCGCCTATCACCAACCAGATCTTCTGGCGTGTGAATGGTGGCGATCGTTTTCTCAAAGTAGTCTGTGTCTCGCACGATCTCGGGAGATTTTTCGAACGCGTTCGTCTGGCTTTCGAGGGTATTTTGCAAAAACACCCAACCGCTGACGCCCGAAAAAGGGACAACTGGTTGAAACACTAGGCTGCGCCCCGCGCCAGAAGTTGCTTTTCGCGCGGCAAGAGCATGCGCAAGGCCTTCAGGCATTGATAGTGATGATCTTCCAAAAGCGCCTCTGTGGCACGTGTCAGCCAGGTTCGGCTCTCAGAGTCTAAAAACACCTGGCTCAACTCTTCGATTCTCCGCATCAACGACAGGCGCGTGTCCGCAGCATTGCTGTCGCCGCTCAGCACCAGTTGCACCGCGTAGCAAACGCGTCGGACCGGGGTTGTGGCTGCGTCTGGATGAATTGCATCCTTGAGACGAAGAATATTTGCGTTCGGTGTCAAAATCGACAAACGTGATCTTCGGTCGCCGTTCTCAACAACGGCCCCGTTCACCAGAACACGTTCCTTTGGGCCAAGCTTTAGGACCAGTCCAGTCATGATGTTTGTCCTCCGCTGCGCAACCCGCGCATGATCGCAGTGTTGATCTCGATCAGCGGTTCGACAGTTTCTGTCTGCTTTAAAACCTGTGTACTGTGTTGGCGCGTGAACTCTGAAAGATAAAAGATCCTCGCGCGCAACTCTGGCGACAAGGCGTTTGACGTGCTGGCAACATCACTGGCCAGCAAAGTCCACAAACGGCGGTTATCGTGCAAGGCCGCAGCAAGTTCCCTAAATCCTTTTTTTCCAAGGGAAGAGGCCTGCTTTAGCCGACTTGTGATGCGGGCGAAGGCATCGAATTCCGTTTCCTTGTGGGTTTTGACCGATTGAGTTTGGTCGCGATACGCGTTTTGCGCATATAAGGTGGCGTTCACAGCTCGTCCTTCCGCAGGAAATAATCTTGATAGGGTTTTGTTGTTAGAGGGATGGGGCGCCAGGATGGCGCCCCATCGTTGTATCAGCCTCTAAACAGAGACAGGATGGTTTGTGGCGCACTGTTGGCAATCGAGAGAGCCTGTACGCCGAGCTGTTGCTGCACCTGAAGCGCTTGAAGGCGCGCAGATGCAGCTTCCATATCAGCGTCCACCAACGAACCAATGCCTGATTTCAGTGAGTCCGTGAGATTGGAAATGAACTCGGACTGTGTTTCAATCCGGCCTCGAACCGATCCGAAATCTGCAGCCGCATCAATGGCTGTCTGGATGAGGCCTTCGATATCCTCCAAGGCGCTTTCAGCCCCGGCATCAGTGGTCACATCAATGCCGGCCAGGTCTTCCAGGCCACCACCTTGCGTCACACCAACGGTTTCCACAGCTTGCAAGGAGAAGTTGTTGCCTGTGCCGGTTTCACCGGTGAACGTTATTGTCGCAACTCCGGTCCCTGCCACTGTCACAGCGGCTGCAATTGTGGATGTCTCTGCGAGCGTGCCGTCATCAATAGCGGCTGAAACGCGTGCATTAAATGCGTCCGCCAAAGCATTGGCGACATCCGCCTGCGTGTCGCCGTCACGTGCAACATAGGCAACCTCTCGCGTTGCATCATTGAAGGCCGCGCCAACGGTTCCCGCCGCGGCAGAGATGTTGACCTGAACCGCTGTACCTGCCGCGACAGTATCAATCACAAGTGTTTGCGTCGGTGGTGTTGCCGCGCCCGTCAACACAACTGCCGAAGCCGCGTCCAGTGCACCACTGATTGATCCGCCAGAACCTGCTGCTGTTGCAGTGCCAGCCGTGTAATCAGCTACTTCCAGGCCAAGATCGTTCTTTGACACATCGATATAGCTGATACCGACCGTCCCATTACTTGCACGGTCAAGTGAGCTCAGAACCTGAACGGTACCCGTTTCCGCTGTATTTTCACGGTTGGACAAGAGATTCAAACCATTGAATTGTGCCGCCCCCGCGACGGCTGAGATTTGATCGCGCAGAACGTTGATATCATCCTGGATCTTGCTGCGGTCCACATTGGATTCCTGAGCATTAACGATCCTTCCCTTGATGTCCGTCAGGAGGTCAGAAATTGTTTCCGATGCGTTTTGAGCGACAGCAACAGTTGATTCACCCAGTGAAAGACTGTCGGAAATCGATTGAAACCCCTTCACGTCGGCTTCCATCACTTTGGAAATTGCCCAAACGGCGGCGTTATCTTTCGCTGATCCGACGGTTTTGCCTGTCGAGATTTGGCTTTGCGTCGCCGCAAGGTTCTTGTTGATAGAACGCAGCGTTTGAAGTGCGACCATCGCGCTATTGTTTGTCAGAATGCTGGACATAAATTGTTCCTTTAGCCTGCGGCGCTTTTGCGCCATTTGCAACATGTGCTCACGACATATGAGCAACCTCTGATGTCGTTCTGACCAGTGCGGGACCAAATCAGCCTGACCCGCGCCATCCGTCTCAGGACGCATGTCGGGTTTTCGCGCGGAAGTGCTAAAGGAATGCTAAACTCAATCCACCTTCTGAAGCGGATTTAGTGAAAATTAGAAAAACAATCGCTCAAGCGCGCTTTTCGACTTTGCGCACGACTTCACCTTCGATCACCTTTTTCTGCCCGTCTTTGCCATATGTTTCCAAATTCCGGCGAATGTGGCGTATGGTGGCCAATCGCACGGACGCACGTCGAATGCCTTGCAAAGCACCGTCAAGCAGCACCTGATTGCGCACGATCTTGCTATGCAGTTCCTTTAGTGGTTCTGCTTTGGTGCCAGTCAACGCGTTCACCTTGTCAATTAGGTTCTCTTTAGACGCCAGAAGTGTCGCGATTTTCTCAAGATCACCTTTGAGCAGGGCCTCTCGTTCGTTTTCTAGTAAGTCGTCCAATTCATCAAAAAGGCTTTGCGTGGAACTATGCGCCATTCTCAGTCTCCATTAGTGCTCTCATAATATGCTCGGTTAGCCCCACACCGCCTGCAGCGGCTATTTGGTCTGCGATCACCTGTCGATGAAATGAGGCGAACTGATCTTCGCCCGAGCCGCCGGAAAAGGAGTTTTCCTGCTCGCCAAATCCTGCAGCCTTTAGCATCTCAGCCAGAAACGTCGCCTCTAGTTTTTCGGCGGCCAACTTGATGTCTTCGGTGCGAGAAATGTTTGCAGTGGATGTTTTGGAGAAAGGATTAACCTGTAAAATTTCTGTCACGTATTTCACTCGAATTGCTTGGAACTGATCTGCATTTGATCCCAAAGCGGTAAAGAACTGGTAACTGTGTTTTGCAATGTTGGCCGCGCTGAGGAAGAAATCCGCGGAGGCCGACATGTTGCATATTCTGATGAACCATCTTTTGGCGAGGACAGGTGCGGAAACTCTGTCTTCTGCCGCTGAGGTTGTCTCCGACGGGGCACCCAAGGGTGACTTCCTTGGCATGCTTGAGGACGTGATTGCTTCGAACGATGTGGACCAAATGTTTGTCGATGGTCTTGCGACTCCGAAAAACCAAGCAAACTCAAACAAGCAAAGAGAAGAAGAGGCCGCACCGGGAAAAACTGTTGTCGAAGGTACAGACGTGCAAGCGATGGCCTATGATAATGCCTCGGACGATGAGATCCATGGAGCGATTGAGTCCGAGATTGATCCACTCAACGGTGTGGTGTCGGCCAAACCCGCGGAAAACCTTGAAAACAAACCCACCCCAGCACAGAGCGCGTCAGTTTTTATAGGTCATAACGACCCCAAATTGCCAAAAGACGAAAAACCTCAAACAGATTTGGAGTTGCAAGAAGGCATGGGTGTCACGCGTGTCTCAAAGTCATCAGGCATTTTGGAACGCGCACAACCCCCGGCAAACATCCCTAGGGTGTTGCTAGATTCCACAATAGTTCAAAATCATCCATTCTCAGCAGACGTTAACTCAGTTCCCTACCAAATTGCTCTGCATGCAACAGATGACGCTGCAGGCGAGCACACACCGCCCGTACAGATCCGAGAAAACTCACCCGGAACTCATGAGGCAAAGATTCATCAAGACCCCACCATGTCTCTCTCAAAAGCTGGAACAGCCAAGGCGCGTGATCAGATCACTACCAGATCTGTTTTTGAGACCGTTAAGCAATGGGAGGCAATACCAAATTCTAATGAGGTACCTGAGTCGTCCGTTCCAACCAGGAATGTAACCGGCCTTATGCAGAACCCAAAAGAAGGGGTGGATGACCGGATGCCAAAATCGGCGCCAGTCCAGATCAAGACCCAACCGCCTGCAGGTAGCGACACAACAACACCTCAAACACAAAAAGAGCCAACTGAGCCACCTCGCCCAGGGGTTCTGGCGCAAAATCACGTGCCCGCCAAATCTACCCTATCCGAGCTTCCTTCGCCGTACCAAAACGTCTCGTACCTATGGCCGAGCCGCACTAATCCGGATGCACCGCGAGGGCAAAAAACGTTCAGGTCTGAAGTACACACCCCAAAATTGGTGCCCCATTCGGACAAGCCCGCAGTGGCTTCTTCCGCTTCGCCTTTTTTGAGTCAAATGTCTTTTCCAAAACCGAACGCGTCATCTGGTCAAGAAGCTGTTTTCGATCTTCAGCCATCCTTCGCATCACTTGGCGCTACCGAGATTGTACAAACACCAAAGCAAGGGCACTCTACTGTGTTTCAGACACCAGATCTGCCCAGACATGTCGCCCAACAGATGGCAACAGCGGTTCGGACAACTTCAGACAATTCTGTCGCGATCACTCTCAAACCGGCCGAACTGGGCCGTGTGCAAATCAGTATGTCGACGAGCGAAGCAGGCGTTGTTGTGCATGTCATTGCTGAACGCCCCGAAACCTTGGAACTCATGCGTCGTCATATTGATCAACTTGCCAATGAATTTCAGGACATCGGCTATGGCCAATCAGAATTCCGCTTTGACGGCGCCGGGTCTGGTGAAAGCCAGACACGCGATGATCAGCACAGCGAACAAAGTGGTGAAACCATCGCCCCCAATCTCCCTATGCTTCAGACAGCGAGTGATGATGGCCATTTGCCGATACCCGGCCACATTGACCTTGACCGCGTTGATATTCGAATTTGATCCAGAAAGGGCAAATCATGGATGTGTTGCAACCCACACAAACGCCAACCCAGACCCCACCCGCCAACCCGCTGGCGACCAGCGATCAGACAGACACAGTTCTGAGTTCTGATTTCGAAACTTTCATCCGTATGCTCACGGTTCAGATGCAAAATCAGGATCCGCTCAATCCGCTGGAATCAACGGAATTTGCAACTCAGCTCGCAACGTTTTCAAGCGTGGAGCAACAGGTTCTGACCAACGACCTCTTGAGTGATCTTGGCGCTCAGCTAAGCGCGCTTGGTGTCTCGCAGCTTTCTGGTTGGATTGGCATGGAAGGACGCGCGCATGTGCCTGTAGAGTTTGACGGGCAGCCGGTTACACTGACAACGCATGGCTCTTCTCTGGCAGATACGCACGAGTTGGTGGTGCGCGATACGAACGGTGTGGTTGTGCAGCGATTTGAGACGACGGGCGAGCGCCAAACGGTCGCATGGGTTGGCCATGACCCAAATGGAAATCCTTTGCCGACCGGCACGTATCAAATCGACATCGAATCCTTTTCACAAGATGCGCTTGTGGCCACGAGCCCGGTGCAGGTGCATGGCCGCATAACTGAAGCGCGTATTCAGAATGGTCAGACTCATCTTGTGTTGGAAGGAGGGCAAGAAGTGATGTCTGCGGACATCCTTGGTCTCCGAGAGCCTTAAAGCGTCCGGTCTTTAACCTGAGTTATCAGAAAAAGGCAGGGCGCACGCGACACGCATATCTTGCGCTGCATTCGACCCAAAGCTGTGATTCAGGTTTTGGGTCGAACGCCTTAAAAAACTCACCCATCAACTTAATAATGTGATCAGAGCGGCTGTCATCCCACCAAGGGCAATACCCAGGAAAAGCCAGAACACAGACTTCCAGCGGATTGCCTGTTTGGTTTCGACCTGAGGTGTCGACTGCCTTATCAGCGCCTGTTCCACAATCTGTGGCAAACGTGGCCCATAGCGTGACAACACCATCACCGTTTTCTGCAAATCCCGAAGCGCGGCACCGGGACCCAGGTTTTTGCGGATATAGTTTTCCACAACAGGTTTGGCGACCTGCCAGATGTTGATCTGCGGATTGAGGCTCCGTGCGACGCCTTCGACCACAACCATGGTCCGCTGCAAGAGGATCAACTCCGTACGCGTCTCCATCCCAAACCGCTCTGTCACCTCGAAGAGATAGCTCAGCAGCCCGCCCATAGAGATATGTGTCGCATCCATGCCGAAAATGGGTTCCCCCACAGCGCGCAATGCACGGGCAAACTCATCGACATCCTGATTGGCTGGCACATAGCCTGCTTCAAAATGCACTTCGGCCACCCGCCTATAGTCGCGCTTGATGAAGCCATAGAGAATCTCTGCATAGACCCGCCGCGTATACTCATCAATGTGACCCATAATGCCAAAGTCATAGGCAATGATGTCACCATCGGCCCTCACCTTGAGATTGCCCTGATGCATATCCGCGTGAAAAAACCCGTCGCGCAGTGCGTGCTTCAGGAAAAGCTGCAAAACACGCTCGCCGAGCTCAGCCCGATCATGCCCTGCCTGATCCAATCCGTCATTGTCACCCATGGGCACGCCATCGGCCCACTCCATTGTCATCACACGCCGGTTTGACATGTCCCAGCGAATAGCGGGAAGTGCAAAACCCTGATCATCTGTGATGTTGGTGGCAAACTCGCTGGCCGATGCAGCTTCAAGCCGAAGATCCAGTTCGCCCTGCACCACGCCTTCAAAATGCTGAATCACTTCCCGCGGCCGCAGCCGTCGAGAAGATGGCGACAACAGCTCAATCATGCGCGCGACAAAATAAAACGCGTCGATGTCCTTGCGGAACGCTTTCTCAATACCGGGCCGCAAAACCTTGACGGCCACCGGGTCGCCTGTGTCCTTCAGGCGCGCCTTGTGAACTTGTGCAATCGACGCCGCTGCCACGGGTTCGCTAAACTCGGTGAAAAGCGCGTCAACGTCATGCCCAAGCTCTTGGGCAACGCTGGCTTTGGCAGCTGCCACGCTGAAGGGCGGCAGCTTGTCCTGAAGAACCCGCAACTCAGTGGCCAGATCGTCTCCGACGATATCGGGCCGCGTCGAAAACACCTGACCAAATTTGATATAGGCCGGGCCAAGAGCCGTGAGCGCGCGCAGCGCAGGCGGCATTGAGGTATCACCCTTATAGCCCAGCCATTGAAAAGGCCATGCCAGAAAGCGCATCGTGCCACGCACCAGGGGCGGCGCATCCATCGCATCCATGATGAGACGCATGGCACCTGTGCGCTCAAGCGTGGCCCCTGTGCGGATCAGGCGCAGAATATTGTGTGGCCCACGCACCGCCTAGATTTTCCAACCAGAATGCAAACAGGCGATGCCCATGCTGAGATTGCGGTACTTGGCCTGCTCGAATCCTGCGGCCTGTATCATTCCCAGGAACGTCTCTTGGTCTGGAAACTTGCGAATCGATTCCACCAGGTACTGATAGCTATCGCGATCATTGGCGATCATCTGACCCATACGCGGAATGATTTTGAAACTATAAAGATCATAGACCTTCTGCATCATATCGTTGGGGATTTGGCTAAACTCCAGAACCATAAGCCGCCCACCCGGTTTGAGAACCCGGTATGCCTCGGCCAAAGCCTCCTCCGGGCGTGTCACGTTCCGAATGCCAAAGCTGATCGTGTAGACATCAAAACTGTTGTCCTCAAATGGCAAGGCCATGGCATCGCCGACGATCCACTCCAGCTGATCGGCCCTCTGTTCAGCTTCGGCACGCTTGCGCCCTTCGACGAGCATTGGCTCTGTCAGATCAAGAACCGTTGCATGACCGCTGCCCGCGCGGTTCAGAAACCGAAAGGCGATGTCCCCGGTGCCACCGGCTACATCCAGGAGTTTTTGACCGGCCCTTGGCGCCAGCCAATCCATCATCGCGTCTTTCCAGATGCGATGAATGCCAAAGGACATGGCATCATTCATCACATCGTATTTCGACGCTACAGAGCCAAAGACGCCTTGCACCCGCCCGGCCTTCTGGCTTTCGGGGATATCTTCAAATCCAAAATGTGTTGTTTTCTCGGTCATTTCCGCGAGGGGCCTTGCCGTTTTCTATCTCAGACATTCTTATAGGCCGCTACGTGCGGGTTACAATGCGCCGCTTTGCCCACCAGAGGACCTAAAATGCCTGAATTGCCAGAGGTAGAGACAGTACGTCGCGGCCTGGAACCGGCCATGACAGGTGCAAAAATTGCCAAGGCTCAGGTGAATCGCCCAGATTTGCGCTGGCCTTTCCCTGAACGTATGGCAGAGCGGCTGACGGGTGCCACCGTTCGCGGTCTGCGCCGCCGGTCCAAATACATCCTTGCGGATTTGTCCTCAGACCAAACGCTGCTTGTTCATTTGGGCATGTCCGGGCGTATGCTGGTCTCGGGCGACCCGTTGGGACAGTTCGTTCATACCCACCCAGCCCCTGTAAAACATGACCATGTGGTGCTCGACATGGATAATGGAGCGCGCATCATCTTCAACGATCCGCGCCGCTTTGGCGCGATGGATCTGATGCCCACCCGCGAGATCGACAGCCATCCATTGCTGGCCAAACTCGGCCCCGAACCCTTGGGCAACAGCTTTGATGAGCCTTATTTGCTGCGCGCGCTGAAAACGAAGAATACACCCATCAAATCCGCCCTTCTGGATCAACGAATCGTTGCCGGTCTGGGAAACATCTACGTCTGCGAAGCACTTTACCGCGCGTCAATTTCGCCCAAAAAACGCGCAGGGGGCCTGTCAAAACGCCGCGCCGCTGCGCTGGTTCCAATCATCCGACAGGTGCTGGCCGATGCCATCGAGGCGGGGGGATCCTCTTTGCGCGATTTCCGCCAAGCCGATGGAGAACTTGGATATTTTCAGCACAAATTTGACGTCTATGGTCGCGAAGGAGAACCCTGCAACCGCCCCGATTGCAAAGGAACAATCCGCCGTATCGTTCAATCCGGTCGATCCAGCTTCTATTGTGGGCAATGCCAAAGATGAGGTTGATCCGAGCCACGCAAATGGTAATGAATCGCTTTTGACAGAAACAAACAAAGGCAGATTTCATGGCCTATGAGACGATCATCGTCGAAGTAGAAGACCACGTCGCCAAAATCACCCTGAACCGCCCCGATGCTTTGAACGCTCTTAACAGTCAGTTGTTGAGCGAACTGGTCGATGCCCTTCAGGATGCGCAAGGCAACGATAAAGTGCGCTGCATTGTGCTCACCGGCTCCGAAAAAGCTTTCGCCGCAGGGGCAGACATCAAGATGATGGCTGAGAAAAGCTTCGTCGAGGTGTTTTCCGGTGACCTCTTTGGACCCGAGGCCGACGCGATCATGCGCGTCCGCAAACCCATCATCGCCGCCGTTTCTGGCTACGCACTGGGTGGCGGGTGCGAATTGGCAATGATGTGTGACTTTATTATCGCCTCAGACACAGCCAAATTCGGCCAGCCCGAGATCAATCTTGGTGTGATGGCCGGTCTTGGCGGCTCGCAACGTCTGACACGCTTTATCGGCAAATCCAAATCCATGGACATGAACCTCACCGGCCGCTTCATGGATGCCGAAGAAGCCGAACGCGCGGGCCTCGTGAGCCGTGTGGTCTCGGCCAAAAAGCTGCTGGATGAGGCCATGAGCGCTGCTCAGAAGATCGCAGAGAAGTCGATGGTCAGCGTGATGGCTGTCAAAGAAGCGGTCAATCGCTCGTACGAAGTTCCACTCGCCGAAGGCTTGCTATTCGAGCGCCGCGTCTTTCACTCGCTTTTCGCCACCGAAGACCAAAAAGAGGGCATGGCCGCCTTTGCGGAAAAGCGCGAGGCGCAGTTCCGCGACAAGTAATGTGCGGCAGGTGTTTTGTGCTTCAGTTCACATAATGCACTTTATTGAAGGTCTCGCGCATCACTTGCGTGCGCGGGGCTACATCCCCAGGATTTCCTGACAACCCTTCCGCAATCAGATCGGCAAGATCAGGCACATGGTCGGGTGTCACGCCCCAACGTACCAATTCCGGGGTTCCGATCCGCAGACCGTTCATGTCCCCTTCAACCGCTTCAATTGGAAGTCCAATACCGCAAGCCAGAAAACCGGCCTGTCGCAAAGTCTTGGATGCGGCCTGCCCGCCACCATATCGCGCGGCTTCTACAGCAAACTGATGCGATTGCGTTAGGCCATGTGGCGTTTCAAACACCGGAACACCCCGGTCTGCCAACGCCTTGGCCAACGAGAGAGACAATTCGATCATCGCGTTGGCATAGGCATTCCCGTGGTCGCGCCAATCAAGCATGGTGATGGCCAGGGCCGCTGATTTTGCTGCGTCAAAATTTGCGGTCATTCCGGGAAAGGCGATCGCATCAAGACGCTGGGCCAGGTCGGCCTCATTCGTCACGACAAGACCACCAGCGGGGCCGCCAAGGCTCTTGTAGGTGCTCATTGTCATCATGTGCGCACCTTCACTCAACGGATTGCGCCACGCGCGCCCGGCAATCAGCCCGCATTGATGAGCGGCATCAAACAAAACCTTCGCGCCCACCTCATCCGCGATCTCGCGCACCTCCGCCACGGGATGCTGAAACAGGTTCAGACTGCCGCCAATGGTGATGAGCTTGGGCTTTTCAGATTTGGCAATCTCGCGAAGCGCGTCCAGATCCACAGTGTATCCATCTGCGTTTACCGGCGCTGGCACAGAACGCAGACCATAGAGCCCGGCGCAGCCCTCTGCATGATGCGTCACATGCCCGCCAATTGTGGCTGGCGGGGCAATGATCGTATCACCCGGCTGACAGGTCGCCATGAAGGCATAGAGGTTGCCCATTGCGCCCGAGGCGACTCGGATTTCCGCAAACTTCGCCTGAAAAATCTCAGCAGCCAGTTCGGCGGCGATGACTTCTATCTCTTCGATGGCTTCTAAACCCATCTCGTACTTGTCGCCTGGATAACCAAGAGACGGCCGCGACCCCAGCCCCTTGGCGAGAACCGTCTCAGCGCGGGGGTTCATCACATTGGTGGCAGGGTTCAGGTTGAAACAGGCGCTTTCGTGGATCACCCGGTTGTCTTCAACCAGCTGATTAATCTTCTTGAGTAACTCAGCAGTGGCTGTCTGCGATGTCTGCTTGGCGATTTGCTTAACAATACGCTCACACGACTCTGGCACCCAGTCCCGCCACGCAAGATTGATTTCACCCGGCTGCCATTCGATTTTGTTAGCGCTCATTGTGCCCTCCTGCTTTTGACGGGATCATGCGCAGAGCATTTGTCCTTTGCAATCCAGGTAAATTTGGCTATACGCCGCCGCAATAGATGCGCGTGCGGCCCGCTCTGGCCAGAATCACACCGGCTGTGGACCTGCCGGATCGGGTTAACCCTCGTGCATAAGACGAATGAAACGAACCCAAGAAAAGGTCTAATCCCATGGCTAATACTGCCCAGTCCAAGAAACGCGCACGTCAGAATTTGCGCCGTCTGGAAATCAACAAAGCACGTCGCTCACGGATTCGCACATACCTCCGCAAAGTCGAGGAAGCGATCACCTCCGGTGACAAAGATGCCGCACAAAATGCACTCCGCGCCGCCCAACCAGAGCTTATGCGAGGCGTGAGCAAAGGTGTATTTCACAAAAACACGGCTGCACGAAAAATGTCTCGACTGGCCGCCCGGGTCAAAGCTCTGGGCTGACTTTGTGAGCTAAGTTATTGATCGAAAAAGAGGCCCTCTCGTAGGGCTTCTTTTTTTATCGGAGGCTGAAAAATAAGCCCTATAGATTCTTTTCGCGCAAAGCCGCTGTCAAGCGCGAAGATAAGTTGCCGACGCCCAGAGTCAGTTGCTAATTTCACGAGGCGATTCACGCTTGGGGGGACAGACTTTTATTCCGCGCCGACCTTTCTGCGGTTGGTTTAATGGTACTCACGTTGTTTGCGGACGTAAGTCAATTGTCCATCAACATAGCGCGTAACAAGAGATGGTTCGACCTGATCTGGGGACGATGTGGTCAACATCTGTTGCGAAGCTAGAAAGCCGTAAGAAGGCTCTGTGTCTGGTTATACGTGAACCAGGCATAGGAGAGTTTTGTCTTACGCCCACCAAATGTGAACCGCTCAAGAGGGTCGCGCAGATTACTGCGGGCTAGAGAGCAACACTCGCGGTGGAATAGGTGAGCATGACACGGGAACAATGGGGCCAAATCAAACAAGAATTGCTGGAAACAGTAGGGCGCAACAACTTCAAACACTGGATTGAGCCAGTCGATCTTGCAGGGATTAAAGGCGATGTCGCGCTGTTCAATGTCCCGAATTCTTTTCACGGAAACTACGTATCGCAGAACTTTGGTGAGCTGATGTTGTTCAAGGTCAGCAACATGGTCCCCGAAGTCCGACGCGTGGACTTTAAAGTTGCGGCAAACATTGCCGCCCGTCCCTCAGACGGCACAACACATTCCGAGCAGGCGCCCCAACCCAAGAAAACCGCGATTCGGGCGTTTGATGGTCCGCTGACATGCGCGGCTTTGGATGATCGATTCACTTTCGATACCTTCGTGGTGGGCAAGCCCAACGAATTGGCACACGCAGCTGCCAAACGCGTCGCCGAAGGTGGCCCGGTCACATTCAATCCCTTGTTTCTCTATGGCGGCGTCGGTCTTGGTAAAACGCACCTGATGCATGCTATCGCGTGGGAGCTTGAAACCGCACGCCCTGATCTCAACGTCGTTTACCTGTCGGCAGAGCAATTCATGTATCGTTTCGTACAGGCCCTGCGCGACCGCCGCATGATGGACTTCAAAGAGATGTTTCGCTCGGTCGACGTCCTCATGGTCGATGATGTGCAATTTATCGCCGGAAAAGACTCCACCCAAGAGGAATTTTTCCACACATTCAACGCCTTAGTGGACCAAAACAAGCAAATCGTCATCTCCGCAGACCGCGCTCCGGGCGAGATTGCCAATCTGGAAGAGCGTATCAAGTCGCGCCTGCAATGTGGTCTGGTCGTTGACCTACACCCCACTGACTATGAGCTTCGTCTTGGCATCCTGCAAACCAAGTCAGGCAGCTTTCTCAAACAATACCCCGGCCTCAACATGGCCGACGGCGTGCTCGAATTCCTCGCGCATCGCATCTCAACCAACGTCCGCGTCCTCGAAGGTGCACTCACCCGACTTTTCGCGTTCGCCTCTCTTGTCGGCCACGAAATCACGCTGGAACTGGCGCAGGACTGCCTCGCCGACATCCTCCGAGCCTCCGAACGCAAAGTGTCCATCGAGGAAATTCAGCGTCAGGTCTCCGAACACTACAACATCCGATTGTCCGACATGATCGGCCCCAAACGCGTGCGCAGTTTTGCCAGACCCCGCCAGGTCGCCATGTATCTGTGCAAGCAAATGACCAGCCGGTCCTTGCCGGAGATCGGACGTCGCTTTGGCGGTCGCGATCACACCACGGTCATGCATGGCGTGCGCCGGATCGAAGAGTTGAAGGTCCAGGATGCTCAAATCGCAGAAGATCTGGAAATCCTGAGGCGCGCACTCGAAGGCTGAGAACACAACAAAACGCTTGAGCCTAAGGCGGAGTTTGCTAACGTGCCGGTCCCAGAGCCCGTCAGAGGCCATATGCAGGGAGCGAGGGCATGAAACTCAGCATTGAACGCAGCACGCTATTGAAAGCCGTGTCTCAGGCCCAGTCGGTCGTTGAAAGACGCAACACTATTCCGATCCTCGCGAACGTGCTGATCGAGGCCGAAGGGGACTCTGTCCTCTTCCGCGCCACGGATCTGGACATCGAAGTGCTCGACAAGGCTCCGGCTCAGGTGGAGCGCGCAGGGGCCACGACGGTGTCCGCTGTCACGCTGCATGAGATTGTGCGTAAACTGCCGGACGGTGCGTTGGTGACACTGGCCGATGATGGCACCAGCGGGCGTCTGACGGTCGAGGCCGGGCGCTCAAACTTTTCACTGGCCACCTTGCCGAAAGAAGACTTCCCGGTGATGGCCTCTTCGGAATACACCAGCAACTTTTCTGCCAAAGCGCCCGAACTGCGCCGCCTCTTCGACAAGTCGAAATTTGCGATATCGACCGAGGAAACCCGGTACTACCTGAACGGCGTCTATATGCATGTCGCCGAAGGGCAGGGTGGCAAGATGCTGCGATGTGTGGCTACAGACGGGCACCGATTGGCTCGCATCGATTCTGAATTGCCCGATGGGGCAGACAACATGCCAGGCGTGATCGTGCCGCGCAAAACCGTGGGTGAGTTGCGCAAACTTCTGGAAGATGACGACATGAGCATTGCGGTGTCGGTGTCTGAAACCAAGGTGCGGTTCTCCACACCGAACATCACGCTGACATCCAAGGTCATTGACGGCAGCTTTCCGGACTACACGCGCGTCATCCCGCAAGGCAACACACGCAAGCTAGAGGTAGATGCGGCCGAGTTTGCTCAGGCGGTGGACCGGGTCGCAACCGTGAGTTCTGAACGCTCTCGCGCGGTGAAACTGGCCCTTGATGAGGACCGTTTGGTGCTCTCTGTGAATGCCCCCGACAGTGGCGCCGCCGAAGAGGAGCTGGCCGTTGCATACGGGGACGAACGGTTGGAGATTGGGTTCAATGCCAAGTATCTCCTTGAAATCGCAAGTCAAGTTGACCGGGAAAACGCAGTCTTCATGTTCAACTCCTCCGGCGATCCGACCCTGATGCGCGAGGGGAATGACACCTCTGCGGTCTACGTCGTCATGCCGATGCGGGTGTGATCGGGCATTGGAATTTTCCAAAATTCCATTCTAGAAAATGCGAATTTTCTAGCCCGTTTTCTACGCAGAAAACGGCGTCGTACCTATGACAGAGCTTTGTCTGACACATCTCACACTCTCCCACTTCCGTTCGCACAAAGTCGCGCGAATTGATGGTGACGGGCGTCCCATTGCGCTTTTTGGTCCCAACGGCGCGGGGAAAACCAATATCCTTGAAGCGGTTTCACTTTTTTCTCCGGGACGCGGGTTGCGACGCTCTTCGGCGCAGGACATGGCGCGCCGACCAGACGCTATCGGATGGAAGCTGACCGGCCATCTGCGCAGTCTGCACCAAACGCATGAGATCGAGATCTGGTCAGAAGAGGGCAACGCCCGTCAACTCAAGATCGACAGCAAACCTGCCAGTCAAATCGCGCTGGGTCGGATTGCCCGTGTGCTCTGGCTCATCCCATCTATGGACCGGCTCTGGATCGAAGGGGCAGAAGGCAGGCGGCGGTTTCTGGATCGCATGACGCTCAGCTTTACGCCCTCCCACGCCGAGGCGACTCTGGCCTATGAAAAAGCCATGCGCGAGCGCAACCGCCTGCTCAAGGACCAGGTGCGCGATGGCCATTGGTATGTCGCGCTTGAACGCCAGATGGCCGAGGCAGGCACGGCCATTCACACAAATCGTATTGCCGCCCTTGAGCAGCTCAGCCAGGCGCAGGCAGAGGCGCAGACGGCCTTTCCAACGGCAGAGCTTGAGTTGACCACCACCGAAGGCGAGATGCCGCTCTCCGAGGATGATTTTCGCGAGGCTCTGCATGAAAGCCGCTTTCGTGACATTGCCGCCGGTCGCACACTGGTTGGCCCGCACCGGGCTGATCTCTACGGGGTGTATGCCGCCAAGGGTGTCCCAGCCTCGGACTGTTCGACCGGGGAGCAAAAGGCACTGCTGGTCTCGCTCATCCTCGCGAACGCCCGCGCGCTTACGCGTGACTTCGGGGCACCCCCCATACTTCTGTTGGATGAGGTCGCAGCGCATCTCGATGCCGGCCGACGGGCCGCGCTCTATGATGAGATTTGCGCGCTTGGGGCCCAAGCCTGGATGACGGGGACGGGCCCTGAACTGTTCGAGGAGCTTGGGGACCGGGCGCACCACATCCATGTGGACGAAACTGATGGCGCGTCGCATTTGGAGACCATCAAATGAAGGCACCCGTTGGTCCGGCCATACGTGCCGAAATTGAAAGCGCTCTGACCGCCATCGAGCAGGAAGACGGCGTGCGTATCCTCTTCGCCGTTGAATCCGGGTCCCGGGCCTGGGGGTTTCATTCCCCCGATAGCGATTACGACGTGCGGTTTGTCTATGCCCGTCCGCACGACTGGTTCTACAAACTAGGCAAGAAGCGCGATGTGATTGAGCGCCCTATCGACGACGAGCTCGATCTCTCCGGCTGGGAGCTTTCCAAGGCGCTTGAACTGGCGCTGGGATCGAATGCCGTGATTGCGGAATGGCTGCAATCACCCATCCAGTACCGCGCCCATCCGGGCGTCGTTGAGCGTTTGACGACGTTCACGGAACAGGCTCTGAGCCGCAAGTCTGTGACGTGGCACTACCTGTCCCTGATGCGGCGTCAGCAATCCCGTGTGCGCGATCCAGAGGGACGTCTGCGGGTCAAGCGTTGGTTCTACATTCTGCGCCCTGCATTGGCGTTGCGATGGTTGCGGCTCAACAGTTCTGCCATGCCGCCGATGGATTTGGCCCGCCTGCGAGAAGGTGCTGGCCTCGACAAGAGCACCGAAGACGCCATTGATGCATTGTTGGTTCAGAAACTGGCGGCCAAGGAGAAAGTCACAATGGAAGGGGTCGACCCCTTGCTGGAGGAGCTTGTGGACTCCGAATGGCGCGCCGCCGAAGACTGGGTGTCTGAAGCTCCCAGAGACGACACCCGCGCGCTGTTGGAAGAAGCCTCGCGACTGCATCTTGAGTTGTCCGAGACCGCCTTCAGATAGGTCTGTCACACCCTGATCCGCACCGACGTGATACCGACGCAATACCGACGTTTTACCGATGTTGCGAATCTCGGTTCCCACACCGCCTGAAAAACTGGCTCCAAACCACAAAATATTGTGGTCATGACGTGACAAACCCCCCAGAAAATCGTATAAAATCATGAAAAATACGAAGGACAGCCTGCATGGCAGAAGCAGCAGCGTCACCCGAAGACTACGGCGCAGATTCCATTAAAGTTCTCAAAGGCTTAGAGGCGGTTCGCAAGCGTCCCGGCATGTATATCGGCGACACCGACGACGGCTCCGGCCTCCACCACATGGTCTACGAGGTCGTCGACAACGGCATTGATGAGGCCTTGGCCGGTCACGCGGACCATGTTTCGGTGTGTATTCATCGTGATAACTCGGTTTCTGTCGGCGACAATGGCCGTGGAATTCCGGTGGAATTGCACGAGGAGGAAGGTGTGTCCGCCGCCGAAGTCATTATGACCCAGCTGCATGCCGGCGGTAAGTTTGACAGTAATTCCTACAAGGTGTCCGGCGGTCTGCATGGGGTCGGTGTGTCAGTGGTCAACGCGCTCTCAGATTGGCTGGAGCTGCGCATTTGGCGAGGGGACAAAGAGCATATTGCCCGGTTTGAAGGTGGTGAAACGGTGGATCACCTGAAGGTCGTAGGGGACGCCAACGGACGGCGCGGAACCGAAGTGCGGTTTCTGGCCTCTACGGATACGTTCTCTAACCTGGATTACGTTTTTGAAACCCTTGAAAAACGCCTGCGCGAGTTGGCCTTTCTCAATTCCGGTGTGCGGATCATTTTGCGCGACGAACGCCCCGCTGAGCCACTGGAAACAGAGCTGCATTACGACGGGGGCGTGAAGGAATTTGTCCGCTACCTCGACCGCAGCAAAACCGCTTTGATGCCGGAACCGATCTTTGTCACCGGCGAGCGCGACGAGATCGGGGTTGAAGTGGCGATGTGGTGGAATGACAGCTACCACGAAAACGTTTTGCCGTTCACAAACAATATTCCACAACGCGATGGCGGCACGCATATGGCGGGCTTTCGTGGTGCGCTGACGCGTGTCATTCAAAAATATGCCGCAGACAGCGGTATCGCGAAGAAGGAAAAGGTCAGCTTCACCGGCGATGATGCCCGTGAGGGCCTCACGTGTGTGTTGTCGGTCAAGGTGCCTGATCCGAAATTCTCCAGCCAGACCAAGGACAAGCTTGTCTCGTCTGAGGTCCGACCGGCGGTGGAAGGTCTTGTTAACGAAAAGCTGTCTGAATGGTTCGAGGAAAACCCCAACGAGGCCAAGATGATCGTCGGCAAGATTGTTGAGGCCGCTTTGGCGCGAGAAGCGGCGCGCAAAGCGCGGGAATTGACGCGGCGCAAGACGGCAATGGATGTGAACTATCTGGCGGGCAAGTTGAAAGATTGCTCTGAGAAGGACCCCGCCAAGACGGAATTGTTTATTGTCGAGGGCGACAGCGCCGGGGGGTCGGCTCAGACCGGCCGTGATCGCGGCACACAAGCCATTTTGCCACTGAAGGGTAAAATCCTCAACGTGGAGCGGGCCCGGTTTGATCGCATGCTCTCGAGCCAGGAGATCGGAAATCTCGTGATGGCGCTGGGCACGGGCATCGGACGAGATGAGTTTGATCTGAGCAAGCTGCGTTATCACAAGATTGTCCTGATGACAGACGCGGACGTGGACGGGGCGCACATCCGAACGCTCTTGCTCACGTTCTTTTACAGGCAAATGCCGGAGCTGATTGAAGGGGGCTATCTCTATATCGCGCAGCCGCCGCTCTTTAAGGTAAGTCGGGGTAAATCCGAAGTGTATCTCAAAGACCAGCCAGCGCTTGAAGACTACCTGATTGAGCAAGGCACGGACGACACCATTCTACGTTTGGGGGGCGGTGAAGATATCACGGGCCAGGACCTCGTGCGCGTGGTTGAAGAGGCGCGTCAGGCCAATCGCATCCTAGATGCGTTCCCGACGCATTATCCACGCCATATTCTGGAACAAGCCGTAATCGCCGGTGCGTTTGAATCGGGCCGCGTGGATGCCAATCTTCAGGGCGTGGCAGATGCCGTTGCGGACCGTTTGAATCTGATTGCGCTGGAATGGGAACGCGGTTGGCAGGGGAGGCCAACGCAGGATCATGGTGTGCGCCTGGCGCGCATGCTGCGCGGAGTTGAGGAAGTGCGGACACTGGATGGTCCAATTCTCCGAGGTGGCGAAGCGCGCCGCATCGGTCAGCTCACCAAGTCGATGCAGGAAGTTTACGGGCGTCCGGCAACCTTACATCGCAAGGAGCGCACGCAGAGCATTTTTGGACCGTTGGATTTGCTGGATGCCATCCTCAAAGAGGGCGAGAAGGGCCTGTCTCTACAGCGCTATAAAGGCTTGGGCGAGATGAACCCAGATCAGCTTTGGGAAACCACACTTGATCCTGACGCGCGCACGCTCTTGCAGGTCAAGGTTGATGATATGGCTGAGGCCGATGATCTCTTTACCAAACTTATGGGCGATGTGGTCGAGCCGCGCCGCGAGTTCATTCAGCAAAATGCGCTCAACGTCGAAAACCTCGATTTCTGATCTGGTCCTACACCCCTATTGACAGAATCCGAGTTTCAAAGCAGCGTTACCAAATCCGTAAGGAAGGCAACGCAACATGTCTCATCTGATTGCTGCACTGCGCTTTGATCGCCGCACGCTACGGTGTGATCTGGTCGTATAGGCAACGCATTCGCGCTTTGGCGCGCTGGGTTTGTTGACGCAACCGGATGTTAGGCATCCTCTTTCGGATTATCATATGACAAAGGTTTCTGGTCTTCGCGTCGCCGTTGATATCGGCGGGACGTTTACCGACACAGTTCTGGTGGATGGGCACGGAACCATCCTTTCCACCAACAAAACGCCAACCACTCCGACCAACCCAACGCTTGGTGCGCTTGAGGGTGTCAGCCTGGTTCTGCAGGACGCAGGGCACGATTGGCGTGACCTGACAGGCTTCATTCATGGCACAACTCTGGCCACGAATGCGCTGATTGAGCGGCGAGGTGCACGGGTTGCCACGATCACCAGTGCTGGGTTCCGCGATATTCTGGAGATCGGGTATGAGCGGCGCTATAGCCAGTACGACATCAACCTGCAAAAGCCTGATCTTTTAGTCCCGCGCAGCCGGGCGTTTACAATTGGCGGGCGGATCACGGCGACCGGTGATGAATACACGCCGCTTGATGAAGTAGCGGTGGCTGAGCTTGTGCGGCAGCTCGAGGACTCTAACGCCGAAGCGGTTGCGATCTGTCTTTTGCACGCCTACGCGAACCCGGCACATGAACAGCGGCTCAAAGCGCTCTTGCAAGAGCAACGGCCAAACGTTTCAATCTCTATATCCTGCGATGTCAGCCCCGAAGCGCGGGAGTTTGATCGTCTCTGCACCACCATCGCCAACGCCTATATTCAGCCTCTGATGGCCTCATATCTTGAGGATTTCCAAACTCGGTTTGCCGACCAGGGCGTAACATGTCCTATCTTGATGATGACGGCAGGTGGAGGCATGACCACCCTCAGTACTGCCGCAGCCCTGCCCATCCGGCTGGTCGAATCCGGACCTGCCGGGGGCGCTATCCTAGCCGCCCGTATCGCGGAACAGGTCGGGGCACAGGACGTGCTGTCCTTTGACATGGGTGGCACCACGGCCAAACTGTGCTTGATTGATCAATATCACCCGCAAAGCGCGCGTCGCTTTGAAATCGCGCGTGCAGAGCGGTTCATCAAAGGATCTGGTATGCCGGTGCGCATCCCTGTGCTGGAAATGATCGAAATAGGCGCAGGGGGAGGCTCTATCGCGTCGGTGGATCGTTTGGGCCGGTTGCAAGTCGGTCCCGAAAGTGCGGGCAGTGAACCTGGCCCTGCTGCTTTCTCAAAAGGTGGGCTTGCTCCTACGGTGACGGATGCCGACGTTGTGCAGGGTCTGATCGAACCGACGAGTTTTGCCGAAGGTCGTCTCGCGATAGATGTCGACGCAGCACGCACGATCATCAGGTCGGACATCGCAGAGCCGCTGGACACCATCGACGAGAATGCGGCCGCAGGTCTCAGCGAAATTGTCGATGAAAACATGGCTGCCGCGGGGCGTATGCACGCCGTGGAGTCGGGCAAAGATCTTGGCGCACGCACCATGATTGCCTTTGGCGGGAATGGCCCGCTTCATGCAACACGGGTGGCGCGTCGCGCGGGCGTGAGCCGCATCCTTGTGCCCAATGACCCCGGCGTCGGCTCCGCCGTTGGCTTCCTCTTTGCGCCTGTGTCTTTTGAAATCGTACGCAGTCGCTATAGCACTCTTGAAGATCTTGATGTCTCGGCAATCAATGCGTTCCTTGGCAGGTTGATCCAGGAGGCAAGTGACGTTGTCCGCGCTGGCGCACCGGAAGGTCACCTAGAGATCACCAAATCCGCGTTTATGAGATATCGCGGGCAGGGGCATGAAATTGAAATTCCTTTACCTTCTGGCGAGCTGCAAGCAGACCGCATCGCAGAGTTACAGGCAGCGTTTGAGGCAGAATACAGCGCGCAGTTTTCACGGGCTGTGCCGGGGATGACGGTTGAAATTCTCAACTGGTTCGTGCGCGTGGCCAGTCGGGACACCCCACCAGGCAAACCCTCCGCCACGCCGGAAGTGACCTGCGCCACACCCAACAGGCAAACGTCTGTCTTCTGCGAAGTGACCTCAAAAAGGCGTCCGGCCGCCGTCTACGACCGCGCGGCGTTGAGTCCAGGCACAACGCTTGAAGGACCCGCACTGATCGTTGAGCCACAGACCACCACCTATGTCAGCGCGGATTTTTCAGCCAGGGTGGATGCGCTGGGCAATATCCTCTTGTTGAAGGAAGGGAGCGCGCCATGACGTCGATTCCAAAAACACGTCTGCAAGTGATGTGGAACCGCTTGCTGGCAGTTGTGGAAGAGCAGGGACAAGCCCTCATCCGTGCCGCCTTCAGTCCCATCGTGCGCGAAAGCGGTGACATTTCAGCAGGTATCTTCGATATACGGGGGCGTATGCTGGCGCAGGCGGTGACTGGCACGCCGGGGCATATCAACACGATGGCCGAGGCGGTTAAAAACCTATTGGAGCGTTTCCCGATCCAGAACATGTTGCCCGGCGATATCTACATGACAAACGATCCGTGGCTTGCGTCTGGTCATCTGAATGACTTCCTTTTGATGAAACCCGTGTTCCATAAGAACCGCGTTGTGGGGTTCACCTCCTGCACCTCCCACCTCGCCGATCTGGGAGGCAAGGGTATGGGGCCGGAAGGTTCGGACGTGTTCGACGAGGGCCTTCTGATCCCGCCCTGCAAACTGCTCGACGCCGGAGAGATCAACAGCTTTTTGATGGAGATTGTCAAAGCCAACTCTCGCGAACCGATTGCCAACGAAGGCGACATATATGCGCTCATCGCGTGCTGCGAAACGGGGGCAGAACGGCTAGCTGGTATGATGGTTGAGTTTGATCTGGATGATCTGGATACGCTGGCTGACTACATTATCGAAACCTCGAGGCAAGGTACCATCCAGGCGATCGCCGAGGTGCCAAAGGGCGTGTACAGGTCTAAACTGATGGTGGATGGATATGAACATCACATCAAGCTGGCCGCGATTTTGACGGTGGCCGAGGACCACATCCTGCTTGATTTTGACGGAACCGATGGGTGCTCCGACAAAGGAATCAACGTGCCTTTGAACTATGCCACGGCCTATTCGGTCTTTGCCCTGCGCTGCATCATCGGGTCGGACATTCCAAACAATGCGGGATCGCTTGAACCTTTCCGGGTGACTGGTCCCAAAGGGTGTATTCTGAACGCCCAACCTCCGGTGCCTGTGGCCATGCGCCACTCGCTGGGGCAGATGACACCGGACCTTGTCTATGGGTGTTTGTCCCAGGCGCTGCCCGACAAGGTGCCTGCCGAGGGCGCGTCTTGCCTCTATGACTTGCCCATTCGACACACACCCGAAGCGGCACGGGATGGCGGTGCGCATTTTGCATTGGAGTTGGTTTACAACGGCGGGACCGGCGCGCGGCCGACACGTGACGGCTTGTCGGCGACAGCCTTCCCAAGTGGCGTCTGGGGCAGTCAGGTTGAGACAACTGAGGCGACCGCACCTGTGCTGATCACCAAGCGCGAATTGCGCATCGACAGCGGCGGTCCGGGACAGCATCGCGGCGGGCTGGGTCAGCATATTGAAATTCAGTCGTCTGAGGAGGCTGAGTTTCTGGTGTTCCCATCTGTGGAACGCGTTCTGTTCGCGGCGGCTGGCCGACATGGCGGCAAGCCCGGAGCCAAAGGGCGTATGCGCATCGGGGAGGCGGGTGATGACCTGCCCAGCAAAGGCGAGTTTCGCGTGCCTGCCGGTGTTCCGATGATCCTTGAGACACCGGGTGGTGGTGGGTTTGGTTCGCCACAGGACCGAGCGAAGGAAGACGTCGCGCGCGACCTTGCAGAGGGCCTGATCTCCCATGACGCGGCGCAAGAACACTATGGCTGGGAGGGCAAAAAATGATAGCGCCACACCCGCATGTCGCCGCGATGGCGCCCTATGCATTGGCCGACCTGAGTGCGCCCGAGGGCAAACGGCTGATTTCGCTATCCCAAAACGAAAGCGCGCGGCCTCCGTCCCCCAAGGCGGCGCAGGCTATTCGCAAGGCCGCTGAAAATCCGCATCTCTATCCCGATCCGGATTGGAGCGAGCTGCGATATGCCCTGGCTGATCTGCATAGTCTCAATGCGGATCAGATCCTCTGCGGCAATGGATCACTCGACCTGATCGGATGCCTGGCGCGGGCCTATCTTTCCGCTGATGACGCGGCCTTGGCGCCAGAGCATGCCTATCCGTTTTTCAAGACAGCCACTTTGACAACTGGCGCGCGTTTCGACACTGCCAAGGAAACAAACCTGTGCGCAGATATTGATGCTTTGTTGGCCGCGGTTCAGCCTGATACCAAGATCGTTTTCCTGGCCAATCCGGGCAACCCGACCGGCACACGCCTTCCTGGGGCCGAGGTTCGGCGCTTACGCGATGCTTTGCCCGAAACGGTGCTCTTGGTTGTAGATGAGGCTTATGGTGAATTTGCTGATCACCTGAACGAGCCGATGTTCGATCTGGTTAATCGAGGCGATACACTGGTCTTACGCACATTCTCGAAGGCCTACGGCTTGGCGGGGATGCGTGTCGGATGGGGGTATTTTCCTCAGGATATTGCCGCGCAAATGCGCAAGGTGATGAGCCCCAACAATGTTGCGCTGGCGGGTCAAATGGCGGGTTTGGCAGTTCTGAAAGATCAAGCCTATATGCGCGCGACTTGTGAAGAAACAGCGACTCTGCGGGATAACTTTGTCAAAAGGATGCGAACTGCGGGGCTACATGTTCCGGCAAGCTATACCAACTTTGCCCTCTTGCAGTTTGCCTCTGAAGAAACCGCGAGGCGCGTGGACCGCGCCATGCGCCAAGAGGGTATTTTCCTGCGAGCTCAGGGTGGTGCTGGCCTGCCCAATTGCCTGCGTGCGACGGTGGGTGTCGCAGATGACATGGACCTTGCGGCAGAATTGATCGAAGCTGCGCTGCAGGAGGAAGCACCCTGATGGCTGCAGAGACACGAGGCCGTGCGCGTATTGGTGTGTTTGTGCCGTTTACAAACACCAATCTGGAGCCTGACATGATGATGCTCAGGCCGGAGGGCACGTCCCTGCATTTTGCACGCCTCGGGGGCTATGACGCAGATGAAATCCCGGATGAAGGGCAGATGGCCCAATTGGGTGCGTCGGATATGGAAGAGCCTTTACGTCTGATCCAGGGTGTAAGACCCGATGTGGTGATCTATGGCTGCACGTCTGCAACACTGGCGCATGGTCCGAAGTTTGATACAGACCTGCGGTCGCGTATCGCCGCGCAAAGCGGGGCCAAGACGGTGACCGCTGCCGGTGCTCTGGTCTATGCTTTGAAGAAGCTTGGCGCGCACCGCATTGGGTTTGCATCGCCCTATGTGCCCAGTCTGAACGATGAAGCCATCGCCTTTTTGGCCAGCGAAGGGTTTGGGACAGTCGGGCGTGCGGATGTTGATGGAGCCTTGGATAACGAAGGACAAGGCGCGCTCTTGCCTGAAGATGTTTTCGAGCTTGGCAAACGCGCGGATCACCCTGAGGCCGATGCTGTCGTTTTGTCCTGTACGGATATGCGTGCTGTTGAAGTTATCGCCGAGCTGGAGGCGGAACTCGGCAAGCCGGTTGTCACATCCAACCAGGCGATGATGTTTCAGGTGATGGATACCGCTCATCTTGGCCCAGCACCCAAGGGCTTTGGCCAGCTTTTCGAAAGGATAAGCGCATGAATCAGCATCTTAACCCTGTGGCTCTGCCCAGCGAGGCACATTTTGCGGCCATTGCCGATTTTGCCCTTGGAGCAGATTTGTCGATCCCAGACCATGCTCTGCAGCATTGTTCTACGTTGTTAATTGATACCCTGGGCGTTGCGGCGGGCGCGACTGTTTTGGAGGTTGGACATATTGCACGTGACTTCGCGGTTGATTTTCATGCGGCTGGCAGTCCTGAAAATGCGGCAAGCATGCTCTTTGATGGTCGCAAGGTCAGTCTGCCCGGCGCGGCATGGGCGCTTGCCACGCAGATCGACAACCTTGATGGGCATGACGGGTTCAACAAGACCAAGGGGCATATCGGGTGTGCGGTGGTTCCAGCTTTGTTTGCCTTCGCCGAAACGCAGCCTGACTTGTCTGGCCCTGACGCGTTGCGTGCGCTCGCGATGTCCTACGAGATTGCGGCACGTGCAGGGTTGGCTCTGCATGCGACGGTGAGTGACTATCACACGTCTGGGGCTTGGAATGCGCTGGGTGTTGCGGCGTTGGGCTGTCGCTTGAGAGGGGCCAGCATCGATCAGCTTAGGCACGCGATGGGCATAGCCGAGTACCACGGCCCCCGCAGCCAAATGATGCGCGAGATCGACAATCCAACAATGTTGCATGATGGGTCTGGCATGGGGGCCTTGGTTGGGTGCTCGGCCACACTGCTGGCGATGCGCGGGTTCACAGGCGCGCCTGCGATTACGGCGGAGGCAGACGAAGTGGCCGGGTATTGGTCTGATCTCGGGCAAAGCTGGACTGTCGCTGAGAACTACATCAAGCCTTATCCAAGTTGCCGCTGGGGGCATGCTGCACTTGATGCCTTGCAGCAGGTGATGCGGGACAATCCCCAGGTCAATCAGAACAGCGTTGCCTCGATCGAGGTGCGTACCTTTGACGAAGCGGCACGGCTCTTTGCGGGTATGCCGGAAAGCACCACGCAGGCGCAGTACTCGCTGCAGTTTGTCATGGCGGTGATGCTCAAACACGGCACAGTTGCGCCTGCCCATATCGCTGGGGCTGGTTTGAAAGATCCGGAAATTGCAACGATTATCCCCAAGATCACAGCGAAGGCCGCACAGGCGCACAATGCGCGCTTTCCAGAGGGGCGTTGGTCGGATGTTGAAGTGGTGTTGACGGACGGGACACGTCTACAATCCGAAGACACACCTGCCAGTGGCGGGCCCGATGCCTGGAGGCCGGATGCCGATATTGAGGCCAAATTTCACAGTTTTTGCGAGGGGCGGCTGAGTGAAACCCGCGCCAAATCTATCTGGGCCATGCGCGATGCGTTGCTATCGCCTGAGACGCGGTTTTCTGATCTTGCTAAACTCGTAAACCCGGATTGTGACGCATGAATGATAAGCTTCGCGTTGTCGTGCACAACGACAGCACAGACCCTATGATGGCGAAGTTGCACGAGGCGGCCCCCGATGTTGATGCGCGGGCCTGTCACTCGAATGCTGAGCTGGAAGATGCGATCGGATCGTTTCGGCCGGATGTGGTGTATTCCGTGCGATTTGATGTCAGCCAACCGTTCCCTCGTGACACCCTTTTGGGCGATGCCGGGCCTCGTTGGATATCCGTTGGCGGATCAGGATGCGATCACCTTGGCAAGTGGAATACAGAGCGCACAACCGTCACCAACTCAGCAGGTGTCGCCTCCGCCATGATGGCCGAGTTCGTCTTTGGCTGTGCGCTGCACTTCACACTCGATATCCCGCGTCTGCAGCAGAATAAGGCTAACAAGACCTGGCCTATCCGGATGGTCAGCCCGTTGAGGGGCAAGACCCTGCTGATTGTAGGATTGGGTCAAACAGGTCAGGCCGTGGCGGCCCGTGCCAAGGCGTTTGGCATGCATGTTCTGGGCACGCGGGCACGGCCCAGCCCCGTAGACCATGTCGATGAAGTGCATGCTGCGGATGATTTGCCCAAGTTGTGGGGGCAGGCGGATGTGATATGCGTTTGCGTTCCGCTGCTCAACTCAACACGCGGTCTGGTGGATCAGGCAGCGTTTGAGGCAATGAAGCCCACCGCCATTCTGGTTGACGTCTCGCGCGGTGGCGTGATTGTACCAGACGCAGCAATCTCTGCCATGACCAAGGGTCAGATCAAAGGGGCCGCGTTTGACGTCTTTGCAACAGAACCCTTGCCAGCCGGCAGCCCCTATTGGGATTTGCCAAATACGCTCATCTCACCGCATTGTTCAGCTGTGTATGAAGGCTGGGATCTTGCCTCATTTGACATGTTTCTGACCAATCTGAAACGCTGGCAAGCCGGTGACTCACTCAACAATATCGTGGACCCAAACAGGGGCTACTAGCGAAGGACATTTTTCATGGCAGACCGTTTTTCCGGTGTGATCACGCCGATCCTGACGCCCTATAACGATGATCTCAGCATCGCAGAAGATCTTTACTTGAGCCATGCCAGTGACTGCCTTGCTGGTGGGGTTCACTATCTATCACCCTTCGGGACGACCGGTGAAGCGCTCAGCAATACGATGTCAGAGCGGATGCACATGTTGGAGCTTCTGGTTGATAGCGGCACGGCGCGCGCTGATCAGCTGATGCCAGGCACAGGGCTTTGCGCCTTCGAGGACACGTTGATGCTCTGCAAACACGCCGTCGATTTGGGATGCGCGGCGGTGATGACATTGCCGCCCTTTTTCTTCACGCAAGCAAATGATGAAGGGTATTACCGCTACTTCAGCCAACTGATCGAAGCGGTGGGATCAGATGCCATGCGTGTCTGTCTTTATCACATTCCGCAAAACGCTGGTGTCGGAATATCACCTGAACTGGCTGCGCGGCTGAATAAAGCGTTTCCCGATATCGTCGTGGCCTACAAGGACAGTTCCGGCAATTGGGACAATACGCAGGCTGTGATCGAGGCGGCCCCCGGTATCTCGGTTTTCCCAGGGTCTGAGAGTTTCATGATCGACGCGATGAAGCTGGGCGGTGGTGGCTGTATTTCGGCCAGCTGCAACACGAACATGGTGGCCATCCGTGCCATGTATGACTTAGCGCGATCAGGCGATTGGGACGGTGCCAAAGCTGCACTCGTGCCAGTCAATGAGCACCGCAAAGCGATTCAGGACGGCGGTCTCATTCCAGCGCTTAAGGCATTTAAAGCGCTGCAATCAAAAGACGGCCGCTGGTTGAACCTGCGGCCGCCTTTGATGAATGCAGATCCGGCGCTTGGGCGCGCCTTGGCCGATACGCTTAGTTGACCGTGTCGGTTAGGCCTTCAGGCTGTCCGACAACCACAAAGGTCAGTTGTGAGGGGTCCAGATATTCCTGGGCGACGCGATTTATGTCCTCAAGCGTTACCGCGTTCACCTTGTCATTGCGAGTGGCGATGTAATCAATTCCCAACCCATCCATCTGCATTGAAACAGCGATATTGGCAATCGTGCCGTTACCATCGAAGCGAAGCGGGTATGCACCGGTGAGATAAGTCTTGGCGTCCTCCAATTCCTGTGCAGTGACGCCTACGCTGCGAATACGCTCCCACTCGTCGCTGATCACCTCAACCGCTTCTGCCACTCGATCATTTGCTGAAGCCACGCGCCCCATCCAGACATTTGCGCCATCGCGGTTCAGGATGAACGAATAGATGCCATAAGTAAGACCGCGTTTTTCACGTACCTCTTGCATCAGACGGCTCTCAAATCCGCCGCCGCCCAGGATGTGATTGAGCACAAAAGCGGCAAAGAAATCTGGGTGGTCGCGGTCAATCCCTGGCTGTGCGAAGGTTGCGATCGACTGTGGTGTTTCGAAATCCACAACTTCGGTTCCGCCTGGCAGATTTAGCTCGGCATCCTGGGGCAATGGTGTGCCCGTCTGTGGGAGATCACCCAGCAGCGTGTCGAGAATGCTTGCAAGCTCCTCTTCGGTTACATCACCCACGGCGCTGACATAAAGTCGGTCGCGTGCCAACGTAGCCTTGTGCGCGGACATAAGATCATCTTGCGTCAGAGCCGATACAGTTTCCAAAGTACCGTTCAAAGAACTTCCATAGGGATGGTCACCAAAAACAAGCTCGCCGAAAGACCGGCTTGCAATCTCGTCGGGGTCTTTATCATCTGATTGGATGCCAGATACCACCTGCGCCCGAACCCTTTCGATCGCATCCTCATCAAAGCGCGGATTAATCAGGCTTTCACGCAAAAGACTCAATGCTTCGTCACGGTTTTCGCTCAGAAAGCGGGCCGAAATACTGATTGCGTCTTGCTGCGCGCTGTAGCTGAAGGACGCGGCAAGACCTTCGACCTCACGCGCAAAAGCGCGTGCGTCAAGATCGCCGGCGCCTTCTTCAAGAAGACCGGTCATGAGATTTACCGCACCGCGTTTGCCTGGTGCATCCAGAGATCCACCGCCACGAAAACGCAGTTCCAACGCAACAAACGGGATACTGTGATCTTCAACCAGCCATGCGTTTATGCCGCCGGGTGTGGTGATTTCCTTTATGTCCACATCGGCACGCGCCGGGAGTGCCGCGAATACCAGCAGAGCTGCGAATACAAAACGGATCATTGTGTCACCTCCGGGGCTTGCACATAGCCCGTCACGGAATTGTTTGTCTTCGAAAAGAGTTCTTTGGCCGCCGCCATAATGTCATCTTCAGTCACGGCATTCAAAACATCGGGCCAGGCCTGAACATCTTCGACGGTCAAGCCCTGGGTCAAAGCACGACCGTATCTGTTGGCCAGCGCGCTAACATCGTCGCGCACGTAAATCTCTGAGGCCTTAATTTGCCTCTTGATGCGCTCTAGTTGCTTGGAATCGATACCTGTTTCAAGAAAGGTCTCAATGACATCATCCATAGCTTTTTCTGCATCTTGCAGTGTCACACCGGGTGCGGGCGCGATCGAAAGATGAAAGGTTGTGTCATCCAGTGACATGCCCCTGTAGAACGCGCCGGCATAGACCGCTTTGCGCGTCTCGAACTGCAGTTTTTCGTTCAGAACCGATGTGGTGCCGCCGCCGAGGATTTCCGCAAGTAAGGTCAGCGCTGCTGCTTTTTCCTGCGCGCCGCTGTCGCGTTCTGGGGCAAGATAAGAGCGCGTCACATAAGGTTGCGCCACGCGAGGGTCTTCAAAGTTCAAACGGCGCTCAGCCATTTGACGCGGCTCTTGCGCGCGGGCGCGTTCTGGCAAGTCTGGATTCGCGGGGATCACGCCGTAATACGCCTCGGCTAAATCCTTAACGTTTTCAGGCTCCACATCGCCTGCCACAATCAGTATGGCATTGTTTGGGGCATAGAATTTCTTGTAAAATGCCAGAGCATCATCACGCGTAAGTTTGCTCATTTCGTTCTGCCAACCGATGATCGGAACGCCATAGCGGTGGTTCAGAAACTGTACCGCACTGTGTTGTTCGCGGAAAAGCGATGAGGGGTTGTTTTCAACACGCTGATTGCGCTCTTCGATGATCACATCACGCTCGGTTAGAATGTCATCCTCGGTGAGCTGAATGTTAACCATACGGTCGCTTTCCATCCGCATCATCAACTCTAGGCGGTCGGCGGCCACGCGCTGAAAGTAGGCTGTGTAGTCAAAGCTGGTGAAAGCGTTATCTGAGCCACCATTTCGCGCGACGGTCGCGGAAAACTCACCTGGTTCGAGCGTTTCGGTGCCTTTGAACAACAGATGTTCAAGGAAATGCGCAACACCTGACACGCCCGGATCTTCATCCGCACTTCCAGCGCGGTACCACACCATATGCACCGCAACCGGTGCTCGGTGATCCTCGATCACAACAACGTCCATACCGTTGTCCAACGTGAATGTTGTCACCTGATCACTCGCGATGGCAGACGCCGCCGAAAAAAACGATAGAACCAGCCCGGTCAAAAACACGCGCATTGATTGCCTCCCAGCAAGAATTGCTTGGACCACTAAATACGACTCAATCGCGAGGTTTCAACTATGTTGACAGCTTTGTCAGCGCCGACGCCCTGTTATGATGGGCGGAGATGATGACGTTGGGATACCCAAGTTGCGGAGCCGAGCAGTCTCTTGCTTGGAATCCAGCCATTGACGGCGGTAGGCGCGATCATAATTGTTTGGGCCTATCCGAAGAATATTGACCCGACCAAACTTGCGACGGGTCTCTGAATCTTCGATGCGCAAAGTTTGCCGGATGCCAGAATTGACCCCAAAACGGCGGGAATGGTTAACCAAAGCCCCATCCGCAGCCGAAATACCGCCCGCAGTTGCTGCCGGATTTCCACCCAGCGCTGCAATGCCGTCGGCCTGTGGGTTTTGATCTGTGATGTTCACGCCGCCCGGGTTGGGTTGCGGCAGGGTTGTATAGTTTTCAGGTGCCTGCAGCGGTTTTCCCGGCACAATTCCAAACTCTTCCGGACCGGAGTCGTCATTTTTGAGTTTTGTGAGCACCACCTCTTTGTCGCGCGAACCGCACGCAGATAGCACCATTGTCAATACCAGCAAAGAAATCGTTGGAAGCTTCATCGCCCAAGTCCCAGGTTACCACGAAGGGTTTTAACGGATTCGTCGGGCAAGGTCACGTCGACTTTTTCTCTGTGCCAAACAGGATCAATCCGAAGGCACCGACGAAGATTGCTATATCGGCTACGTTGAACGCTGTTGGGTTCGTGAAACCACAGCAAGACATGTTGAGAAAGTCTGCAACCGCGCCGTAGATGACCCGATCAACTACGTTTCCCAGTGCGCCACCAACGAGCACCCCGGCAAATACCCGTTGCCCTCGCCCTTGTGGCTCTTTGTAGACCCACCAAAGGACAAACGCCACGATGACCAACGCAACGCCTATGAGGACCCATGGCATATAGGGATTATCACTTGCGCCGATCCCGAAGTTGATCCCGGTGTTCCACGCCATGCGCAGGTTCAAGAAAGGTGGAAAAACATCAATCCGCAAAACCTCTTTGAGGTTCAAGGTATGCACGATCAGGTATTTGGACACCTGGTCGACAACAAAGATAATCGCTGCCACCCAAAAAACGGTGCGCATTCTGCTCTCCTCGGTCAGGTATCGCGTTTGTTCCACGATTTGAGCCTTAGTGCCGGAAGTGTCGCATGCCGGTCAAGACCATGGCCAGGCCCGCCTCATCAGCCGCCGCGATCACGTCGTCATCGCGCATCGACCCACCGGGTTGGATCACAGCTTTGGCGCCTGCTTCCGCCGCGGTCAAAAGACCATCGGCAAAAGGGAAAAACGCATCAGAAGCCACAACGCTGCCTTGGGTCAATGGGTGATCCAGCCCAAGCGCGTTGGCCATATCCTCGGCTTTGCGGGCCGCGATACGGCAGCTGTCAACGCGGCTCATCTGACCTGCGCCCACGCCCACGGTGGCGCCATCTTTGACATAGACAATCGCATTTGACTTGACGTGTTTCGCCACCCGCCAGGCAAAGAGCATATCGGTCATTTCCTGATCAGTGGGCTTGCGCTTGGTCACCACCTTGAGGTCATGCGGGTCAAGGGTGCCATTGTCCTTGTCTTGCACAAGGTATCCGCCTGAAACCTGCTTGATCATGAGCGCTGCTTCTGTGGGATTGGCCAGCCCTTCGGTCGTCAAAAGCCGCAGGTTCTTTTTCTTTGCAAAAACCGCGCGTGCAGCGTCGTCAGCTCCGGGCGCGATCACCACCTCTGTGAATATCTGGGCGATTTCCTCTGCGGTGGCACCGTCCAGCGCGTGGTTCAAAGCTATGATACCACCAAACGCTGAGGTGCGGTCGCAATCGAACGCCCGCATATAGGCCTCGCGCAGCGTCTCGCCGCGCGCCACACCGCAAGGGTTTGCGTGTTTGATGATGGCACAGGCCGGGCCGTCTTCGGGGCGAAACTCGCTGACCAGCTCGAACGCGGCATCGGTGTCATTGATATTATTGTAGCTTAGCTCTTTGCCCTGCACCTGAGCCGCAGTGGCCACACCGGGACGCGCCGAACCATCTGTGTAAAATGCCGCATTTTGGTGTGGGTTCTCGCCATAGCGAAGTCCTTGGGACATTTTTCCGGCAAAAGCACGACGCCTCGGTTTCTCTTGCTTGAGAGCAGTGGCCATCCAGGAGGACACAGCCGCGTCGTAAGCGCCTGTGCGCGCGTAAGCCGTCAACGCAAGGTTCTGGCGGAACGCGTAGGTTGTTTGCCCGTCATTGGCATCCAATTCGACCAGAAGCGGCTGGTAATCGTCGACATCCACGACGACGGACACGAACGCATGGTTTTTGGCCGCGGCCCGGATCATAGCAGGGCCACCGATATCGATGTTCTCTATGCAGGTGTCATAATCGGCAACCTTGGCGACAGTTTCCTCAAACGGATAAAGATTGACCACGAGAAGGTCGATTGGTCCGATGCCGTGCTCTTCCATTGCGGCCACGTGATCATCTTTGTCGCGCAAAGCCAGCAACCCGCCATGGACCATGGGATGCAGGGTCTTAACCCGGCCGTCCATCATCTCGGGAAAGCCGGTGATGTCAGCCACATCGAGGACGTCAAGCCCAGCCTCGCGCAAAGCTTTTGCGCTTCCCCCGGTCGATACCAGCTCTACACCCCGCTCCGAGAGCGCCCGGCCCAGCTCAATCAATCCGGTTTTATCGGACACAGACAGAAGTGCGCGGCGCACAGGGGCAAGATCAGACATTGGCAGCAATCCCTCGGAAGACAGTCAGTTATGTATCAGTGGCGTCGGCGAATGCCTCGTCTTTCACCAAGTCGCGAATGCCGACCGGTGAGTCTGCGGGTTTCGCAAGCGACCACCTTGTGCGCGTCGCATACTCCATTGCGCGGCCAGAGAGAACGATCTGTTTGGTCGCACGTGGTTTAAGGCGGTTTTTTTCTAGATAAACGCTGGGTTCAACCTGAATTTGGGTTGATCCCTCACCACGAAATATCCAGATTTCACCACTTTTAAGGGCGAGTGAAACCGCCGCGCCACCCATATCAAGTGAGATATCCACGTCCGGATGGACGTGAAACCGGATTTCAAAGGGAATGCCTTGCAGTTGCGTTTGGTCCATGACGCGGTCAAACTGCTTCCGTGCGACGTCATCGAGCGCCATGAGGCTGTCTTCGCCGACCATGCCAGCGCCGTCAAACGTAACTTCCAGCTTGCGGATATGGGTCAGGCCAAAATTCTCAAGGTACCCGTCATGACCGCCTTCAAATCGGAACCCATCCGGAGCTTGGCTGATTCCGATTGGCACATTGGTCGGAACGTCCATGAGCCAGTCTCGCTTTGCTGCGGATGCGCCAAGACGACTGCTGGACTGACCGCTTACAACCAGAGTTGAATGCGAAGGCGTCGCCCGTCCTGCACGGCGCCAGTCTTTGTCGAAACTGCTGCCCGATCCACAATTCACGATCAACGGCCTGCGCCCTGAGGTCAATTCAAACGCAAGCGTAGACGCATGCGCATTGCCTGAGGCCGGCCCGGAGGGTGGGCAAGCTGCATCTACAATAATCGACGTTCGACCTGCGTTTAAACGAGCAAAACCCATAGCCAAACCGTCTGCCTTGCGCCCGCGCACGCCGCTGGCGGCCAACGCACTGTCGAGCCGTCCGTCAAGGCCGCGACCGCCGCCATGAAAGCGGGCCAACCCACCATCGGAATGACGCAGCGTGCGCAAAGTTGGGCCAATTCGTTCAATCGCAGACCAATGGGCCTCTGATGGGCTCCGCCCGGATTCGCTGAGCGCCACAGCTGCCCAGGTCAGAAGTGTAAACACTTCCAAAAGCTCTTCGGGATTGCGCGTTGGCAAACCACCCTGATCGTCGATTTGGCTAAGACATTCGCGATCCAGAGCCTTCGCGGCTGGCTCAATATGCGCTTCCATGCCTTCCAGAGACAGGCCGGTATAGATCAACCCGGTTAGCGCCTCAAATCGAGGCAAGCCGGGCGCGGTTGCCTTCCAACGGCGTGCCAGAAACTTTGTCTGCTGCGCCAAGGAAAGGTAAAAGGCGTCTGATTGATCTTTGTGCTGTCCGGTGAGCAAAAAGATCGCATGGTTGATCCACCGAATGAGCCGCCGCCCCGTAAGGTCTGGGGTCCATCCCGGTCCTTTGCCCTGACCGAATGCGTCGATCCACTGCCACAGCCATGTTTGCGCCGCAGCGCGTGCGGCACTGTCTCCGGCTGCTGCGAGATCATCGAGCCAGGTAAAACCATGAAGCTCGTTGGTAAATCCTTGGTCCGGCGGCGTGATCTCCCAGAGACTTGCCCCCGGTTTCTGCACCAGATGCCCAGCAAACAGGTAGTTGCCTGCTGTGAGCTGACGCCCCTTGGCAAAGCTGCCAATCGTGCGTGGTTCGGGTTGCGAGACGAATGCCGTGGCGGCGCGCGTCATCGCTGCACGGCGTGCCGCAAATCGGTTCCGCAAATCAGTTAATCGATGGGACAAGTTCTCGGATCGCGACATGTGTTCCCGGCCTCGGCACGCTCTTTGTGGCGTTGTTTGACAACTATACCCTCAGGATTGAGGTGAGTCACGGCGCTTTCGCTTATGTGCGCAATGTCACGCAGGCCATATAGAATCCGTCCATTCCACCCAAGTCAGACCAATAGTCAGGGCGCAGCCGCAACCCGCCTTCCTCTGTGAGCCATTCAGGGTCTATGCCGGGCATATCAAATGTGGTTGGGACGGTTTTTAAATCATCTCGCCGCTGTAAAAGCTCTTCGATTTGAACCTCTCCCTCATCAGGCAAAAGCGAGCACGTGCAATACATCAGCCGACCACCAGATGTGAGAAGGGACACAGCATGGTCGAGCATCTTGGTCTGCAAAGCAATCAAATCGCCAAACTCTGATCCATCCTTGGCATAGGGAAGATCTGGATGTCGCCGAATTGTGCCTGTGGCAGAGCAGGGCGCATCGAGCAGGATAATGTCGTAGCCCTCGGCCTCAAACTCAAGAACATCGCCCACGACAAGCTCTGCCGTTAGTTTGGTGCGCTCAAGGTTTTCGCGCACACGGTCCATCCGACGATCAGATGCATCAATTGCGGTCACCGCGGTCCCGGCTGCAGCGAATTGCAAAGTCTTGCCGCCTGGTGCAGCACACATGTCGAGTGCGCGCATACCCGGGCCGGGCTTGAGTGCTTGCACAGGAATGGCCGCCGCTGCGTCCTGAACCCACCAGTCACCGGTCTCAAACCCCTCAAGCGCAGACACCTGACCATAGCTGGGAAGACGAATGGAACCTGTGGGTAAAAGCGTGCCGCCGAGCGTCTTTGCCACACCTGAAGGATCAGATTTAGCCGTCACGTCCAATGGAGCGCCGCTAAAATGCGCGGCCTCCATCGCTGAGACAGAACCATTGCCCCATGCTTCGGTCAAGGGATCACGCAACCACTTGGGTAAGCGCGGAATGCGCAAGTCGTTCCAGGGTCTGCCCGCGCCATCAGCCATTTGACGCAGCACGGCGTTCACGAGGCCTTTGAGATGGCGATACCGATTGTTCTTGGAAATGTATCCAACCAGATCACTGACCACGCCATGTGCATCACCGCCGAGACACAGTTCTACCGTGCCAAGTCTCAACGCATTGCGAACGTGGAGCGGAGGTTTTTTGCGCACGACGCGTGACAACAAACGGTCTGCGCGGTCGAGACCTCGCAACGTATCCGTCGCCAGGCGAAGTGCTTCGGCCCTTTGTGCTCCGGTCATATCGCGCAGTACGCCGGACGTTTCCGACAGCAAACGGCCCTGGCCAATCACTTGATCCAGCAAGGCTACAGCCGCGCCGCGTGGCGAATGAGTTTTACGAGATGTCATTTGTGTAGATTGGCCTTTTGACGAAGGCGGCGTATATCAAGCGTTGGACAGTACGGCCAGAGCTGAAGGCTAAATCGTTATGACACAAGACCAAGAAGACCTACCCGAAGCCGCCAAACGCGCCCTGGCAGAGGCTGAAGACCGGCGGAAGAAGGCCAAGGAAATGGAACGCCCCAAGGAGTTGGGTGGCCGAAAAGGTCCTGACCCTGTGCGCTACGGTGATTGGGAGAAAAAGGGCATCGCGGTCGACTTTTGACGCGACCGCGATCTACGAAATCTATTTTAGCACAAGATCAGCGAACTGGCCTGTGCCCTGGTCCGAGATAAAACGGATTGTCTCACCTTGAATTTTTACAGCCTGACAATTCGGGCCCAAATCACGTTTTCCCCAGTAAAGGTCGCGGCAAAAGTAGCCAGATTTCCATTGCCAGGCACCTGTGACAGACCGCCCAAACGCCCTGCCGGCAATCTCACCGCCTGGTGATACAGTTAGATCAATGCCAAACCGCTTGAGCTTTTTGTCCTTGATCACTTCCACAAACGTGTCGCGATCATCGATTTTGTCGAAGCCATCGGCCAGTGCCGTAGACGCGGCCAAAAGGCCGACGAGTAGAGCTGATAGAAGTCGCATGTGTCACACCCGTAGTCAGTACTAAACATGTTACGGAATGAAAGATGGTTTGGATCAGTTTTCTGTCAAGCCCAGGACATCCAGCATGTCATATTCACCGGGTTTGCGGCCCTGTCCCCATAGTGCGGCTTTGAGTGCACCGCGTGAAAACACGGCGCGGTCGGAGGCAACGTGACGAAGCACAATGCGTTCTCCGGGTGCCGCAAAGAGCACGTCATGCTCACCCACAATGTCTCCGCCGCGTATGGCGTGAAAGCCGATTTGGCTGCGTTTGCGCTCTCCGGTGATGCCGTCACGTGCTCTGTCTGCGACTTCAGCCAGCGACACACCTCGCCCTTCTGCGGCCGCTTCACCAAGCATCAATGCCGTTCCTGATGGCGCATCAACCTTTTGGTTATGATGCGCCTCGATGACTTCGATATCGTAGTCGTCATCCAGGGCCGCTGCCACTTTCTTGGTCAGTTGCACCAAAAGATTGACGCCTAGGCTCATGTTTCCAGCGCGGATAATCGTTGCATGGCGTGCTGCAGCATTGATCTTTTTCAGGTCATCCTCGGCAAAGCCCGTGGTTCCAATCACGTGAACACATCGCGCCTGCGCTGCAAGCCCTGCAAATTCAACGGATGCCGCAGGCGAGGTGAAATCCACGATGGCCTGTGCCTTGGCAAAAGCCTCTAGCGCGTCATCCGTCACAATGACTCCGGAACTTGCCCCGCCCATCATTTCGCCAAGATCTTTGCCGATCCAAGGATGCTCGGAGCGCTCAATGGCCCCAACGAGCGTTGCGCGATCAGACGCATTGATCGTTTCGATCAACATTTGTCCCATCCGACCCGAGGCCCCGGTGACAACGATACCTGGCGCGTCTGTCATGATCTGTCTCCAAAATTCCGCCAGACTTCCTTAGCGTGGTGATCATCGCTTGGCAAAGCCTCACACAGGGCATAGATGCTGGAACATGGCGAAGAACAAGTTTCATGATGGCCCCGGCCCCTCACAAAGACAGCTGCGCGTTGGAGAATTGATCCGCCGCACGCTTTCGGATGTTTTGATGCGCGGTGATGTCCATGATCCCGATCTGAATCGGCTTTCGGTTACTGTCGGCGAGGTGCGCACATCGCCAGACTTAAAGGTGGCGACAGCCTATGTGTTGCCTTTGGGCGGGAAGGGGCGGGATGACGTTATCGAATTGCTCGCCCGGAACAAAGGCGAACTGCGCCGCATCATCGGCAAGAAACTTGCGCTGAAATTCGCACCCGAATTGCGGTTCCGCCTGGATGAGACTTTTGATCAGCTTGACGAAACCCGGAGGCTTTTTGCCCAGGATGCCGTACGACGTGATATCGAAGATTAGTACCATCTTGAGGTGGGTTTTCGCCTTGGGACTGGCACCGTTTGCAGCTCATGCGACGGAGTGCACGTCGGTTCAATTCGATGGAGCAGGTTACACCATCTGCGAAGTGAATAGCGCCGAAGACACCCTACAGCTTTTTCTGAATGATCCGGAAACCGGCGCGCCATTGGCCAGCTTTGACAATGTCGATCGGCATCTTGAGAGCGCGGATCAAAAGCTGCGCTTTGCGATGAATGCGGGCATGTATCATCAAGACCGAAGCCCGGTGGGGCACTATGTTGAAAACAGCACCGTCAAGACACCACTTATCACGCGCGATGGTCCGGGGAATTTTGGTCTTTTGCCCAATGGTGTGTTTTGCATCCGTGACGGCCGGTCAGATGTGATTGAGACCCTAGAGTTTGAGGAAACTACGCCCGAGTGCAAATTCGCAACGCAATCGGGGCCGATGCTGGTCATTGATGGCGCTCTGCATCCAAAGTTTCTCAAAGACAGCGACAGTCTTTTTATCCGAAACGGCGTGGGTACATCCGCAGATGGCGCGAAGACGTGGTTCGCCATCTCGGCCGAACCGGTCAATTTCCACGCTTTCGCACGGCTCTTTCGAGATCATATCGGGGTGCCCCAAGCGCTTTACTTCGACGGCAATATCTCCAGACTCTATGCACCCGAGATTGGCCGCCACGATGGAGGGTTTCCGATGGGACCTATCGTTGGCGTCGTTGCAGAGAAGTAACGGCCAAGTCCGACGCTTGGTTTGATTGACACATAGGTATCGCTGCGGTACGCCGCGTCCCTCTGATCAGGTGTAGGAATATTCATGGGACGCAAGCGCAAGGGTCGCAACATCTCGGGCTGGTTGGTCGTCGACAAACCCGCCGGAATGACCTCGACCGCTGTTGTGAACAAGGTGCGTTGGGCATTTCAGGCGCAGAAAGCGGGCCATGCCGGTACGCTGGATCCTGAGGCGACGGGCGTTTTGGCCATTGCGCTGGGCGAGGCCACAAAAACTGTGCCCTACATCACGGATGCTTTGAAATGCTATCGGTTTACCGTTCGACTTGGTCAGGCGACGAACACCGATGATGCCGAAGGCGAAGTGATCGCCGAAAGCGATGTGCGCCCCGATGACGAGGCCATCAAGGCTGCTTTGGGTCAGTTTGTTGGTGATATCGAGCAAGTGCCGCCCAAGTTCTCTGCGGTGAAGATTGATGGCGAGCGGGCTTATAAACTGGCGCGTGACGGTGAGGATTTCGAGGTCCAGGCGCGACCGCTTTGGGTGGAAGAGCTGATCCTGACCGACCGTATGTATGCCGACACGATAGAGCTTGAAATGACCTGTGGCAAAGGGGGCTATGTGCGGTCCATCGCGCGTGATCTGGGCAAGGTGCTTGGATGCTATGGGCATGTTCTGTCGCTCCGGCGGCTTTGGTCAGGGCCGTTTCGGGCGGAAGATGGCCTGACATTTGAACAGATCGAGGCCATGGCGCAAAGCCCGGAATTGGATGCTTACCTGAAGCCACTGGAGACAGGTTTAGCGGATTTACCGAAAACCCAATGCACGGATGTGGGCTTGGCGCGTCTGCGCAATGGCAATCCTGGGCAAGTCATTGCGTCTGATCTTGACTATGGTGAGGAATGTTGGGCTGCCTACGATCAGCGTGCGGTGGCGGTCGGACGCTTCAAAGGTGGGGAATTGCATCCATCCAGAGTGTTCAATCTGGATGCGCCCAATGGCTGACTCGACTGTGCCTACAATAGATGCACACGACCCCGGGGGAAAAGTGCGCCTGCGTCTGCCCGATGGTGTGATTGGCGGCGCGACATTTTCGGATTGTGGTCACTATCGTCAGGCCCTGACTCGAGATTGGACGCCGGAAGGGGCAACACCGCGCGCACTTCTTTTTGTGGGCATGAACCCTTCGGTCGCGGACGCCAGCGCGTCTGATCCGACTTGTCACCGTGAACTGATGTTCGCACGCGATTGGGGGTTCACCCGGTATCTGAAAGGCAATGTGCTTGATTGGCGCGCGACTTCGCCCAAGGACATTCCACACGATCCTGATCGCGCGGCCAGTTCAGCCAATCTTCCAGTCCTGCTGAACATGGCGCAAGAATCCGAACTTGTTGTGATGGCGTATGGCAAATTGCACCAGCGCTACTCTGGTATTGTGCAGACAGTTATCCAGTCCCTCGCCGCAACGGGCCGCCCGCTAAAATGCCTGGGACTCAATAAAGACGGTTCGGCAAAGCATCCGCTGTATTTGCGTAAAGACACAGCTTTGATGGATTTTCCATACGACCAAAAATGAAACGGGCGCCCTAAAAGGACGCCCGTCTTAGTTTGTAGTTTGAAGCTTAGCTGTCTTCGAGAGACAGAGCCACAAACCGTGGCTCACCGGCGCGGCGCACGAGAAGCAGGATTGATTTCCGCCCGGCTTCCGTGGCCTCTTCGATGCGGTCCGTCAGATCGCTGATCGTCGTCAGTTTCTGTTGACCGGCCTCGGTAATCACATCGCCAGCGCGCATGCCTTTTTCATGTGCTTCAGACAGTGTGTCGATGTCGGTTACGACCAAACCATTGGCATCGGACTCAAGCTCAAGCTGACCACGAAGCTCATCATTCAGCTGCTGTAGTGTCAGCCCGAGCACCTCGGTCTCTGCTGGTTCATCCGACTCAGTGTTGGGCTGTGCTGCAGGGACCACGCCCTCGGCAGCTTCACGACGGCCCAATGTAACTTTAAGTGTCTGGGTTTTACCCTCGCGGAACACCAGCACACGAACAGTCTTGCCAACTTCCGTGTTGCCGACACGGCGAACCAGTCCACGCGTATCTTCCACTTCGAATCCGTCGAATTGCAGGATGACATCACCCGACTCGATACCAGCATCGAGGGCCGGTCCGTCAGGCACATCTGTAACCAAAGCACCGGCCACTTTTTCCAGCCCAATGGCTTCGGCGACATCGTCGGTCACGTCCTGAATGCGCACACCAAGCCAGCCACGACGCGTTTCGCCAAACTCTTTGAGTTGATCGACCACGCGGGTCACAACGTTCGACGCCATGGAAAAGCCGATGCCAATTGAGCCACCATTTGGCGACAGGATCGCCGTGTTCACACCAATGACGTCGCCATCAAGATTGAAAAGTGGTCCGCCGGAATTCCCGCGGTTGATCGCAGCATCAGTTTGGATGAAGTCATCATAGGTACCGCTTAGCTCGCGATTGCGCGCCGAGACGATACCAGCCGAAACAGAGAAGCCCTGTCCAAGCGGGTTGCCCATCGCCATCACCCAGTCACCGACGCGTGCCGTATCGCTGTCGCCAAACCGGACAAATGGAAGCGCTTCGTCGGTTTCGACCTTCAGCAGAGCAATGTCTGTATTGGGGTCTGTGCCAACAACCTTTGCTTCCAGTTCTTCGCCAGAGAAGAACTCGACGATGATCTCGTCGGCAGATTCAATAACGTGGTTGTTCGTCACAACATAACCGTCTTCAGAAATCACAAAACCCGATCCCAGCGCCGAGGTGCGGCGGGGGCGGTCACCGTTGTTGTTTCTGTCCTGGAATTCACGAAAGAAATCCTCAAACGGTGATCCTTCGGGAACGATTGGAGATGGGCCAGTCCCTTGCGCAACCACGGTCGAGGTTGTGATGTTCACAACAGCCGGGCTAATTTCATCCGCAAGGTCGGCGAAGCTTTCGGGGCGCGCCTGTGACGCAATGGCTTGCGCGAGGACAAACGCCAGAGAAAGTGCCAAGAGCCACACAGCGCGGATCGCATGTGCGGAGGCACGAGGATAAGTTAAGGACTTTGCTGTCACGCGGAAACACTCCTTGCCAAAAGGTTTTGCACAATTTGGCGGAACGCCATTTGCACTTTTTCTAATCATGTATCTAGGTGCGCGCTTGGGCTGCGCAAACTTCTCAACAACATGTCACGGTCATGTGAATGATTTGTCAATCTTTGACATAAATCCACGTGCTATGCCCCAAGGCTCTTTGCGCACCAAACAAGAATGACACCGAGCGCAATAGATACCAGTCCCACCATGCGTCTTTGTTCTTCGGTCAAGCTCTGCAGGGCGGCAAGCAGTTGCTCGACAAGCGAAGGGGCCAGTGCATACACCAGCCCCTCGACAATCAGAACCAGCCCGAGGGCCAGAAAGATCGTTTCAATCATTGACTTGCCGCAGCGCCCTGATCTGACCGCAGATAGTTAAAGAACTCGCTGTCAGGAGACAGGACCATTGAAGAATTTTCTCCGCGAAGCGCTTTTCGGTAGGCATTGAGTGATCGGTAGAACTCAAAGAATTCTGCATCTTCCCCAAAGGCCTGAGCGAAAATTGCGTTGCGCTGCGCGTCTGCTTCGCCGCGTGTGATCTCGGCTTCGCGTCGCGCTTCAGACACAATCTCGACTTGTGTCCGGTCAGCTTGCGCGCGAACGCGTTGGGCCGCCTCGTTCCCGCGCGCACGCTCGTCCGCTGCTTCACGCTCACGTTCAGCGCGCATCCGGGCAAAAGTCGCATCAAGGTTCTGCGCCGGAAGGTCTGTACGCTTCAGACGCACGTCGATGATCTCAACACCAAGCGAATTGGCTTGTGCCACGGCACCGTTACGAATGCGCAGCATCAAGGCAAACCGGTCTGAGCTCAGAATGTCGTTGGAGGCCACTGAACCAAGGATTTCGCGGGTTTGCGCGCGAAGGATCGAGTCGATGCGGGCTTCGGCGAATTCAATGCCGCCAGCGCCAACAGCCTGACGGAAGCGCTCCACATCGGTAATCCTGTAGCGTGCAAAGGCGTCCACAACCAGACGCCTGTCGTCCAGAGGCGTCACCTCAAGCGGATCGATATCACGGCTGAGAATGCGGTCGTCATAGCGCACAACCTCTTGGATCAGCGGCAGTTTAAACGCCAACCCAGGATCTTCTTTGACACTGATAACGCGACCAAACTGAAGGACCAGTGCCTTTTCACGTTCGTCCACGATGAAAATCGACGACAACGCCGTGATGATAACCACACCAAGGATGGGCAGAAGGAAACTTGTCTTTTTCATTTTACTGTCCTCCCGCCGCAGGATTTCGGCGGAGCTCATTCAACGGAAGATACGGCACGATGCCTTGTCCACCGCTGGAATTTTCATCCAGGATAATTTTGTCCATATCGCCAAGCACTTCTTCCATTGCCTCCAGATACAGGCGTTTTCGCGTCACTTCAGGTGCTTTTTGATACTCACCTAAAACAGCCGTAAACCGACTGGCCTCACCCTGGGCTTCGTTCACGACCTGTGCGCGGTAGGCTTCGGATTCTTCCAAAGTCTGTGCCGCTTCACCACGTGCCTGAGCGAGAACCTGAGCTGCATAAGCATCCGCTTCTTTCTCAAGGCGGTCACGTTCTTGTTCTGCGGCCTGCACTTCGCGGAAAGCGTCGATCACTTCACGCGGTGGGTCGGCTTTGTCAAAGTTTACACGAATGATGTTCACGCCGCTGTTGTAGCTGTCCAACGTCAATTGGATCAGTTCTTCCAGCCGTCCTGCGATGGAACCACGATCCCTGTTCAGGATAGGCGCCAGCTGTGACTGGGCAATAATTTCGCGCATCGCAGATTCTGAAACAGCGCGAATGGTCGGGCGTGGGTCACGCAGGTTGAAGAGGAACTTCGCCGGGTCGGAAATATTCCAAACAACCTGAAAGTCGATATCTACGATGTTTTCATCGCCAGTTAGCATCAACCCTGCATCAGACCCCGAGCCACCGACACCAATGTCTTCGTTCTGTTCGCGTGTCACGGCCAGCTTTTCATGCGTCACAAGTGGCCAGGGCGCAAAGTTCAAACCTGGATTGGTTGTGCGATAATAATCACCCAAAAAGAGTTCGACGGCCTGTTCTTCTGGACGGACCGTGTAGAAGCTTGCGGCGCCCCAAAGGATAACGCCAATGGCCAGTCCGATGAGAATGCTGCCGCGCCCAAAGGTCGGGCCGCCCCCACCTTCGCCTCCGGAATTGCCGCCGCCACCGCGACCGCCCATGAGTACGCGCAATTGATCCTGGCCCTTGCGCACCAGTTCATCAATTTCCGGAATCTGCGGACCGCCACCCTCAGGGGGTCTGCGTCCGTTGTTGCTACGGTTGCCGCGGTCATCGTCATCGCCGCCCCGGTTGCCGCCTCCGCCGCCCCAAGGGCCGCCAGATTGTCCAGCCATTAAACTTTCTTCCTTCCTCTACCCGCAAAACGCGCGTTTCTAAGTCATAACCTGTGCAGGACAGGTAAAAATTCAAGCGCTTCTCATTGGCTCGCGCATTGTCACCAGTTCTTCGGACATTGTGGGGTGTACCGCCACTGTCCGGTCAAAATCTTCTTTTGTTGCACCCATTTTGACGGCTATGCCTGCCATCTGGATCATTTCACCCGCACCTGGTGCGACGATATGGCAGCCTAATACCTTATTTGTGGCTTTCGACACGACGAGTTTCATCAAAACGCGGTCAGGTTGTTCGGCAAATGCTGTGCGCATGGGGCGAAACGAGGTGCAATAGACATCAATTGGCTCTTGATCACGCGCGGCTTCCTCGCTGAGGCCAACCGATCCAAACTCAGGCTGGGTAAATACCGCCGACGGGATCAACTCGTGGTCTACTGGAGTTGGATTGCCGTTGAACACGGTTTCGACAAAGGCCATGCCTTCTCGAATGGCCACCGGAGTGAGGTTCACGCGGTCGGTCACGTCGCCAATCGCGTAAATGGATGGCACGGCGGTTTGGCTGTACTCATCGACCACAATTTCTCCGCGCCGCCCCAGCTTCACACCAACGTCTTCCAAACCCATATCTGCCGAATTAGGGTCACGCCCTGTAGCAAAGAGCACAGCGTCAAAATTACGTTCGATCCCATTTGTGGATTTTACCCGGACAGCATCGCCTTCTGATTTTGACATCTCCAGAATATTGGTTCCAACATGCAGGTCGATGCCTTTCTCGCACATGGAATCTGCAATCAGGCCACGCGCTTCATCGTCAAAGCCCCTCAGGACCTGCGCGCCGCGATAGTATTGCGTCACTTCAACGCCAAGGCCGTTCAGAATGCATGCAAATTCACACGCAATGTATCCACCACCGATGATCAGGATGGATTTTGGCAGGGACTTCATATGAAAGAGGTCGTCCGACACCATTCCCAATTCCGCATTCGGCAAGTCAGGTCGCACTGGATGGCCTCCGGTGGCGATCAATATGTGCTTGGCGGTGAAGCTTTCACCAGTTGCAAGCTCTACCGTATGCGCATCCCTGATCCGAGCCCTCGCATCGAAGCTGTCGACATTGGAACCGCTCAGTAAGCTTCGATAGATACCTTCCAGCCGATCCAGCTCTGCATTCAGTCTTCCTGAAAAGGCGGTCCAATCAAACGCACCAAGTGACATGTCCCAGCCATAGGCCTGTGCCTCTGCTGGGGCCTGAGCAAACTCAGAGGCAAAAACCATGAGTTTTTTGGGAACGCACCCTCGGATGACACAAGTTCCGCCGTAGCGGTCCTCTTCTGCCAGGGCCACTTTTGCGCCGCCTTGCCCGGCCACGCGTGCTGCACGTACGCCACCGGATCCACCGCCAATGACAAAAAGGTCGTAGTCAAATGCCATGAGTTTCTGCCTTAATCTTGAAGATCAGAAAAAAGATTGTCTGTCTCAACAAAATCAAGACGATCCTCTGCCACTGTTCCATCGTTGATATCGCGAGTTTCGACCCGGCCATCGCCGAAGCCAACCACCACTATATCGCAGATATCTATGAAAAGCCCATTTTCAACCACGCCAGGCATCTGATTGAGTACCATGGCCAACTGATGCGCATCGCCAATGCGGCCCAGATGCAGATCGAGAATATAATTGCCTTCATCTGTTACAAACGGACGGCTTCCATTCATGCGAAGAGACGCATCGCGGCCCAGCACATCCATCGAGATCAAAAGTTCCTCGATAAGCGACTTGGTTGTTTGCCAGCCGAATGGAATGACTTCAACCGGTAAGGGAAACGCACCCAGTTTTTCGACTTCTTTGCCTGCGTCGGTGATAACCACCATCTGATCCGACGCCGTGGCAACGATCTTTTCCTGCAAGAGCGCTCCACCGCCACCTTTGATCAGGTTGAGATTGCCATCAAATTCATCCGCCCCGTCGATGGTTACGTCGATCCAGCGTGCCTCATCCAGGCTGATGACCTCGATGCCGACTTCACGTGCAAGTTCGGCGGTTCTTGTGGATGTGGGAACGCCTCGGATTTTGAGACTGTCTTCGCGGACCAGTTCGCCAAGACAACGCACCATCCAAGCGGCGGTTGATCCGGTTCCGAGACCCACACGCATGCCGTCTTCTACAAAGTCCACAGACCGTTTGGCCGCCACAAATTTGGCCTTATCAATCGGTGACAGTTCTCCGGTCATGACGCATCTCCCCAGATACCAATCGGTTCAGGGCGCGTTATACGGAGTTTGTTCCCGGGGGGCGAGGGCGAATTGCCAAGTTTTCGCCCTCTGCATCATTCACGGCTGTGCCACGATGGACCAGTTCATCGAGGAACTGGTTTGAGTGTCATGCCCTGCTTCAAAGAAAAGAAGAACACCTGTGGCCAGCATCAGTATAAAACCTGCTGTCTGCATTTGATCGCCTCTGTGCTATATTCAGTTGCGTCTGTGACATCAGTCTGAGCAAAGCCTGTTAAATTACGGTGAATATGAGATCACGAAGACAAACCTAACTGATCTGTGGCGGGGACTTTGTGTTCTTGGTCGCTTTTGCGCATTGTGTATTCCACCCCACAACATAAAAGAGCCACGGACAGCCACCTATGTTAAGCAAGCGCTATGTTTCTATCCGTCTTTGATATGTTCAAGATCGGCATTGGACCGTCGTCCTCCCATACAATGGGACCGATGGTTGCGGCCGCGCGCTTTCTGGATGCCATGCGGGCATCTCCCTTTGAATTTCACGGATTGCGCGGATCTTTGCATGGCTCTCTTGCTTTTACCGGTGTTGGGCATGCGACGGATCGCGCGACTATTTTGGGCCTCGCAGGATTTCGTCCTGATGATTATGACCATGATCAGGCTGAGGCAGCTCTAGAGGCCATTCGCGAAACGCAATCTGTCACACCACCTGATCTCCCGACTTTGTCGTTTCACCCCAAAGATGATCTGGTGTTTGACTTCGGCCCGAACTTGCCCGGTCACGCCAATGGTATGATCCTGATGGCCACCGACAGCCAGGGCGATGTGATCTTGCAAGAGACCTATTACTCCATTGGCGGTGGCTTTGTGATGACCGAGGCAGAGCTCGCCTCAGGTCAGGATACGGATGAAGGCGCGCCCATACCCTATCCGTTCAAATCTGCCGAAGAGATGCTGCAAATGGCGGAAACCAGTGGCAAGTCTATCGCTGAAATGAAGAAGGCCAACGAAATTGAGCGTGGTGGTACTGAAAACCTGCGCAGCGGTGTGGCCCGGCTTTGGCAGGTGATGAATGGCTGCATCGAACGTGGCATCACGCAGGAGGGTATCCTGCCCGGTGGGCTACAGGTTAAGCGTCGCGCCAAAGGCATTCATGATGCGCTCATTGCTGAGCGAGGCACGAACCTGAATGCACCGCATAAGATTAACGACTGGATCAGTGTCTATGCGATGGCTGTCAACGAAGAAAATGCTGCAGGAGGTCAGGTTGTAACGGCACCCACCAATGGGGCCGCTGGCGTTGTTCCTGCTGTGATCAAATACTGGCTGGAGCATGTTCCGGGCGCGTCTGAATCAGAGATTGAAACCTTCCTTTTGACAGCCGCAGCCATCGGGGGCCTTGTCAAATTCAACGCCTCAATTAGCGGGGCCGAAGCCGGGTGCCAGGCCGAGGTTGGCAGTGCTGCCGCAATGGGCGCCGCGGGCTTGGCCGCGGTTCTGGGCGGTACACCGGCGCAAATTGAAAACGCCGCTGAAATCGCGCTGGAACATCATCTTGGGATGACCTGTGACCCAGTCAAAGGTCTGGTGCAGGTGCCGTGCATTGAGCGCAATGGCTTGGGCGCAATAAAGGCTGTCAGCGCAGCCAGCCTTGCCATGCGCGGTGACGGCACACATCTTGTGCCGCTGGATGCCTGTATCGAGACCATGCGCCAAACCGGTCTCGATATGAGCGAGCGCTACAAAGAAACGTCGCTGGGTGGGCTCGCTGTCAACATTCCAAATTGTTGATGCGATTTCTTAACTTGGCCAATGGGACGCTGTGTTCTGCAACGCGTTCGCAACCAGTTCAAAATGCTCTGATGGAACTGTAACCAGCATTTTTGGTGCGGTCAGGGCAAGAGATACTGGACCAGTGGCTTCATTTGATGTCCCGATTTGGCCGTCTGGTGTGAAACAAATGCCAGAGATAGGCCATTTCAGCCCTTCTGAATGCCCTTCAACAGCGCCCATCGGAAAAAGCGATACGGTCGTACCTGCAGGCAAGTCCAGATTGATCGACGGTGGAGCAAGAAACACGGTATCGCAAGGGCCGAGCAGGATGCACCGCTTGTCGGGATGCCTTACGAGCGTGTTGAATGCGGCAAGCTGATGATCGATTCGCGCGCCTGTAAACCCAACGGCAAGGATGAGTGGGCTATCAATGTTGCGCAGACACTTGTCGAAATCCGTGCTGTCTTGTTCTTCGATTCGGTGCTGAGCATCGCTGGGAATTTTGGAAAGGGATTTATCTGAGATTGAATCAAAATCGCCAATAATCGCGTTTGGCAGGACATTATGGTTAATCGCCGCCTCCGCGCCGCCATCGGCCGCAACTATGTAAGATCCCATGGACAAAGCGCGACTCAGGTCACTTTTGTCCAAGGAACCACCACCAACCAAAGTCACAGGGTAAGAATTGTAAACAATCACCTAAATTTCCCCTGATTAACCTCTATTTTGGAAACAAGACACATTCTAGCCGTGAAATGATACGCTAAAATTCTAAGAATCGGGCCGCTTTGGTCTAGGGCAACATGGTAAATCCTGATGTCGCAGGTCATGCAGAGCGAGCAATAAAAAATGGTAAGTACAAGTAAAATCCTAACAGTTTCGTACGGCACGTTCTCGTGCACGCTAGAAGGATTCGATGATTCTTTCGATACAATGAAGGCAATTGCGGAGTATTTCCGCGATTTGGCCGCCGATGATCGCTATTTCGGGGCAGAACCGCCGACACCTGACGCCGAAATGCTCGCGCGCATCGCTGAACGCGAAATCGCTCGCCGCGTCGAAGCGCATGAAGACCAGGGTAAAATTCACCTACGCGCTCAGGATGCCGATGGCGCTCTCGCTGCGACCGGATTGCTTGCGCCTGAAGCGGAAACACCAGTTGAAGCCGCGCCAGAAGAAGACGCCGCGCCGGCAGACGACGTTCTCAAAGAGACGGATGATATTGCTGAAGAGCCGGTAGAGGCACTTGAACCTGTTGCGACAGATCCTGCAGACGTTGCTGAAGCTGATGAGACCCCCGAAACTTCATTCGAAGAAGTAGTGGAAGAAGAGGAGTTCGCAGAAGAGCTCTCAGCCGAAGAGGCGCTGGATGAGCCGGAAACTTCTGCTCAAGATGAAGCTACTCCGGTAACAGAAGACTTTGACGTTAACGAAACAGCTGAATCGGTCGAAGCAAAGGTTGAAGAGCCTGCTTCGGAAGAGGCGGAAGTCGAAGAAGACGCGCCGGCATCCGAACCCTACGACCTTGATCCAGACATTGCGGCATTCATGGCCGATGCTGCGGCTGAAGAGGCTGAACTGGCTGCCGCGCAACATGATGAGTCGGTGGACGAAGCGGTTGAAGTCAACGAAATAGAGGCCGAAATCGCCGAACTTGAGGACATCCAGCAGGATGAACCGCTAGAATTGTCTGATTTTGTCGCGGATTCAGCCGTTACAGGAACTGCTGCAGAAGACGATCCCAAAGAATCCGAAACCGATGACATTGCAGAAAAGCTGCAGCGCATTCGCGCTGTTGCGGCGCAAAGCGAAACTGAATTCCCGGCGCAAGACTTCAGTGAAGATGAACACGCGGAAGATTTGCTGGAGGAGACATCTTCCGAGCTGGAAGCATTGCTAGCGTCAACGCAGGATGATGAAGAGGATGTCGATGCGACACCTCAACTGGACCGCGCTGTTGAAACCCTGGAAGACGCGTTTCTGGACGACGATGAAGATGTTGCTGCCGATGCAAGTCAAACCTCGGAAACTGAGGAAAGTTCAGAGGTTCTTGTCGCTGACGCTGTCGAAGCAGCCGAGGCTGATATAGAGCCAAAGGACGAGACGGAGGCCATCGACGAAGATGAGCTGGCTCAACTTTTGGCAGATGCTACTCCTGAAAAATTTGCGGACACTGATGTGGAAGCGCTTGCCTCGACAGAGGCAAGCGAGACTCCAGTAACCAACTTCGAATTCGCTGACGAAGAGTCGGGCGATGTTGTCGAAGATGTCGCGGCACTTGAAGAAGATCCCGAGCCGCTCGTCCTGGGTAGCGACGATCGTGTTGAAATCGTTGAAGAAGATTTCCCGGAAATCTTGGAAGATGATCTTGGTGACTCGACACTAAGCCCCGAAGACGAAGCGGACCTGCTGCGCGAACTCGCAGAGGTCGAAGCCGAGATGAGCACAAAGGCCGATGCGTCAATGGAGGACGTCATCGAAGACGCTGTCGAGGTCGCTGAGGCGCCCGAGGAAGCAATTGATCTGGCTGAGGCCGAGGAAATCGCCGATGCCGCTCTTGCAATGGCGGAACAGCGAGACGCTTTGAGCAACGCTGAGGATATGACGACAGCGTCTGATCTCGATCCAACACCAGAAGCTGAGATGGACCTGGCCATTGAGGCCGATCCGGAGCCAGAAAAAGAAAAGCCACGTGGTTTGAAACGTTTGCTTGGCATGGGCAAAAATGAGCCAGAGCAAGACGTTGAGCGCATCTTTGATGAAGCTGATTCGCAGATGGAAGACAAAGAGGCGTCTCTCCGCCGCAACGCGATTCAGCATCTGCGCGCCGCTGTCGCCGCGACCCGTGCAGAACACAAAGCTGGCGGAAAGATCGACAATGATGTGGATGAGTCGCCTTATCGCTCTGATCTGGCGGAAGTTGTACGCCCGCGTCGTCCCAGCGCGTCCGAAACGACAACTGCGTCACGCCGCCCAACACGCCCGGAAGATATTGATCCAGCACCATTGAAACTTGTCGCTGAACAGCGCGTGGACGTGGAGCGTGACCCGGTTCGTCCGCGCCGTGTTTCCGCTGGCGAACGTCGATCCGAGTCAGAAATGCAATCGGATGTGATGGGTGGGTTCGCGACATTTGCCGAGGAAATGGGTGCTACGGAACTTCCTGAAATCCTAGAAGCCGCTGCGGCCTACATGTCTGATATTGAAGGCCGCGCCGAGTTTTCTCGTCCAATGCTGATGAGCAAGCTGAAAGAAGTTACATCAGACAGCTATTCTCGCGAAGATGGTCTGCGTTCCTTTGGAGAGTTGTTGCGAGGGGGAAAACTTCGCAAAATTCGCGGTGGTCGGTTTGCTGTGACAGACGAAACCGAATTCCGCAGCGAAGCGCGCAATGCGGGCTAGACGAATCTAAACCAAAACAAGCGAAAGCCCGGCGAAATCCGCCGGGTTTTTTATGCGTGCTCCGCCCCGCAAAAAGCGTGCCGCCGCACATCGTGTGGCAATTGCCCGTATTTTTGGTGAAACCAGCGCTTCATCAACGTGACGTTTGAAAAGCCACAGGCGACAGACACCTCGCTCAAAGGCATCGCCGTTTGGGCCAAAAGAGTATGCGCTCGGTGCAACCGCAAGTCTCGGTAAACCTTAAGGGGGGACCGACCCAGGCGATCGCCGAAGCTGCGCTCGAGTTTTCGTGGAGAAACACCAATAATCTCGGCAATCTGTGCTACGCTCAGCGTGTCCTCTAAATGATCTTCCATCATCTGCAGCGCTTCTTGAATGACTTGGTCACCCTGAGACATGCGCTGAAACCGAAGGTGTTCACCGGTGCCACATGGCGCTTCTCCATCGCTGAGACCCAGGTCACGAGACAGCGCCATCGCTGCAACATCGCCATCGCGGGATCCGACCAACTCCACCATCATGCGCATCGCAGCTGCAGGCCCCGTCGCACTGCTCAGCGATTTGTTGTGGCACGTTGCCCCGGGATGCAATTCGATCGAACAGTTCATCTCGGACACGCCGGTTTGAAACGCCGAATGAACAGCCAACCTTTTCGTGCCCAATACACCAGCCGTCAAAGGCACGAACACAGCTGACCCTACGACGCAAACCCGCATAGCGCTTCGGATGGCAGAGCGCAGGATACGCATCTGCTCAGGGTCAGGGGTCCAGGCCTGATCAGTTCCACCGACAAGAACAAGGGTTTGATCAGGTCCACAGATCGGGCCGTTTTCACCTGGCAAACTCTCGGCACTCAGGTGAGTCCAGGAATAGGCGGATCTTTCCAGAAGCTGGTTCGCAGCATTCAGAACATGGGCACAGGAATTCGCGATGAAGTCCACGCTTGCGTTCTGGGATACAAACACAAAATCGCTAGTCAGACTGCGCGGCCGCTCTGCGAGCTCCGATTCAGAAGTCGGTTCACTGGTGAAATTATGCAGATACATCAGCGCGTATCCTTTCTTTTTCCCGGGCAGGCCCCATCACAAGGATGAATGCAGCGCCTTTCACGTGACATTGTGAATTGACGTCTCTACCGCATGTAGAAACGATCCCGCAGACGAGCTTGCCGAGAGCAAGACAAAGCTGTCCGCAGCATCCCGCAAAATCACGACGCCCAAATGCTCCATGACCGTCCGAGCCACGTGACCTTCCGCGAAGGCTTCGGTGTCTAGGTCAATCGGGCAAATGCGTTCCAAAGCACGTCGGCTTGATGGGCCAGACAGGTGAAGCGCTGTCCAGACATCGGTTTGATCGGTGACATAGGCGCTGTCTTTGATCTTTTTAGACACGACCTGCGCTGCATCAGGCTTTGAATGCGTGAACATCACAAAGGCCTGATCCTGGGCCATCCGCAACAGCCGGACCTTGCCGTCTTTTGACAGAATAGATTCACCGACCTCGGGCAAATCCACTCCGTATCCGGTCTTGATGGCCTTGAGTGCTTTGTCTTCACGTCCCAGAGGCAACGCAATAGAGACCAATGCGAAATCCGCAGGTGCAACGAGGCGCATGTCACCGAAGGTTTCATCGTATCCCGCAAGAGGCGGTTCAGCGATCAGAGTATACTCAGCCACGAAGACGCTCCCCTTCTGGATCAACAAAGTGGGCCGAGACAATCTCGACATCCATTTCCACACCATGAACCGGGCTGACGGCGCGCACGATTTCACCCTTGCGCGCGTGTCCTTCCTTGATGAAGCCAAGCCCGATGTGATGACCCAGGTTTGGCGAATAGGCCACCGACGTCATCCAGCCCTGATCATGGTCCATGTCGGCCGGGTCGTGTTTGTTCAGGAAATGAGAACCAGCGATCAGTTTGCGAGTCCGGTCCACTGGGCGGAACCCCATAAGCTTGATCGCATCGTCGCGGTTCATCTCAGGGCGCTGCGACAGCACTTGGCCGATGCATTCCTTCTTCTGGCTGACCATCTTGCCCAGCCCGATATTCAGCGCCGTGGTCTGACCGTTCAGCTCATTCGCTGTGGCATGACCCTTTTCAATCCGCATCACGCCAAGCGCCTCGGTGCCATATGGCACGGCGTCAAACTCTGCACCTGCTTCATTCAATACGCCCATCATGGAATTGCCATAGCGTGCAGGCACCGCGATCTCGTAGGCCAGTTCGCCTGAGAATGAGATGCGGAAAAGCCGCGCGGGCACGCCGCCGCAAACCGTAATGTTTCCGCAGGCCATAAAAGGAAACGCCTCATTCGAGATGTCATGCTCTGCGTCAATCACCTTGCGTAGAAGGTTCCGCGAATTGGGCCCCGCAACCGCGAACTGCGCCCACCCATCCGTGGTCGAGATGAGATGCACGTCCATGTTTGGCCACAAACACTGCCGCGCAAACTCCAGACGGCGGAACACCAGCACGGCGTTGGCTGTCGTGGTGGTCATCACATAGTGGTTCTCATCCATCCGCGCCGTCGTGCCATCATCATAGCAGATACCATCTTCGCGCAGCATCAACCCATAGCGGACCTTACCAACGGGCAAGGTTGAGAAGGTGTTGGAATAGACCTTGTCCAAAAACGCGCCCGCGTCCTTGCCTTGAATGTCGATCTTACCCAGCGTGGTCACATCACAAATACCCACCGATTGACGGGTCATGCGCGCCTCACGGTCAACAGAGTCCCGCCAACCCTTTTCACCGTCCCGCGTGTACCATTCAGCCCGGAGCCAGTTGCCAACCGTCACAAAGCTCGCACCGTTTTCCTCGGCCCATTTATGCGATGGCGTTAGGCGATAGGGCCGGAAATCCTTGCCGCGCGCGCGGCCAGCCAATGCGCCGATAGGCACCGGTGTATAAGGCGGGCGGAAGATCGTTGTTCCAACTTCGGGGATCGTCTTGCCCGCTTCTTCGGCCAGAATTGCAAGACCGGCAATGTTGGACGTCTTGCCCTGATCCGTGGCCATACCCATGGTGGTGTAGCGTTTCAGCAATTCGACCGAGCGGAACCCTTCGGTATTGGCCAGCTTGATGTCTTTGACCGTCACATCGTTCTGAAGATCAACCCAGGCCCGTTTTTTGCTTTCACCCACATGCCAGAATGCAGCACAGTCGCGTGGCTCATCCTCGGCGTCGGGAATGTCAGACTTTTTGGCTTTGAAACCAATATCTTTTAGTTGCGCAGCCGCCTCTGCATGACCTTCTGCAAGCGCGCTTGCCAAAGTCATAGATCCATTGGCTGCGCCAGCGACCGTCATGCCGACGGGCAATTCGCCGCCAGGCACAAACGCACAAAGATCGTCGCGCCATGTCGGGCGACCACGTTGGTGACAGGTCAGATGCACGTTGGGGTTCCATCCACCCGACACGGCAAGCGCATCGACTGGAATAACCTTGCCGTTTGTCAGCGTGATGGATTTCAGACCTTTGCGGCCCACGGTGTCCATTACGGCCTCTCCGGCAATGTGTTTGACGCCGGGAAGGTTCAGTGTCGCAGGTTTGTCACGACTGTCGATCACAACCGGCACGTTCACACCTTTGGCCTGCAAATCCGCCGCCGTGCGCCATCCGTCATCGTTGTTGGTGAAGACCGCAACCTGCTGACCCGGCGTGACACCGTAGCGGTTGGCATATGTCCGAACCGCACCCGCCAGCATGGTGCCCGGACGGTCATTGTTGCCAAAGGCGATGGGACGCTCAGTGGCGCCTGCGGCCAGCACGGCGCGTTTAGAGAAGATGCGCCACAGGACCTGCCGTGGCTTGCCTCCGCTATCGGCCAGATGATCGGTACACCGTTCCAGCGCGCCATAGACGCCGTGATCATACGCGCCATAAACGGTGGTCCGCGTCATTAAGCGCACATTGGGCATGTTGCTCAGTTCGGCCACGGCCTGAGCCGCCCAATCCGCCCCGGACATTCCAGCGACTTCAAGCGTCTCGGCATTCAGCCTCCCGCCCGGTCGAAAATCTTCATCAGCGAGTATGATCCGTGCGCCAGATCGCGCTGCTGTCAAAGCCGCCATCAGACCGGACGGCCCTGCACCAATGACAAGAAGATCGCAGTGCAGGAACCCTTTGTCGTAGGCGTCGGGATCATTCTGCATCGAGAGTTTGCCAAGCCCGGCGGCTGCCCGGATCACAGGCTCATAGAGCTTCTCCCAAAATGCTTTGGGCCACATGAAAGTCTTGTAATAGAACCCTGCCGACAGGAATGGCGAGACGAGATCATTGACCGCCAGAAGATCATATTCCAGCGACCCGCGATGGTTTTGAGACGTTGCGGCAAGCCCGTCAAAAAGCTCCACCATCGTGGCGCGCGTGTTGGGTTCCTGATGTGCACCATCGCGCAGTTGTACCAAGGCGTTTGGTTCTTCGGACCCGGCGGTGAAGACACCCCGCGGCCGGTGGTACTTGAACGAGCGACCCACCAGAAGCTGACCATTGGCCAGCAAGGCCGAGGCCAGCGTGTCACCGGCAAAGCCGCGCATCCACTTGCCGTTGAACCGGAATTTGATCTGTTGGCTGCGGTCTATCAGTCCGCCATCAATGCGCCCCGCCTGACTCATTTGTCTCGTCCTCGTGCACGGGCCACATCGCGGGCGATTTCCACATTGGTGATTTCATGCGTCAGGGTATTGCGCGTCACCACCAGCCACGAGCGATCGCCCTGTTCGTGATACCAAAGCTCTTTGTGCTCGCCAGCCGGGTTGTCGCGCAGATAGCCGTAGGCGTGGAATTGATCCATCGCGTCTTCATCTTGCCAGTCGGGGCGGTCGATCAGCGATGCATCGCCCAGATAGACAAATTCGGCGGCGTCACGCGGTCCGAGAAGAGGGTGGTTGATGATCATTGTCTGTCCCTCCTCAATGCAGGTTGGGCTGATTGCCCACGCCTTTTTCGTCAATGAGATTGCCGGTCATGAACCGGTCAAGACGCATTTGCGTGGCCACCGGATGCGGTGTGTCACGAGCCAATAGGTGGGCATAACAGAACCCGCTTGCAGGTGTTGCCTTGAACCCGCCGTAGCACCAGCCGCCATTGAAGTAGAGCCCGTCAATATGGGTCTTGTCGATAAAGGGCGAGCCATCCATCGACATGTCCATGACCCCACCCCAGGACCGCAGCAAGCGGGCGCGGCCAATCATCGGCATGATGGCCATGCCGCCTTCACAGACGTCTTCGACCACGGGCAGATTTCCGCGCTGGGCATAGGTGTTGTACCCATCAATGTCGCCGCCAAAGACAAGGCCGCCCTTGTCCGATTGGCTGACATAGAAATGCCCTGCACCGAAGGTAATGACGCCGGGCAGGGTTGGTTTGAGACCTTCCGAAACGAAGGCCTGAAGCACATGGCTCTCAATCGGCAACCGCATGCCTGCCATAGCCGCGACGCGCCCCGAAGATCCGGCCACACACATCGCCACTTTCTTGGCGCGGATCGCTCCGCGTGAAGTTTGCACACCCACGCAACGCCCGTTCTCAATGTCGATACCTGTGACTTCGCAGTTCTGAATGATGTCCACACCACGGCTGTCCGCGCCCCGGGCATAGCCCCACGCCACCGCATCATGCCGGGCCGTGCCACCGCGCCGTTGGAACAGACCGCCTTTGATCGGAAACCGCGCATTATCATAGTCCAGAAACGGAAGCTCTTCGCGCAGTTGCGCGGCATCTACCAATTCCGCATCAGCACCCGCAAGGAACATCGCATTGCCCCGCCGCACGAACGCATCACGCTGACCATCGGTATGGATGAGGTTCAGGATCGACCGTTGCGAGACCATCGAGTTGTAGTTTGTGTCCTGTTCCAGGTTCTCCCAGAGCTTCATGCTGAGCTCATAGAACGGCTCGTTCCCGGGCAGGAGGTAGTTGGACCGGATAATCGTGGTGTTCCGCCCGATATTGCCTGATCCAAGCCAGCCCTTTTCGAGCACGGCCACATTCGTCATGCCGAATTCTTTCGACAGGTAGTAAGCCGTAGACAGCCCGTGCCCACCGCCGCCAATGATGATGATGTCATATTCCGGCTTTGGCTCTGGCTCACGCCAGGCGCGTGTCCAGCCCTTGTTTCCGGTTAGTCCCTGCCAAAGAACTTTGAACCCACTGTAGCGCATGCGGCGAATCCCAGCTTTGTTTGAACCAGATTGGCGCAGACCGGAATCCTCGACTTTTCTGAAAAAGACGGATATGTGACTTTAATGGACATAATTGGTTCAGAATCGGAAAGCACGCGGTACATTGGCATCCTGCCCATACCCGGCTTTGCAATGATGTCTTTTGCAGCGCTTACGGAACCTATGCGCGCGGCCAACTTGTTGGCCCGACAGGACCTCTACCATATGGTCACGTTTTCAACGGATAAGAAACCCATTCCAAGCTCTGGCACCGGTGTGGTGATGCCCGAAGCGCGCTTGGGGGAAGAGATAAAACTTGACTACCTTTTTGTTGTCGCCGGAGGCGATCCAACGCTCTACGACAACCGACCGGTGATGCGCTGGCTCTCTCGTTTGGCGCGGGAAGGGACGTTTCTGGGCGGTGTGTCGGGTGGGCCAATCATCCTGGCCCGTGCCGGTTTGATGGCGGGGCGTCGCATGACGGTACACTGGGAACATGCCGGCGCACTGGCGGAAATTTCACCTCATCTTTTGCTAGAGCGCTCACTCTATGTGATTGACCGCGACCGCGTGACCTGTGCCGGGGGCACCGCGCCAATGGACCTGATGCACGCGCTGATCGCGCAGCACCACGGTGTGCCATTCGCAAGGATCGTCAGTGACTGGTTCATGCACACCGAAATTCGCCCCTCTGCCGGGCCGCAGCGGGCGGGGCTTGTCGAACGTGTAGGCACAACAATCCCTGCTATTCTTGACGCGGTTGAAGCGATGGAAGCGCATGTGGCAGAGCCTGTATCCCTCGCGGCACTGGCCGGCACCGCCGGATTGTCGCCGCGCCAGCTTAACAGGCTTTTTCAATCCAAGCTTGGCCGCTCAACCATGCGCTATTATCGGGAACTGAGGTTGGAAAAAGCCCAAAGCCTGCTACGAAACTCACCATTGAGCCTGACTGAGATTGCACTGGCCACGGGCTTTGCCAGTTCGGCTCATTTCTCACGCGTGTTCTCCGAACAATTCGGGCAGCCACCCTCTAGCTACAGATGACCGCGTTCGCGTCAGGCCGTGTTGATTTACGCCAGGCATCTTGCCAAGCACAGCGGATACTTTAGGCTGCGCTTTAACCATTTCGGAGGCCCAAATGCACATCCTTGTCCTGCAACATGAACGTGTCGAACACCCCGGCATTTTCCGTGATTTCCTGAAAGAAGACGGGCACACGTGGGATGCCGTAGAGCTTGATGAAGGAGAGCCTCTGCCATCTATTGATGGCTATGACGCGCTTTGGGTCATGGGCGGCCCTATGGACACATGGCAAGAAGACGCGCACCCGTGGTTGAAAGAAGAAAAAGCTTTCATTCGGGACGCGGTAGAAGAGCGTGGCTTACCCTATCTGGGCCTGTGCCTCGGTCATCAGCTTCTGGCCGAAGCTCTGGGTGGCAAGGTAGAGCCAGCCAAGACCCCGGAAATCGGCGTGCTGGAGGTTCAGCTCACCGAGGCCGGAGCCAGCGGTGTTTTCTTCGACGGTGTTCCTGAAGTCTTTGAATGCCTGCAATGGCACTCAGCCGAAGTCACTGCGATCCCCGCAGGCACACAGGTTCTGGCCACATCTCCGGCCTGCGCAGTACAGGCCATGAAATGGGGGACGCGCGCCTTTTCCACGCAATTTCATGTCGAGATCGAATCTGATACGGTCCACAACTGGAACAATATTCCCGAATATGCCGGTGCGCTCGATAAGGCTATTGGCAAGGGCAAGGTGAAAGAGCTTGAAGCGGCCTGTGCTAAACGCATGGAGACGTTCAATTCCATGGCTGAGCGGCTTTACATCAACTGGCTGCAAGCCACAGCGCGGACGTGATCAGCCACTTTCAAAAGAAAAGCTAGCTTTGACCGGCTTCAACTGCGGCGTCCCCGAAATGTAGTCCGCAGCGCGCGCAGCAATCATCTGTGTGGGTGCGTTGAGGTTGGCACTGATCACCTTGGGCATAACCGAGGCATCAACAACCCGTAGTCCTTCTAGCCCATGCACGCGGAACCGGTCATCCACAACTGCATCCGCACCATGGCCCATACGACACGTACCGCATGGGTGGAAATCGGTGGTCACGTTTGCCCGTACCCAATCGGCAATCTCCGCATTACCTTTGACATCCGGCCCGGGATCAATTTCTGCGCCCCTGAATCCATCGAAGGCACGTTGCGAAAAGAGTTCCCGTGCCTTGTGCACGCCCTCAACCAGCTCGCGCACGTCATGCGCGTCCGAGAGATAGTTGAAGTGTAGGATAGGATGCACATTCGGGTCTGGCGAAACCAATCGAAGCTGGCCCACACTACGTGGTCTGAGTTGATCGACGTGACAGGCAAAAGCCTGCATCAAAGTGATCTTGTCGCCGGTGTATTCAAAGCCCACAGGGCCGAAGTGATATTGCAAATTGGGATAGAGAACGTCTCTATTCCCGCGGATCAAACCGCCTGCCTCCCAAATGTTCGAGGCAGCAACCCCGTCGCGTGCAAACACCCATCGGACCCCAGCGCGGAGTTTGTTCCAGGACCGGTCCACGCGGTGGATTGGATAAGATTTCAGACACCCAAACTGCAGGATAACACTTGCGTGGTCTTGCAGGTTGCGACCGACACCGGGCAAGTCATGCGCGACTTCAAGGTCGATCTCTTGAAGGTGGTCTGCAGGTCCGATACCCGACAGCATCAAGAGCTGAGGCGAGTTAATCGCGCCGCCCGACAAGATAATCTCGCGCGCGGCTATGGCCGTGAACGTCTTATCCCCCTGAGAAACCTCCACACCGGTTGCGCGATTGCCGCTGACCCGAATGCGCTGCACCATCGCACGTGTCAGGAGCGTGACGTTTCCTCTCTGCAATGCCGGGCGAAGATGCGCCACCGCCGCAGAGCACCGCCGCCCGTTCCGTTTGGTTGCGTCCAGGCGCGCAACGCCCTCCGGATTGTAGCCATTCAGATCATCAGACTGCCCTTGGCCAGCTTGAACACCGGCCTCAATAAAGGCGTCGTAAAGCGGATTTTCGTAGCTGCCCGGCATTGTTCCCAAAGGCCCGCTATCCCCACGAAAGGTGTCACCGCCACCGGCATAAGTTTCGCCTGCACGAAAATAGGGAAGACAGTTTTCGTAGCGCCAGTCTGATAGTCCAAACTCATCTGCCCATGCCTCATAGTCCAGAGGATGACCGCGCATATAAACCATGGAATTGATCGAAGAGGATCCGCCAACAACCTTGCCGCGCGGCATGAAAATCTCACGATCAAAGCATGAAAGCTCTGGCGATGTATTGTAATTCCAGTTCAGCTTCGGATCACGCCAGGCCTTGTAAACACCGGCTGGCATGTGGATCATAAGATCCCGGTCCATAGGGCCTGCTTCAAGGATCAGGATGGTTTTGGACCTGTCGACACCAAGCTTGTTGGCCAATGTGCATCCGGCAGACCCGGCACCGATGATGATGTAATCATACTCAGATGCGATCTGACTCATGCGTCGTCGCCCCAGCCATCGGATTGCATCTCTCTCAAGCGGCTTGCCGTGCGCTCAAACTCAAATGTACCTTCACCTTCGATATAGAGAAACTCAGGCGTGGCCGCCGCGGAACACACGATGCGCACCTTGGCCTCATAAAGCGCGTCGATCAATGTCACGAAACGCTTGGCTTCATTGTAATTCGAGCGCCCCAAAAGTGGCACGTCCTCAAGCACCAAGACCCGCGCCGCCTGCGCCAGTGCCAGATAATCCGCGGCGCCCAAGGGGCGCCCGCACAGGTCATAGAACGAAGCGCGCGCCACACCGTTGTGAAAGGCGGGGATTTCGACTTCTCGTTTGTTTACGACGAGTGTCAAAGGCGCACCCTTGCCGCCTGTGAGGTCATCCCAAACAGATTGAATGGCCGCCCGCGCCTCGGGGTTGATTGGCGTGAAGTAACTGGGTGTCCCGGCCAGCCGCCCCTGTCGGTAATCCGTTGGGCTGACCATTTCATGCACGATCATGTGCTCTTTCAACAGATCAATGAACGGCAGGAAGAGCTGGCGATTCAACCCATCTTTGTACAAGTCGTCGGGCACCCGGTTCGAGGTTGTCACAACCGCAACGCCAGCTTCAAAAAGAGCCTCAAAAAGACGTCCCACGATCATGGCATCGGTAATGTCGGTGATCTGCATCTCGTCAAAGGCGAGACAGCGCAGGTTGTCCGAAACTGATTTGGCCACCGGCAAAAGCGCGTCCTCAGCCCCATCTTCACGCGCCTTGTGAAGTCCCGCGTGGATTTCCTGCATGAAGGCGTGAAAATGCACACGTCGGTTCGGCACGGCTAGCGTCTCAACGAACATGTCCATCAACATGGATTTGCCACGACCGACGCCACCCCAAAGGTAGAGCCCCATGGGTGCCTCAGCCTTTTTTCGGAAAAGTCCTTTCTTGACCGGCTTTGCAAGCTCCTCCCGGATACGCTCAAATTGCGGTATCACCGCCTCTTGCGCGTCATCGCGGGTCAGAACCCCCTCAGAGACAAGCCGTTCATATCGCTCGATCAGCGTTTCCATAAAAGTTGGATAACGAAGCCAATCGACAGAGAAAAGGAGGAACAGGATCAGCAATCGGAATTGTACCCGGCACAAAAGCTGAATTGACGGGCGTTCCCGCTCCATTCAGACTGCATGTCCGGAGGCCTTGATGCAGAAGTCGACACCCCTCTTTACCCCGGTTCTGATTGCAGGCGGCCTGATCCTTCTGGTGTCCTTCGCAATCCGCTCTTCTTTTGGTGTGTTTCAAATTCCGATTGCCGAAGAGTTCGGTTGGCTTCGTGCCGAATTCAGCCTCGCGATCGCCATACAGAACCTCGCCTGGGGCATCGGCCAACCGATTTTTGGCGCGATTGCTGAAAAGATTGGCGACCGAAAGGCCATCATCATCGGCACGCTCCTCTATGCCGCGGGTCTTGTGCTCTCGTCCTTTGCGGTCACGCCAGAGGCGCATCAATTCTATGAGGTTCTTGTTGGCTTCGGAGTGGCTGGGACTGGGTTTGGTGTGATTCTGGCCATTGTGGGTCGTGCCAGCAGCGACGAGAACCGCTCGATGAGCCTGGCCATTGCCGCCGCCGCCGGATCCGGCGGGCAGATAGTCGGCCCTCCCATCGCCGAGGCGCTTTTGGCGGTCATGCCCTGGCAAAGCGTTTTCGTCCTCTTTGCGGTAGCAATTCTAACGGTTCTGCTATTGCTGCCGATGTTGCGTGCGCCAAGCGATGCTGGCCCCGCCGTTCTCGAAGAAACCCTGAGCCATATGCTGGGCCGCGCTTTTCGCGACCCAAGCTATACGCTCATATTCCTGGGATTCTTCTCCTGCGGTTATCAGCTTGGGTTCATCACCGCGCATTTCCCTGCCTTCGTGACCGAGGTTTGCGGGCCCATCGAGCCAGGCAGCCTCTTGCACGGCATGGGTGTGACAACAACATCCGCGCTGGGCGCGATGGCGATTGCTCTTATTGGCGCGGCCAATATCGGCGGCACGCTTCTGGCAGGATGGTTGGGCAAGAGTTACTCTAAAAAATACCTTCTGGCCGGGATTTATACCGGCAGAACCTTGATCGCTGCGGTGTTCATTTTGCTGCCGGTGACACCGATATCCGTCATCCTGTTTTCCATTGGCATGGGCTCCCTTTGGCTGGCCACTGTGCCGCTGACCAGCGGATTGATCGCGCATATCTACGGGCTGCGCTACATGGGCACGCTCTACGGCATTGTGTTCTTTAGCCATCAGCTTGGAAGCTTTCTTGGCATTTGGCTCGGTGGGCGCATGTATGACGCCTTCGGGGATTACAATCTGGTTTGGTGGATTGGTGTGGGTGTCGGGGCATTTTCGGCCATTGTGCACCTGCCCATCCGGGAACGCGCCTTGCCAACACCCCAGGCGGCCTGAGGCTCAGCACTTCAGCAAGTCCAGCGCTTTTCCAATATCCTCGACACGTGTGTATGTGAGCGAGTGCCCCGCACCTTCGATGACTTCATGACGCGCAGCCCGGTTCCATTCGGCCAGCTTACCAAGCCCTGCGATGGGGATCACATCGTCCTCGCGTCCCCAGATCGCCAGGACAGGGATTCCCGCCTTGGCAACGGCGCGATGCGCCGGTTCGAGATCCTCATCCAGAACACCGCGCAGCGATGACCACATGGCATGAGCAAATCCACGGCGGCGGGTTTCGGCGGTTTGCATGTCATAGATATCCCGAATGGCTGCAGGTGTGCTCCGCTCGGACTCGATCCCTTGTCTGAGGATTTTGGGAAAAAACGCATAGGCCACCCAACGACCGAACCACTCGTATTTGGTAATAAGATCGGCGATAGACCCCAGGTCGTGCCCAAGGCCTGCAGGCGCAATCAGGCAAAGTTGCCGCAACCTGTCTGGATGCTCTGCTGCATAGCGCGCGACAATCGCTCCGCCCATGGAGTACCCCAACAACGTGATATCGTCCTCTACGCCTTGGTGTTCCAAAAGCGCGTTGAGTTGTGCATTGAAAAACGCGCCATCCTGCTCGCCGCCCGGGCGATCAGAATACCCCCGCCCATAGAGATCAAAGATCAACACCCGAAACCCCAGGCCCCCCAGATGCGCAGCCACAGGCCCCCACACAAAGGACGGCGTGCTCAGCCCATGCACACAGACGGCAACCGGCCCCTCATCGGCACCAAGCCATTGATAGTGCACCCGGCCTGTCGGCAGGTCCGCAAACGCCCCCGGCGCAGATGCCTGCGCCGCCCTGTTCATTCCGGGGCGTGTCAGTTCAAGCAGAAACGGTCCGAAAACAACAAGCGCCACAAGGCCAAGCAAAACCCACCAGATCATGAGGCCGCGCGCCAGACATCGAGAATATAACGGCTTGTCATCAGATCGAGATGCGCACCGCCGCCATTCTTAAAAAGTGTGATCTCCTGCTCGCTATCACGCCGATACATTTCTGGCTCATAATAGTCTGCGATCAGATGATCTCGGGTGATCGTTCCAGCCTCCAGCGGAATCTTGATCTCTCCGATATGGCCCACGGTCGTGTCGTAGCTGTCGACAAAAACTCTTGAGCGCAAAAGCGCCTCGTCGTCCACTTCGCGCATATCTGGACGATAGGCCCCTATGACATCAATGTGTTGCCCTGGTTGAAACCATGCACCCTTGAGCAAGGGTTCGGTGGACATGGTCGCAGATGTGACAATGTCCGCCTGTCTCACGGCCTCTTCCAGATCAGTCATGATCGTTATGCCGGGGCAGTCCGACTGCATCGCTTCGGCATTCCCTGGAGTACGGTTCCAAAGCAAGAACTCCGCCTCCGGAAACCCCGCGCTATAGGCCTGAAAAAGTGAGCGCCCAACCGTCCCAGCCCCAACAATCAGGATTTTTCGGCTGTCAGGGCGTGCGAGTTGACGCGCGGCGTAAAGGCTGTCGCCTGCGGTCTTCCATTTGGTGACCAAATGAAAATCAATCACCGCTTCCAGCGCGCCATTCGCGTCTGAGAACACACTGACCGATCCGTTGATCATCGCGTTGCCTGCCTGAGGGTTCTTTGGGAATACTGTTGCCGACTTAACGGCCAAGCCCATCCCGTCAATCCAGGCCGCCCGGCTCAGCAATGTGTCAGGATCACGGTAGAGGAACGTGTCGCCGATCTCGGCCTTGGGCAAGCGGTGGCCTGCCTCAAAGGCGTCGCACAAGGCGATCCAGTCAAGCCGCGCCTCACCTTCTGCAAATGGAATGATAGAGATCGTCATGACATGGCCCCGTTTGATTTCCTCCAACATGCGTGGATCACCATACGGGGTCAAACCTTCAGCGTGCGATCCGTGGCTTTTTCGGGTCGCTGACCGGCGCTCTGGATTCGCGCCACACCATGTAAAGCCCAGAGCTGAGGATCAATATGATCCCGATCCAGGCCGTCTTGTCAGGCCATGTCCCGAACACTGACACGCCCCAGAAGATAGCCATCGGCATCGAGACATATTCAAATGGTGCCGCAAAAGCCGCTTCTGAAATGCGATAGGCCTGGCTGATGAAAAAGCCGCCCAAAAGACCACTCACGCCAAGCATCACAAGAATCCACCAATCGCCGGGGTCAATCGGCCCCCAGGCCCGGAAAAGAAAGGCCAGAGACGGGTGATCCTGATCTGCGAATTTTCCATCGCCAAGTCCCAACCCGATCAAACTGCACGCGACGAAAAAGGTAATTTGAATGTAGACCGCCATGGTTGCAGCGGACTCGGTTCCGCCCACTCTTCGGGCCACGATATGGATCACGGCGTAAAGTACAGCGGCGGCCATGGGCAAAAGCGCGGCGATCTGAAACGCGGATGTGCCGGGTTTCACGATGATGAGAACGCCAAGAAAGCCAACCGCAATAGCGCTCCAGCGGCGGGGCCCGACGGTCTCTTTCAGAAACAAGATCGAAAATATGGTGATGACCAGCGGCGACACGAAGAAGACGGCAATCGCATCGGCAATGGGCATCGCGGCCAGACCCAGGAAAAGGCAGGTATTGGCGGCGACCACACAGAACCCACGGAGCAGATGCGCACCGGGGCGACGCGTGCGCAGAACTTTGATTCCATAAACTGGCAGGAAAAAGACCGCGAATGTCGTCAGCGCCACCAGTGTTCGGTAGAAAACAATCTGGTGCAGGGCATAGTCGCCCGACAGGAACTTGATCCCGACATCGTTCAGCGAAAAGCAAATCACGGCAACCAGAGCACAAAGCGCGCCAACAAGGTTGGTGCGTGTGGTGGTCATGTCCGTGAGCTCGCCATGCGCATGGCCCGTTCCAGAGCATCCAGAAACCGGGACCGGTCCGCCTTGCCAAAGCTTTTGCCGCCGCCTTGCCGAAACGGATCCGCCGCGCGCAGGTCGCTCATCAGGTCTCGTGTGGCCAAAACGTTGCCGATATTTTTCTCAGTCAGCATTTCGCCGTTGTGCTTGAGCACCAACGCGCCGGCGTCCACACATTTGGCGGCCAATGGAATGTCCCCTGTTATGACCACGTCGCCGGGGCCTGCCCGCTCGGCAATCCACATATCGGCCACGTCCGGACCTTCAGGGACGATCACCATCTCGACCAAAGGGTTTTGCGACATGCGCAACCCGCCGTTCGAGACGAAATACATCTGCGCCTTGTGCCGTGTGCCAACACGCTCAATCTCTGCTTTCACAGGGCAGGCATCAGCATCAACATAGAGCTCCATGACTTATGCGCTCGAAGAGTCAGAGCGCTTGACCTTGAACTCTTCTGGAATTGGCATCCTGTTAAACGCATCCAGCCCAGCAATCTTATAGGCCTCGGCAAGGGTCGGATAGTTGAAGGTGTTCTGCACAAAGTAATCCACTGTGCCTTTGAGGTTCAGCACCGCCTGCGCGATGTGGATCAGCTCGGTCGCGCCTTCGCCGACGATCTGCACGCCGAGTACCCTGCGCGTCTTGAGCGAGAACAACATCTTCAGCATGCCATGCTCAAGCCCCATAATATGGCCCCGTGACGTTTCCCGGAACCGCGCCACACCGACCTCATAAGGGATCCCGCGTTCACACATTTCCTCTTCTGACATGCCACAGGTCGAGATTTCAGGCACCGAATAGATGCCATAGGGGAACCATGGCGATTCCGGCAACGTTGGTGTGTCGAGCGCATGACAGGCTGCAATCCGACCCTGTTGCAAAGAGGTTGACGCAAGCGAGGGCCGCCCGATTACATCGCCTGCCGCATAGATGTGCGGCACGGTCGTCTGATATGTCTTGCGATCTACTTCAAGCCGTCCGCGATGATCGGTTTCAAGCCCTGTCACCTTGAGATTGAGTTTCTCGGTTGCCCCCATACGCCCTGCTGCAAACAGCAACATCTCTGCACGCACATGCCGCCCGTTTTCCAACGTCACTTCGACATGCTCGCCAGCATCCTCAGTCTTTTGAATAGCCGAGCCAAGCCGTAAATCGACACCGTTTTCCCGGATTTGATGCGTAAAGTCCTGAATGAGCGTGTTGTCGATGAAATCGAGGAACGTTTCGCGCGGCTCGATGAGTGTTACACGCACATCCAGCGTCGAGAACATCGTTGCGTACTCAACACCAATAACACCCGCACCTACCACAATCAGGCTTCGTGGGATTTGCGCCAGTTCCAGAAACTCATCGCTATCAACAATCGTGCGCTTGTTGAAAGGCACGTCATCGGGCCGATAGGTCTTGGTGCCCGTGGCAATCAAAAACCGGTCTGCCGAAAGCCGTGTGACTTCCCCGGCCTCAGTGGCCACTTCAATCTCGGTTGGCCCGACAAAACTGGCCAGCCCATGCAACGTATCGACATGGTTCCGGTTGAACTGATGCTCCAACAGGTCAACTTCGTAGTCCAGCGTTTTGTGAAGCCGCACCTTGAGGTCCTGCGCCTCAATGTCGTCTTTCACGCGATAGGCACGCCCGTAAAAGCTCCGTTCGCGCCAGCCGGACAGGTTAAGAACCGTTTCACGCAAAGTCTTGGATGGGATCGTCCCTGTGTGTACAGACACCCCGCCCAGGCGATCTTTGCGATCAATGACAAGCACACGTCGTTTGAGCTTACCTGCCTGAATGGCGGCAGCACGACCTGCGGGACCTGAGCCGATGATGATGAGGTCGTAGTGGCTCATGGCCTAGCCGCCATAGAGCGCTTCGGCGTGGAAGGCGACGTGGTCTTCCATGAAGGTCGAAACAAAGAAGTAGCTATGATCATACCCTGGCTGCATCCTGAGCGTCGACACCTGTCGCCTTGCAGCACAGGCTTGAGCAAGGCTTTCGGGCATAAGCAGATCAACAAACTGATCCTTGGTGCCTGTATCCGTCAAAACCGGTCCGTCAAAGCCATGCTCTTGCATCATCATTGTCGCGTCATGTGCGGCCCATTTGCTTTCCTCTTCACCTAAATAGGCGCTTAGCTGCTTGCGCCCCCAATCGCCTTTGGTGGGGTTTGAGATTGGTGAAAACGCCGACACCGACTTAAATCGTCCAGGAAGACCCATAGCCAACGTCAAAGCGCCGTGGCCGCCCATGGAGTGACCGGTGATCGCTTGCAACTCTGGCTCAAGCGGGAACTCCTTGAACACCAGCGCGGGCAGTTCCTCGGCCACATAGTCCCACATCTGGAAATGCGGCGCCCAGGGCTGTTGCGTGGCATTCACATAAAATCCTGCGCCTTGCCCGAGATCATAGGCGTCGTCATCTGCCACCCCGTCACCGCGAGGCGAAGTGTCGGGAAAGATCAGCGCAATGCCCTGTTCCGCCGCCCATTGTTGCGCCCCGGCCTTCACCATCGCATTCTCATGCGTGCAGGTCAGACCAGAGAGATACCACAGCACCGGCACCGGACCGGATTGCGCCTCTTCGGGAAGGAACAAGCCAAAGGTCATGTCACAGGCGCAGGATTTTGAACTGTGTGAATAAACCCCCTGAACGCCGCCAAAACAGGCGTTTTCTGAAACTGTTTCCATCCTATTTGTCCTTCTCACGTGTCTCGATTTGATAAAGCGCCATGATCTCGTCCAGCGGCTTTTTGACCTTGGCAGCCGCGGGCACCGTAGCATCCTCAGCGGCGTGGCCAACCGCCAAAATCATCAACGGTTTTTCATGCTCGGGCCGATCCAGCGCCTGATTGAGAAATCCCATCGGGTTGGGTGTATGCGTCAGGCAGTAAAGCCCGGCTGCATGCAAAGCCGTGATCAGAATGCCCGTGGCAATGCCCACGCTTTCCGGCACATAATAGTGCTTTTGTCGCGTCCCATCCGGCGCCACGCCGTAGCGTTGAGCAAAAATCACGATAAGCCAGGGCGCTTGGGTCAAATGTGGTTTTTCCACGCCCGTGCCAATTGGCTCCAACGCTGCAAGCCAGGCGTCTCCGGCGCGTCCCGAATAGAACTTCTCTTCCTCTGCTTCCGCGGCTTCGCGTATCTGTGCCTTCAACTCAGGGTCCGAGATCGCCGCGAAAAACCACGGTTGTTGATTGGCCCCTGACGGTGCCGTGCCAGCAGCGGCAATAGCGGTGGTGATGATCTCTTCAGGCACAGGCCGGTTCGAATAGTCGCGTATGCTGTGCCGTGTGCGCATCAGGTCGAGATATTGTCTCACTTCGGCGAGACCCTCGGCATCTGTCAGCTCACGCCTGTCGGGCAGGGGAAGCGGGCGATATGATGTTTCGTTTGTCATCTGACGCAGACTAGTAAAGCCCGTTGGCCCAGCCGATCACGAGCGAAACCGTCACAACAGCAACAGCCGTTGAGATCAGGATCGATGCCGACACGCGTTGCGGAGCAACGCCATAGTGCTGCGCGAGGATGTAGACGTTGCCCGCCACTGGCAGCGATGCGGTGGCAATCATGACCGCAGCGGCGTAAGGCTCGACCGGAAAGAGGATGAGCGCGGAAAACGCCACAAAGGCCGGGTGAAGCACCAGTTTGTTAACGGAAAGCCAACCGGCAACGATGGGCCGTTCGGCAGATTTTGTGGCCAAGGACGCTCCAATGGCGAAAAGCGCGCCGGGAGTGGCGGCCCCGCCCAAGAGCGACAGAAAGTCGTTCATCACAGCAGGGATCGGAATGCTTAGTGCGGACCACGTCAGGCCCAGGACAATCGACACGATCATCGGGTTTTTCAAAAGCCCGATCCCAACTGAGCGCAGGATGCCAAGGCTCATCCGCCCGTCGCGTGATCCGGTGATTATGATGACGATCAATGATCCGAAAAAGATCAAGTCCACCGCGAGGACCAGCATGACCGGACCAATCGCCTCTGGTCCCATCAGCAGAGTGAGCATGGGCACGCCTAGGAACCCAACGTTTCCAATCACACCGCATTGCGCCTCAAACGCCGCTTCTTCTGCAGGCAGGCGGCGCATCAACGCCACCAGTGTCACAATGCCGTAGACAAAGGCCGTGCCCCAGAAATAGGCCATGACAAACCGCCAGTCGAAGATCTCTGAGATAGACAGGTTTGCAGAAAACTTGAACAGCATGGCAGAGAGGGCGAAATAAAAGACAAACTTCGTCAGATAGGCCGTCGCCTCTTCGCTGAAAAAATTGGTGCGGCCTGCGCCATATCCCAGCCCGATCAACAGGAAAAAGGGAAGCGTCTGGATGAATATGGCGAGCATGATTTGGTCGTATCATGTGGGCGGGGCGCGTCAATGAAGATAACGCGCTAGCCGCTGCCGATCAGAACCCCCGCAGCGAACACCAATGCGCCACCAAGAACCACCTGAAAGGCTGCTCGAAAGAACGGTGTTTCCATGAATTTGTTCTGAATCCAGGCAATGGCCCAAAGTTCAATAAACACCACGATGATCGCGATAATTGTCGCTGTCCAGAAATCCGGGATGAGATATGGCAAGGCGTGACCCAGCCCCCCGATGGTGGTCATGATGCCCGAGGCAAAGCCGCGCTTGATCGGGCTGCCGCGTCCAGAGAGTTCGCCATCATCGCTGGCCGCTTCGGTGAAACCCATGGAAATGCCTGCGCCCACGGAGGCGGCCAGGCCAACGAGGAATGTGGTCCATGTGTCCTGTGTCGCAAAGGCCGTGGCAAAAATCGGGGCCAGGGTCGAGACCGAGCCGTCCATCAGCCCGGCCAGCCCCGGTTGCACCCATGTCAGGATGAATTGGCGCTTGGCCGTGCTGTCTTCATTGTCTCGCGACTCTGCGTCGAGGTATTCTTTCTCCAACTCACCGGCCCGGTTTTGGTGACCGGCTTCGGCCGCAGCAAGATCACCCAAGAGCTTGCGTGTCGCGGCATCCTGTGTGTTTTGAGCTGCCTTGAGATAAAACCGCTCGGCGTCACGCTCCATTGCTTCGGCTTCTTCGCGAATGCGTTCCAACCCAAGATTTTCCACCAGCCACACAGGTCGTCGCGCATAGTAACCGGCCACATGTTCGCGCCTGATCAGCGGGATCACATCGCCGAACCGATCAACATGCAGGTCAATCAGCCGCTGTCGATGCGTGTCCTCTTCCTTGGCCATACCGTCAAAGACCTTAGCCGTGTCAGGAAAATCCTGGCGCAGCATTTCTGCATAGGACCGATAGATGCGCGCATCGTCTTCTTCGGAAGAAATCGCCAAAGCGAGGACTTCTTGTTCGGTCAGGTCGGAAAACCGACGGCGCGAGGCGACACCAGGTATCATGTCTTTTCCTCAGTTTAGAACAATTCTAAACTAACGCATAAAATTATGAGAGCAACCCCAAGTCATTACCTTTTTGGTTCGGATCAGTGACAAAAGTCGCCATGCAATTTTGCATAGCAGGTATTTAGATAAGTAAACTGAATAGTTCACTTTTGATCTTGCGTGAGCGCCTGTGATCTCTAACTTGAAAAGTGAACTACTTAGTTCAGAAAAGGAAGGCGATTATGAAACCTCTACTTTCAGCGCTCACACTTGCCATGGCTTTGGTCACTGCGACCGGCCCTGCGTTTAGCTTCTCAACCACGTCTATCATCCCGCCTCTTACATTCCCCGAAGAGCCACCGGAACCTGTGACGAAGGACCTGGATGGTATCGACAAATAGTTTAACACTGCGTGAAATGGCCGTGCCGAGACATGGCCATTTCTTACTGGGCTTGCAGAACGCCGCACCTCACGGCTAAGTTGAAGGGGTTTTAGGAGTTCGTGCATGATCGCAATGGCCGCGGAAATTAAGAGAGGTCGTAAATTCGATCAGGTCCTCGAAGGGGCGCGACAGATTTTCATGCGGGATGGATTCGAAGGGGCGAGTGTGGATGACATTGCCCGTGCAGCGGGCGTTTCAAAGGCGACGCTCTACAGCTACTTCCCTGACAAACGCATCCTGTTCTCCGAAGTGGCGCGTGTGGAGTGCAATCGCCAGGCCGAAGAAGCGCTTCAGGTGATGGCGCCGGACATGTCTCTGGAAGATGTTCTCAAGGAAGCCGCCACACGCATCGTCAGCTTCTTTCTGTCGGAATTCGGGCTTCAGGTTTATCGCATCTGCGTGTCGGAATCGTACCGGTTTCCTGAATTGGGCCAGCGATTTTATGAGTCTGGCCCGGCCTTGTTGCGCAATCGGCTTCAACAGGTGCTTCAGCCCTATCTTGACACAGGTGACCTTGTCATCGACGACATGGAGCTTGCCTCGGCCCAATTCGGTGAGCTGTGCAAGAGTGATCTGTTTGTGCGGTGCCTGTGTGGCGTGGAATGCGACAAGTCTGACGTCCAGATTGAGCGCGTGGTCAATGGTGCGGTCGAGATGTTTTTGGCGCGCTACGCGGCCAAGGCGAGCGCCTAAGCACCCACCTCGACAATCGCTTTCGCCAAAATCGGAACTGTTTGCGCATTGAGCCCTGCGATGTTGATCCGGCTGTCGCCAATCATGTAAATCGCGTGATCCCGGCGCAGTTCTTCCACCTTATCCGGTGACAAGCCCAATCGTGAAAACATGCCCCGGTGCTGTGCGACAAAGCCGAACCGGTCTGAGCCGGACAAACGTTGAAGTTCGCTGGCCAGTTGCGTGCGCAGATCAAGCATTCCTTGGCGTACGGCCTCAAGCTCTGCCTCCCAGTCCGCGCGTAGCGTCGCATCGCCCAGAACAAGGGTCACGAGCCGTGCGCCATGATCCGGCGGGAAAGAGTAGTTCTGGCGGTTGAGATGCGCCAGGTTGGCCTGCGTGAGTGCCTTGCGCGCGGCATCGTGGTGCACGGCCATCAAGATGCCGGTTCGTTCGCGATAAATCCCAAAGTTCTTGGAACAGCTGGCCGCGATCAGAACCTCAGGACAGCCCTTTACAACCGCGCGTGTGCCCGCCGCGTCGGCCTCAAGGCCTTCGCCAAATCCTTGATAGGCGATGTCGATCATCGGCACGGCGCCCTTGTCATTCAAAAGCGCGATCACCGCATCCCATTCTGGCATGGTCAGGTTGGCACCGGTGGGGTTATGGCAACAACCGTGCAAGAGCGCGACATCACCGGGGCGCATGCCGCCCAGGTCCTCAAGCATTCCATTGAAATCAACACTGCCGCTTTCGCTGTCAAAATAACGATAAAGGACGACTTCCATACCCAGGTGCTTCAGGATGCTGAGGTGGTTGGGCCAGGTGGGGTCAGACACGAACACCCGCGCGTTAGGGTTGGCCATCTGGATAAACTCAAAAGCTTGCCGTACTGCGCCCGTGCCGCCCGGCGTGGCCACGGCGGCGACGCTGTCACGCTCCGCCGCATCGCCCAGCACCAGGTCAACCATCACGTCTGAAAACGCGGGATCCCCGGCCAGGGCGACATAGGCCTTGGAGTCTTCCGTGTTCCACCAAAGTTGCTCGGCCTTCTTGACCGCGCGCATGATTGGCGTGCGCCCGTCAGCGTCCTTGTACACGCCCACACCGAGGTCGATTTTGTCGGGACGGGAATCTTCACGGAATTTCTGCACCAAGGCCAGGATCTTGTCCTTGGGCTGTTCATTCAAAAGCTCAAACATCAGGCATCTCCGGTGGCAACGGGAACAGTCGGGAACGCGCCCCATTCTGTCCAGGACCCGTCATAGAGCGCATGATCGGACTTGCCGATCCGTTCCAACGCCAGGTTGATGATGGCCGCAGTCACGCCGGAGCCACAGCTGGTGATCACCGGCTTGGACAGATCAGCTCCTGCAGCGTCGAATACCGCACGCAATTCATCGGGCGATTTCATCGTGTTGTCACCATTGAGCAATGTCTTGTAATGCACGTTGCGCGAGTTCGGGATGTGCCCGCTGCGCATGCCTTCGCGCGGCTCCGGCTCTGATCCGGTGAACCGACCCGGCGACCGGGCGTCCAGAATTGTGTAGTCCTGCAACTTAGAGGCGGCCGAAACCTGCGTCACGTCTTTGACCATTTCTGCGCGGCGTCGCACCGTCATGTGCCGGTCCCGGATAAGTGGCGGTAAATCCTCCACCGGGCGATCCTCGGCCAGCCACTTTGGAAATCCGCCGTCCAGCACGGCGATGTTGTCCTGTCCCATCAGGCGGAACATCCACCACACGCGCGCCGCGGAGAACAAACCATGCGTGTCATAAACCACGACCTGATGCCCGTCCCCGACGCCCATCTGACGCAGGCGGGACATGAATTTCTCAACCGGCGGGGCCATGTGGGGCATATCCGAACGGTTGTCGGCGATGTCGTCGATATCAAAAAACCGCGCGCCGGGAATATGAGCGGCCTCATACTCGGCCTTTGCATCACGCCCCTCGGCAGGCATGAAGTACGTCCCATCAAGCACCCTCAAATCCGGGTCTTTCAGGTGGTCTGCCAACCAGTCGGTGGAAACAAGGGTCTTGGGATCGTCCTGTGCCATTTTGGCCCCCATTCTGGATGTGTTCTGCCTACATCCAGATGGTCCTCAGGGCAAGAGGATCAGGGAGCGTCAGCGCACCACGAGATTGCGTGCAAAGCCGGTGAGCAGAAGCGCGGCCGCGCCGCTGGCGCCTGTGGCTCCGGCCTGCGTCAAAAGGGCGACCGTGTCCAGCCCGTCCTTCGACGCCACGGATCCGGCAAGACCTTGAAATCCAAAGTTTGCAAGAACCTGACCTCCGACGCCGCCGCCCAGAACACCAACGAGCGTGTTGCCAAAAAGGCCAAGGTTGAGATGCTTGAAAAAACCAGCGGCTATGTTTGCGCCAAACGCACCAGAAATGAGATTCACCAGTAGAATCATGCTCTTATTTCCCCAGGATTATCAGATCGGAGGCAAGCCCGATCCGTTTGTTTTGCCTGTCAGTACCAATCCGGAGCGTATCACACGAGAGGGAAAAACCGAGATGTTTACTCGCCGTGGCGCAAAAGCCTCTGTTTCTGGCGTCCCCAATCGCGCTTGGCGTCTGTGGCACGTTTGTCGTAATTCTTTTTACCCTTGGCGATACCAATCTTCATTTTGGCAATACCACGGTCGTTAAAATACAGAACCAACGGCACAAGCGTCATGCCCTTGCGCTGGGTCTCATTCCATAGACGTGACAATTCTTTTCGCGAAACCAGAAGCTTACGCCGCCGTCGCTCCTCGTGGCCGAAGGTTTTGGCCTGTTCATAAGGCGCGATGTAGGAGTTCACCAACCACAGTTCACCTTCCTCGACAGCCGCATAGCTTTCGGCGATGTTGGAGGTATTCTGGCGCAGGGATTTAACTTCGGAGCCTTCCAGAATGATCCCGCATTCCAGATCATCCTCGATGGCATAATCATACCGTGCGCGCCGGTTCTCGGCGACGACTTTGTAGTTCGGATTGTCCTTTGGCTTGGCCATGTTTCGGGTGTCCCGGCGGATATGCGAAGGACGAAGATAACCGCAGTTGTGAGGCGTTTAAAGCCCTTGTGTGCGACTCAAAGGTTAACGGCCCGAAAAACAAGGATCCCGGACGTCGGTATTGCGTCGGTATCGCATCGGTATTGCGTCGGTGCGGCGTCGGTACATGGGGCTGGCAGCCTGATCGTAAACGTGCCGCGCGTCGCGCAACGCCACCAGATGCTGATTTTGGCGATTTTGCGCAACACGCGGCGTTTCATGCTAAGGTCGTGACGTCAGCAGCTTCAGACCGGCAAAAGCAAAGAAACACCCCAGCACGGTTTGGATGCCGCGCCGTGCCCGGCCATAGAGACGCACCATCACTGGCGTGGAGAACGCAATGGCGTAGGTCACATGGATGGCGATTGAGAGCGCGAATGTGCCCAAGACGATCACGGCCCCGACCCAGAGCGGCGCGTCCTGGTGCAAGCCAAGCGAGATGATCGCAATCCAGGCCAGTGCCGCCTTAGGGTTGGTCATCTGAATGATGTAACCGCGGGTGAGGTAGCCCATTGGCGTACGGGTCCCGCCGGCGAGTTGACGTGCCTCGATGTCGTGTTGAGCCATGGCGGACTTGAAGGATTTGTACGCCAGCCAGAGCAGGTAAAGCCCGCCAAAGATTTTGATTGCCACCAGCGCTGCGGCATAGGTGGCCAAAAGCGCAGAGAGGCCAACAACCGTGAGCACGGCCCATGTGAATGACCCAGTAGCCACACCGAGGGCAAGAGCGATGCCCGATCTGCGCCCCACGCTCATAGAGGTTCCCATAATGGCCAGGATATTTGGTCCGGGGCTGGCGATGCCAACGAAGAATGCCGAATAGGCGAGCAGGATACCGGGAAGATAGATAGAGATGTCTTGCATGGTCAGCGCCCTTCATTTGCGTGCGTGTTCGGCATCAGGATGACTTCCAATCGCCGTCCTTATTCCACCAGCGGTGGGGGTTCTGGCTGTCATCCAGACCTTTGGTCTGACTGCGCAGGACTTCAGTTATGGTGATGGGGGGTTCGTAGTAGGAATGTACGTCGTAGATTGCTTCGATCACAGCGTTCAAAAGGTCAGTATCGCGGGGAATGAAAAGACGCATCTGATCCACGCCGGGGCGTTGGCGCGGGCCGTCTGATCCGGTGGGGGCGTCGTCAGTAGGGCGATAGTATTCTACCCCACCCATCATGCGATACCCGTTGCGGTCTGTTGCGCCATAGGTCAGTGGTGCGACATCTGCCACTGCATCAAAGATGCGGTCCACATCTTCATTAGGTGCGAGAAAGGCCACCTGCCACATCGGAAGCATTTCGATAGGCTTCGTATCAAACCCGGCCTGCATGATGGATGCTTCACCCATAGCGCACCCCCGTTTCCAAAAGCTCGAACCCGGTGATTTCAAACTCGTAGAGTTCTGAATTGTCAGGCCGCATCGTGCGGGCAATGAGCTTGCCATCCTCGGATTGATAGACGGCATGGGTGGTGTGCAGCGCGCGGTAACAATGGCTGCCATCGGGGTAGTAATATTTGATCATGATGGGGTGTCCTTGGTCGGGGGTTGAAAGAAGGCTTCCAGCTCGGCAAAGCCGATGCCTTCGGCGGTTTTGTCGAAGGCACCATCGTCGAGAATTTGTCGTGCGGCGTCGGTGAAGGCGCCATAGGCAACCAGGAAGAGCGCCGACCCCACACTAACGCGGGTGACGCCAGCATCGGCCAGCTGTTCCAGCGAGAAGGTTCGTCCCGCCATGCCCATCACCACGTTTACTGGCTTTGACACAGATGCGCAGACTGTTCGGATCGCATCGAGATCAGACAAGCCAGGGGCGTAGAGCACATCCGCGCCTGCGGCCTCGAAGGCTTGTAGACGCTCAATCACCGGGTCAAGCTGTGTTTCGCCCCACAAAAGGCTTTCGCATCTGGCAGTCAGTACAAAATCTGACGGCAGGGCTTGAGCAGCCTCGACCGCTGCGGCGATGCGCTCAATGGCGAGGCTTTTATCATAAATTGGGGAAGCGCGGTCGCCGGTGTGGTCCTCGATTGAACCGCCCGCCAGGCCCGTTGCCGCAGCGGCGCGGATCGTTTCGACAACGCTTTCTGGGCTGTCACCGAAGCCACGTTCAAGATCGGCGTTGACGGGCAGAGATGTGGCCGAGACAATCTCACGACAGTGATCAAGCACTTGATCGGGCGGCGTGGTTCCCTCGATTTGACCTTTGGAATAGGCCATGCCAGCACTTGTGGTGGCAAGGGCGGGAAACCCCATGCGCGCCAGAATGCGCGCCGATCCGACATCCCAGGGGTTGGGGATGACAAAGGGGGCTTTCCCGGCATGCAGGGCGCGAAAGGTTTGTGTCGTCTCGGTCATGCTCCAATCTCCACCTGATTGGGCAAACCTCGGCCGTTGTTCCACCAGCGGTTGGGGTTCTTGCTTTTGGGATCATAGGCCGAACGGCTGGCCCAGTCTTCGCGCACGAAGATCACGGGTTCTTCATAGTGGTGCACGTCCAAAACAGCGTCCATCACCTTTTCCAAAGCGGGCAGGTCGCGGTCGATTGAGATTTTCAGCTCGACCATTGGGTATGTCATGGCGCGGCCGGGTTCGAAATCGGCTTTGTGTGTGCTGGTGGTCGAGTTCGCTTGTGGCGTTGTGGTCTCAGCGCCCACAGCCGATACGGAGGCATTGCGCAGATATCTACCGTAGCCCAAGGGATGCACTTTCATGACCGCATCCAAAATGCGGTCGGTGTCTTCGGGAAGAGTTTGGATTTCCAATGTCCAAACGGGGATCAATGTGCCGGATTTGGCGGAATAGTCTTGAAGCATGGCAGATGTCCTCTGATGTCCGAAGCACCTTAGCAACACCCTGCTGACACCATACTGTCAGTAATGATGTTAGACTGGGCATATGACCCGTTCGACTCGCCTTTTTGACATCATCCAGATTTTGCGCAGCGCTGACGGGCCCGTCACGGCACAGCGTCTTGCAGAGGAACTGGAGGTGACCAAGCGAACGATCTATCGTGATGTGGTGGCATTGCAGGCGATGCGGGTGCCCGTCGAGGGAGAGGCGGGCGTGGGATACATGCTGCGCGCTGGCTATGATCTGCCGCCTCTGATGTTCAGCGCTGAGGAACTAGAGGCGCTTTATGTCGGCATGGCGCTTTTGCACCGCACGGGTGATCCGGGGCTGGAAAGGGCGGCGCGGCGGGCTGCGGAAAAGATCGCAACGGCCTTGCCCGGAGGGGCACCGCATGTGCCGTTACGGGTGTCCGGTTGGAATAGGGTGCCGCGTGACGGGGCGGATGCCGAGCAATTGCGCGGTTACATCCGGGATGCAGTGGAGTTGCAGATCACCTATCTCGACCTCAAGGGCACGCAAACGAAACGTGCGATCAAACCGTTGGCGCTGACCTATCATATCGAGGTGGTTTTGCTGGCGGCTTGGTGCGGGTTGCGTCAGGATTTCCGCAGCTTCCGGATTGACCGGATCTCTGATTTCGTGCCGACCGGAGAGGTGTTTCCGCAAGAAGCAGGCGCCTTGCGCAAAGCCTGGGCAGAGACGTTGGAGCATGAAGACTGGGTGCTCTACAACGCCAGCAAGCCGCTAGAGTAACCCACGGGTCTTGAGGTCTTGCAGCACAGCTTCGGTATCGGCGCCGCGTTCGGGGATTGGGGCCGGTTCTGGAACTACGCTATCGAAGCGGGGCGCGGGGGCAGGCTGCAGTACGCCCTGTCCCTCAGACCACACCGCGCGTGCGGCCATGTGGGGCTCGTCCTTGGCAGACCATGGGTCCAGGACCGGCGCAACGCAGGCATCTGTCCCATCGAACAGCGCGGCCCAGTGCGAGACGGGTTGGCCTGCGAAAATCTCGGCAAGGCGGGCTGTTTGGTTTGGCCATTGCGCCCGGTCATATTGGTCCTTGAAATCAGGATCATCCCTCAGGCTCATCTGGTCCAGAAAGATGGCGTAGAACTGTGGTTCAAGACATTGGACCGAAAGATAGGCGCCATCGGCGCAGGGATAGACCCGACCCCAAGGTGGGTGATCCAGAAGGCTTTGGCCTCTTTCGCGGGTGACGTTGCCGCCGCCAGCCATTGCCAAGAAAAGCGCCATCATATGAGCCGAGCCATCGACGATGGCCGCATCCACCACGGTGCCTTGCCCTGTGCGTGTGGCATTGAGGATACCGGCTAGAATGCCTGCGACAAGATACAGTGCACCGCCGCCGATGTCGCCCACGATGGTGGGGGGTGTCAGTGGCACGTCACCGGGCGTCGACGCGTACCAAAGCGCGCCTGAGTTGGCGATGTAGTTATAGTCATGCCCGGCCGTGTGGGCGCGGGGGCCGTCCTGACCCCAGCCGGTCATGCGACCGTAGACAAGTTTGGCGTTGGTGTCAGCAAACGCCTCTGGCCCCAGGCCAAGCCGTTCCATCACACCGGGCCGCAGCCCTTCGATCAGGGCGTCGGCGTCGTTCACCAAGGCCCTGGCCGCCGCAAAACCTTTGGGTGATTTCAGGTCGAGCACAACCGCGCGCTTTCCCCGGTCAAGCATATTGTGCTCGCCCATGGTTGGGTTGGCGGGGCCGGGGCGCTGGATCACGGTCACGTCGGCCCCGAGGTCGGCCAGCATCATGGCGGCAAAAGGACCAGGCCCGAGTCCTTCAAATTCTACGACCTTGATCCCTGAAAGCATTTGCTTTGTCTCACCACCGCCCATGGACACGCTTGCCGCGCAAAACACGGCGTTTCTTTTGGTATTCACGCAGGAACACAAACAACCCTGCCCCGAGGATAAGTGCAATGCCCATTAACGTCACCGCATCCGGTAGGTCGGCCCAGATGAGCCAGCCCCAGAAGATGGCCAGTGGCAGGCCGGCATATTCAAAGGGCGCGACAACAGCGGCATCGGCCGAGCGATAGGCTTGCGCCAATGCGTAACCGACCACCGCAGAATTGAACCCCAGCCCAAGGAAGAGCCAGACATCGCGCCCTTCTGGCCAGACCCAGGCCCGGAGTAAGAAAATAAGGCTTTCATTTGTGACGCCTTCGGCATAGTGGCCGTCGCCTGCCACGATCCAGAACCCCAGGCTGACAAAGATGAAGGTCACCTGGATGTAGACCGCCAGTGCGGAGGCTTTGGATGTGACACCCAACATACGCGTCAACACCTGGTTCGTGGCATAGGTGATGGCCGCCAGAATGGGCAGAAGATAGATAACCATCGGCGCGTCGCGCGCGGCCTGTCCGTCCCAGGGGCGGGTCATGATTATGACGCCGGCAAAGCCCACAACGACCGCGCCCAGACGCAAAGGACCAACCTTTTCACCCAACAGCGGCACACTGAGCAGCGTGATGAATAATGGCCCTACGAAGAACAGCGCTGTGGCCTCGGCCAAGGGGAGGACTGCGAGGGCGGCGAAGAATGTCATATTGGCAATCACGATCATTCCGCAGCGTAGCAGATGCAGCGCCGGGCGGTCGGCGCGCAGGATCCGCCAACCACCTTCGAGTTGAACTAACATGAGGCTAAAAACAATTCCAATGGTCGAGCGGGCGAAAACCATTTGATGCAACGGGTAGCCGCCCGACAGAAACTTGATCAGCATGTCGTTCACAGAGATCGCCAACACGCCCACGAGTATAAAGGCGATGCCCACACCCGGATTGCTTTGCGCCTGTGGAGTTTGCATTGAGAGACCTTTCTCTTGCGGAGTAACAGACAGAACGCAAAGGGGTCTGGCCCATTTGCGACCCTTATGCGGGTCTTGGCCTCTGACCGCGCTTCGACTACCAAGGAAGGGTCAGAGTTCAGGGAGTCTTACGATGCATATGAGCGGCGCACGCATGATCAACGCGGACAAATCCACCGTCTGGAACGCGCTCTTGAGCGCTGAGGTGCTTAAGGAATGCGTGCCGGGTGCCAAGGACCTTTCCGGAACGCCCGAAGACGGGTTTGAGGCCACAGTTGTGCAAAAGGTCGGCCCCGTGAAAGCCACGTTCAAAGGAACGGTGACCCTGTCGAACATAGTGGAGGGCGAGAGCCTTCGTCTTGATGGGGAAGGCAAAGGCGGCGCGGCCGGTTTTGCCAAGGGGGGTGCTGATGTGCGGCTGACCGAGACCGATGAGGGTATCGAGCTGGCCTATGACGTGGATGCCAAGGTTGGCGGCAAACTGGCGCAGCTTGGTAGCCGGATTGTGGACGGCTTTGCCAAAAAGATGGCGGATCAGTTCTTTGAAAACCTCGAAAAAGTTATCGAAGGCCCAAGCGAGGACGATGCCCCGGAAGAGGCGGAAAAGAAGGGCTGGCTCAAGCGGCTTATTTCATAATTGTCTCGGCAATCCGCGCGCCTATGGCATCACTGCCCTTGGTGGACGGATGGATCAGATCAACCGCGTGATAGCTTCGGTCGCCATCGGGAACGAGGTCTTGCAGGGAGACGAAGTGAACACCTCTGTCCAAGGCCGCCAGTTTGGCCACACGACGATCCATTTCCTGACCTTCATCAACGCAGTGCTCAATCGGAGAGGTAACACCTGGGGTGCGCAGGTAACCCACAAAGACCACATTGGCCCCGGATTGGCGCATCTTTGAGACAAAGCCGGGAATGACGCCGCGCCGTCCGTCTTCGGAAATCAGGCGGTCAATCTTGCCCCTGCATGGCCCACAGCCACAGCCCCACAAAAGGTCATTGCCGCCCCCATTCAGAACGACCCAGTTCCAGTTGCCCTTGCGATATTGCTTGGTGATGTTGAGACCTGCCGCGCCGGAGATTGGCAAGGCATAAAGAAAACGCGCACCTGTGACCGAGCGATCCACGACCTGTTCGCCCAGGCGTCGTTCCATGGCGTCGGCGACCGCCTGACCGCGCATGCCATGCACGGCCATCATCGAATCCCCCATCAGAAGAATGCGCGGGTTTTCTTCATGTTGAATCGTTTCAGTGCACCCGGCGACGCCCAGGCACACCAGTGCCACGACCAGAAAAGACAGGTGGTTCATCAGCCCTTACCCCATTGAAAACACACGTAACCCCAAGGCGGACCCAACCCGCCTCAACATCTCATGGTTGAGGTTAAGGGAGCGCTAATCAATCCAGAACTTGGAAACACAGCGTTGACGATAGGGTGCCATTGATATGCAAAAATGCACAAGTCCCTCGCGTGATGTGTATGTTGCACACCGAAGTCAGGGAGCTAAAATTGCCCGATACGCCATCACCAGGCATGCGCGTGAAAAGCGGGGACACAATGCCAGCTATTGTCGAGGTTAATGACCTTAGAAAAACCTATAGTGGAGGGTTCGAAGCGCTCAAGGGCGTGTCTCTGACCATTCAGGCAGGTGAAATCCTCGCATTGCTGGGTCCCAATGGGGCGGGCAAGACGACCCTCATTTCGACGCTTTGTGGCATCACCCAGCCCAGCTCTGGCTCCGCCATTGTTGGCGGCCATGACATTCAGAAGGATTTCAGAGAGGCGCGGCGGTTGATTGGGCTTGTGCCACAAGAGGTGGCGCTGGAGCCATTTGAGAAGGTGATCAACACGGTGCGCTTTTCGCGGGGGCTTTTTGGTAAGCCGCGCAATGATGCGTTGATCGAGCGGATTTTGCGGCAGCTGACCTTGTGGGACAAACGCGACGCGCAGATCAAGGAACTGTCGGGCGGGATGAAACGACGGGTGCTCATTGCCAAGGCGCTCTGTCATGAGCCACGGGTGCTATTTTTGGATGAGCCCACTGCGGGCGTCGATGTCGAGTTGCGCCGGGACATGTGGCAGATCGTTGAAGAGCTGCGGCAGGACGGAGTGACTATTATCCTGACCACACATTACATCGAAGAGGCCGAGGCGATTGCCGACCGGGTGGCGGTGATCAACGGGGGTGAAATCCTTTTGGTCGAGCAGAAAGCTGCGCTGATGAAGCAGTTGGGGCGCAAAGTGCTTCGGATTGACCTCACCACGGCGGTGCAGGCCGTGCCAGAGGCGCTGGCCGGATATGATCTTGAGCTGAGCGCGGATGGCACCAGCCTGACCTACACATATGATACGCGGGCCGAGCGGACGGGTATCACGCGGCTCCTGCAGGATCTTGCGGGGGCGGGGCTGTCGCTGCGTGATATTCAGACGAAAGAGTCCAGTCTGGAGGAGATTTTCGTCGGTCTCGTAAAGGAGGGTGCGGCATGAACTTCCTTGCGATCGGGGCCATCTATAAATTTGAAATGGCGCGGTTTTTCCGCACGCTTTTGCAGAGCTTTGTATCGCCGGTTCTGTCGACCTCACTGTATTTCGTTGTCTTCGGGGCTGCGATAGGCTCTCGGATTCAAGAGGTGGAAGGTGTCAGCTACGGCGCGTTCATTGTGCCCGGGCTGATCATGTTGTCGGTCATGACACAGGCCATCTCGGCGGCGTCATTCGGGATTTACTTCCCAAAATTCATCGGCACGATTTTTGAGTTGCTCTCTGCACCGGTCACTTTCTTTGAGATTGTCATTGGTTATGTCGGTGCGGCGGCGACCAAGGCGCTGTTCATCGGCACCGTGATCCTGGCCACTGCTGCGCTTTTTGTGGACCTGGAAATTCAGTATCCACTGGCCATGGTGGCCTTCCTTCTGATGACCTGCATAAGCTTTTCGCTTTTCGGGTTCATCATCGGCATATGGGCGCAGAGTTTCGAGCAGCTACAGCTTGTGCCCCTGTTGATCGTCACGCCTCTGGTCTTCCTCGGTGGGTCTTTTTACTCAATCTCGATGCTGCCTCCGGTCTGGCAGACCATCACGCTTTTCAATCCGGTGGTCTATCTTGTCTCGGGCTTTCGCTGGTCCTTTTTTGGGCAGGCGGATGTGTCCATCGGTTTTAGCCTTTTCGCCATCGCGGCCTTTACCGCGATCTGCTTGTTTCTGGTCTGGCGCATCTTCAAAACGGGCTACCGCATCAGAAGCTGAGACGGAAAAATGACGGGAGCGTATGGCGTGGCCAAAATGCCCGTGACCCAATCTTTTTAGGTCACGATTTTAAACCATGACCCCACACACCTTGTCGGCGCGTCTTCGACATTCTACATGCCACCAATGGAATTGCGTCTGCCTCTCATCAACCGGAACCCTATGGTTGCGGTCGTTCGCCTGAGCGGTGCCATTGGCGCCGGAGGTCGGCTGCCTCTGAATGACGAGGCCATGGCGCCTGTGATTGAAAAGGCTTTTCGCAAAGGCAAGCCCGTTGCGGTGGCTTTGGTGATTAATTCGCCAGGGGGGTCGCCGGTACAATCGGCGCTTATTGCCGCGCGTATCCGAAGGCTGGCAGCGGAAAAGGACATTCCGGTTCACGCCTTTGTCGAGGACGTGGCCGCGTCTGGCGGGTATTGGCTGGCAAGCGCGGCGGATGACATTTGGGTCGATGAGAATTCGATTGTCGGATCTATCGGGGTGATCTCGGCCGGGTTCGGGGCGCACGTGTTTTTGTCAAGACAAGGCATTGAGCGCCGTATTTACACCGCCGGAAAATCCAAGAGCACGCTCGATCCCTTCATGCCGGAAAAGAAAGAGGATGTGGCGCGGCTCAAGTCCCTGCTGGAGGACATGCACACGTCGTTCATATCTCAGATCAAGACGCGACGTGGTGATCGGTTGACCAGTGATGTGGATCTTTTCACAGGTGAATTCTGGTTGGGTTCTCGTGGTGTTGAGCTTGGCTTGGCCGACGGGGTTGGGCATCTGGTGCCCAAGCTCAAACAACTCTACGGCGACAAGGTGCGCTTCTCGGTCTATGGCCGTAAGCGGGGTCTCTTTCAACGCTTCGGTATGACCATGGCCGAAGACGCTTTTGCCGCAATAGAAGAGCGCGCGGCTTATGCGCGGTTCGGACTCTGACGTGCTATCGAAGATCGCCATACTCTTTCTGGTATTCATGGCCATTCTGGCGATGTTCGGGCGACTGCGCTTTCCTGGGCAAAAAAAGCTTCAATCCGCCAAGTGCTCTAAATGCGGACGGTTTCGGATCGGCAAGGGACCCTGCCCATGTGGTAAGGATGGCCGCGCATGATGCCTTGGCTGCTCTCTGGCCTGGGCCTGCTGATCTTGCTTCTGGCTGGGGATGCTCTTGTCAAAGGCGCCGTGAACCTAAGCCTGCGTCTGGGTGTTCCAGCGCTTATCGTGAGCCTCACCATTGTCGCCTTCGGCACCTCTGCACCTGAACTGTTGATCGCGATCAACGCCGTGCTGGAAGGTAAGCCGGGCCTGGCTCTGGGCAATGTTGTTGGCTCTAACACAGCGAACATTCTGTTGGTGATGGGCGTCCCGGCGATGCTTGCCGTGCTCTACACGTCACATTGCAACACGCGCAAAACCTATATTTTCATGATCGTCTCGACGCTCGTGTTCATTGCTCTTGCATTTCGAGGCGTATTTGATGCGCTCGCGGGATGCATATTGCTGGCGATTCTGGCCTATGTGCTGTTCGACGCCTTTCGCGATGCGCATCGCCATCGCAAGTCCGGTGGCGCACCGGGAGCCGGATGTGCCGAGGAGGACGAAGAAGAGCTTGAAGGCGCGGATCCAAACATGCCCTGGTGGCAGATCATTGTCTTTCTTGCGCTTGGGCTTGTTGGGCTGCCACTGGGCGCGGACTTGTTGGTGACCAATGCGTCGATAATCGCCAAGAGCTTTGGGGTCAGCGACGCTGTTATTGGTTTGACGCTCGTGGCGCTGGGCACATCCCTGCCGGAATTGGCAACGACTGTTATGGCGGCGCGACGTGGTCAGGCGGATGTGGCGCTGGGCAATGTCATTGGGTCGAACATGTTCAACCTTTTGGCTATTATCGGAATCACAACCCTTGTCGGGCCTATACCGGTTGATTCTGAGTTCCTTCGGTTTGACCTCTGGGTGATGCTTTGCGCATCGCTTCTCATTATTCCGTTTGTCTTTTTCAAGCGCGACATTACCCGTGTCTGGGGTGTTTGTTTGACTGCGCTATATCTGGTCTACATTCTTGTTGTCTTGACCTGAGGGGAGCAACTTTGTGGCAAAGACTTCACCAAAACGCGCGCTTGTAACCGGGGCGGGCAAAAGAGTTGGCCGGGAAATGGCGCTGTATCTCGGACGTCGAGGGTTTGATGTGGCAGTTCACTACGCCACCTCTTCTGCCGGGGCCGAGGAAGTTGTTAAAGAGATCCGTTCGATGGGTCAAACAGCTGCCGCGCTTCAGGCGAACTTGCTTGATGAAAGTGCCGTGCAGTCGCTGGTCCCGAGTGCAGTAGCGGCGCTGGGTGGGCCGCTGACTTTGCTCGTGAACAACGCGTCGATTTTTGAGCAGGACACCTATGAAACGGCGACGCGACATAGTTGGGATATGCATATCGAGTCCAACCTGCGTGCGCCATTCGTGCTCACTCAGGCGCTGGCCTCGCAAATCCCGGACCCGGTGATTGACGACATGAACGAACCGGTGGCCCAAGGTTTGGTGGTTAACATGATCGACCAGCGTGTGCGTAAGTTGACCCCGGACTTTGCCAGCTACACGATTGCGAAGATGGGTCTTTGGGCGATGACCAGAACCGCGGCACAGGCGCTGGCCCCGCGTGTGCGTGTCAACGGAATTGGGCCAGGGCCGACCCTGCAAAGTACGGAACAAACATCTGAGCAGTTTGCAAAACAACGGGCGCGTACGGTTCTTAAACGTGGTGCCAGCCCGGCAGATATCACGGCGGCCTTGGGGTATTTCGTCGACGCTCCAGCTATCACAGGGCAGCTACTTTGTGTCGATGGTGGACAGCATCTTGCCTGGCAAACTCCCGATGTGGTGGGTGTCGATCTGTGATGTGCAGCGCCAAGTTGTTCACCGTTCACGGAATTGACACGCAGTCTTCACAAAAATTTTAATGTTTTCAGTGTTTTGGGGAGTTTCAAAGTTTTCCTCCTTTAGAATCAATGCCTTAAAATATTGCCTATTTTTTAGGCAAAACGGTGAAGGCGCCTGAAAACAACGAAAAAACCGCTCTGTCCAAAAGTTATCAGCAAACTTATCCACATCTTTCGTGGACATGTTTCCTCTTGCTCCCACTTCGATAAGATTGCAGCGCAGCATGAGAATCATAAGTCAGGCATATGTCCGAGCAGACACCGCATTCTGAGGCCGATGAAAACCCCATCCCGACAGGGCATGAGGTCATCCTGAGTTATCTCAAAACCCTTGATGGTTCGCCGGGCGTGTATCGCATGCTGGGGGCGCAGTCGCAGGTGCTTTATGTGGGCAAAGCTCGCAATCTGAAAGCACGGGTGTCGAGCTATTCGCGCCCAACGGGGCACACGCCGCGTATTGCGCGGATGATCTCGGAAACCGCGTCGATGATGTTCCTGACGACTGCCACAGAAACCGAAGCGCTCTTGCTTGAGCAAAACCTGATAAAGCAACTCAAACCGCGCTACAACGTGCTCCTGCGCGATGACAAAAGTTTTCCCAATATTCTGGTCACCGGGCATGACTTTCCGATGATCAAGAAGCATCGCGGCGCGAAGAAAGAGAAGGGGCGCTACTATGGTCCTTTTGCGAGTGCTGGTGCTGTGAACCGCACACTGGGTCAGCTGCAGCGCGTCTTCCAACTTCGTAATTGCACCGATACGCAGTTTGAAACGCGCACGCGTCCCTGCCTGCAATATCAGATCAAACGCTGCACCGCGCCTTGTGTCGGGCTGATCTCAAAGCCAGAATACGCGGCGCAAGTAGCGGATGCACAGCGGTATCTGTCTGGCAAATCGACCGAGATACAGGAAAAGCTCGGAGCGCAGATGCAAGAGGCGTCTGAAGCGATGGAGTTTGAGCGCGCTGCTGCACTTCGCGACCGGATCAAGGCGCTGACGCAGGTGCAGACTGCGCAAGGCATAAACCCGCGCACCGTGGATGAAGCTGACCTTGTGGCATTGCACATGGACAAAGGTCAGGCATGTGTTCAGGTCTTCTTTATCCGGGCTGGGCAGAATTGGGGGAACAAGGACTTCTATCCGCGTGTCGGCGCAGATGTTGCCGAGGCCGAGGTTTTGGAGGCGTTCCTGGGACAATTCTATGACACCAAAGACCCAGCCAAGCAGTTGATCCTGAGCCATGAGATTGAGAATGCGGACCTGATGGCGGATGCGCTGTCGGGCAAGTTGGGTCGCAAGGTGGACATCCTTGTCCCGCAGCGTGGCGAGAAGGCGGAGTTGATCGAAGCCGGGCTACGCAATGCGCGCGAAAGTCTGGCGCGCAAGATGTCGGAATCCGCGACGCAGGCCAAACTGCTCAAGGGTGTTGCGGAGGCGTTTGATCTGCCAGCCCCGCCTGCGCGGATCGAGGTCTATGACAACTCGCACATCCAGGGTGCGTTTGCCGTCGGTGCCATGATCGTGGCGGGCCCCGAAGGCTTCATGAAAAATCAGTACCGAAAGTTCAATATCAAAGGCGAAGAGTTAACTCCGGGGGATGACTTCGGGATGATGAAAGAGGTTCTGAAGCGACGATTGAAACGGCTGCAGAAAGAAGATCCTGAACGGGAGAAAGGGCTTTGGCCTGATTTGCTTTTGATTGACGGAGGTGCCGGGCAGGTGAGCGCAGTGGCTCAAATCATGCGTGAGATGGGTGTCGACAACCTGGCGATGGTGGGCGTGGCCAAGGGCGTGGATCGGGATCACGGCAAGGAAGAATTCCACCGGACGGGCAAAATGCCAATGGCGTTACGCCACAACGATCCGGTGCTCTATTTCATTCAGCGCCTGCGCGATGAGGCGCATCGGTTTGCGATTGGCACGCACCGGGCCAAACGCGCCAAGGCGGTGGGCGCATCGCCGCTGGATGATATAGCCGGTGTGGGTGCTACTCGAAAACGGGCGCTTTTGGCGCATTTTGGATCGGCTAAGGCCGTGAGCCGAGCCGCTCTTGCCGATTTGAAGGCGGTCGAGGGGGTGTCCGAAGCTTTGGCGCAAAAGGTCTATGATCACTTTCATGAGAAAGGGTGAGAGCTTTTGCCCCCCGCGCTCCCCAGAGTTTTTCCGGAACGATGAAAGCCGCAAGAACAGGGCTTTCCCCATGTGGCGCTTGGGTCTACTAAGTTCTTTATGACATGGAACATTCCAAATGTGCTGACTCTGCTGCGCCTATTGGCGGCGCCAATGGTGGCAGTGATGTTCCTTTACTTCAATCGCCCCTGGGCGGATTGGTTTGCCCTGGTTCTGTTTGTCAGCGCGGCAGTGACCGATTGGTTTGATGGGTATCTGGCACGCCTTTGGAAACAGACAACAAAGCTTGGCACGATGCTTGACCCCATTGCAGACAAAGCGATGGTGGTAATCGCATTGGCTGTGATCCTGGGATATTCCTCTATGTCTCCCTGGCTGGTGCTTCCGGCCACAGTCATTCTGTTTCGTGAGGTGTTTGTTTCGGGCCTGCGCGAATACCTCGGCGACACGGCGGGGACGTTGAAAGTCACACAATTGGCCAAGTGGAAAACGACGTTTCAGATGATCGCCATTGCCGTGCTCTTTGCTCAAGGCGTGTTCGAACACTACTTTGGTATGTCTTCGCTGGGAATGAATGATCAGATTGTGGTCGATATTCTGGAAGGGCGTGAGGAAGATCTCTTTGGTCTGCGCTGGAAGTTTCAGGGGATGATCATATCTGGACATGCAGGGTTATGGCTTTTGTGGCTGGCCGCAGCCATGACGTTGATTTCCGGTATGGACTATTTCCGCAAGTCGGTGCCGTATCTGAAGGATTGAGCGATGGATGTGCTTTACTTTGCCTGGGTGCGCGAGCGGATCGGTCAACCCAAGGACACATTAGATACCGGTGCCGCAACAGTGCGTGAGCTGGTACAAGAATTGCGTGCGCGTGAGCCACGCTATGAAGCTGCCTTTGCCGATCTTGATGCGTTGCGCGTGGCCGTCGATCAGGAACTTGCCGACTTTGATACGCCCTTGTCCGGGGTGCGCGAGGTCGCGTTCTTTCCGCCCATGACCGGAGGCTGAGACACATGGACGTGCGCGTTCAGGATGTTGAGTTTGATCTGGGCGCAGAACTGAACAGGTTTGCCGCGCGGCAGACCGGCATGGGGGCCGTTGTGAGCTTTACCGGTATTGTACGTGATATCGCCGAGGGGCTCGATGTGATGCAGATCGAGCATTATCCGGGCATGACCGAAAAGGCGCTGACCAAGATTTCTCAAGAGGCAAAGACGCGGTGGTCGCTTGGGGATGTTCTGGTCATTCACCGACATGGCGCGCTTAGGGCAGATGACCTGATCATGATGGTGGCCACCTCGGCCCCGCATCGGGTGGATGCCTTTGCCGCAGCGGAATTTCTGATGGACTATCTGAAGTCTCGCGCGCCGTTCTGGAAAAAAGAAGTCACTAAATCAGGCGAAGATTGGGTGGCGGCTAAGGATGAAGACGAAGACGCGTTGACGCGCTGGAACTGACGTAAGGTTTGCGTTGACCCGTGCGCAGCCCGGCGTCAGACCAAACAAATATCCAGACCAAAGGACCCGCCGAGATGAGTGCTGTTGTTGCCGAATATGTCGAAAAACTGGACCCAAAAGCCAAGGGGACCATTCGTGGGACTGCAAAGCTCGTCATCACTGGGGAAGGCTCGGTGATGCTTGATGAAGCAGGCGCGCGGGAAGGTGACGGCGAGGCGGATGTGGTGCTCATCGCCAGTGACGAGGTGTTTCGGAATATTCTTTCGGGGGATCAAAACCCGGTCATGGCCTTTATGTCTGGCAAGCTGAAGGTTGAGGGCAACACGCAGCGGGCGTTGAAAGTGAGCGCGATCCTCACGGAATGAACGTCAGGACACGTTCATTACCCAAATCTCACAAATGAATTGCGGCTCGGTTGTCGGCATCATCTGGAAGGGTTGGCCGCGCTCGGTGACGCGCAGTTTGCCTGCGGATTCCAACTCAGCCAGCACATCGGCATAACCAAATTCGTCCCACGTGCCCTGAACCGCTGCAAAGATGATTTTACCACCGGGCCGCACCAGCCGGGCGTATTCCCGTAAACTGGCGCAGGGAACTTGCGTGGTGGTTCCACAAGTGACAAGCGCATCGGCGCAATCGGTATCTAACGCTGTTTTCTGGCTCAGATCGCATTGGTGCAGTGCGGCGTAGATGCCTTTGGTGCGGGCAATTTCCAGCATGTTTTCCGAGAAATCCAATGCCGTGAGATGCTTGAACCCTTCGCGCTGAAGGGCCTCGCCGACCAGTCCGGTGCCGGCACCTGCATCAATGATTCTCATGTCGGATGTGAGATGCCGGGTTGCGGTTTTGGCCAGTTCCAGTGGTGCAAGATAGTCGTCCACCGATCCGACATCGCCGTCATATTGTGCAGCCCAGATATCGTAGCGACGTCGCAGTTCTTGATTGTCGGGCGCGCGGATGACCCAATCTACGCGGTCGGCTTGATTGTCTGGGAGTTCTTCCTGTCCCATCAAAATGTCCTTTCGCTTCAGCGCCCGTGGCTGCGGTCATAGCCGTTGACATCTGGGCTCTGCCATTCGTCCAGCGCGCCAGCTTGCGGGGCGAACACCTCGACCTTGAGAGGATAGCAGGCCGCTGTGTCGCTGGAATGCTCCGATGAACAATCACCGCCAGGACAGGCGCTGAGCGCGCCAAGGATGTCGATTTCGGCGAAGAATTCGATGTAGTCGCCTGGGCGCACCGGGCTGGCCTTCATGAAATACTGCCCTGTGTCGCGGGTGAAACCGGTGCACATAAAGACGTTGAGGACATCATGCACATGTGGCTCTGCCTCGGACAAAGACACACCCAACTCATCCGCCAAAGCCCGCGTGAGGTTGGAATGACAACAATGGTGATACTGCGATCCGGTCAGAAGATTGCCTGTGTAGGGATCGCAGCGGGTGCCAATCACGTCATGCACTGAGCCGCCATAGGCGTCGATACCGTACCAGCCCAGAGTGTCCTCGGTGATCGTGGCCATTGGGCGCAGGTGCGGAAAGCTCGACCACATGCGTTCGCCGGTGGTCAAATGCGTGCCGTGCAAGGCGCGGCTTTTGCCGGAGTAGAACCGTTCACTCAGATCGTTGGCATTCCAGAGGTTCAGGTCACCGACCTGAGGGCCTTCGACACTGGTGATGCGAAAGAATTGTCCCGCGGCGGCGCGAAAACAGGCCGCATCGCGGGGTTGAGCGATGACCTCTTCGACTTTGGCAGCCCCGTCGCGTGCAGCCTGGTAAAGCGCCAGATTGGGCTTGGGCAGTGTGTCATTGGGATAGCAGATCACCGGTTTGACGGCGCGGCGCGCATCGGCATCGGAGGGTTGGGTCATGAGCGGATCACCTTTTGGAAAACGCGTGGCAATCTGACGGCACTTTGCCATCGGATGTAAAGACTTCAGCACCACAGGCGGCACAGCGATAAAGGCTTTGGCCGTCTTGATCACCTGAACGTACCGCCCGCCATCGGCACAAGCGCGTCCGGCGATTGGCGAAAAGAACAATCAGAATAAAGGCTATGATCAGCCCAACAACGACGATCATTTGAGCTTGGCGTCCAATAGGTCAGCATAGGCAAAGAGCGCCGGCTGTCCGCCTGTATGCCAGAACAGGACACGCTTTCCGGCCAGTCGATCTTTCTGAGCGAGAAGCCCGGCCATGACTTTACCGGTGTAGACTGGATCAAGTATCAGCCCTTCGGTGCGTGCGGTGAGTTGCATGGCGAACACCAATGGGTCGGAAAGCTGGCCGTAGCCGGGTGCAAAGACGCTGTCGTCGAGGCGGATATCTTCGGGCATCACCGGGTTTTCCATGCCTGTCAGATCGGCCAGATCTTGTATGCGTCGCGTGACACGGCCCGTTTGCGCACGAGCGTGTCGGCGCACGCAAATACCGGTCACTGGGGTTTTGTCACCGAGTGCGCGCAGACCAAAGAGCAGGCCGCAATGTGTTATGGCAGAGCCGGACGCCAGGAAAATCTCGTCGAATTGCTCGGCCTGTGACAGAAATTCAATCGCCGCCTCCGCATAGCCCAATGCGCCGGTAGGGGGCTGATCAGCTGACAGCGGGACAATGAAGGGATGCTCACCTGCATCGCGCAAGCCCTCTGCGATCACCCGCAGTTGCGCGTCTGCACCCGCCTCATCCTCGCCTTCAGGATAGCTATGCAGAGTGGCGCCTAGCAGCCGGTCCAGAAGCACATTGCCGTTCTCGCGATATGTCTCGTTTTTGCCCGGCACACGGTCTTCCAACTGTATGTGGCACCCCATGCCAAGACGCGCGGCCATCGCCGCTGCAGTGCGCACGAAATTCGACTGTATCGCCCCGGTGATCAGAACTTGTGTGGCGCCTTCGGCTTGTGCCTTGCCGAGATAGAACTCCAACTGCCGCACCTTATTGCCGCCCAGGCCCACGCCGGTGCAGTCGTCGCGCTTGACCCAAAGGTCGACGCCAACGGATTTGCCGAGGTTTGGCATCGGTTCAAGCGGGGTGGGGAGATGTCCAATCCGAGCGCGGGGAAATCGTTTCAGGTGGTCATGCAAAGTCATGCCTTACTAGCACCCGGGCAGAGGCGATTTGTCAATCTGCGGGTCAGGCGGATCGACCGGCCTTGAGACCCGAGAAAACACACCCGCCCAGGAAGGTTCCTTCCAATGCGTTGTATCCGTGGTACCCGCCACCGCCAAAACCTGCGACTTCACCAGCCGCAAAAAGCCCCTCAAACACTGAACCATCGGACCGCAAGGCACGCGCTTCGAGATCGGTGTGTAACCCGCCTAAGGATTTACGTGTGAGAATGTTCAGCCGCACGGCGATCAATGGGCCGTTCTCGGGGTCCAGAATGGCGTGAGGCTTGGCTGTACGGATGAGTTTATCCCCGCGATAGGCACGGGCCTGACGGATCGCGATGATCTGAGCATCCTTGGCGAAAGGGTTGTTCAGCTGTGCATCGCGCGCGGCGATTTGGGCATGCAGATGCGTCGGATCCAGCGGCGTATTTGGCGTGAGCCTGTTCATCTCGTCGACCAACGCATCAAGGGTTTGTGCCACGACAAAGTCTGCGCCGTTCTCTTTGAATGCCTCAACAGCACGGGTGGCCCCCTTGCCCAGACGCTCCTTCAACACAGCGCTCCATTTGCCCGATGTCAGGTCTGGGTTTTGCTCGCTGCCTGACAGCGCGAATTCCTTTTCGATGATCTTTTGCGTGAGGATGAACCAGCTGTGACTGTGGCCTGTGGACAGGATGCGCCGCAGCGTGGCCAGCGTGTCGAAGCCAGGCAGGCAAGGGGCCTCCATCCGATTGCCAAATGCATCGAACCACATCGAAGACGGCCCTGGCAGAATTCGAATGCCGTGATTGGGCCAGATCGGATTCCAATTCTGCACCCCTTCGCAATAATGCCACATGCGGTCTTCGTTGATGGCATCTGCCCCTGCAGCTTTGGCGATGTCCTGCACCTGGCCATTCACGTAGTCGGGCACGCCTGAGACCATGCGGTCCGGGGCGGGGCCAAGCCGGTCTGTGGGCCAGAGGGCGCGCACTTTGTCATGGTTTCCGCCGATGCCGCCTGAGGCCACGATCACGTTCTCGGCTTCAATTTCGAAGCTGCCTGTGACTTCGCGCGTGGTGGATGCCCCGCGACCGGCTTCATCCCCGGCCAAGACCTCTCCTTGCACACCTGTGATCCTGCCATCGGTCACAACAAACTCGGTCACACGGTGTCGAAACGCAAACTGCAATTGTCCGTCGGCCTCTGCCTCTCGGGCGAGCTGCACAAAGGGCGCAATGATGCCTTCGCCCGTGCCCCAGGTGATGTGAAACCGGGGCACAGAATTGCCGTGCCCATCTGCGGCGGCGCCGCCTCGCTCGGCCCAGCCGACCACGGGAAACCAGCGCATGCCAAGCTGTTGCAGGTAAGCCCGCATCGGACCTGCGGCGAAGTCGAGATAGGCGCTGGCCCAGGCGCGGGGCATCGCATCTTCTGCGCGGTCAAACCCGGCACTTCCCAGCCAGTCCTGTTCGGCTAAAGCGCGGCTGTCACGAATGCCCATGCGCCGCTGTTCGGGGGTGTCGATCATGAACAAACCGCCAAGGGACCAAAACGCCTGACCGCCCAATGATTGCGGTCCTTCTTGGTCAATGATAACGACTTTGCGCCCTCGCTTTGTTGCTTCAAACGCGGCAACGAGGCCGGACAAGCCGCCCCCGATGATCGCAACATCTGTTTTGTCAGGCATTCTTCCCTCCCGTTGTGGACCAGCCTAACAGGGCTGGTCCGTAGGTGGGAAAGAAACGTGGCGTCAGCCTGCGGGCGCAGGTGCGTCCGGTGTTTTTGGCTCTGCCCGACGGAACCATCCGCGGCGCGGGCCTTCGCGTGGCTCGCCATACCAGTTCTCATTGCGGGTCGCGAACATGGTGCCTGCAATGGCCGCAAAGAGCAGAATGGATCCCGCCAGAAGGGCATAGTCCGCGCTGCGCAGGATGAGGTAAAGCACGCCGTAGAGCACGGCCAACATGACTGCGACGACCAAAGTCCGTCTGCCCAGTTTGAGCGCGGCTGCAGCAAAAGCAGTCACCAAACCCACCGTGGCACCTCCGGCAATGAGATAGGCCAAAGCGAACCCCACCTGTTCAGATAGCGCCAGCATCAACAGGAAAAAGGTCGACTGCGCCAGGCCAATCAGGATGTACTGAACCGGGTGGGTCGGGCGCTTGGTCTGACCCTCAACAAGGTAGATCGTGAGGAAGGTCAACCCGATAAACAGCACACCGTAGCGTGCGGCGCGATATGCTTTTTGGTAAAAGTCATTGGGACGGTAGAGGCCGACGCCAAAGCTGGTTTCGTTGCGGGCAAGTTCATCCTGATCTTCACGGCTGATCTGTGGTAGGGCACGAGCAAGATGCGGGATCACCCATTCTGCCGTGAACCCCGTCTCAGTAATTTCCCGTGTGTCTGGAAGGAATGCGCCTTGGAATTCCGGATGGGGCCAGTCCGAGCGCATCACCACCCGCGTTTCGCGTCCAACTGGCGCAAATGAAACAGCTTCTGCACCGTTAAAACCAAGCTTGAGCGTATAATCCTTGATCGCTCTGGGATCCCCCGTGGCCGCCCGTACACCACCGACCCAACGATTGTCGCTGGCCGCTGGTTCCATAGCCAGGCTTCGACCATCGGCCAGAAGCCGCGTTTCCCCACGCAAGGCGCGGTTGGAGCTGACATTGATGCGCAGCTCGGCCTTGTTCCATAAAAGCACTTCTTCGCCGCGCAGAACGCTCTCTGCATCTTCTGCAGGGAAATCAAAGGCCATGTCGGATTTTGAGGTGTAGACCGGGACTGTGAAAATGCCACGGCTGCGTTCCTGTGTCGTTTTTTCAATTTCGATGTCGAGATTGTCCGGCAGGATATAGACCGGGGCACGGCGCAAGGTTTTGGTCACGGTCTTGAATTGAAAGACCGGCCTGTCCTTGGCGTCGAGCTTTTGCTCGCCGGTCAGCGGGTCAATCACCTCACTCTTTTCTCGCACTGTCACGGTTTCTTCCACAGGGATGATCAGCACGGGGCCAGATAGCTTTTGCGCCCCGCCCCATTCATGGCCGACCGAACTTATGGTCTGGCGATTGTAGTCAGCGCGGCTGTCGATGATGGCGCCCACGAAGAAGACGGGGATGGTCATAAGTAAGACCAATAGCCCCACGATGATAAAGCGAAGCCCGGCGGATCGGTGCATGGAATACTCCTGTCTCAACTGTTCCGATACCGTTCGTTTTGACCTAGTTGCGTGCAGCACATTGCCATGATTTCGCGCAGTTTTTGCGCAGATCACAGACCTTGTGTGATCATGCAACTGCATATAGGCTGGGCTCATGAGCAACCTGCCTCAACAAGAAGCGATGTGGCATGCCCTGTCGCGGGGATATACCCGGGCAAGGGGCGCATTGGAGGGCGCGCTAAAGTCTGCGAACCTTCCGGGCCTTGACGTTTTTGACGCGTTGAACGTTCTCATTGAAAGCGAGGCTCAGCTGACGGCCAAATCACTGGAGTCTACGCTCTTGATGCCGCAGTACGGCGTGTCGCGCTTACTGGACCGCATGGAGAAAGACGGGTTCGTCGCACGTGTGGCCAACCCCGGCGACCAGCGGTCGAAGCTCTTGAAGGTTACCCAGTCCGGTGCCGAGACACACATCCGCATGAAGCGGGTGCGCGATGCAAGTCTGGTCGAGTTTTTCGGGCCACGCGCCCGGCCGGGTCAATTGATGCGCATGACACGGCTTTTGGGACTGCTTGATGACACGGCGGAAGCGGCGGATTATACTGCACGCTCCAGCATCATCTTTTTGATTTCCGCAATCGCCTTGGCCGGGTTCAACCCTTTGGGGCACGTCTTGGCGCAATTCATGATCGTGTGACAGCGGTAGAGCTTGAAGGGATCTTCCAGATCATCAAGCCGCTCACCTGTGGCCTCGTCACGGCTGTCAATGATCCAGCGATAGGCGTGCAAGAGCGCTGCGGGTCCAAGGTATTTATCGCCGTTCCACCAGTAGCTCGGGCACGATGTCGAACACGACGCGCACATCACGCATTCGTAAAGCCCGTCAAGCTTTTCACGATCCTCAATCGACTGTTTCCATTCCTTCGCAGGGCGGTTTGTCTTGGTATCAAGCCAAGGCATGATCGAGGCATGCTGCGCGTAGAAATGCGTCAGGTCCGGGATCAGATCCTTGACCACCGGCATATGCGGCAGCGGATAAATCTTCACATCGCCCTTGATCTCCTCCAGCCCGTAAATACAGGCCAGCGTGTTGATGCCGTCGATGTTCATTGCACAAGAGCCGCAAATCCCCTCGCGGCATGAGCGGCGGAAGGTGAGCGTCGGGTCGATCTCATTCTTGATCTTGATGAGCGCGTCGAGAACCATCGGTCCGCATTTGTCCATATCGAGGAAATAGGTATCTACCGACGGGTTCTTTCCATCATCAGGGTTCCAGCGATAGATCTGGAATTTGCGGACATTCGTGGCGCCTTCAGGCTTGGGCCAGGTCTTGCCGGTCGTGATCCGGGAGTTCTTGGGAAGCGTGAGTTGTACCATGGTCAGATGTCCTTTCGACCAACTATCCTCGTGGTCAGGCGATGCATGTTATCAATATTCGACATCACATGCGCGTGCCACATTGTCACTTTGAGCAACGATGAAATCGAGCGCGTCATCATAAGAATATGGCGCGCCATTCATATGACGTTCATCTCCGGTCATAAATGTCATTGCGCCACGGAGTTCATTTTCTGTCCCGTTCTTTGCCCAAATCTCGGCCTCGCACCGGCAGTAGGCTGGCCTGTCTTGCGCATCTATGGTCTCTGGCGTGGCGTTTTGCGCCACACACACAGCCGCCACCTGTCCGACCAAGTCATTGCCAAGCACGGCAGACGGTACAAGAAAAGTCAAAATGACGAACGCAAATCTGATCATCCTGCCAGCCCTGTCAGAAGTGGAAGACCGTTTTCAGCATAGCATTGCACCGCCTCCCGGCGGGTTGAGATTTCAATCACAGTTTCGGCCGTTTGCGTGGTGACCTGTGTCACTGATGCGCGTGCAAGGCCAAGGATTTCCCCGGCGGAGGCCGCATCAATCACACAGTCCGTCACCGGCGCGATGTTCAGCCCGGGAAACCGGGCTTGCATGACCTCATTCACAACAGTCTTGGCCTGCTTGCGCGCCAACGCATCGGCTGCATCATTGGCCGCCGTGCAACCCGTCAGCGCGAGCGCGACACATATCAGCACAACCCGCATCAGAAGGTCCGTTCCTTCGGCGCGATTTTCTTCAGGCTGATGCCGCCTTCGGCCTCAGTTGTCAGGGGGGCCTCAATGATCGGACGGTAGCTGAGACTTACCTTCCGGCCATCAACGCGCGCAACTGTATGGACGCGCCATTTCTTGTCATCCCGCGTGCTGAAATTCTCATGCGCGTGAGCCCCACGGCTTTCCTTGCGGGCCTCTGCCCCGGCAATCGTAGCCAGTGCATTGGGCATCAGGTTGGTCAACTCCAGCGTCTCCATCAGGTCACTGTTCCACACAAGACTGCGGTCAGTGACCTTGATGTCATCCAATTTGGCAGCAATCGCGTCCATTTTCTTAACGCCATCCGACAACGTTTCTGAGGTGCGGAACACCGCTGCGTCGGCCTGCATCGTGCGTTGCATTTCAAGCCTCAGATCGGCGGTTGCCACGGCACCATCTGCATGACGCAGCCCGTCGAACCGATCCAGCGCTTTGTCGACCTGCGCCACATTGGTGTCCGGCACGGCACTCTCGCGGTCGACAACATTGCCCGCGCGGATGGCCGAGGCCCGACCAAACACGACAAGGTCAATGAGCGAGTTTGATCCCAGACGGTTCGCGCCATGCACCGAAGCACAACCCGCTTCGCCCACAGCCATTAGACCAGGCACAACCGCGGTGGGGTCCTCTTTGGTTGGGTTAAGCACCTCGCCCCAATAATTCGTCGGAATGCCGCCCATATTGTAATGCACGGTTGGCAGAACCGGGATTGGCTGTTTGGTGACATCGACACCGGCGAAGATCTTGGCCGACTCCGAAATGCCAGGCAGGCGAAGCTTTAACGCCTCCGGCGGCAGGTGGCTGAGGTTGAGGTGGATGTGGTCCCCTCCTTCACCAACACCACGCCCTTCGCGGATTTCCATCGTCATACAGCGCGAGACATAGTCGCGCGGCGCCAGATCCTTGTAGTTGGGCGCATAGCGCTCCATGAACCGCTCGCCTTCAGAGTTGGTCAGGTATCCGCCCTCACCGCGCGCGCCCTCGGTGATAAGCGTGCCCGATCCATAAATTCCCGTGGGGTGGAATTGTACAAACTCCATATCCTGCAACGCCAGCCCAGTGCGCGCCACCATCCCACCGCCATCGCCGGTGCATGTATGGGCCGAGGTGGCACTGAAATAGGCGCGGCCATAGCCTCCGGTGGCGAGAACGACCATCTTTGAGTTGAAGACATGGATCGTGCCGTCATCAAGCTTCCAGCAGACCACACCGGTGCAGACACCATCATCGCTCATGATCAGATCAATAGCGAAATACTCAATGTAGAATTCAGCGTTGTTCTTCAGGCTTTGACCATACAGCGTGTGCAGAATGGCATGCCCGGTCCGGTCTGCCGCGGCACAGGTGCGTTGTACTGCCGGGCCTTCACCGTATTCCGTCGTGTGACCGCCAAAGGGACGCTGATAAATCTTGCCCTCTTCGGTCCGCGAAAACGGCACACCGTAATGCTCAAGCTCGTAGACAGCCTTCGGCGCTTCACGCGCGAGATACTCCATCGCATCGGTATCACCCAACCAGTCAGAGCCTTTGACCGTGTCATACATATGCCACTGCCAGCTATCGGGGCCCATATTGCCAAGGCTGGCCGCAATACCGCCCTGTGCCGCTACTGTGTGAGAGCGGGTTGGAAAGACTTTGGTGATACAGGCCGTGCGAAGGCCTTGTTCAGCCATGCCAAGCGTGGCACGCAAGCCAGCGCCGCCTGCGCCAACGACGACAACGTCGTAGTCATGTGTCTCGTATTCGTAAGATGCCATGTTGTTTACTCCGGTCTCACAGCGCCAGCCGTGCAATGGCAAAAAGGCCTGTGGCCATGGCTCCGTAGCTTAGGCAAGTCACAAGAATGATCGTGATTTTCTGCGCTGTGCCGTGGACGTAGTCTTCTATCAGAACCTGCGCACCGTCCGAGAAGTGTTTAAAGCCGACGATAATGGTCAGAGCCGCAACGATTGCTGGAAAGGGACGCGCAAAATAGGTCGTCACCTCTTCATATGTTCCACCCAAGGCGGAGCCGAAGGTGAAGACAAAAAGCGGGATGAGGATGAGCAGTGCAACGCTTTGCACTTTCATTGCCCAGAAATGATGAACGCCGGATTTGGCGGCACCCATCCCAACGGCACGTTTACGGTCAGTCAGATATCTCATGCCGGTCCCCTTACACGATAAGAGCTGTCAGAATGGTCAGGACAACCGAGCCGCCTATGATGCACCAACCAAGTTTCTCAGCGGTCTCAATTTCTAGCATCATCGCGTTGTCCCAGATGAGATGACGCATACCGGCGAGGGTGTGGTACCACAGCGCCCAGAGCGACAGGAACATGACCAGGTCTCCGAACCAACTTGTCACCACTGCGTTGGCTACAGCGAAGTATTCCTCAGAAGTTGCCGCCGCGAGGAACCACCATACGATCAGCAGTGCCGCGACCAGCAAAGCGTTTCCAGTGATACGCGTGAGGATCGATGTGATAGATGTTAGCTGGGGTCTGTAGATTGACAGGTGAGGCGAGAGCGGACGATTGCCGCGGTTGACATCAGCCATGTACCTTTCCTTTTTATTCAAAGTGACACGCGTATCCCCTGACACGCAGCAACATCACTATTTATGTTTGTTTATCCAACCAATTACTGCCTGTGCAAACCCTGAATCTATAGAATATGCAGGCATTTGGTCGCAATTGGGGATATTGTGATCACATTGTATTTTCAGTGATCACAAATTTGGATTCCAAGAATCAGGACGTCTTCCTGATATTTGTTTTGTTACCTCGCGCAAAAGCTTGCGCTGCATCCGGTTGGGATATTCATCGTAGCTGTTAGCTGTGATCACAAAAGCTCCATTTCCAAGAATGACATTCTCCCAGAAATACTCAGTCATCAACGGTTCAGCACCTTCGATGACCAGAGCATTTACGATTATATTCGATGAACTCAGTGTTTTGTGTACTTCTTTGGGGTCTACTCCTTCATTGGACGATCCATCGCCGGAAATATCGATAACCCACCGTTCACAGTCTGGGACATCAGCAAACTGCGCCCCTGCAAAGGCGAGGGCCTCGCCGATTGCGGTGGAGAAGTTGCGCCAGACGCGAGGCGTTGATTCCACTTGCGCCGCAAAATTCTCGAGCACATCAAAATCGGTCATCCGGGTCCACGGCGTCACCACGCGTTGGCGCGAAGACCCGGTCCACTGCAAGACCATCACAGCAGCCTCTTGAGTCACAAGCGCCTCGGCAACCGACCCGTCGCGCAACCCATCAGCAAGCCCCTGCATCTGGATGCGGTATTCCCCGTTGTCCACAGAGCCTGAGACGTCCACTGCCAGAACCAATGCCACCTCACAAGCCATGGCGCGGCATGTCACAAGAATAAAGATAATCGTGAGGCTCAGACGTTTGATCATCCCGCAAGCATGACCAATTTCATCTCCGCTGCCTAGGGTCCGGCATTCACATCGGCATGAGCGCCCAATAATCCAGATCGAGCATAACATGCGGCAGGTACTTGCCGTCCTCGCCTTTCAGTGTGAACGGCGCACCACCCTTTGTCGCCACCAATCGCAGACGTAAGGCACCAACACCCGGTACGCCGGTTTCGGCTTTGTCCAGCACTTCAGACCAGGCCTTGATCGTATCACCGCTATAGCAGGGATTTGCATGCGCCCCGGCATTCAACCCTGCAACGATCTGAGCATTGGCGAGCCCATTAAAACTTAGCGTACGCGCCATGGAAATGACGTGACCGCCATAGATGAGCCGCTGGCCATCTTCGCGAAGGGTCGCATCAAAATGGACCTTCGCTGTGTTCTGCCAAAGACGCGTGGCCATCATATGTTCGGCCTCTTCGACCGTGACGCCATCCACATGGTCAATGGTTTCACCGACATCATAATCGCCCCAGCGATGTGGCTCTCCGGCAAGGGTATAATCGTAGTCGTCGAAAGTAAGCCCCTCGGGCACCACCAGATCCGCTACTTCGAGCGCCGGTTTTAACTCGGGAATGAGTGTGTCGGACGCGGGTGCATCGACATTGCGTTTGCGCACCATGACCCAGCGCACATAATCAAGCACCACCTCACCGCTTTGGTTCGTGCCTTTTGTGCGAACCCAGACAACCCCTGATTTACCATTCGAATTCTGTTTGAGGCCGATCACCTCCGATGACGAACGCAGCGTATCGCCCGGATAAATTGGCTTCAGCCACCGTCCTTCTGCATAGCCAAGATTGGCAATCGCATTGAGTGAAATATCGGGAACAGTCTTTCCAAAGACCACGTGAAACGCTGCGATATCATCCAGTGGACTTGCAGGCAGACCGCAGGCGCGGGCGAACTCATCGGATGAATAGAGCGCATGCCGCGCAGGATAGAGCGCGTGATAAAGCGCGCGCTCTCCTCCGGAGACCGTACGAGGCACGGCATGGTGAATGGTCTCGCCGACGGTGTAGTCTTCAAAAAACCGGCCCGGGTTGGTCTTGACCATGTTCAGTGTTCTCCAAGTTTGACGTCTGCGTCGTAAGTGCCGTCGACTTCTTTGACGACCGCTTGTCCGCAGCGCATGACGCCGTTTGCCGCGTCAAACGCGTAAGTCGGGTCGCCATAAAGCTCCCATCCTTTGTTCAGGGCTTCAGTGACCTTGTGACAAAAGTCGGATGTGTCGTCAGCTGAGAGGAACCGATAGAGTTTCATGCGTTTACCCAAAGGCCGGATAGCCAAGCCAGTAATGTATCCCTGCAATCACGACAAAGACCACAACGGTGCCGCCAAGCGCCATCAGTTCCTTGCTCTGTGGAACAGGATCGGGGCGGGTCCATTCAGGTTGCGCTTTGTTGATGACAATCATCTGCACCACAGCCCAGGCCAAAAGGCCGCCGAAGAGGATGAAAGATGGAACATCCCCGTTCACCAGAATATGCGCCAAGGCCCAAACCTTGACCGCACCCAACATCGGGTGACGCATCCGGCGTGCCAGAGCTGTTTTCATACCTGATGCGGCAAACATGTAGACCGCAAGCAACATCAGCAGATTGTTGATGCCGACAAGCGCCTGGCTACGCCCCCAGAAAACCGCGCCATCGGCCATGCCATAGCCTTTGCTCATGAGCCAAATGCTGATGAGCAGCGTGACAGCAACAATCCCCTTGCCTGGTCCTTCACCCAAAGCGGCGCGCAGGCCTGGCGCAAGACGCTTCAGGAGATGTGCGCCACACCAAAGAAAAAGGCCAAGAATGAGATAGATCATGTCGCTTACTCCGCGGCCATCTCGGCAATTGCTTCCGATTTGGCCAGAATGCGCTGGGCCGCAACCACGTGTAGGTTTTCTACGATCTGACCGTCAACAACGGCCACGCCCTGTCCCTGCCGCTGACTTTCCTCGAAGGCTTCGATCTGGCGCTTGGCAAGATCAATCTCCGACTGCGTTGGCGCAAAGGCGGTGTTGGTTACTTCTATCTGCGCTGGGTGAATAAGCGTCTTGCCATCAAAGCCCAGATCTCGGCCATGCTCGCATTCCGCTTTCAATCCATCGCCATCCCGAAATCGGTTGTAGACACCATCAATCGCTACAACACCGCGCGCCGCACGTGCGGCCATCACGATCATTTGCAAGGATGACAAGAGAGGCATGCGGTCCGGGCGGTAACGGCACCCCAATTCTTTGGTCAGGTCGTTGGTCCCGGTAATCAGGCCCGTTACTTGGCGATGCGCGGCAATCTCACGTGCGTTAAACACGCTCGCAGGCGTCTCCATCATCGTCCAGATCGGCATATCTGGTCCAACCATATCGGCGAGGCTATCAACATCGGAGTAGTTGTTCACCTTAGGCAGTAGAATGATGTCCGCTCCGGCATTGCCCAGAACACGCACATCTTCAAAGCCCCACTCGGTGGTCAGGGCGTTGATCCGCACGACCTTGACCCGATTGCCGTAGCCGCCATCGCCGAGAGCCTGCGCCAGTGTCTGTCGGGCCTCGGCCTTGGCGTCGGGGGCCACGGCGTCTTCCAGATCGAAAATTATCGCATCCGTCGGCAGGTTGCGCGCCTTTTCAAGAGCGCGCTCCTTGGAGCCTGGGATGTAGAGGACGGAACGATAGGGATGCGTCTGAAGGTCCATTCAAACGGCTCCTTTCCAAAGTCGATAGAAATTTTCTTGCGCAGCATTGCCACTTTTTGCCTGAAAAGTTCAAGGATTTTCCCGCCGCAGTGCAGAAAGGAAAGGAAGATAAGCAAGGAGAACGTGGCGTTAACCTAGTTTTGGTAGCCATGAGGTCACGCTTTCAAACAATCAAAAGGCAGGGACCAAGCTTAGAAAGGCGAGAAAGATGAAGCTTAATGCAAAGATAATGACGGCCGCGATTGCGGTCTGCCTGGCTGGCCCGTCCGCTGCCTCAAACTGTGCCCCACGTGAGATGGTGGTTGAAAATCTGGCCAAGAAATACGGCGAATCGCGGCAATCTATGGGTCTTGGGGCCAACAATGCCGTCGTTGAGGTGTTCGCCTCGGAAGAAACCGGAACATGGACGATCACAGTGACCTCAGTTCACGGAGTGACCTGCATGGTGGCCAGCGGTCAGGCGTTTGAAGAACTGGCCGAGGTGCTTCCGGTTGATGACAATGATGTGTAGGGACGCAAAACCGCGAGATGAGTGATCAAGCAGCGGTTGATGGCATGCAAGAATCGCCCGTGCGTCCTAAATGATTGTCGTTCGTTTCTTGGCCCGGATGCCGTTTTGCCCAGTCTTGCAGCCCTGAGTGGCTGAGTTGGGTCAAGCCCCTGTTGTGCAGATAGTTTTTCGTCTTGTCGGACTTCAAGTTCGATCAATTTCCGCTCTGCTGCATTGCAGCGCACTTGCGCCAGACGCCGATTGCGACTAGGCCGTGTCGCAACATTCCAACCGACCGGAGACCATTCCAATGGCCAGACCCAAGATCGCCCTAATCGGCGCAGGACAAATCGGCGGCACGCTTGCCCATCTCGCAGCTTTAAAAGAACTTGGTGATGTCGTTTTGTTCGACATTGCCGAAGGCATTCCAGAGGGCAAAGCGCTCGACATCGCAGAATCCGGCCCGTCTGAGGGGTTTGACGCCTCACTCCGGGGCACACAAAGCTACGCGGACATCGCGGGCGCAGATGTCTGCATCGTAACCGCAGGTGTCCCGCGCAAGCCGGGTATGAGCCGCGATGACCTTTTGGGCATTAACCTCAAGGTCATGAAATCCGTTGGCGAAGGCATCCGCGATCACGCACCAGATGCGTTCGTGATATGCATCACCAACCCGCTCGACGCGATGGTTTGGGCCCTGCGTGAATTCTCGGGCCTGCCTCATGAAAAAGTCTGCGGCATGGCCGGTGTGCTGGATAGCGCCCGCTTCCGCCATTTCCTTGCCGAAGAGTTCAACGTCTCCATGAAAGACGTCACCGCCTTCGTTCTGGGCGGACATGGCGACACAATGGTGCCTTCCGTGCGCTACTCCACAGTGGCCGGTATCCCTCTGCCAGATTTGGTTGCGATGGGCTGGACCACACAAGAAAAGCTCGACGCGATTGTGCAACGCACCCGCGACGGCGGCGCAGAAATCGTTGGCCTGCTGAAAACCGGTTCTGCTTTCTACGCACCCGCCACATCAGCGATTGAAATGGCCGAAGCCTATCTCAAGGACCAAAAGCGCGTTCTGCCCTGTGCCGCCTATTGTGACGGCGATCTGGGCCTCAAGGGCATGTATGTGGGTGTACCGACCGTCATTGGCGCAGGCGGGGTTGAGCGGATCGTAAACATCAAGCTCAACAAGGAAGAGCAAGAGATGTTCGACGCTTCCGTCAAGGCCGTTCAAGGCTTGGTAGAAGCCTGCAAAGGGATCGACAGCTCACTCGCTTGATCCCTGTCGTCACACAAGTTTAAGCTGGAACGCGCGGGCCTCAGACCCGCGCGTTTTTCATTTCAGGAGTTGATTTTTTGAAACGATTTTTCCTTCTCGCTGCGGCAGCGTTTTCGCTGATGAGTGCCACCGCACTTCCCCTACAGGCGCAGTCATTGGCCGAAGACGGGCTGGCCCCAACGATTGAACGGTTGTCCGCAGACCCCAAAGTGAACACCTTTGAATTGGGGATGTTACAGACGCTCCGCGCGGTCGAAAAGACCCTGCAAACACGATACGAATACGGGATCGGACAGCGCGTGCCGATGCTTCCGGTTCTGCGCATTCAGGGCGCGCTGACACCCAATCCGAACCCCAAGCCGTCTGACACTGGCACGCTCTCGGACATCATGCGTCAGTTTGTCGAAGATATGGAGGTGGCGCGCACAACACTGACTTCAAGCGACGATGTGCCCGCCTTTGATCTGACACTGCAAGATCTGTGGTTTGATGTGGATGGAAACGGACAGCGCGCACGGTCTGAAGACGTCACCGAGCTTCTGGGCGCATTGGTGATTGGCGGGCGGGCCTATCGTGAATTCTCTCAGTCAGAGGCGAAAGGCACGCCCATCAGCGTTCGTTTTGATGCCGCAGATCATGCCTGGCTGGCGGCCTACACTCATATGCTTTCGGGCTTTGGGCACCTCTATCTGGCCTTTGATCCCGAACCGGTTTTCCAAAAACTGGAAGCCGAACGCACGGCGCTGGGCAACGCACCAGAGATTCCGAACATCTACGATCAGGCGCAACTGGAACAAGAACTCGCGGCGCTCGAGGCAGAAGAGGCAGAGATAAAGGCTGAAACGGAGGCGCTGCAGGAAAGTTTCAACGCCAAGAACGACGCGTACCGCACGCTTTACAATGTCATAAGAGAAATGCCTGACGGTGCAGAAAAAGACGCGCTTCAGGAAACCGCCGATGCAATGCAGACTGAAAATAGAGCATTGGGCAGAGACCTCAGCGATCTGCGTCGCAGTCTTCAATTCATCCGCAACGAAAAGCGCGCCATCGAGGCAAAACAGCCCGAAGCGGTTGGCGACATGCAAAGGATGGCGGCACAACAGGCCGGGTCGATCGATTTCATCTACGTTCTGATCCGATCCCTGGATCAGCAACCCGATGCCGATCACATCCGGGCTGTGCGCGACAACTGGATGGGCATGATTGCGCAAAATCGGGTGTTTTGGACGCGGCTGGCCGAAGAGACTGACAATGAGCGCGAATGGATTCCCAACGCGACCCAGACTTCGGCCTTGCCGGTTGAAATCCCTGATGGTGCGCCCGAGGCCTGGCAAGCGATCCTGACGGATATCGAGGCGGTGCTGCAAGGCGATTTGCTGATCTCGCACCCGCTTTTGCCACCCGGTCACGGCATCAGTATTCCTGCCTATGTTGAAGATCCCAGTCCGTTGTCCTTGCTCGAATGGGTGCATGGCATTGGCGCGTATCGGTATGCGGCAAAAGGGCCGCGGCTCACCGCGCAAAGCTGGAATGCGTTTCAACGTTTGACCAATGGAAACCCCGGTGGATTTGCGATCTTCTTCAACTAAGGGTCACATGCTGATGTTGCCATCATATCAGGCAGAGGCTTGAAACTGCGCATTGATTCGCTCTTAGCTTCATATTTGTTAATTTGTGATCACAGCTTTTAATGCCGTGATCACAAAAGTTATTATTTGGCCGCAAAACCCATAAACCGACGACAAAGCACTTAAGTCCGTCCAAATCCGTGTCTATACCGAGAGGGAAACACACCAAGACGGGATTGTGCGATGAACATTCACGAATACCAGGCGAAATCCTTGCTGCGTTCTTACGGTGCGCCGGTCTCTGATGGCCGCGTTGTGCT
>CANMBU010000002.1 GCA_947496175.1 uncultured Roseovarius sp.
CTTCCACGCCACGCAGAAAGACGCGCATGTGAAGCTGATCGAACAGGTCGGCGCAGACGCAATCACTGGCGAATAAAACTGTAAACACTGCTCCCGCGTAACCTGCGGGAGCCTTTACTTCCTGAAAACTGCATCCGGCGCCGCAATATACGCCGGGTGAATGGCTAAACGTGTGTCCAAAACCTGAAGCAATGGAGACTCTACATGACGGTCCGTATCGCAGAACTCTTGATGGGAATTGCTACACTGCTTGTGTCGCTAGGCCTTATGTACAATGTTTACGCAGACGGTCTGAACATTGGTTGGGTTGAAGGGCGCGGCCCTGGCGCAGGGGTTTGGCCGTTCTGGCTTTCTTTCGGCATGGCGCTGGCATCACTGGTGACGCTCTTACGGTGGTTTCGTGGAGTTACACCAGAGTCGCAATCCAGTGAGCCCTATATCGCTCCGGACACGGTTTTCCTCGTTACGGTATCAGCCGGATCCATTCTGGCATTGCTCATCCTGATGAACATTGTCGGCACTTACATCGCGCTGATGTTGTTCATGCTGTTTTTTGTTCGCTTCCTTGGCAGGCACTCTTGGCCAATGACTGCTGGGTTTGTGCTGGGCACACCAATTTTTGTCTACCTGATGTTTGAGGTCGCTCTGACCAAATATCTGCCTAAGGGACTGCCGATCTTCGAGGAAGGCTTCTTGGTGATCGATAACCTGCGCTACGAATGGTTCTATTGAAAGGACTGATGTCATGGAAACGATTTTAGTCTCACTTGGAGCAGGCCTCCTGCAGGCGTTTGAGCCGCTCAACCTGTTCATGATCTTCGCGGGCTGCCTTGCGGGCCTTTTCGTCGGCTGCATGCCGGGGTTGGGGTCTGTGAACGGCGTTGCGATCCTGTTGCCAATTACATTCCTTGTGCCGCCCACCGCTGCGATTATCTTTCTAGCGGCACTTTATTACGGGGCCATGTATGGCGGCGCGATCAGTTCGATCACTTTGGGCATACCGGGGGCCTCAACGGCGGTGGCCACAGTGTTTGACGGCAGACCCATGGCGCAAAGTGGTAAGGCCGACCAAGCGTTAATGGCGGCGGCAATTGCCAGCTTTATCGGTGGGACGGTTTCAATCATCCTGTTTACACTGTTTGCTCCACCCTTGGCGGCTTTCGCGCTGAAGTTTGGACCACAAGAAGAGTTCGCTTTGATGCTGTTGGCCTTTGCTACTTTCATCGGGCTTGGCGGCGATGACATTCCCAAGACGATTTTCTCAATTTTGCTCGGTCTGGTCCTGGCTGCTGTTGGTTTTGACATTATTTCAGGTCAGCCGCGGATGATCTTCTTTGACATGGTCGAGTTTCAGCGCGGGATTGGTTTTTTGGTCTTGGCCATTGGCATCTACGGGATCGGAGAGATGCTTTGGACGCTCGAAAGTACCGCCGGCAAAGTCCAGATGCACAACGTCAAGATCACCTGGCAAAGAATGAAGGATAACTTTAGGCAAATCAAAGACTACATCAATTCAACTTGGGTAGGGTCCTTCTTGGGTTTCTTTGTCGGCACGCTGCCCGCTGCTGGGGCGACGCCAGCGGCTCTCATGTCCTATGGGTTGAGCAAGACTTTTTCTAAAGATCCTGACAGCTTCGGGAAGGGCAATGTGGCCGGTGTTGCGGCGCCCGAGGCGGCCAATAACGCCGCGTCGACCGGATCAATGCTGCCCATGATCACACTAGGCATTCCCGGATCGCCTACTACGGCGATCTTGCTGGGTGGGATGATAATTTGGGGACTGCGACCAGGCCCACTGTTGTTCACGGAAAGTCCGGACTTCGTCTGGGGCCTCATTGGGTCCATGTACGTGGCCAATGGTGTGACGTTGCTTCTGAATCTTGCCTTGATTCCGATTTTTATCCGTGTCCTCGCCATGCCGTTCACATTGTTGACGCCGATCATCTTCGTACTGTGCGTGCTGGGTGTGTTTGCCACAACGGACCGGATGTTTGACACCTGGATCATGTTGATTATCGGGATCGTTGGGTATCTCATGCGCAAGCTCAACTACCCGGTGGCGCCTGCCGTTCTGGCCATCGTTCTGGGGCCATTGGCGGAACGTTCTATGCGGCAGTCACTGATTGGCAGCCAGGGCGATGTGACGACCTTCTTTACACGTCCGATCTCGCTGGTTTGTATTATGATCGCGGTTGCGCTTGTAAGCTATCCAATCATCCAGAAAATACTAAGGAAGAGAAAAGAACGCGCAAACAGTGTGGTTGGGAACTGAAGACGGCTAAATAGGCGGTTTGGTTTGGCCTCACTAGGGAACAGTGTTTTTTTATTGACCTGTATTGGCTCGTTAGTTCCATCAACTACTTCGAACTGTTTTCAGTCATTGGAGGCAGAGCAGCACTATCGTGGATTGCACATCATCGACCTGTTACAAACGGCCCATTCCTGCCGTTCATTTACCACATGGTGCTCGGATCTGCCGGACAGGAGACTGTTTCGCGAGGAAAGAAAGCCAACTCTCTCTCATTTAGAGCTTCAAGGTTGTTCGACAAAGCTGGTTGCGAGCCCCCGCAACCAACACACAAGCCGACCACCGGGCGGTTTTTTATTGATCAGGCATCCGCCGCAAAAAAGAAGAGCCGCCCCCAAGGACGGCTTTTCTATTCCGTTAAACGCAACTTCTTACATCTTGCATTCGCTGACATAGACGTTCGAATGATCTTCGAGCGCCACGTTTAGGATTTTGTTGGTGAAGACGTCACCCTCTTTGATCACCTCGCGCACGTAGATGTCCTGTATCGGGTGATGATTGTCTGCAAAAGCAAAGTCACCGCGCACTGACGCAAAATCCGCTGCCTTCAAAGCTGCGCGGAAGGCATCAGGATCGTTGATGTCTGCTGATCCAATGGCAGAGAGAAGCAGGTTTGCGGTGTCATAACCTTGTGACGCATAGAGCGAAGGCAGGCGATCGTACTCGGCCTGGAACGCCTCGACAAACGCCTTGTTGGCTTCATTGTCGATATCCTTGTTCCACTGACTGGTGTTCTTCACACCCATCGCAGCATCGCCGACGGCCTGCAGGATGCCTTGATCAAAGCTGAAGGCTGGGCCGACAACGGGAAGGTCAATGCCGCTGTCAGCATATTGCTTGAGAAAAGAAATGCCCATTCCACCGGGAAGGAAGAAAAAGACACTGTCAGCACCTGAGGCACGGATCTGCGCAAGTTCCGCGGCATAGTCTTTCTGACCCAGCTCCGTGAAGATTTCACCGGCCAGCTCCCCTTCGTAAATTCGCTTGTAACCTGTTAGAGCATCTGCGCCTGCAGGATAGTTGGGGGCCAGAATGAAAGACTTCTTAAAGCCTGCGGCATTGGCATAGCCGCCGGCAGCCTCGTGCAGGTTATCATTCTGCCAGGCAACGTTGAAGTAATTCGGATGACAGCCCGCACCTGCGAGCGCAGATGGGCCAGCATTGGGAGAGAGGTAAAACTTGCCCTGAGCGGTTGCAGCAGGCACCACCGCCATTGCAAGGTTCGACCAGATGATCCCCGTCAGCACGTCCACCTTTTCGGATTGAATCATCTTGTCCGCTAATTGCACTGCGATATCAGGTTTGCGCTGATCATCCTCGACCACAACTTCAATATGGTCGTTGCCCGACATCTTCACGGCCAGCATAAAGCCGTCTCTTACATCGATGCCTAGCCCGGCCCCTCCGCCGGAAAGTGTAGTGATCATTCCGACTTTGACATTGGATTGATGCCCGTCTGCAAGCGCCAGCGACCCCGTCGCTGTCAGCGCAGCCGCAGCCACAAGTGATGTCAGTTTCATATTTTTCCTCCCAAGTGTTTTTCTAAAACGCTTTGAATGTTAGCGTCGTTTCCGTGCGTTCGATCTGAGCAATGTCGAGCAATTTATCGTTGATGAATTTTCCGATATCGTCGCCCTCTGGCACATAGAGCTTGAGCAAAAGGTCAAACGGGCCCGAGGTCGAATAAAGCTCGGAGTGAATTTCGCGCAAGGCAATCTCTTCGGCGACTTGATAGGATGTGCCGGGCTTGCATCGGATGTTTATGAAGACTGGGCGCATGATGTACCTCTCTTCCGGTATGCCTCACTAAACCTCAAAGCACCGTTGAATCAAAAGCGGAAAATCACGGAATCCCGGTGAATCGTGCGGAATCAGCCTTTGAGATGGCGCGCACGCGAACCGCGTTCAATAGCAGCGGCGTGCAGACGGTCGATATTCAACTCATAGCGGATCTCTTCGAGAATGCGCAGCTCGGTCTCATCCAGTGTGCCATCAGCGGCGGCCACGTCACAGGCCAGCGCATAGGCCGTCTCGTAAAGACGGTCTTCTAGGTTGTCACGCACCAGGCCAAAGAGCGCATCCAATCCGTCCTCGACACTGAAAAGATCAAACACGATTTGCGCCACGACCTTGATGCGGTCGGGGTCATAATCCGCAAAAACCGGCAGGTTGTTGACGGCGGATTCGATCTTAACCAATTCCGACGTTCGTATGTCTTCATCCGAGGCCGAAACGGCGATCATGACCATCACCAGGCAATCCTGGGGGCTGAGGGGGTGTGGGGTCTGCTCGCTCATTGGTTTTCCTTTGGCATGTCTTGTCGCAGTGCAGAATATTGACTGTGCCGCCCCTCGGCAATAGGAAGCGGACGGTCTTGTCCTATTGATAAGGCGCACCAATCGGAGAATGAGATGTCTGATCTACGCGACGCTGCAATGAGCTCGAAAGCCTGGCCTTTTGAAGAAGCGCGTCGTTTGCTCAAACGGTATGAGAAGGCGCCTCCTGACAAGGGGTATGTTCTCTTTGAGACGGGCTATGGACCGTCGGGCCTGCCGCATATTGGCACCTTTGGAGAGGTGCTGCGCACGACCATGGTGCGGCACGCCTTTGAACAGATCAGCGACATTCCGACAAAGCTCATTTGTTTTTCAGATGACCTTGATGGCATGCGCAAGGTTCCGGGCAATGTGCCGAACTCCGAGATGTTGCAAGAGCACTTGCACAAACCTCTGACGGTGGTGCCTGACCCCTTCGGGGAATACGAGAGCTTTGGCCACCACAACAACGCCATGCTGCGTCGCTTCCTCGATACGTTCGGGTTTGAATACGAATTCATCTCGGCCCGCGAGTTTTACCGCACCGGGCAGTTTGACGAGATCCTGCTGCGCTGTGCCGAGCGGTACGATGATCTGATGAAGATCATGCTGAAGTCGCTGCGCGAAGAACGGCAACAGACCTATTCGATCTTCCTGCCGATCCACCCCGAAACCGGTCGTGTGCTCTATGTGCCGATGAAACATGTGGATGCCAAGGAAGGCACAGTCACCTTTGACGATGAGGAAGGTCAGGAGTGGACGCTGCCCGTCACAGGCGGAAACGTAAAGCTTCAGTGGAAGCCGGATTTTGGCGCACGCTGGGCCGCGCTTGGCGTGGATTTCGAGATGTATGGCAAGGAACATGCCACCAACGAGAAAATCTATGACGCCATTTGCCGAACCCTAGGGGTCCGTCCGCCCGAGCATTTCAGCTATGAACTTTTCCTCGATGACCAGGGTCAGAAAATTTCCAAATCCTCGGGCAACGGGATCAGCATTGATGAATGGCTGAGCTATGCCGCGACCGAGAGCCTGTCTTACTTCATGTACCAAAAGCCGAAAACGGCCAAACGGCTCTATTTTGACGTGATCCCGCGAGCCGTTGATGAGTACCACCAACAGCTGCGGGCCTATCCCGGTCAGGATGCTGCGCAAAAGGTCAATAACCCGGTGCATCACATCCACAACGGCGATGTGCCCGAGAGCAAGATGGTCGTGCCATTTGCGATGCTCTTGAATCTGGCGTCTGTATCTGCGGCCGAGGACAAGGATACGCTTTGGGGGTTCATTCGCCGCTATGCGCCCGAGGCCAGTGCCGAGACGCATCCAGACATGGATGCTGCAGCAGGCTGCGCCGTGAAATACTATGAGGATTTCGTTGCACCCACCAAAACCTATCGCGCCCCCAGCGATCTGGAACGTGAGGCACTCAGCGATCTGCGTGACCAGCTGGCTGCCTATGACGGCCCCGTTGAAGATGAGGCGCTACAATCCATCGTCTATGCCGTAGGCCGTGACCGGTTCGAGCCGCTGCGCGATTGGTTCAAGGCCATATACGAGGTGCTACTTGGCGCGAGCCAAGGCCCACGCTTTGGTGGTTTCATTGCGCTTTATGGTCTGGAGGAGACCGTTGCTCTCATCGACAAGGCGCTGGCGGGCGAACTCGTTTGATCTGTATCAACGCAGGGCGCAACCGGGCCTGAGATCATGCTCCTCAAAACAGGAGCAGGGTGATGATCATAAGACGACTTATTCCGTTCGCTGGGGCGCTGGTCTTACTGGCCTGTACGCAAATCTCCATGCCAGAACCGAGTGAGGGGCGGGCGCTTTTTGCAGAGAACTGTGTGCAATGCCATGGGACATCGGGCAAGGGTAATGGCCCTTGGGCGGGATCATTTGATCCGCCGCCAGCGGATCTGACACGGTTGACCGAAGATGGCGTGTTCCCGCGGTCACGCGTGTTGTCGACCATAGATGGATATGACCGCACCGGACTTCCTGGACATCAAATGCCGGAATTTGGTCTGCTCTTAATCGGGGACACTGTGCCCGTAGATGTCGGAGATGGCGTGTTGACCCCCACGCCACGCCCCCTGGCGGCACTTCTGGAATACTTAGAGAGTATTCAGGAATAACAGATCTTCAGACCCGGCAGATGCCTTTGACCTCGGCACCATCCCAGGGCAGGACCACTTCGTTTGGGATGCGCAGGTCTTGCAGCGGGAAACCATCGCGCAACAGCTCTTTCAAGCGCTTGGTGCGCGGTGCTGTTGGATCCAGCGCGGCACAGCAGACATATTCTTCGACGATCGACGCCTGTTGTTCATAGGCGTAATCCAAAAACCGCGTCTCGGTGGAAATATCGAAGAGATATGGGTCGTCCTTGGCGGCATGTTCTGATGCGGCCTTGAGCGGGGTGTAGCCCGTCTTGGCGCGGTTCTGCCATTGCCAGACATGGGTGATCTCATGGGCAAAGATCATTGCGTGGACCAGGCTCATGCGCTCTGGATAAACTGGCAGGTAGTCGCGGTCGTACCATTCCTTGGAATAGAACACTTTGTTGAACAGCACGAAAGCGGCAGGACCAACTGTGACGGTCTCGGTCCTGGGTTCAGGGAAAATGCGTTCGCGACAGGCGAGACGCGGACGTTTCTGACGCTTATAGGTGACCTTGCCGATGAGCGCGCCATCCACAAAGCGGATGCGGGATGTGTCAATGGAGTCGCCGTGAATCTGCTCTGCAAAGCTCTTTTCATTGTCTGTCAGGGGCCGCCCACATGACAATACAAACACCAGACAGAAAAGCAGAACCACACGCATGTCTGGACGTTAGCAAGGCTTGGCAAAAGTGGATAGAGGAAGTTTAGAGTTTAGATCGATGCGCGCGGACTAAATGTTGCATGGTTTCTATTATTTGGGGCGGCACTCCAGGTCGCGAACCTGACAAAGCCCTGCGTAGAGCGCATCGAAACCAACGCTGTAATTCTGTGGGGCTGAATTGAACAAAACCACGACAACATGCCCATCCGAAAATCGGAACATGGCCGTGAAGACACCCGTAAGACCGCCCCAATGGGTAAGCTGTCTGCCATCAGGGCCGGGCCAAATGCGCCAGCCCAGAGCATAGAAATCACCATTCTCACCCGATGGGGCGGCGGCATCGCTGGCCTTGGGTGTTCGCGCGGCAAAGCGCCAGACATCTTCCGCACGACCCATCGCACTTCCCGCCGCGCCAAGTCCGGCAATCCACATGCGTTCAGCCTCTGAACCTTGCACCTGTTTCCAACCCGTCTCGCTCTGTTCCCAGTTGGGGCCAGCTGCGCGGCTGAGCGTGACGCGCGCCTGCGCTTGCAGCACATCTTCCAGGGTATAGGTGCCGTTTTGCGTAAGCAGGCCGGTCAAAAGGCAAAAGCCGATATTGGAATAGGCTGTGGTGCTGTCTGGGATATGGTCAAGCGGCAGAGTGCCCCATACTGCGTGGGCAAGGGTTTGGCAGCTTTCCTCCCGCGTGCGCCCCATTTTTTCTGGCTCAAAAACGGGATCAAAGGTTAGGCTTCGATCAAAGCCCCCTCGATGGGCAAGCAGATCGCGGGGGGTGATGGCCATGGCTCTGGGGTCATGCGGTGTTGGCAAGTTTATTTGTTCTGCCAGAGGCTTGTCCAGGCTGACCTCGCCGGCATTCACCAGCGACAGCAGGGCTGCGGCAGTGATGGGTTTGGTGAGGGACGCCAAAGGCAACACCTGATCGACCTGCATGGGCGTGGCTTTGATCGGGTCTGATACGCCGAAGGCCTTGAGCATTGGCGCACCGTCCGAGGGACCATAGGCCAGCACCGCACCGGGGATGCCGGTCGCCTTCAGGAACGCATCGACCACGTCTTCTTCGGTGGGGTCCTCGCGCATGAACACAAACGCGACCGCCGCGATGGCAATCACGGCCAATGCGCCGAGGCGGAAGATGCGTTTGCCGCTTTGAGACATGCCTGTACCTTTTGCTCAGGTCGCAGGTTAGCCGCGCACCTAGGTCAAATCGGGGCAGGCATGGGGAAGATTTGCGGCGTGTCTATGAGGTGATGCATGACGATTTCCCCTTTGATTTCTCACTCTTTGCCATGACACTGAGGGCACAAACAACTGGGATGCGAAAGGGCAAGACCATGGGTTTTTGGAATTTCTGGAAGGGTGGCGATGAGACGCCCGAAGCCGAGGCACTGGAAAAAGAGGTGCAGGATCTGGGGCTTAACACCGCCGGGCTCAACATTGCGGTAGATGGCGATGTGGTTAAGGTTTCGGGTGAGGCCGTGGATCAGGAGACCAAGGAAAAGGTCATCATGGCCGTGGGCAACGCCAAGGGCGTGGCGGCGGTTGAGGACACGGTTACCGGGGCCGATCCGGTGTTTCACGAGGTGGCCAAGGGCGACACGCTTTGGAAAATCGCCGAGAAAGCGCTGGGCAACGGCGCGCGCTATACCGAGATTTTCGAGGCCAACTGCCCGATGCTCAGCGACCCGGACAAGATCTATCCCGGCCAGCGCCTGCGCATCCCGCAGGATGGCAGCACGACCGCCTGATCGAGGTTCGAGAGATGTAAGAGAGGCCGGGTGCACGCCCGGCCTTTTTTGTTGGACAGAGGTTAACGAAGGGTGAACGGGTCAGGAGGCGAGACACATGACTGTGGCGTGGCAGGCCTGAAAACCCCTGGTTAACAAGGGTTTTGAGCGATTTTGCCACATCGGTATCACGTCGGTATTGCGTCGGTATCACGTCGGTGCGGATGGGGGAATCGGGTAAAAACGGATGTGTTAAACCCCCGTGCGCGCAACGTTTCGCGGTAGGCCGGGGTTTCACCCCGGCAATGGGTGTGGAGGGGTGAAACCCCGCCCTACGGAGGGGAATTGATGCCGAGCGATGGTCTGGGGAGCAAGGTGGGCAGAACTGCCCACCTTACGCTTGTTAATAGCTCTGATTTGTGTCGTTATCTGGCGACTCATAGAAGCTCACAATGCCGTTGACTAAGAACGGTTGCAGCTCTTCGGACTGGAACAAAACGGAGCGCCTGTTCCAGTGGATTGTGAAGATCTTGTTCACGCTGTTTGGCATGTTGTTTTGTTGTGGTGAGCCTTGTCCGGTGTATACAAAGATCCAATCTCCTGGCAAAACTTCTCCTTGGCCAAGCCAGAGTAAATTGTCGTTAATGGGGAGTATTCGCCTTAACTCCGTTCGAATTCCGATGCCGATCCAATATCGGCTTAGGTTGGTAGCATCAACTACTTCTATCGGAATACGTTCTTTGTTTGGAACTCCGCGGTCTATGACATCTAGAATATTCAGGTTGTACTCAATCATTGGGGCTTTTTCCGAACATACTAGGGGCAAAAAGTCCAGCAATGATGCATACACCTGCAATTCCGTAGAGAGGCATCGAAAAAGATGAAGCGGTTTCGGTCGTTGCGATTCCAGTCAGAATAGTGGCAACGACATACAACAAGCCACTCACCCAATGGATAGTTCTGAGCGTTCTTATTCGTTCGTCTTTCACACTATTCGATTCGGACAGGGAGGAGCTCGTCTTGCGTTCTGCGGCTAGATCAGCTCGGAGCCTCTCAGTAGTCTCTTCTAGCCTACGGTTCTCTATCACTTTCTGTTCCAGCGCGCCCAGAGTTAAGTGGCTGGAAGATTGGTTAGCCAACCCTCGCTGACTGTTCGAAACGACATCTTGTAGGGCTTCGACAAACCTGTCTTGAGGTACCGTGTTGGCGGTTACTTTTGATAGAACCTCGCCCTCAAGTGCTGTTTGCTTGCCGTCACTTCCAGATTGAGAAACTGCAGGAACAGCAACTCCCGTCTCTCTGTTTTCGTTCTCATCCATGGATCAATTTCCAAGTGACTTTTTCACCCTCAAACATCCAACTCCTCCACGAACCGCGCATTCTCCTGAATATACTGAAACCGCAGTTCCGGCTTTTTGCCCATCAGGCGCTCGACCAAATCGCCAGTCTCCCCCGGCTCGTCCTCGTCGATGGTCACGCGGATGAGTTTGCGGGTTTTGGGGTCCATGGTGGTCTCTTTGAGATCCTTGGCGTCCATCTCCCCCAGGCCCTTGAAACGGCTGACGTCGATCTTGGCTTTGCCTCCTAAACCTTTCTCCAGCCACGCGTCGCGCTCGGCCTCATCGAGGCAATAGACCCGCTTGGCCCCCTGCGTCAGTCGGTACAAAGGCGGGCATGCCAGATAAAGATGCCCCGCATCAATCATCGGGCGCATCTGGGTGAAGAAGAAGGTCATCAGAAGCGAGGCGATATGCGCGCCGTCCACATCGGCGTCGGTCATGATGATGATCTTGTCATAGCGCAGATCGTCGATGTTGAACCGCGTGCCAAGGCCAACCCCAAGCGCTTGGGTGAGGTCGCTGATCTCGGCGTTGGTGCCCAGTTTGGAGGACGCCGCCCCCAGCACGTTCAGGATCTTGCCGCGCAGGGGCAGAAGGGCCTGCGTCTTGCGATCCCGCGCCATTTTGGCCGAGCCGCCCGCGCTGTCGCCTTCCACAATGAATAATTCTGTGCCCTCGCGTGTTGAGGAACTGCAGTCCACCAATTTGCCGGGGAGGCGCAGTTTCTTGGTGGCGGATTTGCGTTGTGTCTCCTTCTCGGCCCTGCGGCGCAGGCGTTCCTCAGCACGCAGCACCAGAAAATCAAGGATCGCCCCCGCCGATTTCGTATCCGCCGCGAGCCAGTTGTCGAAATGGTCGCGCACAGAATTTTCGACCATCCGCTGGGCTTCGACCGTGGCAAGGCGGTCCTTGGTCTGGCCCACGAATTCCGGCTCACGGATAAAGCAGGAGACCAGCGCGCCCGCCCCTGTGATCAGGTCTTCGCGCGTGATAGTCCCGGCTTTTTTGTTGCTGACCAGTTCGCCATAGGCCTTGATGCCTTTCAGGATCGCCGCCCAAAACCCGGCCTCATGCGTGCCGCCCTCAGGCGTGGGCACGGTGTTGCAGTAGGATTGAATGAACCCGTCGCGCGCGGGCGTCCAGTTGATCGCCCATTCGACCTTTCCGGGGACCTGGAATTTGTCGAAGGACACCGATCCGGCAAAGGGCGCGTCGGCATAGGTTGAGGCCCCGGCGAAGGTTTCCGACAGATAGTCCGCAAGACCACCGGGGAAGTGGAATTTCGCCTCTGCCGGGGTTTCACCGTCTTCGATGGCAGTTTTCCAGCGGATTTCGACACCGGAAAAGAGGTAAGCCTTGGACCGCGCCATCTTGAAGAGCCGTGCGGGTTTGAGTTTGAGAGAGCCGAAAATGTCAGGATCAGGATGAAAGGTCACGGCAGTGCCGCGCCGGTTGGGAGCTGCGCCGACTTTCTCCAAAGGGCCTTGTGGCAGGCCACGGGAAAACTCCATCGCGAAGAGTTCCTTGTTGCGGGCCACTTCGACGCGCAGGTGATCCGAGAGCGCGTTGACCACCGATGACCCCACACCGTGCAGACCGCCGGAGGTCTGATAGCTGTCGCCAGAGAACTTGCCGCCTGCGTTTAGGGTGCAAAAGATGATTTCAAGTGCGGTTTTGGATGGATCCTTGGGGTGTGGATCAGTGGGAATACCGCGCCCGTTGTCGCGCACCGAGACATGGCCGTTCTCGTGCAGTTCGACTTCGATCCAGGTGGCGTGTCCGGCCACGGCCTCGTCCATGGAGTTGTCGATGATTTCAGCGACCATGTGGTGCAGCGCTCGGTCATCCTTGCCGCCGATATACATGCCAGGACGCAGGCGCACATGCTCCATGTCCTCCAGGACTTGAATGGAGGAGGCGTCGTAGTCCCCCGACCCAGGGGCTGTCAAAAGATCGTCGGCCATCGGTCTGCTCTTTATTTGTTGATTGTGTGCAGTATGGCAGAGGCAAGCGTTCTGGAAAAGCGGCTTCCTGCAGGAAACTGTCAGGGGTAGACTGCTATACGCGCGCGAAAGGAGCATGCGATGCGGAGTTTTCAAGAGATATTTGACATCAGTGCCGAACGGCACGGCGGAACGGATGCGCTGGACGCAATGCTTGGTAAGCCGAAGACTCCAGAAGAGCTTGCCAGAATTCCCGAGGACCGCTGGCTGGCGGAGATGTCAAAGTACATTTTTGCCACCGGACTCAACTGGACCGTGATTGAAAAGAAGTGGCCTGGGTTTGAAGAAGCGTTTCACGGCTTTGACCTCGGTCGCTGCGCCTTCATGGATGACGGGATGTTTGACAGTCTGTTGCAGGACACGCGCATCGTTAGGCATGGCGCCAAGATTCAGTCTGTGCGGGACAATGCGGCGTTTCTGCTTGAACTGCGCGAGGAGGGAGGTGTGGGCCACGTCCTGGGTGGCTGGCCGTCTGATGCCTTTGCGGACCTGCTTGAGATGATGAAAAAGCGTGGCTCCCGGTTAGGTGGGATGACAGGCGCTTACTCCATGCGGATGCTCGGGCGGGACAGTTATATCCTGTCAAAGGATGTTGTGGCGCGTTTGATTGCAGAGGGTGTGGTGGACAAGGCACCGGGATCCAAGTCGTCGATGAAAGCGGTGCAGGCGGCGTTCAACGCGTGGATGGATCAATCTGGTCGGTCATTGACCGAAATCAGCCGGGTTTTGGCACTGAGCACTGGGTAGCGTGCCAAGGCGTTTCGCGATGAACCTGAGACGTAGATGATCGCGGAACGCTTTAACGTATTGGCGCTCCGGACACCTTGAAAGAAAACGGGCTTTGGGCGTGGTGGAATTTTGCAAAACTCCACTCTGGTTTCTTGCAAGAAACCAGTCTCAATCATCGAGGTATTGAGACACCCCGATGACAATGCCGTCATGAACGGCAGCCGCGATGCGCGTTCTTTCCCCAGTCAGGTTTGGACGCTCGGGCAGATTAACTGGTTAGTCCGGTCAACACGTTGGCAGACTTAAAAACCCGAAAGCGTTTCGCGATGAACCTGTGACGTAGATGATCGCGAAACGCCGCGTGACACGCAATCGTTGCACGCGTTTCGCTTTTCGCTGAAGTATCAGGCTAAAGGCGAAGCCCTTTAGACTCCCTATTCCTTTTGTGACAGATAGCGCGCACATCCCAAGAGCGCGGCGTTGTCGTCATGGATCACCGTCACCGGGATGCGTTTCAGGATATCCGTGTAAGGCCCACGCGGATGGAATGTGTCGGTGAAACCCATCGGTGTGAGGAAGGGGGCGATGGCACGTGCGGTGCCGCCGATGAGGTAGAGGCCGCCTGTGGCCATATGCGACAAACAAAGGTTACTGGCGACAAGGCCGAGCAAGGACGCAAAACACTGGAGTGTCTTGCGCGGCTGAGCCGCGATGATCTGCGTCGGCGTCAAAGTCTCGCCGCTAAAAAAGGCGTGGATGCGCGTGAGACCGGAACCCGAAAGTGCCGCTTCTATCGGCAAATGCCCGGCTTGTTTGTACAAGGCATCAAAGAGCGGGCGGAAGCCGGGCGCGTCTGGCAAGGTGGTGTGCCCGCTCTCTGAGGCGGGGACAAACACCCTGTCCTTTTGTTGATGCGCCACTGCGATGTTGCAGCCTGTTCCGAGACCCAATACCAGACGCGGACCGCCCGGCTCGGACATTCCTTTGACCAGGGTTTGCTGGGCGTCTTCATGCAGATCATCTAAAGCATAAGCCTGGGCCTGTAGATCATTGAGTAAATGAATTTCGGGAATGCCTGTGCTGCGACGCAAGGTGGTGGCATCGATAAACCAGTTATGATTGGTAAGCTGCGCAGAGCCATCGCGAACAGGTCCGGCCACGCCAGCACATATGGCTTGGATGCTGCCCTGTGGTCTGTCCATCAGATAGGTTTGCAGCAGCTGCGACAGGTCTTCAAACGGGTCAATGGCAAAGCGTTGAACAGTTTCAGGATCAAGCTTGTTTTGGAGAGCCAAACCGACGCGGCAATGCGTGCCCCCAAGGTCAATCAGAAGATGCTCAGCCATCACGCCACTTTGCCGCCAAAGCGCGGGCAGATTGCGCAAAGAGCAGAACGTCAATGCCCACCGCAAGCATTTGCCCGCCCCAGTCGCGATACATCAAAGCTGTGTCATGATCGACGGCCAGAATGCCGGGCGCTTTGCCAGAGGCTTTGATCCGGGCGAGCGCGTCTTGCATGGCGTCCATCACCTCTGGCTGGGTGGCGTCGCCGCGGTAGCCCATGTCATTGGCCAGATCGGACGGTCCTATGAAGGCGGCATCAACGCCGTCGATGGCGCAAATGGCATCGAGGTTTTCGAGCGCCGCGCGGCTTTCGATTTGCACAATGAGGCACATCTGATCATTGGCGGTTGTGATGTAATCCGGGATCGCGCCAAAGCCTGAGGCACGGGCCAGAGCCGCACCGGACCCACGCACACCTTCGGGCGGGTAGCGCATGGCTTTGACCAGCGCTTGGGCCTGCTCTGCTGTGTCGACCATTGGCACCAGAAGCGATTGCACCCCGATATCGAGCACCTGTTTGATGATCCAGTCTTCGCCAATCGGCACGCGCACCACCGGGTGGCTTGACGACCCTTGCAGTGCTTGTATCTGCGCAGAGAGTGTGCGGATGTCATTGGGCGCATGCTCCCCATCCAGCACCAGCCAGTCAAACCCGGCGGTGCCCAGCACTTCGGTCGCATAAGGATCGCAAAACCCGGCCCAGCAGCCATAGAGGTTCTGACCCGAAGCCAGTTTGGTTTTGAACGAGTTGTGGGGTGTGCGCATCGCATCTCTCCGGCTGAGGCTTGTGCCCAAGTTAAGCGTGGTGTTGATTGGAGGTCCAGCATTGAGGCGGAGGACGGCCATGAAACTGACATTGCACCACATCAATCTCAGCACCGAAAAGGTGGAGGCGATGGATACGTTCTACCGCGATGTTATGCAGCTCGACCGAGCTGAAACGGACCTGCCTGCGCTGAAGAATGACGAGGATGTCTACACCGGGGATGTGGCCTTTTTGGAGGATGGGCATGTGCATCTGCATGTGGCGCGCAAGGATGTGAAGGCAGGGTTTCGCACCGGCCAGATCGTGAACCCGGTGAGCCATGGCCATATCGCCTATCGATGCGACGATCTGGAGGCGTTTAAGGCGCATTTGGAGGCGCAGGGCGTGGCGTATTCCGATTGGGGTGAAAGCGCCGTCAAAGGCTGGCACCAGATTTATTTTTACGACCCGGATGGCAACGTGATCGAAGTGCATCAGGTGGTGGAGTGAGGGGGAAAGTGGTGGCGGTGATGCGGAAGACGTCGACTTTGAAGAATTGGGGCCGACGTCAGTACCGGGGTCATTGCGGTTTCTATACAAATAAGCCCGACCGGACGATGCCAGCCGGGCTTCTCGCTTGCCTCTTGAAGGGAATTTAAGGCAAGAGCACCTTGTCGATCACGTGAATAACACCGTTGGTTGCGATGATGTCTGCTGATGTGACATTGGCATCGTTTACACGCACAGCAGCACCGTACTTGCCACCCGTACCGTTCACACGCACTGTATCGCCTTGTACTGTCGCAACGTCCAGTTTCTGCCCAATCACTTGGTCTGATGTTATTGCACCAGGAACAACATGGTAGGTCAGAATATTGACCAGTTGATCTTTGTTTTCTGGCAGAAGAAGGGTTTCAACAGTGCCGGCTGGCAGCGCGTCAAATGCTGCATTTGTCGGGGCAAACACTGTGAATGGTCCTGGCCCTTTAAGCGTTTCTACCAGATCCGCAGCCTGCAAAGCAGCCACAAGAGTTGAGAAATCTGGGTTGGATGCTGCGATATCTACAATATCGTCCCCGGTTTCAGTTTGCGCACATGCTCCAACTGCCGATACCAGTCCAACAGCTGCAAACGATTTTATAAGGCCACGACGATTCATAGTATTTCCTTTTTTGGTTATTGATTGGTTCTGCAGGTTTGCACTGGTCCATATTCGTCAGTACGGGAGTAAGCAGTGAACAGATCACAAATAGTTGAAGCTAGAGCGGGCACATCAGCATAAAGTCGTGGTGCACGCTTTATGGGCTAAGAGCGGTCATTGACCCTGGCTGCTCATCCCTGTTTCGCCATCTCCAACGCTTCCTCGATCACTCCTGCATCCCCGATATGATTGACCAGTAAAAGCACCAGCCGGGCGTTTAGGGCAGTGCTGCCTTCCAGGCTGAGGTCTTCATGGGCGGCCAGCAGCATGGCGTATATGTCATCGGCATTCTTAAGGTTGGGCGTTGTGATGAGCGTGCTCATAGGGCGTGTCCTTTGGCGCGGGTGAGAGCTTGGGTCACATGCTCTGCCGTAGCGCTGGGCCAGCGGGCGGCGATGTGTTGATCTGGGCGGATGAGGTAGAGGGCGGAGGCGGCCTCTGCCAGATAGCGGGTGCGGAGATCGTCGGTGATCTCGGGCGACAGGATGGTCAGGCCGGTACCTTCGGGTGCGGTTGTGTTTAAAGCCAGAAGGCAGAAGTCCCCTTCTAAACTGTCTAAAAAATAGCCATCCGTCAGGCGTGCATCCGGGCAGGGGGCGCCTGGGCGGGTTTGACTCGGACCTGTCGGCAGAGCATCCGGTGTGTTGAGCGGTGAGGCGTCATAGGTGCTGGGTTGGGACAGGCGGCCGGAATTCACAAAAGGCCGGGCGAAAGCGTGCTCTTTTGCGAGGTCCAGCACGGCATCGCGGAAGATGCGGCTCATCTCGGATTTGGGCGTGATGAAATCAGTTGAGCGTGTGGAATTGAGAATGTTCTCATCCGCTGCCTGCACACGCTCTGCCGTGTAGCTGTCGAGCAGGGCTTCCGGCGCGTCGCCTTGCACCACGGATGCCAGCTTCCAACCCAGATTATCCGCATCCTGGAGACCCGAATTGGCCCCGCGCGCGCCGAAGGGTGAGACCTGATGGGCGGCATCTCCGGCAAAGAGCACATGGCCGTGGCGGAAGCTCCGCATCCGGCGGCATTGGAATGTGTAGATTGAGACCCATTCAAGCTCAAAGTCCACATCCGGTCCGAGCATTTGCGCCACACGGGCACGCACGCGGTCTGGGTCTTGCTCTGCCTTGCGGTCAATTTCCCAGCCCAGTTGCAAATCAATCCGCCAGACGCCATCGGGTTGTTTGTGCAGCAGCGCGGATTGACCGGGGTTGAAGGGGGGATCGAACCAGAACCACCGCTCGGTCGGGAAGTCGGCCTGCATGGTGACATCGGCGATGAGGAAGTTGTCCTCAAAGACGCGGCCTTCGAAGTCCTGATGAAGCATGTGGCGGACCGGCGAGTTGGCCCCATCGCAGGCAATCAGCCAGTCAGTGGTGATCGCATAAGGCCCGTCTTGGGTTTGAATGACGCAGACCAGTTTGTTGTTCACCCATTCTGGTCGGGTCGCAAAGCGATGTCCGCCGCGCAGATCAACTGGCGCGCCCTCCGCCTGAAGCGCGCGCAGCCGGGTGATGAGTTCGGTTTCAAGATGGTATTGCTGCAGGTTGATGAAAGCAGGGTTCTTGTGCCCGGCTTCGGTTTGTAGGTTGAACTCATAGATTTTCTGCGCGCCAGAGAAGACCTTGCCGAGGTTCCATTGTACGCCTTTCTCGACCAGTGCCTCCCCCACACCCAGACGATCGGCAATCTCCAACGTGCGTTTGGCAAAACAGATCGCGCGCGAGCCGGTAGAGACATGGGTGTTGTCATCCAGGATCAGCGTGGGAATGCCGCGCTGGGCAAGGTCAAGGGCGAGGGCCAGACCAACAGGGCCGGCCCCCACGATGGTGACTGGGTGATGGGGAGGGCGTGCGGCATCCTGATCTCGGTGGCGCTGGTAGGGGTAGTGTTCGGGGGTGGTCATGTTTTTCTAGGATGTCTCTCACCCCAGCGTCGTGAGGTTTTGCGAGGTATGACATAGGCGTTCGGCTCTTTTTCGGGCGTATTCCATGTGCGATGGAACACGCACCACTTCAGAAAGAAGAGAAAGCTGAGGCCGAGAATGGCGACTGCTTTTACCACGCTGCTATGAAGCCTGTAGATATGTGCTGAACTGCAGTTTCTTTGTAAAATGACTGGTGCCTGATCATCGGTTGTTGAATACACAAAACTGTCGCGCATCTGTTCATCTAATGAGCGCTTATCAGGGTACCTTAAACCGAACAGAATTGGATTTGGCGTGCTCCACGTTTCTGGAATTCCGAAGACGTGATTGCTCCAGTTTACAGTTAAAGGCTGGTCGACCCACCCTGTTAGGATTTGCACCGCATCAATTTGGAACTGCCCATGTAAAACGCGTCCGGATGTTTCTGTGACCAATTCATAGTTTGTGACGTTACCAACAACGATTGCATCGGCATGCAAAAGGTCAAAAACAGAGCTGCTTCTATACGTCAAACAGGCATGCGCTGAGCTTCCACTCAGTATCAGCGCTAATCCGAATGCCGTGACCCACCTCAACCCTGCAAAGCCTCCCACATTTCTATATCGCGCTGAGCTGTCCAAATCCTTGGCGTGTCGATGCCACGGGCTTCGTCATAGGCGCGGGCGACGTTGAAGGGCAGGCAATGCTCGTAGATTGCGTAGTCCGAGAATTTAGGATCACAGGCCGCGCGCACGGCATCCCAGGCGTCTTTCAGCGACCCGCCCCGAGCGGCCACACGCGCGGCAGGGGCATAGGTGCTGCGGACAAAGTCACGCGTGCTTTCAATTGCGGCATCCACCATCTCACGCCCCATCAGCGCCCCGCCGCGCCCCGGCGCGATGGCATCGACCTCAAAGGCTTTGACGGCATCCAGCGTGTCGCCCCAATCGGCGAAATGCCCATCTCCGCAGTAGCAAGCCGAGTGATACTCAACGATGTCGCCTGTGAACATCACGTTCTCATCGGGTACATGAATAACGATATCGCCGGCCGTGTGCGCCCGGCCCAGATGCATCAGGTCGATGCGGCGGTTGCCCAGATAAACACTCATCGCCTCGGAGAAGGTTGTCGTGGGCCAGGTCAAGCCCGGAATGCTCTCATGCCCCTCAAAAAGGCGCGGGAAGCGCTGGAATTCGCTGTCCCAGTCTTCCTGGCCGCGTTCGGCCACCATGGCACGGGCGGCATCTGACATGATCACCTGATCCGCGCCGTAAGCCGACGCGCCGAGCACACGCACAGCATGGTAGTGGGTCAGCGCCAGATGGGTGATCGGCTTGTCGGTCACTTGCCGCACGCATTCAATCACCTTTCCAGCCAGGCGCGGTGTCGCCTGCGCCTCGATGATCATTACGCTGTCATCGCCGATGATCACACCGGAATTCGGATCCCCTTCGGCGGTAAAGGCATAAAGACCTCGGCCAATTTCGGTGAAACTGATGGTCTTTTCGCTGAGGTCACTTTGAGAGGCAAACGCCTTGGCCATGGGTCATCCTTTCCTTACTCGACAGTCATGCAAGGGTGTGATTCCTTATGCACATGACCGAGATACGTCTTCCATATGTAATTGTCGCAGTGATCAGCCTTGCCACGCTCGTGACACTGATCCTGATGGGCCGCAACCTGACTTGCCCCTGCGGATGGGTGGATTTGTGGGGCACGGTGAACACGTCGGAGGGCAGCCAGCAGGTGTTCGACTGGTACTGGCCCAGCCATTTGCTGCACGGGTTCATTTTTTACGCCATCTTGTGGGCCGTGGCCCGGCGGGTTGAGCTCAGCTGGCGGTTGGTCATTGCCGCGCTGTTGGAATGCGCCTGGGAGATTGTTGAGAACACCAATGCGGTGATTGAGCGGTATCGTGAGGTGACGATCTCGCTGGATTACTACGGCGACAGCGTGCTCAACTCTGCGTCCGACATTGCGGCGATGCTGTTTGGGTTCTGGCTGGCACGGGTGCTGCCGATCTGGGCCAGCCTGACCATCGTCGTGGGGTTTGAACTGCTGACCCTGTGGATCATCCGCGACAACCTGACCCTGAACGTGATCATGCTGATCGCCCCCGTTGAGGCGATTGCCGACTGGCAGGCTGGCGGCTAGGGCCATGGTGCCACTTTCTGGTTGATCGTGCCAAAGATCGACCGGCCCGCATCATCCTGCATCCAGATTTTCACCGTATCGCCGGGCCGAAGGAACGGTGTGTGCGCCTGACCCGTCAGGATCGTTTCAACCATGCGCTGTTCGGCGATGCAGGAATACCCCCGCCCGCCCCGGGCCACCGGTTGGCCCGGCCCAGCATCCGCATCGCGGTTTGAAATCGTGCCCGATCCGATGATTGTCCCGGCTGGCAAGGGCCGGGTCTTCGCGGCATGGGCAATCAGCGTGCCGAAATCAAAGGTCATGTCGACACCTGCATCGGCCCGGCCAAAGGGCTGGCCGTTCAGGTCCACATGCAGGATGCCGTGCAGTTTCCGCCCGTCCCACCCCGGCAGCGCAGCGGGGGTCACCGCCAGCGGCGACGTGGCCGAGGGCGGTTTGGATTGTACAAACCCAAACCCCTTGGACAGCTCGTCGGAGATCAGCGCGCGCAGCGAGATATCATTGATCAACAGGACGTATTCGATGAACCCCGCGGCCTCATCCGCGCTGACGCCTTGCGGCACGTCACCGGTAATCACGGCAATCTCGGCCTCAAAGTCGATGCCCCAATCCGGGTCTCCGGTGATGTCGTCCTGCGGACCGATGAAGGTGGAACAGCCCTGATACATCAACGGATCGGTCCAAAAGCTTGGGGGCATATCGGCGCCGCGCGCACGACGCACCAAATCCACATGGTTCACATAGGCGGATCCATCCAGAAACTGCGTTGCCCGGGGCAGCACAGCACCGCAAGATCCCTCGTCAAAGGGCTGTTCGGTGAACTCTGGCACAAGGCGCTTCATGTCCAGTGCGTCGCGCAGGGTGCGGTCGGTGCAGGGCCGCTGCATGCTGTGGTCATCAGAAACGACAACCAGCGCGCCATCCGGCGACCCATCGTCAAGCGACGCAATCTTCATGCGTCCTTCCCAAAGGCAATGACCATCCCGTCATGGCCCACATGCAGCGGGCCATCGTAATGCGGCGTGACGGCCGCCCGCCAATCCGCTTCGGTGATGCCCGGCTCGTGTCCCGGCACAAAATGGTTCAGTGCCAGCGCGCCCACCCCGGCAGCGGCTGCGATGCGGCCCACTTCGGCAGCCGGGGAGTGACTGCGCAGGATGTGATCTATCAGCCGGGTGGCATCGTCATACCCCATGCGATCCACAATGGCCTGAATGCCCTCGGGCAACATCGCCTCGTGCACCAGCAGGTCGGCTCCCCGGGCAAACGGGATCATCTCGGGCATCGGCGCAGTGTCGCCCGACAGCACCAACGTGTCCGCGCCATGTTGGAATTTCAACGCAAAGCTGTCGGCAACGGGCGGATGGATATTGCGCAAGGCGGTCACCAACACGCCATCCAGATCAATCGGGCGTTCGTCGGTGATATGCCCAATGGTGAACAGGCTATGAAAATCGGGGCGGCCCTCGTCGACCTCTCGCAGGGCGATGTCGTAATTCATCGCGTTCAAAAAGCCTTCCCAGTAATCTTCCAGACCGGGCGGGCCGAAGATGGGCAATTGCTGGCGCAGGCCCGTGGTCCAGGCGGTGTGCAACAGCGGCCCCAATTCCATCACATGATCGGAATGCATATGGGTGATCAACACCGCATCAATCGCGGTCAACGGCAGGCCCGCATCGCAAATGGCGCGGGTGGCGCCCAGGCCGGCATCCACCAACAGGGTCCGCCCGCCCATCTGCACCAGGGTCGAGGTCGGCATGGGCGAGCCGGGTTGAATGCCCGGACCACCTTTGGTGCCCAACAGCACCACGGAGCTTTGTGTGTCACTGCCTGTCGTCATCATTTTCGTCCTATTCATCCCACGCGCCGCCACTTTCGCGGACCCCTACCATGATCAGCGCGACAATGACGATGCCCAGCAGGATGACAACACCGATCATCAACCGTCCTCCCCGGCAACGTTCCCCGGCGCACAGCCCGTACCCGCCCGGCATCCATGCCGCGTGACGGTCATTTCACTCCCGGCGTGCCATCAAACTTCTTTTCGATATCCCCCCAACAGTCGATGTAGTCCTCCTGCAATGGGGCCTCCTTGGCGGCAAAGCGCGTAAGATGTTGCGGAAAGCGGGTCTCGAACATGAATGACATCGTATTGTCGAGCTTATCAGGCCCCAGATTGGCATTAGACGCCTTCTCAAACGCTTCGCGGTCAGGCCCGTGCGGCAGCATCATGTTGTGCAGCGACATGCCGCCGGGAATGAACCCCTGAGGCTTGGCATCATACTGGCCATAGATGTTGCCCATCAGTTCGGACATGATGTTCTTGTGATACCAGGGCGGGCGGAACGTGTGTTCAGCCACCATCCAGCGTTCGCGGAACAGGACAAAGTCGATATTGGCCGTGCCTTCGACGCCCGAAGGCGCGGTGAGCACGGTGAAAATCGACGGATCAGGATGATCAAACAGCACCGCGCCCACAGGGCAATAGGTGGTCAGATCGTATTTGCAGGGCGCGTAATTGCCATGCCATGCCACGACATCCAAAGGCGAATGCCCGATCCGTGTCTCGTGAAACTGCCCACACCATTTGATTGTGACGGTCGAAGGTGTTTCGCGGTCTTCAAAGGCGGCTACGGGGGTTTTGAAATCCCTCCGGTTGGCCATGCAATTCGCACCGATCGGACCGCGACCGGGCAGGGCAAATTTCTGACCATAGTTTTCGCAAACGAAGCCACGTGCAGGGCCTTTTAGAACCTCAACGCGATAGAGCAGGCCGCGAGGCAGTATCGCGATCTCCTGTGGTGCGACATCAATAATCCCAAGTTCGGTGCAAAAGCGCAGATGGCCCGCCTGCGGGACCACCAGAAGCTCACTGTCAGCGGAATAGAAATAGCTGTCTTTCATGGAGGCTGTGACCAGATAAACGTGGCTCGCCATGCCCACTTGAGTGTTTACATCGCCAGCCGTGGTCATGGTGCGCATGCCCGTCAGCCATGTCAGAGGCGCGTCCGAATGCGGGACGGGATCCCAGCGGTATTGACCAAGCGAGGTCACATCTTCCACTACATGCGGCGCTGATTTCCAATAGGGCAGGTCAATCCGGGCAAGGCGGTGCGTGTGTTTCACCGATGGTCTTATACGATAGCACCAGGTGCGCTCATTCTGATGATTGGGGGCGGTGAAGGCGGTGCCCGAAAGTTGCTCGCCATAAAGGCCATAGGCGCATTTTTGGGGGCTATTCTGGCCCTGTGGCAGGGCGCTGGGCAAAGCCTCGGTTTCAAAGTCGTTGCCGAAACCGGGCATATAGCCCTCATGTGCGCCTGTGAGACTGGGCGCTTGCGTCAGTCCATGCGGATGCGCGGGACGGGTCATGGGCGGTCTCCTGTCGGAACGGGGTCAGGCCTGCGCGGTCGGCACGCGGCCCCTTTGGCATAGAATTTCGCGAAACATGTCAGACATGCAAGCCATGTTGTTGTTTGCCGCACAGATCGCCTTCGGGCTTGCAGGGTTTGGCGGTGCTTTACAAACGCCGCCAAACACGGGACAGCTTGCGGCCATGAATACACATCTCAAGGGTCTCATCATCACCACACTGGGCGTGCTCTTTGTTGTCCCGGACTCGCTCTTTGTCCGTTTGATAGAGGCCGAACCTTTGGTCGTTGCCTTCTGGCGGGGCCTGACGGCGGGTGTGCTGATCCTGATTGGTGTGCTGGCGTTTCAGGGTGTTGGCGCGATCAAAGCCTCGCTCAACACGGGCCGCGCCGGGCTTGTCTACATCGTGTTGATGGGGTCCACGGCGCCGGGTTTTGTTATGGCCGTCACGCAAACCAGTGTGGCGAATGTTGTTTTCATTTTCGCCTCGATGCCTGTCTTTTCGTCGATCTTTGCCCGGGTGTTTCTGGGCGAACGCATCGGACGGCGCATGGTGCTGACCATGGTAGGAGTCTTTGTGGGCCTAGGCATTCTGGCCTATGGCAGCCACGAAAGCGAGATCGCGTCCTGGAAAGGTGATCTGTGGGCCGTGTTCGTATCCGCTGCCTATGCCGCAGCATTAACGGCGGTGCGCCGGGTCAAAGATGTGTCAATGATCCCGGCGATCCCTATTTCCTACATTGGGGCGGCACTGGTGGTGTTGCCGTTTGTTTCGCCGCTGGAACCGGTTGCGGCGCAGTGGGATCTGTTCGTGTACCATGGGCTGTTCATCGCTGTGGCGACCTGCTTTCTCACCCTGGGCCCGCGCTACATCAGCTCAGTTGAAGTCTCATTGCTGATCTTGCTGGAATCGGTTTTGGCGCCGCTGCTCGTCTGGGCTGTGGTCGGCGAAGACCCCGGTCGCTGGGCGCTGGTCGGTGGCGCGGTGGTGATCGGTGTTCTATTGATCTCCAACATGGTTTTGCTCAGGCGGGGCAAGGAGCGCGCCGCGTGACGCCACTTGGAGCAAAACAGCTCGTGCTGGAAACTGATCGATTGCGACTGATCCCGTTCAGCCTTGATGATCTAGATATTGCGCGGGCTTTGCTTTGCGACAGAGACGTCATGAGGTATGTCGCCGACCCGATGTCGCCCGTGCAGGTGGCCGAGCAAATGCACAACTATATCAGACGTGGTGCAGGAGGGCGGATCGGTATCTGGTGTGTGGCCCGCAAGGACACGGGCCAGAAAATCGGTGATTGCGTGTTGTTGCCAGTTCCCATTGAAACGGAGGACTATGACTGGAGCCTGCTGTCCGAACATGCCTACCCTGATGCGCATATCGAGGTGGGGTATCTCTTGATCCCAGAGGCGTGGGGGCAAGGGTATGCCACTGAAATCTGTGCGCGGCTGTTGAAGTTTGCGTTTGAGCAAACCGCTTTAGACCAAGTCGTCGCAACGACAGACAGCGCAAACCACAAATCACGCCATGTTCTGGGCAAATGCGGCCTCCAATTTAAGGGGCAAAGGCGCGCCTATGGGTATGACGATGTGGACTGGTTCGAAATCGAGAGAGGCGACTGGAGGTCTGACACGATCTAGGCGCCGTATTCCGCACTGAGCCTGGTCAACCCCGCTTCCATGATGTCGAACATCTCGTCTATTTGCGCCTCGGTCATGATAAGCGGTGGCGAGAAGACGGCCATATTGCCGAAGGGGCGTAACAAGAGTCCCATCTCTTCACAGGCCGCATCCAGTTTGTTGCCGAATTGCAGATGCGCGGCATAGGTCTCGTCAGACAATTCCGGGCGACACTCCAGACACCCCAGAAGGCCCATGCCACGGGCGTCCCCAACGATGTCGAATTTCTCACCAATGGCGCGCAGGCGCCCTTGGAAATATGGCGTGATACGCTGCACGTGACCGAGGATGTCTTCGCGCTCCATGATCTCGATGTTCTTAAGCGCCGCGGCACAGCCTACCGGATGCCCGGAATAGGTGTAGCCGTTGTAGAAGGTGTCATTCTCGGCGTTGCCGCGCATCTGGTCGACCACGCGATCAGACAAAATACAGGCCCCCAGCGGGATGTACCCCGAGGTCAGGCCCTTGGCGCAGGTGATGATGTCAGGCACGATGTCAAAGACCGGCTCAGACGCAAACCAATGCCCCATGCGACCAAAGCCGGTGACGACCTCATCCGAGATGTAGAGGATGTCATGCTTGTGACACAGATCCAGCGTGCGTTTATGATAGCCCGGCGGTGGCACGATGATCCCGCCCGAGCACAGGACCGGCTCAGCGATGAAGGCGGCGATTTTATCTGCGCCGACCTCGGCGATGGCGGCTTCCATATCGGCCAGTTTCGCATCGCACCAATCCTCAAGGCTCATGCCATCTGGGCGGCCATAGGGGTTAATGTCGGGCAGGAAATGCACAAGCTCATCGGCCTTGTCGAACTGTGTCTTGAAGCGTTCCTTTCCGGTCATGGTCGAGGCCAGATAGGTCGAGCCGTGATAGGCTTTTTCACGCGATAGTATGATCTTTTTCTCGGGCCGACCCATTCGATTGTTCATGAACTGAACCGCGCGCAGGGCTGTGTCCACTGCTGTCGAACCCCCGGTCGTGAAATGCACGGTGTTGAGGTCCCCCGGCGCAAATTCGGCCAGTTTGCGCGCCAAGACGGCGGCAGGCTCTGAGGTAAAGGACCATGGCGAAGCGTAGGGCATTTGCATGGTCTGCTCTGCAATCGCCTTGGCCATTTCCTCGCGGCCATAGCCAATTTGCACGCACCACATGCCGCCCGGACCGTCGATGTAACGTTTGCCTGCACTGTCCCAGAGATAGATACCCTCGCCGGTGTTCACGCGCATGTATTCGTCTTTCCCCACACCTTCGACCCCGGCCCACGGGTGCAGATGGTGATCGCGGTCCCAGCGAGTCAGATCCTCTTCGCTGGGTGAGTTTGACTTTGTCTTTTGGTTGAGCGTTGTGTTCGACATCGGTTCAATCGCCTTTTGTTTTCTCAACGGGCCCGCCCTGTTTTTCCCAGGTCGAGAACCCTTCTTTAAGATGTGCTGCCTCAAATCCCATATCCTGAAGCGTGGCCACGGTCAGAGCTGAGCGCCAGCCGCTGGCGCAGTGAAACACGTATCTTTTGTCCTGCCCGAAAACCTCTTTGTAATAGGGGCTGTCGGGGTCGACCCAGAACTCGACCATGCCGCGCGGGGCATGAACACTGCCGGGGATGTATCCGGTTCTTTCGCGCTCGCGCACGTCACGGATGTCAACAATAACGGTGTTGGGATCGTCCACCTGCGCAATCAGGTCTGCGGTTTCAACCTCTTCAATCCGTGCCCGCGCATCAGCCACCATCTGCGCTGCGGTCTTTTTGAGCTTTGGCATTGATCAGTCCCTTCTCGTCTTGCCGGGCTTTGCTGCATTCAGAACCAAACGTGCTTTGAGTTAAGCCTTGTCCAGTGGAAAATGCTTGGGAAACAAAAGGCTCAGCGCATGTAGGCTGTCTTGATAACATGTCTCACCGTCAGTCTCTGACGGGTAGAGCATCAAGCAAAGCCAATGACCATCTGAGATGGACTCAATCAGTCGCGTCGCACGCTGTGCGCTCAGATCTGAATATCCACCATCTTCAATCAGCCGGGCACAGATGCGCATAATCTCTTCAAACCGTTGATTGTCATAGCGGTTGTGGATCTTGAGGTAGTTTGGCCGGTACTTGGCCTGTCCCCAAAATGCGAACCAAACGGCCAGCTTTTTGTGGGTGCAGACCTTCTTGTCAAAATCTGCACGCAGGATCGCGGCGAGTTGCTGTGCAGGGTCTGAACCCGCCTCCTTCTGATACTTGGTCCACAGATCAAAATGCTCTTGCGCCAGATAGCCGAGCGTTGCGTCATAGAGCGCTTCTTTGCTGGCAAAGTGATAGTTCACAACGCCATGCGAAACCTTTGCCTTTTCCGTTACATGACGCAATGTGGTGTCGGAAAAGCCGCGTTTGGAGATTGAATCCATCGCCGCCATGATGAGTTGTTTGCGCCGCACGTCCCGCGGGGCTGTGCGTTTACTGGTGGTCTCATGGCGCGTTTTAACTGGCATCAGTCGGCTCGCTCAGCCAATTGCTGATCCAACAGGTCCCGCTTGTGCTGGCGGTACATGATGAGGGCTGCAATGGTCACACAGATCGCCACGACCAAGATGATGATTGTGGCAAGGGCGTTGATGTCAGGCCGAAGGCCCAAACGGATGCGCGAGAAGATGAGTATTGGAAGCGTGTTTGCCCCGGGGCCGGTGACAAAGCTTGCGATCACCAGATCATCAAGCGAAAGGGTGAAGGCCAACAGCCAGCCCGATACCAGCGCAGGGGTAAGGCGCGGGATGGTGATTGCCGTGAGAACCTTAAACGGTTTTGCGCCCAGGTCTGCGGCAGCTTCTTCAAGGTCCTGACCCATACCGGTCAGGCGCGCTTGCACTGTGACGGCGACAAACGCCATGGAGAAAGTGATATGCGCGATCGTGATGGTGGTGAATCCACGCTCTGCAGGCCAGCCGATCAATTCTTGCAGGGATATGAAAAACACCAGCAAGGACAGACCCGTTATGACTTCTGGCATCACCAGTGGCGCGACAAGCATCCCGCCGAAAAGCGTGCGTCCTTTGAATCGGCCAAACCGGACCATCGCAAGCGCTGCAAGTGTGCCAAGTATGGTGGCGAAAGTCGCATTCACGAAAGCGATCTTGAGACTGAGCGCCACGGCGCTCCAGACTTCGGGGGACTCGAAAAACAGCACTTTGTACCAGCGCGTGGACCACCCGCCCCAAACTGGCACCAGCTTGGAGTGGTTGAAAGAGTAGATCACCAAAAGCAAGAGCGGGATGTAAAAGAAGGCCAGCCCGAGGCTCACCATGACCGTCAGAAAGCGAGAGCGTTTGTTGTACATCTCCTAACGCCCCTCGTTTTCTTTGCCTTGGTAGTGCTGGAAGACGGCGATAGGCACCACGAGAAGGAACAGAAGGACAATGGCGACTGCCGAGGCGACGGGCCAGTCGGTGTTGCGCGAAAACTCGTTAAAGAGCACGCGGCCAATCATCTGCACGTTGCCGCCGCCAAGAAGATCGGGAATGACATATTCGCCCGTGGCCGGGATGAACACCAAAAGAGAGCCCGCGATGATACCCGGGATCGTCAGCGGCAAGGTCACTTTGAAAAAGGTGTTGGTCGGCTTTGATCCAAGATCGGCTGCTGCTTCATTCAGGCTGGTGTCGAGCTTTTCCATATTGGCGTAAAGCGGCAGGATCATGAACGGCATGTAGGTGTAGACAATACCCACAAAGACCGCGAATTCGGTGTAAAGCATGCGGATCGGCTCATCGATGAGCCCGATCGAGATCAGCAGGTTGTTGATTGTGCCCTGATCCGCCAAAAGGCCCATCCAGGCATAGACGCGCAACAAGAAAGACGTCCAGAATGGCAAAATCACCAGGAAAAGCAAAAGCGGCTTCATCACAGGACCGGATCGCACGATCCCATAAGCAATGGGATAGCCAAACAACAGACAGATCAGTGTTGAGAGAACCGAGATCTTGAGCGAGTTGAGATAAGTGTTGGAATACAGATTGTCGGTCAGGATGTAGGTGAAATTGTCAAAAACAATCCGGATGTTCATTACACCCGTGTCCGTCCACTCAATCAGCTTGGTGAACGGGGGGCTTGCGATGGCCAGCTCTGCCAAACTGATCTTGGCGACAATGAAAAACGGAAAGAGAAAGAAGAAGAGCAGCCACACAAAAGGGATCAGTATGACGATCTTGCGCCAATTGTTCTGTGCCCGTCTGGCGAGAGATTGCAGAAAACCGATGTCTTGCTGAGAGGTCGCAGAGACCGGGCTGTTCGTTAGATCGGTCATGAATTTAACAACATCGCGCTGGATGGCTCCCAGCTTAGGTAGACCGTGTCTTCCCAGGTGATGGATTGCTCATTACTCCGCGACCTGACCTGATTTGGAGCAGTCACATCGACAAGTTGGCCTGTTTTGAGCTTAACCTTATAGATTGAGGTCTCACCCAGATATCCGATCTCTTCAACTTCACCGCTGACCTGATTGGGACCCGCCTTTTTGGGCGCTGTTTTGCTCACATGAATTTTTTCGGGCCTTAGGCCAACCCAGATTTGTTTGCCTTCGGTCACCGATTGACCGTGGTCGATGTAAACTTCACCAAGGTCAGTATCGACGCGCACATGGTCGGTGCCATCTTCGCTGACGCGTCCGGCAAAAATATTGGCCGATCCGATAAAGTCCGCGACAAAGCGCGACTGAGGAAATTCGTAGATCTCATTCGGTGTGCCGATCTGCATGAAGCGTCCGGCATCCATCACGGCCATGCGGGTGGCCAGTGTCATGGCCTCTTCCTGGTCGTGGGTGACAACGATGAACGTCACGCCGACCTGTTCCTGAATGTTGGCCAACTCAAACTGCGTTTGCTTGCGCAGTTTCTTGTCCAAAGCGGCGAGCGGTTCATCAAGCAAGAGCAAGCGTGGTTTCTTGACGAGCGCGCGGGCCAAAGCAACTCGTTGCCTTTGACCACCAGAAAGCTGTTGCGGTTTGCGTTTCTTGAAGTCCTGTAATTCGACCAGTTGCAGAATTTCATCCACGCGGTCGGTGATTTCGCTTTTGGGAACGCGGTCTTGTTGCAATCCGAACGCGATGTTCTTTTCAACCGTCATATGCGGGAAAAGCGCATAGCTTTGGAACATCATGTTGGTGGGGCGTTCATAGGCCGAGACATTCGACATGTCTTCGCCCCCAATGTTGATCGAGCCGGATTCAGGAAACTCGAACCCTGCAAGCATCCGTAGCAAAGTTGATTTGCCACAACCCGAGCCGCCCAAAAGGCAAAAAAGCTCACCCTGATAGATGTCGAGATCAATGTTGTCGACAGCGGTAACTGAACCGAATTTCTTTGTCAGGCCACGTATTTGGACCAATGGAGTGTTGTTCTCATGGTCAAGCCACGGCGCATCGGTCACGGACGGTCCCCCAGTCAAAAATGCTCAATATTTTTGCGAGCGTGGGGTGGTGGCATAAAACCTCACGCCACCACCTGTTTCAAAAAGCGATCAGTTGCCCGCTTTGAAATTGGTCCAAGTTCGCGTTTGCAGACGCTCGACCTTCGGCGGGAGCACTTTTGTGGTGTACATCTTGGCAACCTGATCAGAAGTTGGGAAAGCCGCCGGGCTTGATGTCACTTCTTCATCCACCAGTTCTTTGCCGGTCTTGTTGGCCGTCGCATACCAGGTGAAGTTACTGTCCGCCGCGCCAACTTCAGGCCGCATCATGTAGTTAAGGAACAAATGTGCGTCTTCTTTGTTTGCGGCATCCGCAGGGATCAACCAGCCGTCAATCCAGAGCTGCGCTGCGCCTTGGCCTTCGGGCAGGAAGAAATCAAGAATGACGCCTGTATCTGCTTCGGCTGCGCCGGACATCGCCAAAAGCCCATCAGGCCCCCAAGTTGTGGAGATGCAGAACTCTTTCTGTGGCATCCGCTGATACGCATAGTTATCGAACGTTTTGATATGCGGACGGATCTTCGCCAGCATTTCCCCAACCGCCTCATAGTCTTCGGAATTGGTCGAGTTCGGGTCGAGCCCCAGATAAGCAAGCGCCATTGGAATGATGTCACCTGGAGAATCCAGGAATGACACACCACAGGAGGCAACTTTCTCCAGGTGCTCAGGGTTAAAGATAAGATCCATGGAGCCGATTGGTGCGTCAGGATAAGTCGCCTTCACCAGCTCTTCATTATAGGTCACTCCATGTGTGCCCCACATATACGGAATGAAGTGCTTGTTGCCTGGGTCCCATTCACTGTCGAGCTGCGCCATAAGGGCCGGGTCAATATGTTTAATGTTGTCCAGCTTTGACATATCGAGCGGAGCGACGATGCCCGCCTTGATCAGGCGCGCTGTATCACTACCGGCGTGGCTCACGACATCATAACCGCTATTGCCCGCAAGCAGTTTCGCGTCGATCGACTCAGCGGAATCGTAGGTGTCGTAAATGACCTTGATCCCGTATTCTTTTTCGAAGTTGGCGATCGTGTCTTCTGCGATGTATTCACCCCAGTTTGTAACCTTCAGCACACGATCTTCAGCAACAGCCGATCCGGCCATCAAAACGCCAACTGCAACCGTGCAGGTCAGTCCCTTCAGTTTGTATGTAAGTGTCATATTGCGGAATTCCTCTCCCTAGGACGACGTTCAATTTTTTGATGAGTGCATCGCGCCTTTTGTCCGGCGCAGTCCCTCGTTGAGTGATTAACTGGTTGAACGTTCGAAAAAACGTTATTCGGTGCAAATCAAACGAGTCAAGCTGTACGGTCGCCAGATTTGATCAAATCTGACGACCCTTTCAGAGTATGATCAATTCATGACCAAATCCGCACGGTGGGGTTCTTGACACAAGAAATGGATTTCCGAGATTTAGCACTGATGCTGAAGTTAGTATCGAGAAACACATAACAACGGGAAAGTGCATTACCTTATGCGGTGCTTTTCTTGTTTGCCGGGATATCCTGAACGAGTTTGGAAAGTGACACAAATGATCCATATGCTTTGCCGTTTCGATCTCAAGCCGGGCGCGTCAATGGAGGCGGTGCGTGGCTATTATGCCCAGTTTTTCAAAGACATGAAGTCAATGGGATATGCGGAGGCAACCGGAGAGATCGGCACCCGAATTGACGACACACCAATGTCCACCGAAGCACCAGAAGCACAACGGTTCTACGTTGTGATGACCTTCCGGGATCGCGCGCAGCTTGATGAGTCATATGCGTATTTCACTGGCGGACACCTTACTCCGGACCAGCTTGCCGCGCATAACGGGATCCGGCGCTGGATCACCAATGAGGTGTTCACCTGTTGGGACGATCAGGTTTAGCTACCCCAAAATTTCTTTCAAAAAAAACTGCGTCTAGCTCCGCTGCCCTTGGTTGTGTAGTCTCTTTTTGACTGACTGTTCAGTCAGATTCGGAATCAGAATTGGCTTTGTGAAGGTTTTGAGGAGCACTTTCATATGACGATGGAACCCAATCACAGGATCCTTTTCGAGCCGCTGAAGATCGGCCCCAAGACGACCAAGAACCGGTTCTACCAAGTGCCGCATTGCAATGGCATGGGACACCGCTGGCCGCGGACCATGGCAGAAATGCGAGGCGTCAAAGCCGAAGGCGGTTGGGGTGTGGTGTGCACTGAAGAATGCTCGATCCACCCGACAAGCGATCTGACCCCGGCCACCCTGATGCGGCTCTGGGATGACAGCGATCTGCCGGTTCACCGTCTGATGGTCGACAAGGTGCATGAACACGGTGCTCTCGCAGGCATTCAGCTTGTCCACAATGGTCAGTCGGTCAGCAACTACCTGTCGCGTATTCCGTCCATCGCCCCGTCGCCCGCGCCGAATGAGACGTCAAACTCGACGCAGGCGCGTGGGATGGACAAAGAAGACATCAAAACCCTGCGCCGATGGTTTCGCGAAGCCGCGTTGAGGTCGCGTGAGGCGGGGTACGACATTATCTATGTCTACGCCGCACATGGCATCATGACGCTGCTTTATCAATTCCTGCTCAAACGCTTCAATCACCGCACGGATGAATATGGCGGAAGCCTGGAAAACCGGGTGCGGCTGGTGCGTGAGGTGCTGGAGGACACCAAGGACGCGGTCGGGCATGACTGCGCCGTGGCGTTCCGCTTTGCTGTGGATGAATTGATGGGTGAGGATGGCATGAACAGCGCCGAGGCCGAGGATATTGTCGGGTCTCTCGCTGAGTTGCCAGACCTGTGGGATGTGAATGTGGCGGATTGGGGCAATGACTCGCTCCCGTCGCGGTTTGGCAATGAAGGATCGCAGGAAGACTATGTGCGCTTCGTCAAGAAACTGACCACCAAGCCGGTGGTGGGTGTGGGGCGGTTCACTTCTCCCGATACGATGGTGTCTCAAATCAAACGTGGCGTACTTGACCTGGTTGGGGCTGCGCGTCCCTCGATTGCTGACCCGTTCCTGCCGACCAAGATTGAAGAAGGCCGGTCACATGAAATCCGCGAATGCATCGGCTGCAACATGTGCACGACAGGCGACTACGTGGCCTATCCGATGCGCTGTACGCAAAACCCGACGATGGGAGAGGAATGGCGAAAAGGTTGGCATCCTGAACGTATCCCGGCGTCGATATCCGAGGATAATGTGCTGGTGGTCGGAGGTGGACCTGCCGGGCTTGAGGCCGCGCTGGCGCTGTCCAATCGCGGATATCCTGTCACTCTTGCGGAAGCCAGGGAAAAGCTTGGCGGTCGTGTTCTGTGCGAAACAGCACTGGCCCCGCTGCGGCAATGGAACCGCGTGGCCGATTACCGCGTGAACCTGTTGTCGGCCCGAGCCAATGTCAGCACATTCACGCAAAGCGAAATGACCGCGCAGTCTGTGATGGAGCTGGGGCATGCCCATGTGGCCATTGCCACCGGATCGTATTGGCGCACCGATTTTGTGGGCATCCACCACCGGTTTGCACCCGAAAAGCTTCACAGCCCGATGATTGTTGCGCCAGAGGTCATTATGGCCGGTGAGGTGCCAAAGGGTCCGGTGCTTATCTTTGACGACGATCACTACTACCTTGGCAGTGCTCTGGCCGAACAACTGGCGGGAAACGGTGTCGATGTGGTGCTTGTCACGCCAGCAGCGGAAGCGGCGGGCTGGACGCATTTCACGCTGGAGTATGAACATATTCAGGTGCGGCTGCGTGAGCTTGGGGTTGAGATCATCTGCAACCATGGGATCGCGGCTGTGGGCGATGGCTTTGTCGATCTGGCTTGCGTGTTCACCGAGAAAACGCAGCGCAAGGATGTGTCCGCCGTGGTCCCCGTCACGTCGCGGATCAGTGACGACAGCCTGTATCATGATCTTTTGGCACAGAAAGACGCCTGGTCGGATCATGGCATTAAGTCGGTCACGCGCATCGGCGATTGCTATGCGCCGGGAACCATAGCAATGGCAGTTTATGGAGGGCACGATTTTGCCCGAACGCTGGAAGCGCCTGTTGATCCGGATGCGCCGTTCCGTCGTGAAAATGACTTTGAAGCCCACAAGCTATGGCCCGAGTTTGCTTCATGACTGCATCCGCCAAATCAGACGCTTGGTACAAATCATCGTGCCACATAAAGACCTCGCTCTGGGGCAAGACCGCAGATGACCTGCCCGAACTTGAGCCTTTGACATCTGATATGTCTGCGGACGTCGCTGTCATTGGCGCTGGGTTTTGCGGTTTGTCCTCTGCCCTGCACCTCGCTGAACAGGGCGTCGATGTCGCCATTGTAGAAGCACATGAGCCGGGATGGGGTGCCTCGGGCCGAAATGGTGGACAGGTTATACCGGGTCTCAAAATTCTGCCTGATGAGATGATCGCGCGTTACGGGACGGAACGCGGAGAACGGATCGCCGAGACCGCGGGAGGCGCGCCGCAGGTGGTTTATGACCTTATCGAGAATTACGGCATTGAGTGTGATCTGCGACGCACGGGGTGGATTCAATTGGCCAAAGGACCAGCAGGTCGCGTGACCACGGATGCGCATGTGGCCCAATGGGGGGCACGGGGCGTTGCAACGCGCACGCTTGATCGGGATGAGATCGAGACAAAAGTGGGGACCTCGGCCTATGCCTCGGCCTTGCTGGATGAGCGTGGCGGGAACTTGCATCCTTTGAAGTATGCCCGCGGGCTTGCAAAGGCGTGTCTGTCACAAGGCGCACGTATTTTTCCGCAATCCCCTGCGGTTGCCGTGGAACATGACGGGGCGCATTGGGTTGTGAAAACCGAGCAAGGTCAGGTCAATGCACAGACAGTGATTGTCTGCACCAACGGCTATACAGGGTCGATGTTGCCGGGGCTGTCAGACTCGATTGTGCCGGTTCTGACGGGTGTGCTGGCCACCGATCCGTTGAGCGACAACCTGAAACATAAGATCTTGCCAAAGCGCCAAGGCGCAGCGGATACGCGGCGGCTCTTGTCGTGGTTCGGCATCGACAGCCAGGACCGTTTGATCTTTGGCAGCCGCATCAATTCGCAGCAAGAACTGATTGACGAGGCCAATTTTGGCTTTGGCTTTCGCCGAATGCGAGAGATTTTTCCCGAAGTTGACGCCAGCCGCGTCAACCACCTGTGGACGGGGCGCGTCGCGCTGACGCTCGACCACGTGCCGCACATTCACAAGCTGGGCGACGGCCTTTACAGTGGCCTTGGATTCAACGGGCGTGGCGTTGCCATGGCCAGTATGTTTGGCAAGGCGCTTGCGGCGCATTGTTTGGGCAAAGCTGGTGACGATTTTCTACCCGTGACCCCGATGCCCAAAGTGCCGTTCAGCCGATTTCGGGGGCAGGGTCTGGCCGTGGCCTTAACGTGGAAACGCCTGATGGATGCGGTACGGCCCTAGAAAGAATTTTGCTGTGCCAGAAAGAATGGATGGAAAAGGACTTGAACCATGAGAGATATCCAGATTCCCAATGACTGGGACCGCAAGGGCCTGCCTGGTTGGTGCTACCATAGCGCCGAATTGCTGGAGCTTGAAAAGGAAGAGCTGTTCAAGACCCATTGGCAGATCGCCTGTCACGTGTCGGATATCCCAAATTCGGGCGATTTCCAGACATTTGATGTGTGTGGGGAGCGTGCCATCATCCTGCGTGACACCGAAGGCAATGTGCGCGCGTTTCAAAATGTATGTCGCCATCGCGGCTCTCGTCTGGTGGCCGAAGACAGCGGAAACTGCCCGAGTGCCATGATCTGTCCCTTCCATGGCTGGGTCTACAATCTCGATGGCACCTTGCGCGGCGCCGCACGGCCCGACTCCTATCCGCCGCTCGACAAGCATGAGTTTGCCTTGCGCAGCTTGGATATGGAGATTTGGAACGGGTTCATTTTCATCCGGTTCAAACAGGGGCCCCAGCCATCGGTGGCCGAGTTGTTACGACCTTTTGCCGAAGAAGCGGCAGGGTACCGAATGGCGGATCATGTGCCAACGGACGGCATCTGGACCGAAGAGACCCCGGTCAACTGGAAATCCATCCGCGACGTCGACAACGAGGGCTATCACGTGGCCATGGCGCATCCGGCGCTACAGGATCTCTACGGCACAACCTACTACGATGAACCCTATGTCGATGGGGTGAGTCGCACCGAAGGTCTCTACACGCCCACAAAAGGGCGGCGCTGGGCCGTTCGAAACTACAAAAAGATGTCCAAGCCACAGGACTTCTTGCCCGAAGATCTGCACCGCAAGTGGCTGTACTATGGTCTTTTCCCAAATGCCGTCATCGCCGCGACCCCAGAGACCGTATTGTTTTATCAAGAGTTCCCAACCTCGGTGAATTCTTCGGTCATTCGGTCTGCCACCTATCGTCACGCGAATGAAGACCGCCAACAACGGGCCGCACGCTACTTGGCCAGCCGTATCGACCGCGAAACCGTTGACGAAGATATTCAACTCACTATCTGGTCTAACGAGTCCATGGCGTCAGAATTTTTTGAGGGGTTCTACCTGTCCGATCTGGAGTACGGCGTGCGCACGCATCACGACCACCTGCGTGCGGTTCTGCCGATCTACAACGTCGAAGAGGCACCCGCCGAGGATCAGGTTCGGAAGGTCAATGCATCCATGGCGACCCAAAGCACCTCATGATATCCGAAGACCCTGACCCGGCCCAACTGCAGCAGCAAAAAAACCTGCTTGAGTCACCCATTGGTCAACGCGGGTCAGGTGCTGCGCGCTATGGGGCTGCGATGTTTTTCTATCAGGAAAAAATGATGTCGGCCGAGTTGCTCGAAATTTACCGAAGATGCTGCAAGTTCGATCATGAAGACCCCGTTGATCTGGCCGCGTTTGAAGGTATCCCAAACGCGTTGCTGTTGGATCAATAGGCTGCCGGTCATGAGTGGATTGCCAACAGAAACGGATGTGATTGTTGTCGGCGCGGGTGTCGCGGGTCTGTCGGCGGCAAGCGCGCTGCGCGCGCGCGGGGTTCAGGTCGTCGTTCTGGAAGCTGCGGACCATACAGGCGGACGCTGTGTCACGGACACAACTCTGGTATCGCAACCCTTCGACAAAGGCGCGTCCTGGCTGCATTCCGCACAGATCAACCCGCTGGCGCGCATAGGCGAACGGATGGATGTGGAGTTCCACAAATCCCCCTGGGCCTGGCGATGGGTCCATGCAGAGGGGCATGCGCTGAACCACGCCGAAGTCGAAGACTACAACACCTATCAAGACACAATGTGGGAGGCCATCAATCAAGCGGGGACCACGCAGAAGGACTGCGCCGTCGCTTCTGTGCTTCCCGATAGCACGTGGCGCGAAACAGCCAAGCATTTTGTGGAGCAGATGCAAGGCGGTGATGCTGATGCGGTCTCAATTCACGATGTCGCGCAATACAGTGATTCCGAGGGAGATTGGTTGGTTGCCGGTGGCTTGGGCGCTTTTGTGCAAAGCCTGTTTGCTGATGTGCCGGTGCATTTGGCCTGCCCGGTCAGCAAGATCGACACATCCGGTCCTGGCGTCAAAGCTGTAACTCCCAAAGGCACGGTATTGGCTAACCACCTTGTCCTGACAGTCTCCACTGGTGTTTTGGCGGCAGAGACCATTTCGTTTACCCCGGCTTTGCCTGTGAGCAAGCTGCAAGCTGTCGAAAACCTGCCCATGGGGTTGTTAAACAAGATCGCGCTGGATTTTGATCCAAGCTGGACGAAAGCGCATCAAGGTCAAATTGCCGACTATCACACCAGTGGTGACGCGTATTGCACGACACTTTTTGGGTTTTACGACACCAGCGTCGCCGTTGGTTTCGTCGCTGGACGATTTGCGGATCAATTGGAGCAGCAGGGATCAGGGGCTGCCGCCGAATTTTGCCTGCAAGGCCTGTCAGCCATTTTTGGCAACGATGTTCGAAAACACATTCGCAGAACAGCTGAGACCGCGTGGCGAAGTAGCCCGCTAGCTCTGGGATCCTATAGCTATGCCCGCCCCGGAGGTGCGAAGGCGCGCAGGGTGTTAGCGAAGCCCGTGGATAACAAACTGTTCTTTGCGGGCGAAGCAACAGCTTCGGATGCCTACGCTACTGTGCACGGCGCTTTCAAAAGCGGTCAAAGAGCGGCGCGCGAGGTTTTGAGTCAAGGAGCGGAAGCCAAAGCATAGATGGCCTCTCGGAGTGTCTTTTAATCAGTGGCGTGAACCTGCGGCTTAGAGTTACACAAACAACAAAAACGGCCCGCTTTTAGGCGGGCCGCTTGAAAAACGTCTGAGCAGCTTGCCCTCACATCCGCAGGAAGGGTTGCGCGATGCGCGGTATCAGGCTGCGGAAGCGAAGGGGCGCATCGGTCGCGGCCAGACAAATACAATCCTCGCTGATATCCGCAATCGGAGTGTGATCCACCTCTTCATTGGCAATTTCAATATCACCTGCACCAAAGTGATCCACTTCGTCCGAAAAAGCGCCTTGCAGAACAAGTGTCAGCTCTGTTCCCCGGTGACCGTGATCCGGTACTGCCGCACCTGCAGGGATGAATAGCAAACGTGCTGTCGCATCTTTGGACGTCGGCAGGATGGCTTGCTTTACGCCCATTCCCACGGGCCGCCATTTCACAGCTTCAAGATCGCCACCGACGTAATCCTGAATAGGCTTAGGCAACACACCTTTCGCACGAATGACAGATTTTGACGCCGTTTGCATCGGAGCAGACTGGATTTTGGCAAGCGTGGCCTCAAAACTGTCATCAGCCAAACTCACGTCCGTGTCTGCCTCCATCAATGCGCCACCAACTGTGTCAAACGCACCAAGACGCGCGCGGCATTCATCACACATGGAGATATGCGCAGCTACGGTCAGGCTGAATGCCTCGGGAAGTGTTCCCGCTGAATAGGCCATCAGCAAAGCGTCGCTCAAATGATGTTTAATCATATCGTTCACCAAACTCTCAAGTCATGGCGTGGCGCAAACGATCAAGCGCCAGCCGAATTCTCGATTTGATCGTACCCAGAGGCAAACCTGTCTGCTCAGCGATTTCGCTGTGACTCAGGTCGCCGAAATAGGCTTTTTCGATCAGCTCCTTTTGTTTTGCCGGCAGCGACGCAATCGCCTCTCCCAACCTTTCACTCTCCTGTTGCAGCGCCAGAGCGTCTGCCTGGTCGGGTTCCTCGCTAGGTCCCCATGGCAAGTCCTCGGGCTCGGGACGCCGCTGTTTGCGAAGCGCGTCGATCTTACGATTCCGCGCTATCGTAAAAATCCAGGTCGCCGCACTTGCGCGGGTTGGATCAAAAAGATGGGCCTTGTTCCACAAAGTGGCCATGACCTCTTGCGTACATTCCTCCGCCAGCGATGGATCGGCTCCGGAGCGCATCAAGAATGCTTTGACCCGAGGCGCGAAATGATCAAAGAGCGCTTTGAACGCAGCCCTATCCTGACTGTCGCGCACCTTGGCGATGTTGATCGACCAATCGGTGCCATCCTGGTTGCTCTGTTGCATCACTGTCTTTGCACCCCTACGCCCACGCGCTTTGTGCTCGGTTCGTTCCTTGGATTCAAGGACCGTGCGATCACTTGCCGCGCGTCGGGCAGGAGAGGCTTCAACAGTTTGAACATCACTGAACATGCAGAGCATACGTGCCACATTCTGGCTCGGATCAGATTTTTGTTAAATTTCTTTGTCATCCGTTTTGGGTTTTTGTGCGTAAACCAGCCTAGATACAAAAAAACACAGGTTAAAGACAGAATGCCATTCGAAACTACAGCGCCGGCGCGTGAGAAAATTGCTATAATCGGCGCGGGGATCACCGGGCTTGGGGCTGCATGGCGCCTTTCGGATGTCCATGATGTTACGCTCTACGAAGCCGAGCCGCGATTGGGCGGGCATGCGCGTACCATTATGGCCGGTAAGAACGGTGATCAGCCAGTGGATACCGGCTTCATTGTGTTCAACTACGCCAATTATCCCAACTTGGCGCAGCTCTTTGAAGAGCTTGACGTGCCGGTGGCCAAGTCAACAATGAGTTTTGGCGCTTCAGTACGCGGCGGCAGGATGGAATACGGTCTTGACGGCGCGCCCGCTTTCTTCGCTCAAAAGCGTAACGCTGTAAGCCCGAAGTTCTGGGGTATGCTGCGGGATATCTTTCGGTTTAATGCCAAGGCCACGCAACTGGCGGCCGCCAACGAGGATCTTACCATCGGTGAATTCCTGGACCGTTTGGGTATGGGGGTGTGGTTTCGAAACTACTACCTTTTGCCGCTCACCGGCGCGATCTGGTCAACGCCGACCGAAAAGATTCTCGACTTCCCTGCGCATGCCATGATCCGGTTCATGGAGAACCATGCGCTGCTCAACTACTCCGGTCAGCACCAGTGGTACACTGTTGCCGGAGGATCCCGCTCTTATGTAGACCGTTTGGAGACGGCACTCCTTGGACGCGGTGTCCGTCTGCGGCTGGGAGCGCCAATTTCAGGTGTGCGTCGCAAGACAACCTGCGTAGAGCTTCGAGCCGAAGGGGCAGAATGGGAGCTCTATGATCATGTGATTTTTGCCACGCATGGTGATGACTCCCTGAAGATGCTCGCTGATGCGTCACCGCAAGAACAAGCAGCCTTGGGTGCGGTGAAGTATCAGGCTAACGATGTGGTGCTGCATTGCGATACGGCTGTTATGCCCAAGCGGCGTGCGGTCTGGTCGTCTTGGAACTACGCCGAGGCTCCGGCGCGGCGCGCGGGGCAGATTGATATCACGTATTGGATGAACAGCCTGCAGCCCATTCCGATGGATGACCTCCATTTCGTGACGCTGAATTCAGAGCGTCCAATCCGCGAAGAGCTGATCTATGACCAGACAGTGCTGCGCCATCCGATCTACGATCTGGAGATGTTGCAGGCGCAGGATGAAGTTCGGGCCTTCAACGGCACGCAAAACACATGGTTCTGCGGGGCCTGGATGCGCAATGGATTTCATGAGGATGGGCTGGCCACAGGTCTTGAGGTTGCTGATGCTATCTTGGGGCAAGACACCATGGTCGTCGCAGCCGAATGAGCAAAGTCGACCATATCGCGGGCCATACCTGGCATGGGCGCAAAGGCGGGATTGAGAACGCCTTTCGCTACAGCATTGATTACGTGCTGCTGGATGCAGAGGCACCTGTGCGCTCGTCCTGGGTCTTTGGGCGCAACCGATCGGGGCTCTTTTCGCTGCGCGACCGCGATCATGGCGGGGCACCGGGTGATGGGCACGGCGCAGCTTGGGTGCGCGATGTGTTGCAGGCACATGGGCTGCAAAGCCCCAAGCGGATCGAAATTCTCGCTCAGCCACGGGTGATGGGGCATATCTTTAACCCTGTCTCGTTCTGGCTGTGCTATGACGCCAAAGACGCGCTGCGCGTTGTGATCGCAGAAGTCAGCAACACCTATGGAGACCGGCATTCATACCTCTGCCTGCGCGACGATCATGGCCCCATCGGGCCTGAGGACCGGCTGACCGCGGCCAAGATATTTCACGTCTCACCGTTTCAGGAAATCTCGGGCGGCTATCAGTTCCGCTTTGATATTCGGCCTGACCGGTTGGGCATCTTCATTGACCATACTGCTGGCAATGGCGGGGTGACGGCCACGCTGGTGGGTAACCGCAAACCGCTGGGCATGCCAGGTGTCTTGCGCGCGCTCCTGCGTCGTCCGTTTGGGTCGCGGCGGGTGCTGGCGCTCATTCACTGGCAGGCGCTGAAGCTGTGGTGGAAAGGCGCGCGCTTCCGCAATCGCCCTGAGCCGCCGACGCAAGAGGTCAGCAGATGACACTTGCGCCCTCACCACGCCTTCCGGCCTTTGCGCTTTTTGGTGCCATGCTCGCGGCTGCAGGGCTGCCGCTTTACATGCATGCGCCCAAGTTTTTCGTGGACCAGTATGGCGTGTCCCTTGCCGCCTTGGGCGCGGTGCTGTTCGGGCTGAGGCTCTTTGACGTGGTTCAGGACCCGCTCTTGGGCAAACTCGCAGCAAAACTGCGGGCGCACCGTGGTCTTTCTGTTACCCTGGCTGTCGCGGTTATGACGTTTGGTATGGTCGGGATGTTCGCCGTCACAGCTCCGATTGCGCCGCTTTGGTGGTTCGCGATCATGCTCACGCTGGTGTTCACCGCGTTCAGTTACCTGACCATTTGCTTTTATGCGCAGGGTGTGGCGGTGGCCTCTGGCATCGGAGAGCAAGGCCACCTGAAGGTCGCGCGCTGGCGTGAAACCGGCGCGCTTCTCGGGATTTGCGCCGCCGCCGCAGCGCCGGTTTTACTGGGCGGCTACACCGGATTTGCCCTCGCTTTCGTCATTCTTGCGATCACGGCTGTCTTGGCTATGGGGCGCGAATGGCAAGGTCGGGATGTGCCTCAATCAGAGCTTGGCGTTGTATTCGGCGATCCAGTGGCGCGACGCTTGCTTTTGGTGGCGCTCGCCAATTCCGCGCCCGTCGCGGTCAGCTCAACGCTGTTTCTCTTTTTCGTCGAAGACCGGCTTGGCCTTCCGGGCTGGGAAGGGCCATTCCTGTTGCTCTTCTTCCTCTTTGCGGCCTTTGCAGCTCCGTTCTGGAGCCGAGCGGCAGAGCGGTTTGGAACGCGGCCCGTTTTGATCTTTGGCATGATCCTGTCGATTGCAGCCTTCGCCTATGCACTGATGCTGGGAACTGGTGACTTGGTGCCATTTGCTGTGATCTGCGCGGCGTCAGGCATCGCGCTGGGCGCAGATATGACGCTGCTTCCCGCGCTCTTCGCCAAACGCATGGAAGAGATTTCGCCCGGGGCCGCTGAAGGGTTCAGCCTTTGGTCCTTTGTCAGCAAAATGACTTTGGCTATCGCGGCTGTAGCGCTTTTACCGCTTCTGGAAACATCCGGCTACGTGCCAGGGCAAGTCAACGATCAGGCAGCGCTCTGGACGTTGTCACTACTCTACGGGGCGGTGCCCTGTGTTTTGAAACTCGTCGCAATTGCACTGTTGGTGAGCACGCCTTCTGCCGCAATTCAAACCCCTTCAACCCCCTTGAACAAAAGGAGGCTTACGTGATGTCTGCACTGTATATCGGGATCGGTGCCAGTCTGATCCTAATCCTAATGTATTTTAAGAAACGATTTGCCAGTTTCTCTGCGCAAACACTCAGTGACTATGAGGGGTCCGGTCCAGAGATGGATCTTCGGACACATCTCAATGGTCCGATCCGCTGCGAGGGTATCATCTATGGCCCTCTGGGTCGGGTGACGTCACGCTTTTCAGCGGATTTTCACGCCAACTGGAACGGAAACAAAGGTGTCATGAAAGAGCATTTCCGCTATGACAGCGGCAACACGCAAGACCGTGAATGGCGGCTTGAGCTTGGGAATGACGGCGCGATCAAGGCGGATGCCGATGACCTGGTGGGTGAGGGCACAGGTCAGCAGTCCGGCTCAAGCGTAAAGCTCAACTACAACATTCGCCTGCCGAAAGAGGCGGGTGGTCACGTGCTGAATGTGGTAGACTGGATGTATCTGACGCCAGGTGGCACAATTGTGAATCGCAGTCAGTTCCGTAAATTCGGTATCAAGGTCGCAGAACTGGTGGCGACAATGCAAAGGTTAGACGCGGCGTGACAGAGTTAAGCGGCAAACGGTATTGGCTGGTCGGGGCAAGTGAGGGTCTTGGCGCTGCGTTGGCTGCGAAACTGAGTGCAGTGGGGGCCGATGTTGTTCTGTCGGCCCGAAATGCCGAGCGTCTGGCCGAAGTGGCCGCAGGTCTGCCACGCCCAGCCGATATTGTGCCGGTGGATATCGCCGATGATGCCAGTGTCGCAGAGGCGGCCAAGGCCGTGGGCGACATTGACGGTGTGGTTCTTTTGGCCGGTGTGTACTGGCCCATGCCAGCAACGGAATGGAAGCCGGAAGACGCCGTCAAAATGGCGGACATCAATTTCACGGGGTTCATTCGCGTGCTAGGTCACGTCGTGCCGCAGATGGTGGAAAAAGACGCAGGTCACATCGTGATCACCGGATCCCTCTCTGGCTTTCGCGGGTTGCCCGGGGCCATTGGCTATGGAGCTTCCAAGGCCGGGGTGATGTCCTTGGCTGAAAGCATGCGCGCGGATTTACGCAAAACCGGCGTGCGTGTGCAACTGGCCAATCCCGGCTTCATCAAAACGCGTCTCACAGACAAAAACGAGTTCAAAATGCCGTTTCTTATGACGCCAGAAGAAGCGGCACAGGAGATGCTCGAACTGATGTTCGATGAGGATGCATTTGACCGCCATTTCCCGCGCGTCTTCTCCTGGATGTTCCGTTTGTCCCGTTTCATGCCCAACTGGCTCTACTACCGCCTATTTGCGTGAGATCAAAGACGCGCCCGCCGTTTCCGACGAGTCTGCTATAAGGAGTCGCGGAACGGGAGGGCCGTACATGCTTGACATCAGTACACATAAAATAGCGCAAATTATTCTCATGTCGCGCGAGTTGGATCGCGCAGAAGGAGAACTTCGCGCCTTTATCGAGGGTCTGACCGAAGAGGAGCAGATCAGTCTTGTGGCCGTGATGTGGATCGGCAGAGGAAGCTTTGGGCCGGATGAACTGGGCGAAGCGTTGCAGACGGCCTCTTCAGAGGCGTCCACTCCGACAGCGGACTACATGCTGGGGACACCCCATATGTCGGACCATCTGGAAAACGGTCTGGATGAATTGGGCATCTCCGTTGTCGATGACGAAGACGATCTCGTGCGCGGTGGCTGAGGTCTTTTGACTGGCGGCCTTGGCGCAAACGACATCAATGCTTAAAGAGCGGATGTGATGCCAAAAGGACAGTCTCATGCCGCGCTTTTCAGCCAATCTAGGGTTCCTCTGGGCCGAGCTTGACCTGCCGGACGCCATCCGTGCTGCAGGTAAGGCGGGTTTTGATGCGGTGGAGTGCCATTGGCCCTACAATATCGATCCTGCTGCGATAGATGCGGCTTTGCGCGAAACCGGGTTGCCGATGCTCGGCCTGAATACCCGGCGCGGGAACGTCGCGGTCGGCGAAAATGGATTGGCGGCATTGACTGGCAGAGAAAGGGACGCGCGCTCAGCAATTGATGAGGCATTTGACTATGCCGAGGCTATCGATGCGCATGCGGTACATGTGATGGCAGGGGTGGCCTGTGGCACGGACGCGCGGACAACTTTCCTGAGCAATTTGCAATATGCCTCAGATCGTGCAGGACGTCGCACCGTGCTTATCGAGCCGTTGAACGCCCATGATGCGCCGGGCTACTTCCTTCGCTCGACGGAACAAGCCTGTGCACTCATCGCAGAGCTCGGTGCGCCGAACCTGAAGCTGATGTTTGATTTTTACCATGTGGGACGCACCGAGGGCGACGTGATCGCACGGCTTGAAGCGTGCTTTAGCTATGTTGGGCATATTCAGTTTGCCGCCATCCCGAACAGGGGCGCGCCGGATCAGGGAACTCTGGACTACCAAGAGGTTTTTCGCACCGTTGATGCCTTGGGATGGACCCGTCCGCTGGGAGCAGAGTATCGTCCACACGGGGCTACCGGGTCTTCTCTGGGGTGGATGACGACCCTGCGGTAACCAAATTTTGTTTATTTGGCACTTTCCGCAGCGCTGACAAATCACTGCAAGCAGCCTATTCTAATGGTACCTTGAGTAATGTGAGAGGTCACGATGAACGACCCAGAAAAGTCTTCTATTTTATCTCGCCGGGCAGTGCTTGGTCTTGGGGCAATAGGCGCTGTGGGGCTGACCGCCGCAGGATGGATCACGTTTTCCCGTCCAAGTTTCGCCGGACAGGCCCTGAGCGTGAGCGAGGCGCATAGGGCAGCCACGGGTGGTCAGGTGTTTCTGATCGATATCCGGCGACCGGATGAATGGCAAAACACGGGCGTCGGCGAAGGCGCGCATCCTATCGACATGCGCCGTAAGGACTTCGTTGAGGCCCTTGATCAGGTGACAGGAGGCGACAAATCTGCGCCTGTGGCACTCATCTGCGCGCGCGGTGTGCGATCAGCGCGGCTCAGCAACCGTTTGACGGAGGCGGGTTACTCCAACATCATCGATGTGCCCGAAGGGATGCTTGGATCATCTGCGGGCCCCGGATGGATAAAATCCGGTTTGCCTTTGCGTGAGTTCGAAGGCTGAAACCGGTGCGCGTAACTCTAGCGAGCGCAGCCGTGGCGTTTACAATGGCGGCGGGCACGGCACACGCCTCGTGCGGTCCTGAACCAGTGGCCTGCGAAATTCAGAGCGGATCTTATCACATTAAGCTGCCCGAAACGCCGGGTGATGACATGCCAGTGGTTGTCTTCTTGCATGGCTTTGGCGGCAGTGGACAAGGCGCAATATCGCGTGACGTTATGGTCGAGCCGCTGCGCGCACGCGGCTATGCCGTGATTGCTCCGAACGGAGTGCCACGCGCAGAAGGCCGTCCGGCGAGCTGGACGTTTTATCCGGGTTGGTCGGGCCGGGATGAGGCGGCGTTTCTGAAAGATGTTGTCGATGATGCCGCCGAACGTTTTGGCACAAGCGCGGATACTGTACTTTTGTCAGGGTTTTCCGCAGGCGGGTTCATGGTGAACTATCTGGCCTGCGATGCGCCGGATACCTTCAGCGCCTATGCTCCCGTATCGGGTGGTTTCTGGCGGCCTCACCCTGTGGAATGCAACGGGCCTGTAAAGCTCTTTCACACCCATGGCTGGTCGGATGGCACTGTTCCACTTGAAGGTCGCAAGCTGGCAGGCGGGCGATTTCAGCAGGGGGATATCTTTGCCGGGCTGGAAATCTGGCGCGCGGCAAACCAGTGCTCTGATGAAAAGCCGACAGGTTTTGGCCGCGATGGAAACTTCATGCTGCGCGTATGGGGCAATTGTGCCGAGGGCGGTGCGCTTGAAATGGCGCTGTTCCCAGGTGGTCACACTGTGCCCGAAGGATGGGCAGATCTTGCGTTAGATTGGTTTGAGGGTCTCGACTAAGGCGTTTCGCGGTAAACCACCCGAACAGATGATCTCCAAACGCATGAGACACTTACTCTGCTGCGGTCGCGCGCGAGTCACCGTCAAGCGTTGTCTTCAGTTCTTTGCGATAGTGCCGAGCGGCTTTTGTGATCTGCGGCTCGCGCCACATCTCCCGCGTGCCCATGAGCCGTGACACCAGCCCGCGAAGGGACACGCCGCTGAGTGCTGAGAGCGGTACGGCAAGAACAAGGCTGATTGCGATGGGCAAAAGCCAGAGCGAAACAAGACCAGCGGCCATCCCCGCAATCAGCGCGGCACCGCTGAGGGTTTCGAGCGCATGGCAAATGACGAGTGTCCGAAGCCCGTAACGCCCGCCATTGCGCAGTTGAGGGGTCCAACCCTTTTGGATGCCAAACATCGTTCGGAAGACCGCAATCATCTGTTGCACCATGAGGATTGGCGCATAGGCAACGGACAGGATCAGTTCAGAGAAGAACGACAATACAAACCGCCCCGGTCCGCCATAATCGGCAAACCGCGTGCGGGTCAGTGGGATGGCCAGAATGCCCATGAGCTTGGGCGCTAGCAGGAGCGAATACATCAAGGCGATAATAAGCACATGACGTTCTTCGGTCATCTCAGGCCAGGTCGGCATCAGTGGATTGTCCGGCGAGAAATAGGTCAGCACCGACGCGTCACTGCCACGACCCATCAGCGCCCACATCACCAGAAGAGCAAACCAGATGGGCGACGCCAGATAGCTCATTGCGCCATGGAACATGTGGAAGCGCGAGGCAGGACGCAGGCCACGGGTCGTGAGAAGGCGCAGGTGCTGCAGGTTGCCCTGACACCAGCGTCGGTCGCGCAGGATGTGGTCAATGAGCGTAGGGGGTGTCTCTTCATATGACCCACGAATACGCGGTTGGACACGCACGCTCCATCCAGCGCGACGCAGAAGACCTGCTTCGACAAAATCATGGCTCATGATGAGTTTGTCTTCACGTCCTGAAAGCGACCGCATCAGCGGCAGGCCCGCTGATGACGCAAAGGCGCGGGTGCGGATGATCGCATTGTGGCCCCAGTAGTTGCCCTCCTGACCCGTCCAGCGGGCGAGACCCTCAGAAAGCGCTGAGCCGTAGACACCATTGGCAAACTGCTGCATCCGCGAGAATACGGTCTGTGCGCCGATAAGCTGGGGACAGCTTTGAATAAGGCCCGCGCCGGGATCGCTTGCCATGGCATCTGAGAGACGCGCGATGGCGCGTCCGGTCATCAGACTGTCTGCATCAAGAACCAGCATCGCAGGCCAGTCCGCGCCCCAGCGAGTGACCCAATCTGCAATGTTGCCGACCTTGCGACCTGTATTCATCTCGCGGCGGCGGTAGTAGATTTGCAGACCTGGCGACAATGTAGCCTGCAAGGCAAGTACGCTGTCCTGTTCGGCCTGGGCAATCTCAGGGTCTTGCGTGTCGCTGAGAATGAACATTGCATACTCATGCCGCCCCCCATACGCGCGCAGCTCTTCCAGCATGGAGCGCGCGTTGCCCAGCACATACCAAGGCACTTCATTATAGATGGGCATCAGGAGCGCAACTTTCAGGCGCTCGCTTGTCTGGGTGCGCGGCATGGTGCGTGTGAGCGAGCCAAGTCCGAGACCCACAGTGCTCACTGTCAGGCACAGCCAGAAGAAGTTGAACGCCATCAACGTCAACAGGATTCCCTCAACGGTGTTGAGGCCATCCAGGCCAAACCAGCTCCACATAAACCAGCCGAAGCCGAACGTTGCCAAAATAGCAGGGATAAAGACGATGGCACGCCACAGCACCACCTTGTTATCCGAAAGCTGTGCCGGTGCCTTGGGATCTTCGTAGAAGACATCAAAATTCTGCGCTGGCATTTCCAGCGGGGCTTCGGGCGGCATGATATGTAGACTGTGGCTCATTCTCACACAGTCCACCGATACAACCACACCTCAGAGGCCATTTGACCATCTTTGAGCAACTGTGCCCGCAACTCGATATGCCGGCGCTCACCGGGATCAAAGTTGAAGGCAAGGCGTAGACCACCCGTGGCCGGGTTGCGTTGCAAGACACCTTCGCTGGTCTCGACATGGGGCGAATAGGTATGAACCGTAAGCGCCTCTGGCCCCTCATCAAAGAGCGGGCTGTTTTCAAAATCAATCACCACAAGACGACCGGGTCCAAACAAACGGCGTCCCATAGAGGTGTTGATCACCTTTGGTAGCCTTGGCTCGATCGGGGCGTCTGCGCTCCATGTGAGCTTGTAAGAGAGATCCACTTGTTGACCGGCAGGCATCGGTTCGGCTGGGCGCCAGTAGGCGACGATGTTGTCATAGATCTCTTCATCGGTAGGAATCTCGACCAGTGTCACGGTTCCCTTGCCCCAATCGCCCTTGGGTTCCACCCAAAGACCCGGACGGTTGTGATAGAGCGCCTCGAGATCCGCAAAATCCTCAAGCTTGCGCGCCCGTTGCATCAGGCCAAAACCGCGTGGATTGGTGTCCACAAAGCTCGAAATCTGAAGCTGTGTGGGGTTGGCCAGAGGGCGCCAGATGACCTCACCATTGCCGTTCCACATCATCAACCCGTCATTGTCATGCACGGCAGGGCGGAAATCATCAAACCGGTGGCGATTGGTTTGGTCGAAAAGAAACATTGAGGTCAGCGGCCCAAGACCCACGTTATCGAGTTCAACGCGCGGAAAGAGCGTTGCCTCGACCTCCATCACACAATCGGCCCCGGGTGTGATGTCAAACCGATAGGCGCCTGTCACGCTCGGGCTGTCCATGAGCGCATGCACAATCATGTTCTTTTGGTCTGATCCCGGCGCCTCCAACCAGAACTTCACGAAATCAGGGAATTCTTCGCCTTCCGGTGCGCCGGTGCGAAGGGCCAGTCCGCGCCCCGAGAGGCCATAAGTCTGTCCAATGCCGATCGCCCGGAAATAACTGGCGCCCTGGAAGACACAGAACTCGGTTTTGTATTCCGGATGGCCTAGTTTTGTCCGCAGGCGCAGACCGGAATAGCCGAGTGTCTCTGCGGTTTTGATCAGGTCGGGAACCAGTTTGCCTTTGTTGAAGTTGTCGAGTGTGAACGGCACTGCTGCGGCTACGTTGTTTTCAACCGAGTAAACCTTCGTGGCGCGTGGGAAATAGAGGCCAGGCGCAAAGAAATCGACCTCATATGAGCGATCCGTACCGGCCCAAAGTGCGTTTTTACGCGGAAACCGAATGTCGCGATACTGGTCATATGTCAGGTTTTGCCAATCTTCCGGCACCATGTCGCGGGGTTCATAATCGCGTGTGGCCAGATCACGGGCCATATCGATCACCACATCACGTGAAAACTCGGCTGAACCTGTGGCGGCGCGCGATGCCAAAGGCAGCAGACCCGGAACCAGTGCCGACGCCGCAGCACCGCCAAGCAACGCGCGGCGTGTCACAGTCGCAGAGTTGGTCAATCGGCTCATGCCTGACCCCCTGCACTGCGCTTGGGTTTCCAGGGAGAGGACTTGAACCAGCCCGCCACGTAGGCGCAGAGCACCAAAAGCGCAAAGCCCACGAGGTTCACATACGTGTTGATCCACGGATCCCGTACGAACCGGTCGTTCACGAGTGTTGACGTCTCATCGAGCCAGACGCCCAGTAAGCGCGCCAGCAGCATGGAAAAGACGAAGACTGCCAGCGATTGCTGGCCGACTTTCATGATTATGTTCTTGACCACCCAGCTCCAGATACGGCCCACCTTGAGATACTTGCCGCCTTCACCCACCAGCGCCCAGGCCAGATAGCCGAGCGACAGCATGTGGAGATAGCGGAAGATGCCGAAATCTGTCTTGCCGCGCAGTGGGGCCATATCCCGGAATGTCTGGCGCTGCCAGCTGCGGATATTGTCGTCCCACCATTCCGACTGCCAGCTGAAACTGCGCACGCCCACGGCTGAGAACACAAACGAAAAGAGCACAAAGGCCAGCGCGAGACCCACAAGCCATTTGTTGACCGGAGGACGAGGGATCCAACCAATCATGAGCGCAAAGCCTGTAAAGAAACAAAGCTGCCAGCCAAACGGGTTGAAGAACCATGGCCGGGTGTTCTGACCCTCGGCGAACCAGTACTGCGCCGGCAGTTGCAGCGGTGTGATGTCGTCGTCGGTGAACAGCTCGCCAATCTCCATGTTGGCAAAGCCCCACAGCACCAGACACGCTCCAAGCGCCACGTAGGGATGAATCTTCGCCAGCGCCATGACAACGGGAATCATGATCAGGATCACCATATACATGGGCAGAATGTCGAAGTAGTTCGGCACATAGGTAAGGGTCATCAGACCAACCAGATTGCCCTCGATATTGTTCAGAAACGGCTTGAGGTTGAGCTGTCCGGTGTAATCCCGAAGCTCAAATCCAAGATGCGGCAGCGCCAGCAGCGTGGCCGTTGTGATGATGAAAAGCCCAATATGCGCCCAATAGACCTGCCAGGTGCGAAAGGCGATGCGCGCGGATCCCATCGAAAGGCCTTGTGTCTGGAACAGTTTGCCAAAGGCAATGGCCGAGGCCATGCCCGAGCAAAAGACAAACATCTCGGTGGCATCAGAAAAACCCCAGCGCGCGGGAATCCAGCGCGTCCAGAGGTTTCCCGGCGTATGCGCCAGAAGGATAATGAACATGGCGACACCGCGAAAGAAATCGAGGCGCGGATCGCGCATTGTCACCTGTGGCAGTGCAGAGACATCTACACGTCCAGGGGATTTTTCAAAGTCAGTTGATGGCGAAATGGTCGCCATGGGCTCGGTCTTTCTTTTCAGCAGGCAGGCAGGTGTCTTAGCTGTTATTCGGCGGGAACGGAAGCCGCATCGTAGTCGCCGCGTCCTGTGGCGATGAGCGTCCGGCGGGCGGCGGTGTATCCGTCTTCGCGACCCGCGCGTTTCGCTTGGCGGTCATCCAGAATGGCCTCGGCCTGATCCAGAAGACCTGCGCGAATACCCGCGTCAATCGTCATGCGCTCAAAGACGTCACGCTGTGCATGGCTTCCGCCGGCGCGCTGCATGCCGCCACGTGCCTGGAACAGCTTGTGGAATGCCTCGGTATAGCGCGCTTCACCAAAGGCTTCGAGCCCTTCGGCCGCGGCGATACCCGGGTCGCTCATCCGGCTTCCCATTTCGCAATTCGACTTGGCGTCGCGGGCAATCCGCTGAAGCATCTTGGCGGTGGCGTCCGGCTTGCGCTCTCCTGTGAGGGCCAGCATGTAATGCAAATCTGCAAAAATCAGACAGCCATCTTCTGTGCGTTCGGCACTCAACTCAGCCAGCTCATCCCAACGATTACCCACATTCACACCATCAAGCTCAAGCCGCATCAAAAGCGATGTGGCATTAGAGATGTCGCGGTAGTCATCCGTCTGATCCTTGCGGATTTCGGTGTCATAGAGATCAAGCACAGCATCCATCTGACCCAGGTCAAGATGCATCAAAGCCTTGTGCCACCATACGTGATACCGGAAATTGTTGCAATGCGCCCAGGCTTCCTCGCGCCCCGAGAGCCACTCCAGGCCTTTTTTGGCATTGGCTGTCATGTCATGCACATGCGCCACTGCATGCAGGCCCCAGGCATCATCCGGCGCCATCCAAAGCGCCTGCCGCCCGGCAATCTCGGCCTTTTCGTAGTCACCTGTTTCTTCCAATGCGAAGGAATGGCACCCAAGAAGATAGCCACGTCCTTTGTGGTCAGGCGTGTAGGCAGGCATCACACGTTCGATCGACTCGCGCATACCAGTCGCATCGCCCAGTACAAAGCGGATCGCGTGGCTCAATTTCATGGCCAGCGAATCTGCGGGGTGATCGCGCAGAATGTCTTCCAGTTTGGCAATCGCGCCGCTGGGCTGGCCATCCAGCCAAACACCGAGCGCCTCGACATAGAGTTGCTCTCGCGGCGTTATGTGGCCCTCTACTGCGGCTGTCTGAGCGGCTGCATATGCGTCGTGAGCCGTTTGCATGAGTTCGCGACGACCCAGAAGAATGTAGAACATGCCTTTGACAGCATGACCCAAAGCAAAGTTCGGCTCAGCGTCCAATACGTCTCCAAGATGCTTCGGTGTCACGGCCGCATGCGCCAAAAAAGCCAATAGTGTGTCATTCCAGGCATCCATAGCGCGGGGACTGGTAAGAGTGGTCGGTTGACCGAAAACATCAAACTGCATGTGTACTTCCATTTCTGTAGCGGTCATTTCCGCTGTCTGTGATTAACAAACAGATAGGGTGAGCGCATAACGGTATCGGTGCGTCTAACGAATTGGTGAAGTCATGTGTGAGTTTTCGTTATCATAGTCGCGAAATATTGCCGAAAACCGCACGCGTTTAGGTAGAAAGCGTGATAAACTTCAACAGTTTGCCGGATATCGGGTGTTATTTGCTATGGTAATAATGCTGCACTGCAACATACGATTCGGGGAAATGGCTTAGAATCTGCTCAAGTGCAGGTGCTTAAATTCCAGCGCCGCGCTTAAAATTTAATAAGCTTGCGAAAACCAACGTTACAGGCGACCGTCATATGCGCCAGGTTCGATCTCTGCGGCAATGACTGAGAAACGGTCTGCGGTCATCGCTTCTTTTAGGGCCGACCGCAGTTGCGCGCGCGTCGTGACGGTATGTCCGTATCCGCCAAATGCCCGACCCATTGCCGCAAAATCATGTCGCGCAAAATCCACGCCCTTGTTGGCAAGCTGCCTTTGGCGTTGTTTCAATTCGATCAGCGCAAGGCTGGCATCTACGAAGACCAGAAAGATCGGTGCCACCCCCATCTCGGCGGCTGTGGCCAACTCGCCTGCGACCATCAAAAACCCGGCGTCGCCAGAAAAGCTGATCACCGGTCGATCAGGTTCGGCCAGCTTTAGGCCCATCGCCATCGGCACCGCACAGCCCATGGTGCAAAGTGCCGAGGATTGAATGAGGCCGCGCGGCTCGTCACAGCGCCACATCTGGCTTAGCAGGATGCGATGCGCACCACTATCCGCCGTCGCCAGCGTTGTCTTCGGCAGCACGGCGCGCGCCTCAGCGATCACACCGGCAGGACCCCAGTCATCGTCTTGCGGGAAAGCCTCAGCCAGCGCCTTCTGTACGGCTTTTGGTTCTCCTCCGGACCAAGTGGCGCGGGTTGGCGTCGTGTTGGCCAGCATTTCCAGCGTTTCGCAAGTGTCGGCGACAAAGTTCAGCGTTGCCTGATGCATGTAGTGGGTATTGGGCGCCGCAGCGATGTCGATCACCATCTGCCGAGACGGATCAAACGCATCGCGCCAGCCGACGCGCATTTCAATCGGATCATACCCGATGCAAAGCACCACATCAGCCTGCGCCACGAGAGGCAAGAGATGCTTGTCTGCCAAAGGCGACAACCCGGCCCCGCCCAGGCAAAGCGGATGATCCTCGGGCAGAATGCCCTTGGCTTTGTAAGTTGTGATGAATGGGATATTGAACTGTTCCAAAAAGGCACGCAGCACGGTTTGCGCGTCTTCGTAGAGCACATCCAGGCCCACGATGGCGATGGGCCGGTTGGTTTTGGCCAATGCCTCTCGTGCTTTGGCGGCATCGCCGCCGCTCGGCGCAACTCTGCTGGTCGAAGGACGGTAAGGGCGTGCGATATCGTTTGGCGCGGGCGCATCCGCCACGCTGATTGGCACATCAATATGCACCGGACCACAGCGCGGCTCGGTCGCAATCGCCACAGCCTTGTCAGCGATGATGCCAGCACCTGCGGCGGTCAGCCGAAAGCTCTCCTTCGTGATCGGACGCAGCACCTGTTGGTGGTCCAGCACCTGATGCGTGTAGGTCAGCGCCTCATCTGCATCGACACAGCCCGTCAACACAATCATCGGCACGCGGTCCTGCTCGGCATTCGCGATAACGTTGACGCCGTTCATGGCTCCGGGGCCGACCGTGGCCACTAGGATGGCCGGGGCTCCGTCGCGATGATGCACGCCCTCGGCCATAAAGCCACCGGCATTTTCATGCTTGATCAGGTTAAACTGAATGCCAGCCTTTTCCAGCGCATCCACAAGTGTCAGGACTTCACCGCCAGGCATCCCGAACGCGTGGCGACAACCCGCATCGTATAGTCGCTCGGCCAACACATCGGCGGCGCGTTTGGTCGTCGTGCTCATTCAAAATCCTCAGGCGTTCAATTTGTCCCGACATCGCTGGGAATGTGGTTAGAGGCAAGTCCCTTCACGCCACTGTTATCGGCAAGCAGCCTTATTGTGTAGCCTCAGCCGCAATACTTGCAAAGATCACATCCAGCTCAGTTGCAAGACGTGTCAGAGTGTCACCACCCTCTTCGGAATAGGGTGCAAAAACAAAGCTGGGCCGCTTGTAAGAGAGGGTCGCGCTGCCATCTTCGTTCTCTGTGACATAAAGCCGGATAGGGGCTTCGATCATCGCAGCGGTCGATGTCGCGAGAACCTTGACCGCAAAGTCGTTGTTAAATGCCCCGATGACCAGATTGCCCGGGATTTTGATGCCACGGCTGGCAGCAGCTTTGGTTGGCCCGGCCTGCGTGACGACGATAAGCCCATTGGACTTCACGGCCGCGCGTGTGTCGCTCACCAGATCGCCATAAGCCTTGGACGTCGGAAATACCTCGAACCCGCTTTGCGCTGACATATCTGCGGCAAGGGCACGCGCGGCGAAAAGCATGACAAGCAGACATGACATCATCAATTTGGAAAGCATAGTCGTCCCCCGGAACATGTATTTGAGGTCTCTTACGTGATTTATCCACCTGTTGAGGTCACATTTCGTTGTGTGGCGTTCAATCGCCCAACAGAAACGAAAAAAGGCCCCAAACTGGGGCCTTTTGCTATCGTTTGCCCGGGTCGATTAGCCCTCGGCGATCATCTCTGCGGACTTCACGATGACTTCAGCTTGCTTGATCGAGGCAATGTCGATCAGGCGGCCTTTGTACGTGGTGGCTCCAAGACCCTTGGCTTTGGCGTCTTCCATGGCGGCGAGGATTTCACGCGCCTCGTTGACCGATTCCTCAGATGGCGTGAAAATCGCATTACACGCGTCTACCTGATTTGGGTGAATGGCCCATTTGCCCACCATACCCAGCGTCAGCGAACGCAGCGCCTGCGCCTTGAATCCTTCGGGGTCTGAGAAGTCCCCAAACGGGCCGTCCACCGGCAGAAGACCATGTGTCCGGCAGGCCGCCACGATATTGGCCGTGGCCCAGTGCCATGGGTCGCCCCAGTAGTTCTCACCATTGCGGTGCATGTAGTAGTTTTCCTGTGTGCCGCCGATGCCGGTCGTCTGCATCCCCATATAGGCCGCGAAATCCGCCGCACCGAGGCTCATCGCCTGCATGCGCGGGCTGCCCTTGGCGATATCTTCGACATGCGCGATGCCCATGGCCGTCTCAATGATGCACTCGAACGCAAGGCGTTTCTTGTGACCCATCGCAATCTCAATTGAGCTAACCAAAGCGTCCACGGCATAGATGTCATCACCCGATCCCGCCTTGGGGATCATGATCATGTCGAGACGGCCGTTGGTCTGTTCCAGCAGATCGACAACGTCTTTGTACCAGTATTGGGTGTCCAGCCCGTTGATCCGCACGCTCAGCGTTTTGTTGCCCCAGTCAATATCATTGATCGCTTCAATGGCATTTTTGCGGGCGATATCCTTGTCCGAAGGCGCAACCGCATCTTCGAGGTCCAGGTTGATCACGTCCGCCTTGGACGCCGCCATTTTCTCAAAAAGGGAAGGGTTGGATGCCGGGCCAAATAGCTGACAACGGTTGGGGCGGGCCGGTGCAGGCGGTTGCGGACGAAAACTCATTTTGAGACCTCTTTGTTTAAATCTTGCCGAAAGGCGCTGCGCGACTGCTATAAAATTGCGTGCAGGCGCGCAAGACGCTCTGAACATTTGGCGCTTTCCATCAGTTTGGGATTAATCCTTCGAATTTTATCCGTTTATTCGACAAAAATTTAGAAGAAACTTTCGAAATATACAGCATACCGCCGTATATTAACGATGAAATCGCATGGATTTCGAAGCAAACTGCCGCAAAACTGATTCCTGGATGGGAGACGCGCCATGATTGAAACACCGTATCTTTTGTTCCTTGGGGACGCGCCTGACATGCTGGCGGCCAAAGTGGCCATTGGCATTCGCGATTGGCGTCCCGATCACGCTTTGGGTCAGATTCGTCTGCCCGGATGCGGTGCCGATCTTGGATTGAAGGACCTCACCTTGGCCGAGGCCCAGGCTGCAGGTGCAAAAACGCTGGTCATTGGTGTGGCCAACCGCGGCGGCGTGATCAGCCAGGCCTGGAAAGAGGTGCTCATCGAGGCGCTTGAGATGGGTTATGACCTAGCCTCGGGCCTGCATAACCTGTTGCGGGACGAAGGCGATCTGGTTGCGGCTGCGCAGACCTATGGCGGCACGCTGCATGATGTGCGGGTGCCAACTGTGGGTTATCCTATTGCCAATGGGGTGAAACGCAGCGGCAAACGCTGTCTCGCCGTGGGCACCGATTGCTCTGTCGGCAAGATGTATACCGCCATGGCGATGGAACGCGACATGGTCGCGCGCGGCATGAAGGCCACGTTTCGCGCTACGGGCCAGACGGGCATCCTCATTACCGGACATGGCGTTCCTTTGGATGCGGTGGTGGCTGATTTCATGGCAGGGTCCATTGAATACCTGACGCCTGACAATGAAGACGACCATTGGGATCTGATCGAAGGGCAGGGCAGCCTTTTCCACGTCTCCTATTCCGGCGTAACCATGGCCTTGATCCATGGAGGTCAGCCTGATGCGCTGATCCTGTGTCACGAGCCAACCCGCGCGCATATGCGGGGCCTGCCGGATTACACCCTGCCGAGCCTGGAACGCCTGCGTGATACCGCGCTCCCGCTGGCGCAGGTGGCCAACCCGGCCTGTCAGGTGGTGGGCGTTTCGGTCAACACTCAGCATATGAGCGAAGCGGATGCCAAGTCCTATCTGGCCGAGGTGGAGGGCGAACTTGGGTTGCCTGCGACCGATCCCTATCGCTTTGGATCTGACAAGCTGGTGGATGCGCTGGCCGCGCTTTAACTTGCCGCGTGCATGTGATCCCTGTCGGATGCCTCCGGCGGGGATATTTTGAGCAAAAAGAAAGGGCAGTGTCGTGCAGGTTTCCGTGACACGCGACGTGTTCAAATTGGCGCAGGTGTTTACCATCTCGCGCGGCTCACGCACTGAGGCCAAGGTGCTTACCGTACAGATCGAAAAAGACGGCGTTGCGGGATGGGGCGAATGCGTGCCCTATGCGCGGTATGATGAAACTCTGGAGAGCGTGACGGCTGAGATCGAGGGCCTGCCTGCGGAGTTTGACCGTGCCGGTCTCTACGACCTGCTGCCAGCTGGAGCTGCGCGCAATGCAGTGGATTGTGCGCTGTGGGATCTGGAGGCGAAGGCGTCAGGTCGTCGCGTCTGGGAGCTGGCCGGTCTGCCAAAGCCTGGACCAGAAATCACCGCCTACACGCTCTCGCTCGACACACCCGAAAAGATGCAGGCGCAGGCCGCAGAGCACGCGCACCGCCCTTTGCTGAAGATCAAGCTGGGCACACCTGATGACATGCCCCGGCTGGAGGCCGTGCGCGCCGGTGCCCCCAAGGCGCGCATCATCGTGGATGCCAATGAAGGTTGGAGTGCTGCGGTTTATGCCGATCTTGCGCCGCATCTGGTGCGTCTGGGTGTTGATCTCGTGGAGCAACCTTTGCCTGCCGGAGAGGACGACGCGCTCATTGGTATGAAACGTCCCGTGCCGGTCTGCGCGGACGAAAGCTGCCATGACCGCGCCAGCCTGCCCAAGCTGAAGGGCAAATACGATGTGGTGAACATCAAGCTCGACAAAACCGGAGGCCTGACTGAGGCACTGGCGCTCAAAAAGGCGGCGCTGGCCGAAGGCTACGAGGTCATGGTCGGCTGCATGGTTGGCTCAAGCCTTGCCATGGCCCCTGCCACGCTGGTGGCACAAGGGGCGATGGTCACTGACCTTGACGGTCCGCTGCTTCTGGCCGAAGACCGGGAGACGCCTTTGACATTTGACACCGCCGGGGTGCATCCACCTTCGGCCGAGCTATGGGGTTAAGCGCATGAGAACCGTTTACGTGAATGGAGACTACCTGCCCGAAGATGAGGCGAAGGTGTCGATCTTTGACCGGGCCTTTCTGATGGGCGACGGGGTTTATGAAGTGACGTCCGTCTTGGGGGGCAAGTTGATTGACTTTGACGGTCACCGCGCGCGTCTGGAACGTTCTCTCGATGAACTGGACATGCCGCATCCCGCAGTGATGGACGATCTTCTGGACATCCACCGCGAGTTGGTGCGCGTCAATGAGATCACCGATGGGCTGGTTTACTTGCAGATCACACGCGGCGCGCCGGGCGACCGGGACTTTGCCTTCCCGGAGCGCGACACGCCGCCGACGGTGGTTCTGTTTACCCAAAACAAGCCCGGCCTCGCCGACAGCCCGGCCGCCAAACAAGGCCTCAAGATCGTCAGCATCGAAGACCTGCGCTGGGGCCGTCGCGACATCAAGACGACACAACTTCTTTATCCCTCAATGGGCAAGATGATGGCCAAGAAAGCCGGCTGCGATGACGCCTGGATGGTGCAGGACGGGCATGTGACCGAGGGTACCTCAAACAACGCTTACATTGTCAAAGGCAACAAGATCATCACACGGGCGCTGTCAAACGACATTCTGCACGGGATCACGCGGGCGGCTGTGCTGCGCTTTGCCAAAGAGGCGCAGATGCAGGTGGAAGAACGCAATTTTACGATTGATGAGGCGAAAGAGGCCGACGAGGCCTTTGTCACCTCGGCCAGCGCCTTTGTCATGCCCGTGGTCGAGATTGATGGCGCGTCCATTGGGACCGGCTCGCCGGGCGCTCTGGTTCCGCGCCTGCGCGAAATTTATCTGGAAGAAAGCCTGAAAGTCGCGATCTGAAAATTGTTGCCAGAATTTCCCCCTGTGGCAGAGTGAACGCCGCAAGGGAGAGGTGCGATGAAATTCAGTATTCAGTTATCGGCGGATTACCCTGATAAAAGTTACGGCGGGGACCGGGTCTACGCCGACATGCTCGATCAGGCGCGGCTGGCCGACAGGCTGGGCTTTGATGCGGTCTCACTGACCGAACATCACCTGATGAATTGCCTGATGATGCCGGCACCCTTGCAGTTTGCGGTGCATATCGCCGGGCAAACTCAACAGATCAGCATTATGACCTCCGTCGTCGTTCTGCCCCTGCATGACATGCGCTCCTATGCGGGCGAAGTGGTGGTCGCCGATATCTTTACCGAAGGGCGGCTGATGCTAGGCGTCGGGCGCGGTGCGTTCAAGTATGAGATGGAGCGTTTGGGCGTGCCGATGGACGAAACGCGCGCACGGTTCGATGAATCGCTTGACGTGCTGCAGGCGCTTTTGACCAAGGAAGAGGTGAGCTGGGACGGAAAATATTATCAATTCCCGCCGCTCACCATCATGCCGCGCCCGGTGCGTCCCATTCAGATGATGATGGCGGTGATGAACCCCGAGGGGATCTATCACTGCACCAAACGCGGCTTTCACATCCAGACCACGCCGCTCTCAGGCAATCATCAGCTTTTGATCGACCAGGTAAGCGCCTTCACCCGCGCCAAAGGGGAAATGGGGGCAAAGGGCAGTGGCCTGACACTGAGCCTGTCGCGCGTGGCGCATCTGGCGCGCGATGAGGCCGAAAAGCAGCGCAAGATTGCGGCGGCGCATACCTACTACGGACGCTTCGACAACGTGTTCACCGGGCCGGGCACGGTCAAGAATGGCATGATCGAGGAACTGCCCTGCGCCACGCCGATGGACGAACTGGGCGACAGCCTTCTCATCTGCACCCCGCAGGAAATGATCGACAAGCTCGCACCCTATGCCGAACTGGGTGTGGACCGGGTTATCCTCAACGTGAATTTCGGGCTGGCAGCACAGGACACATTGGACACGATCCAGATGTTCGCCGAAGAGGTCATGCCCGCCTTTGAAGCACAGGTGGCCGCACAATGACGGATGTAATCGACTGCGAATACACGGTTGAAGGCAGCGGCCCACCGCTCTGTCTTATCCACGGCATTGGCGCTGCACGCGATACCTGGCGCAAGGCACTCCCCGTTCTCACGCCGCATTTCACCGTGGTGACCTATGATCTGCGTGGACATGGCGCGTCGCCCATGCCAGATGGCGAATTTGGCCTTGATGAGCTGGTGAATGACCTGGAACGCGTCCGCGAACGCACCGGGTTTGAGCGTGCGCATTTTGCGGGCCACTCGCTGGGTGGCATGATCGGCCCGGCCTATGCGCGGCGGTTTCCCGACCGGGTCTTGTCGCTGGGTTTGCTCTCGACCGCCGCCTTCCGCACCGAGGAGGACAGCACCAAGGTCTGGGCCGTGGTCAAGGCCATGGAGGACAAAGGCATCCCGCAGGTACTGGGCACTCTGACGGACCGCTGGTTCACTGACGGGTTTATCGCGGAGCACGGGGATGTGGTCGAACGCCGTTTGCAGCAGGTGATCGGCACGGATGCAGAGGTGTTCCTCAACGTCTTCCGCATCTACGCAGGCACCGAAATGTCCCCCTGGCTGCAAGACGTCACAGCGCCGTCTTTGGTGCTGACCGGCGAAAACGACGGCGGCTGCAACCCGCGCCTGAACCGGCTGATCGACGAGGCGTTGCCGAACTCAGAGCTGGTGATCCTGGAGGGGTATAAACATTCGCTGTTGCTTGAAGCCGGGGATGTGGTCGCGCGGCATATCGTGGAGTTTGTGCGAGGATTGGAGGCGTAGGCCGGGATTTCATCCCGGCATATCCAACTCCTCGATTGGCGGGGTGGAACCCCGCCCTACCGCATTGAATTATAGACAGACTTTTCACTCCCCCGCGCGGAATCAAGGGCCGAAGGCCCGCCACGCGATCGCCAGACCGCCCCCCGGGCTGGCGATTGGTTGACGTAAGCGCTTCAATTGTTGGCTTTGCAGATTTGGCAGGCATAAAGTGCCTTGAACCACCGATGGCTCGCCACCCCGCGGTCTGACGATCACGCGGCTTTGGGCACATTTTGCTACTCTCTCAAACCCCCGCCACAGCCTCCACAAACCGCGCAATCTCATCTTCGGTGTTATAGTAATGCACGGAAGCGCGGGCGAGGTGGTCTATCCCGCGCGGACCCAGATCAAGCTGCGCGCTGGTGCGGTGTGAGACAGAGATATTCATGCCCTGCGCGTGCAGATTGGCGGTGATGTCCTGCGGCGCAACACCATCCTTGGTGAAGGTTACAATCCCGCACTTACGGGTGCCGAGGTCTTGCACGGTGACGCCCCTTACATCACTGAGCGCGTCCCGCAACGCCGCGCCAAGTTCTTCCACTCGCGCCTCAATCGCAGGCAGACCGACAGCGCGGGCATACCCCACCGCTGCGCCCAGCCCGATCTGCCCGGCCACAAACCGTTCCCAGTTCTCAAACCGTAGCGCATCTGGGGCCAGTTCATAGCTGTCCGCACTGGTCCAGGTGGCCGAGAAGAGATCAATGAAAGGCGGCTCCAGATCGGCGATCAGCCCTTCGCGCACGTAAAGAAACCCGGTTCCGCGCGGTCCACGCAGGTATTTCCGCCCCGTGCCCGAGAGCATGTCACAGCCCAGCTTGTCCACATCCAGATCAATCTGCCCCGCCGACTGGCACGCATCGAGCAGGTAGAAAAGCCCATGTTCTTTCGCAATCTTGCCCACCTCCGCAGCCGGGTTCACCAACCCGCCTTGCGTGGGCACATGCGTCAGCGCAATAAGCCGCGTCTTGGGTCCAATAAGCCCCGCAATCGCATCCACATCCACCTGACCACTGGCATCTGACGGGATAAGGTCAATCTCAAGCCCCCGCCGCTTGGCCTGCAACATGAGACCCAGATAATTCGACACATACTCTGAGGCATGCGTCAGAATGCGATCCCCCGGCTCCAGCGGCAGGCTGAAAAACGCCATGTCCCAGGCGCGCGTGGCATTCTCGATGAAGGCAATCTCGCCTGGTTTTGCCTTCAGCAAACCCGCCATCTCGGAATAGAACGCAGCACACGCCTCTTTCGCGGCATCATGCGCCTCATACCCCCCAATCCGCGCCTCAAGCTCCAGATGCCCAATGAGCGCATCTTGCACAGGCTTTGGCATAAGCCCCGCCCCTGCATTGTTGAAATGCAGCACAGTTTCACAGGCTGGCGTGTCGGCGCGCAGTTGGGCGATATCGAGGGTCATGCGCTAGTCCTTCTTACCCACATTCTCGGCGAAGGATTTATCAAACGCCTTCTTCTGATCACCTGTGGCTTCGGCCTGATAGTTGGCTTTCCACTCCTCCATGGTCATGCCGTAAAAGGTCTCGCGCGCCTCGTCTTTCGACATCTCAATGCCACGTTCATTGGCGGCCTGCTGATACCAGCGGCTTAGACAGTTCCGGCAGAACCCGGCGAGGTTCATCATGTCGATATTCTGCACATCGGTGCGCTTTTCCATCAAATGTTCGCGCAGGGTGCGAAAGGCAGCGGCCTCAAGTTCAATGCGGGTCTGGTCGTCCATATCGGTCATCTCCTTCACCTAAAGCATACGCTTGATATAGGGCTGCTGAATGTCATCCAAACGCACCGTCAGGCTTCCGACATCCGCCAGATGCGCCTCCAGCGTGCTCAGGATAAGCTGCGCCAGCTCCATGCGCACCTCATCGCTGCGCTCGGGCAAAAGCAAAAGCGTGGCATGGGCAAAGCTCTGCGGCTCTACCCCGATGCGGCTGGCATTGGCGGCAATCGTGCGTGTGCGCACGGTGTCAGGAGCGGTAATCGCAGGATGCGCCGCAAACTTGTCCCACAAGTCATCGCAAAGCGCCTGAAGATCATGGCTGTCTTCCAGCCCTTTGGAATGTTCAATAATGATATGTGGCATAGTGTCTTCTCCTCGCGCGATTAGGGGCAAACCCACCTCTGGACGCAACCGAAATCTGCTTGTGCTGCCTGACTAAAGACCGGCACGGTCCGCCGCCGCTTCCAGCATCGGTGCAAGCCGGTTGGCCCAGGCGACCTGATCCTCGGGCCTTTCGATGAGATCATTGCGCAACTCCAGAAGCGCGTTGGGCCGCTGAAAAGCAATCGCGTGCCGGGCAATCGCATCGCCGGGCAAGTGGCCGGAATAGGGTTCATTGGCGCCAACACAGATGTCCGCCTCTGCCTCCAGCCGGGCGATCAGAGGATCGGTGAGACGTGTGTCAGCAGCATAGAGCACACCCACATGCCAGGGTCGGGGGTGGTGGCCGCGAAGCTGCCGGGTAAAGCTATGAACAGCGACGATGATCGTGTCGTCCTGACGTGCTGCCAGCTCGGCCAAAGCTGTATGATAGGGCCGGTAACACCGATTGAGCCGCTGGTTCAGCTCGGCTTCGTCGATATGCCGGTTGCCTGGGATAATCGTGCCATCATAAAGCTTCATCACCAAGGTTGGATCGTCTTCGCCCCGGTTGGGATCAATGACCAGACGCGAGAAATTTGAGGTAATGCAAGGCGCGCCAAGCGCCTCGGCCAGCGCAAGCGACACGCCAGCGGCACCGGGATCAAAGGCAATATGGCGCCCCATATCCACAGCCGAGAGACCCAGTGTGCCACCGCCAACAAAGCTGGGTACGGTGTTGGTGGCGTGGTCGCACGTCACAAGCCAACGTGATGCGCGCTCTTCTCCGGTGATGTAGTATGGGTGATACGTCATTGTGGTGTGTTGCCTTTGCCCGACGCTCTAGACCAGATATCGGGGAAAGGGAATTGCACAAAAAGCACGTGACATTGTTAGCGATAACGGCATATAGAGACCCGCGCACTGGGACAGGACAAACATGAGACGCCACCGTAACGTGAAAATCGTGGCCACGCTGGGGCCAGCCTCGGAAACCTATGAGACCATCAAGGCACTGCATGAAGCAGGCGCAGATGTGTTTCGGCTTAACATGAGCCATGGCACACATGACTCGATCCGTGAAAAGCATGAGATCATTCGAAAGCTTGAAGCCGATCTGGATAGTCCGATTGCCATTCTGGCGGATCTTCAAGGGCCAAAACTGCGCGTGGGCGAGTTTGCCAATGGCGAAGAAGAGTTGGTTGAAGGTGCATCATTCCGCATGGACCTGGATGACAAACCCGGCACGGTTGACCGCGTGAACCTGCCGCATCCCGAGATTTTTCAAGCGCTGGAACCTGGCGCTACGTTGCTGGTGAACGACGGCAAAATCCGGTTAAAGGTCAAATCCTGTGGACCAGAGTTTGCAGATACCGAGGTGATCACGGGAGGCACGATTTCCAACCGCAAGGGCGTCAATGTGCCTGATGTGGTTCTGCCTCTGGCCGCGTTGACAGACAAGGATCGCGAAGACCTGGAATTTGCCTGTTCCTTGGGTGTCGATTGGCTCGCGCTCAGCTTTGTACAGCGGCCGCGGGATGTGATCGAGGCCAGCGCGCTGGTGCGCGACCGGGCGGCCATCATGGTGAAGATTGAAAAGCCAGCTGCGGTCACGGATTTTGACGCCATTCTCGATGAGGTCGATGGCATCATGGTCGCGCGCGGCGACTTGGGTGTTGAACTGCCCGTCCAGAACGTCCCACCTTTGCAAAAGCGCATGGTGCGCAAGTGCCGTGCGGCGGCCAAGCCGGTGATCGTTGCGACGCAAATGCTGGAGTCCATGATCGAAAGCCCAATGCCGACGCGCGCCGAGGTCTCGGATGTGGCAACGGCGATCTACGAAGGCGCCGACGCGATCATGCTTTCGGCGGAATCAGCCGCCGGCGACTATCCGGTTGAGGCCGTCACAACGATGGACAATGTGGCACGTGAGGTTGAAAGCGATGCGACCTATCGCGAAGTGATCGAAGCGTCGCGCCGGGCCGAACGCATGTCTGTCGCGGATGGGATTGTCGCCGCTGCTCGTGAAATCGCCGAGACAACCGATATCAAAGTGATCTGCTGTTTCACCCAATCTGGGACTACTGCTCTTTTGACAGCGCGCGAACGCCCGCGCGTGCCGATCATCGGCATGACCAATATGCGTGACACAGCGCGCCGTCTTGCACTGACCTGGGGCGTGAATTGCGTCATGACCCCACAACTCACGCGGTTCAAAATGGCGGTGGTTAATGCGGCCAAAGCCGCGCGCAATCTGGGCTATGCGGAAGAAAACGATCAGATCGTCGTGACGGCGGGTGTACCTTTCAACGTACCGGGGACAACAAACATCTTGCGCGTAGCCCCTTGTGAAGAAAGCTTAATTTATTCATCTGACCCTGAGTAAACTACGCTATACTACCTTATCGAGTAGATAAGGAGGTTCAGAAAAATGGATCCCGACCTGATATTCACGATTGGTATTGTCCTGGGGGTGTTTTCGCTTCCTGCTATGCTGTCAGCCTTCTCCGAAAGACGCGCGCCGCGTGTGGCAGCTTTCACGGTAATTGTCGCTGGATTGATGGTGCTTTGGGCGGTGCGTGAGAATCCGGGGCGTTATTCTCTTGGCGGCATTCCGGATGTTTTTGTGGAGGTGGTGGCGAAATACCTCACATGATCTGGCGCACTCGAAGCCAAGGTTGGCCTTCGTCTTCATGTCATGCCCGAATCCCTCTTGCCATGTCGTCCCTTGCGGCCTATACGGCACGCTCAGTCGCGCGTCCGGCCAATGTGGCATGCCGAGTCGCGTAAATGATGACCGACCTTTGAAGGAGCCGGAAATGCCCAAGATGAAGACCAAATCGAGCTGCAAAAAGCGGTTCAAGGTGACAGCCAATGGCAAGATCAAGACCGCGCAAGCGGGCAAACGCCACGGCATGATCAAACGCAGCAACAAGTTTATCCGTAACGCACGGGGCACCACAGTGATGAGCGAGGCAGACGCCAAGATCATCAAGCCCATGATGCCCTATTCGCGCTGAGGAGTTTGAGACATGTCGAGAGTTAAAGGTGGAACCGTCACCCACGCCCGTCACAAGAAAGTCGTCAAGGCCGCCAAAGGCTATTACGGCCGTCGCAAGAACACCTTCAAGGTGGCGCGTCAGGCCGTCGACAAAGCCAATCAATATGCGACCCGGGACCGCAAGAACCGCAAACGGAATTTCCGTGCTTTGTGGATTCAGCGGATCAACGCTGCTGTGCGCGCCCATGACGAAGCACTGACCTATTCGCGCTTTATCAATGGCCTGACACTCGCTGGTGTTGAAGTGGACCGCAAGGTTCTGGCCGATCTGGCCGTACATGAGCCGGCCGCGTTCGCCGCGATCGTAGATCAGGCAAAAGGTGCTCTGACACAATAAACGCCAGTCGCACGAGGGACAGTGAAGACGCCGTTGGTTACCGCCGACGGCGTCTTTGCTTTTTCGGGTTTTGATCCAGTTCACAGAATTCAAAATGCTGCCCCATTTTCATCGCATTTGCGTGCCAATGGTTAACTCGCGTCCGGAAAACAGGACGTCGAGCAAGAAAATGGGTGTGAGACAATGGTTCGGACAACCGTTCAAACTGACCGCGACGAGGGCAAGCTGAGTGAAAAGGCCCTGCGCCTTTTGGCAGCACATGACCGTGAAGTCGAAAATCGCCAGACAAAAGAGGCCGCACCGGCCAACGTTTGACCTGCCAACTCCTTTCTGGCGTCAGGCACTTTCTTGCCCTAACGTTTTGCCAGGATGGATCACAAGGAATTTGTAAATCACATGCCAGGGGATGTCCTGGCACAGCTGAACCAGCTGGACGATGATGCAGGATTGCGTCATCTTTCCTTGCATTTCGGGCTGATCCTTTTCCTTGTCCTCTGGATTGCACTCGGCTGGCCCCTTTGGGGACTGATGATCGTCCCGCTTGGGATCGCGATCTGCTTTCTGTTCACGCTCCAGCACGAGTGCACACACAAGACCCCCTTTGCCACGCCCTGGCTGAACGAATGGGTTGGGCGCTTGTCTGGCCTATTGATCCTGCAGCCCTTCGAGTGGTTCAGGTATTTCCACCTGGCACATCACAAATACACCAATGATCCCGAAAAAGACCCCGAGCTTTTGTCCGGGGCCAAACCGGAGACATGGCGCGCCTATCTTTGGCATATCACGGGTCTGCCGCTGTGGTGGGCCATGGCGGCGCAGACTGTACAGAATGCCTTGGGTCTGGGGCTGGCCTCTTACATTCCAGACCGCGCCAAACCACGCATTATGCGCGAAGCGCGCTGGATGCTGGCGATCTACGCTGTGGCTGGCGTCAGCCTGTTTTTCACGCCGCTCTTGTTTTGGATCTGGATCCTGCCTTGCCTGCTGGGCCAGCCGTTCCTAAGGCTCTATCTTCTCGCCGAACATGGCCGCTGCGCCTTTGTTGCGGACATGTTCCAGAACACGCGCACAACCTACACCAATCGGATCATAAGGTTTCTGGCCTGGAACATGCCCTACCATGTCGAGCATCACAGCCTGCCACAAGTGCCGTTTCATAAGCTCCCCGAGCTACATGACCACATGCAAGGGCAGCATCAGGTCCTCTCGGACGGGTACTCGGCCTTCACGCGCGAATACACACAAGCCCTGCGCTAGAGGCTCGCACCATGACGTCCCGCAAATTTTCAGAAGACCTTATCGCACGCATGCCAGACGGCATGACCATGCCGCCTATCTTGGTTCAGACAATGGATTGGCTAGAGACCCATGGTGGACGGCAATCGGACTGGGACGGGCAGCCGCTTGATTTCGAACGGCAATCTGTGGCGCTGTATCCTGTTGCAGAGTGGGGCAAGCCGGGCACAAGCCTCGCGGCCTTTGGGTGTTACGGCCCTTTTTCTCTCAACGGAGCACCTCCCCCTGTCGCAGACGAAGACAAACGCGTGTTCCTGTTCTTGCGCACAGGCGGAGACGGCTCTTATGCCGGATTCTGGCTGGATGAGACCGGCAAACAGTGGATTGTGCATTACGGATCAGGGTCCGGTTCGGATTGGTGGGGTGTGATCTCTGATGATCCTGTGGACCTCCTAAAGCTGATCGCGATTGGCTATGACGAGCCTGCGTTTCAGGAAATGCATGGCAAAACCGTCCAGGAAGCCGCTTTGGAAAGTGCCGGTGTCGATAGTCTTTATGAGCTTGCGCATATTATGGCCGAAGCGCAGAGCGCAGGCATTGAAGACCCCGAAGACTTCCACCGCACCAAGGAAACGCTGGCCCAAGAGTTCGCAGCCAAGCTTGAACGTGGAGACCCGATTGCCGGGGATCTGGGACAACCGCATCCGCCTTTGGCGTTTCAAAACTTCCTCAAATCTGAGTTTGGGATCGAGACGCCCAAACGCGCATCAGATGTCCTAACGCTCTTGCCCGCAGACCAAGACCCGTTTGCCCAATGGCTGCAAGAGACACAGCCGCCACCAAGCCCCGAAGAGCTTGCGCGGATTGAAGAGATGGCGCGCGAGGCCGAAAAGCTGGCCGCAGAGTTCAACAGGGACATCACGGGCGAACGACAATCCTTGACGGATCGTCTCAAAGGCTGGTTTCGGAGATAACCCGACGCTGGCTTGCGCTGGCTCCTCAGGCGGGGTAACTCCATCGCAACGAAATTCAGGTGCATGACATGGACGATCTGAGAGACAAATACCTTTCTGCCATTGCCGCGGCAGGCGACGAAGTCGCGCTGGAGGACCTGCGCGTCAAAGCCGTGGGCAAAAAGGGCGAAGTTGCACTTCAGATGCGCGAGTTGGGCAAGATGACAGCCGAAGAGCGGCAGGTCATGGGACCAAAGCTCAACGCGTTGAAAGATGAGATCAACTCGGCTCTGGCGGCCAAGAAAGTGGCGCTGGAAGACGCCGCATTGGATGCCCGTCTGCGCGATGAGTGGCTGGACGTCACATTGCCCGCGCGCCCGCGCCGTCAGGGCACGATCCATCCCATTAGCCAGGTGACCGAAGAAGTCACAGCGATTTTCTCAGACATGGGGTTCTCGGTGGCTGAGGGCCCGCAGATAGAGAGCGATTGGTACAATTTCGACGCGCTCAACATCCCCTCGCACCATCCGGCCCGCGCCGAAATGGACACTTTCTATACACACCGTGCCGCAGACGATGACCGCCCCCCTCATGTGTTGCGCACCCATACCTCCCCGGTGCAAATCCGGGCCATGCAGGCCCATGGCGCGCCTATTCGGGTGATCGCCCCGGGTCGCGTCTACCGCGCGGATTATGACCAGACCCACACGCCCATGTTCCATCAGGTCGAGGGGCTGGCCATCGACAAAGATATCTCCATGGCCAACCTGAAATGGGTGCTCGAAGAGTTCGTGAAATCCTTCTTCGAAGTGGACGCCGTCGAGCTGCGCTTCCGCGCCTCGCACTTCCCCTTCACCGAACCCTCCGCCGAGGTCGATATCCGCTGTTCCTGGGAAGGGGGCACGCTCAAGATTGGCGAAGGCGATGATTGGCTGGAAATTCTGGGCAGCGGCATGGTCCACCCCAAAGTGCTTGAGGCCGGGAACATCGATCCATCCCAATGGCAGGGCTTTGCCTTCGGCGTCGGCATCGACCGCATCGCCATGCTGAAATACGGCATCCCCGACCTGCGTGCTTTCTTCGACAGCGACCTGCGCTGGCTGCGCCACTACGGGTTCGCCGCACTGGACGTGCCGACATTGCATGGTGGGTTGTCGCGGTAAGGCGGCAACTGGAACGCTCTGACCAGAAAGAGGTGGGTTAAAAACTCACCCTACGCTAAGCTGTCAGGGTAAGGAGACCCCATGCCCCTCATCCAACTCGTCTACGCCTCGCAGCCCTTTGGCTTTGACGAGGCGATGCTGGCAGGCATCCTGCTCGATGCGCGGCGCTGCAATGAGCGCGACGACATCACCGGTGCGCTTATCGTCAGGCGGGATTTGTATCTCCAGTTGCTTGAAGGCCCGCAAAAGGATGTAACGGCCTGTTACGCGCGCATTTGCCGGGATGATCGGCATATTGAGCCGAAAAAGCTCGTGCAACGCACCATCAAGACCCGGCTCTTTCCGGGGTGGGCCATGCTGGATGATCCCGCACAATCCTGGGTCTGGAGCATGGACGACGTGCGCGCAGGCGCCATTGATGAGACCACGGATGACGAGGTTCTGGGCTTTTTCAACCGTTTGGCCGCAGAGCGCGTGACTTCCTTTCCCAAGAAGTAACAGAGAGTTACGCATTCGTGACATGACATCGCGACAGGCGTGGTTATCTTCCGGCTCAAACTGTTACGGAGCTTGCCCATGCGTCGCCTTCTGGCATCCCTACTGCTGTGTCTTGGCCTGCCGGCTTTTGCCACAACTCAATCAGAGACATGTCACGCGCAAGTGCCCTGTGAACTGGGCGACCGATCCTATCACGTGCTGGAACCCGACGGATGGGACGGCAAAACGCCTCTTCCGGTTCTTTTGCATTTCCATGGCTGGCAACGGCAAGGCACACTGATCGTCAAGCACGGACGTATCGCAGCGGCGACGCGCAAACGCGGCGTGCTCCTGGTCGCCCCCAATGGCGCGCGCAAAACCTGGGATTTCTGGCACCCCGGCACGCCTGATGTGGATTTTGGCCGGTCTGTGCTGGAAGACATCAAAGCGCGCTATCCGGTGGATGAAACCCGCGTCTATGTCTCCGGCTATAGCTGGGGCAGCAACATGGCCTGGCGCTTTGTGTGCGAGGATGGTGCGGATGTGACCGCCTTGCTCGCCATCTCAGGCGTGCTCGACCAATCCGAAGACTGCAGCACAGCCCCGGGTGAAGTGCGCCAGGTGTATGGCCTGAAGGATACCGTTCTGGAGTTTCCCTACGGTCCCGGTGGCGACACAACCTACCCTGTGCAGCTCTGGCGTGAGCGTCTGGGATGCAGCCCTGAAGGGCAAGAGGCAGGGGAATGGCGCATCACCGAGCATGATCTTTTCACCAAAACGGTTTGGAATGACTGTGAAATGGGTCGCGTTTCACTTGATATTCATCCGCGAGGGCATTTCATCCCAAGAGGATGGATCGCGCGCCAGTTGGACGATTTGCTGGAGTTGCCGCAATCCTATCCCTGAGATGTCGCGCGTTTGATAGCCGCGCCTGTAATTAATGTGTGCACTGTTGCCAGGACCAGGGACCAAGGCACTCATGACCCATATCGTTATTTTTGAAGGAAATTCACCAGCGCGCGTGGCACGTGGTCTGGGTGCCGCGGAGGCGTTCAGGCGTGTTTTTACGACCTTTGATCCATCCGTCACATGTGTCGTGAAATCGCCCTTCGAGAAGCCAGTTCGCGCAGAAGATTTTGACGGCGTCGACGGTGTGGTCTTTACGGGATCCGGCGAGGACTGGCGCGTGGATGACCCACAGGTTGCCTGCCAAAGAGAGGCTATGACCCTTGCCTTGACTTCGGGTCGTCCGATTTGGGGAAGCTGCAATGGCATGCAATTGGCCGCTTTGATGTTGGGCGGGGAATGCGGGGCTTCACCCAATGGGGTTGAAGTGGGACTGGCGCAAAACGTCCATTTGACCAAGGAGGGTGCGTGCCACCCCATGATGTCAGGCCGTCGCTCTGGATTTTCCGTGCCGTGCATTCATCGGGACGAGGTGCAAACCCTCCCACGTGGCGCAGTTTCGCTCGCCGGAAACGCTCATTCGCCGGTACAGGCGTTCTGTTACGAACACGACGGTGTTGATGTTTGGGCGGTGCAATATCATCCGGAATTGCGACCACAAGAGATTGCCGATTGCCTGAAGGCGCATGGCGGTCAAGATGAAGATAGCCTTCTGACGCGCGACCTGGACGCCGCTGAACGGGACGCACTTGCCGCGGCGCGACTGGGTGGTTCGCCGAAAGATTTGGAAGGGACATCTCGCGCACGGGAAATTGGCAACTGGCTTGACCATGTAAAGGCGCAGTAGCTTCGGTCATACGCGACTTGACTTGGCACTTTTGCCAGCCCACCCTTTTCATAAAGGAGAGCTGCCATGAAAGACCAATCCGCGGATAACTTTACGCTCAGGGCGCGCAGAGATGGAGGGGGAACACCACAACTGAACGCGTGGGGTGCGAATTCCGACTACGGAACCCTGCGCTCGGTGCTTTTGGGTCCGATTGAGAACTACAAGTGGCTGCAAACCTCATCGGTCTCCAAGAAAACCCTGCGCCGGGGTGTGCCCTTTGATGCAGGCGTGGCCAAGCGCCAGCATGCCGAAATGGTCAGCGCCTATCAGAGCGCGGGTGTCGAGGTGCACACCCATGCCCCTGATCCCCATCTGCATTATCAGGTTTACGCGCGCGACAGCTCGGTCATGACGCCCTTTGGCGCGATCATCACGCACATGGCCCAGTGGTGGCGGCGGGGCGAGAATTTCCGCGCTATTGAAACCTACCAGTCACTCGGCATCCCGATCTACGATTTTGTCACCGCCGGCACGTTTGAGGGCGGGGATTTCAACGTCATAGAACCGGGCTGCGTTTTGATCGGCTGGGAAGGTGATGAGGGGCGCACGCAAGAACAGGGTGCGAAACAGGTTGCAGGCTGGATGGAGGCTGAAGGCTGGGAAGTGAAACTGGCCGATATTGATCCTTTCTACGTGCATATTGACCTTATGGTGGTGATGCTGGCGCCAAAACTGGCAGCGGTGTGCACCGATTGCACTGACCCGGAGGTGGTCGATTGGCTGCGCGCCAAAAAGATCGAGATTGTCGAGGTGCCATTTCAGGAAACCATTGCGCTGGGCTGCAACGTCGTGGCGCTGGGCGACGACAGGGTGCTGCTTCCCGAAGGGTCCAAAACGCTGAAAGACAAGCTCAAGGCGCTCGGGTTTGAAATTTTCGACCCTGATCTCAGCATGATCACGCAAGGCGGCGGAGGCGTGCATTGCATGTGCCAGAGCCTGATCCGCGATCCCGTGTGAACGATCCGGCTCAAAGGCGTGGCTGCGCCACACAGGTTTGTATGAATGGGGGCCAGCCCCCAAACCCCCGGGATATTTTCGGCAAGAAGAAATGAGAGCGCTTGGTCTTTTGACATTGCTGTTGGTGCCCTTGGCCACCCTCGCCTCAGCGCATGCATCAGAGCAGGGGTTCGTGCTTCTGTTGCCCACGGATATTTACATCATGGCTGGCGTTGCCACCGTGGCTTTGACTGTTGTGGTTCTTGCACTTCTACCGGCCAAGGCAGGACACGCAGTGTTTCGCAGTTTGTCGGTGGCACCTGTACCTTCGCTGGGCCTGCGGCATGTCACCAGCCTGTTATCAACCCTGCTTCTGGGCGCCTTGGTCTGGCGCGGCTTTACCGGGCCGGGGGATCCCTTGTCGAACCCGATGCCATTATTCGTATGGACGGTCTGGTGGGTGGGGCTTGTGTCTTTGCAAGGTCTTGTCGGCAACCATTGGCGATGGACCAACCCTTGGACCGGGATTGCGGCCTTGCTGGCCAAGGCAACAGGGTTGCGGGCACCGTTTCGCTATCCGCGCAAGCTCGGGCATTGGCCGGGGGTTGTCATTTTCCTCGGGTTTGCCGCGTTTCTGCTGACTGATCCTGCACCGGCTGATCCTGCACGGCTGGCCGCATTCGCAGGGTTCTATTGGTACACAGCTCTCTTGGGCGTGGTGCTCTTCGGGCCGGCCTGGTTGGTGCGAGGCGAGGCGCTGACCCTATTGATGCGCGCCTATGGGCGTATGGGGCTGTTGGGGCGCGCAAGGGGCCGAGTGTCCTTTGGTCTTTGGGGCTGGCAGGTTCTGGCCAGACCCGCACCGGCGCTTGGATTGGCTGTACTGATGGTGGTTCTGTTGGGCACTGGCAGCTTTGACGGGCTGAACGAGACCTTCTGGTGGTTGGGCTTGCTTGGCATCAATCCATTGGAATTTCCGGGACGTTCGGTCGTGGTGACCCAAAACCTGATCGGGTTGGTGCTGTCCAATCTGGCGCTTTTGCTGGCCTTTGCACTTTGTCTTTGGCTGGGGGAACGGCTGGCGGGTATGCGGCGCCCGTTGCGTGAGGTGTTTTGCCTGTATGCGCCGTCGATCCTGCCGATCGCGCTGGGCTATCACATCGCGCACTATCTGACCTCCTTCATGGTAGACGGCCAATACGTGATCAAAATCGTCAATGACCCGCTGGGCCATGGCACGGCATTGCTGGGCCTGGAGGATTTCTATGTCACGACCGGATTTTTCAACACGCCCGGCACGGTCAAGGCCATCTGGCTGAGCCAGGCCGGAGCCGTTGTCATCGGCCATGTTGTCGCGATCCTTCTGGCCCATGCGCTGGCCATGCGCAGCGGGGTGGATACGCGACGCGCCTTATTGGGGCAGGCCCCTCTGGCGGCGTTCATGGTGGCCTACACATTCTTCGGTCTTTGGCTCCTGGCCTCGCCACGCGGGTTGTAAAACACTGGACAAACGCGGCTTTGCTTCGCAGGATCAAACCAAGAGGGCGTTGAACAGCCCCAAATTAGCACCAGGGAGACTTTGTTATGACCAAGTTGATCAATGGAACAACGCGTCGGGGGGCGCTCAAGACCTTGGCCGGGGCCGCGGCGGGCGCAACGGCTCTGCCGCTTTGGGCACGTTACGCGCAGGCCTCCAGCTCCGAGCCCATCAAGATCGGCTTTCAACAGCACAGCACCGGCATAGGCGCGGCCTATGGGCGCTGGTACGGGCGGACCACGGATGCGGCGGTGAAGCTGATCAATGAGGGCGGTGGTATCAACGGACGCATGATCGAATTGATCGCCGAAGATGATGGCACCGATCCCAAACGCGGCGCTGAAGTGGTCGAGAAATTCGCCACGCAGCACAATTGTGATGTCGGCTTCGGCACGCTCTTTAGCCATGTCGTCATTGGTTCTTCGCCACGTGCAGGAGAGCTGAAACTGCCCTATTTTGTAGTCTCTGAGGGCCACCATGTCGCCTCAGGCATGCTCAACCGCTACACGCTACAGCCAGGCATCACGGATGTGAAAAGCCAGGTGCAGGCGATGGCGCCCTATGTGTCGGAAAACCTTGGCAAAAAGGTCACGATGATCTTCCCCGACTTTGCCTTTGGCCACGATCACCGTGACTTCTTCTCGGCGGCGATTGAAGCGCAGGGCGGCGAGGTTCTGGAAAAGATCGCCATTCCGCCAACGGAGACCTCCTTCACCAAATACTTCCCGCAGATACCGCGCGAGACCGAAGTGCTCTACCACGTGATGGTCGGCCCGGCTGTTCTGACCTTTGTGAAGGAACTGGGCGAGTTCTTTGGCCCCTCAAGCCCGGCAATCTTTGGATTTATCGACAGCCTGGAGGCAGTCGACATCGCCAGCCCGGGTCTGGAATTCCTGGAAGGCACGTATTTCTGGGAAGGCAATCCGCGCTATGCGCAGGCCGATCAGACAGAGCATGACAAGTTCTTCCGCGCCGCTGTGGGCGTCGATGACAACGGAGCCTCAGTGAGTGATCCGACGGATGTGTCAACCTACGCCCATATGTTCGGCTGCTGGGAGACGCTGCACATCATCAAGGCCGGGATGGAGGCCTCTGGCTATCAAGGCACAGGTGATCGCGCCAAGCTGATTGAAGCGGTTGAGGCGATGACCGACATGCCCGAAAGCCAGGCGCATCCTCAGGGGGCCAAGGTGTTCAATGGCAAAACGCACCAGGTGTTTGGCCATCAATACATCAGCCGCGTGGAGGAGGGGAAACTCGTTAGGGTGCACACGACGTCTATCGAAGACACGCTCTATCCCGATGAGGTGGATTACACCACACAGCCTCTTTGACCCCCTAAAGCGCTTGTCGAACCGGTGCCTCCGCATCGGCTTTGACGCGCGGAGTGACGCCTGGTGCTGATCTAGCCATGGAATTTGGACCTCACCTTTTGCTGGCCACGCTCGAAGGCGCGGTAACAGCCGCCGTTTTGGCGTTGACGGCGGTTGGGCTGAGCCTTGTGTTCGGCGTCATGCGCGTTGTGAACATCGCCCATGGTGAATTCTACATGCTGGGCGCGGTGATCGCCTGGTATGTGGCGCATATGATGGGTGGGCACCCGGCCTTGGGGTTCTTCGCAGCGCTGGTTCTGGCCCCGCTCCTGGTGGGGGCGATAGCGGTTTTGGCAGACATCACCATCCTTAAGCGCCTTGATTATGATCCCGAGCGCACCATCGTGGCCACCATCGGTCTGCTCTACATTATCCAGCAGCTCACCCTGATGACCTATGGCCCCGAGGCGCGCCCGGTGGAGGCGCCGTTCAACACCCGCATCGCACTTCCGTGGTTTGAATGGGGCGAGGACGGGTTTCAGTTTTACTACCCCTGGGGCCTCTCCACGACATCCTACAAGCTTGCAGTCATCGGCGCGGCAGCGGCTGTGCTCTTGGGCGTCTGGGCGATGATGGCGCGCACAAAGATCGGCCTGCTGATGCGCGCCACGCAGGCTGATCGCGATATGGCTCTGGCCTTTGGGATCCCCGTGGAACGGGTCTATGCCTTGGTCTTCGGCATCGGGGCTGCTCTGGCGGCATTGGGCGCGGTTCTGATCGTGCCCATTCAGCAGGCGCATTACCTGATGGGCGCCGACCCGCTTTTGCTGGCCTTTATCGTGGTGATCATCGGTGGATTGGGAAGCCTGCCCGGCACGGTTCTGGCCGCATTGTTCATTGGACTTTCGGACGGCATCATCTCGGTCTTCTTCTCGCCCACACTGGCCAAAATTCTTGCGACGTTACTGGTCGGGCTCGTGCTTGTCTGGCGGCCACAGGGCCTCTTCGGGACACGCACCGCATGAGCGCCTCTGCCCGGATCATCGCCCTGCATCTGGGGCTGCTCGTGCTGCTCTTTGCTTTGCAATTTATACTGCCTGCCTATCATCACGGCAATCTGGCGCGGATCATGGTGTTGGCCACCTATGCGGTGGGCTACAACATCCTCTTTGGCTACACCGGGCTTCTGAGTCTCGGGCATGCGCTTTTCTTTGCGGCGGGTATGTATGGCATGGGCCTGACAATCCAGCATATGGGCTTTACGCCAGCGCCTGCGTTGATCGTCGGCATTCTGGCCGGTGCTCTGGTGTCGGGCGCTTTGGCGCTTTTGGCGCTGCGCACGGTGGGCGTGTCTTTCATGATCGTGACCCTCATGTTCGCGCAGGCGGGCTATCTCACAGTGCTCTACTTCGGCGAATACACCCGTGGCGACGAAGGCTTTGTCATCCAGCAGGCACAGCGCATCCTTTGGGGCATTGACCTCAGCGACGCCACCAACCGCTATTTTGCCGCCTGGGCGCTCTTTTCGGTGTCCTTCATCGTGTCGCTCTGGCTGGTTCGAAGCCCCTTTGGCCGCACGCTGGTGGCCATTCGGGAAAACGAAGAGCGCGTGCGGATGCTGGGATATGACACCTACCGGCACAAACTCGCAGCCATGGTCATTTCCGGCACAATTTCGGCGGCCGCAGGTGCATTCTATGGGCTGCTCTTTGGCTATGCCGGGGCCAGCTTCGCCTCGGTGCAATACTCGATCTTTCCGCTGCTCTGGGTGCTTTTGGGCGGCGCGGGCACAGTGCTGGGACCCTTTGTCGGCACGCTCTTTATGTTCTACCTGATCGACCTCAGCTCTGGCGTGACCTCTGCCTATCTTCTGATCGCCGGTCTGGCGCTTGTCCTGCTGACCCTCTTTGCGCCCCAAGGTCTGGTCGGAGAGATCCGCCGACGCATCTGGAAGGATCTGCCATGACCCTTCTGTCGACGCGCGGGCTGAGCAAATCATTTGATGGGCTTCAGGCCGTCACGAATGTCGATTTTGACCTGCCCCAGGGCGAAGTGCGCGCGTTGATTGGGCCCAATGGCGCTGGCAAGACAACGCTGGTCGGAATGATCTGCGGACGCATTGAACCGACGTCTGGTCGCGTTCAGTTTGATGGTCAGGAAATCACGTCGCTTCCAGCTCATGCCCGGATCATGCGCGGGATGGCCTACACTTTTCAGATCACATCAGTCTTTGCCCGGCTGCCCGTCACCGAAAACGTAGCGCTGGCTGCGCGGCGAAGGTTGACCGGACGCGCAGTGGACCAAGCTGTAGAGGACGCTCTCGCACGCGTGGGGTTAACCGACGAGGCCCATGAAGAGGCGGGCAACCTCAGCTACGGCCACCAGCGGCTCTTGGAAATTGCCATGGGCCTGGCGCAATCACCCCGCCTGTTGATCCTGGATGAGCCAACACAGGGGCTTTCCGAAGGGGAAATTGACGATTTCAAAGCGCTGATCCGGGAACTTGCAGGTGATACGACAATCCTGCTGATTGAACACAATATGAATGTGGTCATGGAAACCGCCGATCAGGTCAGTGTGCTGAACTTCGGCGAAATCCTGGCCGAGGGCACACCGCAGGAAATCCACAAAAATGACGCCGTGCAGGCCGCTTATCTGGGGACCGGGTGATGCTTGAACTTCGCAAGATCAACTCCGGCTATGGCGCGGCTCAGGTGCTGCGGGATGTGTCTTTGTCGGTCGCACCCGGTGAAATCCTCTGTCTCATGGGGCGTAACGGGGCGGGCAAAACCACCATGATGCAGACGATCATGGGGCTGCTTCCGCTCATGTCCGGTGAGATCATGTTGGACGGCAAGGATGTGGGCATATTGCCGCCCCATGAGGTGCCCCGCGCCGGGATAGGATATATTCCTCAGGGACGGCGTCTATTCTCAGGGTTAAGCGTGGCGCAGAACCTCGAAGTCGGGCTTCAGGTGCGCAATTCGGGCAAGGCGGTGCTGGACGAGGTGCTGGAGCTTTTCCCGCGTTTGCGCGAGCGTATGGACCAACCGGCGCAAACGCTCTCGGGCGGCGAACAGCAAATGCTGGCCACGGCCCGCGCCTTGTGCATTGAACCCAAAGTGTTGCTGCTGGATGAACCCACCGAAGGGCTGCAACCCTCGATGATCGAAGCCATCCGTCAGGTGGTTGTCAAAATGCGTGAGGCCGGGGTGGCGATCCTCCTGGTGGAACAGCGGATTGAGGCGGTTCTGTCCGTGGCGGACCGCGTTGCGTTTATCGAAAACGGACGCAACGGAGAGACCATGTCAGTGGATGCCTTGCGCGCGGAGCCTTCCATCATCGAACGATATGTGGGCGTCTGACGATGGAATGTGAGTATTTGGAGAACAGTGAAAGCCATGTGCTTGGTTGACAGTCCAAAGACCGCTGCCGCACGATTATCCGCATAAGGATGTGAAAAGGGATACCGTTTGAGCCTCTATCACCGACCCGAGACGCTGAATGATGCACTGGCGCTTTTGCAAGGCGCTGAGATGCGAGTGGCGGCCGGATGCACGGACCTCTTCCCGGCAACCCAAGCACGGGCGCTCACGGGGCCAGTGGTGGATATCACCAACATCGCCGGTTTGAGAGGGGTTTCGGACGCAAATGGCGGGTACAGGATCGGCGCGGCAACCACGTGGAGCGATGTGATCAAGGCAGATTTGCCCCCGGCCTTTGATATGCTCAAAGAGGCGGCGCGAGAGGTCGGATCGGTTCAAATCCAAAACGCAGGCACAGTTGCGGGCAATCTGTGCAATGCATCCCCTGCCGCCGATGGTGTGCCCTGCTTGCTGGCATTGGATACAACGGTTGAGCTGGCCTCTACGTCAGGGCACCGGATGCTTGCACTGAGCGATTTTATCACCGGGCCGCGTCAAACAGCCCTTGCGCCAGATGAGATGGTTGTCGCACTGCACGTGCCTCAAAGCGCATGCACTGGTGTGTCGCGTTTTCGCAAACTGGGCGCGCGCAAATATCTGGTAATTTCCATCGCCATGGTCGCCGCGCGTTTGGGTATCGTGGATGGCAAGATCGAAACGGCAGCAATTTCGGTTGGCTCCTGCAGTGCGGTGGCACAGCGGCTTTCCGGTTTGGAAAAGAGGCTTGCCGGGCAAAAGGCCACGCCGAATGTGCTGGTTGAGGTGACGGTCGCACGTGTCTCGGCGGCGTTATCGCCCATCGACGACATCCGCGCCGATGCCGCCTATCGCTCAGAGGCCGCAACAGAACTGGTGAAACGCGCGCTTGAGGACCTGCTGCAAACCGAGGCGCTGGTATGAACCGCCCTGTGGAGACGATGAACCTTACGGTCAACGGCCAGGCGCACAGCCTTCCCGCCGACCCGGCCCGCAGATTGAGCGAAGTTTTACGCGACGGGTTAGGCCTGCGCGGCACCAAGGTGGGCTGTGACGCAGGCGATTGCGGGGCGTGCACGGTTCTGGTCGATGGCGCGCCGGTCTGCGCCTGTCTCACACCACTGGCGCAGGTTGAAGGGCGACAGGTTGAAACGGTGGAGGGGCTTCACAACACACCATTGCAAGAGGCCTTTCTGCGCCATGGCGCAGCGCAATGCGGGATTTGCACACCCGGCATGGTGATGACGGCCACAGCCTTCCTGCGAGAGGCCAAAGCGCCAACACGAGCTGATGTGGAAGAGGCGCTTGGTGGTGTGCTTTGCCGCTGCACCGGATACGCACGCATTATTGACGCGGTCCTCGATCTGGGCCAATCACACACCGCCCCGATGCCCGATGCCGGTGCAGCCGTTGGCGCGGATGTGCCGCGTCTGGATGGTGCCCCGAAAGTGGCCGGAACCGAGGTCTTTGGCGCAGACCACCAATTGGCGGATACGCTCTTGGTGCGTGCCCTGCGCGCGCCTTCGGCCCCCATGACCTTCGCCTTTGGCGACATAACTGCATGGGCAGCGGCACAGAATGTCCACGTCTTTACCGCCGCCGATATTCCCGGACAAAACCGGTTTGGCGTCATCCCTGCCTTTGCCGATCAGCCTGCCCTGGCCGAGACCCGCGTGCGCCTGCAGGACGAAGCGGTCGCGCTGGTGGCCGGACCGCCCGAGCAGATAGAACAGCTTGACCTCAGGAGCTTTCCAATCACATGGACCGCGACGCCGGACACAGAGCCTGTCCATGCCGCGCACCCGAATAACACGCTGATTACCGGCAAAGTGCGCCGCGGCGAGGCCAAAAAAGCCATGTCACGCGCCGCGCATATGGCCGAAGGGGCGATGCAAACGCCCTATGTCGAGCACGCCTATATCGAGCCTGAGGCTGGCATCGCCTGGATAGACGGGGACACGCTTGTCATTCAGGCCTGCACGCAGGCCCCTGTGATGGACCGCGATGAAACAGCGCTTATTCTTGGATTGCCCGAAGACAAACTGCGAGTCATTCCCGCCGCAACCGGGGGCGGCTTCGGCTCCAAACTCGACATCTCGCTACAACCCCTTATTGGCCTTGTCGCGCTGAAGACTGGGCGTCCGGCGCGCATGGTCTATTCCCGCTCCGAAAGCATGGCCACGACCACCAAACGCCACCCATCACAGATGACAGGTCAGATCGCCTGTGATGAAACAGGCCGCATCACCGGCATGGTGTTTGATGGGGATTTCAACACCGGGGCCTATGCAAGCTGGGGGCCGACCGTCTCAGGGCGCGTGCCGGTGCATGCCTCAGGGCCATACTACATCCCGAATTACCATGCCGAAGCTCGCGCCAACTATTCGTATGAGCCGATTTCCGGCGCATTCCGGGGCTTCGGTGTGCCCCAGGCCGCGATCCTGCAGGAAACGATCTTTGATGACCTCGCCGCAAAACTCGACATGGACCGGCTCGCCTTTCGCCGGCTCAACGCTTTGCAAGACGGGCAAGACACTGTCTGCGGACAGACCCTTCACGGTGTGGGGATCGCCGCCTGTCTGGAGGCCCTGAAGGACCCGTGGACCGCCGCCTTGGCCCGCGCCGAGGCTGCAAACGCCAAGGGCGGCATCCTGCGCCACGGTGTAGGAGTGGCCTCCTGCTGGTACGGCTGTGGCAATACCGCCATTGCCAACCCGTCCACCATCCGCGTGGGCCTGACGGCAGAGGGCGCGCTTTGCCTGCATCAGGGGGCCGTGGATATCGGGCAAGGCTCCAACACCGTGATCCCCCAGATTTGCGCGGACGCGCTGGGCTTGCCCTTGGCACAGTTCCAGATCATCGGCGCAGACACCGCCCTGACGCCCGATTGCGGCAAAACCTCCGGCTCGCGTCAGACCTATGTCACCGGAAGCGCCGCCTTGCGCGCCGGCCAAACGCTACGGGCGCGCATTCTGGCGATGACGAATATGGGCCCTGACGCCAGCCTGAGCTTAAGCGGCACAAACCTGATCGCCAGCGATGGAAAGGCCGAGCGCCGTATTGCGCTTCGGGACCTTGAAACAGATGCGCAGGGCTATGTCCTCTCGGCAGAAGAAACCTATGATCCGCCTACACAGCCCCTCGATGAAAATGGCCAGGGCGCCCCTTATGCGGTTTACGGATACGGTGCGCAGATTGCCGAACTCTCGGTGGACACTCGCCTTGGCACCGTCAAAGTGACCAGGATCACCGCCGCCCATGATCTGGGGCGTGTCATCAATCCCGGCCTTGCCGAAGGGCAGGTGCAGGGCGGCATCGCGCAGGGTCTGGGCATGGCGCTGATGGAAGAGTTCATCCCCGGTCGTACCGAGAACCTGCATGACTATTTGATCCCAACCACAGGCGACATGCCGCAGATCGACACGATCTTTCTCGAAGTGCCGGACCCAGAGGGTCCCATGGGGGCCAAGGGCTTAGGTGAGCACGTTCTCATCCCAACGGCTCCAGCCATCCTGAATGCCATCCGCCATGCCACCGGCGCGCGGGTCACGCAGTTGCCTGCCTTGCCGCATCGCGTGTTGGCGGCGATCAAAGAGGCACAGGGCAAATGACCGAACGCCCGCCCAAAGAGGACAAGATCCGCTGCGATGCCTGTCCGGTCATGTGCTACATCGCGCCGGGTAAAATCGGCGCGTGCGACCGCTACGCCAACGATAATGGTAAAATCATCCGCTGTGACCCCTTGACCGTGCTCGATCATCGCCTTGAGGCCGGAGGCGAAATCCGACCCTTCCTCAAATCCGACTGGGACGGAGAAGTCATCGGCACCGACGATGTCTTTGTCTCCGGTGTCGGTTCTGGCACCACCTATCCCGACTACAAACCGGCCCCCTTCATCGTCAGCCGCGATGTTGATGGCGCGGATTTCGTCACTGTCGTGACCGAAGCGATCTTTTCCTATTGCGGCGTGAAAGTGAAGATCGACACAGACCGGCATCTGGGCGCTGAAACTGCCATTGTGCGCGCAAAGGGCGAGGCAATCGGCCATGTGACCACATCGGAATACGGCTCTCAGATGCTCTCGCTCGGGGGCGTGGATCACCTCACAGGCGGCTCCAAATCCGAAGGGCGCGCCACCTGCGACGCGCTCTTGCGCCTGTGCAACCGCGAGGCGGTCGAGCTGACCATCGACGACGGCGCCACCGTGGTCGTGCAGGCGGGCCGCCCCCCTATTGTCAACGGCGAAACCGAAGCGCGCATGCGCGTCGGCTGCGGCTCCGCCACCATCGGCATGTTTGCGTCGCAATGGCAGGGTCTGGTGGATGAGGTGGTCGTCGTGGATGACCACATCACCGGCGTCGTAAGCGAGCATCAGGCGGGCAAAGTCCTCGGCTGGCCCGACACCGGCATCCGCATCAAGGGCCATCGCTCAACCCCGGGACGCTACTTCAAGGTGGCGCAACCCGGTCAGGGCTGGGGTGGCACGGATATCGACGATCCGCTCAGCATCCTCAACCCGTGGCTGGAAAAGAAGGGCGCGCGCGCGGGGCTTACATTGCTGATGGTATCCACCACGGGCGAACACGCGGCCTATTACGTATTGGATGACAATCTCGAACCACAGGCCAAGCCGATGCCCAAGGCCCTTCAACCCTCTGTCGATCTCATTGCAGAAAACTGCGAACCCGCCCTCTGCACCGTGATGTTCCAAGCCGGAGCCGGGGGCTCGCTCCGCTCAGGTGTGACGCAAAACCCGGTCAAGCTCACCCGCTCGGTTCAGGCCACAAACACCCGCGTGACCTGCGGCGGAGAGCCCGCCTATGTCTGGCCCGGTGGTGGGATCACCCTGATGGTTGATGTGCTCAATATGCCGGATGGGTCTTTTGGCTACGTGCCCACACCGGCTTTGGTGGCCCCTCTGGAATTCACGCTCAGCCGGGAAGATTACCGCTCACTCGGGGGCCATGACGCCGCGATCCGAAGCTTGAGCGATATCCTTGAGACAGGCGGCGAATACGGCAGTGCCGTGCGCGTCGTCGCCCCCAAGACCGGAGACACGTGATGCAAGGCCCGCAAATCGGATTTCTGCCCGATGGGCGTCGGATGCACCTGCATCACGGCCCCATTGACATGGTTGTCGATGTCACAGGCCCCGGACGCGCCAAGGCCCTGAACCGCGCCGCCACGCGGTTTGAAACCCTGCTGAACGAGCTGGTCCACGACCTACCCCGCCTGCGTCAGCCAAACGGGGATAGGCCCGCAACAGCTCCTGCGCGTCGCATGGTGGCCGCCACAGCACCCTTTGCCCCGAGTTTCGTGACACCTATGGCCGCTGTCGCCGGGGCAGGGGCCGACACAATTCTAGAAGCGATTTGCGATGGCGAAGGCGTCACCAAAGCCTATGTGAACAATGGCGGCGACATCGCCTTTCACCTCACGGGCAAGCAAACCGTCACCGCCGCCGTGGCCACCCATCCCCCCGCCACAGTCACCGTCACAGCAGATGACGCGACACGCGGCATAGCCACCTCCGGCTGGCGTGGGCGCAGTCATTCGCTTGGCATCGCCGACAGCGTCACCGTTCTGGCCCGCAATGCGGCCTCGGCCGACGCTGCGGCAACACTCATCGCCAATAAGGTGGACCTGCCAAACCACGCCGCCATCACGCGCGTGCCCGCCACGGATCATGCCCCCGACAGCGATCTTGGCACGCGCTTGGTCACAACCGCCGTCGGACCACTTGACCCAAGCGACATCGCCGCGGCCCTCGCCGCCGGAGCGAGCTATGCACAAACCCTTTGCGATCGAGGCCTCATTCACGCCGTCTACATCTCCCTGCAAGGCGCAACACGCGTTGTGGGTCATCTCTCTTTGAGCCAACAGAAAGTTCCCGAACATGCCTGACTTCACCCTGCGCAAAACCGCGCTTTTCGTCGAGGACATCCACCACGACGGTGGCGCCATAGCAGACAAACCCCGTCGCCGCGCCGCTTTGGCCGCTTTGGTGAAGAACCCATTCGCAGGCACCTATGTGGACGACCTGCAATCTGCCATGGACGATCTCAAGCCGCTGGGTTTGATGATGACCGACCGCCTCATCGACGCCATGGGCGGGCTGACTGGCATTGACGGCTACGGCAAAGCCGCCATGGCAGGCGAGGCCGGAGAGCTGGAGCATACCGCCCTCTGGCACGTGCCCGGCGGCTATGCCATGCGCGCGCGATTGGGAGAGGCCAAGGCCATTGTGCCCTCGTCCATGAAACAGGGCGGGCCGGGCACGCGCATCGACGTGCCCCTGGGCCATATCAACGCGGCCTATGTGCGCAGTCACTTTGACGGAATGGAGGTGGGTCTGCCCGATGGTCCCCGTTCCGATGAACTGCTCTTTATCCTCGCCATGAGCCGCGGCGGGCGCATCCACGACCGGATGGGTGGCCTGACCGTGGAGGAAGTCCAAGGCGAGGACGGTTTGCGGTAGCGAAGTGTCACGTAATGGGCTGACCTTTGTTGCAGAACCCTCTATAGGCTCCTTGGACATGGCAAAGAACCGGAACACGCCTTTATGAGCGAGCCCAAACCCACCAAGCGCCAGCCGCTCTATTCAGACGCGGACAAGGACAATCTGCGCTGGTTTTGGCGAAATTACCTGCGCAAGCACTCAGGCAAACTCCTGATTGTTCTGGGGCTTATCCTCGTTCAGGGGCTTGTCTATCAACAGTTCCTCGCCATGACCGAAAGCGGCCTGCGCGTGATCTTTGAGGCTGGTGCCATGCGCGACCTGATCATGGTCTGTATCGTGGTGTTCCTGCTCTTCACCGTGCGTGGCATCGTGTCGTTCCTGGCCCCGATGATCACCGTAAAAATCTCGAACCAGGCGATATTTGAGATGCGCAGCGATCTGATTGGCCACTTGATGTCCCTCGATCTTGCCTATTTTGAACGCACCAAATCTGGCGAAATCATCCAGAAACTCGTCACCCAAACCCAGCAAATCGGCGTCTTTGTCGGCCTCGGCGTCGCCAACGCCATTCGCGATGCCGTCACGGTGATCGTCGTTTCGGGCTATCTGATCTGGAAAAACCCCATCCTCTTTGCCTCGGCAGTCGTTGTTCTGCCCTTCATCATCGTGGTGATGAATTTCGTCTCTGACCGCGTCAAGAAAGGCCAGGCCGAGGCCGAGCAGGCCCTTGGCAACTACATGAACGGAATCGAAGAGACGGTGAACGGCATGCGCACCGTCAAAATTGCCAGCCAGGAAGAAGTTGAGAAAGAGCGCCTGTTCACGGGCACGAAATCCCTGCGCCACCTGATGAACCGCGTGCAGATCACGCAGGCGCTTGTCCTGCCCTCCATCGACCTCAGCTCTGCCTTTGTCTATGTGCTGGTGATCGGTGGCGGCGGCTATATGGTGCTGAGCCCCAATTTCGATGTCGATGGGGCCGCCATCATCACCTTCCTCTTGGGCATGGTCATGGTCTTTGATCCCGCCCGCCTGCTGGCGCAGTTCTTTGGAGCACTTCAATCGAACCTGGTGCTGCTGGACCGTGTGCGCGCCCTCTATGCGGAAACGCCCAGCATCAATGACGCGCCCGAGGCCAAAGCCGAATTTGACACCAAAGGCGACATCACCCTGAGGAACATCACCTTTTCCTACGATCCCGAACAGCCGCTTTTCGACGGGCTGAACATGTCCTTCAAGGGCGGGCATGTGTCGGCCATCGTGGGGGCGACCGGGTCGGGCAAAACCACCATCCTGTCGCTGCTGTCCCGCCTTTATGACGTGCAATCGGGCGAGATCACCTTTGGCGACACACCGGTGCGCGATCTGCAGGTCGCCCGCCTGCGCGGCGCGTTTTCGGTGGTCGCGCAAGACATCGTGATCTTCAACGCCTCGATCTGGGACAACATCCGCTATGTGAACCCAGACGCCACGGATGAGGATATCTGGCAGGCCGCCGAGAATGCCGAAATTGCCGATCTTGTCCGCCGCCGTGGCGATACGCCTGTCGGCCCCAAAGGCGCGCAGCTGTCGGGCGGTCAGAAGCAACGTATCGCCATCGCCCGCGCCTTCCTGCGAGATGCGCCGATTCTGCTCTTGGACGAGGCCACATCTGCCCTTGATCAGGCAACTGAGGAACGCATCAAGAAAGCGCTCGACCGTTTGACCAAGGACAAGACCACCATCGTCGTGGCCCATAGGCTAAGCTCCATCGCTCATGCGGATAGCATTTTTGTGCTCGAAAGCGGCCAGCTTGTGGAACAAGGCAAGCACGAGGACTTGCTCGCGCAAAAGGGCCTCTACGCACAACTCTATCAAGCCCAGAAAAAGGGCTATGACGAAAAGTAGCCGGTTCAGTCGAAACTGCCGAACGGAATGTAGCGTACGGATGTTCCCGACGTGATCGTGTCCGCGCCATCTGGCAATTCGACCAAGCCCTCGGCCCAACTGAGCCCGCTTATGCGCCCCGACCCTTCGGATTTGAACACCTCGACCTGACCGTCGCGCACACGCGCGCGCAGATACTCACGCCGCCCTGGCTTCTTGGTTTTCTCAAACGCCGCTGGCAGGTCGAACCCCTGCGGATCTTCCCACTCTTGCCCCGCCAGAACCCGCATCGCCGGGCGCGCAAAGATCAACGTGCAGACAAGTGCTGCCACCGGATTGCCCGGCAGACCAAAGACTGGCGTGCCGTCCCACATCCCCAGGGCCAGGGGCCGCCCGGGTTTCAGCGCAATCCGCCACTGCGCCATCGCGCCTGCCTCATTGAGCAGGGCCGACACGTGGTCTTCATCCCCCGCTGACGCTCCGCCGGAGGTCAGGATCACATCTGCCTCACGCGCCGCTTGGCCTAGCGCGGTGCTCAAGGCATCGCGATCATCCGCAACGCGTCCAAGATCAACTGTCTGATACCCAAACTGTTTTGCCAGCCCCAGAAGCATGGGCCTGTTGGCATCGTAAATCTGACCATCTCTGGCCGCCTCGCCGGGGTCCACAAGCTCATCCCCGGTGGAAATCACCGCCACCTTGAGCGGTTCATAGACCGACAGGTCTGCAATCCCCGTCGCCGAAGCCAGCGCCAAATCCGCCGGCGTCAGGCCGCGACCTTGAGTCAGGATGACCGCACCGGCACGCACATCCTCCCCGGCGTTGCGCGTATTCGCGCCGCGCTTGATACCCTCTCTAAACGCAATTTCCCCGGTGCCCAGCGTGACGTCTTCTTCCAAAATCACCGTGTCCACACCATCGGGCAGCGCAGCGCCGGTCAGCACGCGAATGGCAAAGCCCTCCGGCACGGTCCCATCGAAAGGCACGCCTGCCGCCGAGCGTCCCTCGACGAGGGGCAGAACCTGATCCCCTGGGCCAAGGGGGTCAAACGCAAACCCATACCCATCTACTGCGGTGTTGGCCTCAGGCGGATTAGAGCGCCGGGCCACCACATCTTCGGCCAGCACCCGACCCAGCCCGTCCTGCAAAGGAACATGCCGCGTCCCGACAACCGGATGCAGGCGCTGACGCAACATCTCAAGAGCCTCGTCCACAGGAGTCCAGTCCACGCCCGCAGGCAGCGCAAAGCAATCATCCTTGAGCGGAGGCGGTTGCAACGCGCCTCGCGCCGCGGCAATCAACTTGTCCTCGTGACCCAGACCCATGATCCATCCTTCCTCGGGAGCATCCACATCCAGCATGGCGTCGAGATCGTCCGCTGACAAGCGCGACACAGCGCGCGCCAGCAGGCGCACCTGCGCGGCATCACGAATGCCGCCCTTGGATTCGGCCTCCTTGACCACCGGATTGATCAGACCGGGCCAAATCTCGATAAAGCTGATGGGGCGATTGAGCGGCTCAAACGGCCAGACGGCAACCCGTCCGTCAAAGCGCCGCCGCAACCGATTGAGCACCGGCAGCCCGGTCAGTACCTGACCACCCACAGCCCCCGCGCCGCCCACTTGCCAACAGGTAAAGGCCCCCTTGGCCAGAGCCTCGGCCCGCCGCCACTCCGTCATGCCGTGACCGTCGCGCGTGTCCTTGCGCGGCAAATGCGGAACATCGCGCCGCAATCCATTGAACCAAAATGGCCCGACACCCGGAAACATCCTGTTGATACGTCCCGCCACATCGAACCGATTGTTGGCCTTGGGCGTGTCTTCAACATGCGCCTCCAGCCAATCCCAAAGGGCAAAGACATCCACCTCGCCGGTCAGGGCTTCGGCGAACCCCTTGGGATACCCAAACGGAAAATCAAACCCGATGCAAAGCCGGTCACCAGCTATCAAAGCGCTCTCAATAAGCTCAGCAATCGCCTCTTCTGCTTCGGCCCGATTGCGCAAGTATCTTGGTGGCTCGCACACCCCATCGCGGGCACACCCCATCCAGATCGCGTCTTTCTTGGGCCGAGGTCCGGTGTCGTTCCCACCAGACCAATCCACAATCGCAACGCGATCAAACCGCGTCACGGCCCCCTCGCATCCAGACCCACATCGCGCAGAATAAAATCCGCAATGGCGCGTGTGTCATCCAGATCGAAAACCGGGCGATCCAGATCAAGGTCAACATCACTGGCCACCGCACGAATGGTCGGGTCATCCGGCGCAATGAGCGGATTGCCCGGCTCCTGACGATGCGCTTCCACCTTGGAATGAGCGTCGCGCTTGTACCCTTCGATCAGGATCAAATCGACCGGTGCGATCTTGGTCAGCAACATCTCAAGCGTCGGTTCATCCTCGTCCCGCAATTCATGCATCAACGCAAAGCGATTGCGCGACGCCAAGAGCACCTCGGTCGCCCCTGCCATACGGTGGCGATGGCTGTCCTTGCCGGCGTGGTCCACGTCAAAGGAGTGATGCGCGTGCTTGACCGTCGACACCGAATAGCCCCGCCCGGTGATCTCGGCCACAAGCCGTTCCATCAGCCCGGTCTTGCCCGCATTCTTCCAGCCCACAACGCCGTAAACCTTCATACCTGCTCCCCCAGCATTGCCTGCGCCCGAACCAGATCCTCAGGCGTATTCACATTGAAAAACGGATCGCCGCCACCGGAAAACACCGCTTCGCGCCCGCCGTGCTGTTCCGTCCAGAGCACCACTTTGCGCAACCCATCCTCAAGAGCGGCGCGCAGATCATCACGCAGCGCCACGGGCCAAAGCCCAAATGTGGGATGGCGAATGAGACCCGAGCGGCTCATGGATTTGGTCTCTGTCTCGCCGCGCGGCGTTGCCGCAAGCACCAGCGGATGGGCCATGCCCTCTGCCTCCGCAAGAAGCGTCTCAACCAGGTTTGTGGGAAAAAAAGGCGTGTCCGCCGCCACGCTGACAACCAAATCCGCCCCCTGATCCGCCGCCCAGTCCAGCCCGGCCAGCACCCCCGCCAACGGCCCGGGGTATTCGGCAATGGAGTCCGGCACAACCGGGAGGTCAAAGCCGTCAAACCGCGCCGGATCTCCATTGGCATTGAGCGCCAAGGCCCCGACCTGTGGTCGCAGCCGGTCCATCACCTGATCCAGAAGCGAGCCATCTCCAAGCGACAAAAGACATTTGTCTCCGCCACCCATCCGCGTGGCCAGCCCGCCTGCGAGGATAATGCCTACAGCACATGTCATAGCGCAACCGATCCAAGACTATTGCAATAGTCTTGGCCATTTTCTTGCAAGAAAATGACGCGCCGTCTCACGTGCCACCACCTGCAGATTTCCGGCGATGCTTCTTATCCTCATCAGGCACGTCTGCAGGATTCACATCCCGGTCCAGCCGCTCTTCGCCTGACAAACACACAAACCGCTTGCCCCGCATCCGCCCAATGAGCGTCAGCCCCACCTCGCGGGCAATCTCCACGCCCCAGGCCGTGAACCCCGAGCGCGAGGCCAGCACCGGAATGCCCATGAGCGCTGTCTTGATCACCATCTCCGAGGTCAGCCGCCCGGTGGTGTAGAGCAGCTTATCTTCTGCACTCACACCCTCAGAGAGCATCCAGCCGGCAATCTTGTCCACCGCATTATGCCGCCCCACATCCTCCATATAAACCAGCGGTCGCGCGCCCTGACACAGCACCGTGCCGTGAATCGCGCCCGCCTCAAGATAAAGCGACGGGGTGCGGTTGATCTTGGAAGCAAGCTGATACAGATCCGAGGTCCGCACCGACACCTGCGGCAGCACCATGCCCTCAAGCCCCTCCATCATATCGCCAAAGACCGTCCCCACGGCACAGCCACTGGTGCGCGTCTTTTTCTTCAGCTTTTCTTCATAGGTGGTCTGCCCATCGGTGCGCACCACGACGGTCTCAAGATCTTCGTCATAATCCACCCCCGTGACGGTCTCGCCATCCCTCAGCATGCCCTGATTGCGTAGAAACCCAAGCGCAAGGTAATCGGGGTAGTCGCCAATCGTCATGGCGGTGACGATTTCCTGACCATTGAGAAAGATGGTGAGTGGACGCTCTTCCACCACAGAAATCTCAACCGACTGCCCCTCGTGATCATGCCCCATCACCGCACGCGTCAGCCGCGCGGCCTTTGGATCAGGCGCAATGAGATAATCCGACAGTATGTCTTCGACCGCCACGAAGGCTCCTCCCCGTTATCCGAGCCGCAGCCCGCACAAAACGAAGTTAGTCTAAGGCTTTGGTCCGGCGACGCAATGCACCAAATTGTGTGAGGTCAGTTCAGCGTCGCAGCCCGTGCGACAGCATCCGGGTTCCACTCGCGCAGCACCTTGGAATTGTCGTCGCTGTCATATTCATGCAGCCGTTGTTCCGTCACACCCGGCACCTTGGCAAATTGATCGGCGAGCTTGACAGGATAAAACGTCTGGCTGACCTGCCCGGGAAAGGCCTCAGCCAGAATATCCGATGTGGCGCGCGCGCAAAACGCACCGGGCACAGCCCCGTAACCCTGCGCCAGACGCATAACCTGCTCGGCTTTTTCAGGGCTGACATCAATTTGCTGAATGCGCACATGCCACGTCTTGCGCGCATGAAACCGCGTATACACATCCGCAACCTGCGGCGTGATCCCGAAAATCACGTCGTTCCGCTCTGGGATGGTCTCGTGCTTGAACGACCCGGCAGGGTCAAAGATGACCCGCTGGGAGCCGTTGATCATCAAAGATGTGTGCCCGCCATTGCCGTTGCGGTTGTTAATCATCGTAAACAGCGTCAGCCGTGTCGGACCGTCATGACGATATGCAGCTTTGGCAACGGCGTCGTCTGGTGCCCAGACCGATGGCGCGGCGCATCCAACTAGAAACAAAGCGGACGCGATCACAAGCGCCAGAGTGCGCATCACAATACACCTTATCGTTTTAGGAAAATGGTCAGCCGTTAACCATGGCAATGAAAAGCAACAGCGCGATGGAAATCCCCGCAACCCAGGTCGAGGCTTTGATAAACCCGTTAAAGGTCTTTTCCTGAACTTTGATGTCCATATCGCCGTGTTTGTGATCCGACATGATCCCGTCCCTCATGTGCAAAATAAAACTGTCGAAGGCGTGGATACTGGATTTCCACAGCACTGTCACGCCCCTGAACGTCGCAGGTCTCAGCCTTTTTCAAGGTCCTCCGCCAATCGAAATCCGATCCGGTTGGCTTCTTTCTGTTCTTCCTGCTTGGGAAGGGCGCGAAGGAGAACGCTCAACTGACTAACATGTTGAATCAGCTGGGTTTTTGTGCCTCCGGGATCACTGCCGTAGAACGTGACAATGTCCGGGTCAAAATACCCCATGCCCTCAATCCGCAGAACACCGGCCTGACCGCCCGTGAAACCCATCGCAATCTCATGCTCATTGTCGAGCGTTTTTTCGAAATTCTGGATGTAGAGGATCAGCCGCTCATAGGCCCATTGCGCAGGACTTTTCTGTTCCACGGGGCTTTTGGCAACGGCGTCGGGCACATCTGTGTGCGGCTTGCTTGGGTCCGTATGAACCTCATGACACCGTGGCAAAGCCGCAGCCTCGGCCGCTTCTGCCGATGTTTCGATTTTGTCGTCCATGACGCTCACCCCTCACTTTGCCAAAGCCACGCGCCATCCTCTCGCAGGTGGCGGCTTATGTCTCCAACCTGATGCAGATGATTGAGATGCGCAACCGCTTCGACAAGGGCCAATCCATAGGTGCCGGGATCAATTTTTCGTTTGAACAACGGCGCAAAGCATTCAGCGGCGGTCTTTGGCGTGTCCAGATGTGTTCTCAGACGATCAAGTGCGCCGTGATGGTTGTCGATCAGCTGCCGCATCCGCGTGGGCAGGCCGGTGAAAGGCAGTTTATGCCCCGACAAAACCACATGATCCTCTCGCGCAAGCGCCGCCAGCCGCGCGCAAGCCTCAAGCCAATCCGCCACTGGATCCGCGTCCGGCTCGGTCGGATAGACGCCGATATTGGGGCTGATCGAGGAAATGATCTGATCCCCGGCAACCACCAAATGATCATCACGGCTCCACAGCGTTAGATGCTCGGGCGCATGACCATTGCCGATATGCACATCCCAGTCGCGTCCGCCCATATGCAGGACATCGCCCTGTTTGACGCGCGTGTATCCCACCGGAATGGGTGCGCAGATATCGCCAAAATTATACGGCCTGTCTTTCTTGCGTGCCTCATAGATTTCCGGGTCCATCCCAGAGCGTCGCCAGAATTGTAGCGTCTGAGGCGTTGGTCGCTCCTCAACATCCAGAATCAGCATGCGCGCCATCAGATAGGCCGTGCGCGTCATGACAAGTTCGGCCCCGTAACGCTCCATCAGCATCCCGGCCATACCGATATGATCCGGATGGTGATGTGTCAGAACCACCCTCGACACAGGCTTACCGCCGAGCGGCCCCGAAAGGATGTCGTCCCACAAAGCCTGCGATCGCTTGGAGCGGATGCCTGTATCCACAATGGTCCAGCTCTCACCCTCGTCAAACGCGTAGATATTCACATGATCCAGCGCCATGGGAAGCGGCAGGCGAATCCAGAGCACGCCAGGCGCGACTTCAATCGCCTCACCATGTTCCGGTGGGGTGTCCCAAGGGGTTCGGATTTTGCCGTTGGTCTCTGCCATCAGGCGGCAAAATCTTCTGGGCTGAGGGCATAAAGCGTATCCGCCCCTGCTGTCGCCTGCGCCAGAAGTCCATGTGTCTCAGGCAAAAGCTGAGCGATGTAAAACTGCGCCAGGTTTGCCCGCGGCCCTTTGCCCTCTGTCGCCATCGCCGCTGTCAGGTGGAAATACCCCCCAAGCACACGACCAAAGGCGCGCAAGAAGGGCAGAGCGCCGGCGAAGCGCGCGTTCATATCCGTCTGTGCCACCACCCATTCGGTGGCTTCCCGCAGGCTCTCTGTGGCCTGCCACACCGGCTCGGCCAGATCGGGCAAACTGTGACGCGCGGCCTCAGCACGTTCCTCGATTTCATCAAGGATCGCATAAGCCGCCTCGCCCCCATCAGCCAGCTTGCGGCCTGTCAGATCCATCGCCTGTATCCCATTGGTGCCTTCGTAAATCGCCGTGACCCGCACGTCGCGCAGATATTGCGCCGCGCCGGTTTCCTCGACATAGCCCATCCCGCCATGCACTTGCACGCCGATATTGCACATTGAGATGCCTGTTTCAGTGCCAAACGCCTTGGCAATGGGCGTCAGGAAAGCAGCCCGCGCACGCCATTCATCGGCACCGGTTGCGGTTTCCATATCAATCGCAGCGGCCAGCGACAGGGAAATCGCGCGTGCCGCGAAAATCTCGGCCTTCATCGTGGTCAGCATCCGGCGCACATCGGCATGATCGAAAATGGTGCCGGTTGGATTGGGCGCAAAGCTTCGGCCTTGGCTGCGGTCCGTGGCATACGCAATCGCTTGCTGCATTGCGCCCTCTGCGGCCGCAATCCCCTGTAGGCTCACACCAAGGCGCGCGTTGTTCATCATTGTGAACATGGCACGCATCCCGTCATGTTCCTCGCCCACAAGCCATCCGGTGGCGCCGTCATACTGCATCACGGCGGTGGGGCTGCCGTGCAGGCCCAGCTTGTGCTCAAGGCTGACCACTTTCAGATCATTTGCCTTGCCCGGAGTGCCCTCCGCATCTGGAATGAATTTCGGCACCAGAAAGAGACTGATCCCCTTGGTTCCCGGCCCTGCATCCGGCAGGCGCGCCAGAACCAGGTGACAGACATTTTCGGTAAAATCATTGTCGCCCCAGCTGATGAATATCTTCTGACCCGTGATCGCAAAAGTCCCGTCACCGTTGGGCTCTGCCTTGCTGCGCAACGCACCCACATCACTGCCGGCATGCGCCTCGGTCAGGTTCATCGTCCCCGACCACGCGCCGCTGACCAGTTTGGGCAGGTAAATCGCCTTGATCTCATCGCTGGCATGATGTTCCAGCGCCTCGATCTGACCTTGGGTCATCAACGGGCTCACCTGAAGGCTGAGGCACGCGCTGCCCATCATCTCGTTCACTGCCGAGGTCACGGTCATGGGCAAGCCCATACCGCCATGCTCGGGGCTGGCCGCGATGGACACCCACCCGCCTTCGGCAATCGCCTGATATCCTTCGGCAAAACCGGGGCTGGTGCGCACAATACCGTTCTCCAAATGCGCAGGGTGCAAATCTCCCGCCCGCTGCAGCGGGGCCAGCACCTCTTCACTGAGCTTGGCCGCCTCAGACAAAATCGCCTGAACGAGGTCCGGGGACGCATCGGAAAAACGCTCGGTTTCAGTGATGTGTTTCAAACCGACAACATGATCGAACAGGAACTGAAAATCTGTGACAGGGGCGCGATACGGCATGTCTGTCTCCTGGGTTAATTACAGCTGAGCGACTTGGAATTGCAGGGCCGCTTCTGTATCTGTGTGAGTCTCAATCTTCTGTCACAGTATTGCAAGCATCTGGACCAGCAACAAAAACGCGGCGTCAAACCTGTTATGCCTTCGTCTCTTCAAATTCTGCCTGGCGATGATCAGGGCTTGTCCTGCGCTGCGGATATCCTGCGCGAAGGCGGGCTTGTCGCCTTTCCAACCGAGACGGTCTATGGCCTCGGCGCGGATGCGCGCAATGACCATGCTGTGGCCCGTATTTTTGACGCCAAAGGCAGGCCGCGGTTCAATCCACTGATTGTGCATGTGCATGATGCCGAGATGGCCAAATTGTACGTTGAATGGTCTGATACGGCGGACCGCCTCGCCTCGGCGTTCTGGCCCGGACCGATGACTTTGGTCTTGCCGTTGCGCGCAGGGACCGGCCTGTCGCCTCTGGTCACGGCCGAGTTGCCCACACTGGCCGTTCGTGTGCCAGCGCACCCGGTGGGACAAGCGTTGCTGCGCGCCTTCAATGGTCCGGTTGCGGCGCCATCGGCCAACCCGTCAGGGCGGATCAGCCCAACCAGTGCCGATCACGTGATGGCCGGGCTGGAGGGCAGCATCGACGCAGTGGTAGATGGCGGCACCTGTGATGTCGGGCTGGAATCCACCATTCTGGGTCTCACCGATGCGCCCACACTGTTACGCCCCGGAGGGCTTCCCCATGAGGCCGTTGAGACCGCACTGGGCCAGCCTCTCGCACAGCATGGCGACACAGATGCGATCAGCGCCCCGGGGCAGCTTGCCTCGCACTATGCGCCGGGTGCCGCTGTACGCCTGAACGCCGAAACAAGGCGGTCCGGGGAGCACCTGCTGGGATTTGGCAAGGTGGACTGCGATTTGAACCTGTCTGAGGCCGGCGACCTCATCGAAGCCGCGGCAAACCTCTTTGGGCACCTTCACAGCCTTGACAATATGGGGGCCGAGGTGATCGCTGTATCGCCGATCCCCGACATGGGTCTGGGACGCGCCATAAACGACAGATTACGCCGCGCAGCTGCCCCGCGCGACGTGTGATTGTCCAAAGTCAGGCTTACTGACAGCGCTTCTCGGCTTCGTCGAGAGCAGCGGTAAAGCCCAAAAGCGAGAACGTGTCCTTGGTGATGGTTCCACGCCCCGAGCGTGCCGTCAGAACCGCGTTTGAGCCACGCTTCATCGCCGCAATGATCTTGGCGTCATCGGACGTGCTCGCAGGCCACGCCCATTCGCCTTCGGTGAACATCTCAAATTCCTGCCCACCGATATTGACGTTCACGGTCGAACCACCCGCGAAAGGATAGCCCCCGGTGAATGTCACCTGGCCTTTTACACCCGCGCCGGGGCGGAAGAAGGTCATGAACAGGATATCACCGCGCCGCACAGCCACCACGCGGCCGTCCTTGGTGTTCACGGTTTCGGTCGGCGACGACACCGCCCAGCATTCTTTTGGATCCGCATCCTCAAAAACGCTCCACGCGGTCTTGGCCGCCACCTGATTTGTGCTTTCTTCTTGTGCTGAAACACCCGTCGCCGTGAGCACAGCAAACGCTCCGACCATACCGATTGCTTTCAGTAATCCCATTTGAGCAGCCTCCAAGCTGTTCCTAGCCTCAATTTTCGCAAGCCAATCGCATTCCTTGACGGAAATCTTATAAAATTGGCCAATTCAGTCTCGACATTGCAATAATAGCCTGAAACACGCGAGACATAAAAGGACCAATTGGCAAAAATTCGCGTGAGTAACAGAGCCTGAGACAGACGATGAGTACCCCAGTTCCCCTGACAGAAATCTGGCGCGGACAGATTATTGAAAGCCTGCATTACGGACATGCCCTGATTTGTGACGAAAAAGGTGAGATCGTGGAGTGCTGGGGCGACCCTGACGCGGTGGTCTATCCGCGCAGCTCGGCCAAGATGATCCAGGCCTTGCCGCTGATTGAGAGCGGCGCGGCGGAAGCCTTTCACCTGACAACAGAACATCTTGCGCTGTCCTGTGCCTCGCATCAGGGTGCGGCGGTTCACACGGACCGTGTTCGTGACTGGATCACAGGGTTGGGCTACACGGACAATGATTTCCGCTGTGGCCCCCAGATGCCGCAGGATCGTGCTGCGTTCAACGAGTTGATCAAAACCGATGGATCGCCGTGTCAGGTCCACAACAACTGCTCTGGCAAGCATGCAGGATTCATGACCGTATCCAAGCATCTGGGGGGCGGGGCAGACTACATCGACCCCAACCACCCGGCGCAGCAAGCCTGTTTCGCAGCATTCGAGGAGGTCACGGGCGAACCAAGTCCGGGATTCGCGCCTGATGGCTGTTCTGCACCCAATTCGATCACCACGATGCGCGGTATGGGCCGGGCCATGGGATGGTTTGCAAGCGCTGTTGAAGGCAAAGACGCGCGTCATACAGCGGCTGTGCGGCTTGTGCAGGCGATGATTGAACACCCGCTGCTGGTGGCTGGCGAAAAACGCGCCTGCACCGAATTGATGCGCGCCTGTTCAGAGCCGGTGGCGCTCAAAACCGGGGCAGAGGGGTATTTCGTTGCCATTGCGCCGACCCGCAAGCGTGGCATCGCTCTGAAGATTACTGATGGGACCACACGGGCCGCCAATTGCACGATTGCGGCGCTTTTGGTGCGTATCGGTGTGCTCGATCCCGAGCATCCATCTGCCAGGCGTTTCATGAACGCGCCCATCCGCAATCGTCGAAAAATCGAGACAGGCCAGATCAAACCTGTCGATGCCTTGCTGGCCTGAGCCTTTTCGGCAGAGCTTTGCTCACACCAAGCTCACCATCGTTTCTACAGCTTTTCGCCGATCCCCCTGAGTGCCCTGCGCTGCTTTCCGCGCGTGGGCATAGACCTGCCTTCACCCGGCAATCCCCTGCTGATTCTGTTCCGCCGCCTGAGCCTTTTCTTGCGAAAATCGTGGCCGTTGCCGTGACCCTCTAACCAACCGCAAAACGCATCTCCATGTTGAGGGTCCGAGGGCATGACGCCCCGGACACCTGAACCCAACAAAGGGAAAAGTCGAAATGACTAAGGAACTGAAAGTCACACTGTTTGCACTTGCCATGAGCGTGCCTGCCATTGCGCTGGCCATGGATGCCGATGGCGATGGTATGGTTTCACCTGACGAATTCCAGGCAGTTATGCCGGATGCGCCTGAGGGCACGTTTGAAACGCTTGACGCAGATGGCGATGGCCTTCTGAGCGAAGCAGAAGTTCAAGCGGGCAAAGAGGCAGGCATTCTGCCAGCATAACCCACCACTCCAAGGCGCGCATTTATCCAATCCCAAAACCTGATGCGCGCCTTGTTACGATCGTCGCGGTATGGCGGCCGAGGCCTGTTGCTAAACCAACCTCTTCCCCAGAATGGTTTCGCAGACCTAAGACCTCCCCGGCTTGCCCATACCGCGACTTTCCTGCATTCTCCCACATGTTCTCAGGGCGGGGTGAAATTCCCCACCGGCGGTAACGGGCCATGGCCCGAAGCCCGCGAGCGCAACGGGTTTCTTCCCGAAACCCTTGGTCAGCAGATCTGGTGCAACTCCAGAGCCGACGGTCACAGTCCGGATGGAAGAGAACGCCAGGTCTGGCCGCGTCAAGCGTCCTGTCCTGTCGTGCTGCGCCTTGGGTGAACGTGTCGCGACAGTGAAAGGAGAATGCCATGACACACACCCGTTACGCCTTTGTCAAAGCCAACTGGCACGCCGATATTGTGGATCGTGCCCTGGAGGGGTTTTGTGAAGTTATCCCGCGCGAGAACGTCGATGTGTTCGACGTTCCCGGCGCATTTGAACTGCCGCTTCTGGCCCGTGATCTGGCAGGAACAGGGCGCTATACCGCGATTGCGGCGGCGGCCTTTGTGGTCGATGGCGGTATTTACCGGCATGAATTCGTCGCGCAAGCCGTGGTCGATGGTCTGATGCGCGCGGGCCTTGATAGCGGCGTGCCGGTGCTGTCGGTGTCCCTGACCCCGCATCAGTATCAGGAGACTGCGCATCATAATGCGGTCTTCCGCGCGCATTTTGTCGAGAAAGGCCGCGAGGCCGCGCGGGCCGCATTGCAGATCACACAGGCGCGCAAATCCCTGCAAGCGGCCTGAGAAAAGCCGTAGGGTGGGCAATTTTGCCCACCTTATCCCGATCAAGGCCCCAAAACGTTTCGCACGCGAAACATTTTTCCCGAAATTTACGTAAAATTAATTATTATTAACAAGGTCTTACGATGTTTTTTGTGCGAAGCATTTAAGGTTGCCGTAGGGCGGGGTTTCACCCCGCCTACCTATTCGGTGCACATGTGGCGGGGTGAAACCCCGCCCTACCGCAAACACCTTACCTATGGCGCGCCGTTGAATCCTAAAAACCGCTTTTTAACAATGCATTAACTTGTTTCGCGCGCGAAACATTTGGAGCGATGACCGATCCGTCACTCTCACCCCAAATAGTCCCGCAAAACCTTTGGCGGATTGTCCAATAGCGGACCCGTCTCCTGTGGCGGCTGCGCGGCCCCGTCGGCCACCAGAATGCACTCCCCCGCAATCCGTCGCGCATCTTCGGGCGCGTGGCTGATCATCAAGAGCGTGGCGCCAGTCTCTTCGCACAACTCCTGCACCAGATCGAGCATTTCGGCGCGCAGCGCGGGGCCAAGCGCCGCAAAAGGCTCATCCAAAAGCAAGAGATCCCGCCTCTGCACCAGCACTCGCGCCAGCGCTGCGCGGCTGCGTTGACCGCCAGAGAGTTCCGAGGGTTTGCGCGTGTCCATGCCGCCGAGACCAACCCTGTCCAGTGCCTGATGGACCGCCGCATGATCCGTGGGCGACAGACGCAGGTTGGGCTGGATCCCAAGCCCGACATTCTGTGCCACACTCAGATGCGGAAAAAGGTTGTCTTCCTGAAACAGCATTGTCAGAGGCCGCGCGCCGGGAGGCATATCCGTGATGTCCTGCGCCTTCCAAGTGATGCGCCCGGTTGCGACGGGAAGGAAGCCTGCGATGGCCTCGATTAAAGTGGATTTGCCCGCGCCAGAAGGGCCTATGACCGCCACGCGCGCGCGCTCGGCCACGGACAGGTTCGCGTGCAGCTCGAACGCGCCATTGCGGATGATGCAGTCCTCAAGCTTCAACATGTGCACGCCCGCCCCTGTCCAAAATCCAGAACGCCCCAAAGGAAAGCAGCAGCAGCAAAAGCGCAGCACCTGCGGCTGTGTCCATTTGGTAGGCGCCCATCAGGCGATACACCTGCAAGGGTAGGGTGGCCACATCTGGATCGGCAAAAAGCGTGATGACGCCGAGGTCTCCCATCGAAAGGGCGGCGGCCAGTCCGGCGGCAAAGCCGATTTGGGGCTTCAGTCGCGGCAAGAGCACATGCCGCAGAAAGGGCCAGCCTTGCATATCAAGCGACAGGGCAAGACGCCCTTGCCGCGCCACCACATCCCGCGCGCGGGGCACCAGAACGCGCAGGGCAAAGGGCAGCACGGTGATGGCATTGACCAAGGCCGTGACTGGCAAGGCCCAGGCGAGTGGGTTGCCCCAGGGCCGGATGAGGATGAAGAGTCCGGTGCCGATCACCAAAGGCGAGGCGGCGAGCCCAAGAATGCCCGCAAGTTCCAGCGCGCCGCCCCGGCCACGGGCTATTGCGGCGGTCATGGGCAGGGCCATGAGGAGCAGGAGGGCCGTGCTTATGGAGGCGACGACGACCGAGGTCAGGGCCGCGCTGAACACTTGTGGGGGAAGGTCGAGAAGTGCGGGCAACCCGTTCAGCGCCATGGCCAGCATGGGCAACAGCAGAAAGCCCGCCGCTAGGACGGTCACAGCGCCATCGCCATAGCGTGCAAATGTGGTTTGCCCGTCCCAGCGCCGGATATGCCGGTCCAGCCCGGTGCCAAAACCATCCCCCCTGGCCAGCCAGAGGGCCAGTGCCCCTGCCGCAATAGTTAACGCAAGCTGAACAACAGAGAGCAGCGCGGCGCGTCCGAGATCAAAATCGAACCGGAACGCCTGATAGATGGCCAGTTCAATTGTCGTGGCCTTTGGGCCACCGCCCAAGGTCAGGGCCACGGCAAAGCTGGTGAGGCAAATGGCAAAGATCACGGCCAGAATGCTAGGCACCACACGCATCAGCATGGGCAACTCGATCAGCCGCACCATGGCCCAGCCATCCACGCCAAGCTGTGCCGCCAGACGAAACCGTTCGCCGGGAATTTCCTGCCAGCCTTGCAGGATGAGGCGTGTGGCCAGAGGCAGGTTGAAGAAGACATGGGCCAGGACCACACCGTGAAGCCCGTAAATCTGAACAGGGGGCAGGCCGAACAGGCCAAGGACATCGCTCACCCAGCCTGCGCGGCCGAAGACGGCGATGAGGCCAAGGACCGCCACGATCACAGGCAGGATGAACGGCGCGCCCAAAAGCGCGATGAGCACGCGCCGTCCCTTGAACCGTCGTCGCGCCAACGCGCGCGCCACCGGAATGGCAAGGGCAACACTGAACAAAGCGGATAACGTGGCCTGCAGGACGGTGAAGCGCAGCGCCGCCCAATCCGGTGCGCCTAGCCCCCGTCCGGTCTCGGCGCGCAGGGCCACAGCCACCAAGGCACCAAAGATGATCGCCGCGACCCCCGCCGCGACGATCTTGCCGGGTGCGGTGCTTACTGGCTGAGCGCGGTCAGCCATTCATCCAGCGCCGCATCACGCGCCGCTGCGGCCTCTTCGGGGCTCAGCAGAAGCGATTTTTCTGGTGTGACCAATGTCTCAAATCCCTCGGGCAATCCCCCCTCGGGTGTGACTGCGGGATACATCCAGTTGGTGGTCGGGATGATGCCCTGGAACGTGTCCGACAGCATGAAAGCAAGGAATTGATCCGCGAGCTCCGGCTGATCCGTGCCGGCCAGCTTGGCGGCAACTTCAACCTGCATGTAATGCCCTTCGTCAAAGGCGGCGGCGGCCTTGCTCGGGTCCTCCTCGGCAATGAGGTGATAGGCGGGTGAGGTGGTATAGCTCAGCACCATGTCGGCCTCACCTTCGAGGAAGAGACCGTAGGCCTCGGACCAGCCTTTGGTCACGGTGACAACGTTATCGGCCAACCCGCTCCAGATCGCAGGGGCCTCATCACCATAGGCGGTTTTGACCCACATCAGCAGGCCCAGACCGGGTGTGGAGGAGCGTGGGTCCTGAATGACGATCTTCTTGTCGCTCTCGGCCAGGGCCTTGAAGTTGGTGGGCGCCTGGGCGTCGGCATTGTGCACGAAGGCGAAATACCCCCAGTCATAGGGCAGGAAGACCGGATCACTCCATCCAATCGGCAGATCAAGCTCGGGGGTCTGCCCATGTTCGGCAAAAAGCCCGGTTTCCTTGGCTGCGACGATCAGGTTGGTGTCGAGCCCGAGCACCACGTCGGCATCGCTGCTGGCGCCTTCGAGCTTCATGCGCGCCAAAAGGGCCGCGCCATCTTCGATCCCCACAAGATTGAGATCGCAGTTGCACTGAGCCTCAAATGCCTCTTCGACCTGCGGGCCGGGGCCCCAGTCAGAGACAAAGCTGTCATAGGTATAGACGGTCAATTCAGGCGTCTCGGCCACGGCAACCGTGGCAACGCTCAAAAATCCCGCAGCAAAAACAAGATGTTTCATGGCATCCTCCTTTGCGGCGAGAGGGGTAGGGTGGAGCCATGTCCAAAACCTTCCCTCCGCCGGTTCTAGCCGGTTCAGGTTCAACGGGTCCGCAATGTGCATCTCAGTCTTGGGAACGGCCCAAGACACCCCGAGGTAACGCGGAACCTAGGGGGATGTGACAAAGATGGCAAGGCCAATCGAGTTGCGACACTGCACCTCACGCGGCATGAAAAATTAGAATTTTTCAGACTGGAGTTTCGCAAAACTCCAGTTCCGGTCAGAGTTCAAATCAGAAGTCGACTGTTACTCCGGGCAGGTTCAGCGCCTTCATCAGGTCGCGCAATTCCTGCCGGGCTGCGACGTTGGAGATGTTGAGCTGTTTGACGCCAATATCCTTGAGGTCCAGTAGTGTCAGGCCCCTTGGAAAAAGCTCGCGGAAGATCACCCGTTCGTTAAAGCCTGGTGCTGTGCGGAACCCGATGCGTTTGGCCAGATTGTCGAGCGCTGCGCCCATCTTTTCCTTGTTGACCATCTGTTGCGCGCCCAGCCGGTTGCGCAAAACGATCCAGTCGATGGGTTTCAACCCGGCTTGCGCGCGAAGCTGCCGTGCATTCCAGACCATCTCGGAATAAACGGACGGTCCAAGAATCTTCTGCCCGTCCGTGTCCACATGCGCGAGCAGGTCAAAGTCGATGAAGCTGTCATTGAGCGGTGTGACCAGCGTATCGGCCAGCGAATGCGCCACCTGGCTCAGGCGGGTATGCGAGCCGGGGCAGTCGATCATGATGAAGTCATTGTCCGCCTCCATCTCGGCCACGGCCACCGACAGACGCCGGTCATAGACGTTCTCGCCTGCGCGCAGCTGGGAGGGGTCAATTTCGGGCAAATCCTTGTAGCGTGGGCTTGGCAGTGACAGGCCCTCGGCCTTCAAGAATTTTGCGCGGTTGAGCGCATAACGCCCAAAGGTTTTCTGCCGCAGGTCGAGATCAAGTGCGCTGACCTTGTGGCCCATACGGGCCAGGGCCGTAGCCACATGCATCGACACGGTCGACTTGCCCGCCCCGCCTTTTTCATTCCCGACGACGATAATATGCGCCATGCCTGTCCCTCATATCCTGCCATGCTGCTCTGCAGGTGGTTTTTCGACATTATATGAGGGTCAAAGCATTCCGTGAAGCACGATATGAGAATTCAGGAAAACTTATTGCATTTGGGTCGATGTCGGCAGTGCGGAGGAAGCTGCCATAGCCAATTGGAATGCGAAGACGCGTGATGGCCAGCCCGGGGGGCGGTCTGGCGATCGCGCGGCGGCCTACGGCCTTGATTCCGCGCGAGAGGAGTCTTTTGGGCTCATAGCCGCCACTGACCCCTGGTCTTTCCCGCACCCTTTTCCCCGAGGAACCGTGTGCTGAATAGGGCGTCACCCCATCCACCCCAACAAAAAACGCCGCCCCGAGGGAGCGGCGTTTCAAACCCGTCAGATCGCATCGGCTTAGAAGCCAAGCCCTGCGTATTTGTTTTTGAACTTCGATACACGACCGCCGGCATCGGTGAGGCGCGCGCCGCCGCCGGTCCAGGCGGGGTGCACCGAGGGGTCCACGTCGAGCGAGAGCGTGTCGCCTTCATTGCCGTAGGTCGAGCGCATTTGCACGATGGTGCCATCGGTCATTTTGACGTCGATGATGTGATAATCGGGGTGCAGATCTTTTTTCATGTTATCCGCTCCTTATGCCTGAGCGCCGGATTTTGGCTTGTAGTTAGAATCTTCTGCGATCCGCGCGGATTTACCGCGACGCTGACGCAGGTAGTAAAGCTTGGCGCGGCGCACACGGCCGCGGCGGACAACGGTGATGCTGTCGATATTTGTCGAAAAGAGCGGGAACACCCGTTCCACGCCTTCGCCAAAGGAAATCTTGCGAACGGTGAAGGATCCGGCAATACCTTCGCCGTTTTTGCGGCTGATGCAGACGCCTTCAAAGTTCTGAACACGGCTGCGGGTGCCTTCGGTCACCTTAAAGCCAACGCGCACGGTGTCGCCGGCTTTGAAATCGGGAATGTCCTTCCCGAGGGCGGCAATCTGTTCCGCCTCGATCTGAGCGATAATGTCCATCGCTTCAACTCCTATATGCTTGCGGTTGGTCCCGCAAAGTGATGCGCGGCCTCAGAGCTCTTGGTCTTCTTCCGGGTCCGCAGATGCGCCCGCCAGAGATCAGGTCGTCCTATCTTGTTCTGTGCTGTTCTTTGCGGCGGGCCCCAAACCGAAGAAAACAAGGGATATGCCACATCAAACAGGTCCGGACGACTCAGAGGAGCCCCGGACACGCGGGGTATAGGGGGAAAGGACGTGCAGATCAATAGGCAGGAAGGGTCGCAGCGAAGGTTTACTTCGCCCTTCTGATGACGCTCTATGACCCTGCCATGACCCACGCCTCTCCTACGATCCTGTCCACTGTGTCGAGCGCATTTGTCGACGACTGGCTGGTGGCGTTGCGCACCCTTTGCCCCAAGGCACAGATGGCCTCATTGCTCAGCCGCTCAGGCCTGAGTTCCGAGACGCACCATCCCAACCGCCGGGTGACGCTGGATCAGATTGTGTGCCTCTATCAGCTTGCTGCGGTGGAAACAGGCGATGAGATGATGGGGCTCTGGAGCCGGCCGATCCGGCCCCGGGCCTTGCAGCACCTGCTGACGACGGTGAAAGAAGCCACGTCACTGACATCGGCGCTTTACAGGTTTTCGACATTCTGGAACCTGCTGCTGGATGATTACCAATTTGCGCTGGACCCGTCTGAGCATCAGCTGGTGCTGCGCCTGCATCCGCTCGGGGAGGAACCTGTGCAAAGGTTTGGGCATATGCTCATCCTCAAGCTGGCGCATGGGTTAATGTCGTGGCTTGCGGGATATGAGGTTCCGGTCAAGGCGGTTGGGTTTGCCTTTGCGCGTCCCGAATTTGATCACGATTACGCCGTCATCTTTCCCGCCCCTTTGCAGTTTGGTCAGTCGGAGACCTCTATTGCGTTTGATGCGGCAAAGCTGGGACCGGTGGAGGCGCGAAACAGCTCTGATCTTGACCGGTTTTTGCAAAACGCACCGCGCGACTGGATTTTCACCAGCTCGCGGGAACATACCCAATCCCTGCGGGTGCGAACCTATCTGAGCCAGACCGCGTGGGACGACGCGACGCTGAATGATGCGGCGCGCGCGATGCATATGACGCCCCGGACGCTGATCCGCCGGCTGGCGACGGATGGCACCTCTTTTCAGGCGATCAAGGATGCCTTGCGCCGCGATATGGCCATCCGCGATTTGCAGTCGGGGCGCAAAAGCATTGAGGCCATCGCGCTTGATGTGGGGTTTTCCTCGGCGGCAAATTTCCACCGGGCGTTTCAAAGATGGACCGGCAGCACCCCGAGTGCATATCGGCGAAGTCAGGCGGAAGCAGAGTAGATTTGTCACTTTTGGACAATAACCTGTCAATGCATGAGATGGCGATGTGTGGTCTGTATCGCCTAGAATGCCTTTAGATAATAGCTCAAAAGAGCTTTTTCACAAATTGATCTGATGCAGGGGCATGGCCGAAATTGGGTGTGCCTTGGCGTTATCCGAAAAAACCCCGTGTGAAAGGACATCTCCATGTCAGACAAACTTACCCCGATCCTAGAGGCCGCGCGCGACCACGCTATGCAGGTCATTTTGCCGAATGTTGATGCGTGGAACCGCGCGAAGACATGGCCACGTGAGGCGTCAGACAAAGCCGGGGCTGCGGGACTGACCGGGCTTTACGCCCCCGAAGAGTTTGGCGGTCAGGGCCTGCCCTTGTCCGAAGGCATTCAGGTCTACGAACAGTTAGGCCTTGGCGATGGAGCCTATGCCTTTGCGCTTTCGATGCACAACATCTGCACTTTCGCAGGATGCGGCTATGGTACGGACGCGTTCAAGGCCAAATGGGCGCGCGATCTCACGTCTGGGCGCAAGCTGGCCAACTTTGCGCTGACCGAACCGCAGTCTGGCTCGGACCCGATGAAGATGTACACCCGCGCCACGATCAACGACGATGGCACCTGGACCATCAGCGGCGCGAAAGCCTGGGTGAGCCTGGCCACGGAGGCCGACATCTATTTCACGGTTGTCAAAACCAGTGATGCGCCCGGGCACAAGGATATGGCGATGATTGCCATTCCGGCAGATGCTCCGGGGATCAGCTTTGGCCCGCTGTATGACACGCCATCCTACAATTTCCTGCCCATGTCCGAGATGTATCTCGACAATGTGGTGGTGAGCGAAGACAACATCATCCTTCCCATAGGTCAGGGCCTTCAGGGTTCCCTTATGGCGATTGATATTGCGCGTGTCTCGATTGCGTCCGGGTGCTGTGGCCTGATGCAATCAGCGCTTGATACGGCCTTGTCCTATGCCAAGAACCGCAAGATGTTTGGGGGTAAAAACCTCGATCTGGATGGCATCCAGTGGATGCTTGGCGAAGTTGCGACGGACCTTGAGGCGTCAAAGCTCCTGTACCGCAAGGCGGCAGAGGCGCTGGGCACGCCGGAGGGGCCGTTGATGGCCGCGCATGCCAAGCGGTTTGTGCCTGATGCGGCGGTGAAGGCTGCGAACACATGCACCCAGGTGCTGGGCGGGATGGGGCTGTTGCAACCCTACGGCCTGGACCGTCTGTCGCGTCTGGCACAGATGCTGCGGATCGTGGATGGCACAACAGAAATCAGCCGCGTTGTGATTGGTCGGGCCCTGCAAAAACGCGCGGCGGGCCTGCCGGAACTGCCAGTGCCCAAAGGGTATGGAGAGGGCGACAGCGCTGACACGGATTTGCGCTACGGGACCTGAAAAAGGGTTTGCCTTCAGGGGCGGGAACTGTTCCGCCCCGATCTGAGCGATAATGCCCATCGCTTCAACTCCTATATGCTTGCGGTTGGTCCCGCAAAGTGATGCGCGGCCTCAGAGCTCTTGGTCTTCTTCCGGGCCCGCAGATGCGCCCGCCAGAGATCAGGTCTTCCTATCTTGGTTTTTTTACCGCTCTTTGCGACAAGCGCCCCGGGCCTAAGAAAACAAAGGGTGTCTAGCCACATCAAACAGGTCCAGACGACTCACGTGAGCCCCGAACAGGCGGGGTACAGGTGATGATGGTCTTTGGATCAAGTGCAGGTTTATTCTCCTTGGAGCGCACTTTTACTGAAACGCAACACTTATAGCTCCAAGGTTCTGTCCACGTATTTATCTAAATTTATAAATTTGTGATGCGGGGACACAATTTTTTTTGACTTTGAGTTGTGTGCTGTCTCGAACGTTCCGGAAAATGCTGGATGAAGACAGATTTCGTCTTTAGGCGAAAAGGACAGCCTACCAGATAAGCCGTACTCAAAGTCGGCATCCTTGTATAACTTATATGTTCCTTTCACCTTTCCGATAGCACCAATTTCAGAGAGTATTTGTCTAAACCGATGATAATCAATGTCGGGATGATTGCTTAGCGCGACCGTCCCAAACTGCTCAAAAACTTGACGTAGTTCGCGGCTGTCAAAAAAGCGTGGCAAGTTCTCGACCACACGGTCGCACAAGTCAGCGCAAAAAGGATACTTGGTTTGAAACGCATTAAAAATATCACCACATATATCTCCTTCTATCTGCTTTATCCCACCCAGAACGCTTGCATCGTAGTTAAATGTCTCACCGTTGGAGCTCTTGAAGATCGAGTTAAGCGTCATGATTAACTGTCTGGGTAGCAATTGCGTATGTCTGAAAATGTATACGAGTGAGTTCTCGTCCTTTTTCATAGTGTTTTTGGTTGTAATCGGTAGGAAGTCAGACAATACAAACTTCACGTCTGTACGCTTTGATAAGTCAACGGTGTCAAACCTGTTCAACCGTTGCATATGATTGTGACAGGAAAGAAAAACCAGATAGCGCCAAGCGGCAATCCTCATAAGTTCTAGCGGGCTCCAGTGCAGAATAATTGCATTGCCGAAGTCTTTGGTCACATTGGATGAAATAGCTTTTACTTCGAAATAGTGTTCCGCTGGAATACAGACCCTGATTTGCCTATAGGAATTGCCGAACGAGCCCGCACACTTTAATAGCCCTTTTAGGATTTGCTCTGTGCGATAATCAGTTAGATCATATTCTTCCAAGTTATCAAGCACAACAACCGACCTTTGATTGCTTTCTTTCAGAAAAAAATCTAAGTCTGAGAGCGCATCATGGTACCCATGTGCGATTGCGTCCAAGAAGCTACGAATAGAAGTTAGTAAGAATCCTATGCTATTGTTCAGTTCAACGCTGTTGGTTGCTTTAAACGCCTTTTTGAGGTAGCTATTATTATCTAATGGAGAGCCTTCGAGAGATTCCAGAAATGATGTAATTCGGGATAAAGATGCGGACGGATTGCTTCTTACAACTTCAATCATAAGCTGAATGTTAAGTACAAAATCCCAGTATTTTGCACAGCGTTCTGTTAACCCCATTTTTAGTTGGTTTTTCGAAAAAAGTGCCTGATCGACTTTTTCAGCCAAAACTGACATCTCGGCGAAGTTTAGGTACTTGAAGCGGCCTCTAAGTTCTGTTCGAGAAACGATGGTTGTCTTTCCAGAACCACGTCGACCTACGATGAACTTTGGATCACCTTGATAAGACTTCCAAACCGAGTTTCTTGTGTTGAAAATCAATGATTGAACGAGGTCATCTTCTCCGATGTCTTCGCTGCTTCTAGGGCCGAAAGGCTGGGACAGGGTAAAATACTGACGAAGCTGGACTTTTTGATAATGCGATAAGTTTTTTAAAACACTGATACTTGGTGCCACTTTAACTTTCTCTCACAGTAAAAATTCAATCATACGTAGTTTGAGAGTTGCCACTACTACCATTTTTTAGGTTAACTTGATGACTGCTAAGTGTCCACAATGCAAAATCTGGAATTGTGGCTTTGCTTTTTTCATTAGTTTCAGGACACGCCACTTATGCATATTTGGCAAGTTGTGGTTAGTAAGAGGTCAACTTTTCTTCTTTTCCCATAAATCCGGCCGCCTCCGCTTGGTCAGCTTTTCCGCCATCTCTCGCCGCCACTTGGCGATCTCGCCGTGATGGCCGGACATCAGGACATCGGGGATCGTATGGCCCTGCCAGTCTGCCGGACGGGTGTATTGGGGGTGTTCCAGAAGACCTTCGGAAAAGCTTTCTTCTTCGGTCGAGGCCTCGTTGCCCAACACGCCGGGAAGAAGGCGCACAACCGCGTCGAGCATCACTTGTGCGGCCAGTTCGCCGCCGGTGAGAACGTAGTCGCCGATGGAGACCTCTTCGATCTTGTAGTGGTCAATCACCCGCTGATCGAGCCCTTCAAACCGGCCACAAATCAGTGTCGCGCCGGGTCCTTTGGCCAAGGCGCGCGCGTGACCCTGATCAAAGGGTTTGCCACGCGGGCTGAGATAGATCAGCGGTGCGCCGGGGGCGGCGCGGGTTTGGGCGTGCTCAATGGCACGACCCATCACATCCGGCCTGAGCACCATGCCAGCCCCGCCACCTGCGGGTGTGTCATCCACGTTGCGATGCTTGCCCTCGCCAAAGGGGCGCAGGTCGATGGGGTCAAGTTGCCAGATGCCGTCCTTGAGCGCCTTGCCGGTCAGGCTTTGCCCCAGAATGCCGGGAAAGCTTTCGGGCAGGAGCGTGATCACCACCGCACGCCAGGCCCGGGCGAGCCGGTCTTCGCCCTCCATCAGGCTGCGTGGCTGGAGCGAGGCTGTGATGGACTTGCGCCCGTGCGATTTGCTGGGGGGCTCGCTCATGCTGATCCTCCTGCGGCTTGGGTCGTCGCTCCGGCGCTGCGGTATTTGTTGAGGATGCGGCGTTTGGCTTCGGTGGCGACCTTGTCGTTCATTTTGGAGCGGTTGATGGTCAAAAGCTCTTCGGCAACGCCGTGCGGCTGTACGTTCTCCACCGGCAAGGGCGGCAGGCCTTTGGTCGAGATGCGATACCGGTCCAGAAACATGCCAAGAGGCCCGTGTGCCGTATTTGCGCAGGCTTCCAGCCGTCCGGCATCGACATTTGCCTTCGGTCCGACCAACCGCGCGGTCTCGGCAACGACATCCTCAAGCCGGGCGGCAGTGGCCCAGTTCACTTGAAAGCTGGCGAAGTCTTCAGTCAGGCGTGTGCCGCGTAAAAGTTGGTAATACACGCTGCGCAACCACGCCTCAGGTGCGCGGGTGGTGTACCAGATGTCGATTTTGGTCTCAGGCCCAAATCGCGCCAATACCCTGTCCACAGCACGATCCATCAGCACGGAGGAGGCCGCATAGGTTTCGACACCGAACTTGCCGGGGATCAGACCGGACAAATCCTCGCTCGTGATCAGCAGGGGGCGGGAGGTGTCGTCTTCAAGCTCATTGAGGAAGGCGTCGAAGGCCTCGCCAAAGGCCGCAAGGTTCTTCGGCTTGGGTTTGCGCGAGTATTTCCGCGCGGCCCGGATCACCTCCGGCATTTCGGTCATCAGAACGTAACGCAGGCGCGGCGCCATGATCGCGTCATGCGCCACCAGTCCGCGTTGCAGGCTGGAGGTGCCAGTCTTGTGAAAGCCCGGATGCAGGATCACGTGCATGGCTCAGAACACCCCGTCAGGCGGGTCGGCGATGATGCGGCCAGCGGTGAGGTCAACGGTGGGCACCGCTTCGAGTGTGAAGGGCAAAAGCGCGGGTGCGGGCAGGCCGGGGACCTGGACTTCGAGGATGTCCGACGCGCCGTGATTGAGCACGGATTTCACCGTGCCCAAAAGCGTGCCGCCGGTATCATAGACCTCCAGCCCGATGAGATCGGCGTGGTAATATTCGTCATCGGGCAGGTTCGGCAGGCGGGTGCGGTCCACATAAAGCCGCGTGCCTTTGAGCGCCTCGGCCTGCTCTTTGGTCGCGATGCCCGACAGCCGGGCGATGAGGGCGCCCTTGGTGGTCTGGCCGCTGAGGGTGATGGTAAAGCTTTGTGCCGCATCTTCGGTCGTGACCGCGCCATAGGCGGCCACATCCTCGGGCGTGGCGGTGAACGCCTTGAGCCGCACCTCGCCTCGGACGCCGAAAGCGCCTGCGATGGCAGCGATGCAGATGCGGTCGGTCATGATCCACCTTGCGTGATACAAAGACCACCCGCCATGTCACCTCCAAGCGCGTCACAGGCCTGACTTGTGTTGCTCCGCTCATAGAACACACCCGCCACGAAGGCGAGCATGGTGAAAATCACAAGGCGGATGAGGCGAAACATGTCCTAGCGCTCCTCTATGGGCAGGGTGCCGCGGCGGTTTTCCCATCCGGCGCGTTCCAGCTCGGGGGATTGGTGATCGGCCTCGGGCCAACCCACACAGAGATAGGCCACCAGCCGCCAGCTTTCCGGGACATCTAGATCGCGCCGAAGCCGTTCGGGATCCAGGATCGACACCCACCCCACGCCAAGGCCCGCCGCGCGCGCGGCAAGCCAGAATTGCGTGATGGCGGCCACCACCGAGTAACGTCGCATCTCTGGCATGGTGCCCGCGCCCAGCCCCTGACCTTTGTCGGTGGCCTCGTCGCAAAAGACCGCCAGTTGCACCGGGGCCTCTTGCATGCCCGAGAGTTTCAGGCGGCTGTAAAGCTGTGCGCGGTCTCCGGCATAGCCTTCGAGCGCCTCGGCATTGGCCGCGGTGAAATTTGTCAGCGCCGCCTGCCGGGCGGCCTCGCTTTCAAGACGGACAAGCCGCCACGGCTCGCTCAGCCCCACGGATGGGGCCAAGAGAAAGGCGTCAAGACAGGCGGACAAAACCGTGGCGTCCACCGGATCGGTGCGGAAGTGGCGCACATCGCGCCGCCACCGCATCAATTCCGACAGCTCGGACTGGAAGTCTTGGGAAAACGTCGACATTCCAGATCAGGCCAAGATCAACTTTCCTTGGCTTCCTCGGCGGGCGCTTCCTCGGCTGCGGCCTCTTCGGCAGGCGCTTCCTCAGCTGGTGCCTCTTCTGCGGCGGCCTCTTCCACTGGGGCTTCCTCAGCAGGCGCTTCTTCTGCAGCTTTGGCTTTCTCGGCCTTCTCCTCGGCGCGGTCCTTGGCTTTCTGGCCGGGCTCACCTTTGTTGGGGTTGTTGCGCTCTGTCTTTTCCAAATGACCAGCCGCTTCGAGGAAGCGCGCGATGCGGTCCGAAGGCTGTGCGCCCTGGTCAAGCCAGTACTGGATGCGTTCCATGTTCATTTTGACGCGCTCTTCACTGTCTTTTGGAAGCAGCGGGTTATACGTGCCCAGCTTTTCGATAAAGCGACCATCGCGGGGCATGCGGCTGTCAGCTGCCACGATGCGATAGAAGGGACGTTTTTTGCTGCCGCCGCGGGCAAGTCGGATTTTCATGGCCATTGTGTGTTTCTCCTTGGAATGGCGTGGTTTGGCGAGGTGAACCCCGCCCTACGTTTGGTGTTGTTTGTGGTGCTGAATAACCTCAGCGATGATGAAGTTCAGAAACTTCTTGGCGAATTCCGGGTCGAGATCGGCCCGGTTTGCCAAATCTTCAAGCCGTGCGATCTGCGCCGCTTCGCGGGTCGGATCGGACGGGGGAAGGTCATGTTCGGCCTTGAGCTTGCCCACGGCCTGGGTGTGCTTGAACCGCTCGCCCAGTGTGTAGACGAGAATGGCATCGAGCCGGTCGATGCTTTCGCGGTGCTCTTTGAGCAGGTCTGCGGCGCGGGTGGTTGCGTCAGTCAAGAGCCCATCCTTTCGGTTTAAAGAGGGGGTCGGGATAGTGCGCGATCTCAAGCTCGATACCGTCGCGGATCTGGCCCGAGGTGATGCGGTCGGGGCTTGGGTGGCGATAGACCGCGTCAGAGCCGTCAATCGTGGGCGCGTCAGGGTCCTTCACACAGCCAAGACGCTCGGCCAGACGGATGGAATCGAGGTTCTTGGGGTCAATGTAGCTGACCGCGCTGTCCCAGTTACATTCGGTGTAGAGGTAGGTCCGCACTTTATGTGTGGCCTCCAGCGCATAGCCATGACCGGCCTTGTCCGGCCAGATGATCCACGCAATCTCACGCTCGGGCCATTTGGCCGGGAACCAGCCGCCGGCCATCCCCAGGGTCTCATCCGTAGCCCGGTCGTGGATCATCCACATGCCATAGCCGCGAATTTCCCAATGGCCGATTTCGGCGGCATAGAGCATCCAGGCCTCATAGGCATTGAGCGGCCCGCCCATGAAGCGCGAGCGGTAAGAGGCGAAGGTGGCCTTGAAATCCGGGTAATCCTCGGATGCCGGGCCGCGCAGGATCAGCCTTTTGGTGTCCAGTGTCGGGATATCGCGATGGCCCATCTTATGCCTCCGCTGGATTGGGGTGACGGTAGACGAGCGACGGTGCGTCATCCTCGGGATAGGAAATTTCGCCCACACATGTCGCGCCAAGACGCTCAGCCAACGCAATGGATTTGGTGTTGCCGGGAAAGATGTAGCTGTCCAGAACCGGAATGCTCAAAGCGTTCTGTGCATAGTCGCGCGCAGCCTTGGCGGCTTCCGTCGCATAGCCCCGGCCTTCCGTGTCTGCCAGCATCATGTAGCCCAGCTCATGATGCTGATCGCCCGGCTCAAAGCCGATCACCACGAAGCCCAGCAACTGTTCCGTTGCGGTTTCTTCAACAGACCAAATCCCATGGCCGCGCAGCAGCCACGTGCCGACCATAGAGGCGAAACCATACCATGCGTCATCGCGGCTGAACGGCCCGCCCAACCCTTCGCCGCGCGCGCTGCAGGCGATTTGGGCGTAGGCGTCAAAATCTGAGAGCGCAGGCGCGCGCAATGTGAGGCGGTCGGTTTGCAGGCTCGGCAAATGCGCGGATAGCTGCCGTGCCTGCGCCATGGCCTCAGGTGTCGAAGGCTTTTCCATGAGCAAGGCCAGTTCCGTCATGCGTAGGCCTCCGGACTGCCATCGGCGTCAGTCTCAAGCCCAAGCTCGGCCGGGCCCGGGTGGCGATAAAGGTGCTCAGCACCCATTTCGACATTGTCATAGGCGCGCTCGAATTTGGCGCCTAGCCGCTCGGCCAAAGCAACAGAGCGGTCATTGCCGGGCACGATGTTGGAGGTGAGCGTGGTCAGTCCGAGATCTTCATAGGCCCACCGCCGCGCGCGCTCGGCGCCCTCAAAGGCAATGCCGCGCCCTTCGAAACCCGCATAGACGACCCAGCCGATTTCAGGTTCGGGCCAGCCTTCGGGATCCCATATGCCGGTGATGCCGCAGGGTTCGCCGGTTTCTTTCCACTCCATGGTGAAATAGCCGTAGCCCTTGAGCGCCCAGTGCCCGATGGACAGCGCGAACCAGCGCCAGGCCCTGGGACGGTCTTTTTCCGTGCCGAACCCCCAGGAGCGGTCTTTGTCCAGCAAGAACGCGGCCAGCGGATCGAAATCCGCAGGTTCGGGGCCGCGCAGCAAAAGGCGCGGTGTCTCCAAGGTGGGGATGGCAAGGCTCAGGGTCATGCGGGCCCGCCATTTGGGTATTTAGGACAAGAAAGAAGCATCAGGTTATTTCTTTTTGCCAAAGCCCGAGAGGCCGGGGGGAAGAGGAGAGCCGCCACCGCCCAGACCGGGCAATCCGCCACCGGGAAGGCCTTTGCCCATTTGCTTGGCGGCTTGTTCCAGCGCTTTGGGATCCATGCCGGCGGCCATATCTTCAGGGGAGGGGCCGCCTTTGCCGAACATGCCTTTCATAGCCTGTTTGAGCATGCCGCCTTTGCCCATCTTGCCCATTTTCTTCATCATGTCGGACATCTGACGCTGCATTTTCAGCAGTTTGTTCAACTCGCTGACCTCAAGGCCTGCGCCGATGGCGATGCGTTTCTTGCGGCTGGCTTGCAGGATCTTGGGATTGGCGCGTTCTTTCTTGGTCATGGAGTTCACCAAGGCGATCTGGCGTGCGATGATCTTGTCGTCTATCCCGGCCTCGGTCATCTGCTTTTGCATTTTGCCCATGCCGGGCATCATCGACATCACACCTTCCATGCCGCCCATCTTTTGCATTTGCTCAAGCTGCATCTTGAGGTCGTTCATATTGAACTGCCCCTTGGTGAAGCGCTTCATCATGCGCTCGGCCTGTTCGGCCTCTATGGTCTCTTGCGCCTTTTCCACAAGGCTGACGATGTCGCCCATGCCAAGGATGCGGCCTGCGATGCGCTCAGGCTCAAACGTCTCAAGCGCGTCCATCTTTTCGCCAAGGCCGACAAAGCGGATGGGTTTACCTGTGACGGCCCGCATGCTGAGGGCCGCGCCGCCGCGCCCGTCGCCATCCATCCGGGTGAGGACCACGCCGGAGACACCGATCTTGTCGTCAAACTCGGTGGCGACGTTCACCGCGTCCTGACCGGTGAGGCCGTCAACCACCAGAAGCGTTTCACGCGGGTTGGCCACATCGCGCACCGCGGCGGCCTGAGCGATCAGCTCCTGATCGATATGCAACCGGCCTGCGGTGTCGAGCATGTAGACGTCATAGCCGCCAAGCCCGGCCTGTGTTTTGGCGCGTTTGGCGATGGTGACGGGGTCTTCGCCCTTGACGATTGGAAGGGTGTCGACGCCAATCTGGCGGCCCAAGATTTCCAGCTGTTCCATCGCCGCCGGGCGGTTGACGTCGAGCGAGGCCATGAGCACGCGTTTGCCCTCACGGTCCTTGAGGCGTTTGGCCAGTTTGGCTGTGGTGGTGGTTTTGCCTGAGCCCTGCAGGCCGACCATCAGAATGGGGGCGGGCGGGTTGTCGATCTTGAGCGCGCCGGGGTCTTCGTCTCCTGAGAGGGTTTCAACCAGCGCGTCGTTGACGATCTTGACGACCTGTTGGCCGGGTGTGACCGATTTGGTGACGGCCTGACCTGTGGCGGCCTCTTGCACGCGCTTGATGAAATCGCGTGCGACGGGCAGTGAAACGTCGGCCTCCAGCAAGGCCACGCGCACCTCGCGCAGGGCGGTTTTGACGTCATCCTCAGAGAGCGCGCCTTGTTTGGTGAGCCGGTCAAAAACGCCAGAGAGACGTTCGGAAAGATTTTCAAACATGCCTCGGCCTCCTTCGCCGGTTTCGGGATGTCACCCCTAAGATAGGGACAACGGTTCAAACGATAAACGCCCCCACGGGCGAAACTCGCTGGTGGGGGGCGATCCCGGGCAGATGCCCAAGGGACCGGAAGATCAGATGCCTTCCGTGATGTTGAAGGGCGTTTAGGCCTGTGGGGGCATGGAGTCAAGCCTGTCTGCGTTTCGTAAACTGGTCATTTGCACATAGCTTTAAAGTCAAACACACGTCCCGGCAGGGTCCACATCGTGTCAGGTGTGTGGACCTCAAATACCTGCCATCGGCTGAGCGCGGTCCACCTTTCGGTGTCCTTGTGCAAGTCAAAGCTTTCCTGTGACGCGCGCGGCGCAAAGAGTGTGATCAATAGCGGGTCTTCATAAGCGCTTATCCCGCCGAGGTTGCCGTCGACGTCTTTGGCGTCAAATGAAGCATAGTCAGCAAAATGCGGTGTGCGGACCATGTGCACGGCGCGCACCACGCCGCTGACGGAGCTGCCATTGGGGGCCACGACACGGATCGTACCGGTGGACAGGTAAGACACGTCATATTGGCGACGCCGCGGCCTTGTTCGAAGAGCAGTTTTCGGAGTGAGGCGTGATGGGTTTCGCGTGGTTAATTTGGTGAAGGCCAAGCGCGTTTCAAGCAAAATCAATTCATGTCTGCGACTCAAAGGTAAATGCCCTTATTTTGCAGGGATCTGGATGTCGGTACCACGTCGGTGCGACATCAGCAAAGGAGCGGTGCTAACGGGGCGTGCTTTGCGCATATCCAATCCTTTCGACTATCCACGGAGTCAGGTGCGATCCTGAACACCTTGCAGGCGATGCTCAATTTATGCATCACGGCTCCAACTTACCCCGGGGTGGTGATATGGAAAATGGTTGGGATAAATCTGCGCAAGCATGGCTATCTATCATTGGAGAAGGCGGGGACTTCAGCCGCAGGCACGTTCTGGATCGTCCGATGTTGGAGCGCGTGCGGGTATCTGGCGCGCAAAGGGTATTGGATGTGGGGTGTGGCGAAGGTCGGTTTTGCCGGATGGTGGCTGATCTTGGAGCCCGCGCCACCGGGATTGATCCAACGCGAGAGCTCTTGAAAGCTGCGCAGCAAAGGGGCGGAGCCTCCTATGTCGAAGGACGGGCAGAAGCGCTGCCGTTTGAAGAATGTTCATTCGACATGGTCGTCTTTTACTTGTCGCTTATCGACATCGCTGAGCTTGATCAGGCCGTATCAGAAGCAGTCCGTGTCCTGCGGCCAGGTGGACATGTGCTCATCGGAAATCTGAACGCGTGGATCACCGCATCGCAAACGAAATGTGATGGCTGGGAACGCGATGCAGATGGTGCAGCCAGTATGATCATCGACCGATATCTTGAAGAATATGCTATCCGTGGACGATGGGAGGGCATGGACATCGTGAATTGGCACAGGCCACAGGTGCGGTACATGCAGGCGATGTTGAACGCAGGCTTGCATCTGGTTCATTTTGACGAGCCACGTGCCCATGGGTTGCCTGATCGGAAGTATGACGACACACCGTATTTGTATCTGATGGACTGGGCCTTGGACTAGACAGAGTGTCCTTAATCTCTACAGGATATCCGGCCCTATTATCTGGCGTAGACTTCTAAAACCAATGGGGTTTGTGGGTATTTCAGACAAGAAAGAAGCCAAACGACCGCGAACCCTTCACCCGTTTTTCCGTAAAACATGCCCTGCCAGATAGAGTGAACCGCAGATCAGAATGCGCGCGCTTGGGGTTTGTGCCGTAATCCTATGCAGGGCGTCTTCAACACTGTCTGCCGTGGTTGCGGCGAATCCTGCGGAGGTGGCTGCTGCGGCTGTGTCTGCGGCGGGCAGGGTGTTGGCCTCTCCGGGGATTGAAACGGCCGTTAGACTGTCGGCCACAGCGGCCAGAGGGGTCAGGTAGCCGGAGATATCCTTGGTGTTCAGCATTCCGCAAATCAGGTGCGTCGGGCGTTGGGGCAGGGTTGCGATGTGGTTCGCCAGAGCTTGACCGGCGGCAGGGTTGTGCCCCCCGTCGAGCCAGAGTTCGGCCTCGGGTGCGGCTTGTGCAAGTGCGCCTTGCGTCAGGCGCTGCATGCGGGCGGGCCAGTGGGCCGAAGTCACGGCGGCTTCAATGGCGGCATCCCCCATATTCAAGTGGCGCAGCGCAGCGATGGCCGCGCCGGCATTCTTGACCTGATGCGCGCCGGGCAGGTTGGGCAGGGGCAGATCGCGCAGGCCGTTCTCATCCTGATAGATCAGCCGCCCGCGTTCTTCGCTGACATGCCAGTGTTGCCCATATGCCAGCAGTGGCGCACCCAAACTGCGTGCCCTGGCCTCAATCACGTCCATGGCGTCATCGGCTTGTGGGCTCACAACACAAGGCACACTGCGCTTGATTATGCCCGCCTTTTCGCCTGCAATCGCTGCCAATGTGTCGCCGAGGAATTGCTCGTGATCCATGGAAACCGGAGTGATGATCGTCAGGGCAGGCTTGGCGATGACATTGGTGGCGTCCAGTCGTCCGCCAAGGCCGACCTCTAGCAATGTGAAGTCAGCTTTGACCCGTGACATGGCGAGCAAAGCGGCGCAGGTGGTGATTTCGAAATAGGTGATGGGCGCGTCGCCGTTGGCGGCGTAGCATTCATCAAGCACGGCGCTGAGGTCAGGCTCGGAGATCAAGTCGCCAGCGAGGCGTATGCGTTCATGGAACCGGGCCAGATGCGGTGATGTATAGGCATGGGCGCGTTGGCCTGCGCCTTCGACCCCGGCGCGGATCATGGCAAGCGTGGAGCCCTTGCCATTGGTTCCGGCGATATGGATGACGGGGGGCAGTGCCTCTTGCGGGTTGCCGAGGCGATCCAGCAGGCGCCAGACCCGATCCAGAGTGAGATCGATGATCTTGGGGTGCAGCGACATCATCCGCTCGAGGATGACGTCCGAAGATGTGGGGCTCATGTCTTGGGGGCGTCTTTCGCGTCAGGCGCTTCTGCGGCGTCCGCTGTTGTGGCCTCAGGGGTCTCGTCTGCTTCAGGGGCCGCCAGGTCGCCTTTCACGGCAGGCGGCAGGCCTAAAAGCATGCGTGTGATCGTGATCAACTCATCGCGCATGTCGCTGCGCGGTGTCACCCGATCAAGCATGCCGTGGTCGAGCAGGTATTCGGCACGCTGGAACCCTTCGGGCAGTTTTTCACGGATCGTCTGTTCGATCACACGCGGCCCGGCAAAACAGATCAGCGCATTGGGCTCCGCGATATGAACATCGCCCAGCATCGCGTAGGACGCGGTCACGCCGCCGGTGGTGGGGTGGGTGAGCACGACGATATAGGGCAAGTTGGCTTCTTTGAGCATCTGCACGGCGACGGTTGTACGCGGCATTTGCATTAGGCTCAGGATGCCTTCTTGCATCCGTGCGCCGCCCGCAGCGGAAAACAGGATCAGAGGGCGTTTGTGCTTCACCGCCTCTTCGGCGGCTTTGATGATGGCGTTGCCCACATACATGCCCATCGAGCCGGCCATGAAGGAGAAATCCTGTGCCGCTGCGATGACGGGCGTGCGTCCGATCTCACCCGAAGCCACGAGCATGGCGTCTTTTTCGCCTGTGTCCTTCTGGGCGGTTCTCATGCGATCCGGGTATTTCTTTTGATCGCGGAATTGCAGGGGATCCGCGGTGGGCAGGGGCACGTCGATTTCGGCAAAGGCCCCGCCGTCAAACAGCGTTTCAAACCGGTCGCGCGGTGTAATGGGCATGTGATGCCCGCAAGAGGTGCAGACATTCAGGTTTTCTTTTAGCTCGCGGTGAAAGAGCATCGTGCCGCATTCATCGCATTTCGACCAAAGGTTTTCGGGCACTTCGCGGCGCGAAAAGATCGAGTTTATGCGTGGCCGCACGTAGTTGGTAATCCAGTTCATAGGTGCGACTGCCCCTTTATCCCGTAGCTTTCTCTGAAATAATGGGGGTTGGGCGGAAATGCAATCAGCGGCGCAAGGCCAACCGTATTGTCAGCCAACTGACAAAGAGCATCATTAAATCCACAGGGGCCCAGGCCCAGACGGCACGGTCATCACTGATTTCAAAAGGATAGGTGTAGAGGGCCATACCATCGAAGTAGCCTGAGGGGGCTGCCACGAAAATGGCATAGAAATTGTTAAAGAAATGCAGGGCAACGGCGGGTCCCAACGTTCCTGAGCGGGCTGTCAAGTCAGCGGCAACGATGCCAAAGGCTGTGGCCCAGAGCACGACAAGCCAGGCGTTGTTGCCGTTAAGCTCAGCGTCGTAATGCAAAAGACCGAATACCACGGATGGCACGACAATCCAGACAAGCGGTCGACCATAGCGTGCGGCCAGCTGGCTCTGCATGTAGCCGCGAAACAAGACCTCTTCCGCACCGACCTGAATGAGCAGGGCGGGCAGGGCGAGGGGCAGATAGAGGATCCAGGTGCCAAATTCCAGGTTGAGCTGTGGGGCGATATCGGGATCGCTGGGCATGAAAACCATCAGCACGACATAAAGCCCCAGCAGATAGCCGCAGGTTCTTTTGAACTGGACCTTTGCCGTGTTCCAGTCGCCAATCACGCTACCAAGGCTGCGGCCATGGACCTGCCGTAACGCGATTTCGAGGGCTGCCAGCACGAAAACGAAGACGAAGAGGTTCACCAGAACCCCGGTTGGGTCGCCGGCCTTGTCTAAAGAGCTGTCCAATGCGGCGCGCGCGTCCTCGCTCATGGCAGAGTTGAGCACCGCTGAGGTGAGCATGACAAAGGTGAACACCAGCACGACACAAAGCACCAGCCCCAGGATCAGACGCAGAGGCGTCGCGCTGGGCCGTGCGGGAGCGACAAGCTGTTCAAAGGCGGAATAGGCGCGACGCATGCGGCAAAGCTAGGGCTGCGGGCCGGGACCTGCAATGTTTCTTAACGGATGCGCATGAAAAAACCCGGGCGCGAACGCCCGGGTCAGGTTCAAAGAGGTAATCTGGAAGGAGAAGATAGATTACCCTTTAGAGAACTCTGGATAGGCTTCCATGCCAAGTTCGGAGACATCGAGACCGTTGATCTCTTCCTCTTCGCCGACGCGGATGCCCATGACGGCCTTGAGGATGACCCAGACAATCAGGCTGGCCACGAAGGTGAAGACACCGTAGGCGGCAATGCCCATGAGCTGTGTGCCCAGGTTTGCGTCGCTGTTGTAGAAAACCACAGCAATGGTGCCCCAGATCCCGGCAAAGAGGTGAACCGGGATGGCACCGACCACGTCGTCGATCTTGAACTTGTCGAGCATGGGCACGGTCAGAACCACAATCACACCCCCCACGGCACCGATCCAGAGCGCACCAAAGAGTGTCGGGGCGAGTGGTTCGGCGGTGATCGAGACCAGACCCGCCAGAGCGCCGTTGAGCACCATGGTCAGATCAGGTTTCTTATACATCACCTGCGTCAGGATGAGAGCAGTCACCGCGCCGGCTGCTGCGGCCATGTTGGTGTTGGCAAAGATCCGGCTGACGTCAGAGACATCGCCTACAGTGCCCATGGCAAGCTGCGACCCGCCGTTGAAGCCAAACCAGCCGAGCCACAGGATGAACGTACCCAACGTGGCGAGGGCGAGGTTGGAGCCTGGGATTGGGTTCACTTTGCCGTCCTTGCCGTATTTGCCAAGGCGCGGTCCAAGGATGATGGCACCGGCCAGAGCGGCCCAGCCACCCACAGAGTGGACCACGGTGGAGCCTGCGAAGTCAGAGAATCCTGCTTCAGAGAGCCAGCCGCCGCCCCACTGCCAGGAGCCTGAGATCGGGTACATGACACCGGTCAGGAGAACGACGAAGATCAGAAACGGCCAAAGTTTGATCCGTTCGGCAAGAGCACCCGATACGATCGAGGCTGTGGCGGCAACGAACACCAACTGGAAGAAGAAGTCTGAGCCAACTGAGGCATAGTCCAAGGCCGCATCAGCCGCTGCAACGCCCACAGGGTCAAGCGTCGTTGGAACAAAGAAGCTTCCGACATAGCCGTTGAACTCGCCCGGATACATCAGATTGAAGCCCATCAGCCAATACATGATGGCCGCAATCGAGTAGAGGCCGATATTCTTGGTCATCTGCATCGTCACGTTCTTGGAGCGCACCAGCCCGCCTTCGAGCATGGCAAAGCCTGCGGCCATGAAGAACACCAGGAAACCTGCCATACAAAACAGCAGGGTTGTCATGATATAGGGGCCGATTTCATCAAAGCCCGGAGCCGCATCCTGGGCCAGGCCCATCTGAGGCAAGGCGATCATTGCCGCAGCGGCAAGACCGAATTGAGTGTAGCGTTGCATAGTCATGTCCTTTCCCCCGCGCCGATCAGAGCGCATCTTCGTTGGTTTCACCCGTCCGCACGCGCATGGCTTGCGTCACGTCGAGCACAAAGATCTTGCCGTCGCCGATCTTGCCGGTCCGTGCTGTGGACGAGATGGTCTCTACCACCTGATCGACCATCGAGGCCGCGACAGCGATTTCGAGTTTGATTTTCGGCACAAAATTCACGGCGTATTCCGCGCCGCGATAAATTTCGGTGTGACCGGACTGCGAGCCAAAGCCTTTGATCTCGGTCACCATCATGCCGCGTACGCCAATGTCTGTCAGCGCTTCGCGGACATCTTCAAGCTTGAACGGCTTGATGGTCGCGATGATGAGTTTCACGGATGTCCCTTTCCAATGGATGAGCGGTTTGTTTGCATGCGCAGAAAATGCGGCAAGACGGGCGCACGGGAAGGATTTGTGAGGGATCAGCTTTGGCGAAAGCGTGAAAAATGCACAAAATATGCGCAAAAATTGCCGGATGATTAAAAATTAAACAAATAAGAATCTGATTTGCGACGAGCTTAGGGTCTCTACATTCAAATCCGGGCGGGATAAACTAGACGAAAATAAATATGACCGGGCAGGTTGGGCATGACGAAATCGGGGCGAAAATCACCGCGCCTAGTTGCTGATAAAAGATACAAGAAACCGGCGGGCAAGCCGGCCAAAAAGCGTGCGACCACAGCGCGCAAGACACCCACAAAACGTCGGCGCAAGTCGTCACGGCCACCGCGCAAAGGTCTCATCGGTCTTTTTCAGAGGCTGACGCGCTGGGTACTGCGCCTTGTCTGGAAGGTGACGTGGCGTGTGGGTGGGATTGCTCTTATCATTCTGGGTTTGGCAGTGGGATATGTGTTTTCCACCTTGCCGGACGTCAACACGTTGTTGGATGGACGCGCGCGCGGGTCTGTCACGCTTACCGACCGGGATGGGGAGGTTTTTGCCTGGCGCGGCGATCAGTTTGGTGGCGTGGTCACCGCAAGCACTGTCAGCCCGCATTTGCGCAACGCGGTGATCGCAACAGAAGACAAACGGTTCTATCGGCACTTCGGGCTGAGCCCGAGGGGCATCGCGAGCGCGGTCAAGATCAATCTCAGTGAGGGACGAGGGCCGCTCTCGGGACATGGCGGCTCAACCATCACGCAGCAGACAGCCAAGCTTTTGTGCCTGGGTGTCGAATATGAGGCCGATGCTTGGGAATCCGAGGCTGAATATGTCCGCGACTGCCGTAGAGGGTCAATCTCGCGCAAGGCCAAAGAAGCCGTCTATGCGCTGGCGATGGAACTCAAGTACACCAAGGATGAGATCCTCTCGATCTATCTTAACCGCGCTTACATGGGCGGCGGCGCCTTTGGCGCGGAAGCTGCGGCACAGAGGTATTTTGGCAAACCAGCCGCAACAGTCGCGCCGCAAGAGGCGGCGATGCTGGCAGGTCTTCTGACCGCTCCGACACGTCTGGCGCCGACAACCAATCTGGAGCGTTCACAGGACCGCGCGGCCACGGTGCTTCGCTTGATGAATGAGCAAGGGTATCTGAGCGACTCTGAGATGAAGGCCGCACAGGACAATCCGGCCACGTTATCAGCAGCGGCGCAACGGCAGGCAGGCGGGTATTTTGCCGACTGGGTGATGGAATCCGGGCCGGAGTTCTTTACGCGAGACACAACCGAAGACGTGATCATCCGCACGACGCTGGACCAGCGTATGCAGCGCGCGGCGGAAGAGGCGCTGGACTGGGTTTTTGAAAATAAGGTGCGCGAAGGATCTGAGGCCCAGGCGGCGATTGTTGTGATGAGCGCCGACGGGGCCGTGCGCGCCATGGTCGGCGGGCGCAAGGCGCAGGTGGTTGGCGCGTTCAACCGCGCGACCATGGCCAAAAGGCAAACAGGGTCGGCCTTTAAGCCGTTTGTCTATGCAACGGCTCTGGAACTTGGTCATCACCATGACTCGACTGTCAGGGATGAGCCTTATTGTATGGACATTCCCGGCTCAGGCCGTTGGTGTCCGCAGAATTATACGCGGGAATACTACGGTACGGTCACGCTGACTGACGCCTTGAAACGCTCACTCAATGTCGCTGCGGTAAAAGTCTCGGAAGCCATGGGTCGCGACCTCGTGCGGCAAGTGGCGACGGATTTCGGGATCGACAATGAGCTGGCTGACGGACCGGCTCTGGCGCTTGGGGCCTCTGAAAGCACATTGCTTGAGATGACCGGTGCCTATGCCGGCATCCTGAATGGCGGGTCGTCTGTGACGCCTTATGGCTTGATTGAACTCAAACTGATGGGCGATGACACACCATTGATGGGCACGGGCGGGGGTATCGGGGAACGTGTGATCAGTGAGGAAGCCGCCCGCGAGCTGACGTGGATGATGTACAATGTCGTGCATGGCGGCACAGGTGGGCGCGCCAAACTGCCCGACCGCGAGGCGGCGGGTAAAACCGGCACAACACAGGCCGCGCGCGATGCCTGGTTTCTGGGCTTTACGGCGGATTATGTGGCCGGTGTCTGGATGGGCTATGACGACAACACGCCTCTGAGCGGGGTCACGGGCGGTGGTCTACCCGCCGAGATTTGGCATGAAACCATGGTGCGTGTGAACGAAGGAATTGATCCCAAGCCCCTGCCAATGCTGCGGCCACAGCCCAAACCCAAGCCACAACCGGTACAGCGCCAAAGACGCAGCAACAACAATTTCGAGAATTTCCTGAAGGATCTCTTTGGGCGGTAAACAGGTAACCCGGATCAGGCTTGGAACGTACCAGCCCTAACCAGCTTTCTTCAGATCCGCGATCAACCCGTCAATATTGCCCTTGTTGCGATCCAGGATGGCACCGATTTCCGTGCGTTCGGTCAAGCGCAAGCTGACCCCTTCGATCACCATATCGAAGAACAGATCCCGCCCGGAACGGTCCGAGACAAGAAAGAGGACATTAAACGGAGAGGATCCCTTGAGATACACCAGCGATCTGACCTCGTGCCAGGATTTCACCTTACGCACGCCTTTGACCTCGATGCGCCCGCCAATAAACTCGCGAAACCGCTTGCCATATTTGCGTGCGATGTAGCTTTGGAATGCTTTGGTGAAGGCACGCATTTGCCCGGAACTCGCGCGGCGAGAGTCCTGACCCAATGTAGAACGTGCGATAATGCTGACATCCGCATATCGACCAAAAATACGTTCGAAATCACGGATCATGGCGTTCACGGATTTACCCGAGGCGATGACGCGGTTGATGTCAGCCACGACCTGATCAACCAAAGATTTGGCACGTGCTTCGGTGAGTGCGAATGCAGAGGCAGGTAACGTCGATGCAGCAGCGCTCGCAGCGAGCATTGACACGACATGACGGCGGTTCAGTTCATTCATCATCAGGCACCTCAAATGGAGCAAGCGCTGGGTCGTCGTAGGGATCAGCAAAGGACCCGTCTGAGCCGTTGCCAAGCTTGAATCTGCGGTTCTGCAGATAGATCGACTGCGCCTGCGCGTAACTGTCAGCACTTTCATAAAGCACCGAATCAATTGTATCCGCAAACCTTCCCCGGTTGGATAGCCCAGATGACACCGCTGCTACCGTTCCGTAGTAGTTTTCTGGTGATTCAAGAATATAGAGTAGCGGATTGGTGAAAATATCGACCACAAGTCCGACGGTATCGCGCTCTGTCGAAGGCCCGAGCAGGGGCAATTCCACATAGGCGCCTTCCCGCACACCCCAGACGTGGAGTGTCTGGCCAAAGTCGGCATCGTTTGCCGCCGGCATGTTCAGATCGGTCGCAACATCGAAGACGCCACCCAGGCCGATCGTGCTGTTGACCAGGAACCGATAGCTGTCTTCTGTTGCAGCCAGCATATTGCCTTGCAGAATGCTGTTCACGATTGAGCGAGGCAGCGACAGGTTAAAGGCAAACCGACTGATCGCGTCTTCGATATCGTCAGGCACAAAGTTCGAATACCCCACGCCGGCGGGCCGTACGATTGAGCGGTCAAGTGAGCGATTGAATTCGTGGACTTCGCGGTTGTGCTCTTCGTAAGGGTCGAAAACAGCATCCGAGGGCAATCCGGCAGGCGCTTTTGTACAGGCTGCAAGACCCACAATCAGGAGCAAAGGCAGCATTCTACGCAACGCGCGGCTAAGGGGACAGAGACGAGAGTAAATCACGGTTTAAGGAATCTTTAAATCAGTTCAGCGCATACATAACCCATCGAGCACCAGTGCCCAGACGAACCTTCACGTCGCCCGCGCCATGTGGCTGTTCGGTGACACCACTCTAGGCCGGACACACCGACCATTTCAAGCGCAGTAGGCAACAGGCAGCTCAGAAAGTATGCAATCACGCAGGTCACATTACGAAGTGGGGCTGGAAGAGCTCCGTGAGGCGCGTCAACAAAGCCGTATTTTGTATTGGACCGTTGGCGTTTTCAGCTTTTTTGTAAATCTTTTGATGCTGACCGGGCCGATCTACATGCTGCAGGTCTACGACCGTGTTTTGGGCAGCCGTTCGGTCGAAACACTGATCGCGTTGTCGGCTCTGGTGCTTTTTCTGTATGCGATGATGGGCCTTCTGGACTACGCGAGAGGGCGAATCATGGGCCGAGTCGCGGCCCGGTTCCAATCCCGGCTGGATCGACGGGTGTTTGATGCTGTGGTGCGCAAAGCGGCATTGGAGCCCGATGAAAACACCGAAACAGGTCTGCGTGATCTGGAGTCGGTTCAGCGGCTGATGGCTTCGCCTGTTTTGATGGCAGGCTTCGACATTCCCTGGACGCCGCTCTTTCTGGCAGGAATTTGGATTTTCCATCCCTGGTTGGGGTCACTGGCCTTGGGCGGAGGGTGTGTTCTGATTGCAATCGCCTATATAAATCAGCATGTTACGCGTTATCCCACGGGGCGGTCGACCGCGGCTTCAGTGGCGGCGGAAAAGATTGCCAACCAGATCCGGAACGAGGCGGAGATGGTGCAGGCCATGGGTATGCGCAGCGCGACATTTGACCGCTGGAAGGCGGCGCGAGATGTGGCGCTCGGCACCCAAATTCAGTCATCGGACCTTTTGGGCACGTTTAGTGTGACGACAAAAACTTTCCGGTTGTTTTTACAATCAGCAATGCTCGGGCTGGGGGCGTATTTGGTTTTGGCGGGATCCCTGACCCCCGGGGCAATGATTGCCGGGTCTATTCTTTTGGGCCGGGCGCTGGCCCCTGTGGAATTGGCGGTTGGCCAGTGGCCTGCCGTCCACCGTGCGGTTCGTGCATGGGTGTCGCTTGCCGATTTGCTCGGCACTGTGCCGCCAGAACGTGCGCGTATTCCGCTGCCGCGCCCCAACGCGCATCTGGATGTGCGCCAACTCACAGTTTTTCCGCCAGGTGAAAAACAGGCCGCCCTGCGCAACGTTAGTTTTGTGGTGCAACCCGGTGAAGCCGTTGGAGTGATTGGCCCCTCGGGCGCCGGGAAATCTTCGCTTGCGCGCGCTCTGACCGGTTTGTGGTATCCGGCTGCAGGTAAGGTTCGGCTGGATGGGGCGACGCTCGATCAATACGAGGCAAGTACGCTGGGTGGGCTGGTCGGATATCTGCCGCAGCGCGTGCAGCTTTTTGAAGGCACAATTGCACAGAACATCGCGCGTTTGGCTGACACGCCCGATCCGGACAAGACCGTTGCCGCCGCCAAAAAAGCGGATGCTCACAAAATGATCCTCAAGCTGCCCGACGGCTACGATACACCGGTTACACCGGGAGGCGGGCGATTGTCGGGCGGACAGATGCAGCGCATCGGCCTGGCGCGCGCGATGTATGACGATCCTGTGCTTCTTGTTCTTGATGAGCCCAATTCAAACCTCGACAACGAGGGCAGCGAGGCTGTGAACACCGCCATCCGCAGTTTCAAGGCCGAGGGCTGTTCTGTCTTGATCATGGCGCATCGTCCTGCAGCGATTCAGGAATGCGAAAAACTCCTGATGTTGGACGGTGGTCGCGTGCGCGCCTTTGGCCCGAAAGATGACGTGCTGCGCAATGTGGTTAAAAACCATCTCGATGTGATTGGCGGCAACGGCCTTCGGGGTGTGCAATGACTGTGTCCAAGCGCAATGCCTGGTCGGTGCGACGTCCGTTCTATATCGGCATCTTCAGCGTTGTCGTTCTCTTGGGCGGCTTTGGCACCTGGGCGGCGCTCACGACGATCTCTGGGGCGATCGTTGCAGAAGGCCGGATTGAGGTCGACCAAAACCGGCAAGTGGTGCAGCATCCGGATGGTGGTGTAGTGGCGGAACTGGCGGTCGATGAGGGAGATTTCGTTGTCGCGGGCGATGTGCTGTTGCGGCTTGATCCAACCGCGCTGCGATCGCAGCTTTCGATCACCGAAAGCCAGCTTTTTGAGCTTATGGCGCGGCGTGGGCGACTTGAGGCCGAGCGTGATGAGGCGCCCGGGATCACATTCGACCCTCTGCTGCAACGGGTCGCCTTGGAAGATGCCGATGTCACGGGGCTTTTGCAGGGGCAAACCCGCTTGCTGGCGGCGCGTGAAGAGACCACCGCGCAAGAGATCACGCAGCTTGAAAAACAAAGGCGGCAAATCGCGGATCAGATCACTGGCCTGATGGCGCAGGCAACCGCGCTGCAAGAACAGCTTGATCTGATTGATGTTGAACTGGCCAATCAACAAGCCCTGCTGGATCAGGGGCTGGCACAAGCGACACGGGTGCTGTCGCTGCAACGCGAAAAGGCGCGGCTTTCGGGGCAAATGGGCGAATTGGCCGCGCAGGCGGCGCAGGCCGAGGGGCGGATGACCGAGATTGATATCGAAGTGCTGCAATTGGGCGCGCAAAGACGCGAAGAAGCCATCGCGACCTTGCGAGATCAGCAATATCGCGAACTGGAGCTGTTGGAAGAGCGTCGCGCGTTGAACGAACGGCTTGACCGACTGGATATCCGCGCGCCAGTGTCCGGTATTGTGTACGACCTAAAGGTTTTTGCCCTGCGGTCTGTCGTTCGGCCTGCAGATCCTATCCTCTATATTGTGCCGCAAGATCGCCCGTTGGTCATCAACGCGCGGGTCGAGCCCATCCACATCGACAAGCTCTATCTCGGTCAGGATGTTATCCTGCGCTTTTCGGCGCTTGACCAAAGACGCACACCCGAGCTCACCGGGCAGGTGATGCAGATCTCGGCCGATGCCTTCGAAGAGGAAGGCACGCACCGCAGCTATTACCGCGCCGAAATTGAACTCAGCGAAGGAGAACAGGCCCGCCTGCCGCAAGATGTGACCCTGATCCCCGGCATGCCGGTTGAGGCGTTCATCCGCACGGAAGACCGCACGCCGCTGGCCTATCTGGTCAAACCGCTCAGCGACTATTTCTCTAAAGCATTTCGAGAGTAACAGCGCCTTCCTTTATGCGGTTTGCGTCAAGAATGGTCGTGAAACCGGTTTTCCTGATTTTCTTTGCCGAGCACTGCGGCTAGCGTCCACATGCGAAACGAATCCGGGAGGCGAGGCCGATGGGCAAATTTGAGAGCAAACTGGCAGAGATGGGGGTCACACTTCCTGATGCGCCGGCACCGGCGGCCAATTATGTGCCTTATGTTCAGGTAGGCGACATGCTCTATGTGTCAGGTCAGCTGCCAAAAGATGGCGACACGCTTATGATTGGCAAGCTGGGGGATGACATGGATGTCGCCACGGGCGCCAAGGCCGCGCGGGTTTGTGCCATCAATTTGCTGGCCCAGGTTAAGGCAGCCTGCGGTGGTGATCTTGACCGGCTGCAACGGGTCGTCAAGCTGGGTGGCTTTGTCAATTCCACCGATGATTTCAAGGATCAGCCCCAAGTCATCAACGGCGCATCCGACTTTATCGGCGAAGCACTGGGCGAGACCGGCAAACATGCCCGCGCTGCGGTGTCGTCTCCGGCACTGCCCTTTGGTGTGCCAGTCGAAATCGAAGGCGTGTTTCAGATCAAATGATCCGGCTGCACCGGTCCTTTTTCGGGGCACCGCTCGCACATCGTGCCTTGCATGATGTGGAGGACGGCCGACCAGAAAATTCACGCGCGGCGGTTCAGGCCGCGCTGGATCACGGCTATGGGATCGAGATTGACCTGCAGCTGAGCCGTGATGGTGAGGCGATGGTGTTTCACGACTATGATCTGGATCGCCTGACACCTCAAAGCGGTTTGGCGCTGGAACAGGATGCAGCGCGGTTGTCGCAGATCCCGCTGAAAGGTGGATCAGACGGTATCCCGACGCTTTCAGAGATACTGACACTGGTCGCGGGCTGTGCGCCGATGCTGATTGAGCTCAAGGATCAGCATGGCCAGATGGGGGTGACCGATGGACGCCTGGAAAAGGCCACCGCCCGCGCGTTGCAGGGCTACGAGGGTGCGGTGGGGTTGATGTCGTTTAATCCCAACATGGTGGCATTGCTGGCCGAGCTTGTCCCGGATGTCCCACGAGGGCTGGTCACAAGTCCCTACAGGGAAAAGAACTGGCCGGAACTGGGCGCCAGTGTCCGCGAAAGGCTGCGCGATATCCCCGATTTCGATCGGGTGGGGGCCAGTTTCATCAGTCATCAGGCGGATGATCTGCTACGGCCTCGCGTCGCCGACCTCAAAACCCAAGGCGCGGATGTTTTTTGCTGGACCATCCGCACAGCGCAGCAAGAAGCCCTTGCGCGCCAAGTTGCCGACAATGTGACCTTTGAAGGGTATCTCGCCGAGATCCCCGCTTGAAGCGTGTCTCGCGCAGACCAGATTGAAGATCAGGTAACTCAAGGATTGGCATGGACGGCGGATCAGTCATAGTCAGCGTCTGCGACAGCCTCGCCCAGATCCGGGCCGAGGACTGGGATGCCTGTGCCTGTCCGGAGGCCACAACCGGTCGACCAGATGACCCATTCACGACCTACCGGTTTCTCAAAGCTCTGGAAGACAGCCGGTCGGTGGGCGTCGGCACCGGATGGCAGGCGCAGTATCTGACAGCGGAGATGGACGGGCAGGTGATCGCCTGCGCACCGCTTTATGCCAAGTCACACAGCCAGGGCGAATATATCTTTGACCACAACTGGGCGCATGCCTATGAGCGCGCCGGGGGGCGGTATTTCCCAAAGCTACAACTGGCCGTGCCGTTCACTCCAGTCACCGGGCGGCGGTTTCTGACGCGTCCGGGGTATGAGCGAGCTGGACAAGAGGCGCTGGTGCAGGCGGCGGTGCAGTTGGCGGATCGGCACAGCCTGTCATCCTTGCATGTCACGTTTTGCACAGAAGACGAGCGGGAAAATGGCACTCAGATGGGTCTTCTGCCCCGCACCACGCAACAGTTTCACTGGCTCAACAAGGGCTATGAAAGCTTTGATGATTTCCTGGACTCGCTCAGCTCGCGCAAGCGCAAGAATATCCGCAAAGAGCGTGCGCAGGCCCAAGGCTGCGGCGTTGAGATCGTGCAGTTGACCGGCGATCAGATCAAGCCCGCGCATTGGGAGTATATCTGGACCTTTTATCAGGATACCGGCGCGCGGAAATGGGGCATGCCCTATCTGACGCGCGCGTTCTTTGACATGGCGCATGACATGCTGCGCGACGATATCCTGTTGGTGTTGGCGCTGCGTGATGGCGAACCGGTTGCCGGGGCCTTGAACATGATCGGGCGTGACGCCTTGTTCGGGCGTTACTGGGGCTGCACGGCGCATTATCCGGCGATGCATTTTGAGCTGTGCTATTATCAGGCGATTGACTACGCGGTTGCTCATGGCCTGTCGCGTGTCGAAGCGGGCGCACAAGGAGAGCACAAGCTGGCGCGCGGGTATCTTCCGGTTGAGACACACTCCTTGCACTGGTTTCGCGATCCGTCATTCGGGGATGCTGTTGCGCGGTATCTGGACGCAGAGCGGCAGGCGGTGTCCGAGGATATAGAAATTCTGACGGCCTATGGTCCGTTCAAGAAAGCACAGGTGGAGGAACAGGAATGAGCGAAAAACTGAACGACACAGAGCGTGACACGGAGCTGTCGCCACTATTGGCCAATGGCTGGGCTATGGTAGAGGGACGCGATGCGATCCACCGCGAGTTTCAGTTTAAGAACTTTGTGGATGCGTTCGGCTTCATGACCCGCGCCGCGATTTGGGCCGAGAAATGGAACCATCATCCCGAATGGTTCAATGTCTACAAGACCGTGCAGGTCACTTTGAGCACGCATGATGTCGGGGGTCTGAGCGCTTTGGACATCAAACTGGCCCGCAAGATGGATGATCTGGCTGAACGGTAAGGCGGGCGCAATTCCGGCCCGCCCAAGGGGTTCAGTTCAAAGTGCGTCGAGAATGTTTTCGCCTGCCGATGTTTCGCAGACGCCTGGATTTTCTTCGGCGTTGAGCACAGCCACCGTGCCATCTTCAACGACCATCGCATAGCGCTTGGACCGGCCAAATAGGCCAGCCGGGGGCGCGTCGAAATTCATACCAATGGCTTTGGTGAAACTGGAATCCGCATCGCTGAGCATGGTGATGCCCGCCTCGGTCGCCCCCGTGGCCTCACCCCAGGCTTTCATGGTGAACGGGTCATTCACCGACACGCAAATGATTTCATCCACGCCTTTGGCTGCGAGCGCATCTTTGGTGCGGATAAAGCTGGGCACGTGAGCGGAGTGGCAGGTGGGCGTATACGCGCCGGGCACCGCAAAGATCACCACTTTGCGGCCATTGGTTTTCTCCGAAAGACTGACGGCTTCGGGGCCGTCCGCGCCCAGTTGCAGTAAAGAAGCTTCGGGAAGTTTGTCGCCAGTGGAAAGGGTCATTGTCGCATCCTGTCTATCATTTGCGGGTTGATTGACCGTAGTTATAGGCTGTGCTTTGGCCGTGGCCATCTAAATCGGAGGATAGCATGTCGGGAATCGTTGTCATCGGCGCGGGGCAGGCGGGAAGTTCGCTTGTCGCCAAACTTCGCGCGCTTGGGCATGAGGGTGCTGTCACACTGATTGGTGCCGAACCTGTCCCGCCCTATCAACGCCCGCCCTTGTCCAAGAAGTATCTGCTGGGGGAGATGGAGTTAGAGCGGCTCTATCTGCGGCCAGAGAGTTTTTATGACGAGAACGACATTGCCCTGAGATTGGGCGAAGAAGTGACAGGCATAGATCCTGCTGCGAAGACGGTTTCGCTGGGGAACGAGACGCTAGTTTATGATCAGCTTGTTCTGACCACCGGGTCCGCACCGCGCCGGTTGCCAGCCTCCATCGGCGGGGCGCTGGGGGGTGTTTACGTTGTGCGGGATTTGCAGGATGTCGATGCCATGGCACCTGAATTCAAACCTGGGGCGCGGGTGCTGATCGTGGGTGGTGGATATATCGGACTTGAGGCGGCAGCCGTGGCGGCAAGCAAAGGCCTCAACGTGGTTCTGGTTGAGATGGCCGATCGCATTTTGCAACGCGTGGCGTCGCCCGAGACATCCGACTATTTTCGGGCACTGCATCAGGGGCACGGGGTCGAGATTATCGAGGGAGTGGGCCTTGAGACGCTCTTGGGCGACCGCCATGTCAGCGGCGCGCGATTGAGCGACGGGCGCGAATTGGACGTCGATTTTGTCATTGTTGGCGTGGGGATCACCCCGGACGCCAAGCTCGCTGAGGCGGCGGGTGTCGAGATTGACAATGGGATCAAGGTCGATGCGCTGGGTCAAACCAGTGTTGATGGCATCTGGGCGGCGGGCGATTGCGCGTCTTTCCCGCATGGCCAGGGGCGCCTGCGTTTGGAAAGCGTGCCCAATGCCATTGATATGGCCGAATGCGTCGCCGAAAACCTGTTGGGTGCAGGCAAGGCCTATGTGCCGCAGCCTTGGTTCTGGTCGGATCAATATGACGTGAAACTGCAGATCGCCGGGCTGAACACGGGCTATGACCGCGTGATCACGCGGCAGGCGGAGAACGGCGTGTCTTTCTGGTACTTCAAAGGTGACACGCTCTTGGCCGTGGATGCCGCCAACGACGCGCGGGCCTATATGGTGGGCAAGCGGCTGATCGACAGTGGCAAGACGGCGGATGCGGATGTGGTGGCTGATCCTGATGCTGATCTCAAGGCGCTGTTGCGCGCGTGAGGATCATTGGCGGCGCATTCCGTGGCCGTAAACTGGCCTCTGTCGGCAAGGGGGATGACGCCGCGCGTTTGCGCCCCACCTCGGACCGCGTGCGCGAAAGCCTGTTCAATGTGCTGACGTCCCGGTTTTCGGACCGGGTCGAGGGGGCTGCGGTGTTGGACCTTTTTGCCGGGACCGGAGCGCTCGGGCTGGAGGGGCTGTCGCGGGGCGCGGCCAACGTGACCTTTGTCGAAAACGGTCGTGTGGCACAACGCATCTTGCGTCAGAACATCACGCTCTGCGGGGTTGAGGCCGACACGAAACTCATCTCGCGCGATGCGCGCAAGCTTGGGGCGTCTGATCGTGCCTTTGACCTGATCTTTCTGGACCCGCCTTATGGCAAAGGGCTGGGAGAGTTGGCCATGAAAGTGGCGATCTTGGGCGGATGGCTGTCTGAGGATGCGCTTGTTGTCTGGGAAGAGGGCGGTTCAGTTGTGGTGCCCGAAGGTCTGACCCAACTGGATCAGCGCAGCTATGGCGACACGGTGATCCGTATTCTGGAGCGCGACTAGCCCTTCATCAGGTCAGGCAGATCGCCGGTCAGTCCCGCCGCCTCTCGGATGAATCCACGCCGCAGGGCAGGCACCTTGTTGATGGCACCCATGCCCAGATCACGCGCAAAGCGTAGAAACGGGTTATCGTTGGAAAACAGACGATTGGTCAGGTCCGTGGTCAACGCAAGCGTCGTGGTGTCAAACCGCCGCCATTGCTGATACCGGGCCAGAACATCGGGTGCTGCAAAATCCTCACCCCGCTGGGTGGCGTCGGAAACAACCTGCGCCAGGGCGCCCACATCGCGCAGTCCGGCATTCAGCCCCTGACCGGCAATCGGGTGCAACCCATGCGCCGCATCGCCAATGAGGGCCACACGTTCGGCCACAAAACTGTTGGCAAGGCTGAGGCCTAGGGGGTAGGTGTACCGTTTGCCGCGCAGTGAAATATCACCGAGAAAATCCCCAAAACGAGGGCGCAGCACCTCCATAAACTCAGCATCGGAGAGGGCCGCGAAACGCGCGGCTGTTTCGGCTGTTTCGGACCACACAATCGAGCTGACATTGCCGGGAAGGGGCAGGATGGCCAGCGGTCCCGGGGGCATGAAGAACTGATGCGCAATGCCGTGGTGTGGCAACTCATGTTCAATGGCCGCGACCAGAGCGGTCTGGCCATACTGCCAGCCGGTGCGCGATATGCCGGCGCGCTGTGCCGTGCCGGATGTGCGTCCGTCAGACCCGATCAGCAAACGCGCATCCAGCGTTTTGCCTGAGGCAAGTGTCACGCGCACACCCTTGGCATCCGCCTCCTGCGCCACCACCGTGTCAGTGACCTGCGTGATCGTGGGGTGCGTCTTCATCGCGTCCAGAAATGCCCGCCGCAAATACCGGTCTTCCAGCATATGCCCCATCGGGCCTTCTTCGATCTCGGCGTGATCGAAATGCAGGAAGAACGGTGCCGCCCCTTCGCCCGCGCGCCCATCTGTGACCTTGATCTCAAGCATCGGTTGGGCGTTTTCGGCCACGGCGTCCCAGATGCCTATGCCAGACAAGAGCCGAACAGAGGCCAGTGCCAACGCGTAGGAACGGCCATCGAACCCGGCATTCTTGCGCACGGTCTGGGGCAGGCTGTCTATGATTGTCACGCTTTGCCCGGCCTGTGCCAAGGCCAAAGCCAGTGCGGGTCCGGTAAGACCTCCTCCGACAATCACGATATCCTGCGTCTGTGCCATGCGTCTCAATATGCGCGCCTTTCACCGAATGTCTATGCGTTGACACGCCCTTGCGTTGACCTGCCGCATCTGCGTTGATGTCGGCGAAACCGGTTCGGGGAGAAAACATGCAGGACTGGCTGAAAATGAGCGCTGCGGATTTGGGTCGTGGAATTGAGGCTGGTGAGATCGGCCCAGTGGCTCTGACCGAGACGTATCTGGCGGCAATAGATGCGCATCCTGAGCGCGAGCGCATCTATTCTGTGGTGACCTATGACCGCGCCCGCGCCGAAGCTCAGGCCGCCGAAGAACGGGCCAAGGCAGGGCTGCGTCTGGGACCTCTCGATGGGGTGCCGATCAGTTGGAAAGACCTCTTTGACACGGCGGGCGTGGCAACAGAGGCGGGCAGCAAACTGTTGGAAGGGCGCGTGCCGGGCAAAGATGCAGAGGTTTTGCGCAATGCCACCGCCGCGGGTCTGGTGTGTCTTGGCAAAACCCATATGAGCGAACTGGCGTTTTCCGGCCTAGGCCTGAATCCGATGACCGCCACGTCACCCAACATCAATGATCCCGAGGCCGTTCCGGGCGGCTCATCGTCGGGGGCTGCGTCGAGCGTCGCCTTTGATCTTGCGGCCTGTGGTATCGGCTCGGATACGGGCGGCTCGGTACGTATCCCCTCGGCCTGGAATGATCTGGTCGGGCTAAAGACCACCTCCGGGCGCGTGTCGCTCAATGGTGTGGTGCCGCTCTGCGCGCGGTTTGACACGGTTGGACCTTTGTCGCGCTCGGTTGAGGACTGTGCCCTGATGTTGGCAGCGCTAGAGGGTGGTAAGGCGGCGGATTTGCAAGGTGCCTCGTTGCAGGGGATGCGGTTCGCTGTGCTGCAGACCGTTGCGATGGATGATGTGCGCGAGGCTCCACTCAGAGGGTTCGAAGAGGCTGTTGACCAGCTTCGAGAGGCCGGGGCCAGTGTTGAACCCATTGAAGCGCCCGAAGTGGCCGAAGCCATGCCGCTTTCCGGTGTGCTCTTTACCTCCGAAGCCTATGGGACATGGGGCGATGTGATCGAGGCCAGCCCGGACAAGATGTTTGCCCCGATTCTGGAGCGGTTCCGCTCGGGCAAAGAGTTCCGTGCGGCTGACTATGTTGCGGCTTGGCGCAAGCTGGATGCGTTGCGACATGACTGGAACGACCGCGTTGCAGGGTTCGATGCGGTCGTCCTGCCCACCGCCCCCATTCTGCCGCCCAATGTCGAGCGATTGATGACGGATGAAGACTATTACGTGACCGAAAACCTTCTGTCCTTGCGCAACACCCGTATCGGCAATTTGATGGGCCTCAGTGCTATGTCTTTGCCGACAGGTGTACCAAGCTGCGGGCTTATGCTCTGTGGCAAACCGTTTGAGGAAGAGCGTCTGCTGCGCGTGGCGCGAGCCACAGAACTGGCGCTCGGCTAAAGGATGCAAATGCTGCGTCTTTCTGGTCAGGGTTTGTCGCCCGAGGCGCTAGAGATCGCATCGCATGGGCTATGCCAAGTTGCGATCAGCGAAAAGGGACTTGCGCGTATGGCCAAAGCGCGCGCTTTGGTTGACAGGGCCGTCGCCGAGGGCACGCCTGTTTACGGGGTGACAACCGGCTTGGGCGCGCGGGCCACAGAAGTACTGGATGCAGGCACATTGGCCAACTTCTCGCGCCAGACGTTGGAGGGCAGGGCGCAGGACATGGGCGCGTCGCTGCCGCCTGAGACGGTGCGCGCCACGTTGATCGTGCGACTGAACACCATGCTTCTGGGTCATAGCGGTGCGCGCCCGGAGGTGGCGGAGTTTTTGGCGCAGGTGATCAATGCAGGGCTTACGCCGGAGGTTGGGTCGCTTGGGTCCATTGGTGCGGGTGATCTGGTGATCAATGCCGCGATGGGGCGGTCCTTGCTGGGCGAGGGTGAGATGCAAGGCAATAAAGGTGTTCGGCCTTCCCGCGACGCCCTGAACGACTTTGGTCTGAGACCGCTTGATCCGGCGCCACGCGATGGCTTGGCGCTTGCCAATCACAGCGGGTATTCTGCGGCACGCGCGGCGATGACCCTTGCGAAAGCCACGCGCGTATACAGTGCCACTCAGGCCGCTGCGGCCCTATCGCTGGAAGCGTTCCGCGCAAATCTTGGGCCATTTGAGGAACGCGTTCTTGCGGTCAAGCCATTGCCTGGACAGGGAAAGGCTGCGGCGTATCTGCGGGAGCTGTTGAAAGGCAGTTCTCTTTGGCAATCGGGCGCGGCCCGGCGGTTGCAGGATCCGTTGTCCTTTCGCAATATTCCGCAAATTCACGGCGGTCTGGAAACCGCCTTGGCGCATCTGCGGCAGGTCGTTGAGATCGAGCTGAACGGGTCCAGCGACAATCCCACGACACTCTTCGAAGACGAAGAGATCCTGTCCTGCGGGGGTTATCACACCACCGAACTTGCACTTTCTGTCGAGGGCGTGAGCCGTGCTTGGCAACATGTGGCCATGGGGCAGGTCGCGCGCATCGCGCGCATGATGGAGCCAGAGCTCACCGGTTTGCCGCTTTTCCTGGCCAAGCCAGACAGCGGGTCAAATGGTTTTGCGCCGCTGTTGAAAGTGGTCGAGGCACTGGCGGCAGAAATAACACAAGCCGCACAGCCCGTGCCGGTTTGGCCCAGCATAAATGCGCGCGGTGTCGAAGATGCGCTCAGCGCGGGACCTGCCACGCTCCACGCCTTGTCGCGAGTTGTTGAAATGACTGCAAAACTGTCTGCAATTGAACTGGTGATCGCTGCGCAAGGTGTTGATTTAAGAGGAACTTCCCAAGAACTTGGGGGCCCGATGCAAGACTGGCATGCCCGTGTCCGCCACCATGTTGCACCGCTTGATATTGACCGTCCGATGGGTCGCGAGATCGACACGCTGTCAGATGCTTTGCACGCTTTCACGTGCGCGGAAGCGAAGTAACTGCCAAAAATGCCACAATTTTGCGCGTAGAGCCGGAGTTTTGCTGGACGGAGTCCACGCGCTTTTGTAGATTCACATCAAACGGGACGCCAATGATCCCGTAAAACTGAGGCAGTCTTTATGTTCCCCGAGCGGTTTTCGAACCTTCCGGAATATGCGTTTCCGCGTCTGCGGAGCTTGCTTGATGCGCATCCAGCAGGCGGTGAAACTGTGCATATGACCATCGGCGAGCCGCAGCACGCTTTTCCGGATTGGGTCAGCGATGCGATCACCGAACATGCAGGTGAATTTCGCAAATACCCGCAAAACGAGGGCCTGCCCGAGTTAAATGGAGCGATGTGCGACTGGATCGCGCGGCGTTTTGGCGTGACCCTGAACCCTGATCAGAACATCATGGCGCTGAACGGAACCCGTGAAGGGCTCTACAACGCGATGATGGCGCTTTGCCCGGAAACCAAGGGCGGCAAGACACCGATCATTCTGCTGCCGAACCCGTTTTACCAATGCTACATGGTCGCGGCGTTGAGTGTGGGCGCGGAGCCGATGTTCCTGCCGACGTCGAAAGAAACCGGGTTTCTGCCGGATTTTGACAGCCTTTCGGAGGATGTTCTGAACCGTGTGGCCGTGGCCTATATGTGTTCGCCATCAAATCCGCAGGGGGCTGTGGCCAGTGCCGATTACTGGCGTAACCTTCTGGCTTTGGCGGAAAAATACGACTTCAAAATTTTTGCGGATGAGTGTTATTCCGAAATCTACCGCGACACGCCGCCCACCGGCGCGCTGGAAGTTGCGGACCGGACTGGTGCGGACCCTGAACGTGTTGTGGTCTTCAACAGCCTGTCCAAACGCTCCAACCTGGCGGGAATGCGCTGCGGGTTTGCAGCGACCGGGCCGGAAAGCACCAAACGTATCCGGCTCTTGCGCTCTTACGCAGGCGCGCCATTGCCCAACCCGCTGCAGCGCGCCGCGGCACGCGTTTGGGCCGATGAGGCGCATGTTGAGGAAAATCGCAGGCTTTACCAAGAGAAGTATACCGTTGCGGATGACATCCTGGGCGATGTTCCGGGGTACCGCTCGCCCGAAGCAGGGTTTTTCCTTTGGCTGCCTGTTGAGGACGGCGAAGAGGCCGCATTGAAACTCTGGACAGAAACCGGCGTTCGGGTGCTTCCCGGCGCATATCTGAGCCAGGATGCCCCGGGTGGCAATCCGGGCAAACAGTATATCCGGGCCGCGATGGTGGCCCCAAAAGATGAGGTGGCGCACGGCCTGACACGGCTGCGCGACTGCCTTTACACATAACGAGGACGAGGCAAACATGGCATTTCAGACACGCGGACGCGATCCCCTGTTGGACAGCACGATGGCAGAAGCCATCGAGAAACGAGGCAAAGAGCTTTTGGGGCTGGCCTTGTTGGGTCTTGGGATCATGGCAGCGATGTTGATCGGATCTTACCATCCCGATGACCCAAGCTGGATGTCGGCCACGGATGCGCCTGTTCAAAACATGCTGGGTCGGATTGGGGCGTCGATTGCAGCACCTCTGTTCATGATTGTCGGCTGGGGTGCCTGGGGTCTCGCGATAGTGCTTGGCGTGTGGGGCGCGCGCTTTGCCCTGCACCGTGGAGAAGAGCGCGCCATTGGTCGCCTGATCTTTGCGCCGATCTGGATTGCTGTTTTGGCACTCTACGCGTCGTCTTTGATGCCAAATGAAATCTGGGCTGCAACCCATAGCTTTGGGCTTGGAGGTCTTTTCGGCGATACCGTTCTGGGCACGGTTCTCGGCATTCTGCCAGTTGGAGCAAGTTTTGGACTGAAAGTGCTGTCACTTGTGCTTGGGGCAGGAATGCTTGTTCTGGGTGCGTTTGTACTTGGGTTCACCCGCTTTGAGCTGACGACAATCCTGCGCTTTCTTTTGGTTGGCGTGATCATGACCTACGCCATGATCATGGCCGGACTTGGCCGTGGGGCCATGCTGTCCGCGCGTGCGGCCAAATCTGTGCAAGCCAGGACATCAGATTGGCGCGAACGCCGCGCGGCGGACCGGGCCGAGGTTGAAGAGCTGCGCCAAGCGGAAGCGGCCGTGCCTGAACCACGCGTGCGCCGCGCGCCTGTGATGACAGCACCAGAAGTGCCTATGACGCACAGCGCCGAGAGTGTGCCTATGCCGGCACCAGCGCCTGAAAAAACTGGCGGTCTCTTGTCGCGCATGCCTTCGCTGATGCGCCGTGGCGACCGACAAATGACGGAAGAGCTTCCTGAGTTTGACCCGATTGTGGATGGCTCAATTGCGCCGACAGAACGGGTCAAGGCCAAGATCACGGACGTCATTAAAAGCCGCGTGAGTATGGGGCAACCGACATATCCCGAAGATCTTGACCAAGCCGAACAACCCTCGGTGCTCAACTCAGGTAGCTCGTCTGGTTTTCCTGCGGAGCCTCCCCTTACAGCAGCCCATGCGACGATCCCCACAGCGCCAGAGATGCCTGACTATGAGATGGAGGCCGAGGAACTCCACAGCCAAGCCTACGAAGCCGCGCCGGCCGTGGCACAAACGCAAGCGATGCCAGTCACCGAGCCCAAGACAGTCGTGCAGCACCCCCCGCGCCGCGCACCTCAGCAGTCAAGCCAGGCACGCGCCGAAGCACAGCCAACGCTGCAGCTGGACGAAAAACCCAAGGTGCAATACGAGCTTCCGCCCTTGGGCCTTCTCTCCAACCCAGGCCAGATTCAACGTCATCACCTCAGTGATGAAGCCTTGGAAGAAAACGCGCGCATGCTGGAAAGCGTGCTCGACGACTATGGTGTGAAGGGTGATATCGTAAGTGTCCGCCCCGGCCCTGTCGTGACCATGTATGAGCTGGAACCGGCCCCAGGTCTCAAAGCCAGCCGTGTGATCGGTCTTGCTGATGACATCGCCCGGTCGATGTCTGCGCTATCCGCACGGGTCAGCACCGTGCCGGGTCGCTCCGTGATCGGCATCGAGCTTCCGAATGATAACCGCGAAATGGTTGTGTTGCGCGAGATCCTCTCGACACGCGATTTTGGTGACGGAAATCAGAAGCTGCCGCTGGCGCTGGGCAAAGATATCGGCGGTGATCCGATTGTCTCCAACCTCGCCAAGATGCCCCACTTGCTGATTGCCGGCACCACTGGTTCGGGTAAATCGGTGGCGATCAACACCATGATCCTGAGCTTGCTCTACAAGCTCACGCCCGATGAATGCCGGTTGATCATGATCGACCCCAAGATGCTGGAACTTTCCGTCTATGACGGCATCCCGCATCTTCTGTCCCCGGTTGTGACAGATCCGAAAAAGGCGGTTGTCGCGCTCAAATGGGTGGTGGCGGAGATGGAAGATCGCTATCGCAAAATGTCCAAAATGGGTGTGCGTAACATCGACGGCTACAATGGCCGGGTTGCCGATGCTCTGGCCAAGAACGAGATGTTCAGCCGCACGGTGCAAACTGGCTTTGACGACGAGACAGGCGAGCCAGTCTTTGAGACCGAAGAATTCGCGCCTGAAAAGATGCCCTATATCGTCGTCATCGTCGATGAGATGGCTGACCTGATGATGGTGGCCGGCAAAGAGATTGAGGCCTGCATTCAACGCCTGGCGCAAATGGCGCGGGCGTCGGGCATTCACCTGATCATGGCCACACAGCGCCCATCGGTGGACGTCATCACCGGCACGATCAAGGCCAACTTCCCAACGCGGATCAGCTTCCAGGTGACGTCAAAAGTCGACAGCCGCACGATCCTGGGTGAAATGGGGGCCGAGCAGCTTCTGGGCATGGGTGACATGCTCTACATGGCTGGCGGCGGAAAGATCACCCGCTGTCACGGGCCTTTCGTGAGTGACGAAGAGGTCGAAGAAGTTGTGAACCACCTCAAGGCCTTTGGCCCACCGGAATATGTGGGTGGTGTGCAGGATGGCCCCGAAGACGAAAAGGCCAGCAATATTGACGCTGTTCTCGGTCTTACGGGTGGCAATACCGATGGCGAAGATGCGCTCTATGACACGGCTGTGCAGATCGCGATCACGGATCGCAAGTGTTCGACCTCATACATCCAGCGCAAGCTGGCGATCGGCTACAACAAGGCCGCACGCCTTGTCGAACAGATGGAAGAAGAGGGCATCGTTAGCGCGGCCAATCACGTTGGCAAACGCGAGATTCTGGTGCCGGAACCTCAATAAACGTCATCCCCGACTTGAACGGGGATCTCTTGGTCAAGGGGTCCTCGGGTCAAGCCCGAGGATGACGTTCACAAAATCACCCGCTCAAAGTTCCAGTTCGAAGGCGATATGATCGAGCTTTTTGGGGATGATGTGAACACCCGCTGAGATCGGGACGCAGATCAAATTCCGCCCGCTCGATTGCTTTGCTATCGCATATCATTGCGTCAGGGCCTATCTAAGTAACGAGCAGCAATCATAAGAGGTCGCGTTATGAGGTTTCTTGCCCTTGTTATCGGCGTTTTGGCGTCAGGGCCCGCATTTGCGGAAAAGCTTTCGTTGAATGAGATTTCCCAGTACCTGAACGGGTTCAAGACCGCGTCTGGTGAATTCACCCAGATCAATGACGACGGTACGATTTCCACAGGGCAGATTTACATCAAACGCCCCGGTCGTGTGCGGTTTGAATATAATCCGCCGGAACAGATCCTTGTCGTCGCTGACGGCGATACCGTTGGGATCGTCGACGGCAAATCCAACACCAGCCCTGAGGCCTATCCACTCCATCGCACACCGCTGAAAATCATTCTCGCGCGCAAAGTCGATCTGGGTCGCGCCAGAATGGTCACCGGCCATGTCAGCGACGGCAAAACCACAACCGTGCGCGCACAGGACCCCGATAATCCGGAATACGGAAGCATCGAACTGGTGTTTACGGCCAGCCCTGTGGAACTGCGTCAGTGGGTGATCGATGATGGTGCAGGAAGCCGCACCACCGTCATTCTTGGTGATCTTACCAAAGGGGTATCACTCGACAATGAGCGTTTCTTCATTCCCGGTAAGGGTGGAAACCCCCAGGACCGTCAGTAAGCCGGTTCCGTATTACGCGCCGCAAGAATTGAGCTGCGTGCGATAGGTCTGGGACCGCACAGCGACGTCATCCGCAACGCGCAAGAGCCACGGTTTGCCATTGTAAGAGCCGCGTCGAAATCCGGTGCGCCCTTCGTGATAGGCAAGATATTGGTTACGCGTATCAGCCAGGCCAATGCCCAGGCGCTGATTGGATTGTGACATGTACCAGCCCATGAAATCGGCGGCATCCCGAATGTCGTCGCGGCGTGCACGAAAGCTGCGTGTTTCTTTTTGGTATTCTTCCCATGTGCCATCAAGCGCCTGGCTATAGCCAAAAGCCGAGCTTTGACGCCCCATCGGGATGACGCCCAGGCTCCATTGAAACGGCGTGCGCGCATCCGCCACGAATTTGCTTTCCTGATAGATTGTGGCCATCTGCACATGCACTGGCACGCCCCAGCGCCTCTCGGCTGCGCGGAACGCGCGCAGGTATTGCGGCTTCTGCGCAACAATCGTGCACGCATTGTCCAGGTTTCTGGGAGGTGGCCCGCTGCTCCGGCTCCCGCAGGAGACCAAAACACCCAAAGACACCAATAGCATTAAGGACTGCAATGACCGCTTCATCTGCCTCAACCTCATTATTTTTTTGATTTATTTTAACCTAAAAACCACCGCTGGGGAATCCCGTAAATGCGTTTTTGATGCGTCATATTGTGGTGCGGCTGTTCACACACTGTTTCCCGGATTTTAGAGCTGAGGGGTTGGACAAATAGGTGTTGAACGAAGTAACGTAGCGGCGTAGGGGCTAGTAGAAAATGTTAAAGACACGTGCAAAATATTACCTGGGTCAAGTCGTCCGCCACAGAAAGCATCCTTTCCGTGGCGTGGTCTTTGACGTGGATCCAGAGTTTTCCAACACAGAAGAATGGTATGACTCAATTCCGGAGGAAAGCCGCCCGGTCAAGGATCAGCCGTTTTACCATTTGTTGGCCGAAAATGATCAGACCTATTACGTGGCCTATGTCAGCGAGCAGAACCTGATCGCTGACTATTCAGGCGAACCGGTCGATCATCCTGACATTCCGGATATGTTTGGTCCGTTCGAGGACGGTCACTATCCTTTACACTTCCAACTGAACTGACTTAGAGCGTTTCGTCTTTAACCTGAGACATCGGCGAAACGCTTTAGTAACCGAGCGCGCAGCCGTCTTTTCGTGGATCAGACGCGCCTTCAAGCACGCCTTCGTCCCTGATGCGGATCGCCTGCGCGCCGCCGATAGCCGTGTCGGGAATGATCACGTTGTGACCCATATCCGCCAAAGCTTGGTGTACCTCAGGCGCATAGCCGCGTTCGACTTTCAACTCATCCGCATCCGCAAAAGCGCGAGGCGCATCCAGGGCGACCTGCAGGTCCATGTCAAAGTCGCGCAGGTTTGAGACAAACCGCGCGTGGCCCGTCGACTGATACGCCCCTCCCATAACGCCGAACGGCAGGGTCACGCGACCATTTTCGGCCAGCATGCCAGGGATGATCGTATGCATCGGGCGCTTGCCGCCGCCAAACTCATTCGGATGGCCTTCTTCGAGCGTGAAGCCCGCGCCGCGGTTCTGAAAGAGAATTCCAAACTTCTCTGAGGCAATGCCGGATCCAAAGCCATGGAAGATCGAATAGATGAGCGAGACCGCCATGTGATCTTTGTCCACCACGGTGATGTAAACCGTGTCGCGGTGCACCGCCTCTGAAATCTGAGTGGCGCTTTGCATGGCGCGCTTGGGATTGATCAGCGCGGCCAATTTGGCCGCTGTTTCAGGGGAAACCATATGCGCCAGACGCGCGGTGTGATCCGGGTCTGCCATGAAGCGGTTGCGCGCGTCATAGGCCAGTTTTGTCGCCTCAGCTTCGATATGCACGCGTTCCGCGCCCTGAGGATCCATATCCGCGATATCAAAATGTGACAGGATATTGAGAAGCAAGATCGCGGTTGCGCCCTGACCGTTGGGGGGGTGCTCGTAGAGGTCAACGCCTTTGTAATGACCGTTGATCGGGTTGGTGGGCATGCAAGCGGTCGCGGCAAAATCCTCGGCGCTGTGCGCACCGCCCATTTCGGTCAGCGTGCGCAACATGTCGTCGGCAATCTCACCGGTGTAGAACGCATCACGCCCATCCTTTGCGATGCGGCGCAGAACCTCGGCTTGCCCGGGGGCATGGAACATATCGCCAATGCCAAAGGGTTTCCCGTTATTGGAAAAATGCGTGATGCCGTGGCCCTGAAGGCATGTCGTTGCCTCAGGCAGATCATCGGCAACGCGTGGCGCAATGGGCACGCCGGTTTCGGCATAGTGAATGCTGGGAGCCAGCAAGGTATCAAGGCCCAGTTTGCCCTCGGTTTCGGACAGATGGCAAAACGCATCCACCGCACCGGGTATCGTGACGGCATGTGCACTGTATAGCGGCACGTCTTTGTGGCCCGCTGCGCGAAGGGTATCCGCGTTTGCGGCGGCTGGCGCGCGTCCGGAGCCGTTAAGCGCATGGATCTCGTTGCTGCCGGGGCGGGTGTAAAGCACAAAACAATCCCCACCGATGCCAGTCATCTGCGGCTCACAAATGCCCAGCAGCACAGCGCCTGCGATGGCCGCGTCCATTGCATTACCGCCACGCGACAGAATGTCGATGGCTGTCCGCGCCGCCAGAGGGTGTGAGGTGGCGCACATACCATTGGTGGCATAGGTGGCCGATCGTCCGGGAAGGTGGAAGTCGCGCATCAGTAGTCCTGTCATTTCAGTGTCGAAAGGACAGTAGAGCCGTTGTGCGGAAATGCCAATTCATTGGGAAGGTAAGTCCTCGACGCCGCGCACTGGGTGGGGGCTGTAAAAACGCGGCGCCGAGGGAAGCTATATGCAGCTACGAGGTTAGTTTTCGCGACTCATTTCGGCGGTTTTTCGCTGCGAGTGAGGCGAATTTGTGGCCATTTCCATGGTCTGGTGTCTCACGACCGATGAAACACCAATTCTAGTTGGTTTTCGCCGTCTTTCTTGGAGTAACGCAGGTCATCCACCATGCTGTGGATCAAAAACCAGCCGAATCCCCCTTCCGGTAAGCTGTGAAGTGGTCCGGAGCTATCCGGCAGATGAGCGGAATCCAGACAGGCCTCTGGCACGACCGCGCCGCTGTCGCGAATATCAACACGTATGTCCTGATCGGAAATGCGTGCGGACAGGCTCACGGTGTCGATACCAGCTTCCGCATGGCCATGTTCGGTGATGTTGTTCAATACCTCAGCCAGTGCAATTTCCACCCGCCCAAGGGTTTCCTCTTCGATTCCGCCATCAGCCAGGCCCGTCCGAAGGTTTTGCAGACTTTCTGAAACGGCGCTTTTCTGTGCTTTGACTGTGAGGGCAATGATCCGAACTGGTTTTTCGCGGGGCCGCACGACACGTCTGGGTGGCATAAAACACTCCGAGAATGAGCAGGGTACGTTGAGGATGGAAAACGATTAACCGGCTTTGCCAAGCACAGCCTGATTAACGGTCATGTAGATAGAAAAAATCGAGTCCATCCTGGTGAGACGAAACACTTTCGCGACATCCTGGCTCAAGCTGGCCAAATCAAGTTGCCGTCCGTCTCCCATTTGTTTCATGGACGCCACTATGGCACCAAGACCACTTGAGTCGACAAACTTTACGCGCGACAGGTCCAAAACAATTCGGGTCGCATCTGTGGCTGTCGCGGCGCGCATAGCATCTTTGAACTGTATTGCCGATGCAGCATCAATACGAGAGGCGGCGACACTGACAATCTGTGTTCCGTTTTCAAAAACAGTGTTGAGCTCCATATGGCGTCTCCGATCGAAATGATTCATCGCGAAGGCTAGACCTCAATCGTTACCATTCGGTATGCAGAGGTAAATTTGTGGGAGCGCGCAAAATGACGGATGTGGTGATTGCCGGAGCGGCCAGAACGCCAATGGGCGGGTTTCAGGGTGATTTTGACGGTGTGGACGCCTCGGTTCTCGGTGGTGCGGCGATAGAGGCAGCACTCTCAGGTGCTGGCGCACAAAGTGTTGACGAAGTTCTGATGGGGTGTGTGCTCCCCGCCGGTCAGGGACAGGCCCCCGCTCGGCAGGCGGCGTTTCATGGCGGGCTTGGGGAAGAGGTGCCCGCCACGACCCTCAACAAGATGTGTGGCTCAGGCATGAAGGCGGCCATGATCGCCTATGATCAGATCAAACTTGGCCACACTGACGCAATGATCGCAGGCGGCATGGAGAGCATGTCTAATGCGCCGTATTTGTTGCCAAAAATGCGAGGCGGTGCGCGCATCGGGCATGGGCAGGTCATCGATCACATGTTCCTCGATGGCCTGGAAGATGCCTATGACAAGGGCCGGTTGATGGGCACGTTTGCCGAGGATTGTGCGGAAAAATATCAATTCACGCGCGAGGCGCAGGACGCTTATGCCATCGGCTCGCTGGAGGGGGCTTTGGCGGCACAGAAATCCGGTGCCTTCGCGCGCGAAATCGCGCCCGTGACGTTGAGCACGCGCAAGGGCGACGTCACCGTCGATCAGGACGAACAACCCGGCAAAGCCCGACCCGAAAAAATCCCGCATCTCAAACCGGCCTTTCGCAAAGAGGGCACAGTGACCCCGGCCAATTCCAGCTCAATCAGCGATGGCGCTGCCGCCCTTGTCCTGGCGTCAGAGGATGCAGCCAAAGCCCAAGGTTTGAACATACGTGCGCGCATTGTGGGTCATGCCAGCCATGCCCAAGCTCCGGGGTGGTTCACAACGGCCCCGGTTCCCGCCGCGCAAAAGCTTTTGGCGGCAATCGGATGGGACAAGGACGACGTGGACCTTTGGGAGGTCAATGAGGCCTTTGCCGTTGTGCCCATGGCGTTCATGCATGAAATGGGCCTGCCGCGCGAGAAGGTGAATGTGCATGGCGGAGCTTGCGCATTGGGCCATCCGATTGGTGCCTCTGGCGCGCGGATTATGGTAACATTGCTCAACGCTTTGGAAACCCATGATCTCACGCGTGGTGTTGCTGCCATTTGCATCGGGGGCGGAGAAGGCACGGCGATTGCGATTGAACGGATTTAGAGGCAAGTCTTTTTTGAAAAGACTTGCCAAAAGCTTTCAGAAAGCTTTTGGGCTTGGGGGATAACAATGCGCATAGACTATGAAGAAGTTTCTAAAATCATCGCTGCCTTGACCGAGGGTGAGATGGACGAAGTGGCTCTTATGGCCACGGTCGTTTGTGAATTGCATCACTCCGATGACCGCTTTGACTGGACGGGCTTTTACCGTGTGGTCGCGCCGGAACTGTTGAAGATCGGGCCTTACCAGGGTGGCCATGGTTGTCTTGTCATTCCATTTGACCGTGGTGTCTGCGGTGCGGCGGCGCGGACAGGTGAGGTGCAGATCGTGGATGATGTAGACGCATTTCCCGGCCATATTGCCTGCGCAAGCTCCACGCGCTCTGAAATTGTTCTGCCCGTTACAACGGGCCACGGTAAGTTGCTGGGCGTTCTGGACATAGACAGCGATCAGCCAGAGGCGTTCACCTCGGAAGATGCCAGTGGGTTGGCGTCCATCCTGCAATCGGTATTCGGACGACTGCCGTAAAGTTGCTCAGTACATGTGGCGATGAAATTTCGTTTGATTTTTTCACGAGAATCACGCACCGTGAAAAAATAGGGAGAATTTTCACCGTCAGGCGGAAACATGGAGCAAAGCCAGATTGCCGCGATGCGCAGCCTTGGGGCCGATTTGCGCGCTTTGCGCAAGGCACGGGGTCTGACGCTAACCGAACTGGCCGAGGGGCTGGGCCGGTCTGTGGGCTGGCTAAGCCAGGTGGAACGCGATCTGTCAGAGCCATCGATTTCCGATCTGCGCGGCATGGCCGAGCGGCTGGATGTTCCGATGTCGTTTCTTTTTGCGCATTCCAGTGCCCCGGTCGAGGAACAGGGAACGATTGTTCGCGCCGGAACACGCAGACCGATGGGCTCAGGCGAAGAGGGTTTGATCGAGGAACTTCTGTCGCCTGATCTGACGGACGAGTTCGAGATGATCCACTCGACCTTCCAGCCGCACTCACGCATGCAAACCCCGGCCAACCGGCCAACCCAAGAGGTAGGATATATCGTGTCAGGACAGCTGGACCTGACGATCTCAGGACGGGATTTCACCGTTGGACCTGGTGACAGTTTCCGCGTGCGACAGGAACAGTACCATTGGTCCAACCCCTATGATGACCCTTGCGTTGCGATCTGGGTGATCGCGCCGCCGGTCTATTGAGGGGGTTCGGATGAGTTTTGAAGCCTGGACCATTTTCGCCCTCTTCTGGATTGTTTTCGTCACGACGCCGGGTCCGAATGCAGTCAACTGTATCATCAATGGCATGACACTGGGCTTTCGGCGCAGCCTTTGGGCCGTTGCGGCCATTCTGACGCAAGCCAGCCTGTTCCTGATCTTGTCTGCCGCGGGCGTCACCGCGCTCATTGCGGCGTCACCAGATGCGTTTCAGGTGGCAAAGTTTGTTGGCGCTGGTTTTCTAATCTACTTGGGTGTCCGCGGGTGGATCATGGCACGCCACCCGATTGTAGCCGCTGAGCCTGATGGGCGCAGTATTTACTGGCGCGCCTTTGCCATTGCTACGATCAATCCCAAGAGTGTTGCCGGATACCTGGCTGCGTTCAGTCAGTTCGTTCAACCCGATGTCCCGATCTGGGGGCAAATGTGGGTGATCTTCCCCACAGCGCTGACACTGACCGCGATAAGCTACATGGGCTACACCGCCTTGGGCGCGGGGCTAGGGCGTGCCGCTCTCGGCGCGGTTTTCAACGTCTGGCTGCGGCGTGCTTTGGCAAGTTGCTTTATAATTTACGGCGTCCTTCTGGGAAGCGCCGCGACACCGGGGAGGACGTGAGCATGGTGCGTCGTGGGTCCTGTCTGTGCGGTGCGGTGGCGTTCGAGCTATGCGGGCGACTGCGGTCCATCACAGGCTGCCACTGCGGGCAGTGCCGCAAGCAATCCGGACATTACTGGGCGGCAACGTCGGTGGCAGATACCGGCCTGCGGTTGGTGAAAGATGAAGGCCTCACCTGGTTCGATGCCAGTCCAACGGCCCGCCGTGGATTTTGCAAACTGTGTGGGTCGACCCTGTTTTGGAAGCCTGACGGGCAGGACAGAACAGCCATTTCGGCAGGCAGTCTTGATCCGGGGTCTGGTCTTGAGATCACCAAACATGTGCATGTGGCAGACAAGGGCGACTATTACGATCTGTCAGATGATCTGCCTCAATTTGAAGCCTTGAGTGGAGAAGAAAGTGCTTAAAGGAAGCTGTCTTTGCGGCGACGTGACGTTTGAGGTGAATGCCCCGGCAGAAGGCGCGTCTGTGTGTCACTGCGGGCAATGCCGAAAGCAATCGGGTCATGTGTGGTCTTCAGCCCACGCTGCCGAAACGGAGATTCACATTGCAGGCCCCGTGCAGTGGTACGAAGCAAGCCCGGCAGCAAAACGCGGCTTTTGCGCCCGTTGCGGATCCTTCCTGTTCTGGAAGGCGCATGACGAAGACACGATGAGTTTTGCCCTCGGGGCACTCGACGGGGAAACTGGCCTGAGGCTAGAGAAACACATCTTCACGGCGGATAAGGGCGACTACTACGAGATCGATGACGAGGTGCCGCAGTCATGACCCGCGGCTCCTGTCTTTGTGGTGCGAATGTACTGGAGCTTGATGCGCCTGCAGGTCCGGTGACGGCCTGCCATTGCACGCAATGCAGAAAGTATTCCGGGCATCACTCGGCCAGCCTTGATGTGGATCGTGACGCGGTGCGTTGGGTGAAACAGGGACGCATCAAAGAGTTTCAACACCCCAGCGGCGCACGCCGCGTCTTTTGCGCGCGCTGCGGCACGAAGCTTTGGTTTGAAGGGGCAGATGGCTGGTTCAGTCTGGAAGCCGGAGTGCTGGATGCACCAACGGGCGGACAGATGGCGGGGCACATCTTTGTCGCCAACAAAGGAGACTACTACACCATATCAGACGGCTTACCACAGGAGGCGCATCTGTAATGTGGGAGGTTCTGACCGGATTTGACCCAAGCGTCCTCGTTGCGTTTATTGCGGCAGGTCTGCTTCTCAACATCACGCCGGGCGCGGATTTCGTGTTCGTATCGGCCAGCGGCATCTCTGGCGGTCCCAAGATTGGTATGGCCGCGGCAATGGGTGTAAATCTTGGCATCGCGGTGCATGTAGCGATGGCGGCCGCAGGTGTCTCTGCGTTGATCCTTGCCTTTCCCTGGGCTTACGACGCGATCAGATACGCTGGCGCGGCCTATCTTTTGTGGCTGGCCGTGCAAGCCTGGCGCGCCAGTGGAGAGCTGGATGAAGGACGCGCGGCGCGAAGCGTTTGGCGTGCGGTGCGCCGGGGGTTCGTGACCAACGTCCTGAATCCCAAAACGGCACTTTTTATCTTTGCCTTCATTCCACAATTCACCGATCCGACAATCGGCCCGATCTGGATGCAAATCCTGGTTCTGGGCCTGATTTTCATGGTGTTTGGCGCGGCCTTTTCACTGTGCCTAGGCGCGGCGGCAGGGGCCTTTGCGCAGGCCCTGAAGGCAAAAACGAAACTTCTCAACCGGGTCTCTGCCGTCATGTTTGGCGGTCTTGCAGCGCGGTTGGTGTGGGACTGACAATGTATGAACGTTGCGGGCGCCTGAGGCGGGTCGCAGGATTAGGGAGACGACAATATGGCTGACTTACCGACAACCGCACGGGTTGTGATCATTGGCGGAGGCGTGGTGGGCACGTCAACGCTTTACCATCTGGCCAAGGCCGGATGGAAAGACTGTATCCTTCTGGAAAAGAACGAACTGACCGCAGGGTCCACATGGCACGCAGCAGGCAACGTGCCGAACTTTGCGGGCTCCTGGGCCGTGATGAACATGCAGCGCTATGGCGCGGCCATGTACCGCACCTTGGGGGAAGATGTGGATTACCCCATGAACTACCATGTCACCGGCTCCATCCGTCTGGCGCATTCCAAAGAGCGGATGCAGGAATTTGAGCGTGTGGCGGGCATGGGTCGCTATCAGGGTCTGCAGATGGACATCATGACCCCGCAAGAGATGCAGGAGTTGCATCCTTTCATCGAAACGCATGACCTTGAAGGTGGCATGTGGGACCCTCTGGACGGCGATATTGATCCGGCCCAGTTGACACAAGCGTTGGCCAAAGGAGCCAGAGACGCTGGAGGTCGGATCGAGCGCTTCTGCCCGGCGATTGGCATTGATCGGGATGGCGACGAGTGGATCGTCAAGACCGAAAAAGGCGATATTCGCTGTGAATACGTGGCCAACTGCGCAGGCTACTACGCGCAGCGCGTAGGCGAGATGTTCAAGCCCTTTGGCGGGCGCACGGTGCCGATGGTTGTGATGAGCCACCAGTATTTCCTGACCGGCCAGATCCCTGAATTGGAGGCGTGGACCAAAGAGAAAGGCCACAAGGTGCCGCTTTTGCGCGATGTGGACGTGTCCTATTACCTGCGGCAGGACAAGCATGGCCTGAACCTTGGCCCGTATGAGCGGAATTGCAAGGCGCATTGGGTGACACCGGATGACCCCATGCCCGAGGACTTCTCATTCCAGCTTTACCCAGATGACCTGGATCGGCTGGAACATTACATCGAGGATGCGATGGCGCGAGTTCCAATTCTGGGCACTGGCGGGATTGAGCGCAACATCAACGGCCCCATTCCCTATGCCCCCGATGGCCTTCCGATGGTGGGTCCAATGCCGGGTGTTCCGAAAGCGTTCGAAGGTCACTCCTTCACCTTTGGCATCGCGCAGGGCGGTGGCGCGGGCAAGGTGTTGTCCGAATGGATTATGCATGGAGAGACCGAAGATGACATGTGGGCGGTCGATCCGCGCCGCTACACCGATTACTGCGACCACGACTATTGCTTGTCCAAGGCGCTGGAGACTTACGGCCACGAATACGCCATGCACTTCCCCTGGCATGAATGGCCAGCCGGGCGTGACAAGAAACATGGACCCAATGACGCCAAAATCCGTGAACTGGGCGGCGTGATGGGGGCCTATAATGGCTGGGAGCGCGCCAATTGGTACGCCAAGCCGGGCGACGACACATCCGAGGAAAGCACGCAGACCTGGGGCCGCTCCGGTCCGTGGGAGCCGAGGATCAAGGAAGAATGCGAAGCCGTGCGCGATGCGTGCGGTGTTCTGGATCTGCCGGGCTTCTCGCGGTTCCGCGTTCAGGGTGCCGGGGCCGATGAATGGCTGCGTGGCTTTGTCACTGGCGGTCTGCCCAAGATCGGACGCATCAACCTTGTCTACCGCGCCGACAGTCGGGGTCGCATCCTCACCGAATTCTCCTGTATCCGTTTGGAAGAGGATGACTTTGTCCTGATCACAGCCGCCCCGGCACAATGGCATGATGGGGACCTCATCCGTCAGAACGTGCCGGATGGCATCACCGTGACAGAGACGACGACCGAGCGTTCCGCGCTGCTGGTCGCAGGTCCAAAGAGCCGCGACATGCTCGCGCCTCTGACCGATGCTGATCTCTCGACCGGGTGGCTCACACATCAGCACGTCACCGTCGCGGGCAAACCAGCCTTCCTCATCCGCGTCAGCTTTACTGGTGAGCTAGGCTGGGAAGTGCATGCCGCCAATGAGGATATGCCAGCGATCTTCGAGGCCATCCTGAAAGCGGGTGCCAAACCCTTTGGCATGTATGCCTTGAACTCCTTGCGCATCGAAAAAGGCTACCGCGCCTGGAAAGGCGATCTCAGCACCGACTACTCCATGCTCGAAGGCGGATTGGAACGGTTCGTCAAGTTTGACAAGCCACAGGACTTCAACGGCAAGTCGGCCCTCTTGGCTGAAAAGCAGCGCGGGCGGAAGAAAGCCTTTGTGCCCCTCATCGTGGATGCCGGGTTTGCCGATGCGCCCTACATGTCAACGGTTTGGCTCAATGGCGATGTGGTGGGCGAAACGACCTCAGGGGCTTGGGGCTACCGGGTGAATGCGAGCGTCGCGCTGGCCACGATCCGCGCCGATCTGGCCGATGCCGGAACCGAGCTTGAGGTCGAGATCTTTGGCGAGCGCCGCAAGGCCGTTGTGCAACCAGACCAGCCGCTCTGGGATCCCGATAACGAGCGCATTCGGGCTTAAGTGAAGCGCAGCCCCGGACTTTGATCCGGGGCCTCTTCCACTGAGGGTAGAGGTCCCGGGTCAAGCCCGGGACGTGACACCGAAAAGGAGAGAGCATGAGTATAGAGACCTATCTGCTGTATCTTGGGGTTTTGGCGGCATTTTTTGCGACGCCGCCAGACACAAGCCAGCTGTTGATCATCTCCAACAGCTTGCGCCACGGGATGCGCAAATCCCTGGCAACCGTGGCCGGAGACCTGACCGCCAATAGCATTCAAATGACACTGGCCGCCTTTGGCCTGACGGCGATTGTGGCGGCAAACGCCAGTGCACTTTGGGTGATCAAATGGGCCGGTGTGGCCTATCTTCTGTGGATCGGCCTGCGTCTTATGCTGTCGAAGGGTGCCGCGGATACACCGCAGGCTGCTGCACCGGGACGGCTCTTCCGGCAAGGGTTTGTCACCTCCTCGGCCAATCCCTATGCGGTGGTCTTCTTTGGCGCGCTCTTCCCGCAATTCATTGACCCTAGCCTGCCGATCCTGCCTCAGCTCTTGATCCTTGGGGTCACCTATTTGGTGGTTGATGGGGCGGTGCTGCTGTTGTGGGGTTGGGCCGCGCAACGCACTTTGGGCCGCCTCAAGGCGCTGACAGGTGTGTGGATCAACCGCATCTCAGGCGCATTGATGATCGGTGCCGCAATGCTCTTGGGTCTGAAAGATATTGAAAGGGCGGATCAAAGATGACTTTGCCCAGCGTCATGTCTGGTGTTTATCTGACCCGCCACGGCGGGCCGGAGGCTCTGGAATGGCGCGAGGACATACCGGTGCCGCAGCCCGGGCCCGGAGAGGCTTTGGTCCGGGTTCTGGCCGCGGGCGTGAACAACACCGATATCAACACGCGCGAAGGCTGGTATGCGGCAGATGTCACCGGCGCGACGGGCGAAGCGCAAGACAATGTCGAGGCCGGTGGCTGGTCCGGCGCGTTGAACTTTCCGCTGATCCAAGGCGGGGATCTTTGTGGCGAGGTGGTTGCCTTGGGCGAGGGCGCATCGCGCCTTGGCTTGGGACAACGCGTCATCTGCCCCATCAACCAGCCGCGCTCGACCGCTGAAAACCCTGTTGGCTTTGTCGCCATCGGGTCGGAATACAATGGGGCCTTTGCTGAATATTGCGTGGTCCCCGAAGGCGATCTCTACGATGTGACAGACGCGCCTTTGAGTGACGTGGAACTGGCTGCAATCCCGTGTGCCTTTGGCACGGCGGCCGGCTTGCTGGATCGGGCTGGCGTCAAGGCGGGGCAGAAGGTTTTAATCACCGGCGCATCAGGCGGGGTGGGGTTGGCCGCGGTGCAATTGGCAACCGCTATGGACGCCCATGTGACGGGCATCTGCTCTCCGGCCAAAGCCGATGTGGTGCGTGAAGCCGGTGCCAAAGGGGTTTTGGCTCGCGATGACGTACCCCCTTTTGAGGCCTTTGATGCGGTTATTGATCTGGTCGCAGAACCAGCCTGGGCCACGCTCATAGATGCACTGAAGCCGGGTGGCCACTACGCCGTAGCAGGCGCCATCGCCGGACCGATGGTCAAAGCGGATTTGCGGCGCATCTACCTGCGCGACATCACTATTCATGGCTGCACCTACCAATCGCCACAGGTTTTCGCCGCATTGGTGGAAAAGCTACAGGATGGTCAGGTCAAGCCGCTGATTTCAAAAACATACCCACTTAAAGATATTCGAAAAGCACAAGAAGATTTCATGTCAAAACGCTATCCCGGCAAGCTGGTACTCATACCGGGCAAAGCTGGCGATGGAGCATGAAAGGGAGGGACACGCATGGCTGATATCACATTACTCGACGGATCCATTGGTCAGGAGTTGGTCAAGCGCTCTGGCGACCGGGCAACACCGCTCTGGTCCACACAGGTGATGATTGATCATCCCAAATTGGTCGGCGAAGTGCATCTCGACTATTTTGAGGCTGGGGCGACGGTTGCCACAACAAACACATATGCCGTGCTTCGCGACCGGCTGAAACGTGTGAAGCTTGAGGACAAAACAGAGTTCCTAACAGACACAGCGGTGCGTGCCGCCCGCAAAGCGCGGGCCGCCTCTGGCGGCAAGGGCCGTGTGGCGGGGTCTCTCGGACCTCTGATCGCATCCTACCGCCCGGACATTTTTCCGCCCTTCGAAGACGCGGTCGCGGCGTATTCTGAACCTGTTGCTCATATGAAAGACCACGTGGATCTCTTTCTCATCGAAACAGCGTCGTCTGTGGACCATGCCAAGGCGGCGCTGTCCGCCTCTTCAGGGCAGGGGGTGCCTGTCTGGCTTGCGGTGTCCGTTGATGACTTTGATGGCACGCGCTTAAGGTCTGGTGAACACGTCTCGGAATTGGCAGACGTCATCGCTCAATACGCGCCTGACGCGGTTTTGGTGAACTGCTCAAGACCAGAGGCGATTGGGCCTGCATTGGATTTCGTCAAAGCGTTTGATATGCCGTTTGGAGCCTATGCCAATGGTTTCACTATGATCAGCAGCGGGTTTTTGGAGGAGTTTCCCACTGTGGATGCTTTGGAGCAGCGCGCCGATCTTGCACCCGAGGTATACGCAGAATTTGCCATGAGCTGGGTCGCACAAGGAGCCAGCATAGTCGGCGGATGTTGCGAAGTCGGGCCTGCTCATATCGCAGAACTGGCGCGGCAATTATCGTCCGCAGGCCATAGGATCGTTTAGACATGAACGCACGCGCGCAATCCCGACACGGTCGCCAAGGGCACGAGGCAGATCAAACAGCACAGCAATTCGACGTTGTGTTGTCTGACGGATTTGTCCTGACGGAATACGCCGCGCTCACAGATGCTTTGCGCATCGCCAATCGCGTCAGTGCTCAAGCGCAGTTTTCCTGGACCTGCCGATCCGCCAGGGGAGGGATAGTGACAAGCCTGAGTGGCGCAAGCGTTGAGACACAACCTTTTGCGCAGAAGTCGGATGCCGACTACCTTTTTGTGCTGGGCAACAGTGATCAGGACAGCCCAAACCTGTCGCTTGGTCATGTGATCGACCGTTACACCAACCGCAACATTCAGGTGTTTCTGCTCTCAGAAGCGGCCAGCCGGTACATCAAAGAGCGCGGCCCGAAGTCTGCGCATCTGACAACGCATTGGGAAAACTCAGCGGTCTTGAAAGAACGCACCGGGCTTTTTGACGCCGACAACGCGCTGGCCAGCGAAGATGGTCAGGTGGTGACATGCGCCGGAATGGGGGCGACCCTGGATGTGGTTCTGTCCGTGATCGGGCGTCATGTCTCATCGGCTGTTCTCATGACCGTCGCCAATGTTTTCCTGCACGAGCGCATCCGCGATTTTGGCACACGGCAGCCTTTTGGCGGCACGGCTGGCACGGCGACGGGGGATCAGGTGCTCGACCGTGCCATTGAAATCATGCAGGACAATATCGAAGAACCGCTATCCGTTGCCGAGATCACCAAGCGTTTGGGTCTGTCCAGCAGGTCGCTCGAACGCCGGTTTCAATCACGTCTTGGGACGACACCCAACACCTATTATCGCGAGATGCGCCTGGCCCGCGCCAACAACCTGCTTTTGAACACCGCGATGTCGGTCCGTGAGATCGGTTTGGCTTGTGGGTTTTCTGGCGGCTTTTCCGTGCTTTACAAAAGTTTTTTTGGTGTGACGCCGCTTCAGATGCGACGCAGCCGACAGCCTTTACAATCGCGCCAAAAAGATTGATTTGCGCCACATCTTGACGGATTTCAGCTATGCGTGAAAACCCGTGCATGGCATCGTCTGCGACGGTGCGAATCCCTACCCGGAGAAAAAGAGAATGAGCGCAGTTCCTGAACAAGCCCGCGTTGTGATCATCGGTGGCGGCGTGATCGGCTGTTCGGTGGCCTACCACCTGACAAAACTGGGTTGGAAAGATGTGGTCTTGCTGGAGCGTAAACAATTGACTTGCGGCACCACATGGCACGCGGCTGGCCTGATCGCGCAGCTGCGCGCGACGGCGAACATGACCAAGCTGGCGAAATACAGCCAGGAGCTTTACGGCAATCTCGAAGCCGAAACCGGTGTGGCCACCGGGTTCAAGCGCTGCGGGTCGATCACCGTGGCTCTCACAGAGGAACGCCGCGAAGAGATATACCGCCAGGCCGGAATGGCCCGTGCCTTTGGTGTGGATGTCGAAGAGATCAGCGCGGCCGAGGTGAAGGCCAAGTACGAGCACCTCAATGTTGATGATGTTGCCGGGGCCGTCTATCTCGACAAGGATGGTCAGGGCGATCCGGCCAATATCGCCCTCGCCCTCGCCAAGGGCGCGCGCCAAGGTGGCGCGTTGGTCAAGGAGCGCATCTGCGTCACGGGCATTGCCAAAGAGGGCCGCCGCGTGACCGGCGTGGATTGGGCCAGCGACGATGGCAAGGAACAAGGTCACATCAAGGCCGACATGATCGTGAACTGCGCCGGCATGTGGGGTCACGAAGTGGGTCGCATGGCGGGTGTGAACGTGCCGCTGCAGGCCTGCGAGCATTTCTACATCGTAACTGAGGCGATCCCGGGTCTCACGCAACTTCCGGTGCTGCGCGTGCCCGATGAGTGCGCCTATTATAAGGAAGACGCGGGCAAGATGCTTTTGGGTGCATTTGAGCCAAACGCCAAACCCTGGGGCATGGATGGCATCCCCAAGAGCTTTGAATTCGACCAGCTGCCCGAAGATTTCGACCATTTCGAGCCGATCTTGGAGGCTGCTGTGGAGCGACTGCCAATGCTGGCCGAAGCAGGCATTCACACCTTCTTCAATGGCCCGGAAAGTTTCACGCCCGATGATGCTTATCACCTCGGCCTCGCGCCGGAGATGGACAATGTCTGGGTCGCTGCGGGCTTTAACTCGATTGGCATTCAATCCGCCGGTGGCGCTGGCATGGCGTTGTCGCAATGGATGGATGCAGGTGAAAAGCCCTTTGACCTTGGGGACGTCGATATCAGCCGCATGCAGCCGTTCCAGGGCAACAAGCATTACCTATTTGAGCGCTCCAAAGAAACTTTGGGCCTGCTCTATGCCGACCACTTCCCTTACCGCCAGAAAGCCACCGCACGCGGTATCCGGCGCACACCGTTTCACCACCACCTGCTCGAACGCGGCGCTGTCATGGGCGAGCTGGCCGGATGGGAGCGCGCCAACTGGTTTGCGCGGGAAAATCAGGAGCCTGAGTATCAATATAGCTGGAGCCGCCAGAACTTCTTCGACAACGTCCGCGAAGAGCATATGGCCGTGCGCCAGAATGTGGGCCTCTATGACATGTCCTCTTTTGGCAAAATCCGCGTCGAAGGCCCGGATGCTGAAGCCTTCATGAACTATGTGGGCGGCGGGGATTATTCCGTGGCGAACGGCAAGATTGTCTATACCCAATTCCTCAACAAGACCGGCGGGATTGAGGCGGACGTGACCGTTACACGGTTGAGCGAAACAGCCTATCTTGTCGTCACCCCGGCAGCCACGCGTCTGGCCGATCAAACCTGGATGATGCGCAATAAGGGCAACTTCAACGTGGTGATCACTGATGTCACGGCTGGCGAAGGCGTGCTGGCCGTTATGGGCCCGCGCTCGCGCGATTTGCTCAACACAGTCTCTTCAGGGGACTTCTCCAATGAAGTGAACCCGTTTGGCACCGCTCAAACTGTTGAGATCGGCATGGGCCTCGCTCGCGTGCACCGCGTGACCTATGTTGGTGAGCTTGGCTGGGAGATCTATGTCTCCGCTGACATGTGTGGCCATGTCTTTGAAACCATTGCAGAAGCCGGCTTTGATTTCGGCCTTCGCCTGTGCGGTATGCACATGATGGACAGTTGCCGCATCGAGAAAGGCTTCCGCCATTTTGGCCACGACATTACCTGTGAGGATCACGTGCTGGAGGCAGGGCTTGGCTTTGCGGTCAAAACTGCCAAACCCGATTTCATTGGGCGGGACGCGGTTCTGAAAAAGAAGGAAGAAGGTCTGAGCGCGCGGCTGGTGCAGTTCAAACTGACCGATCCTGAGCCTTTGCTCTATCACAACGAACCGATCATACGCGACGGAGAGATTGTGGGATATCTCAGCTCGGGCAACTACGGCCATCACCTGGGCGGAGCCATGGGGCTGGGCTATGTCCCTAGCAAAGGCGAAACAGCGGATCAGGTTCTGGCCTCATCCTATGAGATCGACGTGGCAGGCACGCGGGTCAAAGCCGAAGCGTCTTTGCGTCCGATGTATGATCCCAAATCCGAACGCGTGAAGGTGTAGGCCGCAGGACTTGGGTATTTCAGACAAGAAAGAAGCCGGGGTGTCATTTGCGCACCGTTAGTGTAGCTCCGGCTTCATGACAGACTACAGCCCACCCGATACGCCTCTTGATGTGCTCCATGAAGATCATGAGATCCTTGTGGTGAACAAACCGCATGGCCTTTTGTCTGTGCCGGGCAAAGGGGCACATCTGGCGGATTGTTTGCTCTCCCGCATTCAAGAGGCGTTTCCAACGGCTTTGCTGGTGCACCGGCTTGATCGGGATACGTCCGGTGTGATGGTATTTGCGCAAACCCCGCATGCACAGCGGCATCTGGGGCTGCAATTTGAAAAGCGGCAGGTGAAAAAGACCTATGTGGCGCGGATTTGGGGCCGGTTGGAACCCAAGACCGGAACCGTGGACTTGCCGCTCATAGTGGATTGGCCGAACCGGCCAAAGCAGATGGTGTGCCACGAGACAGGCAAACCCGCGATCACGGATTGGCGCGTACAGCGTTATGGGCAGAATGAGACGCGAGTCCGCCTGATGCCCCAAACTGGGCGTAGCCATCAGCTTCGGGTCCACATGCTGGCGCTTGGTCATCCGATCCTGGGGGATCCGCTTTATGCCGAAGCTCCAGCGCAAGAGTTTGACCGCATGATGCTGCATTCCGAAGAGCTGCGCTTGCGGCATCCCGATGGCGGCTTGGGAATGCGTTTTCGCGCGCCTGCACCGTTTTAAGAGCTCCGCAGAACCCGGTCGGTGAGATTGAGCCGCCCGGCGATAATGGGTGCAAGCGTCGTGCCAAGTTCGGGATCGGACTTTAGAACAATCTCAAGCTCATCCAGACGGTTGGTCGCAATCAATTGCAACACGTCAAGCCGCACAGATCCATCCGCGTGGCGTGGTAAAGAGCCGACCGGCTGGATCAACTCGGGCTTTGGCGAAGGCACGTGTTTGGCAATGGCCTCAGTGGTTTGTTTGGTTTCGACAAAAGCGTAGAGACCAACACCTTTCGCAGGCAACGCATAGGTGCAGAGCGCCAGGTCACTGACCTCGGGCTGGGCCAGAAGCGCTTTGCGCAAGGCAGGGCCATCGCGCTCGATCCGGTCCTCGGTGCCTTCGCCATCTGACCAGTTCATTAAGCGGCGGGTGATGAAATTATAAAGCCGTTTGCCTGTGGCCATCCAGATCCGCGAGGGCAGAGCTTTATGCGCCAGCATCCGTGTCTCTGCAGGCGTCAGCAAGTCCGGCGCATAGGCGCGCTTTTGTTTGAGCAGATGACGCAAATCCTCACGCGCCTTGATGCGAAAAAGCTTGCCGCGACGGGTGTGCACCGAGGCCAGTTGAAAGTCGATGACTGCCGCACGGCCATCGGGCGTCATCAGCCAATTCTGTGGCTTGGCAATGTCGTTATGCGTCACCCCGGCGCGCCGCATCTCGCGTAACAGGCGCTTGGCGTCGCGGTACCACACCGGATCACTCGGTTTGGCCAGTTGCAAAGGCGTGCCCTGCGTCCAGCTTCGTAAAAGCCCCACGTGATCGGCGCGCACCAGAACCGGACATCCCTCAATACCCTGAACGGCTTTCAAGCCACGGATCTCCTTGCGCGCCAACCACCAGGCCAGAGGCCGCGCGTAGATCGGAACACCGTCCAGTTTGCGCAGTACCACGGGAAACTCGGGATAGCCTTCCAGCTTGCCCGAAATGGTTTCGGAAAAGACATCGCGCTTATGCACGGTCTCAGGCAGGAACCGGGCTTTGGTCATATCCGGGGTGATCTTCATAAGCCGCTGTTTAGAGGTATTGGGGCGATTGCGAAAGGTGGTGCGCCGCACGCATCAGAGCCGTGTCCACCCATCCGGGATCAGATCCGGGTTGGACAGTTTGGGATCGTTGAACCAGGTCTTTGGCGCGACAACAATCTTGTCCGGGGTCGCATTCAGCCACGCCCCCCACCATGAAAAGGTGGAGTTCGCGATGACATTATGCGCGCACAGCGTTTGCAGATGCAGATCGAAATGGCCGGTTGTCTCATCGTTGATGTCCACAACAACGGTGTCATGCTCAAGATTCAGGTTCTCCCGGGCCCAGGCAGGATCGTTGGAAAAGACAAAACAGGTGATTTTTTCACCCAGCTTTTCGGCAATATGATTTGCTGCCGTCCGGTAGTAGTCTGGCGTCATTGTCGCATAGGCGCCGGTGGCAACATAGTCGCCGCGCCGCACATGAAGGGCAACCGGATGCGGCGCGCCCGTGATCTGTTTTGCCACCTTCGCATTTTCGGGATCCAAAGGCGTGGTGAACCTCAAGTCCGCCCGAATCTGATCAATGCTGGTGGTGAAATACCGCTCGGATTGCCAATACCCGTGCAGATATGTCCCCGGCCCCAGATCAGCGACTGCAGTGTCAAACTGCAACCCCTTTTCGCGGTACAGCCGAGGTGAGCGGCCGAACCCGCGCCATAGCCCGTAGCGCAACCAGCCATCAGTCTTTGCCGGCGGCAAAGGACCTTCGCGCAAAAATCGCGCATTTGCAAAATGGCCAAAACAATCTCCGCGATCTTCCGATCCGGCCACATAGCGCGCGTCAAGTTGCAGGGGGCAGTGAAGCCTGTCCGCCAATGCGCGCGCGGCAGCATATTGGAAGAGCTGATTTCCCGCCCCGCCAAAAAGACGGGTGATGATCCGGTCACGCGCCATCTTTGAGACCACCTTCGCTTGGCGCCATGCTCTGACGCGACAAGCGCGCAACAGCGGACCGATAGCGCTTGCGCGATAGTTCTCGCCCCAGTTTTTCCATCAACGGCTTCTTGCCGGACTGAATGGTGGAGCCGTCCAGCCTGTCAGCAATGTCCTGAATGCCAGAAGGATAAATCATCGCAGGCCGGAGCCCTGTGTGCCAATGCGATTGCACAAATGTGTCTACGGGCCGGTCAAAGGCAACTGAGCAATCAAGCAAATGCCGTGCGGTTGCTTTGCTGACCATCTGCGCGGTTGTCCTCAGTCCAGCTTGTCGTGGCACCACGAGACGCGCCTCACCAACCGTGTCGATCAGATGCGCATGGCCCTTGGGCGGGCGGGTCTGAAATTGAATGTATCCCAGCGTCTGGATATGCTGCTTTGCCAGTTCAACAGCCCTGAAGAAAGAGGCCGCGTCAATGTCGGCATCGTCCTCAACAATCAGGGCCGCATCCTCGTCTCTGGTTTGCATCTCGGCCCAGATCTGTCGGTGTGACAAAAAGCATCCGATTTCGCCAGTCTTCAAGGTGAACGGATAGGATGGTTCAAACAGCTCGACACCCAGTGCCCCCTCCAGATCCGTATCTGAAAGGGCGCTGCCATCTACGGCGGGCCAAATCGCTCCGTTGAACCCGCCGATCTCCTTGGCATCCTGCAAAAGCCCCTGCGCATTTTCCCGCCGCGCGGTGGCGCGGACGAGATGTAGCACAAAGACGTGAGTCGTCATGAGGTCACGCGCCCTCGGTCCAACCCGAGACAGCTTTGACTTCGAGGAAGTCCTCAAGACCCCACTTGCCACCTTCGCGCCCGTTGCCCGATTGTTTCATGCCTCCAAAGGGCGAGCCGAGACCGCGCCCCTGACCGTTCATCTCAACCATGCCAGAGCGCAATGCGCGCGCCGCACGATTGGCGCGTGCCGGATCGGTTGTCTGCACGTAATTGGTCAGCCCGTAGGGTGTGTCATTGGCGATCTCAAGCCCTTCTTCCTCAGTCTCAAAGGGGATGATCGAAAGAACGGGGCCGAAGATCTCTTCTCGCGCGATCGTCATGTCGTTGGTCACATCCGCGAACACCGTGGGTTTGACATAGAAGCCTCGATTAAGCCCATCGGGTCGCCCCGTACCACCAGCCACAAGGCGCGCGCCTTCGTCGATACCCTGCTGGATGAGATCCTGAATCTTGTTGAACTGCACCTCATTGACCACTGGGCCAACATGGCGACCCTCTTCGGATGCCGGTCCAACCGTGACTTTGGCGGCAACCTCCGCCGCTGTCTCGACCGCTTGGTCATAGACCTCGCGTTGCACCAGCATGCGTGTGGGTGCATTGCAACTCTGACCGGTGTTGTTCATGCAATGCAGCACACCGCGTTTGACGGCCTTCTCATCGGCATCTGCAAAGATCAGATTTGCGCCTTTACCGCCCAATTCCAGGCTAACGCGCTTGAGCGTGTCCGCCGCATTCTTGGAGATCAGTTTGCCTGCGCGGCTCGATCCGGTGAAAGACACCATGTCCACATCCGGATGACCGGTCAACGCTGTGCCCGCACCTGCGCCATCGCCATTGATGAGGTTGAACACGCCCGGTGGCAAACCCGCCTCGTCCACCATCTCGGCAAACAGCATCGCGGATAGTGGTGACTCTTCTGACGGCTTCAGCACCATGGTGCATCCCGCAATGAGCCCTGCGATCACTTTCAGCGAAATCTGGTTCATTGGCCAGTTCCACGGCGTGATCATCGCCACAACCCCCACCGCTTCGTGGATGATGCGGTCATTCGGCGCGTGATCACCGAGGGGTTCGATCCAGTGAAATTCGCTTGCCGCCTTCACCAGCGCTTTGAGATGCCAGCTGCCTGCGCCGACCTGCTGGCTGCGGGCCATGTCGATGGGTGCGCCCATCTCAAGGCTGATGGCTTGTGCCATCTCCTCACTGCGTGCCTTGTAAATCTCTCCAAGCTTTTCCACATACGCGACGCGATCTTCGACCGGGGTTTGCATCCAGGATGGAAAAGCTGCCTTTGCCGCCGCGACGGCCGCATCGGCATCCGCCTGCCCGGCGAGAGAGATCACCGCGCAAGCTTCTTCGTTTGAAGGGTTGATCACCTGATGATCCGTGCCGGAAACCGGGTCCACCCATGCTCCGCCAATGTAGAATTGCCGCTTCTCGATCATGTCGGACTCCTTTGAAACGATGTGGGCTACAATGGATGTTGTAGCATTTTCGCGCACCTAATCACTGGCAGCAAAGCTCTGCAAGAGGACGGGTGGCAAATTGATTTACACCGCGTATGCTGGCGCGACCGAATCCCTGACTGCCAAAGGAGAGTGAAGCTATGGCTCTGCGCATCAATGACACCATCCCCAACCTCAACGTCACCACCGATCAGGGCAGTTTTGACCTGCACGACTGGATCGGCGACAGCTGGGCTATCCTGTTTTCCCACCCCAAGGATTTCACACCGGTTTGCACAACCGAATTCGGTGCCGTGGCCCGGTTGGCCGACGAATGGGAGAAACGTGGCACCAAGGTTATTGGCGTGAGCGTCGATGGCGTCGAAGATCACAAGAAATGGAAAGGCGACATCGAAAAAGCCGGGGGCGCGCACCCTGGGTTTCCAATTATCGCGGATGACGGCCTTGAGATTTCCAAGGCCTTCGACATGCTGCCTGCCGAAGCGTACCTGCCGGACGGCCGCACGCCTGCCGACAGCGCCACCGTGCGCTCGGTCTTTATCATCGGACCAGACAAACAGCTCAAACTGACCATGACTTACCCCATGACCGTGGGACGTAATTTTGGTGAAGTCGTGCGCGCGCTTGACGCCTTGCAGACAACGATGAACCACGGTGTTGCAACCCCCGCCGACTGGACCGTGGGACAGGACGTGGTGATCCCACCAAGCGTGAGCAATGAAGACGCGGCAGCGAAGTTTGGAGAGTATGATACGGTTCTGCCGTATCTGCGTATGACCAAACTCCCCAGCTGATCAAAACGGGTCAGGCGAGGGGCCAGCCCCTCGCGCTCCCCGGGGTGTTTAGGACAAGAAAGAAGCAGGCCCTGTCGGCAATGGACAGGGCCTCATTTTTTGCTTATCGCTCTGCGACATGACACCTCGTGCAGTATTTGACATCGGCGGCCAGTCCGTAGCGCCCGGTACGCGCAAAACCATAGATGTGCCGGTCAGCACCCTATCCGATCACACTCCGGTCAATCTGGCGGTCCATGTGATCCACGGGCGTCGGCCTGGTCCTGTTCTCTTTGTCTCAGCAGCGGTCCACGGGGATGAGGTGATCGGTGTTGAGATCGTGCGGCGCTTGTTGAAGGCGCAGATGCTCGACCGGCTGGCAGGCACGCTTCTGGCGGTGCCGATCGTGAATAGTTTTGGGTTTCACAACCACTCCCGCTACCTGCCGGACCGGCGTGATCTCAACCGGTGTTTTCCAGGCGGCTCACGCGGTTCAATGGCTTCGCGACTGGCACATATCTTTATGGAAGAGGTCGTGCGCAGGTCGGATGTGGGCATCGACCTGCATTCCGCCGCCATTCACCGGATCAACCTGCCGCAAATCCGTTTGACGCCCGACAACGAACGCCTGCGCCATCTGGGCGAGGTCTTTGGCGCGCCGGTGATGATGCAATCCAAGCTTCGCGAAGGCAGCCTGCGCATGGCGGCTGAGGAAGAAGGGGTTGACGTGCTTCTCTATGAGGGCGGTGAAGGACTTCGGTTCGACGAACTCACGGTCCGCGCGGGGGTGAGCGGCTGTTTAAGGGTGATGCATGCGCTGGGCATGATCGGGGTCAAAGGCGTGCCCAAGGTCAAAAGCAAGCCGGTTCAGGCGGTAACGTCACGGTGGTATCGTGCCCCTGTCGGCGGCGTGTTCCGGGCCTATGTCACCATCGGTGACACGGTAAACCCGGGCACAGTACTCGGCGTTGTGTCGGACCCCATGGGCGAGACGGATTGCGAAGTGCTTTGCGAGGATCAGGGCATTGTCATCGGACGTTCCAACATGCCTGCGGTCTATGAAGGCGAAGCGCTTTTCCACATCGCTGAAACACCCAAGGCCGAAGCGGCCGCCGAAGGCGTGGCCGCGCATCTAGAGGCGGCGCCGCTCTATGACGAAGACGAAATACTCTGAAATAGAAAATGGGCCTGCCGGGATGCGATGGCAGGCCCGGTTTTGGAAAGCGTGATTTAAGTCTCGCTATCCAAAACACCTGAGCGGAACACGATACCGGCGAGAACGCCGCCAATGATCGGGGCGATGATGAAAAGCCAAACCTGGCTCAAAGCTGTGGCGCCAGCAAACAGGGCCGGTCCAAAAGAGCGTGCCGGATTGACCGAGACACCGGTGATGTTGATGCCGACAAGGTGAATGACAACCAGCGTCAGACCAATGGCCAGGCCGGCCATGGCTGATGGTGCACCAGCGCCCGTCGCCCCCAGAATGACAACAACAAAGAGGAAGGTGGCAACCACCTCGAAGAGGAATGCCGCCATCATGGTGTACTCCCCGAGGTATCCCGCACCCCAGCCATTCTGACCCAGACCATTTTCGGCAACAGAATAGTCCGCCTTGCCGCTGGCGATCGTCAAGAGAACCAGAGCGGCAACAATGGCCCCGGCCACTTGTGCAATGATGTAGCCGACGGCCACGCCCATTTCCATTCGACCTGCAGCCACCGCACCCAGCGAAACCGCGGGGTTGATATGACAACCGGAAACCGGTCCAATCCCATAGGCCATGCCGATCAAGGCCAGCCCAAAGGCAAAACTGATGCCAGTGAGGCCGATGTCAGCGCCTGCAATTACGGCGGCCCCGCATCCAAACAGGACCAGAGTGAATGTGCCGATGAACTCGGCTAAGAGTTTGTTCATGCGTGTCCCTCCCGTTACGCAATATCACTGCCAGAAATGGCAACATATGCGTGCGACTATCTGTATCGCAGGGGAGTGCGTAACGGGGAAATTGACGGGGTTTCGCCCCGGATAAGGTTAGCTTGTGTGCTCGCGGTTCTGCGGCAGCAGGAAAATCGAGACCACAAGCAGGCCAAACACAAGCTCGTAAACTTCCCATTTCCGATCGACGTCAATGAACGTAATCACGAGACTTGCCAACACAGCCAAAATCGCATGACGCATTCCGGGCACCGGCAAAGCGATACGATTAACAAAATTTGTCACCCATGTGACGCGCGAATAAAGCAGCGGTAACACCACAAGGTATATCAAAATGGCCGCCGTTAAAATGGGGCCGAACAGGTGCTTGGTCATGGCCACCCCACCGATTTCAATATTGTGCAACGTAGTCTCATCTTGCCGGTTTATGGCCTTCATGGCCTCGCTCGTTTCCCAGCCAAAAATGCGCTGGCCCCATGAAATTTCTTCCCCGGCTCCAAAGAAAAATGCGAAGGCATAGAAAAAGGTCAGCCCCACCGCCAGCTTCGTCGCCTTCCCGCGAAGCGCAAAACCATTACGCAGCAATATCAGACACGCCACGAACAGACAGATCGCGGTGCCATATTCCACCAGCCCGTCTTCCGCCGCAAAGCGCAGCGAAAAATAATCCGTACTGACAAAATAAATCGCAACTGAAAGCACCAGCACGAGGCCGATGAGCACAATGAGGCTTTGATCAATTCGTTGAAGCGCAGGCATGGGGAGTCCATTCCGGAAATTCCTGTTCCCGCCCAGATAGGCGAGGCAGGCCGCTGCATCAAGGAAATTAGGTCCGCTGCAGCAAGGAAACGCGCATCCTATTGCCATTTCCGAATCGCACCAGACCATGCTAAGTCTTGTGGTATGGAGCAGATAAAACCCCATATAGGCGAAAATCGCCCTCAAATCCGACAGTTGGATGAGTCCGCGATCAACCGGATTGCGGCTGGCGAAGTCGTCGAACGGCCGGCCTCTGCGGTCAAGGAACTCGTTGAAAACGCTCTGGATGCGGGTGCGGGTCGCATCTCAATTGATGTCGCGGACGGCGGTAAGACTCTTATTCGTGTGAGCGATGACGGTTGTGGCATGACCGCAGACGACTTGCCGCTGGCGCTAAGCCGCCATGCGACTTCGAAGATCGACGGCTCCGATCTGCTCAATATCCAGAGCTTTGGCTTTCGCGGAGAGGCCCTGCCGTCGCTGGGGGCCGTTGGGCGGTTGACCATTGCATCGCGAGCAGAAGATGCAGAGGCAGCTGAGATCACTGTCGCTGGCGGTGGCATGACTGCGGTTAAGCCCACTGCGCTGAACCAGGGTACCGTCGTGACCTTGCGCGATCTCTTTTACGCCACACCCGCGCGACTCAAATTCATGCGCACCGACCGGGCCGAGGCGCAGGCGATCACGGATGTGATCAAACGTCTGGCCATGGCGGAACCTTTCGTCAGCTTCACCCTGCGTGATGTCTCCGAGGGTCGGGACCCCCGGACCGTCTTTCGTGCAGATGCGGAAACCGGTGATTTGTTCGAGGCATTGCACGGACGGCTGGCACAGGTGTTGGGACGGGAATTTGCCGAAAACGCCCTGCGCATCGAGGCCACGCGCGATGGCCTCCACATGACGGGTTACGCTGCTCTGCCGACATATTCACGCGGCGCGGCTGTGGCGCAATACATGTTCGTCAATGGCCGCCCGGTGCGCGACAAGATGCTTTATGGCGCCTTGCGCGCGGCCTATATGGATGTGCTCAGCCGTGACAGGCACCCTGTGGCGGCACTCTTTATCGACTGTGACCCGACCTTGGTGGATGTGAATGTGCATCCCGCCAAATCCGAGGTGCGCTTTCGAGATCCCGGACTCGCACGGGGGCTGATCGTCTCTGGCCTGCGCCATGCCTTGGCCGAGGCCGGTCATCGCGCGTCCTCGACTGTGGCGGGGGCCGCGCTGGGGGCTATGCAACCTGAACCCACCGGCGCAAGGGTCTACCAGATGGACCGCCCCGGCCCAGCGGCCCGTGCTGCCAGCTATCAGGCGCAAGCGCCACAACAGGCCCCCGGTTTTGCCGAAATGCAGACGGACTATTCCGCGCGGGTCGAGCCGGTCTTGACGGAAGCGGTACAGGACCCCGAACATATCCCCCCTCAATCCCTGCCTCTTGGGGCAGCGCGCGCGCAGGTGCATGAGAATTACATTATCGCCCAGACCGAAACCGGCATGGTCATCGTGGATCAGCACGCCGCCCATGAACGGCTCGTTTATGAACAACTTAAACGCCAGATGGCCGAAAGCGGCGTGGCGACACAGGCATTGCTCATCCCTGAGATTGTCGAACTGAACCCAGATGAGGCCGCGACGCTCCTTGATCTGGCCGACGATCTGGCGCGTTTTGGTCTCATCATCGAAGCCTTTGGACCAGGCAGCATCGCTGTGCGCGAAACCCCGGCCATCCTTGGCACCTGTGATGCCGAAGCCATCTTGCGCGACATCCTTGACGAGATCACTGATACCGGCGGCAGTGAGGCGCTCAAATCCCACATTGATGCCATCCTCAGCCGCGTGGCCTGTCACGGCTCGGTTCGCTCGGGCCGGCGCATGCAGGCCGATGAGATGAACGCCCTTCTGCGCGAGATGGAGGCCACACCCCATTCCGGGCAATGCAACCATGGCCGCCCCACCTATATCGAGCTGAAACTCAGCGACATTGAACGCCTGTTTGGACGCACATGATCACCATCGGCGGCACTCCTTATGCATTAAACGATCCGCTCGTCCTGGCCGCTCTGGGGGGGCTGGCTGTGGTGCTCTTGATGCTCATTCTTCTATTCCTGTCGGCCCGCGCTGCAGGCCGGTCCGCCCGCGCGATGGCCCCACTGGCGATGCAGATGGGCCAGCTGGGCCAACGCGTCCAAAGCCTCGGCGACGGGCAGGAACGTCTCGCCGGAGGGCTGCATCACGTCTCTGAGGCACAGGCCCAAAGCCAGACCGCCATGCTGCAACTGATGGAAAAACGCCTGTCCGAGGTTTCGGGTCAGATGAATGAAAACCTGCAAGGCTCCGCCCGGCGCACCGCACAGACCCTGGGCGAGCTGCAACAGCGCCTCACCGCCATCGACAAAGCGCAGGACAACATCACCAAGCTCTCGGGCGACGTGCTCACGTTGCAGGACATCCTGTCCAACAAACAGACCCGTGGCGCGTTTGGGGAAATCCAACTCACCGACATTGTCTCCAAGGCATTGCCCAAAGACAGCTACACGCTGCAGGCCACGCTCTCAAACGGCAAGCGCGCCGATTGCCTCATCCACCTGCCCAATCCTCCCGGTCCGATTGCCATCGACAGCAAGTTTCCATTGGAGGCCTACGAGGCCCTGCGCAATGCCACCAATGACTGGGAGGTCAATGAGGCCGCCAAGTTTCTGCGCACCTCCGTCAAGAAGCACATCAAGGACATCTCCGAGAAATATATCCTCGACGGCGAAACCGCCGATGGCGCGCTGATGTTCCTGCCCTCCGAGGCGGTCTATGCCGAGCTACACGCCAATTTCCCAGACCTCGTGCGCGAAGGGTTCGCCGCGCGGGTCTGGATCGTCTCGCCCACCACCTGCATGGCCACGCTCAACACGATGCGCGCTATCCTCAAAGACGCCCGCATGCGTGAACAGGCCGGGGCCATCCGCCGTGAGCTAAGCCTGCTCTTTGCCGATGTGGAACGGCTGGGCACGCGGGTGGAAAACCTGGACCGGCATTTCGGGCAGGCGGCCAAGGACATCTCAGATATCAAAATTTCCGCCGACAAGGCCGGACGCCGTGCCCGCCGCTTGGATAACTTTGATTTCGAGGAACTGGCCCCGGACAGCGATGAAACGGTGGTCAAACTCACCAAAGACAGCTGATCTTGCGAATCCCGCCCTGACCGCCTAGATAGGCGGTGAGAGGTTGGCGCGGGCGAGCGCCTCGCCAACCCGGTCAGGTCCGGAAGGAAGCAGCCGTAACGAGCCCCGCTTGGGTCGTTGTCCAGCCTCTCACCTCTCACGACTTTGATGCACGCCGTAGGGCGGGGTTTCACCCCGCCATGTTGAAACGTGTTATGTCGTGCGGCGCGGGGTGTTCACAGTCCCGGACCCGCTCCGGAACCTCCCAGTCAAACAGGTGTTAACCCATTGTTAAATCAAATGTTTCGCGTGCGAAACATTTTAGCCATTCCAACGTCTATTCCGCTGCGTGGCTCACCGACTTATTGGGTATCAATGGCTGCGTTTCGGTGTCGACTGCAAGCCGGTTCAATTCAATAGTGAACGTGGTCCCGACACCTACCTCACTTGTGTAGTCAATCGTTCCACCATGGGCTTCCAGGATCTTTTTGGAGATGCTCATGCCAAGGCCAGTGCCGCCATGGTCGCGTTTGTCGGGGCAGGCAACTTGCTGAAAAGGGGCGAAGACGATGTTCTTGGAGTTTTCCGGAATGCCAATACCGCTGTCCCGGATGAGAACTTTCGCTTTGGTCTCCGATGTCTCGATGCGCACATCTACCACGCCACCGTCGGACGAGAACTTGATCGCATTTGACAAAACATTGGACATCACCTGCATCAGCCGGCGCGCATCGCCTTCCACGGTCACTGCAGGTCCAGCCGTGTCTGCTCTGATAGAAATATCCCGATCGTCCCCGAGGGGGCTATGTTCTGCCACGGCGGTGCGCACGAATTGACCAAGTTCGATCTGCGAAAGGTCCAGAGACACTTCTCCGGATTTCAAAGCCTGGAAATCCAGAAGGTCATTGATCAGCTCGGCCAGACGGTTCCCGCCCGCCTGCCCAAGCTTGGCAATCGACTTCAGCTCACCTGGAAGGCGGCCCAGTTTTTCGTTGTTCAGCAGATCAAGCGAGGCTTTGACGGATGTCAGCGGCGTCCGCAGCTCATGGCTTACAATCGCAATGAACTGCGATTGCACTTTATACGCATCTGTTACCCGGTCACGCTCGGTACGTAGCTCTCGAAGATGCTTTAGACGTGTCATGTAGTTTTCGAGAAACTTTCGCGAGCATTCGATCAGGAAGTAGAGCACGAACAGGACAATACCAAGTTGCTTCCAAAGATCTGAGTCCAAGGGCGGACGAACGACCAAGATATCGTAAACAGGAATGAACACAAACGCGGCTGAAAACACGCATAGCCGGATGATCAGAATTCTTGGGATCTGACAGGTGTTCATCGCCGAATAGAGCGCGGCGGCGAAAAGAAAGAACAAGGGCCCCATATGCAAGGAGGGACCTTCTGCGAGCGCCATCAGGACAATGTAGAGGACAATCGACGATGCACATAGCGCAGACGTGATGGAGAGCTTGTGCAGATACCGGACCGCGTCGCCCCTGTTCTTGCCGTCCCATTTCAGAACCCGTCTGGCGACGCTGTAATCCAGAAACTCGCATATCTGGCATAGGGCGTAGCAGATCAGAGCGGTGCGGATATTGATGTAAAAAGCGGCAAGAAGAGTCGCACCGGCAAGAGTTGCCTGCCGCTGCCAAAACAGCTCAAGGCCCGATTGTGCAAAATCTTTCAATTGCCGCTTTATTTGAATCATCGCGAGTCTCGGGGGGCTGTTGGGGGGTCTGCGCCGATGGTTTGCAGGAAGATGTCCTCCTCAACTCCTGTTTTTGGCGTCGAGGGCGTGTGCGCCCTGTTTGCAAAGGTGACTTGGACGCACTGTCCTGTCTGGGTAACCTACCGTCGCAACGCGGTGCGACACGGGAATGAAGACCGCATTTCCGAGGCATCAATTTAGCAAAATCGGGGCAAAACGATGTTGCCCGCAGTTAACTGCCGGGCAAAAAAGAAGACCTTACCAAGTCGTTAAAGCGTTTCGTGCGCGGAGCATTTAGGGGGTCATACTCCCTCAAGCGCCCACGCCATTTGCTCATCTGTCTCCACCGCGCAGGACCGCACCGCGCGCAGCCGATTGAGCGCGTCATCCGCGGCATCTCCGGCCTCGATCATCAATCTGAGTGCGGCCATTCCGGAGCGTCCACATCCGCCAAAGCAATGGATCAGAACGCGACCGCCCCCCTGCAACGCTGACAAGGCCGTCTTGCTGGCCACGTGCCAGTCTTCGATCTGTTCCGGTGCAGGTATGCTCAGGTCCTCGACCGGGAAGTGAATCCAGCGTGTGCCGGAATCCTGGATATCCAGACCCATGTCGCCCAAACCATGACTGACCTGCTCCGAGGGTGTGGTCATCGTGATCACAAGCGCCGGTTTCCAATCCCTCAAATGGGCCAGATCATCGGTCCACTTTCCACTCCGTCCCGGCAAGGGTGCAATGCCCAGGATGCCACCAGCAACCGGAAGGGCATATATGACAAAGTCAGACACTTGGTAGCACTCAGAGCCGGTCAGTGGAAAACGTATCGCAGCTGCGCATGTCACCTGTCTGAAACCCCGTTGCAAACCAGCGCGAGCGTTGTTCAGACGTGCCATGGGTGAACGTATGCGGCTGGGGCACGCGCCCGGCGCGCTTTTGTAGATGATCATCGCCAATCATCCGCGCGGCGTTGAGTGCCTCCTCCAGATCACCGGGCTCCATCAGGCCCCCAACGGCCTTGGCCCAAATCCCGGAAAAGCAATCGGCTTGAAGCTCAAGCCGCACGGTCAGCGCATTGGCCTCGGTCTGGCCCGCCGCTTGCCGGGCACGGTTCACCTCAGGCAGGATGCCAAGCTCATTCTGCACATGATGCGCCACCTCATGGGCAATCACATAAGCGGCGGCAAAATCGCCTGAGGCGCCCAGTTGCCGCGACATTGTCGTGAAAAACTCAGTGTCCAGATAAGCCTTGCGATCCGCAGGGCAATAGAATGGACCTGTTGCCCCAGATGCACCGCCGCATGGGCTTTGGGTGACACCCGAGTACAGCACCAGCACCGGCGGGGTATAGTCTCGCCCCACCTGAGAGGGAAAGATCTGCGACCAGACGTCTTCTGTCGTCGCCAGAACTTGCGAGGTAAATTCAGCTGCCCGCTCTTCTTCAGCGCTTAGTTGACGTGGTTCAGAGCTTTCTTGCTGCAAGCCTCCGTTTTGCAATAGCGGAGTAACATCGACGCCCGCGAAATAGGCGACGGCCACAATCACCAACAACCCAACACCGCCGACACCAGCACCGCGTCGCGATCCACCTGACCGTCTTCGATCTTCCACGTTGCGACTGCGTCTGATCCCTCTTAACCGCATGTGATCCCCCTCCGTTTCGCATCCGTACAGTTTTGCTGCTACGCGGACCAAAAGCAAGCTGGACGGCCCTCGGCTCAGCAACTACCTTTGGTCAGCGCGCGAATCCGACAAGGCTCTTATGACCGAAACCCCCGACACCACCTATCAGGTTCTGGCCCGGAAATACCGGCCCGAAACCTTTGCCGATCTGGTGGGGCAGGACGCCATGGTGCGCACGTTGCGCAATGCGTTTGAGGCCGACCGTATCGCGCAGGCCTTTATCATGACCGGCATTCGCGGCACCGGTAAAACCACCACGGCGCGGATCATTGCCAAGGGGATGAACTGCATCGGGGCGGATGGGCAGGGTGGGCCGACGACGGATCCTTGTGGTCAGTGCGAACATTGCACCGCGATCATGGAAGGGCGTCATGTGGACGTGCTGGAAATGGACGCCGCGAGCCGGACGGGCGTGAACGACATCCGTGAAATCATCGACTCTGTGCATTACCGCGCGGCCTCGGCACGCTACAAGATTTACATCATCGACGAAGTGCATATGCTCTCAACCAGCGCCTTCAACGCGCTTCTGAAGACGCTAGAAGAGCCGCCGGCGCATGTGAAATTCATCTTTGCGACCACGGAAATCCGCAAGGTTCCTGTCACGGTCCTGAGCCGCTGTCAGCGGTTTGATCTGCGCCGGATTGAGCCTGAGGTGATGATCGCACTTCTGCGTAAGATTGCTGATGCGGAAAAGGCGGAAATTGCCGAAGACGCGCTGGCGTTGATCACCCGCGCTGCCGAAGGCTCTGCACGCGACGCCACCTCGCTTCTGGATCAGGCGATCAGCCATGGGGCGGGAGAGACCACCGCTACCCAGGTGCGCGCCATGCTGGGTCTGGCCGACCGGGGCCGCGTTATGGATCTCTTTGATTTGATCATGAAAGGCGATGCGGCGGGTGCTTTGACGGAGCTTTCGGCGCAATATGCCGAAGGGGCCGATCCCATGGCCGTGCTGCGCGATCTGGCTGAGATCACCCATTGGGTCAGCGTGGTCAAGATCACGCCTGAGGCTACCGAAGACCCCACGATCAGCCCTGATGAACGCACCCGTGGCGCGGCCATGGCCGAAGCTTTGCCGATGCGGGTGCTGACGCGGATGTGGCAGATGCTGCTCAAGGCGCTGGAGGAAGTGGCCAGCGCGCCCAATTCCATGATGGCCGCAGAGATGGCTGTCATTCGTCTCACGCATGTGGCCGATCTGCCCAGTCCCGAAGAGCTTGTGCGCAAACTGCGTGATGCCCCACCGACCGGCCCAGCGCCAGGCGGGCCAAACGGGGGCGGCCACGCGCGATCCTCTGCACCCGTGGCATCTGCATCAGCAAGCCCGGCAGCGGCATCACAGACCAATGCGCCCGTGAGTCAGGGGCAGGTGCAGCCTTCCGGAGCGACGACTGCGCTTGCCACACTGTCTGAGACAGCATTGGCGCATTATCCCACTTTTGACCATGTGGTCGAGCTCATCCGCGCGCATCGTGATGTGAAGCTGCTGGTCGAGGTGGAAACCTGCCTGCGCCTGGCCGCTTATCAGCCTGGGCGCATCGAATTTGTGCCCACGCAGGCCGCGCCGAATGACTTTGCCCAACGCCTCGGCGCGCGGCTGCAAAGCTGGACGGGCAACCGGTGGGCCGTCTCGGTCGTGAACGAAGGTGGGGCAGAGACCATCGCCGAACGCCGCGACGCCGCGCAAAACGAGTTGGAAGCTGAGGCGCGCCAGCACCCGCTGGTGCAGGCTGTGTTCGACGCCTTTCCTGAGGCGGAAATCAAATCTATCAAGACGCTCGAAGACATTGTTCAAGATGCACAAGTTGATGCCTTGCCCGAAGTGGAAGACGAATGGGATCCTTTCGAAGAGGACTGATCTTTTTTCTTGCGCTGACGTGCCTGCCACTGCCCGCCTTGGCAGAGGTCTGCGACAAGGTGCGGCCGGGCTGGGATGGCGCGCCTGTCAGCATCTGGCAGGAAACACTCTGGATTTTCGGCAGCCCCGCGGCGCTCTTTCTGCTCTTCTGCTCAGCCCTTGTGTGGCGGTTCAAAAACAGCTGGGGCGCGTTGGCGGTTTTTGTCGGGTGGAGTTTTCTTGTCGGCGCTTTTACCTTCTGGGACCCCACCGGCGGGCAGCGTGCCCAAGCCACGGCTGAGGGCTGCATCGGATCACCGGCTCTCTTTGTCGCCGTTGTCTTGGTGATCTCCGTTGGGCTTTTGCTCTACACTGGCAAACCAGATGCCGAAGGCGAAAACGGAGCAAGCTAATGCGCACCAAACCCCTGCATCCCCGCTTCGGCCAGATCATTGACGACGTGGACCTGCGCGAGGTCACAGCCACGCATCTATATCCCGAAATCCGCGATGCGTTTGAACGCCACTCGGCCTTGCTCTTTCCGGCGCAAGAGCTTGACGATGCGGCGCATACGCGTTTGGCTGAGCTCTTTGGTCCGCTGGAAAATCGCGAGGCGATGGCCGGTCACGATGCGGATTTCAAAGTTTCCGCCGTCTCCAATGAGACCAAAGATGGTGTCGCCGACGCCAAAAGCCTTCATACGCTGGATTTGCAAGCCAACATGCTCTGGCACACGGACAGCACGTTCCTGCCCATCCCGGCGCTTATCAACATTCTGACAGCCCGCATTGTGCCTTCAAGCGGGGGTGAGACCGAACTGGCCTCCACCCGAGCCGCATGGGCGGACATGCCAGAAGACCTACGCGCGCCTTTGCAAAACGCCATCATCTGGCACAGGCTTTCGCATTCCCGCGCGAGGTTGTCGGCGGAACTGGCGCAACAGCCGAAAATGACCCGCTGGCCTGACCGCCCCTGGCGCGCCATCTGGCCCAACCCTGTGACCGGCGAAGAGGCGCTTTACATCGCCTCGCATTCCTTTGCGATTGAGGGCATGGGCGGCGCGCAAGCGCAGGGCCTGATTGACAGTGCCATCGCCTTCTGCACGCAGGAGGAATACGTCTATACGCATAACTGGACCCCTGGCGATGTGCTCATCTGGGACGAGCGCGCGGTTCTGCATCGCGGCAGGCCATGGAATTACGAGGAACCGCGGACCTTGAAGAGCATTTGCTGTTCGGTGACAGAAGCGGATGGACTAAACAGCGTCCGAGTGCTGGCCAGTTAAAGCGCCGCAATCCATCGCGATGGGCCGGATGGGCGTGTCAAAGACACCTCCGCCCTGATGGTTTATCCCAGAGCGCAAACCAGAAAGCCGGACGCGCCCTGCACGGTTGGTTTGTGTGAATACCGATCAATATCGCGTGAAGTTGCACCAAACCCCCAGAGTTCCCACGGAACAATGTGGCGGAGTTGTGGCAAATCTGTTATCATTACGACAATAATAAGTTTGCGCGCTCGAAGCGCAGACACGAGTGAGGTCAGGCAGGAGAGTCCCAGTTGTTCGCGCAACTGGCTGAACACACATGATAATTATGTCTAACTTTGTGTCAGGGATGTTTGTCCCGTTGCCCGGCTCGACTGATAAGGAGAGCGGGTTATGAGCAGAGTATTCGGTGCCTTTAGAACAGATACCACACTGACAGCGGGTCAGGCTGCGTTTGGTGGTGTAGGAACCTCGTTTGAGATCTCCGCGTTCAGTACGATTGATATTGATCTTGGAGCCGACACTGACACGATCACAGGCGATTTGGCCACAAATGAAAGTCCGGATGATCCAACTCAGACCTTTTTGGGAGAAGCAATTGCTTGGGATTACAACTACATCGTAACGGATGGCACAAACACCTACACAATTGGCGTGTTCGATTACGACTTGAGCGGCAATACAGCCTTCGAGCTTGGCGGCGAACAGGGATTTTTCCTTGGTTTTATCGGAGACGTGCCACCACTCAATACTACGCTGACGATAACCGGCCTGGGAGATGGTGCCTTTGCCGACCCGACGGACGGGCTGCCGGTCTCAAGCTTTGTGCCTTGTTTTGCGGATGGCACTAAGTTGGTAACGCAAAACGGTGACAAATGTGTGGATGACCTTGTGCCAGGGGATACGCTTTTGCGTTATGCGCCAAGCGATAATTCTCCGCAGTTTGCAACTATTCTACGCGTGTTCTGCCGCAAGCTGACGGCCTCTAAGATCACTGCAAATCCCAAGCTGCGTCCGGTGCGGATTATGGCACACGCTCTGGGGGGTGGGTTGCCCAAACGTGATCTTCTCGTGTCACGCCAGCACCGCATGCTGGTGCGCTCAAAAATTGTCCAACGTATGTTTGGCGTAGACGAAGTTCTGGTGCCTGCGATTAAACTGACAGAGCTGCCCGGTATCTTTGTTGATGAAGAGATTGACCACGTGTCCTACTACCATCTTCTGTTTGATCAACATGAGGTGATTTATGCAGAAGGCGCGCCGACCGAGAGCCTCTATACTGGGCCTGAAACCCTCAAATCGATCAGCTCCGAGGCGCGTGAGGAGATCTTGACGATTTTCCCCGAGTTGGCCAATCTGAAATACACGCCCGATCCTGCGCGTCACATACCGGCAGGAAAGCTTCAGAAGCAGCTTGTGGAGCGGCATTTGAAAAACAAAAAACCACTCTTTTGCTAAAGCGCTTCGTCTTCAACTTGAGACATCGCTTGAGGTGAAGCGCCTTAACTCTTTCAGCACGCTCCCAAACCCCATTGCCTCTCACGCTGCCTCATCCTAACCTTGCGGCATGACCGATACACCACAACGCCGCTGGCATGATATGGGCGGGCAGGCTGCAGGGCCTGTTCCGATGGAGGGCCATGACTTTGCCCTTTGGGAGAAACGCATCGATGCGCTGATGGTTCTGTGTGGCGGCAAGGGGTTGTTTACCGTCGATGGCTTGCGACGTGCCCTTGAGGATATGGGCGAAGAGGCGTTTGAAAAATACAGCTATTACGAACGCTGGATTGCAGCTACCAATCAGAACCTGATTGAGGCAGGCGTCTACACCCTAGAAGAACTCGGTCAGCGCATGGAAGAGATCGCCGCCCGCGGCCCGACCTATGGCGAGGCGCAAGGTGACTAGGGTCCGTGTCAAATCCATGTTCCCCCCGGGACATGTGCGCGCACCCTTCTACGTGCGTGGCAAAACCGGAGAAGTCGAGCGCGAAATCGGCCCATTTGGCAACCCTGAACAGCTCGCCTATGGGCTGAAAGCAGAAAAGAAAACGCTCTACCGCGTGCGCTTTTCCATGCAAGAGCTTTGGGGAGAGACCGCAGAAAACCCGACCGACACCGTCGATGTCGAGGTCTACGCTCATTGGCTGGAGGAGGTCTGATATGCCGCATGACCATCACGATCATGATCACCTGAGCCCGTCAGGTCATCCGTTTCGCGCCGACAATGACACAGCCCTCACGTATTGGCAGCAGATGGAGATTGCCGTGCGCGAATTGTTGGTGAAAAAAGGCCAACTGACGTCTGTTGAGATCAATGCTCAGATTGAGGCCATGGATGCTCGCAGCCCTGCTGACGGCGCGGCCGTCGTGGCGCGTGCCTGGGTTGATCCTGATTTCAAAGCGCGGCTTCTGGACAATGCCGCCGCCGCGACACGCGAGATGGGCTTTGACATTGGCCCGCTCAATCTGATTGCGGTGGAGAATACCGCCACAGTTCACAACCTCATCGTCTGCACGCTGTGCTCGTGCTATCCGCGCAACCTTCTGGGACTACCGCCTGATTGGTACAAAACCCGCGCCTACCGCTCGCGGGCGGTGAAAGAACCCCGCAAGGTTCTGCGGGAGTTCGGTGTGGACCTGCCAGACACCAGCCAAATCCGTGTCCATGACAGCACGGCGGATATGCGTTATGTGGTCATTCCGGCACGCCCTGATGGAACAGAGGGAATGGATGAGGCGACGCTTGCCAAACTTGTCACACGCGATTCCATGATCGGAACCGGGCTGGCGCGCGTCCCTGGGGTGGCTTGAGATCGCAAAGGCGAATGCGTAATGCTGGTCGTCAGAGGTCTCTCCAGAAAGGTCGCGCATGAGCGACGAGCAGAAAACTGAAACGATTCCGCTGACCGAACGTCTGATTGGCGCATTGCTTGTGGCGCCCATCCGGCTGTCGCGGCTGTTGCCTTACCGCATGCGTGTCCCTGTTGTCGGCTGGACCGCGTCCCGGCTCCTGGGCACACTCGCTGGATACCGTCGCCGTGTACGCGAAAATCTCGCATTCGCCAGACCCGACCTGGACGAAGAGACCGTGCGCGACCTTATGCGTCGTGTGCCTGACAATGCAGGGCGAAACATGGTTGAGCTCTATTCGCCCGAGTTCGCAGACTATGCTCGCAAGTCGCCCGTAATTGGCCCCGGTCTGCCCGATGTACGTGCCGCGCGTGAAGCCGGGCGCCCGGTGATCTTTGTGACCGGCCATTTTGGCTCGTTTAATGCTGCGCGTCTGGCGATGATGGAGCAAGGCTTCAACATGGGTGTGTTTTATCGCCCGATGGCCAATCGTCCCTTTAACGAACATTACGTCAAGGCCATGGCCGCGCTCTCGGAACCGATGTTTGAACAGGGTCGCAAGGGGATGATCCAGATGGTCAAACACCTGCGCTCCGGGGGTGTGCTCGCAATCCTGAATGATCTTAACGCCCATGACGGCGTGCCGCTTGAGTTCTTTGGTCATCCTGCGCTGACCTCGCTTGCCACCGCCGAGATGGCGCTCAAGTTTGACGCCCTTCTTGTGCCGGTCTGGGGTCTGCGTGATCCCGATGGCCTGCATTTCACCATCCATACTGAGACGCCCATTGCTCATTCCGACCCGGTCACCATGACCCGCGAATTCAATGCGCGTTTGGAGGCCGCCATTCGCGAGAACATGCATCAATGGTTCTGGATTCACCGCCGCTGGAAGGATGGTACCGGTGCTTTGGCGGACCGCGGCGCCAAGATTTTGGCAGATATGGAAGAAAACGTCTGAAAGGTTTTTGGGTATTTCTGACAAGAAAGAAGCGGGATGCACCTGCTTCTTTCTTGTTGCAAATACCCATGCCCGCCGGATCACATGGCGGGCATCATCAGGTCCATTTCGCGACCGGAGGCAGGCTCATCAACACCGCATCGGCGTCGTGGCCGGTTGCCAGGCCAAACTTGGTGCCACGATCATAGACGAGGTTGTATTCGGCATATAGCCCGCGATGCACAAGTTGGGTTTCCTTGTCCGCGTCAGACCAATTCTGTCCGCGGCGTTTTTCGACCAAGGGCACATAGGCTTTGAGAAATGCGCGGCCAATATCCTGGGTCAAGGCAAAATCCGCCTCCCAATCCCCGGAATTCTGATCATCCATAAAGATGCCGCCCACACCGCGCGCGCGGTGACGGTGCGGGATGTAGAAATACTCATCCGCCCACTTCTTGAGATGCGGATAATGGTCGGTCCCATGCGGATCGAGATGCGCCTTTTGCGTGGCGTGGAAATGGGCCGTGTCCTCGTCATACTCAATGCAAGGGTTCAGGTCAGAGCCGCCGCCAAACCACCAGGCGTTCGGCGTCCAGAACATGCGCGTATTCATATGCACAGCTGGCACATGCGGGTTTTGCATATGTGCCACAAGGCTGATGCCCGAGGCCCAGAAGCGCGGATCATCTTCCATACCAGGCACGCCGCGCGCAGCCATGGCTTTCTGGGCTTGCACACCGAGGCTGCCATAGACTTCTGAGACATTCACGCCGACCTTTTCAAACACACGGCCGCCGCGCATCACGCTCATCAGCCCACCGCCTGCATCAGAGCCATCATCGCTGGCGCGTTTGGTTTCGGAGACGTCGAACCGGCCCGGTGCGGCGTCAGCCATCGGCCCGTTGTCATGACTGTCTTCGAGCCCCTCAAAGGCGGCTACAATATCGTCGCGCAGCTGCCGAAACCAACTCGCCGCACGGGATTTCTCGTCTTGCATCTTGCTCATGCGCCCATCAATGCGCAGGTGCGGCGACAGGGTCAAGCAGTGTTCGGCCGCCATCGATGGTCATGATCTGCCCGGTCATAAAACCTGAGGCGTCGCTCGACAGATATTGCACTGCCGAGACAAGCTCGCTGGCCGAAGCAATCCGGCCAAGCGGTGTGTGATCTTCAATGTCGGCGCGGTAGTCGCTGTTGTCGCGCAATGTGTTCTGCAATGAAGCGCTCATGACGGATCCGATGGCCACACCATTGACCCGGATCCGGTGTGGGGCCAGCGACACCGCAAAGTTACGGGTCATCTGATCGAGGGCCGCCGTTGAGACCGAATAGCCCAGCAAGTCAGGATGTGTACGCCGCGCGGCAATCGACGAAAGGTTCACGATCGTGCCTGCGGTGCCTTCGTCGTCGCCATCAGACTGTTTGATCATCCGCTTGGCGACAAGCTGGCTCAGGCGCAGAGGGGTCAGAAGGTTCTGATTGAGCGACAACTCCACCGCGTCATCATCGGGATTGAGCGGATCAGACGGCATCACCTGACGCGAGGCATTGATCAGGATATCTACCTGCTCAAACGCATCGATTGTGGCCGAAAGCAGATTGGCGAGCGTGAGCTTTTCTCGTAAGTCCCCTGCGAAATATCTCTGGGTGCTGCCGTCGTCGTTATCGCCCAACTCATGCGCAAGCTGCTTTTCGTCCATATCGGCGAACATCACGTTCGCGCCCTTGTCGACAAAATGCCGCCCAATGGCGAGGCCAACACCGTTGGCCCCCCCGGTGACAATGGCGGTCTTACCGGAAATGGAAAATGACATCTGGCCTGTCTCTCCCGTTATGGCCTGCGCATCTCAAATCGCATTCTGCGCAGCCTAATTCAACTTATCTGCCTTTTCGAGCCGGATTTGCCGCCCACAGAATTTTGAACCGGTTATCGCTTGCGTGGGTTTTGACATCACGGAAACTGACGCCCAGCTCGGCTTCATAGGGCAGGTGACGATTGGCCACCATCCAAAGCTGGCCTTTTGGTTTGAGTGCTTGGGCAGCTGCCCGGATGAACGCGCAGCCAAGGTCCGGGTCACTGGCTCGACCGGTATGAAAAGGGGGGTTCATGATGACCGTATCAAGCGGCTCGGGCGGCTGCCAGCGCGTAGCATCAGACCAGTGAAACGCGGCGCGTGTGTCCGATATGTTGACTTTCGCGCAGTCCAGTGCGGTTTTCTCTGCTTCCACAAGGTGAAGGCGTGTGAGGGCGTCCCGTTGTAGCGCTTCTGCGCTGAGATACCCCCAGCCCGCACCCAGGTCGGCCAGCACTGCCCCGAGTTTTTGCGGCAAGTGATCCGCCAGAAACTGTGAGCCGGGATCAATCCCATCGGCGGAAAAGACGCCTGGCGCCGTGACAAAGCCGTCCTCAATTTGCGTTTGGTCGTCCAATTGCCAGTCGGTCAGATCCAGACCGCCATGGAACCAGAAAAGCTTACCATGGGATTTTGACAAGGCCGGAGACACCTCGCATCGTGCGCGGCAAAGCTTGAGCACCGACTCAATGCCTTCCGTTTTGGCCCCATCTACGATCACTGGCCCATCGGTGAGGGCTGAGGCCTGCGCGATCATGGCCAATGTGAGTGGTTTGGCGCGGGCGGCGAACACAATGGCTGCGGCATAGGGCCCGTCGGGTTCTGTGCCACAGTCAAACCCGACTGCCTCGAAGGCGTCATGTGCGGGCCGAAACCCGGTCAGGATGTGACATCTGCCTTTGTCCAGCGCGGAGAGGTCGGTGCCAGACGCGGGGCGAAAGACAGCAATACGTCCCGTGTCCGGCCAGGGCACATCGCCCGAAGACAGCGCCAGAGACAGCCGTGACGTTGTGCTCACGCTATTCTTTTTCCATGGTGCATTGCAGCGGGTGCTGGTGGCGGCGGGCGAAATCCATCACCTGCGCCACTTTGGTTTCGGCGATCTCGTGGCTGAAGACGCCGACAACTGCCACGCCCTTCTTGTGCACCGTCAGCATGATTTCAAAGGCTTGGCTATGCGACATGCCAAAGAAGCGCTCGAGCACCGCCACAACGAATTCCATAGGAGTGTAATCATCATTCAAAAGCAGCACCTTGTACAAAGGTGGCCGCTTTGTCTTGGGCTTGGTGTCGACAACCACGGCAGCATCTGTGCCGTCGTCCTCATCCCCCGGCCCAGCCATGATGACCAGATCCGTCATTGATCCCGCTAACCTATGCTGTGACAGTACGTCCGTGCAGCAGGTATATAACTTTTGCAGAGCGCGTGAAAAGGGGCGTTGCCAGTGGAATCTTTGACAGACTGTCGATTCCCTCACGTCCAGACCGCGGTTGACACATGCTGCGCAACGCCAGCGTCACGCACATGATGTTTACTTCATCTGTGCCGCAGCTTCGACAAGACCTGAACCATCGCGCCTTTGCAGGATCACCACGACTGGCTGATCTCCCGCAGCGGGCACCTTGAGATCAAGCGTTTCTTGACCGTTCCAGCTGGCCACTTGCGCCATCTCGGTTACGACATTGGCATAGCTGATTGTCCGGCCTGCATTTTCACCGCGTTTGATATCAACGGCACTGACGGGCTCATATCGGACAACGCGGACCGCAAGCGGTTCGTTGATATGCGCTGCAGGTTCCGCATGGATCAAAATGTCATCCCCAACGCGGTTGAGTTGGACCTCGACAGAAACGGACGAATTAAGGTGCTTTTCAATCATCGCACTGACGTCTTTCGGACTGTTGCCCACAACATGTTCGCGACCGTTAATGACCATTTGCGGAGTATAGATCATCCGGCGCCCATTCGCGGCAGCGTACCGGCGCTGACGGTCTGCAAACTCGGGTTGTGCAAAGCTATCTTTCCAGCCAATGTAGTCCCAGTAATCAACATGCAAAGCAAGAGCGACAACGTCATCTCTTTTCGCGAGTTCATGCAAGAATTCATCAGCTGGTGGACAAGACGAACAGCCCTGAGACGTGAATAATTCCACAACAACTGCCTTGGACTGAGAAAACGCTGGTACTGCCCATAGACCAACAGCAATTGCAAAAGCTATGATACGACGCATCTCGTTGCCTCAATTATTTAGAATTCCACCCAAGGACCCATCTAAAACGAAACGACCGAAATAACCAATCAACGAATTGAGAGAAACATGTGAGCTTCGTTACATTGAATTTTTGTGTACAGCGGTATACAGATGTTGCATAGCCACTCTTGAACCCATTTGTCTCTTGATTCCAAAGCACGAATGCCCTGATAGCGAAAGGATCGCCTTATGCCAGTTACTGTTGGTCACGATACCGCCAAAACCCGCAAAACCCTGAAGGTTGGCGATCAAACAGTTGCGTATTATTCCATAGAAGCCGCCGAAGCGGCCGGGCTGGGAGATTTCTCCAAACTGCCCGCGGCTCTTCGCGTGGTTCTGGAAAACATGCTGCGGTTCGAAGATGGCAAAACAGTTGATGTTGATGACATCAAGGCTTTCTCAGACTGGGCCGACAAAGGCGGGAAAAACCCGCGTGAGATTGCCTATCGCCCCGCACGGGTGCTGATGCAGGACTTTACCGGTGTGCCCGCGGTCGTGGATTTGGCCGCAATGCGGGATGGTATCAAGGCGCTGGGCGGTGATCCGCAGCAGATCAATCCGCTCAACCCTGTCGACCTTGTGATCGACCACTCGGTGATGATCGACGAGTTCGGCAACCCGCGCGCGTTCCAGATGAATGTGGACCGCGAATATGAGCGCAACATGGAACGCTACCAGTTCCTCAAATGGGGGCAGGGCGCGTTCAACAATTTCCGCGTGGTACCGCCCGGAACAGGTATTTGCCATCAGGTGAACCTGGAGTATCTGGCGCAAACCGTCTGGACCGATGTGGACCAGAATGGCGAGGAAGTCGCCTATCCCGATACGCTCGTGGGCACGGACAGTCATACTACAATGGTCAACGGCGCGGCCGTTCTGGGCTGGGGCGTGGGCGGTATTGAGGCGGAAGCCGCGATGCTGGGCCAGCCGATTTCAATGTTGATCCCCGAGGTTGTGGGCTTTGAACTCACCGGAAAAATGGTCGAAGGCACCACCGGCACAGACCTTGTTCTCAAGGTTGTGGAGATGTTGCGCGAGAAAGGTGTCGTCGGCAAATTCGTTGAATTCTATGGCGCTGGCCTTGACACGTTGCCCCTGGCCGACCGTGCCACGATTGCCAACATGGCACCCGAATACGGCGCCACCTGTGGGTTCTTCCCAATCGATGGTGAAACTCTGCGCTACCTGCGCCAGACGGGTCGTGATGAGGCGCGCATTGCGCTTGTTGAGGCCTATGCCAAGGAAAATGGCTTCTGGCGCGGGGATGACTATGCCCCAATCTATACGGACACGCTGCACCTTGATATGGGCACAATCGTTCCGGCCATCTCTGGCCCGAAACGCCCGCAGGACTACGTTGCCCTGACCGATGCAAAGTCAGCCTTCACACGCGAGATGAAAGAGACCTTCAAGCGTCCAATGGACAAAGAAGTGCCTGTCGCAGGCGAAGACTACACCCTGTCTTCCGGTGACGTCGTAATCGCCTCGATCACGTCGTGCACCAACACATCGAACCCCTATGTGATGATCGGCGCGGGCCTTGTGGCGCGCAAAGCCGCTGCTTTGGGTCTCGACCGTAAACCATGGGTCAAAACTTCGCTGGCACCGGGATCACAAGTTGTCTCGCACTACCTTGAAGCCGCTGGCCTACAGGAGGATCTGGACAAGATCGGGTTCAACTTGGTCGGCTACGGCTGCACCACCTGCATCGGTAACTCTGGTCCAATCCAAAAGGAACTGTCAGAGGCCATCGCTGAGGGTGATCTTGTGGCGACGTCGGTATTGTCGGGTAACCGTAACTTCGAAGGGCGTATCTCACCTGATGTCCGTGCCAACTATCTTGCGTCGCCGCCGCTTGTCGTGGCCTATGCGCTGGCCGGAACCATGGATATTGATCTGACAACTGAACCACTGGCGCAAACGCCGGATGGCAAGGATGTTTACCTGAAAGACATTTGGCCCACTCAGCAAGAGATTGCAGAACTGGTCGAGAAAACAGTCACCCGCGAGGCGTTCATCGAAAAATACGCCGATGTCTTCAAGGGCGACGAGAAATGGCAGAGTGTGGAGACCTCTTCGGAGGAGACTTACGACTGGCCTCCGCAATCGACCTATGTGCAAAACCCGCCTTACTTTCAGGGCATGGGCAAAGAGCCGGGCACCATCACGAATATCGAGGGTGCCAAAGTACTCGCGCTCTTGGGCGATATGGTCACCACCGACCACATTTCGCCTGCCGGTTCCTTCAAAGACACCACGCCGGCCGGTCAATACCTGACCGAGCGTCAGGTGCCGGTGCGCGAGTTTAACTCCTACGGCTCTCGCCGGGGTAATCACGAGGTCATGATGCGCGGCACCTTCGCCAATATCCGCATCAAGAACGAAATGCTGGACGGCGTCGAAGGCGGCTACACCAAAGGCCCCGATGGCGCGCAGACTTCAATCTTTGAAGCGGCCATGGCGCATCAGGCCAATGGCACGCCGTTGGTGGTCTTTGGCGGTGAGCAATACGGCGCAGGCTCATCCCGCGACTGGGCGGCCAAGGGTACAGCACTTCTGGGTGTGAAAGCTGTGATCGCGGAAAGCTTTGAACGTATTCACCGCTCCAACCTTGTGGGCATGGGGGTGATCCCGTTTGAGTTCACCGGTGGAGACAGCCGTAAGTCACTGGGCCTCACGGGTCAGGAAACGGTGTCGATCTCTGGTTTGGATACAATCGAGCCGCTGCAAGAGGTGCCCTGTACGATCACCATGGCAGATGGCAGCGAGAAGACGATCCAGCTCAAATGCCGGATCGATACGGCGATTGAGATCGAATATATCGAACATGGTGGCGTGCTGCATTACGTGCTGCGGAACCTGGCACAAGCTCCGATAGCGGCGGAATAGTCAAATCTGCATTTGACTAAAGCAAACATGGAAAAGGCGAGGTCCTCCTCGCCTTTCGTCTTTTAATCCAAAACAAACTGCATAACTTGCCGCACCGAGTGGAACATGCGCGACACCTCATAGGTGGCGAGAAACAACAGCGGGTATCCAATGGCCTCGCGCGCTTCGAAAAAGGGCACGATCCCGATCCTGGATATGAGCGCGTGCACCGGCCGAAAGAGCAGCAACGACAGCACAATTCCAATCACGGTGCCAACCGCGATGTCGCTTGGCCAATGCAGGCCAACTGCAATCCGGGGCAAGCAGACGATAAGTCCTGCGTGCAAAAGCGCAATCGCACCGGCGCGTTTTGACACCTGAAACAGTCCAATAGCCAGAGCAAAGAAAAGCACCGCATGATCCGAAGGAAACGCGCTCCATTCTTCCAGCAAGCTGGTGTTGAGCCAGTCCATGACTACAACGCCTGCATCCGGATCGTGCATGGGCCGCGTACGAAACGGTAGGATGGATGCGAGCGCGCGCGCCACACCGATGGCAATGGCGCCAATGAGAAGAACGCCCAGCAGTTTCTCGCGTGCGCTTTGGCGTGTCTCCGCGCTAAAGGAAAACCAAAGCCCCCAGAACAGCACGATGGGCAAAAGGTTCTTGAGCACTTCACGTGTGAAAAGGAAGAAGGTCCATGACACGCCTGAATTCGAAGCTGCCCACGCATTCAGTGATCGGAGTATTTCGTAGTCCACACGTTGCTTTCTCTTGCCCAAAACGTCCGCATATCGGTTCGAGTTTTGGGATTTGAGTCAATGAGTTGCTTGAAAAGGTCAGAAAGACTGCGGGATCACGCTTATCTCAAGAGGTGCTGTAATTTGAAGAAGTTCGGGCGCTACAGTCTTTGTTCAGCGCTGTCTCAAGACCTGGAACGCCGCCGACGCGCCCCAGCCTGCCGCGATGGCAATGGCCAAAGACATCAGCCCATAAACAAGCGGCATCTCACGTGAGAGATTGTAAAGCCAGCGCTCCAGCCCGACTTTCTGCACGTCAATCGTTGTCTCGAAAAGAGACACCACTTTTCCCTGTCGAGTCAGAAAGATACGCGTCGGATAGATCCCCTCGGTCAGGTTAGACGGAAGCTTGATGGACGTGCGAAACAACGTCTGCTCGTCGAGCGCCACGGACCCTTCTTGAAGTGCGTAGGTCCCATTGTCGGACCGGATGCGGATGATTGCGTCGGTAAAGGATTGCGCATCCGCGACGCTTCTGGGTGCCCCCACCGAACGGATTGCCCGCGGGATCGTCACCTTGTGCCGCAAGTCCTCAACATTCGACAGCACCTGATCCAAGGGCCCGGTGGTCGCGATCGCATAAAAACTTGGGGCTTCGTCCACCTCAAGCGCCTCTGTATTGACCCAGATACCGAACCGCTTTTCCTTGCGGCGCACGACCACAGGTTCGGTTGGCCCGGCAATGGCGACGATGACATCAAGCGGTTCTTCGGAGATCGGGGCCTCGCGCTTTACAGCACCGAAAACGAGGATCTCTGAGCCATCAAACGTGGCGGTGATGGCCACCTTGTCTTTGCTGAGGCCAAGCACCACTTCTTCGCTCGCTGCAGGCAGAGCAAGCACCAGAAAAAGAAGGATCATCAGCCTGCGCATCAATGCCCCTCCACCGCGCCGATAGAGTAGAGCTCGGAGGGCATGATCAGAAGATCGAGCGCCAGTTTTGAGCACACTGCCAGCACCATGATGGCCAGCAGAATACGAAGCTGTTCGGCCTTCAGCTTAGTCCCAATCGTTGTGCCGATCTGCGCACCGATGACACCGCCCACCAGCAACAGAACAGCCAGCGCCACATCAACGGTGAAGTTCGTGGTGGCGTGGAGCAATGTGGTGAAGCCTGTTACGAAGATAATCTGGAAAAGCGACGTGCCCACAACGACCTTGGTCGGCATGCCCAGCAGGTAGATCATGGCCGGGACCATGATGAACCCGCCACCAACCCCCATGATCGCGGCAAGGATGCCGACGCAAATACCGACGATAACGGGGGGAATGACACTGATATAGAGGCCCGATGTGCGGAAGCGCATCTTGAAGGGCAGCTTGTGAATCCAGTTGTGTTTCTTGCGCTTGGGAGGCGTGCCCGACTTGCTGCGCCGGATAGCGTTGAGGCTTTCGATGAACATCATCGCACCGATGATGCCGAGGAAAACCACGTAGCACAGCTTGACCAGCAGATCGACTTGCCCGAGGGATTTCAGATAGTTGAAGACGACGACCCCAAGGGCGGCACCAATGAGGCCGCCAATCAGCAGGACTGTGCCCATTCGGAGGTCCACCGTCTTTCGCCGCAGATGCGCCAGGACACCTGAAAAAGAGGATGCCACGATCTGATTGGCCTCAGTGGCCACAGCAACAGCCGGCGGGATGCCGATAAAGAACAAAAGCGGGGTCATGAGAAAGCCACCGCCCACGCCGAACATGCCCGATAAAACACCTACGATCCCGCCGAGACCCAGCAGGAGAAATGCATTAACCGAAACTTCGGCGATGGGGAGGTAGATCTGCATGGCACGTCTTAGACCCGCGCCTTTGATATAATCAACCCGAGACCCCCTTAGATCGCAACAGGTCTGATCAATTTATGTGAACTGGTCTTACAGCGCGTGATCAGTTGGCTGTACCGCTTGGGGTGTCTCAGCGCTCTGAGATGGCCAGTTTCCAAGCCGCGAAGACAAAGAAAACGCCAAGCGCCGTTTCGATCCAGCGCCGCCCTTTGGCATAGGCTGCCCGGATATGGCGGGTCGACATGGCCAGCGCCCAAGCCCCATGGCAGGTAAAGGAAATCGTGAAAGCGCCCAATACAAAGAGCGTCACGACATCGAGGGTCGCGCCCTCAACTGCGCCGATCGAGGCAATGGACAGCCAGAAGGCAATGGCCTTGGGATTGGTCACCTGCAACAGGAAGCCGGTGACGAAGTGGCGTCTCATCGACTTGGCTTGCGTTTCCATGGACGTCAGAGTGGGTGGGTTAAGCGCCTTTCGGAATGCGCCATAGGCCAGATAAAGCAAGTAGGTGGCACCGATGGTGCGCAACACTGTCATGGCCCATGCCGCTTGCGACACCAGCAATCCAACCCCGAGCATCGTCAGCAGATTGATCGCCATGCTGCCCGTCGCAATTCCAAGTGTGGCGACCATGGCCGGGGCGCGGCCTTGTGACGTCGCGATGCCGATCAGTAAAGCGACGGATGGCCCCGGAGAGGACGCACCAACCACCAGAATGGCATAGGCCGCCAGAATGCCAGGCAGATAGACAAGAAGATCCGTCACTCGCCGCCGGTCCCCTTGAAGCCCACAAGCCGGGTCAACAGGCCCGATGCATCGGTTTCTGCGAAATACTGGCCCAGTTGTTCCATCCCGCCGGGCATGGCGAACCGCACCGTGGCACGGGTGACGCCATCGCGGGTCTCTGAGGCGATCACCTCGGCGGTGGCGCCCGGAGCCATTTGTGCAAACTGCGCCACATAGGCCGCGATGTCTTCCACGCCTTCAAGGCCATCGGTTCTGGGATCCGCATAGCGCGCGTTTTCCGCAACGGTCTTGGCGATCAGGATAAGTTGCCCTGCCGGGTCAGTTTCTGACCATGCGTCGAAAAATCCATTCAAAGCGTTAGACATCGCCCTCTCCTTCGTCAGAGTCGCAGCCTAACGCAGATCAATACAGCTGTGTTCAGAAATGTTGGCTGGGTTAAACCGCCAGATCCAAGGCCGCGCTCAAAAGCGTCTCGGCATATTCGGTTTGCGGGTTGTCAAAGATATCCTGCGCCGAGCCGTATTCGACGATATCGCCCTGTTTCATGACGATGACCTTGTGGCTCATGGCACGGACCACGGCCAGGTCATGGCTGATGAAGAGGTAAGCCAGCCCGTATTTCACCTGCAAACGGCGCAGAAGGTCCACGATCTGAACCTGCACCGTCATATCAAGGGCAGAGGTCGGTTCATCCAGAACCACCAGTTTGGGCCGCAGGATCATGGCGCGGGCAATGGCGATACGCTGACGCTGACCGCCGGAAAACTCATGCGGGTAGCGATCCATCATGTCGGGGTCCAGATCGACCTCGTGCAACACTTCGGCCACGAGTTCACGTACCGGGCGGCCATCAGGGTTGCCATGTACGCTCAACCCTTCGGCAATGATCTGTTCACAGGTCATGCGTGGGCTGAGGCTTCCGAACGGGTCCTGAAACACGATCTGAATGTCAGATCGCCGGCGGCGCAGTTCCTTGGTGGACCAGTCGCGCATGTCTTGCCCGTCAAAGCGCATCACGCCCTCAGACCCAATGAGCCGCATGAGTGCCAGCGCCAAAGTGGTCTTACCTGATCCGCTTTCGCCGACAATGCCCAATGTCTCGCCAGCACGCACAGAGATTGTGGCCTCATTGACGGCCTTCACATGCCCGACGGTGCGTTTGAGAAAGCCCTTTTGGATGGGAAACCAGATTTTTAGCTTGTCGGTTTCGACCAGAACCGGCGCTTTTTCCTCTACCGGATCAGGCGCGCCGGACGGGGCCGCGCTCAGCAGTTTCTTGGTATAGTCATGCTGGGGGTTGGCGAAAATGTCCTTGGTCGGGCCTGTCTCGACGATAAGACCATCTTTCATCACGCAAACCCGGTCAGCGATTTTTTCCACGACCGCCAAATCATGGGTGATGAACAAAAGTCCCATCTGCTCTTCGCGCTTGAGCTCTGCCAAAAGCTCTAGGATTTGCGCCTGGATGGTGACGTCGAGCGCCGTTGTTGGCTCATCCGCAATAAGAATGTCAGGCTTGTTTGACAGGGCCATGGCGATCATAACGCGTTGCCTTTGCCCACCGGAAAGTTGATGCGGATAGGCCCCCAGACGGGTTTCAGGATCACGAATGCCGACGCGCGTCAGAAGTTCCAGAATGCGCGTGTGCACCGCGTTGCCGGTCAGACCCTGATGCAACTCGATACTCTCGCGCAGCTGCTTTTCCAACGTGTGCAGCGGGTTGAGCGAAGTCATCGGCTCTTGAAAAATGAAGGAAATGTCGTTGCCGCGCACATTCATCAGGCGTTTTTCATCAGCTCCGATCATTTCCTGGCCGTCATAGGTCACACTGCCTTCGACCATGGCGGAACCGCCGAGCAAAGAAACCGTGCTGAGTGCGGTGATGGACTTGCCACTTCCGGACTCGCCCACAAGAGCAACTGTTTCTCCACGGTCTACGGTGAAGGAGACGCCATGCACGCATGGTTTTACCTCGCCATCCTGACGGAAACTGATGCGCAGGTCTTTGACGTCCAGAAGGCTCATTCGAAGGTCTTCCTTGGGTCAAAGGCGTCGCGTACCCCCTCAAAGATGAAGACCAAGAGCGACAGCATGATGGCAAAGGTGAAGAAGGCTGTGAAGGCCAGCCAGGGGGCCTGCAGGTTATTTTTGGCCTGTAGCGTGAGCTCGCCCAGCGAGGGGGCCGAGGCCGGAAGACCGAAGCCAAGGAAATCGAGCGTGGCCAAAAGTCCGATGGTGCCAGTGATGATAAACGGCAGGAAGGTCAGCGTGGCCACCATCGCATTGGGCAGCATATGACGGAACATGATGGTCATGTTGCTGACGCCAAGCGCTTTGGCGGCGCGGACGTATTCAAAGTTACGCGCGCGCAGGAACTCGGCACGCACCACGCCCACAAGTCCCATCCACCCGAAGGCGACCGTTATGGCGACCAGAAGCCAGAAACTTCGCGGCAGGATCGCGAAGAGAATGATGATCACATAGAGCTGAGGTGTGGAGGCCCATATTTCGATGATGCGTTGAAAGATTAGGTCGGTCTTGCCTCCGAAATACCCCTGAATGGCACCCGCAAAAACGCCGATAACCGACGACAGTGCCGTCACGATCAAGGCGAAGAGGACAGAAAGCCGGAACCCGTATATCACGCGCGCCAAGACATCGCGCTTTGTGCCATCGGTGCCCAGAAGGTTTTGTTCATTTGGGGGCAGGGGGGCTGCGCCGGGACGGTCCACAGGTGTGTCGTAGCTGTAGCGCACGGGCGGCCAGAAGGTCCAACCTTTGGCGATGGCCTCGCCATTCACCTCGCCGTCCTGCGCATCCTCGATGATGCCCTCAGGGTCATCAAAACACTCTTCCAGACCGCCCGAGACGATCAGGCATTCGACTTCGGGATCGCCATATGGGGCCTCGGTTCGAAAATCGCCGCCAAAGGCGGTCTCTGGATAAAACTTCAGGATCGGCGTGTAGTACTCGCCCCGGTACTGCACCAGCAGGGGCTTGTCATTTGCGACAAATTCGGCTGGCAGGGTGATCAGAAACAGGATCGAAAACAGGATCAGCGACCAATAGGCCCGCCGGTTGCGCTTGAAGTTACGCCAGCGGCGTTGGTTGAGAGGCGAGAGGCTTGGCATGGCTACCCGGCCCTCTTCTCAAAGTCGATCCGGGGATCGATGAAGACATACATCAGATCGCCCAGGATCGCGACGACAAGGCCGATCAGAGTTGTGAGGTAGAGCGTGGCGAACATCACCGGATAATCCCGGCCAATGGCGGCTTCAAAAAAGAGCCGCCCCAGCCCATCGAGCGAAAAGATTGTCTCGATCAGCAGGCTGCCGGTGAAGAAAACACCGATGAAAACACCCGGAAATCCTGCAATGACAATCAGCATCGCGTTGCGGAAGACATGCCCGTAAAGCACTTTGCGCTCAGACAAGCCCTTGGCGCGGGCGGTCATGACATAGTGTTTCTTGATCTCATCGAGGAACGAGTTTTTGGTCAGCAGGGTGAGCGTCGCAAAGCTACCGATCGAAAGTGCCGTGATGGGCAGGATGATGTGCCAAAGGTAATCGAGCACTTTGCCCATCAGGCTGAAATCTTCCCAGCCATCCGAGGTCAGGCCCCTTAGCGGGAAGATCTGATAGTAAGAGCCACCGGCAAAGAGCACCAGGAGCATGATCGCAAAGAGGAAGGCCGGGATGGCGTAGGCGGCGATGATGATGCCGCTGGTCCATGTGTCAAACGGCGTGCCGTCGCGCATCGCCTTGCGGATGCCCAGAGGGATCGAGATGAGATAAGAGATCAGCAGGGTCCAGACGCCCAGCGTGATACTGACCGGCATCTTGTCAAGCACAAGGTCCACAACTTCGGTTTTGCGGAAGTAACTCTCGCCAAAATCAAAGCGCGCATAGTTCCAAAGCATATTGAAAAAGCGTTCGAGCGGCGGCTTGTCGAGGCCGAATTGCGCTTCAAGTTCGGCAATAAACTCAGGCGGCAGACCGCGTGCGCCGACATACCCCTCAACCTCATCTGTGCCTAGACCGCCATCGTCCTCTGCCCCGGCGAAACCGCCAAACACGTCGCCTTGCCCTTGAATTTCGGCAATCGCCTGTTCGACCGGGCCACCGGGCAGGAACTGCACCAAGGCAAAATTGATGATCATGATCCCGATCAGTGTCGGGATCACCAAAAGCAGACGTCTGAGGATATAGGCGCCCATGCAGTGCTACGCGCCTCTCTGAGAGGCACGCAAAATACGTGGCCCTGTGCTATCGCCCCCGTGCTGGCTCACTGCGCGCCTGCCTCCTTCAGCTTTTGTGCCTTATCTGCGTCATACCACCAGAAATCCAGCGTCCCCAGCGCAAAAGGCGGTATTTCTTCAGGATGGGCATATTGATCCCAATAGGCGACCCAATGATTGGGGGCGTAGCCGTCGGGGATAAGGAAGAATTCATGGCGCAATGCGCGATCCAAGGCCCGAATGGTCATGTTTTCTTCTTCCTTGCTTTCGGTCAGCAGGGATTTGGCAATGATTTCATCCACCATCGGGCTGGCAAGCCCTGCAGGGTTGAAAAGGCTGAATTCCGCTGCTTCTGAGCCAAAACGCTGCGCCAGTCCCGTGCCAGTGCCCAGTAAGGACGGATAGCCATCAAACACCAGATCATAGTCCCTGTCGCGCTCTCGGTCCGTGTATTGGGCGCTGTCTACAGACTCGACGGTCGCGTCGATGCCTGCATCCTTGAGGCTGGAGACAAAGTTTTCGGCAACTGCGCGGTTAGTAGGTGACCCAGATGAATTCAGCAAGAAATTGAGGCTCAGCTGCTTTCCGTCTTTAGACCGAACTTTGCCCGCGTCATCGACAGTATAGCCCGCCTCTTCCAGCAGTCTCAGCGCTTTGCGCTTGTTTTTGCGTGTGATGAGGCGATCTTCGTCACTTACATGTGGCACCCACGGTTCTGTTTCCAGAACTCCAGCAGGAACCAAGTCTCCCAACGACTGCAAAAACTCCAGTTCAGGGCCTTCAGGTGTGCCTTTTGCTTCTAACTCTGTGCCTGTCGAGAAGGAACGTTGTTGCTCATAGAGACCGTAAAGGAGCGATTTGTTTGTCCATTCAAAATTGAACAAGAGTGCAACAGCCTCGCGCACACGTTTGTCCTTGAGCGGTTCCGAGCCAAGGTTGAACACGATGCCCGACATTGCAGGCGGCGCGCCGTCGGCAAGTTCTTCCAACTTGACCCAGCCGCGCTGAACCGCGGGGAAATCATAGGAGCTGGCCCAGAGTTTTGGATCAGACTCCGTTCGGTACGTTACTTCTCCGGCCTTGAAGGCTTCAAAGGCGGCCGTGGAGTCGGCAAAATACTCTAGTCGGATCGTATCGAAATTGTGCCGCCCTTTGTTAATGGGCAAATCCCAACCCCAGTAATCAGGGTTGCGTTTGAAAACCACCCGTCGGTTTGGCTCTACTTCTTCCAAGATATAAGGGCCTGATCCCGGCGAAATCTCAAGCCGTGGTTCGTCCAGCCGTGCGCCTGTCTCTTCGTACCATTTTTTGGACCAGACCGGCACGCCACCGACCTGATCAATGAGGCTACGGCGGGAAATACCGTCAGCGAATGTAAACTTGATGGTGTGATCGTCGATCACCTCGACACTTGGAATGCGCTTGCGCACCGCTTCTGCGTAGCTTTTCAGGCCCTGATCCAGAAGCAGGTTATGAGAAAACGCGACATCATGCGCTGTGACTGGTGTCCCATCGGAAAACCGCGCCTCAGGGCGCATGTGGAAGATGACCCAGGACTTGTCTTCTGGATATTCGACCGTATGCGCCAAAAGACCGTAACCTTCGTCGTAATCATCCGAGGGCAGGCTACCGGCGCCGGCAAGTATCTCGCCCAAAAGGCTTTCATACATCACCGTGGAAAGCGCTGAGGCCCGTCCATTGCGCGTGTAGGGGTTCATGGAGTCAAAGCTCCCGGCGAGTGCTATGGAAATCTCGCCACCCTTCGGCGCGTCAGGGTTCACATAGTCAAAGTGCGTGTAATCCTCGGGGTAGTTCAGATCGCCAAAGAACGAATAGCCGTGGCTTTTTATGATCTTCTGGTCTTCTGCAAATGCCGTCCATGCGCTGAGGATCAGGATGGACAGGCCCATCAGGGTTGTCGCAACGAAGCGAGGTTTTTGGCCGTCAAGCGCTCGGGACTTGGCCCGGCTGCGGGATCGGGTCATGCGCATTCTCCTTATACTCACCCTGATGTGGGATTTTATTCGCCTCTGGCAAGCTAACGGAGGGCCGTGCCCGGTTTCAAGCGTAGATCATCTGCTGTGAGGCGGCGGCCTTATCAAACAAAAGAAAACCGCCCGTGCCATCAGGAACGAGCGGTTCAATTTTTTGCTATCGAAAGTAACGTTTACTGACCAAGCGACTGCAGGTAGCCGATCACATTGGCGCGTTCAGCTTCGTCCGAAACGCCGCGGAAGGTCATCCTGTTGCCAGGGGCGAATTTACGTGGGCTCTCCAGCCAGGCGCTCAGGCGATCCAGGTCCCAGACGCCGCCGACCTCAGTCAACGCATCGGAGTACTTGAACCCCTCTACTGAGGCCACCTCACGGCCAACGATACCAACGAGATGAGGACCTACGCGGTTTTGCTCTTTGTCGGCCACATGACAGGCGGCGCATTTCTTGAAAGACTTACTGCCCGCGTCAATGTCGGCTGCAGCCACCAGAGCCGCAAAGCCTGTGTCACTGGCTGCTGCCTCTTCGGTTGCTTCTTCCGCAGCAGGTTCTTCCGCTGTGGCCTCTTCTTCGGTTGCCTCAGGAGCGGCTTCCTCTTCGGCGGTTTCCTCGGTTGCCTCTTCGGTCGCCGCTTCTTCAGTTGTTTCTTCGGTCGCCGCTTCTTCAGTTGTTTCTTCTGTCGCCGCCTCTTCGGCTGCTGGTTCCTCAACAGCTTCTTCCGCCGCCGCCTCTTCCGTGGCTTCCTCAGCCGCAGGTTCCGCCGCCGCCTCTTCCTCAGCGGCAGCAGGTACCGCCAGTTCAGTCATCGAGCCGTCTGTATTGTCGAGATAGGCAATCACGTTCACGCGGTCCTGGATCTTTTTCAGACCCGCAAATCCCATGGATGTGCCCGGCGCGTAGCCCTTCGGGTTCTCGATGAACGCGTTCAATTCTTCAGGGGTCCAGTTTGCCACAACCGCGCTCAGCGCGCCGGAATAGCCAAACCCTGCGACCGCGTCTACGTCACGGCCAACCACGCCATCAAGATGCGGGCCGGTCTTGTCGGAGCCGTCAACAGCGTGACATGCTTTACATTTGCCAAACACTTTTTCGCCAGCCGCAATATCTGCCGATGCGTAAAGCTCGACAAAACTTGGGCCTTCCTCAACTTCGGCGGTCTCTGTGTCGCTATCGCCGGTGTCGATGACATAGGCCGGGCCATGATCATCCCCATGACCGCCCCCCGTGGCGTACATTTCTTCCGCCACCCATTTGCCCAAAAGAAAGATCAGCAGCGCGCCGCAAAAGCCGCCAAGGATCTTGGTAAACGTCATTGTGTCAAGCATTGGCCCGTTTTCCATATGAATCTCTCGTCGCGTATCTATCCGCTTCCCCTTGAAGGGCGCAAGGTGTAGTTTCCGCGACCAATCGACCGCATCACGGCATGGGACAGAACAGGCAAGAGAAGATGACCAATCGCATCGCTTTTCAGGGCGAGCCGGGTGCATATTCGCACCAGGCTTGCAAAGAGACATTTCCAGACATGGAGCCGCTGGCCTGCCGCACCTTTGAGGACGCGATAGAGGCCGTGCGATCAGGCCATGCCGAATTGGCCATGTTGCCGGTGGAAAACTCTACATTCGGGCGTGTGGCGGACATTCACCACCTGCTGCCATCTTCGGGTTTGCATATCATTGATGAGGCGTTTGTGAGGGTTCACATCAACCTCCTTGCGCTGCCGGGCACGCCGCTTGATACGATCAAGCGCGCCAAAAGCCACACAATGTTGTTGGGACAATGCCGCGACTTTCTTGCGCAGCACTCCATCCAACGTGTCACAGGGGCGGACACCGCAGGGTCTGCCAGAGAGGTGTCGCAGTCGGGCGATCCGGAATTGGCGGCCTTGGCCAGTGAACTGGCTGGCGAGATTTACGGTCTCGACGTGCTGGCACGGCATATTGAGGATGAAGGCAACAACACCACGCGGTTTCTGGTGATGTCGCGCGAACCGGATATGTCGCGCCGTGGTTCTGACGGGATGATGACGAGTTTTGTTTTTCAGGTGCGCAACATCCCCGCCGCGCTTTACAAGGCGATGGGCGGGTTTGCGACAAATGGTGTCAACATGACCAAGCTGGAAAGCTATATGGTCGGGGGCAGTTTTTCTGCGACACAGTTCTATGCGGATATCGAAGGGCACCCGGAGGATCCTGAGGTCGAGCGCGCTTTGGAAGAATTGGAGTATTTCACGTCCGAGGTGGTCATGCTGGGGGTTTATCCCGCAGATCCGCGCCGGCACTGATACTTGGCGCAAGAGATGTACCGGGGACACTCTGTGCTGTGCCTTTTGTTACAAGCTCTTCAGAAATAATGCGGTTTTCCAATGTCGTGGCTCTGCAAGTTGTATAACAAGCTTAAGTTATACATTTCAGGTGTTTAACCTTTTTTCAGCGCGAGCAGATCGTAGAGGCGTGAGTGATCTGTCTGCCATGGTCACAGAGCTGTGCATTATCGTGATGGACGGTTCACGAAGGCCGGACAGTCCCTAACGCCGCCGCGCTTTAATCTCCATTTCATGTGCATAGACGACGGACGAAAACCCGTCTCAACAGATAGGAATAGGAGAATACCATGCGAACCCTAACCGCTATTGTTCTAACAGCCGTCCTCGCCACACCAGCAGCAGCTTTGTCGATCGTAAAAGTAATGTCCGACACCTCCGCAGGAGGGAGCGAACTGAGCGTTCAAGAACGTGGAGATCAGTTGTCCAAACTGAAGAGTAAGGGCGGCTCTAAATCGAAGAAAAGGCGCGCGCCTTTGTTCGACACCGTGCGAAATACGCAGATCGGTTAACGTTATCCACTCACGGGTAAAAAAGAACTAAGGGGGCCATCTGCGGGTGGCCCTTTTTGTTTATGCAGTTGCCTTGAAGCGATCCTCAACATCCTTGGCGTATTCCGCCACGCGAAGCGCAAATCGCCGCGTCATGTTGGTGCGCGCAAGCTTCAGCGATTGCAGTAAAAGCCGCGCAGTCAGTGTCTTGGGCTTGACCGAAACTTCGACTGTTAGCCGTGTTCTGCGGCGCGATAGCGCAACAAGGTCAATCATCATGTAACCCGCCAGGTTGGCGGAGTTCGATTCAACGGCAAGACAATTAGGCTCGTCATAATCCGTCATTTCCAAATGCATATCACGCCGTTTGCCGCGGAGCATGAAAGACGTGTCCCATGCCATGCCGATACCGTTTTGACCCAGATTGTCCACACGTTGAACCTCGGCGCCGCGCCGCATGGCAGATCGCTCCAGCGCCGGAAAATCTGAAATCTGGGAAAATACGTATTCGATGGGCGCTTCGATATCTTCGCGCTCTACGAACTTCATCTGCTGGCCTCTTTTGTTAACCCTTTTGGGTTGGTCTTTTTCCCTGTTTACCTTTTTATAGCGTATCGGCAAGCCAGTTGCGCAGCAAAAAATGTGCGATGGCCCCTTTTCGGGCCGGCAGAATGTCAGGGTTTTCGCCCGCAAAAGCACGCGCAATATCTTCGCGGGTCACCCAGATGGCATCTTCGATTTCTGTGGGGTCTACGCGGATCTCTTCTGAGAGGGCCTGCCCCCAGCATCCAAACATTAAGGACGCCGGGAAGGGCCAGGGCTGGCTGGCGAGATATCCAACCTCGCCCACGCGAATACCGGCTTCTTCCATCACTTCTCGGCGCACCGCAGCTTCCATCGTTTCCCCGGAGTCAATGAACCCTGCAAGCAGGGAATACATCCCCTCGGGCCAGCCATGCGACCGCCCCATCAGGACACGGTTCCCATGGGTGATCAACATGATGACAACCGGGTCTGTGCGGGGAAAATGCTGGCCGCTGCAGTCCGGGCAAATGCGCTGCCAGCCGAATTGTGTGATCTGAGTTGCGGACCCGCATCTGGCGCAAAACCGATGCGTTGCATGCCAGCCCAGGACGGCTTTGGCCGACGCTGCCAATTCCGCATCGCGGGGTGAAAGGCGTGTCATGATGCGACGCAGTTCGGCAAACACCTGTGTTTGGGGTAGATCAGGATGGGTTTGCTCGCTTTGGTCGACAAAACCACCGAGGCTTTCCGCGTCAAGATCGTCCGGCGCCCAGTCTTTCAACTCATAAGCCAGAACGACCCGGCCATCTTCCTCCCGGCCCAACAAGATCGGGCCCTCAACATCCTTAGACATCAACGGATGATCGGCGGGGAGGCGTGTGAGCTTGTCAAGATCTGGTGCTTCCACCAAGGGTTTGCCGCGCCATTGCACTACGGCAGACGCCCGGCCTTCACGAACCAGTTTCTGAATCTCATCAGGACGTAACCGAAGCTCCGCGCAGCGATCAAGGCCAGAACCTCCGAATGTGACTGTTTCGGCATGACGCATAACGTGACCTCCGCACTTGCAGGTGCCATGATCACTGATTTGGGGCAAGAGCTTTCCGCTCTCCCGTTAAATGCGTTAACTCAATTTTTATTGCAACCTAAGGTATATTGGAATACGTATGGGTCATGGGAAATCCGTTATTGATTACCGAGATTTAGGTGAAAAGAACGAACACGCTGGCATATTCTGATACAGTAACTTGGCCATGGCGATGTGACACCAGCGGCAGAGTTTGCGTTGGCGCTGTACAAGAGCCAGATCAACATATCTGGGTTCGGATTCTCGGAACCACTGATCTCCATGGCCACATCCTGTCTTATGATTATGCCAAAGATGCGCCCGTTGAAGACTTTGGATTTGCCCGTGTTGTGACGCAAATTCATAAGGCGCGCGCAGAGGCTCAAAACACGCTTCTTTTTGACAATGGTGATTTCTTGCAAGGCTCGGCCTTAACGGACATCGGCGCGCGACCTGAAAACGGTTGGACTAAGAGCAATCCTGTCATCAATGCCATGAACCATGTGACCTATGACGCGGCGACGCTTGGCAACCATGAATTCAACTTTGGTCTGGATTGGCTGACCCGGACTCTCAAAGGTGCAAATTTTCCGCTTGTCTGTGCCAACGCGGTTCATGTCCGGCATCCAAGCAACCCAGAAAAAGACCAACACCTCTTGCCGCCATTCATTTTGCTCAACCGTGAGGTCCACGATAATTCCGGACATCCACACAAGCTGAAAATCGGTGTGATCGGTTTGGTCCCTCCGCAAATTCTGCTTTGGGACCAAGATCATTTGGCCGGCCGTCTTGAAGTCCGCGACATGGTGGAAACGCTGAAGGTTTACGTGCCCTTGCTGCGCAGCAAAGGGGCGCAAATTGTGGTCGTACTCGCCCATACTGGGATCGGCGAGGGCGTTACGGAGCCAGACCAGGAAAACGTTGGCCTGACTTTGGCACATGTGCCCGGAGTTGATGCGATCCTGACGGGGCACACACACAATATTTTTCCTGATCCCACAGACTCGCCGCACCATCCCGCAATTTCTGTAGAAAATGGCGCACTTGCAGATGTTCCTTCGATCATGGCGGGCTTTCGGGGCTCTCATTTAGGCGTGATCGACCTCAAACTCGCCCCTCAAAAAGATGGCTGGCGGATCACCGATCACTTTGCAGAGGTCCGGCCCGTTGACCGAGCGGGAATTGAGCCGGACAAAACTGTTTCGCGGCTCGTCGATGAGGCACATCAGGTGACGCTCGCCTACACTTCGAAAGTGATCAGCCGGACTTGCAAACCCATTCACAGCTATCTGAGCCAGTTTCGCCCTGATCTAGGGCAATGCCTGATCATGGCCTGTAAACGCGATGCGCTGGCGGGCGCGTTGGCTGGCACCCCATTTGCCGGTGTTCCGATCTTGTCGGTGAGCGCACCTTATAAAACCGGAGGACCGGGAGGGCCGGGTTACTACACCGACATCGCCGCTGGTGACATTTTTGTCCGTGACATTGCCGATATCTATCCGTTCCCGAATACTTTGATCGGTATCCGCGTGCAGGGCGCTCAGATCGTGGCATGGCTGGAGCGCGCGGTTTCGTGTTTCCATCAGGTCGTTCCAGGGAAAATGCGCCAACATCTTTGGAATCCGAATTTTGCTGGACATACTTTTGATACGATCAGCGGGCTTGCATACAGCGTAAACCTGACCCAACCAGCGCGCTACAATGAAAACGGAACAATCATCAATCCGCAAGCATGCCGCATTGGCGATCTGCGCCATCAGGGACGGCCGGTATCGGAAGATGATGACTTTATTTTGGCCCTCAAAAGCTTCCGGGCGTTCAGCTCTGGAATGGTTGCCTATTCCGGGCAAGACGGCCTGGTGTATACTGGTGAGACGCTTATCCGCGACTTGCTTATGAAGTATATACAGAAAAACGGTTGTGATTTCGCCACTCGGGACACGCCGTCATGGACTTTCTTACCTGTTGAAAGCGCATCGGTTTGCTTGGAGACTGGCCCAGGTGTTATGAAACACCACAATGACATGGAGTCCCTCTCAGCCAGGGTCCTGGATCAAACGGAACGTGGGTTCCTGCGCTTGGAAATTCCGCTGGACTAAAGCGGTTCGCGATGAACCTGAGTCACAGAGTGTCGCGAAACGCCGCGCGGCACTCATTCGTTGCACGCGTTTTATCTTTGGCTGATGTCTCAGGTGAAAGGTGAAACGCTTGAGGCGGCCAAACTACATCGTCTCAAGGCAATGACGTCGAAACGCACGTTTGAGCATATCAAGTTCTTCGCGCAAAAGTGTCATCTCTGCGCGAATATCATAGCTGAGCGCATCTCCTGACATGAGGGCGAAACTCCCCAGTGTCTCTTCCGTGCCTGCATCAGAAATAACAAAGGTTTGCAGGCCATCCGAAATCCGGTCCACAGGGATTGGCACGCGCAAAACCCAGCAGGCTTCTTCCTTGTTTTCCCGTAGTTCGACATTGGGCACAGGTTCCTGCAAATGCGTCACGACAATTTCGGGAACCTTCGCGTCAACACCTTCGTTGGTCAAAACGCCTTCCCAGACACCTTCAAAGAGCCGGGTCTTGGTCAATGTCCATGCTGTCATGCCTTGCTCCTGCGTCTAGAATTCCGCCCGGGGGCGTCGGCTAAATGTAAGGTCTCGCAGGATCACCTGACTCATCTGCGGGTTCTCGAAAATCAGGTCGATCCAGGCGCGTTCAATGCGCTTTTCATTGAGTTTGGTATAGGCCAGGTCGAACTCGACCATGATCTCTTCTTCATGCAGCGGCAACTCACGTACAATTTGCTCAGTGTTCGGCCCATGCTTGACGTTGAGCCGAGCAAAGATTTCCAGCGGTTTCTCCATCTCTACAATTGTGTCCATCCGAATGAGATGGCGACGCTGCAGCCCGACAATGGCCTCATTGGGCAAATCCAGCACCAGAGAGAGGAAAGAGCCATCAAAGCTGAACACATCCATGCGTAGACCAAAGGGCGCAAGATCGGCTTCACGTGTGTTACGCAGTTGCCTTAGAGTTAACTCCGAATGCCGACAATCATGAAACAGCGTCAGTTCATCGCCAAGCTGTGTCTTGCTCTGCACCGAGGAGCGCCCCGGCACAGCCAAAGGTTCGCGCCAGACGGCAGGCCGCCAGGACCAATCTGTTCCATGTGGCTTTGGAAAAGTACTGGATCCGATCATCGGCAAGGCCAGCCGTTGATCCGCCTGAGTAATAAACTCGTTCAGAAAATACCTGAGCTTTTGCGCGTGGGATCGTTCACGCCTCAGCTCAGACAGCCGCAAATCAGAGGCCTTGGCCGCCGTGTTGCGCCATTTCTGCACGCCGCGTCGCGCCGCGACCCAATCCACAAGCGAACGTTTCATCGGTTGTATGCCCGATCCATTTGTTTCGAGACCGCTCTAAAATGCCCCACGTCTCTTTGCATAGCATTAACCCGGATTTGGAAACAATCCATTCCGGGTCAATCAATGCACGGTGCCACCGTGTGGCCTTTGTCTGGCTAGAGATCTGCGTAAACGTGTCGCTCAGCCTCGGCGCCGGGATGTGTGACAGCGCCTTTATAGGTCTCCCCCACAAGCTGCGCGTATTTCCATAGCGCGCCTGAGGCGTAGATCGTCTCGCGCGGCCCGGCCCAGGCGTCTTTGCGCTTGGCCAAGTCATCATCGCTCAGATCAACACTCAATTCACCGGTGATGGCATTGATGGTAATGACATCGCCATCCTGAATAAGCGCAATCGGCCCGCCATGTGCCGCCTCTGGGCCGACATGGCCGACGCAGAAGCCCCGTGTCGCACCCGAAAAGCGTCCATCGGTGATGAGCGCGACTTTCTTGCCCATGCCTTGGCCCGAAAGCGCAGCGGTGGTGGCCAGCATCTCGCGCATGCCCGGCCCGCCTGCGGGGCCTTCGTTGCGGATGACGATCACTTCGCCTTCCTTGTAGGATCGCATCTTCACGGCCTCAAATGCTTCTTCCTCGTTCTCAAAGACACGCGCAGGACCGGAGAAAACCTGCTCTTCTTCGCTCATGCCTGCGACCTTCACGATGGCGCCTTGCGGGGCAAGGTTGCCCTTGAGGCCAACGACACCACCGGTCTTGGTGATGGGTGACGCGGCGGGATAAATCACCTGGCCGTCGGCTTCACGTTCGATCAAGTCCAGTTCTTCGCCCATGCTGCGCCCGGTGGCTGTGATGCAATCCTCATGGATCATGCCGATTTTACGCAGCTCTTTCATGACCACCGGCACGCCGCCCACCTCGTAGAGGTCCTTGGCCACATACTGTCCGCCGGGTTTGAGATCGACAAAATAAGGCGTGTCCTTGAAAATCTCGCAGACGTCATCGAGGAAGAATTCCAGACCGGCCTCGTGTGCGATGGCAGGCAGGTGCAAGCCGGCATTGGTGGACCCCCCTGTGCAGGCCACCACGCGGGCGGCATTCTCCAGGCTCTTGAGCGTGACCACATCCCGCGCGCGAATGCGCTTGTCGAGCAGGTTCATCACCGCCTCGCCCGAAGCGGTGCCATAGGCATCGCGCGACTCGTAAGGCGCAGGGGCACCAGAAGAGTTCGGCAGTGCCAAACCCACAGCCTCGGAGACACAGGCCATGGTATTGGCTGTGAACTGACCGCCACAGGCCCCGGCAGAGGGGCAGGCGACCTTTTCAAGGGCGCGCAATTCTTCGTCCGAATTGGCCCCGGCCTGATGCCGGCCCACGGCCTCAAACACATCCTGAACGGTGACGTCCTTGCCCTGGAACCGACCCGGAAGGATGGAGCCGCCATAGATGAACACGGACGGTACATTGAGACGCACCATGGCCATCATCATCCCCGGCAGGGATTTGTCGCAACCGGCTAGCCCCACAAGTGCGTCATAGCAATGCCCGCGCATGGTCAGCTCAACCGTGTCTGCAATCGCCTCGCGGCTGGCCAGAGAGGACCGCATGCCCTCATGCCCCATGGCGATGCCGTCGGTGACGGTGATGGTGGTAAATTCCCGCGGCGTGCCGCCGGCTTCCTTAACCCCCATCTTGACCGACTGTGCCTGACGGTTGAGCGCGATGTTACAAGGTGCCGCCTCATTCCAGCAGGTGGCCACACCAATGAGGGGCTGATGAATCTCATCCTCGCTGAGCCCCATGGCGTACATATACGACCGATGCGGCGCACGGGCCGGACCCTCGGTCACATGACGGCTGGGCAGGATTTTCTTATCAAACTTGGTCATTGGGGCCTCCCTGGCGTGTGTTGGGAATGGTCTAGGCCAGAGGGGCGGGAGGGGCAAGTCTGGGGTTGGAAAATAGACTCAGGCGATGGCTGGTTTGCGGACGAAGCGGACATTGATTTTTAGCCATGTTGCTGGCGCAGCATTCATTTACTCTTGCAGTACGGCCATTGCTGCATTGCGGCCCAAGCCGCCAGAGCGGACATTCAGATTTCACCAAGCCCCAAGAATCCGTTCCACTGCCGGATGACGGAGGGGAGCCCATAGTTCCAAGCGCTGTACCTTGTTCGAACAACCGCCAGGCGTCGCCTCCTCAAGTTTAACGATCGCCACCTGAGCCGATATCTTTCGCCGTAAGCTCCTGACACAATGACAATGCAACTTTGGCGAGGGCGTCAATCAACTCCTTTTGTATTTGTCGGATGCATCAGGTGTCTGTGACGTAGAACTTCAGAATATCTGGCGCGACACCCTCGCCGTTGACCGGAGTAACGTCTTGAGGGCAAGCCGACATGACGGCGATGACGTCCATATCGGCGCGAAAGGTCATTTGGTCATCCGGCTTTGATACTGGTGAGACGAAACTGGTGCTTCCGTCAGCCTGGACAGGTACGTTCATCCAAAGATTGAAAGGGGCGGGAATAGCAGGCGCTTTGAGGCCAATGGCAATCAGGGCCTGCCGTAAATTATCAGCGCAATTGTCGTGGTATTCCGTGCAGCCTAATTGCTGGTACCGGGCATGATCGCAGCACGCAATGATCGTGTCATGTACACCAACGGAAGTGTCTTCCATGATTGTCATCATCGTGCGGCGCAGGTTGGAGGTCACACCGTCACCTACTTTGGGAAAGATCGAGCCTAACGCGGTGTGCAGATGCTCCATAGATGAATACTCGCCTATATCATCTGCTGCAAATATCCAGAAATCGCACACTTGATGGCCGCTAGGGTTCATTACTGTCAGCTGCTGACCTGCACCGACACGAACCGCCACACCGCATCGCGCGTCGATCGTGTAGGTGTGGTTCATTCTAGGTGTACCGTCAGCGGAAATAGCAATCTCAAGACTGCGGTTTGTGCCATCGGGGCTGGAGGGGTCGAACGAGGCCATTGGCAAGAGCTTTCGTGGATTATGTCTAGGCAATTGTATTGAGATGGCGAGGGGCCATTCGAGAAGGATCATAGACAACTCTTAGCAGTTTGGAATGAACCAAATTCTCACCTGCTCCAAGGCGCATCGGTGATCAGCCCCACGCGAGTGATCCAGCTTGACATCAGTTGGCTTGCAAGACCGCAGGCGTTCTCATCGGGATGCCGCTCGTCCATTTCCAAGTCATATGAACTAATAAGTACAATAAATTTTCTAAATTTCACCACCGATGGTAGCGTCCCCGCAACAACCGAGATTGAGAGTTGAGATGGATCGACACGACTTCAAGAAGACTTTTGGTGCAACGGGTCCTGTCATTCTTCCTGTCATTCATGTGCTTGACAGTGAACAGGCCGAGCGGAACATCAAAACAGCCATAGCTGGCGGTTGCCCGGGCGTTTTTCTGATCAACCATGACTTCGAGAAGGAAAAGCTGGTCCCGATTATCAGGGAGATGCGGCAGGCGTTCCCCGACATCTGGCTTGGCGTAAATTTCCTCGCAGTCACCGGTAAATACGCCTTCCCAATCCTAGGGGAGCTGCAAACAAATGGATGTCAGGTCGATGGCTACTGGGCCGACGACGCGCGTATGGACGAGCGCCGCGCCGAAGATGATCAGCCCGAAGCGGACGAGATCGCCGCAATTCGCCTGAGCAGCGGCTGGAATGGTCTTTACATCGGCGGCACAGCATTCAAGAAACAGCGCGAAGTTGACCCGGCGCACTACGGCAAGAGCGCCCGCATCGCCACCAGCTACATGGATGTCGTGGTCACGTCGGGAATCGCCACCGGGCACGCCGCGGATGTCGGCAAGATCGAGACGTTCCGCGCGCATTGCGGAGACACGGCGCTTGGTCTGGCCTCCGGCATCACTCCTGAAAACGCCGCGCAATACACAGACACGGTGGACCTTTTCATGGTCGCAACAGGGATCAACTACGAAGGTGATTTTTACAACATCGATCCGGATCGCCTAACGCAGCTTATGGACTTCACACAGAATTAAGGGAGAACAGAAAATGGCTACCGACAAAGGACCCAGAGACGACCGTTGGTACTTCTCGCTCATGGCGCCCAACACCAAGGGCGACAAGTTTGCCTGGCTCGACCCGACCTCAATCTACATCAACGGCAAGGCCTACCATGACCTGCTTGATGATCTGGTGGCCGATCTGGATGCAGAGGAGATTGACGTTGTTGCAGGCCTCGACGCGATGGGTTTCGTTCTGGCGGCTGGCATTGCGGCGCGCATCGGGCGCGGCTTCCTGCCCATCCGCAAACCCGGCAAGCTGTGCGTGGATACCGACAGCGCGTCGATGACCAACTATTCCGGCCAGACCCAAGCGATGGAAATGCGCCTTCCGGCCTTTGCGCCCGGAACACGTGTTTTGCTGGTGGATCAGTGGGTCGAAACCGGAGGCACAATGTACGGTGCCGTGCAACTGGTGGAGCAGCAGAAAGGCACCGTTGCCGGCATGGTGGCGATTGTCATGGAAGAGAATGACAACACAAAATTCTACCGGGAAAAGTACAAGGTCGTCACGGCGATCCAGCCCGGCACCGAATGGCAGCGTCAGGCGAACGCGCAGTATCTCGAAAGCTTCAAGACCTACAAACCCGAAATGGCGTTCCCGGTCTAAAACCCGGTCCCAGCGCACATTCCAGATTACCAGACCAAGAGGGGCTCGACAGATGAAATTGATCTGTGGAAACAGTAACCGTCCGCTTGCCGAAGCGATTGCCGCGCATATGCGCGTCCCTCTGGCAGAGTGTAATGTGCGCCGGTTCGCCGACGAAGAAGTCTTTGTCGAGATACATGAAAACGTGCGCGGGGATGATGTCTATGTCATCCAATCGACGTCTTATCCGGCAAACGACAACTTGATGGAGCTTCTGGTGTTGATTGACGCGCTGCGCCGATCCTCTGCCGGGCGCATCACCGCTGTGATCCCTTATTTTGGCTATGCGCGTCAGGATCGCAAATCAGCACCGCGCACGCCGATCACGGCAAAGCTTGTTGCAAACATGATAACTCAAGCCGGTGCGGATCGGGTTTTGACGATGGATCTGCATGCAGGTCAGATTCAGGGGTTTTTCGACATCCCGACGGACAATCTTTATGCGGTGCCTGAAATCGTCCGGGACATCGAAAAGCAGAAAGGTCGCGAAAATGCAATGGTCGTCTCTCCAGACGTAGGTGGCGTCGTGCGCGCCCGCGCCTTGGCGAAACGTCTCTCGACCGGCCTCTCTATCGTGGACAAGCGCCGCGACAAGCCGGGCTCCTCTGAGGTGATGAACATAATCGGGGACGTTTCGGGCAAGTCATGCATGTTGGTCGATGATATCATCGACTCTGGCGGCACCCTCTGTAATGCCGCGACTGCTTTGCTAGAAAACGGAGCGGCTGAGGTTTCTGCCTACATCACGCATGGAGTCCTATCCGGCAAGGCCGTCGACAGGATCAACGCATCTGATCTGTCTTCCCTGGTTATCACAGACACAATTTGTGCAACGGAAGCTGTCACCGCGTCTTCGAAAATCCGGGAGATTTCAATTGCTCCCATGTTTGCCAAGGCGATCACGCGTATCGCCAATGGAGAGTCTGTTAGCATCCTTTTCGAATAGGTAGCGTCCAAGACAGGTCATATACCATCTTAATAGTTGCCTGAGTACCATTTGCGGCGCTAATGTTCTACCCATGGCCGCCGTCAACCTTCCAACAGAGCTTCTCAGAGCATTCATCACAGTCATCGAGGTGGCAAGCTTCACGCGCGCCGCAGAAATCCTAGGGCGGACGCAACCTGCGGTCAGCTTACAGGTAAAGCGCTTGGAAGAGACCGTCGGCTACGCGCTGATTGAACGAAAGGGCAAAGAGATTTCTTTGACCGAGCGCGGAGAAGCCCTTGCGGTTCACGCCAGGCAGATATTGCGCCTGAACGATCTTGCTGTTGCGCAGTTCGAGCGACCGGACCCGTCAGCGAAACTGCGGGTCGGCTTGCCTGTGGACTATGCGGTCAACACTCTTCAAGCCTGTCTGACAGACGTCGTCCGCCAATTTCCAGAAACGCAGATTGAAATTCGATGTGACTTGTCCAGGCATCTGCTGGCAGCAATGCGGAGTAACGAAATCGATATTGCTGTGGCATTGTTCGACGGTGACGACCAACAGTTCCTCTTTCGTAACTGGAAAGAACAACCAACCTGGGTTGGTGCTAACGCGTTCGAAATCCCGGAAAATACTGACATCCCTCTTGTCGCTCATCCTTATGGTTGTGTTTACCGCGACCGCATGGCCGCCGCATTGAAGTTGGCGGGAAAGAGTTGGCGTATAGCTTATTCCAGCCCTGGGATTGGTGGGGTCCAACGTGCGGTCCAAGATGGCCTTGGCCTCTCCTGCCTCACCGCTCCAACGGTCCAAAGCGGTATGCGCAAGTTCTCTGAACAAGACGGCCTACCGGTTCTCGCCCCTTTGCACATCGGGCTTTTCGCACGGCAGGCTCAGTTGGGTACAGGCGGATACGCTGCCGTGGACGCAATGGTCAACACCTTGGAACAGCGTTCTTCGAGCGATGTTGATGCATAATCGCTCATTATATAAGCATATCAACGATAAATTTCCCAAAAGTTCTGTTTTGCCATAACATTCTACAAAAATTAGACTGAGCACTATGGTTCAGCGAATAATCAAATGCTCTTTTGCTGGGAAAGAGTGACCAACTGGGAGACGCAAATGCACAGACCAACCGTAACTTCATCACTATTGGGCTTGAACCGCCGCCAACTTCTCAAAGCCGGTGGTGCCGCCGTTTTGACAACACCGTTTGTCAGCCGTGCTTGGGCTGCGACGACTGAAATCAACATGCTCGCATGGTTTGGTCATGGGGAACCTGACGTGGTAGCCGAGTATGAAGAAGCCAACAATGTGAAGTTCGTGCCAAAGTACTATGCAGGTGGCGACAACATGCTGGCGCTGATCGCACAGTCCCCGCCCGGCACCTACGATCTGATCTTGTCTGACGCTGAGTTTGTGCAACAGCTGAACGCAGCTGGCTACATCGAAGAGATGAACCCTGCAGATTATCCCCTCGACGACATGCTGCACGAAGATTTCAAGCAGTTCCCGGGTCATTGGGCCGATGGCAAGATGTATTCCATGATGCTGCGCGGCGGTCATCTGGGCGTGTCCTACAACAAGAACTCGGTCACCGAGGAAGAGGCCCAAAGCTACGCCTGCTTCTGGAAGCCTGAGCTTGAAGGTAAGGTGGGCCACTTCGACTGGCATCTTCCGACCCTTGGCATGATGAGCCTTTACGATGGTAATGGCGCTGGCCTTTGGGACCTGAATGAAGATCAGTGGGCAAAAGTTCAAGAAACCACGATGAGCTTGCGCAAGCAGGTCGGTGGCTTCTTTGACTATGGCGGCACGTTCAACGGCCTCAAGAACGGCGAGATGCAGGCGATGTGCGGCATCGGTGACTGGATCACCGGTGTTCTGGAGAAAGACGGCGCACCTGTCGCCTCGGTGATTCCGAAAGAGGGCGGCATTCAGTTCACTGAAAGCTATTCCATCGGCAAGGGCAGCGAGAAGGCCGAGGAAGCCAAGAAGTTCATCCAGTACATGATGTCGCCTGCCGGTCAGGTGAAGTCTGCACAGATGGCGGCCTATCCTGGCTTCTGTGTGACCAAGGCGGGTCGCGCTGCCCTGATCGAGGCAGACATGGCGGAAGCCAAACGCTCACACCAGATTGACGGTGATCCGCAAGATCCGATCACCCTGATCAAGGAAGGGCGGATACATTATCGCAACATTCCGCAGCAGCAGTCGCTGGAGGACTGGAACGACTTCTGGTCCGAGTACAAGAGCGCCTGATCTGACAGCCTAAAGACACCAAAGCGGGCGGCCCTGTGGCCGCCCCTTTTCCCAGACACGCGAAAGTCTCATGTCCTCCAATCCTGAACAACGCCCGAATTTCTATGCGCTGACCTGGCGGCTGCCGATCATTTTCTGGCAACTGATCTTCTTTGTCGGACCGGTCCTTTTCATGGTCGCGATGTCGTTCTTCCTGGTGAAGAACTTCCGCATGACAGAAGCGTTCGAGTTCGTGAACTGGTCACGGATGCTGACGCGAGGTTTCTTCTGGGACAGCTATTGGTACACGATTTTCATCGCCACCGTTTCGACCGTCTGCGCGATGTGCATCGCCTTTCCCGCCGCCTTTGCGCTGGCCTTTCGCGCTTCGGAAAGCACACGACGCTGGGCGATATTCCTTCTGATTATCCCCTTTTTCACCAGCTATCTGGTGAGGACCTTTTCATGGTTTGTAATCCTGTCCGAGAGCGGCGTGGTCAATGCCATGCTGAGCTATATCGGCCTTGGCCCCTACACCATGCTGAACACCAATTTCGGCACGCTTGTGGGTTACATGACCCTGACCCTGCCTCTGGTGGTGATCTTGCAAACGGTCACGATGGCAAACATCGACAAAAACCTGATTGAGGCCGCCCGCAACCTTGGCTGCTCGCCGCTGCGCACGATCTGGCAGGTGATCATTCCGCTGTCCAAGACCGGGCTGATCATCGCCGCAATCTTCTGCTTTATTCTGTCATTTGGTGACTTTGTCGCGCCCTTCTATCTGGGCGGATCGCAGGAGCCGACCCTGCCGATCTTGATCCTTGATACCACCAAGTCCGGCCAGCAATGGCCTCGCGCGGCCGTTGTTGCGATCATGATGATGGTCACGCTCTTCGCCATCGCCTTCACCGGCATTGCTTTGGCCTATCGCAAGGGTAAGGGCGCGAAATGAAACAGAGCCGATCCCTCAACTTTATCCTTGGCATCTATGTCGTCCTGATCTTCGCCTTCGTCTTTGCGCCGATCATCTTCAGCATGATCTTTTCATTCAACTCTCAACGGTTCCCGACTATACCGTTGGGCGAGTTTTCGACCGAATGGTATGAAAAGGTTCTGGCCGATCCCGACATCTGGAAAGCGGCCCGTAACAGCCTGATCGTGTCCTGTTCAACGGCGTTGATCGCCACGTTCCTTGGCTTTTGCACTGCCTATTCCGATTTCCGCTACAACTTCCGCTTCAAGGGCCCCTACCTTGCGTTGATCCTGTTACCGCCCACGATCCCGCTGATCATCATGGCACTTGCAATGCTGGCATGGCTCTCAAAGATCGGGATGTCTGGACAGCTCTACTCGATCATCATTGCCCACAGCGTCCTGACTGCACCTTTTGCGATGGCCGTCATCCGCTTGCGTCTCAATCAGATGGACCCGGATCTGGAGTCCGCTGCATGGAACCTTGGTGCGTCGGAATGGCAAACCATGCGGAATGTCATCATACCGTTCTGTAAGCCTGCGATCTTCTCCAGCCTGTTCCTGACGGCCGCGGTATCGTTCGATGAGTTTGCAGTTTCGTGGTTCGTCTCTGGCTTGAACAGCACTCTGCCAGTGGTCGTTCTCGAAATCGTACAGGGCAATATTGACCCTCAGGTCAACGCCATCGGAACCTTCGTATTTCTCACTTCAATGACGCTGGTTGTGCTGGCACAGCTCTTCTTCGCCAGCCGCCAAATCAAGGGCATGAACTCATGACCAAACCGCTGGTTGTCTTTGACAAAGTACAAAAACACTTCGGTGACTTCGTCGCTGTAAAGGAACTGGACTTCGAGATCCGCGAGGGCGAATTCCTGGCGATCATGGGGCCATCGGGTTGTGGGAAGACCACGACCTTGCGCATGCTGGCGGGCCTTGAGGCGCCCAGTGTCGGTGAAATCCGCCTGAACGGTCGCGTCATGAATGACGTACCACCCCATGAACGGGACACACCACTGGTCTGGCAATCACTGGCGCTGTTTCCCTTCCTAACAGCCCGCGAAAACGTCGAGTTCGGCCTCAAGATGCGCGGTGTGGACAAGGCAGAACGCAAGGAGCGCGCGATCAAGTGGCTCGACAAAATGGGGATACTCGAATTTGAGAACCGACATGTTTCGACCTTGTCAGGTGGTCAGAAGCAACGCGTCGCACTGGCCCGTTCACTGGTGATGGAGCCACAAATCCTGCTTTTGGATGAACCATTGTCAGCATTGGATGCTCATTTGGTCATCCGCATGCAGGCCGTGCTCACTGACCTTCAGCGCGAGTTGGGGATTACTTTTGTATATGTGACCCACTCACAGTCCGAAGCCTTTGCAATGGCCGACCGCGTCATCATCATGGGCAAGGGTGAGATTGGTCAGATCGGCACCCCCAAGGAAATCTACCGCGCCCCTGCGAACCAGTTCGTTGCCGAATTCGTCGGCCGCAACAATATTCTGGCAGGCGTTGTCAAATCCGTTGACGACGATACGGCACGTATCACGACACCTTCTGGTGAATTCAAAGTTCCGACAAACGAAGTGCAACTGATCGAAGGCCATAACGCCAGTTTTGTGATCTCTGCGGATCTGGTACACATCGCAACCGAAGAACCCTCGGGAGGAAACAAGGCCTATTGCAAGCTCATCTCCGAGGAATTCGTGGGCTCCATGGTCACTCTGTTTCTGGAAGACGCTCAGGGCCATGAATTCAAGGTCCAGATGCAGGAACGCGAACTGTCCAAGTTCGATTTGCACTCTGGTGATGAAATCTGGCTATCGTGGGACACGCAAAGCGCCCACGTCCTAAGCGAAAGCTGACAACGTGATCCGCAATCCCATCCCTTGGCCCAGTGGCGCCAAATGTGCAGTGGCAATCACTTTTGACATGGATGCGGACAGCCTGATCCATATCGCAAAGCCCGAGGACAGCCATGACCGGCTCTATCCCATCTCCATGGGCCGCTATGGGCCTTTGGTCGCCTTGCCCCGCATCCTCGACACCTATCGACGATTGGGCCTGAAGCAATCGTTCTTCATCCCAGGCTGGTGCCTGGAGACATACCCGGATGTGGCCGAAGCAATCCTGAAAGACGGGCACGAAATCGGCCATCACGGGTACTTGCACGAGGATCCGATCAAGACACGCGGAGAGCAGCGCGAGTGGTTCGAACGCACGCTCGACGCACATCAGCGCATCTGCGGTCAAAAGCCCCGTGGCTACCGCGCGCCGGTCTACAACATCACGCAGGAAGTCGTCGACCTGATGATCGAGCACGGCATGCGCTATGACAGCTCCATGATGGCCGATGATATCCCCTATCGTTTAGATACCGCCAAAGGGTCGCTTTACGAAATGCCCGTGCACTGGGGCACGGATGATTGGCCCCCCTTCGCGCATTATGATGAGATCGGGTACATGATGCCCGTGCGCGGGCCGTCTCAGGGGCTGGCCGGGTTCTGGGAGGAATTCGAGGCGCAATATGACGCCGGTGGTTTCTTTATGCTGATCATCCACCCGTTCCTCACCGGCAGATTGGCGCGGTGGAAGCAGGTCGAAGCCTGGATTGCCAAAACGCAGGAAACCAAAGACGTTTGGTTTGCCACCCTTGACGAGATCGCCGATCACATGGACCAGTTGCAGAAGGACGGCATCTGGACCCCAAGTGTTGAGCGGCTGCCCTATTATGGCGGGCCAATTCTGGGGGAAAAGACATGAACGCTGATGATACCCGATTGTTGCGCATTGCTTACGACGAGGCCAAATCCGGGTTTGACGAAGGCGGGTGCCCGATAGGTTCAGTGCTGGCGCGCGGTGGAGAGGTTGTGGCCCAAGGGCGCAATCAGCGGGTGCAAAAAGGCGACCCGATTGCCCACGGCGAGATGGATGCGTTGCGCAAGGCCGGCCGCCAAAAGACTTATCGCGATACGACGCTCTATACTTCGCTCAGCCCCTGCATGATGTGCACAGGGACGATCATTCAGTTCGGTATCCCGCGCGTGGTCATTGGCGAAAACAAAAACTTCGGCGGTAACGAAGAGTTCTTGCGCTCGAAGGGCGTTGAGGTGATTGTCGCAGATGACCCAGATTGCATCGCTCTGATGCGTAGGTTTATCGATGAAAAGCCCGAACTATGGGCGGAAGACATCGCTGAGTAATTGCGTCCTGCACGTAACCTCCTGGGACAAAAAGTCTTGAAGGTCCGTGTGCAGAGCCAGCCTTTGGACTGACCGGTTCCCGATACTGTTGGAGAAAACGAGCTAAGAGGGCAGGTGTGATCAAAAACGAGAGCATGAAGGTAGATCGAGCGGATCTCGTGCCAGCTGGCGCGTTCAGCTATCCGGTTAAAGACCCTAAGGAAACCCGGTGGTTCGGATTCCTGCTGTTGCCACAATTCACTTTGCTTGCTTTCAGCGCCGCTCTGGATCCTCTGCGCATCGCGAACCAGCTTTCCCAAAAACCACTCTATGGATGGCTTGCTATCTCAGATGACGGCGCTGCGGTTTCATCATCCTCCGGCATAGATATTGATGTGCATGGCAGCCTGAGCGACCTAAACCCCGATACTTACCTTTTTGTTTGTTCCGGCAACAACGGTATTCAGGCGGCTTCGGACGATGTCTTGGGAGGCATACGCCGCCACGCCCGCTTTGGCGGCAAGTTCGGCGGCATCTGCACCGGTGCTGCGACCCTCGCACGCGTGGGTTTTCTAACGGAAAAGACTTTTACACTTCATTGGGAAAACCAGCCCGGATTTGTTGAGGAATTCCCCGAGCTGGAACCCACACCACAGAGGTTCGAAAGAGACGGAAGCCTGCTGACATGCGGCGGTGGAGTTGCTGCAACGGAAATGATGATTTCAATCATCGCTGAAGACTATGGCGAGGACTTTGCAATCGCAGTCTCGGATATGTGTTTGAACGGTCCCGATGTCGCGACCCGCAGCGAACAGCGCTCCTCAATCGCCAAAGCCATCAGCTCGCGCAATCCACGTATCCTGGCTGTTCTTCGGGCCATGTATGACAATATCGAAGAACCACTGACGCTTGATGAACTTGCCACAAGGGCGGGTATTTCGCGCCGCCAGATTGAACGTCAGTTTAGGCAGTTGCTGAACGAGGCCCCGGCGCAAACCTATCGCAATATCAGACTGGAGCGTGCGCGCACATTGCTGACAGAAACCAACCTGAGTGTCATGGAAGTCGCCATGGCATCTGGGTTCAATTCGAACAACCTATTCTCACGGCACTACAAAGAAAGATATGGCGAGACACCCTTTGGGCACCGAGGGCGGCTCAAGTCTTTGAATACCAAGGAATAGTGTACCTCCAGAACTGGTATGAGCAGCTATAGCTGCTCATACTGTGGAATAGGGCGGGTTACCCGACGACGTTGAAGTCCGGACCATATGGATAACCGGTTATGTTCTCATTGCCATCTTCGGTAATCACCAGGATATCGTGCTCACGATACCCACCTGCGCCGGGTTGGCCGTCTGGGATCGTCAGCATTGGCTCCATGGAAATCACCATGCCAGGCTCTAGTACGGTGTCGATGTCTTCGCGCAGCTCAAGTCCTGCCTCGCGGCCGTAGTAGTGGCTGAGAACACCGAATGAGTGACCATATCCAAAGGTCCGGTATTGCAGCATGTCACGCTCGGCAAAGAAATCGTTGATCTTGTGCGTGACCTCGGCGCAGGACACACCTGGCTTGAGCAGACTCATTCCGAATTCGTGAGCGGCCACGTTCGCTTCCCACACCTTAAGGCTGGCCGGGTCTACCTCCTCTACGAAGAGCGTGCGCTCCAACGCTGTATAATAGCCTGAAATCATTGGGAAAGTATTGAGGCTCAGAATATCGCCGCGCTCCAGTTTCCGGCACGTCACAGGGTTGTGCGCCCCATCAGTGTTGATGCCGGACTGGAACCACACCCAAGTGTCGCGAATTTCAGAATTTGGGAACCGTTTGGAAATCTCCAATTCCATCGCATCGCGTCCAGCCATGGCCACGTCGATCTCACGCGCCCCAACTTTGATCGCTTCTTTGATGGCATACCCACCAACGTCCGCTGTCGCGGCACCCGCACGGATCAGCTCGATCTCTGCGGCGGATTTGTGCATGCGCAAACGCATTGTTTCTGGTGCAATATCCGTCTTGGCGGACGGCTTGAGGAACTCATCCAACAAAGCCAGTTGGGTGTAAGAAATATGGTCACCCTCAAACCCGATCACTTTACCCGATCCTGTGACAGATTGGATCGCGCGCCAGTAGTTGTTCCGCTGCCAGTCTGTGTAGGTGATGTTGTCGCCATATCCACGGCGCCAAGGTTGGGACGCATCAATGCCTGCACTGAACGTGACGGTTTCTGTCGCCGTTACAACCTGCGCATAGGGCCGCCCGAAGGCACAATACAAAAAGCCCGAGTAGTAGGCGACGTTGTGCATTGAAGTCAGCACACAGGCATCAATGCCCTTGTCAGCCATAACTGCACGGAGTTTGCTCAAGCGTGCTTCATATTCGGCGTCGGCAAAAGGCAGCACCTTTTCGCCTTGGTGAAAACGGTAAAAATCTGGGCGCTGTCCTGCAACGCCAAACTCGGATATTCCGGCCATCGGTATACTCCTGTTCAGGCCGAGTGTGCTGAGGAGGAGCGCAATTCATACCGGCTGCACCTTCCCTCGCCACACAGCGGCAAAGCAAGATCCCGGCGTTCAGGATGGTTGGGTAGGGAAGCTCTAATCGGATTTCGGTTAGTGACGACGCCATCGTCAGTCCCATGGTGCATCAATAAACGGAAAGCATCGACCGATCAAGAATGGTCACCGCCGAACTGATGAAAAAAACGCACGCTGTTAGCTGTCTTTAGACGCGTCCTCTTGCGCGCTCACCCTGACGATGATGGGAACGTCCCGCAACTCTGTGAATTCGACCAAACCCAGATCTTGAAGCCGCTGGAAATAGCCGCAATGCAGGCTGCGAACGCAGCATCGGTGAGTATGGGCCCGCATTTCGTTTTCGCCGCCGCGTGACCACAGATCTTTTTTGATCTGGTGAGCGGCAAGCACCGTTCGCCAACATTACCTAGATGTCTATGCGCTCCGCAATACTCAGAGCATCTTCCAGCTCAACGCCTAGACATCGCACCGTACTATCAACTTTTGTATGGCCAGGCAGAAGCTGCACCGCGCGAAGGTTGCCCGTCTTGCGGTATATCTCGGCAGCTTTGGTCCGACGGAGCGAATGCGTGCCGTAACCGCTCGGTTCCAGTCCAATCGCAGTCACCCAATCATTTCAGGTGACCTAACCCAAGCAGTAATAGTTTCTCTCGTGTTTTCAGTCAGTTCAAACCAAACCGGCTTTTCGGTTTTGCTCTGGGTCACCGAAACTCGTTCGCAAACGCGATTCTCTTTGACCTAATCTGTCACGGCGGGTTTGACTAAGTCGCACCCTCGAAGCTTGCTGTCAAACGCAACGTTAAACCGTGCGAGGTCGCGAAGGTGGCCTGCAATCTCAAGCCGAGCGCGGATTGCCCAAACCTGTTTGGAAAACAGCGGTCGTTTCTGGCCGATGATCCGCCCTTTGTTCCAAGCTTTGCGTTTTGGGGTGACTGCGGGAAGTTGGTCTCGAGGCTTAACATGCCCTCCAATCCTTCCTCCAAACCCAGACGCCAGCACCGCACTTACGTCTGGAGCATAGCATCGGGTCGACACACTGAAGCCCATCGATGTCGCTTAGGTTTTTGCCGGGGTTTTATACGGCGGCAAAGCTCCGCGACTCGATCCTTGACTGCCATATCTATGCTGCGGGTTAAGCGAATGGCTGCTTCTTACGACGTATTGCTGCATCAAAACCTTCGCCAAGGCAGCACAATCCGCGCTGTGAGCGCACGCAGCACAAAGTAAATACTTCCGCTTTGGGCTCAAAGCCGACATCATGCACAGTCTTTGAAACTGAACCAAACTTATGCCCCCAAAAAAGACAAACCCCCGAAGCATCTGCCCGGGGGTCATCTTACTCAGCGTTGCGAGATAGCTCCTTAGAGCAAACCTTCGCGCTGGGCTTTTTTGCGTGCGAGTTTGCGGGCGCGGCGGATGGCCTCGGCCTTCTCGCGCGCTTTTTTCTCGGAGGGTTTCTCGAAATGCTGCCGAAGCTTCATCTCGCGGAACACGCCCTCACGCTGCAGTTTCTTTTTCAGGGCACGAAGCGCCTGATCGACGTTGTTGTCGCGAACACTGACCTGCATGTGGTTGTCACCACCTTTCTAGGTTAAAGTTGCATAAGATTGCAGGAAGTGGCCGTATAGCAAAGGCGTTCTAGCTTGTCTAGGGCAACACCTGATCACGATGGAGACCCCGATGGCCGACACAGACGTGAAAGACGCGCTGCTGCAAGCGGCGAAACCGCATGTGCCCTTCGATGGCTGGAGCGAGGCGACGTTCAAAGCAGCGCAGGCGGATGCCGGGGTGAGCCCGGGCCTTGCTGCGGCGGTCTGTCCGCGCGGGGCGGTTGATCTGGCGATGGCGTATCATGAGGAGGGCGACCAAGCCATGCTGGCCCGTCTAAATGATGCGGACCTTAACCAGATGCGGTTTCGCGACAAGGTGACGGCGGCGGTTCGGTTTCGTCTGGAAGCGGTGGAGGACAAGGAACTGGTGCGCCGGGGCATGACGCTTTTTGCCTTGCCGCACTACGCTTTTGAGGGGGCGCAGGCGATCTGGAAGACCTGCGATCATATCTGGACCGCTCTGGGGGACACGTCGGACGATGTGAACTGGTACACCAAGCGTGCCACGCTGTCGGGTGTCTATTCGTCAACCGTTCTCTATTGGCTTGGTGATCAGAGCGAAGGGCATGAAAAGACCTGGGCGTTTCTTGACCGGCGGATTGAGGATGTGATGCAGTTTGAGAAAGTCAAAGCCAAGGCGCGCGAGAGCAAGCTGGTCGATGGCCTTATGAAAGGTCCATTCTCCTTCCTCAACCGGATCAAAGCTCCGTCTGGCAGGCCTCATACCGGTATGCCGGGCCGCTGGAGTCGCTGATCACCGGTTCTTTGCAATTCTGATCTTGGCTGCTACCACCTATCTCGTGGAGGGTGGAAACTTGCCTCAGACAATGCGTGTCGTTGAGATCACCAAACCCGGTGGGCCAGAGGTTCTGGTGCCATCGACACGGGCCATTCCAGTGCCGCGCCATGGCGAGGTGGTGATCAAGCTGGCCCATGCGGGCGTCAATCGGCCCGATGCCCTGCAGCGCGCAGGGCTCTACGATCCCCCGAAAGGTGCCAGCGACCTTCCCGGTCTGGAAGGCGCAGGAGAGGTCGTGGCCCTCGGGCCCGGCGTAGCGGATGTGGCTTTGGGGGATCAGGTCTGTGCTCTGTTGCCCGGCGGAGGTTACGCCGAATATGTGGTCACTGCGGCAGCGCATTGCCTTCCCGTTCCCAAAGGTCTCACCCTGAAGCAGGCAGCGTGTCTGCCTGAGACGTTTTTCACCGTTTGGACCAATGTGGTTCAACGCGGACGTCTGCGGGCGGGCGAGCGTTTTCTTGTGCATGGCGGATCAAGCGGCATTGGGACAACGGCCATTCAACTGGCCCATGCCTATGGCGCACGGGTGTTTGCCACCGCCGGATCCGATGCCAAATGCGCGCAATGCCTGAAGCTTGGGGCAGAGCAGGCGATCAATTATCGCACGGAAGATTTCGTCACTGTGTTGCAGAAGGCCGGGGGCGCAAACCTGATCCTCGATATGGTTGGCGGGGCCTATCTTGCACGAAACCTGGATGCGCTGGCCGATGAGGGACGCCTGGTGCAGATCGCCTTCCTGCAAGGACCGCAGGTTGATGTTAACTTTACACAGGTTATGACCCGGCGCTTGACCGTCACCGGTTCAACCCTGCGGCCTCAATCGACCCTTGCCAAGGCGCGCATCGCCGAGGATTTGCGCCGCTACGTTTGGCCTTTGTTGGAGGCCGGGCGCGTCGCACCAGTGATGGATTCAGAGTTTCCGCTGATGGACGCCGCCAAGGCGCACGCCCGCATGGAGAGCTCGGAGCACATTGGCAAAATCGTTCTGAAGGTGGGTTGAGATATGGGCACGGCGCAGGCGGTCATCTTGTGTCTGGCAGGCCTTAGCCTTTTGCTCAGCGCTGTGGCTATGCGGCGTGACAAAGCGCCTGTCTGGCGGTTCGCACCGCCCAAGGAGGTTCCGTCACAAGGCACGCCCAGATTTGAGACTGTGTTTGAATATGACATTACCAGGGGCCAGGCACACGCGCCCTCTCTGATTGTCACGGACAAAGGCTTTGAGCTTCTATGGTTCGAAGGCTCAGCCGAGGCGCAGGCGGATGTGGACATCTGTTTCGCACGGTTTGAGCGGTCTGGTGAAGGATGGGCCAAGACAGATCAGGGGACACGTATCAGCCGCACCGATCTTGGCATTGCAATGGAGCCGGAACAGCTTGTGGTCACGCTTGGCAACATGCTGGAGAACGACGCCCGTCCCGGTCATGTCTTTGCGACGGTGGTCTCAGTCGGCGGCTGGGCCATGGCGTCGGTTGCAGATGTTCAACTGGGACCGCAAGGTCCGGTCTGGGCGCGCAAGCTGAACCTGTCGCCGTTTCTCAATCGCTCGCATCTGGTGAAGTCCCCGATGGTGAAATTCGCCGACGGCAGCCACGGCTTGCCCGCCTATTTCGAGCTTGGGGCCACGCATGGTGCGCTTGTTCGGTTCGCCAAGGATGGCCGTGTGCGCGAGACAGCACGGATGAGCGGAGAGGGCAAACCCATCCAGCCGATGATCGTGCCTTTGACTGAGACACACGCGGTGGCCTTCCTGCGCGATTTTGACCCCTCCGGGCACGTCCTGAAATGCGAGACGCCGGACGGTGGGCAAACCTGGACGGATGCTGTGCCGATCGATATGGCCAATCCCAGCGCGCCGGTCGCGGCACTCTCGCTGGGGCATGGGCTGATCTTGATGGCGGCCAATGATGCACCTGCTCCAAATGACCGTTTGGGCCTGCTGTTGTCTCAGGACGAAGGCGAGACGTTTCATTTTATGAAAGAAGTTGCATCGCAAGGGGCTGGGGCCCGGTATCCAATGCTGCGCGCGCTCCCCGACGGGACGGTTCTGCTGACGTATTCGGTGGGCAATAAGAAAGGCCTCAGGGTCCTGGCATTCAATTCGGATTGGGTGGCGGTGCAATGACAGAGCTCGGGGCAAAGGCATGCATCGCCATTTTGCTGGGCTGGGTGGCCTTTGCGGTGAGCGGTCTGGTGTTGCCTGCATGGTTGGCTTTGATCTGTGCCGTGGGGGCAGGTGGCGCTTGCGCGACCATTTTGCGAAAAACCATTGGCATAAACGGCTTTGTCGCGCTGTTGGCACCGTTTGGCGTTATGTTGCCCGCCCTGGCGCTGCGCGATGTCGCTGTGGCGTTTGGCATCCCCGTTCCTGGCTTTGCCGCGTTCGAAATAGGCGTGTTCTTGCTGCTCTACACAGGGTTTTTGCTGGCCGCTTTCGGCAAGCTGCCGGTTGATCTCTACCGCTACGGCTACGCGCCAAAGCCTGTGGCGATCATGGTGCTGGTGGTCTGTGCCTATGCCCTTCTAACCGGTAACTGGTTTCTGGCGACTGTGGTTGTTCTTGCGCAAGGTAGCTGGACGCTTGGTTGGGGCAGCAGCAACTGGCTGGACCATGTGCTGCATGTGGTGCTTTGGCCCGTGGCAGCGGTCGTGCTTCTCACCCAGCTGATCTAAGACTGTGGACCGCGCAATAGGGTATTTCGGACAAGAAAGAAGCAAGTATGCCTTTTATCGGATTGGCTCAAACTGCGCATCCTTAAGTGTGCAATCTCGGATCACGTCGCGCCCACAGGGCACGGGGTCGAGGTCTTTTGACAGGCATATCCGAACCTCTTGAATATGATCCGCGCGGCAGGTGACGGTAACCATGTCCCGGGTCAGGTTCGGATTGGCCTTGAGAAACGCGTCTTCCACAACGGAGGCTGGCAGGTTCACCGGCTTGGTCAATTTGCGAAACACCTCGGGGCGTTCAATCTGCTTATAGGCCTCACGGCTAAGCGTGTAGTAGTCCGGTGCAGAGAGGCCCGAGCAGGATCCATGCTTGCGCCACTGATACCAGGCCAGACCCGCGCTTCCCATGATGTCCGTCATCTCACGCGTCATCCGGCGCGAGGGAGGGCGTTCGGCGGTTTGGCAATGGGCGGGCCAGCCGCGGTGATACTGGGGCCATAGCCCGTGAAGCACCCAGCCGTAATCCTGTGACACATCGCATTGTGGAGCGTCGCGTGCATCGCCTTCGAGCGCACACCAGTTGGGCGACCAACTGAGAGACAGCACATAATAGTCGAACACACCGGGCTTGTCTGCGTCGGCCATGGCCAACGATGCTGTGAACAGAAAAACGAGAAACGCACGCAACAGATCGCTCTTTCTTTTTGGTTTTGTCCCGACTATATACGCGCCAAGTTCCCCGACAACGGAAACCCGTCCTGAAGACCCTCAGGACCGCCTTTTCCAGGCGACGGGACAGATTTGCGCCAAGGAGATGCCGCGATGTCAAAGCCATTGATGACCAAAGCCACCGCTGTTTGGCTGGTGGACAACACTACGCTCAGCTTCAAGCAGATTGCTGATTTCGTTGGTCTGCACGAATTGGAAGTGCAGGGCATTGCCGATGGGGATGTGGCGACTGGTGTGAAAGGGTTTGATCCGATTGCTAACAATCAGTTGACGCAAGAAGAGATTGAAAAAGCCGAGAAAGACCCGCTGCACAAACTCACGCTGAAGTTTAATCCGGCGGCTGTGGGAGAAGAAAAGCGGCGCGGGCCGCGGTATACGCCTTTGTCCAAACGTCAGGACCGCCCAAATGCGATCCTGTGGTTGGTGAAGTTTCACCCAGAGCTTGTGGACAGTCAGATTGCCAAGTTGGTGGGCACCACCAAGCCCACGATCCAGTCAATTCGTGAACGCACGCATTGGAACATCTCGAGCATGGAGCCGGTGGATCCGGTGGCGCTTGGGCTTTGCAAGCAAAGCGAGCTTGACGCCGTTGTACAAAAGGCCGCTGCCAAAAAGGCCAAGGAAGGCGCGCCCATGGATGATGACGAGCGTCGCAAGCTTCTGAGTACCGAGCAAAGTCTTGAAGCAGATGCAGAGCCACGTATTCCGACAGCGATTGAAGGGCTTGAGACGTTCAGCCTTGGCAACGACGAGCCCGAAGAGCCTGAGAAGGAAATTGACGCGGACAGCTTCTTTAACTTGCCGTCGGGCGACGGTGATGAAGAGGACAAAGACGAAGCTTGACGCATTCTCGCGCCAACTAACCTGCCAGGTGGAACGGGGGCGTGCCGTGAAAGTCGCAGTCATTGGGGCAGGCATGATCGGATCTGCAGCCGCCCGTCATTTGTCAAAGCTTGGCCATGAGGTGTGCCTGATTGGTCCGGACGAACCGCGCGAGAAGGAGCACCATAAGGGTGTGTTTGCGTCACATTATGACGCTGGTCGGATCACGCGCACGCTTGACCCGGATCCGTTCTGGGCACGAGCAAGCGCTGACAGTATTGCACGATACGGCGACATCGAGGCCGAAAGCGGTATTCCTTTTTACACAGATTGTGGATTGTTGATGGCCGGGCCTTCGGGTCATCCGGCTATAACGAAAACCCAGGCGCTCGCGATACAGGAAAGCTATGATTTTCAAAGCTATTCTGCTGATGCGCTGTCATCCAGATTCCCTGATTTCTCCTTTGATGCTTCGGCGCATGGCCTCTTTGAGCCTAAAGGCGCGGGCTACATCGATCCTCGGGCTCTGGTCGCGGCACAGATTGCTATTGCGCAGAACGCCGGAGCAACACGTGCTCTCCAGATAGCGAACGGTCTTCGGGAGACAGCGTCCGGCGTCGAAATCGAAACAGAAGACACGCATTTTACGGCTGATCAGGTTCTGGTGGCTGCGGGTGGTTTCTCGAACATGGTCTTGTCAGAGCCACTGCCCATCACAGTCATGGCGCGCACCATCCTGATGGTGGAGGTCGAGGAACGTGACGCCGAGCGGCTAACCGGGTTGCCGCCTGTGATACAGTATTTCGGAGATGGCACGGATATGTATTTTTTGCCACCGATCAAGTACCCCGATGGGCGGTATTACATCAAACTGGGCGGGGACCCCAGCGATGTCGTGTTGGGGGATATCGGCCAAATTAAGAAATGGTTTCGGCAAGGCGGTGATAGCGCAGTGGGCGGAACCCTGGATGAAATCCTGACAACTCTCATGCCTTCAGCCAAGCTGGGGTCGCGTCATATTGCGTCATGTGTCACAACCTTCAGCGAGGATCAGCGGCCGATCCTGAAACGTCTGAGTGATCGAGTGAGCGTCGCGACAGCAGGGTGTGGGCGCGGTGCGAAATGCAGTGATGAGCTGGGGCGTTTGGGGGCGGTGATAACACTTGGACATGACCTGCCTGTCTGGGTTGATGTTGCCAGACGAAAAGCTGTGACTCAGGTTTTGGGTCGAACGCTTTAAAGAGCTTTTCTCGCATTGAGAGCAGCAGAAATTGTGCCGTCATCCAAGTAGTCTAGTTCTCCTCCGATTGGCACACCTTGCGCCAGCGAGGTGAGCGTTACGCGGTCTTCCAATTGGTCGGCGATGTAATGTGCCGTTGTTTGACCATCGACTGTTGCGTTGAGAGCTAAAATGACTTCGGAGATATTCTCGCTTTGAACCCGGTCCAAGAGCTTTGGAATTCGAAGCTGCTCCGGGCCGATCTGGTCCAGGGCTGAAAGCGTTCCGCCCAGCACATGGTAACGTCCCTTGAACATGGCTGTGCGTTCCATGGCCCACAGGTCTGCGACATCTTCAACCACGCAGATCAAACCGTTCGCCCGTTTCTCAGATGCGCAGATGTCGCAAATATCCGTGGTGCCGATATTGCCGCAGTTGAGGCATTCACGAGCCGTGACAGCGACCTGTTGCATAAGATCTGCCAGAGGCGTTAGCAAAAGTTCACGTTTGCGGATCATATGAAGCACGGCGCGGCGGGCCGAGCGCGGGCCCAGCCCGGGAAGTTTTGCCATCATCTCAATGAGAGCTTCCAGATCGCGCGTGGAATTCATGCCCAGTCAGAGCGCCCTAGAATGGAAGCTTCATATCCTTGGGAAGCCCCATACCTTCGGTAATCTTTCCCATCTCTTCCTGCGCCTTCTCTGTTGCCTTGGTCTGGGCATCCTTGATGGCGGCAAGGATCAGATCTTCCACAACTTCCTTATCATCGGAATTAAAGATTGACGGGTCGATATCCAGACCCTTGAGTTCACCCTTTGCCGTGCAGGTGGCTTTGACCAGCCCAGCGCCAGACTCGCCGGTAACCATCAGATTGTGCATGTCTTCCTGCAGCGACGCCATCTTCTGCTGCATTTCCTGAGCGGCCTTCATCATCTTGGCCATGTCGCCCATTTGGCCCAATCCTTTGAACATATCGGTCTCCGAGGTTTGACTGCGGTTAGGTTCTAGATACGGGGCGGGGCGGGGCGGGGCAAGGGGCGGAAAGATGGAGACGTGTTCATTCAAAGCGCAGAGTACCGCATATCGGGAGTTGGAAAACTGAAACGTAAAGGTGACGTGTGCGGTCGGGAAGGATCAGGCTCAAAAGGCCTATCAACCTGTGGGCGATGGTATCTCTACGAAAAACAACACAGCAAGAATAAGCGCCGCGAAAACGAGCAAGGCGAGAGCAATGGTGACTAAGATGATTTTGTTTTCGCTCTTGTCGAACGCCACGGACACCCTGGGATGGTCTGCTGTGTCATTTGCTAAATCCGGGCTGGCCGGCGCTGCATCTTGCTGAACGACGCGCAGGTGGTTTCGTTTGTGAACAATTGAGGACCGTCTGTATATATTGCTGTCTGTCTGTGCTGCTACTGCTGGTCTTTTCGGTTCCCGCAGGGCAGAATCAGTGCTTTTGAGTTGCATCGCGGACCTGTCCAAATCCTTGCGAATTGGAGGGGTCGCCTGTTTCCCTGACACAATAAGCTCCCACGGGCTCTTGGGCGCAGCGGGCATAGATTTCAGAAGGACCTCAGCATTGAGAGTCAGCTTTTGAAATTCTGGTGCGATCTGAGACTTTGTTTCCAACAGATACTTCGCCGCACCACGCCTGAAGCGGCGTATTTCGTCCTTGTCTTCCAATTGCGCAAGAAGGAGTGACATGGCGTAAAGCGTAAAGTCTTGAGGGCTAAAATCCCCCCAAACTGTTTTCATTTTTCGGTACGCGACTTCCAAAGGCCCGAGAATCGCTTGGTCGGGGGGAGACACCATATCTTCGCCGACATGGGTAGAGATTGCGTGCAATGCTTCCCCGAAACAGGCCGCGCGATTGCGTTCTTCCGCAAACAATTCAAGCGGTTCCGGCTCGGTGAGGGTTGCTACGACACGATCCAGAACTTGATTTTGTACGGCCGATGAATGTTTACGAGTGGTCCTGAACAAATGCCCAACCTTCCAGATATGGAAAGTGCCATAGCAGCAATGGGGCAAGGTCTGGTAGTCTGTATTTGGCCGCTACTAGAATTGTTACTTCAACTCATGTCTCTGAGGCCCGTGTCAGCGACAGCCGTGCTGTTTCCAAGTGCTCTTTCATCACGTTCGCGGCGCGCTCTGGCTCGCGTGTTCGCAGCGCGTTGAGGATTTGGCGATGCTGGGCGTTGTAGAGGTTGATGGTTTGGACATCTAGCGTCAGGCGGCGCATGCGAGTCCAATCGTCTTGAGCTCGGACGTTGGCGATCTGATTCATAATCCAGACCAAAAGACCATTGCGTGTGCTTTCCGCCAGAGCGCGGTGAAAGGCCGTGTCTGCCTCGGAAAAGGCAACCGGGTCATCCATGCTTGCCTCCATTCGGGCGCATAGAATCTCCATCTGATCAAAATCGGCGCGCCGTCCGTGCAGCACCGCAAGGCGACAGATATGCGGCTCAAGTGCAAAGCGGGCATCCATGAGTTCCAACGGCGTGGCGTTTTCGATTTCGCTGGCCGCGATGGTTTCGGATTTGTGGACCACATATGTGCCACTGCCGGGACGGGTTTCGACAAAGCCCTCTTCTTCGAGCTGTAGCAGAGCCTTACGCACGGTGCCGCGTGCCGCCCCATAGGTGTCGGACATCACGCGTTCGGGGGGCAAGCGATCATGTTGCTGCAAGGTTCCCTTTGCAATCTCGCGTCTGACCAGAGCAGCTATGTCCGCCGCGCCCATTCTCTGTGCGTCTGCCATCGGAATCCTCTCAATTTAGACCAATACTAAACCATTTTTCAGGATATTCCAGCAAAATTATCGAATTTGGATCATAATCGGTTGACTTTTGGACCGGCTCTGGGAATCGTTGACGCTAGGGAGGCTTTTCGCCCCCTGCCACCAAACAAAAATTCGCAAGCGCCGGCGAACCATCGGAGGCTTGCACAACATCAGGGAGTTTAATTGTGGCTGAAACTGATCTCGAAAGATTTGTAGAAGCGCCCGGTCGCGCCGAGAAAATCAAAGAAGTGCGGAAGATGATTGATGCAAAAGGCATTGAGTATCTCTATCTGCAATTTGTCTCGGTGACCGGCAAGATCATGGGCAAAGGCATTCCGGCTGATCACTGGGAAAGCGTCGCCATGAAGGGCTTTCAGTTGGTCTATGGCGCCACGGTGAACCTCTTTACCGACCGTGCGGGCAATTATCTGGGCTACGGTCCGGAGGCGGCCGAGCTTGTTGGTATTCCCGAGCCGGAAACCTTCATGCAACTGCCGTGGGCGCCACAAATTGGTCGGTTCTACTGCACACTCTTCCGCAACCGGGAAGAAAAGGAAAACCCAGGTGGGTATCTGACGTCGGATAGCCGCGGCAACCTGCGTCGCGCGCACGAGGATTTCCAAAAGAAACACGGTCGCTCTCTGCGCATCGGCACCGAACCGGAAATGATGTGGTTGAAGTTCGACGAGAACGGTAAGCCTCGTGATGGCTTTTCCAAGCCATATTGCTACCACATCGATCAGTTTGAGTCGCTGCGCCCTGTTTCCATGCAAGTGATCAAATACGCGCGCCAAATGGGTCTTGATATGATCCAGGGCGACCACGAAGATGCGCCGGGCCAGCTTGAACTGAACTGGATGTTTGATGACGTGCTGCGCAATGCCGACCGCCTGACCACATACCGCCAGATTTGTGCGCAAGTGGCGCGCGAGCATGGCATCTTTGCCTGTTTCATGACCAAGCCATTCATGGGTGTGTCGGCCTCGGGCTGTCACCACAACATGAGCCTCTGGCGCGGTGGTGAGGACCAGTTTGTCAAATGCGGCAACAACCCTGATGATCTGCCGGGCATGGCCGAGAACTACATGTATGTCAGAGGCGGCGAGAACACGTTCATGCCGGATGATGACGATCCGCAAATGCCGGGCAAAGAGGGCCTTGAGGCTATCGGAGGCGTGGTCCACCACTTGCAGGCGCTGACGGCTATCGGATCTTCTACTGTAAACTCCTACCGCCGTCTTTGGGATACCGGTTTCTGGGCGCCGATCTTCGCCGATTGGGGCTTTCAGAACCGCACGACAGGTCTTCGGGTTTCGGCCCCGGGGCGCTTTGAATACCGCTCTGTTGACTCGATGGTGAACCCGTATCTGATGGGCTCTTGCCTCTTGGCGGCCATGGATGATGGTATCGACAACAAGCTTGATCCTGGTGAACCTGAAGAGCGTAACATCTACGAGGCGATCAAAGCTGGCAAGCAGGTCAAGAAGCTGCCGATGTCTTTGGGTGAAGCTCTTGATTTCCTTGAAAACAGTCCCGTCGTGCAACGCGGTTTGCCTGGCGAGATGTATCGCCTGTTCCATGAGTACAAGTATGACGAATTTGCGCGCTTTAACGCAACCGTCACTGACTGGGACAGCGAAACTTACATGGAATGTCTTCCCTGAGGCAGACCATGCTCTTGGCGGCGGGTTGAGGAACTCGCCGCCACCTTACACGAACACGCAACCCAGAGGAGGCGCTTCCAAGATGTGTGGAATTGCTGGACTAATTCACAAGGGCAAAAGCAGCTCGGTCGGGTCGGAAATGACCGCCATGTTGCAGGCGCTCAAACACCGGGGGCCTGACAGCACCGGTTATGCCGTCTACGGCAACCCGACCAAGGGCGACTATATCATGCGCCTGAAGGTGGCCGAGGCCGAGGACATGGAAAAAGGTCGCGGCATCCATCAGGTGATTGCTGATCGCATCACCGAGGTGGAAGCCATTCTGAAAGAACACGGTGCCAAGGTGAAATCCAAGGATGCACCTCGGGAATACTCTCTGCGCTATGTCATCAACCATGACGGTGACACCGGCGAAATGGCCGAGCATATCGAAGAAACCGATGGTGTCGAAATCCTGTCCATGGGCAACGGTCTTGAGCTGATCAAAGACCTTGGCGACGCGACGGTTGTGTCAGAAGCGTATGGCCTGAATGATTTTCAGGGCACCCATGCCATTGGTCACACACGCATGGCGACCGAGTCGGACGTGGATATCAAATCGGCGCACCCTTACTGGGCGTTCCCTTACAACGACGTGAGCGTTGTGCATAACGGGCAGATCACCAACTACTGGATCATGCGCCGCGAGATGGAGCGTAAGGGGCACCGGTTCATGTCGAACTGTGACTCCGAGCTTTTGGCCGTCTACACAGCGCACAACCTTGCCAATGGTGTGTCGCTTGAGGACAGCCTGCGCCAGTCGATCGAAGAGATTGATGGCGTGTTTACCTATCTGGTGGCGACCAAAGATCAGCTTGGCATGGCCAAGGACACAATGGCCGCCAAGCCACTGGTTCTTTACGAAAGTGATGACCTGATTGCGATGGCCTCAGAAGAGGTGGCAATCCGCGCGATCCTTCCCGAAGAGATCGACACATATGACCCATATGACGAGGAGGTCCGGGTATGGCAGGCGTAACAGACGCAGAACTGAAGGAAATGACCCAGGAAGAGCGGGTGACCGCTCTGGGGATGCGCACCGAAGCGCTGACGGGCAAATCGCTTTACGTGGAATTTGACCCCGATGCCGAAGAGCGTTTCACCTATCCTTGGGCGCCTGATGTTGACTTCAACAAACGCACCGAGATGGACTGCGATGGGATGACCACGACGGAAGTGAATTCCGGCATTCGTGATCTGATGGCGCAGGGCTACGGCACGGTGGTGCTTAAGAACCCGCGCGGCATGCATTCGCTTGGTGTGGGCATCCTCAGCAAACTGAACCTGATCATCGAAGGGTCTACGGGCTACTTTGCGGTGGGTCTGATCGACGGACCGAACGTGCGCATCAATGGCCGGGTTGGCTGGTCCTGCGGTGAGAACATGATGTCCGGCACGATTATGATCGAGAAGAACGCCGGCTCGACCTTTGGCGCGGCCATTCGGGGCGGTGACCTCGTGTGTCGCGGCTCGGTTGGCTCGCGGACAGGTATCGACCAGAAGGGTGGCACGATCATCGTGGGTGGCGACACCGGCGCGCTCTCGGGCTTCATGATGCAGCGGGGCCGCATGGTGGTCTGCGGGAACGCAGGCAAAAACCTGGGCGACTCGATGTATGATGGCACGATCTTTGTTGGCGGCGAAATCAAGAGCCTTGGTGTGGACGCGGTTGAAGCCGAGCTGACCGATCTCGACAAGGCCTGGCTCACGCGCAAGCTCACGCAATACGGTCTGATGCCCGACAAAGGCGTGGATCATTTCACCAAGATCGTCGCGGGCAAGATGCTGTGGAACTACGACAATCTTGAGCCCACCGAGAAGAAGCTGATCCTGTGATGCCTCACAGGATCACCCCGGACTTGATCCGGGGTCTCCACAAGATAGAGGTCCCGGGTCAAGCCCGGGACGGGACTTACAAAGTGGCATATGCCACGATTGAAAGGACACAACATGGCTGACGGAGATCTGCCGACCAAAAAGGCGCTGGACCGCGACGTAAACCGTATCGGTGACAGCTTTATTTTCCCACCACGGGTGATGGATGACATCCACATCAAATCCGAGTTGGGACGCTACCGGATGCGGGGCTTTTCGCTCTTCAAGAAAATCCCGCATTGGGATGACCTGACATTTCTGCCGGGCACGCTCACACGCTTTGTGATCGAAGGCTATCGTGAGAAATGTGAAACCAAGACCGTGATCGGCCCCCGCGCAAAAGTGCCGCTGGAGCTGGACATCCCGGTCTACATCACCGGCATGAGCTTTGGTGCTTTGTCCTATGAGGCGAAGACGGCTCTGGCCCGTGGGGCGACCATGGCGGGCACAGCGACCTGTTCGGGCGAAGGGGGCATGATCCCTGACGAGCGGCGCTATAGCTCCAAGTGGTTCTATCAGTGCATTCAGTCGCGCTATGGCTTTAACCCCAATCACCTTGTTCTGGCGGATGGCTGTGAGTTCTTCATTGGCCAAGGCTGTAAGGTTGGTCTGGGTGGTCACCTGATGGGTCAGAAAGTGACCGACCAGGTTGCCGAGATGCGCAGCCTGCCGGCTGGGATCGACCAACGTTCACCTGCACGTCACCCGGATTGGCTGGGCCCAGATGATCTGGCGCTGAAGATTCAGGAGATCCGCGAAGCAACTGACTGGCAAATTCCGATCCAGCTGAAGCTGGGCGCGTCCCGTGTGTATGACGACGTGCGGATGGCCGTGAAATGTGACCCGGACAGCATCTACATCGACGGTATGGAAGGTGGCACGGGCGCGGGCCCGCACCTTGCGACCGAAGACACCGGTGTGCCGGGCATGGCCGCGATCCGTCAGGCGCGTAAAGCGATTGACGATCTGGGCAAGCGCGGCGAGATCAGCCTTGTTTACGCGGGCGGTATCCGGAACGGTGCGGACGTGGCGAAAGCCATCGCATTGGGTGCGGATGCGATTGCCATCGGCCACTCGGCCATGATGGCGCTGAACTGCAACAAGGACATCCCCGAGGCGAACTTCCCCGAGGAAATCGGGGCCGAGCCGGGCTATTGCTACCACTGTCACACGGGCCGTTGCCCAGTGGGCGTGGCGACGCAAGATCCCAAGCTGCGCGAGCGGCTTGACCCGGATGAGGCGGCGGAACGCGTGTACAACTTCTTGCACACGCTGACCATCGAGGCGCAGCTCTTTGCCCGCGCATGCGGCAAGACCTATCTGCACAGCCTTGAGCCTGAGGACCTTGCGGCCCTGACGATGGAAGCTTCGGCCATGGCCGGTGTTCCGCTCGCGGGCACCAACCACACGGTTGGCGTCGAGGATTATCACCACCTGTAAACGGTGGGTTTAAAACCCACCCTACCAATGATGCGTAGGGTGGGGTTCCACCCCACCTAACGGAGGAAAACAAAATGGCTGGAACACAATATCGCGGCTCCGAGATCAAGGATGTCGACCAGTTCCTGAAAGACGCAGATGGGCTTGAGTCCGAGCGCGAAAAAGAAATCGGCCAGCACATTGGCTACCGCTACGACGTGAACCTTGTGCCGGATTACAACCGGATCACGCCCTTTTTGACCAAATACATGGAAGTCATGGGCTGGGACGACCTGAACTGGCTCGAAGACGTGCATATGGGCTATGAAGAAGGCGCGCCTGCGGTGTTTGACCGCAACAACAACGGTTGGGTGCGTGTCCCGGACAGCATTGAACTTCCCGATAACCAGCAGGACCGGGACATGATCGCGCGCGAGCTTTTGATCAAGTTCCAGATGTCGGACCGGCATCCTTTGGTGAACCTACGCAAGGCGTATATGAAGTTCTAAGAAACATGCCGCGTCCGCTTGATATCGCCTGCCTTCAAACAAGGCCGATGCCCGACTTTCAGTCGGCGCTGGACGAGGCGATGCCGTTGGCCGAAGCTGCGGTCAAAGCGGGCGCGGATATGCTCTTCTTGCCGGAATATTGCGGCGGGTTGAAAACCGAAGGGGCGGCTGTGGCACCGCCCTCTGCCCCTGAGGCGTCCCATCCGTTTCTTCAGGCCATGCAGGCATTTGCACGCGACAGACGTGTCTGGATCAATCTCGGCTCGATTGCCGTGGATGGCCCGGATGGGCGGATCATCAACCGTGGGATTATGCTCGACGATACCGGGCACATTCGCGGACGCTATGACAAGATCAACATGTTCGACATTCAGCTGAGCGAGACAGAAGTCTACCGCGAAAGCGCACATGTCGAAGCGGGTTGCGAGGCCGTCATCCATGACACGCCCTTTGCGCGCATCGGTCATACGATTTGCTATGATCTGCGGTTTCCCGATCTGTGGCGCAGTCTTGCGCAGGCGGGCGCGGAGATTTTGATTTGCCCAGCGGCCTTTACCAAGAAAACGGGCGAAGCACATTGGCATGTGCTCAACCGTGCGCGGGCGATTGAAAACACGCGCTTTGTCATCTCTCCCTGTGCGATTGGTCCGGTCCCGGGTGGTGGCGAAAGCTATGGCCATTCTCTGGTCATCAATCCGTGGGGCGAAGTGATTGCCGATGGCGGGACTATCCCCGGTGTGGTGCAGGCGCAGATCGACCTTGATCAGGTCGCTGAAACAGAGGCCCGCATTCCAAGCCTTGCCAATGAACAGGAATTCACGCTTGTGTCTTTGGACGCAAAAAGGAGTGTGGCATGAGCTCTCTTGCTGCCCAGTTGGGCCAGAGTTTTTCCGACAACCCGCTGCGGTTGGCGTTTCTGAAATGGCAGTGCCATGTGCGGCAACTGTCCATGCGCAACAATGACGGCCGCCCCGATGATGCGATCATGCCAGAGGTTACGCCAAAGGGTGCGGCAGAGCCGCTCGGCGCGGTGATCACGGTGATGAACAAAGCGCCGGGCTATTCGGTGACGCCAGAGCTGCAGCATATGGCGGCCAAAACCAACGATCCGGCGCAGCGGCGGCAAAATGCACTGCAATTTTTGTCGGCGACCTACTACCAGAAAGCCAAGGAATTTTCCGACATCCTGACCGCGACCTTTCCACCTGGATCTCCGGGGGCCAAGACGTTGCATGAGGCAAAGCATGCAACCCTGACCTTTGAGGCCTATGGTCAACGGTTTGATCTGGAATGCAAAATCTGGCGGCTGGCGCCGCACAACCTGCTGCATCAGGCGACGATGGCGCATAATATTCTGTTCAACCCGACCTTGCCGCCCGCGACAGAGGTGCTTGGGTTTGAGCCAGATTGGGACGCAAGCCGCGCAGACCCACCCATCGGGCGACGGTGAGCCGTGGGATGTGAGTATTTGAGAACAACGAAAGAAGGGCCTTCGGGTTCTTTTTTTATGTTTGGTGAAATTGGATACAATATGTATACATAACATGTTCAACGTGAGTCGTTCATGCCAAAAGATCGCAAAGCCTACTGTCTGGAAGACATCAAGATGCGCATCCTGACGCTGGATATCGCACCCGGCAGTGATCTTGATGAGGCCTCGCTCTGTGAGCGCTACGGCATGTCGCGCACACCCATGCGCGAGATTTTTCAACGGCTTGGCGGTGAGGGGTATGTGGAACTGACCCAGAACCGCGGCGCGAAAGTGGCGTCGATGGATTTGGCCGTCATGCGGATGTTCTTTCAGACGGCCCCGGTGATCTATGCCAGTGTGGCGCGGCTTGCGGCAGAGAACCGGCAGGACGAGGATCTTGCCAGATTGCGCGCTCTGCAAAATGATTTTCGTACAGCAACAGAAGCCGGAGATGCCGGGCAGGCCGCGTTGCTCAATCATCGGTTTCATCTGTGCATTGGCGAGATGGCGCGCAATCCCTATCTGCTTCCAAGTCTCAAGCGCATGTTGATCGACCACACGCGGCTCAGCCAGACATTCTACCGCCCTGCATCAGACGACGAATCCGCGCGCGTGGCGCAGGCCGTCGACCAGCACGATGCGATGATCGCGGCGTTCGCATCCCGCGATGCGGAGCGGGCGGTGGACCTGACGATTGATCACTGGAATCTGTCACGTGACAGGCTGGAACGGTTTGTGACGCCTGACCCCCTTCCCATAAATGTTTTGACCGAAAGAGGAGGCGCACATGCAGTTTGAGGGCATATGGACCCCGATTGTGACGCCGTATCACCCGGATTTCTCGCTCAATGAGGTTGCTCTGGCCGAAACGGTTGAATTGCTCATTGCGGGTGGTGTGCATGGCATCATCGCGGCGGGCACGACGGGGGAGTATTACGCGCAGACCTTTGACGAGCGAGTGGACCTGGCGCGCCGGATCAAAGCGTTGATCAAGGGCCGTGTCCCGATGGTGATGGGCACCGGCGCGATGCGCACGGAAGACAGCATTGACTACGCCAAGGCCGCCGTTGATATCGGAGCCGATGCGCTTTTGGTGGCAACGCCGCCCTATGCCGTGCCCACAGGGCGCGAAATTGCGCTTCATGCGCTGGCGATTGACCGCGCGGCCAACCTGCCGGTGATGCTTTACAACTATCCCGGCCGGATGGGCGTCAATATGGATGAAGAGACGCTGGACCGGCTGGGGCGCAATCCGAATTTCTGTGGGATCAAGGAAAGCTCGGGCGATATCAATCGCTTGCATCTGATTGGCCGGGATTACCCGCATTTGGGCCTGCTCTGTGGGATGGATGACCAGGCGCTGGAATTCTTTGCCTGGGGCGCGCGGGGCTGGGTCTGTGCGGGCTCAAATTTCGCACCCGAGGCGCATGTGGCGCTTTACCAGGCTTGTGTGCTCGAAGGCGACTTCACCAAGGGACGTGCCATTATGTCGGCGATGATGCCGCTGATGCGGGTGCTCGAGCAAGGCGGTAAATTCATTCAGTGCATCAAACATGGGTTGACCATGCGTGGGGTTGAGGCGGGTCCACCGCGCAAGCCGCTGCAACCTTTGAACAAAGACGACCGGCGGGCGCTTGAGGAAGTGATCCGCACGATGAACACGGCGATTGCGGCCATTGAGGGGGGCAAGATATGAGCGATCTTCTGACACGTGAAGAATATGGCGCGATTGCTGCCGAGATTGACCTGCCCGCCGCGCCGTTTGTGGATGGAAAATTCCGCAAGGGTACCGGCCCGATGATGGAGACAGTGAACCCTGCAACGGGGAAGGTCTTGACGAAGGTTAGCACCGCCGGACAGAAGGATGTGGATTTTGCGGTGCAGAAAGCGCGCGAGGCGTTTGAGAGGGGCGAATGGTCAAAAGCGCACCCGTCGGAGCGCAAGGATGTGCTCATCCGCCTTTGTAAGCTGATCACAAGGCGGCGGCGTGAGTTGGCGGTCATGGAGAGTTTGGACAGCGGCAAACCGATCCGGGATTGTGAGCTGATCGACATCCCTGAGACCATCCACACGATCAAGTGGCATGGCGAGCTGATCGACAAGATTTATGATCAGGTCGGCCCCTCAGGCGATGATGCGCTGAGCATGATCGTGCGCGAGCCGATTGGCGTGGTGGCCTGTGTCTTGCCGTGGAATTTCCCGCTTTTGATGATGGCGTGGAAAATTGGCCCGGCTTTGGCGGCGGGCAATTCGGTGATTGTGAAACCTGCCGAGCAGACGAGCCTGACGGCGCTGCGTCTGGCCGAAGTGGCCCATATGGCGGGTATCCCGCGCGGGGTCTTGCAGGTGCTGCCGGGGGATGGGCCAAGCGTGGGCGAGCCGCTCGGTTTGCATATGGATGTGGACATGGTCAGCTTCACCGGCTCTACCGAAACGGGCAAACATTTCTTACGCTACGCCGCTGATAGCAATATGAAAAAAGTCACGCTGGAATGCGGTGGCAAGAACCCGGCTGTGGTGCTGGAGGATGCCGAGAACCTCGACCATGTGGCCGAACATGTTGTCAACGCGGCCTTCTGGAATATGGGGGAAAACTGCTCTGCGGCGTCCCGGCTTATCGTGCACAAGGCTGTCAAGGCCCCGCTGATGGAGCGGATCGTGGCGCGGATGCGGGATTGGAAAACCGGTGATCCGCTGGACCCGGCCAATCATCTGGGCGCGCTGGTGGATGCAGGGCATTGCAAAAAGGTGGCCGGGTATCTGAAAGGCAAGGCTGTGGCAGGCGGCGCCAAGCCCAAAGGCAATTTCGTGGAACCGACGGTTTATGAGGTGAAGAAATCCGACACGCGCGCCAGGGAAGAGATCTTTGGCCCGGTGTTGAGCATCATCGAAGTGGCCAGCGAAGCCGAGGCGATCGAGCTGGCCAATGATACCGAGTATGGGCTGGCGGCGTCGGTCTTCACCGGCAACATTCGCCGGGCGTTAAGTGCGGCGAAAAACATACGCGTAGGTACGGTCACGGTGAACTGCTATGGCGAGGGTGATATCGCGACGCCCTTTGGCGGCTTCAAGCAATCCGGCTTTGGCGGGCGCGACAACGGCATCCACGCGCATGATCAGTTTACCGAGGTGAAGACGATTTGGGTCGATCTGAGTGATCCCAGGGATGGGGATTTGGTGGGATGACCGTTGAAGCCGTAGGAACCGTCCGCCGGGGACGGGGCGCGCGAAAGCAGGCGCGGCAGGCGCGTGATGTGACGATGCTGCCAGCGCTCAAGCGGGGCATTCCGCTGACCGAGCCGATGAGCGCGGAGGAGATTGAGCGCATTGATGCGGCCTCTATGGATATCCTCGAAAGTGTCGGCGTGGTTTTCCGCGATGATATCGCCATTGCCGATTGGAAGCGCGCAGGTGCAGATGTGCGGGATGGGGATCGGGTGCATCTGGATCGCGGGCTGGTGCGGGAGCTGATCGCTTCCATCCCCGAAACGTTCACTTACCACGCGCGCAATCCAAACAATACGCTTCTGTTTGGTAAGGATCATGCGATCTTTGTGCCCATGACCGGCGCGCCTTATCTTCGCGACCTTGACGATGTGCGCCGCAATCCGACGCTGGACGACCTCGCGAATTTCCACAAGCTGAGCCATATGCTCCCCGCGATGCATTCCTCAGCGCACCATATCGTTGAGCCCTATGATCACCCGATCAGCCAGCGGCATTTGCGGATCACCTATTCCTCGATGAAGCATTCCGACAAGACGTTCATGGGCATGACGACAAGCCCCAAGAACGCCGAAGATGTCATGGAGATGTGCGCGATCCTGTTTGGTGAGGACTATATCGAAACACATCCTGTGGTCACTGGAAATTGCAACGGGAACTCGCCTCTGGTGTGGGATGAGACCATGCTGGGTGCGATGCGGGCGTTTAACAAACGCAACCAGCCGGTGCTGTGCAGCCCGTTTGTGCTGGGCGGTGCCAATACGCCAGCGTCTGTTGCGCCCACGGTGGCACAACTCAATGCCGAGGCGCTCAGTGCGCTGGCCTACACGCAAGTGGTGCGCAAAGGATGTCCGGCGATCTATGGGCATTACCTGAGCACCGTTTCCATGAAATCCGGTGCCCCCATGGCGGGCACGCCGGAGATCAGCCTCATGAACCTGATGATCGGCCAGATGGCACGCTATTACGGCGTGCCTTGGCGGTCATCCAACACATTGGGCGGGGCCAAAACGCTTGACGCGCAGGCGGGTTATGAAAGTGCAACGACACTCATGGCACTACAGATGGCGGGCACGAATTACATGTGGCATTCGGCCGGTTGGAATGAAGCAGGTATGCATTGCTCCATGGCCAAGTTTGTTATTGATGCCGAACAATGCGCGATGGCCTACCGCATGGCGGAGGGCATTCGCTGGGATGATTTCGACGAAGCGGTGGCAGCGGTCTCAGATGTCGGCCCCGGTGGGCACTATCTTGGTCATCCGCACACGTTGGAAAATTTCCAGCGGGCCTTCTTCATGCCGGAGCTTTTCGACAACAACTCCATTGAGCAATGGCAAGCTGAGGGCGCGGTTGAGGCCAACGAACGCGCGCTCAACTACACACGTCAGATGCTGAACGATTACCAAGAGCCCAAGCTTGATGAAGCCAAGAATGAGGCCTTGCTTGACTATATCGCCCGGCGGGAACGGGAAATTCCCGCCGCAGACGCCCTTAATCAGGATTACTGATGCGTATCAAAGAGTTCCATATCTATCACCATGATCTGCCGGTCAAAAACGGGCCCTACACCATGTCACATGGGCCGGTCTGGTCGCTTGAAACAACGCTCGTGCAGCTGGTCACAGAGGCAGGTGTCGACGGCTGGGGAGAGGTGTGCCCCATCGGGCCGCTCTATGCCCCGGTGCAAGCCAGTGGCGTGCGCGCGTTGCTCAACGACATTGGTGCCGGGCTCATCGGAGTGGAACTGTCCGTCAATGCCGTGCAGGCCGCGATTGATGGGATGATTGAGGGCGGTAACTATGCGCGCTCTGCTGTGGATATCGCCGTGCATGATGCGTTGGGGCGTTCGCTCGGTGTGTCAGTGGCCACGCTGCTGGGCGGGGCCTATCAGACCCGGTTGCCCTCCTACTACGCCACCGGAATTGGCACGCCGGAAGGGATTGCTGCTTTGGCGCTTGAGAAGGTCGATGAGGGGTATCCCCGCATTCAGATCAAAGCAGGTGGGCGTGATGTGGCCGAAGACATCGCCACTCTGCGCAAGGTGCATGAAGTCATTGGCCACCGCGCACGGGTTCTCGTGGACCCAAATCGCGGCATGAGCGCCAGCGATGCCCTGCGCCTGTCGCGGGAGTGTCAGGATATCCCCTTCGTGCTGGAACAGCCCTGCAATACCATTGAGGAAATCGCCCGCATCCGCCCCATGATGCACCACCCGATCCATATTGATGAAAGCATGGTCGATCTCAACACGGTTCTGCGTCTGGTGGGAGACGGGTTGATAGACGGATTCGGGATGAAAATATCCCGACTGGGCGGGTTGCGCCCGGCGTCGACCTTCCGCGATATCGCAGCGGTGCGGCGTATGGCGCATTCCTGTGAGGACAGCTGGGGTGGGGATATCGTCAACGCAGCCTGCGTACATCTTGGGGCGACGGTGCGGCCTGACCTGCTTGAAGGCGTCTGGCTGGCGCAGCCCTATATCGAAGGGCATTATGATCCGACGGGTGGTGTTGCGATTGAAGGCGGTCATATCCAACTCCCCGATGGCCCCGGCCTTGGTGTGAGACCTGATCCTGCGCTCTTTGGTGCCGCAGCCGCCTCATTCGGAGGGTAAGCTGTGACCGGGTTGCCCTATCTTGATCTGGCGGACCCAAATGTCTCAACCCGCGGGCCCGAGGTGCTGGCCGCCCGTGCATCTCATTGGTGTGCTAAAACCCCCTTTGGTCTGGCTGTGCTGCGCTATCGTCAGGTGGGCCAAATCCTGCGCGACCGGCGCTTTCGTCAAGGCAGTTACAATTGGCCGGACACGGTGGGCATCGAAGGCCCATTTGCCGAGTTCTGGCGCGCCTCCGTTATTGGCCGTGAAGGGCCGGAGCATCAAAAGCTGCGCGCTTTGGCCATTCCTGCCCTGAGCGAAGACTATGTGCTCAGCCTTAAGCCGCAATTTGATGAAATCGCCGCCGATCTTTGTGCCAAGTTGCGCGATATTGAGGCCTGTGAGTTTCAATCAGCCTTTTGTGAGCCCTTCGCCGGGCAGGCCATCACCACGCTTCTGGGCATGCCCCGTTCGGACTGGCCATTGGTGGCGCATAATGCGGCTGATCTCGGCCTTGCAATGGGGATCGAGGCGCGCAGCTATCAGGATCGGTTCAATACCGCTTGTGAAACGCTCTTTCAGTTGGCCGATGATCTTGTCGCCCGCGTGCGCCGTGGGCAAGACACAGCGTCCTATGTGGCGCGCATGGTGGCGGAATTTGATCGCAATGGCGATTGCAGCCATGATGAGATGCTCAATACGATTGTGATTTCCATCTTTGGCGGCGTGGATACGACCCGCGCGCTCCTTGGCTTGGGTCTGTCGCTCTTCATTGACCACCCTGCGCAATGGGCCGTGTTACGCGCAGATGAAACCCTTGTGCCTGCTGCCGTCGAGGAGTTTATCCGAGCTCGCCCCACCACAACCTGGGCCACGCGGGAGGCGATGGAGGATGTGACCATAGGCGATCAGACCATCCCAAAAGGCACCGTGCTGCACCTTCTGGTCCATTCCAGCGCCCGTGATCCCGACATATGCGACCACCCGGCCTTTGATATCACCGCCAAACGCCGCAAGCATTTCGGATTTGGTGGCGGGGCGCATCACTGCATCGGGCATTTCGTGGCGCGCACTGATATGGCAAGCGCTCTGTCGGCCCTGCGTCGCACGTTCAAGACGATTTCCTACGACGGCACGCCAGAGTGGCTGCCTGACAGTGGCAATACGGGCGCTCTGTCCTTGCCCATCAAGTATGAGGTGGCCTGATGCGGTTTGAGGGTAAAACAGCACTGATCACAGGGGCGGCCGGTGGCATTGGGTCCACCTTGGTGGCCGCCTTGCGGTCAGAAGGCGCGCGTGTTGCCGTGAGTGACCGTGACAGCCATGCGATAGAGGCGGAGGCGCATCTTGATGGAAACCTTTGCGATGGGGCGTTTTGCGATGCGCTGCCTGGTCGGGCCTTGGAAGAGCTCGGCGGGCTGGATCTGGTGTTTAACAATGCAGGTGTGATCACGCGCGGTGATGTAACCACCGCCACCAACGCAGATTGGGATCTGACGATGGGCGTCAATGTCGAAGCCCCGTTCCGCATATGCCGCGCTGTGATCCCGTTGATGGCAGAGCGTGGCGGCGGGGCGATTGTGAACACCTCGTCGTGCTGGGGGCTGCGTCCCGGTCCGTACCACCCGCTTTATGTGATGAGCAAAGCCGCCATCGCGTCGCTGACCCAATGCCTTGGCCGCGATCACGCGCACCAGGGCATTCGCGTCAACGCGGTTTGTCCCAATGAGGTCGACACACCCATGTTGCGCTCTGGGTTCGCGGCACGCGGCTTTGACCCTGAGAAAGCCATCGAAGACCTCAACGCCAGCGTGCCTGTCGGTCACATTGCCAGCCCTGAAGAGATCGTCGATGTGATGCTTTTTCTCGCCTCTGACGCCGCGCGGTACATGTGTGGCGCGTTGGTTGAGGTCAATGGTGGGAAGCCTGTGATATGAGTCGCTTTGAGGGAAAAACAGCACTCGTAACAGGAGCATCCAGCGGCATGGGCGCGGCGACAGCAGCCCTTCTGGCAGAGGGCGGCGCGCGGGTCTTTTGTGCGCAGCGGGGATCTTCTGACCATGACGATATCACGGCAGATTTTGCAGACCCAACCGCGCCTCAAGCTGTGATTGAGCAGGTCAAATCCCGTGCAGGTCGCCTGGATATTCTGATCAACAATGCCGGGGTGATGCGCGAAGGCACGGTGGAGGAAAGCCCTGAAGCGGATTGGCATCTGCAAATTCAGGTCAACCTCACAGCGCCATTCTTGCTGATGCGCCATGCTATGACTTTGCTGAAAGTGAGTGGCGGCGCGATTGTGAATGTGGGCTCTATCGAAGGGCTGGGGTCCAACCCGCGCCATCCCGCCTATGGCGCGTCCAAGGCCGGGTTGCATGGGCTGACTCGCGCGGTGGCGGTTGATCATGGCCCGGACGGTGTGCGCTGCAATGCAGTGGCGCCGGGTTGGATCGACACGCCGCTCAATGAGGATTTCATTCAGAGCATGCCTGACCCCAAAGCGTTTCGCGCCGAGATCGGGGGCATTCACCCCATCCGCCGCACAGGCGCACCGGAGGAAGTGGCACAGCTTATCTGCTGGCTGGCGAGCGACGACGCGAGTTTTGTCACCGGTCAGGTCTGGACCATCGATGGGGGCCGTATGGCTCAGCTCAGCTTGCCATGAAGGTCAGCCAAATGCCCTGCGACCCCGGTGTCACGGGGTGGAACGCGATTTTGCCCGACGCAGCACCTGCGCAGATGTTGGAGGCTGAAACCACAGCGGATTGGCTGGTGATTGGTGGCGGCTTTGCTGGGCTGTCGGCGGTTCGGCGGCTCAGTCAGCTGCACCCCGATGCGCGGATTGCGCTGCTGGAGGCCAAGCGGATTGGCGAGGGTCCTGCCGGGCGCAACTCCGGTTTCATGATCGACCTGCCACATGATCTGGCGTCGGAGGATTATGGCGGGGCGTTGGAAAGAGATATCGCGCAGACGCGCCTGAACCGGGCCGCGATTGCCTTTGCCGCTGAAATGGCCACAGAATACGGCCTTAGCGAAGAGGCGTTTGTTCTGTCGGGCAAAACCAACGCGGCGGCCAGCGCGAAGGGCCATCAGCACAATCTCGACTATGCCGCGCACCTAAGCCGTATGGGTGAGGCGCATGAAGTGCTTGATGCTGCAGCGATGCGTGATTTGACCGGGTCGGATTACTATCAAAGCGGGCTTTACACGCCGGGAACAGCGATGCTGCAGCCTGCGCTTTTTGTGCGTGGAGTGGCCAGCGCACTGGCCAGCAACCGCATTCAGATGTTTGAAAACACGCCGGTCGTCGCATTGGACCGGCAAGGCGATTGGGTCGCCAAAACCCCCAAAGGCCAGATCACCGCGCCCAAGGTCATTCTGGCCGTCAACGGCCATGCCAACAGTTTTGGGCATTTCAAGGGGCGGCTCTTGCATGTGTTCCTCTACGGCTCGATGACCCACGCTCTGACGCATGCGGAATGCAAGCGATTGGGCGGGACGGCGCAGTGGGGTCTGACGCCGGCCGACCCGATGGGCAGCACAGTGCGCAAGATCAATGGGGCAGGTGGCACGCGGATCATCATGCGCAATCGCGTGACCTATGATCCAAGTTTGAAGGTATCGGAGACCCGCGTGGCCGCGATGGGCCGCACGCATGACCGGTCCTTCGCCGCGCGCTTTCCCATGCTTGAGGGGGTCGAGATGGAACACCGCTGGGGCGGGCGTCTCTGCCTGAGTTGGAACGGAGCGCCCGCGCTGGGCGAAGTGGACGAAGGGCTTTATGCCGCCTGCTGTCAGAACGGGCTGGGCCTTGCCCGGGGGACGCTGCACGGGATGGCGATGGCCGAGATGGCCTCGGGCGTCGAGAGTGAGACTGTGACGGAAGTGATGGGGCAGGGGGAACCCTCTCGCCTGCCGCCCCTGCCGTTTACCTATCTCGGAGCGACCGCGACCATGAAATGGGGCGAGTGGAAGGCCGGGCGGGAGTTGTGAAGGGGGAGGTGGGATGAAATCCCACTCTACATTCGCGGTAGGGCGGGGTTTCACCCCGCCAATATGACGAAAAAAGCCGGGGTGAACCCCGGCCTACAGTCACAGTCATCTCACTTAGGGCATAACTTGGGCCTCACATCGTATAAAGGCAATCCCTAACAAGAGCTTAAAGCGTTTCGCGCGCGAAACATTTGAGCCGTAGGGTGGGATTTCATCCCACCGCTCGAACCCTCACCCCCGCGCCAGATCCGTCAAAATCGGACAATCCGGCCGCGCATCCCCCGCGCAGCTTTGCACCAATGTGCGCAATGTGTCCCGCATCGCCTCCAGTTGCGCAATCTTCTCACCAATTTGGCTGAGATGCTCCTCGGCCACCGCTTTTACATCCGCACTGGCGCGGCTGTCATCCTCGTAAAGCGCCAGCAGGGTGCGGCAGTCCTCGATGGAAAACCCCAGAGTGCGGGCACGACCCAGAAAGGCCAGCTTGTGGATATGGGTCTCCTGAAACACCCGGTAGCCATTGGCGCTGCGGCTCGGGCGGATGAGGCCGATATCCTCGTAATAGCGGATGGTTTTGGCAGGCAGGCCGGTTTGTGCGGAGACGTCCTTTATGTTCATGGCACCTCTCCAATCTCAACCGGGCGCACATGCCGCAGGCGCAGCGCGTTGCTGACCACGAATACCGAACTGAGCGCCATGGCCCCTGCGGCCAGCATAGGCGACAAAAGCTGCCCGGTCAGCGGATAGAGCACACCTGCGGCCACCGGGATCAGGGCGGCATTGTAGGCAAACGCCCAAAAGAGGTTCTGCCGGATGTTGCCCAGTGTCTTGCGCGAGAGCCGCAGCGCGTTGAGCACGCCCATCGGGTCGCCGGACATCAGCACGGTATCTGCCGCCTCAATGGCAACATCGGTGCCGGTGCCCATGGCGATGCCGATATCGGCTTCGGCCAGCGCGGGCGCGTCGTTGATCCCGTCGCCGACAAAGGCCACGGTGCCGTGGCGTGTCCTAAGGGCTTGTAGCGCGGTGAGTTTGTCTTCGGGCAACACCTCAGCCTCGACATGGTCGATGCCCAGTTGTTTCGCAATGGCCGCCCCGGTGGCGCGGCTGTCTCCGGTGATCAATGCGGTTGTGAGACCTGCGGCATGCAGTGCGTCGATGGCAGCTTTGGCATTGGGTTTGAGCCGGTCAGAGACACCGATGAGGGTGGCGAGTTGTCCATCAATGGCGGCAAAGACGGGCGTTTCCCCGCGTGCGCCGAGTGTGCTCAGATCGCCCTCCAAAGCGTCGGTTGAAATCCCTTCGCGCTGCATCAGGCGCGTGGCTCCCACCAGCACGGTGTGGCCTTCTACCTCTGCCTGCATTCCAAAGCCGGGCAGGGCAGTGGCTTTTTCTGCCGTGGGAATTTGCAGGGTTTCTTCTTCTGCTGCCGCTTCAATCGCACGCGCTATAGGATGTTCCGATTGCGCCTCGACGGCGGCAACGAGGCGAAGTGTTTCGCGGCGATCAAACCCAGGCGCAAGGGTCATGTGCGTCAGGCTCGGTTTGCCTTGGGTGAGCGTGCCGGTTTTGTCAAAGGCCACGATGCGCGCCTCGGCCAATCGCTGCAACGCATCGCCTTTACGAAAGAGCACGCCAAGATCGGCGGCGCGGCCTGTGCCGACCATGATCGACGTGGGCGTGGCCAGCCCCATGGCGCAGGGGCAAGCGATGATCAGGACCGAGACCCCGGCGACCAAAGCAAGACCAAGGGCAGGGTCCGGGCCAAAGATCAGCCAGCCAGCAACGGCCAGCGCTGCAATGGCCATGACAATGGGCACAAAGATGCGCACCACGCGGTCGGCCAGAGCCTGGATGGGCAGCTTCGCGCCTTGCGCGGCTTCGACCAGCGCGATGATGCGCGCGAGCATGGTGTCTTCGCCAACACCCGTGGCGCGGAAGGTCAGAGGCCCGTCGCCGTTGACGGTGCCGCCAATCACGCTGTCGCCTGTGGTTTTGGAAACCGGTACCGGTTCGCCCGAGATCATCGCTTCGTCAACAAAGGACTTGCCAGACAAGACTTCGCCGTCCACGGCAAAGCTTTCACCGGGGCGGACATGCAGGATGTCGCCCTGCACGACCTCAGAAACAAGAACGTCACGGGGTGTGCCATCGCGTTCCACCCGGGCTGTCTTGGGCTGTAACCCGATCAGGCGCTTGATTGCGACGCCGGTTTGCCCGCGCGCCCGCGCCTCCAACCAGCGGCCCAAAAGGATAAGCGTGACGATAACGGCCGCGGCCTCAAAATAAACCGCGCGCGTGCCTTCGGGCAAAAGCGCGGGGGCAAAGAGCGCCACGGTGGAAAACGCCCATGCGGCGGACGTGCCGAGCGCCACAAGGCTGTTCATTTCAGGCGCGCCGCGCAAAAGACCCGGAATGCCAATAGTGAAAAACCCGCGTCCGGGCCAGAGGAGAACGAGCGTGGTCAGGGCGAACTGCACCGTCCAAACTTGTATGGTGCCGAACGTGCCGTGCAGCCAGTGATGAAACGCAGGGAAAAGATGTCCACCCATTTCCATTGCAAACACTGGCAAAGTCATCGCCGCAGCAATCAGCGTCATACGGCGGGTATGGGTGATCTCTTCTGCCTGCCGGTCCGAGAGGTCTGTGTTCGTGTCTTCGCCAACGGGCTCGGCTGGGAACCCTGCATCCGTGACGGCATAGGCCAGGGTTTCCGGCTGGGTTGTTCCCTCAAGATAGGTCACATCCGCGCTGCGCGTTGCGAGGTTCACATTGGCCGAAACAACGCCCGGCGTTTGCATCAGGCGGTCCTCGATCCGCCGGGTGCAAGAGGCGCAATGCATGGACGGGATCGACAAGGTCACCTGCGCCTGGCGCGCTGGGTAGCCTGCTGATTTCAGAGCTTCGGTGATGTCGCTGAGCGCGGCTTTTCTTGGGTCGATCTGCGCGGACCGCATGGCGAAATTGACATGCGTGTCCTCAAGCCCGGGCACCGACTGCAGGGCGCGCTCCGCCCGCCCGGCGCAGCCTGCGCAGGTCATTCCGTCAATTTCGATGCGAAGCGTGGTCATTGCGTGATCCTCAAGTGGTCACACTTTAAATAAGGGTTCTAGTCACTGGAAGGTCAAGGGGAGATCAGGACCGTGCGCGCAATTTGAACACGCCTGTGCCCTCAACAATCAGCGTGCCCGTGTCATCGCGCACCTCGCCGCGTGAGAAAAACGTGGATTTTCCACCCCCCGTCACATGCGCCTCGGCAATCAGGTGGTTGCCCGTGGCGCGGCTGAGGTAGTTGACCGTCATCGACAGGGTCAAAGCGTTTTGCCTGACCTTCGCATCGCCCGTGTAGCACCCGGCAAATCCCATCGCGGTGTCGAGCATCGCCGCGTACACCCCGCCATGCGGCAGGCCCTGGCGGTTCATCAGATGATCAGCCAAAGGCGCCTCGACCCGAGCAAATCCCTCTGTCCAGTCGGTCAGCTCAAATCCCAATGTCTGGGACAGAGGCGATGGGGTTTCGCGCAGGGTGGGATCAATCTTGTTGCTCATGTCTGTGCCGCCTCCAGCCCGGCACGGGCAAATTGCGGCACGTAAGCCCCAAGTTGCAACCCGCGTTCGGGATCTGACGCGTTGCCATCAATGGCGCGCTTTTTCACGCCCTGCAGGATGGCGGCCATGCGAAAGAAGCAGAACGCGAGGTAGAAGTTAAAATCGGCGATGCCAGACAGACCCCGGCGTGTGCAATAGGCCTCGATGAACTCCGCATCCGAGGGCAAACCAAGTGCGGCGCGATCCACGCCTTGTAAGCCACGGCCCTCCTTGCTGGCGGGCATGGACCACTGCATGATCACGGCAGCCAGATCGGCATAGGGATGGCCCAGCGTTGATAATTCCCAATCCAGAACAGCGCGTATTTTTGGCGCATCCCGTGCGATCAGAAGATTGTCCAGCCGGTAGTCACCATGCACAAGGCTGCGCTGTCCGTCGTCGGCCGGCATGTTCGCCTCAAGCCATTGGATGAGCGCATCCATATCGGCAATCGCTTCGGTCTGGGTGGCGCGATATTGTTTTGTCCAGCGATCGGTTTGCCGCTGGCAGTAGTGCCCCGGCGGGCCGTAATCGGCCAAACCTACCGCGTCGATATCCACGGCATGGATGGCGGCCAGCACGCGGTTCATGTCGTCCATGATGGCCCAGCGGTGCGCGGGGGTGAGGTCCGGCATGCTGGGTTGGTCAAACACGCGGGCCTCGATATGATCCATGATGTAGAACTCGGACCCAATGACGGTGTCATCGGCGCAATAGGCCAGCATCTTCGCCACCGGAACTTCCGTGCCAGCCAGGGCCTTTTGCACGCGAAACTCGCGGTCGACCGCATGGGCGGATTTCAACAGAACGCCGGGTGGTTTGCGGCGCAGCACGTAAGTGCGCGTCGGTGTTTTCAGCAGATAGGTGGGATTGGATTGCCCGCCTGAAAACTTGGTGGCCGAGAGTGTCCCTTGAAACCCGGGAACATGGCTGCGGGCCCAACCCGCGACGGCCTCTGTGTCAAGCTCAAGGCTCATACGTCGTGCTCATCTGGCAGCACGTAGTCGGCAAACTGTGCCCGCAAGGTCAGCTTGGACACCTTGCCGGTGGCGGTCAGGGGCAGCGCCTCGACAAAAAGGATGTCATCGGGCAACTGCCAGCGGGCAAACTCAGGTGTCAAATGTGCGTGGACCTCCTCAAGGCTGACCCCCGCTGCGCCTTGAGGCACCACGACCAGCACCGGGCGTTCGTCCCATTTGGCGTGGGGGATGGCAATCACTGCGCAGGCGGCGATACCGGGATGTGACACGGCGGCGTTTTCAAGGTCAATTGAGCTGATCCATTCGCCGCCCGATTTGACCAGGTCCTTGGCCCGGTCGCGCACGATAAGCCGCCCGTTGGCATCAAGCGTCGAGACATCGCCGGTACCAAACCACCCATCGCTGTCCATCGCCGCTTGTGTGGCATCCTCGTTCTTGAAATACCCTGAGATGATCGTGTTGCCACGCACGAAAAGCTCGCCAGCCGTCTGCCCATCATGGGGCAGGGGCGTGCCATCTTCGTCTACAATTTTGAAGTCCACACCAAAGAGCCTGCGACCTGCGCCCACTTTGGCATCTATCTGTTCGTCAAACGGCGCGTCCCTGAGCGAAGCTGGCAGAATGCCGCGTGTGCCAATGGGGCTCATCTCGGTCATGCCCCAGGCTTGGTTGACGTTGACGCCCATCTCTTCATAGGCGGCAATCATCGACCGTGGCGCGGCAGAGCCACCGACCACAAGATCGGCAAAGCCCTTTGGCAGACGGCCTTGGGTCTGAATTTCCTGCAAAAGCCCGGCCCAGACTGTGGGCACGCCCCAGGCCGAGAAAACCTGTTCGGCATCCATCAGTCGGAACAGGCTGGCTCCATCAAGCTGTGATCCGGGCATGACCATCGTCATGCCCACAAGTGGCGCGGTATAGGGCATGCCCCAGGCATTGACATGAAAGAGCGGAACCACCGGCAGAACCGACTTGCCGTTGGCCAGGCTTTGCGGATGGCCCGCGACCACCATCAGCGCGTGCAGCACCGTAGAGCGATGTGAGTATAGCGCGCCTTTGGGATTGCCAGTGGTCCCGGAGGTATAGCAGAGCCCGGCGGCGGTTTCTTCGGGGTAGACAGGCCAGTCAAAGGTTGGAGGCTCCGCCGCGAGAAGGGTTTCGTAGCTGAGCACGTCAAGTGATGTGTCCGGCATGTGGGCCGGATCCGTTAGAACGATGAAAACAATGTCTTGGGGTAGCTTCGCCTTGGCAGCCTCAAGAACCGGCAGAAGGCTTGGGTCAACGCAGATCACCTTGTCCTCAGCATGGGTAATGATGAAGCAAAGCTGTTCTTGCGACAGGCGCGGATTGATCGTGTGGCAGACCGCGCCGATGCCTGAGACGCCGTAATAAAGCTCAAAATGGCGATACCCGTTCCAGGCCAGCGTCGCCACGCGGTCGCCTATGCCAACACCAAGTCTTTGAAGAGCGTGGGCCAGTTGCGACACGCGGCTCAAAACGTCGGGATACATGATGCGATGCACATCGCCTTCCTCGCGCACAGACACGATGCCCTCATCGGGAAAGGCCTCGGCGGCATAGGTCAGGATGTCAATTATCCGAAGCGGATGATGCTGCATCAAGCCATGCATTATGGGGGTGCCTCTTGGGTTGACCGGGTTCAATTCGTGGCATGAATGGGGGGCATGATCAATCCGGGTGGTTGACCTGCGCCACCAAAGACCGCATGAGCATGACAGACAAAGGGGAGCCTGCCACATGCCATTTGACCGGTCGCTGAAAATCGCACCTTCCATCCTGTCTGCGGATTTCGCCAATTTCGGCGCAGAGATCCGCGCGATTGAGGAACAGGGGGCGGATTGGGTGCATGTGGATGTGATGGACGGGCATTTCGTGCCGAACCTGACCTTTGGGCCGCCTGCGGTGAAGGCGTTTCGGCCGCATGTGAAGACCTTCATGGATGTGCATCTGATGATCGCGCCCGTGGACCCGTATATCGAGGCCTATGCTGAGGCAGGGGCGGATATGATCACGGCCCATGTCGAGGCGGGGCCGCATATTCATCGTACTCTGCAGGCGATCAAGGCGACGGGTAAAATGGCGGGCGTCAGCCTCAACCCGGGTACGCCGTTGGAGAGCATTGCACATGTGCTCGACCTGGTGGACATGGTGCTTATCATGACGGTGAACCCAGGTTTCGGTGGGCAGAAGTTCATCCATTCAGGCGTCGAGAAAACCCGCCGTCTGCGCGAGATGATTGGCGACCGGCCTGTCCATATTCAAATTGACGGCGGCGTGACGCCAGAGACCGCGCCCTTGGTGCATGAGGCCGGGGCCGATGTGCTGGTTGCCGGGTCGGCGGTGTTCAAGGGCGGCTCGGTCGATAAGCCAGAGGTCTACGGGGCCAATATGGCGGCCATCCGAGAAGCCTGCGTGGGATGAGCAAGGCCGTCATTTTTGATCTTGATGGCACGCTGATTGACAGCGCGCCGGATATCCATGCGGCGGCCAACAAGGTGATGATGCACAGGGGTATTGCGCCTTTCACGCTGGAAGAGGCGCGCAGCTTTGTGGGGCATGGGGCTTTGGTGTTCATCGAGCGGTGTCTGGCAGCACGGGGGCGCCAAGCGGAAACCGCCCTGCGCGATCAACTGCTGGCTGATTTTCTCGCCCTTTACGAAAGCGCGGTGCACCTGACCAAGCTCTATCCCGGCGTTGCCAGCTGTCTCGATACACTCACAAAACATGCATTTCCCATGGCCATCTGCACGAATAAACCCGAGGGCCCGACGCAGGCGGTGCTGTCGCATCTGGGTATTGACCAGAAGTTTGAGGTCATCATCGGGGGTGACACGACGCCCAAACGCAAGCCAGATCCCCTACCGCTTTTGGAGACGATTGCGCGGATGAAGGCCACGCAGGTGGTGTTTGTCGGAGACAGCGAGGTGGATTCTGAGACGGCCCGGCGCGCTGGCGTGCCGTTCGCGCTTTATACCGAAGGCTACAGGAAGACGCCGGTGGACCAACTACACTGTGACGCTGCTTTTGAGGACTTCGCAGAACTTCCTGCGCTCGTTCAACGGCTTTTGTCGTAAGCGCGGCTTTCACTCAGTGACATAGCGGTGCTAGGCTAACCTAATTTGGAAAGGTTGGGTATGGGCATTGCCGAGAAATTGAAAGCAGAAGTTGCGGCGCGGCGTGACGACTTGATCGCGCTGACACAAGACCTCATTCGCATTCCCACACTGAACCCTCCCGGAGCTAACTACCGCGAGATTTGCGACTTTCTCGATCACCGCCTTTTGCGTGCCGGGTTTCATACCGAACTCATCCGTGCCGAAGGCGCCATTGGCGACAGCGATGCGCATCCGCGCTGGAACATCGTGGCGCGGCGTGAGGGTAAAACGCCTGGCCAATGCGTGCATTTCAACAGTCATATTGATGTGGTCGAAGTGGGACATGGCTGGACCACTGATCCCTTTGGTGGGGAGGTGAAGGACGGCAAGATCTATGGCCGCGGGGCCTGTGACATGAAAGGTGGGTTGGCGGCCAGCGTTATTGCCGCCGAGGCCTTTGTTGCGGTCTGCCCGAACTATGCCGGGGCGATTGAAATCAGCGGCACGGCGGACGAGGAATCCGGTGGCTTTGGTGGGGTCGCCTATCTGGCGGAGAAGGGCTATTTCAGCCCCGAGCGTGTGCAGCATGTGATTATCCCTGAGCCCTTGAACAAGGACCGCATCTGTCTGGGGCATCGGGGCGTCTGGTGGGCCGAGATTGAAACCAAGGGCGAGATTGCCCATGGCTCGATGCCGTTTCTTGGCGATTGTGCGGTGCGGCATATGGGGGCCGTGGTGGCCGAGATGGAAGAGAGCCTGTTCCCTGCGCTGGCGAAAAAACGCACCGACATGCCGGTGGTGCCGGAAGGGGCCAAGCAATCGACGCTCAACATTAATTCGATCCATGGTGGTGAGCCGGAACAGGAAGCGGATTATACCGGCCTGCCCAGCCCCTGCGTGCCGGACCGCTGTCGCATGGTGATCGACCGGCGATTTCTGATTGAGGAAGACATCGGCGAGGTCGAGCAGGAAGTGCGCGATGTGCTGGAACGTGTGCGCGAGGCGCGGCCTGGATTTGAGTATGACATTCACGGCATTCACAGTGTCGAACCCACAATGACCGAGCGTGATGCGCCCGTTGTGGGGGCCGTGGCCGAGGCGGTGCGCGATGTTTTTGGCCGCGAGGCGGATTACGTGGTCAGCCCGGGCACCTATGATCAGAAGCATATTGACCGCATTGGCCGGTTGAAAAACTGTATTGCCTATGGCCCCGGCATTCTTGATCTGGCGCATAAGCCCGATGAGTATGTGGGCATCGAAGATATGGTGGAAAGTGCGCAGGTGATGGCGCTGGCGCTCCAGGATTTGCTGGGCGCGTAAGACCAGGCGCTGGATTGGGTATTTTTCACAAGAAAGAAGCCAGATCAGACTGCGATATTGTCGATGAGGCGCACCCCCGCAAGATAGGCAGCAGCAAAGAGGCGCGCAGGCTGTGACGTATCGGTGACCAGCGCCAAATCGCTCTGAGCGCGCAAATCAATATAGTCAATCTCGGTGAAGCCGGTTTTCAAAAGGCGATCCTTGGCCTGATCCCGCAAGGTGGCGAAGGAATCTCCGGCCCTGAGGCCTTCAGCGAGAGTTTCAAGCTCTTCAAAAAGACGCGGGGCCAGGGTGCGGGCACGGTCGCTGAGAAGCAGGTTACGCGAACTGAGTGCCAGACCGTCGATGTCGCGGATTGTCGGACAGCCATGCACGGTGATGGGCAGATCGAGGTCAGCGGCCATGCGACGCACGACGAGGAGCTGTTGAAAATCTTTTTCGCCAAAGAAAGCGTCTGTCGCGGCGGTTTGCGTGAAAAGCTTCGTCACGACCGTGGCCACCCCGTCGAAATGGCCCGGGCGATAGGCCCCGTCCATCACATCAGTGAGGCCCGCCACCGAGACAGTCGTGGCAAACTCTTTAGGGTACATCTGATCACCATCCGGCACCCAAAGCGCATCAACCTCGAAACGCTCAAGCTTGCGCGCATCATCTTCCTCGGTGCGCGGATAGTTCTTGAGGTCGTCGGGGTTGTTAAACTGCTTGGGGTTCACAAAGATCGTGACAATCACCCGGTCACAGGCCTTCTTTGCCGCGGCCACAAGCGACAGGTGCCCGTCATGCAGGGCTCCCATGGTCGGGACAACACCGATGCTTTCACCAGCCATGTGCCAGTCATGGCTCATCGCCCGAAGACTCGGCAGGTCGCGCAAAATGGGCGCTGTCATTTGGCTTTGCCTTTGGTCGGGGCGGTGTCGGCAAAGATGTGTTCTTCGGCCGGGAAGGCACGCGCGCGCACATCTTCAGCGTAAGCGGCAATGGCTTTCTCCGCGTCATCGCCCAGGTGAGCATAGCGTTTGACGAATTTTGGTTTGAACCGGGTAAAGAGACCCAGCATGTCATAATGGACCAGGATCTGACCATCGCATCCGGCGGATGCCCCAATGCCGATGGTGGGGATGGGGATTTCAGCGGTCACTTTATCCGACAAAGAGGCCGGCAGCTTTTCCAGCACGACCGAGAAGGCCCCGGCTTCGGCCACGGCGCGTGCATCGGCAAGAACCTGTTCGGCACCCTCGTCGCGGCCCTGCACTTTGTAGCCGCCCAATGTATTGATGGATTGTGGCGTCAGACCAATATGCGCCATCACCGGCACACCGCGATCCACTAGAAAGCGGATTGTCTCGGCCATCGCCACGCCGCCCTCAAGCTTGACTGCACCAGCACCGGTTTCCGCCATGAGACGCGCGGCATTGCGAAACGCCTGAGCCGGGCTTTCCTCGTAGGAACCAAACGGCATATCAACCACCATCATGGCAGTTTTCAGCCCACGCGCCACGGCTTGCCCGTGAAGTATCATCATCTCCATCGTGACACCCAGAGTGCTCGGCAAGCCGTGTAGCACCATGCCCACGCTGTCGCCCACAAGCACAAAGTCGCAATGCGCGTCCATCAGTTCGGCCATAGGCGTTGTGTAAGCCGTCAACGATACGATCGGTGTGCCGCCCTTCATCGCGCGGATATCGTCCGGCATCGGGGCGGATTTTTGGGCAGTAGCGCTCATGGAGTCCCTCGTGGCGCGGTCAGACGTTCCTGTCGGCTTAGCAGTAAAATTTGCCTAAATCCACTCTGACGCAAGGCGCAATCCTTTGATTGGGATGGGTATTGTGCTCATCTTTTTCGCATCAACTTGGTGGCTTCACATGGCCGCTCACGTATTTGTGCCTGAATTTGTCATCAAAGCAAACATGAGGAGCCTTCCCCTCTCTTTCCATCCGCCGCGAAACCGCTACGGTAAGATCCACGTCGTGGGTCACCAACCAAATGGGAGATTTTCTTGCGTGCTCTTTCTCTTCTGACTCTGATATGGCTTTCGTTGAGCGTGGTCTCCCCTGCACACGCCCAAACACCTGAAGTGACGGCCAATCGGAGCGATGTCATTCGGCTGTTGGGAGAGATTCCTAATTTCTCGTTGATCCGCCAAGAATATGAGGCGCTAGGGTATTCCGGAGAAAAGCTCGATCTTGCTGTCGAACAAGCGAGTTTGCTCTATCGAGATCCGGTTCTGGCGGGGTATCTGGCAGATCGATTGATCGCGGCCTACCAGTCGCCAGAGAGCGTTGATCGTAACTCTGGTGGTCTGGTCATCGGTTTGATCCGCCGCGGTTTGGGGCATCTCAGCACGCGGGAGCTTCGTTACTACTACCGTGTGGAACAGATCATGCTTCAGTCTTTACCGGTGCGCACCTGTGGGCGGGCCGTTAGGGATCGTTTGCCGCCGGAAAAGTTCTCGGAAAATATTACGCGTCTCGCAGCCGGTTTCGATGTGGCGTCGTTGCGCGAGTATTACCGGGTTCAGGCCAAGGCAGCCCGATTTGGTGCTACACGCGATCCTGTTCTGTTGAGTGCGGCCAAGAGCGTCGAAGTTGAGAATCGGGTCAACGGACGGTTGTCTGAGAAGATAGCGCAGTCCGAAAACGCGCGCGCCCTTCGCTCGGCCATAGGCAATCTGGAGCGCGCTGGGAACAGGCAGGCCTGTCAGATCGGTCGGCTTTTCATGGAAACGGTTATGGAACTGGAGGGGCGCGAACTGCGTGAGACGCTGATTTACATGAGCCTGCCGTGACGGCCGCCCTAAAGATCGACAATCGAACAGCACGGCGGCTCTGGCTCCATGCAAATGATCTGGCTGACAACCCCAGCGGACCCGTGGATGTCATGCGCACCATCCGTCGCCTGGGTTTTCTGCAGATTGACACGATCCGGAATGTAACACGCGCGCATCACCATATCCTGTGGTCCCGCAACCGCAATTACCGGGAAAAACAACTATGGCCACTTTTGCGCAAGCGGCAGTTGTTTGAGCATTTCACCCATGACGCTTCGTTGATCCCGATAGAGGTTTTGCCTTTCTGGCAGCGTCAGTTCCGGCGGCTTGGCGACAAGGTGGCCAACAGCGACTGGTATCAGTCCGGGCTGGGACAAAATGAAATCCGCCGCATTCGCGACCGCATCGCTCAGGAGGGGCCGCTCTCGACCCATGCGTTTGATACCAAAGCTGAAAGCCGGGAGATGTGGGCGCGTCCGCCGCACAAAAAGGCCCTGGATCAGATGTGGTATGCCGGAGAACTGGCCACCTGTCATCGCGAAAACTTTGTAAAGTTCTATGACCTTGGGGAGCGGGTCTTCCCGCCGGAGCTATGTCATTGTGCTGGAGAGGAGCTGTCTGGCACCTGGCTTTGCGATCAGGCCTTGGATCGACTTGGTATGGCAACGACAGGAGAGGTCCAGCGCTTTTGGGAGGCCATGAACGCGCGTGAGGCCAAACAGTGGTCGGAACGGCGCAGCCTTGTACCGTTAGAGGTGCAGGGCGCCGATGGAAGCTGGCGTGCGATGTGGGGCGCGGATGACATCGAAAACCGTTTGGCAGAGGCCGGGAAGGTGTCTTCGCATCTGCGCTTGCTCAACCCTTTTGATCCCGCCATCCGCGATCGCAACCGGCTGGAACGGCTTTTTGGCTTTGACTATCGTAACGAGATGTTTGTGCCAAAGGATAAGCGGCGCTGGGGCTACTATGTCTATCCTCTGCTCGAAGGCGCGCGTTTCGTAGGGCGTTTGGAACTGAAGGCGAACCGTGATCAGGGCTGGATGCGTGTGACGGGGTTTTGGTCAGAACCACGCGTGAAATGGACGGCTTCCAGACGGGACAAGCTTGACCGCGAGTTGGTGCGCTTTGCGCGACTGGCCGACATTTCGGATGTGGAATGGAACGTGTCGCGCCCGGATTGATCTATTCATTGCCTTGCGCACGCTCCAGACCTGGAGCATCAGCTTTCGTAAGAGCAATCGCCTGATCTGGGGTGATCGCAGTGCAGAACTCTCCGTGTAAAGACGCGACAGACATGGCGTGCACCAGATCCGGATCATAGTCCATGCCATCTGGCCCCACGCGGTTCGTTGTCGCGCAGGCATCGGGCACCAGATATGTGTCGTACCCCATGTTTCCTGACATCCGCGTCGTGGTTTCAACGCAGAAATTCGTAAAGAATCCGACGATGACCAAACGAGTGACCCCCAACTGACGCATTCGCAGTTCAAGATCTGTGCCCACAAAGCCCGAATTTACATCCTTTTGGATAACAACCTCGCCCTCACGTGGCTCAAAGCCGTCTATCATCTCGCCTGTTGGCAAGGACAGCTTTAAAGGCGATGCCGCCTCACGCGAGTCGTGCTGTGTAAACATCACCGGAAGACCCGTTTCTCGCCAAGTGTCCAACAGGCGTCCCATTTCGGCCTCAGCGCCCGGATTGTTGCGCCGTCCGGTCGGGCCACCCCAATGGGTCAGAACATCGACGCCTTTTTGCACATCAATGAGCAATAGGGCGGTTTCAGAACCAAACTGCTGAATCATCGCTCACTCCTTTTGACAGACCAGACAAGATCTGGCGGCTGTTGACTGGCGCGTCTGCGACAAAGGCTTTACCAAGAACGGCAGGAAAATGGAGGCGCAGGATGCGACTGAAGGGCAAAACAGCGATAGTAACCGGCGGCGCCAGCGGCTTTGGCGAAGGCATCGTGCGCAAATTTCTGGCCGAAGGTGCGCAGGTCATGATTGCCGATATCAACGCACCTGCGGCGATGGCGCTGGCGTCGGATTTAGGTGTGTCGGCCTGCCCTGTGGATGTCTCTGACGGGGCCAGCATGCAGGCTTTGGCGCAAGCCGCGGAAAAGACTTTTGGCATGCCCGATATTGTCGTCAACAACGCGGGCATCACGCATCTTCCGCAGGCGGCGGAATACGTCACCGAAGAGGATTTCGATCGCGTTTTCAGCGTGAACTGCAAGTCTGTCTATCTCGCGGCACGCGCCTTTGTGCCAGCCATGAAAGAGCGGGGGGCAGGTGTCATTCTGAATGTGGCTTCCACCGCCGGAGTCAGCCCGCGACCCAAGCTCAATTGGTACAACGCGTCCAAAGGCTGGATGATCACCGCGAGCCGCGCCTTGGCCGTAGAGCTTGCGCCGTCGGGCATCCGAGTCAATGCCCTCAACCCGGTGGCTGGTGAGACACCGCTCTTGGCCAGTTTTATGGGCGAGGACACACCACAGATGCGAGAGAAATTTCTCTCCACTATCCCGTTGGGCCGCTTTTCAACACCACAAGACATGGGCAATGCAGCCGCCTTCCTTTGCAGTGATGAAGCGAGTATGATTACGGGGGTTTGCATGGAAGTTGACGGTGGGCGGTGTATTTGATCAACCAAATGGTGTGGTGGCTGTTGCCACTATCCTGTTGTTTTTGTTGGCTTACCTGTTGTTTTTGACCTGTGCGTATCGCTGTTTTTTGGGCACGCAATACGGCCGCTACAAACGGCACGCCATTGAAAACAAGCGTCGATACAGCTGGCTGCGGTTTTTCTTTTGTATTCAACTTGATCCGTCATTCCCCAAAAAATACGGCCATGTTTCCAAGCCGAAATTGATTGTCGCCGGGATGTTGGCGCTTGTGACCTTGATCGTTTTTGCGTCAATTGTGCTTTCTTCAGTATAAGACGATGTCTGCGTTGCTGTTGTTGGGTCTCTTGGTTGAAACAACAATCAACCCTCTGTTCATTTCTCCGCCAACCCAGTATCCGAACAGCAAAGGAAAGTAAGCGAGGGCGCAGCCCATGAAAAAAGCATTGATCACAGGCGTCACGGGTCAGGACGGGGCGTATCTGTCGGAATATCTCCTGGATCAGGGCTATGAGGTGCATGGAATCAAGCGGCGCACGTCGCTCTTCAACACTGCTCGCATTGATCATCTGTTTGAAGGCGAACCGGGGCAATCGGGCCAATTTCAACTGCACCACGGGGATATGACCGATAGCTCGTCATTGACCCGAATTTTACAGTCTGTGCAGCCTGATGAAGTTTACAACCTGGCCGCGCAATCACATGTCGCGGTGAGCTTTGAAGAGCCCGAATACACTGCGAACTCTGACGCAATGGGTGCGCTGCGTTTGCTGGAAGCGATCCGCTTTCTCGGGTTGGGTGAAAAGACTCGCTTCTACCAAGCCTCCACGTCCGAACTTTACGGGCTGGTGCAGGAAACGCCGCAGCGTGAGACGACCCCCTTTTATCCCCGCAGCCCCTATGCGGTGGCCAAGCTGTATGCCTATTGGATCACGGTAAACTACCGCGAAGCCTATAACCTGTATGCTTGCAACGGGATCCTCTTTAACCACGAAAGCCCCATTCGCGGAGAAACGTTCGTGACGCGCAAGATCACCCGCGCTCTGGCACGCATCAAGCTTGGCGTGCAAGATGATTTGCGGCTGGGCAACCTGAGCGCCAAGCGTGATTGGGGCCATGCGAGAGACTACGTCAAGATGATGTGGCTCATGCTGCAGCAAGACGCACCCGAGGATTATGTCATTGCCACTGGACATCAGTATTCGGTGCGCGAGTTTGTGCAGCGCGCGGCTGAGGTTTTGGAGATGAAGGTGACCTTTGAGGGTGAAGGCGTGGATGAGGTGGGCCGCGATGAGGCGGGCCGTGTCATCGTCCGTGTTGATCCGACCTATTTCCGTCCTGCTGAGGTGGAAACGCTTTTGGGCGATGCCAGCAAAGCGCGTCAGCAACTTGGGTGGGAACCGGAGACGTCTTTTGAGACGCTTGTCGAGGAAATGGCACTCAGCGATCTGGAAGAGGCCAAGGTCGGGCTTATGCGCACATGAAAGTGTTTCTGACAGGCGGGCGCGGCATGGTAGGGCGCGCCATTCAGGATCACAGCGCTGCGGCCGAACATCAGATTATTGCGCCCACAAGCTCCGACCTTGATCTAACCGACCGCGATGCGGTGAGGTCAGCTGTGGAAGCGGAAAAGCCTGATCTTGTGGTTCATTCCGCAGGGCGTGTTGGAGGTATTCAGGCCAATATGGCGAACCCCGCTGCGTTTCTGGCTGACAATATCCACATGGGGTTCAACGTGGTTTTGGCGGCTCAAGCAGCCGGCGTGCCAAAACTGCTGAACCTGGGGTCGTCCTGCATGTATCCGCATGATGCGCCCAACCCCTTGCACGAAAAGAGCCTCGGCAAAGGTGAGCTAGAACCGACCAATGAAGGCTATGGATTGGCCAAGATGGCGGTAGCGCGCCTCTGTGCCTTTGTCAGTCAGGAATGCGCTGACCTCTCTTACAAGACGCTCATACCCTGCAATCTTTACGGCCTGCATGACAAGTTCGACCCAAAGGTTTCCCACCTTGTGCCAGCGATCATTCGCAAGGTGCACGAGGCGAAACAGGCCGGTGCCGGAACTGTAGAGATATGGGGTGATGGCACGGCTCGACGAGAATTCATGTTCTCCGGCGATCTTGCGAATGGTGTTTGGGCCGGTGTCACCGGGTTCGATACCCTGCCTGAAACAATGAATATCGGGTTGGGGTATGATTACTCGATCAATGAGTACTATCAAGAAGCCGCCAGAGTCATCGGGTGGGAGGGTGCGTTTACCCATGATCTGACAAAACCCACCGGCATGAAGCAAAAACTCCTGGATGTCAGCGCGCAGACGGAATTCGGCTGGTCGCCAGCCACGTCCTTGCAGGATGGGATTGCCCGGACATATGCGCATTTTCTGGATCTTTTAGAACGAGGTGAAGCATGAATGAGGCAAACAGCTTCCCACTGGCCACCACAAGCTGGGACGCGCGCGAATATGCCGCCATAGACCGGGTGGTGAAATCCGGCATGTTCTCTATGGGGGCCGAGGTGGCCAAGTTCGAAGAGCAGTTTGCCAAGGTGATGGGATCGACCCACGCTGTCATGGTCAATTCTGGGTCATCGGCCAACCTTATTATTGTAGCGGCCTTGCGCTATCATTCGAAATATGGGTTGCCAGAAGGTGCAGAGGTGATCGTCCCGGCGGTGAGCTGGTCCACGACTTACTATCCGCTGCATCAATACGGTTTACTGCAAAAATTCGTCGACATTGATCCAGACACATTGAACTACGATTTGGATGCGCTGGCAGACGCGATCACCGACGAGACCCGTGCGATCATGGTGGTCAACCTGCTGGGCAACCCCAATGAATTTGATCGGATCAACTCCATTATAGGCGACCGCGATATTCTGATCCTGGAAGACAATTGCGAAAGCCTCGGAGCGGTTTTCCAGGGGCGTCAGGCTGGGACCTTTGGAATTGCAGGCAGCTACTCATCTTTCTTTTCCCACCATATCGCCACCATGGAAGGCGGGCTTGTCGTCACCGATGACGAAGAGCTTTACCACATCATGCTGTCGGTGCGCTCTCATGGCTGGACACGGCATTTGCCCAAAATCAACCATGTGACGGGTGAGAAATCCGACGATCCTTTTGAGGAAAGTTTCAAGTTCGTGCTGCCCGGCTACAACCTGCGTCCGCTGGAGATGAGCGGCGCGATTGGGCAGGAACAGATCGCTAAACTGCCGATGATCGTCTCTGAGCGCCGCAACAATGCCGAACAGTTCCGCGCGCTCATGCAGGGATACCCGCAGATCCGCATTCAGCAGGAAATTGGCGAAAGCAGCTGGTTTGGATTTTCCATGGTGGTGCAGCCCGACGCAGGATTCACGCGCGCCGACCTGATTACGGCTTTGGGTCGTCACAGCGTCGATTGTCGGCCCATTGTAGCAGGTAATTTTGCAAAGAATGATGTGGTGACTAAGCATATTGATCATGTGATTCATGGCCAGCTGCGTCACGCCAATGATATCGACAAGAATGGGCTTTTCATAGGCAATCACCATTATCCGCTGGAAGACCGCTGGGAGTTGCTGCGCGCGGCTTTGGATGAGGTTGCAGACTGACCAGGGCAAAAGCCTTTTAAAGGCTTTTGCCTAAACTTTTTTGAAAAGTTTAGGCCACCCCCGCGCGCAGGGCATCATGGATATGCACCAGGCCACACAACACGCCTGTCTCGTCAACCACCAACAAAACCGTCCGTTTTTTTGCGTTCATCACGCCTAGAGCTTCGATCAGCAAAGCATCGGGCGCAGTCGTAAGTGGGGTGCGCGTTGCCACTTCTCCAGCCGTGCGCGACATCAGGCTGTCCATGTTGCGCCGTAAGTCGCCATCCGTGATCACGCCCTGGAGCTGGCCCTCTTCCACAACGGCTGCTACGCCAAACCCCTTCGCCGTCATTTCCAGCAAGGTATCGCCCATAGGCGTCTCAGGTGTGACCACTGGGAGTTCATCGCCCGAATGCATGACTGCAGACACTTTCAGAAGTTGCGCGCCAAGTGTGCCGCCAGGGTGAAACGCGAGGAAGTTTTCTTTTTCGAAGCCGCGCAGCTTCATTAAAGCCACTGCAATCGCATCGCCCATGGCCATGGCACAGGTTGTTGAGGTTGTCGGCGCCATGCCTATACCGCAGGCTTCGGGCGCATCAGGCATCTGCAGGACAAGATTGGCCTGCGCGCCCAGCGTGCTGCCGGGCTTTTTGGTGATGGCGATCATCGGGATCGCAAAACGGGCGCAATGGCCGATGATATCGGCCAGCTCGCGGTTTTCGCCATTGTTGGAGATGATGATCACAGCATCTTCCTTGGTGATCATACCCAGATCGCCGTGGCTGGCCTCGCCGGGATGCACATGCTGTGCCGGGGTGCCGGTGCTGGCCAGGGTGGCGGCTATCTTGGCGGCAACATGGCCCGATTTTCCCATGCCTGAGACAATCACCCGGCCCTTGGTGCCGAGCAAAAGGTCAATTGCGGCATCAAAACCCTGAGGCAGCGCGTCGCGCATTTGCCGCAGCGCGGAGGATTCCGTTTCAAACACCTGACGTGCGATGTCGGACGGGGTCTGCTTGTTCATGGTTTCTTGTCCCAAGTCACACTCTTAGCCATACCCCACCGCGTCAGGGTCGCCTAGTCCTCATGCACAATCTTGATGTGACGCTCACCGCGCGCTTCGGACAACGCCATTTGCTTTTGCCGCTCTCGGAACCGGTCTTTGGCATCCTCAGATGTCTCATGGGCGCAAAGATGGCAGGACACGCCGTTCTCGTATTCTGGTCTTGCAGTATCTTCGGGAAGGATTGGGCGGCGGCAGGCATGGCACAGCAAATGCGGTCCCTCACGCAGCCCGTGGTCCACAGACACACGCCCGTCAAAGACAAAACAGCTGCCTTGCCAGGTGCTCTCGTCCTCTGGCACGTCTTCGAGATATTTCAGGATTCCACCTTTGAGATGGTAGACGTCCTCAATCCCTTGGCCCAACAAGTAGTTGGTCGACTTCTCGCAGCGAATCCCGCCAGTGCAGAACATCGCAATCCGCTTGTTGTGAAAGCGGTCTTTGTTGATCTTCCACCAGGCAGGGAAGTCTCGGAAGCTCTCGGTTCCAGGGTCAATGGCACCTTCAAACGTCCCGATCGCCACCTCATAATCGTTGCGCGTGTCGATCACCACGACATCCGGGCTTTGGATCAGGTCATTCCAGTCCGCGGGCTCAACGTAGTGACCCACACGCGCCTTTGGATCAACATCCGGCTGACCCATTGTGACGATTTCATTCTTCAGGCGCACTTTGAGACGGCGGAAAGGCTGTGCATCACTGGTGCTTTCCTTGCATTCCAGGTCGGCACAGCCGGGCAAGGCGCGGATATGTGCCAAAACGGTATCAATCCCGGCCCGTGGCCCTGCGATGGTGCCATTGATCCCTTCGCGCGCCAGCAAAAGCGAGCCGGAAATCTTTTGCGCGTCACACAGCTCAAGCAGAGGCCCTTGAATGTCTTCAGGGTTTTCAAACCGCGTGAAATGATAAAGCGCTGCGATCGTGTACATAACCGCGTGATCTAAGGCTTTGCCAAGTGTAGAGCAAGAGGCCAGCCATTGACGCCGCACGCCTGCGTGCCTACCCCTTTTAGGCAATGAGGAGATGTCTTATGAACCATGCATTGATCGTAATAGACGTTCAGAACGATTTTTGCCCAGGCGGTGCATTAGCTGTCGCCGGCGGCGATGAAATCGTGGCCGGGATCAACGCACTGATGAACGACGCTGAGGCGGTGATCCTGACGCAGGATTGGCATCCAAAGGGCCATTCCTCTTTTGCCTCCAGCCACGCGGGCAAAGCACCGCTTGAGATGATCGACATGCCTTACGGGCCACAGGTGCTTTGGCCGGATCATTGCGTACAGGGCACCAAGGGAGCTGACTTTCATCCTGACCTGACCACCACGCGTGCGGATATGATCGTGCGTAAGGGCTATAACCCGGCCATCGACAGCTATTCCGCCTTCTTTGAAAATGATCATAAAACGCCGACGGGCTTGCATGGGTATTTGCAAACGCGCGGCATTGATCGACTGACCATGGTGGGATTGGCCACGGATTTTTGCGTGAATTTCTCCGCCGTAGATGCCGCCAAGCTGGGATATGCGGTGACCGTGCGGCAGGACTTGTGCCGTGCCATTGATCTCAACGGGTCACTGGCTGCCGCGGCTGAGGGGATGACCGGCGCTGGCGTCGTGCTGGCCTGAGGTCTTGGCCCTTGCAAAAGACATCCGGGCCTGCCGCATTTGCGCCGACCGCTTTGCCGCAACGCACACGGGCCACACGCCGCGCCCCGTGGCCTGGTTCAAGCCTTCGGCACGGCTTTTGATTGCGGGACAGGCTCCGGGCATGCGTGTACATCAGTCCGGCAAGCCCTTTGATGATCCGTCTGGCGATAGGCTGCGCGATTGGCTCGGGCTTTCGCCGGACGAATTCTATGACCAAAGCCGTGTGGCTATCGTGCCCATGGCGTTTTGCTTTCCGGGATACGATGCAAAAGGATCGGACCTGCCGCCGCCAAAGATCTGCGGGCAAACTTGGCATCACAAGGTGATGGCGACGCTTCGTCAGGTCCAGGTCTCGGTTATGGTCGGGGGCTATTCGCAGAAATACCATATGGGTGTGAAAACACCTGTGACGGACACGGTTGCCAATTGGCGCGAGCATGCCCCTGATCTTTTCCCCTTGCCGCATCCATCCTGGCGCAATACCGGATGGCTCAAGAAACACCCGTGGTTTGAAACCGAGCTGCTGCCGGTTTTGCGGGCGCAGGTGCGAGATGTGATGCAAGATGAGTGACACCCCCTTGGACCGCGCGCACTCTGCTATGCAAGCAGGGGGAGAAGCCGAACGCCTGCGGTTTTATGAAACCCTTGCTGCGGCTGAAGTTTTTCTTCTTCTGGATGCCGAAGCAGAGGGCGACCAAGTGGCTCCACAAGCTTTTGAAGTTGAAAGCCAGACCTTTGTTTTGGCCTTCGACACCGAAGAGCGTTTGGCCAGTTTTGCGGGCCAAGAAGCGCATTACGTGGCGCTTTCCGGTCGCGCTGTGGCTGAGATGCTGGCTGAAGCTGGACTGGGACTGGGACTAAACCTCGACGCTGGGCCGTCAGCGATGCTTTTACCGCCGGACGCGATGGTATGGTTGGTTAAAATGCTTGAGGGCACTCCTGAGGAAGTGCAGGCGCAACCTAAGGAAATCTATGCCCCGGTAGGTTTGCCTGAATCACTTGTCACAGCTCTTGACGCGCGGCTGGCGGCGGCTGAGGGATTGGCAGAGGCCGCTTATCTTGTCGGGGTGAGCTATGAGTCTGGTGTAAAGGGGCACCTTCTGGGATTTATCGATGCGCGCCCGGAAGTCGAAGAAGCGCTGGCGCAAACAGTCTCAGACGCTTTACAATTCTCAGGGCTGGAAGCTGCGATGCTGGATGTCGGCTTTTTTCAGGCCTCTGATCAGATTTGTGCGCGTATGGCTTTGGTGGGTTTGCGGTTTGATTTGCCAAAACCCGATCAAAAGGCTGTTCCCGGAGCAGAGCCAGGTATGCATCCCGATGCTCCGCCGAAATTGCGTTGAGATTTGGGGCTCAAGTGCCGGAACTTTGGAAATTCCGGATGCCTCAGGCGGGGATGTTTCTGGCCAGAAGAAGGGTTTAGTACCCCAGTTTCCGATCCACCAGATTGATGAAACCCTCGCCAGCTTCGCCGCGCCGCACGTTTTCGGCGATCACGCGAGAGGCTGACAGTGGACGTGTTTCTGACGCGATATGCGGGGTAACCGTGACGTTGGGATGGGACCAATAGGGATGCGTGGGTGGTAGAGGTTCTACGCGAAAAACATCCAGTGTCGCATGTCCGACCTGCCCGCTATTCAATGCTTCGAGAAGCGCATCATCGTCGATCAACGGCCCGCGCCCAGGATTAATCACCGTGGCTCCGGGTTCCAGAAGCGCCAGGGTCTCTGCGTTAAGCGTGTTCTCGGTTTCCGGTGTGGAGGGCAGCAGAAGCACGACAATCTGAGCGCCACTCAAAGCTTCATTCAGCCTGTCATCGCCAGAAAGGCACGTCACACCTGCGATATCCTTGGGGCTGCGTGACCAGCCCGTGACGGCAAAGCCCAGAAAGCTCAGCGCCTCGGCACAAGCCTGTCCCAAAGCGCCCATGCCTAAAACGGTCACGGATCGGTCTGTTGCCAAGGGAGGCACGTGATCGCGCCATTGTCCGTCCTGACCCAGAACATGCATGTCCATGCCAAGGTGATGGCGCAACACGTGGCCGGTCACCCATTCCACCATGCCGCGCGTTAAACCCTCATCGACCATGCGGGCGAAGGGCTGTGTCAGGGTTTGATTGCCGACGACATCTTCAACCCCTGCCCATAGGCCAAGTACGGCCTTAACTTGTTTATAGGGTGTAAAGTCCTGCAGATCGCTATTGGGCGCGTAGACGATGTAGTCCACCTTTTCCGGCGGCATCTGCGTCCGCAGGTTCACGTCAAGTCCAAGTTCGCCGAATGCCTGGTTTAGGGTGGGCTCATAGGTGACCCACCGCTCGGCCTTGGCGGCGAAAAGGACATTGATGCTCATGGCTTACCTCGGGCGATGTACATGTGCGCTTTGAACCAGACCAAAGCCCAGCATCAGGATGAGCATGGCCGAACCGCCGTAGCTTACCAGCGGTAGCGGAACGCCGACGACAGGGGCCAGACCCATGACCATCGACATGTTGACCGCGAAGAACAGGAAAAACGTCGCGGCGATGCCGAGAGTGAGCAACGACGAAAAACGATCCCGATTGACCAGTGCAGAGAAGATACAGAAGACAATGATCAGGGCATAAAGGACCAGCAATGAGAAGGCACCGACAAAGCCGAATTCTTCGGCCAAGGTGGTGAAGATGAAATCGGTGTGCTTTTCTGGCAGGAAGTTCAGCCGTGACTGTGTGCCCTGCATGAAGCCACGCCCGGTCCACCCGCCGGAACCAAGAGCGATCTTGGATTGTGTGATGTGATAGCCCGCGCCCAAGGGATCTGTAGCAGGGTCAAGAAACGTGTCGATGCGACGGAACTGGTAGTCTGCCAGGAGCTGCCAATCCGTGCCGCGGCTTTGGAAAACGGCAGTGATCAGACCAACGCCGCTGGCAACGACAGCCGCAAAGTAAGCCCAATGAACGCCAGCCATGAACATGATTAAGCCGCCACCAGTAATGAGCAGGATGGAGGTGCCCAGGTCCGGCTGTTTGAGAACCAGTGCAACTGGGATCAGGATCAGAATAACCGGTAAAATGACCCACAGTGGCCGGGATGTCTTTTGTATCGGGAGCCAATCGTAATAGGCGGCCAACAGCATCACGAGTGTTATTTTCATCAGCTCCGAGGGTTGCAGGCGCATGAAGCCAAGGTCAATCCAGCGCTGCGCACCCTTGCCTTCGACGCCCACCAGTTCCACCGCCACAAGCAGCAGAACAGAGACGATATAGGCCAGCACCGACATGTTGCGCCAGAACCAGATCGGCACCATTGCCACAAAGAGCATGACGAAAAGGCCGAGCACATAGCGTTTCATCTGTGGCTCGGCCCAGGGAGAGAAAGACCCTCCCGACACTGAGTAGAGCATCAGGAAGCCAACGCTGGCCACGGCTGAGACCAGGATAATCAGCGGCCAGTTCAGGTAGAGCAGCTTGCGAACGCCTGTGGGCGTGTGCTTGACGGTATATTCAAGATAACTCATAGCGCCCTGCTAAGCCCTATCGCTGTTGCTGTCGTCAAAACTGGGTCGGGCGCGCCGGAGACGTTCTTGCTGTTCGCGGATACGGTCCCGGTCGGCAGCGGGGTAGGCTTCAAGCGGCGGATCGCCTCCGTAGAGAGCCTGGAGCGTGATGTCGCGTGCAATTGGTGCGGCCGCTTTGGAGCCGCCTCCGCCATGCTCGACAATGACAGACACGGCGATGCGCGGATTTTCAAGCGGTGCATAATTGACAAATAGCGCATGGTCGCGCCGCTCCCATGGCAAGTCTTCGTTGCGGAACACGCCGCGTGCGCGTTCTGCGGCTGTGATGTTGCGCACCTGGCTTGTGCCGGTTTTACCAGCCATACGGAAAGCGTCTTCGATGATCCGGCTGCGGTAGCCTGTGCCGCGCCTGTTGTTGGACACTGCATCCATCGCGTTGCGGATTTCCCGCAACAGGTTTTCATTAATACCGATCGGCTCGCCACGCCTGATCGGTTGCTCCACGCCATCAATTGATTTTACCAGACGTGGTGACACAGCTCGCCCTGTCGCCAGCCGTGCGGTCATCACCGCAAGCTGTAACGGCGAAGTCAGGACAAATCCCTGACCAATAGAGGCGTTCACACTGTCCCCGACGCGCCAATCGTCGTTGCGCGTGGTCTCTTTCCAGAGCTTGGTAGGGATCAACCCTTCAGAAACGGAGGTGAGCGGAAGCTCATGTTCAATGCCCAAGCCCAGTTTTCGGGCCATTTCAGCAATCTTGTCGATGCCTGTGCGCACCGCAAGCTCGTAGTAATAAACATCGCAGCTTTCACGCAGGCTGCGATGCAGATCCACATTCCCGTGTCCTACACGTTTCCAGCAGTGAAAACGCCGGTTCGATACTCTGAGATGACCGGGGCAATAAACGGTCTCATTGGGGTCCACGACACCGGCCTCCAATGCCGCCAGCGCCGTCACCATTTTGAACGTGGAGCCCGGAGGATAAACGCCCTGCATCGCTTTGTTGGGCAGGGGGCGGTATTTGTCATCCAGAAGGGCTCTGTAATTGGCAACGGAGATGCCACGCACAAAAAGGTTCGGATCAAAGCTTGGTGCCGAGGCACAGGCCAGCAAATCCCCAGTTTCGCAGTCCATCACGACGGCCGCGGCGCTCTCACCTTCCAGTCGCGCGGCGGCGTAGCTTTGCAAGGCGTTGTCCAGAGTGACTTGGACATCTGCACCCGCCTCGCCTTCAACACGGTCAATCTCGCGCATGACACGACCTGCAGCATTGACTTCGACCCGTTTGCTACCGGCTTTGCCACGCAAAGTGTCTTCCTTTTGAGATTCCAGACCAATCTTGCCAATCTGAAAACGTGGGATCAGCAAAAGTGCATCCGGGGCGTCAATCTCTTCCAGATCGCGATCACTGACCGGACCCACATAGCCAATGAGATGCGCGTAGTCGGGTCCCAAGGGATAATGTCGTGATAAGCCCACTTCGGGTGTCACACCGGGCAGGGCCGGAGTGTTCACCGCCACACGGCTGATGTCTTCCCAGCTGACACGGTCTGCAAGGGTCACTGGCGTGTCGCCGCGCAGTTTGCGCAGGTCTTCGCGCGCGGCTTCGACCTCTGCCGGATCAAGTGTCACCAATCGGCTGAGGCGTTTGATCACCTCGTCAATATCGGCATCGCCCACTTGCTCGCGGATCATGTTGATACGGTAGGACGGGACGTTTTCGGCCACAACGCGCCCCTCTCGGTCAAAAATGCGTCCGCGCGAGGGGGGGATGAGATGGATATTGATGCGGTTTTCATCCGCCAAAAGGCGAAACTGATCGGCCTGCTCGACCTGCAAATATCGCATCCTGAGGCCCAACAGGCCCATAAATGCCGCCATGGATCCACCAACCACAAGGCTGCGCCGTGTGACAAGGCGATGGCTTTCGGCGGTGTCGCGTGTTGGACGTCTCATGTCCGGCCTCCAAGGGCGTCAATGTCTCCTGGTGCTAATTTACGCACTCCGAACACGCTTTGCGAGACCACAACAACCAATGGATACGCAATCAGCGTCGCGACAAGCTGCATCAGGCTCAGTCCGAGAGGTGCTTGATCTACAACCAGCAGCGCCAGGATGGCGCGGTAGACCAGCGTGATAGTCACCAGCGTCGTCGTGACCGAGACCCATTCCATCGCAAAGGTGAGGTCGCGCAGGTCTATGTGACGTGCGCGCAATGTTTCGCATCCGATCAATACAAGCGCGGCCCAAAGCCCCGGTGGGCGATGAAACATCAGATCGCAAAGCAAAAATACCACCGCGATTAACAAAGGGGGCACAAACTCTGGGCGCCGCAGCACCCAGGCTATCGTCAGCGCCAGCAAGATGTCCGGACCAGCCCAACCAAGTGGCAAGGTTTGCAGAGGCAGAAGGTGAAAGAAGATCACCAGAAAGACAAGCGTGACATAGATCACGCGCATCGCCCACATATGCACAGCCGCATTCTCAACCATCTGCGGCCTCGGAGCTTTCAAACGGGCTGGGTGGGCCTTGCAGAGGAAGGTCCGGTTCAGCGGGCCCGATGAGAGAGCCTGGATCCGTCAGCTTTTCATTGCCACGGTTTCTCAGGACCCTGAGGAACTCCAGCCGCTCGTAATCCGCAGAAAGCCTTACACGCAGTCGCCCGCCAGGGTCCTGCGCCACCTGACCGATCAAAAGCCCTGCTGGAAAGACGCCGCCGTCTCCAGAGGTGAGCACTCTGTCACCAGGCCGCACCTGATCGGGCAATTCCAGGAAATCAATGAGCGGCACGGCGGTGTTGTCACCAATGATAAGCGCCTGTTGGCCCGAAGGCTGGATCGTTGCGGGAATACGGCTTGAGGTGTCGGTCAGAAGGATAACGCGCGCGGTATTGTCGCCGACGCCGGAAATGCGTCCGACAAGCCCCAACCCATCCATTGTGGCCCAGCCATCAATGATACCGTCCCGTGCGCCCACATTGATCAAAACCGATTGCCGGAATGGCGAGCCGCTATCAGCCAGCACCACACCCGTCACAAAGGTCAGGCGAGGGTCCAACTGCACATTGTTCAGATCTAGCAGTCGCGCGTTTTCCTGTTCCAGTTGAAGCGCGGCCTCTTTCCACGCTTTCATCTGCTGCAACTCGCGGCGAAGCTCTTGGTTTTGCTGATAAATCCGCTGGTAGCTTTGAAAATCCCTCAGGATGTTCACGGCGCCTGTCACCGGTGCCATAGCCCAGTCGAAACTGGGCACCACCCGGTCAATCACTTGCGCGCGAAACCGTTCCACCCTTGGGCTGTCTATGCGCCACACCAGAAAAAAGCCGATCAGGCAAAAGAGCAAAGTCCCTATCAGCAATCGCTTGATAGGGCCGGAATAATCGCCGTTCTGTGCTCTGTCTCGGGCCAAATGTACCCCCTTCCCTCAGAGGGTGGGCGTTTCAGCTGTCGTAGTCAATCGCGTGGCGCAGCTGCTTTTCGAACTCAAGCGCCTTGCCAGTGCCAAGAGCCACGCAATTCAGACTGTCATCCGCAATCGATACCGCCAAACCAGTTTGCTCGCGCAAGGCAAGATCCAGATCCCCCAAAAGCGCGCCACCGCCGGTCAGCATGACACCACGGTCCACAATATCCGCCGCCAAATCGGGCGGGGTGGCTTCCAGAGCGGTCATAACCGCTTCGCAAATCTGTTGTACCGGTTCGGCCAATGCCTCGGCCACTTGCGCCTGACTGATCTCGGTTTCCTTGGGCACACCGTTCAATAGGTCACGGCCCCGGATCTGCATCGACGTGCCGCGGCCGTCATCGGGCATGCGGGCTGTGCCGATTGAGGTTTTGATCCGTTCTGCTGTGCTTTCGCCTACCAGAAGGTTTTGCTGGCGGCGCAGATAGTTGATAATCGCTTCATCCATCCGGTCACCACCGACACGGATCGAGCGGGCGTAAACGATGTCGCCCAGTGACAAAACAGCTACTTCCGTTGTGCCGCCGCCGATATCGACAACCATATTTCCGGTTGGGTCCGTGATTGGCATGCCCGCCCCAATAGCGGCCGCAATCGGCTCGGCCACCAGACCAGCACGCCGCGCGCCTGCCGACAGCACAGATTGGCGGATGGCGCGTTTCTCAACCGGTGTGGCACCATGTGGGACACAGACGATGATCTTTGGTTTCGAAAAAGAAGACCGGCGATGCACCTTGCGAATGAAGTGCTTGATCATTGCCTCGGCGGTGTCAAAATCGGCAATCACACCTTCACGCATGGGCCTGATGGCTTCAATGCTTCCGGGCGTGCGGCCCAGCATAAGCTTGGCGTCTTCCCCAACGGCCAACACTTTTTTGACGCCATCCTTGACATGATAGGCCACGACGGATGGCTCAGACAGGATCACACCCCGTCCTTTGACGTAGACAAGCGTGTTTGCTGTCCCGAGATCGATCGCCATGTCCGACGTGAACAGGCCGGGGATTTTGTCGAAAATAGACATATCGGAATGCACCCTAATGCGATGTACTGCTACGGTTCCCGACTCTGCGGCCGGCGCTGAATGCCATTATAGAACGGGGTTATCCCATGCGAAAGAGGCAGTTTCCTCTCTCCCGGCGTCAACCCGCCAGCGCGGCATTTGCATCACGCATCGCGGCACGGAGATGGCCGTTTGGGTGAAATTAGGCAAGCTCCGGGCGAAATTCGTGTAAAATCGGGCGTAAATGCACGCAAAACGGGCTTTGCGGTAGATGCGGAGGCGCATTCATCAATCAAACTGTACGGTTGTTTCGGCAGCAAAGCTTGCATCTGGTGCTGCTGGGGAGGATTGAACTCCCGACCTCACCCTTACCAAGGGTGCGCTCTACCACTGAGCTACAGCAGCGCCTTGCGTGGCGCGGTGATTAGACCGTTCCGCACCCTCGCGCAAGGGTAATCTGGACGCTTTTTGATGTCTGCTGTAGAGAGACTGCATGAGCTCGAAACCCCACACCTCCAAGCCGGGAAATGCGGCCTCAAGCCGCGAAGACCGGCTCAAGGCCGCGCTGAAGGCAAATCTTGCCCGGCGCAAACAACAGGCCCGGGCCAAAGCTGGGGAAGAGACTGAGGCAGGCAAGGACAAGGACAGTTAACCATGGATTCCATTCTCGTGACGGGCAACGGCCCGTTGAACGGCCAAATCCCGATCGCAGGGGCTAAAAATGCGTGTCTGACATTGATGCCCGCCACCTTGCTGAGCGATGCGCCTTTGACACTGACCAATGCGCCGCGGCTGTCGGATATCAAAACAATGACCACGCTGCTGCAGTCCCTTGGTGTCGAAGTCACCAGCCTTCAGGAGGGGCAGGTGCTTGCGCTATCAAGTCATAACCTGACCAACCATGTGGCGGATTACGACATCGTACGCAAAATGCGCGCCTCGATCCTTGTGCTGGGGCCGATGCTGGCGCGCGATGGTCATGCGGTGGTGTCGCTTCCGGGGGGCTGTGCCATTGGCGCGCGCCCGGTGGATTTGCACCTCAAGGCGCTGGAAGCGCTGGGAGCAGACCTTGAGTTGAAAGAAGGCTATGTGCACGCCAAAGCCGTTGGTGGCCTCAAAGGCGGCACTGTCGAATTTCCCTTCGTGTCCGTGGGGGCCACGGAAAACGCTGTGATGGCCGCGACATTGGCCAAGGGCACGACGATCATCAAGAACGCGGCGCGCGAGCCTGAGATTGTTGATCTCGTGCATTGCCTGCAAAAGATGGGTGCTCAGATCACTGGCGAGGGCACCAGCACCCTTGAAATTCAAGGGGTTGACCGGCTCGACGGGGCGACGCATCCGGTGGTGACGGATCGGATTGAATTGGGCACCTACATGCTGGCCCCCGCGATTTGCGGTGGCGAAGTGGAATGCCTTGGAGGACGGATCGGCCTGGTCAAATCGTTTTGTGAAAAGCTCGATGCAGCAGGCGTGTCTGTAGAAGAAACCAAGGCAGGCTTAAAGGTGGCGCGCAAGAATGGACGCGTGCGCGCTGTGGACGTGGTTACAGAGCCGTTCCCCGGCTTCCCAACCGACTTGCAGGCACAGATGATGGCGCTGATGTGCACCGCCCAAGGCACCAGCGTCCTGGAAGAAAAGATCTTTGAAAACCGCTTCATGCATGCACCGGAGTTGATGCGCATGGGTGCGGAGATTGATGTGCATGGTGGTACGGCAACTGTCACGGGGGTCGAACGTCTCAAAGGCGCGCCAGTGATGGCCACCGATCTGCGCGCCAGTGTCTCGCTCATTCTTGCCGGGCTTGCGGCAGAGGGTGAAACGCTGGTCAACCGGGTCTATCACTTGGATCGCGGCTATGAGCGCGTTGAGGAAAAGCTCGGCCACGTCGGGGCGAAGATTGAAAGGGTTCAAGGCGAATGAGTGATGACGCTCGATTTGAAGACGGCAGCGAAACCCCTCTGAATCTGGGGGCTTTGGACGAGGAGGACCTCAAGGTCATTTCGTCGCTGACGCAAGATGCGGTGTTCACGGTTGCCGACATGACCTGGCGCGCAGGAGAGCACCGCCTGGCCATACTGATCAACCGGTTTCGCTGGGAGGATGACGGCCGCGACCGTCATGGAGCGGAACGGGTGCGCAGTCTTCTGGTGATTGACAACGTGCTTGGTGTGTCCAGTCAAGGGGTTGATCGAAAAGAGAAAGATACAATTCTATCCGTGCTGTCCGTCACATTCGAACCGGGCGATGATGGCGCAGGATATGTGGTTATGACCCTGGCAGGTGACGGCGCGATCCGTGCAGAAGCAGAGGCGTTGGAAGTCAATCTGCGCGATGTCACACGACCCTATAAGGCAGTCAGCGGCAAAGCCCCCAGCCACGACGCATAAGCTGCCTCTTGAGCGTTTCTGGCCGAGCTTGTAAGCCTCGCGGCGAAAGGATCGCCTTATGCCCGTTCGCCTAGATGCCAGTTCTGCTGATTTCGAAGATGCCTTCCGTGCACTGCTGAGTGCCAAGCGCGAGGACAGCCCCGATGTGGATGCTGTCGTGGCCGAGATCATTGCTGATGTGCGGGCCCGGGGCGATGCGGCGCTGATCGAGCTCACCGCGAAGTTTGACCGTCTTGAACTGACCCCCGAAACGCTGCGGTTTTCGGCTACTGAGATTGATGTCTTGGTGACGCAAGTCCCTGAAAAAGAACGTAAAGCACTCGAACTCGCCACTCTGCGTATTCGCGCCTATCACGAGCGCCAAATCCCCGAAGATGCAAACTGGACAGAAGAAAACGGAGCCACTCTGGGCTGGCGCTGGAGCCCGGTTTCCGCGGCAGGACTGTATGTGCCGGGTGGATTGGCGTCTTATCCGTCCTCTGTCCTGATGAACGCCATCCCGGCCAAGGTCGCGGGCGTTGAGCGGCTGGCTATTGTCGTGCCCACACCGGATGGCGTGGCCAACCCTGCGGTGCTGCTGGCGGCGCAGATTGCTGGGGTAGATGAGATTTATCGCGTGGGCGGAGCGCAGGCCGTGGCGGCGCTCGCTTATGGGACGGAAACGATTGATCCGGTTGATAAAATCACGGGGCCGGGCAATGCCTTTGTGGCGGCGGCCAAGCGGCGGGTCTTTGGCAAGGTCGGCATCGACATGATTGCGGGGCCGTCTGAAATTCTCGTCATTGCCGATGCGGATAATGATCCCGATTGGATCGCGCTGGATATGCTCAGTCAGGCGGAGCATGATGAAAGCGCGCAGGCGATTTTGATCACCAATGATGCAGGATTCGCGCAAGATGTTGAAATGGCTATTGAAAAGCGCCTTGAGACACTGGAGCGCCGCGCCATTGCCGGGGCCAGTTGGCGTGACTATGGTGCGGTAATCACAGTGCCCGATCTGGATGTGGCCGCACAGCTTACAGACCGGATTGCGCCCGAGCATCTGGAGCTGTGTGTGGCTGATCCCGAGGCGCTAGCGGCTCAAATCACCCACGCTGGTGCTATGTTCCTCGGTGCTTGGACGCCCGAGGCCATCGGCGACTATGTGGGCGGGCCCAATCATGTTCTGCCCACCGCACGCTCGGCACGGTTCTCATCTGGGCTCAATGTGCTCGATTTTCTCAAGCGCACGACGATGGCCAAAATGACACCCGAGGCGCTCAAAGCCATCGGCCCGGCGGCCGAAACGCTGGCTATCTCCGAGAGCCTGGAGGCGCATGGGCTGAGCGTACGCGCGCGGCTGGATCGGCTCAATCAGGGGTGATGCTACCCGTAGGGTGGGCAGTTCTGCCCACCGCGCAAGTCAACCAACCATTATCACAATCTCGGCTTTACTCGGCGCATGCCAAACTATCGCCGCGCCCGGGTTTCCGGGGCAAGTTACTTCTTCACGGTGAACCTTGCCAGTCGCCGCTCGGACCTGCTTGTGACGCATATCCATGAGCTGCGCGCAGCCTATGCCGCCACGATCCGGGATATGCCCGTGATCTGCGACGCGATGGTTGTTTTGCCGGATCACTTGCACGCGGTCTGGACTTTGCCGCCGGGCGATTGCGATTTTTCGGAGCGCTGGCGCAAGATCAAACACCGGTTTTCCCGGAATCTGGGCGGCGTGGTGGGCAGAACTGCTCACCGCTACGGCTTTGTCGGCGAGCAAGCGTGCAAAACGAGAGTGTGGTATTTGGCAAAGGCAGTTTTGGGAGCATGTGATCCGCAATGAGGCGGACTATGCCGCCCATGTCGCTTACTGTTGGGGGAACCCGGTGAAGCACGGACTAGTTGAACGTGCGGTAGATTGGCCTTACTCCTCCCTACATCGCGATATTCGCCTTGAAAGAGCACCGGACTATCTTTCACGGTAGGTGGGCAACCTTGCCCACCACCGTTTGTGCCCCACCCCCAAAACCACACCGTCGCAAAAACGTCATGCTGCGTCGCGGCATTCCATTGCCCGTTCACATTTCCTGCGCTAGACCTCTGGCCAGACTGCCAGTGAGATGTCCCATGAGCCGTATTTGTCATATTGAGTTGGATGACGCCAACCTGCCGCCGCCCACGCCCGAGATCGAGCAAGAGCGCAAGGTGGCGATGTTTGATCTGATCGAGGAAAACTCGTTCATTCTGCCCAAGCGCGATGATCGCATCGCACCTGATGGCCCCTACCGGGTCGGGCTGGCCATTCGCGAAAAGCGACTGGTTTTTGACGTGCAGACCGAAGACAACAAACCGGCGGCCGAGTTTCATCTTTCGCTCAGCCCGTTCCGTCAGGTGGTCAAGGATTACTGGGCCATCTGCGAGAGCTATTTTGATGCGGTGAAAAACCTGCCGCCGAGCCAGATCGAGACCATCGACATGGCCCGGCGCGGCATTCACAACGAGGGCGCGCGTGTGCTCGAAGAACGCCTTGAGGGCAAGGCGGAGATCGACAATGACACGGCGCGGCGGCTCTTTACGCTGATCTGCGTGCTGCATTTCGGGGGCTGAGGCGCATGACCGAGGAGCTTCCTCAGTCCGTTCTGTTCTGTTGCGACCACAATTCCGCGCGCTCGCCCATGGCCGAGGGCATCATGAAGAAGTTCTACGGCACCGGCACCTATGTGCAATCCGCCGGTGTCATGGGGGACATGGATATTGACGGGTTTTCCATTGCTGTGTGCCAGGAAATGGATGTTGAGCTGGCCCGGCACCGCACCCGCAGTTTTGACGAAATGGAAGAGTGGGGCGATGACCTGTCGTCTTTTGATCTGGTCGTGGCATTGAGCCCGGCCAGTCAGCGCAAGGCGCTGGAATTGACGCGGGTCTTTCACTTGGATGTGGTCTATTGGCCGATTATGGACCCCACCGGGCTTGGTGAGACACGCGAGGCCAAGCTGAACGCCTATCGCCAGAGCCGCGATCAGATCATCCAGCATCTCAAATCCCGTTGGGGGGAACCGAGGACCGAGACATGAGTGCAACAGCCACCGTTCAAGCTTATTTTGATGCCTTCAATCGTGGCGATGTGGCCGCAATGCTGGCCTGTCTTTCCGATGATGTGGCGCATCACGTCAATGAGGGGCAGGTGCGGCAGGGCAAAGAGGCATTTCGCGCCTTTTGCGAACACATGAACCGCTGCTACCGCGAGACGCTGACCGATATGGTTGTCTTCGAAGCTGAGGCGGGCGGTCGGGCGGCAGCGGAATATGTGGTGAACGGTACTTACGTCGAAACCGATGAGGGTCTGCCCGAGGCCAAAGGACAAACCTATCGCCTTCCGGCGGGGTCATTCTTTTCGCTGAAAGACGGTAAGATTTCCAGGGTTGTGACCTACTATAATCTCACTGACTGGACGCGTCAGGTGTCATGACGCTCGGCGCAATGTCATGATCGAAACACGCATTCTGACCGGGTCTGCTCTTGATTCCGCGCTTGATGATCTGGCGCATTTGCGCATTACGGTCTTTCGCGATTGGCCTTATCTTTATGACGGCGACCTGGCTTATGAACGGACCTACCTGCAGACTTATCGGGATAGTGCGGACGCCATCCTGGTTGGCGCCTTTGATGGGGACCGTTTGGTGGGCGCGTCGACTGGCACGCCGATGGTGGATCATGCCGAGGACTTTGCAGCCGCGCTGAGTGGTGTTGGCATTGCTCTAAGTAACATCTTCTATTGCGCGGAAAGTGTGCTTTTACCGGAATATCGTGGTCATGGCGTGGGGCATGCGTTTTTTGATGCGCGCGAGGCGCATGCGCGCCAACTGGGCTGCTCGCATTCGGCGTTTTGTGGTGTAGTGCGACCGGCTGGCCATCCTCTGAGGCCCACAGACCACAGGACATTGGACGGCTTTTGGCGCAAGCGAGGATATACGCCCGTGGAGCGGGCTGTGGCGCAGTATCGCTGGAAGGATCTGGATCAGCCCGGTGAGACCGATCACAACCTGCAATTCTGGATGCGGGCGCTTTAGAAGTCCCGCAACAGACTTCCCAATCCGGGCAGCTCGTCGTTGACACCTGCCAGTCGCAGGCAGTCCCAAAGCATTGCCTGATTGGAACAGATGACCGGTTTTCCCAAGCTCTGTTCGATCTCATCCACCACCTCAAGACTGCGCAGCGCCCCGCAACTGAGCAGCACGGCATCGGCATCGGGATGGTCAATCGCGTGGGCGTAGTCCTTGATATACTCTGGCGCCACACGCACCATTTCGGTGTCATAGTGAAGCCCCATGCCATGGGCTGATAAAACCTCAAGACCTGCACCCGTCAGGTAGTCGACAACGGCGGCATTCAACGCGTCGGTATAGGGGCTGCCAAGAACAATCTTTTTGGCTCCAATCGCTGCCAGTGCCTTGCGCACGCCGCCTGCCAGAGAGGTTGGGGTCGCGCCGGGCACGCCTTTGGTCAATTCCTCGCAGGTCTGCTGTTCGCCCACGGCAACGGTGCCTGAGGTGCAGGCAAAACAGATCACATCAAGCCCGTCATCGGGCAAAATGCGCTGGGCGGCTCCGGCCAGTGAGCCGCGCACCTGAGCGAGGCTTTCCTTCGAGATTTCGCGCGGCATAGTGGCGCGCGCAAAAAAGGCTCCGACACCTGACGGCATATGGCGGATCATGTCCTCTTCGATGGTTTGCTCATTGGGGATCAGCACAAAGCCAATCCTCGCCCGATCGTGTCGTCCGCCATCAAGTCGGGGTGGTGAGGACAACAGTGCCTCTGCAAATGTGTCGGGTGGTGTTCGCGGCGTCATCGGTTCACCTTCTCGATAAGGATTTCTTAACGCTATACGCCCTGTCGCACAGACCAAAGGAGAAAATTCACTCATAGCCCTGTGGCCAAGTTACATGATGCCGCGCAACATAGTTTCATCCAAGTGAATTCAGGGCTTCCCAGAGCGAATCACTTTTGTTAACGATTCGTTAATAAAAAAATAAAAGGCAGGCATTCAGGTAATGGAAACGAGCTTTCGTGGCACGTTTGTTATCTCCTGGTCGCAGACAGAATTAGACGGTTTGGAAGAAGCACCTCTTGGGGCTTTAACCGTTGGGGCAACGTGGTCGTGGCGTGGGGATAGTGTTCGTGTAGATGGGCCAAGCGGCGTATTGCGGCTTGAGAACACAGAGCAAGATGAAACGCGGCGCAGATGCGCGGCCAAAATGGTCCGGCGGCTGGTCACGGCGGCGCGTACCAACACAACACAACTCGAACAGATAGATGTGAGCGAGGCGCTGACCGACAATTGCTTTGTCGTCACCAACGGGATCAAGAGCTACACGATCACCGTCATCGAGGTCGGCGGCGGGGCGCAACCTTTGCTGATGTTCCTTGACGATGTGCCGCCACGCGATACCGAGATGTGGGTTGTGCATCACGCATTGCAGCAAACCAAACAAACCGCGCAGGGCACCGAAGAGGGGGGTGTGATCTGCTTCACGCCGGGCACGCGGATCGAAACGCCTGAAGGGCCACGTTTGGTCGAGGAGCTGCGCGAAGGCGATTATGTGCAAACCAAGGATAATGGTGCGCAAGAGGTCCAGTGGATCGGCAGCCGCCGGATGAGCGGCGCGCGGCTTTTTGCGATGCCGCATCTGCGCCCGGTGCGCATCCGGCCCGGTGCGCTGGGTCCGGACCGCCCCGATGCCGAGCTTTTGGTCAGCCCCGAACACCGCATGGTCCTGCAAGGTGATGTGGCGCGTGCGCTTTTCAACACGCCCGAAGTGCTGGTGGCGGCGCGGGATCTGGTGAATGACCGGTCCATTCTCGTCGATCTGGCGGTGCGTGAAGTGACTTACATCCATATCCTCTTGTCACGGCATCAGATCCTGTGGGCCAATGGTGTGGAAACCGAGAGCTTCCATCCCGCCAGTGCTGCTCTATCGGCCTTGGACCAAGAGGATCGGCGCCGGCTGCTTGAGATCAATCCGAATTTCGAGTTCGATCCGCAATCCTATGGGGCTTTTGCGCGGCGGAGTCTGACGCGCTCGGAGACGGCCATTCTGTTGCACGAAGCCTCCTGAGACGCGGTGCGCTTGAACATTGTCTGCCTATGTCGCTCACATGGGAATGCCTCGCGCACACCTGAGCAGATCGCATGTTGACTCGCCCCGAAACCCTTGTATAAGCGCGGCTTCATTGGTGTTGGTGGCCCCCGCAAGGGGATGCCTGTCGGCCCGGCCAAATCCGGGACAAGGACAACGCCCTCTCGAAACACGAAGAGGAGATCAGTCGATGACAAAAAGAACGGCTGCCAAGTACAAAATCGACCGCCGGATGGGCGAAAACATCTGGGGTCGTCCGAAATCCCCGGTTAATCGTCGTGAATATGGCCCCGGTCAGCACGGTCAGCGCCGCAAGGCGAAAATCTCTGACTTTGGTCTGCAGCTGCGCGCCAAGCAGAAGCTCAAAGGCTACTACGGCGATCTGACCGAAAAGCAATTCCGCCGCATCTTCCGCGATGCCGAGCGTGCAAAAGGCGACACTGGTGAGTTGTTGGTGGGTCTGCTTGAGCGCCGCCTCGACGCGGTCGTTTACCGCGCGAAATTCGTGCCCACCATTTTTGCCGCACGTCAGTTCGTGAACCATGGCCATGTCCGTGTGAATGGCCAAAAGGTCAACATCCCCTCCTACCGCGTGAAAGAGGGTGACGTGATCGAAGTGCGTGACCGCTCCAAGCAGTTGGCCATCGTGCTGGAAGCAGCGCAACTGCCAGAGCGCGATGTGCCTGACTATCTCGATGTGGACCATTCTAAAATGACCGCAACCTTCGTCCGCACACCGGGCCTCGGCGATGTGCCGTATCCGGTGATGATGGAGCCGAACCTCGTCATCGAATTCTACGCGCAGAACTAACCTGTTCTGCATCAAGTTAGAGAGGCCGCGACGGGGACCCGCCGCGGCCTTTTTCGTGTGTGAAAGGGATGGTCAAGGCGGGAGACGCTGGCTAGAACACCCCGCAGGGAGAGACCAATGACCAAAATCATGCCACAGCCCGGAATCCTTGAGATCGCGCCTTATGTCGGGGGCGCGAGCCATGTCGAGGGTGTCGCGAACGTGATCAAGCTCAGCTCGAACGAAAATCCGTTTGGGCCAAGCGATGCCGCAAAGGAGACGTTCAGACGGGCCGCCCATGACTTGCACCGCTACCCGTCGACGGATCACGCGGCGTTGCGCAAGGCGATTGCTGAGGTCCATGGTTTGAACGTGGATCAGATTGTCTGCGGCGTCGGTAGTGATGAGATACTCTCACTGCTGTGTCAGGCTTATGCCGGCCCGGGCAACGAGGTCATCCACACCGAACACGGGTTTGCCATCTACAAGATCGCCGCCCTGGCCAACGGGGCGACCCCTGTGGAGGTGCCAGAGCGCGAACGTGTGACGGATGTCGATGCCATTCTTGCGGCTTGCACCGATGCAACCCGGCTTGTCTTTATCGCCAACCCCAACAACCCCACGGGCACGATGATCGGTGAGGCGGAACTGGCGCGGCTGGCGGATGGATTGCCTTCACAGGCGATGCTGGTGATCGACGGGGCTTATGCGGAATATGTTGACGGTTACGATGGCGGCGCATCGCTGGTCGAGACCCGCGAGAATGTGGTTATGACACGCACCTTTTCCAAGCTTTATGGCCTTGGGGGATTGCGCGTGGGCTGGGGCTATGCGCCTACGCCTGTGATTGATGTCATCAACCGTATTCGTGGCCCCTTCAACCTCAGTCAGGCGGCTTTGGTCACGGCCGAGGCCGCTGTGCGCGACAAAGCCTGGGCCGAAAAATGCCGCTCTGAAAACACACGGCTGCGCGCCTGGCTGGCCGAGGCCCTTGCCGAGCACGGCGTCGTCTCGGACACGTCTACCGCCAATTTTGTGCTGGCGCGCTTTGCCGACCGGGCACAGGCCGAAGCCTGCGACACCTACCTTCAGGCCTCTGGCCTTATTGTGCGGCGTGTGGCGGGGTATAACCTGCCGCATTGTCTGCGCATAACGGTGGGCGATGAACCAAGCTGCCGCCGGGTGGCCCATGCGATTGGGCAATTCATGGGTGCAGGGGCGCCCGGAGACCAAGCATGAGCCAGATTTATGACCGTGTGGCGCTCATCGGGTTAGGCCTGATCGCGTCGTCAATGTTCTGGGCCATGAAACGCGGTGGCTTGGTCAAAGAGGTGACAGGATATGCCCGGTCAGCCGAGACACGGCAGACAGCGCGCGACATCGGGTTGTGCGATGTGGTTTGCGACACCGCCGTAGAGGCGGTGCGTGATGCTGACCTTGTGGTGCTGTGTGTGCCAGTGGGGGCAATGGGTGTGGTGGCCGAAGAAATTGCACCGGCGCTGAAACCCGGCGCCACTGTGAGCGACGTTGGCTCTGTCAAACGCGCTGTCATAGACGCTGTCGCGCCGCATGTGCCCGAAGGCGTGCATTTCGTTCCGGCGCACCCTATGGCGGGCACAGAGTATTCCGGCCCGACCTCGGGTTTTGCCGAACTTTTTGACGAGCGCTGGACATTGATTGTGCCCGATGGCGCGGACGAGGACGCGACGCAACAGCTTGAGGCGCTGTGGCAGGGCATGGGGGCGCTGACCGAGCGGATGGAAGTTGAGCATCACGATCAGGTCTGTGCCGTGGTCAGTCACATTCCCCATCTGATTGCCTACACGATGGTAGGGGTAGCCGATGATCTGCGCCGGGTGTCGGACCGCGAGGTTGTCAAGTTCTCGGCTGCTGGGTTTCGCGATTTCACGCGTATAGCCGCAAGCGACCCCACCATGTGGCGCGATGTGTTTCTCAACAACAAAGACGCCACACTGGATGTTCTGGGGCGTTTTAGCGAAGAGCTGTTCAAACTGCAAAGCGCCATTCGCGCAGGCGATGGCGAGCATCTGCATAGATATTTCACCCGGACACGGGAAATCCGCCGTGGTATTATTGAAGCAGGGCAAGACACCGGCGCGCCCGATTTCGGGCGCATAAAGAAGGCAGAGTAAGATGCGAGTGGCTATGTTTTTTCCTTTGGTTTTAGCGAGTTGCGGTCTGATAGGTGGTGATAATGATGCCCCTGACCTGGTGGCGCGCGGCAACCTGTGTGGTGTGCCAGGCATTGAAGGCACTGTCATTGGTACGGTCGAGGGCGCTGGCGCTTGTGGCATCTCGAACGCGGTCTCTGTGACCTCGGTCGGCGGAGTTACGCTAAGCCAGGCATCGAGCATGAACTGCAAGACGGCGCGCGCCTTGCACAGCTGGACCACGCAGCAGGCCATTCCGACCATTGGCAACACCGGCGGCGGCGTACGCAGCTTCAAGGTGGCGGCACATTATGCGTGTCGCACGCGCAATCACCAACCCGGTGCGCGGCTCTCAGAGCATGCAAAGGGCAATGCGATTGATATTTCAGAGTTCCGGCTGGCCGATGACAGCTCGATCTCGGTGCTTGAGGATTGGGGCGGTGGCAAGCGCGGTAAGATCCTGCGCAACTTACACAAATCGGCTTGTGGGCCGTTTGGAACCGTGCTTGGTCCTGAATCGGATCGCTTTCACAAAACCCATTTTCATCTCGACACGGCAGATCACCGCGGCGGGCCGTTCTGCCGCTAACGCAGCACCAAACGCGGCGCCGGACCAATCGGAACAGGGCCAAGAAGCACGCGTCCACCACGCAGCCCCAATGGGATGTCGAGTGTCTTTGGGTTGCCCGCCAGTTGCGACATCAGCGACAGACCGTCCTCAAGACTACCTGCAAATGCTTCTGGAATCGCTCCGGTCTCAACCGCCAGTTTCAGAATTTCACGCCAGTTCCGCGCCTTGATCGTGATCTCACCTTCCGGGATGCCTGCCGCATCGACGGTCATCTCGCCTGCGGCCTGCAATTCCAACTGCCCCCACCGCGCCTCGGCCAGTCGCAGATTGATCTTGCGTGGCTGGGGACGGGCGGTCTGGATGGCGTTGATATCCCAAGGCGCATCAAAATCTACAGTCAGATCCGCAGACAGCGCGTCCAGCGTGTCGGGCAAGGTGCCATTGGGGTCAATCTGAACCCGCCAATCGAGTGCGGGCGAAAATCCGTCGGCTTTGAACCCCAACCTGTAGCTGTTTTCGACAACGGGCTGACGCTCAACCGCCAAGGTCAGCGCCTTTGCGCGGGTTGGCTCGCCTGCGCCTTCTTGCAAGACACTCAGCGCTTCGGCCGTCAGCGTTAGGCGATCCAGCGGCAGGGTTGTCGCGGCGTCTGTTACAAGACTGGCGCGCATGTCTTCGCTGGCGAGATCATACTTTGCCAAAGGCGTCGCAATGCTCTGAATGTTGGGCCAGACAGCGATCACGTGGTTCGGTTTATAACTGAGTGCGAAAATCTGAAAAAACGGTGCCTCCCAGGCGAGTCCCGTTTCAGGGTCGGCCAGAGAGAGATCGCTGAAAGTCGTGTCGAACCGGTTGGGAAATCCCTTGGTCTCAAGCGATGAGACATCAGCCACCCAGCCCTCAGCACGGCGATCTTCAAACCAGGTTTTAAACGCCGTGTTGACCCCGGTGGACCCCACAGCCCAATAGATCGACCAAGCCAATGCCGCGATCACAATAACCGTCAGGAGTGCCCGCATCCGCCCGGCCCCTCTTTTCTGTACCTTTGGAATGGTGTTTAGAGCGATTGCAGAGAAGGTAAAAGCGTGAGAGGCGGGAATATGACGATGTGGGTGTTTGGCTATGGGTCGCTGGTCTGGAACCCCGGGTTCGAACCAAGCGCGCGCGAACTGGCCACCTTACCCGGCTATCATCGCAGTTTTTGCATGCGCTCCATCCATCATCGTGGCACAGAGGCAGAGCCGGGACTGGTGCTGGCGCTTGATGAATACCCCGGCGCCGCCTGTCGTGGCATTGCGCTGGCTGTCGCCGAGGGGCAGGAAGACAGCGTTCTTGCGTATCTGCGTGAACGAGAACTCATCTCTTCGGCCTACTTGGAAAAGAATTTGGGGCTGAGGCTTGATGATGGCCGCGAGGTCGAGGCAGTCACTTATGTGGTGGACACCGACCATGTGCAATATTGCGGCGGGATCGCGCTGGAAGAACAGGCGCAGATCATATCGCAAGCGATCGGCGGGCGTGGCCCAAATGACGAATATCTTTACCAAACTCAAGCCCATCTGGCCGAGCTTGGCATCTTTGATCCCGATCTGGAGTGGCTTGTGGAACGGGTGCGGAGTATGCGCGCATAAGACCTTGGCTTGACCGGTTTGAACGCGTAGGGTGAGCCCAAGAAAAACAGTGCCGGGAGCCGCGCAGATGGACTTGCCGGACCGTGAGGTCGAGCCGCAGTTTTCACACCCCATCAGACAGATCGTTCTGATGCTTATTGTGCTGGGGCTGACCGGCGCCGGGGCTTTTCTTCTGTTGCCGAGCGTCCTGCCTGTGTTTCAGGCCAATCCCTATCTCAACGGGTTTATCCTATTTGTCTTTTTCATCGGCGTGCTCGCCTGTTTCTGGCAGGTCTTCCAGTTGAGCGGGTCCAAACGCTGGATTGAAGGGTTTGTGGCCAACATTCCCGGCCATGATATTGCACAACCGCCGCAACTCCTTGCTCCATTGGCGACGCTCTTGCGACAGCGCAAAGGCAAGCAGATGAAAATCGCGTCCACCTCGGCGCGCTCGATCCTCGACTCTGTGGCGCAGCGCATCGACGAAGCACGGGAAATCACGCGCTACATCGTCAACATGCTGATCTTCCTGGGGCTTTTAGGGACGTTTTATGGTCTGGCCACGACCGTTCCTGCCGTGGTCGATACGATCAGGAGCCTCGCCCCGCAGGAAGGCGAAGGTGGGGTGGACGTGTTCAACCGCCTGATGACCGGTCTTGAGGCGCAGCTTGGCGGTATGGGTGTGGCCTTTGCGTCGTCTCTTTTGGGACTGGCGGGCTCACTTGTTGTGGGGCTATTGGAACTCTTTGCAGGGCACGGTCAGAACCGGTTTTACCGCGAATTGGAAGAATGGGTCTCGACCATCACACGGGTAGGTTTTGCTGCAGGTGATGGCGATGGATCGGGTGACGCCGGGGTCATGGCCGGCGTGGTGGATCACATGGCCGAGCAGATGGAGAGCCTTCAAACCATGCTCACCCAATCGGATGTGAACCGCGCCATGGTTGATGAGAAATTGGGCCTCTTGGCGGATTCGGTTGAGCGGCTCACGCATCGGATGAGTGAGAACAATCCAATGAACGAGGCACTGGCCCGGGTGGCTCAGGGTCAGGAGGCGCTTTTGGCCAAGCTTTCGGATCAGGCCGATATGCCAAGTGACGGCATCGACGCTGAAAGCCGGATGCGCCTGCGGTCTATTGACGTTCAGATGCTACGCATCCTCGAGGAGATCAGCGCAGGCCGACAGGAAAGCATGTCAGAGCTGCGCGGCGATCTGTCGGCGCTGACGAAATCCATTGCACAACTTGGTCTGCAAGCCCGTCGCTCGGGCGGATCATAGGAGGGCGTCTCAATGGCCCTCTCGCGGCGCACAGGTGCACGGTTTCAGGCCTCGATCTGGCCCGGTTTTGTGGATGCGATGACCGGGCTTTTGCTCGTGCTGATGTTCGTGCTGACGATCTTTATGATCGTGCAATTTGTGCTGCGCGAAACCATCACGGGACAGGCGGACCGTCTCGATGCGCTTTCCGCTGAGGTCGCGGCCCTGGCGGATGCTCTGGGGCTAGAACAAGATCGCAGCGCCACGCTCACCGAACGGGTCGGCGCGCTGACAGCGACGCTTGGCGATGCACGCGCGCGCGAAGAAGAACAAGCGGCACAGATTGCCGCCCTTGAAGGCCAGACTGCAGAGCAACAGGCGCGCATTGCCAGCTTTGAAGAACAAGTGGCGGGACTTCTGGCCCAGCGTGATGAAAACCTTGGACAGATTGCCGATCTGGAAGGTCAACGCGAAGAACTATTGAGTGAGCAGGAGCAGTTGCAACTGGCCCTGGCCGGGTTGCGCGATGAGATTGATGCGCAAAGTGAAGTCGCCCGTTTGGCGGCGGCGCGGAGGGAAGCGCTTGAGGCGCTGATCGCTGATCTGCGCAAGGAAAGTGCCGAGACCGAGGCGGCTTTGTCGGCGCAGGTCAGTAAGCTTGAGACAAAGTTGAGCGATGAGGAAAAAGTGCGTCTCGCTGAGGCGGCGGCGGCAGAGGCACTGCGCGAACGCTTGCAAAGCGCAGACACCGAGTTGACCGCCATGACTCTGGCGCTTGAGGAACAGCGGCGCAAAGCAGAAGAGACGTTGACCTTGCTTGCCGCCGCCGAGCTGGCATCGGAGGACCTCAAAGCAGAACTTGCCGCAGAAAGCGCGGCCCGGGTCGCCGCAGAAGCCGAGGACGAAACAGCGTTGAGCGAAGCCGAAGAACGCGCGGTGCTTCTCGCGCAAGCTCAGCAAGCCTTGGCGGAGCAAACGGAGATCTCGACTGAGGCGCAGCGTCAGCAAGCGCTTTTGTCCCAACAGGTCACGGCGCTGCGTCAGCAACTTGGACAGCTTCAATCTTTGCTGGATGACGCCAAGGCGCGTGAAGCGGCGACAGATGTGCAGCTTCAATCGCTGGGCAATGAATTAAACACCGCCCTCGCGCGGGTGGCGTCCGAAGAACGCCGGCGGCGGGAATTGGAAGAGGCAGAACGTGTGCGCCTGGAAGAAGAAAAAGCTGCGTTGGAAAATGAGAAAGCCAACCTGGAGCTGTTCAGATCGGAATTCTTTGGACGGCTTCGCGATGTCGTGGCCGATCAGGAAGGCGTGCAGATCGTTGGCGACAGGTTTGTCTTTTCTTCCGAAGTGTTGTTTGCACCGGGCGCGGCCAATCTCTCGCCCGAAGGTCTGGATGATCTGGCGACCGTCGCCGCCATACTGCGGAACATTGCCAATGATATTCCATCCGAACTTGATTGGGTCATCCAGGTCGATGGGCACACCGATGACGTGCCGATTGTGGGCAGCGCGTTCTTTGCCGATAACTGGGAACTGAGCCAGGCGCGCGCGCTTTCGGTGGTGCGCTACATGAGCGAAAACCTGGGCATCCCGCCTGAACGCCTTTCGGCCAATGGCTTTGGCGAGTATCAACCGGTCAATCCGGACACCACGCCAGAGGCGCGTGCGCAGAACCGGCGGATTGAGTTGAAATTGACCGAAAAGTAAGTGGCGCGCGAAAATGCGCATTTTTTGGCGGGCAAAACCTGCGCAGATCTTGTGTGCTCAACGCAAAACGCCCGACCTATCGCCGGGCGTTTCGTGATCCATATGTGGCGTTTTTAGTCCGCAGTCAGAAGCGGTGGCTTTTTGCCCGACAGGCGCGGACGTTGTGGCCCCTCAATTCGCAGGTCAATCTGCCCGTCTTTCACACCCACTTTGACGATGCCACCTTTGGCCAATTTGCCAAACAGAAGTTCCTCGGCCAAAGGCTTCTTGATGTGTTCCTGGATGACACGGCCCAGCGGACGTGCGCCCATCTTGTCGTCATAGCCTTTTTCTGCCAGCCATTCTGCGGCCGGGCGCGTCAATTCGATGGTCACGTTACGATCCATGAGTTGCGCTTCCAGTTGCAGCACAAACTTCTCAACCACCTGAAGGATGACCTCTTTGGGCAGCGGCGCAAAGGAGATCACCGCGTCCAGACGGTTGCGGAATTCTGGCGTAAACGTCCGCTCAATCGCAGCCGTGTCCTCGCCCTCGCGGCGGTCGCGCCCAAAACCGATGGCAGCCTTGGCTTGTTCGGTGGCCCCGGCATTCGAGGTCATGATCAGGACCACGTTGCGGAAATTCACTGTCCGGCCATTGTGGTCAGTCAGGTTGCCGTGATCCATGACCTGCAACAGGATGTTGAACACATCCGGGTGCGCCTTCTCGATCTCATCAAGCAAGAGCACGCAATGCGGATGCTGATCCACGCCATCGGTCAAAAGACCGCCCTGATCAAAGCCCACATAGCCCGGAGGCGCACCGATAAGACGGCTGACTGCGTGTTTTTCCATGTATTCCGACATGTCAAACCGCAGCAACTCTACGCCCAGCGTATCGGCCAGTTGCTTGGCAACCTCGGTTTTGCCCACGCCGGTGGGTCCGGCAAACAGATAGTTGCCAATGGGCTTTTCTGGCTCACGCAAACCTGCGCGGGACAGCTTGATCGCCGAAGACAGCGCGTCAATCGCCTTATCCTGGCCAAACACGACCCGTTTCAGTGATTTTTCGAGGTCTTTGAGAACCTCAGCATCGTCCTTGGAGACGTTTTTCGGTGGAATTCGGGCAATCTTGGCCACCACGGCCTCGATTTCCTTGGCACCGATTGACTTGCGCCGCTTGGAGGCAGTCAAAAGATGTTGCGCCGCACCAGCCTCGTCGATCACGTCGATGGCTTTGTCCGGCAGTTTGCGGTCATTGATGTACCGCGCCGACAAATCAACCGCCGATTTGATCGCATCATTGGTGTATTTCACGCTGTGATGTTCCTCGAAATAGGGTTTGATCCCCTTCAGGATTTTCACCGCATCTTCAACCGTCGGCTCCACCACATCGATCTTCTGGAACCGTCGGCTGAGCGCGCGGTCCTTTTCAAAATGCTGGCGGAACTCCTTGAACGTGGTCGACCCCATGCAGCGCAGCTTGCCGCCCTGCAACGCTGGTTTCAGCAGGTTTGAGGCATCCATAGCCCCGCCCGATGTTGCACCTGCGCCAATCACAGTGTGAATTTCGTCGATGAACAGCACCGCATCAGGATGCTCTTCCAACTCTGTCACAACCGCTTTCAACCGCTCCTCAAAATCGCCGCGATAGCGCGTACCAGCCAGCAGAGCGCCCATATCGAGCGAAAAGATGGTTGTGCGCGAGAGAACTTTTGGGGTTTCACCCCCCACGATCTTGTGCGCCAGGCCTTCGGCAATCGCAGTTTTGCCAACGCCGGGGTCGCCCACCAGAAGCGGGTTATTCTTTCGGCGGCGGCACAGAACCTGAATGCAGCGCTCAACTTCGCTGTCTCGACCAATGAGCGGGTCAACATCGCCGCGCCGCGACTTTTCATTGAGATCGACACAGTATTTTGCAAGAGCACTCTCGCCATTCTCCACCGCTTCGGCTTCGGTATCCGCTTTGGACCCTTCCTCGTCGGAGCCTTCAATGCCTTGCACCGGGCGAGACTCCCCATAGGCCGGGTCTTTTGCAACGCCATGAGCAATGAAATTCACCGCGTCATAGCGTGTCATGTCCTGCTCCTGCAGGAAATAGGCCGCGTTGCTCTCACGTTCGGCGAATATCGCCACCAGAACATTCGCTCCTGTGACCTCCGTTCTGCCGGAAGATTGAACATGAATAGCCGCGCGTTGAATAACACGCTGGAATGCCGCCGTCGGAACCGCCTCAGAGCCCTCAATGTCCGTCACAAGGTTGGACAAATCATCGTCGATGAACTCCACAAGAGTTGTGCGCAACTCTTCGGTATCCACGCTACACGCCTTGAGCACGCGGGCCGCATCGGGCTCGTCGATCAGCGACAGAAGCAGATGCTCCAGCGTGGCAAATTCATGCTGACGCGCATTGGCCAGCGCCAGTGCTGCATGAATTGCCTGTTCGAGACTGTTCGAGAATGACGGCACGATCGTGCTCCTTATTGTTTCAGGCACCCGCTCGACCAAAGCTTATGGCCTTATAGTTAAAGTGTGGTCGATCCCGAGCCGCCTTCAAGGACTTTTTTTCAAAACCTGATCACATTTCGTCGCAGTTGAAGCATTTGCACACATCTTGTGATCAGAAATTGTCCTTTCTGGTCCGTATTTCAGCGAAAACTGTGGCCGCATCGGCCCCTGTCATACCCAAATGGTCCTGAATGCCGGGATCAGCAGCACGCAAAAACGGATTGGTCGCCAGTTCTTCGGAAAGACGGGACGGGACTGTTGGGCGCCCCTGTGCTCGGGCGGCATCGACCGCCTCGACCCTAGATATAAGGTCAGGATTGTTCGGATCAATGGTTAACGCGAAGCGTGCATTTGCCGCGGTATACTCATGGCCAGAGCAGACAGTGGTGTCCGGTGGCAATGCAGCCAGTTTTGACAGACTCTCCCACATTTGCGGCATTGTGCCTTCAAAAACCCGACCACAGCCCAGTGCCATCAGGCTGTCGGCGGTGAAAACCACTGCGCTTTGCGGAAAATGAAACGCGATATGTCCAACTGTATGGCCAGAGACATCCATGACATGCCCAATCTCGCCTCCGATTGAGATCTTGTCGCCTTCATTCACCGGCTGATCAAGTGGCGGCAATCGCGCCGCGTCGGCGGCATGTCCCACAACCTTGGCGTCGTGTTGCGCTAAGAGTTCCGATAGCCCTTGAACATGGTCTGCATGGTGATGAGTGATCAGAACCTGCGTCGCACGCCAGCCTTTTTTGCTCAATGCCTTCAGAATGGGGGCCGCTTCCGGCACATCGACCACGGCGGTTTCACCTGTGGACGGGTCGTGCGCCAGGTAGGCGTAATTGTCCGAAAGGCACGGGATGGTTTCGATTTGCAATGTCATGGTCCTGACCTCATTTCCGGGTTAGTGTTATGCCAAGACTGACGGATCAAGCCCGGAGCCGCAATGCATCTTGATGTGCAGGATCTTCGCAATTTCTATTATCGCAGCGCCCTTGGGCGGGCGGTGCAGAAAACCTTGCGTGAAGAAATCCGACGCCTCTGGCCAGAAGCCAAAGGTCAAACCGTGGCGGGTTACGGCTTTACTGTGCCATTCCTGCGACCTTATTTGAAAGATAGCCGGAGGGTGCTTGCCCTTATGCCCGCGCCGCAGGGCGTCATTCGCTGGCCGCGTGACATGGCGAATGTCAGTGTGCTTTGCGAGGAAACAATCTGGCCGGTGGAAACCGGGCACATTGACAAACTTCTACTGGTGCATGGCCTGGAATCTTCTGAGCGCCCCCGCGATCTGCTGGAAGAATGCTGGCGTGTTCTGGGTCCGGGCGGCTCCGTGCTCTTTGTTGTGCCCAACCGAGCAGGTCTTTGGTCGCGCAGTGATCGCACGCCCTTTGGCAATGGCCGCCCTTACAGCCAGTCACAGCTCGAAAGCCAGCTCAAATCCCACAGCTTTCTGCCCGAGGCGCATGTCACAACGCTCTATCAGCCGCCCTCGCATCGCCGCTTCTGGCGAAAGACCGCGGGTATGTGGGAAAGCCTGGGCGGCAAGCTGTCATTCATTGCCGCAGGCGGTGTGCTCATTGTTCAGGCCAGCAAACGGGTACAGGCGCCCAGCAGCGGATCGGCCATTCGTGACACTGTTCGGCGCCCGCTTGAAGTGCTGAACCCGAAACCCAGTGCGGGTGTGAAGCCGGTTTAAGACGCCCGGCGGCGCTGACGCCAGAGTCCCGGCAAAACCCCTGCTGCAACCCCAACGGCATCCGCTATCCAGTCGGCCCACTCACCAGAGCGTCCAAAACTTGGCTGGATGAGCTCAATCGCGGCGCCAAAGACAAGTGCAGACACGATCAGCTTGGGAATAAGCCGAGGCGCGGCAAAGCTCAGCGGAAGAACCAGCAAGGCAAAAGCCAGCGCATGGATCTGCTTGTCATTGAGCGGAAGCGATCCTTCACCTGGCCCAGATGACTTCAGAGTGCCCCAAACGATCCCCAAGGCAATCAGCAGGGTCAAAGCCACCGCCCAGCGGGGCAGTGAGGGATGTGTCGATGCAATGGATTTATTCATTATTTTTCCTGTTACGGTACCTTTATGCCAGGCACAATTCCTGCAACTCGATTTCACGTTTGCGGCGATAGCGGTAACATCGCATGTGCCATGTCGACCGGGTTTGCAAAGGTGTGAAATCCTCTTGCCTGGGTGTTCCATACGGCAAGGAATCGCAAAAAAATGAGAAAACATGTGAAATTTTCGTGCATTAATTTTGCGCATTCGGTCGCATGCTGCCTAAGCATTTGAAAAGCAACAAAAACCTAAGGCGCACCTGAGGGTTCAACTGTCTTGCGAGGGACCAAAGGCTCTGCTACACCCCAGCCGAATTTGGGTGTTTCGTCAGTTACATCGTCAAAAACGCCCCCGGGGAGACTGCCAAGTAAGCCGTCTTGAACGTGAGCCGGGGCCAAAACTTCGGAAGGGTGGACGTGTCCGAACCAGCTTCGATCTCCTCTGGCATTGCCGAGCGCTATGCCACCGCCATTTTCGAGCTCTCCAAGGAAGCCAAATCGCTGGCGACGCTCGAAACCAACCTGACCGATCTAACCGCAGCTTTGAATGAAAGCGCTGATCTTCGTGATCTGATTTCCAGCCCGGTTCTCAGCCGTGCGGATCAGGGAAGCGCAATTTCAGCCGTTGCGGAAAAGATGGGCCTCGTTCCAGAATTGAAAAACGGTCTTGCATTGATGGCGTCCAAACGCCGTCTCTTTGTATTGCCGCAACTTGCGCGCCAACTTGCAGATCGCATTGCTGAAGACAAAGGCGAAGTGACTGCAGATGTCACCAGCGCCGTTGCGCTTAGCGCTGCACAATCCAAGAAACTCGCCGCAACGCTGAAGAAAAGCGTGGGCAAGGACGTGAAAATCAATGCGACCGTCGATGAAAGCCTCATTGGCGGTCTTGTCGTTAAGGTGGGCTCGAAAATGATCGATACCTCGATCGCCTCGCGCCTGAATTCCCTCCAGAATGCAATGAAAGAGGTCGGATAAATGGGTATCCAAGCTGCAGAGATTTCTGCGATCCTAAAGGACCAGATCAAGAATTTTGGCCAAGAGGCCGAAGTCGCCGAAGTGGGTCGCGTGTTGTCGGTTGGTGACGGTATCGCCCGTGTACACGGCCTTGATAACGTGCAGGCCGGTGAGCTTGTCGAGTTCCCAGGCAACATCATGGGCATGGCGCTCAACCTGGAAACAGACAATGTCGGCGTTGTGATCTTCGGCTCTGACCGCGACATTAAAGAAGGGGACACCGTCAAGCGCACCAAGTCCATCGTGGACGTGCCAATCGGTGACGAACTTCTTGGCCGCGTTGTGGACGGCCTGGGCAACCCGCTGGACGGCAAGGGCCCGATCAAAACAAAGAAACGCGGCATTGCGGACAGCAAAGCCCCCGGCATCATCCCACGGAAATCCGTACATGAGCCAATGGCAACCGGTCTGAAATCCGTTGACGCGATGATCCCGATTGGCCGTGGCCAGCGCGAGCTGATCATTGGCGACCGCCAAACTGGTAAAACAGCCGTCGCTCTCGACGCCATGCTGAACCAGAAGGTCTATAACGATGCTGCAGGCGACGACGAGGGCAAGAAGCTCTATTGCGTCTACGTTGCTGTGGGCCAGAAACGCTCCACCGTGGCGCAGTTGGTTAAAAAACTCGAAGAGGCGGGCGCGATGGAATACTCCATCGTTGTGGCCGCGACTGCGTCCGACCCGGCACCGATGCAGTTCCTTGCGCCATACTCCGCCACAGCGATGGCTGAGCATTTCCGCGACAATGGCCGTCATGCTCTGATCGTGTATGATGACCTGTCCAAGCAGGCTGTGGCCTATCGCCAGATGTCCCTGCTTCTGCGTCGTCCACCCGGTCGTGAAGCCTATCCTGGTGACGTGTTCTACCTCCACTCCCGTCTTCTGGAGCGGTCTGCGAAACTGAACGAGGACAATGGTGCGGGCTCTCTGACGGCTTTGCCGATCATTGAAACCCAAGGCGGCGACGTGTCGGCCTTTATTCCAACCAACGTGATCTCGATCACCGATGGACAGATCTTCCTTGAAACGGAACTCTTCTACCAGGGTATCCGCCCGGCTGTGAACACTGGTCTGTCGGTGTCTCGTGTGGGATCATCGGCGCAAACCAACGCGATGAAATCGGTTGCCGGTCCGGTGAAACTTTCGCTTGCGCAGTATCGTGAGATGGCGGCCTTTGCGCAGTTCGGCTCTGACCTTGATGCCGCAACCCAGCAGCTTCTGAACCGGGGCGCGCGTCTCACAGAGCTGATGAAGCAGCCTCAGTATTCGCCTCTGACCAATGCTGAAATCGTCTGCATGATCTACGCCGGCGTGAATGGCTACCTCGACAAGATCGAGGTCAATCAGGTGGGTCGTTTTGAAGCGGGTGTTCTCAATCACCTGCGCTCCAAGCACCAGGGCTTGCTCGACATGATCACCAATGAAGACCCCAAAATTAAGGGTGACGCAGAGGATAAGATCAAAGCCGCGCTGGACGAATTCGCCGCTGACTTCGCATAAGGAGAGACGAGGCAATGCCAAGTCTTAAGGACCTTAAAACAAGGATCGAGTCGGTCAAATCGACCCGCAAGATCACCAAGGCCATGCAAATGGTGGCCGCCGCAAAACTGCGGCGCGCGCAGGAGGCGGCAGAGATGTCGCGCCCCTACACAGAGCGGTTCAACCATGTGATGGGCAAGCTTGCCGCATCCGTGGGCGACAGTGAAAGCGCGCCAAAGTTGCTGCGCGGCACAGGCGATGACAAAGTGCATCTGCTGGTTGTCATGACAGCCGAGCGCGGTCTGTGTGGTGGTTTCAACGGCAACATTGCCCGGATGGCCCGTCAGGAAGCAGAAAAGCTTATGGCTGAGGGCAAGACGGTCAAAGTGATTACAGTCGGCAAGAAGGGCCGGGATGCGATAAAACGCGATCTGGCCGATACCTTCATTGACCATGTCGATCTGACGGCTGTGCGCAATGTGGGGTATTCAGATGCACAGGCCATCGCGCAGAACCTCTTGGACCGCTTTGATGCAGGTGAGTTTGACGTCGCCAAGATCTTCTACTCGAAGTTCCAGAACGTTGTGACGCAAATCCCGACGATGCATCAGGTGATCCCTGCTGATTTCGCGGCTGAAGAAGGTGCGGAAGACGATAGCGCCTTCTACGACTTTGAGCCGGATGAAGAGGCGATCCTGCGCGATCTGCTGCCACGTGGGGTGGCAACTGCCATCTTCAGCGGTCTGCTGGAAAACGGCGCCTCCGAGCAGGGCGCGCGGATGTCCGCGATGGACAACGCGACCCGCAACGCAGGTGAGATGATCGACAAACTGACCATTCAGTTCAACCGCTCACGCCAGGCCGTGATCACCAATGAACTGATCGAAATTATTTCGGGCGCGGAAGCGCTCTAAACGAACCGGAGACGAAACATGGCAAACGCAAAAGGCAAAGTGACTCAGGTCATCGGCGCCGTGGTGGACGTTCAGTTTGACGATCACCTGCCCGAAATTCTCAACGCTCTGAATACAGAGAACAACGGTAAGAAACTGGTTTTGGAAGTGTCGCAGCACCTTGGTGAAAACACGGTGCGCTGCATCGCGATGGACGCCACCGAAGGTCTTGTGCGCGGTCAGGAAGTGACTGACACCGATGGCCCGATCATGGTGCCAGTGGGCAATGCCACTCTGGGCCGGATCCTGAACGTGGTTGGCGAGCCTGTGGACGAAGGCAAGCCGCTCAAAGCCAAGGAAACCCGGGCCATTCACCAACCGGCCCCAACATTTGAAGAACAGTCAACCGAATCCGAGGTCCTCGTGACCGGCATCAAGGTTGTTGACCTTCTGGCCCCTTACGCGAAGGGCGGTAAAATCGGCCTCTTCGGCGGTGCGGGTGTGGGCAAAACCGTTCTCATCATGGAACTGATCAACAACATCGCAAAAGTGCACTCGGGCTTCTCTGTGTTCGCTGGCGTGGGTGAACGGACCCGTGAAGGCAACGACCTTTACCACGAGATGATCGAATCCAACGTGATCAAGCCAGACAATCTGGAAGAATCCCAGGTGGCCCTGGTATACGGCCAGATGAACGAGCCTCCCGGAGCGCGTGCGCGTGTGGCTCTGACGGGTCTGACACTGGCCGAACAGTTCCGCGACCAGTCGGGAACAGACGTCTTGTTCTTCGTGGACAACATTTTCCGCTTCACGCAAGCGGGCTCCGAGGTGTCGGCTCTGCTCGGCCGTATTCCCTCGGCGGTGGGCTATCAGCCAACACTGGCCACCGACATGGGCGCAATGCAAGAACGCATTACATCCACGAAAGCGGGATCGATTACGTCTATTCAGGCCGTCTACGTGCCTGCGGATGACTTGACCGACCCTGCGCCTGCGACGACCTTTGCGCACTTGGACGCAACCACGGTTCTCAGCCGTGCGATCTCCGAGCTGGGCATCTATCCTGCGGTGGACCCGCTCGACTCCACATCCCGCCTGATGGACCCGGCGATTGTGGGTGAAGAGCATTACCAGGTGGCGCGTGACGTGCAGGGGATCCTGCAGCGCTACAAGTCGCTTCAGGACATCATTGCGATCCTCGGCATGGACGAGCTTTCAGAAGAGGACAAGCTGACCGTGGCCCGCGCCCGGAAAATCCAGCGCTTCCTCAGCCAGCCGTTCGACGTGGCGAAAGTCTTCACCGGTTCTGACGGTGTTCAGGTTCCGCTGGAAGACACGATCGCGTCGTTCAAGGCGGTTGTGGCTGGTGAATATGACCACCTGCCAGAAGGCGCCTTCTACATGGTGGGCGGCATCGACGAGGTGAAAGCCAAAGCCGAGAAGATGGCAGCCGAAGCGGCCTGATGTTGTGGTGGGGTGAAACCCCACCCTACGAATTTTATCCGGGTGTAGGGTGGGCTTCCAACCCATCTTCCACCCAAAAGGAAGAAAGCAAATGGCTGATACATTGCAATTCGATCTGGTAAGCCCTGAGCGGCTTCTGGCGTCGGTCGAGGCCACCGAAGTGCAAATCCCCGGTGCCGAAGGCGACATGACCGCCATGCCGGATCACGCGCCGCTGATCACAACCTTACGCCCTGGCATACTGAAAGTTTCCAGCGCGAGCGGTGACAGTGAGTACGTGGTCACTGGTGGGTTCGCAGAGATCAATGCTGAGTCGATCTCGGTTCTGGCCGAACAGGCCGTGCCGCGCGATGAGATGACACAGGAAGACTTCAAGGCCATGGTCGATGCTGCAACGGATCGTCTGGCAAAGTCGCAGGAAACCTATGTCAATGAGCCTGGCCCAGTGGATGAGGCAGCGAAGCTGCTTGCTGACATGGTGGCTATGGGGGATGAAATCGGCCTAAGCGCCAACTGATTTCGGTTATATTTTTTGGTCGAAAGGGGCTCGTTCAGACGGGCCCTTTTCTTTTTTGTTTCGCAATTTCGCCTCAAAGGCGTATTACAGACGATGCGTTTAGTGTGTGTGCGGCCAAATGAAATACCTTGTGAATCAAACCATTGGCATCGAACAAGGCGACGATGCGCTGTTCTCGGATTACGAGGACGGCGGCGATATGTGGACCGGCCAGGGTCCCCGCAAACGTGCAAAGTCCGTACGCTTCAAGACACCATTCAAGGATGCGCCCAGCGTTCAGGTGAGCTTGTCGATGTGGGATATGGACAGCGCCACCAACGCCCGTGCGGATGTAAGTGCAGAAAAGATTACCGAAACAGGTTTTGATGCTGTTTTCAGAACATGGGGCGACACCCGCGTCGCGCGCGCGCGCATCAGGTGGATGGCCATCGGCGCTGTCGCTCATGAAGATGATTGGGAACTTTACTGAGGATTTTCGCCTCCGGCGGGGATATTTACAGCAAGAAGAAACGGGAAAGGCGCTTCTTTCTTGTTTCAAATACCCAAATACCCGGCTACGTCCCGAACTGCCCTTCGTAGATCGGCTCCAGCGTCGGTGTCTCAAAAAGTGAAGAGACGGACGTGCCGTTCCAGATATTCAGAATCGCCTGCGCGAACACTGGAGCGGTGCGAATAATGCGGATGTTCGGCGTGTTTTTGACCGCTTCGGTAGGGGCGATGGTGTCGGTGATCACCATGGACTTCAGAACCGAGTTGGTGATCCGCTCCACCGCTGGCCCCGAGAGTACCCCGTGCGTGGTATAGGCGTGGACTTCCTTTGCGCCGTTGTCCAATAGCACCTGCGCCGCTTTACACATGGTGCCCGCCGTGTCGCACATATCATCCACAATCACACAAATCTTGTCGCTCACATCCCCGATGACAGTCATCTCCGCCACTTCGCCCGGCTTCTCGCGGCGCTTATCCACGATGCTGAGCGGCGCATTGATGCGTTTGGCCAATTCGCGGGCTCTCGCCACACCGCCCACATCGGGGGAGACGATCATCACATCGCCGATCTGCTCGCGAAATTGCGTCACGATATCGAGGGCAAAGACCGGGGAGGCATAGAGGTTGTCCACCGGAATATCGAAAAAGCCCTGAATTTGTGCCGCATGCAGATCCATGGTCAAGACGCGCTCAATGCCCGCCTCAACGATCATATTTGCCACTAGCTTGGCTGAAATGGGCGTGCGGGCCTTGGTGCGGCGATCCTGACGGGCATAGCCGAAATAAGGGATCACCGCCGTGATGCGCCGGGCCGAAGAGCGCCGCAGCGCATCGGCCATAATGAGCAATTCCATAAGGTTGTCATTGGCCGGGTTCGAAGTGGGCTGGATGATGAACATATCCTCGCCGCGCACATTCTCAAAAACTTCGACGAAGATCTCACCGTCGTTAAACCGCTCCACCCGCGCATCCACGAGCTCCATGGCGACGCCTCGGTGCATCGACATGCGCTTGGCGATGCCTTGCGCCAATGGCATATTGGCATTGCCGGAAATAAGCTTTGGTTCTTGAGAAAGCGGCATGTGCGGACCCCTCCGTTCAGCATGCAAGTGCAGCAGACATGACAGAATCATGCCGTTGACACCGCTTAACACGGGCTTACCGTCAGGCAAAGCAATGCCTTGGAAGGATCGCCCAAAATGGCCCATATCGATTACTATTTTGCCACGCTCTCGCCCTATGCCTACCTCGCAGGTGACCGGTTGGAGAGATTGGCCGAAAAACACAACGCGACAATCACCTACAAACCGCTCGACATTCTGGCGCTTTTTGCGCGCACCGGAGGCACGCCGCCAAAGGACCGCCATGTCAGCCGTCAGGAATGGCGCGCCCAGGAGATGCCGCGCCAGGCGCGCAAACTTGGTATGCCACTTAATCTCAAACCGGCCCATTGGCCGACAAACGCCGCCCCATCTTCCTACGCCATTATTGCGGCGCAGAACGCGGACGGTGGCGATCTGGGCCTGCTGTGCCGCCTCTTTTTAACAGCGGTTTGGGCCGAAGAGCGCGACATTGCAGAAGACGCTGTGGTGCGGGATTGCCTTGAAAGGGCGGGCTTTGATCCGGCTCTTGCCGATAGCGGTTTGCTCACAGGCGCGAAAACTTATGCGCAGAACCTCGAAGATGCGGTCAAGGCGAATGTTTTCGGCTCGCCTTTTTATGTCATCGACACCGGACAGAGCTTTTGGGGCCAGGACCGGCTTGACGACATTGATCTGCACTTGTCGGGCAAGCTTTAGGAGCCATTTCATGACACTGGTCATTCTCTATGGCGCCACATTCATTGTGTTTCTTGGGCTGGATTACTTCGGTCTAAGTTATATCGTGAAGCCTGTTTTTGAAAAAGACGTAGGCCCGGTGCTGCGCGACAGCATATTGATTGGTCCAGCTTTGGTGTTCTACGCCTTTTATATCGCCGTTTTGCTGTGGTTTGTAAGCTGGCCTGCGCTCCAGAACGGGCACTCTCTCATCTGGGTATTTGGATCGGCTGCGCTTTTGGGGGCGATGGCCTATGGGACCTATGAGTTCACAAACCTGGCAACGATCAAAGGCTGGACCTGGCGCATGGTGATGACCGATCTTGTCTGGGGCACATTCCTGACCGGAACGGCCGCCACGGTGGGCGTGTTGATTACACGAACCTTGGCGCCGCCGGGTACTTAGCTCTTGGCCAAAGCGATGAACTGATCGATTTGCGCCTCTGTGATTGACCAGTCACACACGCACCGCATCAAAAGCGGCTCATCTGGGTGGCCCGTCTCCAGGGGCCCTTCAAACAGGCCATAGATTGCGCCGCCCGCGTGCAGGCGCTGATGCGCGGCGCGGGGCAGGCGGGCAAAGATCATGTTGGCTTGCGGCTCGGCGGTGAAGTCGCATCCCTCAACATCGCGCAGACCAGCGACCAAACGCGCCGCGTTTGCATTGGCCTGTGTCGCCGCCTCTCGCCAGGCATCATTTTCGAGATATCCCAGCATTTGGGCCGCCAGATACCGGTTCTTTGAAAACAAATGTCCCCCGCGCTTGCGCCGCAGTTCCAGTTCCCATTTCTTTTCGGGATCAAAGATCACCACGGCCTCAACGCCCAGACACCCGTTCTTGCTGGCCCCAAAGGACACCGCGTCGATGCCAGCCTTGTGGCTCATCTCGGTGGCACTGCATCCCAAGGCTATACAGGCATTGGCAAACCGCGCCCCGTCCAGATGAACTTTGAGACCAGCCTCATGAGCCACATCGCTCAGCGCGCGCAGCTCATCCAGTGTATAAAGCTGTCCCAGCTCCGTTACTTGGGTCAGTGATACAGGCCCGGCCTGCGAAGCATGGACATCCCCCTTGGGCAAGGCGGCAATCGCCGCCTCAAGATGCGTCGGCGTCATCTTATCCCGTTCCCCCGCCAGCGTCAGACGCGCCCCGCCCGTGTAAAACTCCGGTGCGTGACATTCATCAATCTGGATATGCGCCAGCGGCGTGCAAAAGACTGTCTGCCAGGGTTGCGTGAAACAGGCCAGAGCAAGCGCATTCGCTGCTGTCCCGGTGGCCACAAATTGCACCGCTGCCTCAGGCGCTTCAAAAACCTCACGCACCTTATGGCGCGCGGCTTCGGTGAGGTCATCCTCGCCATAGGGCGCGATATGCCCCTCATTGGCGCGCACGAGCGCCTCCATCACTTGTGGCAAGGCCGGTCCGGTATTGTCAGACGCCAATCGCATCAGGTGGGCTCCTCAATCAGATAGTCTTCCCAGTCGTCTTCCTCGACGTCAAATTCCGCCACCGTCTGATGCTGCATCGACACGCCAGCATCATGCACGGATTGCGGTGATCCAGAGATCAGCGGATGCCAGTCATAAAGCGGCTCGCCGTTCCACAAGAGCTTGTACGCGCATGTCTCGGGCAGCCAGTAAAGGTTGCGCTCTATGTTCTGAACCGACAATGTGATGCATTCCGGCACGAACTGATGCCGGATGTCATATTGCGCGCATCGACAGGTCGCATCGTCAAAAAGCCGACACGCCACCCGCGTGAGGGCGACATCTCCGCTATCCTCATCCTCAAGTTTGTTGAGACAACATTTGCCGCAGCCATCACAGAGCGCTTCCCACTCGGCCCTTGTCATCCGATTGAGCGGCGTCGTCTCCCAATAAAGCGGGCGCAGGCCGGACCGGTCGATGGGGTCGGTCATAGGGCGGCCAGAACCTTGTGCGCCTGGGCACAGTCGGAATCCATCTGTGCGATGAAGGCGTCCAGCCCATCAAAGGTCTCTTCCGGGCGAAGGTAGTCCACCAAAGCGACCGAAAGCTCGGCGCCGTAGAGGTCACCGGAAAAATCAAAGATATAGGTTTCGATATTGGGCACGTCACCATTGAACATGGGCCGTACTCCAAGGCTGGCGGCACCTTGATAATGTCCCTTGTGAGGGCCATCGAGCACGTCTACCAACACGGCATAGACGCCAAATTTCGGGGGATGAAGCCCCTCAATTGACATGTTCGCGGTCGGATAACCCAGTTTACGTCCGCGTTGCTCTCCACCCACCACGGGCCCATCAATACGGTGCCAATGTCCCAGCATCGCAGCGGCGTCGCGAGGGCGGCCTTCGGTCAGTGCGGTGCGAATGGCTGTTGAAGAGACCTGTCCGTTATCGCCCTCCAGCAAGGCGGCGATCGTCACACCAAAGCCCATCTCTGCCCCGAACCGTTCCAGATCGGATGCATTGCCTGTGCGCCCTTTGCCGAAGCAAAAATCAGCGCCCACCACCACATGGGTCAATCCCAGGCCTTCAGAAATCACATTGCGTGCAAATTCATCCGGCGTAAGCCCTGCCAAAGCGGCGTTGAAATTCAACTCATAAAGCCGCTCCACCCCCAGTTTTTCCAACCGGTTTGCACGCGCCTCCCGGCTCATCAGTCGAAAGGGAGGTGCATCTGGAGCAAAATATTCACGTGGATGCGGCTCAAACGTCATGATCCCAAGCGGCCCACCGGCCTGGCGCGCCAGATCAATGACTGTTTGATGACCGATATGCACACCATCAAAATTACCAATCGCGACAGACGCGCCACGATCAGCTGGATCAACATAGGTATAGTCACGGATAACGCGCATGAGGCAGGGGTAACGAGATGCGCAGCCCTGTGCAAGCGCTAGGAAAGCCTTGGTCTAGGCGTAGCGCAGGCTGAGCCCGCTGCGCTCCTCGATGGCCTTGTGAATGGCCTCCCAATGCGCGGCATCCAGCATATGCCCAGCAGCCTTGGCTTCGCGCATCTTGCGCGCGGCCTCGGCCACGGCCCGGCCTCCATGTGTACTCAACAGGGCACGAGCAACTTCAATGGTCTGGATGGTATCCATCATCAATCTCCTCCCATATAGCGTTACGCGTTCAACCTGACCCGCAGATGATCGCGAAACGCCGCGTGACACTAAATCGTTGCTCGCGTTTCGTCTTTCGCGGATGTCTCAGGTTAAAGTCGAAACGCTTTAAGCAGTGCGACGAGCATAGCCTAAAGTATAGACGAGAATGTGACAGCCTGCAGGCCGCTTTGCAGGATTCCGCCGAAGCGAAATGATTGTCGAAATCACAATAGGTTAGTGGATTTGCGCTCGCAGAATTTCGGTGCTGTATCGCAGCAATTAGTCGAACTTGCCGGTCGGTGCCAAAACCGTTGCTTCACCGACCAAAACTTTCTTGCCGTCCACCATACACCGCGTGGCCAGTTGCACACGCCGTTTGGCATAATCGATGTCGATCACTTCGACTTCGGCGAGGACCATATCACCGGGCCGCACGGGCGCCAGAAACTTCAATGTCTGGCCCATGTAAACCGTGCCATGCCCCGGAAGCTGTTCGCCAATCACCGCGGAAATCAAACCCGCGGTCAGCATCCCATGCGCAATACGTCCCTCAAAGATCGTATCGCGGGCATAGTCATCATCCATATGTACCGGATTGAAGTCGGTCGAGAGCTCGGCAAACATCTGGATATCTTCGTCGGTCACAACCTTCTGAAGGCTGCGTACCATGCCCATTTCAATTTCTTCGATTGTGATCGTGCCACGGGGCATGTTGTCCAACATGATATCCTCCAGAAACAGTTGCGCGGGTAATAATCGCTACGTCTTAAAGTGTACAGTTGTAACTTTATTACTTTGCAGGCGCAGAAAATCAAGTGTTTTCTGCTTACCTTAACCGTCCAATGGAGAATTTTGGAGAGATGTTTTCTTTTTGCAAATAGGCGTTTAACGCCTCTGGCTCCGGGTCATCTTTGGTTTTTGTTTCAGCCGCGGCCAGTCCGCCCGAAATAAAGAGCGAATCGATATCTTCCCCCATGGCTCCGCGAACATCCGTGACCGCTCCATCCCCGATCGCCAATATATGCGCATCATCCACAAGTCGATCAATCTCAGCCAGCCTGCGCCGCGCCAGATCGTAGATCGGCGGATGCGGCTTACCAAAATAAAGGCTTTCGCCCCCCATTTCTGTGTAAAGCCGCGCCAGAGCGCCCGCGCACCATTCCCGAACCTCGCCGCGATCCACGACAATGTCAGGGTTGGCGCAAAGAAGCTTGAGCCCTTTTTGCTTGGCATAGAGAAAATCAGCGCGGTTCACATCCGGGTCGGCCAGCGGGTCGAACGGTCCACAGCACACAATCCCTTCGGCTTCTTTGAGATCAACCAGTTCAACCCGAACTGGATCTTCTATGAGCTTGATAGGCTGGAAAAACCCCTCATCGCGCGCCCATTCTCCCATGAACCAGACCTTGTGCCCCACCGCCCCGCGCGCCATGGCAGAACGTGCACTGTCACCAGAGGTCGCAATCGTGTCCCAGCAATCACGCGGCACGTTGAACTGCCCTAGTTGCGCCTCGACACCTGCACGAGGCTTGGGTGAATTCGTGACCAAAACCACCGTGCCGCCAGTTGCCCGGTAAGACCGCAATGCGTCAACGGCTTCAGGAAACGCAGTCACACCATTGTGCACGCACCCCCAAAGATCCACAAAAAGCGCTTTGTACGGGCCGGATACCTCCGACAGGGACGAGACGATACGGGTCATGTGCACGGGCCTTTGCAGTCAGGAACGCCGCCAGCTATGCCAGCGCCACCTGCACTTGGCCACCCCGATCCGCTTCTTTCTTGTTGAAAATACCCCGGGGAGTTTGAGGGGAGACCCCTCAAAACACCTTTTAATGAACCGTCACAGGCTCCAGATCATTCTGACGTGCCAACACAAAGGCCATCGCACGGTCCTTGACCAACGCCAGTCGTTCACCTTCGGAACTATGCACGGCGTATAGCGTCTTGAGGTCGCCAACCTGTTCCTGCAAGTCACGCGGAAGCTCATTCACCTTAACTTCACGCACATAGACGATGGCGCGTTCAGTCTCGGCTCCGAAATCATACTGTGTATCCATACCCTTACCCTTTCTTGATCTTGATCTGCTGCACCACGGTTTCGGGCTCCGCACGGGTCAAATCCACGTGCAACAGGCCATTTTCCATGATGGCATCCCCCACCTCAACGCCATCTGCCAGAACGAAACTGCGCTGGAACTGACGCGCGGCGATGCCGCGGTGAAGAAAGATACGTCCATCGCTGTCGTCGCGCTGACGACCACGAATGACCAGTTGTCGGTCTTCCAGAGTAATCGCGAGATCGTCTTCGGCAAAACCCGCCACTGCGAGCGATATGCGGTACGACGTGTGCGATGTCTGTTCGATATTGAAGGGTGGGTAGCCTTCATTGCCGGATTTGGCGCTGCGTTCCAGCAAACGCTCCAGCTGTTCGAACCCCAGCATATAGGGGTGCGATCCCAGGGAAAGCTTGGTCATGGGCGTGTCCTTATCCAGTAAAGCGACAGTCCGGTTGCGCCAGCCCCATTGCGGCGACTGACCTGAAAAATATGGGGATGACACGTGTAATGTGCAAGAGCTTTGCGAAATGCGTGAAACGGGCTATCCTCATTATCTCGATTTAAAGAGGAATCGGGCACACATGAACGTCTACGACGATCTGTCCATGAAATCAGACGAGGTTTTGCGCGTGGAACTGGCTGAGTTCCGACGCCAGCACCGGGATTTGGACGAGGCCATCAAGGCACTTGAGGAAAAAGGGACGGGCGACCGTTTCACCATCAAACGCCTGAAACAGCAGAAACTGCGCCTTAAGGATCGCATCACCTGGATTGAAGACCGGCTGACACCTGACATTATTGCCTGAATCGTGGGGCCTAGGTTTTTCCCGCCAAAAGAATGTAGCACAAAGGCAGCTGCGACTTGCGGTCCTCATATTTCTCAAAATCCACTTCGCGGTTGCAATGGGCATATTCCGTGAGCTGCGCGATGCGCAGACCCGATGCGACACACCCGGTGACAATCTCTCCCATCGTATGCGTAAACCAATAACTTTCGGGGCCGGGCGCTCCGGCAGATCCGTCATAGGTGATCGTCTCTGACCAGCTTTGCGGGCGCTTGTTGAAATAGGATCGCACCGGCGTGAACGGATCGGCCTCATCGGGCTCGTACATATCAAGAATGGGATGCGACTCGTATATCACCAACCTGCCCCCTGTGGTCAGAAGCCCGGCCACAACTTCAAAAAATCGTGGCAAGTCCGGCATCCATCCCAAAACACCAATTGTGATCAGCGCCACATCAAAGTCGCGGGGCACGTCATCGGGCAAGTCATAAATATTTGCGTTGAGAAACGCGCAGTCTGACCCCGCCAGTGCCGCCAATTCCTGTGCCTGAGCAAGAAACGCGTCGGATTGATCAATCCCCAAAACCGCCTGGGCTCCGAACGCGGGCAAAGACAAAAGCTCGCGCCCATTGTTGCAGCCAACCTGCACGGCACGCGCCCCGGTGATATCCATCTCGGTGAGGACCTGCGTCAGCGTGTCGTCAAGCATCGAGAAACCCGGAGCGGCAATACTGGCGATCATCTCCTGCCAGTCTTTGGTGTGCCGATGCGCCTCTGCCGAGGCGTTCCACGCGTCTTTGTTGGCTTGCGTATAGGTCTCAAGCTCTTCCATGCGGGTGCCTCCAATTCATCTTGTCTGACTTTACGGCATCGCTATAGTGCCGCACTCCGAAGCAGCGGGAAAGCGAAATGGCAGAGATCAACGTCGGCATCATCATGGGCAGTCAATCTGACTGGGCCACTATGAAACACGCTGCTGATATCCTTGATGAATTGGGCGTGGCCTATAAGACCAAAATCGTCTCGGCACATCGTACGCCAGACCGGCTTTGGGACTATGGGAAATCCGCCGTGGAGCGAGGTCTCAAAGTGATCATCGCCGGGGCAGGCGGGGCTGCGCATTTGCCGGGGATGATGGCCTCAAAGACGCGGGTTCCTGTGATAGGCGTGCCCGTACAAACCAAAGCGCTCTCGGGTGTCGATAGCCTTTATTCCATTGTGCAGATGCCCAAGGGTTTCCCCGTGGCCACCATGGCCATTGGCGAGGCGGGCGCGACCAATGCCGGTCTGATGGCGGCGGGCATTCTGGCCACCAGCGATGCGGCGCTTGCCAAACGTCTCGATGACTGGCGCGCGGCCCTCTCTGCCTCGATCCCAGAGGACCCGCAAGATGACTGAGCCGCTCCCCCAAGGTGCGGTCATCGGCATTCTGGGCGGCGGCCAACTGGGCCGCATGCTCTCGGTCGCGGCCTCCCGTCTGGGCTTCAAGACCTGCGTCTATGAACCGGGAGGCGACTGCCCGGCAAGCCATGTGTCGAACTATCACTTTCAGAAGCCCTATGAGGACGAGGACGCCCTACGCGAGTTCGCGAATGCCGTAGACGTCATCACCTATGAGTTTGAGAACATCCCTACATCCGCCCTGGACATTCTGGATGGCCTCAAACCCATCCGCCCTGGCCGCGAGGCACTGCGCGTGAGTCAGGATCGCCTGACCGAGAAGGATTTTCTCACCGGTCTGGGCCTCAAAACAGCGCCCTATGCAGATGTCCCCGATGCCGCCAGCCTGAAGGCCGCGCTGGACACGATAGGTGCGCCTGCCATCCTGAAAACCCGCCGCTTTGGATATGACGGCAAGGGGCAGGCGCGGATCATGCAGACCTCGGATGCCGACGCCGCCCTCAGCGACATGTCCGGCGCGCCTGCGATCCTCGAAGGCTTCGTCGATTTCACCCACGAGGTCTCGGTCATCGGCGCGCGCGGTGTGGACGGGCAGGTGGCCTGTTTCGACCCCGGTGAAAACGTCCACGAAGGCGGCATCCTGCGCACCACGACCCTGCCTGCCAACCTGAATGCGACCCAACGCACCGACGCGGTCCTGCTCACCGGTCAAATCCTTAACGCGCTCGACTATGTCGGCGTCATGGGCGTGGAGCTTTTCGTCACGCCTCTGGGCCTCATCGTCAACGAAATCGCCCCGCGCGTGCATAATTCCGGCCACTGGACCCAACAGGGCTGCAGCGTGGACCAGTTCGAACAACATATCAGGGCGGTGGCAGGCTGGCCCTTGGGCAATGGCAGCCGTTACGCTGATGTGGTGATGGAAAACCTGATTGGCGACGACATGAATCGGGTGCCAGAATTCGCACAGGATCCCAACGTGTCCGTGCACCTTTATGGCAAGGCCGAGGTCAAGGCAGGCCGCAAGATGGGACATGTAAATAGGATCATTCGCCAGAGCTAAGCCAAAATCTTCAAAAGATTTTGGCCCGTTTTCTTTTCAAGAAAACGCCCGCGGCTTTGTGAGCGCCGGATCACCGGCGCTCTCTGAAAGTAGTCATCCCGTTGGCTGCCATCGAACTTGCCAGTGCTCAGACAGCAGCGCTTGAACCGTTTGCCTGATCCGCAGGGGCAGGGATCATTCCGGCCAAGTTTTTCCTGAAGTTCCACATCGCCCGTGCACCGTTTGAACGCCGGTTTTGACGCGCGTTTCTGACGGGTACGACTTGCGACGTTTAGAAATGACCTCGAAAGGAGGCGCGGTCTTCGGGTTTGATACGATGTGCCATGATACCCTCCATCACAAAAGTTACGAGAAACCGGTGCATACTGTCTGGGCACGCCATCGACAAGCGAGTTTTGTAAATTTTTCAATGGTTTTAGGCGTTCACCCCACAAACCGCCCCGCCACATCGCCCTTCATATAGGTCACGCGTCCCACAGAGAGCGTCGCGCACACATCCCGGCTCCCCGGGTCGAGCACCACCAGATCCGCGCGCTTCCCGGGGCGCAAATCGCCCCGGTCATCCAACCCCAACACCCGCGCCGGCCCTGTTGAGATCAACCCCCAAGCCGCGCCCAACTCCATCACGCCGCCATCCGCAACCAGAAACGCCGCGCGTTTGAGTGAGGGGTAGTGATAGTCCGAGGCCAGCGCATCACACAGCCCAAGCATGATCAACTCCAAAGCACTTGCATTGCCCTTGTGCGACCCACCCCGCACCACGTTGGGTGCCCCAAGGATCACCGGATCACCCTGCGCCTGCGCCGTCTCGGCGGCCACTTGCGTCTCTGGAAACTCCGCAATCTGCGCCCCGCGCGCATGCCAGACCTCGCGCGCCTCTGCCGTCGCATCATCATGACTGCCCAACCGCACCGGCATCTCCGCCAGCCGCGCGCAAAGCGCATCCAGAGCGGCAGGCACCCGCTCCATCCCCGCATGCAGCGCCATGATATCTTCCAGATGCCGGTCCGGGTTCTTGCCGATGCGCAGCGACTTGCCCACATGCCCCGGCGGTGTCTTGCCTTTGGCGAGAATTTCATGCGGCAGATGATCGTTGAAGACCAGATAGGGGATGTCGTGGCGCTGAATCCAGTCCACCACCGTATCATACTCCTCCACCATCGAGATTTCGAACCGCAACTGCGGCCGCAGATCGGTGCCGACACGTGGGCGAATTGTGCGCAGGCCCTCAAACACACGCGCCGCAAACTCCGCCCCGCGCATGCCGCCTTCCCAGGAATAGAATTGCGCTAAGGTGGCTGTGGTGATGCCATTCGAGGCAATCTCGGCCTCCGCCGCGATCAACCCCTGATCAATATCCTTCATCGCCCCCCGGCGTGGTGCCAGATGCTTTTCAAACGCATCGCCATGCACATCCACGATCCCCGGCAGGATCATGTAACCACTGAGATCGACCTCGCGCCCCGGCGTATCTTGTTGCACAAGACCATCCCCAAGGCGCAACGGCGCATCGCCCATCCCATCGGGTGCAAGAACCTCCGCCCCCACAAGCCGCAGATCAAGGCTCACTCGGTTTCCCCCCACAGGAAGTCAGTCAGGTCCAGATCGGGATCAAACTTACCCTCCCTGAGAAATTCCGAGACCTGCGCAATCACATAGGCGTTGTTCATCATGAACGTATGGCTGACCGGCAATTCAATATGATCGGCCATACCGTCGACCTTGGTTGAGTCGACACTTACCTTGCCATCATCAGGCCCCTCAATAAGGGTCGAGAAAAACGGATTGAGCGATTGCGTCCCGGCAATCACCCCAAGGGAATAGTCGACCGGAGGCAGTGACGCGACAAACCCTTCTGGTCCGCTTTCAAGCTGTTGCCCGGCTGGGCCATTGAGCCATTCGAAAAGCTCAAGCGCACCCAGCTGATCGACCACTTCCGAGCCTTGGTTCGGTGGGGCGAGCATGACCACATGCCCCATCTTGTCGGGGCGGTTCTCGGCCAGCCAATAGCGCAGAAGAATGCCGCCCATAGAGTGTGTGACAAAGTGAATACGATCCTTCTCGCAGGCCGCCACAGCATCGGGCAGGGTTGTATCCGCAAGCCGCGTAATCTCTGCCGAGGTCGATGCATAGCTCGGGCTTTTCGTGACATAGCCTTCGGCCTGCAAAGCCTCTTCCATGATCAAGAGCGACGCTTGTGTCCGCGCCAAACCGTGCAATAGCACCACGCAATCTGCAAATGCAGGCGCAGGGAGCAAAAAGGCAAGCAGGGTCAAAATCCGTTTCATACCCTTGAGATAAGGGGTTTTGCCCCGCATAAACAGCCCTCAATCCACTGAAAGGCCGTAACGTTATGCCCATACGCCTTGCCACCCGTGCGGTGATCGTCCACGAGGGCCGGCTTTTGCTTGTGAACGCCTATCCCGGTGGTCAAAGCGACCTTTGGTGCGCGCCGGGTGGTGGTGCGGAACCGGGTGCGTCGCTCCCTGACAATCTGGCGCGGGAAGTGCATGAGGAGACGGGTCTGCGCATCAAGGTCGGCGCGCCCTGCCTGATCAATGAATTTCACGATCCGGAGCGTGGATTTCATCAGGTCGATCTGTTCTTTCGCGGCAAGATCATTGAGGGAACATTGACCGATGGCTGGGCAGATCCTGAAAATGTTGTTACCGAGCGGCGTTTTTTCACCCGTGGGGAACTCGCCGATATTCGCCTCAAACCCGACAGCCTGCCGGACGTCGCCTTCAACCGTGGCTTTGGCTATGACCCTTTGGAAGAAATCGTGGGCTGAGCTCGCTCATCCCGGCTTTTTCGCCAAAACTGATAAAGCCACGCCGCCAAGGATCAAGGCCGAGGCCAACACAATTCGAAGCGTGACAACCTCGCCCAGCAAAATCACGCCAGCCAAAAGTGCAATCACAGGCACAGTCAACTGCGCCACCGCCGCGACAGAAGAGGCGAGGCTTGGCAGGACCGTGTACCAAAGCGCATAGCCCAGCCCAGAGGTCACTGTGCCCGCCAGAATGGCCAGTGCAATGCCGATGCTGTTCATCTCCACGGCCTCGGCTGGCGCGGGTAAAACCCAAAGGGCTAGAATGCCGAAAGGCGTGGCCAAAACGAAATTCGCCGCCGTCGCCTGCAGCGCGTCACGCGATTTGCGCCCCGCGAGAGAGTAGAACCCCCACCCGATGCCTGCAATCGCCATCAATCCACCATGCAACAGGCTCACCTGAGCCTGCGGTCCCGGCCATATGAGCCAGGCCAGCCCCACAAGCGCCAGCGCCGCGCCGATCCATTTCAGAGCCGGCATATCTTCATGGGTCAGACAGGCCGCCGCAAACATGGTGATCTGCACCATGCCAAACAGGATGAGTGCGCCCAGTCCTGCATCTAGCGACGTGTAAGCACTGGAAAAGCCGTACATGTAGATCAGCAGAGCCAAGACACCCACCAGTCTCGCAGGTCCTCCGAGCTTTAAGCCTCCGCGAAAGAGCACGCATAAGAGCGCCAGCATAAGCGCACCCGAGGCCAATCGGATCGTTCCGAAACTCACCGCATCAATATGACCCCCGGCAAGCGCCATACGATTCAGAATGGAGTTTGCGGCAAAGGCCATCATGGTCAGAGCAGTGAGGAGAAATAGACGCATGCACCACCCCTAGCCCGACCGGCGCATAAAGGGAATGCCACAAGAGACAACCGGTATGACGATTGCGTTAAGACGCGGCACGAGGGCCAGAGGCCCCCCAACCGGGTTCACCGGTAGGGCGGGGTTTCACCCCGCCAATCCCCCCGCGAAACACCCCGCGAAACACCTATCCGGAAACCTTCCCGTTCACCATGGCCTCGCGCCATGCCAATAGCCCTGCTCCTGCAAGAATGACAGCCGCTCCAAGCACCGAAACCGTATCCGGCCAGACGCCAAATACAGCCGCGTCATAAGCGGCGGCAAAAACAAGGGCCGCATAGAAAAACGGTGCCACAAAACTGGCATCTGCGCGCGCCATCGCGTTGACAAAACACGCCTGTGCTGCCGCCATCAGCACGCCAAGAGCCGCCAGCGCCAACCATTGCATAAGCGTGGGCGTGGCCCAGACAAAGAGCACTGCCAAAGTCGCGATACACAGCCCGATTATGTTGTTGATCAAAAGAATTTGCACAGGTGCCTCGCCCCCTGCCAGCCTCTTGATCGCAATAAGCTCTGCCCCGAAAAGCATCGCCGCTCCGAGCGCGAGAAAGGCACCAAGCTCCACCGTGCTCGCGCCCGGCCGCGTCAGGACCGCCGCGCCAATCAGTGCAATCAGTGCTGCTGTCCATCGCACCGGGCCAACCCGTTCGCCCAGGATCGGAACCGCCAGCACCATGCAAAACACCGGATTGAGAAAGCTGATCGCCGTGGCGTCAGAGAGCGGAATAAAGGCCGCCGCCGCAAACATCAGCGTCACACCGCCCCAGCCCAAACAGGATCGCAGGATATGCAGCTTGATATGGGGCCGGGTCAACCGAGGCCGCGTGGCCGCCACAAAAACCAATATCGCTACGAACGCGAAAAGAAACCGTCCATGGCTGATCTGCAATGGATGCAGCGCAGGCCCAAGCGCATCTGTGCCCAACGCCTTGGCCAAAAGCGTGGTGCCCGCCACGAATGCCGCCGCTGCCAGGGTCAACCCGGCGGCCAACGGAGGATTATGAAGTGGATGGGCACTCATGCAAGCTGAGTGCCTGTCATCGCGGACTAGCGCAAGACTTCTCGTTTATGCGGTGCATCGAAATCCAGTACCGGATTGATCGGGATAATCCGATGCGGATTCACGGTGTCATGACTGTAGTGATAATGCCGCACGATGTGATCGAAATTCACCGTCTCGCGCACACCGGGCCATTGATAAAGCTCGCGCAGATAGCCCCATAGGTTTGGATAATCCACAATCCGCGCCCGGTTGCATTTGAAATGCAGATGATAGACCAGATCAAACCGGATAAGCGTCGTGAAAAGCCGCCAATCTGTTTCGGTGATCCGGTCCCCCACCAGGTAGCGCGACGTGGCCAGCCGCGCCTCAAGCCAGCTCAGCGTGTCAAACAGTGGCACAACCGCCGCGTCATAAGCCTCCTGACTGGTCGCAAACCCGGCCTTGTAGACCCCATTGTTGAGCGTCGAATAGATCCGGTCATTGACCGGCGCGATCTCTTCACGCATGTCTTCGGGCCAGTAGTCATCCGTGTTGCCGGTGATGCCGTTAAAAGCCGAATTGAACATACGGATGATTTCGGAGGATTCGTTGGACACAATCGTCTCTCGCTCCTGGTCCCACAAGATCGGCACCGTCACGCGGCCCGACGTCTTGGGATCGGCCTTGAGATAAATGTCCCGGGCAAAGGGCAGGTCATAAAGCTGATCGCCAGTGGCCCCTTCGTAATCTGCGGCAAAGCTCCAACCATCCGCCAACATGTCCGGATGCACAACAGACACCCCAATATGATCTGTCAGACTTTTCAGTGTGCGAAAGATCAGCGTCCGATGCGCCCATGGACATGCCAGCGAGACGTAGAGGTGATACCGACCGCTTTCGGCCTTGAACCCGCCTTCTCCTGTGGGTCCGGCGCTTCCATCTGCTGTGATCCAATTGCGATACGCCGCGGTGCTGCGCTTGAACGCACCGCCTGAGGATTTGGTATCGTACCAGGTGTCCTGCCAGACTCCGTCAACAAGTTGTCCCATAGATCGTCTCCTTCGAGAAAAGACCTAGGTCAGGGTGGCGCGGATGACATCTCCAAAAGCGCGCGCACATGGCGTGCAGCTTTGCACATGTCGCAATCCGCGCCCGGCGCGGCGATTCTCTGTTTGCGCCCCCAATCGTACAGCCCTATAGAAAAGGGTGACGGTGCCCGATGCGGGCCGGAAAGGTGTATGCTGCAAGGCCGACCCATACCGGGGGTCTTCTGGCATAATCGTCAGAGCGCTTTTGCAAAGCGTCTCGACCCCTTTTGCGGTTCATCTGACGGCACGATGGATGGCAAAGGAACGTCTCTATGACCCGGCTGCTAATACTCGTTGTCTTGTTGTCGCCAGGAATGGCTTTGGCTCATCCTGGCCATGTAATCGAAGTGGCCGGTCACGGCCATTGGCTCGCGGCTGGCGCTCTGGCGGCTGCAGCGGCTCTGGGCCTTTGGGCCGCCAAAGGGCGCAGGGCCAAAGAAGAAGAGGTCGCACCCGAGGGCGACGATCTCCGCGACGATGAAGAGCCACAGGAGGCGTAACCACGATGAAAACCGGTGTGATGATCTGTGGTCATGGCTCCCGCAGCCAATCGGCGGTCGATGAATTTGCGACCCTCGCCGAAAAACTGCCACCGCTGCTGCCGGATGAGTGGGAGATGGAATACGGCTATCTAGAGTTTGCCAACCCGGTTATTCGCGACGGTCTGGACCGGTTGCGCGAAAGGGGCTGTGAACGCATTTTGGCCGTGCCCGGGATGCTCTTTGCGGCGATGCACTCCAAAAATGATATCCCCACAGTGCTCAACACCTATGCCGCCAAATATGATCTCGACATCCGCTACGGCCGCGAATTGGGTATTGATCCCAAGATGATTTCCGCCGCCGGTGGACGCATTGAAGAAGCGCTGGCAAAAGCCGATGCCGAGCACGGTCCGGTCAGTCGCCACGACACCTGTCTGGTCGTGATTGGTCGGGGTGCATCAGATCCCGACGCCAACTCCAACGTCGCCAAAATAGCACGTCTCCTTCACGAAGGGATGGGCTTTGGCTGGTGTGAAGTCGGCTATTCCGGCGTCACCTTTCCGCTTGTAGAGCCTTGCCTGCAACATGTGGTGAAGCTGGGCTACAAACGCGTGGTCGTTTTCCCGTATTTCCTCTTCTCCGGCATTCTCATTGACCGGATCTATGGTTTTACGGATCAGGTCGCAGCGGAAAACCCTGGCACACAGTTCTTAAAAGCAGGCTATCTTGGCGACCACCCCAAAGTGCTGGAAACCTTCGCTGAACGCGTCCGCGAACAGGTGGGCACGGTGCCACCCCCCAATTGCGGGACATGCCAGTACCGCACACAAATCCTCTCTGTCGAAGGTCAGGACGCGCAAAAGATCACCCCGGCGCAACGTGCTATTCTGGCGGCCGAAAAGGGCGCTGGCCACCCGGCTTTTGGCGACGTGCCACCTCCCACATGCGTGATGTGCAAATACCGCACGGCTGTTCTGGGCTTCGAGGCCGAAGTGGGTGCCGTACAGGAAAGCCATCACCACCACGTAGAAGGACAGGGCGCGAGTGCGCCGGGATCCAACGTGGCAGATTGCACGCTGTGTGACACGTTCTGCACCGGGCTCTGCCGTCTGGAAATGCACGATCACCATCATCACCATCACCATGGGCACGATCACCACCATCACGGTCATGACCATGATCACCACCACCACGCAGAATATCCCCATGCCAAACACCCGCATGGACCGGAAAGCGCGCGCAAGGCCAAAGCCTGAGCTGGCTTTCTTCTTGCCTGAAATATCCCCGCCGGAGGCTCCGACCTGACCTTGCGCCCCTACGAGAAAAACCCCACGGCGATCTACGCTGAGAGTTTCGCCACCGTACGTCGCGAAGCGCGGCTGGAACGTTTTGGTCCGGGGCTTGAAGCGCTGGCAATCCGGCTCATCCATGCGTGCGGCATGGTCGAGGTGGCCGACCGCCTGGTCTTTTCGGAAAACGCCTATGAGGCGGGGCACGCTGCTTTGAAAAGCGGTAAGCCGATACTCTGCGATTGCGAAATGGTCGGCGCTGGCATCATTCGCCGCTACCTGCCGTCTGAGAACAACGTGATTGTCACTCTTAATGATCCAAGCGTGCCGGGCATTGCCGCAGGTATTGGAAATACCCGATCGGCTGCGGCGGTTGAGCTCTGGGCAGATCATCTCGACGGCGCGGTGGTGGCCGTTGGAAATGCACCCACAGCGCTCTTTCATCTGCTGGAGCTTTTGGATCAAGGCGCGCCAAAACCGGCGGTGATCCTTGGATTTCCAGTGGGCTTTGTGGGCGCGGCGGAAAGCAAGGCCGAACTGGCCGCTCATCCACGTGGGTGCGAGTTTGTCGCCTTGCGGGGCCGCCGTGGTGGCTCTGCCATGGCGTCTGCCGCAGTCAATGCTTTGGCGGTTGGCATTCCTGAGGGCACTGCATGAACACACCATTTTTTGAGAAAAGATGGGCCAAAACTTTTTCAAAAAGTTTTGGAGGCGCCCATGGCTGATCCCTGGTTGCATATTGTCGGTATTGGTGAGGATGGTCTCGACGGTCTGCTACCTGCCACCCGGGCCGTTGTTGAAGCTGCTGAAGTTATTGTCGGTGGTGATCGCCATCATGTCCTCTCAGAGGCAGTTAAGGCTGAGCGGCTCTCCTGGCCCAGCCCATTTGATGCGCTGATTGACATGCTGCACGGATACAAGGGACGCCGTGTGATTGTCTTGGCCACCGGCGACCCGCTTTGGTTTTCCGTGGGGGCCCGCATCGGGCGTGAGATTGATCCCGCCGAGATCACCTACCACCCGCAGCTTAGCGCCTTTCAACTTGCCGCAGCCCGTATGGGCTGGAGCCTGCCGGATGTGGAAACTCTGACGGTGCATGGGCGGCCCGTAGAACAAATGATCGCCTTCATTCAACCCGATGCCCGGCTTTTGATCCTGACCACAGGAGAACAAACGCCTGCGCAGATCGCACGCTTCCTGACCGAACGCGGTTTTGGGGCGTCAAAGATGACCGTTCTGGCTGCAATGGGCGGTGCCGAGGAGCGCCGTTTTGAAGGTGTGGCGGAAAGCTGGTCTCACACTGTTCCCGCTTTCAATACTCTTGCGGTGGACTGTGTGGCAGCCCCCGATGCGGCACTTTTGCCGCGTGTCCCTGGTCTGGAAGATGCGCTTTTTCAAAGCGACGGAACGATGACCAAACAAGAGGTGCGCGCCGCCACGCTCGCCAAGCTTATGCCGATGCGTGGTGCTTTGCTTTGGGATATCGGCACAGGGTGCGGTTCGGTCGCGGTGGAATGGATGCGCGGTGCCCGCTATGCCCGGGCGATTGGGATTGAGCCACGCGCAGACCGCCGGGCCATGGCAGCAGCCAATGCCTTGGCCTTGGGTGTACCAAAGCTCGAACTGGTTGACGGAACGGTCCCGGCTGCCCTTGAAGGCTTGCCCGCCCCCGACGCTGTTTTCATTGGCGGTGGGCTAAGTGCGGAGGTGTTTGACGCGACCTGGAAGGCGCTGCGGCCATTGGGGCGGCTCGTTGCCAATGCCGTCACTCTGGAAAGTGAGGCGGTGTTGCTGGCGTTGCACAAACAGCATGGCGGGCAATTGGTGAAACTCTCGGTGCAGCGCGCAGAACCAGTGGGCGGGTTGACCGGATGGCGCCCCTTGATGCCGGTCACACAATGGAGCCTTGTGAAGCGATGAGGGTCCGGGGCCAGCATGAGAGTGTTTACAGACCAGTGAAAGCCGGGGGTGACCATGCCCGGTAGGCTTTACGGTATTGGGTTGGGGCCGGGTGATCCGGAACTGATGACGCTAAAGGCGCATCGTTTGATCTCAGGCGCACAGGTAATAGCATACCCCACGCTGGCCGGAGCGCAGAGTTTCGCACGCTCGATTGCTGCTGGTATCATCCCAGCTGACGCACGAGAGATCGTCATGGATGTGCCTATGACACCCGAGCGTGCCCCTGCTCAAGCGGCCTATGATCAGGGCGCTGCGGACATATGCGAGGCGCTTGATGCTGGGAATGATGTCATCTGCCTTTGTGAAGGCGATCCGTTCTTTTACGGCTCTTTCATGTACCTTTTTGCAAGACTTTCGCAGCGCTATAAGGTCGAGGTCGTGCCGGGTGTCACGTCTGTGACCGCCTGTGCCGCGCGTGCAGGCCTGCCGCTTGCCGCGCGCAATGAGCGGCTGACTGTCTTGCCAGGGCCTTTGCCGGAGGACGAGTTGCGCAGCCGGATTGAAGGCGCGGAAAGCGTGGCCATCATGAAGGTCGGGCGGCATTTGAGTAAAATTCGCGCGGTCATTGACGCTTTGGGGTTCACCGATCAAGCCGTCTATGTCGAGCGCGCCAGCCTGCCGGATGAAGTTGTCTGCCCGCTCAATGATGCGCCGGAAAAGGCGCCGTATTTCTCGATGATCTTATTGACCAAAGGAGCTGATCCATGGCTGTGACCCCTGTTGTATTGGCTCTCAGCCGATCTGGTGAAGCGGTGGCGCATCGGGTGGCCGCCAGTCTGGGCGCGCAGGTGCACGGGCGTGAGGGCAGGGTGGCGCAGGCCGACGCGTTCTTCCCAAATGCGTTGGATCATGCCCGCGATCTTTTTGCAGCCGGTGTGCCGATTGTTGGCGTATGTGCGAGCGGCATTCTGATCCGCGCGGTTGCACCGGTGTTGAGCGACAAGACCAAAGAGCCGCCCGTTGTGTCGGTGAGCGACGATGGTGCGGTCGTCGTACCCCTCCTCGGAGGGCATCGGGGCGCAAACCGTCTGGCCTCTCTCATCGCTGAAGAACTGGGCGCCACAGCCGCGGTCACCACTGCAGGCGACGTGGCCATGGGCGTGGCGTTGGATGAGCCGCCAGAGGGATATCGCTTGGTCAATCCGGGCGATGCAAAAACTGCGATGGCGGCTTTGCTGAATGGCGCAGGCGTCCGTGTCACCGGTGACAACATCTTTGGCGTCAAAGAAACAGGTGGCGCTGTTGAGCTTGTGGTAAGTGATGCTCCGCAAACCCCATCTGAGCATCGGTTGGTCTATCACCCGCAATCCTATGTGGTTGGTGTGGGCTGCGCGCGCAATGCAAACCCCGAAGCGCTTTGGGATTTGGTCAAAGAGACGTTGCAAATGGCAGGTATCGCGCAAGGTGCTGTTGCTGCTATTGCCACTGTGGACATCAAAGCCGATGAGCCTGCCATGAACATCTTGGCGCAGCGTTTGAGTGTACCATTGCGTGTCTTTACCCCGGCAGAGCTAGAAGCGCAGGCCGATAAGCTCGCCAACCCTTCAGACGTGGTCTTCGCTGAAGTCGGCTGCCACGGTGTGGCAGAAGGGTCCGCATTGGCCATGGGCGGAGAGCTTGTGGTTGAAAAACGCAAGAATGCAACCTGCACATGCAGTATCTCGCGCGCGAACCACTTGCCGCTTGAGCTGAAAGGCCGGGCGCGCGGGCGCTTAAGCGTTGTGGGCATCGGCCCCGGCCAATCCAGCTGGCGCACGCCGGAGGTTTCCAAGCTGGTGGCGGAGGCAGAAGAACTGGTGGGTTACGGGCTTTACATTGATCTTCTGGGCCCATTGGCGGCGGGCAAGAAGCGCTCTGACTTTCCGTTGGGCGGTGAAGAGGCGCGTTGCCGTTATGCGTTGGAGCGGGCGGCGGAAGGGCGGAACGTGGCGCTGGTTTGCTCAGGCGATGCCGGAATTTATGCGATGGGCGCGCTGGTGTTTGAGCTGCTGGACCGCGGCCCGGAACATGAAGGCGTAAGCGATGCAGCGCGCCGGGTTGACGTGGTCTGCTCGCCGGGGGTGAGTGCTTTGCAAGGCGCCGCAGCGCGGGCAGGGGCCCCTTTGGGGCATGATTTCTGCACAATATCCCTAAGTGATCTGCTGACCCCGCGTGACGATATTCTGCGCCGTCTCAATGCGGCGGCGGAAGGGGATTTTGTGATCGCCTTCTATAACCCGGTCAGCAAAACACGCCGGACCCTTCTGGCAGAGGCGCGGGATATCCTGCTGCAACACCGCCCCGTGGACACGCCTGTGATGCTGGCCAGCAATCTTGGGCGGCCGGAAGAGCAGGTGCGGTATCGCAAGCTCGAAGATCTGAAGGTGGACGAGGTCGATATGCTCACCGTCGTACTGGTGGGCTCGTCCAATTCACGGTTGGCGCAGCTGGGCGAGGGGCCTCGCATGTTCACGCCACGCGGCTACGCGCGCAAGATTGATGGCGACTTATCCGACAAAAAGGGCATCGCATGAACGAGATTTTGCTGGAATTTGCAGGGCGCATGGCGGATGGCGGGGCAACGCAACTGCCGGAAAGCTACAAGGCGCTTTCCGTCAATGCAGAGTTCCACCTGAAGACGCGTATGGCCGGATCAGAACTGGCGCAGCGGTTGGGTGATGTCAGCGACTACCGTCTCAACCTGAAGAAAGGGCGCATCAGCTTTGTTTTTGAAGATTCGTCAGAGGTAGCCGCAGACGCACAGGTGATTGGCACCTATTCCGATGATGGGTCCTGGATGTGGGGTTGGGGGCACCCGGATGTGCCACAACTTGTGCAGCAAGCCGCCTGGGCGGTGCAGCAATTTGGCGAACGCCAAGAGATTGAAGAGCTGCTCAGCCGGGGTGGTCCAATCAACGCGGATCAACTGGCCGAATACCAAGCCATTTGTGCCTATATCTCCGATGCCGATGGGGTCTTCATGGGATCGCATGGTGCAGGCGGACAGGTTTGCGTGTGCTATTATCAGAATAACCAATTGAAAGGGCTTTTGGGGCAATGACGGTCTATTTCATTGGGGCAGGGCCGGGTGATCCGGAGCTTTTGACCAAAAAGGCAGAGCGGATCATCGGCGAATGTCCGGTGTGCCTGTATGCAGGCTCGCTTGTGCCGCCTGAAGTCGTGGCCTGTGCGCCTGAAGGCGCGCGCGTGATGGACACAGCCCCCATGACGCTGGATGACACTCACGCTGAGATCGTGGCTGCCCACGCGCGGGGTGAGGATGTTGCCCGTGTGCATTCTGGTGATCCATCGCTTTATGGCGCAATTGCAGAGCAGATCAGGCGTTTGCGCCGTGATGGGATCGCTTATCAGATCATCCCCGGTGTGCCGGCTTATGCAGCGGCGGCGGCGGCTTTGGGGCAGGAGTTGACGGTGCCGGAAGTCGGGCAATCAATTGTCCTGACGCGCATGTCGATGAAATCGACCTCTATGCCCTCGGGCGAGACATTGGAGAATTTTGCCCGCACAGGCACCACCTTGGCCATCCATCTTGGCGTGCGCGCCCTGCGTGAGATTGAGCGCGTTCTGGTGCCTTACTATGGTGCCGAGTGTCCGGTGGTGGTGGCCTACCGTGTGGGTTGGCCGGATCAAATGTTCATTCGCGGAACGTTGAGTGATATCCGCGAAAAGGTGCGCGCCGAAAAGATTACCCGCACGGCGCTGATCCTGGTGGGCCCCGTGCTTGGCGAAATCACAGAGTTCACGGAAAGTGCGCTATACGATGCTGCGATCCCGCATGTTTTGAGACCCCGGGTCGCAACAGTGGCATCCGAGAGGTAATATTGTTGCGCCGCGGCGGCGTTTTACTGCGCTGCAGCGGAATTTTAACGTGACTGTCATGGTTTAGCTCTACATCCTACCCCAGTTGGTTGTGTGATTCTGGGGATGCCATGACGACGTTTCTCTCTGCTGAAGTTCAGGCCGGGCTTGAAGATGCCCGCAAACGTGGCCTGCAAAAAAGCCGACGCCTGCGCGTGGAAGCAGGCAATCACAGCTATTCTGTGATCCGGGCCTGGGATGGGGGGTTCGCGCTTCATGCCGAAACCGCACCGCATCTGCGGGGGCTTGTGGATCTCTATGATGGCGCACGCCACCTGTCGCGCTGCCTGATTGTCGCGTCTGAGGAAGACGGCCCGGAAATGCGCTTCGATCTCAAGGTTGTAAATGAGGCGGGCAATGAGCAGCCCGTAGACTTTGAGCGCCCCGATAACGCGCCTGTGGCTTTGATTTCCAAGGTTTGAAGGAACTCAACTCAAAACAGGTGACGTGGCGCTGATGGATGGGCGTTGCTGCGTAATCTCAAGCCAGTGCGAAAGATTTGGGTGCTTCTGGACGGCATCTGCGCCTTCCGGTGCACGTGTGAAGTAATCGAGAACCGGTATCAGATGTGCGGATGCAAGCGTGAACTGGTCCGGCACGAGGACCCGCCCCTCTGCTGCAATCACGTCCAAAGCTTCAAGCACAGGTTCCGCAGCCTTCAGGCCCATCTCTATTTCTAAAGGGTCTGACGCTTCCCCTTCGATTGGGCGGAACACACTGTGCGAAAAGACCTGCCGCACCAAAGGCCAGTACGCGTAGTTATCAACAATGGAGATAACCTGCATCATGCGCGCCTGTGATAAAGCATCGAGTGGGGTCAAGCCGGGGCTGTCAAACCTTGCATCAAGATACCGCGTAATCGCGCATGTCTCGTAAAGTGTAACGGGTCCATGCGTCAGCGTTGGAACGCGGCCAAAGGGATGCAGGGCAGGCTCAGGAGTGTTCAGAAAAGGGTTCACTTCGGAATATGCGTATTCCAACTCTTTTTCGAGAAGAACAATCCGGGCAATACGTGTGTATACGCTAAACCGATAGCCATGCAGGCAAAGCGGGATCATTGCAAATCGGAGAAGGCCTTGTGCAACCTCTCGACCGCCTCTTCCACCCGCACGCGCGGTGTGGCGATGTTGAAACGCAGGAAATTCTCCCCGCCGCTGCCAAAAGTCGGGCCATGATTGGCGGCGATCTTGGCGGTATGTTCAACCCGACTGGTGAACTCGTCGCGCGCCATGCCCGTGCCCGAGAAATCCACCCACGAAAGATAGGTCGCTTCGAGCGGCATCGAGCCTAGCCCGGGAATAGCGTTCACACCTGCATCGAATACTTTTCGGTTGCCATCAAGATATTCCAACAGCGCATCGACCCATTCTGCGCCTTGCGCGGTGTAGGCCGCCTCGGCCATGACCACGCCAAAGGAATTGGCCGACATGCCAAGCGCACCCATTCGTTTGGCAAAGCGCGCGCGCAACGCGTCATCAGCGATAATCACGTTGCCCGAATGCGCGCCAGCAATGTTGAAGGTCTTGGTGGTGGCCGTCATCATCACAAGCCGGTCCTCAATCCCGTCGATATGGGCCATCACCGTATGTTTTGAACCGGGAAAGACGAGGTCATGGTGTATTTCATCCGACACCAGAATAAGGTCATGCTTGCGGGCAAATGCGGCCACGCCTTCCAACTCTTCCTTGGTCCAGACACGCCCGCCGGGATTGTGCGGCGAGCACAGGATGAGCATTTTTTCACTGCCATCGAGGAGCGCATCATACGCGTCGAAATCCATCTCATAGCGCCCGTCATTATTGACCAAAGGGCACTCCACGACTTTGCGTTCGGCTGCTTTCAGAACGCGGGCAAAAGCATGGTAGACTGGCGTAAACAGCACCACGCCGTCCCCTGGCTCGGTAAAGGCGTCAACGCACATGCCTGTGCCATTGACCAATCCATGCGTTGTGAAAATCCAAGTTGGGTCGATCGTCCAGCCATGCCGTTTCTGCATCCACCAGCAGATCGCCTCACGGTATGTCATATCACTGCCGTAGTAGCCAAAAACGCCATGATCGAGCATCCCGCGCAACGCATCTGTAACACAGGCAGACGGGCGGAAATCCATGTCAGCGACCCACATGGCCAGCCCATCTTCCGCAGAGACGCCAAACTTGGTTTCCATACTGTCCCACTTGTCACATTGCGTACCGCGGCGCTCAATCAACTCGTCAAAATTCATAGGGGTCTCCGGCGAGGCTTGTTTGTGGTGATTGGCGCAAGCTATGGCGTTGCAGGCGCGCGTGCAATCGCCTAAATGAACGTCCATGTTACGTCCCATTGTCCTCCACCCTGATCCACGCTTGAAAAAGCACTGTGATCCGGTCGCCGACCTCAGCGATGAGTTGCGTGAACTGGCCGATGACATGCTTGAGACGATGTATGATGCGCCCGGGATCGGGCTTGCCGCCCCGCAGGTGGGCATCCTCAACCGGTTGATCGTGCTCGACTGCGCCAAGGATGAAGAAGCCGATGTGGACCCACGTCCTTTGGTCATGTTCAACCCTGAAATTGTGGCGTCTTCAGACGAGATAAACGTCTACGAAGAGGGCTGTCTGTCCATCCCGGATCATTTCGCCGAAGTGACCCGTCCCAAGGTGGTGGATGTGGCTTGGATCGACCGCGATGGCAATGCACAATCCGAGACGTTCGATGGGCTCTGGGCCACGTGTGTGCAACACGAGATTGACCACCTCAACGGCAAGCTCTTCATCGATTACCTGGGCCCGATCAAACGGCAGATGATCACGCGCAAGATGCAGAAGTTAAAGCGCGAAAAGGCGCGGGAGTAGCGCGGCGTGCCGACACGGCCCTATGTCATCTGGCCTGACAAGCGGCTTCGCACGGCGGCCGACCCTGTGGATACGATCACCGATGAGATCCGCGCCATCTGGAACGATATGATCGAGACGATGGATGCCATGCCGGGCGTTGGCTTGGCCGCTCCGCAGATCGGTGTGATGCTTCGGCTCGCCGTGGTGGACGCCTCGGACGAACGTGGTCAAGCGGTGCGTATGGCCAATCCCGAAATCTTGCACGCCAGCACAGAGATGCGCGACCACGAGGAAGCCAGCCCCAACCTGCCCGGTGTCTACGCCAAAATCACCCGCCCCCGCGCTGTGACCGTGCGGTTCCTGAACGAGACGAACGAAATAGAAGAGCGCGGCTTTGTCGGCCTGTGGGCCACAAGCGTCCAGCACCAGATCGACCATCTTGAGGGCCGGATGTTTTTTGACCGGCTGAGCAAGATGAAACGCGATATGGTGCTGAAAAAGGCACGGAAGCGAGCCGGCAAATGACCACCACACCACTGCGCATCGTGTTCATGGGAACGCCGGAGTTTTCCGTTCCGGTGCTAGATGCGCTGTTGGAGGCTGGCCATGAGATTGCTGCCGTCTATTGCCAACCCCCGCGCCCGGCGGGCCGTGGCAAGAAAGACCGCCCCAGCCCGGTTCAGGCGCGCGCCGAGGCGTTGGCGTTGGACCTGCGCCATCCTGTCAGCCTGAAGGATAAAGCCGCGCAGGCGGAATTCGCGGCCCTGAATGCCGATGTTGCCGTGGTGGTGGCCTATGGGCTGATCCTGCCTCAGGCCATTCTCGATGCCCCAACCCGCGGGTGCCTTAATATCCACGCCAGCCTTTTGCCGCGTTGGCGCGGGGCGGCCCCCATTCACCGCGCGATAATGGCCGGTGATACTGAGACGGGCGTGTGCATCATGCAGATGGAGGCGGGGCTGGACACAGGGCCGGTTCTCTTACAGAAACACACCCGGATCGGGGCCGAGGAAACCACCGGGCAGTTGCACAACCGATTGTCCGATATGGGGGCCGCGGCAATTGTCGAGGCGCTTGACCGGCTTGAGGACCTGACGCCCGTGCCACAGGACGACGTCGGCGTCACCTATGCCGACAAGATCGACAAAAGCGAGGCGCAACTCGACTGGGCTTGGCGCGCGGCGGAGGTGGACCGGCACATTCGAGGCCTATCCCCATTCCCCGGAGCCTGGTGCGATATCAATGGGCAGCGTCTAAAATTCCTTGCATCGCGCGTGACCAGTGGGTGTGGCGCGCCAGGCGAAGTCCTGGACGATGCATTGACCGTCGCCTGCGGGCAAGGTGCCGTCGAAATCCTGCGCCTGCAACGGGCGGGCAAAGGCCCGCAGGATCGCGAAACATTTTTGCGCGGCTTCCCCTTGTCCAAAGGCACACGGCTCTGAGGCGCCCAATCCTGCTTCTTTCTTGTCCCAAATACCCAGCGACGCTTGCCTTACTGCGTCAAAGCCGCCAGCATGGCGTCAAACCTAGTAACAGGATGAGCAGATGTTTTTGCAGCTTTTTGGCACGGTCGTGATCGCCGGGATCGTGGGCTACATAAGCGAGAAATCTGGGTTCACCCGAAACGGATACTTACCATCCATCATCATCTGTGTCGGTGGGGCGTTCCTGTTTTACTTTGTGCGGATCATGTTCGGCTTCCGCTTTGGTGCGCCGGGGTTTGATGCCATCCTGTCCTCGATTGGTGCGCTTATCATCGTGCCGACACATTGGCGCAAGGGGAGGTAAAGCATGGGTTTGATTTATCTGGTGATCGTCGGGGCTGTGGCGGGGTATCTTGCCACGCGCATGATGCGGATTGAGGCCAACCCGGCTGTGACCATCGGCATTGGCATAGCTGGCGCTTTGGTGGGTGGCTTTATCCTGCAAGGCGTGTTGGCCGTTCTGGGCCTCTTGGGCGGGATCATCGGCGCGGTCATTGGCGCCTTTGTGGTGATCTGGATGTATCAGGCGCTGCAAAAACGCAAATAGGCGCGCGCGTGTCACGTCGGGTTTTGAGTATTTTTCGAACAGTGAAACCCTGGCTTACTTTTCCGTCTTGAAAGGAGCCATGCCAGCGCGCGCCAGCTCATCTGCGCGTTCGTTTTCCGGGTGTCCTGCATGGCCTTTCACCCATTCCCAGATCACATCATGGCGCGAAGCGGCTTCATCTAGACGCTGCCACAGCTCGACATTCTTGACGGGTTTCTTATTCGAGGTTTTCCAGCCATTGCGCTTCCAGCCATGGATCCAACCGGTGACGCCGTTTTTTACATAAGCGCTGTCTGTCACTATGGTGATGGAGGATGGCTTGGACAGGGTTTCCAATGCATGGATGGCCGCAAGCAGTTCCATGCGATTGTTGGTGGTCTCCGCCTCGCCGCCCTGAAGCTCTCGCTCTTTCACAACCGCCTCGCCATCCTTGGCTTGCATCAGCACACCCCAGCCCCCAGGCCCGGGATTGCCTGAACAGGCCCCATCGGTATAGGCAAAAAGCTCAGCCATTTGCACGGGCCAGCATCGTCACCCAGGGGGCAACAGTGCCATCGAGACCGGGATCGGCACCGGTCCGGGTATGAAATGGCGCAAGGCCTGCGTCATGCAGCAGCCCTGAAAGCTCTTCTTCTGTCACATAGGTATAGAGACGGCCGATGCCGTCACGCGTCTCACCCGTTCCGGTTTTCATACCGATATGGAAAACCCCATTGGGTTTGAGCGCTTTCGAAAGGGCCGCCAGGTGGTTGGGCAAGGACGCGCGCGGGGCATGCAAAAGGCAAAAGTTGGCCCAGATCCCATCATAGAGATCAGTGCCAGAGATGTCGTCGAAGGTCGCTAATTCAGCGGTGACACCTTGATGCGCCGCCGCCATTTCAACCATCTCTGGTGTGGCATCGGTGGCGGTGACTGTGTGGCCCGCCTTGGCCATGTAAGCTGCCGCAAATCCGGGGCCACACCCCAGATCAAGAAGGCGGCTTGCAGGCGGAAGCTGGTCCAGAAAGGCCCGCAAAGAAGGGTCATCTTCGGGCGGTGTGAACACTTCTGCATAGCGCTCTGCTTCTCTCCCGTAGACGCGAATGGTTTCGTCATCCTGGCTCATTGTGTCACTCCGATTGTCAGGCATAGGATGACCACCGCTGTGATCACAAGGCGCAGGCGCATCCACCACGCAGGCGCCACGCCGGCTTTCCAGAAATGCCAGTCCAGCAAGAGGATGCCCGCAAATCCGAGAATCAAAAGCTGACCCGCCTCATAGGCGCCGCCCCCATGGGTGAAGAACACCCACAAGGCCGGCAGGACCGACAACGCATAACCTTTAGGGGCTGCAGCCTCGGGCAGTTTTGTGGCGAACCCCCACAGCACCCCGGACATAAAGCTCAGGATCACTGCGCCGTAAAAGAGGCCCACGTAAGGCCCTGCAAAGCGCGCCCCTAGCGTGGCAACTGTCCAATCGGACAGGCCTGGCAACAAAATCGTGGCCGCACTCCACAGAAATGGCAAGGTACCAGCAAGGCCCAGATAGAGCGGCGCTTTGGGGATCTGCGTCACTGTAAGGGCATCCTTGTCGTAAAAGCGGGTTGAACTATCGGTGTAAAAGGCGCGCCTGAGACGTTCAAGACCCTCAGCGCTCTTTCAAAGCCGCAATCATGCGCGCAGAACGCCGCAGAACCGTAAGACCCGTGCCCAGGGCTGTGATCCACAACGCAGCCAGCAGCGCATATTGCGTCCCGAGGCCCCAAACCTCCAAAGCTCCAAGACCCGCACCGGCGGTGACTGCCGCCATGCGCTGTGGCTTGGCGAAAGGACCTGTGAAGTCTGACCCCAACCCTTCGGCACGACCCAGCTCGCGGATGTAGGCTGTTGCAATGGCCATAGCTGCCGCGGCCAATCCAAGGGCGAGGTTGCCGATGGCCACCCCCGCGCCTGTCAGGATCAACAGGTCGGCGGCCCGATCGGGTGCTTCGTTCCAGAAAGGGCCATCAGGTTCTGATTTCCCCCCTTCCACGGCGACCATCCCGTCAAAGAGATTGCATAACAGGCGAAACTGGCAAGCGAGCGCGGCCAGCACAAAGAGCGCGCCTGCCAAAGCGGTTCCTGTGTAAGTGGAGGTCCAGAATGCCAGAAAGGCAATCGCCGCAAACAGAACTGAACCCTGACTGATGCGGTTCGGCGTGAGTGACGTGCCACTGAGCCAACGGGCGATGCGCTGGGCCCATCCGGTGTTCCGACTGGCCAGAGGGCGGCGACTTTCGGTCATGGCGCTTGCCTCAGGCGGATCGTGTAGAGCGTGGCGTAAATCGTGGCGACGGTGGAGGGCAAGGCAAGCGTGGTCCAAACCTCGGGCGTGCCCACAAGGCTGTGGACTGTATAGAGCACCGAAACCGAGACGGCGCAGGCCACCATTGGTGGCACGACAGTGCCTGCAAGACCGGGCAGGCGCGCAGAGAGCGTCTCGACCAGCTTCTTGAGGCCAAGCGTGATCACGGCTGTCAGAGTCCCCTGCGTCAGGCCCGCCTTCACTTGCGTGGCGAATGGATAACTCGCATGCGCCAGCGCGGCCCACCCGCCCATAAGGGCAAAGCCCCCGGCCATATGTGCGAAATTGGACCGCAGAAGGCTCATGTCATCGACCAGAAGTAGCGCGTGAGGTGAAAGAAGATCGGGGCCGAGAACACCACCGAGTCGAGCCGGTCAATGAACCCGCCATGCCCTGCAATCATATGCCCCCAATCCTTGACCCCCCGATCACGTTTGATGGCCGACATCACCAGCCCGCCAAAAAAACCCGCAAGCGTGATGACCAGCGACATGAACGCAGCTTGCAGCGGTGTGAAGGGCGTGATCCACCACAAGAGTGTCCCGATGAGCGTGGCTGATGCGACACCGCCAATCAGCCCTTCCCAGGTTTTTGAGGGTGAGAGTTTGGGGGCTACAGGATGACGCCCCAAAAGCTTGCCCCAGGTATATTGCAGCACGTCCGAGAGCTGCACCACCACGATGAGAAACGCGATGAGCAGCACGTTGCGGCCTTCGAACCCAGGGATGTCGAGGAAAAGCAGCGCCGGAACGTGGCTGGCGCAGAACACACAGATCATCAAAGACCACTGCATTTGCGAAATGCGCATCAGGAAATCTTCGGTGTCGCTTTGCAGCACCGCGATGATCGGCAGGATCAGGAAGGCATAGACCGGGATCAAAGCCGACCACATGCCGTACCACTCGCACCAGATCAGGGCATATTGCGCAGGCAGGATGACAAAGAAAGCCGCAGCAATTGCCCAGTGATCGGCGCGCCGCCGGTCCGTGAGTGTTACAAATTCCCTCAGTGCAGCAAAGGAGACGAAAGCGAAAAGCAGGATAACCCCGCCACGCCCGGCGAGGAACGCCACAGCCAGAAAGGCCGTCATGCCCCACCAGGCCAGGATACGCGCATTGAGGTTTTCAATGGTCGCGTTGTTGCCATCGGGGGCGATGCGTTGCTTGAGCGCATAGCCAACACCGCTGGCCATGATCAAAAGCCCAATGATGCCAGCCAGCAGAGTGAGGAAATCTGCGTGCATACCGTTCATGCTGCAACCTCCGCATCGTCAGGCTGTTTGTCTGTGGGCGCAAGGCTCAGCAAGGCAACCTCTGCGCGTTTGAGGAAATCTTCACGGGACTCCCCTGCCTCCGCTCTGATCGGTGCACCAAAGGTCACCGTGCACAGAAGCGGGATCGGCACCAGCTTACCCTTGGGCATCACGTCATTCAGATTGTCGATCCAGACCGGCACAAGATCCACCTCGGGCCGGGCCTCCGAGATGTTGAAAATACCGCTTTTGAACGGCAAGAGAGGCGCATCGGTCATGTTCCGCGTGCCTTCGGGGAAGATGATCAGCGACGCGCCTGTGTCGATGCCGTCAAGGATCAACTGCATCGGATCGTCGGTACGGGTTTCCGAATTGCGGTCGATCAGAACAGCGTTAAAGACATCGCGGCCAATAAACGTGCGCAAGCGAGAAGTGAGCCAGTAATCTGCCCCCGCCACAGGCCGCGTGCGAGAGCGCAGATTGGGCGGCAGCACCGTCCAGATCAGGATGAAATCGCCGTTGGAGGTATGATTGGCAAAGTACACACGCTGTGCAGGGACGGGCTCAACCCCGTCCCAAACAGCACGCACGGCGGTGATGAACCGTGCGAAGGTCGTGATGGCATTGCCCGTGATCCAGGCGAGAAATGGTTTAAACAAAAGCTGTCCCATGGTCTTGTTATGCGTCTCAACCTACACGAGGGCGCACATTTGGGAAGGCGGGTTTTCCTGACCTTGTGAGAGAAAGGATGTCCATGTCGACACTGGTAACCTGCCACTGCGCCACGTCGCCTAACCTCTATGAATATCAAAGATCGACTATGCCCGTACCTGCCAAAACCGTGGTGCTCTTGTGCGGAATGGTTGGACGAAAAATCTGTAAGACTTTCGTTTAACTCCAGAGCATTGGCCGCTTCGAGCAAGACGGGATTGGGGGGTGTCAGCTGAGGTGGAAGGCAGATTGTCCTCGCCCAATTAGGCCCGCCTTTTGTAAGCAGCCGGACTTTGTGGTAGGATTAAACCACTTTAGTACCAATTTTTTATTTTGTGAGGTTCCAATGAACGTTTCTACCTTTGAACTTATTTTTAAACCACAATCCCCCATTCCTCCTGCTGATACCGTGCTGCAAGGCTACTTTCTCAACATCTCCAATTTGGAAGATGTCGAGCTTCGGTTCCGGGTGGATTTCGTGACCTCCTCTGTCACCGATCCAACCCGGACATTGGCCGACAACACCGTTGTCATTGTTGATGTTGCAGGCGTTAACAACGACTTCACGTTTGAGCTTTTGGGAAGTCCGGCTGCAAATTCCTTTCGGCTCAATCAGCTTGTGACGATCCCGGCGCATGCCACGGCCAAAATCGCGGTGCTGCCGGATGATCCCTTTCCGTGCCCTCCCGGTGATGGCACCGAAGACCCGGCGGACTACGAGGCTCGGGGGTACGTGACCTTGCGGCTTCCTGCATTGATTGAGGGGATTGGTGCCTCTCAGAAATTTGTACCGCAACTTGACCATCCGGCCCGTGTTTTGCTGACACCGCAAAACAGAGCGGTTTATTTTGGTGAGGATGGTGCAATCAAAAGCCAGACGCAGGCCGCTCTGCAACTGGCGTCAGGTCAATCTGAAACGCAGATCCCGGCAGAGATGGGTGGTTTTGTAGCACCCGATCTGCTACCTGCCGATGCGTTTGATCCCTCTGATGTGTTGGGCGTCATCGATCCGGACCGCGCGTCCGAGCGTTTGGCGCAACTGGTGGCGCTCGCAGCAACCTCCGGGATCGACACCCGTGCCTTTAACGCGTCTCTGCGAGATGCCGGGATCGGCATGGCACTTGAGCGACGCACGATCAAAAGCTGACGGTGATCCGGCTTGCGAGTGGCATCATGCCACTCGCATTTCGTTGCGCTATTGCGTGGCAAAGCCGACCGACGTGCAAAGAGCGTTTTACGCCGGCACTCTCAGCACCCTTGGCACTTTGAATTCCACGTTTTCCTGCGCTGTTTCCACCACCTCAACGGTCACCTCAAACCGGTCGCGGAACGCATCTATCACTTCGTTGATCAGCACTTCGGGCGCAGAGGCTCCGGCGGTGATGCCCATGGTCTTGATGTCGCCCAAGGCGCGCCAGTCGATGTCGGTGGCCCGCTGCACAAGCTGGGCATAAGAACAGCCCGCGCGCGCGCCCACTTCCACCAGCCGTTTTGAATTCGACGAATTGGGCGCCCCCACCACCAGCATCGCCTCCGCCTTTTGCGCCATGGCCTTCACCGCCTCCTGGCGGTTGGTGGTGGCGTAACAAATGTCTTCTTTATGCGGCCCGACGATGGCGGGGAACCGCGTCTGAAGTGCCGCCACGATATCGGCTGTGTCATCCACCGACAGTGTGGTCTGCGTGACAAAGGCGAGCTTTTGCGGGTCGCGCACCTCAACCTCGGCCACATCCTCAACCGTTTCCACCAAGAGCACCTCGCCCTCGGGCAACTGCCCCATCGTGCCCACCGTTTCCGGGTGCCCGTCATGGCCGATCATGATGATCTGTAGCCCGTTTGAGGCATGCCGCTCGGCCTCGATATGCACCTTGCTCACCAGAGGGCAGGTGGCATCGACATAGAGCATTTCGCGCTTGGCGGCTTCGGCGGGCACGGATTTGGGCACGCCATGGGCCGAAAAGATCACCGGGCGGTCATCGGGGCATTCCTCAAGTTCCTCGACAAACACGGCACCTTTGGCGCGCAGGTCATCGACCACGTATTTGTTGTGCACAATCTCATGGCGCACATAGACCGGCGCTCCCCATTTTTCCAAAGCCATATCCACGATCTTGATGGCGCGGTCCACGCCTGCGCAAAAGCCGCGCGGCGCTGCAAGATAAAGGGTCAGAGGCGGTTTGGTCATGGTCTCTCCTACGTGTTCCAAGAGGTAAGCGGTCGGGCGCGCGAGGTCCAGAGGGAAAGGAATTTCTGGGTAGGGCTTGATATATTATCATTTTAGTAATAACTATAATGCAAATAACTAAGGATGACCCAAAGATGACCTCGATTTTCGACTATCCCAACCCGGCCACAGCGGTGGATCTGGCGATCCTGTGCGTCCATGATGGCGCGCTGCGCTGTGTGATCATGCGCCGCGAGGACGGGGGCGTGATGGGCGGTGACTGGGCTTTGCCCGGTGGTTTCGTGCATCGCGACGGATCTTTGGAAGAGACCGTGACACGGGTCTTGCACGACAAGACCGGCCTTCGGGACGTGCATTTCGAACAGCTTGCTACCTATGGCACGCCGGGTCGGGACCCGCGCGGCCATGTGATCAGCGTGGTGTATCTGGCAATCATGCCGGCTGAGGTTCTGATCAAAGGCGTTGCGGCCAATCCAGACCTGCGGCTTGTCCGGATCAAGGTGGACTGGCCCGGCGAAACTGGCGGTGTGGCCCGTGCGTTGGACGACACCGGCGCGCCCCTGCATATGGCCTTTGATCACGCCGACATTCTTGGTGACATGGTCAAGCGCCTGCGCGGCAAGCTGGACTACACACCCATCGGGTTCGAATTCCTGCCACCCCGCTTCACCTTGCGGGATGTGCAGGCGGTCCACGAAGCCATTCTGGACCAAAGCCTGACCAAACCGGCCTTTCGCCGGAAGCTTTTGGACAGGCACACCCTGCGCGCCACTGGCGTGCGGGAAAGTGGCGGGGCGTATCGCCCGGCTGAATTGTACGAGTTGTCACAAGACCAGGAGGAATGATCATGGCACAAATCACAAGATACCCATTTGCAAGCCACCTGCGGGCTGAGGCCTCGAGCCACATCCGGCATTACCGCGAGGGCAAGATCCGTCGCGAAGGCCGCGGGCTGTCCTTTTGGTTTGACCCGACCCGCGGGTCGATCATCGAGGTCCCGCTTGCGGACCGCGAGCTGACCTTTTTGGTCAAATCGCAATCCTCCGACTATCAGGATCTCGCTGTGCAAGGCACCGTTCTTTGGAGGGTGGCCGACGCGGCGCGGCTTTCGGACCGGGTAGACTTCACCCTTGATCTGAAGACCGGAAAGCCGAAGAGCAAGCCAGAGGACCACATCCGATCTGTGCTGAGCGCATTGTCGCGGCAATATGTCGATGACTACATCAAGGCGCTGGGCGTGCGCGCGGTGCTTGTGGCGGGGCTGGCCCCTTTGCAGACAGCGCTGAACGCGGGCTTTGCCAAGGACCCCACCCCCGAGGCCATGGGTCTTGAGGTCATCGCGGTGCGCGTGGCCAATCTGAGCCCAAGCTCAGAGCTGGCCCGTGCCTTGCAGGCCCCGACCTTTGAGGCGTTGCAACAGCAATCGGATGAGGCCACCTTTGCCCGCCGCGCTTTGGCGGTGGAAAAAGAACGCGCCATTGCCGAGAACGAGCTGAACAATCAGGTCGAACTGGCTGCGCGTCAGGCCGAGCTGATTGCCCGCGAAGACGCCAATGGCCGGGCCGAGGCCGAAGCCAAGGCAGCGGCGAGCAAAATCGCTGCGGAAGGTGCGGCACAAGCCAAGGTCATCGGGGCCGAAGCCGAAGCCACCCGCGTGCGCGCGGTCGAGCAGGCGCAGGCCGATATGGAAAAGGCCCGTATGGCCGCGCTGTCGCAACTGGCACCTGAGGCGCTCTATGCCCTGGCGGCGCGCGAATTCGCCATCAAGCTGGAGAAAATCGACAGCGTGACCATCAGCCCCGATATGGTGGCCGGTCTGGTCAAACAACTGCAGGGTGTCATGCCCGCAGCGGCCCGAGAATAGGAGGATGAAACATGTCCAGTCTCCGCCCCCGTGTTGTGCTTGTGACGCGAGAAACAGAGCTTTCAGCGCTGCTGGCCCGGCACGGGACGCGGGGGCAGGTGGAGTTCTACCTGTCCTCGCGCGGTCAGGTGTTCGAAGAGGTCGAAACCTGTGACCGCATCCAACGTGACGCCGTGACCGCGGCCAAGGCGCTGGTGCCGCCCCAGTGGTCCTTTGCCGAGGTCGAGCGCGGCGATCTCAACCGGTTTCTGTTCTTTCCCAATGACGTTGTCGTCGCCCTTGGGCAGGACGGATTGGTGGCCAACCTGGCCAAGTATCTCAAGGGTCAGCCGGTCATCGGAGTCACCCCGTCCAGCGATATGGGCGAGGGGGTTTTGACACCTCATGGGCTCAAGGCCTTGCCTGATTTGATGCAGCGCGCCGGAACCGGCGATATTGAGGCTCAGGCCCGCGCCATGGTCGAGGCGCAGCTTGCCGGGAGCGACAGGCTCTTGGCGCTCAACGAGCTGTTCATCGGGCACCGCTCGCATCAAAGCGCGCGGTATGAGCTGCAGTTTGGCGGCGTGCGTGAGTTTCAGTCCTCAAGCGGGATGATCGTGTCCACTGGCACGGGCCTGACGGGCTGGGCAAAGTCGATCATGACCGCCACCCGGGCCGACTACAGCTTTGGCGCTGAGGACGCCAAGGCGGTGTTCTTTGCGCGCGAGCCCTGGCCGAGCCGTCAATCAGGTGCAGAATTGCGCTCGGGATTGATTGAAGAATACGCGCCGCTCGATGTGCTGTCGCGCATCAATGAAGGCGGGGTGATCTTTGCCGATGGGATCGAGCAGGACTTTCTTGGGTTTGACTGGGGCACGCAGGTGAAAATACGCGTGGCTGATGCGCGGCTGAAGTTGGTGGTGGCATAGGGCGTTGCCTAACGCCGTAGCGCGGTAGGGCGGGATTTCATCCCGCCTGACGTCACTTCAAAGGCCGGGGTGAACCCCGGCCTACAGCATCGAGCCGATGGTCCCGCAAGGCGAAAAGCCAAATTTTAACAATCTGTTAACTTGTTTCGCGCGCGAAACATTTACCTGCGCCACGCGTTAACCACCACGTGCCGTCAGCTCAAAGGAAATCACCACGCTGGCCCCCACATTCCCCTCATCCGCGGCACCAACCCCAAAATCGCGCCGGTCCACAACCATCTCCCCTTTGGCATCCGCAACACCATCGCTGACCGACAATTCAAAGGGTAGCGCCACGGGCACTTCAGCGCCTTTGATAGTCAGCGTGCCTTGCGCCACGAGACCGGTTTCGCCCTCAATGATCTGCGCCTCAAAAAGCGCGGTTGGGTGGTTCGTGGCGTCCAGGAAATCTGCGCCGGTCGCGTTGGATGTTACCGAGCCGAGCGTGAGCGAGGCTATATCGACGCTGACTTGAACTGTACCATAAACCCCATCGTTATCCGCTGTTTCAGAATAGGTGATGTCTGCGTTCCACGTCGCAAAGCTGCCTTTGATCTCAGACCCAAGTTGCGTGACCGCGATACTGAGCGTTCCGGTCTCAACGATCCATTGATTGTCGCCGGCGGCAACAACGGGTTCGGCGGTCTCGGCGGTTTGTGTCTTCTCCACAGCGGGTGCCGCTGTCTCAACATGAGCTTCATGCGGCTTGAGCCAGCCGAGGGCAGATCCGGTGCCGATAGCAACACCCCATACAATCAGCGCAGCCATGATTGGCAGGGCATGTCCAGGTTGCTCCGTTGTCGGCTCAGCCGACATCCGCCCTGGCAACATGCGCCGCAGCGTGGCATCTCCGTCGATCACATGGTGCTTGAGAGCGCCTGCGATATGCAAAGCCACGGACCCGATCAGCACCCATTGCAGGATATAGTGCAAAGCGGCCATCTGGTGCGCCAGCGCTTCGTCCTTGGGCACAAAGGGCAGGGATTGACCGAAGGGCCACCAAATCGGGGCGAACCCGGCTGTGGCGGCATGGTGAATCCAGCCCGTCAGCGGAACCAGAACCAAAGAGCCATAGAGCAGCCAATGCACAGTTTCCGCAGCCGTGGCCTCCAGCGTGTTGTCCCCGTTCAAAAGCCCCGGTTTCTTCTGGGACACCGCCCACATGATGCGCAAGAGCGCCACGAAAAAGATCGTCACACCAATCGTCTTGTGCAGGGAAAACAGAAACGCCGCGCGTGAGATATCCGCATCGGTGGTCGCCACATCCGGGTCCTTGATGGCATAAGCCAGATCATTGGCGATGATGCCCAAGGGAATAACGCTCAGGATCAACAGCGCCGTGAGCCAGTGAAAGCTCTTGGTGATAGCGCCATAGGTTGTGTTCGAATTCGTCATCGGCATGATAGGCGTCCCGTCGATCTTGGTCGTGTACATGTACCTATACGCCTCAGAGACCAGAACAATTCTCACTCACGCACATGTTTCGTGCAAAGATGCGCGGAAGAATGCGACGCGGAGGGACATTGCGTGCAGCGTTGTGGCGCGGTATCGGAACAAGAACAGGCGGAGGAAAGGGCTTATCATGAGCAAAGCATTTGTTTTTCCCGGACAGGGCGCGCAGAGCATTGGTATGGGCCAGGCGCTGGCTGAGGCGTATCCGGCAGCAAAGGCGGTTTTTGAAGAGGTGGATGAGGCACTCGGTGAAAGCCTGAGTGAGCTGATCTGGGGCGGGGATCAGGAAACACTGACGCTGACGCAAAATGCGCAACCCGCTTTGATGGCCACCTCCATGGCCGCGATGCGGGCTCTGGAGGCTGAAGGCGTTGGTGTCGATCAGGCGGCCATGGTCGCGGGGCATTCGCTGGGAGAATACTCCGCTCTAGCCGCCGCCGGTGCGCTGCAAATCGGTGATTGTGCGCGCCTCTTGCGCACAAGGGGTCTGGCGATGCAGGCCGCGGTGCCGGTCGGTCAGGGTGCCATGGCGGCAATCCTCGGACTGGACTTGGCCGCTGTGCGTGATGTCGCCGAGGCGGCGGCCCAGGGCGAGGTCTGTCAGGCGGCCAATGACAACGACCCTGCCCAGGTGGTGGTATCAGGAGATGCAGCGGCGGTGGAACGCGCTGTGGACATCGCCAAGGAGAAGGGCGCCAAGCGCGCCATGCTTCTGCCCGTCAGCGCGCCCTTTCACTGTGCCCTGATGCAACCGGCCGCTGACGCGATGGCCGAAGCTCTGGCAGAGGTGCAGATTGCCAAGCCCAAAGTGCCGGTGGTCGCCAATGTGCGCGCCGCTCAGGTGGAGGATCCCGAAGAGATACGCAGCTTGCTTGTCGAGCAGGTCACCGGTTCGGTGCGCTGGCGGGAATCGGTGGAGCATATGGGCGGCGCAGGCGTGACCGAAATCTGGGAGATTGGTGCGGGCAAAGCATTGAGCGGGATGGTGCGGCGCATCAATCGCGAGATCGCGGTGCGCGCGGTCGGCACGCCAGAGGACGTGGCGGCAGCAATGGCCGACGCCTGAGCCCAAGACCAAGAAAATTCGAATTTTCTTGGCAAATTTCTTTGTGAAGAAATTCGCCATGTGATCAAGGAAGGAAAAAACATGTTTGATCTGACGGGAAAAACCGCGCTTGTGACCGGGGCATCGGGGGGCATCGGAGGGGCGATTGCCTCAGCATTGCACAGTGCAGGTGCCACTGTCGCTTTGTCAGGCACACGGGTTGAGCCGCTTGAGGCCTTGGCCAAGGACCTGGGGGATCGCACGCATGTCTTGCCCTGCAATCTGAGCGATCCGGAGGCTGTAGACGCTCTGCCCAAGGCGGCGCTTGAGGCGATGGGCTCCTTGGATATTCTCGTCAACAATGCCGGCATCACCCGCGACCAGATTTTCATGCGGATGTCAGACGAAGAGTGGCAGAACGTCATTGACGTCAATCTGACCGCCACCATGCGGCTCTGTCGAGGTGTGATGCGCCCGATGATGAAGGCGCGTTGGGGACGGATCATCAACATCAGTTCCATCGTCGGCGCCACCGGCAACCCTGGACAGGTCAACTATGCCGCGTCCAAGGCCGGGATGGTTGGTTTGACCAAATCCATTGCCTATGAAGTGGCCAGCCGTGGGATCACCGCCAACGCCGTGGCCCCGGGCTTTATTGCCACGGCCATGACAGACAAGCTGACCGAGGAGCAGAAAGACAAGATCAACGGTCAGATCCCGGCGGCGCGTATGGGCACGCCAGAGGAAATTGCTGCGGCTGTTCTGTATCTTGCAAGCCAGGAAGCAGGTTATGTGACGGGGACCACTTTGCACGTCAATGGCGGCATGGCGATGCTGTGATTTGCGCCTTTGTGCTGCTTCCAAAGCACGCAAGGGAAACCATTTGCCAATCCAGCGCCATGTGCTATAGGCGGCGCAGATGACGCGGGGGCAGCATCTGACTGTCCTCGATATGCCCGGGAAACCGGACACATTGCAGACGCCCGCCGGGCACCCTATATGGCGCTTCACTGGGCTGAGCGCAGGACTTGTGGGCCACGCGCCCGACAGAATATGAGGATGACAAAATGAGCGATATCGCAGACCGCGTAAAAAAGATCGTTGTGGAACACCTTGGTGTGGAAGAAGACAAGGTAGCTGAAAACGCTTCCTTTATTGACGATCTGGGCGCGGACAGCCTCGACACGGTCGAATTGGTTATGGCCTTCGAAGAAGAATTCGGCATCGAAATTCCGGACGATGCAGCCGAAACCATTCAAACCTTTGGCGACGCGGTTAAGTTCATTTCTGAAGCGTCCTAAGCCGCGAACCGGCGACGAAAAAGAAAGCCCCTGCTAAAGAGCGGGGGCTTTTTGCATTCCAGAACCCAGCTGTGCAAACGTGTCTGTACGCGTTTACTTTGCAGTTGCGATGACTTGCTCACGGGTTGGCGGCTCTTCGCGAGGAGGGCGACCAATCACATCTTTCAGATCTTCCAACTCAATGAAATTGTCGGCCTGACGGCGCAACTCATCTGAGATCATGGGCGGCTGGCTGCGGATGGTCGAGACGACCGACACGCGCACGCCCTGCCTTTGAAGGCTTTCAACAAGTGGCCGGAAATCTCCATCACCGGAAAACAGCACGATATGCTCAACCCGGGGAGCGAGTTCCATGGCATCAACGGCAAGTTCGATATCCATGTTGCCTTTGACCTTCCGGCGGCCCTGGCTGTCGGTGTATTCCTTGGCCGGTTTGGTCACCATGGTGAAGCCATTATAGTTAAGCCAATCCACCAGCGGCCGGATCGGGGAATACTCATCATTCTCAAGAAGTGCCGTGTAGTAAAACGCGCGCAGCAGCTTACCACGACGCATAAATTCCGTCCTGAGAAGCTTGTAGTCGATGTCGAACCCAAGCGACTTAGCCGCTGCGTACAGGTTCGACCCGTCGATGAACAGCGCAAGCCGTTCGTCCTTGTAAAACATTAAAAGTCCTTCCAAATTATCATTTTTTCCGCCCGCGTTGTTCCGAGTGTGAGTGGTAAGGAAACGGGCGAGTTCAAAATGCGAACCTAAGAGTTTAGTTTCGGTCGCGCAAGAGTCTTGTAACCATCCAAAGGGATAGGTCTATGTCATGTCAAATCAAACCTTTTTGATTGCTTTGGGCGGCAATGTTCCGACCGCTGAAGGCGGGCCGGCACACACATTGAAAGAGGGCCTGAAGTCACTCGCGCGACGTGAGATTGAGGTCAAAGACGTGAGCCGGTTTTATGCAACTCCGTGCTTTCCCAAAGGGGCCGGACCGGACTATGTCAACGCGGCCGCTTTACTCATGTCCGATGACACGCCCGAAATGCTGATGCAGGTACTGCACGAGGTTGAAGCCGAGTTTGGCCGCGCGCGGACCCAGAGATGGGGGCAAAGAACGCTGGACCTCGATCTCTTGGCGGTGGACGCAGAGGTTTGGCCAGATGAAAAAACCAATGCTCAGTGGCGCGCGTTGCCCATGGAAGAGCAGATGCAAAACGCGCCAGACACGCTCATCCTGCCGCATCCCAGACTTCAAGACCGGGCATTTGTTCTTGTTCCATTGGCTGACATCGCGCCGGACTGGCGGCATCCGATTTTGGACCTTAGCGTGCGCGAAATGTTGGCCTGTTTGTCCGAGCAGGACATAGCGGAGGTCGTGCCGTTGTAAGACGGTAGCAAAAATGCCTTTGCTTCGTGGCGCGAGTTATGCCATGACCGCGCCATGATCAAACGAGCCATATACGCTGCAAGCCGACGCCGACGGGCTCCCGTCTGACGTTTCGCCATTTGTTTGATCCCGGCAGTGCGCTGCCATCCCCCATCCCAGATTGACTTGTCGCCGCCCATGCGGCACTCAAGAAACCTTCGAAAATAAGGAATGACGCTATGATCTCGTCTGTCTTGCCAACCTATAACCGTGCGCCTTTGCAGTTTGTCAAAGGCGAGGGCAGCTGGCTGATTGAGGCAGATGGGCGCCGATTTTTGGATTTGGGCGCCGGGATTGCGGTCAACGCGCTTGGCCATGCGCATCCTGCACTTGTCGACGCTTTGACGGAGCAGGCAGGCGCGCTTTGGCACACGTCAAACCTCTATCATATCCCGCAACAACAGGCTTTGGCCGACAAGCTGGTGGCAACGACATTTGCCGATACGGTGTTTTTCACCAACTCGGGCACGGAATCCTGTGAGCTGGCTGTCAAAATGGCGCGCAAGTATTTCTTTGAGAAAGATCAGCCGGAGCGAGTTGAAATACTGACATTTGAGGGATCTTTCCATGGCCGGTCCTCCGCGGGTATCGCCGCCGCAGGATCAGAGAAGATGACCCACGGGTTTGGGCCACTGCTGCCCGGGTTCAAACACCTTCCCTTTGGAGACCATGACGCGCTGAACGCCGCGATCGACGACAAGACGGCGGCAATTTTGGTTGAGCCCATTCAGGGTGAAGGCGGTATTCGGCCTTTGCCGGATGTCTGTTTGAAGGGTTTGCGTGATCTGTGTGATGAGCATGGTCTGCTTCTGATCCTGGATGAGGTGCAGTGCGGTGTCGGACGCACCGGCAAGCTTTTTGCGCATGAATGGGCGGGGATTGAGCCCGATATCATGATGGTCGCCAAAGGCATTGGTGGGGGCTTTCCACTCGGGGCGGTTCTGGCAAAGGCAGAGGCGGCCTCGGGCATGACGGCGGGCACGCATGGGTCGACCTATGGCGGCAACCCGCTGGGCTGTGCCGTTGGCAATGCCGTGATGGATCACGTCACGGCACCGGGTTTTCTCGACGATGTGAACCGCAAGGCGGGGTTTTTGCGCCAGAAACTGGAGGCACTTGTGGCGAGTTACCCGTGTGTCTTTGAAGAGGTGCGCGGCTCGGGCTTGATGCTGGGCCTGAAATGCGTGCCGCCAGTGGGAGACGTGGTGTCGGCTGCGTATGATGCGGAAATGGCGATTGTGCCGGCGGCGGAAAACACGGCCCGGCTTTTGCCGCCTTTGACCATTGCCGACGACGAAATCTCCGAGGCGGTGGCACGGCTGGAGGCCGTGGCTCAAAAATTGGCTAACGCGAATGACGAGCAACCGGCATGAACCATTTTCTTGATATTCACAAAACCGATGCGGTCGAGTTGCATCAGATCATCAATTCGGCTCAGAAAATGAAAAACGCCCGCGCCGGTCGTACGCGTGGCGCGTTGGACGATGACTTGCCTTTGAAAGACCGGGTTGTGGCGCTGATCTTTGAAAAGCCGTCGACCCGGACGCGCATCAGCTTTGATGTAGGCGTGCGCCAGATGGGTGGCACGACCATGGTTCTGTCTGGCACGGATATGCAGTTGGGTCATGGCGAGACGATTGCCGACACAGCCCGCGTGATGAGCCGCTATGTCGACCTCATCATGATCCGCACCTTTGATGAAAGCGTGCTGATGGAAATGGCTGATTATGCCGATGTGCCGGTGATCAATGGGCTCACCGACCGCACGCACCCCTGTCAGATCATGGCCGATGTCATGACCTTTGAAGAGCATCGTGGCCCGATCAAGGGTAAGAAAGTCGTCTGGTCAGGGGACGGCAACAACGTGTGTTCGTCCTTCCTTCATGCCGCAGCACAGTTTCAGTTTGATTTGACCTTTACAGGCCCGTCGCAGCTTGACCCCGAGGACGAATTTGTCGGGCTGGCACGCAAGGCTGGCTCAAAAGTGATGATCGAACGCGATCCCTACAAAGCGGTAGAGGGAGCCGACCTTGTGGTCACGGACACCTGGGTCAGCATGCATGACAGCCAATCCAGCAAGGAGCGCCGTCACAACATGCTGCGCCCCTACCAGATCAACGAAGAGCTGATGTCCCATGCCAAGCCTGACGCGCTCTTCATGCATTGCTTGCCTGCACATCGCGAGGAAGAGGCCACATCGGCGGTGATGGATGGCCCCAACTCAGTGATTTTCGATGAGGCCGAGAACCGGTTGCATGCGCAAAAGGCGATCATGCGCTGGTGTTTGGGGGTTTGAGCCGGCTGGATTGAGCGCGCGGTGCGCGCGCGTTGTTGTCTCGGCTTTGGCCGTTGGCCGCCGCCTCGGATAGCCTCCGGCGGGGGTATTGGAGACAAGAAAGAAGCGGTGTCAGGCTACTCTACAATCATGTAGATTTTGCGAAGCCGTTTGGTGATTTCCCAGACCACGGGCGCGCCCTTGGCGATGAAGAACGTGTCGCCTGGGCCGAATTCTTCGATCTTGCCATCAGGATGCGTGAGCCGCAGGTGGCCTTCGACCACGGTCATCATTTCATGCACCGGATAGGCGTCGATTTCCTCGCGGCAGGGCGCGCATTCCCAGGTGCCGGTCAGAACGCTTTCGTCGGCGGTGGCGAAATGGGTGTGGTTGAGTTCGGTCGTGTCGTCGGTGGTAAAGGCCTCTGCCTCGGTCAGGGTTGAGGGGCCCATGGCAGAACCCGGCGAGGGATCGATGCGAAAGGGGGTCTGGGACATTGTCTGGCTCCTTGGCTTCGGGGGCATGTCGGTCTACCCTAGTGGCAAAAGACGCGCCGTAAAGGGAGACCCCATGGCAGACGACAAGGCACAGATCGGAGTGTACGGTCTGGGGACGATGGGCAGTGCGCTGGCGCTCAACATGGCTGAGAAAGGCTTTCGCGTTGCAGTGACCAACCGCGAGGTTGAGTGGATCGCGGAATTCATGAAAGAGGCCGGGGACCTGGCGAACGCCCTTGTGGCACATGATACGCTTGAGGCTTTTGTGGCGGGGTTAAAGACGCCGCGGGTGATCCTGTTCATGATCCCTTCGGGCAAACCGATGGACATGATGATCGAGGCGATTGCGCCGTTGCTTGAGGAGGGCGATACGATCATTGACGGGGGCAATGCAGATTTCCATGACACCCGTCGCCGGTCTGCGGCAATGGCCGAAAAGGGCCTGCATTTCGTAGGCATGGGCGTCTCGGGTGGCGAAAAGGGCGCGCGGCATGGGCCCTCCATGATGGTGGGTGGCAGTGATCACAGCTGGGCGCAGCTGCGTGATGTCTTGCGCGCGATTGCGGCGCGGTATGAAGGGGAGCCATGTGTGGATCACCTTGGCCCGGACGGGGCCGGGCATTTCGTCAAGACGGTGCATAACGGGATCGAGTATGCCGATATGCAGGTGATCGCCGAGATTTATGCCCTTTTGCATTATGGCGGGGTCTGGCCGCCGGCCGAGATCGGCAAGCTTTTTGAGGCCTGGAACGAAGGTCCGCTGAAATCCTATCTTGTTGAGATCACCGGGCAGCTTTTGCAATATCACGACCCCAAGACCGGCCATCCGGTGGTCGATGTGATCAAGGATGCCGCCGGGCAAAAGGGCACCGGACGCTGGACTGTGGTCGAGGCGGTGCGCATGGGGCAAGCTGCCAATATGATTGAGGCTGCGGTGGGCGCGCGCAGCTGGTCCTCAGAGAAAGACACCCGCCAAAGTGCACAGACTATTCTGGGCGGCGCGCGCGGGGCACTGGAAGTGGATGCAGGCACGTTGTCAGAGGCGTTCATGGCGGCGCGCATCCTGTGCTATGCGCAGGGGTTTCGCGTGCTGGCGGCGGCGTCCGAAGAGTACGACTGGACCCTCGATTTTGCCCGAATTGCCGAGGTCTGGCGCGCAGGCTGCATCATCCGCTCTGCGCTTCTTGATGATATCTCAGAGGCGTTTCGCGGTGAGCTTCCGCATGGGCAGCTTATCCTCTCGCCGCGTTTTGCCAGTCGCCTGACCGAGTGCCTTCCGGCGTTACGCAAGGTGGTCGGGGACGCGGTGGCGGGCGGGCATGCCATTCCGGCGCTGTCGGCGGCCTTGCAATGGTACGATACGATGCGGCAGGGGTTCGGCACGGCCAATATCATTCAGGCGCAGCGCGATTTCTTTGGCTATCACGGGTTTGAACGATTGGGGGATGAGGGCGTGCATCACGGACCCTGGTGGGACTGAACATGTCGCAACAAGACGATCACAAGCTACCTGGCTGGCACCACGTGCCGGATGTGCCGATTGCCGTTTCGCCGTTCTTTAGCTGGCCCCCTGATCCGCGGCGCATGGTTGGCTGGATTGCCGTGCGCTGGTTTCAGATCGCCGAAAACTCGATCCTTGTTGTATTCGCTCTGATCTGCTGGTGGCTGTTTCAGCCGTCACTTGAGACAGCCAGAACGCTGAGCCTTGATTGGGTGGCGGGCATTTGGCTGCGCAATATGGGGCTGATGATCCTGGTCGCGGGCGGGCTGCACTGGTTTTTCCATGGCGCGCGGCGGCAGGGAGATCGGCTGAAGTTTGATCCACGTGAACTGATGCGCAAAGGCAAGCAGTTCACCCTTGGCGGGCAGGTGCGCGACAACATGTTCTGGACGCTGACCAGCGGGGTGGGGTTTTGGACGGCTTATGAGGTGCTGATATTCTGGGCCATGGCCAATGGCTATGCGCCGGTGCTGCTGTGGTCCGATAATCCGGTCTGGTTTGTGCTGCTCTTCTTGCTCACGCCGGTGTGGATTTCGTTTCACTTCTACTGGATTCACCGCGCCCTGCATTGGGGTCCACTCTACCGGATCGCGCATTCCCTGCATCACCGCAACATCAATGTGGGGCCGTGGTCGGGGCTCTCGATGCATCCCATTGAGCATGTGATGTTCTTCAGCTCGATCCTCATTCATTTTGTGATTCCAGCGCACCCTTTGCACATTCTTTTTCACATGCAGCATCAGGCGCTGACGGCGGCGACATCGCATACAGGGTTTGAGAATATGCTGGTGAAGGACCGTAAGACGCTGGCGCTGGGGACGTTTCACCACCAGATGCATCATCGGTATTTCGAGGTGAACTACGGGAATTTGGAGATGCCCTGGGACAAGTGGTTCGGCACGTTCCACGACGGCACCGTGGAGGCGCATGAGGCGTTGAAGGGCCGGCGGGGGAGGTAGCGTGGGTTTGAGGCTATTGTGCCCAAACAACCAGAATGACTACTTTAAGCCTAGATTTTGGATGAAACGTGATTTGGCCAACCAGTTTTTGAAACAACCTGTCGAAGTCAGAGCGGCTGAACTGAGAGGATTTCTCGATGGAATTGGCTATTTGAACCAAGATTGGAGGTCCAATTTTGCTGAGTCTTTCTTGCTTAGTGGCGTTGTTGAAGAGGCGATTGTTCAAGAAATCATTACAAGATTTCACAAGAATCCAATTCCGCCGCTTGTCGTTCGCGAAGAACTGCAGATTACTCTTAGCCAGCTAGAACAAGAGCTTAGTTCCTCCATTCTTTGTAATTCTTTTATTGTTGATTGTGGTCGCGAAAGTGACCTCGGAGCATATATATCTTTTAAGATCATGGATCGAATTGGTGACGTCTTTGAACCGGAACGTATACGACAGGTCAAAAAGCTCACGGGTTCTTTTGGAAGTGATGATGGCAAAGCAACCTTCTATTGTCTGGTAAGCTCGTCTCAAACGCTTGTGATCTATCTCCACGCAAAGGCAGGCAAAGTTTCGAATTAGTTGCTGCGCGAATTGCAGTAAAGTTCGAAAACACCATAACCTACCCGCAGAAAAGGCACGGAATCGAGGGGCGTAGCCCCGCCGTGCCAGCGCCGGACCGGCCCTATGGGCCGGCGCTTTGTTGATGTAATCGCGACGAATATTCGGCAGGCAGGCTTGGCGGAAATAAAGTGTACCCGTCACATGTTGACGCGCCGTCCCCCGGTCCGCCGCTCGCACGGCTTACTACGAGGGGCTGGAGTATTACCTCCAACAGTTATACTTCACCCCCGCCGCTTCACCCTCAGCGTCGGGTCCGCCTCTCGCGGATCCTCTGGCCAGGGGTGCTTTGGATACCGCCCGCGCATGTCCTTGCGCACGTCAGGGTAAGAATTTACCCAAAACCCTGGGATGTCGAGGGTGGTTTGCACCGGGCGGCCTGCGGGGGACAGGAGCGTGACGCGTAGGGGGGTAGCGCCCACCATGGGATGCGTGGTTTGGCCGAACATTTCCTGCAGGCGCAGGGAAATCTCGGGATGCTCACCGGAATAGTCGATGGGGATCTTGCGGCCCAAAGGCGTGGTGAAATGCGCCGGGGCGGCGGCGTCGAGCCTTTGCATCTGCTCCCAAGTCAGACGCGCGCGCAGGGCGCCCAGCATATCAAACCGCCTCCAATCCTGGGCGGTCTTGACGCCGTTGAGATAGGGCAAGAGCCAGTCTTCAAGCTCTTCTAGAAGCGCCATGTCGGACATATCAGGCATGTCCTCACCAGCGTCCCGCAACAGCGCGACGCGCGCCACAAACCGGCGCGCGGCGTCGGTCCATGTCAGCCCAATGTCACGCACCCCGTCCAGCATGGCCTCCGCAATCTCTGCATCAGGCGCGTCTTTCCAGACGCGGTCTTCGAGCACGAGTGCGCCAAATCGCTCTTGGCTGCGGGCGGTGACTTGACGAGAGCGCTTGTCCCATTGGCATGTGTTCTGCCATGCGATCTGATCACCGAAGCGCCCGCGCAACTCTGCCTCGGACAGGGCAATCGCCTGTCGAATGCGCGCCTCACGCGGGTTGCCATCAAGATCCGTGACCACGATAAGCCGCGTGCCCGCCAGCGCATCGTCATCGGCCATCACAGCCCCTTTGCCGCCCGACAAAACATAGCGCGGCGCATCGCCTTTGCGGCGCAGGCCGATTCGGTCGGGATAGGCAAGGGCCGCCATGTCCGCGTCGCTCAAGCCTGATGGGCTGGTTTGAACCTGCGACGATAGTCTTTTGGCTTCTTTCCGGATACGGGCAAGGGACCCGGCGTTGGCGGGCCAGGGGTGTCTTGCAGCATAGCTCCTGGCGTCGCGCAAGGCAGCGAGGCGCAGCGACAAATCACACGGCGCGCCGCGCGCAAGCGGGTCACGGTCCGCAAGCAGAGCCGCCAGCAAGGCAGCACCCGGGCCAGCGCACTCCAGCATATGCGCGAGACGCGGGTGCAAGGGCAGGGGGGCCAATCGCTTGCCATGCGCAGTGATGCGCCCCGCGTCGTCCAGGGCTTGCAACATCTGCAAGAGCCCCTTTGCCTCGGCAAAACTGCCTGCATTGGGCTGCGTCAAAAGCGGCAGCGCTTCGGGTGTGGTCCCCCAAAGCGCCAATTCCAGGGCCAGACCCGTGAGATCCGCCGCTTCTATTTCAGCCGGGGGATAGGCCGGCAGCGCACCTTCCTCGGCCTTTGTCCAGAGCCGGTAACACACGCCTTGGGCCACACGACCTGCGCGCCCCTGACGTTGGGCGGCCTCGGCGCGGGTCACAGGCTCTGTCACCAGCCGCGACATGCCTGATCCGGGGTCAAACCGTGCGCGCCGCGCCTTACCGCCATCCACAACAACGCGTATGTCTTCAATGGTGAGCGAGGTTTCAGCGATGGCTGTGGCCAGCACGACTTTGCGGCCTTCTGTCATCGGCGCAATCGCGGCCTGTTGCGCGGTAAAGGGCATGGCGCCGAAGAGGGGCTGCAGGTGGCAATCCTGAGGCAACCGATCCCTCAACGCCGACTCCAGACGGCGAATTTCCCCTTCTCCGGGGCAAAACACCAGAATGCCGCCTTGGGTGTCTTGCACGGCCTGTTGCACCAGATCAGCAAGAGCGGAGTCCCATCGGGTGTCTTTGTGCAGCGGGCGGGGCAGGTGACGGGTTTCCACCGGGAAACTGCGCCCCTCAGAGGTGATCACGGGCGCATGCATGAGATTGGCCACGGGTTCTGCGTCCAGCGTGGCGGACATCGCCAGAAGCATCAGGTCATCCCGCAACGCCCCCGCCACTTCGAGGCACAGCGCGAGACCAAGGTCGGCATTGAGAGAGCGTTCGTGAAACTCGTCAAAGATGACGGTGCCAATGCCCTTGAGTTCCGGGTCGGATTGAATGCGGCGGGTCAGGATGCCTTCGGTCACAACTTCGATCTGCGTGGCGTCCGAGACCTTGGCGTCACCACGCACCCGGTAGCCTACCGTTTTGCCAACCGGCTCGCCCAGAGTTTGGGCCATACGTTCGGCAGCGGCGCGCGCGGCAAGCCTGCGCGGCTCAAGCATAACAATGCGCCCCCGGCTCAGCCCGGCCTTGAGGATTTCCAGGGGAACCACAGTCGTCTTACCCGCTCCGGGCGGCGCCTGTAGTACGGCACGACCTTGATCTTGCAGGGCTTTCAGCAAAGGCGCTATGGCATCGTGGATGGGCAGATGAGCATCTGTCATGCCAGACTTATCGGCGATGATGCTCTCGGTTTCCAGAGTTACAATTTAGAGAGTTCTTGGCGCTCTTGGCGCCCGGACACGCCTTTGGGGCTTTGACTGAGACTTATGCCAAGCCGGGACCTGGGGATGGACCGAACCTGGTACAAGATGCATAACCCACGTTTGAGGCGTATCCGGACGCAGACCGGGGTCTGTGGCAGGATCGGGTTTGCGCGAGACGCGCTTATGACCCCGGGATAACGAAACTCGTTATGACGGCGAGACTAACAGTCGAGGGCTTTTCTGTCTGATGTCTCTGTTACTGTTGGCAAAAATCCGTTCAACTGCGCGCAAGACTCTGCCGAGGGCCCGTTCGCAGGACCACTGGACAATCTCTGTTGGACTAAGGCAAAAGGCAAAAGACCTTTGTTACAAGGCCGCGACTGATTGATTGAAGGACCAAGAGTGAAATGAGTGATACGCAAAAGCTTGCCGAGCGGCTTCTCGCCGGAGAGCGACGCGCGCTGGCGCGAGCGATCACTCTGATTGAAAGCGCGCGTGAGGATCATCGGGCAACGGCACGGGAGCTATTGGAGCGACTCGGGCGCTCGGGACGACAGGCGGTGCGGATCGGGCTTTCGGGCACGCCTGGCGTCGGAAAGTCCACCTTCATCGAAGCTTTTGGCATGATGTTGACAGGGCAGGGGCTGCGTGTGGCGGTTCTGGCGGTTGATCCCAGCTCGGCTCGGACCGGCGGTTCGATCCTAGGGGACAAAACCCGGATGGAGCGGCTTAGCCGGGATCCAAACGCCTTTATTCGTCCCAGCCCGAGCCAGACGCATTTGGGCGGTGTGGCGCGGCGTACGCGCGAAGCGGTTTCGCTCTGTGAGGCGTCTGGTTTTGATGTTGTCTTGATCGAGACCGTCGGTGTTGGGCAGTCGGAAACCGTGGTCGCCGAGATGTGTGATCTCTTCCTTCTTTTGCTGGCGCCTGCTGGAGGAGATGAGCTTCAGGGGGTCAAGCGTGGGATCATGGAAATGGCTGATTTGATCCTCGTCAACAAGGCGGACGGCGATTTGAAACATGCCGCGACACGGACCTGTTCCGATTATGCAGGTGCTCTCAGGCTGATGCGCAAGCGCCCGAATGACCCGGACGGATTCCCCAAGGCGCTGATGGTCTCGGCTCTGCATGAAGAAGGGTTGAAGACCGCATGGGAAGAGATGCACGCGCTGATCAACTGGCGTCGGGAAAACGGGCATTTCGACCAGCGGCGTCAGATACAGGCGCAATACTGGTTTGAGCAGGAAGTGCGGCAGGGCCTTCTATCGCGGTTGGAGACAGCTGAGGCGCGCGAGGCTATGGCTCGGGCGGCCGAAGACGTCTCGTCAGGGCGAAAAACGCCGACTGCAGCAGCGGGAGAGGTGCTGGGCGCGCTCAAAAACGAATGAGTGCCTTCGCCAAGGGAGTGAAGCGCGAAATACCCGATGGGTGTCTGGCAAAGCGTGCTGCGCGGATGAGGCATTTTCGGAATGAAGACGCCCTGAGAGAGAGTCGCGCGTTACGCATCTGAGTCGTTGCGTCTGCGAGTGGCTTGACGATTTGTCGCAGGCTGAATTTCTCTGATGATGGCCAAAATCGGTATGCAATTGTATGCTGACCAGTGTTGCGTCCGCTTTGCACCTTGCGGAAAACATTCAGGAAAAACGCAATTTGTAAATAAAATTACGCTTTTCAAAAAGAACAGTTCACATTTTTTACAAATAAAAACCAATAATATCATGGGCTAATTATTAAAATTTACTAAACGCCCTATGATGTCTCCAGCATAGTCTCTGAACCGCATTTGCGCCTTTCAGAGCACGCGTGCGATGAGGAGGAACATCATGAACGCACAGACTCAGCCGTCTTTCCCGCCGTCAGAAGACACCGTTTCACGCGCACATATCGATGCGCGCGGGTACGCGGACATGTATGCGGCCTCGATTTCCGATCCGGACGGGTTCTGGGCAGAGCACGGCAAGCGGGTTGATTGGATCAAGCCCTTTTCCAAGGTCAAGAACACGTCTTTTGAACCCGGCAATATTGACATTCAGTGGTTCGAGGATGGGACCCTGAACGTATCAGCCAATTGCATAGACCGGCATCTGGAAACACGTGGTGATCAGACGGCGATCATCTGGGAACCCGATGATCCCAGCACGCAGGATGCCAAGCACATCACGTACCGGGAATTGCACAGCTCGGTCTGTAAAATGGCCAACGTTCTGGAAGAGCTCGGCATTCGCAAGGGCGACCGGGTTGTCATTTACCTGCCCATGATCCCGGAAGCCGCCTACGCCATGCTGGCCTGTGCCCGCATTGGTGCGATCCACTCGATCGTGTTTGCAGGATTTTCGCCCGATGCGTTGGGCGCGCGGGTGAACGGGTGCGACGCCAAACTTGTCATTACGGCTGACTATGCGCCGCGCGGTGGGCGTGAAACGCCGCTCAAGTCGAACACCGACGCAGCGCTTTTGCACTGCAAGGACAGCGTGAAATGTCTCGTTGTAAAGCGCACCGGCGGTCAGACCACGTGGACAGACCGCGACTACGACTATGGCGAGATGATGCTGGAAGCGTCAGATTATTGCGCGCCTGCGGAAATGGGGGCCGAAGACCCGCTCTTCATCCTCTACACCTCTGGTTCCACGGGCCAGCCTAAAGGCGTGGTGCATACATCCGGTGGATATCTCGTCTATGCCGCGATGACACATGAATACGTGTTTAATTATCACGACGGTGATGTCTTCTGGTGCACTGCCGATGTGGGCTGGGTCACAGGACACAGCTACATCGTCTACGGGCCTCTGGCCAATGGTGCCACAACCATCATGTTCGAAGGCGTGCCCACCTATCCGGACGCGGGGCGCTTCTGGGAAGTGTGCGCCAAGCACAAGGTGAATCAATTCTACACAGCTCCAACAGCCATTCGCGCGCTCATGGGGGCGGGCAATGACTGGGTCGAAAAGCATGATCTGTCGAGCCTGCGGCTTCTGGGATCGGTGGGTGAGCCGATCAACCCCGAGGCCTGGACCTGGTACAACGATGTTGTCGGCAAGGGGAAATGCCCCATTGTCGATACGTTCTGGCAGACAGAAACCGGCGGCCACATGCTGACACCCCTGCCGGGGGCCACAACGTTGAAACCCGGTGCGGCGCAGCAGCCGTTCTTTGGCGTGCAGCCGGTGGTTCTTGATCCGCAAAGCGGTGTCGAGATCGACGGCAACGGTATCGAGGGCGTTCTGTGCATGGCCGATAGCTGGCCCGGCCAGATGCGCACCGTCTGGGGCGATCATGAGCGTTTCGAGAAGACCTATTTCAGCGATTACAAAGGGTATTACTTCTCCGGTGATGGCTGTCGCCGGGACGACGATGGCGACTATTGGATCACCGGCCGCGTCGATGATGTGATCAACGTCTCTGGCCACCGGATGGGCACGGCCGAGGTTGAAAGCGCGCTGGTCGCCCATGCCAAGGTCGCTGAAGCCGCCGTGGTGGGCTATCCGCATGACGTCAAAGGGCAGGGCATCTACGCCTATGTCACGTTGATGGAGGGTGAGGCGCCTTCTGAAGAGCTTCGCAAAGAACTTGAGGTTTGGGTTCGCACCGAAATTGGCCCGATTGCCAAGCCGGATCTCATCCAATGGGCCCCCGGTCTTCCCAAAACCCGTTCAGGCAAGATCATGCGCCGCATCCTGCGCAAGATTGCTGAGGACGATTTTGGCAGCCTGGGCGACACATCAACGCTGGCCGATCCATCCGTCGTGGATGATCTGATCGACAACCGTATGAACCGGAGGGTGTAACCATGGATGGCACAACCACACCAACAACTGCACCGGTTCTCATTCTGCTTGGACCGCCTGGCTCGGGAAAGGGCACGCAGGCCCGTCTTCTGGAAGAAAAGCATGGGTTCGTGCAGCTATCGACCGGAGATCTTTTGCGTGCTGCTGTGGCTGCGGGCACGGAGGCTGGCAAACAAGCCAAGGCTGTTATGGAAGCCGGTGAGCTGGTCAGCGACGAGATTGTCATCGCGATCTTGCGGGATCGTCTCGCGGAGCCCGATTGCGCCAGTGGCGTGATCCTTGATGGGTTTCCGCGCACAACGGTTCAGGCCGAGGCGCTGGACGCGCTGCTGGAAGAAACCGGGCAGCGGATCAATGCGGCGATCAGCCTTGAGGTTGACGACGCGGCAATGGTCACACGGATCACGCAACGCTTTACCTGCGGCAGCTGCGGAGAAGGCTATCACGAAACCTTCAAACCAACCGCAAAGCTTGGCGTTTGTGACAAATGCGGCTCGACCGACATGAAGCGCCGTGCGGATGACAATGCGGAAACCGTGACACAGCGGCTAGAGGCCTATCATGCCCAGACCGCGCCGCTCATCACCTATTACGACGGCAAAGATGCGTTAAGCCGCGTCGATGCCATGGAGGCAATCGACAAGATCGCGTCCAATCTAAGCGCTGTTGTGTCCAGAGCCACAGAATAAAGCGCAACTAAACATGGCCCTTAGGGGCCTCGGGAACACTTTCTAGAGAGGACAAAACCATGTCTCAAAACGATGAAAGCAACGCGTATTGGGCCGCCAATGTGCGTCTCATCCTGATCAGCCTCGTCATCTGGGCGCTGGTCTCTTTCGGGTTCGGGATCATCCTGCGCCCCTTGCTGTCCGGCATTTCCGTCGGCGGCACCGATCTTGGCTTCTGGTTCGCCCAGCAAGGCTCGATCCTGGTCTTTCTGGCGCTGATCTTTTTCTACGCCTGGCGGATGAACAGACTGGATCAAGAACACGGCGTGGACGAGGAATAACACAATGGATCAGTTTACACTCAATCTGCTGTTTGTGGGCGCGAGTTTCGCGCTCTACATCGGCATCGCGATCTGGGCTCGGGCCGGATCCACTTCTGAGTTTTACGCTGCGGGTCGCGGCGTGCATCCTGTCACCAACGGGATGGCGACGGCGGCTGACTGGATGTCGGCGGCCTCTTTCATCTCGATGGCGGGACTCATCGCCTTTACCGGCTATGACAACTCGTCCTTCCTGATGGGCTGGACGGGTGGCTATGTGCTTCTCGCACTCTTGCTTGCGCCTTACCTGCGCAAGTTTGGCAAGTTCACTGTCTCGGAGTTCATTGGCGACCGGTTCTATAGCCCGACCGCACGTATGGTGGCCGTGATCTGCCTGCTGGTGGCCTCGATCACCTATGTGATTGGTCAGATGCAGGGCGTGGGCATTGCCTTTGGTCGTTTCCTTGAAATCGACGCGTTCTGGGGTCTGCTGATCGGGTCCTGTGTGGTCTTCGCTTATGCCGTGTTCGGCGGCATGAAGGGTGTGACCTACACTCAGGTCGCTCAGTATTGTGTTCTGATCACCGCTTACACGATCCCGGCAGTGTTTATTTCGCTGCAACTGACAGGCAATCCGATCCCGGCTCTTGGCCTCTTTGGAACAGTCGAAAGTGGTGAGCCGCTTCTGGCTAAGCTGGACGCGATCGTGACTGACCTTGGCTTCAAGGAATACACTGCCGCGCATGGCTCGACCATCAACATGGTGCTCTTCACCCTGTCGCTGATGATCGGCACGGCTGGTTTGCCACACGTCATCATGCGCTTCTTCACTGTCCCAAAAGTCGCTGACGCCCGCTGGTCGGCTGGTTGGACGCTGGTGTTCATCGCCCTGCTTTACCTGACGGCTCCTGCTGTGGGTGCGATGGCGCGGCTGAACATCTCAGATCTGATGTGGCCCAATGGAACCGATGGCGCCGCTGTGAGTGTCGAACAGATCGAGACAGCGCCGGAATACGCGTGGATGGCCACGTGGCAGAAAACCGGATTGCTCGGCTGGGAAGACAAGAACGGCGATGGCATGATCCAGTATTACAACGATGCCAACGAGGAGCTTCAGGCCAAGGCCGCGGAGAATGGGTGGGAAGGCAATGAGCTGACCAACTTCAACCGCGATATCCTGGTGCTGGCCAACCCCGAGATTGCATCCCTACCGGGATGGGTCATCGGTCTGGTGGCGGCAGGTGGTCTTGCGGCGGCTCTGTCCACGGCGGCGGGTCTGTTGCTGGCGATCTCATCGGCGGTCAGTCACGACCTCCTGAAAGGTCAGTTAACGCCAAACATGTCCGAGAAATCCGAGCTTCTGGCCGCGCGTATCTCGATGGCAGCCGCCATTGTGGTCGCGGTGATCCTTGGGCTCAATCCCCCGGGATTTGCGGCGCAAACCGTGGCGCTCGCCTTTGGTCTTGCAGCGGCCTCGATCTTCCCGGCGCTGATGATGGGCATCTTCTCGACCCGCATCAACAATGTCGGTGCCGTTGCAGGCATGCTGGCAGGTCTCGTGGTCACTTTGCTCTATATCTTCCTGCACAAAGGCTGGTTCTTCATCCCGGATACCAATGCGTTCACGGATGCTGATCCCCTCCTGGGACCGGTCAAGTCCACCTCCTTCGGTGCCATCGGTGCCATGGTGAACTTCATCGTTGCCTATGTGGTTTCGGGTATGACCAAAGAGACACCACAAGAGATCAAGGATCTCGTGGCGAGTGTACGTGTCCCACGTGGCGCAGGCACAGCAGTTGAAGGCCACTAGGCTTGTGATCTGCACCGTCGCGGTGTTCGCGACGGTGTGCCGTCTGTAAACTCGGTCCTGTCCGCCACATGGTGGGCAGGACCACATTGCATAAGGCCCAAGACATGTCCCTTTCGGCTTCGCTGACTCATTTCCTTGGCTCTGTTCACCCTTATGACAGCCTGTCAAAAAGCGATCTAGACGTGCTCATAGAACGCTGCACGGCGCAGGGCTATTCTGTGGGGCAGGCCGTATTCGAGACTGGTGATACGGTAGAAAACCTTTACATCGTCGTGTCCGGCGAGATCGAGATAAAGGACGAGACTGGTGTTCAGCTCTCTCTATTAGGTCCGCGCAACTCCTTTGGTGAGCGGGCCATTCTGCGCGAAGATGTCGCCAGTCGAACGGCAACAGTTACGGTTGACGCAACCCTGATCTGCATGCCATCCAAGGCTTTGTTCGATCTGATCGACACCTCGCCGAAAGTCGCCCGTTTTTTTGATCGCCGCCGTCCGGCGCGGGCTGACCGCAAGGACTTGACGACACTGCCAGTAGAAGAACTGATGTCGCGCAACCCTGTGATCTGCGCGCCGGATACCCTGATCCGGGACGCGGCGGCCCGAATGCATGACCACAGAATTTCTTCTATCTGCGTTGTGGATGATGCAGGTATTCGCGGCATCGTCACCGTGCGCGACATGAACGGCAGTGTTGTGGCCAAGGGCGCGGACACAGGGGCACCCGTCTCCACCATCATGACCGCCGACCCACTGACGCTTGGGCCGGATGCGCTGGGCACCGATGTGCTGCACCTGATGATGGAGCGCGGCATTGGTCACATTCCGATTGTCGATGGCACCAAGCTTGTTGGCATTGTCACACAAACTGATCTGACACGCGTTCAGGCGTTGTCATCGGGAACTTTGGTTGGTCGCACAGCCAAGGCGCAGGATGCGGCCAGCATGGCGCGTGTGACCGCCGAAATCCCGCAGCTCCTGGCGCAGCTTGTCGGGACAGGCAACCGGCATGATGTGGTCACGCGGCTGATTACAGACATCGCGGATTGCGTCACGCGCCGTCTGCTTACCTTGGCTGAAGCACAGCTTGGCCCGGCACCGGTGCCTTATCTTTGGCTCGCCTGTGGCTCTCAAGGACGGCAGGAACAGACCGGTGTGTCGGACCAGGACAACTGTCTCATCCTTTCTGACGATGCGACCGAGGCGGACATGGCCTATTTTGCAGAGCTCGCAAAATTCGTGAGCGATGGACTCGATACCTGCGGTTATTTCTACTGCCCCGGCGACATGATGGCGACCAATCCGCGCTGGTGTCAGCCGGTGCATGTCTGGCGCGACTATTTCAAAGGATGGATTGCGAAGCCTAATCCAGAGGCGCAGATGCTGGCCTCGGTCATGTTTGACCTGCGCCCCATTGGTGGCGAGGAAAGCCTCTTTGCGCAGTTGCAGTCGGATACGTTGGAAAAAGCCTCCAAGAACTCGATCTTTACAGCGCATATGATCTCAAACTCGCTCAAGCATTATCCGCCGCTCGGGCTCTTGCGGGGGTTGGCAACAATCCGGTCCGGTGAACACAGAAATCACCTGGACCTCAAGCACAACGGGGTCGTGCCCATTGTTGATCTGGGGCGTATCTATGCGCTTCAGGGCAAGCTCAAACCGGTCAATACCCGTGCCCGGCTAGACGCTGCGCAAGCTGCGGGAATACTTTCTGAGTCCGGCGGTGCGGACTTGCTGGATGCCTACGACGCCATTGCAACTCTGCGGCTTGAACATCAGGCCACACTGGTCAAGGCGGGTGAACACCCGGACAATTTTCTCGATCCATCTGACCTCTCGGACTTCGAGCGCAGCCATCTCCGAGATGCGTTCGTTGTTGTCAAAACGATGCAATCCTCTGTGTCATCCGGAAAAGGCACGTTAGGATAAGCGCATGTTTCTAGAACTCATCGCCACCATCTTTGCCGGGATCGCCTGTGCCGGGGTTGCCATGCTGCTCAACATTGCAACCGGTCGGCGTTTGCCGCGCTGGCTTATGCCGCTCGCTGCCGGGCTTGGCATGATCGGCATGACCATTTCCAATGAATACACATGGTTCGACAGAACCGTTGAACGCCTTCCTCAAGGTGTTGAGGTCGCCATGACGGTGGAGGAACAAAGCTGGCTTCGCCCCTGGACGCAGCTCCGGCCCTATACCAAGCGTTTTGTCGCGGTTGATACCGCCACGGCGCGCAGCAATGAAAACCTGCCGGATCAGCGGCTGGCAGACATATACTTCTTTGGCCGCTGGTCGCCTGTGAACCAGGCCCCGATGCTCTATGACTGTGCGGGGGCAAAATCCGCGCTTCTGATAGATGGCGCATCCTTTGCAGAAGATGGAACAGTTACAAATGCCGATTGGCAGGCCATGCCACCGGATGATCCGATCCTGAAACTCGTGTGCGAGACCTGACATGTTCACCGGTCTCAGCCTTCGCCTGCGCATTTTCCTCTTCTTCTGCTTTCTGGCATTGGGTGCGGCGCTGCTGGCGGCTGGGGCGCTTTACTTCGGCTGGGCGCGTGCCGAAACGGCGGTGCCATCGGCCCCCTTTGTCACAGCACTTATCCTGTTTGCTTTTCTCAACACGGCTCTGATCGCTGGCATCTGGCTTTTGTTCGATGAAAACGTCGCCAAGCCAATTGATAAACTCGCCTCAGAGCTGCGGCTTCGTGCGCATTCAGGTGTTGACAAGGAAGTTGAAACCGACGCGGCCAAGTACCTTGGTGATCTGGCTCCGGCCGCCAATGCCGTCTCGGCGACGCTGAACACAAATGTTGTGGATACGGCCGCGCAGGTCGCTCGTGAAACCGAGCGCCTTCAGGCCGAAACGGCGCGACTTACCGCGCTTTTGACAGAGATCCCGCTGGCTACGATCCTGGTCAATCCGGCGCATGAAATTGTGCTCTACGATGGTCAGGCCGCTGAAGTGCTTGCACAGATCGCGCCACCGCGTTTGAAAGCGCCGTTGATGGACTATTTCGATGCCGACGGCCTTGCGGCGGCGCAAGCGGAAATGGCCAAGGCCGACACAGAAGTATCCACGCAGCTTGCAGACCTTTCCGGCGAACGGTCCTTCAATGTCAGCCTGAAGCCATTGGCAACCAACGGGTATATGCTCATCCTGGACGCCAAAACCGTCGAGACCGGTTCTCGCAGCCCGCGCCCGCTGGTCTATGATTTCGATTTGCTGAACAGTGGCCAGACAGTCGACATTATGAATACAGAACTTCGGTCTTTGTGTTTTGTCGCGTTCGACACCGAAACCACAGGTCTGTCTCCCCAGACTGATGATGTGGTGCAAATCGGGGCTGTTCGTGTGTTGAATGGCCGTATTGTCGCGGGTGAGATTTTGGACAGCTATGTCAATCCAGGCCGACCCATCCCGCCAGCCTCAACCAAAGTGCACCGTGTCACAGATGACCATGTCCGCGGTGCGCCGGATTTCGTCACCGCTGGCCGACAATTTCATCACTTTGCCAGGGACGCCGTGCTTGTTGCTCATAATGCGCCGTTTGACCTTGCCTTTCTTCACCGGTTCGCAGCGCAAATGGATGTAGAATGGAGCCATCCTGTTCTGGATACAGTGCTGCTGTCTGCCGTGGTTTTTGGAACAACGGAGCAGCATTCTCTAGATGCGCTCTGCAATCGGCTTTCCGTCAGCATACCAGCAGAGTTGCGCCACACCGCCTTGGGTGACGCTCAGGCAACCGCGGAGGCGTTGGTCAAACTGATCCCTCTATTGGAGGGCAAAGGTCTTACAACCTTTGGAGATGTCATCGCTGAAACCAGAAAGCACGGTCGCCTTCTAAAAGATGTGAACCTTACACCGCCAGGTTCGGGATGATCTGTTTTTTGCGGCTCATGATGCCGGGCAGGACGACCGCATCGCCGCTCACGGATGCGCCGAAGCTTTTCTCGGCGACAGCTTTGACCAGGTCGTTGGGTACCAGAAGCGTGGCTTCTTCGTTGAGGATATCGACAACAAAGAGCAGGACCTGATCGACGCCGTCCTCGGTGGCCACATCCGACATGGAGGCCATCAGGCTATCCTTGCGGTTGAGCACCATGTCGGGCGCCGTGGTTTCCAGAACGGAGACGCGGAATTTGGTGTCGCCCACGCCGTATTCCTTGCTGTCCATGCGCAAAAGCTCGGCATCAGAAAAGGCGCTGACATCGGATTTGGCGGCGAACATGTCTGAGGCGTAATCCGAGATCGAAATGCCCAGATCCGCAGCCAGTTTTTCGGCCACGGCGCGGTCATGGTCGGTTGTGGTCGGAGAGCGGAATTCCAGCGTATCGCTGAGAATGCAGGTGAGCGCCGCACCCTTGGCCCAATCGGGCATCTTGGCGGCATCGTCGCCCATCAGATCGACCATGATCGTGGCCGTGCAGGCCAGCGGACGCACGGTGATGTCGATGGGGCCTTTGGTTTCCAAACCGCCGACCAGCTTGTGGTGGTCGATGATGGCCTGCACATCCGCGCCGTTGATATTGGAAGGAAGCTCAGCCGGATTGTTGGTGTCGACAATCACGCAGGGCTGATCATCGGCCACATCCTCAATAATGCGCGGCTTGGGCAGGTCCCATTTTTCCAGCATGAATGCGGCTTCTGTGTTCGGCTCGCCCAAAAGCACGGCTTCGGCCTCGCCGCCTTTGACCTCGTTGAGATACCACGCCCAGAGGATGGGGGATCCGGTGCTGTCAGTGTCGGGAGATTTGTGGCCAAATACGAGCGTGGTCATGGACGTGTCCTGTACCTTGAATGAAAGAATTTGCGCGCCTTATAGGCGGGCTTTGAGGGCTTGTCACCCACCTCCGCTGCGGCCAAATTGCACGCATGTCTCGTCTGCTTGAAACCGATCTCTATCCTTCTGTCAAAGCATGGCTGGAAAGTCAGGGCTATGAGGTGAAATCCGAAGTGGGCGCGGCGGATGTCGTTGGCGTGAAGCTGGCGCAGGAGCCGGTGATTGTTGAGCTGAAAACCGGGTTTTCCCTGACGCTTTTGCAACAGGCCGTGGCGCGGCAGGCGGTGACGGACCATGTCTATGTTGCCGTGCCGCGCTGGAAGGGCAAGGCGGGCTGGCGCACCTTTAAGGGCAATGTTGGCTTGTGCAGGCGTCTGGGGCTGGGGGTGCTGAGCGTGCAGGTCAAAGACAGCTCGCTTCAGGTGCATTGCGATCCTGCGCCGTTCAAGCCGCGCAAATCCAAAGTGAAGCAAGCGCGTCTGATGAAAGAGTTCACCGCACGCGACGGTGATCCGAATCTTGGCGGCACGCGAGGCCAGGTTCAGACAGCCTATAAGCAGGACGCAGAGAAATGTGCGGCCTACCTTGCGCAACATGGTCCGTGCTCGGGGGCTGAGATTGCCCGGAAAACCGGTGTCACACGGGCCACACGGATCATGGCGGACAATCATTCTGGCTGGTTTTTTCGTGCGGCGCGGGGAGTGTATGCGCTGAGCGAGGCCGGGCTAAACGCGCGACAGGAGCAGGCCTGATGCGGGATCTGGTTTTGGCGCTCGCCCTTGCACCGATCCTGATCCCGCAGGTCGCCTGGGTTCGGTTTCGCGCCGCGCGCTTGCAGGAGGCCTCTGGGCCGCGAGAGGGCGTCGCAGGTAACGGCCCAGCCTTGCGGCTTTTGGTCTTGGGCGACAGCTCGGCCGCGGGGGTTGGTGTGGCGCATCAAGAAGATGCGCTGATCGGGCGGTTGGTGGCGCGTCTGGCGCAGCGCCATCAGGTGCGCTGGCGACTGGCCGCGCGCTGTGGGGCGACCACGACAACGGTGTTGCAGAACCTGCAGACAGAGCCCGAAGCCCGGTTTGACATCGCGGTTATTGCTTTGGGTGTGAACGATTCCAAAAACGGCATGTCGCGCCGCCGGTGGCAGAAGAACTATAAAGACCTGATCATGCTTTTGCAGACGCGTTTCGGCGTGCGTGAGATCTATGCCACGGCCGTGCCGCCACTAGGGGCGTTCCCGCTTTTGCCAGCACCTCTTCGTACTGTTCTGGGGCGCCGCGCGACCCTCTTTGACGGGGACCTGCGCGGCATTGCGGCGGATCGGGATGCTGTGCAATATGTGCCGTTTGACTTTCCAATGGACACAACTCTGATGGCCGAGGACGGGTTTCATCCCGGACCGGTGATCTATGACCGCTGGGCGGCGCGCGTGGCCGAGATGATGGGCTGACGGCTCGACATACCTATCTATACGCGTCAAGTTGCGGCAACCCCTTTCGAGGTAAGGAGAAAGCCCATGCTATGTCGGATTGGCGCGATTGAGCTTTGGCGCGTTCTTGACCTTTATGGACCGTTTCTGGCGCCTGAAGAGTTGTTCCCAACGGCGGGGCCGGCTGTGGCCCATGTGATTGATACATATGTTCCGGGGGGTGTTTGCACCAAAACCGGGGGGCTTTTGATGCCGGTGCAGGGGTTTTTGCTCAAGACACCGGATCATGTGATCCTCATTGACACCTGCGTGGGCAATCATAAAACCGCGCCCAGCTTTCCGGATTGGCATCAGCGGGATGACACACGGTTTCTGGCCGGGCTGACGGCGGCTGGGCTTGGGCCTGAGGAGGTGGACTACGTGCTCTGCACACATCTGCATGTGGATCACGTGGGGTGGAACACGCAGTTGGAGGATGGTCGCTGGGTGCCGACGTTCCCGAGTGCCAAATACCTGCTGCCCAAGGCGGATGAGCCGTATTACCGCGAAAATGCGCAGGCCATGTATCAAGAAAGCATTTTGCCAGTTATAGAAGCCGGGCAAGCGGAGTTTGTGCAGGGCGCGCATGCCCTTGGGGACTACGTGACGCTTATGCCGACCCCTGGTCACACGGCGGGGCATGTCTCAGTCCTGATCAGGGACGGCAGCAAAGAGGCGATCATCACCGGGGATGCGATCCATTCCGCGGCGCAATGCTGGCATCCCGAGTGGCATTTCAAGTTCGATCAGGACGCGGAACAGGCGGTCGCGTCCCGACGCGCCTTGCTGGAGGCCGCGTGCGAGGCGGATCGACGCGTGCTGGGCACGCATTTTCAACTGCCATCGATTGGCAGATTGCGCGCCAAAGGGGATGCGTTTTCGTGGGACGACGATGCGTGAGGGTTAAAGCGGAGGTTTGAGCGAAACCCCGATGTCATAGGCCCTGTCCAGCAAAGCCTTGCGCCGCGCGTCGGATCCGGTTGACCCGTTGAGCACCTGCAGATCGCGTTGGCTAAAACCAAAATAGCCAAACGTACCTTTCATCCAGGCGGTGTCGAGCGCGGCAAGATAGCCTTCTGCTTCCATTTCGTCCGAACGTGCCCCGGCAGGGATCAACAGAACACCAGTGCGCGGGCGTTGCAGCGATTTCTCGGGATCGTCGAGTTGATCATAGGCCCACCCCCAGGACCAGACGCGATCCACCCAGCCTTTGGTCATCGCAGGCATGCCCCACCAGAAGAGTGGGAAGACAAAACAAATCGCATCCGCCCGCGCGATGCGCGCCTGCTCCTTTCGCACATCACTCGGGGCTCTATCGCCATCATCGGCCTCAATATCCGCCATGGACCAGCGGGGGTCGAACCCTTCGGCATTCAGATCGGCCAGCTCTGTGGAATGCCCGGCCGCTTCAACCCCGGACATGAATTGCTTTGCCACTGCGGCGCTGAACGAGTCCGGGTTCGGGTGATCAAGGACGGTGAGGACGTGCATGGCGCATATTTGCATGGGCACCGGGTTGTGTGAAGAAGAAAGGAAAAGGGTGGGTTAGGTCGGAATAAGACTGGTTTGAGTCTGAAGCGGCCCTTCGTTCACCACACCAGGCACGGAATCGAGGGCCGCAGGCCCGCCGTGCCAGCGACGGACCGGCCCTATGGGCCGTCGCTTTGGTAGACGTGGGTGCAACGTGCATTCGAGAGGCAGACTTGGCTGAGATAAAGCGCGGCGATCAATGTGAGGCCGCGCCGTCCCCCGGTCCGTCGCTGGCGCGACTTGGCTCACATGTCGGCTTCGCTGCCGCCCAACCTATCCCCGCTTGCTCTCACATCTCCAGCCGTTCAATCGCAAAGCCTTCCTGTTCCAGCATCCACAGCACACCAATCTCTCCGGGCAAGTGACCCGCGCCGAAGGCCACGAAGACACGTTCGCCGGGTTGGGTGTCGGCCACCAGCGTATCGACCCATTTGCGGTTGCGGTCTTCGAGCAGAAGCTCGGTGAATCGGGCAAAGTCAGCCTCGGCGGTGGGGCCGCCGTATTTCAGTGACACGGCTTTGGAGAAGGCCCAGGTCAGGCCAATCTCTTCGGCCAGATACCGTTCGCGGATGGTGTAAGACATATCATCGACATTGCCAGGCCAGGCCAGCGTCAGGCGAATGAGGTTGAGTTGCTGCTCAAGCGGATCCTCGTCGAGCAACTTCAGAAGGGCGATAAAGTCATCCAGTGACTTGCTGCCCGTGCCCAGCTCTTCGGCATACTCGCCCACCAAAACGTCGATGCCGCGATCCTCAAGCGCCCCTGAGCGCGCCTCGCACGGGCCGATGCCAAGCATCATGGTGGCCCAAAACGGTTTGAATTTGGCGGCCATGAAGCCTGGGATATTGCGCTCGCGCATAGCCTCGGAAAAGGCTTTCCAGTCTTCTTCACCCAAGAGGTCCACCAATGTCGGCCCTTCGGTGATGAACATCAACGCCGGATCGCTGGCCATTTCGCGTTCCATCTTGGTCTGATCCGCGTTGGAGATTTCCAGATAAACTGTGTCTGCGGCCTCAATCATGGGCTTCAGCCGCTCCAGATGTGCATCGGTCTGGGCATGGCGGAAATGGTAAGTGCCGAAAAATTCGATCACCGTGTCGCCCTTGGTGGCACGCCATAAAAGCCCCTCGGCGTAAGGTTCACGCGCGACCTCATCCAGCAGGGCTTGACGCTCGTCCGGTGGCATCAGGTCGATCAGGTCCTCACCGCCGCAGACATCCTGTGCCAGGGCTGTGATCGGTAAAACTCCAAAGACAAAAGCCAAAATTGCCCAAACGCGCCGCATCGCTTTATCCTTTGTTTTTATGGTTTTGTTAACCTATGCGCTTGGATCGAAGACCGCAATCTAAGGGCGCAAAAAATTCCTGGCCGAGATGTTGACTCGGAAAGAATTGATCCTTAGCTATGCGCCGTTGGCACTCATCTGAAGTGAGTGCTAACGGGGTCATGAGACCTCAAGGGAGTAACTTTGAGCCAAGGAGCCAAAGAAGATGGCATTTAAACCGCTACATGACCGCGTGCTTGTGCGTCGCGTTGAGAGCGAAGAGAAAACCTCTGGTGGTCTGATCATTCCAGACAGCGCCAAGGAAAAACCAAGTGAAGGCGAAGTTGTTGCCTGCGGCGACGGCGCGCGCAAGGACAACGGTGAACTGATCGATATGGCTGTAAAAGCCGGTGATCGCATCCTGTTCGGCAAATGGTCGGGCACCGAGATCACAATCGACGGCGAAGAGCTTTTGATCATGAAGGAAAGCGACATTCTGGGCGTGCAAGCCTAAACCGTCGCCCGACATGTGTCTGCGGACACATATCCATTCAACGCAAATTTAAGGAAATCGAGACATGGCAGCTAAAGACGTCAAATTCGATACCGATGCCCGCAACAAAATGCTGCGCGGCGTGAACATCCTGGCCGATGCGGTCAAGGTAACACTTGGCCCCAAAGGCCGTAACGTGGTTCTGGACAAATCCTTCGGCGCACCGCGCATCACCAAAGACGGTGTATCGGTTGCCAAGGAAATCGAGCTGGAAGACAAGTTCGAAAACATGGGCGCGCAGATGGTGAAAGAAGTCGCCAGCCGCACCAATGACGAGGCCGGTGACGGCACGACCACAGCGACCGTTCTGGCGCAAGCGATTGTCAAAGAAGGCATGAAAGCCGTGGCCGCGGGCATGAACCCGATGGACCTCAAGCGCGGTATTGATCTGGCCACATCGAAAGTGGTTGAAACGATCAAGAACGCAGCGCGTGAAGTGAAAGACAGTGAAGAAGTTTCACAGGTCGGCACAATCTCGGCCAACGGTGAAGCTGAAATCGGTCAGCAAATTGCTGGTGCGATGCAAAAGGTTGGCAACGAAGGTGTCATCACTGTTGAAGAGAACAAAGGTCTGGAAACCGAGACCGATGTTGTCGAAGGCATGCAGTTTGACCGTGGCTACCTGTCACCATACTTCGTGACCAACGCTGACAAGATGACAGCGGAACTCGAAGACTGCATGATCCTGCTGCACGAGAAGAAACTCTCGTCGCTGCAGCCGATGGTGCCACTCCTTGAGTCGGTCATTCAGTCGCAAAAGCCTCTGCTGATCATCGCGGAAGATGTGGAAGGCGAAGCGCTGGCAACCCTCGTGGTCAACAAGCTGCGCGGCGGCCTGAAAATCGCGGCAGTCAAAGCCCCTGGTTTCGGCGATCGCCGCAAAGCCATGCTGCAGGACATCGCGATCCTGACAGGTGGTCAGGTCATCTCTGACGATCTGGGCATGAAGCTTGAGAATGTCACAATGGACATGCTCGGCTCAGCCAAGAAAGTGCAGATCACCAAGGACGAGACAACTGTTGTCGACGGTGCTGGTGAGAAAGCCGAGATCGAAGCCCGCGTATCCCAGATCCGTGGCCAGATCGAAGAAACCACGTCTGACTACGACCGTGAAAAGCTGCAAGAGCGTGTTGCGAAACTCGCAGGCGGCGTGGCTGTTATCCGCGTGGGCGGCATGACCGAGGTCGAAGTGAAAGAGCGCAAAGACCGTGTTGACGATGCGCTGAACGCGACCCGTGCGGCCGTTCAGGAAGGCATCGTTGTTGGCGGTGGCGTGGCTCTGGTCCAGGGTGCGAAGGCGCTCGACGGGCTGGAAGGCGCCAATGCCGATCAGAACAACGGTATCGCCATCGTGCGCCGCGCTCTGGAAGCGCCTCTGCGTCAGATCGCTGAGAACTCGGGCGTGGACGGTTCGGTTGTCGCGGGCAAGATCCGTGAATCGAACGACAACAAGTTCGGCTTCAACGCGCAGACCGAAGAATATGGCGACATGTTCAAGTTCGGCGTGATCGACCCGGCCAAAGTGGTGCGCACGGCGCTGGAAGACGCAGCTTCGGTTGCCGGTCTTCTGATCACCACCGAAGCCATGGTTGCCGACAAGCCTGCCAAAGAGGGCGCAGCCCCCGGCGGCGGCATGCCCGACATGGGCGGCATGGGCGGCATGATGTAAGCCAGCCGCATTGCGCGATAGGATCAGGGGCTGCCTTAGGGCGGTCCCTTTTTTATTAGGGTGGTCTTTGGGAATCCCGTGGCTGCTGCGGCTTGTCTAAAGACTCTAGAAATCCTTCGTCGTGATGGGAGTTATGAGGCTTTGCGCCGCACCGGTACCCGCGTCATGGACATACTTAGGCTCGGGGCGGAGCGTGCAGGGGTTGAGGCCACTGTTGTTGGTGATCCGGTGTTATTCGACATCGTGTTTAAACCCGCGCCGGTGATCAACTATCGCGATACGTTGAAAGCGGACGCAACGCACCAAAATGTCTTCAACCGGGTTCTGCGTGAAGAAGGTAATCTGAAAGCACCGATGAAGTTTTATGCGTCTCTGGGGTACACGAACGCCGATCTTGATATGACGGAGCATGCTATTTCAAAAGCATTCGCCGGGTTGTGATGGCCTGGTAGTTCATCCAGACAATCCCAGGGCGCGAAGGCTGAATAGTCACCAATGGCAGCGTTGAAAAACACAAGGTTTGGAATGTTTTGTTCCAAGCCAGCCGTCTTTAACTCAAAGGCACATAGCAAGCTAAGCCGTGCTTTCGGCTCCTGCGTCCGCAGATCTGCGCTAGCTCGTCGCGCGTTGCTGTTAAAGAACGTCACATCATCGGCCAGCTGTTTTCGAACGTTCTCCAGGACTTTTGGATACCCGTGACCCCACCAACATTGGGCCAGATACTCGATGTGGATGGAGGACACCCAATCCGGCAATGCGCGACGCGCTAGCGATCTACGTGGACATGAAAGCTATCACGGCGAAAGACAGGTCGCTCGGCGGAGCAGCCATTCTGTATCAGTTTTACCAACTGATTGCCTAAGATGGCTGCTTTTAGCCCAAAGTTCCGGGTGTTACGCCTTGCAAGGATGGCTGCGAAGTGCGGTTTGCTGACATTGGCACATGTCTGGATGGCCCTAAGCCGTCTTTGGCAACATCACCTTGATGCTGCAATCGCACCCGCATACTGGACGTTCGCTGCATTCGCGAAGTTGAGGGGTGACTGAACTGGGGCTTTGTGGACACTGTTACCTTTTGCGGTGCCAAGCCAGGCGCTTCATTGACCTTGCTAATAGTCTCGCCGCATCTTGGCGCCATGATAGAGAATGTTTGCCCATGTTTCATTCACCCAATCTCGTTTCTCTATGTCACCGGGATCCATATCGGATGAAGGACGAGGCAAGTGTTCAAAGTTCCCAAAAGGATCACGGCCTCTCACCATTTGTGCACCGGTTGGCGTGATCATCTGCTGCACATGTGGTGGCATATAGGGTTGAATGACAAACCCGATGCGTCGGTCATTGCTGCGGTTTGGTTGCGAGCTGTGGATCACCCGGGCGCTGTGGATTGACATTTGGCCTGGGCGCAGGGGCGTGGACACAGCCTTGCAGGCATCCACATCTTCCACTTCCTGCCCGCGGGTCAGAATGTTTTCTTCACCGAATGTGTCGGTGTGATCTTTGATCTCGCCATGGCTGCCAGGGATCATCTGCATGCACCCGTTTTCGTCATTGGCCTCTGTCAAGGCCACCCAGGCGGTGATGCCGACATGAGGTTCCAACCCCATGTAACGAGCGTCCTGATGCCAGCTGACAAAACCGGGGTCCTTGGGCTCTTTGATGAACAGAACCGTTCCATAATTGAGGATGTCAGGGCCGATAAGATCCTCAATCGCATCCACAAGGATCGGGTTGTGCACGATCTCATCAAGACACATCAAGTTCAGATGAGCATTGTTGCGCGCAGCCCCCTGAAAGGCTTCGGGCCATTTTTCTTCGGCGGCTTCAAGTTCCTTGCGCAGGCGCAGGGCCTCTGCTTCGGAAAACACATCTATGGGCGAGACGAACCCATCCCGGTGGAAGGCGTCGATCTGGGCCTGGGTGAGTTTTTTCCCCATGTCTATTGTCCTTTCACACGTCGATCACGTGAACATCGCGCGGGAATTGTGTGAGACACGAAGCATCGTTGGCACGTACATGGATTGTTTCGCTCAACTCCATGCCCCAGCCGTCCATCCACATGCCCAAGATGATGTGCACCACGGCGTTTTCTGGCAGAACAGTGCTGTCATCAGGGCGGAAACTGATCGTGTGTTCGCCCCAGTCGGGAGAATAACCAAGCCCGATCGAATAGCCGATACGGCTTTTCTTTTCGAGCCCGTACTGATCCAGAACCGCCTGCCAGGCGGCATGCACATCGCAGCACAGCGCCCCGGCCTTCATGGCGGACATAACTTCGTCCATGCCTTCGCCCACGGCTTTGGCTGTGTTCATCAGTATCTTTGGCGGCTCACCCAGATGCACGGTGCGCGCAAGGCCAGCGTTATAGCGTTTGCGGCATCCGCCCAGTTCAAAGGCGATGGTCTGGTCTTTTTCAAAGGGCGCATCGGTCCACATAGGATGGGCTGTCGAGGCCGCCTCTCCAGCCAGTACCAACGGGTGCAGGGCGGTCTGGTCTCCACCGAAGTCTGGCGTGCCACGGATTTGAGCGGCGACGACATCGGCCATCAGATCGCATTGCCGTACCCCCGGTCGCACGCCGTCATAGGCCGTCTGCATGGCCTTGCCCGCAATGATTGCGGCCTGTCGCAGCATTGCGATCTCAGCGGAGCTTTTGGTCAAGCGCTGCCAGTTTACCAGCAAGCCGCAATCGCTCCAGTCGCTGTCGGGTGTGCGCTCCATTAAGTGACCCACGGCGGCGGGTGTTAGAAAGTAGACGTCACTCTCGTAACCGATCCGTTTACCGTTCAACCCCTTCGATTTCATCCAGTCGCCCATGTACTGCGCCGCGTGGAACGTCGTCTGCTGCACATGCGTTTCGGGAAAGGGGACCAACTGTTCTGGTGGCAAATAGGTTGTGAATGCGGCAGCGCCTGCATCCATTTCCCTGCCCATCCAAGTCGGGTCTAGCTCCAGGCCGACCACCATGATCTGCGGTGTGTAGAATGACCAGGCATCATATCCGGTCAACCAGTTGATATTGGCCGGATCACCGATGACCAGCGCGTCCAGCTCTTTTAACTGCATGGCGTTTCTGACGCGGGTTAGTCGGTCCGCATATTCTTCGCGGGAAAACGGTGGTGCCATAGTCTAGGCCTCTTCCTGATGCTCAAAGATGGAGGTGTAGCCATCGGACCAGTCCGGCGGCATGCGCATTTCCATAGGCTCAAGGCGCGCGTACTTTGCCTCTTCACCGCGCACGACCTTCAGGCAATTTGACGTGGGATACGTCACAGCAGTGTAGCCGATGGCATCGCAGGCGCAGTAGGTGACAATCACCACCGGCCGCCCCAGCTTACTGAGGTTGGCGCGTGAGGCGTGCAGTGCCGCACAATGGTGGACCGTGACGGTGCCAGCCGGGCCGGTCAAATCTACCGCCGTGTCCAGTCCGACCTCCGCCAATCTTTCATCCGGGATGTAACCAAGCCAATTGTCGTCGTCATAGTGGCTGTAGAATGGGCCTTCATGGCTTTTGGGGACAACCTGCAAAGGGCCTTGATCGGGACCAACATCGTTCAGACAGACCAGGAATTGCGCCACGGTGGTGTTGGTCAGCGGGTAGAAGGGAAAATCCTGATGCCACTTCACCTCCTGACCGCCTCCAGCCCATTTGAAGTTGATCATGCACTCGCGAAACCGAACATTCGGGCCAAGCAGATCAGCGGCCAGATCGGTGAGGGGGGAGTCTCTGCAGAAGTCCCAGAACACAGGATCGAGGTCATCAAGATAGGCAATGCGGCGCAGCCGTGGGTTTTCGGCTGTGTGGCCCGCGTCCAGATCATAGGTCTGGGTTGAGCATGTCATGCTGCGCGTCGTCTCAACCAGTGCGGCCATGGCGGTGTTGAGCCGGTCGAGCCAATTTTGACCGATGGCGCGTTCTTTAACGACATACCCTTGTTCGAAATAAAAGGAACGCTCTTCCTGACTGAGAACCCGTGGGGGATTGGACAAAATTTGTTCGTGGTTCATCGCATACCTCCCGACATGCAGACTAAAACTGCCGTAGCAAAGTGCCATAGCCTTCGACTTTGTCCTCACAGCCCGCTGCCCGAAGGGCCTGCCAGAACATGGCCTGATTGGCGGTGATCACCGGTTTGCCCAAGGCTTGTTCTATGCGGTCCACAACCTCGACTGCACGGATTGCTGTGCAGGAAGTGAACAGGGCGTCTGTCTCTGGCCTGTCGGATTTCACCGCAGCCTTGAAAATCGCCTCACCTGCCAGGGCGGCCATTTCTTCGTTGTCCTCGATCCGAAACGACGAGAAGGCGCAGATCTGCTTGCCAGCGGTTTGCAGATAGTCGGCGATGACCGCGTTGACCTCATCCACATAGGGCGTCAGAACCGCCAGCTTTTGCGCGCCAAAAGCATCAAGCGCGGCCAAAGACGCGGTGATAGGCGTGATGCAGGTTGCCTCAGGGCGAACCGACTTGATGTGGCTGCAAATGGCCTCATAGCCAATCACCACTGAACCCGAAGTGCACGCGTAGGCTATTGTGCCCAGGTGCCCCTCAGGTACCAAAAGCTCGGCCGCATCTGCAATTCTGGGCGCCATTTTCCGCAAGGTGTTCACGTTGCAATCAGGTGTGTTAGCGATGCGCGTGGTGAAAATCGCGACATCATCGTTGGGCCGCATATTCATGAAGTCACGTTCGACCGTGTAGTCATTGCTGAGCACTATGAGCCCGATCCGATATTTTCCAGGGCCCTCATCGAGCGTAATGTCATCGCAGACCGAAGTGCTTTGAAACCTTGTCGTGTCCGCTGTTTGAACGACCTCTGTCATGGCGTAACCTGTATACAGCTTGATTTTAGCTATGCTCACCCCTAAAGCTGAGTCGTGTCAATGGGAGAGGACGCGGCGCGTATGGAAATCGCGTGAAACGCAGAAACTTCACCGGAGGAAGCCGATGGTCAAGTTAGCTGAGACAGCTATCGCCGTGTCCGAAGACGAAACCGGCGCTGAACGGTTTGATCGGATCTATTGCGAGTTGCGGGATCGGATTTGCCTTTTGACTTATCCCCCCGGGACCGTGCTGAGCGAGGTGGCACTGGCCAAAGAGTTCGGCATCAGCCGCACCCCGATCCGCCGGGTTTTTCACCGGCTTGAATTCATGGGGTTGGTGGCTATCAAGAACGGCGTTGGTACGATAGTGACCGACATTGATCTGAAGACCTTCAAACAGATTTATGACCTGCGCAAACGTTTGGCTGAAATGATGGGAGAGCTGTCGCCGATTGAGATCACACCGGATCATATCAAGACGATCGATGATCTGGTGAAACGCACACGCGACTTGGCGGACAAGACAGGAGCATTTGATGAGCTGGCGCTCATTGCCAATGACCTGCAACAGTTACTGTCTGATCTGACGGGTAATGCGCCGCTCTGCGAGATCACTGAATTGATGTATTACCGGGTGGCGCGCATTTGGTACACGTTTCTTCCTCAGTTCGGTTGGGACAAGGCGCATGCGGGGCAGCTCAACGAGTTAGAAGAAATTCGCGCGGCCATGGTGGACAATGACATTCGCAGTGTTGGGCACTACCGCAGCATCGATCTTCAACGGATGTTGACCCTTCTTGGTCGATTGCTGGCAGAACCATGACGCCGTCCGAGGATAAAGCCATGCCCCAAACACTGGATGCGGCCATAGATATCCTTGACGCTCTGGTCGGTTTTGAAACTGTATCCGGACGTCCAACCCATGGGATCATTGGTTACATTCAAGACTTTCTAGCACAGCACGACATTTCCTCGACCCTCAGCTTCGACGAGGCCAAAGAACGTGCCAACATTTTTGCGACAATCGGGCCAGAGATCGACGGCGGGGTTGTCTTGAATGGCCATACCGATGTTGTCCCGGTGGAGGGTCAGGACTGGTCGAGCGGCCCGTTCACGCTGACCCGCAAAGGCAACAGGCTTTATGGGCGCGGATCGGTTGATATGAAGGGGTTTCTGGCCTGTGTTCTGGCGTCGGTGCCTGTGTTCAAAGCCGCACCCCTGACCAAGCCTATTCATATAGCGTTTACATTTGACGAGGAAACGGGCGGGCTTGGGATGCCCGTCCTGCTCGAAAGCTTGTCGGGGTTTGCCTATCGCCCAGAGATCGTGATCGTCGGGGAGCCGACGCAGATGAAGATCGTGACCGGCCACAAGGGCGGCTATGAGATGCGCACTGAAATCAAGGGCCAAGAGGCGCATTCCTGTGACCCGAGGCAGGGCGTCAACGCAATCACCGCCGCGATGAAGCTGATCTCGAAGATTGAAGAGATGAATGCGCAGCGCGCGGCAAACCCCTTGGAAGGCTCGCCCTTCAGCCCGCCTTATCCTACCTTTAACGTCGGCACGGTAGAGGGCGGCGCGGCGCGAAACGCAACCGCTGGGTGGTGCAACTTCGATTGGGAATACCGCCCGATGCCGGGCGAGGACGGATCAGTGGCTATCGCAGAAGTCCAAGCCTTTGCCGAGCAGGACATTCTACCTGCTATGCGGGCCGTCTGCGACGGTGCCGAGATCCGGATTATAACAGAAATTGCCGTGCCGCCGCTGGATGACCGCAATGCCGCGAAGGCGGCGGAATTTGTAAGCACGATCACGGGGCTGAACGACACCGGTGCGGTTTCTTTTGGCACCGATGCGGGCTATTTTAGCGACGCTGACTATTCTACCGTGGTCTTTGGCCCAGGCGATATCAGCCGTGCTCACAAGGCCGATGAATATATTGAACTTGAAGAGCTGACGCAGGGGTTGGATTTTCTGCGCAAACTCACCATGCGATTATCGAGCTAACGCCAAACCCAGTGATTGAGGTCATGTCATGCAGCCCAATATGCCACTTTCCGAATTGCTTGACGCGGTATCCGCGAATGCCGCTTTGCCCGAAGATCAGTCCGAGGCAACGCCGCCCCAGGTTTATACATCTCAGGCATTTCTCGAATTGGAACGGGATGCGATTTTCAATTGCGAATGGATTTGCGTGGGCCGTTCGGATGAGTTTGAAAAGCCCGGCGACTACCGCGTCATGACCATCAGCCGCGACGAGGTCATCATCCTGCGCGACCATGATGGTGTGTTGCGCGCGATGTCCAATATTTGCCGCCACCGGATGATGAGCCTGCTGGAGGGTGAGGGTAGCATCGCCGGCAAAATCACCTGCCCATATCACGCCTGGACCTATACATTGGATGGGCAGCTGATCGGGGCGGCTCATATGCGGGAAAATTTTGACAACCGAAATTGTCGCCTGCCGCAATTTGCCGTCGAGGAATGGCTGGGCTGGGTGTACGTCAATCTCGATCCGTCGGCCAAGCCTTTGGCGCCGCGACTGGCGCCCCTGTCAGAGCTTTTGACCAACTATGATGTCGCCAGCTATCGCACTCTGTTTCGGGTGGATGAGATCTGGGACACCAACTGGAAAATCCTCTTCCAGAATTTCATGGAGCCTTACCATCTGTTTGCCGTGCACAGCAAAACCGTTGAGCCGGTTCTACCCACACAACATGCGCATGTCGTGACCGGCAGTCCGGGCTACTGTCTTTACACGCAAGGGCGCAATCCCGGTGTCGCGTTTGAATATAGCGAAGCCATGGCAAACCCGAACCCGAAGCTGTCCGAGGATGAGGTGAACAGCGTGCCACTCTTTGGTGCGTTCCCGGCTCAGATGGCGTCTGTGTCGGCAGAGCGGACCTTCTGGATGTCTCTAATGCCGGTTGAAACGGACAAGGTGCGTGTGTTCTGGGGTGTTGATGTTCATCCTGACGCCATGCCCGTAGGGGAGGAATTTGACGCGCGTGTGGAAGAGCTGAAAGCCAGTTTTCATGCGATCAACGATGAGGACAAGCCCATCACGTCGGCCATCGCACGCAATGCCGCGGCCCTGTCGGCGCAGCCGGGGCGCCTCTCTCCAAAAGAGCAGACCATTTGGGAATTTCAGTGCTACCTGGCACGGATGCTGACCGCGCCAAAAGTGTCCATACCAAAGGCGGCGGAATGATTGATATTGCCGAGATCGAGGCCGCGCGGGGTCGAATTGCCAGCACGGTCCACCGCACAAGGACCGAGCTTTCAGACAGGCTGAGCACGGCGGTGGACGTTCCGGTGTACTTGAAACTGGAGCATCATCAGCGGACGGGATCCTTCAAAATCCGTGGTGCGACAAACGCCATTCTGAACCTGTCAGATGAGCAGCGCGCAAAGGGTGTTGTTGGTGTGTCCACGGGCAACCATGGTCGTGGGCTGGCTTATGCGGCGCGGCAAAATGGGGTGCGATGCATCGTGGCGATATCCCAACTGGTGCCGCAAAACAAGATCGACGGCATTCGCGCGCAAGGCGCAGAGGTGCGCATTGTCGGTCAAAGCCAGGATGATGCTCAGGTTGAAGTGGATCGGTTGGTCGAGGAAGAGGGCATGACGATGATCCCCCCCTTTGATCACCCCGACATTATTGCAGGGCAGGGCACGCTTGGCCTGGAACTCATCGAAGATGTGCCCGACCTGACCACAGTGCTGGTGCAGCTTTCCGGCGGTGGTTTGATTTCCGGTGTGGCCGCCGCATTGAAGGCGCGCAAACCCGACATCCGCGTCATCGGTGTGTCGATGGAGCGCGGGGCAGCCATGTATGCGTGCCAGAAAGCGGGTAAGCCAATCGCTGTGCCCGAGCTTTCAACATTGGCGGATAGTCTGGGCGGTGGCATCGGGCTGGACAACGTATACACGTTTGAAATGACGCGCGATCTGGTGGACGACATCGTTCTGGTCAGCGAGGCTGAAATTGCCGCTGCCATTCGGCACGCCTATTGGCAAGAGCACCAGATCATCGAGGGGTCAGGTTCGGTTGGGATTGCAGCCCTGCTCGCAGGCAAAGTGAGACCGAATGGCGAAACCGTGCTGCTCCTGAGCGGTGGTAACATTGACATGGCGTTGCACCACCGAATTGTTTCTGGCGAAGATGTGGACGTGACGGCGGGGGACGAGAATGCCTGATATCAAAATTTTGACCGAAACCGAATTGCGCGCGCTGGTGCCACTTAATCTGTCGCTTGTTGATAGCATCGAAAATGGGTTTGCCGCCCTGGCCGGTGGCGGTGTGGAAATGCCGCCCATCGTGTCGATGGGCATTCACGAAAACAATGGTGAGATTGATATCAAGACGGCCCATATCAGCGGGGCTGAGAGTTTTACAGTGAAGATGTCGCCGGGGTTTTATGACAATCCCGCCATGGGCTTGCCGACGACCAATGGCATCATGGTGGTCTTTTCGGCCAAAACCGGACAGGTCGAGGCGGTGTTGCTGGACAACGGATACTTGACCGAAGCGCGCACCGCCGCAGCGGGGGCTGTGGCCGCGCGTCATCTGGCACGCGCGGAGGCCTCTCGCCTGTGTGTGATCGGTGCAGGCGCGCAAGCAAAGCTGCAAGCTGAGGCCATTCACCTTGTTCGTCCGTTGACACATGTCACGGTATGGGCGCGCGATCTCGCAAAGGCACAAAATGCTGCCGAAAGTATCTCCAACACATTGAGCGTTGAGGCGTCTGCCTCTGAAACGGTTGGCGAAGCGACCCAAGCGGCAGATATGATCGTCACGACAACACCAGCAAAAACGCCGCTTGTTCAGAAGGGCCATGTCAAACCGGGGCAGCTTGTGATTGCCATGGGGTCTGATCAGGACGGCAAATGCGAGATTGATCCAGCGCTTGTCGCGGCGGCGGATCACTATGTACCGGATCGTTTGTCCCAGACCAGAGTTCTAGGCGAGCTGCGCGCCGCCATGACCGCTGGGCTTGTGTCAGAGACCGCGCAATTCCCAGAGCTTGGCGAGGTGGTTATAGGTGCATTGCCCGGATACGATGCTGCGACGAGCCTGACAGTCTGTGATCTGACCGGAACCGGGGTGCAGGACACAGCTATTGCAACACTGGCCCGTAAGCGCGCCGAAGCGGCGGGCAAAGGCACGTCGTTCACAAGTTAACAAAGATGCGCAAGATTGCCTCGAAGAGCCAAACCTCGAATGCGTCCCCGAAAGCCGCGCACAAGCGCGAATGGAGTGTCAAATATGCTTAAGAATGATCTGCTGGAACAATGGGATCGCGAAACCTTTTTTCATCCGTCGACCCATCTGGCCGAATTTGCCCGGGGCAATCTGGCGCAACGTGTGATTACTGGCGGATCGGGGTGCCATATCGTGGACCGCGACGGTAACCGGCATCTGGACGCCTTTGCCGGGCTCTACTGCGTGAATGTCGGATATGGTCGTGCTGAAATTGCCGAAGCCATTGCCGAACAAGCAAGGGAACTGGCCTATTACCACGCTTATGTCGGGCATGGTACCGAGGCCAGCATTACCCTGTCCAAAATGATCCTGGACCGTGCGCCCGACCACATGAGCAAGGTCTATTTCGGACTGTCAGGCAGTGACGCCAATGAAACCAACATCAAGCTGATTTGGTATTACAACAATATTCTCGGACGCCCTGAAAAGAAGAAAATCATTAGCCGCTGGCGTGGATACCATGGCTCGGGTCTGATGACGGGGTCGCTGACTGGTTTGAAACTCTTTCACAAGAAATTTGATCTGCCTTTGGGCCAGGTCGTTCACACAGAAGCCCCGTATTACTTCCGCCGCGCCGACCTGAACCAGAGTGAAGCAGAGTTTGTGCAGCATTGCGTCGCGTCGCTGGAGGCTCTGATTGAGGAAGAGGGCGCGGACACCATCGCTGCCTTTATCGGTGAACCGGTTCTGGGCACAGGCGGGATCGTCCCGCCGCCCGCAGGGTATTGGCCCGCTATTCAGGCGGTACTCGACAAGCATGACATCCTACTGATCGCCGATGAGGTGGTGACAGGCTTTGGACGCTTGGGCAGCATGTTCGGTTCGGGCCACTACGAAATCAAACCTGACCTCATCACCATCGCCAAAGGACTGACCAGCGCCTATGCACCTCTGTCAGGCAGTATTGTCAGCGACCGGGTGTGGCGTGTGCTGGAGCAGGGCACGGATGAAAACGGCCCGATTGGGCATGGATGGACCTATTCCGCGCATCCCATTGGAGCCGCCGCCGGGGTTGCCAATCTGAAACTGCTTGATGCGCTTGACCTGATCACCAATGCCGGTGCGGTTGGGCAATATTTGACCGCACAAATGGCAGATTCCCTGGCGGATCATCCCCATGTCGGCGAAGTGCGCGGCGAAGGTATGCTCTGCGCGGTCGAACTGGTGCGAGAGCGCGAGGGGCGCATGTTCTTTGATGCGTCAGAAAAGATCGGCCCTCAGGTGGCCGCCGCCATGGCAGAGAGCGGTGTCATCGCACGCGCCATGCCGCAAGGCGATATCATCGGTTTTGCCCCGCCATTTTGTCTGAGCCAGAAAGAGGCTGACGAAATCGTGGGCAAAACCAGACAGGCAATTGAAAGGATGTTGTCGTAAGGCAGTTTCCATGTCTCTGTCCAGTATTGAGCTTGGACAGTGTATTTTGCGACTTGAAGCGTGAATGAGAGGCCGGTTTTGACCTAGATGTGGTGTTCGGCGACGCAACCAAGCCACGGCGGCTTCCGCGTTTCGAATGTCTGCTTTCCTAGCGCCACCCTATTTTTTCGCGCCTGCAGCACACTTGTACTTTACGCCCTTGATGCTTTTCGCTGCAGTCGCGAACCATACAAAACAGCCATTCAACTGCCAGAAACGAATGGCAAGATTGTCCGCATAGCCGACCTTTTAACGCAAAATTCCGCTTTTTGCCTGACCAGAGTTCTCGGATGAGCGCTCTGAGACCAAAGTGAATGCTGGTTTTAGAGCTGTGATGTCCTTCACTTGTTTTGCTTCAAAATTCATCTTGTTATTTCCCGAAGGACATGGCGTCATAGGTGCATGAACGGTGGGTTGGCAAAACGGATCGCTTCCTTGGGCATGACAACCGTCATGTTCCTCGCGATTGTGATGGTTGGATTTGCCCACAAGTGGCAGGACACGCCTGAGGCTCTTGATCCGGCAATCCAAAGCTACCTCGAAGCTGGCGGTTCAATCAGCGACATTTGTGGTACAGGAGATGGGAGCGGCGGTGCGGCAATCCCGGAGTGTGAAGCGTGTCTGCTCAAAAACAGCTTTGCCTTTCTCAACAAGCAAAAGCCAACCTGCCATCACGCCACCCGTTGGAGCATTCTTCCGACCAGCTTCCGCGAGCCTGGAGGGCTGTCGCAGGCGTTCGACCAGTCCAGACCGTCCCGCGCGCCGCCTGTCGCGTAATACGGTTCTATGCGGTGTCGCGTGACTGAGGGGCAAGGCAACGGCCCTTCGGACCGGCCACGCTCGCAGCCGTGATTTCACAACACGCCCAGCACCACAGCGCACAGCAATCACATGCTTTTTTGCAGGCACTGTGGGGCCGACTGCCAATTCTGAAAACAGGAACAACCATGACCAACTTTTTCACACGCCGTTTTTTCGCGGCGCTTCTGGGCACAACTTTGATGCTCCCAATGCCAGCCTTCTCCGAAACTATTTCCGTCACCGACGTCCTCGGTCGGACCGTGGACGTCCCTAAAAAGTCAGAACGTATTTTGCTTGGGTTCTATTATGAAGACACGTTTGCTGTTGGTGGCCCAGATGTTTACGACCGCGTCGTTGGTATCTCAAGGGACGCCTGGGAAGGATGGCGCAGCCTGCAGTGGGATGCCTATGTCGAAGCCGTGCCGCGGATTGCCGAGATTGCTGATATAGGAGAAGTTGATGCAGGCACCTTCTCTCTCGAAGCGGCACTGGCAACCCAACCGGACGTGGCGATTTTTGCGGCCTGGCAGCACGATGCGCTGGGCGATGCGATATCGCGTATCGAAGCTGCCGGCGTGCCGGTCGTTATTCTCGACTACAACGCGCAAGAGGTGGACAAGCATGTCGCATCGACGTTAGCGCTTGGCGCTATCCTGGGGGAAGAGGAACGTGCTCAAACCCTGGCCGACACCTATGCGAAAGCCTATGCGGATGTTCTGGCTCGGGTCGCCCAAGCGGAGACACAGCCGCGGGTTTACGTCGAACTTGGTCGCAAAGGGGCGGATGAGGTCGACAATTCTTACGGAAACACGATGTGGGGCAAACTGGTTGCGTCCGCTGGCGGACAAAACATTGCAGAGGGCCAGGTTGCTAAATGGGGTCCTCTCAGCCCGGAATACGTTCTGGCGCAAAACCCCGAAGTTGTGTTTCTCGCCGGGTCAGGCTGGCGGTCAAGGGACAAGGCTGTGATCATGGGGCCGGGGGTGGAAAAAGAACTGACGCATGACCGGATGCAGCCTTATCTCGGGCGGCCAGGATGGGATCAACTTGACGCTGTGGCCGCGAACGAAATCCATGCTCTCTACCATGGCGGAGCCCGTACGCTCTATGACTTCGCGTTCTTCCAGTACATCGCTAAAACGCTTCATCCCGAGCTTTTTGAGGATGTGGACCCACAGGCCAATCTGGACGCGTTTTTTGAAACCTACATGCCGATCCAATTCAGCGGCACTTACATGACGCAGCTTAAATGAGCGTGAACAGTGGGGCGGTTCACGCCGCCCCGTCTTATCGAAACCTTGTAGCTAGGCGCATGACGGCCCTGTGCGGTGCGGCCATGTTGCTTTTCGTGTGCATATTGCTCGATATCCTTACCGGACCTGCGATGCTTGGCTTCGGTGATGTGATCACGGCTCTATTCTGGCCTGGCCAAGCCAATGCAACAACCTCAGTCATTGTATGGGACATCCGCTTGCCGATGTCGCTTATGGCGATTGTGGTCGGCGCGGCGCTGGCCGTGGCAGGTGTGATTATGCAAACAATTCTCGGCAACCCGCTGGCCAGCCCCTACACGCTTGGGTTCTCGGCCGCAGCTGGTTTTGGCGCTGCTGTGATTATTCTTACAGGCATCACTCTGCCTGTGCTGAGCTGGCTCACGGTGCCGATAGCGGCTTTTGCGTCCACAATGGTTTCAGCGGCTCTGGTTTATGGATTGGCCAGAGCAAGGGGCATGACGCCAGAAGTCATGGTCCTTGCGGGGATTGCGACGCTGTTTTTGTTTCAGTCTCTGCAATCTCTTGTGCAGTATCTGGCGGCGCCTGAGGTTTTACAGTCTATCGTTTTCTGGCTCTTTGGGTCTTTGCTGAAAGCGTCGTGGGACAACCTGCCAATCACAACGGCAATTTTGGGGTTTTGCGTCCTGGCAATCCTGCCGGATGTCTGGCGGCTCACGGCCTTGCGTTTGGGCGACGAACGCGCCGCAGCGGTCGGTGTCAACGTGACCCGGTTGCGCGTGCGCATGTTTGTCATCGTTGCACTTCTGACGGCCGGAGCCGTGGCCTTTGTCGGCACAATCGGTTTTATCGGACTTGTCGCCCCACATGTCGCACGAGGCCTGGTTGGTGAGGATCAAAGGTTTCTGCTTCCGATGTCAGCGATATGTGGGGCGATCATCATGTCAGGTGCGTCAATCTTGTCCAAACTCATTTCCCCCGGATCCGTCATCCCAATCGGAATCGTCACAGCCGTCCTGGGCGTGCCGTTTTTGTTCGGCCTTATTGTGCTGGGCAAAAGGAGACATTGGTGAGTTTTGCAACACATAACATCTCCGTCCGGTACGGCAGAACGGCTGTGCTGAAGGACGTGAGCCTGAGCTTGCCCACGGGACAAATCACGGGGCTGATTGGTCCGAATGGCGTGGGCAAGTCAACCCTGCTCAAGGCCATGGCGGGCCTGGCGCCGTGTACGGGGGAGATGACCTTTGACAACTCACCTTTGCATGTAGCAAGCCGTCGCAAGATGGTGGCCTACATGCCCCAGGACAGTAGCGCAGGGTCGTCTCTGACCCTCACCGAAGTTGTGCTGCTCGGCCGGCTTGCCACCCTGGGTATTCGCGTGAGCAACGATCTCATCCAGGCCGCACAGCACCTTTTGGCAGATTTTGGTCTTGCGCACTTGTCTCACAGAACTCTGGACGCAGTGAGTGGTGGACAACGGCAATTGACATATCTTGCCCAGGCGCTGTTTCGCCAACCTCGTTTGCTAATGCTTGATGAACCAACGGCTGCGCTTGACCTAAGGCATCAACTGGTCGTGTTTGAAACACTGCAGCATCTTGCGAAGTCTAAACAGATCGCAATCGTCGTGGCGCTCCATGACCTGTCCCTCGCAGCCCAATTCTGCGACCAGGTCGCATGCCTAAGCAACGGGCAATTGGATGCGTGTGGAACAGCACCTCAAGTGCTGACAGTGGACCGCCTTGAACGTGTCTACGGCATTCAGGCCGATGTACAACACTCGACAGACAACAGGCTCAGGATCACCGCGATCAGAGCAATTTGAGCCTGTTTTTCTAAGGAGCAATGGGCGACCGCATCGTGCCGCTTACCTTCTAAGGCGAAACGCGTGCAGCGATTGGGTGTCGCGCTGGGTTTGGCGAAACTCTGTGAGTCAGATTTATCGCAATACGCTTTAGCGCCAAAATCGCCTGGAGAGACGCAGGGCCATTCCGGGCTGGATTCTGACCGAAAGTGCGTCTCAGCTGGAAACCACACAAAACAATCGCAGGACATTACGCGAAAAATCGCGACAGTCTCCACCAAGCTCGTATTTCAAGAAAGGTTGGCTGTGGGCCCAGTCCCAAGCTATCTAGTCTGCCCCAAATTTCCCTGTTAACAGGGAATAAACAGGGAAAAACTGACTGCTAGTCTCAATATTCAACCGCACTAAGGCCTTCCAATTCAGTTTCTATTTGAAAAACAGCGGTTTACTCAGGAAAGCCTTAAACTCGTTAACAGGGAAATTTCTCTACTGTTACAGGGAAACAAATTCAAACTCTTGGGAACCGTTCGCAGCAGTTTGCTAGGGTGGCAGACAATTCCCAATAATTGTTGACACATAGCGCTTTTCCCTCAAAAATTGTGATTGGGGGAAGTCATTGTGCCTCAAAAGAAATTTAGATTAGATCCTTATATCTCTCATTCGGAAGGAATATCTGAGAGCCGCGCTGAATACTTCGGGCCTGACGTCACACGACGAACTGTGTTGCGTATCGGTGCCGCCGGTATTGGAGCTGCTTTGGCTAGCCCAAGCCTGGCCGATGTTGGATCTATCAGGATATCTTATAGCAAGTGGGCAATCGAGATTTCAGATGCCCGTTTCTCATGGAATCTTGACAGCCGCTGGTTTGGCAAAAATTGCTCTTTGCGGGTAAGGAAAACCAGAAAATCAATATCCGCTTGGATAGTAAATGGACTACTTCCAGCGACAGATTTACCCCTAAATCTCTTCTTTCAGATTGATGGGATTCGAACTGAAAACCCTACTTTCTTATGCCGTTCAAGACAGCTTGGCATTCGCGGGTCGTTGTCGCTTGGGGCGTGGTTGCGTGGAGAAGCGACTTTTTCCGGACTCGGAGAGCGAGTCACGTTCGCAGCTGTTGCAGATTCCAAGACAAGTGTATCTGGCTATATCACGCACTTGTCGCGTGACTGGGAAATAGCGTTAGACAACGGTGCTATTAGTTCTGCCGGCAGGTTCCACACGAAAGCGTCCGCGCTTCAGATTGGTAGAGGGGCCGGAAAGCGTCTTGGCTCTGGCCTGATCGTGAAGTGTGCCGATGGAGTAGATTTTGATGTAATTGCACCTGATGGACATTACCGCGGAACCAAGGTGCGTTGGGAACAGGATGCGCGAGCTAATCCTAATATCCGGCTTGCATGGAATCGCGTTGCCATTGAATTCCGGAGTACGCATGAAACGAATACTGAACTTGGAGTAGAACTGGATTCATCTATCCGGCTTTCGTTGCAACTATTTAATGCCAAGGTAATTATTGGCCTTGCAAATGACAATGAAACACTTGAGATGCATGGCCTTGTCGGTTCTGAGTTTGGGACTCTGAACTACGACGCCGCAACGTTCAAGCTGCGTTCTTCTTTCGCCAATGAAGTCTTTTCGTTGAGCGCTTTCACAAATCGTGACCCAGAATTTGGCCACAGATTTACTGTCGAGAGCTCAGCCTTGCCAGTTAAAGGTTCGATCGCTGGCTACGCAAGACCTTCGTCTGCACAGGAAATATGGATTGGAGACGCCGGCAGTTCGCCCGGCGGGGACTTCAGCATGATGTTGTCAGATGCTGGAGGCAGCTTGTTGCCCGGCGGCAACGAAATTTCCCCGCTCGAATTGCAACAAGTCTGCGCGGGGTGTTCAACGCCAGGTAAGCCACAAGGGATTTCCTATTTCACCACTCGTATTCACCAGCCTGAAAGCCTGCTGGAATTGCGAATAGAGTTTTACAATTTCGATCTGGAAACAAGGGAGGGAATCGACCGTCTAGCACCTCGCGAAGTGCCCGGGGCCTGCTTAATTATCGTGCATTTCGGTCCTCAGCACATTGAGGAAGACGCCTTCAATGAGGGAGCAGGTTGCGAAGGAGAGGCGCCGGGACCGGGACCAAATAATATCCCGATTGGTGCGAATTCGGCGGCCCCAGCCAGGCTGGTCTTTGAGTATCCAAAGTCACTCGGACCTCTTGAACTCAACCTGGATAGCATTCTGGACTGGGAACCATGGCAGCCGAGGTCATCCGGGGTGACACGCCACCCACTATTGATCAATCCCCCAAATTGGGATGAGCCTGCAATCGAAGCTCCTCGCGGGCTGGTGCTGCAACAGGGTCCGGACACCCGTTGGCGGGCAAATGGTTTTGACGGAGTTCTGGGTCAGAGCCACGTCCTATTCAACGTAGACCTCCTATCAAATCAGCTTTTTGACCCCGATGAACCTGATCTGCAGCGACGCCCACGCATGGTGCCGGTCTGGACTGATGCGTTTGTAGAATGTGGAGTAGTGCCACCACAGCCCTCACAGGGTATGTGGCGCACGGTATGTCAACGGATCAATCTCGGCGGCAACAAATCGAAAAACGAGTGCGAAGTTCTAAGTCCGAGTTCAAAAGAAACAAAAGTCGGCGAGAGTGAATCCGGACCTGTCAAAGTGATTGAGGAGACCACCTTGAGAGCGGTCGTACGGCTTGGCCACGACAGTACGCTCTGTCCTGAACCGTTCAAGGCGGAGCATATGCTTCTCACCCAACTGGGTGCGTGGACTGCTTTGGATGGCTATTGGCCAAAGACACCCGCGCGTGGCAAATACACGGATCTGAAGTCCAAGAAGCACCGGATCACACAGGGCCGTACCCAGTTCGACAAAGACGAAAGACGAGGTTTTCTCTATCCGTTCGGCCATAGGGTGACACTTGTTGCAGAGACTAACCGTCGCCAGCATGACATTGGCGAAGCAACTTACTCGGCCCTGAAAAAGAAATGGTATGTCGTCGTTGAACAACCCACCGTGGACACCGGTGATCCAAGGTTGTTTGAAGACCGGACAGATCAATCGTTCCGTATGCCCTTCCGAAGCGTCCGGATTGTGGAATCAAGTACGCCCAACCTTGATCCACCGGACATCGAATTCATCACTGAAGGCAACGAATGCAACACGTACTTTTGGGGCCACGTGTGCAAACAACAGTTTTTCTTCAATGTCGTTGGATCGGATTGGCGCGGCCGCGAGATCAGCTTCAAAGTCCCTCTTTTGTTTGTAAACGACGTTGCTTTGGATGAAGACAACCCAGTTCCGATTGGGGTGCTGAACGACAGGCTTGAAGCAGTCTTCAAGGACGCAAACCGTCATATCCCCATTTCTGGCGGCGGCAACGGAATTGTCGGTCCCATCAGCACATTATCCCGCAGTTTTGCGGATTTTTCCGGCCAGCTGGTGGCGCTTCAAAACGGCTACCAGGAAGGCGATACCGACTTTGAGATATGCCGCCTGAGATTCACTGGTGAGCGTCAGCTTCCCCCGTCGACTAAGGACAAAGGGGACTGCGAATTGATCGTTGATGGCCCGACGGAGAATACAGCCTATTTCTATCCAGTTGTTGAAGTCGCAGAAGCACGAGCGCCAACATTGTCGAGGGCTACCGCAGATGGGGGTGGGGCCTGCTGGTTGTCGATAGTTGATCCAACCAACGATCCCAGTGAATTTGAGATCGTTGCGGTCCAGCACGCGAGCGCTTCGGTCCCTGATGGGTCTTTGGCCAGAATCAATCTCGGGCAGTACCCACAAGTCACTTTCAAGCTGCCCTTTGATAAAAATAGTGATAGCACCGGCGGCGTCGCAGGCCCTACGCCCGATATCGATGCCTGGTCGCGGATCAAGGGCCCTCTGGGCATTGGCACCAATGAACGGCTGAGTCTTTCCGGGGTCACCATCCCCGAAGCGTCGACTGCGGAGTTTCGCAATGGCAGACTGAACCCGAGTTCCTACTTTAATCTGGATGCAAAGATTTGCGGGGTCATACCGCTTTCGGAAATCGTCGGTCTTCTTGGCCTGGACTCAACTACGCCTGCTTTGCTGGATTTTTTCAACGACGGTGGAGACATCGCCGACAGCACCGGATTTGTCTACGATTGGGATACTCCATTAAACTCTTGGGACTCCGGGATTCTCTCATTCGGCCCCCGTACGGAAGGAGGTCCGGCCAAGTTGGTCATCACCGGCGGTGTGTTGATCGAGCTGGAAGAGGATCCAAGTCTCACCGGGTTCATCCGGGGGGACATCACTGATTTCTTCATATCACTTGAAGCCGCCGGCAATGGAATCCGAGCGGATTTTGCGCGGATCGGCCTGAATGCGAAGCTCGGCGAGAAGATTGAGTTTGATGTCGACATTGAAACGGTGGCGTTCATCGGGCCGCTTATGGAGTTTATTCAGAAGCTCAAGGAACAGCTGGGTTTCGGCGATGGCTTTGATGTCGTGCTCAGCGCCAAAAGTGTGACCGCACAATTAGGCCCATTCGAATTGCCGAGTATCGGTTTTGGTGTCTTTTCGATGAGCCAGATATCGTTCTTTGCAGGATGTGATATCTATTTCAAAGGTAACAAACCTATTCTGTTTACCTTCAAGTTTTCTACACGAGACCGACCATTTTCACTTGCGGTGGCGCTGCTAGGAGGCAGAGGCTCGTTCCTGATAGCTCTGGATACTACTGGCGTCCAGGAAATAGCGGCCAGTTTGGAATTCGGCGCCGTTGCCGAGTTCGCTTTTGGCGGGTTCGCCCATGGCAATCTCTACATCATGGGTGGGGTTTTCTACAGTTCCAAGCGTGTCGTGGTGACCAAGACCGGTGCAAGCGGCGGTCAGTTAGTCGAGGTTTCCGAGACCATCATTTCCGTTGAAATTTACGTGCGTGCCGGAGGCAGCCTAAGCTGCTTTGGTTTCATCACCGTTTCACTGGATGTCCATCTGGGGCTCAATATCGTACAGCGTGCTGGAAATTCGGTGGCGTTTGGCACTGCAACACTGACTTTCAGCGTCAAGATCGGATTCTTTAAGAAGAGCTTTTCGGTAACCTTCTCAAAGGAATTGCCAGGATCGCAGTCCGACAGTAGCAATCAGCGTGAGTTAGGAGACGGGAAACGCGTGGCTATTGCAGCGTTCCAGAATGAACTGTCTCCTGCATCTCCCTTCACACCTTATTCAACACCAAAGACGAAAGCTGCCTCTGGCCTAGAGGCATCGCCCGCACAGGTCACTGCCGGTCAGGTATTTGCCCAAACCTGTGATCATCGAGGCGATACCTGTGGGCCGAGCGGAATCAGCGCCATGAGCGAAGCCCAGTTCCGTTATTACTGGTATTCGTTCGGCGAAAACCGGAGGAAGCGGTTTTGACTACAGAAACTCAAACCTTCTGGACCATTTTGCCCAACGGAATAGTTAATGGAAAAGCACGGTTGTCAGTCTTCGTGACACCCAAGCTGATTGGTGAACCAGGCGACACATTAAAACTGATAGATTTCCCTGACATGCTGGATTGGCCGCAGCTTGCGGAAGCCATCGAATTCAAACTGTTCTGGCGGAAGGATGCGGCATCTTCTACCGTCGCTGTCGACGGCGGGACTCAGTATGTACCGATAAATCGCGGAGAATTCGGTTTGGACACACCTGTCTGGAACCATCTGTTCAAATCGAGTTCTATACCCGTCGAGCCAGAACTTCGTTCCGCCGATGCAGCGGTCGCCGCCCAGCAAACGCCTCTGATTGGGGTAACATACCGGGCGGGCGTCATCGACCGAATGGTTAGCGAAACGCAGGTATATCATACAATGCGCTCAGTCCTGAACGTGGGCGAAGAACCTAGCGATCCACGCTTCACGGAAAAAAAGCGTTTTGATCGAATGGTTTATCTCGCCTCTGGCGAGGGTGAGACGCAATTGCAGACACGGAAATTTGCCACGAAGATAGGTGAAGATGGCTTCAAATATGATGATGCCTCACTGATTGGGAGTTTCTTTGGAGAAGTGCCGCTAGACGGCCCCATCGAAGAATTGGCAGCGAACGACACGGCCCTCAACTCCCAATTCCAAGCATTCGCTCTTTATCACCGGCACGGGATCAAAAACCGAAACTATAAGATCCGACGGCCTTTCCCTGAACCAGAAAAATACCCAGACCTTAATTTTCACGACGCCGCACAATATCAGGTCACGGCAGGCCAAGACAGGGTATTGTTAGAGTTCTCTGAGAACATGCCTGTTATTTTGCCGGCCGCAGTCGGTGTTCCAGCCGGATTCGAAGTCAACATCTTTTATGCGCCGGACGAAAGTATTGAGTCGGTCGTTTCGAAGCAAGAACTCGTCCGGCGTGTGCCAAGGAACGGAACAAATGATAGTGGCGGCTTCATTTACAATCCGATAACGATCCGCGCTTCGGCCGGTGACACTATTGCAAGCGAAGGAACCAGCCTTCAACTCGGCGCCTTTCGAGGTGTTAAGTTGACGCGCACGTCCGATGGCATCTGGGCCAATCAGACGCTGGAACAGCAAGATTTCCATGCCATCATTTCTGGTCTCGGCTCATACCCAATACTCATGAGACGTCTGGGCCTGCTATTCGATATTGAAGTCGACATAGCCGTGTTGCCCGGGGAAAAGGAGCAATTCCAACTTCTGGTAGAGCCTGTTTTTTCCGAAAATGCCGATGTAGATCAGCGCCCGGATTTTTCCGCCCATGTCGGATGGAGCGCTTGTGAGACCGGCGCATTCAAAACTGAGACCGAAAGTGGCATCAAATTCTGCAGTTTCACAACAATTTCTGAAGAGGCGGATGACGGGTCAACATTAGGCGGCTTCCAAGTTTTGAACAGGCAGAAGTTGGACGGATCTGTCTCGGTGGGATTTAGCCTTCAGGACACCGACGCAGCAATCCACAAAGTGGTTGATAAAGCGATTGCTGACGGAGCGCCGCCGGACCCAGAAAGCCTTGAAAAGACTTTGAACCCCTACACGTCGGAACGGCGTATCCTCACGCCAGGGTCCCCCGGTGCCGCAACGGACGGTTCTGAAGCGCTTGAAATCGAAGGGACGTTTCGCCAGCCTGCCAGCCGTTCGACGGGCATTAGCGTTTTTCTGGACCAGGATGGCACACGCAGCATTGAGCAATTTCGCCGAAATGTAACTTCGTCGCGATCCCTGACCACTTCAATCGGTTCCGAACATATCTTTCCGCCTGACTATGCCACAGCACCAGTGTCGTTTCGCGATGATGTCATGGTCGGTTGGACAGTTGATGTCTTTGTTTCCGGCGAAGATGTGCCCGAGGCTGATCAGACGTGGTATTCGCTGAACGACCGCCAATTGAAACTGAACTACCTCGGCAACGAGGCGCTTGGACAATATTTAGCACCGTCCGATGCCAATTGGATCGAAAAAGCTGGCGCCTCTGAATTTGACGAGAATGCTCGCCACCAGTTGCGTATTAGCGACTACAACTTTCGCTTTGACCAATGGAGTCTTAGCTCGCGTCATCCCAGTATGGCTGCTCCTGAGCTGGGAGACGGTGATGAAGCGTGGCAGCGCAGTGTCAGCCTGAATGTTGACGCGGAAACCAGTGCATTTTCCCTTCCCAAGCTGCGCTATCGGCGCACGTACAATTTTCGCGCTACTCTAAAGGATCTGGCAGGCAACGGAGTCCATTTCGACTACGCAAACGCAGGAATGGCTACTCCAAAGTCCAGCCTCGCAGCGGCAGTGGTAAGCGAACCAATCGTCTATCGCAGATTAGCCCCGATATCTCCGCCAGTGTTTTATGCGCTTCAGCCGCAAGGTCCTGGCTCCAAAGTGCCCAAGCTTAAGGACATAGAAGAGACTGAATCAATTCAGAGCCGGCCTGTTGGCCCCGACCAGAGCGACGTCCTGATAATTCGAAGCGGTGATCAGGTACCTGAGAAACTTGGGGCGGGCGAGTGGCTTGTTCTGCCACCTGACACGGACTTTCAGGAAGCGGAGGCAGCTGGCATGCTGGATGGTTTCTCCGATCCGGATGAAGGCCATTTTGTCCTCAAAAATAGGTATGATAAAAAGCTTCCTGACAAGTATGATCCAGGATTTCTGGCATCTATTCGTTGGCCTTCCGGCCGCCTTGGAACACCCTACTTGCCTGACGGTTATGCCGCGGGCGCAACATTTTGCTATCTGCCGGCTGCGGAACGTAAGCCCTTGCTTGGTGGGTTTTCCAATCGGGCGAACAATGTGCTGGCGTCATCGCGCCGGGTCGGATTCGATCTGAGGCCAACTATCCCTGATCGTAAAAAACCTTTTTCGCAACCTTTCCGATTGCGCTTGAGGTCAGGCAATAGGAATAATCGGTTACGCGGCCGTAATATTGAAATCAATCTGCCACCAGGCGAGCAACAACTGGTCAAGGTGAGTTGTTATCCGGACGAGGCGCGGCTGGATCATTTTGAACTGGCCCATCGGGCCATGTCTCCCGACACAGATTTTCTTGTTCAGACAGAAGGTAAAGGCCTGAGTAAATCGCTTTGCAACAACTTTGCCGCCGTTAAGTCCACTCTCAGCGGAGGGTTGGTCTATCAGATCTCACCATCCAAGCTGGTACGCCTCATTCACGCCGTCGTTAAACCGGTTCAAAAGCCGGTATTCAGTGGAGCTTTACAAGTAACGAACCGTGTAACTGGGGGAAATGCAGTCGTCATGGAAGATGTCGCCCTCGGTATACACCGCGTAAGCACCGGCCGTATCGAGGTTTTTGTGGAATGGGAGGACTATCAGGATATTCCCGGACTGCAGGTTTTTCCCAGCAAACGGACAGAACGACGCCCATGCTTCGGCTGCGATGTGCCATTGCCGGATGTTACAATTGCACCAGACGAGACGCATCGCAAATTTGACATTGGCGGACGGCACGGATTCCCCAGCAACAAACATCTAAGCGTGCGCTATCAGGCAGTGGCAGTTTCCCGCTATAAGGAGTATTTTGACAAAGCGATCACAGACGAAAGTGCGAACACAAAGCAGCGGTCTGAGCTCAGCTGTGCAATACCAATTCTGAATACAGCGCCACCACCGCCGCCTGAAGCGGTCTACATTCTGCCGCACTTTTTCAGAAAGGAACGAGTTGACACGGACCCGATGACAACATCCACAGCGAGGGAAGCCGGATTTACGGTTTTCATGAAACGGGGTTGGTTCAGGAGCGGCCAGGACGAACGGCTTGGAGTCGTTCTGCAGTCAGCGGTCGACGGTGCAGCCAATACCAATCCAAATCTGCCTCCAGTCCCGATTACCGAGTGGGGGTCAGATCCTACAATACTCGACCGTAACCCAATCAAAGAGCAGCCAGCACTCAATGATTTCCTCAATACCGTAGATCTGGTAACGGCCTGTCCGATGCCCGCGGATTTTGACCCTAATGATCCTCCTGTTCCCGATCCGCTGGTTTTGAAATGCGATGATCCGGTGGAAGGCTGTATTGTATCGGTGCGAGACGGCGTGGCACTACCGCCACTTGTTCCACCCGTTGAGGTTGTGGAGCCGCAGGGACTAGAGCAATCCGAAAATCCGCAACAGGAGCCTGAAGCCAAGACCCGCGAAAATGATGGATATGGACCCGATTTGGCACCAGAGCAGGAGCTGCGCGTTGACGTCGCTACCTATGCAGTCGAGTGTGATTTCAGAAAAGATCTGCTTTACGCAGAAGTCAGAGTAAAGCAACCCGGTGCCTATGCTCCGTTTGTAAGGTTTGCTCTGGCTCGTTACCAAAAGAACTCTGCAAAGTATTGTGCACTGTCCTCGATTGTTCATGTTGACTACGTACAACTTACCCCCGACCGGGTTGTGTCAGTGACGCGCTCGGGCGAGAGCCCGCAAGCGCCCCGCCGCGTTGTAGTCAGCGGCCCAGGCCGTGGAGATGATGCAAAAGGTCATCGCACCAATATTCTGCGGGTATATCGCCTGAACGATCGGGACGTGCGCGAGCAATACCCGTTGGAGGTGATCGGAGAATGGGTCGAGCAGACTGAAGACACCATAGAGTTGTTTCAGTGGGAATTTGAACTTTCTGGCTCAGATGGTGCGAAGTATTTTCTTGAGGAATTTGAGATTTGGCAGGACGGAGCGGAGAGGATGGTTTTTTCGCAAGAGGTTTCGTTATGATTTCTAAAAACGGAATAAGCACATTTAGGCATATGAGATGGAAGCCTATTACTTTTGTGGTTCTGTTAAGTTTCTTCTACCTGGCATTGGCAAGTTCGGGTGAAGCGCAGAATAGACCTTTCAATTTCTGTGCAAAGCAATGGCCTTTATCCCCTGCAGACCAAACAGTCCTTTCAAACACTGCGTCAAAGGTTCTTGATCCAAAACGGATCAAAACACGTATGTGGCCGACTCGAATGATCCCTTTCGCTGTCGATCCAAATGTTCAACAGCAGGATGGTGGCAAACTGTATGCCGGCGTTCTTGAGGCAGCAAAACATATCAACAAACATACAAATCTGACACTTGTGGAATGTCCTCTGCAATTGGCGGAGAAGACAAGTTCTATAAAGAGCTATATATATGTTTCACGTTCCGGTCTTTGGTGCGACGATGGATGCTGCGCTAGGCACGTCGGCTACCGTCCAAAGTTCAAATGGGGATTTCTGACCGTCGGACGGGCAAGAGATGAAATCGCACGTGGAAGCGTAATCGGAATTGGCTCGAAGCTCTGTCATCCAAACTCGCCCCTCGGCGACCAGACCGGCGGTATCATTCATGAGTTCCTTCACGCGATTGGGCTAAATCATGCACATCAAAATCCGGTGTCAAGAACTTACCTGAGTGAGGCGACCCTCCTAGGGTCGCAGTGCGATGTTGAGAAGACCGGGTGGCACTGGATGAATCAGTATGATCCCTCTTCAATAATGCACTATACATTGGGGACTTGCGGGATGACGTTGAAAAAAAGTGCCTCAAACCAAAAGATTGATGAGTTGGACAACCTCATAAACTCCGGCGACATTTGCGGATACAACAATGTTAGTGGTCCGAATTGCTTTAAAAAGAACCAGTTCGACACCAACAAATGTGTCTCTTTCACCGACCAGGCTTGGCTCTACGCAGGTTACAAGGATGTTGAGCCGGATGGATTCGAGCTTCAACCACTGATCGATAGCGGGCAGTGTAAGGTGATAAATTAATCTACATCCGCAATGGTCTCAAAATGCCGAAATCGTCACTGCTCGCCGCAACTGAAGCTCCTCCGGGTTCCCTGAAAACTGCCGTTCTCCAAAACTTCGCAATGAAATGCGGTCGTTGGGAACTCCAAGTTTGATCAGCGCTTCGGCGACTTCGTCGGTGCGCAGCGTTGACAAGGCAAAGTTGTACTCGTGGTCAGCCGAACTGCTGGAAAACCCATTCACGATAAACTGTTGGTTGCTCTTCATATTGTCGGACCAAAATCTCCTGATACGCTGTTTCTGTGACGCATTCAGTCGATACTGGTCAGGCCCATATCTGATATCCAAAGTTGGCACGCTAACCTCCAGGAGAACTGGCTGAGTATAGCACAATCAAGTTCAAACATGAATGTAATTGTATTCTTGCAATCGCGCAACGGGCAGAAAGGAACCCTTCGAATGCCAGTGCCACCAATCCGAATTTTCGTTGGCCGGACTTTCAACTGGCAGATAAGCGCCATTATGTTAAATGCTGGCCGCGTGCTGCATGAGGCGCATCTAAGTCCTGCAAACAAGGCGACCCCGACGCGCTCACTGCTCTCTAGCCCACCAGGCCGTCGACCCATGCCGAAACCGCTCCGCCCATGGACTGGATATGATCCGCATGTGTGAAGCCTGAAACGCGTTTGCGTGGCTTCAGATCGTGATCGCCATCTTCAAACCAAGTCATCAGGATTGCCGATGAAAGCTCGTACTGGCTGACTTCATCCATCGAGCCGAACTGGTCACGCGTTCCCTGGCAGATCAGTGTTGGGGTTCGCAGTTCTTGCAGATGCTCGGTGCGCAGTTTCTCGGGTTTCCCGATCGGGTGGAATGGATAGCCTACGCAGAGCAACCCAGCGATGCGTTCCGCTTCAAACAGCTCATCGGCAATCATGCTGGCAACACGCCCACCCATAGACTTCCCACCTATGATTAGCGGGCCATCAGCTTGCAGCTCATCGATCGCAGCCAAGTAATCTGACTTCAGTTTTTCAGCATGTGGCGGGGGCCTCCTTGTGCCCTCAATTCTGCGATTTGCCATGTACGGGAATTCAAACCGAACAACTCCCAGACCGTGTTCGGCCAGCGCTTCTGCTGTTGCCGTCATTGCGTGGGAGTCCATCGGAGCACCGGCGCCATGAGCAAACATGATGCTTGCGCGCGCTGCATCAGGGGTGAGTTCTAGGAATTTGGTCGACACGATTTCTGCTGCGTTTAGGGCTTCGAGGCGCGTATTTCAGAAGACAGTATACCCCACATCGCAGGCAAAAGGGCCACCCAAACGATCCCAGGCACGGCTTCACCGTCTATCAGCGGCAGGCGCTACCTCGAGGCGACGTTTCTCAATTCCTTCACCTCCGCCAAAGTAAGTATCGGTCGTACGATCTAGATAGATTCCTGACAAATGATTTTCTGGCATGACGCCGAGCTGCTTTACGTCGATGTTGGAATGTCTAAAATTGCTAAAAAACAATGGTGTAAGCTTCATCTGGGAAGATACTGGCATATAATATCTTTGCTATGAAGTATAACATAAGTGAAATATTACCTACATATATTGAAAATTCACGGATCTGTTCGTATATATTGAGCCAGTGAGACACCGAGGCGGATAATCCGATGGCAGAGCGCGATAAGAGGGCGAAGTTCGTTCAGCTCGCAGAGAACAGGGTCAATCGGGCGATCAAGGATCTCCAGCTGATCGGAAATCTCTCAAATCGTTCGGCCTACGAATTCACTGATGAGGATATTCGGAAGATTTTTCGGACGCTTCAGAGAGAACTCGACACGGCGAAAAGCCGCTTCTCGCGAGGCGACAAGAGTAGCGCTGACGGCTTTCGGATTGGGTGAAGTAGGGATTGATTAAGATGTCAGAAGTACGACTGGAATTTCTGGAGAACCAGGCAGGTGAGGTTGAAGGCCTCGGCCACGCTGGAATCGAGACTTTCCGTGACACGCCATTTGTCAGCTGCAGCCGTGAGGCTGGCCAGAACACGTTGGATGCAGCAGCGGGACGCCCCGTTCGGATGGTGCTCCGCGAACACCAGGTGCAGGCAACCGAGATCCCCGGCATCGAGAAGCTCAGAGAAACCATCGTGTCATGCCTGAAAGCAGCCCGCGCGACAGGAAGCGAAAAGGACCGTGACTACTTCGAGAATGCCCATGATGTTGTGACGAGGGACGTCATCCCGGTACTCGAGATTGCGGACTACAATACAACAGGACTGGAAGGGCCGCCGAACGACAGCGGTTCGAAGTTCCATGCCCTCGTGAAAAGTTCCGGCAAGAGCAACAAGTCGACCGAGACCTCGGGCGGCTCGTTCGGGATCGGGAAGAATGCAACCTTCGCAGTCTCCGATCTTCGAACGGTCTTCTATTCAACGCTCCACGAGACCCCTGATGGACCGAGGTTTGCGCTTCAGGGAAAGGTACAGCTCGTTTCGCACCGGGATGCTGACGGTATCGAGCGGACCGCCAAAGGATATTGGGGGCATCCGGAACACTTCATGGCGGTCGAAAACCCGGCGCTGGTCCCTGAGTGGCTTCGCCGTGAAACGAAGGGAACCTCAGTATTTTCCATAGGGTTTCGGGGCCGGGAGGACTGGATCGACCGGATGACCGTCCCGCTTCTCTCAAATTTCTTTGCAGCAGTGGACGACGGCGACATTGAATTCGGGGTCGGAGACTCTGCGCGCACTGTCAATTCCGAAACTTTGGCTGAACTGCTCGATGACAGCGCGATCGAAGAGGCCGGGGAAGAGGCCTCGCATGGCGATGATATCCGGCTCGCGCGGCAGCTCTACCGGTGCCGCAAATCGGAAAGCGCCGTGACAAAACGTTTCCGAGTGGATGATCTGGGCGAGTTCACAGCGAAAATCCTCGTCGAGGAAGGAATGCCCAAGCGTGTAGCGATCGTTCGCAATGGCATGCTGATTGCTCAGTCCCTGGAACATTTTGGCGATAAATTTGCGAGGTTTCCCGGCGCGCGTGATTTCATCATGCTGGTTGAGCCGGCCGACGACGAAGCCAGCAAGGTTCTGAAGTCATTGGAAAACCCGCAGCATAACGCTTTTTCTGCTGGACGGCTTGATGACCCCGCCAAGCAGAAGAGAGTAACCCGGGCAATGAAGCGGCTCATCCATGAGATCCGCGCGCTGATCAGGGAAAACGCAGAGATCACCGGTGGTGACGCGGTTAAGCTTGATGAACTCGGAGAGTTTTTTGCCGACGCGGGCAGCGAAGAAGCCAAAGTGCCCTCCGCCGAAGACGACCCGGAAACGATCAGGTTCACGCCAGCAAAGCGTGTCCGGCCAAAGCCTCGGAAGCCGGTTGCGCGGCACGCCGAAGGTGATGAGGGAGGTGCTGGCCACAACGACGGAGCCGGAGGTGTCGGAACTGACGGAAAGGGTGGCGGCTCCGGTGCTGGCGAAGGAGGTGACGGTACCAGGGGACAGCAACCGGTTATCCGGCTTGCAACGGTTCGCAACGTCGAGCAGAGTCCACGGACCAGAAAGGTCTTCTTCACTCCGGATGAGGCCGGAGACATCGAACTCACTTTCCTTGCTACGGGCGTCTATGACGAGACAGAGCTCAGAATTGCCAGTGCTTCGGGTGCTGCAAATTGCGCTGCCAGCCGGGGACGCGTTGAGCTGAGCGTTAATCAGGGCGCGCGTGTTGAGATCGAAGTGACCTTTGACGACGATTACACCGGACCTGTTGAGGTTTCTGCAGTCCGGAGGGTGAGCTCATGAAGATCGATCTGAACAGCCATTTCCCTCACCCGGTTCTCAGCGACGGGAACGACGACTTTCTGAGCGGCAACTTTGATCTTCAGATCGCCGAAGTGCGAGAGTCTACCGACGGTAACGTCGATGTCGATTTTCAGTTGTCGCTGGCCTCGTCTGACGTACAGTCGCTGATCGACGATGGCTCAGCGCTTGCTGGTGCCTTCATCCGCTGTCAGGACACTTTCTTTTCTGAGCTTCGCGCGGCAGGCGAGTCTTCGGGAACGTGGCAATTCGATCGTGGATCGCTTCATGGGAGGGTCGAAGTTAAGCCGGCTATCTGGCTGACAAAACCCTTAGAAAACTGGTCCGCTGAGAGCCTTAATCCCGAATTCGGCGTGGCTGTTTCTATTCGCGGATCGGAGATTATCGGCCTCGCAAATGACATTGTGTTCAGCATCGGACAGGACAAGCTAAGGAGATTTGAAAGCATCTTTGAGCTGGTTCCGTCCGATGACATCCCCAAAGGCCGTCTGAAGCTCGACCTGCTGGCCGATGCGATCCGGATCCTTGCCCCTGTCGATCTGTTCAAATCCATTGAGCAGTTGAGAGGCTCCAAGGGTGGCAAGCCATTGCTGTTGAGTGCAGTCTATATGCCCGTCGTCATGGAAGTCCTGGAGAGTATCCGCGGGCAGGGAGGTTCCGGTTTTGAAGACAGACCCTGGTACCGAGTTTTTTCTGCGAAATGCGAACACCTCAACATCGATATTGATGGGGCACCTCTCCTTGAGAGCGCACAACGGCTTCTGGGCTCTCCCGTGGAGAAACTGGGTGGAGCATTCACGGAGATGATGGACAATGCCTAAACTCAAGTACTTTGCCGAGAGCATTCTTGCCGACCTGAAGGCCAATGTTCCGTCCAACCTTGAACAGTACCGCAGCTCTGGTTTCGACAACCACGCTGATCTGAACGGATGGTCAATGGAACTTTCTTCTGTCGAGGTGGATCCCGAACAGCTGGGAAAGCTGGATCCATCTGGTGGTAGCGCTGCGGAGGTCAGCAACTCACTAATCGTATTCGGGGCTTTCAGCGGGATGATGCCCGCGCTGGCGACCGAAGAGCGTGTCTGGGCGCGCCTGACGCATTTTGAGTGTCTGGAGTATGCCCGGAATCGGTGGCCTTTGAAAGATGAGCCGAAAGAGTCTGGCGGGCTGCTTGGCGGTTTGACCGGCGCTAAGCAGAAGGCGGCCGAACTGCGCAAGAAGGTGCATCATCAAAACATTGGCCAGATTGAAACACACTACTTTGCGCGTGGCAGAACCGGGTATCGTGACGATAACGCGGTGTCGCGTCTTTGGTGGAACGCTTTTATCGCCTGGCGGGTCGATCCACAGGATCAGGAAGGGGTTCTGAAGGAATTGCTGCGGACCGCGGATATCCGATCAAACCTTGTCGAGCGGCCGATGCTCAGCAACAGGGCCAGCCTTCTGCGAGGTATTATCAGGACGATGCGTACCTATCCTGATGTTTGCGGTGCGGAGGCAACTTTCCGAGAGTTCATGAAGGCGCTTAATCTTCGCGGAAGCGGCATTCTCTTTGAGTCCTTAACAGATCAGGACACCGACCAGATACTCCTGAAATGCCGCGATGATGCTATTCGGCGGGCTGAAGCTTCCACGCGAGCTGCGTAGCGCTCGAAGTCGTGATTTGGCATAAGTCCTGCATCGGCGTGTCGCTCATGCTTGGCAAGTCATCCCTTTTCACGACAATTTTTTTGCCGGTATGGCGCCAAATCAACCTGACCCGTTTGCAGCCGCTCTTGCAGTAATGCTCTTCCCTGACGAACAACCTGAGGCAGCCCGCATGCGCAAGGCCGAATTGGAGCAATGGACCGCCCGTGCTTGCGGCGAACTGAAGAAGCGTGGCGAATCGCCATTTCATACCGTGTTGTCACTCTTCGAAGATGCCAGCGCTTTCCCGAACAACCGGCCCGCCAGTAGTTCCGCAGACCCGACCGCATCAAACTGGCCCTTGTTCAGAATGCGGATATCCGACCTCTCCGCCTTGTAGCCTTCGGCATTGCCTTTCGAGTGCTTCCCAATCCGGCTGCCGAGATCGGGCACCGGATGTCCGGGTTCGGCACCGAACCAGAGATAGTGAACCAGTTCCAGCGTGGCCGGGTCGAACCAGACCCAGATCACACAGCCTGACGGTTTCTCAGCCAGCTTTACGTTGATTTTCTGCCGGCTGGTCTTTGCGCCGACGAAACTTGATTTCAGCTGGACGTGGCGCTGGATACCATTGGCCTCCAGAAGGATGTCATACCCGCTGCGGTCTGTGTGGCTGCGTAGGATGTCCATTTCTACACCGCGCTTCCACATTTCCTGACACAAGACTCCCATGAGGGCGTATTCAAGATACTGCTCCCGCAGGCTGGACGCCGCGTTATGGATGTCATCAAACATGCTGTTCTCCTTACCTCCCGCGTGCAGTACCGCTTCTCGCGCCCTGCCAGTCAAGCAAAATGAGACTCATAGTCTGTAGATTAAAAGGCAACATCTATGACCCATACTTTGAATGGATGTTCGTCAGCGGGTTGGCCGCAATCTGAAGAAATACCGAAAGGAAGCAGGCTTCTCGCAGGAAGGACTTGCACTCGAATGTGGTTTGCACCGCACCTATGTCAGCGGTGTTGAGCGGGGCGTGCGCAATCCGACTGTTGTCGTGCTGGAGCAGATCGCCAAACCGCTGGGAATTCCTTCCTGGCGGCTTCTGGAAGAGTGAAACGATGACTGAATCCGGCGACACAAAGGGCAGGTTCAACCATATACGCCAGAGTGAATCCGAAGGATTGGCCTGGCGTCTTGCGAAAGGTGAGTTTGTTTACCCGGATGAACTGGCAGGCGTTTTGCGAAAGGAGCCGCCGCCACATTGGCCGGATGCGCTTATTGAACACGCCTGCGGGTTACTCGATGGGAGTATTCGTCCGAAGCGGGGACCACGTCCCAACCGATATGAACAGCTCGAAACGACAGAGTTCAGGCTGATTTATTCCGCCATGAAGCACTGGGACGACGAAGACAGCGGTCTGCCTGACGAAATGACCGCGTTTGCCCGGGAGCACTCCCGGAGCTTTCATCACACACTCTCCCGTCATGAATGCGCCGCGCGCCTGACCTCGATCTGGTTTTACGGCCATGACGGGCATCATGCGAAAATCCTGAACCGGATCTCCTCACGGAAATAATGCCGAATGCCGTGAGGGCTTTGAACAGGGAAACTCTCCAGAAATGTGGGAAATCACATCTGGAGAATTTGCATGCCCGAAACACAATACCCGAGCGCACCGGTCGACCAGCTGAAGCCCTACGCCAACAATCCCCGCACCCACTCTAAAAAGCAGATCCGGCAGATCGCCGACAGTATCCGGGAGTTCGGCTGGACCAATCCGGTTCTGATCGACGCGGGAGGTGGTGTCATTGCGGGCCATGGCCGCATCGCAGCGGCAAAGCTGCTCGGAATAACGGACGTTCCTGTCCTGCGGCTGGAGCACATGAGCGAGGCTCAGAAGCGGGCCTACATTATCGCTGACAACAAGCTCGCAGAAAATGCCGGCTGGGACAGTGATCTGCTGAAGATCGAACTGCAGGGGCTGCTGGACCTCAGTATTGATTTCGACATCGAGCTGACCGGCTTTGAAACCGGCGAGATCGATGTGCTGCTCGCGCCGGAAACGGTGCCTGAGCCTGAACCCGTGCCGCTGCCGGAAACCGATCGACCGGCGGTGAGCCGCCCCGGTGATCTCTGGCTCGTCGGGAAGCACCGGCTGCTCTGCGGCGATGCGCTGAACCCCGCCGACTGGCGGGCGCTTATGGACCGGGACAAGGCGCAGATGATATTTGTCGACCCGCCTTACAACGTGCCTATTGCGGGGCATGTCTCGGGGCTGGGCGCGGTTAAGCACCGTGAGTTCGCCATGGCGTCGGGTGAGATGTCGCAGGATGCGTTCACAGAGTTTCTGCGCAGTTCCTTCAAAAACCTGGCCGCGTTCAGCGCGGAAGGCTCTGTTCATTTTGTCTGTATGGACTGGCGGCACATGCGGGAAGTACTCGACGCGGCCGAGGGCATCTATACTGAGCTGAAAAACCTTTGCGTCTGGGCCAAGACGAATGCGGGGATGGGCAGTTTTTACCGCTCACAGCATGAGCTTGTCTTTGCCTTCAAGAGCGGCACGGCTCCTCACATCAACAATTTCGGTCTGGGCGACAAAGGCCGGCACCGGTCCAACCTGTGGACCTATGCGGGTGCTAACACCTTCCGTGCCGGTCGCATGGACGATCTGAAGGCCCATCCGACAGTCAAGCCGGTCGATATGGTCGCGGATGCGATCATGGATTGTTCTGAGCGCGGCGGAATCGTGGCCGATGCCTTCGCCGGATCCGGCACGACCCTGCTTGCGGCCGCAACGACCGGCCGGATCGGTGTCGGTATGGAAATTGACCCGCATTACGCTGATCTGATCATCCGCCGTCTGCAGGAGGCGACGGGGGAGACGGCGATACACGCGGACAGCTTCGAGAGCTTCGTGGCAATCGAAGCCCAACGCGGAGAAGAGGCATGAAGGGACCAGATAAAGACAACTACGATGTTGGCTACGGCAAGCCGCCGAAAAGCGGGCAGTTTCAGAAAGGAAAGTCGGGCAATCCGCGGGGCCGGCCAAAAGGTGCGCGCGGGTTGAAGACCGATCTGAAAGCAGAACTCGGCGAGCGGGTCACGATCACGGAGAATGGCCGGTCCCGCAAGCTGACCAAGCAGCAGCTGATGGTGAAACAGCTGACGGCCAAAGCCGTAAAGGGCGATATGCGCGCAATCAGCAAGCTGGCGGAACTGGCGATATCTCTGCTGGGGCCCGATGATGAGGTACCGGTCAGTGCGTCGCGACTTTCACCAGAGGATGACGCCATCCTGCAGCAATTCATGCAACGGCAGGGCGGAAGCCCGCGCGATGACTGACCGGCAGGCACTCTTCGACGCTGTCCTGCGGGAAGATTTCATCGCGTTTCTGTCAAAGGCGTTCTCAACGGCCTCCGGGGGCGATCACTTCGTACCGAACTGGCACCACGATGCCATCGGGCACCAGCTTGCTCGGGTGCAGCGCGGCGCGGCCACACGCCTGATTGTCACCATGCCACCCCGCTACCTGAAATCCATCACGATTTCGGTCGCCTGGGTTGCGTGGCGGCTCGGCCGTGATCCCGGACTGAAATTCGTTTGCGTCAGCTATTCGGGCGAACTGGCGCAGAAACATGCCGGTGATTGCCGCGCGATCATGCAGACGGACTGGTACCGGCGCATCTTCCCGGAAACCCGCCTGAAACGCGGCGGCGGGGCCGAGATGGACTTCGCGACCACAAATGGCGGCGGCCGTTTGTCGACCTCCGTGGGCGGCACGCTGACCGGGCGCGGCGGCGACATCATCATCATTGATGATCCGATCAAACCTGATGAGGCCATGTCGGAGACTGCACGACGTAAGGTTATCCACTGGTATGCGAACACGCTGTCATCACGTCTGAATGACAAATCAAAGGGCGCGATCCTGCTGGTGATGCAGCGACTGCATGAGGAGGATCTGGCAGGGCATCTGCTGGAGGCCGGTGGCTGGGATCATCTCAGCCTGCAGGCGATTGCGGAAACCGGTGAACGCGTACCGCTTGGCGGGGGGCGGATGCATGAACGGCGTGCTGGCGATGCGCTGCATCCGGAGCGTGAAGATGTGGACCGCCTCAATGCGCTGAAAGCCGGGATGGGGTCCGCGACGTTTTCGGCCCAGTATCAGCAATCGCCGGTCCCGGCCGAAGGTCTGCATGTGAAGCGGGAGTGGTTCAGGCGCTACAAAGAAAGGCCGGAACATCAGCCGGGCGATCTGATCGTGCAGAGCTGGGATACGGCAAGCAAAGACGGCGTGTTTAATGATTTCTCAGTCTGTATCACAGCGCTCGTCCGGAAGAACGAAGTGTTCGTGCTTGATGTCTTTTGCCGTAAGCTGCAGTTCCCCGAACTGAAGCGCCGCGCAATTGATCTGGCGCGTTCATGGCAGACAAATATGCTGCTGATCGAAGATGCAGCGAGCGGCGCACAGCTGATCCAGGTGCTGCGTCATGAGGCCCCGCAAGGGGTTCCGACCCCGGTTGCGCGAAAACCTGACGGCGACAAGGAAACCCGGTTTTCAGCCCAGACACATCGCATCGAGGCGGGCGATCTGCTGCTGCCTGAAGACGCGTCCTGGCTAGCCGGTTTTGAACGCGAACTACTCGGGTTCCCGAACCTGCGCCACGACGATCAGGTTGATGCTCTGACGCAGCTTCTGGCATGGCGGTCTCCGCGTCGTGCCCGCATCGGAATGATACCGCCGGAACTGATTGTTCTCGACGAATGATGCCGCTCGGGCCTGCTAGTTGCGAAGATAACGCGCGGCGATCATTTCGGCCGCATCAAGTTTCCGGTCGATCTCTGCAAGGTGGTCGCGGACCGCAGCTGCCGCCGCGCGCGCCTTTTCTGCGTCGATCCAGGGCGACTGCCCTTCCAGCGCTGCCATTGCCGCGTCTTCCAGCAGGGCGGTCACGTCCGCAAACAGGTGCTGAACTGTCTCTTTCGGGTCCTTTGCCATGGCTCCGACTGACGCTTCCTTTGAAAACGAAGTCCAGTCGGACTTCGGCGTCAGGAGGCTCATTAACGCGAAATTCAACAAAATGTTTGCTGAATGTTCTTGGCAATCGGGAGGGTTCTGAGCATAGTGTCAGAAAAATTCCCCCCGGGACTGAAGCGGGTAACGAGGATGAGCAGAATGAACGAATTCAACCTGCTGCTGCAGAAAGCGGGGCACACGGTGCCTGAAGCCGCAAAGCTGTTGGGCTACTCCGAGGGCCATATCTACCGCTGGAAACGCGGCGAGGAAACCCCGCGGGAAGGTGTCCTGAATTTGCTGCGCATGGAAGTCGCCAGCCGCACCCCTGAACCTGCGGAGACGGCCTTTTCTTTCATCGATCTCTTTGCCGGTATCGGAGGCCTGCGCAGGGCTATGGAAGGGGCGGGGGGCCGCTGCGTGTTCACGTCGGAATGGGACAAATACGCTCAGCAGACCTATCTGGCCAATTTCCCGGACAACCGCCCCATCGCAGGTGACATCCGCGACGTCGATGCCGCCGCCATCCCGGATCACGATGTTCTGGTCGCAGGCTTCCCGTGCCAGCCGTTTTCGATCGCCGGGGTGTCCAAGAAAAACGCCCTGGGCCGGGCCCACGGATTTGCCGATGAAACGCAGGGCACACTGTTCTTTGATGTTCTGCGTATCCTGAAGCATCACCGCCCTGCAGCTTTCCTGCTGGAAAACGTCAAGAACCTGAAGAGCCATGACAAAGGTAAAACCTTTGACGTCATCCGGCGCAAACTGACGGAAGAGCTGGGCTACACGCTGCACACACAGGTGATCGATGCTGCGCATTTTGTGCCGCAGCACCGGCAGCGGATTGTCATGGTCGGCTTCCGCGATGCTGTGCCGTTCAGTTTTGAGGATATGATGATTCCGCCGAGGGGTCATAAGCGCATGCGGGATATCCTCCATCCTGAGAACGGGACGGAAGAACCGGAAGGGCATTTCACGTCGGGACCGGACGCGGTGGTCAGCGACAAGTATACGCTCACCGACAAGCTCTGGGCCTATCTGCAGGGCTATGCCGCCAAGCATAAGGCCGCCGGAAACGGGTTCGGGTTTGGCCTCGTCGACGCTGACAGCATTTCGCGCACACTGTCTGCCCGATATTACAAAGACGGCTCGGAGATCCTTGTCAGCCGCGGCGAAGGCAGGAACCCCCGACGCCTGACCCCCCGGGAATGCGCCCGGCTGATGGGGTACGGTGAGGATTTTCGCATCCCGGTATCGGACACCCAGGCCTATAAGCAGTTCGGAAACTCGGTCGCAGTGCCAGTCTTCGCCGAAGTCGCCCGGGTCATGCGGCCGCATATCCTGTCGGTGACCAGCAGCGTACAGCAGAAGATCCTCGCAAAGGTTGGCTGACGTTCATGACAGGGCGACCCGCAGCCGGAACATGGCGGCGATCAGAGGCGCTGATACGAGGCCAGAGATGATCATTCGCCGGGGGCTGCACGCGCGCGGGTTCAGGTTCAGATTGCATGACCGGAAACTGCCGGGCCGGCCCGATCTGGTTCTGCCGAAGTACCGTGCGGTCGTCCTGGTCAACGGATGCTTCTGGCACGGCCACGACTGCGCGCTGTTCAGATGGCCGAAAACACGTGAGGCTTTCTGGCGTGAAAAGATCGGCGGGAATGTTGAACGGGACCGGAAAAACCTTGCGGCGCTCAAATCCGCCAACTGGCGGATTGCCATGATCTGGGAATGTGCCCTGAAAGGACGACAGCGGCGGGACGCCGGCGACCTCATTGACGCGCTGACCTCGTGGTTGTCATCTGGCGATACAAAGCTGGAAATGACGGGTTTCCGCTGATGTTCTGAAGGACCAGATTTTTGACCGGGCGTGGATTTCTTTCAAAGTATTTTATCGGCGCGGGTGCCAAGGCCCTGCGTGGCACTGAAGTGGACCCGAAAGTCTCCCGCGGCCACGAGTTTCAGGGGGTCGACATCTTCAGGGCGTTCGTCGGAACGCCTGAGAGTCGCGAAAAGATTCCGGTTACCTATATCTGGATGGATGACAGCGATGATCCGCCACTTAGGTCAGAGCTGACCGGGACCTGGTACAACAGCCGCAAGGCCCAGCCCCACCGGACGCCGGAATACAGGCTCTACTACCCTGCAGCGGCGGAGCCGGTCGTGTACCGGGCTGCCGCGGGAGACAGTCTGTTTTTGTGCATGACGGCGGACCGGCGCGTTCTGGCCATTCTCTGCCCGTCGGGGAGTTCCATCGAACAGAAACTGCTCTGGCTCTTCGGTCTCACGCTGACGAAAGATTTCGCGCTGAACCAGCGGGACATTGGCACAGAGGGGGGGCGCGATGTCGATCTTGCCGTGCGCTTCATTCTCGACGAACTCGGCATTGAGGCCGAAGAACCGGTTCCCGCAGCTTTCGATCAGCTGGTCAGTCAGTTCGGCCTGGCTTTCCCGTCCACCGCGATCTTCTCGAAATTCGCGCGTGACAGCCTGCCAGACATTGATCCCGTCGTGTCCCCCGACGATGCGCTGCTCGCCTGGATGGAGCAGGAAGAGGCGCTCTTCCGCCATCTGGAACGTGAGATTGTCACTGAGCGTCTGCGCTGCGGCTTCTTTGATGAAAAAGGTGCGGATGTGGACGGGTTTCTGAAATTCTCTCTTGGCGTTCAGAACCGTCGCAAATCGCGCGCGGGATATGCGTTTGGGCACCACACGGAAGTGATCCTGCAGGTCCACGGCCTTCGCTTCGCCCGGGAGGCCACAACGGAAAAACGAAACGCGGCAGATTTCCTGTTCCCCGGTGAAGACGAATACGCCGACCCGTCATGGCCGGATGATCAGTTGGTTATGCTGGCCGTGAAAACCACCTGCAAGGACCGCTGGCGTCAGGTTCTGGCCGAGGCTGACCGTATCGGAGAAAAACACCTGCTCACTCTCGAACCGGCCATATCGCGCGCGCAGACCGCTGAAATACAGGCGCAGAAGCTTCACCTCGTCCTGCCGAAGCCACTGCATGCGACATTTCACGAAGAGCAGCGGGACTGGATTCTGGACGTTGCCGGGTTTCTTCAGATCGCAGGATCTTGAGATTGATGTTCAGTGACCTGACACAAGAGCCCGGCGATGTAGTTGAAGGGCTTGCGAAGGATTGCTTATGGCGGATCTTGTAGAGACACGTGAAGAGATTATTCAAAACGTCGATACCCTCTATCAGTATGGACTGGGCGATGGACCGGAACGGAGTTTTCATGACGGACGCATAAAGAACGGCAAAGTGTTTGTCGCCGTCAGGCAGGGGGATGACTACAGGTTTGCTCCCAGCAAGTTTGCCGGTTACGCCGCCAATGATCTAGGGCATGAGCGGAAGCTGTCGGAAAGAGACGGCGGAATAACAAACAAGCGGATTGAGAGCATTGCGGGCCCGTCATTGGAAATCGGGTCTGCAGCATACAGGTCGGTTGACGACGCCTACCTTGCCTACTGCAACATCCATGGTATCGACCCATCACAACATCAGATGCCACGGCGATACTGGCTTATCGACAAAGACCCACGGACCAGCCCCCGGTTTTTCTGGACGAAAGTCTGGAGGCAACCTGACGAACCCGCGAAAGATGCCCTTGCTTTCAACAGCGAGCGCACCCGGGATCGTGTGCTGGAGATTGCGCAACCCGGTGACATCGTGGTGTATCTGACAAGCGACACCACCGACGCTGATCCGCTCATCCGGGGCAGAGTGGCCGGTGCGGTCGAGATTGCCGGTGAACCCCTTATGGTCGAGGAAATTCGCGCCGCCGAACGGATCAGATCACAGGAATACCGGGAAGACGGACGGTTTCGCTGGCCGTTCGGTATTTCCGTTTCCAGAACCTGGCGCGTGATCGACCAGGAATCGAATGACAGCCTGATACCTGACCATGCTGCAAAGGGAATTCAGGGTGCCGCGACGATCCATGCTATGAAACCTGAAGAAGTAGCCCGGTTCAGGTCGCTCCGTGCTGCCGAGCAAACTCTGGATGGTGAGCGTGGCTCGGAGCTGTTTCGCACGTCACTTCGGTCAGCGTGGCATCAGAAGCCGGGGCAGAGAGGCGGCGCCGATGTCGATCCCGGATGCCAGTTGTATATTGCGGTGATACACGATGACCACGGCATGACCATCAAGATTGGTTCGGGCAAGGCCGAAGACCGCCTGAAGGAACTGAACCGATACCGCCGGGTCTCCCAGGGCGAGACCGTCTGGTCGTTGTATCAGGAGCATGAGTTTGAAACAGCCGCCGACGCCAGAGCTGCGGAGGATCATCTTCTCCGGGAAGCTCATGCAGCCGGGTTTGGCTCTCCCGATCACAGTGAATTCATAGTAGGCATGGAAATGCGCGCGCTGAATAAGCTTGTTGCAGAGGCCATTGAGATGGGTGGGACCTTCAATGAGTGACCTGAGTTTATGCCGTACCGGCCTTTACCGGTCACTCGATCAAGGGCGGCAATGCTGCAATCGCAGCCCGCTTACCGGACATTCGCCGCGATAGCCCAGAACAAGTTTCCCAAACGGTTAGCGGAGTGTCGGACCCCTTGCGCGTCGTCTGCATCCGCACGAAGCCGCTTCAGTTCGGCGTTTTCGGCTTCTAGATCCTTCATTCGGCGCAGCTCGGAAACGTTCATGCCGCCATACTTGCTCTTCCACTTGTAGAGCGTCGCGTCCGACATGCCGTGCTTGCGGCAAAGTTCCGAGACCTTCGCCCCGGCCGCATACACCTGCAGGATTCCGACGATCTGTTTTTCGGTGAAACGCTATTTGCGCATCGTCTGTTCTCCTCGTTGCTTTGAACGTTCCGAGATCAAACTCTCTTTTCGAATGGCCCAGTTTTGTTGGGGCAGATCAAAGCCAAAGAGCGTATCGCCGCTCAACCACGAGCAAGGAGATTTCACTCTCCCTGCACCCATCGATCAAAGGGGCTGCCGACAGGTGATCACCGATCAGGTGAGCCTTCGATAGTTGGTTGCCAAAGTCCGTGACAAAGTACGCGGCATCTGCCGAACAGGGCTAGTTCCGTGACTATCTGGCGCGACCGACCAGACTGGGAGATCGTGCCACGCGGCGCACTATATATGGTTGCCGCGAGAGCCTTGGTCGCATAGAATAGTGGATATTGTAACCGAGAGCCTGTGTCGCTGAGTCGAAGGAGGAGAAATATCGTTGCTAAACATGCTCCAAATTGGCACAGTATAATTGAAAAGAATGTCCGTTAATGAGCATAGGCGTATTCGATTTCTTCTCTGGTTGTGGCGGGAGCAGTAAAGGTTTTCAAAATGCGGGCCTTACACCGTCGTTTGCGCTTGACTTTGATGTTGATGCGGCTTCGACCTTTCAGAAGAATTTCCCGCAGACCACTTTCAGTTCCTCCGACATAACAAGATTTGATCATTCCGAAATAGACGGTTTGGTTAATTTTCATGAGGTCACGCTCTTTTGCGGGTGCGCACCATGCCAGCCTTTCACAAGGCAGAACACGCAGAAACCCGAGAAGAAGACTGACGGTCGCCGGTCGCTGCTCTCGCATTTTGGGGCGCTGGTGGAGAAGCATCTGCCTGACTATATCTTCGTTGAGAACGTTCCCGGAATTCAGAAAGTCGCAGGCAACAGTACTCTTACAAGGTTCCGGAAGCGGCTTGAGACCTTGGGCTATCATCCAATTGTGGGGATTGTTGAATCTCAAAAGTACGGGGTTCCCCAACGCCGCAGGCGGCTGGTTTTGCTTGCATCAAGACACCGTCCTATTGCGTTTCCGGAAGAAACACACAACCCCAAAATCGGGGCGGAATATAGTACAGTGCGGGACTGGATCTCACACTTGCCGCCGATCAGGGCTGGCGAAACCCATCCGAATGTACCGAATCACAGAGCGGCAAGCCTGTCGGAGCTGAACCTTAAGCGGATAAGAGCGACACCGCCGGAAGGAACACGTGCAGACTGGCCCGAGGACTTGCGCTTGGATTGTCATACCAAGACAGGCTATTCGGGCCACACTGATGTATATGGGCGGATGAGATGGGATGGACCCGCCACAGGCCTGACAACGCGGTGCATAAGCCTTTCCAATGGTCGATACGGACATCCTGAACAAGATCGTGCAGTTAGCGTCAGAGAGGCGGCAGCCCTTCAGACATTCCCTGACAACTTTGAGTTCCTTGGCTCACTGAACTCTCAGGCCCGGCAAATTGGCAATGCCGTTCCGGTGATGTTGGCACAGGTCTTTGGCACACACATACTATCGCATGCGAAACGGTACGCTGGGTAGGCATGGCGAAGTTTCGAACCAGAGCGCGGACTGTTGATATGCTGGGGAGACAGCAGATCGCTAACGTTGCAACCGCAATAGGCGAACTGTTCAAGAATGCCTACGACGCCTACGCCGACCACGCCGAGGTGGATTATTTTCGCTCGGACAACCTCCTTGTCATTCGGGACAATGGTGTCGGGATGACGCCTGAGGAATTTGAGAACCGCTGGCTCGTCCTGGGAACGGAAAGCAAATACGCTCCACAAGGGCAGAAAGCAGATGCCTATCGCCCCCCTGACAAACCCGAACGGGCAATTATGGGCGAGAAGGGGATCGGACGACTAGCGATCGCTCTCCTCGGGCGCCAAGTTCTCATTCTTACAAGGGCCGAACGTTGTGGTGAGCAGCATGAACTGGTCATGTGCTTCATCCACTGGCAGCTTTTTGAGATATCCGGCGTCAACCTCGAAGATATCGAAATTCCTGTGAAATGTGTGCCGGGGGGAGAGCTTCCGACATCTGAAGACGTCGATGAATTGCTGAAATGCATGACTGAGTGTGTCAGGGAGTTGTCTGCCAACGATGATGACCCGGCCTACGAACGTATACTGGATGACATCTCCGATTTTCAGCTCGATCCACGGGATATGGATGAGTTTCTTGGCGGTCTCACTCTCAAGGACGGAAAATCAGGCACGCACTTTTATGTCGCTCCTGCCGATGACGGAATTGCATTTGAGATAGAACGGGAACGCCAGGAAGAGACCCGGGACTTTACGAAATTCCTTCTGGGATTTTCAAATGCGGTTTTTCGGGAATCGCCACCCCCTCCAATTGAAACCGCTTTCCGATACTGGCCAACAGACTCTGCCAGTGACGATCTCATTGGTGAGGGTGAGTTCTTCACATCACAGGAGCTGGATGCAGCCGATCACCGTATCAGTGGTCGATTTGACGAGTATGGTCAGTTCGTAGGCGATATCCGGGTCTACGGCGAAGAAGTATCAGACCATGTAATTTCATGGTCTGGCGGAGAAGGTCATCCGACGCGATGCGGAGCGTTCGAGATTGAATTTGGGTATGTTGCGGGCGCACAAAGAGAGACAAGTTTGCCGCCCGATGAGTGGAAGCGAATTACGGACAAGCTGAACCGGATTGGCGGCGTTTATGTATACCGGGACAGGATCAGAATTCTACCTTATGGGAACTCCGATGTTGACTGGCTCAACATTGAAGAACGCCGGACAAAGTCTGCTTCCTACTATTTCTTCTCTCACAGGCGGGTCTTCGGTGCGGTCAAGTTGACCCGCAAAGACAACGGCCTGCTAAAGGAAAAAGCCGGGCGTGAAGGGTTCCAGCAAGACAAGGCATATCGGCAGCTCAAGAGTATTCTGGAGAATCTTTTCTTGCAGCTGGCAGCGGATTTCTTTCGGGAGTCAGGTGATTTTTCGGAGTTCTACAGCGAACAGCGCTCCGAACTGGAGCGACTGGAGCTGGCACGCCGCCGACGGGAAAAACAGGTATCCACCAAACGCAAGAACATGGCAGCATCCCTGGAAGGCTTCTTTGATCGCGTTAGTGCCCAATTGCCGGAAACCGAGCTTGGCAGCCTGCGCTCTACAATAACAAGCCGTATGGACGCGGCGGCAAAGATGAAGGACCCGGATGAGGCATCATCTGCGTTGCTCGATGCCGAGAAGGAGGCCAACCGGAAGCTGTCGGAAATCCGGGAAAGCTATCGGCTGTCAAAACCTCGGGGGGTGGGACTTTCAAAACCCCTTCAACGGGACTGGAATGCCTACACGGCGGAAATCGAGCGCCTCGACAAGGAGGTATTTGATCCTTTCAGCACAGAAGTGGCCCAAACACTGGGTGAAGTGGCTAAAGAGGCAAAACTGTACGTCGACCAAAGAAAACGGCTCGGTGAGTTGATCAGGCAACAGGCGGAAAGCGGGAAAAAAGCCGTCACGCAAGAGGCGGGCCAGGTTCGCAACTCCGCGAATGATACTAGATCATCAGCTCTTAGGTTCGCCCGCGAAGCGATCCGCGAGATGCAGGAAACGATTTCCGGGGTAGAGGCAGATTTTGCGCAGAAAGACCTCGTCGGCCTGAACGAAGTGGAAATAGAACGATTGCGCGAAAGCTTCGAGGGTCGGATTGAGACTGTCGGGCGGAAGAACAGGGAAACCCTCGCCAAAATCAGGGATATGCTGACAGCGATATCAGGTAATATCGCGCAGGGATTTGATGTGTCGGACTCCGACATCGTGGAAGCCATGGATCAGGAGCTGCAGGAACTGCGGGATCAGACCGACAGTGACGCAGAAATGGTTCAGCTGGGACTTGCCGTAGCAGTTATCAATCATGAGTTTGAAGCTGCAATCAAGGGGGTTCGGAGATCATTGCGCGAACTTCGCCCGTGGGCGAATTCGAATGATGAGCTTTCAAATCTCTATCAGGAAATCAGAAACAACTTTGATCACTTGGACGGTCACCTGAACCTGTTCACACCCTTGCAGAGACGATTGTATCGTAAGGCAATACCCATCAAGGGGTCTGACATCAATTACTATTTGCATACTCTGTTCGAGGTTCGCATGAAAAGACATGACGTTGAGCTTAAAGCAACAGATGCTTTTCTGCAGGCTGAGGTGACAGTCTTCCCGTCTACGATATATCCGGTTTTTGTTAACATTATCGATAATGCGATATTCTGGCTGAAAGATATTGATTGCGAGAAAACCATTACGCTTGATGTGGCTGATGATGGTTTTCTGATCTCAAACAATGGACCCTCCATAAGCTCGAGAGATGCTAGTGCGATATTCGATCAGGGCTTCACGAGAAAGCCCGGCGGGAGGGGGCTTGGGCTCTTTATTTCGAGGAAGGCCCTGCAGAAGGAAGGCATGGACATTGAAGTTCTGCCCGGTTCTGGAAAGCATGGCGTAACAATGTTGGTAAGATGGCCGAGAGAAGATGACGATACCTGAAACCGTACATGACTACTCCAGATTTGCGGCGCAGTCCTTTATTCAGACTGCGGTGTTTGTCGACGACAGAATCTATTTCCGTTCCACATCCGCTGAAGATGAACCAAAAAAGGTTATTGGACCGAAGATCCGCAAGAAAATTTCCAGGAGCGCACCAGCTGCGGTCGATCAGAGTGCGGTTGCTTCATCTACCACCTTAGAAGAAGACCCGGCTCCCGACTCCTATGATATTGTGAACAGCTTCGCAAAGAAGCAAATTGTCTGCTCGCTGTATCAGCCGAAAAAGGAAGCCAAAGTCTCACCCGCCTCTGATATCTTCCCCCTTTGCAGGGCAGCTGATGTTGTCATCGTGGACTGGGACCTTTTTGGGGACAAGGGAGAGCGTGCCCGAGAACTGATTGACGGATTGATCGCGCAGGCTGTGCGAGACGTTCCCGAGCAACTGAGGCTTATCCTTGTCTATACGCAGGAAGCGAACCTGTTTGGAGTTGCCAATGAAATCTATGAAAAGGTTCACCCAACTATAGGTGACAGTTTTCAGCCGTTGCCGGAAGAAGATGGTCTCGCTTTTCATACTGAGAACAGCCGAATAGCGGTGCTTGGAAAGCCGGGGAGAGAACGAGCTGACACCGATGCCCGGCACATCGTGGATGAGGCTGACCTTGCAGACATTGCTATCCGGGAGTTCGCAAAGCTGGCCTCAGGCATACTGCACGCCGCAACTCTTCTTGGCCTGTCTGAAATTCGCAAGAACAGCAGAAAGATTCTTTCCAGGTTTAGCAGCGACCTCGATCCCGCGTTTCTGACCCACCTCGCCATGTGTCTTCCGGAAGAAGATGCATCTTCGCACGTTATTCCTCTTCTTGTTTCTGAAATTGAGGCGGTTCTCGAAGATGCATTGCCCGCTCCGCTTGTTCCCGAGAAGCTCCTGAAGGACTGGTGCAAGAACGTGTGGCAGCCCGGGGCGCATCTCGATCAATTGTTTGGGCAAAACGGGCTTGATCACAGAAAGATTGCGGAAGACATCTGTGCAAAGGGCTTTAAACAAGCTCAAAAGGAAAATAACGCGATCCCAAATATGAATGCGGAAAAGGACAGGACCAAGAAAGTCAGGAGAGCTTCAAAGATCCTGTTGCCAAAAGAGGATTCCGACTCGCACCATAGATTTTCTCACCTGATGGCTAGCCGTACATTTTACGGGGACGGTTCCAGGGTTCTCAAACTGGGGAGTATTGTTCATGACCGTGACCAGGATCAGTTCCTTCTATGCATTCAGCCCATCTGCGACAGCGTCAGGCTAAAGGAACCCAGGGTCTTTGTATTCGTCCAGATGAGCAAGGGCGGGCCTGACAATGGAAACTCTGCATCACATGTGATCTTCAAATCCGACAATTCGGCAATCGAGCTTGTCTATCACCCAAAATCCTACCTTTGCTTTGCAACGAAGTTTACTCCAGAAAAAGCTTCGCAAGAGGTTGTTGCTGGCAAGGACGAAAATGATGAATTGTATTTCACAGATTCGGAAGGAAAGAGGTATTACTGGATCGATCAGCTGCGGACTTCCCATGCCCAGCGTGCTGTTGAGAGGTTTGCGAGCGATCTGTCGAGGGTTGGTCTCACTGAATCAGAGTGGCTGCGTCGTCTCGAAGGAAAATAGACCTTGTCTCAAGAGATCACTCAGTTTTGCGTGTCATAGAGGTCTGCTTTGGCCATGTCGGTGACTTCGTGTGGTGCTTGCAGCGAATTTCGGGAATCCGACTCTTGTACTGGATTTTCTCCTAAACTGACTGGACTTCGGCGGCTGACAGAGCGGTAGTGTCGGTGCGCGCGATCAGGTTTCGCGTGGCTCGCCCGGGATCTCCGGGCTCTTCTCAGTAGCAGCGGGATTTCCCCGCTGACGATCTGAGGAGACAACCATGACCCATTCACCCAAGAAACGCGCCACCAAGAAAGACCAGCTGATCAGGCTGCTCGGCACGAAGTTCGGCAGCGATATCAGATCACTGAGCGCGAAGCTTGGCTGGCAACAGCATACGACAAGGGCGGCGCTGAGCGGTCTGCGGAAAGCCGGGTACGAGGTTGCCAGTGAAAAGCCTGTGTCCGGCGGCGTTTCAAGATACCGTATCCTGTCTGCGCCAGAATCACAGCAGGGCACAACAGCTGCGGCCGAGACCAATGGGGCGTGATCCGAACCCTGAGCGCCCGGCGGCACTCGCGCAATGGGAAGCGGTCGTCGGATCGCCTCCGCCGCCGTATCTGTCTGTGCCGTTCATGCAGAAGGCGCTGGGATATGAAGCACAGTGTAAAGCGTCGGGCGGATTGTCGGCAGGAACAAAACGAGCGCTGAAACGCATTGCGAGAGGCGAGACGGTCGCCACGTCGAACAGCAGCAGCCTGCGGCCGGGCGCGCAGCTGGTTCGGGAGTGGAACGGGAGAACCTACCAAGTTCACGTTATTGATGGTGGCTTCGAGATGGACGGCAACGCGTGGAAATCGCTCTCCGCCATTGCGAAACACATCACAGGCACAGATTGGTCAGGCCCGCGCTTCTTTGGGCTGACGGCCCGGGCTGGAGCGCGGTCGTGAAGAAGCTCCGCTGCGCCATCTACACGCGGAAGTCTTCGGAAGACGGTCTGGAGCAGGAGTTCAACTCGCTGGATGCGCAGCGCGAGGCTTGTGCAGCCTACATCACAAGCCAGAAGCATGAGGGCTGGATGCTGCTGCCCGAGCACTATGACGACGGAGGGCTCTCTGGTGGGTCATTGGACCGACCGGCGCTGCAACGGCTGCTGCAGGATATCTCGGACGGGCGAGTGGACCAGATCATCGTCTACAAGATCGACCGCCTGACACGGTCCCTCGCGGATTTCTCCCGTATCGTCGATACTCTGGATGCAGCAGGGGCGTCTTTCGTCTCGGTCACGCAGTCGTTCAACACAGCGACCAGCATGGGGCGTCTCACGCTGAACATGCTGCTATCGTTCGCGCAATTTGAACGTGAAGTCACTGCAGAGCGGATCCGCGACAAGATCGCGGCCTCCAAGCGCAGAGGGTTCTGGATGGGAGGGAACGTGCCCTTGGGGTATGAGGCGGATGGCCGAACACTGAAGATCAATGCAGCTGAAGTGACAACTGTTCGAGCGCTCTACGATCTCTACGACCAGCATGGCACCGTCCGGGCCGTAAAAGCCGCTGCAGATCAGCGAGGTTTACAGACCAAGCTCAGATTGAAAGCGGATGGAAAGCAAACTGGCGGCGGCGCATTTGACCGCGGGCACATTCACCATATCCTGACCAACCCGGTCTACGCGGGACGCATCCGTCACAAGGAAAAGGTCTTTAACGGGCAGCATGAGGCGATCATTGATCCGGACCGTTGGGATCGGATCCAGCAGTTGCTCCAGAATGGTGCAGCGAAGGTCAGAGCCCGCAAGACGGCGAAGCAGCGATCGCTGCTTTGCGGCAAGCTCTTTGATGAAACCGGCGATCGGCTGACCCCGTCGCATTCCAGAACGCGGGCTGGGGTTCGACTGCGGTACTATGTGTCACACCGCCTGATTAAGAAGAGCGGCGAGGTGAACCTTGATGGCTGGCGCTTGCCCGCCCGGGAACTGGAGGTCAAGGTTGCCGATCTGCTACGCCAACGGCTGAGCGATATGACCTTCACTGGCAGGTTATTTCCGAAGCGCTCCGCAGAAGAAATAAGGACACATCATAGCATCCTGCAAAAGCTTTATGCTGATAAGGACATCAGTCACGTGCTGGATCTCGTTGCGCGGATCGATTTGAGCCCCGGTGAACTGACCATCACAATTGATTCCGTTCAGCTTGCTGTAACGATCGGAGTTGGTACCGACGCGATCAACCCTGAGCCGCAGATCATCACAGCGCCATTCCAGCTGAGGAAGCGCGGCGTCGAGACAAAGCTGGTCCTTGCTGACGCTTCCGGCGGCGTCGACGAAGCCCTGATCCGGAACATCGCCAAAGCGCATCTCTGGTTCGAACAGATCAAGGCTGGCAGGACGCTTTCCGAGATTGCAAAGGCCGAAGGCACGACGAACGGCAGGATGTACCAGCTGATCAATCTGGCCTTTCTGGCCCCTGATATCATCCGGGATGTCCTCGATGGCAAACAGCCCCTCGGCTTCACGTCAGACTGGTGCGTGCGTCACACGCTGCCGGTCAACTGGCAGGACCAGCGCACCCTGATCGCGACTCTCTGACTCCCCCCTCCGACGGACACTCGTATCGCGCAAAGCACGACCTCAGACTTTGGCGCATATTGCGAGTTATCTGCGGGGTACGGACAGTCTGCATCCGGTGTGTATTCCGGTAACCCACTAAAATAAGGCGACTATCGGGACGAACAGTCGTATCGTCTGCTTTTAGAGAAGTGTTTGGCTGGGGTGGTAGGAGACCCTCGAAACCGAAGATCTCTAACCCATTCCTCCGCCACCGACCGCCGCAGGGGCACTTTCCGGGGGCATCGTTGAGGGAAAAACGGACGAGAAGGGTGTTCCTGGTGCCTTTCCCGACCTCCTGCCAAGCTTTCTTCCCCGGTACGTCTCAGACAGCCGCTCAATACGTCTCCATCGATACCGACGCCGCTTCTCGCACCTTACGGCCACCGGGGACGCGCGGGAGGGAGCGGGAGGGGTTGCTGTATGGGGGTGCGAGAAACAGTTTCCTGGGGACAGTCTACTTCTTTGGCTTGGGTATGTACTTGTAAGCTGGATCACCCTTTTCGGTGGCAGTTTCCTCCATGGATGCAGACAACTTTTCGGGCACCACATTTTCGAGCGCGCGCGCTATTCTCTGCAAGGCACTCACCGCCGAAACAATGGCCCAAATGACGAAAGCGATTGGCAATATCCAAAGGAGCAGGACGACAACAAGTAGCTCTGGTTGTTGCATTGCTAACCTATATCTTATTGAGAAATCTTCCGCTTTCTGTTTCAACCTATCTCTGCATTGCCCACAATGCCGTTCGACAGCCGAAAGTTGATATCAGCTTCCGACTTTAAACGGTCGATGGAGACCAGCGAGGTTCCCGTCACACCGTTCGAGCACTTCAAAGGTACTTGGACTACCGACGCACTAACGTTGTTACGTTGCTCATTCGTCAACGTACCAATGCACTGCCAACCGTTGACGCTTGTGATCGTAAAGCCCTGCCTTAGACTTGCGTCTTGCCAGATCTCTGCAACAACGGGTTCGCCGGTGGTGGTTTGGCCCGATCCCCCTCGTGTCGCCTCGCAGCCAGCTAGTAGTACACAGGTCGCCGCGACAGCAACTACGTTTATGGCCTTCATGTCGTTATCCCTCACTCTTCTTCTTTGACTAGATTGCCGCAAAAGAGAGCACGATACAACCTATGGAAAAGTCCTGAGGATGCCAAAGATGAGTACTCACGGCCTGATCACCCAGGAACAGACCGAGAGAACCACACGGATCAAGTCTCACCCTCTTCGCACTCAGGTACCTGACTGAGCAGCCACTCCTCGGACGGCCTGACCTTCTCCGGCATCTCTTGCAACCATTCGTCGATCACCTCCGCCGACAACGCCGCGACCTCGCAGGCGTATTGTTGACGCGTGCCTCCGGGGTTCTCTGCCAGCCACTCTTGATAGTCCTGCTCCTCGAAGTAGAAGGCGGCTCCGACCCCAGCCACTGGGACGGCCACCAGCGCTCTCCTAAGCCGTGCCTTCGCCTTGGCCTTGGCCAGTTGCTTGCGATGCGCCGCAGCCGTAGCGGCGACCTTCGCCGTCATTGTGGTCACTGTCGCCGCCAGCTTCAAAGCCAAGATCGTAGCGCCCAATGCTATGGATGTCATGACGACGCAGAGCCACCCCACCAGCGCTAGGTTTCGTAGTGTTTTCAATATATTCACGTTTTTCTTCCTTTGTTTGAGTGAGACCCCGGCCAACCTTGGCCAGCCGGAGCCGTTCTCTCAGGGCAGTCTACGCGTGATCGCGTAGTCCGCCAACCACTGCCAGTAGTGCTCTCGATCCCGAAAGCCCTGATCGACGGCGGCGACGTCCTCCGCCTCCACCAACGTCAGGTTCCCGTCGAACTGCGCGATGGCGGCCCGCTCCTCGAACGTCTCGATGTCGGGGATCAGCATGACGGCAGTCTGATTTGGTCGATGATGCCGCGTTTCTGCTCGTCGGAGATGCCCGCCGAGTAGATGCCGTAGGTGATGCCGTTCTCCGAGCGCGCGGACTTATGACCAACCAGCGACGCCGTGAAATGCTCTGGGACGCCGGTGCGCTCGCACTGGGTGATGAACCACTTACGGGTGGAGTGGAACACCAAGCCCGGTCTCCGAAGATCGAGCTTCTCGCGCAGATCGGCGAAGCGTTTGGTCACCATGTTGACGGACAGCCCCGGAAAGAGCGGACCGTCCTGCGGCAACTCACCCAGCAGAGCCTCCAGATCGGAATGCAGCGGCACCATACGCTCCGCCGCGTCGGTCTTGAGCTTGCGCAGCCCGTTGGGCCTAACGTGCGCGAACCATCCGAGGTTGCCCTTGGAGATCAGGTCCTCACGGAGCAAACCGACAGCCTCGCCAGACCTCATGCCGGTGAGCAGGCAGATCAACAAAGGAACATGGATCGCTCCATCCTCCTCCATCAGCAGGGCCCGTACCTCGTCATCCGTTAGGACCGCATAGGGCGCGGGTTTGATCTTCCCGTCGAAGCGAACGGTCCGAAAGGGGTTCTGAGAGAGATGCCCCTCGTAGACGGCCCAATCCAGGAAATGGTTGACCTGAGACCAGATGCGCTTGCGGGTCCGCGCCGAGATGACCTCCAGCCCGCCGTCGGACCAGCGCGCCAGCTGATCCAGCGTCATACGCCGGGTTTGACGCACTTTGCCGATCAGCGGAGACAGCCGCGCGATGAGGCTCAGAAACTCCCGCCCGTCCTCCCGGGTGATCGACGTGATCCTCCGGTCCCGGTACTTGGACGTGAAGAGCCCCACGGAGTAACGGACGCTCTTGAATCCGCCCCGGCGAAGCTGGTCACTTCTTAGGTTGAGATAGGTCCGCGAGAGCTCCGCAACCGTCGGCGCGGCTGTCTTGCCGGGGAAAGCGATGGTGCCCTCCGCCGCCAGAGCGCTCCGGAGAGAGGACAGAGCGGCTTTGGATGCCTCCCCCCATTCGATTTGACCTTTGCCAGTCTGCGCGTGACTGAGGATATCCTCCGCGCCGTTGCGGGCTTGACGGACCAGATCCTCGTACTTGGCGTTGACCTCCGCGGCGCGGGTGCGGGCGGTCTTGACGTCTCCGGTCTTGAGTGACTGTTTCAAGGCCCGCGCCCCGATCACAGGGACGACGTCTTTGGGATAGTTGCGGCGGTAGAGCCAGGTTTGACCTTTGAGATAGGCATACTTGATGTCGGACATGATTGCTCCTTCCCGGGAAAGTGCCCCCGGGGTCATGGTTGGATTTGATTGTCAGAAAGGGTGCTCAGGGAGCGGCTGGGATGTTTCTAATCCTTGCCGTCTCTCGCTTTGACGAGCTCCAGAGGAGGCTCGCCGTAGGCTCCGGCGAAGGGCCCGGTGAGGGCCGTTCCGGTCACGCGGTCTTCCTCGACCGTGTCTATCCTGAACAGGTGTTCGGGGACCTCATCGAAAGCTCGGATGACGACCACCGCGTCGGGTTTGAGATCGGGCACGGTTCAGAAGACCGGCACCGTTGCGTTGAGTATTGGTAACAGGTTGATAAGCATGAGAAACCTCCTTCGTTGTTCTCATTAGAGATACGGAGATTTCCAAAGTTTTGAGGGGAGATAGGCGGGAAAGGTCTTCAACAATACATGCTTAGTAGGGCGCTCCCTGTTGGTGAGATTGGAGCCCAAAATCAACCAATAGATTTGTTGAGAGTCTTTGCGTCGCGGCGCAGCTATCTCAAAGTTCGTTGAAATCGCGTGCTGGACATGGGCATACTCGTCTATCTGAGCTGTTTCGACAAACCTGGAGGTGGAACTCTTGAACACTGGAAGACTGAAAGAATTGCTGGAGCTTGTTGATAGTGCGGAAAGGCTAGCTGATACACAATCGGCCCTACAGGATCTGAGCAACTCTCTTTCAAATGTCGTAAGCCAGCCACAGAACCCTGACCTTCAAACGAGCCTAGCAAGGGCCCATTCCAATTTCAAAGACGCTGTTGAGAAGTTCCAGTCGGCGTTCGCACCAAGAGAATTTGAGCTTGCGCTAGCGCTGAATGAAGACGCGTTTAAGCCAGACCTAGTCGAAGAAATCTCAGACATGATAGTTGAAAACGCGATGTCTCCAAATGTCGTCAAAGACTTTGTCGACGAAACACTAGAACATCGACAGCAAGTCTTCGAAAACATCGAATCTCTTTCGAAAGCGTTTGAGTTTTTCAACGTTTCTTACGGAGCAGTTGACGAGGGGCATGCCGAACTTGGTTTCCAGATACCTCGTGAGTTTTTCGATAACGATTTGGACGGATTGATAAATGAGATGTCCCAGTTGAGAAACATGCTGCGCTTCTTCTCGGAGGCGACGATAGGAAAATACGAGCCAGCAAAGATCGGGGCAATCTCGACTACCGACCCATTGATTTTTTTGGCCATGATCGAACCGTTGGCGGTCAAAGTTGGTGCACTAGTCCAGTGGGCTTTGACTGTTTGGATAGGTGTTGAAACTATTCGGAATCTCAGGGCGGAAACTGAGAAGTCAAAAGCTTTCTCTGAAGAAGAGATCGAGAACTTCTACGGATCGAAGATAAAAGCAGATATCGACAAGAAAGTAGATGCCAAAGTCCAGGAAATGTTGGAGCAGGGTAAGGCGGAAAAGTCACGCGAAGGCGAATTGAAAGTCCATTTGGATTGGGCACTGAGAGCTCTTTTGGCAAAGGTCGAACGCGGAATGACTGTGGAGCTTAGGATTGCGCCGCCGCCACTTATCGATACTGCTGAGGAGGAGGACGAAGAACAAGATGTAGCCAGCTCCGCTAATTACAACGACCTTAAGAACATTCAAAGTCAGCTAGTTTTCCCGCAAGCATCGGGCACTCCGGTACTAGAACTCCCAAAAGAAAACGATGAGGACGACGAAGACTGACGACGCTTCCATCTGCGATGCTGCAATCACTGAGCCCCAGGAAACTGTTTCTCGCACCCCCATACAGCAACCCCTCCCGCTCCCTCCCGCGCGTCCCCGGTGGCCGTAAGGTGCGAGAAGCGGCGTCGGTATCGATGGAGACGTATTGAGCGGCTGTCTGAGACGTACCGGGGAAGAAAGCTTGGCAGGAGGTCGGGAAAGGCACCAGGAACACCCTTCTCGTCCGTTTTTCCCTCAACGATGCCCCCGGAAAGTGCCCCTGCGGCGGTCGGTGGCGGAGGAATGGGTTAGAGATCTTCGGTTTCGAGGGTCTCCTACCACCCCAGCCAACCTTCCCGAACAATGCACCGATGGACCGCGCGCAGGACGCTTGGGCGCAAAGTGCCCCGATAGATGCCCCCGTGAGCTCTGAGCGTATCCTGGGGAATAATAGGGGTGAGTATGGAGCAGTGGGGAGCGGGAATAGGGATAAGTAATGGGAAGGAGGAGTAAGGGAGACGGAAAGTGCCTCAGTGACTCCTCAAAACCTCCTAACACTCAAAAAACCTATCTCCCCTTCCTAAGTAACACCCATGACCGGCATCAACCCGCACTACTCAAGACCCCTGGACGTCCACCGCTGGTCCGATCACCCGGAGGTCAACGAGTTGGTGGGGGAGGTGTCAAAGCGATGTTTTTGACGAAATCAGACTTCATACACTACCTCAACTGCCCAAAGTCTATGTGGCTGTCCAAACGAGACCCTGAGGTCTACCCCTCCGGCGAGTTCTCCGCCTTTCGAAAGAAGTTGGTGGCAGAGGGAGCGGAGGTCGAGCGGTACTTCCGACAGCACTTTGAAGACCGAAATGTGCAGGACGTGAAATATGAGAAGGTCTTTGAAGCCGATGGGTTGCACGCACGCGTTGACGGTTTCCAGACTGGTGATGGAGATATTGGCATTCTCTACGAGGTCAAGTCGGCAACGGGCGTGAAGACAGACCGGAAGCATAACTACTTAAAGGACGCATGTTTCCAGAAAATCTGCGTGGAACATGCCGGACAACGGATAGGCAAAGTCGTCTTGGTCCATGTCAACGGAGACTATGTTCGAATGGGTGACATCGTCCCGGGAGATTTTTTGGTCTTTGAGGACATCACGGACCGAGTCGAACGCATGCAGGGAGAGACTGAGAGCGAGATAGAAGATGCGCTGGCTCTTCTCAGAGGTGAGATCGAAAAAGAAGGTTGCGCCTGCTTGAAGAAGTCACGCGGTAACCATTGTGACAGCTTCTCATTCTTCAACCCGAATATGCCGACGCCGTCCATCTACAGCTTGCCGAGGATCACAGGAAAGAAGCTGGAAGCGTTCGTGGATAACAATACGTTCGATTTGCTCACCATACCAGAGGACACATCGCTTACGGCCAACCAAAGGATCGTATTTGAGGCTGCTCGCACCGGGTTTCCCCAGATCAATCGCGAAGCAATCAAAGAGTTTCTCGAAAGCGTGGAATATCCACTCTTCTTCCTGGACTACGAGGCTTACGGGTCCGCGGTACCGTTTCTGAGCAAAACACGTCCTCATCAACAGTTTCCGTTCCAGTACTCACTTCACATACTGCAGGAAGATGGCGGCTTGGAACACCGTGAGTATCTGGAAAGGGAAGCGCGGCTCCCGGATGCACTAACAGATCAACTCAGAGCGGATATTGGTGACGTGGGCAGTGTCATTGCGTGGCACGCTGACTATGAGGCGTCGAGAAACAAAGACATGGCGGAGTGGTTCCCGAACAAAGCGGACTTTCTCCTAGGGCTCAACGAACGCATGGTAGACTTGGAGAAGCCATACCAGAAAGCCTACGTAGATATTCATTTCGACGGTTCGAGTTCCATCAAGAACGTGTTGCCGGTGATATGCCCGGACCTGACCTACGAAGGTCTCGAAGTCAAAGACGGTACGGGAGCCATGGTTGCTTGGAGGCGTATGCTCACCGCAGGACAGCACGATTCAGACCAGATCGCCAAACAGTTGCTGGAGTATTGCAGGTTGGACACCTTGGCGATGGTGAAGCTTTTCCAGTTTCTGAAAGACCTCTAACCAGCCATAGCAGCCTCAAACAACATCCGCCTTTCCGTCGACCCGCGCGTAGGCTCTAAACGTCTGATCTCTTCGTAGTCCGCGCGACGGTCCTCAGGCACCTCATCCAAGCCTAGCCACTCATGAGAGGTCGGCAAAGCACGTCCCACAACCCTGTGAGAAGCTCGGGCCATCAGATAGCGCAACCGTTTGACGTGCCGGTAGTCGATTATAAAACTGTCGTGGACGCAAAGGATCGGTAACTGCTCGGCAATGGAGGCTCTCAAAACGTCCTCCGCGATCCGGCTGTCCACGTTCATGAGACGGATGCCTTGATCAGCGAATAATGACCCGTCCAACTGAGGCGTCTTATCAACGAACGCTGTCAGCAAACGCTCCAAGTCTGCGTTTTTGAAGTTTCGGGCTGGATCGCCCGCTGGTTGGCCATCCCGGAAGGCCTGATAGGCCGATTTGCTGTTGGCGGCGTTGATGGCCGTCAGCACCAAGGCCTTCAAGTACCGACGCTGTGTTCGAGGATCAGCGCCCTCCAGCAACACCTCCGGCAGATCGTAGGGATCGCTCTCCAGCTTCACACCTTTTTCAAGACTGAGGATATTGACGTGCATCGCCTTGTAATCGACCTCGACCGTCGGAACGCCGTCTATGTGGATGGTCTTACGCAGCTGAGATCCGATCTGCTGCCACCAACCGCCGTAGAACCTGCCGTTGCTGTTCCAATCGTTCCGGGAAAAGATACGACGGACGAACTTGTTCTCCGGAAAGAACGGCACAATGGTCTTCTCTCCGGCTCTGGGACCTACGGCAATGTCGCGTTCGATGTGACTGTCCTCGACGCCGGGTAGGTCAACGAACGTGCAGTTGAGAAGGTCGTTGTAAGCGCGCAGCTCGTCACGCATGCGGTTGGTCTCGGCGGTGTCCTCATACTCGACATCCCTGTTGTTCCCGCCACGGAGGATGATGCACTCTTCGTTCTCAGCGTGACCAAGGTCCATGCGACCATATTTGGCCTCACGGAACTTGGCCCTGAGTGGCTCGGCGGCGCGCATCCTCGATGTCCGGTTGGTACTCACTCCCGGCCCTGAGTAGCTTCCGGTGGACAGCTCGATCATACCGACTTCCTCCAGACGGTGGATGATAGCTGGCGTGTGTCGGGATAGGTGGAGAGCGTTGTAGCGGCTTCCCGGAACCCACTTCTTCAAGTCGAGATTCACACCTATGGAGAGCTCCGGGTCGGTGGTCCAGGCTACGTAGAGATCCAGCAACACGACCTTGAGCATGTCTTTCCGGCGAGCCTTGGGCTTGGGTCCCGGCTTGGCAGCTTCTTCGCCCACATCTTCGAAGTGCTCTCTCCACACCTCCCCCACCAACTCGTTGACCTCCGGGTGATCGGACCAGCGGTGGACGTCCAGGGGTCTTGAGTAGTGCGGGTTGATGCCGGTCATGGGTGTTACTTAGGAAGGGGAGATAGGTTTTTTGAGTGTTAGGAGGTTTTGAGGAGTCACTGAGGCACTTTCCGTCTCCCTTACTCCTCCTTCCCATTACTTATCCCTATTCCCGCTCCCCACTGCTCCATACTCACCCCTATTATTCCCCAGGATACGCTCAGAGCTCACGGGGGCATCTATCGGGGCACTTTGCGCCCAAGCGTCCTGCGCGCGGTCCATCGGTGCATTGTTCGGGAAGGTTGGCTGGGGTGGTAGGATTCGAACCTACGATCTCCTGTACCAAAAACAGTTGCCCTACCGCTAGGCCACACCCCATTTGTGACGCGTTCCTTACTCCGAGCGCGCATGTGGATCAAGAGCGCTTGGGTAAAAAAATCCTGTCGCGCGAAACTTCTCTGCTCGCGTTTGGGATTACTCCAGAACTTCGCTCGCTTCGACACCCCAGATATGAGATTTTGCCACCCAGCCGCGATAACCGCCGGCTTTTAGGCGACACCACTCCAGGTGACATTCATCGATATGTGCGACCACCCCGCGTTCAAGATGCGCGACGACCATGGCGGTCTCATCGGGTTTGGCGCGCATGTCGAGCATGTCTTTCTCGACCAGAGCTGTGCGCGCGCCGGATAACAGAGAGTAGTGGATCCATCCGCCGGCGCCTTCGCGGTCGCGCACGCGGCGCCAGTGGCCGTGCTCAGCTGTGATCTCGAGAGGCTGATCCTTTACCTTAAAAACCCAGTCAATCCGGTGGGTCAGGCTGGGTCCGCGCCTTGCATTGCCTTCAGATGCCTTCATTGACACGAAGCGGGGCAAAGGCAGGTTGGTTTCCGGTCCACGCTCCTGAGCGAAGGCGGACAGGCTTGTAGCCAGCAGAAAGCCTGCTGAAACAACGATTAATTTAAAATTCATGGCCTGTTTACTGCTTATTGATTGGGTGGGGTTCTTGTGCCCCGGTCTTTCCTGAGCCACTGTGGCATCAGAGCCGACGTTTTGGAAGACATGAGGAGGGGTCCATGCCATCTGCGCGATTAAGTGTTGTTGTTACGCGACGCTTGCCCGATGTCGTTGAGAACCGAATGCGTGATTTGTTTGATGTCACGTTGCGCGAAACCGACGCTCCGATGACCCGCGAAGAGCTGGTTGAGGCGATGAAAACTGCGGACGTTCTGGTGCCCACGATCACCGACAAGGTCGATGCGGGTCTGATCGGTCAGGCGGGTGAAAACCTCAAGCTTATTGCCAATTACGGCGCAGGGGTGGACCACATCGATGTGCATACTGCGCGTCAGAGAGGCATTTTGGTGTCCAATACACCCGGTGTGCTGACCGATGACACGGCTGATATGACCATGGCTCTGATCCTGAGCGTCACACGGCGCATTCCCGAAGGCTTGGCTGTGATGCAATCAGAAAGCTGGGAAGGCTGGTCCCCTACGGCCTTGCTTGGCGGGCGCATCGCGGGGCGGCGGCTGGGTATTCTGGGTATGGGGCGGATCGGTCAGGCCGTGGCGCGACGCGCAGCGGTGTTTGGCATGCAAATTCACTACCACAACCGTCATCGTTTGCGCGAAGAGATAGAACAGGACCTGGGCGCGACCTACTGGGAGAGCCTTGATCAGATGGTTGCGCGGATGGATGTGATCAGTGTGAACTGCCCGCATACCCCCTCGACTTTTCACCTGATGAATGCGCGGCGGCTGAAACTGATGAAGCCAGAGGCGGTCATCGTGAACACAAGCCGTGGAGAGGTCATTGATGAAAACGCTCTGACACGGATGCTGCGCGCGGGCGAGATTTCAGGGGCGGGTCTCGACGTCTACGAGCAGGAAAACACCGCCAACCCGCGGCTCAGAGAGCTCAAGAACGTGGTGCTCTTGCCGCATATGGGTTCGGCGACCATGGAAGGCCGGGTCGAGATGGGTGAAAAAGTTCTTTTGAATATCAAGACCTTTGACGATGGGCACCGCCCGCCGGATCAGGTCGTGCCATCCATGCTATGATGCGTCTGGCCGCGCTGTTTGCCTGTCTGCTTTGGGTGCAGTCTGCATTGGCCCAAGAAGCAGCGGATGCGGTTGCGCCCGAGGCTGCGGGCACAGGCAAACTGGTGTTGTCCGGACCTGCGGCAGAGGCTCAAGATGCCAAAGCGCAAGGCCGTCCCGTCGAGGCGCAAGACTGGATGGTCGTCGCGGCCAATCCCTTGGCGGTTGAGGCCGGAGCAAGGGTTTTGCGCGATGGCGGCTCGGCCGCGGATGCCATGATTGCCGTGCAGGCCGTCTTGGGTCTGGTCGAACCTCAGAGTTCCGGGCTGGGCGGTGGGGCCTTTTTGGTCTGGTACGACGGTCAAACGGGAGAAGTCACCACATTGGATGGTCGTGAAACAGCGCCTTTGGCAGCGACACCGCGGCTTTTTCAGGATGAAAATGGAGAACCATTAGAGTTTTTTGACGCTGTGATTGGCGGGCCGTCCGTTGGAGTTCCCGGCGTGCCTGCACTTTTGGCCGAGGCGCATGCGCGCTGGGGCAAGGCGCGTTGGAGGGGGCTCTTTCGAGAGGCGATAGACCTGGCTGACAGAGGCTTTGCAGTCTCACCGCGCATGGGCATGATGGTCGCGCGTGATGCGGATCGGCTGGCACTGAACCCAAACACCGCAAGTTACTTCCTTCCCGGAGGGTCCCCGCTCACCGAAGGCACTCTGCTCAAGAACCCGGCCTATGCCAACACGCTGCGCATTCTGGCGCAAGAGGGGCCTGAGCCGTTTTACACCGGCAGTATCGCACGTGACATCGTCGAGGCTGTACAAAACGCAGCAGGCAATCCAGGCGTTCTAAGCGGCGTGGATATGGCGATCTACCGCGTCAAGGAACGCCCTGCGGTTTGTGCAGCTTATCGGGGTCACGCCGTTTGCGGCATGGGCCCGCCATCGTCTGGTGCGCTGACGGTTGGGCAAATTCTGGGGCTTTTGGCGCAGAGCGATATTGCCCAACTTGGCCCAAACAATCCAGAAACATGGCGTTTGATTGGGGATGCCAGCCGTCTGGCCTTTGCAGATCGTGGGCTTTACATGGCCGATAGCGATTTTGTCCCTGTACCCGTTGGGGGCCTCATTGATCCGGCTTATTTGTCCCGTCGCTCGGGATTGCTGCAAGGCGATGATGCATTGCCAACTGTGCGCCCAGGTCGTCCGGATTATGATCATTCCCTCAATCTTGCACCTGATGATCCGATTGAGCAGCCTTCAACGTCGCACATCTCGATCGTTGACCGCTTCGGCAATGCGCTTTCAATGACGACAACTATAGAAAACGCTTTTGGATCGCGCCTCATGGTCCGGGGGTTTTTGCTTAACAATGAACTGACGGATTTCTCTTTTGTCAGCCACCGTGACGGGGTACCGGTGGCCAATCGCGTTGAGCCGGGAAAACGACCGCGCTCTTCGATGGCGCCCACGATAGTGCTCAAAGATGGCAAGCCGGTGCTCGTGATAGGAAGCCCCGGCGGCAGTCGCATTATCGGATACGTGGCTAAGACCATCATTGCGCATTTGGACTGGGGGATGGATGTGCAAACGGCTGTGGGCATGCCGCATCTCGTCAACCGGTTTGGCGTCTATGATGTAGAGGCCGGCACATCCGCCGCAAACCTTGCTCTTGACCTTGAATCACTGGGGTTTGAGGTCAATCTGCGCGACCTGACATCCGGTCTTCACGCCATTTCCGTTGGGGATGTTCTGAAAGGCGGCGCTGATCCGCGCCGCGAAGGGATTGCATTGGGTGAATAACGCATTTCAGGAAATCGCCCCAGCCTGACCGAATTATCGCCAGATTTGCCCCGCACATATCACGTGACTGTGAACTCCGGAGCATTCTGTATGTTTAACGTATATTCCCTTGGTTTCGTTTGTGTGGCCGCCACGGCCATTGCAGGTGCTGATTACTACACGCAAAGCACCAAAGGCGGTTATTCTTTCGGTCAGTTGCCCGTGAGTACCTATGTCGGGTCTTTCTCTGAGCGCATGTCTCAGGCCAGCGCCGACAAAGCCGCCGAGAAAGCCGAGAAAGAACGTCAAACCGCCTGGCGCCGCGGTGCGCTGGAGTATTTGCCAGAAGCGCCGGAAGGTTGGACGCGCCGGTCACTGGCCGAAGGGGACAATGCTGCGGTCATGCCTTACAAACCCGCCTCGGCAAACGGCAACGCCGGAGCCTCCTTGCTGGATACAATGCAGGCGCGAGAACGGCGCGCCGAGGATCGCAAACGCGCAGAACGCAGCTGGGTCTACGAAAAAGGATCTGAGGCGATCTACGTGGAAATCGATTTGTATGAACGCCCTAGCAGCAACTCGATGATCGGCTTGGTGGCGGCAACGATAGAAGGCATCAGTTTCAACTTTGGTGAGTCTGAGAAAGGCTATGCCGTTGTCGGCGGCGTCGGCTACGTCGAGCAATTCGGCAACGACGGTAAACGCGCGCATCATTTCCGTGTGCTTAATGCGACCCTTGGATTTGGCCATGAGGCGCAGATCATGGTGCATGCCAACGCCTCAAGCGAGTCGACACGCCAAATCCTTGAAGGCATCGATTACGACGGGCTGAACAAGCTTTTGCCGCAGCCAATGGCAACGGTTGGCAACGATGTGGTGCTTGCCGATACCCTAAGTGAAGTGGCGGTCGCCAAACAGATGTATGATCTTCGCTCCGAGTTCCTGCAGCTGCGCGCCACCGAGGCGCAGTACCGCATGGCCAACATGGATGCGACGGCGATGATCGTGAATACCTATACCCAAGGCTATGGTGGCGACGGATTGCTCGACATCACCGGCGGCAAACAGATGAACCTCAACTCTTTGATTGATGTCGGGTATCACACCGCCATTGCAGCCTTGATGGAAGGTAAATCAGCGGACGAGATTTCCGCCGAAGTTGGTAAGCTGGTCAATATTGCCGTGGCCTTTGCCGATGCAGAAACTGCAAAGCAAGCGCAATCCCACGAGGAGCAGGCCCCTGAAATGTCGCCTGAACTGGCTCGTGAGTTGGGCGGGTACAGCGAAAGCGAAAACACAACAGAGTCATTGTCGTCACAAATTGCCGCTGCAACTGCTGAGATCATGAAGGACCAAGGTGGGGAGCAAGGAGCGCGCTCACCCGGCGCTGTGATGATGGAAATCGATAAAGCGGCTTCTGATGCGGATGAGGGCATGGTTTATTCCAAGTCCGTAGACCCTGCCGATTTGGACGCTTTCATGGAAAAGCGCGGGTCGTCCGATGCTGAAATGCGTATGGGCTTTGCCCTCGCGGCGCGGGTTTTTGAGGGTCAGCACGGTCTGGCCGAAAACAGCTGTCGTTACGAAGGGGCGCGGTATCGTCTTGAATGCGATGCGACAAAGACGAACGAAGAAGCTAAAGGGATGGCAGCTCTTATTCAGCGTTTGACGGGACAAAGCGAAGAGCCAGCATTGAAGCCTCAAGTGCAACAGCAGAGCGCGCCCAAACCTTCCCGCCTGAAACTGTCGAACGGAACAAACTCCGGCAGTTCATGCGTCGGAAGCTTCTGCAACTAAGGGATTTCACATAAATTCTTAACACGGCGTGCCCGTCACAGGCGCGTCGCGTCGCTTTTGCGCATCCTTGCGTCGGGTAGACCCGCCTTGCACGTACAGGCATGGTAAATATCCTGCCAGCAAGCCTGCAGGGAGTCGCGCTTCATGAAAACCCAAGTCAAAGCCCTAGTCGTTGGTGGCGGTGCCGTCGGCACCTCGATTGCGTATCACCTGGCCAAAGCCGGTTGGGACGATGTGATGCTCTTGGAACGCGACGAGTTAACCTCGGGCTCGACATGGCACGCCGCTGGCCTGCTTCCGCTTTTCAATATGTCCTATGCGACCACACATATTCACAAGTACTCGGTCGATTTCTACAAACAGCTCGAGGAAGAGACAGGCCTCAACGCAGGGTTCGCGGTTGTGGGCAATTTGCGTATGGCCCAGACGCAGGAGCGTATGGACGAATATATGCTCTATGCGTCAACCGCAGAGACCTGTGACGTCAATTACGAATGGCTGACCCCGGAGCAGATCAAAGAACGGTGGCCGCTTATCCGCACTGAAGATCTCAAAGGTGCGATCTATCACACCGAAGATGGCTATATTAACCCGGCCGATGTCACGCAAGCTATGGCAAAAGGCGCGCGCCAGCGCGGCGTGATGATTGAGCGGAAATGGCAGGCGGATGCGTTTCACTGGAATGGTGAGGCCTGGGAAGTCACCTGTTCCAAAATGGTGGAGAAAGGCGGCAATCTGGTCGCCTCTGACGAACAGATTGTCATCACGGCAGAGCATGTTGTCACGGCGTCCGGTAACCATGCGCAGCGCACCGCGAAGATGCTTGGCCTCAAGTTCCCGGCCATCCCAGTAGAGCACCAATTCATCGTCATGGACCGGGACCCGGTGCTTGTTGAGTTCCGTCAAAACGGCGGGGTAGAGCACCCCGTGGTCCGTGACGCGGACGCACAATCCTATGTGCGCGAAGAGCGCGGCGGTTGGATTCTGGGTGTCTACGAGAAGGGCGCGCCCGCTGTCTTTGAACATGGCGTGCCAGACAGTTTCCGCGCTGATCTCTTTCCGCTCGATCTGGAGCGGATTGAAGAGCAATATATGGCTATGATCCATCGCGTGCCGTCCTGCGAGGAAAGCGGCCTCAAGGATGATTTCAACGGCCCGATCTGCTACACACCTGATGGCAACCCGCTTGTGGGTCCGGCGCCGGGTCTGCGCAACATGTGGCTGGCCGAAGGGTTCAGCTTTGGTATCACGGCTGCAGGCGGCACGGGCTATTACCTGGCGCAGATGATGGTTGATGGCGAAGCCGAGATCGACATGGCCTCGCTCGACCCCAAGCGCTACTCGCAAAACTGGATGACCACAGAATTCGCGGCGCGCAAGAACGAAGAGTGCTACAACCACGTCTACATCCTGCACCATCCCGATGAAGAGCGCGAAGCCTGCCGCCCCTTACGCACGGCCCCGGCCTATGACCGGCAAAAGGCGCGCGGCGCGCAATTCGGCTGGGTCAACGGGTGGGAACGGCCGAACTACTATGGGCCTTTGGATGCGCCCGAGAGCTTTGACCATGACAGCCGGTCTTTCCGGCGTGGGGCTTGGTGGCAATATGCAGTTGAAGAGGCCAAAGCCATTCGCGAGGGTGTGGGGCTGATTGACGCGACGGCCTTTACCAAACACGTGGTCAAAGGGCCCGGCGCCACGGCGTTTCTCGATTGGTTCACCTGTAACAAACTGCCCCGTGTGGGCCGCATCAACCTGACCTATGCGTTGACCTCCCACGGCACGACACGCACCGAATACACCATCGTGCGGCAGGCTGAGAATGAGTATTACTGCGTCTCCGCAGGCGCTTGGACGGAATATGACGCCGATTTCCTGCGCAAGGCGGCAGAAGATAAGATGGATGAGTTCGGCTATATCGAAATTCAGGATGTCACCACGCAATGGGGTGTCTTTGCCATAGCAGGACCCAAGTCGCGGGATGTGCTGAATGCCGTGATTAAGGATGCCGATCCTGCGACCGCTCTTTCCAACAAACGCTTCCCCTGGCTCTCTGCACGCCAGATTGAGCTTGGAATGTGCCCCGTGAATGCGATCCGCGTGGCCTATACTGGTGAACTGGGATGGGAGCTGCATCACCCGATGGAAATGCAGAACTACCTCTTTGACCTGCTCGAAGAGGCCGGCAAGCCGCACGGGATGAAACTGGTGGGCGCGCGGGCGCAAAACTGGCTGCGGCAGGAAAAGTCTTACCGCGCCTTCGGCACCGAACTGGGCCGCGATGCCACGCCGCTGGAGGCTGATCTGCCGCGCTTTGTGGATCTTGAGAAAGCCTTCCACGGCAAGGAAAAACTGGTGAAAACCGGTGTGCGGGTCAAATGCTGTACCGTGCTGATCGACGGGCCTGACGACGCGGACCCATGGGGGCGCGAAGCGCTCTACACCGAAGATGGCACCCGCGTCGGACGCCTGACCTCCGGGGGCTATTCGGTCCATTTTGGCAAGTCCATTGGCATGTGCTACGTGCCGCCTGAACTGGCGGTGGAGGGCACAAAGCTGCGCGTCAAAATACAGGACAAGCTCTGGGATGCGGTTGTGACCTGTGACAGCCCGTATGACCCAAAGAACGAGGTCATTCGTAAAGATGGATAACACTAAAGCCCGCGTGCTGCGCGCGCGCGGGCTTCGTTTTTCCTGTCTCTAAGGCAGGTTACTTCATAAACTTTTCAAGAATGTCGTCCATGGGAGAGCCATCCCCATCGGCATCGAGCATTTGCATAAGGGGGCCAAGGCCGCCACCGTCGCCTTCTTTGGCGCCGCCCATCAGGCTTCCGACAAGACCCATGATGCCTCCGCCTGCGCCTTCGGAGCTGCCCATCAGGCCGGCGGACATCCCATCAATCGAGGCGTCGGGCATGTTTTTCTGCAGCCCGCCCTGGATCATAGCCGCCAGTGCTGGCAGAAATTGCGACACTGTGCCGGCGTCAACACCGCTGCGCTGGGCGGCTTCCTGAGCCAGCCCGTCTGCCTCGGCCTTGCCGCCGAGCAGGCTTTGCAGAAAGTCCATCCCCTGCGCCTGACCACCGGCACTTGCCGCGGATTGCGCATCCTCGAAAAGCCCCGCCTGGTTTTGGCCACGGAACGATTCCAAAACCTGCGCTGCGCCACCTTGTTGCGCGCGTTGCTTGGCGGCCGAGCCAATCGCCGGTGCCAGCATCTGTGTCAGGCCTTGAGCCTTTTCATTGTCCAGCCCGAATTGTTGCGCCAGTTGCATCAATCCCTGGCCGCCCTGAGCCTGCTCCAAAAGTTTCAATAGTGACATTGCATCCCCTTCAGTTAAAAAATTCTACCCGCAAGGTCGGCGAAACACGCCCGTAATGTAAGGGGAATTCCTTTGTACTTGCCGCATCGGCGCAGGGTTGCTTTAGCGGGTCCGCGCTTGGAGCCACCTTTTCCACGTTGCTCGGTTTCCAGCAAAAACATTGATATCCACATCCCCTTCAACACCCGGAACGCGGCCTGTTCCGGTGTACTGCCAGAAACTCCAACGCTGTCCGGGGTAAGTTTTGTCGAGCGTCTTGGCTGTGGATCGCAGCCAGAACTCTTCGTTGAGGCGGCCAATGCCCGTGTCGCGATAAAACTCTATCGTGGTGTAGATGATCGGGCGCTGGCCGTAGTGGCGTTCGAGCATGTCCAGGAACACCCGCGCCTGCCGCCGAACCTCGCGGCCAGACGGGCGTTTGGTGCATGTGGGCGAAAACGGGTTCCATTCCAGATCGAGCACTGGAGGAAGCTCGCCGCGCTTTTTGGGGACATTGCGGATGAACCACCGCGCCTGAACTTCTGGCGGCGTACAGAAATAGTAAAAATGATACGCCCCGCGCGGCACGCCCGCCCGCCCGGCCTTGCGCCAGTTTTCGTTGAACATGGGGTCCAAAAGGTCGCCACCCTCAGTCGCTTTGATGAAGGCAAAGGATATGCCTGCCGCCTTCACCCGACGCCAGTTTACAGAGTTCTGAAAGCGCGCCACATCAAGCCCATGGATGGCGTAGCGAGATGGCGCAAGGCCAGACCAGGCCACAGGGTCGCTGTCGCCGTATTTCAACCCTTTGGGAGGGGATTTGTCAGCGCTCGCTTGGTCTGTGGAAAAAGCGATTAGAGCAATGAAAAGTATAGATAAAAAACATATTTTTAAAGGCCATGCCCGGCAAGAATTCATCGCTGCTCCTTAGGCCTTTCGGTCACAAAGGCCAGATTGTTGGCCGGCATGTCTTCGATCGCAAGAACCTGTAATCCGGCGGTTTTGATCCAGGCTACCACATCGGCGTCATTCTTGTACCCAATCTCCGGATCCTGCATCTGCAAACTTGCGTGAAACCGCCGATCCCCTTCTGATGTTGCAGACCCGTTGCGCAGAAACGGACCATAGAAGATGAACCTGCCTCCAGGCACCAAGGCCTGAGCGGCCTCGGAGATCAGAATGCGCGCTTTTGGCGTCGAGATAAGATGCAGCAGGTTTACGAGAAGTATGAGCGCAGCCTGCCTGTGATCCGCGTGCCAACCGGGAAGGGTGGCATCAAGGTGAACCGATGGTTCAATGTTGCCCAGGTCAGTTGCCTGCGCCCAAAGGTTGATACTTGCCAGCCGGTCTTTGGCCACATCTGTGGGGTGCCAGATAAGCCCCGGCGTCACGCGCGCGAATTGTGCCACATGCTGGCCCGTGCCGCTGGCAATCTCCAACGCATGCCCGACTTGTGGCGCGTGTTTTTGAAGCAAACCCGCGATGGCACCGGCATTGCGCTCGGCGGCGGGCGCATGCATGCGACCGTCTTCGTCGGCATGCGCCACAGAGATGCGCGGAGGGGGCGGGGACTGAGACATGTTATGCTTTCACGGTTGTTTAAGAGCTTTGTACCTATGCTAAAGCTTGTCGCAGCGTTGAAAAGTGGCGAAAACCCGGCTTTCGGCACAGGAATTCCCTACTTCGACCCCAAATGCGGCGCATTGACCTAGAATTCTCAACAATAGCTGAGGACGAATGGGAGTTTCAAATGGGCTATGTCGCTTCGATCACTGCGCGGACTAAAACCAACCGTCGGTATCTAACGGGTATTTGTGGTGAGGCCAATGTGCGCACGCCGCTTGGTGGGCGTCGTATTGAGATGCTCAATCCGGGCGATATGGTTGTGACGCGCAACAACGGCCTGCAGCCTGTGCGCATGATCTGGAGCTGGACCGTGACCGCAGACGAGATGCGCGCGCATCCTGAGCTTGCTCCCATCCGGCTCAAAACCCGGGCAATTGGCCCGATGATGCCCGGACGTGATTTGCGCATGGCCAGCGGTCACCGCGTTCTCATTCCCGGCTACCGCATTGCCGGATCAGAAGACAACCAAGGCTGCCTGATGCGTGTCGATGGCGTGGCGCATAACAGTGACAAAGCCTTTGCCGAACGCACCGCCGAAGAGGTGACCTACTACAATGTTGTCTTTGATCATCACGAAGTGATCACCGCCGAAGGGCTTCCAGTGGAATCGTTCCTGCCATCTCCCAAGGCACTCAACCTTCTGGACGTCTCGGCACAACAAACGCTCAAGGACCTCTTCCCAGAGCTTAGCCGCCGCCGCTGTGCCTACCCTGGCTTGTCGGTCCCTGTGGCGCGTGCGAGTGCTTATTTGGCGCAGACGGCGTAAGAGCGCGGTTGCGCACGCATCGGTGGCATTTGGAGGGCGCAAATACGCACTTATGTCAGAAATGACTTTTAGGGCGTCATTTTCCCCCCTCTCTTGCGCACAAGTTCGCTTGCTCTTGGAGCATTCGCTATGCTCTGCTTCAGACGCTTTTTGTGAACCTGTGTGAACCATAGGTTCATGCGGTGATGGGGAAGTGTGCGATTAGCAAGAAGCGAAAAACCGCCCTCGTACACATGTATGTACGAAAGAAGAACCATGTTTAAATTGAAGATCTTGGGTGCCGCTGCTGCGGTGCTGATCGGAACAGGGGCTGCCTCCGCCGTTACCTTTTCCGTAGATGCCATTTCAGGCAGCTGGCAAAACACAGCTCTTGCAGGTGGCGGGACCGCCTCAGGCGAAGGGACAGGGTCAATCCGTTGGGGGGATCCTGCGACGTCTAATGGGCCAAGCGGATACGACTTTACAGGCGCTGCAACGCCTCTGTCCGCAGATCCCGATGAGCTGTTTATTCTGGGAACGTTTAACCACCTGAACTTCCCGGTATTCCCACCTTCACTGGTTTCGGCTGATCTGACAGTGTCGATCGAAGGTATGGTCGAAAACGTAGGATTTGCATTCGACTCGGTCTTTTCCTTCGACCATTTTGAAACGCCGAACAACGCCTCACCTTGTGCTATACCGGGGACGGTTTCGCCGTGTCCTGATCTGGTCACACTGCTCAATGCGCAGGACACAACTCAGATCGTGACGGTCGGAGACACAGACTTTACGCTTGAAATCGCTGGGTTTGTCACAGACCCGCTGGATCCGTCTTCGTTTTTGAACAGTTTCACAACTTTGGAAAACGAAAACAATCAGGCGTTTCTCGTCGGCCGGTTCAGCCAACCTATCGTTGAGGTCGCACCTGTTCCGCTTCCTGCTGCGGGTTGGATGCTGTTTGCAGGTCTGGGCGCGCTGGGTCTTGCGCGGCGTAAGCGCAAAGCTGTGTAACACAGGTTTATCGCGAAACGCTTTAGCTGGAAAAACGAAAACCCCACGTCAGGTGGGGTTTTCTTTTGCAAATAAAGCGAAAACTTACTGCGGAATTTCCGCCGTCAGCCCTTCGACATAGAAATCCATACCCAAAAGTGTCCCGTCATCCGCCACTTCACCTTCGGCGAGCCAGGGCGTGCCGTCTTGCTTGTTCAGGGGGCCGGTGAACGGGTGGTACTGACCGGAGGCGATCAAGTCTTTCATCGCCAAAGCCTCAGCTTTGATCGCCGCCGGAACCGCGTCGGAAATGGCGCCAATCTCGACCATGCCGGGCGCGATGCCGTCCCAGGTCTCAGTGCTTTCCCAGCTTCCATCAATCACCGCTTGCGTGCGCGCGATATAGTAAGGCGCCCAATTGTCGATGATCGAGCTCACGCGCGGAAGTGGGGCGTATTCGGCCATGTCTGATGCCTGTCCAAAGGAAATCACACCGGCTTTTTCCGCCGCCGCTTGGGGCGCAGTGGAATCCGTGTGCTGCAGGATCACGTCAGCGCCTTGATCAATCAGAGCCGTGGCCGCATCCGCCTCTTTTGGCGGATCAAACCATGTGTAGACCCAGATCACCTTGAACTCGACATCCGGGTTCACCGCCTTGGCGTGAATATAAGCTGCGTTGATGCCGCGAATGACCTCGGGGATCGGGAAAGAGGCGATGTAGCCGATGACGTTCGACTTAGTCATCTTACCGGCGATGTGCCCCTGAATGGCGCGGCCTTCGTAGAAGCGGGCTGAATAGACAGAGACATTGTCAGCAGTCTTGAACCCCGTCGCGTGCTCAAATTTCACATCCGGAAACTTCGACGCAACATTGATCGTGCTGTCCATATATCCAAACGACGTGGTGAAGATCAGATCCGCGCCTTGCAAAGCCATCTGCGTGATCGCGCGTTCGGCATCCGCGCCTTCCGGCACGCTTTCCTGAAACACGGTCTCGACCTTGTCGCCGAAATGCTCTTCGACGGCGAGCCGCCCCTGATCATGTTCATAGGTCCAGCCGCCATCCCCGATGGGTCCGACATAGATAAAGCCAACCTTAGTCTTGTCTTCGGCCAGTGCTGTGCCAGCCAGGCCCAAAGCCATTACGGCGCTGGCAAGAATACGGGTTAAGGACATGCAGATACTCCCTGTCTGTTGTCGTTTGTGTTTGGCCCCTAGTCCGAGGCATGAAAGGTGCGGCCCAGCGAGGCGGGCGCGCGGGACTTGTCGGCTGACATGATGACCAGCACGAGGATGGTGATCAAGTAGGGCGACATGCTGAGGTATTCCACAGGGATCGCAACACCGGCGGCTTGCAGGTTGAGTTGCAGCACGCTGATCCCGCCAAAAAGCCAGGCGCCGAGCAACACACGCCCCGCTTTCCAGCTTGCAAAAACCACGAGGGCCAGCGCGATCCAGCCCGACCCGGCGGTCATACCTTCGGTCCATTGCGGCACGCGCACGAGGCTGAGGTAGGCACCACCCAAACCCGCACAGGCCCCGCCAAAGAGGATGGCGAGGATGCGGATGCGGATGACCTTGTAGCCAAGAGCATGGGCCGCGCCGTGGTTTTCGCCAACAGCGCGTAGGATAAGACCTGCGCGCGTGCGATTGAGTACAAACCAGACCGTGGCCACAAGCGCCAGAGCGAGATAAACCATGAGGTCATGTGAAAAGAGGACCGGGCCCAGGACAGGCAAATCCGAGAGGACCGGAATTTTTATGTTGGCCGTAGGGGGCGGTTTGATCCCTTGATAGCCTTGCCCCAGAAGGGCGCTTAATCCCAACCCAAAAAGGGTGAGCGCCAGGCCCGAGGCCACCTGATTGGCGAGTGCAAGTTGTGTCAGGATGGCAAAGAGAAGGGCGAGAGCTGCCCCGCCAAGCGCTGCGGCAATGAAGCCCACAAAGGGTGAGCCGGTATTGACTGCAATGGCAAAGCCGCAGATGGCCCCGGTGATCATCATCCCCTCGACCCCAAGGTTCAGAACGCCCGCGCGCTCGACCACCAACTCGCCTAAGGCGGCCAGTAGTATTGGCGTGGAGGCAACGATGAGTGAAGCCAGAAGAAGCGTGGGGTTGATTGAGGAGAGATCCATCACACCACCTCCGCCGTTTTCCAGCGCAGCCGGAAATTCGTCAGCACATCCACCGCCAGAAGGAAAAAGAGCAGCATCCCCTGAAACATCTGGATTGCGGCGGCAGGTAGGCCAAGGTTCGACTCGGCGTTTTCTCCACCGATAAATGTCAGGGCCAGCAATAGCCCCGCCAGAAGAATTCCAACCGGATGCAAGCGGCCCAGAAAGGCTACGATGATCGCCGTAAAGCCGTAGCCCACGTTGAAGTCGATGTTGATTTGGCCCGCGGGCCCTGAGACTTCGAACATGCCTGCGAGACCCGCGAGCGCCCCCGACAATCCAAGGCAGACCAGCGTCAGGCGTGCTGGGTTTACACCTGCAAATCGCGCGGCCTTGGGCGCTTGGCCCGCCAGCCTAATCTGATATCCAAGCAAGTGCCGGGTGAAGAGAATATAGGCAAAGATGACAGCGATGAGGGCGGCAACCACGCCCCAATGTATACCCGTGCCTGCGATGATCTCGGCATTATGGGCTGATGGATATTGCTGCAGGTTGCGCGAGCCGGGAAAGCCGCGACCATCGGGGTTGCGCAAAAGCCCGAGCGCCATTTTGGCCAGGAGCTGTTCGGCTACGTAAACGAGCATCAGCGAGACAAGGATTTCATTGGTGCCAAACCGGGTTTTCAAAAGCCCCGGGATCATGCCCCAGGCCCAGCCGCCCAAAGCCCCGGCAATGACCATCAGGGGAAAAATATACGCCGCTTCCAGTGGATAGAAGGCAAGGCCCACACCCGCACCTGCCAATGCGCCCATGATATATTGCCCCTCGGCGCCGATGTTCCAGATGCCGGCCTTGAACCCAAGGCTGAGGCCGATGGCGATGAGGATGAGGGGCGCGGCTTTGACCAGCAACTGAGGACGGTAGTAAAAGGCGAACTCACCAAAGAGCGGATCCCAAAAGATCGTGCGAATGGCCTCGACCGGGTTCTTGCCCAAGGCGGCAAACAGCGCGCCGCCGACAATCATGGTGATGACGACGGCAAGCATCGGGGTCAGAAACGTCCAGAGGCGCGAAGGTTGAGGGCGCTTTTCAAGCTGGATCATGCGCCACCTCCATCCCATGCGCGCCGCCCATCATCAAGCCGATCTCTTCGACCGTAAGCGCGCTGGCCGGTTTGATATCGGACAGCCGTCCTTCGTTGAGGGCCGCGAACCGATCAGAGATTTCCAAAAGCTCGTCCAGATCCTGGCTGATGCAAAGCACAGCCGCGCCATTGGAGGCCAGATCAAGCAGGGCTTGGCGGATCGCGGCCGCGGCGGCTGCATCAACGCCCCATGTGGGCTGGTTCACGACAAAGACCGATGGTCGCTGCATGATCTCGCGCCCTATGACAAACTTCTGCAAGTTGCCCCCTGAAAGTGCACGTGCCGCCACGTTTGCGCTTGGGGTGCGCACATCAAATTTGACAATGATGGATTCGGCAAAGTTTCGAGCTGCCGACCATTTGAGAACCCCATGCCAATGCAGGTTTTGACGCGTCAGACCCGTCAGAAGCGCGTTTTCCGTCAGGCTCATATCGGGGGCGGCGGCATGGCCCAGTCGTTCTTCGGGGGCCGCCAGAAGACCCATTGCGCGCCGCGCGGTCGGGTCGGTTTTCCCAATGGGTTTGTCTTGTAAGAGGATGGCGTCACGGGCGCTGCGCACCTCTCCAGACAGTGCGGCAAGTAGCTCATCCTGACCATTCCCGGCAACGCCACCAATGCCAAGGATTTCGCCAACCCGAAGAGAAAGGTTTATATCTTTCAATGAGATGCCAAAGGTCGATGTTGCAGGAACTGACAGGTTCCGCAATTCGAGTATCACGTCGCCCGCTCTGTGGTCTGCACGTGCTGGGGTGGCAAAGCTGTTGCCGACCATCATCTCGGCCATGTCACGCGCCGATGTCTCGGATGGCACACACGTGCCGACCTTGCGTCCGTGCCGAAGGATCGTGGCCTGATCACACAGGCGCCGAATTTCCTCCAGTTTGTGGGAAATATAGAGGATCGCAACGCCTTCAGACGTGAGCTTGCGCAAAGTCTCAAACAGGATCTCGACCTCTTGCGGGGTCAGAACTGAAGTGGGCTCATCCATGATCAACAGCCGTGGGTCCTGAAGCAGGCAGCGAATGATCTCGACCCGTTGGCGTTCACCGGCAGAAAGATCTCCGACGGTGCGGCTCGGATCAAGCGGCAGGCCGTAACTGTTTGAGACATCGCGAATGCGTTCGGACAGTTGCCGCATCGGCGGTGGGGTCTCCATGCCAAGAGCTACGTTTTCAGCAACGCTTAGAGCTTCAAAGAGCGAGAAATGCTGAAACACCATGGCCACGCCAGCAGTGCGGGCTTCTCTGGGTTCTTTTGGCGAAAACGCTTCTCCATGCATCTGCATGAACCCGCGATCAGGCGCCACCAACCCGTAGATCATCTTCACAAGGGTAGATTTGCCAGCACCGTTTTCTCCCAGGAGTGCGTGAACCTCTCCGGCCTGGATGTCAAAGCTGACATCGTCATTGGCCACAACCCCAGGATAGGCTTTGGTCAGGCCGGAAAGTCTCAGCAATGGCTCTGTCACGCGCCGCTTGTCCCCCCGGATTTCCGGCAACCCCGCGTCTGCTTAGCCCATGGCGGGCAGGCGCTGCAATGGGCGGAGCCCGCAAGAGGACAGTTGTCCACAGAAAATGCCTCTGATTTGAGCACTGGGCTCTGGCGAAGGGCAGGGTGGTCGCCTAGGATCGCCACCATGAGCAGTACCCCTCGATTCATCCATCTTCGCCTTCATACCGAATATTCGCTTCTGGAAGGGGCCGTGCGTCTCAAAAAGCTCGCGGATCTCTGCGTCAAACACGACATGCCGGCGGTTGCTGTGACCGACACCAACAATATGTTCGCGGCACTGGAGTTCTCAGTGACAGCCAGCGGGGCCGGTGTGCAGCCGATCATGGGGTGTCAGTTTGATCTGCAATATCTCGTGCCTGAACCCGGTAAGCGCGCAGTGCCACCCGCCCCCGTCGTTCTGTTGGCGCAGAATGAGCAGGGGTATGAGAACCTCATGAAGCTCAATTCGGCGCTTTACCTGCGCGCGGATGGGCAGTTGCCACACCTGACAATCGAAGACCTCGAGGCGCATGCTGAGGCGGTCATCTGTCTCAGCGGTGGTCCAGATGGCGCGGTGGGCAAGCTCTTGCAGCTTGGTCAGCACGCAGCGGCCGAGGCTTTGATGACACGGCTCAAGGCGGCATTTGGAGACCGGCTTTACGTCGAGTTGCAACGCCACCGCGGAGAGGCTGGTATATCCGAGGCCGAGCGGCTGACAGAGCGTGGCTTTGTGGAAATGGCCTACGCGATGGAGCTGCCCTTGGTGGCCACCAATGACGTCTATTTTCCCAAGGCGGAGATGTATGAGGCGCATGACGCGATGATCTGCGTGGCGGAAGGGGCATATGTGGATCAGTCCGAGCCGCGCCGAAGGCTGACGGTCGAACACTATTTCAAAAGCCCGGCAGAGATGGCGACGCTGTTCGCCGATCTTCCAGAGGCTCTTGAAAATACAGTAGAAATTGCAAAACGCTGCGCTTTTGGAGCATACAAGCGCGATCCGATCTTGCCCAAGTTTGCAGATGATGAGGTCGAAGAACTGCGTCGGCAGGCCGAGGCGGGTCTGAAAGAACGGCTCGCCGTTATTCCACATGCGACATCGGTGGAAGAGTATGAAAAACGCCTGGAATTCGAGCTTGGCATCATCGAAGGCATGGGCTTTCCCGGCTACTTCCTGATCGTTGCCGATTTCATCAAATGGGCCAAGGAGCAGGATATTCCGGTTGGTCCCGGGCGCGGTTCGGGTGCAGGCAGTCTTGTGGCCTATGCGTTGACGATCACCGACCTTGATCCGCTGGCCTACTCGCTACTTTTCGAGCGCTTCTTGAACCCTGAACGGGTCAGCATGCCGGATTTCGACATCGATTTCTGCATGGATCGTCGGGAAGAGGTGATCCAGTACGTGCAAGAGAAATACGGGCGCGACAAGGTGGGCCAGATCATTACGTTCGGCGCGCTTTTGTCCAAGGCGGCGGTGCGCGACCTTGGACGTGTATTGCAGATGCCCTATGGACAGGTGGATCGGCTTAGCAAAATGATCCCGGTCGAAGGTGTGAAGCCGGTGAGCATTGAAAAGGCTCTGGCACAGGAAGAACGCCTGCGCGACGAGGCCAAGCGCGAAGAGGTGGTCGACCGCCTGTTGAAATACGGCATGCAGGTAGAGGGTTTGCTCAGAAACGCCTCGACCCATGCCGCCGGTGTTGTGATTGGCGACCGGCCATTGGATGCTTTGGTGCCGCTTTATCAGGACCCGCGCTCTGACATGCCCGCCACGCAATTCAACATGAAGTGGGTGGAACAGGCCGGGCTGGTCAAGTTCGACTTTCTGGGCCTGAAAACCCTGACCGTTATTCAGAACGCAATGGCGCAGATCCACGCTTCAGGCCGGGATTTGCATGTCGCCGCTGATGGCACGCAGCTTTATGAACCTGCCGAAGGGGCGGTCAATCAGATCAACGCCATTCCGCTGGATGATACCAAAACCTATGAGCTTTATGCCGCCGCCAAAACCGTTGCCGTGTTCCAGGTGGAAAGCTCGGGCATGATGGATGCGCTCAAGCGCATGAAGCCCGATTGCATCGAGGACATCATCGCACTTGTGGCGCTCTACCGACCCGGCCCGATGGAGAACATTCCGAAGTTTTGTGAGGTGAAAAACCAGCTTTCAGAGCGCGAAACGCTGCACCCTTCGATTGATCATATTCTCGATGAGACCCAAGGCATCATCGTCTATCAGGAACAGGTGATGCAAATCGCGCAGGAGATGGCAGGCTACAGCCTTGGCGGTGCGGACCTTCTGCGCCGCGCGATGGGCAAAAAGATACAGGAGGCGATGGATGCGGAGCGTCCCAAGTTCATTGCCGGTGCCAAGGAAAACGGGGTCGATGACGCCAAGGCACTGGAGGTCTGGAACCTCTTGGACAAGTTCGCCAATTACGGCTTCAACAAATCGCATGCCGCCGCTTATGCCGTCGTCAGCTACCAGACGGCTTGGCTTAAGGCCAATCATCCGGTGGAGTTTATGGCCGGGGTGATGAATTGCGATATTCATCTCACCGACAAGCTGGCTGTCTATTTTGAAGAAGTGCGCAAACAACTTGATCTGCCCTGGGCGCCGCCTTGCGTGAACCGCTCAGAGGCGACGTTTTCCGTCAAGGAGGGTGTTCTGCACTATGGGCTTGGCGCGCTCAAGAACGTGGGTGCCGAGGCGATGCGCCTGATCACAGAGGCGCGGGGCGACAAACCCTTTGTCACGCTCTTTGATTTTGCGCGGCGGGTGGATTTAAAGTCCATTGGCAAGCGGCCGCTGGAAATGCTGGCCCGCGCGGGCGGTTTTGATGAGCTGGATCGCAACCGCCGCCGTGTGTTTGACAGCCTTGAGGCGTTGATGCGGTATTCCGCAGCCATATTCGAACAACGCGCCTCCAATCAGGTCTCGCTCTTTGGCGAAGCGGGCGATGACCTTCCCGAACCGCGTCTCAGCCCGGTAGAAGACTGGCTTCCGGCGGAGCGATTGACCGAAGAATTCACCGCTGTGGGCTTTTACCTCTCTGGTCATCCGCTGGATGACTATATGGCCGCGCTGCGCCGCAAGGATGTCAAAACGCTGGATGAGGTCACGGAACTGGCCGCGCAAAAGGGTGCGCTTGTGGCCAAAATGGCCGGGGTCGTGGCAGGTCGTCAGGAGCGCAAATCCGCACGCGGCAACCGCTTTGCCTTTGTTCAGCTCAGCGATGTGACGGGCGGATACGAAGTCACTATGTTCTCTGACACGTTAGAGGCCGCGCGCGATGATCTGGAAACCGGTGCTCAGATTGTCCTCGGCGTTGAGGCCACCATGGAGGCCGATCAACTCAAACTTCTGGCCCGAAGTGTGCAGCCCGCCGATACCGTTGTGGCCGATGCAGGTGCCTCGGGTCTGCGGATATTTGTGGAGAGCGAGGCTGCGATCCCGTCGGTCGCAAGTGTCCTAACCTCTGCCGAAGATCTCAAACAGAGGACAGGAAGAGGGCCCATCCATTTTTGCCTGATGCATCAGGAGCTTCCAGGAGAAGTCGAGATTGCCGCCGGGCGCGAATTCCCTGTAACACCAAAGATCAAAGGCGCAATCAAAAGTCTTTCTGGTGTTGTGACCGTCGAGGATATCTAACGGCTCATCACCAATGCGGCGGGGGTTTGTTTCCGGCGATAACCTGTCCGGTGTTCATCGCTTCGCGTTCCGCCTCCGCTTCCATCAAAAGCTGAACCCGGCGATTGAGCATTGCGATTGTGGCCTCTTGCCGCGCAATCACATCTGACAATTCGTCGACTGTGCGCTGCAGATGCGCGATATTTTCTTCAAGCCGTTGCATGCGCCCATTATCGGCAAACTGCCAACACCGTCAACAAAAGGCACTCTTTCGTGATCTTGCGGTGCGATTGTGCCATTGCTTGCCCATTGACGGCCCTTCGGCTAGACCGCCAGCAAATGCCCAAAGCCAAGGACGTTGGACATGGCCAAGATGAAAAAAGCCCCAAGACCCAAGGCGGAAACGCCCAAAGGGTTCCGTGACTACTTCGGCGTGGAAGTCACGGAACGTGCTGATATGCTGCACAAAATTGCCGGGGTCTATCATCAATATGGCTTTGACGCGCTTGAGACGAGCGCGGTTGAGACGGTCGAGGCGCTGGGGAAGTTTCTGCCCGATGTGGATCGCCCGAACGAGGGTGTGTTTGCCTGGCAAGAGGCTGATGAAGACGGCGCAGGCGACTGGATGGCACTGCGTTATGATCTCACGGCCCCCTTGGCGCGGGTTTATGCGCAGCACCGCAATGATCTGCCTACACCGTATCGGCGGTATGCGATGGGACCAGTCTGGCGCAATGAAAAGCCCGGGCCAGGGCGATTTCGTCAATTTTATCAATGTGATGCGGACACTGTGGGCACGGCAAGCATGGCCGCGGATGCCGAGATTTGCGCGATGCTGGCGGACACGCTGGAGGCGGTGGGCATCCCGCGCGGCGACTATGTTGTGCGGGTGAACAACCGCAAGGTTCTGAATGGCGTGCTCGAAGTCATGGGCCTTGAAGAAGGCGAAACACGCGATGCGGTGCTTCGCACGATCGACAAGTTTGACAAGGTGGGCGAGGCCGGCGTGCGGGAGCTCTTGGGCAAAGGCCGTTTCGATGAGTCGGGGGCCTACATTGAAGGGGTCGGATTGAGCGATGATCAGGCTGGCCCCGTTTTGGGTTTCCTGACCTCGAAATCAGATGAAGCGTCAGAGACCATTTCGAACTTGCGCCAAGCGGTTGGTGGCAGTCAAATGGGCCTTGAAGGTGTGCAAGAACTTGAAACTATTGCTAATCTTCTTGTCGCCCAAGGCTACGGACCAGACCGCATCGTCATCGACCCAAGCGTCGTCCGTGGTCTCGGCTACTACACCGGTCCGGTCTACGAGGCCGAACTTACCTTCGAAATCCACGATGAAAAGGGCCGCAAACGGCAGTTTGGCTCCGTCGCAGGCGGCGGGCGCTATGATGATCTGGTCAAACGCTTCACCGGACAAGCGGTGCCAGCCACGGGTGTCTCCATCGGTGTCGACCGGCTTTTGGCGGCGTTGCGTGAAAAGGGTAGGATTGGCGGCACGGTCGAGGGCCCTGTCGTGGTAACGGTCATGGATCGCGACCGGATGGCGGATTATCAGGCGATGGTCGCTGAGTTGCGCCAGGCTGGCATCCGCGCTGAGGTTTACCTCGGAAATCCAAAAAACTTTGGCAATCAGCTCAAATATGCAGACCGGCGCGGCAGCCCGGTTGCGGTGATTGAAGGCGGGGACGAAAAGGAAAAGGGCATCATCCAGATCAAGGATCTGATCCTCGGGGCGAAGATTGCGGAAAGTGCGACGCTCGAAGAATGGAAAGAGCGCCCCAGCCAGTTTGAAGTGCCGCGTGACCAACTGGTTAACAAGGTGAAAGACATCCTCGACGGGCAGGGGAAATGACCAACCTTGCCGCGATCAAAGCCGAGGCAACGCGCCTGCGCGGTGTGTTTGAGGCGGCGGGGGCCACGCCGGTTGATCCGCCAATCTTGCAACCGGCGGATACCTTGCTTGATCTCTACGGCGAAGATATCCGTGCGCGCGCCTATGTGACGTCTGACGCGTTGCGCGGCGAGCAGATGCTGCGCCCGGATTTTACGGTGCCAGTTGTCCAAATGCATATGGAACACGGTGCCGAACCCGCGTGCTACACCTATTCCGGCGAGGTGTTTCGTCGGCAAGAGGACGATCCCGACCGGGCCAGTGAATATCATCAGGTTGGGTTTGAGCTTTTTGATCGCGAGGCCCCTGAGGCCGCCGATGCCCGTGTGTTTTCAGAGATTTACAACATCCTGAAGCCACTGAAGTTGCGGGCGTCGACGGGAGATATCGGCATTCTCACCGCAGCGGTATCCGGCTTACAAACCACAGAACGTCGCAAGGCGGCCTTGATGCGTCACATCTGGCGGCCCCGTCGGTTTCGCGCACTTGTCGACCGGTTCTCCGGCCGCACATCCGTGCCGGAAAGCCGCGCCAGCCTCTTGGCTATGGACAACCCGATGGAGCAAGCCGCCCCTCTGATCGGTCTGCGCAGCCATGCCGAGATCGAGGCGCGCATCGCCGCCCTACGCGAAGATGCAGCAGCCCCAAATCTGTCCGAAAACGATGTCGCCCTTTTGGATGCCATCCTGTCTGTGCGCGAAACATCTGTTAACGCCCTGGAACACCTCCGCGATATCGCGGTTGACCTGCCCTCTATCAGCCCCGCCGTTGCGCGGCTTGCCAAACGGCTTGACGCGCTCAACGCTGCCGGCATCGACGTGACAGCGCTTGATTTTGAAGCCAGCTATGGCCGCACGCAGATGGAGTACTACGACGGTTTTGTCTTTGGCTTTTACGCGGCCAATCGTCCGGAACTGCCGCCTGTGGCCAGTGGCGGGCGCTATGACGCGCTGACACGCCAATTGGGGCAGGGGCGTGAAATTCCCGCAGTTGGCGGTGTTATACGCCCCGGTCTTGTGGTTGAACTCGGAGGCGCGGCATGAGCATCAAGATCGGTGTGCCCTCCAAAGGGCGTTTGATGGAAAAGACCTTTGATTGGTTTGCCAAGCGCGGTATCACGTTGGGTAGGACCGGGTCAGATCGTGAGTACTCTGGCTTTGTCGAAGGTATCGACGGTGTTGAGCTGGTCCTGCTGTCTGCCGGAGAAATCCCCCGGGAATTGCGCGCCGGTCGCATTCATCTGGGCGTGACCGGCACTGATCTTGTGCGCGAAAAGCTTGGGCAATGGGATCAGGTGGTTGAGGAACTAGAGCCTTTGGGCTTTGGTCAGGCTGACCTCACTCTGGCCGTCCCGCAGGCTTGGGTCGATGTGAATACGCTGGATGATCTGGACGCAGCGGCGGCGGCCTTTCGGTCTGTGCACGGGTTTCGGCTTCGCATCGCCACCAAGTACCATCGCCTGTGCCGCGAGTTTCTGCGCGAGAATGGCGTGGCCGATTATCAGCTCGTCGACAGCCAGGGCGCCACGGAAGGTACGGTCAAGAACGAAACCGCCGAGGCGATTGCCGATATCACGTCTACAGGTGACACATTGCGCGCCAATCATTTGAAAACACTGGACGACGGCTTGATCTTGCGCAGTCAGGCCACGCTCTATCGCGCGCGCCGTGCAGATATCTGTGATCCGGACCGCAAAACACTTGGTGAGCTGATCGAGCGCTTGGGCGTAGGTTGAGTGGATAACCGCTGCTCAGGTTTGAAATGTGCATAATGCCAATCACGATGGTGGAAGTGTAGAAACCAAAGGCCAAACGGACTTTGTTTCTTCCCAGAACCGCGTCGACGCTCTAACCTTTTTGAACATCAAAGGGATAGAACGCGATGATCATTCGCTCCATCAAGGGCACGCCGGTTAATGTTCCGTTTGTCGCCCCTTATCGGTTCAGCTACGGCGCCATCGCCTCTTTGACCAAAACTGTGATTGAGTTGCAGACCGAAGATGGCGTTGTGGGTCTTGGCGAATGCGCTGATGGGGATCGGGCCGCCGATATTGACGCGATGGGTGCGCGTCTTGTCGGGCATGATATTCGGCTTGTGACCGAGGCCGAACGTCTATGTGTGCCGGGCATGGCCTATTCGCCCTGGGACAATGTGCAGGCCAAGCGGCGCGTGTTTGGTGGCATCGAAATGGCCATGTGGGACGCGCGCGGCAAAACCGAAGGCCTTCCCCTGTGGCATCTTCTTGGTGGCAAGGTCCGCGATGAGATTGCACTGACCGAATATTTTGCCTTTCGCGATCCCGGCCCGGCGCATCCTGGCGAGGCCACACCGGTTGAGATCGCAAAATTCTGTGCCGAGATGATCGACAAACACGATGCTCAGATTTTTGAGGGCAAGCTGGCGACATTCGAGCTGAAAACAGAGGTGGACATGGTCCGTGAGGTGCGCGCGGCGATTGGTGATCGAGAATTGCGGCTTGATGCGAATGGCGGCTGGGTCTTGCCCACCGCAAAGCGCGCGATCAAGGCGCTTGGGCCGTATGACGTGGCATGGTACGAAGAACCTGTTGAAAGTTATGAGGAAATGGCCGCTTTGCGGTCCCATACAGACGCGGGGCTGTCAAGCCACCGGATTGATCTGCGCCGCGCGGTGGAGCTTGGCGCGCCAGACGCGATTGTGACCAATATCAATGAATTGGGCGGCATTTCCGGAGCTGTGGATTTCATCCGATCCTGCGCGCGGTTCGATATAGGGTTTCGATTTCACAGTGGCGAAACAGGTATTGCAAGCGCCGCTTACCTGCATCTCAGTGCCGCATTGGAGCCCGTGCGAGAGGCCAGCCAGACCTTGCTGCGCTGGTATGCGGATGACGTGATCGAAGGCGGCCCGATGCAGCCGCGTTCCGGCACATTGCCAGTGCCCACCGGGCCGGGTTTGGGCGTTGCGATTGATCCCAAAGCGCTGGCGCGCTGCCATCAGCGGTATTGCGACGAGGGCGCGTTTCCTGCGGGGCAAACCGGCGGCGGATATGGGGGACAGTTTCGCAAGAGATAGACCAAGGCAATTGGGTATTTTTGACAAGAAAGAAGCCTATGTGACGATCTGCATCTTGGCGTAGGAACTTGAAAGACTTAAGTTTTCGCCGAAAGGATCAATGTCATGCGACCTCAGCCACACCCCGCATATTCTTATCGCGAGGATCCTCAGGTTCCGGCATTTGACGAGACGCGCATACATGTCGTGATGGATGCAGAATGCGCGTTGTGTTCACGCGCCGCCCGGCGGATCGCGCGGCTTGACCGAGAGGACGCCGTTCGCATTGCCCCTGCGCAAGGGGCGCTGGGTCAGGCGCTTTTGCGGCACTATGGTATGCGTCCTGACGACCCGGAAACCTGGCTCTTAGTAAAAGAGGGACACGCCTATGGTTCGCTGGATGCCATGTTGCGCTTGTTTCCCAGGCTCAGCGGGATTTACGCGCCCTTGCGCGTCTTGTCGGCCCTGCCTTTTGGCTTGCAGGATTGGATCTACGCCCGTATCGCGCGCAACCGGTATCGCATCTTTGGTCGCGCGGATTTATGCGCTTTGCCGGATGCATCGGTGCAATCAAGGCTGGTGCGGTGACAAGCGTCTATGCGCAGATTTTGGGCGCTGAAGGGCTGGCGGCGTTGGCACCAGAATGCCGGGTTTTGCATGAAAGCATGGGCCGGTTCCAGGGTGAGATTACGGTTGAGATGACGCGCAATCCTTTGCTGCGATTGGCTTTGAGATGCGCGGGTTTTCCAAAGGCGTTCGAACAGGCGTCTCTGAATTTTAACAAGGAAAAACAAGGGCAAAGAGAGGTTTGGACCCGCCAAATTGGAGATCAGGTGATGCGCACTGTTCAATGGGTGGAAGACGGGGGCAGATTGGCGGAACGCCTGGGCGCGATGACAGCAATCAGCCGCCTATCGCCTGCTTCAGGCGGTCTTGACCTGACAGAGTGGCAGTTTCGATTTGCAGGTCTTCCTGTGCCGCGTTGGGCCGCACCGAATGTTACGGCCAGTGAACGACCAGATAAGGGGCGATATCGTTTCGAGATTGCCATTTGCCCGCCTTGGAGTGACAAGCCTATCGTGCGCTATCATGGCTGGTTGGCCGTGGGCTAGCGTGCGTCCAACCGGCGCACAAGATCAGGTAGGTCGGCAACCGTGTCGATGACATGATCCGCCCCCGCGCCCACAAGGATATTTGTCGCATGAGCGCGCAGCGCAGCAATGTCTTTCTCAGACATAGCCGCCAGCTCCTGAGGTGTTTTGCCAACCGCATTCCCGGAAAGCGCCACGCCAACGGTGATGCATCCTGCCGCAACGCCTTCGGCAATGCCCGGCGCGGTGTCATCCACCTTGAGGATCGAGCTGGGCGGATAAGCCACCAGATCAATCATGCATTGATACATCCCCAACGGCCCAGGTCGCCCTTCGGGCAGGTCATCAGAACACACCAGATTGTCCGGCACGTACCCCTGTGCCGCTGCGACAGGCAGTACGTTTTCCATGATCGAACGGGTATATCCGGTGGTTGACCCAATCTTGAGCCCCATTTTGCGCAACGCCGCAATGGCTTTGGCACAGCCGGGCACCAGTTCGGCATACTCCGCCGCAACCTTTTCATTCATCGGCACGAAAACCTTGTAGACCTCATCGACATCGGCATCTGTCGGGGCACGCCCGTGCGTATCCTGCCAGTGCCGCGCAATGGAGGGCATGTCCATCATCGCACGGATGTGGTCCCATTTGGCCGCGCCCATCGGCGCGCGGGCCTCCTCGATTGTGACCGTGAGGCCGAACTCTGCAAAGGCTTTGACAAACACGCCCATCGGGGCGAACGACCCAAAATCAACGGTTGTACCGGCCCAGTCAAAGACGACAGCAGTAAAACGGGACATGAGCAACGGTTCCTTTCTTTCAGCCCGAACACGCTGGCCTGTAAGGTGAAGAAAATTGCGACAGGCTAAAGCCCTTCAAAGAAAGCCGTCAGGTTGCGGCCAAGGGCGTCCGAGACATATCCGCCTTCCTGTACGAGAACCAGTGGCAGCTCCGTAGCAGATATTGCGGCGGCAACCTGCGTAAAGCCGCCCGTACTCAGTGCCAGACCCTGAAAAGGATCGTCTTCATGCGCATCAAGGCCCAAAGCAACCACGATGGCCGTCGCCCCGAAGTCGGAAATCGCACCCAATGCTGTGTCCAGTGCTGTAAGAAAAACGGCGTCGTCACTGCCGCGCGCCAAAGGCAGGTTGAGATTGGCTCCCTCTCCATCCTTCTCGCCCAATTCATTGGCATGACCCCAGAAGAACGGATAAAACCCATCCGGATCGGCATGGATAGAAACAGTCAGCACATCGCAGCGTGCGTAGAAAATACCTTGTGTGCCGTTCCCGTGATGCACATCCACATCCAATATTGCAGGGCGCATCCCATGATCCAGCAACCGCTGCGCCGCGATGGCGGAGTTGTTCAGAAAGCAAAAGCCGCCTGCCTGATCGGCATAGGCGTGATGACCGGGCGGTCGACAGAGCGCATAGGCATGTCCGTCGCCTGCCAGAACCGCATCTGTCGCGGCAATGGCCGATTGTGCCGAGGCATACGCGGACATGTAGGTGTGCGGCCCGATGGGACAGGCCGTATCAGCCTGATGGTAGCCTGCCTGACCCACTGCTGAGCTGGGATAGCCATCGCTGCGCGCGCGGGGGTGCACATTTGGAATGACCTCCGGCGCTGCGCCTGGCAGGGCTTTCCATCTTTCGTGAATCGTCTGCAAAAAGGTCAGATACCGCGCGTCATGCACCGCCGCGATGGGCGCCAAACCTGCGTCAGGTGGGGTATGAACACTGGCTCCCGCATCCTTTGCCCCTTTGCGCAAAAGTTCAATGCGCTCTGGATTTTCCGGAGAAGGTTTAATCACGCCCTGGTGAAGGAAGTTCTGCGGATGATGCGACGCTTGTGCGGAATCGAGAAAAACTTTCATGTCTGACACTCAAATCAGATCACGTTTTTTCTGTAAACCTAGCCTTACAGATTCAAATGCAGCAACATCGCGGCAAATCAAGCTAAGGGAATCGCATGAAAAAAGTCTCGGTCGCTAAGTTAGACACCCTGCCGGATCGTAAACCACAATACGCGCTGGTGGGTGAGGTAGACCTCGTGGTGGTTCGATTTGATGAGGAGGTGTCGGTGATGTATGGCCGCTGCCTGCATCGTGGGGCGCTCATGTCGGACGGTTTTGTGCAGGGTGACAACCTGATTTGCGGATTGCATTACTGGGACTACCGCCTCGACTCGGGCGTGTCAGAATATAACAACGCCGAAGTACTGCCGAAATTCACCTCCTGGACTGAAAATGGTGAGGTTTGGGTGGACGAGGATGAAGTCAATGCCTGGGCCAAAGATCACCCCCAACCGTTTCAGCGCGATGACTACCTGGGACTTTACGCCGATACGAGCCACGGTACCGAAGAAGAGCCACATAATGCACTTGTGCAGCGCTACGCGCGCGAAGGACTTTCCAAAACAGGTCATCACGGCGTGGTTGACAGCATGGGGGTGCCGCGGGCCGAACTACCTGATTGGGATGACATTCAGATCATCACCGCGCAACTGCATCGCGCGCCGCTTCTGGACGACGATCCAGTAAGCACAGAAGTTGTGATCGGCCCGAATGCACAGAAGCCCTTAACGCTTGATATCCCGCTCTTCGTTTCTGACATGAGCTTTGGCGCATTGAGCGAGCCGGCCAAATTGGCACTGGCGCGTGGGGCAGAGATTGCCGGAACCGGGATTTGCTCAGGTGAAGGGGGCATGCTGCCCGAAGAGCAGGAAGCCAACAGCCGCTACTTCTATGAGCTGGCCTCGGCCCGGTTTGGATTTGAGTGGGACAAGCTGGACCGGGTGCAAGCCTTTCATTTCAAAGGCGGGCAGGGGGCCAAGACCGGCACGGGCGGGCATCTGCCCGGAGCCAAGGTCAAAGGCAAGATCGCCGATGTGCGCGGCCTTGAGGAAGGGCAGGACGCGATCTCGCCTGCGCGCTTCCCGGAATGGACAGATCCCAGCCAGATCAAGGACTTCGCTGATCAGGTGCGCGACCGTACTGGCGGTATCCCGATCGGCTACAAGCTCAGCGCGCAGCATATTGAAAAGGACATAGATGCGGCCCTAGAGGTGGGCGTGGACTATATCATTCTCGATGGGCGCGGCGGCGGCACAGGGGCCGCTCCGCTTATCTTCCGTGACAATATTTCGGTGCCGACCATTCCGGCCTTGGCACGGGCGCGACGGCACCTTGACCGCCTTGAACGCGGGGATGTCAGCCTTGTCATCACAGGCGGGCTGCGCAAGCCGGTTGATTTTGTGAAAGCGATGGCGCTCGGTGCCGACGCCGTGGCGCTGTCCAACTCAGCCATGCAGGCGATCGGCTGCATCGCCATGCGTGCTTGTCACACCAACAACTGCCCGGTCGGCATCGCGACGCAAAAACCGCATCTTGTGAGCCGTCTGGTCATTGAGAAATCCGCGCGGCAGCTGGCCAATTTCTTTGAGGCTTCGGTAGAATTGATGCAGGTGATGGCCCGGGCCTGTGGGCATGATCACCTCTCGAAATTCAATGCAGATGATCTGACCACCTGGAAACGTGACATGGCGGACCTGTCGGGCGTGGCCTATGGAGGCGTGCAATGATGGCTGCGGGACTGGTGATTTTCGCGGAATACTGGCTTATGGTGGGTGCAGTTGTCGCGCTTTTCTTTCTAACCATCGGCATTGACCGGATCGACGAAGATGCACGCGGCGCTTACATCTTTCGCCCGCTTCTGGTGCCCGGTGTGCTCCTGATCTGGCCGATGGTCCTGTGGCGCTGGTACGCTCTGGAAACCGGGCGCGCGGATGAGGCCAAACGGTACAAGGCCGTGCGCGGCGCATATGGTTTTGTCGCCATCGGAATGGCCATCGCCATCGGTGTCATCATCGCCACCGGGTTGAGTATCAAACAAACTTGGCCCGCCCACATCGCCCCCGAACTTTTGTCGGAGGCGGGGCAATGAGCGTCAAATACATCCCCGTTCAGTGGAACCCGAACAAGTGGATCTATGACGGTATCATGTTGGCCGGTGTGGCGGCATTCCTTTGGGTTTTCATCCATGTCACCCCTGAAATCCTCAGCCACGAGCGGCCAATCAACAGCCAGGTGCACAATGCCCGCGCCTTTGGGGCCTGCGCGTTTCTGATGCTGTCTATCATTCTGGCGATTGGCCCGTTGGCCAAGCTGGATACGCGGTTCATGCCGCTGCTCTACAATCGTCGCCATTTTGGTGTCATGACCGCTTTTGTCGCGACCGCCCATGCGGGATACATTCTCAATTGGTATTTCGCCTTTTCGTTCGTGCCCAAATGGGATGCGTTGATCCTGTCAAACACCAACTACGGCCAGCTTTTGGGCTTTCCCTTTGAAGCGCTGGGCGCGTTTGCTTTGGTGATTTTGTTGATCCTCGCCGCGACAAGTCACGACTTTTGGCTCAAGTTCCTTACCGCGCCTGTGTGGAAGCGCCTGCACTATCTTATTTACCTCGCATATGTTTCGGTTGTGGCGCATATCAGCCTTGGCATCCTGCAAGACCAACAAAGCCTCTTTTTGCCGGTGTTTTTTATTGTCACCGCGTTTCTCGTCGCACTGCTGCATGTCTGGGCTTATCTGGCGGAACGCAAAACGGGCGACCCGCTTGCCAGCGCTGAAGGCGACTGGATGCGCGTCTGTCAGGCGGACGAGATCGACGAAGGTCGTGCGCGCATAGCGCTTTTGCCGGATGGCAAGCGTGTGGCGGTGTTCAAGCATGAGGGAAAACTTTCGGCGATCTCGAACGCCTGCGCGCATCAGAACGGCCCTTTGGGAGAGGGGCGCATCATTGATTGTCTGGTGACATGCCCCTGGCATGGGTTTCAGTATCGCGTGACGGACGGACAATCACCCGCCCCCTTCACCGAGAAAATCCCAACTTACAATCTGCGTGTTCAGGACGGTGCGGTTCTGGTTGACCCCAAAGCCAATCCACCTGGCACACATGTCGATCCAGTTGAGGTAGCATAATGGCCGACAACAAAGACAAACCGTTTTTCGTGGGCTACCTGACCGCCCCGGATGGGCTGAGAAGTTTCCTCATTGGGATTGGCATTGGACTGATCTTACTCATGGCGGGCGTGGGTCTTGGTATTGGTGCCACTCAGGATGATCCGGGCAATGGCGCGTTTCGCGGCGATTATGGTCGTCAGACCGTGACGGGTGTGATGGAGCTGACGCCTTACCCCGTGGTGCGTGTCACCCAAGGCAGCGAGCATGTGCCGGAGGGGCACACGCTCATGCTTTCGGCAGGAGGTAAGCAAAGTCTGATGAGCCGGGTTCGGGATCTGGACGGGCAGCTTGTCACGGTGTCTGGCACTATTCTCGACCGGGGTGAGTTGGACATGATGCAGGTGCGCGGTGGTCAAAATGGCATTTCCAGAGCGGAAGGCGACGCGCCGGAGATGGACAGCGAAGACTTGGGTCGTTGGCGCATTGCCGGCGAGATTTGCGATGGAAAGTGCCTGGCTGGGGCCATGCGCCCTGGCACAGGCATTGCGCATAAGGCTTGCGCCAACCTCTGTCTGATCGGGGATATCCCACCGGTCTTTGTCAGCACGCAACCTGTTGAAGGCAGTGAGTTTCTGCTGGTCGTCGGACCGGACGGCACGATTTTCCCGAAATCCGCCTACGACCTTGTTGCGGCCTATATTTCGGTAGAGGGCAAGGTGGTGCGCCACGGCGATCTTCTGGTCTTCCATCTTGAGCCTGACACGGCGGAGCTGGTGCAATGATCCGGCGGCTCATCTGGACCGGGGTGGCGGGCATTGTGGGCTTGGGCCTGCTCTATGTCTCCCGCTTTTGGGTGTTTCAGCTTTGGGGTCGTGAGGGGCTTTTCGGAATTGAGGCGCTGCGCCCCCAAGGTGGCCTTCTGGCGCGCTGGCTGCGCGGCACAGACTTTGCAGAATTTGAGTTGGTGATCTGGGTCGTCTTGAGCTTCCTGACCCTGACCATACTGCAAAAACTCTATGATCTAACCAGTGGCGGCAGTCACAAGTGAAAGGAAAAAACATGGCCAATGAGGCACTTGACTGGATTTCTGTGGGCCGTGTGGAGGACTTGCCGGAAGGCCGAGTGAAAACGGTCACGGCGCGCACGACCTCGATTTGTCTTGTGCATTTCGATGGGCAATGGGCGGCGATGGACAATCGTTGTCCGCACCAAAACGGACCGTTGGGGGAAGGGTCCATCGAGAAAGGCGTGGATGACCAGTGCTGGGTGCGTTGCCCCTGGCACGGATGGGATTTTGACCCGCTGACGGGCAAGCCGCCCGGCGGGCATGAAGACACCGGGCAAAAGATGTTCCCGATTGATGTGCGTGATGGTGAAATTTTTGTGGGGCTGGAGCCAGAACCAGAAGCGCCGCGCACAATCAGCGATGCGATGGTCGAGACATTTGTGAACTGGGGGCTGAAGTCGGTTTTCGGCATGGTGGGACATTCCAACCTTGGCCTCGCCGAGGCCATCCGTCTGAAGGTTGGCTCAAAAGACCTAAAATATTACGGCATTCGTCACGAAGGGGCCGCCGCCTTTGCCGCCTCTGCTTACGGCAAACTTACGGGCATGCCTGCGGGATGTCTGACCATTGCAGGACCTGGGGCCACCAATCTTCTGACCGGCATGTGGGACGCCAAGGTGGATCGCGCCCCCGTGCTGGCGCTGACGGGGCAGGTGCAGACTCAGGTTCTTGGTCCCGGTGCATTTCAGGACATTGATCTGGCGTCTGCCTTTGTCGCTGTGTCGCGCTTTTCCCAACCGGTCTTGGGCGGGGCCAACGCCGTTGAGCTGGCCGCACTGGCCTGCAAAAATGCCATCATCAATCAAGATGTCGCGCATCTCATCTTCCCCGATGACGTGCAAACCTTGCCCTCCGACAAGCTTGCAAGCCACCCTCAAGGCCGTATCAGCCGCGTGGATGTGACACCCTCTGCATCCGACCTGGAAGCTGCAACAGACAAGATCAATGCCGCCAAACGGCCCATAATCATTGTCGGCCACGGTGCCTTTGATGCGCGCGAAAAAATCATCGCGTTGGCCGAGAAACTTGGTGCGCCGGTGCTGACCACGTTCAAGGCCAAAGGCCTGATCCCCGATGATCATCCAAACGCTGCGGGCGTTCTGGGGCGGTCAGGCACGCCTATTGCCAGCTGGTTCATGAATGAGACCGATTTGATTGTCGCTCTGGGGGCAAGTTTCTCAAATCATTCGGGAATTGAACCCTCCAAGCCGATCATTCAGGTCGACTATGACCGGATGCAATTGGGTAAATTTCACCCGGTTGACTTGCCCATTTGGGGAGAAGTCGGAGTTTTTTGCGACTCCATGGCAATCCGCGTCAAACCAAACACCAAAGCCGTTGATCAGGTCAGTGAACTGGCCGACCGCTGGCGCATCTGGCGGGACGAAAAGACCACGCGCCTGTCAGAGGATCACGGCACCGGCCTGCATTCAGCGGCGGTGTTCAAGGCGCTTTCGGAACTTGCACCTGATGACGCAATCTTTGCTGTGGATGTGGGCAACAACACCTATTCCTTTGGTCGCTATCTGGAAACCAAGGGCACGCAACGCGTTCTTATGTCTGGCTATCTTGGCTCTATCGGCTTTGGTCTTCCCGCAGCATTGGGCGCCTGGGCGGCGACGCAGGATTTTGACGCCCTCAAAGGGCGCAAGGTCATTTCGATTTCCGGCGATGGAGGCTTTGGTCAGTACCCGATGGAGTTCACCACAGCCGTGAAATACGGCATGAACATCACCCATCTTCTGCTTCACAATGGTCAGCTTGGGAAGATCTCGAAAGAGCAACGCGCCGGCGAATGGCCCGTTTGGGAGACTGATCTTGTGAACCCGCCGTTTTCTGCCTTTGCCCGGCTTTGCGGCGGTGTCGGCGAAAAGGTGACTGAGGCGGATCAGATTGCGCCTGTGCTCAAAGAGGCTTTGTCTGCCGAAGGGCCAGCCCTTGTGGAGTTCATGACAGACGCAGAGTTGGTGTAGAACTGGCGGCCATTGATCGGTGACGCCCCAGCGTTCGTTCCTTAAGAATTAATCATTGTAAACAAACCATAGCTGGGGAATGCCACACCTCAGCTATCCAGATTGCCATTGTCGCAAGGGCTGCAATGTGTCAGAACACAACCCAAGTTGAACACGGTGCAGAGACCCGCCTATGACTGATTTCGCCACGCGCAGGACCATGATGGTAGACACGCAAATCCGCCCGTCGGATGTTACGAAGTTTCCCGTGATTGAGGCTATGTTGTCCGTCCCACGTGAGGCGTTCGTGCCAGATGCGCTACGCGAGGCAGCTTATGTGGGAGAAAACGTAGACCTTGGCAGCGGGCGCGTGATGCTGGAGCCGCGCACTCTGGCCAAGCTTCTGGATGCGCTCGATATTCAGAATGACGAGCTTGTGCTCGACCTTGGTGCCGGGCTTGGATATTCCTCCGCAGTCATCGCGCGCATGGCCGAAGCTGTTATCGCGGTGGAAGATGACGAAACCCGTGCAAGCGAGGCGCAGACGATCCTGTCCGATCAGGGCGCAGACAATGTTGTGCTGCACCAGGGCGCACTGACAGAAGGTGCATCAGAGCATGGACCCTATGATGTGATCGTGGTGCAGGGCGCGATCGAACATTTGCCGCAAACAATCGCGGATCAACTGAAAGAAGGGGGCCGCATCGGCTGCCTTTTTGCCGAACAGGCGCTGGGCGCTGTTCGGATTGGCTATAAGATAGACGGAGACATTAACTGGCGGTTTGCGTTTAATGCAGGTGCCCCTGTTCTAGCAGGTTTTGAACGCCACGCCGCTTTCACCTTGTGACAATAGGTTCACATGGGAGGCAGAGCATGAAGCGAATGATAAAAGACTGGCTTAAATCAGCCAGCATCGGAATAGCGATAACACTTACAACAACTGGACTTGCCCGCGCCGAAACACTCGCGGAAACCTTGGTAAGTGCTTATGAAAATTCGGGTCTCCTAGACCAAAATAGAGCATTGCTGCGCGCCGCAGATGAAGACGCGGCTCAAATTCTGGCTGCTTTGCGCCCGATTATCAATTACAGCGCTGATTTCACGCGTTCTTTTGGACGTTCGGCCGCTGGCGTTTTCACCGGTACGACATCATCAAATACAGTCAATATTGGACTGTCGCTTCAACTTTTGTTGTTTGATGCCGGACAAACACGGTTTCAGCTTGAGGCCGCGAAAGAGTCCGTTTTGGCGACGCGAGAGGCATTGCGCAGTGTCGAGCAACAAGTCCTGTTGCGCGCTGTTGCAGCATTTCAAGATGTACGTCGCAACCAAGAATTCGTGGCTTTGAGAGATAACAACCTTCGGCTGTTACGACAGGAATTGCGCGCCGCACAAGACCGGTTCGAAGTCGGAGAAGTGACGCGGACAGATGTCGCACAAGCCGAAGCGCGCCTGGCAGCTGCACGCAGCGAGTTTGCTGCTGCAGAAGGTGACTTGACCCAGGCGATCGAAGAGTTTCGAGCCGCAGTCGGCCGCCTTCCCGGAAACCTGCAGCCACCGCGGAATTTGCCGAATCTGTCAGGAGATGTGGATGCATCCGCTCAGATTGCCGTGCGGGCTCATCCGGATATCTTGCAAGCGCAGCACGAAGTGTCAGCTGCTGAACTGAATGTCCTAGCTGCTGATGCAGAAACCAAACCGGACGTCAGCTTGTTTGGCAATCTTGGCGCAAGTGAGGACATCTCTGATACTGATTTCAGCCGAACAGGAAGCTTCGGGGTTCAGGTTACAGGCCCAATTTACCAAGGCGGCCTGATTAGCTCGCTTAAGCGCCAGGCTATGGCACAGCGCGATGCGACGCGCGGCAATCTTCATGAAGTGCGTCGCCGTATTGTTCAGGATGTTGGTGATGCCTATGCGATCTTGAGGTCCGCGCAGGCGCAGCGCACGTCCAGCCGCGAACAGGTGCGTGCCGCTGACGTGGCCTTCAGAGGCGTCCGTGAGGAGGCCACGTTAGGCGCAAGAACAACGCTTGATGTGCTTGATGCGGAACAGGAGTTACTGGACGCCCGCGCCAACATGATCTCTGCGGAAGCAGATGTCGTGGTTGCGGCCTACTCTGTTCTGGCCTCTCTGGGGCAGCTTACAGCCAAGGATCTGAACCTCGACGTACAGCTATACGATCCAGCGGCATATTATAACTTGGTCAAGGACGCGCCAGTGCCGATCAGCCCTCAAGGCCAAAAGCTTGACCGTGTGTTGCGCGCCTTGGGCAAAGATTAAAATACGAAAGTTTTGGGTTGTTGTGTGATTTTCCCGGTGAAGATACACTGCGCCCAGGCAAGATTGGTAAATGAGCATGTCTGATCCCGTCTCCAATGCGGAAATCGAGGACGTACTGTCCTCCATTCGTCGCCTCGTGTCCGTGGATCATCGCGGTGAAGCAGGGCTTGGTGTGAAAGTTGAGCGCCAGGATCAGGTTTCTCATGATGATCAGGACATTGAAAATGATGCGTCCGTGGATGATGAGGTCGATCCGGCGGACACGCCCGATGTCTCGGTTTACGCTGATGGGGATGATGCGCCTGAGGACACAGCCAAGGGTATTGAGCTTGGGACAACGGGTGTGAAACTCGTTTTGACACCGGCCTTGCGCGTGAACGAAGAGGGAGGCGAACAAGACCCCCCTGAAGCAGACGCCGAAGATCAGGCAGAAGACAAAGCACATTTCAGCTTTGAAGAACCGCAACATGCAGAACACGATGCTGATGATCATGAAGAGCATGAGAGTCTGGGTGAGGGGGATGATCCTCTGAAAGCCCCTGAAGAAGGCTCAGACTTCGTGCGCCTGCGCCCTGAGGCGAAAAAGGATTGGGTCACAAGACAAGAGAGCGAAGATGCCATTCCCAAAGCACCTTTGGCCGAGGATGAGACTTGGTCTGAGGATGAGTTGCACGATGACAGCCTGGACGCTGAACTTGACGTCATGTCCGAGGCTGATGAGGCTGAGGATTGGACCGAAGAAGACCTCGAAGATGACACGTCTTACGCCGAGCCGGAGCAGCCCGACGCGCCTTTGGAAAGTGAACTTGAAGCACGCATCGCCGAGGTAGAAGCCGCGGTTGCCGCACGGACTGAGCAGTGGGACCCGGATTCCGCGGAGCAAGACGATTATGCCGGGGGTGAGGTGGCGCCTCTTCCTTGGGAAGACCATGGAGAAGATCAGGACGTCGCCCCCGAAGAGCACGCAGAAGAAGTCAGCCCCGAAGAAGTCGAGGCGATTGAAGAAGCGGTTGTGCTCGATGAGCCGGTGGAACCGGCGGCAGACGCTTTTGCAGAGGCGATGAGCGAAGCGGCACCTATGCCAGGCGAAGAGTTAACACCGACACCGGAGCCATTGAACCTCGCTGACGTGGCTTTGACCGATGATGTCACCGAGATCGTGTCAGATGCCGTCACCGAAAGTGCCGCCGAAGCAGCGGCGGATGCGGCTTGGTATTCCGAAGACACTGTCATCGACGAAGACACCTTGCGCGATTTGGTCAGTGAAATTGTACGACAAGAGCTGCAGGGTGCTCTGGGTGAGCGCATCACGCGCAATGTGCGCAAACTGGTCCGCCGCGAAATTCATCGCGCGATGATGGGCCAGGACTACGACTGAATCTTTGGCGTTTCAGCGAGATTTAGCAGCAAGTCCAAATCCATATGCGTCTCCAGATGATCGGCAAGTGCATCTAGCGTTGCGTCAACCCGGCTGTTGAATTGAAGGTCAGATACCCCGCCTAATTCGCCCAGATAAGCGGCGCGGAATGCATCTGAGGCAAACAGCCCATGCAGGTAACAACCCCGCACACGCCCATCAGATGATGCCGCGCCCTCGGGGCGATGTCCGACGCTGAGCCAGGCACGCGTTGTATCGGGACCCTCGGTTTTGCCGATGTGGATTTCATAGCCTTCCACGCTGTCACCCGTTGCCTGATAAGTTGCCTTTGTCAGTGCGAGCCGTTTCTCAGGGTGCATCACGGTTGTGACATCCAGATGCCCCAGCCCTTTGACCGTCCCTGGCGCCCCTTCGATGCCTTCGGGATCTGCAATTTCACGCCCAAGCATCTGATATCCGCCGCAGATCCCCAGAACATGCCCGCATCGCCGGATATGCGCTTCAAGGTCCACATCCCACCCATTGGCGCGAAAGTCAGCCAGATCGCCGATGGTGGATTTGCTGCCTGGGATCAAGACAAGGTCAGCATTGCCCGGCAAGGGCCGTCCCGGCTCGATAATTTCCACGCTGACGTCAGGTTCCGATGAGAGCGGGTCGAGATCATCAAAGTTGGCGATCCGGCTTAGTTTCGGCACAACCACGCGCAGCGCGCCGCCCTTTGAAGATCCTATGTCCATGACGTCTTCGGCAGGCAGGCGCCAGGCATCCGCAAACCATGGGATTACGCCAAGCGAAGGCCAACCGGTCCGCGCGGCAATCTCACTCAGACCCTCGTCAAACAGCCGGACATCTCCCCGAAACTTGTTGACGGCAAACGCCTTGATCCGGTCAGCGTCGTCTTCGGGCAAAATGACCTGCGTGCCCACAAGCTGTGCAATGACACCGCCCCGGTCAATGTCACCCACCAGCACAACAGGCACGCCAGCGGCCTCAGCAAAGCCCATATTGGCAATATCGCCAGCACGCAGATTGATCTCGGCCGGACTCCCGGCACCTTCCACCAGAACAAGATCAGCCGTGTCGCATAGCCGCGTGAAGCTCTCCAGAACCGGCGGCAGGAGTTTGTGCTTTACCTTGCCGTAGTCGCGGGCACGCAACGTATCGAAACGCTGCCCCTGGACCACCACTTGCGCACCGATCTCTGACTCAGGCTTCAACAAAACGGGGTTCATATCCGTATGCGCATCCCGACCACAGGCCCGGGCCTGCAAAGCCTGCGCACGCCCGATTTCGCCGCCATCCACGGTCACAGCAGCATTGTTGGACATGTTCTGCGGTTTGAACGGGGCCACTGACAGACCGCGGCGTGTATATGCGCGCGCCAGCCCCGCCACGACCATCGACTTGCCCACGTTTGAGCCTGCCCCCTGAATCATGATGGACTGTGCCATGGCCTGACCTCATAGTACCCGCGTAACAGGTATAACTCGTGCCCCATCTTGGAAAGCCATGAACACGCCCGCCCATGTAATTTTTGCGACCGCCGCCTTTGCGCGCCCCTTTGAGCGAAAGCGCACTTTTGCCGCTATGGCCGGGGCGCTGGCACCGGATTTGTCACTCTATCTGATGGCCGCGACTTCGCTCTACGTTCTCGGGCTGAGCCCCAACTATGTTTTCAACACGCTCTATTTTTCTGAGGCCTGGCAGCAGGTGTTCAAGGTCGACAATTCTTTCCTCGTTTGGGGCGCGGGGTTTGCCCTGGCTTGGTGGTATCAAGCGCGCAATGGCATGGTTTTTGCGGCCTCCGGGCTTATGCATCTGGCCTTGGACTTTCCGCTGCACCACGATGATGGACGTCCGCATTTCTGGCCAATCAGCGACTGGGTCTTTCAAAGCCCGGTCAGCTATTGGGACCGCGCACATCACGCCACCATTGTGGGTCCGATTGAAATGGCGCTTTCCGCACTCTTCTGCGTGATCCTGATGTTGCGGTTCACCAGCCTGCGTTCGCGTCTTTTGATCGGCGCTTTGGCGATTTTACAGCTCTTTCCGGTCTTTATCTGGATGTTCGTCTTTGCCGGCGATGCGGTCTGAGCCAAGCAAAAAGCCCTGTCAATTCTGACAGGGCTTTTTGAGCAGCAAATTGAACAGTGAAGCTTACGCAGCTTCTGCCTGTGCAGCGGCCGCATTGCGGCGTTCGCTTTCTTCACGAGAAAGCGCGACAGACGTACGGACACCCTTGGAGACGAACTCCATCAGGCCGGACACCACGCGTTCATTGGGGTCGATCCCCGCGCATGACAAAACCTCCCGTCCGTCGCGCGAGCGCGCCCAACGAGCGATCTGTTCCGGGCCATTGCCGTACTTCTTGTCGTCTGCAATGGCATCGTCCAGCGCAGCCAACACCACGGCTGCAAAGAGTTTACGGGCGCGATTGCCTTGTTCGGCATTGAACGCGGAGCCGTCAACGAAATCTTTCATGTTTCGTCCTTGTTTTTCTTTATTATTGTCTTTTCGGCGTAGCGACGTTTATGGCGCTTTTTCTTCGATTCGGATAGCCCCTAGATGCATATCAGCCATGCATTTAGCGCATGGCTTTCTGCAGGTGCAGCACGATATCTCGTCGTCTTGCCACCTGTCGCACAGCTAGATATAGGGAGGATCACATATCCTTCAACCTTTTGTCATGGTTTTGCCCAATGCCCAAAATCAATGGAAATGAGATCCGCCCAGGCAATGTTCTGGAGCATAACGGCGCACTTTGGAGCGCTGTGAAAGTCGACCATGTCAAGCCCGGCAAGGGCGGCGCGTTTGCCCAAGTCGAGATGCGCAATCTGCGCAATGGCTCTAAGTTGAACGAGCGTTTCAGAAGCGCCGATAAGGTCGAACGCGTGCGCCTTGAACAGAAAGATCAGCAGTTTCTCTACGAGAGCGACGGCATGCTTGTCTTCATGGATTCAGAGACTTACGAGCAAATCGAGCTGCCAGCTGAACTTTTGGGCGACCGCCGTCCGTTCCTTCAGGATGGCATGACCATCATTGTAGAGTTTTACGAAAGCGAAGCCCTCAACGCCACTTTGCCACAGAAGGTGACCTGCCGCGTGATTGAGACCGAACCGGTCGTCAAAGGCCAAACAGCAGCCAACAGCTTCAAGCCTGCGATCCTCGACAATGGCGTCAAAGTCATGGTGCCGCCTTTCGTCGGGCAGGACGAAGAAATCATCGTCAATACCGAGACAATGGAATACTCCGAACGCGCCTGATCTGACGGGGTATTGCCCATTTGCTAAGCAGCTGTCAGGCACGAGTGTCGTCGGCGGAGGACCGCTTACGCGACGTCATCCAGCTGTGGAAACAGGATAGCTCACCTTCGTATCTCCTGCCTGCATCGACTCAGTTGCCCGATCAAACCGCAAATACGCAATCCCATGCGTCCCAGATTGGGTGAAAATCGTGCCCACAGCTTTGCCATTCGCTTTAATTTCAGTTCCAACAGGCGCTTCACCCGAAACGCCAACCCGAGCCAGTCCTTTGCGAAGCTCGGTCTTGTGTTTCATCCGCGCAGTTACTTCCTGACCGACATAACATCCCTTGCGAAAATCCACGCCGTTCAAGCGCTCAAAACCGGCCTCGAGGATATAGGTGTCCGGCGTCAGCTCAACGCTTGTCTCCGGAATACAATGCGCCACCCGGATGGCATCAAAATCAGTGCCATCATCACCGCCGCTTTCACCGTAAGATCGCCAGCCCATGGCGTCATGGCGCGGATCAGCGAAGGCACCTTTCGGCATGTCGCCCGTTCCGCGCGTGACCTGCAAACCCGTTTCCTCAATCGCCACATCGGCGCGCAGCTTGTACATGTTGAGCCGCTGCGCCAACCCTGCAGCAATCGACGCGTCCACATCCAGCAACACGGCCTCCTCCTCTGGCACCAAAAAGAAGTCAGCGAGGTATTTCCCCTGTGGCGTCAGAACCGCAGCATAAACCAGCCCCTGATCCAGCCTGGCGATGTCATTGGTGATCAAGCCTTGCAGAAAGCTCAGCCTGTCGGCACCGCTGATCCGGTAAATGCTGCGTGTCATAGACTCTCTCGCATTGATCCTTTCGTGACATATAGGCAGAAAGACGATGTGTAACAGAGGAATTCTCATGCGCGCCAAGCTCTCGGTCATCATTCCGACTCTGAACGCAGCATCAGGGCTTGAGCGATCTTTGCCATCTCTCGCCGAGGGCTTGCAGGCAGGGCTGATCCGTGAGCTCATTCTATCTGATGGCGGATCTGATGATGCAACGAAACAGATTGCAGATGCGGCAGGCGCTGTTTTCCTGACCGGCCCGGCCTCTCGCGGCGGCCAACTGCGCCGCGGGGCTGAAGCGGCGGAAGGGGAATGGCTGCTCTTCCTGCATGCCGATAGCGTCTTGCCTGCCAATTGGTCAGATGCCGTTATTGCGCATCTTCCCTCGGGTGAACCATCGGCGTTTCGATTGAAGTTCGATGCAACAGGTCTGATGCCGACGTTGGTGGCTGGCTGGGCCAATCTGCGCAGCTGGTTGTTTTCTTTGCCCTATGGTGATCAGGGGCTTCTGGTCGCGCGCAAAGACTATGATTTGGCGGGCGGCTTCAAAGACATTCCGCTCATGGAAGATGTCGCCATAACCCGGACTCTTGAAAAGCGGATCACGCTCCTGCCGCTTGCACTCACCACAAGCGCTGAGCGGTATGAGCGTAACGGTTGGCTGCGACGGGGCAGGCAAAATATTGGACTTCTGCTGCGGTATCTGTTTGGCGCAGACCCGGAAAAACTGGCGCGTCGCTATTGAACGTCAGAACCATGGTTTGAATTTAGCTTCAAAGTCCGCTTGCACGGCCAAATGGTCATATTCCTGACGCAACCAGTCCTCAAACCCAATTGGCTCTTTGCTGTTACGTTCCTCATAAACATTTAGAATATGGTCCAATACGCCGGTCTTTGACTGTTTGATGTGCAGATACTTGAAACCCAGCATCTTGCGCGCCTCTTTCATGGGGCGCCCTTCAATCAAAAGAAGATAGAGCGCCGAGGCAAAACCGGCGCGGTCTGACCCTGACTTGCAATGCATGACGAAGGGTTTTTCGATCGTACGAAAATGCCCGATCAAATCCAGAATATCCTGCGCTGGCGGCGCATGCCGCGCCTGCATGCTGACCGAAGTCAGGTGCAATCCAATCTCGCGGCAGGTCTCTTCTTCCACGAGATAATGCGCAGATGGGTAACTGCCGCGCAGGTTCAGAATTGACTTGATGCCATCAGCTTTCATTTGCTCAAAACGCTTACGCGTTGGGTGGTTCGAGCGATACACTCCCGGTGCGATTTGATAAAAGTTCGTGTAAACACCGCGCAGGATCGCGTGATCAAACCACAGGTTATAAATCTGGGCGCGCCTGCGGTTTTCAGGTGTGGACAGATCCGTGTTGTAGGAGGCGCGCAAGTTGGCCTCCCAATCAGATATGCGTTTGAAAAGCTTCACGTGATTGTGTCCCACCGAATTCATCGGACCCATTTAGGGTGCATGGCACATAAGCACAAGCTAAGAGCAGTGCGGAATTGACGGCAGAGAGCATCACGGTAGTCTTGTTGGCGGCATATCAAGGAGTAAATCGATGAGCGGTGCGGGCGGACGACACTATCTTGCAATTCCCGGACCGTCGATTGTGCCGGACCGCGTGCTTCAGGCGATGCATCGCCCAGCACCCGATATCTATTCCGGTGCCCTGGTTGACTCGATCCCACCGCTTGTCGATGACCTGCGCGCTGTTGCCCGAACCAAGGGTGAGGCGGCAATCTACATCGGTAACGGGCACGCGGGCTGGGAAGCCGCGATGGCCAATACGCTGCAACCGGGTGACAAGGTGCTTTTCCTGGCCACAGGGCGGTTTGCCTATTCGTGGTCCGAGATGGCAGAAGGATTAGGGATCGTATTCGACGTGCTCGATTTCGGGCGGCAAAGCTCCGTCGATCCCAATCAGGTCGAGGCCGCGCTTAGAGCGGATAAATCCCATGAAATCAAAGCGGTTATGGTATGCCACGTGGATACCTCTACATCCGTTCGCAACGACATACCGGCCATTCGCGCCGCCATAGATGCCGCTGGTCATCCGGCGTTGCTATTTGCCGATTGCATTGCGTCGCTGGCCTGCGACCGATTTGAAATGGACGCGTGGGGCGTTGATGTGACAATGGCCGCCAGCCAAAAGGGTCTGATGACTCCGCCCGGGCTGGCCTTTGTCTTTTTCAGCGAAAAGGCGGCTCAAGCACGCACCCGGATCGACCGGGTAAGCCGGTATTGGGACTGGGTGCCACGGGCGCGGCCTGAGATGTTTTACCAGTACTTTATGGGCACCACCCCGACACACCACGTCTTTGGGCTGCGCGCCGCACTCGATATGATTGCCGAAGAGGGGCTTGAAGCAATCTGGGCGAGACATGAGCGGCTGGCCCGGGCCATATGGGCGGCCTGTGACATTTGGGCTCAGGACGGCCCCCTACGTCTCAACATCGCCAATCGCGACCATCGCAGCCGGGCAGTCACGTCGCTTTCGCTGGATGGGCAAAACGGCACGCGCCTGCGACAGTGGCTTGAGTCCGAAATGGGCCTGACCTTGGGCATTGGGCTTGGCATGGAAACGCCGGATGACCCCGGATCAGACAGGGCGTTTCGTATTGGTCACATGGGGCATGTGAACGGTCAGGCGGTTCTGGGCGTGCTCGGGGCTATGGAAGCCGGTCTTAAGTCGTTGGGCATCCCCCATGGTGTTGGCGCCATTGACGCAGCGGCCCGTGAACTGGCCAAAGGTTCAGCGGCTATGCCCGGCGCAAAAGCAGCCGAGTGATTGCCCAATTGATCAACCATCCCGCCGCCAGCACGATGTGAAAGCCGAAGACGGCCCAAAGGACCATGAAAATCCAGATCAAGTTAACAGCCCCCATCACAAGGGCAGCATTGGTGTAATTGGGAGCTTCTGACACTTCACGATCACGCATGGTTAAAACAGTAACGCAGCTTTTTAAATTTTCAGATAAAATTTCTGCGTTCGGCGTGTTTTTTCCAATTTCCCGATTGGATGGTCTATCCGCGTGCAATCTGAAGCGCTTTGGGAAGGGTTGTTTCCAAGAGAGCCATATCCGCTTTCGGGCCGCAGCTGATGCGAATGCATCTATCTTGTGGCGCGACGAATGGCATGCGAACAAACACACCTTGCTCAACCAACGCGGCCAGCACGCGCCGAGCAAATGCGCCGTCCAAACCGCACTCCACCGCGACGAAATTTGTTGCCGATGGCAAGGCCAGTAGTCCATTGCCGCTTGCGATTTCGCTGATCCGGTCCCGCGCTGCGGCCACATCCGTACAGGTCTTTGCCAGCCACTGGGCGTCCTGCAAGGCCGCCAGCGCACCGATCTGCGCCACCCGGTTCATCCCGAAATGATTGCGGATCTTGTCAAAGCTCTGAACCAACTCCGCAGCAGCCATGGCGTAGCCGACACGCGCCCCGGCCATGCCGTAGGCTTTGGAAAAGGTGCGCATGCGAATAACGCGGGGGTCGTCAATCGCAATGCTCGGTGCTGTACCTTCTGGCGCAAACTCCACATAGGCCTCATCCAGCACCAACAAACATCCGTCGGGCAGGTCATCCAGCGCGCGGGCAAGCGCCGGGCCTTCGTGCCAGGTGCCCATCGGATTATCCGGATTGGCGAGATACACAAGCTTCGCGCCAACTTCTTTCGCTTTGGTAAACAGAGCGAACGGGTCTTCGTGGTCATCGCTGTAGGGCACTTTGTGCAACATCCCACCAAACCCCGCCACATGGTAGTTGAACGTGGGATAAGCGCCGTCCGATGTCACCACGGCATCACCTGGCCCGATCATGAGCCGCACGAGGTAGCCCAGAAGCCCGTCAATCCCTTCGCCCACAACGATATTTTCCATACCGATACCGTGATGCACGGCCAGTGCTGCGCGTAAATCATGGCTGGTTGGATCACCGTACATCCAGATATCGCCGGTGGCCGCCTGCATTGCGGCGATCGCTTTGGGAGAGGGGCCAAAGACATTCTCATTGGCCCCCAGCCGCGCGGCAAAGGCGGCACCACGGGTGCGTTCCTGCTCTTCGGGGCCGACAAACGGCACCGTGGCGGGCAGCGAGTCGACCAGTTTTGTGTAGCGTGGGCCAGTCATGACCCGCAGATAACGTCATCATCAGCGCGTAGGCAAGCCCTTGAAAACATGGCGTTCGCGCATAGATGAGAATCGTTCGCAAGTACAAGGAGGGCAAGGTATGCCCAATCTCACGCGCCGCAGTTTTATCGCCGCCACCATTGCCGCCGGGGGCGTGCGCGCCGTGCCAATGATCGCCACGCGCACGGGTGGGCGGCGCATCCTGACGCTGGTCTATGACAAGGGCCTTGGCATGATGCGCGCCGTGGAGCGGGTTGTGCCCTGACGTCGCGCTGGTCAGCGGGCCACTCTTGCGCTTTCATGGGGGCAACCAAGGAGGTCCCTATGCCGCGCGTTTCCGTTGAATTCGAAGATCATATCGCCCGGGTGACACTGACCCGGCCCGACAAACGCAACGCCATGGACATCAAGATGGCCGAGGAAATTGTCGCGGCAGGGCATGGGCTTAGCGCTCGCGATGACATCCGCGCCGTAGTGCTCGCGGGCGAAGGGCAGGCCTTTTGCGCCGGGCTTGACGTGATGAGCTTTGCCCAATTCGCCGCTCAGGATCCCGAGGCGTTCGTCATGCCGCGCACCCATGGCTCTGGCAACCTGTTTCAGGAGGTCGCCATGGTGTGGCGCAAACTGCCCGTACCGGTTATCGCGGCCCTGCACGGGGTGTGCTACGGCGCGGGGTTTCAGCTGGCGCTTGGTGCGGATATTCGCATTGCGGATCAAGAGGTTAAGCTAGCCATCATGGAAATGAAATGGGGGCTCATCCCGGATATGGGTGGCATGGTCCTTCTGCCGCGGCTGACGCGGTCGGATGTGATCCGACAGATGATCTATACGGCAACCCCGATTGAGGCGCAGAAGGCGCTGGACTGGGGTCTGGTGACAGAGGTTGCCGAGGATGTGCAGGCCCGTGCGATGGCATTAGCTGCTGAAATTGCAGGGAAATCCCCATCGGCAATTCGCGCGGCCAAGCGTCTGATTGGCTTTGCCGAAACCGGCGCGGATGAGGAGGCTGTTCTTCTGGCCGAAAGCCGCGAACAGGCCGACCTCATAGGCAAACCGCATCAGATGGAGGTCATCGCCGCCAACATGGCCGGGCGGGCACCAAAGTTCGAGTAAGGGCAAAAACCAACGTCGGTAACATGTCGGTATTGCGTCGGTATCACGTCGGTGCGGATGTCGGTGTTCCTGAAATTGAAACGCCGCGCCTGAGGCGGGCGCGGCGGTTTTTGAGTATTTCGGGAACGATGAAAGCCTAGGTCAGCCCAGCTCGTTCAGCCGCTCAAGCGCGGCCTTCAGCTTGGCCTCTTCATCTTCCTTGATGGCGAGGTTTTCGCGGGCCTCTTTGACCACCTCATCAGGCGCGCTTTCGACGAATTTCGGGTTGTTGAGCCGCCCCCGCAGCCCACCCAGTTCCTTGGCCAGCTTGCCCAGCGTTTTCTCCAGCCGCGCCTTTTCCTCGCCCACGTCGATCACATCTGCCAGAGGCAGGCCAAAGCTCGCGCCTTCGGCCGCGATGGTGATGCAGCCTTTGGGGAAGGCGTCCACTTCGGTAAGCCCCTCAATACGCGCCAGCCGCTGGATCATCACCTCATTGTTGGCCCAGGCGGCCCGAGCCGCATCGGACATGGCGGTGACGACCAGAGGCGTCTTGAGCCCCACAGGCACATGCACCTGCGCGCGCGCGGATCGAACGCTTTCAATCAGCGAAATGGCCCAGTTCATCTCGGCATCGGCCGCTGGATCAATCAGCTCGTCGCCATAGCTCGGCCAATCGGCGTGAATGAGCATTTTCTCACGTTTTCCGAGAGTCCCCCAGAGTTCTTCCGTCACAAAAGGCATGATCGGGTGCAGCAGGATCAGGCATTGGTCAATCACCCAGGCCATGGTCTCTTGCGTCTCGGCCTTGGTCGCCGCATCGCCATCCATAAGCAGGGGTTTGGAGAATTCCACATACCAATCACAGACTTTGCCCCAGACAAAACCATAGAGCGCATTGGCGGCGTCGTTGAAACGGTACTGCGAGAGCGCGGAATCGACGACACCCCGAATTTTCGCAGTTTCGCCAAGAATCCAACGGTTTACCGTGGCTTTTGGCTGTGGGATTGCACCGCTGCTGCCAACCGCCTCATTCATTTCGGCGAAACGGGCGGCGTTCCAGAGCTTTGTGCCGAAATTCCGATATCCTGCAATGCGTTGCGTGCTGAGCTTCAGGTCGCGGCCCATGGCGGCCATGGCGGTGAGCGTGAAGCGCACGGCATCGGCGCCGTATTCGTCAATCAGCTCCAGAGGGTCGAGAACATTGCCCAGGGATTTGGACATCTTCTTGCCCTTCTCGTCGCGGACGAGGGCGTGGACATAAACGTCCTTGAACGGCTTTTCGTCAACCACGGCGTATTGCATCATCATCATCCGGGCGACCCAGAAGAAGATGATGTCAAAGCCGGTGACGAGGACGGACGTGGGGAAGTATTTCTTCAGTTCTTCCGTGTCTTCCGGCCAGCCGAGCGTGCCGATGGGCCAGAGCCCTGAGGAGAACCAGGTGTCGAGGACGTCGGGGTCGCGGCTTATGTGGATAGTGGAAATGCGGTATTGCTCTTCAATGAAGCCACCGCCAGATGCAGTTGGAAGTGGTTCCTTTCGTCCGTCAGCGGTATCTTCAATGCGCTGAATTCCTACTTCTACGCCAGAACCGAGTTTTTCTTGATAGAAAACTTTTGCCAATGCCAAAGCTTCGTTTTCCGTCGGTGCACAGAACTCCTTACCGACGAGGTCGACAATCTGTCCCTCTTTGTCAAGAGATGGACCAAACCAAACCGGAATCTGATGCCCCCACCAGAGCTGGCGGGAGATGCACCAGGGCTCGATATTTTCCAGCCAGTTGAAATAGACCTTGCGGTCCTGCTCCGGCATGATGTTGACCTCGCCGGATTTCACCGCCTCGATGGCGGGGCCGACGATTTTGTCGGTGTCCACAAACCATTGGTCGGTCAGCATCGGTTCGATAACGACCTTCGAGCGGTCGCCGAAGGGCTGCATGATGGGTTTCGATTCAACGAAGGGGGTCATTTGCATGTCATCCCCGGCTTGACCGGGGATCTCTTCGTCAAGAGGTCCTCGGGTCGAGCCCGAGGATGACGCTGCTTCGCCCTGAGCGGCAACCATCACGGCCAACCCTTCGCTGGTGATCTGTTCCACCACCCTCTTACGCGCCTCAAACCGATCCAGCCCACGCAGATCATCGGGAATGAGATTAACCGTATCGACCTCTGCCTCGCTGAGACTGCGCTCTCCCTTGGCCACCGCCATGGCAATCTCGGCGGCTTGCGCATAAGGCGCGCCATCGGCGCGCATCGCGCCACGCGTGTCCATCAAGCGGTACATCGGAATGCCGCCGCGTTTGGCAACCTCATAGTCGTTGAAGTCATGCGCGCCGGTGATCTTCACCGCACCGGAGCCAAAGTCGGGATCTGGGTATTCATCGGTGATGATCGGAATGAGGCGGCGATGCTCTTTGGGGCCAACTGGAATTTCGCAGAGTTTTCCGACGATTGGTGCGTAGCGTTCATCAGATGGGTGAACCGCAACGGCCCCATCGCCCAGCATGGTTTCGGGTCGGGTTGTGGCGATGGAGATGTAGTCGCGGGTCTCTTCAAGGATCACGTTGCCGTCTTCGTCCTTCTCCACATAGGTGTAGATCGCGCCCCCGGCGAGCGGGTATTTGAAGTGCCACATATGCCCCGCGACTTCGATATTCTCGACCTCAAGATCGGAAATGGCAGTCTCAAAATGCGGGTCCCAGTTCACCAGACGCTTGCCGCGATAGATGAGGCCCTTGTTGTACATGTCGACAAAGACCTTGATGACGGCATCATGGAAATTGCCCTCTTCCCCTTCGGGTGCGGACGGCGCGCCAGACATGGTGAAGGCCTCGCGCGACCAGTCACAGGAGGCACCAAGGCGTTTGAGTTGCCCGATGATGGTGCCGCGCGACTTGATTTTCTGCTGCCAGACACGTTTTTCGAAAGCTTCGCGGCCCATTTGAACGCGTGTGGGTTCCTGATGCTCCATCATATCGCGTTCAGTCACCATCTGCGTGGCGATACCTGCGTGATCGGTGCCCGGCTGCCAGAGCGTGTCAAAGCCTCGCATCCGGTGCCAGCGAATGAGAATATCCTGCAACGTGTTGTTGAACGCGTGGCCCATATGTAGCGAACCCGTCACATTGGGCGGTGGGATCATGATAGAAAACGGCTCGGCCCCCGGCTTGGCATTGGCCCCGGCCTTGAAAGCGCCGCTCTCTTCCCAGGCCTTTGACAGGCGTGGTTCGGCCTCGGCCGCATTGAATGTCTTGTCCATGCCCATGTCGCGGGACCTCGTGCTCGTCTTTTGCGTTGACGCTCGAATACCCAAATGGCCGGGCAAGGGGAAGAGGCAGGGAGGGGTATTTGGAACAAGAAAGAAGCAGCACACGCTTTCTTAACCATGGATTGGTAGGACATGCGGGCGGTACAGGCTGGGGAGCCGATGACCGCACAAGGAAGAAGCCGCCCCACCTGTGCCTGGCCGCAGCGCCGGACTTGGCATGGGTCGGGGCGCTTCGACTGGGCTTCTTTCTTGTTGAAAATACCCGAAAAGCGCGTCAGTTGCGGTGAGCGGCCCGTTTTTGATCGACCAGCGGTTCGCGTACGCCTGCGCGGATTACGTCGGGGTCATAGGGCTGTCGGGCGAACACCTCTTCGACCATGGGCGCGAAGAATTCGAGTGGCAGATCGTCATAGTCGGGGTCAAAGCTGGCTTGGTCCCAGCGTTCGCAAAACTCGGCGCAATCGTTGAAGTATTGGTGACCGGCGTGCCGGTCGCGTTTGTTGGGGTCTGCCCCGTCAAGGTGGTGGCCATAATAGACCATCTGAAAATCACCATGGGTCGCCACGACCCAGGTGCATTGCTCGCGCACGAAAGGTTTGAGGATCGTGGCGGCGTATTCATCGTGATTGTAGGGCGCGTAGATGTCACCGATATCGTGCAGAAGGGCGGCGACAACCCAATCGATATCCGCGCCATCCCGCCAGGCGCGGGTGGCCGATTGCACCGAATGGCCCAGACGTGTGACCTGATAGCCTGACAGGCTTTCGTCCAACTCGACCATCGCCTTCATCAGGCGGCGGGCGGTGTGTTTGGTGTGGTCAATTTCATGAGCGGTCAGGAATTCGTAATCTTCCTTCGTGCCGTCCTTCATTTGTGTGAAGCTGACTTTGTCCATTATTCATAAAACCCTTTCGTGTCGGCTTCGGCTCCGTCCATCAGAGCGGTGGCCTGCGCTTTGCGGATTTCATCGTAAAGCGCGAGGCTCTCAGGCGTAAAGGGGGCGCGGGGCGGGGTGAAGTTGATGAAATTGCCTGTGCGATCCGCGCCACGCGCCAGAATGGCGTAATCCTTCGCCGCGACTTCCTGTGCGATCTGCGGTGTGCAATAGCGGATGGCCACGGCGATGCGGCGATCGTCCGAGACATTTGGCCCCGAGCCGTGGATCATCAGACCGTGGTGCAGCGACATCTGCCCGGGTTGCAGCTCTGCCGCGACCTTGTCTTCGGGGGCCACATCAACGCGGATTTCCTGACCGCGGCTCAAAAGGTTGTTGTCATCAAAGGTGTCTTCATGCGGTAAGATCGGGTTCTTGTGGCTGCCGGTGACAAAATCCATACAGCCGGAGGCGGTCGTTGCGGGGCTCAGCGCGATCCATGCCGTGCAAAGCTGATCCACCGCGCCAAAGCCCCAATAAGTCAGGTCCTGATGCATGGACACGATGGCCTTGGTCCCGGGTTCCTTGATAAAAAACTCCACGCTCCAGATCAGGATATCAGGGCCCAGAATGCCTTCGACGATATCCAGAACCCTTTCATCCGCGGCAATGCGATGGGCCATGGGGATCACGCAGTGGGAGTTGATGCGTTTGTAGGTATTGAGCGGCAAAGGCAAACCATTGTCGAGCCACTCGGCCTCCAGCGTTTCCAGTTCTTTGCGCAGGCTTTGGGCCTCGGTTGCGTCCAGCACCGGGATGGGGCACAGGAAACCGTCGCGCCAGTACTGGTCGACTTGCGCCTCGCCCAGACGGCCATTTTGAAGCAGGGTCATGTCGAGCATCGTGGAACTTCTCCTCCTCGCGCTGAGTATAGCCTAGCGCCGGGCTGATCCGGCTCAAAACTGTGATACTGGACGCTGAGGCTAAGTTCAGCTTAGTCTCAATCCATGGCTGTCTCTGTCCCCTCTCTCAATTGGCTGCGCGTTTTCGAGGCCGCCGCTCGGGCCGAGAGCTTTGCCCGCGCCGCATCAGAGCTTAACATGTCCGCCGCAGCGGTGAGCCAACAGGTGCGCGCGCTGGAAGAGCGGTTAGAAACGCAACTCTTTGAACGGCAAGCACATGCCGTGCGTTTGACGGAGGCAGGTCGCGCCTACCTTCCTGGGGTTCAACAGGCTTTGTTGACGCTGCAAAGCACAACAGAAGGGCTATTCGGGGCCAATCGGGCCGAGCAACTCTATGTGCGTGCCGTCCTGCTCTTTGCCCATGGCATCCTGGCCGAAGGGCATGGCGATTTCTCGGCCCAGCATCCCCAGATCACGTTGCAGATTGATACCGGCAATAGCATTGGTGATTTCTCGCAGGGTTTCAGCGACCTTCAGATCGTGTTTGGAAATCCGTCAGCTTACGGCGCGCAGGGCGACGCCCTGTTTTCTGAAAGGCTCTACCCGGTGGCTTTGCCCCAGATCGCGGCGCAGATCACATCGCCCGGAGACCTTTTGCGCCAGACACTCATAGAAGTCGGCACGCATCGTGCAGGCTGGCCACATGTGTTTGAAAGCTCGGGCATCTGGCCGGGGGCTGTCAAATACATCTTTGCCGACAGCACGACCATGGCCTTTGCATTGGCGCGGTCTGGCACAGGTGTCGCCCTGGCGCGTGCGCCTGCCAGTGATCGGGCGATGGCAGAGGCCGGGCTGGTGTCATGTCTCGAAGAGTTCTCAGTTGCAGGACAAGAGGCGTATCATCTGGTCTACCCGGATCGTGCGGCCCTGCGGCCAGCGGCGCGTCGCTTTCGCGAGTGGTTGGTTGCCTATTGTGCGGAGCGGTCTTAGCCCCTTGCGGGACCGGTCGGCGGGGCGTATACGCGCGGCCTGAACCCCAAAGGGAATGCATCATGCCGGGCAGTGCCAATCTTAACATTATGCTGAAGGCTGCCCGCAAGGCAGGCCGGTCACTGGTCAAGGATTTCCGTGAGGTTGAAAACCTTCAGGTAAGTTCAAAAGGTGCCGGTGATTTCGTCAGCCGCGCGGATATCGCTGCCGAGGCCATTCTGAAAGAAGAGCTGATGGGTGCGCGCCCGACCTATGGCTGGCTGGCCGAAGAAGGTGGCGAAGAAGCGGGGCAGGACCCCACGCGCCGCTGGATTGTGGATCCGCTGGATGGCACGACGAATTTTCTGCATGGCTTGCCGCACTGGGCCATCTCTATCGCATTGGAGCACAAAGGCCAGGTTGTGACCGGCGTGATTTACGATGCAGCCAAGGACGAGATGTATTTCGCCGAAAAAGGCGAAGGCGCTTTTTTGAATGACAGCCGCTTGCGAGTTTCGGACCGCAAGGTCATGATCGAGTCGATTTTTGCGACAGGCGTGCCATTTGGTGGCCGTGCGGATTTGCCTGAGACTCTGCAGGATCTGGCACGGCTTATGCCCACATGTGCTGGGGTGCGCCGGTGGGGATCGGCTGCGCTGGACATGGCCTATGTCGCGGCCGGGCGCTATGAGGGGTTCTGGGAACGGCGTTTGAATGCCTGGGATCTGGCCGCAGGGCTGATCATCCTGCGTGAAGCAGGCGGGTTGGCCGAACCTTTGGCGCCAGGTGGCAATATCCTGGAAGATGGCGATATCGTCTGTGCAAATGAAGCGATCTTTTCGACTTTTGCCAAAGTGATCCGCGACGCGTAGACCAAAAGCCTTCTGAAGGCTTTTGCCAACGTCTTTCAAAAAGACGTTTGGAGCGTTAGGCCGAAACAGGCGCGCGCGGCGAAAACAGAAGTTTCACATAGGTCCGAAGCTGAAGGATTTGCGCGGCAAGTGTTTCGCGCTCTCCAAGCACCTTTTGCAGCACGATTGCCCCTTCGGCGACACCGGACACCATGTCGCCCAGGGCATCAAGGTCGACTGGTTCCGCAGGAGGGTAACGTTCGGCGATTTCTTCGAACATTGCGCGAAACCGGGCGCGCCAGGCCAAAATCGCCTCACGGTTCAACTCCCGCACACCGCGATCAAAAAGGCGGTCCTGATAAGCGGCGGCGGCAATCACACAGCCAGGGTGGCCATTTGGCAGATCCGCAAGAACTTCAGCCAGAAGTTTGAGGCCAATGAGCATGGCATGCAGCGGATCGTCGTTGAGCTCCCGCGCCCGTCCGAACACATCGTCAAAGAGTGCGTTTTCGGCGTCGATGTAGCGTTCCAGCATGGCGCGGGCCAGTGCGTTCTTGTCCTTGAAATGGTAAAAGAATCCGCTGCGCGAAATCCCGACCGCGGCGACAATTTCCTCGATAGATGTGGCCTCGAACCCTTTTTCCAAAACCGCCTTTTCGGCCACATTCAAGATGTGCGTTTTTGTATCGGGTTTTCCACTCACGGTGCGTTCTCCTGTACTGCGAGTCCAGTTGACATTAATCTGGTCCGCTATTTCATTCCAGCACACGTTTTAAAGTATTGAAATTACGTCAATTCTATAGGCCTCACAACTGCACCACAGGCGCACTCGCGGTGACAAGTGGCAAAAGATATGTCCCGGCTATTCTCATTTTGGAGTGAAAATTATGCGACTTACCAAATTTTTGAAAAGTGACCGTTTCTATCTTACCGATGGTGGTCTTGAGACTTTCATGGTGTTTGACAAAGGGTATGACCTGCCATGTTTTTCCGCAGCTGTCTTACTTGAGACCGAAGGCGGGCGGGCCGAACTTAGTGCCTATTTTGATCGGTTCATTGGCTTGGCCAAGGCCGATGAGCGCGGCTATGTGCTGGATGTGCCAACATGGCGGTCCGGGATGGCCTGGGCTGAGGCATTGGGAAAAAGCGCTTTGGAACAGATGCAGGTGAACACCGAAGCCGTGCGCTTTGTTGAGGCCATCCGCGCACAGCAAGAGACCGAGGCATGTCCGATCCTGCTCAATGGTTTGGTCGGACCGGCGGGTGATGCCTATGCGCCGGGCACGCTTTTGTCGGAAAGCGAAGCCTTGGACACACACGCTCCACAGATCGCGGCGCTGGCAGGGGCGGGTGTGGATTTGATCAGTGCGCTGACGCTCACTCATTCTGAGGAGGCCGTGGGTATCGTGCGAGCCGCGCAAAAGGCAAACGTGCCTTTGGCTATTGCTTTTACTCTGGAAACCGATGGGAATTTGCCCTCGGGCCAACCCCTGGGCGAGGCGATTGCACAGGTGGACAGTGCGACGGCAAACGGGCCGATCTACTATATGATCAACTGTGCCCATCCTGATCACTTCCGGGACAAGCTGTCTGGTAATGCGGACTGGCTTGCCCGGATCGGCGGTCTGCGCTGCAACGCCTCGCGCCTCAGCCATGCGGAACTGGATGCCGCCGAAGAGCTGGATGATGGTGATCCGCAAGAGCTGGGTCGGTTGAACGCGGATTTGCTCGAGATGTTGCCGAATGTCCGCGTGTTTGGCGGCTGCTGTGGCACGGACCACCGACATGTGGAATGCATGTCGCATCATGCCTCTGACCGGCGCGCGGCGTAAGAAGGGGCAAAAGGATGAAAGATTTAATGACACTTATGATGCTAGAAGACGCCCGGATTGAAGACGCGCCGGCATTGGCGCAACTCGTCGTGATGGCCGGTGATGGCATGCCTTTGCTGGTGTGGGAAGAGATGCGTGAACCAGGAGAAGATGTCTGGGACGTGGGTGCGCGTCGGGCCGCGCGCGAAGAAGGGCAGTTTTCCTATCGCAAGGCCCGCGTCATTCGGCAGGATGGGACGGTGATCTCCTCACTGGTGGGATACCCGCTGGATGAGGTGGTGCCGGAGACCGAACTTGACGATCTGCCGCCGCTGTTCCGCCCGTTGGTAGAGCTTGAAAACGAGGCGGTGCCCAGTTGGTATGTGAATGTCTTGGCGACCTTTCCGCAGGCGCGCGGCAAGGGCGCGGCAAAAGCGCTTTTGGCGGATGCTGAAGCACAGGCCAGAGGCTTGGGGCAAACGCGGATGAGCATCATCACGAGTGACGACAATCCCGCGCTCAATCTCTATGAGCATGTGGGCTATCGTCAGGTCACGCGCTGTGCCGTGGTGTGGGACGGTTGGGAGACGGACTCCAAAGAGTGGATTCTGCTCATCAAAGATCTGGACTAACGATCAGGGCAAAAGCCTTTTGAAGGCTTTTGCCAATGTCTTTCAAAAAGACATTGGGTGCGGTTATCGGTCTGATGGGTGGTTGACGCCATCATCCCACGGGATGGGCTCGTGCTCGGCGGGGTTCTGCCCTTCGATAGACCCGAAGTTGACGCCGTATTCGTTTGGATTCGAGCGGCGCTGGTGATGCGTGTAAATCCCGCATGTTTTGCAAAAGAAATGCTGCGCCGTGCCGGTGTTCCACGTGTAGAGCGACAGATTGTCAGCGCCTTTGGTCACCTTTAGGTCAGCCAAGGGGACGCTGATCGTGGGCGCCGCGCGGCGGCGGCAGAACGAACAGTCACAGCGATGCGGGGCGGGTATACCATCCGGCAGGGTGAGTGCCAGCTCCACGGCACCGCAATGGCAGGTGGCTTTGAACACAGTCATTTGCGGGTCACTTTCGGAACTGAGCTGCGGACATAGCGATAGGTGGCTTCCGGATGCGGGGGATGTCCGTCAGTTTGCTCCCAGAACCGTTGCCCGCCACGCCGCAGGAACACGGGTATGGTCAGCACTATCCCCGCGATGAACCCGCCTGCATGCGCCCAGTAGGCCACGCCGCCGGTTTCAGGGTCGGCACCAAATCCGCCGAAGATCTGCAAGGCAAACCACAGCGCCAGCATGATCCAGGCCGGGATGCTGATAATGCGAAAGATGATGATCAGGATGATAAGAATATCCACCTTGGCTTTTGGAAAGAGCAGAAGGTAGCCACCCATCACCCCGGCAATCGCACCGGATGCGCCAACGGTGGGCACCTGGCTCATCGGAGCTGACAGAAGATGTGTGAACCCTGCTGCGATGCCGCAGGCCAGATAGAAGACAAGATAGCCCACATGGCCCATCTCATCTTCCATGTTGTCGCCGAATATCCACAAAAACAGCATGTTGCCCGCAAGGTGCATCCAGCCTCCATGCAAGAACATAGAAGACACAAGCGTCTCATAGGTGCCCTCCTGCGTGACAAGAACCGGCACCATGGCCCATTCGTAGAAAAATCCGTTGAGCGCACGGGGATCGCTGAAAAGCGGCCAGTAGCTCAGGAAAATACCAATATTGAGCGCCATCAGCACATAGGTGACGTAAGGCACCCGACCAGACGGGTTGTGATCGCGAATAGGAAACATGTGATGACTGTGGCGAGGGACAGACGAGGGGTCAAGCGATCAGTGTTGGCACGTTTGGCTGACGTGAGATTTGAGTATTTGCGGAACAGTGAAGGTAGGGATTGGGGTCAGTCCATCCCGCCGAGCAGCGCCGCGTTGCCGCCGGCCGCGGTCGTGTCGACGCAGACGTGGCGCTCCCCCATGACATGTCCAAGGTCCGGCTGTCCGGTGATCAGAGGCAGGATCGGGCCGTTTCGTTTGCTGAGAGCGGTGGCGTAGGCCTGAGCCTTGGCGGCATCGCCCCACCACAGAGCGCCTGCAAAATTGGAAAGTGTGGTCAGGACCTCTGCTGCCAGAGCACCAGTCGCCGTTGCCGCGCGGCCACCAAGGGCAATGACGGCTTCGGCTTGCGCTTTGGCCGCGTCTTCGCCAGGGCCAAGGCAAAGCAGGGGTGCGCGGGCATGAAGTGTGAGGCGGTTGGACTCTCCGGTCGGGCCCGGCAGGACAAGGGCTGGTGAGGTTGGAATGTCGCTGTCTTGTGCAGCATCCAGCGCGGCCTGTGCTGCGTCAGGTGACATGTCCGTTGGCCATGCGGCATCAGTTTGCGCAACTGGGCGCGCTGAAAAGCGGGAAAGGTAATGCGGCCCGCCTGCCTTGGGGCCTGTCCCGGAAAGCCCTTCGCCGCCAAAGGGCTGACTGCCGACGATGGCGCCGATTTGATTGCGGTTGACGTAGATGTTTCCGGCCTGAACCGCCTCGGTCACGTGTTGCACGCGGTCATCGATCCTGGTCATCAGGCCAAAGGTCAGCCCGTAGCCGGTGGCGTTGATATCGGCGATGACTTGGTCCAGTTCATGTGAGGCAAAGGTGGCAATATGCAGGACAGGACCAAAGATCTCGCGTTTCAGGTCGCCTATGCCCTGCAGGCGGATCAGGGTTGGGGCGATGAAATGACCAGAGTTAGGTGTGGGGATTTCATGCAAAAGACGCCCCTCGGCGCGTGCTGTCTCGATATGTGCGGCGATGCCAGCCTGCGCCTCGGCATCGATCACCGGGCCCACATCGGTCTTCAGGTGCCAGGGTGCCCCCATGACAAGCGCATCCATGGCCCCGGTCAGCATTTCGGTCAGAGTTTCGGCGATGTCTTCCTGAACATAGAGACACCGCAGGGCCGAACAGCGCTGCCCGGCGGATTGAAAGGCGGATTCGACAATGGCTTGCACGGCTTGCTCGGGCAGGGCGGTGCTGTCGACGATCATCGCGTTCAAGCCACCGGTTTCGGCGATGAGAGGCGCGCCGGGGGCCAGGTTTTGCGCCATGGTGGCACGGATTTTAAGGGCGGTTTCGGTTGAGCCTGTGAAAGCCACGCCGTCCACGCGCGGATCAGATGTCAGAGCGGCACCGACGTCGCCCGCCCCGGGCAGAAGCTGTAGCGCGGTTTTGGGAACACCCGCTTTGTGCATCAAGGAAATTGCCAAATGTGCAATGAGCGGCGTTTGTTCTGCCGGTTTGGCCAGCACGGCGTTGCCTGCGGCCAGTGCGGCGCTGATCTGACCGGAAAAGATGGCGAGTGGAAAATTCCAAGGCGAAACACAGGTAAATGTGCCGACCGGTTTGGTGTCAGGCGCGTTGGCCCCGTAGTAGCGCAGGAAATCCACCGCTTCGCGCAGCTCGGCGACGGCGTCCATCAGGGATTTGCCCGCCTCGCGCGCAAGAATGGCGAAAAGTTCTCCGAAATTCTCCTCATAGAGATCGGCGGCACGGGAAAGGATACGCCCGCGCTCTTCGGGATCCGCGTCCCACGGTTTGGCGTTTTTGAGTGCTGTTTCAACATCTTTTGGGCTGGCGAAGGCGACCTGACCGGGTTGATCCGCAGGGTCGGCAGGGTTTTGAACAGGATGCGGGTCTTGCGGGGCGGCCTTGCCCGCCAAGAGCGGTGCCGCCTGCCATGTCGCTGTGGCAAAGGGCGCGCGCGCGGCCTCTATGCTGTCCAACGTCGGTTGATGGGTCAGGTCAAATCCCTTGGAATTGATCCGCTCAGGCGCGAAAAGCTCTGGCCCTGTGGGCAAAGTGGCTTGCGTCTCATGATAAATCTCGAACGGATCCCGCGCGACCTGCTCTGGCGAGACGTCTTCATCCACGATCTGGTTCACAAAGCTGGAATTTGCGCCGTTCTCCAAAAGCCTGCGCACCAGATAGGCCAGCAAGTCGCGATGTGCGCCGACAGGGGCATAGATGCGACAGCGCGTGCCCTCGGCCTGCATGACGATGTTGTGCAGGGCCTCTCCCATGCCGTGTAGGCGCTGGAATTCAAACGCCTCTTTGTCCTCGGCCATGTCGAGAATGGCCGCGACCGTGTGGGCGTTGTGCGTGGCGAATTGCGGATAGATGCGGTCGGTCAGAGACAGCAATTTGCGCGCATTGGCGATGTAGGAAATGTCGGTGGCAGCCTTTGAGGTGAAGACCGGAAAGCCGTCAATTCCCTCGACTTGTGCGCGCTTGATCTCGGTGTCCCAATAGGCGCCCTTCACCAGCCGCACCATGATGCGCCGGTCCAGCCGGGTGGCAAGGGCGTGCAGGTGGTCGATCACATGGGCCGCGCGTTGGCCATAGGCCTGCACCACCACGCCAAAGCCATCCCAACCCGCCAAAGCAGGCTCGGCCAAGGTCGCCTCGATCACATCCAGAGACAGCGACAGACGGTCCGCCTCTTCGGCGTCGATGTTGAGCCCCATACGGGCTGATTTGGCCAGCAAGGCCAGACTGCGCAGACGTGGCATGAGAATGTCCATCACACCGTCTTTCTGCGCGACCTCGTAGCGCGGATAGAGGGCTGAGAGCTTCACCGAAATGCCGGGGTTCTTGCGGATGTCCTCATGCACGCAGGCCGCCGAAATGGCAGTAATGGCGCGGCTATATGCCAGATGATAGCGCGTGGCATCGACGTCGGTGCGCGCGGCCTCCCCCAGCATGTCGTAGGAATAGGTGTAACCCTTGGCTTCCATTCCAGCGGCGCGATCCATGGCCAATTTGATTGTCTCGCCCAGAACAAACTGCCGCCCCATCTCCTTCATCGCGCGGCCCACAGCGGTGCGGATGACTGGCTCTCCCAGCCGTTTGATAGCTGCCCGCAGATGGCCGACGGGGCCAGGTGTGTCTTCGGTCAACACCTTGCCGGTCAACATGAGCGCCCAGGTTGATGCGTTGACCAATGACGACGTGGAATGACCCATGTGTTTGCCCCAGTCCGAGGGCGCGATCTTGTCTTCAATGAGCGCATCAATCGTATCAGCATCGGGCACGCGCAACAGCGCCTCGGCCAGACACATGAGCGCAATACCCTCATCGGTCGACAGCCCGTATTCGGCAAGGAAGACTTCCATCAAGCCGGGATCGGAACGATCGCGAATGTCGCTCACCAACGCCGCACCCCGGGAAACGATCCGTGCACGGTCCTCTGGTGACAGGGCCGCCAGATCGGTCAGATGCGTGATCGTCTCAGCCTCATTGGCATAAGTGGCCAGATCAATGTCGCGGCGCAGGTCGGTGTCATACGGCATGGAAAGTCTCTTGCAGAATAGAAGGGGATTGGCCTACTGTACCACGCATGAATAGATCAGATTTCCTGATTTGTGTGAAAAATCAGGAAATATGGGTCATAATATATGCGTGAGGCAGTCAAATGGAAGAGCCAGGGCTGGATAGGCACGACAAAGCGATTCTGCGGGTCCTGGCTGGCGATGGCCGGATCAGCATCACCGATCTGGCGCGGGAAATTGGTCTGTCCAAATCACCCACACAGGCGCGGTTGCGAAAACTAGAGCGGGACGGGGTGATTTCGGGATATCGCGCCTTGGTCGATCCCATTCGTCTGGGCCTCGATCATGTCAGCTTTGTCGAACTGAGCATGACCGACACCCGTGAAGCGTCACTGGCGGCCTTCAACGCCGCTGTGCTGAAGATCCCGGAAGTTGAACAAGTGCATCTGATCGCGGGTAATTTTGACTATCTCCTGAAAATCCGCACCCAAAGCATGAGTGACTATCGCCGGGTGTTGGCGGAGCAGATTTCAAGCCTGCCGCATGTGTCGAAAACCTCGACCTATGTGGCGATGGAGGCGGTGAAAGAAAACACTGTCCCAGATGTGATTTGATTTTTCACGGGCTTAGAGCATCTTTGGCGCATGAGACTTACCATTCTTGCCTGTGTGGTCGCTGGTCCGGTTTGGGCCAACGCTTGCCCCGAACCGCCCGACCATTCCGCGGCTCTGTCCGACCTGATCCAAGCCGCGCGCGAAGCACCAGATGAGGCGACCGGCCGTGCACTTTCTGGTGAGATGTGGGCGCTCTGGGCAGATGCGCCCAATGCCCGCGCACAGGAGCTTTTGGACGAAGCAATGGAGCGGCGCCGCGTGGCAGATTATGCCGGTGCGCTCAAGGCGGTTGACGCCCTTGTTGAGTACTGTCCGGACTACTCAGAGGGCTACAACCAACGCGCCTTTATCAATTTTTTGCGCGAGGATTTTACAGCAGCCCTGCCTGATCTGGACCGCACTTTGGAGATCACACCACGACACACAGGGGCTTTGACAGGCCGCGCGCTCACGCTGGCCGCTTTGGGCCGGAATGCCGAAGCGACGTTATCTCTACGCGCAGCTTTGGAGTTGAACCCCTGGTTGGGGGAACGTCGGCTTTTGCAGCAACTTGAGCAGCAGGAACAGGACTTGTAGCGCTCTATGGCGGTCCCGAGGACTCTTGGTCGTGGTCTTAAACTGCTCGGCATAACTGTTCTGTTGGGATGTGCGGCTGTGTCTCCTCAACGCGCTGAGCCACCACAGCCTGTGAGTGATGCCCGGCTTCCGACTCCTGTGGCGTTGCCGGTTCCAGCCGATGGTCCTGAGCTTCCGCGCTTCTCAGAGCCGACATTCGGTCCGGATATCCTTGTGATCGGCGACTCGCAGGTTTCGTTTGGGGCCGGTGCTGAGTACCTGGCCGTGCTGGGCAACCTCGCGCAATCCTGCAACGCAAATGCATCACAACGCGACTATCTCGACAATCTGAGCGCAACGTCTGTCGCTGCGATCGGCGTACGGTCATCTTCGTTAGAGCATTGGACGGCACATGAGGGCACCAAAAAGGGTGTTGTGTGTGACAAAGATCAAAGATTTGGCGTGAATGCGGGCGCATATGGCGTCAAAAGCTCGTCGCGCAGTTTTGTGCAAATCGGCGAAGAGCGTGATTATGAGTTTTGTCGTTCTGGACAAACCCCGTTGGAGGCGATGTTCAGGCAAGGGTATTACCGCCCCAAGCTGGCAGTGCTGGCATTTTTGGGCAATTCCGTCGATCGTTGGGAGGATCCTGCGGCGGCGCGGACAGATGTGGAAAATGCGGTGGCTGCGCTGCCTCCTGACACAGCCTGCGTGATCATGACAACCGCCCCCGCTTTTGACGCCGAAGTGAATGCCAAACGTCTAAAGGCGCAGCAAAACCTAGCACAGGCCGTTGCAGCAACCGGCGGCAGGTGTAGCTTCGCGCGCGGTTTGACGGAGAGGGCAGTCGCTTCTGCCACTGGAAACCCAGACTTCTTCCGCACCAACGATGCAGGAGAGGTGCTGGATCGATTTCACCCCAATGCCAAAGGTTTCGCGGAGTTCTTTGAACATGTGACACCGGCCTTATGCCAAGCAGTGTTTCAGCAGATCGGCCCGCGCTGAGGTTTTTACTTCAGGATCACACAAAAAGTTCAAACACTGTTTGTACCGCCGGTGCGCGATCCATCGTACTGTTTGCCCAACAGGTATGGGGAACGAGATAGACATGGCATTATCGAGCGGATGGGCACGTTTGCGCAAGAGTTTGGCTGCAGCATGTGTGACGCTGTTGACAGCCACACCGCTCTGGGCGGATGATTTCCATTCGCCGGACATTGTTGTGCTGGGAGACTCGCAACTGAGCTTTGGCTCGGGTCCGGTGTTCCTTGATTTCTTTCAGAACATTGATCAGCATTGCGGGTCGGGTCCTGATGGCGCGACGGACTACACGCAATTGGGTGAAAAGAGCGTGGCTGTGTTTGGCGTAAGATCCACCTCTCTTGGCTCCTGGGCTGCGCGGAGCCGTCGCGGCAAAGGGGCCGTGTGTGACGTCGATAAAAAATGGAAAGCCAACGCGGCCACGTTTGGCACGGTGAACCAAAGCAAGAACAAGTATGTGCAGATCGGCAAAGGCCGGAACTACCAGTTCTGCAAAAAAGGCCAGTCGCCGCTGGAGGCGATGTTTGCAGAAGGGTACTATGCACCCAAACTGATCGTCATGAACTTTTTGGGGAACTCCGCGCGTCGCTGGGCCGAGGATAAGCAACAAGCGCTGACTGATGTGGCCAAGGCCAGCGAGCAGCTGCCCGAGGGTGTGCCGTGTGTATTCATAACAACCGCGCCGACATACAAGAAAAAGACGGTCGCGTTGCGGTTAAAAGCGCAGGAAAACTTGAAATATGCCTTTATGAAAAGCGGCATTCAGTGCAGTTTTGTCGAAGGCTTTACACCCGAAACCATTGCAGCCAATCAGGGCAACAGGTCGTTCTTCCGGCGCAACAAGTCTGGCCGAGTGAAAGACCCGTTTCACCCCAACCAAAAGGCACAGGAAAACTTCTTCATGGTGCGCACACAGGACATCTGTCACGCGGTACATGAGCAGTTAACCCCGAAAAACACGGAAACCGCGTCTTTGTTGTCTGCGCCTTAACTCGGGAACTTTACACCCACGTCAAAGCCGATATGGTCCCCGTCACGCCCCTCGTGCCCGCGTGGTGGAATGGTAGACACAGGAGACTTAAAATCTCCAGGCCGGATAGGCCGTGCCGGTTCGAGTCCGGCCGCGGGTACCACAAGGCAAAAGCTTTCAGAAAGCTTTTGGCCAAGTCTTTTTTGAAAAGACTTGGGGTTAGGCCCGGACCCCTGCAAACTTCGCTTCCCAAGCCTCGCGATCCTCATCGCTGATCTTGGCGAAAAGCACATCTGGCACGGTGAACTCATGCCCTGCCGGCAGGGCCGACAACGCCTCCGTCAATTCGTCAGGCCAGTCCGTGTCGAGCGTGTTCATCGCCGACAGCATCCGGGCGGCTGCGTCCGGGATAAAGGGAGCTGACAGCACTGCGTAAAAGCGGATGAGGTTAAGCGCGAGGCGCACCTGCATCGCAGCTTTCTCAGGGTCTTCCTTGAACGTGGTCCAAGGGGCGGCGGATTGCAGGTATTCGTTGCCCGCCACCCAGATGGCGCGCAGCTCAGTTGCGGCTTTGCGCACTTCGATGGCTTCCATATGGCCTTCATAGGAACGTAGGCGCTTGGTGAGATCGGCGATCAGCGCGTCTTCCTGTGCGCCATAAGCCCCACCCGCTGGTACGGCTTCGCCAAATTTTGAGCGGCAGAACTTGGTGACACGGCTCACGAAATTGCCCAGCACATCGGCGAGGTCCTTGTTCACGGAGGTTTGGAAATTCTCCCATGTGAACTCAGAGTCGCTGCTTTCCGGTGCGTGGGACAGAAGCCACCAGCGCCAGTAATCACTCGGCAAAATCTCCAGCGCCTGATCCATGAAGATACCGCGGCCCTGGCTCGTGCTGAACTGCCCGCCATCATAATTCAGGTAGTTGAAAGACTTGATGTAATCGACGAGTTTCCAGGGCTCTCCGCTGCCCAGGATCGTTGCCGGGAAGCTGAGCGTGTGGAAGGGCACGTTATCCTTGCCCATGAATTGTGTGTAGCGCACGTCCTCGGCGCCTTTGTCGGTGCGCCACCAGCGTTCCCAATCGCGCCCCGAGGCGGCTTCGGCCCATTCGCCTGCGCAGGCGATATATTCAATCGGCGCGTCGAACCAGACGTAGAACACCTTGCCTTCCATCCCCGGCCAATCATCATCCCCGCGCTTGACCGGAATGCCCCAGTCGAGGTCACGCGTGATGCCACGATCTTGCAACCCATCGCCGTCATTGAGCCATTTCTTAGCGATGGACGTGGTTAGAATGGGCCAGTCTTTCTTGCCATCAATCCAGGCATTCAACCGATCGCGCATCTGGCTTTGTTTCAGATAGAGGTGCTTGGTCGCCCGCACTTCCAGATCGGTGGAGCCGGAAATGGCAGACCTAGGCTCAATAAGGTCCGTGGGGTCAAGCTGCTTGGTGCAGTCTTCACACTGGTCCCCGCGGGCTTTGTCATACCCGCAATTGGGACAGGTGCCTTCGATATAGCGATCTGGCAGGAAGCGGCCATCGGCGTTGGAATAGACCTGAGATTCTGAGACTTCCTCAATCAGCCCAGCCTCGGCCAAGCGTCCGGCGAAATGCTGGGTCAGCGCATGGTTCTGTGGGCTGGACGAGCGGCCGAAATGGTCAAACGACAGCCGAAACCCTTTGCCGAGCTTGTCCTGCACCTCCCACATTTCAGCACAGTAGTCAGCCACAGGCTTGCCTGCTTTGGCCGCAGCCAGCTCGGCAGGTGTGCCGTGCTCATCCGTAGCACAGAGAAACAGCACCTCATGCCCGCGCCCTCGCAGGTAGCGCGCGTAAAGATCAGCGGGCAGCTGGCTGCCGACGAGGTTGCCCAGATGTTTGATCCCGTTGATGTATGGGATGGCAGAGGTAATCAGGTGGCGCGCCATGACGAAATCCTTGGGGTGTTTCGTCGTCCTTTAGCTCATGGTGGGCGTTAGGACCAGAGGGGCAGACTAACGCATGGGCTTTACTCTGCAATATCCTTTTCCCGATCTGTCTTGGTCAGCCGTCCAATTGTAAACGATGTACGCGGGGACCAGACATAGCGTGTTCGAAGCACCAAAGTCGGGCGGGCCAGCATGCGCAGCATGCTGAAGAAGATCAAAATCCCATGGGCGCTGGCGATCATCAGGAACATGGCTTGCGGCCCGTACCATTCGATCAGGCTGGACGCCACAAACGGCGCTGCGATGGCGCCGATGGCAAAGTAGAACATCAATGCGGCAGAGAGTTCGACGCGCTGTTCAGATGTGGCAAAGTCGTTGGCGTGCGCAGTGGCGACCGAGTAGATCGGGAAGGATGTTGCGCCAAAGAAGAAGGCCGTCAGCAGGACGCCAGTGGGATGCATCGTGTCGACCAGGGCCGTGATCACGCAACACAGGATGGCCGCGACCGAAAGCCAGATCATGACCTTGCGGCGGTCAAATTTATCCGCAAGCCAGCCCGCCGGGTACTGCGCCAGTGCCCCGCCCAGGATGAAGGCCGACAGGAACCAGGCGATCTGATCAAGGCGTAATCCCACCTGTTCGCCATAGAGCGGCCCAACCATGCGGAAGGTGGCGCTCGACAGGGCTGCGACGACCACGGCCGCGGTGGCGAGCGGCGAAATCTCCAACCCCAGTTTCGGGCGCAGGCGCGGTGCGACTGGGGTTTCTGGCTGACGCACCGTGGTCAAGGTCAGCGGCAATAGCGACGCGCAGCAGATGATCGCGAGGATGTTGTAAGAGACATAAGAGGCTGGCTCCAGAACCGAAATCAGCGATTGCGCGACAAGCTGCCCGCCCATATCGACGATCCTGTAGGTGCCCATGGCCCGCCCACGTGTCTCATTGGTTACTTTTGCCTGCAACCAGGCTTCGATGACCGTGTAACACCCCGCCACGCAGACACCTGAGGCCACCCGCATCACCGCCCAGGCGATTGGATCGACCACCAGCATATGGGAGATAAGCCCAATGGCCCCGGCGGCGGTAAAGGCTGCAAAGGCGCGCGAATGCCCCACCGACCCCATGAGGCGCGGCGCCCACCAGCATCCTATGAAAAAGCCAAAGAAATGCGCCGAGCCGAGAAAACCGATCTGTTGTGTTGAGAAATCAAGCGTGATGCCTGAAAGCGCATCAAGCGGGGCCACCCCGCCTGTTGAAAGCTGCATCAGCACAACCGACAAGAACAGGGCGGCAAAGGAAATGAGCATGCGCATGACTGCAACTTTGCATGCGCATGGCTCTCAGGCCATAGCCTTTTCGACGGGGCAATGTCGTTTTTTGCCCAAGCGGTTACTTCTCAATCCGGGCGATGATGTTGAGATCAATCTGATCATCTACAAATCCGGGAAACCCGCCCGCACCAAAGGCGGCGCGGCTTATGGATCCGGTCAGTTGCACAATGAGACGGCTTCGGTCGCCAACTTCCGTGCCACCTTGCCGGTAAAGCCCGGCATTGAGCGTCACAGGCCGTGTCACACCGCGCACGGTGAGATTGCCCTGAACCTTGGCTCCGCTCAGATCCCCGGTCACTTTGGTGGATTGGAACCGGATCTCTGGATAGGCCTGCGTGTGCAGCACTTCTGGCCCCTTCATCGTTTGCGTGGCGAAGATGAATCCCGCCTTGGCACGACGCGCATCAAGTGTGACATCCACCTGGCTGCGCGGAACATTGTCGAGATCAAGCACCATGCGCGCTGCTTTTACGGGCATGCGCCCGCGGCTGGGGTTGCCCTGGAATTGATAGGTGAAGCCCACCACTGAGCCCGGCGCGTTGAGCCGGTATGTTTCGGGGGCTGCAAAAGCAGGGGCGGCAAGAAGCAGAGAGAGTAAAACCAAAATGCGCATGACAAAAACCTTTTCGCGTTGTTCAGGGGATATACGCGCGATGGTCTGAATTTATTCCTGACAAGTTTTCACTTGGTTGTGTGCAAATTGGGGCGACAAGGGGGGTTTTCTGGCGCATGCCGGGCCGAGACACGGCCAGTGAAGCGGTCTTTTTGAACGCGCAGGCAGACGGTTTGGCCAATATCTAGCACCCCAGGCATGTCTATACTGCGCGCAACGAGCGGGTAGTGTGTGCCGTCAAGCCCCGTGGCGCTATAGACAGGTCGACTGCCGTAGTCTGTATGGTGCTGTGCGACTGTGTCGATCCGAGCTTCGGCATAGGTGATCGAGGCTGGAATGCGCATTGTGAAGAGTGCAAGCAGAGCGATAACAATCACTAACTTTGCCAAGTTGATCCACAGTTTGTGGTCTCGCAGGGTATTGCGCCAGAATGCACGTGTGATTTCTGAATTTCTTTTTTTATCAGTCACTTAATTTATATGGGCGCTCTCCACGCGCCGTTCAAGCGCAAATTGCCCCTTCATCCGGCTCACTTCCCATTCCGCTGGGGGCAGGGTCCGTGCCCGGCGGCGAGACAAATGCCACGCACGGCGTCTTGAGCCATGATCAGGCGCAATATGCCAGCGGCTTTCCACCCCCGGTGCACCTCCATCCCCTTCGGTCAGGATCAACCCCAAGGGCGCGCCCATACCTTCACCTGCGCCGGTTTCGGCTGCCAGATGCAGGCGCCGCACCGCCGTCAGCCCCGGAAGGCTGGGCAAATCCGCCACCACCAGTGGCACCACGCCCGCGCGCAGCACCTCCTCTAAGCACCAAAGCAGGTCAATGGGTTGGCGTGAGGTGAGAAAGGTGAACCGCCCAGGTTCTGCAAAGGCGCACATTCCCTCGGGATTTAGCCGGTCTGTCGCCCAGGCGGCGCTGATCCAGAATACTGGGCCGTCCGTTGCACGCGCCACCAGCATAGCCAGCGTGTGGCGCGCAGATCCGCAAAGCTCATGCACCCGACCGGGCGTCAGGCTCATCTCGCCCAGCACTTTGAGAGGGAGGCGGTGCGCATGGCTGCTGCGGCGCGTGAGAAGGGTGCTGTCCATGTGGAAATTGTATAATGTTCACTAAATGTTCTCAATCCGCCAAATACAGCGTGACGCCGGTTTCAAATCCGCTAGATATGGGAAAACCAAGTTGGGGAAGGGCAGACCATGCAGCGCAAACCATTGGGACGCACAGGGATTGAGGTCAGTGCGCTTTGCCTGGGGTCGATGACCTGGGGCAGTTCGAACACCGAAGCCGAAGGGCACGCTCAGATCGATATGGCGCTGGATCATGGCGTGGATTTCATCGACACCGCCGAGATGTACCCGACCTATCCCGTTAAGGCTGAAACTGTGGGCCGCACCGAAGAGATCATTGGCACATGGCTGGCCAAAACCGGACGGCGAGGGGACGTCGTGCTGGCGACCAAACATGCCGGCGAAGGCATGCGCCACATCCGCGATGGCGCGCCGATTACGTCCCAGAGCATTCCCAAAGCCATCGAGGATTCGCTCAAGCGCCTGCAGACCGATCACATCGACCTCTACCAATTCCACTGGCCCAATCGCGGCAGCTACATGTTCCGCCAGAACTGGGCCTATGACCCTTCGAAACAGAACCCTGCCGAGACGCAGGCACATATGGAAGACGCGCTGGACGCGCTGACCAAAGAAGTCGACCGAGGCACCATCCGCGCCTTTGGACTTAGCAATGAAAGCGCCTGGGGCACCGCTCAGTGGCTCAAGATCGCTCAAGAGAGCGGCGGCCCGCGCGTGGCCTCAATCCAGAATGAATACTCGCTGCTCTGCCGCCTCTATGACACCGATCTCGCTGAGTTAAGTGTGAACGAAGACGTGGGTCTTCTGGCCTTTTCCCCGCTCGCAGCCGGGATGCTGACCGGCAAATACCAGAATAACGAGGTGCCCAAGGGCTCCCGTCTTGATATCAGCGGCGATCTGGGCGGGCGCAAAACCGAACGCGTGTTTGACGCCACTGAGGCCTATCTGCAGATCGCGCGCAAACACGGGCTGGAGCCTGTGCAGATGGCGCTGGCCTGGTGCCTGACCCGGCCCTTCATGTGCTCGGCCATCTTCGGGGCCACTACGGTGGATCAGCTCACACTGGCTCTGGGCGCGGCGGATGTCACGCTATCAGACGAGGTCATGGTCGATATCGCCACGGCCCACAAAGCGCATCCCATGCCCTATTGAACAGCTTCTTTCTTGGCTGAAGTACCCCGGGGTCTGGGGCAGAGCCCCAGCTGCGCTTACCGTCGCAGCGTCTCCAGATAGTCAGGCACATCCCGGGCTGAGACATGTGCCTCGCGCACCAGGCTGTCGAAATGTGCAGTCAGCACCTGAACCCGTTCGGTATCACGAAACGCCATGTAGTTGCGACCTACATAGAGCACCGCGAGAAGCGGGCCAAAGATGGTGATGGGCGCCGAATAGAGCCGCCGCGCGTCATAGATATAGAGCCGAAGGCGCGGATAAAGCTGTTGCGTGATCTGCAAAAGATGCGCCATCTGTGCGGCGCGTATCTCGGTCGGCAGTCCAGAATAATACCCTTCGCCACGCGAAAAGCTTTCCACCTCATAAATCGGCAGGGCAATCTCATAGTCCGATTGCGTGCCGCGCATCCATGTTAGCCGATCCTCAGAGGCCCCAATCGCCTGTTCCGTCGAGCGTCCCAGATGCGGTGTGTATTCCCATTCCAGCATTTCACGCGTCTTGAGCATATCGGGCAGGCCGGCTGGAACATGGCGGATTTTGTACCCTGCCGCCTCTTTGTGCCACTGATAGATCTGCTCATCGACCAAAGCCCTTGGCGCTTCGGTCAGGGCCAGTGTGTTGGCCAATACGTCCGCTGCGGTTTCCGGTCGCTCGCTGAGCCCCAAGAGCCAGTCGGCGGACACGCCCAGAGTTGCCGCACATTCACCAACGACCTGCGCATTAGGAAGCCGCGCGCCCGTGCCCTTCAGCAATTGCGACACAGTTGACCGGTCCACGCCCACACCCCGCGCAAGGGCGCTTTGTGACATGGACCGATCTTGCATGGCGTCCCGCAGTCGGCTGCGAAACAGCTCAGCCCGGTCGCGTTTGTCTGTTTTGAGGCTCATATGTTTAGTTTTATCAACATTGCCGAGATTTGTTAACCGTATTCCGAATATCCTGCTGACATTTTTTGACGTAACACTTTTGTGAATGGGGAATTGGAGCAACTGATGGAGACGAGGTCGCGCACGCTGGTCAAGGCGGTCGTTTGGAATGTTTTGGGTTTGGTCTCGATGGCCCTGGTCGGTCTGGCCTTAACCGGATCCATCGCGGTTGGCGGGGCTATGGCAGCCATCAACTGCGCCATCGGCTTTGGCGTTTATCTCATCTACGAACGTGTCTGGGCGCATATCCAATGGGGCCGCACCCATGGCTGATCTGGCGCGCAAAGATAGTGGGTTTGAGTGGCCAACGCTGGTACTTTTGGCGGTTTGTTATGGCGTCTGGGCGCTGGGCACGACTTGGCTGGCCGCGCTTTGGCTGCCGTTGGGAGTGGTCATTGTCACTCTGACCATTGCGCTTCATTCTTCGCTGACCCATGAAATGGTACATGGCCATCCGTTTAAAACCCCGCTTTTGAACGAAGCGCTCGTCTTTCCTTGCATCAGTTTGTTTGTCCCATACCGCCGGTTCCGTGATCTGCATTTGGCCCATCATCAGGATTCCATTTTGACAGATCCATATGACGACCCTGAATCCAACTACATGGACCCGGACGTATGGGTGACACTGCCGCGCTGGGGGCAGATGGTTTTGCGGTTCAACAACACGCTGCTTGGCCGCTTGATCGTTGGTCCTGCGGTGGGTCTTTATGCCTTTGTGCGCGAAGATATTCGCGCGATGCGTCGAGGCGATTGGACCATCATCCAGGCATGGATTTTGCAAGTGCCAAGCGTGGCTTTGGTGATCTGGTGGCTGAGCCTCTCGGCCATGCCGGTCTGGGCCTATCTGATCGCCGCCTATGCCGGGTTTTCCATCCTGAAAATCCGCACCTTTCTGGAGCACCGCGCCCATGAGCGTGCCAGTGGGCGCACTGTTGTCATCGAAGACCGTGGGCCACTGGCGCTGCTTTTTTTGAACAACAACCTGCATGTCGTGCATCATATGCACCCCAAGGTCGCCTGGTATCGCCTGCCATCGCTTTGGGCGTCTAACCGAGATTGCTATTTGCGGCGCAATGACGGGTATTACTACCGGTCCTATGCCGATATATTCTGCAAACACTTTTTGCGCGCCAAAGACCCGGTTCCGCATCCGCTCTGGCACAAGGAGTGATTTGAGGGCAAGAGGGGCTCATGTTCGAGCCCTGGATCCTGTTGTCCATCATGGCGGCGCTGTTTCAGACGCTGCGCTTCATGCTGCAAAAATCGCTCAGCATGGGTACGCTCAGTGCGCTGGGCGCGACCTTTGCGCGTTTCGCCTATGCCGCGCCTTTGGCCGCCTGCACAGCATTTGGGTATACGATGTGGCTGGGCGGGGGGCTGCCGCAGGTCGGGTCGCTCTTTTGGCTCTACGTCCTGAGCGGAGGACTGGCCCAGATCCTGGCCACATGGTGCGTCGTGCTGCTCTTTGCCGAGCGCAATTTTGCGGTGGGCATCACCTTCAAGAAGACCGAAGTGATCCAGACCGCGCTTGTGGGATTTATCATCCTTGGGGATCACATAAGCCTGCCTGCGTTCTTTGCGATCTTTCTGGGGCTCATCGGCGTTCTGGTTCTGTCTGACCCGCCAGAGGGCGCGACCAAATGGACAAGCCGTTTCGTCAATCGCGCCGCTGGGCTTGGGCTGGTCTCCGGCGCGTTTTTTGCCGTTTCAGCAGTGACATACAGGGGGGCAACGCTCGAAGTGGCCAGTGACGATGCGTTTTTGCGCGCCATGCTTTCCGTGGCCGCAGTCACAGCCTCGCAGACCTTAGGCATGGCGCTCTACCTGCGCTGGAAAGAGCCGGGTCAGTTGTCGCGCGTTTGGGCGGCACGGGCCAAGGCCATCTGGATGGGATTCACAAGCCTTTTGGGCAGCGTGGGATGGTTCACGGCCTTCACCCTGCAAAATGCGGCTTACGTGTTTGCTGTGGGGCAGGTCGAAGTGATCTTCTCAATCATGGCGTCGGTGCTGTTTTTCAAGGAAAAGATCACCTCGCGAGAGGTTCTTGGCATGGCGCTCTTGAGTGCCAGTATCATCGCTCTTGTTGCCCTGGGTTAGTCTGTATCGCGTGGCTCAAATCCGCGTAGGCGCAAAAACAGGCTCGCTTCATCATCATTGCGAAAGAACGGCACCGTCTCAGGCGGGTCCGGGTCGTGCACGCGCGCCTCGACCTCGGCCAGAACGACCTCAGTGATAAACGGAAGATCAAAGCTGCGCGCCTGAGAGAGCGGCACCCATTGCAAGTGGCTGAGTTCTTCCGAGGCGGCAGAAAAGTCATCCAGATCGCTGGCAATGGCACCGGCATCAATCAGGAAAAACCGCGCGTCAAAGCGCCGGGGGCGACCGGGTGGTGTGATCGCGCGAAACACAAATTGCAGCGCCTCGGCAGTGGGTACATGACCCGTTTGAGCAAAGCTCACCCAATCCGGCGCAGGCGCGACCGGCCAGTCCCCGCGCTGGCCAAGAACAAGGCCTGTTTCCTCCCACAATTCGCGAATGGTTGCAGCCGCCAGAGCATGGCTCAGATCACGTGCGCTGTCCTCTCGCAACCGGTTGGCGCATAGCGCGGGCAGGGGGCTGGCCAATGGAATGTCGGCATCACCCGCGTCCAAAGCACCGCCTGGAAAGACAAATTTGTTGGGCATGAACGCCGCATTGGCCCCGCGTTGGCCCATCAGCACCTGAGGCCGCGTGGCGCGGTCGCGCAGCACGATCACCGTTGCTGCATCGCGAATGGCCGTTTTGTCGATGATTTGCGTGTCGCTCATGCGCGCCCTTCCAGTCAGGAAAGGGTTAGCCGGCTCCTCCGAACCCGTGCATCATGCGCGCCCATTGAAACGCCACAATCGCCCCTTTCAGTCTGGGCAGAAGGTAGAGCGACAAGGTCACGCAGCCAATAGCGAAAATCGTGAACAGAACCAGGGGTTCGGGCCGCCATGTGGTGAACACGATATGCAGCAAGGGCGCCATGAGATGCCCGACAATCAGAATCGTGAGGTAAGCCGGCCCATCATCCGCCCGATGATGGGATAGGTCCTCACGGCACACCGTGCAGGTGTCGCGCACCTTAAGATAGCTTTTCATCAACGGACCGCTGCCGCAATTCGGGCATTTCCGGCGAAACCCTCTTCGCACGGCGGGCCAGAGATCACGCTCGCTTTGCTGTACCTGCACGTCGCTCATTGGAAACCTCGTAGAACAATGGCGGGAACCTGACGGAAGTTGCGCCGGAATTGAACCTGACAATCCGCCGCCGCGTCGCGATGTCGCAAAGTACGTGTCGGATGACGCCACGTCAGCGCGAAAATCCAACAAATGAGCGACGGAATACGCAGGGCCGCGCGTTGAACGTCATGTGAACCGCCCGACAGAGGTGGTCACTGCACAGAGCGAAGGTTTTGCAAATTGGAGAGCAAACAAATGAAGAATTCAGTTCTGATCGGAACCCTGGCCGTATCAATTGTCTTGGGCAGCGCAGCGCAAGGGCTGGCTGCATCCGGCGGTGATGGACCACGGCACAGTTTTGAAACGCTGGACGCCAACAAGGACGGACAGGTGTCGAAAGCCGAGTTTGATGCGCATCGCACCGAGCGGTTCGCGAAGGCTGACACAAACAGTGATGGGCTTTTGTCGCGCGATGAAATCCTTGCGCGCGGACAAGACCGGGCTGAGCGGTTTGCCGACCGGATGTTCAAACGTCTTGATGAAAACCGCGACGGTGCGATCAGTCTGGCCGAAATGTCCGAAGGGCGCGGCAACAAGTTCTTTGATCGAGCCGACAGCGACGGCAGCGGGTCTGTGTCAAAGGCCGAATTTGACACGATGAAAGAGAGAATGGTCGAGCGCCGCAAATCGCGTCAGAAGAGCCAGGATTAACGGGATCAACTCCGTGGCCTGCACAACCCGTGCGGGCCATACGGTCACGGTTGATTGACCTCACAGGAAAAGGCGCAGGATACTTGGGCAGGATGGCAGATCGGTCTGACCCCTTGAGTGACGCGTCCAATGAGGCGCTTTTGGTGCTCTTTGCCAATGGCGACAGAGGGGCTGCCGAGACGTTGACCTTACGCCTGACACCAAAGGTGATGGGACATGCCTATCGGCTCTTGGGGCACCGCGCAGAGGCAGAGGATGTCACGCAAGAGGCCATGTTGCGCCTTTGGCAACAGGCCCCAAACTGGCGGCAGGGTGAGGCGCAAGTGACCACATGGCTTTACCGGGTTGTGGCCAATCTCTGCACAGACCGTTTGCGCCGCGGGGCCAGGTCCGCGCCACTGGAAGCGGCAGGCGATCCGGCGGATGATCGCGCCGAACCGGCGCAAAACATGCAAGAGGCGGCCCGCGCAGAAGCGCTCCAGGTCGCCCTGAACGCGCTGCCAGAGCGGCAAAGACAAGCCGTGGTGTTGCGCCACATCGAGGAACTGGGCAATCCGGAGATTGCCGAGATCATGCAAATCAGCATTGAGGCCGTTGAAAGTCTTGTTGCACGCGGAAAGAGGGCGCTGAGCGCCAGTTTGAGGGATCAAAGCGAAGAGCTGGGGTATTCGGAATGACACACGACAAAGACACCAAACGCGATCCGGAAGGTTCCTTTCTGGAGACGCATTTCGAAGCCGCGCGCCAAACCGCGTCTGCGCCTGGTAACGATCTGGTTCAGCGTATTCTTGCGGATGCCAATAAGGTGCAATCTGCACTTGCCGTACATCCTGAGGCCCCCATTCAAACCGGGCCACGCGGCGTTATGGCCTTTTTGCAAGCGCTGGGCGGCTGGCCTGCGGCGGCCAGTTTGTCGAGCGCCGCTGCGGTTGGGCTTTGGATTGGCATAGCGCCGCCTGATGTACTCACACTTGTGGCGCAGGACTTGCTGCCAACACAGGTGGAGGATGGAGATGACGCGACTGCCGGTGGTGGTTTTGATTTCTTTGAGGAGATGTTGTGATGGCGGATCAAACTGGCAAACCGGCAGACCCGCAGCCTGCAACACCAAGGGCACCACGATGGATGCGCGTGACGCTTGTTGTGTCCTTGGCGCTCAATCTGCTGATCATTGGGGCAATTGTTGGCGCTGCGAGCACGGGAAGCGGAAAATGGCGAGGTGGTGGACATGGCGACCGTTTTGGCGGTCCTCTGACGCGCGCATTCAGCGAAGAGGATCAACGCGTTCTCAAACGGCGGATGGCCATGGCGGCCATCTCAGAACGAGACACTTGGGGCGCGCACCGTTCCGCGATGAAGAACCTCGCGGAAGCTTTGCGCAAAACACCCTACGATGCTGAAGCGGTGCGTCAGGAAATGAACAATGTCCGCGACCTACTCGGGCAACGTTTCAACAGTGCACAAAATGTCCTGACGGATCACATTGCGAAGATGAGTGATGCGGAACGCTCAGTCTTGGCAGATCGTCTGGAACAAGAACTGCGCCGCCGCAGACACTAATGGATCATGCCGCAGAGCGTCTGCAGAATGTCACCGTGCCACGCCCGCTTGATTTTGAGCCGTAAAGCGCGCGGTCTGCGCGCCGGAAGAGTGCGTCAGGTGTAAGGCAATGGCCATCTGCTCCGTTCAGCAAGGCCACGCCAAGGCTTGTGGTGACAGAGTTAGACTGTGATGCCGGACCAGAGAGTGCCCCGATTTGGATGCGCGTGTTGCGCACGGATTGGCAGATGCGACGCGCTGTCTGATTAGCCTGAGCAGGTGTGACATTGGGCAGAAGTATCATGAACTCCTCGCCGCCGATCCGCGCCACGATGTCTTCCTTGCGCAACGACCCTGACATGATTTGCGCGACCTGGGATAAAACCGCGTCTCCGGCCGCATGACCATGGCGATCATTGATCCGTTTGAAGTGATCCAGATCGACAAGGATCAACGCCATTTCACTCTTGTTTTGCAATGTTTCTGTGGCAAGCCGATCAAGTTGCGACATACCAAACCGGCGGTTGTAAAGCCCTGTTAAGGGATCCGTCACCGCCGCCTGCAACCCGGTTTTGACACCGGCCAGAAAGCGGTCATCTTCCATCTTGCGATTGATCTGGAGGTTCAGACGCCAATCAACCTCGCCCATATGGGTGCCATAGTCGATCACATCATGCGCCCCCATGTCCAAGGCCGTGGCCGCGAGAGGGGCTTTGGCATAGTCCATAAGTGCTATGATCTTAGCGCCTCGCGTTTGCGGAGCAGTCCGCAATTCCGCCAACGGTGCAAGCCCGTGCTCATCGTGTGCCCTACCGATTTCAAGCAAGACAGCGTCGGGATGTGTTTGCAGGTCCTTCAATCCGCGCCCGCTACGCATGTCGTACCGTTCCAGTTGATGTGTCGTGGCCGAGGACAGCTCGTTGTAGAAGCGGTGCCAGGACACGCCAGCTGATTTCGTATCGCGCGCTGGATGGGTGCGCGGGGTCACCGCGGCAATGCGGCCGGGTCGCAGGAACGTTGCGCGTGCATCGTCAAACCCAAAGACTTCGGCAGCTTCCGGTTTGATCCACTGATCCGTGTCTCGATGTGCATTGCGCATCAGGTTGCGCAGCCGAGCCAACAGGACCGTATCCGAAATGGGAGACGTGATCACATCTGCCGCGCCTTCGCGAAAGCGGCGCATGCGGAGTTGCGCATCATCTTCGTTAGTCAAAGCAACAATGGGTGTCTTTCGGCATCCTGGAAGTGCGTGAAGCTGATCGTGAAACGCGCCGAATCCCATATCCGTCAACTCGGATGTAACAAGGACCAAATCCGGCATTTCAGTCGCGCAGATTGCAAGCGCGTCTTGCGCGGAAGATGCCTGAAACACCGAGTAAAACGCAGAAGACAGTTTGACTTTCAAAACAATCCGATTGGTCGTGATACTATCCACGATCAGGATATCGCCTGACATAAGGAAACAGCCTTTCGCACTTGCCTTCAATTTGTGGCATCGACTATCCATGGCATTGGTTAAGAAACCCTTTCATGGAGTTAAACCGGATGACGGCCGCGCAAGAGGCAGCTGAAACGCTTGCGCTGCAAGCTTTGGGATGGCTTGCGGCAAAGCCAGACCTTCTGGATGTGTTCATGGGCGCCACAGGTGCCGGGCGGGATGACTTGCGCGACAGAGCGCAAGACCCTGATTTTCTTGTCTCTGTGCTGGATTTTCTGATGATGGATGATGCGTGGGTTATGGAGTTTTGCACAGCCCACAACCACCCAAACGAAGCCCCGATGCAGGCGCGTGCAGCACTGCCTGGCGGGGCGGAAGTGAACTGGACATGAACAAAACATGGTAAGCAACGTGTCAAGAAAGGTTGATGGTCTGCTCTTTGACAAAGACGGCACGCTTTTCGATTTTCACACCACCTGGAGCAGTTGGGCGGGACACATCATCGACAGCCTGACAGGTGGTGACGCCGCGCTGCGTGTGCGTCTGGCCGACGCCATGCATTACAATCTGGTCCAAGGACAGTTCGCGCCGACAAGCCCGATCATCGCAGGCACAAATCGAGAAGCAGCGGAATGCGTGGCCCAAGCCATTACTGATCGCTCGGTGGAAGAGCTTGAAGACTATCTCATGCACACCTCATCCACAGCACCCCAGGCCGAGACCGTACCGCTTGCACCTTTCCTGTCGTCGCTGGCCGAATACGGTGTCTCTTTGGGCGTCATGACAAATGACACCGAATACGGTGCACGCGCCCATTTGGGGTCCGCGGGTGTGACGGACCTTTTCGATTTCATCGCGGGGTTCGATTCCGGCTTTGGCGCCAAACCCTCTCCTGATCCCTGTCTGGCTTTTGCGCGCGCCTTGGAGTTGGACCCGGCCCGTGTTGCTATGGTGGGTGACAGCACCCATGATCTTCTCGCGGGTCGCGCGGCGGGTATGCAAACCATAGGCGTGCTCACTGGTACGGCCTTGGAGGCTGATCTTGCGCCCTTTGCGGACGTCGTCTTTCCCGATATCGGCCACATCCCGGCCTGGCTGCCTGCATGACCAAAGCACCGCTTTATGGGGTGCTGCTTGCATTCGTGGGTACGGTGATCCTGACGCCCGATGCGCTGCTGATGCGGCTTTCGAACATGAATGGGTTTCAAATGGCCGGATGGCGCGGGCTCTTTATGGGATCCATGATGGTGCTGGCCTGGGCTATGATCAGCCGAAGCCGTGCTGGGGATCTTGCGCGGTTGCGCACGAAACCCGGTGCACTCATCGTCCTTGCGCAAGTGTTCAATTCCACGCTGTTTTGCCTGGGCATCGCTACGGCCCCTGTGGCTGTTGTGTTGATGGGTGTTGCGGCGGTGCCTGTCTTTGCCGCCTTGCTCAGCCGCTATGTGACGCAAGAGACCACGTCGGCGGCGACTTGGGCTGCTATTGCGGCTGTTATGGCCGGAATTGGCATTGCCGTATTGGGCGGTGGGCATGGCACAGTTGCGCTCGATTGGCGCTTGATCGCGGGGGCGGGCTTTGGCCTCGGTGTGGCTTTTGCGCTTGCGCTCAATTTCGTCACCCTGCGTGCACAACCTGATTTGCCGATCCTTCTCGCCATCGGAATCGGAGCGTGGATTGCAGGTATCATTGGCTGGGCGATCACAGGCCCAGCTCAAATGATGCAGGGGGCCGTCTGGGCCATGGCTGTAACCGGTCTTGTCGTGTTGCCTGTGTCCTTCTTTATGCTCTCGCTGTCAGCGCGCCACACATTGGCCGCTAATGTCAGTCTGATCATGTTACTTGAAACTGTGCTGGGACCATTCTGGGTCTGGCTTGGTGTGGGCGAAGTTCCGACGCAGGCAATGCTCTTGGGGGGCGCCATCGTTGTCAGCAGCCTCGGGCTGTATCTGTGGCATTTGCGGCGGCAGGCGTTGCGTGTGCTGTCATAGGCCATCCGCGACAGCATGTGTCGTAAAGTGACAAACCTCCACACCAAACCGATGCTTGCATAAGACCAAGCCACCAAGGAGGGCCAAGGTCATGGCAGAGGCATCTACACGCAGACGGCGCAGCGGCGGGCGGGCCGGCAACGCAACCCGGCGCGGCACAACGGTCATTGACCAGATGCCCTGGAACCCGCCGATCAACACCGATCGTCCAATCGAGCCGCTGACCGAAGAGGGCATTCAGGCGGTCCATGACGGTGCAATGCGCATTCTTGAAGAGATAGGCGTCGAATTTCTCAACCCAGAGGCTGTGGAGGTTCTCAAAGGTTCTGGTGGATGCACGATTGACGGGGAAAACGTCCGCATGGGGCGGGATTTCGTGATGGAGATGGTGGGCAAAGCGCCGTCGCAATTTGACATCACACCGCGCAATCCAGAGCGCACTATCACTATCGGTGGTAAGCATCTGAACTTTGGCAACGTCTCTTCGCCGCCCAGCTATTGGGATATGGAGATTGGCAAGAAGGTGACGGGCACGCGTGAGATGTGTGCCAACCTTCTGAAGTTGAGCCAATATTTCAACTGCATCCATTTCGTCGGCGGCTACCCGGTTGAGCCGCAGGATATCCATGCCAGCATCCGTCACCTGGATGTGCTCTATGACAAGCTGACCCTCACCGACAAGGTGGCCCATGCCTATTGCCTGGGCAAGGAACGGGTTGAGGATGTGATGGAGATGGTGCGCATCGCAGGCGGGCATTCGGCTGAAGAGTTCGAGGCCAGCCCCAAGATGTATTCCAACATCAATTCCACCTCACCGCTCAAACATGATTTCCCGATGCTCGATGGCTGGATGCGTCTGGCCCGGCGCAATCAGGGGCTGGTGGTGACACCCTTTACTTTGGCGGGCGCGATGGCGCCGGTCACGATGGCCGGAGCCGTGGCACAATCTCTCGCCGAAGGGCTTTGCGCCATCGTCCTTGCACAGATCATCCGTCCCGGTGCGGCTTGTGCGATTGGCACGTTCACGTCCAACGTGGATATGAAGTCAGGAGCACCCGCCTTTGGCACACCGGAATACATGCGCGCTACGCAAATGACCGGTCAGATGGCCCGGTTCTACGGGCTGCCCATGCGCGCCAGTGGCGTCTGCGCGGCCAACGTGCCCGATGGGCAGGCCATGTGGGAAACCTCCAACAGCCTGTGGTCGGCCGTTCAGTCCGGCGCGCATATGGTTTATCATGCCGCCGGTTGGCTTGAAGGCGGGCTGATCGCATCCCCGGAGAAATTCGTGATGGATTGCGAAATCCTGCAGCATATTCAGCGATATATGGATCCGATGATCACAGCGACAGGGCCCGATGACATCGCCCTCGACGCCATTCGCGAAGTCGGCAATCAGGGCCATTTCTTTGGCATTCAGCACACACAAGATCGCTACACCACCGCGTTCTATCAGCCCTACTTGAGCGATTGGCGCAATTTCGAGGCTTGGGAGGCCGCAGGCGGTATCTGGACAGCACAACGTGCACACCAGACGTTCCAGGACATCATTGGAGGGTTTGAAGCGCCACCTATTGATGAGGCAATCCGCGAGGAACTGGCCGCCTTTGTTGCGCGTCGCAAAGAGGAAGGCGGGGCTCCAACAGACTTCTAGATAAAGGTAAATGGCTGACAACCAGCAACTAAATCCATTTACATCTTTTTAACACAGCCCTGCGACAGTTTCTCGGAACTTGTCGGAGGTCGTCATGCATGGGCTTATAAATCGAGCCATTGAGATGTTTGTACGCCAGACCTATGGCGGCAAGGACTGGATCGCATTGACCAAAAGACTGGACCTGGGCTTCACCGAGTTCGAAGCGATGCTGACCTATGAGGATGCGGTCACGGAACAGGTCCTGGATGGTCTTTCGACACAACTGGACAAGGACCAGTCGGACATTCTGGAAGATATCGGCACATTCCTTGTGTCACACTCCAGTGCCGAATCCTTGCGTCGCCTCCTGCGGTTTTCCGGAAGGGATTTCGTTGAATTCCTGCATTCGCTCGAAGATTTGCCGGCACGTGCGCGCTTGGCCCTTGATGATCTGAACTTGCCACGGCTGGAATTGAAAGAACACAACCTTGATCATTTCTCAGTTGTGGTCCGGGACGAAATGCAAGGGCCTGTTACGTTTGGCTATGTGCTTATGGGGCTCTTGCGCGCCCTGGCGGATGATTTTGGTGCGCTGGTTTTGTTAGAGCACAAAGGCGGGCGCGAGGGAACAGAGGTGATTTCCATCAGTCTTTTGCATAATTCCTTCACCGAAGGTCGCCGTTTCGAACTTGCGGTGAACGCGTCATGATTTCTTCGCCGAGCCCCAATGTAACGTCAATGCTGAATGTTCTCTGCCCCATGCATGTGGTCCTCAATGCCACCGGTCATGTGGTGCACACCGGACCGACATTGACCAAGGTGTTTGGAGGCGACAGCCTGAGCGGCAGACGGTTTTTGGAGCTTTTTGAACTCAAACGCCCCAAGCTTGGATCAAACATGCAGGATTTGCTCAGCGCCAAGGGCAAACGCCTGCATTTCATGCTGCGGCATCGATCTCGCGCTGAAATGAAGGGTGTGCTTTTACCCTTGCCGGAAAATGGGGCGTTGGGTCCGCCAGGCGGGGCATTAATCAATCTGTCATTCGGGATATCGGTTGTTGAGGCTGTGCAGGCTTTCAACCTGAGCGATGCGGATTTTGCCATTACGGATCTGGCTGTCGAGCTTCTTTATCTGGTTGAGGCCAAATCCGCCGCGATGCAGGCCTCGCGCAAGCTCAACACAAGGCTTCAGGGGGCCAAGATCGACGCCGAAGAGCGTGCTTTTACAGATACGCTCACGGGGCTGCGCAATCGCCGTGCGTTAGAGCCGGTCGTATCGCGTCTGATCGAGACCGGTGAGGATTTCGCCCTCATGCAGCTCGATCTGGATCATTTCAAAGCGGTCAACGACACGATGGGGCATGCCGCAGGTGATCACGTTCTGCGCGAAGTGGCGGTGATCTTACGCGAAGAAACCCGAGACGGTGACACAATCATACGTGTTGGGGGGGATGAATTTGTCCTGATCTTTGCGCCGATTGTCGAAGCAAGAACACTTGCGCAGATAAGCACGCGCCTGATTGAGCGGTTACAACAGCCCATTGATTTCAACGGACAAGAGTGCCGCATCTCTGGCAGCATCGGAAGCACCCTAAGTCGCCAGTATGAACCCCCGACCCTTGAACGTATGATGGAGGACGCCGATCTGGCGCTTTACCGGGCCAAATCAGAGGGCCGCGGGCGTCAGATTGCGTTTGACGAGCATCTGCGGGACACCGAGCCATATATGGGGGAGCTTGCAGATACCAAAAATGGGCAGTTCGCCGCGTCGCCCATCCTATTTCCGGTGCCAAGCAAAGAGCGCAGCGAATACCTTGTGCCAACTGTTCCGGATCGGTATCGCTAGGCTAGGTACAGCAGTCAAAGGCCCGATCCACATGACCAAGGTTTTCATCACCGGAACCGCCGGATTCATCGGGTATCATCTGGCGCAGCTCTTGCTGGATGATGGCATGCAAGTCCATGGGCTCGATGGAATGACGGACTATTATGACGTCTCTCTCAAACAGCGTCGCCATCAAATGTTGATGCAAAATCAGGGGTTTGTGGCTGCCGAGGCGATGCTTGAGGATCAGGCTGCCGTGGACGCGGCCATTGATGCCTGCGCGCCTGACATCATCGTGCATCTCGCCGCCCAGGCCGGTGTGCGCTACAGCCTGGAAAACCCGCGTGCCTATATTGACGCCAATGTGGTGGGCACGTTCAACGTGATGGAGGCCGCGCGCCGTCACGAGGTGCGTCATCTTCTGATGGCGTCAACGTCCTCGGCCTATGGCGCGGAAACGGACATGCCCTATCGAGAGACGCAAAAGGCTGACACCCAGATGACGATCTACGCGGCCACTAAGAAGGCCTGCGAGTCCATGGGCCACGCCTACGCACATCTGTGGAACCTGCCGACGACCATGTTCCGGTTCTTCACTGTGTATGGTCCCTGGGGACGGCCGGATATGGCTTACTTTAAGTTCGTGGATGCCATCCTCAAAGGTCAGCCCATCGACATTTACAACCACGGCGACATGCATCGCGATTTCACTTACGTGACCGATCTCGTTAGAGGCATCCGGCTTTTGATGGATGCCGTGCCAGAACGGCCCGAAAGCCCTGAGGACATTGCCGCAGGCGACAGCCTGTCGCCCGTCGCCCCGTACCGGATCGTCAATATCGGCAATTCTCAAACCGTAAAGCTTTTGGATTTTGTGGATGCCATCGAGGAGGCGTTGGGCATGCCCGCCAAGCGCAACATGATGGAGATGCAAAAGGGCGATGTTCCGGCGACATGGGCGGACGCATCTCTGTTGCAGTCTTTGACAGGTTACCGTCCGGAGACGGACGTGCGAGACGGGATTGCGAAGTTTGTCGCCTGGTATCGCGAGTATTACAACACATAACACGCGCCTGCGTGTCTTCCGTGCCGCGCATGGCAGCGATCGGAATTTGACAATGGTCAAGCGTCTCGGTTACCGCTAACAGGGCGCTCCCGCAGCTTTCCTACTACAGAGCAGGAGAACCTTTGAAACGCAGTTTGCTGGCCGACTGGGCTAAACGGATCGATTTTTCCGACCTCAACCTGATGCCACAGGAACGGCTGAGCGCATCACGCATCCGCATTGAGCTTTTGTCGGGCCTGACGGTCGCCCTTGCTCTGGTTCCGGAAGCGGTCGCATTCGCCTTCGTTGCCGGAGTGCACCCGCTTGTCGGGCTTTACGCGGCGTTCATCGTCGGTTTGATCACCGCGCTCATTGGGGGGCGACCGGGGATGATCAGCGGCGCCACCGGAGCGCTGGCCGTGGTCATGGTGGCGCTCGTGGCACAGCATGGCGTGGAATACCTCTTTGCCACAGTTGTGTTGATGGGGCTGTTGCAAATTGCGGCAGGCGCGTTGCGCTGGGGCAAATTCATTCGGCTAGTCCCGCACCCCGTGATGCTGGGCTTTGTGAACGGGCTGGCCATTGTCATCTTCCTGGCGCAGCTGGGTCAGTTCAAGGTCCCCGGCACGATGGTCAACACCGGTCATGGCATGAGTGGCGGCGAATGGCTGTCCGGCATGGAGCTTTGGACGATGCTCGCCCTTGTGGCGCTGACCATGGCGGTGATTTGGCTCATGCCAAGGGTCACCAAGCTCGTGCCCGCACCGCTTGCAGCCATTGCGCTTGTGGCAGGGATTGTTGTGGTCTTTGGCCTCGACGTGCCGCGTGTTGGGGATTTGGCCTCGATCCAAGGTGGATTGCCAAGCTTTCACATCCCCACAGTGCCCCTGACATGGGAAACCTTTGAAATCATTTTGCCTTACGCTGTGATACTTGCGGCGATTGGCCTTATCGAAAGCCTGCTGACATTGAATCTCGTGGGCGAAATGACCGGCCAGCGTGGCGGCGCAAGCCAGGAATGCATCGCACAAGGCGTGGCCAACACGGCCACCGGGTTTTTCGGCGGCATGGGCGGATGTGCGATGATTGGTCAATCCATGATCAACGTAAAATCCGGCGGCCGCACGCGTGTCGCAGGCATCGCCGCCGCACTGTTCCTGCTCGCCTTCATCCTCTTTGCGTCTTCCTTGATCGAACAGATCCCGCTCGCGGCGCTCGTTGGTGTGATGTTCATGGTGGTGATCGGGACATTTGCGTGGAACTCGCTGCGTATCTTGCGCAAGATGCCCCTCACAGACGCGGTGGTGATCGTCCTTGTGACGGTCGTGACGGTTAAGTATGACCTCGCGATTGCCGTTGTCGTGGGTGTCATCGTCTCGGCGCTGGCCTATGCCTGGAACAATGCTACGCGCATTCATGCCATCACCGAGACAACGCCCGAGGGCGCCAAAGTCTACCGCGTGCAGGGGCCGCTGTTTTTCGGCTCGGCTACAGGCTTCTCTGAACTCTTCGACCCCAAATCCGATCCGGACAAGGTCGTGGTGGACTTCGCCGAAAGCCGGGTGGTTGATCATTCGGCTCTACAGGCGATCGAAGCCATTGCCATCAAGTACGAAACCGCTGGAAAACGCATCCAACTGCGTCACCTGACCCGCGATTGTCATCGTCTTTTGAACAAGGCCGGCCACCTCGTCGTTGATAGCGACGATGATCCCGACTATGGGCTGGCCGTGGACTATGATGTCAAAACCGGAATTCTGGGGGCAGGGCACTAAACCCTGCCGGCCTATTCCCCCGGACGGCTGAGCGAAAAGATATCGCGCACAACTGTATAATCCTTGTAGCCCATGCGCGCTAAAGGATTGTAGCTTAGCACATCAAAAACACCGTCTTTCAGGCAGTCATCGCGCAGATGCACACCGGTGACTTCGCCAAAGACGGTGAAATTCGCCTCACCTGGTAGCTGCACGATCTGTGTCAGTTTGCATTCCAGGGCGGCTGGCGTGCCCAAAACGCGAGAGCAGGCAATTGTCTCGCAGGCCACGCGCTCAATCCCGGCATCGTCAAACTCATCCACGGTTCTGTCCCAGGCGCCAGAAGTCCGGTTCATCGCGTCCTTCATGTCGTAGGCCACGATGTTGACGCAAAACACGCCGGTGTCGCGGATATTGGCCACGCTGTCCTTGGTGTCGCCCCGGTCCGGCTTGGCCGAGGTTGAGGCAAACATCACCTGCGGCGGCACATATGCCACTGCGTTAAAGAACGAGTAAGGTGCGAGGTTTTCAGATCCATCTGATCCACGGGTGGAAATCCAGCCAATAGGGCGAGGCGACACAACAGCGTTGAACGGGTTATGCGGCAGGCCGTGGCCGTCTTCGGGGCGATAGAACATGGAACACCTCAGGATTTTTGCCGCTTGGGCAATCAGTTGAATATGGAAAGACACCTAACCCCATGCTAGGCCGCGATCTACTGGTTTTTGGAAGGCTCTGCGGTGTACGATCTGACGCAGGAAACAAAAGACGACTGGTGGGAAGTCGAAGCGCTTTATGACCTGTGCTTTGCGCCGGGGCGCGAGGCGTTGTCGTCTTATCGTTTGCGCGAAGGCGTGGCGGCGGTACCGGAGTTGTGTCTTGTGGCGCGCGATGTCGATGGCATTCTGGCCGGAGCCATTCGCGTTTGGCCTGTCACCATAGGTGAGGCGAACGCCATTCTGGTGGGCCCCATCGCGGTTCACCCCACGCGCCAAGGCGAAGGTTTGGGCGGGTATCTGATCCGGGAGGTTCGTGAAAAGGCGCAGGCGACCGGCTGGGCGCGGGCCATGCTTGTGGGCGATGCGCCCTATTACGGCCGGTTTGGATTTGACCGCCTAGAGGGCGTGGAAATGCCGCCACCCACCAACCCTGAACGCGTTTTGGGTGCGGCACTGGTCCCGGATGCTTGGTCTGGGATCACAGGGCAAGTCATCCGCAGCGCTTGAAAATTCGCAGCGAAAACCCGATCTTGAAAACATGAAGCCTACATATCCGATCGATGTTTTGCCCCCCAAACCCCCGAAGCAGGAGGTCGACGCGCGGTTGTCCGAGCTGGCGGAGCGCCACGCTCGAGCTGGAAATGTCGGCATTCAGATCCTGAACACCATCGGTGGGCAGGCCGAGGGCCTCCTGGCGCGTTTGCCGGAACCAGTGCGCGCAAAACTGGGCGAAACCACAGAATCCGCCCTGCGTGTCTCCATGAAGGCCGCACACAGGTCGCGCGATGTCGTCTCTGAAACGCCCGGTTGGTGGAGCCGCGCCCTGAGCACCGCCATGGGCGCTGCAGGCGGCATGGGGGGCTTGCCGACGGCTCTTGCCGAGCTTCCAGTGACCACCACCGTGCTTTTGCGCGCTATTCAGGACGTCGCCGTTGAGCACGGTTTCGACCCGTCTGAGCCGGGTGTGCAATATGACTGCATTCAGATCTTCGCGGCCGCCGGGCCGCTGGATCATGATGACGGCACCGATCTGGCCTTCCTGAGCACCCGTGTGGCCGTCACCGGCACCGCCGTGCAGGCCCTGATTGCGCGTGTCGCCCCGCGATTGGCCACTGTTCTGGGTCAAAAGCTCGCCGCACAAACTGTACCTGTTCTGGGGGCCGCCGCCGGAGCCGCCACAAACTATGCCTATATGAGCTACTACCAACAAATGGCGCATGTGCATTTCGGCCTGCGCAGATTGGCCATCGAGGCGGATATGGCTCATGAAAACCTTGTCGAAGACTTTCGCAAGCTTGTGGAAGCGCCACCTGTAAAACGTGCGTGAACGGTAACGTTCTTAGAGTTTTTCCTTAATGTACTCCATCACCGCGGATCTTACCGACATCACGCCTGTTTGGCGAGCCTGCTCAATTACCGCCTTGAGCTCTCTAAGGTTGGTGCGCCTCAGCACGGATTTAACGGGCCCGATTGAAGCAGGCCGCATGGAAAGCACGCGCAATCCGATTGCCGCGAAACAAGCGGCTTCGACAGGCCGCCCGGCGTCTTCTCCGCAGAAGGAAAGCGGTGTCTTATGCGCTTCGCACCGCGCCACGATCTGTTCCAGAAAGGTCAGAAAGCTGACGTTGAGCGTGTCATAGCGGCGACGCACCAACTCATTCTCACGGTCTGCCGCAAAGAAGAACTGCTTGAGATCATTGCCGCCAATCGACAGAAAATCGACCTCTTCATAAAAACTGTCCGGCGCAAAGGCGAGGGACGGGGTTTCCAGCATGGCCCCCACTTCAATCCGCTCAGGCAAGGGGTGGCCAAGAATGCGCTCACGCTCCAGCGCCTTATCCATTTCGGCCCGCGCCCTTGTGAACTCTTCGCGTTGCGCCACAAAAGGGAACATGACCGTCAGAGGACGACCTGCGGCCGCGCGCACAAAGGCCTGAAGCTGCATGCGCATCACGCCCGGTTTGTCGATGCCGACCCGCACGGCGCGCCAGCCCAGCGCCGGGTTGGGCTCATCCACAGCCCGCATATAGGGCAACACCTTGTCTGATCCGATATCGAGCGTGCGAAAACAAACACGCATGTCTTTAGCCGCTTCGATCACCCGTGCGTAGATATTGCTCAGCTCGGCTCGTTTGGGCATCTGCGAGCGCACCAGGAACTGAAGCTCAGTTCGAAATAGACCCACACCCTCGGCACCAGAACTTTCCAGGCTGGGCAGGTCAGCCATCAGCCCCGCATTCATCATCAGCGTCACGCGCTGACCACAAAGCGTTTCAGCGGGTTTGTCACGGATAGAGGCATAGCGTTCCTGCGCCTGCGCCTGCATCGCCATCTTGTCGCGAAAGGCGCTGATGACGCTGTCATCGGGGCGCAGATGCACAACACCCTGATCGCCGTCCACCAGAATGAAATCGCCATTGAGCGCCTCTGTGGTGATCCGTTCGGCGTGAATGACCAGCGGGATGGCCAGTGCACGTGCCACAATCGCCGCATGAGAGCCAACCGAACCTTCTTCCAGCACAATGCCTTTCAACGACCGGCCATAGTCCAGCAATTCTGCCGGCCCGATGTTGCGCGCGATAAGGATAGGATTGTCGGGCAATTCAGCTCCGGTTTCCGATCCCTGACCCGTGAGAATGCGCAGCAAACGGTTACTTAGGTCATCGAGATCGTTCAATCGCTCCCGTAGATAGGCGTCATTGACCTGTGACATGCGCGCCCGCGCCGCGGATTGTTCTTTCTCCACCGCCGCCTCGGCCGAGAGACCCCGTGCGATGTCTTCTTCCATGCGCTTCATCCAGCCTTTGGAATTGGCAAACATTCGGTAGGCTTCCAGCACCTGAAGCTGTTCCTTGTCGCCGCTCGCCGCCGTAGAGAGCATGCGATCCACGCCTACGCGCAGGGTCTCAACAGCTTCGCTGAGGCGTTCCATCTCGCGGTCAGGATCATCGGCAAAAGGATTGGTGACAACAACACGCGGTTCATGCAGCCAGACGTTCCCCTGTGCGGCCCCTTCCTGCGCTGTGCCGCCCCGAAACAACACAGCTTGCTGATGACGCGCGGACATCGCCGCGCCTTCGCCCACAAAGGCGCCCAGCTCTGCCATCTCGGCAATGACCATCGCCACCACCTCGACCGCGTACACTTCTTCATCTGAGAAAACCCGCGCTTCCTTGGATTGCACGACAAGCACGCCCAGCTTTTCGCCCAGTCGCTGCACCGGCACCCCAAGAAAAGAGCTGTAAGCCTCTTCGCCGGTTTCCGGCATGTAGCGGAAACCCTTGGTCGCGGGCGCATCATCGGTATTCATCAGCTTGCCTGAGCGCGCCACGCGCCCCACCAGACCTTCACCCAGCTTCATGCGCGTCTGGTGTACGGCATCCGGGTTCAACCCTTGTGTGGCGCAGAGCTCCAGCGTGTCTTCATCGCGAAAGAGATAGATCGAGCACACTTCAGTGCGCATTTCTTCGGCAATGAGCTGCGTGATGCGATCCAGGCGTGCCTGACCCGCCGCATCCTCGGACATAACCCCGCGCAGCCGTCCCAACATCTGTCGGGTATCAGTTTGAAAATTCGACGCCATGGCCTGTCCCAATCCACCCTGCCGCGAGTCAGCAAGGCCTCACCGTGCAGCATGCAGGGGATCAGGCCGCCTTGTCCAACCCAAAGGCGTCATGCAGGGCCTGAACGGCAAGTTCCATGTATTTGCGGTCGATCAGGACCGAAATTTTAATCTCTGAGGTCGCGATTACCTTGATGTTGATACCTTCATCCCGAAGTGTTTCGAACATTTTCGCTGCAACCCCCGACTGGCTACGCATTCCAATACCCACGGCAGACACTTTGGCAACGTCGGTGTCAGCCACCAGGTCGTGGAAATTGATCTCACCGCTGTCCTTGGCCGCATGCATGGCCTTTTGTGCCCGTGCCACCTGATCGGTGGGGCAAGAGAACGTCATGTCGGTGCGTCCCTCTTCCGAGATGTTCTGAATGATCATGTCGACATTCACGCCCGCCTCTGAGAGTGGGCTGAAGATGGCCGCCGCAATTCCGGGGCGGTCAGCCACTGAGATCAAGGTCATCTTTGCCTCATCGCGGGAATAGGCGATCCCGTTGACCACATTGGATTCCATGATGTCCTCCTCGGCACATACAAGCGTGCCCGCATTGTCCGATTGTTCCTCAAAACTCGACAGCACACGCAGGCGCACGTTATAGCGCATTGCAAGCTCTACCGAGCGGGTCTGCAGCACCTTGGCCCCAAGACTGGCCAGTTCCAGCATCTCCTCAAAGGCGATCTTTTCCAATTTGCGCGCCTTATCGGTGATCCGTGGATCCGTGGTGTAAACCCCGTCGACATCCGTATAGATGTCACAGCGCTCGGCCTCAAATGCTGCCGCAAATGCCACCGCCGTGGTATCTGACCCGCCCCGGCCCAGTGTGGTAATCCGGCCTTCCGGGCTGATACCCTGAAAACCCGCCACAACCGCCACCTTCATGCCTTCGGCAAACTTGGTGTTGATGTTGTCGGTTGGAATTTCTTCGATCCGTGCCGCCGAATGCGCGGATGTGGTCAAAAGCGGCACCTGCCAGCCTTGCCAACTTCGCGCCGGGACATCCATTTCCTGCAAAGTCAAAGCCATTAAACCCGCGGTGACATTTTCGCCTGACGATACCACCGCATCATACTCGCGCGCGTCATACATCGGTGAGGTTTCATTGACCCAACCCACCAGCTCATTCGTGCGCCCGGCCATGGCCGAGACAATGACAATCACATCATAGCCTTTGGCCACTTCCACGCCCACGCGTTTCGCGGCGCGGCGGATGCGGTCGATATTGGCAACAGATGTGCCGCCGAATTTCATCACGAGCAGAGGCATGGCCTATGTCCTTGGGTCACGTCGCAGGCGGTTTACGGCGCAACCCGCAGAAGGGCAAGGTTTAGGTGGTCGCTGGGACCAAATCCTTTCTGAAAGGCGATTGTATACTTGACAAACCCAAGGCGGATTCCCATATCTAACTCAAGAAGTTAGGGGAAAGTGAAATGTCTGTTTTGTCCAAGCCATACATGTACGATGAAGCTGAAGCGTTTAAGCACGTTGAAAGCATCATTTGGCCCGATGGTCCCGTGTGCCCTCACTGCGGCGTTGTAGACAGCGCCTACCGTCTTGAAGGCGTGCGCACGAAGCCCAGCAAGAAAAACCCGGAAGGCAAAGAGCGCCATGGCCTGTGGAAGTGCCGTGAGTGCCGCAAGCAGTTCACGGTTCGCAAGGGCACGATTTTCGAAGAAAGCCACATTGAAATGCACAAGTGGCTTCAAGCTATTCACCTGATGGTGTCCAGTAAGAAAGGCATTTCCAGCCACCAGCTACACCGCGTTCTGGAAATCACGCACAAGTCCGCTTGGTTTATGTCTCACCGTATCCGTGAGGCCATGCGCTCCGATGGCAATGTCGATTTTGGTTCTGGTGGCGGCACGGTTGAGGTTGATGAGACGTTCATTGGCCGTGAACCCGGCGTGGAAAAGAAAACTGCCTATCACCACAAGATGAAGGTTCTAACGCTTCTGGATCGGGACAGCGGCAAAACCAAGTCTATGGTCATGGATACACTGACCATTGCGAGCGTGACGCCGATCTTGCGCGAGAACATTGCCAAAGAAGCCACTTTGATGACTGACGAGGCTAAGCACTACCGTCGCCCCGGTTGGGAGTTTGCGGCGCATGGTGTCGTTGAGCATGGCAAGGGCGAATATGGCCGTGGTGACACTCATACCAACACGATTGAGGGTTATTTCAGTATCTTCAAGCGCGGCATGAAGGGTGTGTACCAACATTGCAGCAAACAGCATCTTCATCGCTATTTGGCAGAGTTTGATTTCCGATATAGCAATCGTGTGGCGAACGGAATTGATGATCAACTACGAGCCGACATTGCTTTAACAGCAGTAATTGGCAAGCGGCTAAAATATCACTGCAATCAGAGCCTATGACATGAAAAATGCACAGGACTTGTGTGTAAGTCGCATAGATAATACTATATATTGACATATCTTTGGAGAAATCGTATGGCGCGCAATTTAACATTTGGGAGTAACACACCTGCAAGTTTAAAGAAACTTGCAGAGACTGTTTTGTATGTCGCACACAAAACAAGCGGTGATTTTGGGTCGATAAAAATCAACAAAACGATCTACAATGCCGATTTGGAGGCCTTCAAGAAGCTAGGTTCCTCAATCACTGGAGCGCAACATCACAAGATAAAAATGGGGCCAGTCCCTAAACACATTCTCATGGCGGAGCGAAGGCTTGAAAGCGAAGGTTCGCTGGAGATTGATCGCGAAACAATGAGCCATAGACGCGTGGCAAAGAGAGATCCAAACCTCGACCTTTTTACAGAAAAAGAGATTCAAATTTTGGATCAAATCATCGAAGATATGGCCCCAAAATCCGCTACGCAAGTTAGCGAGGAAAGCCACGACATTAGATGGGAAGTGGTCAGAAATCAGGACCTCCTTCCCTACGAGTTTGCTTTCCTTGATGGAAGTGTAACGGAAAAAGATCGCAAGGACGCATCGCGACTGTCGGAGGAAATGGGTTGGTAGAAAGGGAAGGTTACGAAATACTCCATGAGCACAGTTATGATTACTGCCTTTGCAACACGTTAGAAGTGGAAGTTAGCCAGGCTGAGGAAGCTCTAGGGGCAATTCTCTATGCAATTTCGCTAAATCCAAGCGGATTCAACGTTGTGGTTGAGCCCAACATATTTGTTGCAAAAATCTCAGAAAGACCGAGTGAGGATTTGCCGCCATTCAGACTGTTTTTTAGACTTCACGAAGAAAAGAAACGCGTAGATTTACTATATGTCGATCACGGATAAGAAATCTCAAGCCGACAAGTTCAAAGAAGCCGCCCGCAAGCTAGAGACGGACGACGATGAAGAGCGGTTTGAAAAGCGACTCAAGAAGCTGGTCAAGAACAAACGAAAAAACGACGAGAAGTCGGATTGAGGTATTGAGATACCTCAAGGTATGTGGTATCATAATACCATGAGACTTGCTTTGCTCAGCTTCATTGGCCGCTTGCTAGGCATAACCTTCAAGGTCGCCGGTTTGCCTTACGGGGCTAATCCCAAGTCCGCGAAGGCGACTTTAGCCACTCAGTCGACGTATCAGAAAAGTTCGTAGCCCAGTGCTTGTGCAGTCGGACTACAAAAATTTCGTCATTGCTATCTGTATGGGTTTTTAGGTGGTCTCGAACATCATCGGGCTTCTTCAATGTGTCAATGAGCCAGCAAGAATCAAGTATATGACACCACGTGTAGGACTTAATTGCTTCATAGAGCTTGTCATAGTTCTTCCCCGGTGTCTTGAGGTCGTAATTGATTGCCAATACCGACATTTCTAAATCTCCTTACCCTTGGAGACTCACAGATGGGTATTGCCTATGGGTTTGTCAAATATACAATCGCCTTCTGAAAGGATTTGGCAAAAGTCTTTTTAAAGACTTTTGTGCGGCTAGAATGGATGGTTACGCCCGTCCCAGTTCTCAAAGCAGCCTGTGGAGTCCAGGTCCAGCGCCGCAAATCTTTCCATCAGGCCCGCGACCGACACCTCGACCGAAATATCGGCCGCATCACTGCCCATATCCGTGCGGACCCATCCAGGGTGATAAATACCCACTGCAATCCCCAAAGGCTTCAAATCCACCGCCAGATTGCGCCCAAGATTCAGCGCTGCTGCCTTGGAGGCGCGATAGATGTAGCTGCCGCCTGGTGCGCGGGTGTCGCTTGCCATTGTGCTGGACAGGATCGCGATCTTGGCCGATTTTGCCGCCTGCAGATTGGGCATCAGCGCCTGAATGCCAAGAAACACACCGGTCACATTGGCGGCAAAACTATCGGCCCACATCTGAGGTGGAAACCCATCGCTTAGCATTTGACCTTTGTCGAGATAAACGCCGGCATTGCACACCAAAAGATCAATCGCCGCTCCATCCAATGACTGAGCCAAAGCGGCATGGCTAATGGGGTCTGTCACATCCAACTCTGCTTCAAGTCCCGGTTGCCGGGACGTGCCGGTGACCTGCGCGCCGTTTTTTTTAAATGCGTCTGCCAAAGCCGCGCCGATTCCTCGGTTGGCTCCCGTGATCAATACATGCATGGCTGCCCCTCCATCGGTGATGCAGAGTACGAAGCCGTTGCACGCGCGGCAAGCGCGTTAATTTGTCTTGCGATTGGGGATGAAGGGCAGGGGGCTGACCGGCACCCCGTCTTCTATGAGCTTGCGCGCCTCTTCTGGTTTGGCCTCGCCGTGGATCGCACGGTTCGGCGCCAAACCATCGTGAATATCCCGCGCTTGAGACGCAAAATTCATGCCGACATATTCGGAATTTTCTTCCACCTGCTTTTTCAACGCGGCCAGCGCCTGTTCCATTTCGGTCGTCGGCGTTGTGAGTGCGGGTGACTTTGTCACCTCGGTCGGGGCAGCAGCCATGCTGCGGCTGGCGCGCACGGTGGGGGCCATAATCGCCTTTTCCACCGCCTCAGAGCCGCAGATGCTACAGGTCACCATGCCTGCGCGCTTGAGCTTGTCAAACGCGTCTGAGGATTGGAACCAGCTTTCAAAGCGATGGTCCTGGTCACATTTCAATGTGAACTTGATCACGAGGATGCGCTCCGATTAACGTCTTGTATTCACCTAAGCAGATTGCTGCAAAGTGCAAGAATTTTCACCCGAACACGCAGGTTAGGCAAGCAGACGTTTTGCGTCAAATTTACGCAAGAGGTGCGCTAATTCCGGTTCGTCCACACGCTTTGACGCCGCTTTGGGACTCATCCAGCGGCGCTCGCGCTCTTCGCTTTCCGGGTACTTTTTCGACAGCGACTTTACCCGCACCGGATAGACCATCACGGCACAGGGCAATTGTTCATCCGCGCTGACACCTTTGACATATGTATAAAGCGCAAGGCACCCTCCCGTGACCTTGCCTTTCACACCTGCCTCTTCCCAGGCCTCGACCAGGGCGCAATCGCCCGGCGTTTTGCCCTCCATAGGCCAGCCTTTTGGAAGGATCCAGCGACCAGTTCCCCGTGAAGTGATCATCAGCACTTCGGTTTCGCCATCTTTCACGCGATAACAGAGCGCCGCAAATTGCGTGCGCATGTCACGTTTGTCTGTGATTTCAACGGATAAAGGTAGTTGTTTCATCTTTACATGTGCCACCGGGTTTTTCCCGACTATTCTGCCACCGACCTCAAAATGTATATACGACAGATAGCTGTAATATCTACAAATTGCTATGTTTTTCACCATATTTTGAAAATCACAGCCAAGATGTTGTAGCCAGGACTCTCTTTGCATCGACATATGGTTGCGCCGCATGGGCTTGCCAAGGTCCACAGGCTGCGAAATACTCATTGCAATGAACCTGATTTTTCGCCTTTTCTTAAGTATTTGCGCTGTTTTGACTGCGTTCTGGGCAGAACCTGCACAGGCGCAAGTGACGGTGTTCTCTGCGGCCTCAATGCGCGGCGCATTGGAAGAAGTGGCCGCCGCCTCCGGCATCGAAATCACTGTGTCCTATGGCGGATCGGGGCTCATGGCACGGCAAGTTGCGCAAGGCGCTCCTGCGGATATTGTCCTTTTGGCCAACGCCGCCTGGATGACCTGGCTTGAGGGGCAGGGCGCGCTGGAACCCGGTACGCAAAAGATCTTTTTAAGCAATCAACTGGTACTGATTGGCCCCAAGGGTGCTGACCCTATCGCCACTGCCGACGCGGACACGATCTTAATGCGTTTGAAAGGGGACCGCCTTGTATTGGGTCAGACCCAAGCGGTACCAGCCGGAATCTACGCCCGCGAATGGATGGAAGCGACAGGTTTGTGGTCGGTACTAAGCCCATACTTGGCCGAGACAGAGAATGTCCGCGCCGCGCTGGCTTTGGTGTCTCGTGGCGAAGCGCCTTTGGGTATTGTCTACACCAGTGACGCGATGGCCGAGACAGGGGTGGATATTGTGCATCACATTGCCCCGAAACATCACACGCCCATTAAATATCCTGCCGCCATTGTCGCGGGCCGTAGCCATCCCGAGGTGCAGGCTTTCCATGATTTTCTGACGACCCAAACGGCACAAGACATTTTCGCCGCCCACGGATTTGTCCGTGCAGAGGACCCCGAATGAGCCTCACCGCCGCAGAATGGGCGGCTCTGAGCCTGTCGCTTAAGGTGTCGTTCTGGGCGGTTCTGATCAGTCTGCCCTTCGCCATTGCCATGGCCTGGCTTTTGGCTCGACGCGACTTTCCGGGTAAATCACTGCTCAGCGCGCTGGTGCATTTGCCTTTGGTCCTGCCACCAGTGGTCACCGGATATCTGCTCTTGCTGACATTTGGCAAAACCGGCGCAGTTGGTGCCTGGCTCAACGAGATTGGCATTGTCCTGGCCTTTCGTTGGACCGGAGCCGCGCTGGCCGCAGCGATCATGGGTTTCCCACTGATGGTACGTGCGATCCGGTTGGCGATTGAGTCCGTGGACCCCAAGCTGGAAGAGGCTGCCGAAACCCTTGGGGCTGGCCGCGCGGCGCGGTTCACACGTATCACGCTTCCCCTGGTTGCGCCGGGCATTCTGGCCGGGGTGGTGCTTGGCTTTGCCAAAGCCATGGGAGAGTTTGGCGCCACGATCACCTTCGTCGCCAACATCCCTGGTGAGACCCAGACACTGCCCTCCGCCATTTATGCCTTTCTGCAAGTGCCGGGGGGTGAAGAAGGAGCCATTCGCCTGACATTGCTCGCCGTAGGCGTGGCCATCGGGGCGGTGCTGATCTCGGAATGGCTGGCGCGTCGCGTGTCGCAGAGGATCGGTCGGGCATGAGCCTCAACGTCGATATCCGCCACGCCTTTGATGGATTCAAGCTCCATGTGACCTGCACTGCAGGCTCCGGCGTCACGGCCATCTTCGGCCCGTCTGGTTCGGGTAAGTCCACCCTGGTGAATGCCATCGCAGGTTTGCTCACGCCGGATGAAGGGCGCATCTCGCTCGGGGAGGAGGTGCTCTTTGACCAAGCGCAGGCCGTGCATATTGCGCCTGCCAAACGTCGTGTTGGATATGTCTTTCAGGACGGTCGCCTTTTTCCCCATATGAGCGTACGCGACAATATCCGTTTTGGCGCGCGCTATACATCCGGCGGTTTGGATCAGGCCGAAGAAACCCGTCTGGTGGAGCTGCTTGGGCTTGAGACGCTGCTCACGCGCCGTCCTGGCACCCTTTCGGGCGGTGAGAAACAACGGGTCGCGCTGGCGCGCGCCTGGCTCTCACAGCCGCGACTTCTTTTGATGGATGAACCGCTCGCTGCGCTCGATGAGCCGCGCAAGGATGAGATTTTTCCTTATCTCGAACGCTTGCGAGATGTGGCGCAAGTGCCGATCATCTACGTCAGCCACAACCTTGCGGAAGTGGCGCGATTGGCCGACGATCTGATCGTCTTGCAATCAGGAAAAGTGGCCCTGTCCGGCACTGCCGAAACTGTGTTGAGCGACCCCAAGGCTTTGCCCCTTTTGGGTGTGCGCGAGGCGGGTGCGATCCTGCCAGCCAGAGTGATTGGACATGATGCCGATGGGCTCAGCCGCCTTGCTTTGTCTGGCGGCGAGATCGTTTTGCCTGGGGTGAGCGCGGCCCCCGGCACCACCATCCGTCTGCGGGTGTTGGCGCAGGACGTCCTGTTGTCACGTGATCCACCGCGAGGGCTGTCGTCGCACAATGTGCTTCCTGTGACGGTTGAAACTCTGCACCGCGGGGCTGGTCCGGGTGTGGCCGTGCGTTTGCGCGCCGGAGAGGACGTGCTTTTGGCGCGTATCACGGCCCGTGCCGCCGAGGAAATGGAGCTGGCACCGGGCGCACAATGTCATGCTATTCTCAACGCAACAGCCGTGCCAAGAGGCAGCATAGGCGGCGGAGCAATGCCACTCAAAATCTGAGCGCTTGACAAAACCAAGTGTTTTAGTCAGGAATATATATGAGCCAGCCCGAACGTGGTCAGCCAGCACCTTAGTCGCAACAATCGGAGCGAGAAGATGACTGTTTCGACTGACGTGAGGAACCGCACAATTCCGCACCCTATCCCGCTACAAACGCCCGCACCCGGCCCACGCCGCGAAACACTTTTGCTCGCAGCACTTTCAAGCGGCTTGTGTCTTGATGTGATGATTGAGCGGATGCTCGACCGCAATGAGGGGAGGCTCTGATGCTACATCCTCCCAGAACAGAGTTTGCCCCGCCTCAGCCCGCACATTCCGAACCTGATGTACTACACGATGCGCGCGACCTGACCCAAGGCGGCCCCACTGCGCAAATCACGCTGGATGACAAGGTCTATACCCTGCGCATCACCCGTGCAGGCAAGCTGATCCTGACAAAATAGTCGTTCAGCGGACCGCCTTACGTTTATACACAAACGTTTTTGTCAGGTTTTTCTGGCAAGTTGCGCCGCAATGTGGCAGCCATGGCCATCGGAAGGGGTAAAACCACCCAGAGGCGCAATTGATGTCCGAAAAAACGCTGCACCGCCTGGCCTGGCTTGTGGTCGCGATTTGCGTCGCGCCTATCCTCGCGGCTGCGCTTTCAGCGCTGACAGGCGACCTGAGCGTCTGGCGAGAAGTGCTGGCCCCGGTGCTGCCACGCTATGCGGCGACCACGCTTTTCCTCGTTGTGGCCGTGGGCCTGTCCACCGCCATCATCGGATCTGTCACAGCCTGGCTTGTGACGGTTTACCGCTTTCCCGGCCAACGCTGGCTTGAGATCGCACTGGCGCTGCCGCTGGCCTTCCCGGCTTATGTCATGGCCTATGCCTACACGCATATGCTGGACCACCCCGGTCCAGTGCAGACGCTCCTGCGCGACCTGACGGGATGGGGCCCGCGCGACTACTGGTTCCCTGAAATCCGAAGCCTAGGGGGCGCGGCGGTTATGCTGACCATCGTGCTCTACCCGTATGTCTACCTGCTGGCCCGCGCGTCATTTCGCCAGCAATCCTCAAACGCCTTTCTGGTCGCGCGCACACTGGGCCGTTCACCCATCCGCGCCTTTTACCGCGTGGCCCTACCCATGGCGCGCCCGGCGATTGCAGGCGGCGCATTACTCGCGGTGATGGAAACCATCGCCGACTACGGCACCGTGGCGTTTTTCAACGTTCAAACCTTTGCCACCGGCATCTACCAGGCGTGGTTCAGCCTCGGCAATCGCGCAGCCGCCGCACAGCTTGCCCTTTGCCTGCTCTGCTTTGCGCTTCTCATCGCGGGGCTGGAGCGCGCCCAGCGCGGCAAAGCCCAAACCGCAGGGCGCGGTGCCCGGTTTGAAACCATGGAAAAGCCTCACCTGACCGGTGCACCGGGCTGGATCGCCTTCGCAATTTGCCTTTTGCCTGTGCTGCTGGGTTTTATCATTCCCGTCATCATGCTGGGCAGTATGGCCATCGGCTCAGGGCAGAACCTGTTTTCCAGCCGCTACCTGGATTTCATGCAAAACTCGCTTCTGGTGGCCAGCGTGGCAGCGGTGCTCACCGTGGCCGGGGCCATCCTCGTCGGCTTCCGCGCCCGCACACGGCCGACACGTGGCTCCAAGCTCATCGTCATTGGGGCAGGGCTGGGTTATGCCGTGCCCGGTGGCGTGATTGCCGTTGGCCTGATGGTGCCCATGGCCGGGCTCGACAATGTCATCGACCGTTTCATGGAAGGCAATTTCGGCATCGACACCGGCTTGCTGATTACCGGCTCGATCTGGCTCATGGTGCTGGCCTATATGGTGCGCTTCATGGCTGCAGCACTCAACGCTTATGACAGCGGTATGGCCACGGTGCCGGGCCATTTCGATGCCATCGGTCGGTCATTGGGGCAATCCGGGCCACGGTTGCTCTGGCGTGTGCACCTGCCTGTCGCGCGCAGCTCGGTGCTCACTGCACTCCTCATCGTCTTTGTCGACGTGATGAAGGAGCTCCCCGCCACGCTCATCCTGCACCCGTTCAACTTTCAGACCTTGGCCGTTCAGGCCCACCGCCTTGCGTCAGATGAACGCCTGTCACAAGCAGCTGTCCCATCCCTCGTGCTGGTGGCGTTTGGCCTGCTGCCCGTGATGATCCTCTGCCGCTCCATCGGCCGCGAAGAACCGGGTCGCAAAGCCGCCAAACTTGGCGCGGCAGTGAAGGCGGGGTAAGGGCACACGTTCATCTCATCAACGCGCGGCTATGTCTAAATGACCGGTTTGAGCCCACAGCAGAAGTCTTGATTCCTCGCTGCGCGCGCTCGCAGCACGGAAATTGCTGCAGGCGCTTAGATTTCGGCGCGGCATGGCGGCGATGAATCCGGCCATTCATTCGAGCTGCTATTCGGTTTGGAGCACGAACACACGGGTGGCAGGTTAGATGCAATCAGGTTTGCGTGTAGCATGCCAACGTCAGCGCGGTGCTGATGCTTGGGTTTGGAGGGCGGCAAGGAGGGCAAATCATGCCTCGAGTCCTACTTCCTGCTGTCACCCCGAAACGTAAAGTCTGGAACAAGGGGCGGATCGTCGGCCAGAAGCGACCGCTGCTACCAAAACAGGTTTGGGCCATCCGAGCGCGACTGGAACTGGCGAACAACCTTCGCGATCTGACGCTATTTAACGTTGCCATCGACAGCAAGCTACGTGGATGTGATCTGGTCGGGCTCTCTGTGGTCGATCTGGTCAAAGAAGATCGCGTCCGAGAACGTGTTTCGGTCATTCAGAGCAAAACCAAGCGGCCCGTCCGGTTTGAATTGACGGAAAACACAAGGAAAACTGTCCTGGCATGGGTCAAGTCACCCGAGATGTTGGCTTGCTCGTTCATGTTTCCCAGCCGCTTCCACGATCGACCGCATATTTCAACCCGTCAATATGGCCGGTTGGTGCACGATTGGGTGTCGGAGATTGGTCTGGAACCGAGCGGATACGGAACGCATTCGCTGCGCAGAACAAAAGCTGCTGAGATCTACCGGAAAACAGGCAACCTGCGCGCGGTTCAACTCTTGCTCGGTCATACGAAGGTCGATAGCACAGTGCGCTACTTGGGAGTTGAACTCGAAGATGCGCTTAGTATCGCCGAGAGTATTGGCCTCTAGACACTAGGCGTGCGGCTGGTGCCGTCGGTCTTTGCGGACCGACCTGCCGCACGCAGCGCGATTGACGTAAAGTTACCAACGCCGCCAAACGTCCTCTTGATGTCCGAACGCATCGGTTTTTCTGGACAAACTCTGGTTCGACTAGATTGGCAATAACCCGCATTGGCCAAACACTTGGATATCTAACCCATTGAATTACAGAACTTTACGGATGGCGGCGCAAAGCTCGGGGTGCATTATCCAGCTCTCAGGCTTCTCGTCATGTTCGGAGGCATCTCGATACCCAATGAGCGCGCTTCCATCCGAGCCAATAGAAGGCCGTAAGGAACCTGTTCCCGAAGACAGATAGCTCGCAATCATACGGCCCACGCTGGCGAGCGCTCTGTTAGCCGAGGTCGTGGACTTGTAATTGCCAGCATCTGCAACCTTAGCCTCTGCCAACCCGCCCGCTTCCACCAGCGACAACGCCATCAACATGGCGCGCTGAGGACGCGTCAGGTTTACAGAATGGAGCGCTTCTACGTATTCGTCGGATGTTGGTACCTGCGTCCCTTTGCGAGGATCTGTTCTGCGATCTTCGGCCCTGCTGGCTTCGCGCGCATCGATGGCGGAATGCAATGCGATGATCGCAGCTTCTTCGGTCTCACCCGTCGCCTCGGCGATCAAGCCGCGCGCTTTCGTGGGTGGTTTGAGAAAGGCGCGAGCACCGTATGCGCCTGCGAGACGACCGGACTTGATCTGATATCTGCCATACTCGCCCACGCTGATCGACTTAGCGGCTTCTTTACTGGTCTCCTTGGCCTTCGATTTCTTCGACATACCCTTGAAGACGTCACGTCCCGCATCTGATCTGTTTGGGGCTGTGTAATCTGGCATCGGGCTGGTCTCCTGGGATGAGCAATTCGTAGTGCCGGTTCGGCGGATGCCAATCAGGCAAAAGAACTGCTGCGTTAGGCAGCGGAAGAAGATTCAAAAAAGCAAGTGGCCGTTTGGCGATGGGGCGCCACGAAAGAGCGCCCACTTGCAAAGATCAGGCGAGCGCGATGTTGGTTGCGCTTTCACGACCGTCGCGGCCGGCCTCCACATCAAAGGTCACCTTCTGATCGTCGTTCAGGGTGGTCATCCCGGACTTCTCGAGTGCAGAGATGTGCAAGAACACATCTTTGCCACCTGTTTCAGGTGCAATGAAGCCGAAGCCTTTGGTGGTGTTGAACCATTTCACTGTGCCGTTGGCCATGTGAATTTTCCTTGATTAATCGCTGCCCGCGACATGCGGCAACCCGGCTTCTCACAACAGTGTCTAGCGCTGTGAGCCGGTAAAGGAAAACAGAGGGTCGAATGGAGTTCAGTAGCCTAACTGACTTGGTAGCTGTCCGAGAGTGTTACAAGGTGCACGCAGTGATTTGCTTGATGTTTCCTTTGCCAAAAGAGCTTTGCTCCACTATGGCTCACATGCTGCCGGATACCCTGGCAGCCAGAAAAGGAAAGCCAGAATGTCGTTCAACGACTTGGCGAAGAAAGAGGCCGCCGACAAGAAGGCCTCTCAAGAAAAAGAAACGAAACCGCAGACTGCAACCAAACAACCTCCTGAAGCACAGACCGAGCCGACCGACCCAAGAACGGGTTGAGAGGCTGAGTATCTAGGCTTTTCTTATCCAGCGTAAGAGGGTCGGCGTTACGAGCGTTGCGACAGGTTGCCGCCAATGATGATCTCGTTGATCAGTTTGGCGGCTGCCCCATGCAATTTGCGTTCGTCCTCCGGGTCTTGAGCATTCTCGTGGGTCGCTGCCGCATCCCGAAGAATCCCCACGATCTCGCGTTCCGGCAGTAGATTGCGATCTTGCAGGGCAAGTAGGAGCGCCTCGCAAATCGAAAAGGCGGCCATGCCTGCGGCGTCTCGTTGGTCTGACATCGGGGCATTCCTCTTTCGTTCGTTGTATTGCGACCGGGTTGGGTCTTGATCGCCCTAAACTCACAAAGAGTTTGGTATCCCGTACTGATCGAAAGCAGTCTCGGCGCCGAATTCTTCCATGAGTACGCGCCGGTTCGGGAGGGACCGATGATGAACATCAAAGCCAGTCCACTCACCCAAAAGCTCTCCGCGTTTGTTGCACTGTCGGAGACTGAACTGGCCGTTCTTGAGCGTTTGCACCAACGGAGGAAATCTTTCTCTGCTGGGCGTGACTTGGTTCACCAGGGCCAATCCGAACAGGCAGCATACATCCTGGCGGCGGGCTGGGTCGTTTCCTACAAGATCCAGCCTGACGGGTCGCGGCAGATCGTTGATTTCCAGATACCGGGGGATTTTCTGGGGCTGCGCAGCGTGCTTTTGCACACGTCCGATCATGGGATCGAACCCATCGTCGATATCGAGGCTGCGGAAGTTCTGGTCAGCGATCTTCTGCAAGCCTTCACAGAGACACCACGGCTGGCAACGGCCATTCTCTGGGCGGTGTCGCGCGACGAAGCAATGGTGGTTGAGCATCTGGTTGGGCTGGGCCGGCGCGATGCGGATGCACGCATGGCGCATTTCCTGTTGGAGCTTGGCGTAAGACTGTCGCTTGTCGGTATGGGAAGCAGGAAAGGTTACGCCTGCCCGCTCACGCAATACCATCTCGCTGATGCGTTGGGGTTAAGTGCCATCCACGTCAACCGCGTCCTTCGGAAACTCCGCGAAGGCGGGCTCGTCACGTTTCAGGGCGGACTGGTCACCTTCGAGGACTATGAGGGGCTGGTTGCATTGGCGGATTTCGATCCGGCCTATCTCGATCAGTCGCGGCCTCTGTTGCCGTGAAAAAGCCGCCCTAGGTTTGGGCGGCCCTGACGTCTTTTCACAGGCATACCGACATTACATCAGTGCGCGGCTCGCTTGCTTGAGCTCGTTGTGCGCCTCTTCGTCGTTTTCAGCTTCATGAGCCTTTTCAGCGGCCTGATAGTGCTTCAGCGCTGCGGCCTTCTTGGGGCCTTCGGGTGCCTTGTCCCAGGCAGCCTTGACCGAGGCCATGTGTTTCACGGTCTGGTTTTCCTGGGTTTGGTTTTCTTCACTCATGGAATTGCCCTTTCCTGGACGGTCCGAGGAAAAGAGGCGCAAGGAACATACAGTACGAGGGAATGCACTACATGTTTCCCGCGCCTCTGAGATACTCGGGAAATGCCACCATAACTTGCGGTGGACAGGTTCATCTTTCCGGATTCTCTGCGTCGCCGCACTGACATGGGTTAGCCCGTTTGAGCCAGATAGAAGAACCATGTTAGAACCACGACTCCTATGAAGGCCATCATTGTCCAAGACATCGAAAGCTTTGGAAAACTGATGGTGCCTGTTTCGAGTGATTTCGTATCACGAAGCGGTGCGCGCTTCGGCAACAATGACAGCAGCTTTGCTGCTCTGCTCTCGCTAGCCAGCGCCAGCGCCGGAATGTCGATTATCGCTTCAAAATGCGTCGTCAGTCGGACTTGCGCGTCATCCGGGCACAATTGTGAGAGCTCACGCGCCTCGGTCCATGGTTCCAGGTCAAGGCGCGCGAGCGCTGACAAGACCGTAACGGACGCACCGGTTCTGTCCTCGCCCACTTCCGCAAAAAGAAAGGCATCGTAGTCACTGCCATCCGGGTGAAGTACGTCTGAGGCGGACACTGGTTTCCTTTCGGCGTGAGACTGATGCTAAGACTTGCACGGAGGTGTCTGAAACCGCGGAACGGCTTTACCTACCACCCTGACAGCAAAGAACCCGGCGGGGGCTAACCTCGATCAGCATCGCCCCGCGTGGGCTCGGATAATGTGCACTTAGCAGCCTTGCCTTGGCGAGTTATTCTTTTTGACGTTTGCCACGATGGCGACGGCGGAAAGTCCAACATCTTTTCAATGGAGACCCGGGTTGTTCACGCGTTCGACCAGATCAACGGTGACGTTTTCAAACGACTTCACGATCGGCTACAGCCAGCTAGAGCTTCCGCCCGGCACATATGAAATCCTTGTCGAAGAAGAGCTTATACAAGGCCTCAGCTTCGAGGCTTACCGGCGCACCGCGACATACCTGATGATCCGGGGGCGCGGGAGCCATGCGGGACAAACGACGATGCAAATGACCACAAAGGAGGAGCTCGAACATGCCATCGCATGTGATCGGGCCCTCTCCGAAACCACCAATGACAGCGAAGCGGCGCTTTCCCCGCTGGAGGACACGAAATGACCACACCCGAATGGCTGAAACCCGGCATCTACGGCGCGCTCCTTGGCGCGGCGTTTGTCGGCATCGTTGGATTCTCGTGGGGAGGATGGGTGACCGGAAGCAGCGCCGAGAAGATGGCGAGTGAGATGGCGGAGGACAGCGTTATCGCAGCGCTCGTGCCCTTCTGCCTCGACATGTCCCGCACCGACAATGAACGCATTGCAAAGCTGGTTACGATCCGCGAGGCGTCGTCATTCAAGCGGCGCGACGCTGTGATGGAAACCGGTTGGGCAACGATGCCCGGATCAGATGGCCCGAACCGCGATCTGGCGCAGGCTTGCATCGAAGGTCTCGACCTTGATGCATCGTAATGACCTCAAACTGTCGCCTGTTTCGTCCAAGAGCACCTTAGGCGTGCTCGCCACGGTGTTTTTCACGGAATGCCTTGCGGTCGCCTTTGTCGCGTTCATCGCGATCGGATCGCCGTCTTTCGCCCAATCTCAATCGGCCCCGATGCCCGCGAATGCGTGGCCCAAAAGCTATGGCGAGGGATGGGAGTGTGATCGTGGATACCGGCGTGACGGTGATACCTGCCTAACCATCATCGTCCCGCAGAACGCCTATGCCACCAACCGGACCTATGGCAAGGGCTGGGAGTGTCTGCACGGGTTTCAGGAGGTCGATAACGCGGCTTGTCTTAAGGTCGTCGTTCCCGAAGGCGGATATCTCGACCCGTCGGGACAAAGATGGAGCTGCCTTCGTGGCTACATGAAAGTTGATGATCTTTGCCTTAAGATCGATTTGCCCCCAAACGCCTATCTGTCTGACCGCGGCTATGGGGCGGCGTGGCTGTGTGACCGTGGCTATGAGGTCGAAGGCGACACATGCGTCGCAATCGCGGTCCCGCAGAACGCCTTTCTGAATGTCTCCGAATACGGGCAGCCATGGACCTGTGAGCGAGGCTATTTTGAACGCGATGACACCTGTGAGGCTGTCGTCGTCCCGGAGAACGCATATTTCGACGATGCGAGCTATGGCCAGGGCTGGAAGTGTAATCGCGGCTTTGCAGAGTCCGACGACGGCTGCACAGAGATCGAACTCCCTGACAATGCGCATCTCAACCGATCGGGAAACGGGTGGGAGTGCCACAGGAATTTCCAGCGCTCGCAAGAGCGTTGCGTCCTGAACGACTAGCGCTCGCAATCAAAATTGAAACACGGCTCACACGCCCGAATGCTTCATGTGATCGGATCCGGGAAAACCCGCTTGGGAAAGGAATAATCATGGAAACGGACAATGTAGAAAACTCGATGACGAGGCTGACAACGATGGGGCCGCAAGCTCCACCTGATGTATCCGCATACCGCCAGTCTTACGGCAAAAAAGCCATAACAAACGGTGTGCCCACAGCGATTGTCTATTGCGAGGGGAACTTCGGGCAGGTCGACGGCAAGACCGCGAATGGGCTTGTCCGTCACAGCCAGGCCTACCGTATTCTATCGGTCATCGACAGCCGGCTTGAAGGGCGCGACAGCGGGCAGGTGCTGGACAAAGTGAGCAACGGCATTCCCATCCTTGAAGACCTCGAGGCTGCGGTTACACGTGAAGCTTATACCCCCGACACGCTGATTTTTGGCATGGCCCCCTCTACGGGAAAGATGTCACCCGCAGATCGCGAGGTCGTGCTGGATGCCATCGCACTCGGCATGAACATCGTCAGTGGTCTGCACGAATACCTCGGCGATGACCCCGAGATCTCGAGCGCCGCAGATGCGGCCAACGTGACGATCCGCGATATCCGCAAACCCAGGCCAAGCAAGGACATGCGCCTGTTTGACGGAAGCGTGTCGGAGGTGAAGGCAATCCGCATTGCCGTACTCGGAACGGATTGTGCAATTGGCAAGCGGACGACGGCGACCATTCTGGCCAGGGAATTGAACACGCGTGGTATCAAGACCGTCCTTGTCGGTACCGGCCAAACGGGGCTTATGCAGGGCGCAAAATACGGCATCGCCATGGACGCCGTGCCACCGCAATTCTGCTGCGGGGAACTGGAACGCGTGATGGTCGCGGCTTCTGATGGCGACGATCCGGACGTCATCCTGATCGAAGGACAAGGCGCGCTCAGCCATCCGGCCTTTTGCACTTCGGCATTCATTCTGCGCGGCAGCCAGCCGCACGGTGTTATTCTCCAACATGCGCCCAAACGCGCCCATCGCTGCGACTTTCCCGCCATGCCGATGCCCAGGCCGAAAAGCGAAATCGCCCTCATCGAAGCTTTCGCTGACACACGGGTGATTGGTGTCACACTCAATCACGAAGCGATGACGGGCACCGAGGTCGATCGTGCGATTGACAGTCTTTCAAGGGATCTTGGCGTTCCGGTGACGGACGCGCTGACCCGGCCGGAAGTGCACCTGAGCGACATGGTCTTGGCCGCCTTTCCGCAGTTACGGCCCGTGCCTCTCGCGGCCGCGGAATGACCGCGCTGCGAGTGGAAATTGATCTGGGCAAGATCCAGGCAAACGCGCGATATCTCGTCCGACGTCTTGGCGCTCGTCGAATCTCGGTCACCGGTGTGACCAAGGCAGTGTGTGGGCATCCTGACGTAGCCGCGGCGATGTTGGAAGGTGGCGTTACCAGTCTTGCAGACGCACGCATCGCAAACATCTTTCGGATGCGAACTGCGGGGATAACTTGCCCAATTTCGATGATCCGCGCGCCGTTGCTGAGCGAGATGGAAGATACCATCCAGTATTGTGACGCGAGCTATAACACAGAGATGGCCATGATCCTGAAGCTTGGTGCAGCTGCAAAGAAACTCGGTACCTCGCACGATGTTATCCTAATGGTTGAAATGGGAGATATACGCGAAGGCATTTTGCCGGAGAACCTCACCGATTGCGCCGCTCGGGTCATCGCAACGCCCGGCGTTGCTCTCAAAGGCATCGCTGCAAATTTCGCCTGTTTGGGAAACGTGGCACCGACGGCCTGTGACATGGCCATGCTCTCGCGACTGGCCGACCAAATCGAAGGCGCTTGCGGACCTTTTGTCGAGCTTGTTTCAGGAGGTGGATCAGCCAATTTGCAATGGGCGCTTGGCGAAGACTCATCCGGGCGAGTCAACAACCTCCGCCTCGGCGAGGCGATCCTGTTGGGCGCCGACCCCGCAACAGGGCATCCGATCTCTGGCCTTCATACTGATGCCTTTGCCCTTTTTGCCGAGGTGATCGAAACAAGGGACAAACCAAGCGCAATACCACCTGCATCAATTGCTCCGGAGCTTGGGATACTCAGATTGGTTCGGAATGATGACCTCCGGACCCGAACGATCCTTGCTGTCGGGCAGCAGGACACCGACACAAGCGGCCTTACGTTTCCCTCGGGAATCATGTTCATCGGCGCAACCAGCGACCACACCGTTGTCGACACAGCCAAATCCGCCGTGCACGTTGGCTCCGAGATGAAAATGGGGATGAATTACAGTGCCCTTATGCGGGCGATGAGCGCCCCAGATGTCGCAAAGACCATTCATGGCAAGCAAAAGATGAACGGAAGTTCCAAGGGCGGCGATACCCGCTCCTTCCTAACGCTGGTATGACCCCCAGATGATCACCCGCGGGAACTACGAAAGTCATATGCCGCGGACTTAATCGACACTGCGCCATGGTAATGGGGCTGGCCAATACACATATACATAAAGACCGCATTCGAGAATCCGAGCCTGATCGAGGCCCGAAAATTCCAGCGGAAAACCCAACAGGATGAAAAGCAGGTCTTTCAAAGACCTGATTAACAGAGCTGCTGCCATACTGAAGCCCGAACCTGCGGAGCCACCGAAAAAGCGACCGCAAATCAAGGTGCCGGACACCACTTCGAAACTGGGTTCTCCGGGCCCGAAGAAAACCTGAAGCGGCTGGATGTGCTCAATGTCGTGGAAAACTGCTCAATTGAAAGGATCAAACGCAATGGACGACCAAACAGACAAGACCGTCGCGGTTTTTGACCGGCCTTTCAATCTTCCCGGCTTCGACGAAACGCTTCCTGCCGGAGAGTATGATATCGAGACAGAACTCGCCTCACCGCCCGATCACAAGGACCCTCAAGCCTGGAAGGCCTCTGTCGTGGTCCATCTGCATCCACGCCTGTCCCATCCGGGATTGACGCGGAGCCTGTCCGTGTCGCTGGCCGACCTCGACCGTGCCCGTGCGAAAGACAAACTGTCCGGCCAGGACCTCTCGCAGGTCTTTCTCGAAGAAATGCTGGCCGATCCCATGGTGCAACTCGTCATGAAGGCCGACGGGGTGTCTGAGGCGCATTTGCGCCATCTCTACTCAGGATCGCGGACGGCACATACTGACATGGATGACGCGGACGCTGGGACCGAATACGCAACAGCGCAGGGGTCTTCGCGGGACGCTTCGGACATTCATGACGCCGAGAATGAAGGGATGCCGTGCCGACCGCGCACTTCTTCTGTTTCCGTATGATGTCCGAAACGCGATTTCAGGGACCAAAAGAACGCGAGGAACTGATGCAATCAAGAGTCGACGACACCCTGATGGATCACCCCATCCGCGCGCTTGGAGATGTGCCGAAGCTGCGATTCTGCTTGCGTTGTGATGCTTCGTTTTGGAGCGAGGGGTTCGGCCAGCGCATCTGTGCAAGGTGCAAAGGTACGACAGCATGGCGCGCGGCAGTGCCCGAAGGCGTCAGCAAAGGTCGGTCTCGCTCCGGCCGTCGGTCGACTTAGGTCTGCTGCATGCCGACGATCACGATCGCACACACGACGACCTATCGCTACCGCACCGCCGTGGTTCTTGGACCGCACAGGCTGATGTTGCGCCCTCGTGAAACGCGGGATCTCATATTGACGGCTTTCGATCTTGAAATCACGCCGACGGCCCGCATCGACTGGTCCCACGATGTCGCCGGAAACGCCATCGCTATCGCCAACTTCGATGTCGCAACGGAGACGCTTTCGATCCGGTCGCACACAACCGCCATCCTGAACGCGCCAGACTGGCCCGTCTTCCCGATTGCTGCCTCTGCGACGTCCTACCCGTTTCTCTACTCCGCCGAAGACTGGACAGATCTCGGGGCGCTTTCTGCGCCACAATACCAAGACGACGCAGGGCGCTTGTCAAACTGGGTCGAACAATTCGTGATGCACAGGCCAACGGATACCCTGTCGCTCCTGAAGGACGTCAGCAATGGCATCACAGCGCAGATCACATATGAGATCCGCGAGAGCGAAGGCACGCAAGGACCACTCGAAACTCTCGACCGGGGCTGTGGCTCGTGTCGCGACTTTGCGGTCCTCTTTGCCGAGGCTATCCGAACGCTGGGTTTCGGGGCGCGTCTGGTGTCCGGCTATCTTTACGACCCCAGTAATGACCGGCTCGGATCTGCCGGCTCGGGCTCTACACATGCATGGGTCGAAGTCTTCGTTCCCGGGGCCGGTTGGATCCCGTTCGACCCAACGAACAGGTCGGTGGGGTCGGCCAACCTGATCCCGGTGGCCGTTGCGCGAAACATATCACAGGTCGCTCCGGTAACCGGCAGCTTCCAGGGAGAAGGTAACGATCTGCTCTCGATGGAGGTGGTTGTGCGTGTTGAGGATCAGTGATTACGCCGGTAAGAACGGGACGTCCATTCGCCGACTATCATGCGGCGTTCGGAGGGTTTGTCCGGGTGCCCTTTTTGGCAGGGCAAAAGACCGCTTCGGCGAAAATGGCTGCAGCGCGGCGAAACTTATGTCGCAAATGCGAGAGGTTTCTGCGTCAGCGAAAGCTGCAAGAGAATAAGTCCGCTTCGTCCGCATAGCCGACCTACACCGCAACAAAAACCGGCCACACCCCTCGGGTGCAGCCGGTCTCAAATTCATTCCGCCAAACTTACGTCTGCAGATACGCCTCAAGGCTGTCATCCAGCGCGTCTTTCCACGGCGTGTGATGCGCCGGGGCCTGTTTGCCGGTCATGGGCGAGGTATAGCCGTGGTTGCGGAACTCCATGATGCCTTTCTTCTTGTGCTTCTTCCACTCAAAGAAGGCTTGGTTGGCCGCGTCCACATCAAAGCTCGGGTAGTCCGTCTCGGCGATCAACTCACGCACGTAATCGCCCTGATACCGGATACAGGCATAGTCATCCTCCAAAGCGTCTTCTGCCGCCTCACGCGCCACCGGATCGGCCTCCATCGTCGCCTGATCGGGCAAATCAATCTTGCCCATAATCTGATCGCGCACCCACCAGGCCTGGGCGTCAAACATGTTGAACGTGTACCATTGGTCCTGCATGCCCAGGTAGAACATCTTGGGATTCTTGTTCCAAACCACGCCTTTGTAGAGGTCCGCCGCCGCAAGACGGTTGGCCGTCTTCAGGCGCAAATCATCCGGCAGGAAGGGGAAGTGGTGTTTGTAGCCGGTGCACAGGATGATCGCGTCAACATCCTTGCTGGACCCATCCTTGAAATGCGCCGTCTTGCCCTCGACCTTCACAAGCGCAGGCACTTCCTCCCAATTATCGGGCCAGTCGTAGCCCATGGGCGCCGTACGATGGGCCACCGTCACCGACTTGCAGCCGTATTTCCAGCATTGTGATCCGATGTCCTCGGCCGAATAAGACGTGCCAAGGATCAAGATGTCCTTGTCCGTGAATTCACGTGCATCGCGAAAATCATGGGCATGCAGCACGCGTCCATTGAAGCTTTCGAACCCGGGGTAGTAGGGCACATTGGGCGACGAGAAATGCCCACTGGCCACCACCACATGATCAAACTCTTCGGCTGTCTCGGAATCGTTCACAGAATCCCGCGCTGTCACTGTGAACTTGCCCGAACCCTCATCATAGCGCACATCGCGAATGGTGTTGTTGAACCGGATCCAGTCGCGCACGCCGGCCTTTTTCACCCGGCCTTCAATATAGTCAAAGAGCACAGCACGCGGCGGGTAGCTGGCGATCTCTTTGCCGAAATGCTCATCAAAAGTGTAGTCGGCAAACTCCAACCCCTCTTTGGGACCATTCGACCACAAATAGCGATACATCGAGCCATGGCACGGCTCACCATCTGCGCCGACGCCCGTGCGCCAAGTGTATTTCCACAGACCACCCCAGTCGTCCTGCTTTTCGTAGCAAACAACATCCGGAATATCCTCGCCGTTTTGCTTGGCGGACTGGAACGCCCTGAGCTGTGCCAGCCCCGAAGGGCCTGCGCCAATAATGGCAACGCGTTTCTTGGCCATGTGGTCTTTCTCCCTGGATTGAATTGAACCAATATTTTACTTTGGTTCTTTTGGTTCCTTGAATTAAGCCAAAGACTGGACCAGTCTGTCAACAGATTCATTTGGCTTTTGATCGGAGACGCCCCATCGATACCTCCAGCTTCGCCCAAAGATTGGCCATCTCCGGCGCCATGCCACGTCTGTCGGTGGGCATGACCAATACGGTGGATATTGGGTTTCTGGCGCCCTTGTCGGGGCAGGCTGTATCTTGGGGTCTGCCCGGGCTACACGGATGCCGCATCTGGGAAAACTGGCTGAACCAGGCGGGCGGCGTGCTCATCAATGGGCGGCGGTATCCGATTGCCATTCATGCCCAAGACTGTGGCGATACCGAACAGGCCGCGCGGGAAGGTGCGGCACAGCTTTTACAGACCCATGACATAAAGCTGATGATGATGTTAGGCGGGGATGCTTACGCAGCTGTGGCCGATGACTTGCACGCGCGTCGCATCCTGACCTCGACACTTCTGCCCTCCGATCTGTCTCCGGATTCGCCATACCTGATCGCGCCCTCCGAGGTGCACCCTGTCTATGTTGTGACGGGCGTCGAGTGGCTCACCCGCAATCGGCCAGAGCTGAAAACCGTGGCCCTCTGCGCCCAACAGGATGGCATGGGCCTGCCATCTCTCGCCACCTACCGCGCGGCCTTCAAGGCGGCGGGCATCGAGATTGTCAAAGAGGTGCAGTATCCCGCCGAGGGAGCCTCCGCCGAGGATGTCGCGGGCCCAATGCTGGCGGCCAAACCCGATATCCTCTGCTGGTGCACCAGCTATACGCCCATGGTGCATGCCCTAACAGAATATGCAGCCGCGCAGAGGTATGGCGGTCAAATCCTGTCCTGCACGTTGGATCACTACCAGAAACTGGTGGAGCGACTGGGTCGAGACTTCATGGAAGGTGTCACCTTCCAGTTCCCTGATTTTGACGACCCCGCACTCAGCGAAAAGGCATTTTTCTTCAATCAACCCAATGCTTTCTTTGAAGAATATAACAGCCGCTATCCTGATGGCTGGACCGCCGTGAGCTGGGAATACGCCGCCATCCTCGATATCTGGCATGCCGCAGTAGAGAAGGCCGACAGTGTCACGCCGTCCTCAGTTCTGGCCGCAATGAAACAGCTGGGCCATGTCACCCACGCTTTTGGCCCAGCCGAATGGTGGGGCACAGATATGTTTGGCATCGACAATGCGCTGATAGGCGATTGGCCGGTGGTGCGCATTGAAAAGGGCCGCGCAAGGGTGGTCGAATTTGGCTCCGTGCCGGGTTGGCTAAGACAGCACGAAGCGCTTCTGCGAGTTGAGATGCAGGACTTGGGTCAGATGTGGGATCAGCGGCTGGGCCAGAACGGACTAGGCCCGGATTTGGGGGCGCGAGTGATTGGGTAGAATAACAGGCTCAGGATTGATCCTTGACCTGCACCCATCCGTCGAGTGGGACACCCATCCGTCGAGTGGGAAGCTACCGAAAACGCCAACATGCCAGCGCCGAATTGGGCCTATACTTATCGCTTGTGTTAAGCTGCGGGCGTTACATGTCATTCAGCTTAGAAAGTTCCTTCCAAGCGCAATGCGATCAGGCATGTGCGCTCGGAGTTCCGTTCAGCTCACGGTGGCTTCAAAACACCCCTGTTTCGGCCCAGGTGCTCAGTCGAGCGCGACGCCCAGGAGCACCAGAAGAAGAACACCTCCCGCAACGAGGATCTTGCGAGAAACTTTCACCTCGCCAGACAACCATTCGGATGCGCGTTGAAGGTCAGTTTGTTGAGGAACATCGGGTTGATGCTGTTGTTCATTCATTGTGTGTAACTCCTTTCATTGAGATGGCAGCCGAGGCAGCGCCTGTATTGCGCGGTCAGATGCTCATTTTTTTGGTGCAGGAGGCTTTGGGAAGCCCAAAACCTCCATGTGTCGTTTGCAAGCCGCAGAACGTTGTTAGCTTGATGTGAACGGCATCGACGAGTGATGCAGCACGAACTTCAGATCGCCGTCATCCATACGCTCAATCCCAAATGTGTATTCAACTTTCACTTCGGTGCCTTCGGTGGTCATGAAGAAGTAGTTCCCCATGGTCATAGCTGTATCTCCATTGATGACCGTGCCTTCTGGCTCCCACCGAACATCCGTGTAAGGCGCGATAGCAAATCCACCGTCCTCTGCGATATCACCGCCCACGAAATACGACAGGGCTTCGTCGAAATCACCGCGGAATTGATCATCGCTTGCAAGCGTCGGTTTGAACAGAACGGGACGTTCGCCATACGCGTAAAATTCTTCGATGTGGGCGGCCGCAGCGGCTTTGTAATCTCCGCCTTGGGTGTGAATGGTTCCGATGTTCACAATGCCCTCACCCCATGCTTCCTTGAGCGCCGTGACTTCAGTCTCGGTTAATTTGGCAGTCTTGTCAGTTCCCGCATTGGCGGCCGCGGATGTGAGTGCAATCGCTGCGGCGGTGGCAAGTGTGATGGACTTCATTGTTTTCTCTCCTGGTTAGGATGACGGATTATTTTTGCTGTAACATTCAGGTGGGTTGTCAGGATTAATACTTCCAATGGAAATATTTTCAGATATTGATAGCTAAAAGCTATTAATGGGGATTATCCAATGCGACCTACATTGCGCCAGATCGAGTATTTCGTTGCCGTTGCGGAATTTGGGGCGTTCGGCGCTGCGGCAAATGCCCTCGCGGTCAGCCAGCCGAGCCTCTCCAAACAACTTGCATCAATGGAAGAAGAACTGGGCATCGTTCTTTTTGAGCGGACGTCTCGCCGTGTGACTCTCACTCCAATTGGCAAAAAAATGCTCCAGCGAGCGCGTACAATTTTGCAGGACGTGACCGAATTCAAAGCAGCCGCACGTGGTTCTGTTGGTCTTTTCGGCGATCGTTTGACCATTGGTGTTCTGCCATCTGTCGGAGCTTACTTTATGCCGATCGCGAGCAAGCGCCTTCATGTTCGATTTCCCAACCTCAGACTTGTTGTGCGCGAGGGAACAACGGCGCAGTTGCTGGAAATGTTGATCGATGGTCGCATTGATACCGTGATTGGCACACCGACCAACGAACCCAACATCGAGAGTGTTTCTCTGTTTACAGAAACGCTTTGGGTCTGTGCTGCTAGCGATGATCCGCTTTCTGCTCAGAGTGGACCGGTTGCGCTCACTGAGCTTGCTGACCGACCGCTGCTCGCGCTCAGTTCAGGTTTCACATTGCACGACATCGTCGAGGACCTTGCAGTCAAAGCCAACACTTTCGTCAGTCGCGACTACCAAGGGGCCAGTCTTGACGCGATTAGGCAAATGGCAGTCATGGGAGCAGGCGTTGCCGTCCTGCCATCGCTTTATGCTTTGGCCGAAGCCGTGCGGGATCCAGATTTTGTCGTACGGCGAATCGACCATCCCGAAGCGCGGCACGATATTGCTCTTCACTGGCGCCGATCCACGCCGCACAAAGATGATTTTCAACAGCTCGTGGAGCATCTAATTGCTGCGAAACAGGAAATTCGAGAGGCGCGGGGCGAACGTTTCAAGTAAATCCTTTGTTGTCGGTTATGCTTGGTGCCGCGGGCGCAAGCCGCTGAACGCGACAATCGAACTTCAGGGCGCCAATGACATCCTGCTTAACCAAACACCGACGCAGCGCCAGCCGGATGCCTTAATCCCTGCAAAACAAAGGCGTTAACCTTTATCCGTCCTGCAAGAGCAGTTTCTGCTCTTCTACCAGGTGTAATTTGATGAACTCCACGGCTTGAGCCACGTCGCGCGATGCAATTGCATTGTAGAGGGTGTTGTAGCGTTTCTGGTAGACCTGCACGCGTTTGGGCGTGAGGCTTCGGCGGCGCAGCTCGGTGCGAAAGCTCTGGCGGTAGGTTTCGACCGCCAGCCTGTAGCACGACTCCAAAAGGGCGTTGCCTGTGCCCTCCGCGATCTGCACATAAAGTTTTTCTTCCAAGGCGATAAAGGTATCGAGATCGGTTGTGACCGCTTCGATCTGTGACAGCGTTTTGGCCATGTCCGACACCATGCGCGGCGTCATGTTCACCACGGCCAGGCGTACAATCTCGGGCTCCAGAATGCCCCGTACCACAAGGTGGTCGAGCGGGCTGGTTTCGCCTGCCACGCTGTCGGCGGTCATGGCCGCGCGGGGGCTGGACCTGTAGGTGACAAAGCTGCCGGATCCGGGCCGCCGCAGGATCACGTTCTGGCTCTCCAGCACATCCAGCGCTTCGCGCACTGTGTTGCGCGCCACCCCCAACTCCGCCGCCAGAGTCCGCTCAGACGGAAGACGTGTATCTCTTTGATATTCCTCGGACTTTATCCGGGCAAAAAGCGTATCCACCACGATCTGGACCGTAGCCCCGATCTGGCCTGGGATGACAATGCCCGGATCGTCAGATGTTACAGACGTGCTCATCTTTCACCGCGTCACTTTTGGTCTAATTGGTATAAATTGGTATGGTGTCGACGTAAAGTACTGGTTTTGCGGTGTTTCGTTCTGGGCAAAAATCCTTGGCATCCAATCGATGCCAAGGGGATGATGGTACTGACCTGACCAAAATGAGCCACACGATGTCTGATCCCAAACTTTTCATGTCCAACCTGCACGCCATTGAGGCCGACTGGATAGACTACAATAACCACCTCAACATGGGCTACTATACCGTCCTTTTTGATCGCGGTGCGGATGAGGCTTATGCGGTGCTGGGCTTCGGTCCTGACTATGCGCAGGAACGGGGGTTGACCACGTATACAGCCGAATTTCACATTCGCTACCTGCGTGAGCTAAAGCTGGGGGATAAAGTACGCATCGCCTTTCGTATTGTCGATCACGATGAAAAACGGTTCCACAGCTATCAGGAAATGTACCACGAAGATGGCTGGATGGCAGCGACAGGTGAATCCATGGTTTTGCATGTGGATATGTCAGGCCCAAAGGTGGCGCCCATGCCCGTAGACATCCTGAACAACGTGAAAGCCATGGTCCGCGCCCAGTCTGACATGCCGCAGCCAGAGGCTGTTGGCGCGGCGATCAGCCTGCGCCGAATGCGTTGAACTCACGAAATTCTTTGTGAAAAATGTGACAAGTGTCTCGACGCATGGCATCGGCCCGGTCTAGGGTCGGCAAAATGGGAGAACGCCAATGTGTCCACCACTCAAGTTGAACTGGCACATGGCACGCGCGACGGGACCGGATGGTTAATCTGATTCTGAAAAGGCTGAGCTTGGGTCTGGTCACGTTGTGGCTGGTCTCTGTTATCATTTTTGTCGGCATTGAAATTCTGCCGGGCGATGCCTGTACAGCCTATCTGGAGCGCGATGCACAGGGGCAGCTTCTGGACAACTGCCGGGCTGCTCTGGGCCTCGATAAACCCGCGATCACCCGCTACCTCGAGTGGGCTGCAGCCGCTGTGCAAGGCGATTTTGGTCTCTCAGTGGACGGGGAAACACACATTACGTCCGAGGTGGCGCTGCGTGTCAAAAACTCCATCCTGCTGGCGGCAGGTGCGCTTAGTGTGGGTGTTCCTCTTGCGATACTCCTCGGTGTCGTCGCTGGACTGTGGCGTGACAGCTTTCCCGACTTGTTCGTGTCCACCGCTGCGATCTTTGCCATGACCATCCCGGAATTTGTCACTGCAACGATCCTTGTTTTGGTCTTCGCAATCTGGCTTGGCTGGTTGCCGGCGGTTGTTCTGACGCCTGCAGATGCCCCAGCCCTTGATTTCTTTCCGGAATTTGTTCCCGCCTCCATCGTGCTCACCTTTGTCATGGTGGCGCATATCATGCGCATGGTGCGGTCTTCGGTGATCGAAGTCATGGCCAGTGAATTTGTTCAGATGGCCCAACTCAAAGGCGTGCCGTACTGGCGCATAGTTTTTCGTCACGCACTGCCCTCGGCCCTCTTGCCTGCGATCAACGTGGTTGCTCTCACCGTGGCATGGCTCTTGGGTGGGGTGGTCGTGGTTGAGGTCGTGTTCAACTATCCGGGCCTTGGCCGCATGATGATCGACGCTATTTCCGACCGAAATCTGCCGGTGATCCAGGCGATCACATTGCTCGTTGCGGCGACCTATGTGGTGATCAACCTGGTGGCTGATCTGCTGACAATCTTGCTCAACCCGCGACAAAGGTCGCAATTGGGGCGGATGTGATGGCGCAAGCGGAGCAGATTAGACAAGATCGACCATCGCTATTGCGACGCTGGATCAACATCTTGCGCGAAGCAGGCAGCAGACCGTCCGGCGCGATCGGTATTTTTCTGGTTACTTTGCATGTCGTGGTGGCCATCCTCAGTCCTTGGATTGTGCCGCATGATGCCATCACAATGGGGTCAGATGAAATACTGGCCCCGCCCACCTCCAATCATTGGCTGGGCACCGATGCGTTGGGCCGAGATGTATTCAGCCGCGTCTTGCAAGGCGGGCGGCAGGCGCTGATTGTCTGTGGTATTGCCACACCGCTGGCGATGCTTTGGGGTGGGCTTCTGGGGATCTACCTCGGTCTGCGGGGCGGTTGGATCGATGAGGTCGCAATGCGGCTGGTTGATGCGGTCCTGTCATTGCCGGGCATACTGCCGCTCATGGTCGTGGTGGTGATGTTCGATGGTGGAAACCTCGTGCTGATCCTGACGCTCGGCTTCCTTTTCGGCATCCCCGTCATCCGCGTGGTGCGCGCCGCAACACATGGCGTTGTCGCCCGCGATTTTATTGTTGCCGCCCGCGCCCGCGGCCACAAACGCGGCAACATCATGTGGCGAGAGCTTCTTCCCAACGTATTCGATGTGGTCATGGTCGAAGGGGCCATGCGACTGAGCTGGATGCTTCTGAGCTTTTCCGCACTTTCCTTTTTGGGCTATGGTGTGGCCCCGCCCACTCCCGACTGGGGCCAGGAAGTCTCTGAGGCGCGGGTCTACATGTCTTTGGCGCCCTGGGGCGTTCTGGGCCCGATGTTCGCGCTCAGCTCTCTCATCATCGGTGTGAATCTGACAGCAGATGCACTGGCTAAAACACTGGGCCTCGATCGTTCACAACGGGCAGTGGTGTAGATGGCCGACGCAGGGATTATCGAGGTGAAAAACCTCTCGGTGGGGTTCACAACGCGCGCGGGGGAGACGTTCAATGTCCTGAAGAATGTCGATCTGACTGTGTGCCGAGGCGAAACCATGGGCATCGTTGGTGAAAGCGGCTCAGGCAAAAGCACCCTTGCGCTGGCCACGATGGGCTTCCTGAAACCCGGCCTTCGCAAAACCGGAGGAGATGCGCGGTTTGCTGGTGAAGACATGTTCGCCATGTCCTCATCGAGGCTTGAAGACATTCGCGGTGGCGAGCTTGGTCTTATCCCGCAAAACTCCGGTCAGGCCCTCACGCCAACCATGCGCATCGGTGCGCAGCTTTGCGAGTCGCTCGCTCTGCATTGCAACATCGAAAAACATGCCTGTGCGCCACGCGCCGAAGACCTCTTGAGCCAGGTTCGTCTGCGCGATGTCAAATCCATCATGGGCCGCTTTCCTCATGAGCTGTCGGGTGGGCAGCAGCAGCGCGTAGCGATTGCTATGGCTCTGGCCGGCGAACCCGAGGCGTTGGTGCTAGATGAGCCGACCACAGGTCTTGATGTGACCACGCAGATTCACATCCTCGACCTGCTGCGAGATTTGGCGGCAGAGCGCAATATGGCGATGGTCATGGTGAGTCATGATCTTGGGGTGATCGGGCGATGCTGCCAGAAAGTGACAGTCATGCTGTCCGGCGAAGTGGTGCAGAGCGCGCCCGCGCAACAGGTTTTGTGCCAGCCAGAACACCCGTATTCAAGAAAACTGCTGGATGCCACACCGCGGATCAAGCCGGTGGCGAAGATGCCCGCGCCTGTCTGTGATGGTGAAAAAGAGGTGTTACGCCTGCAAGATCTTGCGCTGAGCTATCGTCAGCCTGGCTTTTGGGAACGCAGCTTTGGCAAAACCGATCTTCCACTGACTGTGGATGGCGTTAACGTATCGCTGAAGCAAGGGGAAACCCTGGGCCTTGTCGGGGAATCCGGGAGCGGGAAATCCACCATTCTCAAGGCCATCGCAGGGATGCTGCCGCCTCAAAACGGGTCGATTACCCTTGCCGAAGGAGCACCTTTGCCAGAGCGGATTGATCAGCGCAGCCCAACCGAGCTGCGCCGCATCCAGCTGATTTTCCAGAATGCCGATCAGGCCCTCAACCCACGCCACACAGCGCTGCAAATCCTCACACAACCTTTGCAGCTCTACTTTGGCATGAAGGGCAATGACCTGCGCGACCGGGCGGTGGAGCTTCTGGACCGCATGCGGCTTAATGCGGACTATCTGGATCGTTTTCCCGGCCAAATGTCAGGCGGTGAAAAACAGCGCCTCGCCATCGCCCGCGCCTTTGCCGCCGAGCCCGAGATCGTGCTGTGTGATGAGGTGACGTCGGCCCTAGATGTCTCGGTGCAGGCCTCGGTAATGGAGCTTCTGCAGGACCTCAAACGCGAGAAGAAAACCACGTACGTCTTCGTCAGCCATGACCTTGCCGTGGTACAGGAACTGGCCGATCAGATCGTTGTGCTCAAACAGGGCAGGGTCTGTGAACAGGGCACAGCCAAGGCCATCTACGGCAACCCGCAGGACGACTATACGAAGAAGTTGTTTGACGCAGTGCTGGAACCGGAGCCGGTTAACGGCCTTTCAAGCAACCAAAGACCCGAATAACGCGCGCAGCGCGCCGGGCTAGTGACAGACCTCCCGCAAGGGCTGTCGCTCACCTTTTTTGATAGCTCTCACGCGGAGGATAGAAGCTAACCCCCCAGCTTCTTGCTCACAATCTCGTTCACCGCCTTGGGGTTGGCCTTGCCGCCTGTGGCTTTCATCACCTGACCCACGAACCAGCCTGCAAGCTTGGGGTTCTCCTTGGCTTTTTCGACCTGGGCGGGGTTGTCGGCGATGATCTGGTCCACCGCGGCCTCAATCGCGCCGGTGTCCGTGACCTGTTTCATGCCGCGCTCTTCCACGATCTGCGCCGGGTCGCCGCCTTCGGTATAGACGATCTCAAACAGGTCTTTGGCGATTTTGCCGGAGATGGCGTCTGAGGCGATGAGATCGACAATACCACCCAGTTGCGCCGGGCTGACCGGGCTGCCGGTAATATCGGCATCGTCTTTCTTCAACCGGCCAAAGAGCTCGTTGATGACCCAGTTGGCCACGAGTTTACCATCGCGTCCTTGAGCGGCCTCTTCAAAATAGGCGGCATCCTGGACATCGGCGGTCAGAACGCTGGCATCATATTCAGAGAGGCCAAAGTCCGCCACAAACCGTGCCTTCTTTTCATCAGGCAATTCGGGTAGCGAGGCGGCAATCTCGTCCACCCACTCTTGCTCAATCTCCAAAGGCAGCAGATCAGGATCGGGGAAATACCGGTAGTCATGCGCCTCTTCCTTGGAGCGCATCGAACGGGTCTCGTTCTTGTCCGGGTCATAAAGCCGGGTTTCCTGCTCGACCTCACCGCCGGCCTCAACAATTTTGATTTGGCGCTCGGCTTCGACCATGATGGCTTGCTGGATGAACCGCATGGAGTTCATGTTTTTAATCTCACAGCGCGTACCAAGATGAGAGAAATCCTGTGTTTCCATGTATTTCTCATAGGCCCCCGGCGCACAGATCGACACATTCACATCCGCCCGCAGATTGCCGTTTTGCATATTGCCATCGCACGTGCCCAGGTACCGCAGGATCTGGCGCAGTTTACCCACATAGGCCGCCGCCTCTTCAGGGCCGCGAATGTCGGGGCGGCTGACAATCTCCATGAGACAAACACCGGTGCGGTTGAGGTCCACAAAGGACATCGCTGGGTCCATGTCATGGATCGACTTGCCCGCGTCTTGCTCCATGTGAATGCGTTCGACGCGCACCAGACGGGCGACACCCGGCTCGATATCCACAAGGATTTCGCCCTCTCCCACGATGGGGTGATAGAGTTGGCTGATCTGGTAGCCTTGCGGCAGGTCGGGATAGAAGTAGTTCTTGCGGTCAAAGGCGGATTTCAGATTGATCTCGGCCTTGAGCCCCAAGCCTGTGCGCACCGCTTGTTCAACGCAATACTCATTAATGACCGGCAGCATGCCCGGCATGGCTGCGTCCACAAACGCGACATTAGAATTGGGTTCGGCCCCGAAGGTGGTGGACGCGCCGGAAAAGAGCTTGGCCTGTGAGGCCACCTGTGCGTGCACTTCCATGCCAATGACCAGTTCCCAGTCCTGCTTTGCCCCGGCAATTACCTTGGGTTTCGGGGTCTCATAGGTCAGATCCAACATGGCGCGCTCCGCATGAAATATACAGGCAGGTTCTAGGCGAGAGCCCGCCTGCGGACAAGGGGGCGTGCGCACAGGGATGACAGCACTGCCCAGCGCTCGTTATGGTTGCGGTTGTTTAAGACATTTTTAGAAAATCAAATTCTATGACCAAGAATATCGTTCTGCTCTGCGATGGCACATCCAATGAAATTGCGCGCAACCGCACAAACATCCTGCGCCTTTATGGCTGTCTGAAAAAAGATGCCGATCAACTGGTTTTCTATGACCCGGGCGTGGGCACCTTCGGTGCGGAAAACAGTTGGGCCTATGTCGTGCGCAAGGCCGTCGAGATTTGGGGGCTCGCTACGGGGTGGGGTATCGATCCGAACGTCAAGGAAGCGTACCGGTTTTTGGTCGAGAATTACGACGATGGCCGACGAGAAGACGGCAAGCGTCAAGAGCCTGATCGCATTTTCATTATCGGATTCAGCCGGGGCGCTTACACCGCGCGTATGTTAGCCGGTCTCATTCACAATATTGGCCTGATGGACCCGCAAAACCTGAACCTCCTTGATTATGCTTACCGCGCGTACAAAAACATCGGCAAAAGCACGGGCCGCGATGAAACGGATGCCCGCGAACCCGAAAAGAACCCGTTTGCCGAAGTGCGCCTTTTTGAGCGTATGCTGCGCCCGCGCCGCCCGGCGATTGCCTGTCTGGGCCTCTTTGATACGGTGGGTTCGGTCATTGAGTGGACCGAGATTATCCCACGCATTCGAACCCATGCCCATACTTCGGCCAACCCATCTGTGGCGGCTGTTCGACATGCGGTGTGTCTCGATGAGCGTCGCACAATGTTTTTGCCGACGCTCTGGCCCGAGGGGGGTGAATTTTGGGGTGGCGCATTCCGACCAAAGCAAGACGCAAAAATCAAGGTACAGGATGTGGAGGAAGTTTGGTTTTCCGGCGTGCATGGAGATGTGGGGGGCGGTTATGCCGAACGCAAAAGCCAGCTTGCCAAACTGCCACTCAAATGGCTGATTGATGAGACGCGTGCGCTGGGGCTGTTCTACAAGGATGAAACAATTCGGAGCCTTGTTCTGGGGGAAGACAAGGAAGGACGCTATGTCGCCCCTGACGGTAAGGCGCCTCGCAACAGGTCGATGAATTGGGCCTGGGCCATTCTGGAGTTCATCCCAAGGATCAAGACCAAATATTGCCTGTCAAAGCGGCCCGCATTTTTGTGGCTGTATTTGCCTTTCTTTGAACGGCGGCACGTGCCTCTTGGGTCCAAAATACACAGCTCAGTCTTTGAGCGGCGAGGGACGCCCAGTGACTACGAGCAGCCCAACATTCCTGACGATCACACTGTGGTGTAACGCGATTAGATCAAGCGCTGTCGCTCAATACCGCGTGGTGAAAAGGTGATTGTGCTGCCATCTTTGAGCATCGACGACAGTTGCGCGGCAATGATGCGCAAGGCCGTCTGCCGGCCCTTCGCCACCAGCGCCCGCCGCGATGGCAGCATCGGGCCAACGCCCGGCGAGAGCAGGGTTTGTGACCAGATCAGCGGGTGCAACTCACGAAGATGGTTCTTGAGCATCCAATCCAAACAGGCATGGATGTCTTCCCGGTTCTGTCGCGCCTGTTTCGTCAACAGCGCCTCTTCGCCCTGCGGTGCCATGGTAATCGCGCAGAAGGCGGTTAGAAGGTTAATGATATGTTGATCTTGCTTGCGGGCGGCAATGTCTTGCAACCCTTCTATGAAAAACTCTGCATCCAAGAGCTCAAGCGCACGCCGCTTAAGGGCCAGTGCATCCAGATACACCCAAGTATAGGCGCCTGCGCCCCAGCTCTCTTGCGTAATGGCGGCGACGCGTCGCGCGCTAACCTCCAGTGTTTGCAAGCCTCCGGCATAGTCAGGCAGAATATGTCGTCCCAAAGCACGCATGTGTCTCGGTGTGGAAGGATCAAGCTCGATCAGCTTTTCGTATTCCTCGTTCACGCGTGCTCCACGCTTTTCACAGGCCGCGAAGAGTGCGCAACGCGCGGCAATCAATGATGGTGCATTGAGTGCCGTCCCATCAAAAGGCGCCAGTATTTGGGCTGCGCGTTCGATGTGTTCCGAGGATTGCTCTGCTGCGCGCACAGGATCGCTCCGGCCTGCCACATTGCGCCACGACCACGCAACGTCAACATGGGCTAGCGCCACGACAAGTGACGTGGGATAGTCGCCGGGGTAGTCATTCAGCACATCTTCTAACGCAACAAGCCCCTCGGCATCCGGAGCAAACCCGTCGTAAAGCGCATCTTCTGCCGCTGCCACAAGATCACTGCGCGCGCCAAACGCCATCAGCAAAGAGGCCGCTTCGCCGCCCGGCGTCGGCAAGCGCGTTGCGTCCGCAAACTTGATCTTTTGAGAGAGCTCATCCCAAAGGTCCTGCCGCGCCAGCTTCTGACCGCGGTCCTGGTGCATGGAGCGCACCATCTCTTCATCGGTCACGATCTGAGACGGCAAAATGATCCGCCGCGCCAGTGCGTCGATTTCATCCTCGGCTCGTTTGTCAGCCATAGCAGGACTGGCCGTTGTCGACGGCGAATTTCGCTGTCCGAACAAGCGGGAAATACCCTTTAAGGGGCCGGCTCTGTGGCGCGGGCTGTCTGGCATGGAGTCGTCTGCTCTCGGCTGTTTCGCGCCTACGTGCCATACCAATCCGGCCAAAAAGCGGCAAGGGCGCGGAAAATAAGGGGAAAAGTACTCTGGCGAGAATGTTGATTTTGCACAAGAATCACGTCACGATGCCCTGATGTTGCGCCTCTTTGCCTGTTGTATCGTGGTGGCGTCCACCACCTTGTCTGCCTCCGCCGAGACGCCTGTGGCCGATACCAAGCTGTCTCCGCCCGCGCGCGAAGCGAATTTACCTCGTACCAGATGGGAAACCATTTCTGGTACGGCCTTATGGACCCGCACGTCCCTTGCAGCCCTCAAAAACCACGGAGAACCTCTGGCCGCGACGGTGCCCGGTGATATCGCTGATTGGTGCCCGGCTTACCCCACTTCCAGCCCCAAGGCGCGGCGCGCCTTTTGGGTGGGGTTTGTGTCGACCTTGGTCAAACATGAAAGCACGTATCGCCCAAGGGCTGTTGGCGGCGGCGGTCGCTGGTTCGGCCTGACGCAGATTTCTCCATCCACGGCGCGGCTTTATGGGTGCACCGCGCGCTCTGGCTCTGCCTTGAAAAACCCCGTTGCCAACCTCAGCTGTGCTATTCGCATCATGGCCAAAACCGTCCCGCGCGATGGGGTGGTCTCACGCGGCATGCGTGGTGTCGCAGCAGATTGGGGGCCTTTGCACAGCAGCAAAAAGCGCAGGGACATGATGGCCTGGACGAAGCGGCAGCCCTATTGCAAGCCGCTCAATTCTGTCCGACCGCGTTTGCGGCCCGACACCGTTGCGCTTGTACTGCCGTCTGACGACTAAACCCTGGGAATTAACTCACACGAAACGCGCGACGAATGTCATCCAGAGCGTCACGTTGCTTTTGATTAAGCGCACCTGACCCGGCGCCCACCGCTGTGTTGATGACGTTCAGGAGTTGCTCAAAACTCTCTTTTCCATTGAGTTTGAAAAGCTTACGGGACACACGCGGAACGGCTGTTTCAGGGCCGTGGCACTCTGAGACAAACCAATGCCCCAGAATAGTTGCCTCTTGCGACGTGCTTGCATCCATCCCCAGCTGAGAGCGCAACGCCCGGTCAAGCGCATCACGTTGCTCCTTGGTAGGCAGGTCATCCATCTCAACAAATGCCGTGGCAATTGCTGCAATGGCCAGATTGGGATCTTCAATGGTTTCAACCGGATGCACATTGGTTTTGCGCTTAAAGCCAAAACGCCGCGCCGCACCGCGCACATCTCCGGCCATTTCGACAACGTCATGTGCCACATCAGCGGCATGTCTGGCTCGGATGAAAAAGAAATAGACGGCCGCAGCAACGCCAAGCAGGCCTACAAGAATATGCATAAAACAATCCTCATTAGCGCCCCGAACCCACATAAACGTCACGTGGAGAGCATAGCAAACAAAAAATCGATCAAACGCAAAGCTTTAGCGGAACTGTGGCTTCCAGGAAATGTGAACTATGCCTTCACGCACCGCGAATGCGTGTCACCATCTCGGTTGTGTCACGGCTCAGCTCGGGCTGGACCAGGATGCGGTCGAGCGCCCGCGCCGCCATTTCCTGACGCGCCTCATCATAACGCTTCCAGGTCTCAAAGGCGGTACACATGCGCGCCGTGGTCTGCGGGTTGATCGGGTCCAGCTTGATCAGCCAGTCGGCGAGCACGCCATACCCCACGCCTGAGACATGGTGGAACCCGGCTGTATTCATCGTCAAGGCACCAAGCGTGGCACGAAAACGATTTGGGTTTTTCATTGTAAAATCAGGATGATTTGTCAGGATTTGCGTCACTTCGGCCGCATCATCTGGATCCGCATGCAAGATCTGCAAGCTGAACCACTTGTCGATCACAAGGCGGTCATGATTCCACTGATCGTAAAACGCGGTCACTGCTGTCGCGCCTTTGCCTGCCTTGAGAAGGCAAGACAAGGCGGCCAGTTGTTGGGTCATATTGTCAGCGTTGTCATACTGTTTTTGCGCCAAAGCCCCGCCATCCACACGGCTGATCATGCCAAGGGCCGCATTGGCCAGCGCGCGCGCCCCGGATTGCTCGGCATTCGGGGCATAAGGTTCGTCCACCTGATATTGCGCATAAAGACGCGTCGCGAGGTCCTGCATCTTTTGGGCTTGTGCCTGTTTCAGCGTTTCAAGCGCGTCCCAGATTGCCTGTGGATCGGGCGTATCACCTGCCTCATATAGGCTTTGCGCCAAATCTTCCTGGCTGGGCAGACCAAGCGCCAGGGCGCGGAATGCAGGGTCAAGGCTGTCGTCACGTGCGACGGCCTCAATCGCGTCCAGATAGGCATCATCCGGCCCCGCGCCGTCGCGGATCATCGCCAGCAAGCCATCACGCGCCAACGCGCGTCCTGCTTCCCATTTGTTGAACGGATCGGTGTCATGCGCGAGCAAAAAGGCGCGTTCGACGTTGTCGCTCTCACGCTCCAGGATCACAGGTGCGGAAAATCCGCGCAGAATGGACGGCACCGGGCGGCTGGCCAGACCTTCAAAGGCAAAGCTCTGGTTGGCTTGCGTCATCTCAAGCACTTGCGTGGGCACCACTTCATTTCCATTCGGCGCCAGAAGCCCGACAGCAATGGGGATGACGCGGGCGTCTTTGACGTCCTGACCGGGGGTAGGCGGCGTGGATTGCTCAAGATGCAGAGTGAACGTGCCATCCTCATAGGTCTCGCGCACTTTCACGCGCGGCGTACCCGCCTGTTCATACCAGCGCTTGAACTGGCTCAGGTCACGCCCCGTAGTGTCTTCAAACACCCTGAGCCAATCCTCAATCGTGGCCGCGTCACCATCGTGACGCTCGAAATAAAGATCAAGCGCCTTGGCATAAGCATCATCCCCCACCAGAGTTTTGAGCATGCCAATCAGCTCGGCACCCTTTTCGTAGACCGTGGCGGTATAAAAATTGTTGATCTCAACAAAGCTCTCAGGCCGTACCGGATGCGCCAGCGGGCCATTGTCCTCGCGGAATTGACGTGCGCGCATGGCAATCACATCCGAGATACGTTTGACCGGCTCTGAGCGCATATCCGATGTGAACTGCGCATCGCGAAACACGGTCAGGCCCTCTTTCAGGCAAAGCTGAAACCAATCGCGACAGGTGATGCGGTTGCCGGTCCAGTTGTGAAAATACTCATGCGCAATGATCGCCTCGATCCGTTCGAAATTGCCATCGGTGCTGGTCTCGGGGCTGGCCAGAACGCATGAGGAGTTGAAGATGTTCAGCCCCTTGTTTTCCATCGCCCCCATGTTGAAGTCATCCACTGCAACGATGTTGAAAATATCGAGGTCATACTCGCGCCCATAAACCTCTTCATCCCATCGCATCGACGCCTTGAGCGCCTCCATTCCAAAGGCGCATTTGTCTTCATCCCCCGGTCGCACCCAGATGTTCAGCTCGACATCGCGGCCTGACTTTGTTTCGAAACGGTCCGGATGGTTCACCAGATCGCCAGCCACTAAAGCAAAAAGATAGGCCGGTTTTGGCCAGGGATCGTGCCATTCGGCAAACCCGTCATCTGACACGCCTGGATTGCCATTGGAAAGTTTGACCTTTTCATCCCCCTCGATGCGCACCTCAAAAGGTGCCATGACATCTGGCCGGTCTGGGTAATACGTGATCTTGCGAAAGCCTTCCGCCTCACATTGCGTGCAATACATGCCGTTTGACATGTATAGCCCCTCCAGCGCCGTATTGGCCTCTGGGTTGATCTCGATCTCGGCTTCCCAGGTGAATGCCCTCTCAGGCACCGCACAACGCAACCCGCCCTCCTCCAAGACGGGTGTAACCTCAGCACCGTCAATCTTGGCCCAGATCAGGTCAAGCTCTTCTCCGTGAAGGAAAAAATCGCGCTCTTCCGCCTCAGGGTTGGGGCGAAACACAATCCGGCTGATGACGCGGGTTTTCTCTGGGTTCAGCCGAAAGGTCAGGTGAACCTTGTCGATTTCAAAGCCAAAGGGCTGATAATCCTTCAGGTAGATCGTTTGAGGCGCGGCATCTTTCATTGGGCATATCTTTCTGATGATTGCCCCAAGGTGTAGCGCATCGTGACCCCGCCGCAAGGCCCCGTATGCAGGCGACAGCTTGCCATGCACCGGGATGCAAACGGTGCATAGGCAAATGCGTGCCGCCGCCTGCCTCGTGGATGTACGACAAAAGCCTTACCATCCGGTTCGTACCGGGCGATGGATCAAAATGCAGTTTTGCAGGTGTGCTTGTGCATTGATTGAGGTTTTCTTATCTGCTTTCCTCCACGATAGTAGACCAAACGGTAACGGATTTTGGCATGACACGCCCGATTATTGGGATCATTGGCAACAGATACGAGATTGAAGAGCGTTATCCGGTCCATGCCGGGGGCACGATGAATTCGGCTGCGATCGCCGAAGTGTCTGAGTGCATGCCGATGCTTGTCCCCTCCGATCCGGCATTTGTCAGCGTGCCGGAGCTTTTGGACGCTTGTGACGGATTCCTGCTTACTGGCGGGCGGCCTAATGTGCATCCCGAAGAATACGGACATGAGCCAACAGAGGCGCATGGAGCATTTGATCGCGCCCGTGACGCAGTTGCCCTGCCTTTGGTGCGCGCCTGCCTTGAGCGTGGACAGCCGATCCTTGGTGTGTGCCGCGGCTTTCAGGAAATGAACGTTGCGCTGGGTGGCACGCTGCATCCCGAAATCCGCGACTTGCCGGGCCGTGACAATCACCGCATGCCCCCCGATGGAACGTTGGAAGAGCAATTTGCCCTGCGCCACCCGGTGACGTTTACAAAAGGCGGTGTCTTTCACCGGCTGATGGGGGCACAAGAGGTGATGACCAACACGCTTCATGGTCAGGGCATCATCGATCCCGGCGACGGTGTTGTGATTGATGGTCTTGCCCCGGATGGCACGCCCGAGGCGATTTATGTACAGGACGCGCCGGGATTTGCGCTATCTGTGCAGTGGCACCCGGAATGGAACGCCGCCAACGATCCGGTCAGCCGCCCGCTTTTCAGCGCTTTTGGGAAAGCCGCGCGTTCCTGGCAGTCAGGTCGCAGAAGTCCTGTGCTCAAATCGGCCTAGCCGCAACTCCATTGTGGGTGCAAAGCGCATCGCTGAAGCAGCGCGAAACCGGTCTATCCGTAGGACGCTGCGTCTGAGCCTTGATCAGAGAGCATCCTTGCATCGTCGTTTGTCAGACAAGTCCGCGCTGGCACCAGATGACGTCCCGATGTCACGCGCAATTCCGGAAAGACTTCAAACACTGCTTCACGCGCCGCCACGTCCATCGCCGTCAGAAGCGTATCTGTCGCATGAAAACTCTCAGTAGCAATGCCATCGGCATAAATCACTTCATGATGGTCAAACATCAAATGGATATATGTAACCTCTGCGATTGGACGGCGCCTGATGTCGCGCCCGTTCACCAGATCTTTGGCGGCGACCAAGACTTCGGGCGCGCCAAAAAGCATGTTGGCCTTATGCCCGGTGTAAAGCATGCGGTGATGGGGTGACACGCGTAAGCCGCAGGCTGCATCGCCGCGCCCCGTGCCGCGCCCAGTGCCGCTAAACTCAATCGGTGCCAAAAGATCATGCGCCTTCACGGCGCGCTGACCGATCCAGCGGATCGGGCGCAGACCCTGATCGCGGGTGACGACCATATCGCCAACCTGAAGCGTCTCAATGGGTCGCTCGCCTTGTCCTGTCAGGATGCAGGCACCGGGCGTGAAACACACCAATTGGTCCAGTGCTGTTTGTGCCATCGTCTGAGAGTTTGGTCGTTCTGAAGGCAACGCCTTGGCCATTGCAATGTTGGCCTGCGATGCAGGAGGGTCTGGCGCACGCCGGTCAAAACTGACCGGAACCTGCCGTGACCGTGACACGTCGTTGCGAAACGCGGGCACTGGAGTTTCGACGCGGGTTCTGACGTGGTCCGGCGCGACCACCTCTAGTGCACCAAAAGTGCGCGACGTCTGCAATCCGGCTTCATTGTCCAAGGCCGGCGGTGCAGACAAGACAGTTCTGCTTGCAAATAAAGTCATAGTTCAGCCCCCCGGCTTGCGACCAACCCGGTCGACCCGGCGCACACGGCGCGCCACCAATTACGTTTCAAAACCACCATCTCACTGCTCTTACGTGTTGTGGCTAGCACAATATTATTGCTACCTTTTTAATGCGCACCGATGGCATGTGTTTGTGGGGAATGAGGCCGAAACGAGGTCATTTTGGGCCGAAAGTGAACTCAGGTCACCACGAATGGCCACGTATTGTCGGCGCAAAGTAATCTAAAGCCCTAATTCGGAACGATTTTTCTTGGTCAGACCGTCAACAACCATATCATAGGACATCACAATATGTTCATAAAGCTCAGCGTCAGATAACCCCGGATTTTCATAAACCTGAAGCCATTTCATGCCACGCGAGGCGAGATAAGGGGCCGGACGGATACCGGGGCTGTCCTGCAATACTTCGTAGGCAATCTCGCTGGCTTTGAACGTATAAGCGTCTTGCCCTTCATTCCAACCTGCGATGGCAAAGACCTTTCCACCGACCTTCCAAACATCGGCATTGCCCCATTGTACCACATGGTTGGTGGCCTTCAGTCCGGCGCAAAACGTATTGAAATCACCCCTGCTCAGCATCAGAACTGTCCGCCTGCGATTTCGATGGCCTGTCCATTCACGCTTTGAGACCCCGGACCACAGAGCCAAAGCGCAGCTGCAGCCACTTCTTCGGGTGCGATCAGGCGTTTGTGTTTGTTGGCCTCCACCATCATGGCGCGGGCGGCGGCCTCGTCCACACCGGCACGGGCGCTGATGGCTTGAACATTGCGAGTCACAATATCTGTATCAACATAGCCGGGGCACAGCGCGTTGAACGTGATCTCTGATCCCAGGTAATCTTCGCTGAGGGCACGAATAAGTCCCATAAGCCCATGTTTGCTCGCCGTATAGGCCGAGGCGCCTCTGAGCCCTTTCAGTCCGGCAATAGAGGACACCGCTATGACCCGGCCCCAACCTGCCTCATGCATGGACTTCAGAGCCTCGCGAATGGTCCAGAAGGCACCATCCAGATTGGTGGTCATAATCCGCCGCCAAAACTCTGTGTCGGTCTTGTGCAAGGCGCGCCCTTCGGCAATGCCTGCATTGGGTACGACAATCGAAATCGGCCCCCTGGTGTTAACCGCCTGCGAAAACCCTTCGACGACACTGGCCTCATCGCTCACATCCATGACCAGCGGATGCAGATGCTCTGCTGCCGCGTCCTGCAAAACCTCTGCGCGGCGCCCGGTGATCGTCACATCCGCGCCAGCCTCCGCCAGTGCTTGTGCAATGGCAAGCCCGATGCCCGTGCCGCCTCCAGTGACCAACGCGTGTTTTCCGCTCAGCATGTCAAATCCTCCTTTCCCCACACTCGCCCGAACCATAGGTCTTGCCAAGCCTCGCATTTCGGGGTGTGACAAGGGCGTGGAAAATTGCAATTTTTCATCAAGGAATTTTGCAAAATTCCAGCTCTGCGAAAGGATGACCCGTGCTCAAATGGATCGACATTCCACCCATATGGCTGTTGCTCGCCCTTGTTGTGACTTGGATGCAGGCGACGCATTATTCCGCCGGACTAAGTTTCGGCGGGGCTTGGGCTGACTTTGCCGGTGGTCTGTTTGTGGGGGCGGGTCTCCTGTTCATGGCTTTCGCGCTCTATGAGATGCGCCGCTTCAAAACCACACCCATTCCGCATATGGAGGCCGACCGGTTGGTCACCACGGGCATCTTCAAACGCTCGCGCAACCCCATCTACCTCGGCGACGCCCTTATTCTGACGGGTCTCATCCTGCGCTGGGACGCGGTTTTGTCGCTGCCACTGATTCCCGTCTTTGTTTGGATCATCGAACGTCGCTTTATCATTCCCGAAGAAGACCGCCTGCGCCGCAAGTTTCGCGCCGACTTCGCGCGCTATTGCCAAAATACACGGCGTTGGGTGTGACCCCTGCGACAATCGCAGCATTCCAACTTCAGAAAGAATGTGAAATATAACGCGCCTGACCTAGAATCCGTTGAGACACACGCCAACCATGCGGTGACGTATCCGTAGCCAAGACACGGGGAGACTAAGACATTGAAGATCGGAACACCTAAAGAGGTTGCCGAGGGCGAAAACCGGGTCGCGATGACGCCGGACTCCGCTCTGCAACTGCAAAAGCTCGGACACGAGTGTGCGATTGAGGCCGGTGCAGGCCTGGCGGCGGGGTTTTCCGACGCCGATTACAAGGAGGCGGGTGTTGAGGTGATCAAATCCGCCTCGGCCTTGTGGAAGGCCAGCGACATAGTCGCCAAGGTGCGCGTGCCCACCGACACCGAGGTCAAACGCCTTACAAAGGGTAAGACGCTGATCTCCTTCTTTAATCCCGGTGGGAATGAGAAGCAGATGAAGGCCGCCGCCGACAAGGGCGCGACGGTTGTCGCCATGGAAATGGTGCCCCGCATCTCCCGCGCGCAAAAGATGGACGCGCTGAGTTCGATGGCCAATATCGCCGGTTACCGCGCTGTCATTGAGGCCGGTAACAACTTTGGCCGTTTCTTCACCGGTCAAGTCACTGCTGCGGGCAAGGTACCCCCGGCTAAGGTGCTCGTTGTTGGCGCCGGTGTTGCCGGTCTTGCCGCGATCGGCACCTCCACGTCGCTGGGAGCCATCACCTACGCCTTTGACGTGCGCCCCGAAGTGGCCGAACAAATCGAATCCATGGGCGCAGAATTCGTGTTCCTTGACTTTGAGGACACTCAGCAAGACGGCGCAGAGACAGGGGGCTATGCCGCCCCCTCCAGCCCGGAATTCCAGGCCAAGCAGCTTGAGAAGTTCCGCGAGATGGCGCCAGATATCGACATTGTCATCACCACGGCCCTTATTCCCAACCGGGATGCGCCCATCCTCTGGACCAAGGACATGGTCGAGATGATGAAGCCCGGCTCGGTGATCGTGGACCTCGCGGCTGAACGCGGCGGCAACTGTGAGCTGACCCAAAAAGACGAGAAAATCGTCACCGACAATGGCGTGACCATTGTGGGCTACACCGACTTCCCGTCGCGCATGGCCTCGCAATCCTCGACGCTCTATTCCACCAATATCCGTCACATGATGACCGACCTGACGCCGGAAAAAGACGGCAAGGTCGTGCATGACATGGAGGATGACGTGATCCGTGGGGCCACCGTGACCCATGCGGGCGAAATCACCTTCCCACCACCACCGCCCAAAATTCAGGCCATCGCAGCACAACCCAAAAAAGAAGCGCCGCGTGAGCTGACAGCGGAAGAAAAGCGCGCCGAAGAACTGGCGGCTTTCAAAAAGCAAACGGTGCAGCAGGTCTCGCTTCTCGGGGTCGGCGGTGCGCTGATCCTGCTCGTGGGCCTCGTCGCCCCGGCCAGCTTCATGCAGCATTTCATCGTTTTCGTACTGTCGGTCTTCGTCGGCTTCCAGGTGATCTGGAACGTGTCGCACTCACTGCACACGCCGCTCATGGCCGTAACCAATGCGATCTCGTCGATCATCATCCTGGGCGCGCTAATCCAGATTGGATCAAGCTCGTTCTTGATCACGCTGATGGCAATGCTCGCGGTCTTCATGGCTGCAATCAACATATTTGGCGGCTTCCTGGTCACACGGCGTATGCTCGCCATGTTCCAGAAATCGTAAGGGGACAGGGTTATGGAATTCGGATTTACCACTGCCGCTTACGTTGTTGCTGCGGTTTTGTTCATCTTCTCGCTGGGCGGGCTTTCCGGCCAGGAAAGCGCAAAACGCGCGGTTTGGTATGGCATTGTTGGCATGGGGATTGCTGTTCTGGCAACGCTCATCGGACCCGGTCAGGGGCTTTGGCTTGTCTCACTCGTCCTGATCGCACTTGGCGCGGTCGTGGGCTATCAACTCGCCACGCGGGTGCAAATGACACAGATGCCCGAACTTGTGGCCATCATGCACTCGCTTGTGGGCCTCGCGGCGGTGTTTGTGGGCTTTAATGCCGACATCATGATCAACACCATGAGCAGCCTTTTTGCCGAGAATGATCTTGTGCTCGGCGCGGCCAAGGACGGCGGGTATCAGGCCATCGGCCTGCCAACGGCGATCTACAACGAACTGTCCTCCTTCGGTCAGCTCATTGCCAAGAAGACCTCTGTCGAGATCACCATCCTGCGGGTCGAGCTTGTGCTGGGCATCTGGATTGGGGCTGTGACCTTCACCGGCTCTGTCATTGCCTATGGCAAGCTTGCGGGCAAAGTGGACACAGCGGCCAAACAGCTGCCGGGTGGACATATGCTCAACGCAGCCGCCGCAGGTGGCTCGCTCCTGCTGGCCATCATGTATCTGGGTGGCTCGGGCAGCTGGACATTGGTCCTCCTGACGCTCCTGGCGCTTTTCATCGGCTATCACCTGATCATGGGTATCGGCGGCGCGGATATGCCCGTCGTGGTCTCCATGCTCAACAGCTACTCGGGCTGGGCTGCGGCGGCCATTGGCTTCAGCCTTGGCAACGACCTTCTCATCGTTGTGGGCGCACTTGTGGGCTCGTCCGGTGCGATCCTGAGTTACATCATGTGCAAGGCGATGAACCGGTCCTTTATTAGCGTGATCCTGGGCGGCTTCGGCGGTGCTGCGGGTGAGCAGATGGCCGTGGAAGGCGAACAGGTGGCGATTGATGCTGATGGTGTTGCAGCCGCCCTCAACGAGGCGTCCAGCGTCATCATTGTACCGGGCTATGGTATGGCGGTGGCACAAGCGCAGCAGGCGGTCAGTGAACTGACCAACAAGATGCGCGCGGCGGGCAAGGAAGTCCGCTTTGCCATCCACCCGGTCGCCGGACGTCTGCCAGGCCACATGAACGTGCTTCTGGCCGAAGCCAAGGTGCCCTATGACATCGTGCTGGAAATGGACGAGATCAACGATGACTTCCCCGAAACGGATGTGGTCATCGTGATCGGCTCCAATGACATCGTGAACCCCGCGGCTCAGGATGATCCCAACTCACCCATCGCCGGTATGCCGGTTCTGGAAGTGTGGAAAGCCAAGCAGGTGTTTGTCTCCAAACGGGGGCAGGGCACAGGCTATTCCGGCATCGAGAACCCGCTTTTCTACAAAGAGAACACCCGCATGTTCTATGGCGATGCCAAGGACAGTGTCAGCATGCTCTTGCCGAAAGTGGGTTAGGCGAAAGGCTTTTAAAAACTGGAAGAGGCCCGTCAATCTGGCGGGCCTTTTTTTGTGATCGATCTTGATTTATTCCACCGTCAACGTTGTCTCTACCTGCGTACGATACGTCAACCGGAGCCCGGAATGGTCCACGTGCATTAAACGCAGAGTATACTTGCCGGGTCTGAGGCCGCTGTTGCGGTATTCCCGTGTACCTTGGGGATTGTTGCGGGTCAGGCCATGAAAGCCAGACGAAACAGGCCCCTCTGGGGCGAAGATGCTGTCGTGTTCAAAGGCTTTGGCGATACCTTCTCATATCGCGAAAACTTCGTAACGTGCGCCTGCTTCTAGATGATGGGACCACATCCGCCCACGCCACTTGATCCCCACATTGAGACACCATCGGGATTCAAACTTGCTGTGAAATCTGCATAAAGCCCCGAAAAACCCGATGTGCCCTTTGTCAGAATTTTGTCACCGTTTGCAACCAAGCTTTGTGTGGCCGGGTCAAATACGGCGTTTCCCGAGACGGTTGTTGCGCGTACTTTACCTCCCGATACTCTGGACACTTTAACGACTATATCGAAATCCCCTTGGGGCGTTAGATTCGGCTGGCTGGATCTATCAAACAAAACCTGAAATCCAAGTTTTTCCTGGCCGCAAAAAAGATCTCCTTCCCAGATACCTGCAACGGGGGTCAGTTCCGGAGAAAAACTCTCCGCCTCGGCTTGGGTTGAGAAAGCCGCAAATGCAGAAAAAGCGATTGCGGCGAAACCTTGGGATTTCATGACTTAAGAAGTCCATCCGTAGGAAACTTGATCATCGTGACGGTAGAATCCAGGGTATTCGCCTGTAAATTCACATATGCATGAGCCCTGTGGTCGGTTGATATTGGCGCGGCATTTGTGGGCAAACCATTTGCTGACCGACCGTTTGAGACCGCCCGTCAAAGCATTGGGTGTGTATACCGTTGCATCCCTGTAACCCATTGATGCGAATAAAAAATCCATTTCCCTGATCCCGTGGTTGGATTATATAAAGCATATCATTAGAGTTCAGATTATGCCCCCATTCCAAGATCACCCCCTGCGTTACCAGCTTTCCAATGAGCTGCATGCGCGCCCGTTTCCGTCCATTGCGGCCCCGACCACGGCTGTGTTTCTGGCCATCAAGCGCGTCGAGGGGGCCGCGGCGAGGGATCGCAGCGATGATCTGGACCATCTGATTGCACTGCTGGATCGCTACGGCGCTCCCCATCCACAACCCGGAGCCTCGCATTATTCGGGCGATTTGGGGCATTACCACCTCAAATGGGAAAGCCACACGGAATTCGTGACCTACACAGCTTTTCGCGACGGCGTGAGCGAGCGCCCCTTTGATCCAGCAGATTTTGAGGTTTTTCCCATAGATTGGCTTGAGGACTTGCCAGGACACCGGGTGACCTCTGCTCTGATCCGGGTGGAAACCGCAAAGAGCGACAAGGATTTTCATCAAGACGTGGCCGATCACTTCGTGTCAGAAAGCGTGGCGGTTGCGCGTGTTCTTGATGATACTGCGACCATTGCATGTGATTTTCGCATCGATTCCAGTGGCCACCTTCGGTTTCTGGTCAATGCGTCCAAAGAAGCCGGTGACCGCCGTGTGGGCCGTATCATTCAACGTCTTTGTGAGATTGAAACCTACAAGACCATGTCGATGCTGGGGCTGGCGCGGGTGCGCGAAATGAACCCGGAACTGGGCGCGCTGGACCAGCGCCTGACGCAGCTGATAGGCAACATGCCGGGCGGATCTGTGCGGGCTGAGGATACGCTTGACGACCTTTTGGCGATCTCTGCCGAGCTTGAGGGTATGGTGGCGCGGTCATCCTATCGCTTTGGCGCATCCGCCGCTTATGAGCAGATCGTCAAGCAACGCATCACCGTCTTGCGCGAAGAGCGCTTTGAGGGGCGGCAAACCTTTGGCGAGTTCATGATGCGCCGCTACGATCCGGCGATGCGCACGGTGCGCTCCACAAAAGAGCGGCTTGACGCCATGGCGGACCGCGCCATGCGCGCCGGTGAGCTTTTGCGCACACGGGTTGATGTGGAACGCAGCGCCCAGAACCAGGATGTGCTCGAAAGCATGAACCGCCGCGCCGATCTGCAACTGCGGCTGCAGCGCACGGTCGAGGGCCTCAGCGTCGTGGCGATCAGTTATTACGCGGTGTCACTGGCAGGATATGTTCTCTATCCGCTGGCAGAGCCGACGGGGCTCAGCAAAGACATGCTGACCGCAATCGTGGCACTGCCGACGCTCCTCTTTGTCTGGTGGATGGTGCGACGCATTCGGCAAAAGCTGGAGTGATAGGGCTGCCTGCTTTGCGAGTGCTGATCCGACGGGCGGTCTCAACACGATCTGGGCGCGGCGGGCTCAACGCGTACAATTATTACAAAGCGACAGAGGTCGCCAGGATTGTGCGCCTTTGGCCTGACGCTCGGCTAGCTTGCCTCAGAAGGCCGCACGATGTGAAAAGACCCGCTCATATAGGTCAGCGGCCGTTCACCCGCGTTGGAGATACCGGTGACATCACCGATACAAATGGCATGGCTTCCATGCACATGGCGGTGGGTCAAGCTGCAGGAGAATGCTGTGGCGCGGGGCAGAAGAGGGCCGAACTCCGTGTCGGCCACATCCAGCCCTTCGAACCGGTTAGGTTGATCGGCGTCAAACATGCCCGAAAAGCGCTTTGCCACTTCCACCGCGTCCTCTGCGAGGATGTTGACGCAAAACGTGCCGTTGGCCGCTACTGTCTGTGCAATGTTGCTGTCGGCCTTGAGGCAGACCAGAACAGAGGGTGGGTCGGCTGAGAGCGACGTGAAGGCACTTACAGTTGCCCCGGCTTTGCCCGCAGGACCATCTGTAGTAACCACGGTCACGGTCGACGCCACCTGGCGCATGGCGGCGATAAAGGCGTCTCGCGGGTTGTTCATACACTGCTCCGGTCATAACGCAGGGGCGGATGATGCATTTTCACGCCACGCTGCGTTTCGGTGTCAACTTGCCACTGGAAATAGTGCATTGCCGGGGCAGGGTCAAAACGATCTGTGCGCGTGCCTTGTGACAGATTGCGCTTTGTGCCCCAAGCTCGTATCACCGCCTCTACAAAAGATGAGTGCTCCATGGCCCCAGACACGCCCGCCATTGCGATCCTTCCCTATCACATCAAGCCGGGGTTAATCCCACGTCAGGTCGCTTTGGACGAGCTGTTCTGGCCGCTTGGGCGACCGGACCGGCTAAAGCGACCTGGGCAAACCTTGCGCGATCTTGCGGCAACGGACCACCTGATAGCATTTGTCTCTACTGCTCTGCTTGCTCAGCCCTGGCGCGCAACACGTGCGCAACTGTCGGTCATGGTTCTGGAACCTGAGGCCATTCATGCCAAACACATGCGACGGTTGCGGCGGTTCTATGGACGGTTTCATAGGGTTTTGAGCTGCAACGAAGGGCTGCTCAACGCCATTCCCAACGGCATTTTCTTCCCCTTAGGTGGCGTCTGGGCCGAGGATTGGCAGGAGCGATCGCATGAAAAGACGAAAATGTGCTCGCTCATAGCCTCGGCTAAGCGGGATTTGAGCGGCCATGTTTTGCGCCATGACACGGTGGATTGGGTGCGGGAAGAAGGCCTGGACGTTGATGTGATGGGGCTGGGCTATCAACCTTTCGACAAAAAGTCCGACGGGCTGTCGCCATTTCGCTATTCCATCGTGATCGAGAATGTGCGTGAACGGAATTATTTCACCGAAAAACTGATTGATGCGGTGCTGTGCCAGTCTGTGCCGATCTACTGGGGGTGCCCTAATCTTGCGGACTTTATGGACGTTTCGGGCATGGTGATTTGCGAAACACAGGAAGATGTGCGCGAGGCTGTTTTGGCGATGTCGGAAGACGGGTATGCGGCAAGGCTGCCTGGCCTCTTGAAAGCGCAAAAGGCGGCGGCGTCTTTTGCGGATGTGTACGACCGCGCCGCTCAGGCGGTGCTGGCGGCGTCCACTTCCGGCCAGATGCCATAGCATTGATGCATGACAGCAGCAGTCGCGCGATTGGCTGCGTCCCGGGACTTGCCGCCCGCCGCATGGTCTTGCAAAGCGTGTGCATCGTCATAGGCGGGGCGAATAGCCGCGCGCGCCTCAGGGGATGTGATCAAAGAGATGCCTTGACGCGCCAGGTGGCCCGAAAGCCAGATGTCATCGACGCTCCAGGCTACCTCAGGCGGCGAAAGCTCCGCGCCACTCAGCCATTCTGGCCGAACGGAGATTCCACTGAATCCCTGAGCGATGTCGTAACCAGTGCCTTGGCGCCCAATGCGTTTGATATCCCAAGCTTGGCCTGTCACAGCCGCATCCCGACCGCCCTTCAGCAACGCTGACGCCCAGTCTGGGCCATAGAGCCAATCATCGTCGCAATAGATCAGCCGCAAGTCCTGATCCGCCAAAGTTTGCGCGGCGATAAGTGCTTTGGTTGCGGGGCCGTGGTCGATTTCAGACCATAGAAGCTCAACACCTTCTGGAAGACGCGGTGCTTTGACCGCGCCGGTAAATCGCCGATATTGGCGCGGTAGGGTCAAAAAGACAATTTCTGGCGCAGGGGTCTGCGCCAGAAGAGATGTCAGCACCGGACCAAGCCGGTCAAAGCGGGGCGGAATCGATGTCAGCGATACCGCGTAGCGCATATCAACCCGCAATCAGGCCCATTTGTTCGAGCTTCAGAATGACCTGATGCGCGCAGTTGTCGACTTCGACATTCTCGGTCTCGACGCTTAATTCAGGGGTCTCCGGAACGTCATAGGGATCTGAAATCCCAGTGAATTCCTTGATTTTGCCCTCACGCGCGAGTTTGTAGAGTCCCTTGCGATCACGCCGTTCGCATTCCTCGATCGATGTTGCGACATGAACTTCGACAAACGCACCAAAGGCTTCAATATCTTCCCGCACAGCCCGGCGTGTCGTGGCATAGGGAGCAATCGGCGCACAGATGGCAATCCCGCCGTTCTTGGTGATCTCAGAGGCCACATACCCGATGCGGCGGATGTTGAGATCGCGGTGTTCCTTGGAAAAGCCCAGTTCAGAACTGAGGTTTTTTCGCACGATGTCGCCGTCAAGCAATGTCACCGGACGCCCGCCCATCTCCATCAGCTTGACCATAAGCGCGTTCGCGATTGTCGACTTGCCAGATCCGGAGAAACCAGTGAAGAAAACGGTAAAGCCTTGCTGGCTGCGCGGCGGCCGTGTTTTTCGCAGCTCTGTGACCACTTCGGGGAAGGAAAACCATTCCGGGATCTCTAGCCCTTCGGCCAGACGTCGGCGCAGCTCGGTGCCTGAAATGTTGAGGATCGTGACGTTGTCCTTGTCGGCAATCTCATCCATCGGCTCATATTGAGCGCGTTCCTGCACATAGACCATGTGTTTGAAATCCACCATTTCGATGCCGATTTCGGCCTGATGCTCGCGGAACAGGTCTTGTGCATCGTAGGGGCCATAGAAATCCTCACCGGCTGAGTTTTTGCCGGGTCCGGCGTGGTCACGACCGACGATAAAATGTGTGCAGCCGTGGTTTTTACGGATCAGGCCGTGCCATACGGCTTCGCGCGGGCCGGCCATGCGCATCGCAAGGTTGAGTAGGCTCATGGTGGTGGTGGAGGCCGGGTACTTATCAAGGACTGCCTCATAGCACCGCACGCGCGTGAAATGATCCACATCGCCCGGTTTGGTCATGCCGACCACAGGATGAATGAGCAGGTTTGCCTGCGCCTCTTTGGCGGCACGGAAAGTCAATTCCTGATGCGCGCGGTGGAGCGGGTTGCGGGTCTGGAAGGCGACAACCTTGCGCCAGCCCAGCTTGCGGAAATAGGCGCGCAATTCATTTGGTGTGTCGCGGCGCGCGCGGAAATCGTAGTGCACAGGCTGCTGGATGCCAGTGACCGGGCCGCCAAGGTAGACCGAACCCGCAGTATTGTGCAGATAATTGACAGCCGGATGCGCATCATCGTCGGCGCCAAAGACCTTTTCGGCCTCGCGCGCTTTGTCTGGAGTCCAGCGGTCGGTAACCGTCATTGTACCGAGGATCACACCTTCCTGGTCGCGCAGGGCGATGTCCTGACCCAACTCAATCTTGTCGGCGAAATCTTCATTGACATCGAGGGTGACAGGCATGGGCCAGAGACTGCCATCGGCAAGGCGCATGTTCTCGACGACGCTGTCATAGTCAGCCTCGGTCAGGAACCCTTTGAGCGGGTTGAAGCCACCGTTCATCAAAAGCTCCAGATCACATATCTGGCGCGGGGTCATGTCCCAGCTGGTCAGGTCGGCGGCTTCAACCTTGAGTTTCTGCGCGCTTTCGTAAGAGACATAAAGTTCGGGGATGGGGGCGAGGTTACTTTGCACAATCGTTGTCCTGTGTTTGAGGGGTACTAGGCCGCTCGACGTGCCAGTCAGTTCGGCATGAAGAGCGTCATACTCGGCGAGTTTACGGGTGAGAAACTGATCCGTGAGGCGGTTTTTTTCGGCTGCTCCACGGGTTGTGATCGCATAAGCGAAGCGTTGGCGTTTGTCCGGGCCGTCACGCTCACTGATCTTAATAAGACCAGCCTCGACAGCCCGCCGCAGTAGCGCATTGAGCCGGCCCAGCGAGATGCCGAGCGCCGACGCCGTTGCGCGCTGTGATGCCTCAGGCGCGACATCAAGCTGGCGCAGCAGGCGGAAGAGCTGATCTTCCTCCTCCATGCTCGGTTTGGCGTCAGGTGACAATAGCATTACGAAACGACTCAAGGTGTGTTCACGTATGAACACATGTCACAACTCGTTTCGCCTGAAAAGCCCTTACCTTGAGGGAAACGGATTGTTTCGAAGATGTTGTCGATAGGTCACGGGCGCTTGGGCGTTCTGATTGCAGTCACTCTGCAAAACCCAACCTTTAACGCGCTGTCCCAATCCGCTTTGACATGGGAGCGGCCGTTACGCCATGTGCGATGATCGACAAAAAGACGGTCATCGACACACACGCGAGCAAGGACGATTCCCCAACAAAATCATATTCATCAATTATGATGAGGGTAAACAGGATAGAGGCCAGTCCACGCGGTCCGAACCATCCCAAAAACAATTTCTCCCTTATTGCCAAGCCCGTGCCCAGGAGCGAAACCCAAATGGGCACCATACGCACGACGGTAAGGCAGAAGATGGCAATAGTGACGGGAACCCAATTCACATGCGCGAGACCGCCTGGCAAAAGAACGGCGCCAAAAACGAAGAAGGACAGAATGGTCAATAGCTGTCCCATGCCTTCCATGAATTCGCTTATGAAGTGTATTTGGGATTTGTATGTATTTCCGAAAACCATGCCTGCTGTGAAGGCTGCGATGAAACCGTTTCCGCCAGCCGCTTCGGACAAAAAATATGCGGCAAACGCAACTGTTAGAAATGCTACTCCACCAGCTGCTTCAGCCATGAGTTGGCGCTCCTGCGCGGCACTCATGATCTTGGCAAACCCCCAGCCCAAGAGCAGACCTATCAAAGGGCCGAGCGTTATCTGCAAAAGGATTACTTTGCCCAGGTCGTCGACATGCGACCCACCTATCCCTGATGATGCCAGAATTGCGCCCATAAGAATGAATGGTAGAGCCAACCCGTCGTTCAGCCCGCTCTCTACATTGATCGTGTTTCGCAATTCCTCTGGTACGGTTTTGCCCGTGACAACAGTTTGACCCAACGCGGCATCCGTTGGTGTTAACACTGCAGCCGTCAACAAGGCGACACCCAGTCCACCGAAGGGATGTAGGGCGTACACCACAACGGTGCCGAACAACACAGTCAGAGGTAATCCAATCGATAACATACGCAACGCAAGCGAATACGTCTTTTTGAAAGCCTGAAAGCGCACACGGCTCGCATCTGAAAACAGGACCAGCACCAAGGTAATCTCCGCCAAAAGCCGGGTTCCGTCATTCAGGATTTCGGGGGAGATCAAGGCGTCGAGCGGTTCTGAGCAGATATATCCAATAGCCGTAAAAATCATCGGCAGCGTTACAATGGTTTTGGCAATCGCATTGGAGAGGAGCGCGTAGACAAACACGCTGGCCAATCCGAACAACAAAATCTGTTCGGGCGATGCTAAAAACGCTGACATCCAATCTCTCCCGCGCTGGGCGTTGACCTGATCTTTCACTCTAGAGCACGGATACCAAACTTGCGACGTGCAAACACAAGCAACGAGCGTTAGTTGAAAAGTCGTGAATGCAACTGCATTGTCATCTCTAATGGCTTACTAAAGACCGGTTTCCAAAATTCAGAAATGGCGCGCTTTACGCGCATCGTAACAGGCTTCCAAATCGTTTTTCAGATACGGCATCTGGCAGCCAGGATCAGGCGTCTTCTGTCGGTTCATGATCAAGCCGACGCATGCATTCTCAGTACGCGGCCCGCAGTGCGTTTTCGCATTCACTAAGGTCCGATTTCGTTGCATTCCTGATTTCCGCACAACGCGTTGTGACAGACGTTCATGCGAGGCTCAGCATCAAACCTCAGGGCTCAAAGCCGCAATCGCACACCGTTATCAAAACGCCTCGGGTTTGGCCTCTCGTGCTATGTGATCCAGCACAGCGTTCACAAAGCTGGCCTCCTTGCCTTCGGGGAAAAAGCTTTTGGCGATGTCGACAAACTCCGAGATCACCACCTTGGGAGGGGCCTCGCCCTCTAGCATCTCGGCGCCCGCAGCGCGGAAGAGAGCACGAACGGTCGGATCAATGCGATCAATTGGCCATTTGGCGACAAGCGCACGATCCGTCATCTGGTCGATCTTGGCTTGCCAGTTGACGGCCTGTTCCAGCAAAAGCTCAAACAGGTCGATGTCGCCCTCGGCCATCTCGATCCCGTCCTCCACCTCGGCGCCAAACCGGAAGTTGAGAAATTCCTGGCGCACCGCATCCACGCTTTGCCCAGAGTGTTCCATTTGAAACAGTGCCTGCACCGCATAAAGCCGCGCGGCGGAGCGCATCTTGCGTTTTTGGTTGCCGGAAAGCTCGGTCATGCCGTGGGATTGTCCTTAAGGCCACCGGCCAGTTTGTATTCTTCGGCAGATGGAACAAAGCCCACGCCTTTGCGCGCGCCTCCCCATTTGCGTTCCAGCGCGATCAAATGCAGTGCAGCCGCAGCAGCGCCCGCACCTTTGTTCATCCGAGCGGGGTCGGCGCGTTCCAGGGCCTGATCGCGGTTTTCCACCGTCAGAATGCCATTGCCCACACACAAGCCTTGCAGACCCAACAGGGTGATCCCCCGGCTGCTGTCATTGCACACGGTCTCATAGTGCGTCGTGGCGCCGCGGATGACGCATCCCAAGGCAACATAGCCATCGAAATTGCTCATTCGTTCAGCCATGCCGATGGCGGTCGGGACCTCCAAGGCACCGGGTACCTCAACCAACTCATGCGTGCCGCCGGAGGCTTCGATCTCGGCGAGGGCGCCACTGATCAGCATATCGGCGATATCGCGATAGAATGGCGCGACGACAATCAACAGCTTCACCGGTTTGTCAAAAGTCGCGCGCGGCAGCGTATATTCTTTTTCGGCCATGCCGCTTATCCTTCACTCAATGGACGCGTGCCCACGATGGTAATCCCATAGGCATCAAGACCCAGATACCGTGTTTGCGGGCTATCGGTCACGAGAATCAGATCCTGGATGCCCATGGTCGACATGATCTGCGCCCCAAGCCCGGTTTGTTTGATGGTGCGCGGTCCGTCGTCTTCTTCCATCTCGGAGGCCAGACGGGGACGCGGTTGGCGGAACAGGAACACCGCGCCACGTCCTTCGGCGGCGATGATTTCCATCGCACGCGGCAGTTTGCCGGTGGGACGGCCAGTATCGGCCGCAAGGCCAATGCCCAAAACATCCTCCAGCGCATTCAGAGCATGGGTGCGGGCCAAAACAGGGCTGCCATCTGTGATGTCGCCTTTGGATAGGACAACATGTTCAGTACCTGTGATCTGATCGGCAAAGATGCGCATATCCCAGTCTCCTCCATGAGAAGAATGCACAGTTTCATGCCGTACTTCCCGTACCAGGTTGTCATGCTTGTGCCTGTAAGCGATCAGATCAGAGATGGTGCCGATCTTCATGCTGTGCGCCTTGGCAAATTCCACCAGATCTGGGAGGCGCGCCATGGTGCCGTCTTCCTTCATGATCTCGCAGATGACCCCCGAAGGGTTAAGCTGGGCGAGCCGTGCGATATCAACGGCCGCTTCTGTGTGCCCGGCTCGGACCAGCACGCCGCCATTCTTTGCCCGCAACGGAAAAATATGCCCCGGGGTTGCAATATGCGCCTGGGTGTTCTGTTCATGGATGGCGGTGGCGACCGTCAGGGCGCGGTCCGCGGCGGAAATGCCGGTGCTGACGCCTTCGCGCGCCTCAATGCTTACGGTAAAAGCCGTCTCGTGGCGCGAGGAGTTGTTCACCGCCATCATCGGCAGACCGAGCCGGTCAATGCGCTCAGCCGTCATGGGCAGGCAAATCAGGCCACGTCCATGTGTGGCCATGAAATTGATGACCTCTGGCGTGGCAAACTCTGCCGGAATAACCAGATCGCCTTCATTCTCGCGATCCTCGTGATCCACAAGAATAAACATCCTTCCTGCCTGCGCCTCGGCAATGATCTCTTCGGTTGAAGAGATGGCCGCACGCAGCTCGGCCTCAATCGGCCCGGGCGTTTCGTAGGCTTGGATTTCCGACATTTCATCCCCCTGCGCATTGCAGGCCTGCCAGATACCGCAGGCTTGGGAGGATGGCCAGAGGGATATGTACCATTTCCCGGACGGAAAGCTTGAGTTAATTGCGCCGCATATTCGACCATTCACACAGCGTCACCCTTGTGGTGAAGCCTCTTTGTGCTATCTTTCGATTAGATACCCGAAAGGCGCGTCATGCCTGAACTTATTCGACTATACATCGTCAATGTTATCATCGGCTTCTGCCTCGCGGCAGTTTTCGTGGCCATGTTGCTTTGGTTCAATGTCGCGAATCTGTGGCATCTTGTGACGCATTCGGACAAGGGGCTCTTGGCCGTGTTCCTGCTGTGGTTCTCCAACGGCATCATCTTTGCTGGCGTGCAGTTCGGTATCGCCGTGATGCGCCAGAAGGATGATGATGACGATGAGCCGCGCGGCGGTCTGGGTCAGCATGTCAATATGCGGCGTGAGCTCAAGACAATCCCAGTACGTGCCAATGAAGGCCGCGCGCCGTTCTGGCAGAAGAAGTAAATCCTGATTTTTGATACGAGGTTGTTTGCATCCTGAAAGGGATGTGGTGTGACGGGACCACGCACAACCGTTTGGTTCTCTCATTCCCGAGGACCTGTATATACAGGTGGGCGCCAGGTAACCGGACCACGGCCCGGACAGAGCCAGCTCCCTCGGAATTGCTTAAGGCCACCGGAATGCAACCTGTCACGAGAAGGGCAGAACCCGTCACCCGATGTAGGTAAGCTGTGTGGGACAGTGGGGCAAGGGGGGGCGTGGTAAAAGCGTAAGCTCTTCGACCTTAAGCGTTTCGCGACTAACCTGAGACGCAGATGATCGCGAAACGCTGTAACACAGTGCTTCAGCTTGGACACAGAACGCTTTGTTCACGAGCACAACTTGTCTTGACGCGTCCGAAGATCCACGCCCAGGCAGCCCTGAAACGGAGTTGTGCACTCCTGCTGCCGATAAACAACGCAGGCGTCAAAGATCATGTGCAAAGAGATCACGCGTCCGCGGATGTCACGGCCCGCTGGTAGAGGTGCCATGTGGTGTGGCCAAGGATCGGCAGTGTAAAGATGAGGCCTAGAAACGCCGGCAGCATGGACGCCAGCATAGTGACCGAAATGATTGCCGCCCAGATGAGCATGACACCTGGGTTTTCCGTGACGACGCGAATGGACGTGAGCATGGCGGACACAAAGTCGATGTCGCGGTCGAGCAACATGGGCATGGCGACGACGGTCACCGAAAACAGAACTGCCGACAAAACTGCACCTGCACAGGTGCCAATGGCAAGGAAGGTCCAGCCCTCTGGTGTGAAGAACACGGTGTTCAAGAACCCGTCAAAATCCGAGAAGGAGGCATCCTGCAGAATGATCGCCAGCCAAAGCCGAACCTGATACATCCACACCCAGAATATGAACAGCGTGACAAAGGCCATCCAGCCCATTTCACGCTTATGCTGATTGGCCATGACAGTGAGGATATCAGACCAGCCAAAACGCTCTCCGGCCTGCAAACGGCGGGACATTTCATAAAGACCTGCGGCAGCGAAAGGCGCTATCAACGGAAAACCGACCATGGCAGGGATGATCATCCAGATCTTGCCAAGCCAGACAAGGCACCAAACAAAGAGAATGCCGAAAACAGCATAGAACAGGCCGAAGAAACCGCTCATCAGGGGGCGGGCCAGAAAGTCGGTCAACCCGGCCCTCAGCGAAGCGCTGATATCACCTGCCGTTACCTTGTTGACATTGAGCATGGCTCGCTGCTCCGGCGTCAGATTTTTCGGTGGTGTAGGTCTTATGGTTTTGGACGTCATAACACACTTCTCCCAGAGCGTGGAACCGTGCTGCTCTGTTCTTCAACAGGCCCGGTGGTGACACAGACATCTCTCATCCGGTCGGAAGTTTGCGACAGTGACGCATAAAGGCCAGAGCGTGGCCATTAAGTTCGCTTGGCAGAGCCTCTTAAATCATTGCGCATCTACACTCTCCACGACTCCAAATTTCCGCAACTCCTCGGGCAGCAGTACGTAAATTTCATCTGGCGGTGTGGTCAGCGCAGGAACCATGATCAGCGGGTTAATTCCCATCTCATCCAGATACAGCATCACCTCGCCCTGTCCCGCCTGAATGTCCTCGACCGCGAAAGATGCAGGCAGGAAGGTGCTTTCGCCGAAGTAATGCTGATGCACACCCACCTGCGCCTTGTCATGCACCTCGCGCTTCGCGCCACCCATGAGGATGTAGGGACAAGCGGAGTAGCAATATTCTCCGGGTAGCATTCGGGTGTTGATACCCGTTTGCCGGATGTAACGCCCCAGTTCCAATGCATCGCTTACAACCCCGCCGGGGGACTGCAAAACGAGCCACTCCGGCAAGGGCTGGGCATCTTGCAAGAGCTTGATCATACGGTCCGCGTCGCCCTCGCTCACGCCGCCTTCAAGGCGGTAGGTCGTATCCTCAACCTTGGTCAGCACAAGCCTGTCCGGCAGTTGTCCGGGATCCCGGGCCGGACGTGTGGCCGGGCGGTCGCGGTCGGGGTTGAATACACGGCGCTGATCACCGGGACGCACCGGTTCAGTGAGGCGCGGGGCATCGGGTCCAAAGCCGGGCAGGGCAAGGCGCGCCTGTTGCACATCGCCCAGAACCAGAAAGGCGCCGATGGCCAGCTGAAAAACCAGAACAGTAGTGAGAACACGCGCAACCAGCGGGCCTTTGGGTTTTGGATTCTTGCTCATGGCTTGGTGCCAGTTGGTTTGGTCCCGGTGATCGGACTGATCTTGCCGTCTTTGGGGTTTTCGGCAGGGGGGCGGCGTGTGTCACGCGGGGCTTCTTCTATCTCGCGCGAGATGGCAATGGCGGCGCGCAGCTCGGCCACGGTCAACGTGTCTTCCACCGCGCTGCCATCCCGCAGATGCCGGATCACGCTTTGGGTGATGGCGAGGATCAGGACCAGCACGGCAGGCAGAAGGTCAATGGCAATCGCGCCCGCCCAGGAGGGGACGAAATTGCGGGCATAGAGGATCACGGCATCGGCTGAGGAAATCGGGGTGTAGACGACCTCGGGGGCAGGCTCCAAAGCAGCGACATCCTGGGCTGCAGTCTCCAGCGTCGTGGCGCGTTGACCCAGAACCTCAAGCACGGATGTAATTGTGGCGGCCTGATCGCTGCGTCCCTCAGCCGTGCGGCTGTCAAGTTCTGGCAACACCACCGAAGCAGCAAGGTCTTGCGCGGCGCGTTCAACGAGCGGAGCAACCGTGAGCTGCCGCATTTGCGTGATCAGACCCTGCAGGCGTACAGCAGCCTCGGAAAACTCGACCGAGCGGGCCTCGACCGGGCCGGGTTCAACCGTAAGCGCGCGCATCCGGCTGAGAATAGCATTGCCCTCGGCAAAGGCTGTCTCAACCAACGGAGACTGCTGGCCAATCTGCGCTTCAAGCGCACTCAGTTCCGCTGATTTCTGCCTCAACACACGAAAGACGGCCCCACGCCCGGCAAGGCCAGAGAGATTGCCTGTGGCTTCCTGTTCGCTGAGATCTTCAAAAGACTGCCGAACTCTCGCCACGTCACGTTCAAGCGCCTGGCCGGTCAGAGCGATTTCATGCGCGCGCTCCAGGCTTTGTTGATAATCCTGCACCGTCTTGGCCAAATGCTGTTCCACCGCCGCAGACCCTGCCAGCGCCGCAGCATTGAGCCAGCTCGACATGGCGACGATCGCGAGAGACCCCAGCCCCATAGCGCCCAGAAGAGCGACGCGCGCGCGCGCCGTGGTCACCGCCGGGTACAGGCGCAACAGGTAAGACCAGAAGACAAAGATGCCGACAGAGACTGCCACCGAATAGGCCAACGCGGCAAAGGTCGACAGCGCTCCGGTGTCATCGAGAAGGGAGGAAACCCCGAGATACGTATAGATGCCCGAGGCCACCGCCAGCACACCAAGCGCGGTCCCGGAAAACGTGTTGAGCCAGTCAATATGGCCTTCCAGCTCTTGCGCGTACCGCACCTGGCGCGCGCGCGCGCCGTCTTTTGAATTGTCAGACATAGACCCACTCCTGTGATGCCGACCCAGCCGTTCGAGTATGGAAACACGAGATGAAACATCAAGTCAGGCTCTCGTGATCGGCAGGGACTGCACAAAAAATAGGGGAAAGTCTTGTCAATGTTCCCGGTATGTTCGTATATTTGGTGTCATGCAGGATGTAGTCACAGCCTTGAACACTCAAAAACCCGGCCAGCTATTGGCGCGGGGCGTGTGCAGGCATTTGCTGAGCTATGATTTCGTCTGCGTCGAAGAATTTACGCCGGAACGGGGCAAGCGGGTGGATGTCATGGCGTTGGGTCCCAAAGGTGAGTTTTGGGTGGTGGAGTGCAAGTCAAGCCGGGCCGATTTTACCTCTGATGCCAAATGGGATGGGTATCTTGAATGGTGCGACCGCTATTTCTGGGCTGTGGATGAGGATTTCCCTACCGATCTTTTGCCCGAGGGCACGGGATTGATGATTGCCGATGCCTATGATGCGCAGATCATTCGTATGGCGCCCGAGATCAAGCTTGCAGCGGCGCGGCGCACAGTCTTGACGCGCCGCTTTGCCCGGCACGCCGCTTTGAGGCTGCAATCTGCACGCGATCCAGGAGTTTAGGGGCGTGTTTTCTACATAGACAACGCGCTGGTAAATGTGTGTTTTCTAGCTCTTGCGTGCCTCTGCCGCTTTTGCAGCCGCCAGAATTTCTTCGGCAATCTCGCGCGCCTCATCCGGGTCGAAATCCATCGGGATTTCAGCCTGGCCCGCCTCAATGAACAACCGCACCATCCCTTGATCAGTGGGGCCGATTTGCAAGTTGGCTTCGATATCGCGTTCGTCGTTGATGCCCATGGTGGTCTCCCAAAGTGCAATCCGGGCTTAGCGCCAAGACGCAAGTCGCGCAAGTCGCTTGGTCCGCTCAAAGAGTCTTGCAATCGAGCAGCGCAAAAGCTAAATCGACACCGCGTGCCGCCTTAGCTCAGTTGGTTAGAGCGCCTGATTGTGGATCAGGAGGTCCCCCGTTCGAGCCGGGGAGGTGGTACCACTCCTTATTTCCCGACCTCAATCGCAATTTCCTGCCGCAACTCGCCCGTTTCAGCGTTAAAGATCAGGATCTGGTTGTCCTCCGTCACCACAGCATACCAGCCATCACCGCGCGTATAGGCCGTGGGGACTGTGCCATCGGGCAGGGTAATCTCATCGGGCATTTCCGGGCCAAACGCATCGGAGAACTTGGTGACAAAGAGCACCACGATCACTATGAACCCCACAACCATCACGGCGGTCAGCACGGTGACCAGAAGGCGCAGGTATTTCACCAGCCCGGGGTCGATGGGGTTTGGATCTGGAGTGTCATTCATGGGCGAAGCCCCTTCCAAGACGATATCCGTGCGCATCGCGGCCGATCCGCCGCCCCGCCTTGATAAGGCGCTTGCGCGCGATGTGCCAGAGGCGGCGGCCTTGTCCCGCACGCGCCTGACGCGGCTGATTGCGGAAGGGTGCGTGCAGATGGGGGGCGCGCCGGTCATGGACCCCAAACTTAAGGTGTCCGAGGGGGACATGATTGAGATCACCGTGCCTCAGGCCGAAGAGCTTGATACAGTGGCGCAGGATATTCCACTTGATGTGGTGTATGAAGACGCAGAGCTCATCGTGGTGAACAAACCAGCGGGCCTCGTTGTGCATCCGGCACCTGGCAGCCCGGATGGCACTTTGGTGAATGCACTTTTGCATCATTGTGGCGACAGCCTTTCTGGTATCGGAGGTGAACGTCGCCCCGGCATCGTGCACCGCATCGACAAGGACACTTCGGGTCTTCTGGTTGTGGCCAAATCGGACAAGGCGCATCACGGGTTGGCGTCGCAGTTTGAAGCCCATAGCGTAGAACGAAAATACCTTGCCCTCGTGCATGGGATGCCAGATGCCGCCGATCCCCGCCTTCGTGGCATAAAAGGGGCCAGCTTTGAGGCTGGCAATATCCTCAAACTCACCACGCAACTAACACGCCATAAAACCGACCGGCAGAAGCAGGCTGTGGTGTTTCAAAACGGCCGCCATGCGGTGACGCGCGCGCGACGCATTGAGACTTTTGGAAGTCCACCGCAAGTGTCACTGGTTGAATGCTGGCTGGAAACCGGACGTACACACCAGATCCGCGTGCACATGTCCCATGCCGGGCATGGTTTGGTGGGCGATCCGGTCTATGGCGGTCGGCGGAAAATGAACGCCAGAGCGCTCGATGAAGCGGGTTTTTCAGCCGTAGAGGCCTTTTCCCGTCAGGCGCTTCACGCAGCGGTTTTAGGCTTTGAGCACCCGGTTTCGGGTGAAAACCTTCGGTTTGAAGCGCCTTTACCCTCTGATTTTTCAGAACTTTTGGGAAAACTGCGCGAGTCTACCTGATTTGAAACAATTGCGCGCGGTTTTGCACCATCACGTGAAAACCCTGTCACACCACTGGCGGGCATCCGGCTGAGCATTCATATTCTATTAAACAATGCAGTTCATCTGATCTTGAAAACAGCCCAGTTGTGCTTACATCAATGTTAAACCCTTAAACATTGGAGGGACGAGGACATGAGTAACTACGCAAATCTTCCCGCACCGTCACCAGAGGCCGGTCTGAACCGCTATTTGCAGGAAATCCGCAAATTCCCGCTGTTGGAGCCGGAACAGGAATACATGCTGGCAAAGGCCTGGGTCGAGAAAGAGGATACCGACGCCGCCCATCAGATGGTCACAAGCCACCTGCGACTGGCGGCCAAAATTGCCATGGGCTACCGCGGCTATGGCTTGCCGCAGGCCGAGGTCATCTCGGAGGCGAATGTAGGCCTGATGCAGGCGGTGAAACGTTTTGACCCTGAAAAGGGCTTCCGTCTGGCCACCTATGCGATGTGGTGGATCCGCGCCAGCATTCAGGAATACATCCTGCGCAGCTGGTCGATGGTCAAACTGGGCACGACAAGTGCGCAGAAAAAGCTTTTCTTCAACCTGCGCAAGGCCAAGGCGCGCATTGGCGCGTTGGAAGAAGGGGATATGCACCCCGACAATGTGGCGCGCATTGCGCATGATTTGGGCGTCACCGAAGACGAAGTGATCAGCATGAACCGCCGCATGTCGGGTGGCGATGCCTCTCTCAATGCCACGGTTGGGTCTGAGGGCGAAGGCACCATGCAATGGCAGGATTGGCTCGAAGACGAGGATGCCGATCAAGCGGGTGACTATGAGGCCAAGGACGAGTTGGAAGCGCGTCGTGAGCTTTTGGCTGAGGCCATGTCGGTGCTCAATGACCGTGAAAAAGATATCCTGACGCAGCGGCGCCTGAGCGACAAAGCCATCACTCTTGAGGACCTGAGTGCGCAATACGACGTCAGTCGCGAACGTATCCGCCAGATTGAAGTGCGCGCGTTTGAGAAGCTTCAAAAGCGCATGCGGTCCCTGGCACAGGAAAAGGGCATGTTGGCCTCAGTCTGACCCTTTCTTTCGCCGATTGGTCAATGGCCCCTTCCAGAGATGGACAGGGGCCACTATTTTGCGCAGTGAAAATTCAATCATGATTTGGATGACCCCAGGTGCGCCTTTTCCTTTTTGCCTGTCTCGTCACTTTGTCGGCATGCGCGCCGCGGAATGCCGCGCAATACGCAGCACCCGTGCCTGAGGCCCAGATCGAACAGGTCTATGTGGCCACGCAAAAAGCGCTAGACAACAACGGGCAGACCTTTGGCGAGCGGCGAACAGGCGAGATGAGCTACTTTCGTGCGGCTGTCTCAGTTCCGCCAACCCATGAACCGGGTCGCATCGAATGGCCAGATGGCCCGCCAGATGCCGCGACCGATTTCGTCGTGACGGAAACCGAAGTTTATGAGACGCCCAATCAATTTCTACGGGACGTGAAATCAGAACGCTCGGGTTCTGAAACGCAAGTTTTCGTGCATGGCTTCAACGCAACCCTGTCCGATGGCATGTACCGCACCGCGCAAATGCATGCTGATTTTGGGCGCGGGGTGCCTACGGTGCTCTTTTCATGGGCCTCGGCGGGCGACCCGCGTGGTTACATCTATGACCGCGACAGTGTGCTCTACGCGCGCGACGACCTTGAAGACTTGCTCAAGCAGCTCACGCGGGGCCCCAATGACCGCGTTGTTCTGATTGCCCATTCCATGGGATCACAACTCGTCATGGAGGTGATGCGTCAGGCGGCGCTTCGTGGAGATCGCACATTGCTCAATCGGATCAATGCGGTGGTTCTGATGTCGCCTGATATTGATCCTGATGTCTTTCGCAGGCAAGCCGAGGCCATCGGAGACATGCCGGATCCCTTCCTGATCTTCGTATCACAACAAGACCGTGCGCTGGGCCTTGCCAGTTTCATCACAGGTCGCAAGCCGCGCCTTGGCGTGATCAACAGCCCCGAAGCTGTGGCGGACTTACCTGTTCGGGTGATCGATTTTACTGCACTCGCCAACGGAGAAGGGCTTGATCACGCAGTCGCCACAACCTCACCTTCGGCAATTGCAGTGCTTCGAGGTATGATGTCCCAGGCAGGCGCGGGTGCGTCCGCTTTTCAACGTTACATGGTCCTGACGACATCGCCACCCATCGGCCCCTAAGACGCCATTTCGCCAAGCCTGAGCCAAATATTCGCCCCTTTCTTATGGTCTTAAAGGATCAAGGAAATATGGCCTGAAGCGTACATAGCTTTGCACAACAGGCTTTGACAAAGGGCAAGCAGGTGAAAAAGCTCGACACTGTCGCAAGCAATTGGACGGCGCTTATCGGATGCGTCTGTCTAGGTTTGGGCATTGCCTATCGCGCTGTTGTTCCCGCTGACAACGCCGTGTCTGGCGCGCTTTTTCTGGTGTTTTGCTATCTTGTACCCGTGGCGCTCTATGAGCTTGTTGTTCGCAAGATCCACCGCAGTCCCTCAACCGGCCTCAACTGGGAACAGATCCGTGCCGCGAACCCAAAGCGAGTCATGGTTAAACTCGTCGGGTTTGGCGCAGTAATCATAGCAGTTATTGCTATTCACGCTGTGTTCCGCATCTACGCGGTAGAGAGACTGATCCTGCCTCTCGCAGCGATGCAGATACTGCTGCCTCTTTGTCTGCCGATCATCATTGCGTATTTCGTCATCATTGACCGCCGCATGCGCGATCCGCATGACGGCTATCATGAATTCGGTCTTTGGCTTTTGCGGAGAAATCCAAATCCCGACTATGCTATTCTCAAGGACTTTGTCTTGGGTTGGGCCATTAAGGGGTTTTTCCTGCCTATCATGTTCGCCTATCTGGCGCTCAATATGCCGGGTCTTCACGAGAACACCGTGCAACTGGCGCAAGGGCCGGTGGCTGCCGTTCTTTACCTCACGACGGCGCTGGTGGTGGTCGAATTGACCATTGTCGTGGTGGGTTACGCCATGACGGTTCGACTTTTTGATGCGCATATCCGATCCCCCAACGGGCTCTTGGGGGCGTGGGTGGTCACGCTCATTTGCTATGAACCGTTCCGAGCCCTCGCGTCGGGAACGATTTACCCCTACCGCACGGATCGCGATTGGTCGGCGGTTGCCGGAGAGTATCCGCTACTCATGTGGCCGTGGATGGCGCTTATTCTTTTCGCGTTCGGGCTATGGGTCTGGGCGACGGCCATCTTTGGTCTGCGCTGGTCCAACCTGACCCATCGCGGCATCATCACCAACGGGCCATATGCCTTTACCAAACATCCCGATTATGTCGCGAAGAGCCTTTTCTTCTGGTTGACCGCCGCGCCATTCCTGACCGCCTTCACCACGTGGCAGGCGGTGACGGCCACCCTATCTCTCTTCGTTATCAACGCGGTCTACTATGGTCGTGCACGGATGGAGGAAAAGCACCTCTCAGAAGACCCGGCCTACGTCGAATATGCGCTGGCCATGAACGAGCGCAGTGTGTTTCGCGGGCTTGCACGGGCGTTGCCTTTCCTCATTTACAAAGCGCCGAATGCGCAGTCTGACGATAAGCCGGTAGGCAAGGTTGATGCCCAACAGGGGCTACCAGCAGAATAACCCGATCTCTCACCAGCGATTTGCGACCTGTCCTCAAACGGCTTAATCTGCATAGAGGAAGGAGACTGTCATGGCCGGAGGCTGGGCGCGCGATGGCGCGGTGAATGAACAGATCGAGGCCTCAATCGAGGATGAGCTTCAGCGTCTGAAGACCAAATTGCAACCCGTTGGAGATAGTTTCACGCATTGTGCCGAATGCGAAGAACCTATTCCAGAGGCACGCCGCACGGCTATTCCCGGCGTAAAGCTCTGTATAGATTGCCAGCAAGACCGGGACAGCAGCTATCAGGCACGCGGCGGTATCAATCGACGTGGCTCGAAGGACAGTCAGCTGAAATAGGCAAACGCATCACGTCTTCCATGGCAACCCGGCCCTTACGCTGTGGTCCGTCCAGCACCCAACCATGACGTTTGTAGAGCCGGATCGCATGGAAGTTATCCGCATCTACCGCAAGCCACAGACCAGAAATCAGATAGTGGCGCGCCACGTAGCCAGGTAGCTCTGACAGAAGCGCGTGACCAAATCCCTGCCTCTGAAACTGCGCTCCGATCAAAAGGCCGCGAAACCCATGCGTGCCTTTCGGCAGGCGCGTTACCGTGCGTGAAAAGTCTCGGTCGATCTTGAAAAACCCCACTACGTCATTGCCGTAGCGGGCGTAATGAAAATCTTGCAGCAGATCCGGTTCATTTGTCATCTCGGAAATCGTGCCAACAAAATCAGCCTGCGTATCGGGCAAGCCAAGGTGCTTTACCTTGGCAACCTCTTCACGCAGCAGCGGTGCGAGGGTAAATGTTTTGGGCTTCCGCGCCGCCGCTCTGCCACGCAGCCTGCGATAGAGCGGCATAACATCAAGCGCTGCGACTCCAATCCCAAGAGGGATCATCCAGAAACCGAGAATGGGTAGGAACCCAAAGGTACCGCCTACAATCAATAGGATGCCAAGGATCAGCCGCAGACCCGGCGGCACGTTCACCCTGACCGTCACGAGCGCGCGTTTGATCCGTCCGCGAAGGGTGTAATGGCCGGTGCCGCGTGGCAGGGGTTCAGCCCTCCATCGCCTCAAGCTCATCAATAAAGCCAGAGATCATCGACAAACCCTTGTCCCAGAAGGCCGGATCAGAGGCGTCCAAGCCGAAGGGAGCCAAAAGCTCTTTGTGGTGCATCGACCCGCCTGCTTTGAGCATGTCGAAATACTTGTCCTGAAACCCGTCCGGATTTTCCTCGTAAACCGCATAAAGCGCGTTTACCAACCCGTCGCCAAAGGCATAGGCATAGACGTAGAAGGGTGAGTGCACGAAATGCGGGATATAAGCCCAGAATGTCTCGTACCCGTCCATGAACTCAAACGCAGGCCCAAGGCTCTCGCCTTGCACGGACATCCAGAGCGCGCCGATATCTTCAGGTGTGAGTTCTCCCTCGCGGCGCGCGGCGTGCAGTTTGCATTCGAAATCATAAAAAGCGATCTGGCGCACGACCGTGTTGATCATGTCCTCAACCTTGCCCGCCAATAGCACCTTGCGTTCCGCGTCATCCTTGGCGCCATCAAGCATTTTGCGGAAAGTCAGCATCTCGCCAAAGACCGAGGCCGTTTCGGCCAGTGTGAGGGGCGTCGATGACAAAAGCTCACCCTGTTCTGCGGCCAGAACCTGATGCACGCCGTGACCCAGCTCATGTGCCAGGGTCATGACATCACGGGGCTTTCCAAGGTAATTCAGCATCACATATGGATGCACATTGGTCACCGTGGGATGGGCAAACGCCCCGGGCGCCTTGCCAGGCTTCACGGCAGCATCAATCCAGCCTTTGTTGAAGAACGGATCAGCAAGATCGCCCATGCGTGGATCAAATGCGCTATAGGCCTCCATCACCATTTTCTGCGCCTGCGGCCAGTCAATGACGCGGGTTTCTTCCATCGGCAGAGGCGCATTGCGATCCCAGACCTGCATTGTGTCGAGACCCAGCCACTTACGCTTCAACTCATAATAGCGATGGCTCAGCTTGGGATAGGCCGCGACCACTGCGTTGCGCAGCGCCTCGACCACTTCAGCCTCCACATCGTTGGACAAGTGCCGGCCGGTTTGTGCGGTGGGCATGTTGCGCCAGCGGTCGAGGACTTCTTTTTCTTTGGCCGAGGTGTTGTGCACACGAGCAAAGATTTTGATGTTGTCTTCAAACACACGCGCCAATTCGCGGCTCGCCGCCTCGCGTTTACCGCGATCCTGTTCGGTCAGAAGGTTGAGCGTCGCCTCGATGCCCATCTCATCGCCGTCCACATCAAAAGTCAGACCGGCAATGGTTTCGTCAAAAAGGCGTTCCCATGCGTCCCCTACAACACCCAGATCATGCAGGAATTTCTCAAGTTCATCAGAAAGTTGATGCGGCTTCATAGCCTGAATACGTCGGATCACAGGTGCGTACCGGGCCAGACCAGCATTCTCCGCATACATCGCCTTCAATGCATTTGCATCCAAACGGTTCAACTCAAGCGTGAAGAACACCAAAGGCGTGGTGAAATTGGTAATTTTCTCCTGGCAGTCGGACATGAACTTGGCACGCTCGCCATCCGTTGTAACCTGATAGTAGCGTAGCCCGGCATAGGACATGATGCGCCCGGCGATGTTGGAAATTTTTTCATTACGTTCAATACATGTGAGCAGACCGTCCGCATCGAGATCGCCAAGCTTACCCTCGTAATCGGTCGCAAAACTGGCGCACGCATCTTCCAACCACTCCAGATCGCGTGTGAGTTCCGGCGCATCCTCGCCAGTGTAGAGATCATCCAGGTTCCATTCCGGCAAATCGCCGAGATTGTCAGCGCCCGAGGCAGCATTGGCATCGCGGACAGGAAAGGGAAGATGGATCATGGTACACTCCGGAATAACGTTTTGTCTGACATAGGCGGGGTAGGGCGGGGCCTCAACCCCAAGTCTTTTCTGAAAAGACATGGGCTAAGCCTTTTGAAGGCTTTTGCTCTTCAGCCGTATTGCGCCAGCATCTCACGCAAGTCCTCGATTGTGTTGGCCTCATTCACCGGTTTGTCATGCCGCCAGCGTTTCATGCGCGGAAAACGGAGGGACACGCCGGATTTATGACGGGTGCTTTCCGCAATGCCTTCAAAGGCGATTTCAAACACATGCTCGGCGCGCACCTGACGCACGGGACCAAAGCGCTGCATCGTGTTTTTGCGCACCCAGGCCGTGATCTTGCGGAATTCCGCGTCCGTGAGGCCGGAATAGGCCTTGGTGAATGGCACAAGCTCATTTCCATCTCGAACCGCAAAGGTGAAATCGGTAAACAGGTTGGCGCGCCGTCCGTGACCTTGTTGGGCATAGATCATCACCGCATCAATCGTCAGCGGATCGAGCTTCCATTTCCACCAGTCCCCTTTCTTGCGGCCCGTATGATAGGGGCTGGACGCGCGCTTGATCATCAGCCCTTCGGCGCGTTCTTCGCGGGCTGTGCTGCGTAAATCGGCGAGTGTTTTCCATGATTTGAACGGAAGCACAGAAGACGCGCGCAACGGTGCATCCTCTGGCAGGGTGCCCAATATGGCATCAAGCCTAGCGCGCCTCTCTGCGAACGGCACTTCGCGCAGGTCCTCTCCGTTCTCCTCCAGAAGATCATAGGCCAGCACGATCACAGGCGCGTCTTTCAGCAACTTCTTCGGTACGGTCTTACGACCGATCCGCTTTTGCAGCGCATTGAAGGGCAGGGGCGCAGTACCGTCCCACGCCACAATCTCTCCGTCAATCACGGTGCCATCCGGCAGAAAGTCCCGCGCACGCGCCAGTTCGGGAAACCGGTCTGTCATCAATTCCTCGCCACGTGACCAGACAAAATGCTCGCCTCCGCGCAGAATGAGCTGACCGCGAATGCCATCCCACTTCCATTCCGCGAGCCAGTCTTTGGGCTCTCCCAATGTCTCGGGTCCATCATCGTCCAACCCATACGCCAGACAAAAAGGGTAGGGGCGCGAGAGATCCGCACCTGAATCGGGCGCCTCGATCAAGGCCTCCCATGTTGTTGTGTCCGGCGTCCAATCGCCCATCAAGCGATGCGCCAGTTCGGCCTCATCACGGCCCGTGGCCTGCGCCAAAGCGCGGGTCATGAGCTTGCGGCTCACCCCGATGCGAAACCCACCAGTCAGAAGCTTGTTGAACACCATGCGTTCCTGCGCGCCCATCTGGTCCCAGGCCTCTAACACAGCTGCCTTACGCGACTCTTCGTCCTGTCTGTCCAGAGCGCGAAGCCTGCCGATCCATGTGCTCAGGCTCTCATCCTGATCCCGTGTGGCCGGGGGCAGCACAAGGGCGATGGTTTCCGCCAGATCACCGACAATCGGGTAGCTTTCCTCGAAAAGCCACAATGGGATATCGGCCCTTTCTGCCGCCCATTCCCGAAGCTTTGTTGTGGTGATCGCGCGGCGTGGTCTGCGCCCGGAAAAAAGTGCCACAGTCCATAGCCGATCCTCAACAGGCGCATCCACAAAATATCCCGCCATTTCAGACGTTTTGACAGAGGTCTTCGTCGTTTGATCCAGCGTGGCATAGAGTGCGGTGAACCGTTTCATGCGGCGTCACCGTCATCTGTCGCAGCATCTAACGTCTCACCGGTGAACTCTGTTGGAATAATTTCAGTATTTAACCCGCTTTCCTTGAGCCATCGCGCAAATATATCCGTATAACCATGCGTAACATATATATTTTCTGCATTTGTTTCCCTGATCGCGGCATTCAATCCCGGCCAATCTGCATGATCGGACATCACAAACCCACGATCCACAGCACGCCTCCGACGCACCCCACGCAGACGCATCCAGCCGCTTGCGAAACCTGTTGAGTTGGGCCTGAACCGTCGTGCCCAAGTGCTTCCAAGTGCGCCCGGTGGCGCAAGAACCATCGCGCCGGGATGGGCTTTGGGATCAAGATCGGGTGTTACGTGGAGTGTGTCGGGCAAGGCCAACCCCTGCGCGCGCAATACCGCATTGGTGTTTTCCACTGCCCCATGAGTCAGGATCGGACCAATTGACGGATCCAAAAGTGACAAAACACGCTGTGCTTTGCCCAGCGAATAGGCCCCCAAAAGGCTGAACATACCCTTGGCTGCGTTTGCTGCCCACCAACCGTTGATTTCCTTTGCAACGATGTCTTCCTGTGCCCAGGTGAACACAGGCAGACCGAAAGTGCATTCCGAAATGAAACTGTGACAGCGCACCGGTTCAAACGGCTCTGACAAACGATCCGGCTCGGTCTTATAGTCGCCCGAGACCACCCAAACCTCGCCTTTCACCTCAACCCGTATTTGCGCCGATCCGGGGACATGCCCGGCAGGATGAAAGGAAACGGTCGCGTCCCCGATCTGCTTCGCCTCACCGTAGTGCACAGTTTCAAGTGTGATCTCACCCAACCGATGCCGCATCACCGGTGCGGCGGATACGGTGGACAAGTACCGTTGATGCCCCGGTCGTGCATGGTCCGCATGACCATGGGTGATCAGAGCCCGATCTACCGGCTTCCATGGGTCGATGAAAAAGTCACCGGCAGGGCAATAGATGCCATGGGGTTTGAATTCTAAAACCATAAGCCAAGACTAGCGTGGTCTCACGCCATGACCATATCCGCGCTTGCGGTGGGGTCACACGCCAGTATCGTGAGGGCAGAAGCAACGGAGACTGTTATGCGATTTCTGCGCTATGGGGCACCGGGTGAGGAAAAGCCTGGCGTTTTGGACAAAGACGGCAAGATCAGGGATTTGAGCGCCGTTATGCCCGACCTTTCAGGGGCTTATCTGGCTAACCTGTCCTCAATTGATCCCGAGCGCTTGCCTCTTGTCCCTGGCGATCCACGGATTGGACCTCCAGTTGGCCATGTGGGCAAACTTGTGTGCATCGGGCTTAACTATACCGACCACGCTGAAGAGCTTGGGATGTCATTCCCTGATCACCCCGTGGTCTTTATGAAAGCGACATCCGCGATCATCGGTCCGAATGACACTGTCAGACTGCCGCGCGGGTCGACCCATGGCGATTGGGAAATTGAACTAGGTATAGTGATTGGAAAGCCAGCGTCTTACGTGAGTGAAGAAGAAGCACTCAGTCGTGTTGCAGGCTACACCATCGTTAACGACGTCTCCGAGCGGCGCTTTCAGATGGAGCTCTCGGGGCAATGGACCAAGGGCAAAAGCTGTGACACCTTTGCGCCCATCGGTCCCTGGCTGGTTACGCCGGATGAGGTGGGCGACGTGCAACACCTGTCACTGTCACTGGATGTGAACGGTGAACGCATGCAAACCGGCTCGACCTCAAAGATGATCTTTTCGGTGGCGCACATCATCTCTCATCTGAGCGAATTGATGACGTTGCATCCGGGCGATGTCATCGCAACGGGGACGCCTCCGGGTGTTGGCATGGGGCAGAACCCTAAGCGTTTCCTGTCCGAAGGCGATGTGATGGAGCTTGCGATTGAGCATCTTGGGCAGCAGAGGTTGCCTGTGGGTCGCACGCCGTAGTATTCTGATAATTCGCGAAAAATTTGGTGACGCAGGTGTCAGCATGGGTGCGGGTGTCGGTTTCTTCCATCAAAACCTCGTGCCGCGCGCCCTCGGCCAATTCCAATACTGCTCCGGGCCAGCGCGCCACACGATCATGTATGCGGTTAGGGTCGACAATGTCTTCGTCCGTGCCGAGCAAAACCAGACAGGGCAGGTTTGGAGAGGCCATCTTGGACAAGGCGCGCGTCTCAGAAAGGCTTTCGTACAACCAGCGTAAACTCGGCCCGCCGACCCGAAGCTCAGGTTGTTCCACAACATGTTTGATCATGTAGTCATACATCTGTGCGTCAGTGGTCAGGCGGTTGGATTCGAAAGGCTCACTCAAAACATACGCCTCCGGCAAGGTGCCGGGCGCATAGCGTTGGTCAAAGCCTAGATACCGGCTGGCCCAGGACAGGGCCCAGGCAAACGGGCGTATATGGGGCGACATGTGAATGCCCCACATGGGGGCAGAAAATGCAGCCGCTTCCACCGGCATGCCATCCATCAAGGATCGAAGGCCGATGCAGCCTCCCATTGAATGCCCCAAAAGAAACCAGGGCTTGGGAAGCTCAAGCGCGCCCGCCGCTTCAATCATAGCCGCAACGTCTAGCTGATAGTCGGCGAAATCATGAACATGACCCAGCATCGGGTCGGATGCCACCCGATCGGCCAGCCCTTGCCCGCGCCAGTCAATGACCGCGACGTGCAGTCCCGCACGGCTTAGATCAACCGAGGCTTTCCCATATTTTTCAACATATTCGGTGCGCCCCGGGAACAGGAACACCGTTCCTGTGATGCCCTCAGATTGCCCCGGCCATACCCCAAGCCGCAAACGCACGCCGTCCTTGGCCGTCATCCAATAGGCAGCCCCACCGTCGGGGCCCTCGGCCATATCAGAGAAAAACGGCGCGCTTTGCATCATATCAGCTCAGAACACTGCCAAGTTTCATAGCCATGCCCATGTCGCCATCTACGGCCAGCTTGCCGGACATGAAGGCAGCGGTGGGATCAAGATCGCCCGCCAAAATGGATTGGAAGGTGTCAACATCCGCGGTCAGCGTGACATCCGTGTCATCATCGCCTGCACGTACACCATCATCGTCGATCACAATGGCCCCTTCGCCTTCGATGACGAATTTCGCACTGCCATCCAGGCCGCCGCTCATTTTGCTGCTCAAAGCCTCTACTGCGGCTGCCACTACGTCGCTCATGTTTTGTCCTCCAAATTGTGACTTGTCAGGACTATGAATCCTGACCTGGTGCGCTAAACTCTAGCGTACTATGAGTATTAAACACATCTTTCTCAATTCTATCGTCGCGGCACTTTTGGCGACAGTCACTTTTTCCTTACCTCTTGCTGCGGAAGAAACCCGCCTTGACGGCTTGTTCGAACAGCTTTCTGAGGCAGATGAAAAAGATGAGGCGCGCCGTGTGGCCAAAGAAATAGAGCTGGAACTGACCAGATCGGGGTCCGCATCGGCAGATCTACTGCTTAAACGTGGCACAGATGCGCTTGAGGCGGGCGATGTGACAAGTGCGATTGACCATCTGACGGCGCTCACCGACCATGCGCCGGATTTTGCCGAAGGCTGGCACATGCGCGCCGTGGCCTATTCAGAGGCGGAACTTTTTGGTCCCGCCATGGCCGATATCGAACGCGCCCTGGCGCTGGAGCCGCGCCATTACAACGCGATTGCAAGCCTGGGTGGTGTTCTGGCACAGATCGACCGGCTGGATATGGCCAAAGAGGCGTTTGAGCTCGTTCTGGCTATACATCCCCATCATCAAGACGTATCCGAAGCGCTGGAACATATCGAGCGCGAGATCGGCGGCTCGGAACTTTAGAACACGAGGGGGCGGCCTATGGCCGAGCAGTCCAGGGTCCTCGCGGTCCTCGGCCCGACGAATACCGGAAAAACGCATTACGCGATCGAGCGGATGCTGGGGTATCGCACTGGAATCATTGGGCTTCCTCTGCGTCTTTTGGCGCGTGAAGTCTATGACAAGATTGTTGCGGTGCGTGGTCCGTCCGTTGTGGCTCTGGTCACGGGTGAAGAGCGCATCGTGCCGCCCCGCACGCAATACTGGGTGTGCACCGTCGAGGCGATGCCCGAAGGCATGGGCGCCGATTTCGTGGCTGTGGACGAAGTCCAGCTATGTGCTGATCCGGAACGTGGCCATGTGTTTACCGACAGGCTTTTGCGCATGCGTGGATTGCGCGAGACGCAGTTCTTGGGTGCGCATACCATGCGCGGTGTCATTTCCCAGCTGGTTCCCGAAGCGGAATTCATCGGTCGAACCAGAATGTCCAATCTGACTTACTCAGGTTCGAAAAAGATAAGCAAGATGCCAGCACGCAGTGCAATAGTTGGGTTTTCGGTTGAAAATGTATACGCAATCGCCGAGCTTTTGCGCCGTCAAAAGGGTGGTGCGGCGGTGGTTATGGGCGCTCTGAGCCCCCGGACACGCAACGCACAGGTCGATCTCTATCAAAATGGGGATGTGGATTACCTCGTGGCCACGGATGCTATCGGCATGGGCCTCAACCTCGATATCAATCACGTCGCATTTTCCTCACTGAGCAAATTCGATGGGCGGCGGATGCGGGTGCTGGCCCCAAATGAGTTGGCGCAGATAGCAGGGCGCGCTGGTCGCGGGATGAGTGATGGAACATTTGGCGTCACAGGAGAGGCCCCCGATCTGCCCGATGACATGGCACAAGCCATCATGGATCACCGCTTTGCGCCCTTGCGCAAGTTGGAGTGGCGCAATTCAAATTTAAGGTTTGGCACGATTGACGCTCTGATTGCGTCGCTGGAAGAGAAACCAAAGGACGATTTGCTTGTACGGGCCCGCGACGCGGATGACCTCATCGCTCTAAAAACATTGGCTGCGCTAACTGAAATCCGAGCGCGCGCCAGTGATGCGCAATCGGTCAAGCTTTTGTGGGATGTATGCCGCGTGCCTGATTTTCGTGGAATCAGCCACGCCGAGCATGCGAGCCTTTTGGAACGGATTTTCAGCGATCTGCACCAGGATGGTCGCGTATCCGAAGACTGGTTTGCCGCGCAGGTGCGTCGGATCGACCGGACCGATGGGGATATCGATACGCTTTCCAAACGCTTGGCATATATCCGCACATGGACCTACGTGGCGCAACGAAAAGGCTGGATTGCGGACGAAAGCCATTGGCGCGAGGCCACGCGCGCTGTAGAAGACCGCGTGTCAGACGCGCTCCATGAGGCGCTGACCCAAAGATTTGTGGATCGGCGCACCTCTGTATTATTGCGCCGGCTCAAGCAGAAGGAGGCCATGGTGGCCGAAGTGAACGACAAAGGTGAAGTGACGGTTGAGGGCGAATTCGTCGGCCGTCTGGATGGGTTCCGGTTTATTCAGGACAAAACCGCCGGTGGCCAAGAGGCCAAGGCCGTCAGTCAGGCAAGCCTGCAAGCGCTGACGCCGCATTTTCATTTGCGCGCGGACAAGTTCTACAACGCGCCTGATACCGAAATCGACTATACCGAACAGGGCGGTTTGATGTGGGGCGAGTACGCGGTGGGCAAGCTTGTCGCCGGAGCCGATCCTCTGAAACCTCAGGTCAGCGCATTTGTAGACGAAGCCGCCGGAGCCGATGTGGCGCAGAAAGTGCAACGCCGCCTGCAGCACTTCATCGACCGCAAGGTGGCCACATTGTTTGAGCCGCTGCTGAATATTCAACGGGATGAAACACTTACCGGGCTGGCCCGCGGCTTTGGTTTCCAGCTTGTCGAGGCGTTTGGCATCATCCCACGCGGTGAAGTGGCTGACGAGGTCAAGTCATTGGATCAGGACGCGCGCGGCCAATTGCGCAAGCATGGCGTCCGTTTTGGTCAATTCACGATCTTCATGCCGTTGCTTTTGAAACCCGCGCCGACGAGACTACGGCTTGTGCTTTGGTCTTTGGCTCAGGGTCTCGAAGAATTCCCTGAATCGCCACCGCCAGGTCTGGTGACTGTGCCATCCGGCACGGCGCATCCACGCGGGTATCATTCGATGTCGGGTTACCGCGCGGCTGGCGAACGTGCTGTGCGCATCGATATGCTGGAACGACTGGCCGATATGCTGCGTAACGAAGACAGCCGCGGCGGATTTGAGGCCAATCCGGATATGCTCTCGATCACGGGCATGACGCTAGAGCAGTTTGCCGACCTGATGCAGGGGCTCGGGTACAAAGCTGAGCGCGGCGAGCGGGATAAGCCGAAAGCGGTGGCCGTGGCCAATTCAGCGGGGGCCGTAGTGGTAGAGAGCGATGAGATCTCTTCAACGACCGGAAAGGTGCCTGAAACCGGAGCCGAGATGATCGAAGCTGCCGAGACCGCAGTTGAAGAGGCCAACGCGGTTGAGGAAACCACTTCTGAAGCCGAAACGCCCGACGAAACCAAGGGCCAAAATGATACAGATGCCCCGGAACAAGAAGTGTTCTTCACCTTCACATGGGCGGGTCGAGCGGCCCGCGCTCGCACGGATCAACGCCGCACCAGCGGCAAGCCCAAACCCAAGGGCGGCAAGCCGGGCAAGGGCAAGCCCAGACGTGATGCAGGGCCAAAGACCTTTTCGTCTAAGCCTTCCAAGAAAGACAAGATCGACCCCGATAACCCCTTTGCAGCAGCATTGATGGGGTTGAAGGACAAAGGGTAACGCGTGAGCGACACGCCTGAGACCAAAATCCGCCTGGACAAATGGCTCTGGCACGCCCGATTTTTCAAAACGCGCGGCCTGTCGGCCAAGCTTGTGTCGGGTGGTCATGTTCGCGTCAATCGCGTGAAAGTTTCTAAACCATCGCATGCGGTGGGCTCTGGTGATGTGCTGACCTTTCCTCAGGCCCGAGACATTCGTGTCATCCGCATTGTCGCCGTCTCGGACCGGCGCGGCCCGGCGCCAGAGGCACAAGCGCTTTACGAGGATCTCGATCCACCACAGGCGCGCCCCAAGGAGATCCTTCCGCAATCCCCGCAGTTTGAGGGAAAAGGACGTCCCACCAAGCGAGATCGTCGCAAACTCGACCTTAACCGTCCAGATAAGCTTGAATGACGACAAACCTTGAATTAGGTGAGGCGAGAGACGGATGAACGAGAGCCGAAGATGACCTATATCGTCAACGACAACTGCATCGAGTGCAAATACACCGACTGTGTCGAAGTGTGCCCCGTGGATTGTTTTTATGAGGGCGAGAACATGTTGGTCATCCATCCGGACGAGTGCATTGACTGCGGGGTCTGTGAACCAGAATGCCCCGCGGACGCAATTCGCCCAGATACTGAGCCGGATATGGAAAAATGGGTTGAGTTTAACCGCAAGTATTCCGAGATGTGGCCGGTCATCATCACTAAGAAAGACCAGATGCCAAATGCCGATGAGCGCGACGGCGAAGAAGGCAAGCTTGAAAAATACTTCTCAGAGAACCCAGGCGAAGGCGGCTAAACCGATTCGTTTGGTTTTCAGGTCTCTGATCTAGGCCAAAGACACTGCTTTTTCTGGCCATGTGTTTGAAATTCATCACCAAATTCATGTGACGCCGCGGCCGGACTTTCGCGAAGCCGTTTTTTGTGATACATTCTCGTTACAAATGTAGTCCACTGCTCAATATCCATTTCGCCCAAGCTGCCGCGTGGGGATGGATTTTTTTGCGCCTGGGCCCCGAAGTTAAGCCGTTGGCCATGTCTGACGCACCCCGATAACGCGATAAGGAAAACCTGAATGAGCAAATCGAAAAAGTCCGAGTTCCGGCCTGATGACTATGTCGTTTACCCGGCGCATGGTGTGGGCCAAATTCTGTCCATCGAAAAGCAAGAGATTGCCGGGATCGAATTGGAACTCTTTGTCATTTCGTTTGAGAAAGACAAGATGACCCTCCGGGTGCCGACGCACAAAGCGACTGAGATCGGTATGCGCAGCTTGTCGAGCCCTGATGTGGTGTCCAAAGCGATGACGACACTCAAAGGCAAGGCCAAGGTCAAACGTGCCATGTGGTCCCGCCGGGCACAGGAATATGAGCAAAAGATCAACTCTGGTGATCTTATTGCGATCGCCGAGGTGGTGCGTGATCTTCACCGCACCGATGACCAGCGCGAGCAAAGCTATTCTGAGCGTCAGCTTTATGAAGCTGCACTCGAGCGTCTGACACGCGAAGTGGCTGCTGTGGGTGGTGGTGATGAAGTTCAAGCGGCCAAGCAAGTTGACGATGTGCTGGTGTCGCGCGCGGCCTAAGCGTTTGGAAAAAATTGGAAAAGCCGCGCTGAGAAGTGCGGCTTTCTCTATGGCAGGAGGCAAAGCAGCACAGCGATTTCGACCATCTGCTGTGTCGCGCCCAGGATGTCCCCGGTTTGGCCGCCGATCCGTTTATGCGCCAGATATCCCAAACCCCATGTGATCAGTGCCGCGCAAAGACCGGCAATCAGGATCAGACCTCCCAACAGGAAAATCCCCAGTACCACCGCGATCAGAACGGCCATTGACGCGGCGTTGTCTGGCACGCGCCCAACGTCATGAGACAATCCGGTTGATCTCGCATGTGGCAGCAGGGCCATTAGAACGGGCATCGCTGCGCGGGACAGCAGGGCAGAGGCCAAAAGGGCGGGGACGGCAAACTGCGCTCCGGCTTCAAACAGTGCTGTCAATGCGGCCCATCTTGCCGCCAGAGACAGGACGAGGGCAATCACACCATACGCGCCAATCCGGCTGTCCTTCATGATCTCAAGGCGTCTTTCCTTGGTCCATCCCCCCCAAAGCCCATCGACCGTATCCGACAACCCATCTTCATGCATGGCCCCGGTGGTGATCACGAGAATACTCAGCGAAATCAGAGCACTGATCGCTGGGCCCCAACCAAGCCATCCCGCCAGCATACCGCCCAAGGCCGCGAGACCCGCTGGCATCAGCCCCACAATGGGATAGGCCCACGCGGCGCGTGCATTGCGTGAGGTGTCGCCCACACGCACCGGCACGCGTGTCAACAAGGACAAAGCCAGGGCCAAATCCTCTAGACGCATCAACTCCCGGTCGTTTTTCATCTCTCACGCGGCCTTTTTAATCTGTGCCCCGACCCATGCCTGCGATACACGAAAGGGCAGGGTTCTTGCAAATGGAGCAGGTCATGACAGCCAGATTTGCGTCACTCGCAGAGGTTCGGGATGCGCTCTCCTGCCTGCCACAACAAGATGCAAATGCATTAGAACTGGCATATCAGCGTAATTCAGAGCTGACGAAACCACCCGGAGCCTTGGGGCGGCTCGAAGATTTGGCAACATGGTATTGCGGGTGGCGTGGTGATCCACGATCGCGTGTAGACTCCCCTCAAATTATTGTTTTTGCAGGAAATCACGGCGTCACGGCGCAGGGCGTTTCGGCTTTCCCCCCCGATGTCACGGCTCAAATGGTGGCCAACTTTGAAGCGGGTGGCGCCGCGATCAATCAGCTTTCAGATTGCGTTGGCGCCAGCCTGACCGTGAAACCGCTTCAGCTCGACACGCCGACCCGAGACTTCACCCAAGGTCCGGCGATGAGTGAAGCCGAGTGTCTTGATGCATTAAATGCCGGCGTTGAGGCTGTTGACACACAGGCGGGCGTGTTGGTGGTGGGTGAGATGGGCATTGGTAACACAACCTGTGCTGCGGCCATGGCATTGGCGCTTTTTGGTGGCGCGGCACAGGACTGGACCGGTGCTGGCACTGGTGTCAGTGGTGACGCTCTTCGTCACAAGGCTGACGTAGTGTCGCTGGGTGTTGAGGTGAATAAAGGCAGTTTGGGCAACGGCTTGGACATCCTGCGCTGCCTGGGTGGGCGCGAGATTGCAGCCGTGGCAGGCGCTATCTTGCAGGCACGTCGCTTGCGCATCCCGGTCATTCTGGACGGATTCATCTGCACCGCTGCTGCTGCTTGCCTTTTTGTGGAGAACGCGAGTGCGCTGGACCACACCATTGCAGGTCACGTCAGCGCAGAGTTCGCGCATGTGGCGCTCTTACGCAAAATCGGCAAAGACCCCATTCTTTCGCTTGGAATGCGCCTTGGCGAAGCGTCTGGCGGTGCTTTGGCCATCAGCATCCTCAAGGCGGCCTTGGCCTGTCACTCGGGCATGGCCACATTTGCCGAGGCAGGGGTCAGCGACGGTTGATCACGCCTCGGACCGGTCCGTGTCTTCCACCCCTTTAAGGCTGTCTTCTTCCCCGCGCGACAACAGCATCGTCTGCAACTCGTTTTCGAGTTCCTTCGCGCGGGCGATATAGGCGGAGTTCTCAACCGTGGGAATATTCGGATCCCACAGCGCCGCCAGCTCCCGCACGGATCTTCGGTCATAGTGATAGAAGGTCTTGTGCAGCTCAGACGCTTCAAATTCGCTCAACCCCATATTCTCAAGCACATAGCGTCCCGCGCGCAGGGCGCTATCGAACACCTCGCGCACAATGTCATCAGCCCCCGCCTGATAAAGGCGAAACACATGCGTGCGGTCACGCGCGCGGGCCACGATGTGTAGATCTGGCCGCTCGCGCCGAGCAAACGCTACAAGCCGTGTGGTGGCCTCAGGGTCGTCCAGCGCAGCGACAAGTACAGAGGCCGTCTTCAAACCGGCTGCATGTAACAACTCTGGTCGCCCCGGATCACCGAGGAACCCTTTGATCCCAAAGCGGCGCATGCGCTGAATGGCTTCAAGGTCATGATCCAGAACGATCGTGTCAAACCCGCTGGAGCGCACCATCCGGTTCACCACCTGACCAAAACGCCCAATTCCGGCAATGATCACAGGGCCTTCGCTGTCAATCTCATCGGCTTGTGGATCATCCGCACTTTCCGTCATGCGGTGCGACATCCAATCATAAAGGATGAAAAGCAGCGGCGTGATCAGCATGGAAATAGCAATCACCAACAAAAGCGTTTCGCGCAATTCCGAAGGAATAACGTTGTTCTGACCAGAGAAATTGATCAGCACAAAACCAAATTCTCCGGCCTGTGCCAGCGAGAGTGTAAAGAGCCAAAGGTCGCGCCCGCGCAGGCCAAAAAAGCGGCCCAAGGTAAAGAGGATGCCACCCTTGATCACAATCAGCGAAAAGGTGAGGGCAAGGATCGTAAAGAATGAGGCGAAGAGCAGAGAGAAATTGATGCCTGCGCCGACCGCAATGAAAAAGAGACCCAATAGCAAGCCTTTGAATGGCGCGATGTCGCTTTCCAACTCATGTCGGAACTCCGATGAGGCCAGCACAAGCCCCGCCAGAAAGGCACCAAGAGCGGGCGAGAGGCCCACAAGTGTCATCACAAAGGAAATGCCCACGACAATCAAAAGCGCCAGTGCCGTGTACATCTCGCGCAGACGCGAATTGTGGATGTATCGAAATACAGGCCGGGTCAGGTAAACCCCACTCAGGATGATCCCTGCAACGGCCGCCAGCGTGACAAGGGCCACGCCCCACCCCGGCAGGCTTTGAATAAAGGACTGTGCCGCTTCAATCTGCACGCCACTATGATCATCGCCATGCGTGGCATTGCTTGCCTCAGAGAGCCGTTGCAGTGTCTCGCCAAGGATCATGTCGGGGGTCTTGGGTAGCGCAAGCAGTGGCAAAAGCGCCAGCATCGGAATGACAGCCACGTCCTGGGTCAAAAGCGTGGAAAACGTAGATCGCCCACCTCCGGTTTGCATCAGGCCTTTTTCTGACAGAGTTTGGAGCACAATCGCGGTCGAGGAGAGCGAAAACACAATGCCGATTGCTAAGGCGACGCTCCACCCAACGCCCAAAAGCATGCAGGCTACCATGACAGCAAAAGTCGTTAACGTGACTTGCAAGCCACCCAAACCCAACAGTTTGTCCCGCATTTCCCACAAGGCGCGCGGTTCAAGCTCCAGACCGATCAGAAAAAGCATCATGACCACGCCGAACTCGGCGAAATGTTGAAGCTCTTCGGCGGCATGCCCGCCAAGGAAGCCGGGGATTTGGCCGATGAGGATGCCGGCTGCGAGATATCCGAGCACAGATCCCAACCCCATCCGCGCCGCAATAGGCACCGCGATGACCGCTGCAGCAAGAAAGATAGTGGCCTGAAAGAAAAAACCTTCCATTTAAATCCTTTTTTGCGGCAATGACGCCTCTTGGATCAGGCGTTTGGTATCGCGCGTAGCTGTATAAGACACAGGTAACAGCTAATCGGAGCCGTCCGTCAATGTCCATGCGCTGATCGCGTGAATGTGTATTTGAGCGGCCACGATTGACGCCCTGTTTCCCTAAGTCCCAAGGCGCTGCTAGCCCTTGGGCTAAGTCTTCTCGAGCAATTCGAGAATGTCTGTTGTTTCATGTGTTTTAGCCAAGGATAGCAGATCAGTGCCCTTGCCGTCGTTAACGGATGGATCCGCGCCGCGCTCCAAAAGAAGGCGTACGCCCTCGGCCCGATTGTTTCCCACCGCCACTGCCAGAGGTGTTAGCCAGTCTGTATTCGCCGGGTTGTCACCAGGACGGATGTCGAAAAAGCGCATGTCAAGGCGCGTCGGATCCTCTGATAAGCGCTGTTCCAGCTGCCCCACATTACCCCGCGCCGCGGCTGTGAAGATATCCATGTCCACCTGATCCAGGCGGTCGATCACCCCTTGTTGCCCGGCGTGAATGGCCCATCCTATCGGCGGCTGGAAATACATTTCTTCGCGAATTGTGGGATCGGCTCCGGCCTCGAGCAAAACCTCAACCACCTCAAGGTCTCCGATCAATGCCGCCTCATGCAGAGGCGTACGCCCAGGACGTGCGTTGACGTCGAACCCAAGCCTGATCATCGTGTCCAGTGCCGTGCGCTGGCCCAGCTGGACCGCATCACAAAGCATCTCACGCCCACGCACCTGCGCAATGAGGTCGGGGCTTTCGATGAGCATGTCGTGGGCCGTCTCAAACTCGCCTGCCATGCAGGCCACTTGAAATGCATCTGCATCTGAGATGGCTCGCCTGTTCGCTCCAGCGTCGACCAAAAGCTGGGCAATCTCGGTTTGTCCCATCAACATAGCCGTCTGATAAGGCGTCTTTCCCCTGGTGCGATTGTCATAAATGTCCGCAGGTTTGTTCAGGTCAGCGCCATGCGCAATCAACAGCTTCACACGATCCACAAAACCACTTCTGATCGCGTTGATCAGTTGAAAATGCATCGTCTCAGACGGGTTGGGGACAAGACGGTCATTTTCATGGAGCAACCAGTTGTTCTTGTCGCTTGCCGAAAGCCCATATTCCAACAGCAATTCCAGACAGGTGTTGTCGGGCGTGAAGCATCGGTTATAGGCGGCCTGGCTGTCATTGGGGTTGGCCCCGTGGTCCAGAAGGGCGCGCGCGAATGGCACCATGTCGGGATGCTCTGGTTGATTGACCGGGCCTCCTTCACCCTCACCAAAAACGCCTGTCAAAGCGGTAAACTTGTACTGACCGCCCCACATATAGTGCGCATTTGGGTCTGCCCCGCGCGCCAGCAGCACTTGAGCGGCGGGAAAGCTTGACCGTCCAGGAAGGCGCGCATAGGCGGCATACATAAGGGGTGGCCAGTTGAAGTAACCACCGGGTGTGTTGACCAGCGTTGGCGTGTCGTCAAGACAACGGGCCACGTGTGCGGCATCTCCAATAGCAGCGGCGGTGTAGATACTCGCCTCTGCAATCTCAGGATGCTCTGCCAAAAGTGCCGCGGCCTCTTCAAATCGTCTGGGTCCGAAATTCGGCACATCTCCATAGGCCACCGTCACCAGATCGAGAAACTGGTTCGCCAGAGGGTCACCCGAATGATCCTGCACGCCCTCCACATGCGCCTTCAGGCGCGCCCAACTGGAAAACCCATGGCTGCGCGCAATGACAAGCTGCGCCTGTTGGAGGGAAATAGAGCCAGGGTCACCAAAATAGGGACCGACCTGATCAAGCGCGGCAGGGTCTTTGATGCGCACGGATTTCAACAAAGTCTTGGCGCGCTTTTTGAGCTGCTCAAGATTGGCACGGGCGGGAAGTGGGGTGATCGTCATGATCGGCCTCCTTTCAAAACATCCGGTATCCGCGCCCTCGGACCTGAAAAGAGGTTCGAAAGAAGATTAGGTCTTTTGGACAGATGGGCTTGGCCCTTCCCGCGGATCAGGTGCCGTCTGACCGGCAAGGGAAGTGTGCCATGGATTGCCCAAAGGGCAAAGTCAGAAGTTTTTCAGAAGAACTCGGAGGGTGGGTCAGGTTTACCCGCGCGGCATTTTCAGAACCACGTTGCGGCCGCTCTTTACGTAGCGGATTTCGCTGTCTCCAATCGCGGACACGCGGCCACCATCAAGCCGGTCGCCAACCTGTACTTTTTTGTATCGGCCACTGGGCAACCTTACGAGCGCGCGCCGGTTGGATTGCGACCCATACACGCCAATGAGGTTCACACGGCGCAGTTTCAAAACGTTTTGCTCGGTCGCGGCGCGGGCCACCGTGGTCGCGGTTGGCGCGCTGGGCGCCACACGCTGGTTTGACGGCACAACGGCGGCAGTTTGCACAGCCTGCTGAGCTTGTTGCTGGCTGCGTTGCACGATTTGCGCGATGTCGCGTGGCCGTGTCTTGGGTTTCCGCGACGTGGCCACGGCCTGCGCGGTGCCGCCTGCAAAGGGATCAGGCTGCTGCACAGCGGCAGCAATCGCAGCTTCAACCGAGGCATTGTCAGGCGTAATTTCAACAACCCCGGCTGTAGACGCAGCAGTAGCCTGTTCCGCCAATTCCTGCGCGCTTTGCGGGCGAAGTTTGGGGCGCAGCGACGCCAGCTCAGACCGCGTCAGACCGCCAAGATTTTCGCGCTCGTTTTGTTCAGAGAGATCACCGGGTCGTGGCTTGGGTCTTATTTCAGCCAACCGCGCGATTTCTGGATCAAGCGGAACAACCGTCTCGCCATCGGTCACAAGTTGCGCAGGCGGATCAGGTCGTGTGCCAGGAACAAGGCGCGGCTGTCCGGCGAAGACCCGCACACCGTTGGGTGTAATGGCGCCCCCTGGAGTGGCCCGCACATTGCCGCGTCCATCAAGCACGAATTCAGTATCCGCTGCAGGTGGATCCAGCAATGTTCCGGGACGCTCATCGCCTTGCAATGCGCCGGCCTCTGGCAGGGCCACGGCATCCTGTTCCGTCACTTTGGGATCAATCGACGTCAGATAAAAATCCTCAAGTGGAATGCTCTCTGGCGCAACCGGCGCATCCGGTGCCCGTTGCCAAACGCCCGTCACCGCATAGCGCGCACGGGCCTCATCGGGGCTCAACTGTGCCGGACGGGCCTCGGGCTGAGCATCACGCGGTGTTTCGTCCAGATCCAGAGTTCCCCCCGGAAGTGCGGCGACCGTCGTGCCAAAATCCTCGGTCTCCAGAGTGAATTCCGGCTCTTCCTCGATGAGATCTTCAACCGCGTCCGCGTCGGCTCCGGGCACGGAGGCCACTTTGGTCGTGTCAGGTTCGCTGCGCAGGAAACGCGACAACCCGTCATCCAGGAAAATCGACGCCCAGGCCGCAACACCCACAAGGAATATGAGCAAGGCAGCTGTCAGCATCACACCAAGGAACTTTGGTTTGCCACCAACATGCACAGGATCACGCGCGCCGAAAATCGTCATGCGCTGACGTTCGTCGTCATTTTCTTCGCCAATGGATGGCTCGGGTGTTTGGCTGGAATACCGTGCAGCCGCACGGGCAATCAGAGCATCACGTTTAGAGGCAAAAGATAGCTCAGCCGCCGGATCAGGCGCGGCAGGCAATGATGCCATAAGACGCTCTTCACCTGAAGGGCTGAGCGAGGCGCCAATACGCGTGGCGGTCTCATGCGAAATAGCAATTTCCGGCGCTTTAGGGAGGTCCGGTGCTGGTTCGGGTTCAGTTTTGGGCGGCGCCACAGTCAGCGGTGGTTCGCTGCGTTCGGGCACGTCCGGCTCTGCCGCTTTCGCAGACTCAAGGGTCTCAATCTTGCGCGTGGCCCCGGTGAGTTTGGGGGTAGCGCTTACATCATCACGCCGTGATGCACGGATTGAGGTAAAGGCAACCGTGGCTTCTTTGGGCTCGTCCGACTCGTCAGGGCTTTCCACATCCGGATCGTCGGTCTCAGCAACGTTTTGTTCGTCGTTCGGAACCGCGGGTGGCTCTGCCTCGGACGTCGCCTCAACCACAGAAGCACTATCCGCCTCTGGCGTTTCGTCGGCCACATCCTCGGGCTGATCTTCATCCGGAATAATCGGATCTTCTAACACGCTCACAGGCGAGGGAGCATCGATTTCCGTTGGGTCGACGTCCGTGACCTCAGTCTGTGGGTCAACCGCCGCAGATGCATCTGTTTCGACAAAATCCGTGTCCTCGGGAGCGTCTGCCTTGACCTCAGGTTCCGGTGTCGATGCGTCAAGCGGCTCTGACTCTGACTCTGGCTCAGGTTCAGCAGCAGGCGGAGGCTCTGGCAACCGCGCAGGGCCGATCACGCGAATGACGGCGGTGTCACGCTCTACAAACCCACCCGTGGGCAAAAGCTCCGCAGTGGCTTTGGCCTCTCCAAACCAAGGCTCGCCGACAAAATCCATGCTCTCTGGGATGGCCACGAAACACAGCGGATTGAACCCGTGATCTGCGGCAAAGGCCTCAGCCTCGTTCAGCGTATCTCGTGCGACAGCGGCCACATAAACCTGGCCTGCGCTGATCGACCAGTCATAGGCGAGGTCTTCCAATGCGTAGGGCGTCGCCCCATCCAGCGCGCGTGCAACCGCGTCGGCGATCTCATCTGGGGCAAGCCCCTCGGCGTCCAGTTGCAGATACCGGATCTGGTCATTGGGAAGGACAAGTTTCGTGTGAACACCATTCGTGTCAAACAGGTGCGCCTTGTCGAGAAGTGCGGCCAGTTCCTCGGCAAGATTGGCCGAATCGAGGCTGACCTCGCCCACTGCATGCCATCCTGGGAAGGCGCGGTGCAAAAGACCTATGCCATCATATGAGAGGGTCAGGGCGAAATTTGGTTTCATGGACAGCGCTCTAGCACCAGTACAAGGGCGGGCAAACGCCGCCGGGATACAAATCTATTTTATAGCAGCTTCCCGCCGAGGAAAAGGTTAACGCGAGGGGTTAAGCCCCCACGCCACGTTTTTTTGATCTCAGGCGTTTGCTTTCGACAGGGCCTGATCGAGATCGGCGATGATGTCGTCGGGGTCCTCAATTCCGATTGAGATGCGCACAACGTTGGGCGCGGCGCCTGCGGCTTCCTGCTGCTCCGGGGTGAGCTGACGATGCGTTGTGGATGCTGAGTGAATGATCAGAGACCGGGTATCACCCAAATTGGCCACATGGCTGAAAAGCTCAAGACTATCAACGAGTTTCACACATCCTTCATAGCCAGATTTCAGCGCTACGGTGAACAGGGCACCCGCCCCCTTGGGGCAGACTTTGGCCACGCGCTTGTAGTAGGGCGAAGACTTCAGACCCGCATATGTCACGGCCTCGACCCGATCATCCTTTTCCAGCCAGTCCGCCACAATCTGCGCGTTTTCCACATGCTTTTGCATCCGCAAGCTGAGCGTTTCGATCCCAATAAGCGTATAATGCGCCGCCTGCGCATTGAGCGTCATCCCCAAATCGCGCAAACCGATGGCGATGCCGTGGAAGGTAAACGCCAGAGGCCCAAATGTTTCGTGGAACTTCATGCCGTGGTAAGCAGGCTCTGGTTCGCTGAGCGATGGGAATTTGTCCGACGCCGACCAGTCAAATGTGCCCGAATCTACCACAACGCCGCCTGTCACCGTACCGGACCCTGTGAGGTACTTCGTCATGGAATGCACCACCAGGGTTGCCCCATGCTCAATGGGACGGCACAGGTAAGGCGAAGCTGTGGTGTTATCGACAATGAGCGGCAATCCTGCCTTATCCGCCACATCCGCCACCGCGCGAATATCTGCGATATGACCACCCGGATTGGCGATGGATTCGCAAAAGATCGCGCGTGTATCGTCATCAATCGCCGCAGCGATGGCTTTCGTATCGTCAATGTCCACAAACTTGGCCGACCAGCCAAAGCGCTTGATCGTTTGACTGAACTGCGTGACAGATCCGCCGTAGAGCCGGGTTGAGACCACGACGTTCTTACCCGGCCCCATTAGCGGGAACAGCGCCATGATCTGCGCGGCATGACCTGACGAGCAGCACACTGCACCGACGCCACCCTCCAGCGTCGCGATGCGCTCCTGCAAAACCGCAACCGTCGGATTGGTCAGACGGGAGTAGATGAACCCCACTTCCTGAAGGTTGAAGAGAGCCGCCGCGTGCTCGGCATCGCGAAACACATAGGCTGTCGTCTGATAAATCGGCGTCTGCCGCGCACCGGTCGCCGGATCAGGCCGTGCGCCTGCATGGATTTGCAACGTATCAAAGCCAAAAGAATGAATGCGATCGTCGTCGGACATAAGCCAGCCTCCCAAAAGTGTTGCCAAAAGGGTTAGGCGAAAGGTCGTGTCAGGACAACCGGATTTCAGACAGCGCCTGGGTCAACGCGCGGGAATTGGGTATTTATTCCAAGAAAGAAGCCAGTGTGGCAAATACTGTTCCGGTCTTGCAGCCTGGGCGCGTTAACGCATCCAAAATCCGTTGCGCTTGATCGTGTTGCGAATGGCTTGTTCGCGCCGGGGTAGGTTGTCGCGGTCAAAAAGCTCACGCACTTTGTGACCGCGCCCGTGATAGACCATGAACTTGATTGGATCATAGGTCTTGAGCACTTTCTTGATTGGGTTGGGGGCGGCCACTTCTTCCAAGACCTCCACAACGCGGTCGGACTCGCGCGCATAGAGCAGCGGAAAGATCCGGTAGTGGCAGGTGACGTCGCCGTCCAGCAATCCATCGGGCAGCGTATCTCTACCCCCGCCCAGCCCGTGGATCACCAGCGGCAGGGCGATTTGATCCAACCATGGATCAAGCGACTGACATACAAGCTCTTTTGGAGTGTCGTCGCGGATGGCCAGAGCATAATCCAGAAACCTTTGTCCAAAGACATGTGGGCATTCGTAAAAGAAATACCCGGCATTGAAATAGAGGTAGCGCCGCCAGTACTCATCTGGATAAGCGGGGTCGAGCGAGCTTTCAAAATCAAGCCCGAACTTGTCGTAGAGCGCGCCCCATGTCTGGTGATAGTTGGGACCATAGAGTTGGATTTCCGGCCACGTGCCCTCACGGCGCAGGGATGCGGATGGTCGGGCAAAATCAAACGGCACTGTCATCAGATCGCCTGTGACCAGCGTATCGGTGTCAAAGAATACAAAGGGTTCCCCCTTCGGCATGGCAAACAGCGCTTCAATCTTGTTGCCATAGGGATAGCTCTGACCGAAATGCCGGCATTCAAACGGCACGATCCTGGCGCCGAGGTCTTCCAAAAGACTGCGCACATCCCCGCGCATCCTTGGATCGTTCTTCCAAAGCGCACCCGGTTGCGGCTCAGCGACATAGAGCTGCCCGGTAAACTCCGGGCTGCTGGCACGCAAACTGGCCGCAAAAAGCACAGCCTCAAACTGAAGCCGGCCTGCCTGTCCCACGATGAGGATATTGAATGGCTGCTCTGTCCGCGTTTTGCGGGCCATATTCGCCCCGGTTTGCCTGTTGGTCTTTGGTCGCACTATAAGGCGCGTTTGTGATTTGCGCGAGAGGTGGAACAGGGGAAATTCGCATCAAAGTGGCTTCTGCCAAAAAACGGGATTGTCTGCACGCGCCGGGGGCGGCATGATTTGCCTGAAAACAAGAGGTTTCAACGCAGCGTTTCCAAGCGGCGAAGAACCTAAAAACTTAAAAAACCGGAATTAGACCCCATATATATCAATGGGATACGTCAAAAGAGAGGGATTTTAATGGCGAATTTGGATGCGCAAGTCCGTGAGAGTCAGGCCCAGGTCGAAGAGGCGCAGGCGAAGATACAAGAGCTGACAAGCCGTATTGAATCGGCCCGGTCCAAGATCAAGGGCGGCGAAGATGCAACACTTGATATTGAGAACGCCTCGCTGGATGAGGTGCACGCGCATACCGAAACCATGAACGCCAACATCGCCGAGCTGATCATGGGGCTCGATGACATCACCGCGGCCTTTTCCAAGGATTTCGACGAGATGCGCTCGAAAACCGGCTGGGAAAGCTTTGTCGGGATATTCTCCAAGGCCAAATCGGACTCCATGCGTCAGGATCGCGTGCGCACCGCCAGCATTGATGACAAGCTGCAGGACTTGATCTCGAAATCTGACGTGATCGTTCAGCTTTTGGAAGGGCAACTGCGCACATTGGAAGAGCATAAAGTCAAGGTCGAGGGCAACCTGACCGAGACACTGGATGAGCGTGAGTTGACCGTGGGTGAGCTTGAGGCGTTGCGCACCGATATTCAGGGCATGGATCCCAAGATCATCGAGCTGGAAAACAAGATCGCGAATGAGACCGACGCAGCAGCCCGCACCAAGCTGGAAACCGAGCTGGCCGAGATGAATACCAAGTATAACGAAATGGTTCAGCAGGAGCAGGTGAAGCTTGCCAAGAGCCAAACGCTGGAGCGTTATATCGAGAAGGGCAAAACCTGGGTCGATAGTTTGCAAAATCAGGCGGCGACGCAAATGGTGCTGATCAACAAGCTGCAAACCGACACAAAACAGCGCGTGGTGCTCTATGACGCGCTGACCAAATCGCTCAAGACAGCCCAGCAACAGGACGTGGCGCACCGTATCAATGAAATCGGCGTGCAGACGGACCAAGAGGCGCAATCGGCCATGGCCGGTATTGGGGCTGCCACCAACAAGCGGATGGCCGATATGCTCAAGGCGCATGAGGACCACATGGTCTTTGCCCGCGAGGTGCTTGAGGCAAAGGCCAAGGCGGATGAACGCTTTGCGCGACGCTTTGCCAAGATCATCGAGAAACACGACGCCAACGCGTATGGAGGCTAAGCCATGGGATTGGGATTTGGTCTGATCGCGCTTTGTGTGGTGTGTTTGGTTGTGTCGTTTATCCTGACCGTACCGGCCTGGATCAACCTTCTGGGTATTCTCTTCGGGATTGCCGGGCTGGTTGTGATTGGCAAGGGCCGAAAGGATGGCGGTGCGTGAAGCAAGGTCCAATCTGGCATTTCGACAAACTAATCTGGGTGATGATTGCGACGCCGATATTGTTGATCTTCCCCAAAGATGAAGAGTTTCTGGGTTTGCACTGGGAAGACACCGTAGACCGGTACTGGATTATCGGGGGAGTGCTGACCGTGACAGTGCTCATTTGGGCTTTGGCGATACGAGTGTTAGAGCGGCGGAATGACAGACACTGATATGTCCTCATCACATACCCACGACCGCGCCGCGCTTACCGATCTCTTCGCCTCGCGCCGCTACTTCGCCAAGTTCGAAAAGATCACCGAGCACCTCAACCGTGTCGCGGCGGTGATGCAGGCAGAAGGCGCACTTTCCAAGCAGGAGGTCGAGGTTCTAACCGCCTATGTGCAGGCCATCGCCTACACGTTCAAAGCGCTTTCGATGAAATACCTTCTGGTGGGGCGCGACACAGGGCAGTTCTTTGGATCACTTCAGATGGATGTTGAGGAAAGCGGCTTTCCGATGTTCTCCGAACTGATGGTGATGGCCAACGACGCGGCCCAAGCGCGCCAGCATCTGGAGGGTCAGCCTGATGCTGAGACACTCAAACGCCAGATGGTCGAGCAGATTATCTCTGAGCGCGAAATCCCCACACGCCTGCAATTCGCCTTGTCGCAGCGGCTCTATTACGAAGAGCTTGTCAAAGGGCATCTTTTCTGGGCGCAGAACGACCCGCAGATCATTTGGCTGGAAGGGATGAAAGACCGTCGCCGGTATATGCTGCACTGGGCCAGCTATGACAGTCAGGTTAATCTGCCCACCATTTACCTTATGGAACTTGAGGACACCGGACGCCGCAGTTTGGGCAAGGACGAGCGCCGCTGGCCCGAGGTGCAGGCGCATCTGATGGCGCAAAGCCTGGGGGGATTGAAGCTTCTGACCATTGCCAAAGGCTTTGACGAAAGCTTTGACGATCTGCACCCCAAAAAACTGCGCCGCCTGCATGTTGGTCCGATGTATAGCCACACCTTCACGCGCCAGACCGGCCCGATGCGCGAGGTGCTGGCCGAGGCGCAGGCGCCCAAGGGGCAGGACTGGGCCCTCGCCTGGACCGATGAGGTGTTGGAAAGCGAGCGGGTCATTGAGGAACGCGCGGGATGGTTCGGGGCCGTTGAGCGCGAGGTTTTTGCGCTTGATCCCTTTTCGGGCAAGGGCGCAGAAACCGGGGCCACACGCATGGAGCGCAGCATTATTCTGCCCGAGCGTCCCTATCAGGTGCTGGCCGAAAAGAACCCGCCGGGGTTTGGCGCGGTCACGAAATATGTGGTGAGCCCGACGGGCCGGGTGCTGAGGTATTGATGCCTCCGGCGGGGATATTTGAGGCAAGAAGAAAGAGGGTTTCTTACATGAGTTTGACGGCCGACACGATGGAGTTGCGGGAAGAGGATATCGCCAAGCATTACGAGGCGGCCTCCGCGATGCTGGCGGGGTTTGACCACACCCCCCGGATCGCCAAGCCGGTTGAGGCTGAGGCGCAGGAGAAGTCATCTGGCCTTGGCACACGTCGACGCTTTCGCAGCACCACGCCGGGTCTCGTCACGCGGTCTACCGCGCGGCCCGAGGGCGTTCAGCTTGTGGCGCGGATTGAGGGGGCGGATGAGGGCGACCCGTTGGTCAGCCCGCTTCAGGCCACGGTCCTGCATGGATTGCGCCGGGCACTGGCCATTGCTTTGGCCGTGGGAGAGCAGTTTGCCGAGGCCACCGGGCTGGCCGATGTACGCCGTGCCAATCTGGCGGGGTCTTTGGCCGAGGCGCGCAAGACGGAATTTACCGAGCTTTTGGGGGCAGAGGCGCTGGCCGTGGGGCATGTGTTTGCCAATGCCACGGCGTTCTTGATGGGGCCGCATGGCTCGGAAGTCAGCGTCGAAGTGGGTGAGATCGAGGAGGTTCTGACCGACAATTCCCTGCTGGCCCTGCATGGCGCGCTCTGGGAGCTGGATCAGGACATCGCAGCCCATGCCAGTGATGACGCGCGTCTGGTGGCCACTGTTGCGGCCTTTGCCGAGCAGCTGATGGAGAAAATCACCCTGCGCGCCCAAAATGCCGGTCGGCTAGAGGCCTTCACCGGGGCAAGCTGGCGTGTGGAGGAAGATGACTTCACCATCCGCGGCTTTGAGGCCGCGGCCAAGGGTAAATCCACCACGCTCACCATGACGTTCAAGAAACCGCATGAGGTGGTGGGCAACCATATCGCCAAGTATCAGGCGCTGAAGCTGTCAAAGATGCTGATGGCCTATGATTTCGACAGGCGTCTGAACCCCTTTGCCGAGCTGGGGGGCTTCATCTTTACTTTCATGGGCGATGGCAAACCCGGCACCGGGAAAACCACGCTCATTCAGATGATGGCGGGGCTCATAAATGAGTATTGCCAGAACGCAGGATATGCCTTTCGCTACCAGAACCTCAGCACAGACAGCATCGACAGCTATCAGGGCAAGTCAGCGCAAAATGCCAAGGCGTTTATCAACAATGTGCTCGATCCCGGTGTGATCGGCTTTGGCACGATTGACGATATCGACCAGCTGGCGGGCAAACGCGGCGACCGGCAGTCAAGCGCAGGCCAGCTGGAGATCACCGCCGTGCTGATGGAGAGCTTTGCGGGGGCCAATACCGTGGTGCGCGGCAACTGCACCTTTGGAATGTTCTCGAACTACCCCGAGAATGTGGATGACGCCCTGCGCCAACGCGCCGGGGCACGGTTTCTCGTGGACGGCCCGCAAACACGCGAGGATTACATCGACATTCTTTACCTTCTGATGGGCAAAAACCACGACATCCCGCTGGGCGAGCATGAGGTCTATGCCGCGCAGGAAATCAAAAAGGCCGTCGCGGCGAGTTTCGAAAGCCACAGCCGCCCTCATGAGGAGGGGCTTTTGAAGGTCTATGACCGGGTCTCAAAAGACATCGGCGCGCTGGATACGATTGCCAAACTCGGCACGTATTTGAAGGGCATTCAGGAGGCCGATGAGCGGTTCACCGGACGGGCGATCAAGAACATCACCGACGCGGTCAAGGTGCGTGCCATGGACTTTGAGCTGCCCGATGAATGGATGGAAAAGCCCGATCTGTTCCTCTTCAAGGACTACGACACCAAGAGAGCCATGATCGAAGAGCTGCGCCAGCCCATCACCATCGAGATGGTCATCCAGGAAATCAACCGCTACGCGGACAGCGAATTCCGCTATGCCGATAAGTCGGACGAGGTGGCGATTGAGAATGCTGTGCGGGAGATGGGGCGCATGGAAGAAGCCAAGCGGCGGTATCTGGAGGGGAAGGGGTGAGCGGTCTGTTTCCCGAAGTCCCGCACATGATGCGGGACCTCTTTGCTGGCCGGGAGACTCCGGGTCAGGCCTGGGCTGCGGGGCTGGATGAGGAGTAATACGAAGATGGGAAGACGCTACAAAAAGGGCGCGTTTTGTTAGTTCTTTGCGTGGTTGCGTCGGCCGTCGCCTCATGGGCTATAGGCTGGTCCTTCGGCGGACCAAAGAAGGTCAGAGAAGATTTGCATCTGATCGATGAACCAGATCACGCTTTTTTTAATGCCCTTCTGGTCTCTACGTTGATGGCCCTATTCTTTAATCCATTGGTCCTCCTGAGCGTGTTGATTGGATTTCAAGCGGAAGGCGGTGCTGGGTTCATGATTTTCGCACTAGCGGTGGCTCTGTTTGGTTTCCAACCACTCTACCTGTTACCTGCCTTGGTCTGTGTGGTGATTTTCTGTACTCTGGGCTTCGCTGGTCGTAGAAAGAAAGTGACATGAGGTGTCCTTGTTTGATGTATCGACTCCAAGATCGTGTAAGCCAATGACCGCCCCCATCCTCACATCACTTGCTGCTCTTGGTCTCGGTACTGTCCTACCTCTCAAGTCACTTCTGGTGCTTTTCCTCGGTGGTGTCTTTTTGCTTTTCCTGATCCATTTCGGCCTCATCGCCCTGACCGGTTTTGGTGGGCTTCCCGCGAGCGAAGCGCTTTTGCTTTTTGAAGGGCAGTGGAGCTATTACCTGGCCTATTCGGCGGAACATGCGCTGCGCCGGTTTGCTATACCAGTTATCCTGTTTGGGGCCGTGTTGATGTGGCGTCTGAGCCGAAAGGGGGATGTGGTTTGAACCTGCTGGTATCAAAACCATGGAGCCTGGCCTTGGGCCTCGGCGGAGCCCTCATTGCATTGGCCTTCTGGGCGGCAACCGTGTTCGAAGGCTCTGGTCTTCTAAGCACCGTGCCACCCGCCACCGAGGCCAACCCAAACCCACAACCAGACACGGATGAGACCACCATCCTCGCCCTTTACCAGTCCGCCTTCACGGCTTGGGCCGCGCTGATCCTTTTGATCCCGGCCTATGCCTATTACCTCTCACAAGGCGCAAACCGGGCCTGGCTGGTTTTCTGGACGGTGTCTTACCTAGCCTATCTGGTGCATCTTTATGTCTCGGCCTTCCTCTTTTTTGGCGGCGATTTTGCCTGGATGACCAGTTCCTCGCGCGTGAGCGCCTTTTGGCCCGGGATGCTTTTGATCCCATGGTGGGGGGTGGACATTGCACTGGCCTTCAAAGGTCTTGAGGCCAGATGGGTGCGCCTCCAGCGCGGGATTTTGCATCTGGGGACTTTCGTGCTTTTCTTTGGCGGCTCGGCCATCAAGGGCGAGACAATAACGATAAAGGCGCTGGGTGTGGCTTTGGCCCTGGTCGCGGTGGTGTCTGTGATCAAGCCGCGTCTGAGCGTGTTACGAAAGGAAGCCTGACTTGCACCGCCTGATCCAATCCGGCCTGATGTTTGGCAATCTGGTCCATGTGGCCAGCCCGGCGCTTGTTGAGCGCTACAACCGGGCGCTCAAATCGCTGACGGGCAAGACGACAAATCTCACGGATTTCTACATCGACATTTCGGGCTATTCGCCGGAAGTGGGCCATGAGTTGGGCGACGATCTCTACCTCAACCATGCGGGCGTCAACCGGCAGTTTATTCTGCTGACGACGGATCAGAAAACAGCCCCTTTGCTCAACGCCAAGTTCTCCTCCGCGCGCGGTATACTGCGACAGTTCATCGAGGAGAACGAGTCCGCGCTCTTTGCCCTCACGGCCCGCGATGCGGTCGCCGGTGAGCTGGTGAATTCGGTCTATGACATGTCCTCGCCCGCGCGGCTTTTTGATATCCGCAAGATCACGGTCGAGGCCGACACCACCAACGGCGCGCTGGGGCAGGCGGATGAGTTGGCCGAAAAGGTGGACCGGTTTATGACCGAGGAGGATGCGTGGTTCGACGATGTGCTGATTGCCGATATGATCGAATTGGCGGATCAGACAGGCAACGTGTTGCGCAATCCTATTGATCTCAAGCAGATGAGCTTTGAGCAGCGCAATTACTGGACCGACCATTTTGGCGGGGTGTATCTCTTTCAGGATCTTGATCTGCCTGCGGTGATTTGCGCTACGGATCGCACTCAATTTGCGGATAGCCCGATTGAGTATGTCTTTGACTTGAGTAACAGAAACCGCATCGCCGGGTTTCTGGAACTTAATGGCCTGGTGGAGCCTATCGTCAAGGCGCGGGGGATCGACGCCGGTGCGATCTTGCGCCAGAAGATGGATTTCATTCTGGTGGATGCGCTCGCAGGTGAGGGCATTGACCTGGCCGGGCGCTCCCCGTCAGAGATGCGCCGCCTGGCGCGCCGCTATGCCAGCCACTTGCCGCGTGAATTCCATACGCTGAACGCGTTGCTCAACTGGGCGGAAAATGGCGGGCCGTGGCCTGTCATCAGCTCTGACGACCCGGCGTTTTTCTACACCCTGCGCGCGGCAGAAAACAAAGACGCCGATCTGGTGAACATGCTTTTGAGCGAACTGGCCCCTAAAGACATCCGACAGCTTTTCATCTGTCACAAGGTACTCTTTTACCGGCACTACGCCAGCTGGCCGGATGCCAAGAAGGACTACGTTGTCGATCTTTTGGTGAATGAATATCAGGTGGACAAGCTCGGAACACGCGAGGCGCTCTTTGGGCATGAGGCTCCGATGGAAGAGCCTGAGCTGGCCAAACCTGTAGACATTGTGGATCGTGTGGGTCCCTGGGGGGCGGTGCGCCGCCGCCCGGCACGCCGGACGCGCAACACACACTCCGGAATTCGGGACCAGGATAGGAGGTAACGCAATATGGCAGCACTTGCACGGCTTTTGGTGATTGGCTTTGTCGTCTGTACCATCATTTACATTTGCCTTTCGTTCTATTCTCGGGCGGTGCGGCGCGGCAAGCTCAAGGAATGGTGGGAAGAAGAGGGACGGCCGGGCGATCTGGATGCCTATATCGAAAAGGGGCTGGAGGACTATGACGGCTCTTTGCGGCGCAAGCTCATCTGGGGTGTGTATGTTGTGCCTTTCAGTATCGTCGCGGCAATCATTTATTTCACCAATTTCCATTAAGAGGATAATGGCATGGTCTATGTGAAATGGGTTTTCTGGGTGGTCTTCTGGCTCTTCTGGGCTGCCTTTTTCCATTACACGCTGCCACAGACAGATATTGCGCGCGTCACTGATACTTATGAAAAGCGGATAGATTTCGGGGAGAATTCGATCTTCTGGGCGAGCCCGGACGTGGGCAATGACGGCACGCTGGCCAACCGAGATGTGTTCTTCATTCAGACCGTCCGCGCCAACGGCTCGACCATGGTCTATCGCAATGAGGACACCGGCTGGAGCTGGCCCCCCTATTTCAAGTTTGATACCTCAAATCTACAGGCGGAAGCGGCGGATCAGAAATCCACAGCAGATGCCCCCAAATGGGTCGCGATCAAGCACTATGGCTGGCGTAATGAATTCCTGTCGATCTTTCCCAATGCGGTTGGTGTCAGTCCGGTCTCAGGTCCCGATGCCACCAAGGGCCTGCCTTGGGTGAACATCATCATTCTGGTGCTGTTTGGGCTGGTGGTGCTCGGGGCCTGGCGGCTGTGGCGTCGCTTCCGCGCACGACGAATTGATCCCATGGTCGACAGCATCGAGTCCGGTTTTGACGCGGCGGGTGATGCTGTAAACGATGGCCGTGGCCGCATGCGCCGCTGGCTCGACACCTGGAAGCCGAAACACAAACGCTAATGCGTTGCGCGATCTTCTGTGAGCCAGGTTTATCGCGAAGCTCTTTAAAGCGAATTTGCCGCCATGGTTACGAAATGCGCGATCTCATTTTGCTCACGCGCGCGCAAGCGTTCCCTCACCCAATCGGGTAATGCCAAACGATTTGAAGGATTTGGAAGATGGCTCGTCACCTGCTCTCGCAATTGTTTGACCAAAGCAGGGCGCTTGGTTTCTGAACCCATCGAGATATGGCGCAGCGCTTCAATTTGCGCGGCATCCAATGTGTCCTCTGGTGGGGCAGGGCAAAAGACAAAGCTGTGGGCTTGAACATCGAGATCCCTCAGAAAGGTCCGCATGTATGTCTCCGCACCCAGACGGATCCGTTCATACGCCCGTATTGTGACGCGCAAGTCTGTGTGTAGGGACGATAAACGCTCGCGTAGCCCGTCAAAATCAACCGAGTCAAAGGCAACAGCACGGCAAAACCTGTCAATGTCGAGATTGGTTAGCCCCAGCCGAATGGCCTCTGAGTAAAGGCTGGTGAGATATGTTTCGGGGTTTCGCGAATAAACCAAAATGCGGCTTTTGCGCAGGGGAAAGCCGCGCACGATGTGCCGAAAGCAAGTATGCGCACGGGGGTAGAACGCCGGATCGTCGAGACCCATAGCCAAGGCCTCGTGCATTGCTGGACCAAGGCCATAATCGTTTGAAAACAGGACTTTCTTGGCCCCAGCCGCGCGTGCCGCATCGGCCACGGAATGATTTGTGTCGACCAAAGCTTCGATCTCGGGTGTCGGCTTTTCCGGATGAGACAGCCGGTAAACGACACGCCGATGGCGCAGGACCGCCTTTGGCATTTCAGCATTGACGTAAAACACGCCTTGTGCGCGTAGCGCTTCAAGATTGCGGGTCAGTGTGTCTTGCACATACGGCGTCGCCGTCTGGTGCACACCCAGATGAAAGATGTATTGCATGGACCTGCTCGGTGCCGTTTTTGTTTATTATTAGCTACATAGTGTAGCGACGTTTGGTCTTTCACGCAAGATTTGTGAACCAACGCTAATTGCACTTCGTTGGGCCGGGCCAGCGCCAATCAATTCCGCAGCTTTGAAAGAAATATGGTGGGCGACCTAGGAATCGAACCTAGCGTGCGTCTCCGCGAGGGAACCGCAGGTGGCCCCTGCCAATGGGCCTGTTTGCAAAATCGATCCGGGGGATCGATTGGTTTGAACACGCGCATCGGTTTTGCGGCAGGGAAACGAGGGTATCGAATTTGGGATTGGTGGGCGACCTAGGAATCGAACCTAGCGTGCGTCTCCGCGAGGGAGTTACAGTCCCCTGCCACACCTTGCGGCCTGTCGCCCACTGACCCGGGGCCAAAGCCTCAGGCGTGCAGGCGTATTTAGAAGCGGGGCCTTGGCCCGTCAACCCGAAAATAGCTTGCAGCACTGCGCGCGCCAGCCCATTGTCCGCCAGCGTGAAAGGAGCGCTTGGATGACGTCAAAGAAACCTCGTTGGGTGGTCGAAAAAGAGCAGGCTAAGAAGGCGGCTGCGGAGCAAACCGTGTGGCTCTTTGGGCTGCACGCGGTGCGGGATGCGCTATGTAATCCAAGACGTGAGAAAATTCGACTTGTCGTGACGAAAAACGCTGCTGACAAGCTTTCGGATGCCATTGCCCAGGCAGGCTTGGAACCGGAAATGGCCGATCCGCGCAAGTTCTCTGCCCCACTTGACCCGCAATCAGTACATCAGGGCGCCGCTCTTGAGGTCAAACCGTTGGATTGGGGTTCGGTTGAGACACTCTGCCTCGGCGATGGAGAACATCCCCCCCGTGTCGTGATGCTGGATCGGGTGACAGATCCGCACAACGTCGGTGCCATCCTTCGATCTGCAGAGGTGTTTGGGGCTTGCGCTGTTATTGCGCCGCGACACCATTCGGCACCTGAAACCGGCGCGTTGGCTAAGACCGCCAGCGGTGCCCTGGAACGCCAACCCTATGTTCGTGTGCGCAATCTGGCCGATACCATCGGTCAGTTGCAATCCATGGGCTATATCGTCCTTGGTTTGGCTGGAGAAGCAGATCAGACCATTGAAAATGCGCTTTCAGGACTATTTGACAGGCCTGTTGCGCTGGTCCTTGGGGCTGAAGGGCCGGGTCTTCGGCAGAAAACCCGTGAAAGCTGCGACAAATTGGTGCGCATCGCGTTTCCGGGCGCTTTTGGCTCACTGAATGTCTCAAATGCTGCGGCTGTTGCCCTATATGCTTCTCAACCTGTTTCGCCAAAGGACATTTGATGGCCCCAAAGATCGCAACCTGCAGCTATTGCGGTACACGTGCCGCATTGGTGTTCGACGAAGGGCTGCATGAACTCACATGTCGGGCTTGTGGTGCGCCTTTGCACGAAATGAAATTTATGCCGCAACCCGCTGATAAAGTGGAAAAAAGGCGGCGTGATGCAAAGCCCGACAGGCAAAAGTCACGTCGTAGGCCTGTGCCGGAGCACAAGCGGCGTGAGTGGCGCGACTGGCCTGCTCGAAAACGCCCAAAACGGCGGCGCAAACCGATTGCAAAGCGGATGCTCGAAGAGCTTTGGGACGTCGTTGAGGATATCTTTGACTGAACTGGGCAGAAATCTGCCGTCAGTTAACGTTTTGTTCACACGTATTTTACAACCTCTTTTTATTCTGAGGCGGATACCTACATGGTACTCAGAAGCATCGGTATGGAACTTCGATGCTTCACTTCACTGTCCCTCGTTCCGCGACTGGCGCCCGGTTTTCTCCGGGCGCTTTTTTTTGTCGGCGACACGCTCTAGGGTCCGATTATGAACGAACAGTATTCCGACCGATATCTCCAAGACATCCTGACCCGCACCAGACGCATCGCTGTTGTGGGGGTGTCCATGAACGAAGTGCGTCCCAGTTTTTACGTGGCACGCTATCTCAAGCTCAAGGGGTTTGAGGTGATCCCGGTCAATCCTGGCCATGCTGGCAAGCAAGCCTTTGGTCAGACTGTTGTGGCCAGCTTGGGTGATATTGAGGGCGATGTGGACATGGTCGACATCTTTCGCCGATCTGAGCATGTGCCGCTGATTGTTGATGAGGCTTTAGAGCTCTTTCCCACCTTGCAAACCATCTGGATGCAGATCGGTGTCTGGCATGAGGAGGCAGCGGAAAAAGCCCGGGCGCGTGGGGTGGATGTTATAATGAATCGGTGCCCCAAGATCGAATATCAACGTCTCTTTGGCGAGTTGCGCATGGGCGGGTTCAACACCGGTGTGATTTCTTCAAAGCTTTGAGCGGGATGGCAGCAGATCGCGTCTGAGTATTTTGGGAACAGTGAAACCCGTGGGTGTTCATGCCGAGGTGAAATCTGCCGCAACACGCATGTCGCGCAGGGGACGTACCAATGCGATGGACTTTTGGTAGAGCGGGTGGGCTTTGTAAGCGGCCAGAGCTGCCTTGTCGGCAAACTCCGCATAGACCACAAGATCCACATCCATCTCGCTCAGATTGTCGATGCGATGATTGGTGCCAACCTCAAAATGCGCGCAATGTTCGATTTGGCCCAGGATTTCCAGCCCTTCGCGAATACGCGGCAGGTCGGTTTTATTCTTGGCGGTGAAAAATACGATGTGGCGGATCATTTTGAACGCGAGGCTTTTTCGGCAAGGCCTGATTGGGATTGACGCTGTGCAAGCTCCGCCATCACGTCGGCAAGGGCAACATCGCGGCTTTTGAGCATGACAAGAAGATGAAACAGAACATCCGCCGCCTCAGACGTGAGCCGCGCCTGATCACCTTTCACAGCCTCAACAATGGCCTCTATGGCCTCTTCCCCAAACTTTTCAGCCACCTTTTCAGGGCCTTTTGCCAGAAGTTTGGCGGTCCAGCTGTCCTCAGGTGAGGCGGCGGCGCGTTTTGCAATGATCTGCTCCAGGTCTTCCAGCGTCATGCGCCCAACCTCATCGGGATGCCTGCCGCGGCCATATGTGCCTTGGCTTCGGCGATGGTGAAATCGCCAAAGTGAAAGATCGAGGCGGCCAGTACCGCGGACGCGCCGCCTTTGGTCACGCCTTCGACAAGGTGATCCAGCGTGCCGACACCGCCAGATGCAATCACGGGTATGGATACCGCATCGGAAATGGCCTTTGTCAGCGGTAGGTTAAACCCCGCGCGCGTGCCGTCGCGGTCCATGGATGTCAGCAAAATCTCACCGGCCCCCTTCGATTGCACCAGTTTGGCAAACGCCACCGCGTCTATGCCAGTGGGTTTGCGCCCGCCATGGGTGAAAATCTCCCACTTTCCGGGGGATACGGTTTTCGCGTCGATGGCCACGACGATGCATTGCGATCCGAATTGATCTGCGGCCTCGGCCACAACATCTGGATTGGCCACGGCGGCGGAGTTGAAAGACACCTTGTCGGCCCCAGCCAAAAGCAGGTTGCGCACATCCGCAGCGGTGCGCACGCCTCCACCAACTGTGAGCGGGATGTAGCATTGTTCTGCCGTGCGCGTGACCACGTCCATCATCACACCGCGATTTTCATGCGTTGCGTGAATGTCGAGAAAACACAGCTCATCTGCGCCCGCCGCATCATAGGCGCGCGCGGCATCCACCGGGTCGCCCGCATCCCGCAGGTTGACGAAGTTCACGCCCTTCACCACGCGGCCATCGGCCACGTCGAGACAAGGTATGATCCGGGTTTTGAGCATCGCACCGCCTATGTAACAAGGTTCACGCGCTTGTTTATGGGCATTTGCACCGGTTTGCCAGAGAGTTGGCGCAACTTGTATTGATCAAGAGAGGGAACTCATGAAACGACTTCTGATGGCAGCGGGGATAACGATTATGGCGCAAGGGGCGATGGCAGGCGACAGCGAGATTGTAAAAGTTCAGGCCAACGGTGATGTAGCCGCGACGATGGATGCGTTACAAGCGGCCGTGGAAGGGGCCGGGGCTACGGTCTTTGCTCGTGTAGATCACGCAGGCGGAGCGGCCAAGGTTGACTTGGAGCTGTCAGACTCGCAGCTTTTGATCTTTGGCAATCCCAAGCTGGGCACGCCGGCGATGCAGGATGATGCGCTCGCAGGGCTTTACCTTCCGCTTAAGGTGCTTGTGTATCAGGATGGTAATGGCCAGACATGGCTCGCCTACGAAGATCCCGGCAAAATGCTAGGCGCGCTAGAGGGCATTTCAGGTGAGGGCGAGTACATCGCGAAAATGACCGGCGCTTTGGGCAAGCTAACTGGCAAGGCGGCAGGTAACTAAGAACCACGCGCCCCGGATTGGGTCCGGGACCATATGTCTTTGCTCCTGATGTCCCAGGTCAGGCTTGCGGCAAATCAATTATTGAGAGCAGCCAGCGCCTCTTTCAGGTCGATCGCGCCATCATAGAGCGCGCGGCCTGAGATGGCTCCGTTCAGTGCTGCGCCGCAGTCCCGCAAAGCGATGAGGTCATCGAGCGAACTGACCCCGCCCGAGGCAATCACGGGGATCGACACCGCATGGGCCAGATCGGCGGTCGCGTCAACATTTGGCCCTTGCATGGCCCCATCGCGGTTGATGTCGGTGTAGATGATCGCCGCGACGCCCGCGTCCTCAAAGGATTTGGCGAGGTCTGTGACCATCACATCAGTCTCTTCCGCCCAGCCTTTGGTGGCGACCCGGCCATTGCGGGCGTCAATACCTACGGCCACATGGCCGGGAAATGTCTTGGCGGCTTCACGCACCAGATCGGGGTTCTCCACCGCCACCGTGCCCAGGATCACCCGCGCCAACCCCTTGTCAAGCCAGCGCTCGATGGTGGCCATATCGCGGATGCCGCCGCCCAGCTGCGCAGGCACCTTCGTGGCCTTCAGGATCGCCTCGACAGGCGCGGCATTGACCGGCTCTCCGGCAAAAGCGCCATTGAGATCAACCAGATGCAACCATTCGCACCCTGCCTCGACAAAGGCCATGGCTTGAGCGGCTGGGTCGTCATTGAAAACGGTGGCCTGATCCATCTCACCTTTGACGAGGCGCACGGCCTGGCCGTCTTTGAGGTCAATCGCGGGGTAGAGGATCATGGGCTTTGGTCCGTAGAAATGGCTTTGCCGCGATGTGCCACGTGTTCTGCCGATTTGCAACGCGACGTGGCGTCAGACTTGATCGAAACGCCCAATACACTCACGTTGCGCACATTAAGTCGGGAGGAGAGACCCATGAAAACGATAACATTGGCCGCAGTGGCCACTTTGATGAGTGCAGGTGTGGCTTTCGCGGCTGATCCGCTGGAAGGGTTCTGGCGCACAGCAAAGGACGACAACGGCAATTCCGGTCTGATCCACGTAAAGCCTTGTGGGGACAAGCTCTGTGGCACGCTGGTCAAGTCTTATGATGCGGCGGGCAAGGAAATCACCACGGAAAACACAGGCCGCCAGATCATCTCTGAAACAGTGAACAAAGGCGGCGGTTCTTACAAAGGCAAGGTCTACAGCCCGGATCGCGGCAAGACCTATAACTCCAAGCTCAACCTGTCAGGCAATGCGCTCAAGGTGTCAGGTTGCGTTCTGGGGATCTGCCGGGATGGCGGAACCTGGAAAAAGGTCAAATAAGCCGCGATTGCCCTGATATTCGCCTCAGGGCGTCCAGCGTAGAAAATTAGCAATAATCGCCAGGCCAGTGGCCTGGCTTTTTTCTGGATGGAACTGGGTGCCGACGATGTTGTCGCGGCCCACGACGGCCGTGACATCCTCGCCATAGCTCACATGCGCAAGCCGCATTGCCGGGTCATCGACACGGAACTGATAGGAATGCACGAAGTAAGCGTGATCCCCGGTCGAGATGCCCTTGAGCACCGGGTGAGGCGCGTTGATCACAAGATCGTTCCACCCCATATGCGGAACCTTCATACTTGGGTCAGACGGGGCGAGCGCACCAACCGTCCCGCCGATCCAGTCAAAACCGGGGGTCTCGGAGTATTCCAACCCGCGGGTTGCGAGCATTTGCATGCCGATGCAAATCCCCATGAAGGGGCGGCCCTTGGTGATCACCACCTCTTCAATGGCCTCAAACACGCCACGATGGTCAAAGAGCGCCTTCCGGCAGGCCGGAAAGGCCCCGTCACCGGGCAGGACCACACGGCTGGCCCGACGCACGACATCCGGGTCGGAGGTGACGATAACATCTCCCGCACCAACATCGGATGCCATGCGTTGAAACGCCTTTTCTGCCGAGTGCAGGTTGCCGGACTCGTAGTCGACGATGACGGTGGTCATGGCCGCTATAATGTCCCTTTGGTCGACGGGATCGCATCGGCCTTGCGTGGATCGACCTCCAGAGCATCGCGCAGGCTGCGCGCGACGGCCTTGAAGGCCGCTTCGGCAATATGGTGGCTGTTGATCCCGTGCAGCCGGTCCACATGCAGCGTCAGGCCGCCATGGGTGCTGAGCGCTTGGAAAAACTCCCGCACCAACTCGCAGTCAAACGTGCCGATTTTGGGTGTGGGAAGCTCCACGTTCCAGACCAGATAGGGCCGCCCGGACAGATCCAGCGCCGCGCGCACAAGCGCGTCGTCCATCGGCAAAAGGCAGGCCCCGTAGCGCCGGATGCCCTTTTTGTCGCCCACGGCCTCAGTGAGAGCCTGGCCAAGCGCAATGCCCACATCCTCGACCGTGTGATGATCATCAATGTGCAAATCGCCCTCACACCGCACCGTCATATCGACAAGCGAATGGCGGGCCAGTTGATCCAGCATATGGTCAAAAAACCCAACACCCGTGGCGTTGTCATACGCCCCGGTCCCGTCGAGATTGATCTCGACCGAGATATCGGTTTCCGCCGTCTTACGGGTGATCTTGGCCTGTCGCATGGGCACATTCCGTTATAATACCGGGTGCTTATAGGCGCGGCAAAGAGTGTCGCCAAGAGGGCAAAAAGCAGCAATTTCAGGGATGTGGTGTTGCTGCAAGGTGCTCAAACACCGAAATGCTCAGCAACTGGACGCTCCAATAAAACATAGATTTCGATTGGTTTTATTGGAGCGGGCGATGAGATTCGAACTCACGACCCTTACCTTGGCAAGGTAATGCTCTACCCCTGAGCTACGCCCGCGTCCTTGGGTGAGGTGGGAAATATAAAGTCTCACCCCGCGCTGCAAGGGAAAACCGCAGTGCGGTGGCACTTTTTTGCCGGATGTTTCGGGTCTGCTCGACCGCGACGTGCGATTACTGGCTAAAGCGCAGAACCAATTCTGCGTAGATCAGAGTGGAACTCAGCAAAAGAACACCCACAAACATCATGCGACGCTTGAAACTCGGTGGTGTGCGGTCTTCGTGGTCGTGCTCGGTATAACCTGTCACGTCACGTCTCCTGTATCAGTGCATTCTCGGCAGCTAATATCCGAATCGTAGGTCGTTTCAGGGGGGCTCGCAACAAAAACCGGGCGAAAATCCCCCGGCGGCGGAAATCCGCGCCGGGGGCGTTTTTCAATCAGAGGTTGCCAGAAGACATCTCTGAGGCAATGTGATCTGCCTGCCGGATGGCAAGCGCCACGATGGTGAGCGTCGGATTTTCTGCCGCACCGGTGGTGAATTGCGATCCGTCAGAGATGAAAAGGTTCGCAATATCATGGGTTTGACCCCATTTGTTGCAGACGCCATCCTCAGGATTTTCCGACATGCGGTTGGTGCCGAGGTTGTGCGTGCTGGGGTAGGGCGGCGTTGGGAACGTCCGTGTGGCCCCCACCGCGTCATAGACCGCAGCGCCTTGTTTATAAGCGTGGTTGCGCATGGCGATGTCATTGGGGTGATCATCGAAATGTACATTCGGCGCGGGCAGACCGTACTGGTCTTTCACCTCATCGTTGAGCGTGACGCGGTTGCTCGCTTGTGGCATGTCCTCGCCCACAATCCACATCCCGGCCATGTTCTCATACTCATCGAGCGCTGAGGTGAATTCACGTCCCCAGGCACCCGGATCCAGGAATGCGGCCATGAAGGGCAAGCCAAGTGCGAGCGTTTCAAGCTCATATCCACCTACGAACCCACGGCTTGGATCATGACGCGACTCGTCCGTGATGATCCCGGCCATAGTTGTGCCACGCCAGAACTTCACCGGCTTGTCAAAGACCGCATAGACCGATCCGGTCATGTGCCGCATGTAGTTGCGGCCCACCTGATCAGAGCTGTTGGCCAGGCCGTTGGGGAACATGCTTGACGCCGAGTTGAGAAGCAGGCGGGGCGATTCAAACGAATTGCCCGCAACACAGACGATCCGCGCCTTTTGCATCTTCAGATTGCCGTCCGCGTCGAAATACTCCACGCCGGTGACCTTGCCACTGTCATCGTGCAAAATCCGTGCCACATGGGATTGCGGGCGCACTTCGAGATTGCCAGTCGCCTCGCCCTGCTCGATGTCATGGTAGCCCGCGGACCATTTGGCTCCCCACTTGCAACCCTGAAAGCAAAAGCCGGTCTGCTGGCACATCTGCCGATCGGTGTTTTCAGCCGATGAAATGGCCATCCGGCCTGTATGCACGTCCTTGTATCCAAGCGCCTTGGCCCCAGCTTCAAAGACTTTGAAGTTGTTGTTGCCCGGAAGCCCGGGGCGGTCACCTGTACGGGTCACATGCAGCTTGTCTTCAGCCTTGGTGTACCAAGGGTCCATTTCAGCCGCATCAATCGGCCAGTCCAGAAGGCTTGCGCCCTCGACATCGCCATAGGTGGTCTTGGCTTTCCACTCATGCTCCTGAAAGCGCAGGGATGCGCCCGCCCAGTGCTGTGTGGTGCCGCCCACGGATTTTACAATCCAGGCCGGAAGACCCGAGAAATCCTTGGCCACGCGCCAGTCGCCCGATGTGGTGCGCGGGTCAAGCCAGGCCAATTGGCCAAAGCTGTCCCATTCATCATTGATGAAATCCTCGGGCAAATGCCGCCCGCCAGCTTCCAAGGCCACGACAGAGACGCCCTTTTGCGCCAATTCATTGGCCAGAACACCGCCGCCTGCGCCGGTTCCGATGATGACGACAACGCTGTCGTCGCTGAGTTCAAATGGTGCACTCATTGGTTAATCCTCCCTCAGCCGATCCACGAAATGTCATCAAAACCGCGGTTGATGTAGCCGCCTTTGGAGAAGCTTTCGCCCTCATATCCAAAGATCGGCCAAACCGCTTTTTGATTGTAAAGCCCGGTCACGAGCCCGCCCCTGATGCGCTGGAAGAAGGGGTCATCCTCCATCGAGCGCAGCACGTCGACACGGTCTCGTTCCCATCCCACGGCGGCGTAATCCGCGCCTTTCATGTCGTTGGCGGCAGCATTGAGCGCAGCGATGCCTGCCTCAATCCCTTCGGCATTCTCAGCCGTGTCATAACCTTTGACGGCCGCCACGTAGAATTCATCGGCCACACGGTCATGCGGGTAGATGTCGCGCGCCATTTGCACCAAGGTCGCAAAGCTTTCAGGCTTGAGTGCTTCAAGCTCCGCGGCCCAGGCCCCGTCAGCCCCGGCAATGTAGCCTGCGCCCAACACGAATGCTCCCAAGGCGGTGGTGCCTTTCAGAAGCTCGCGCCGGGTTAGCGTTTTGAGCGATTTTGTTTGGGTACTCAACGTAATGTCCTCCCTAAGTCTGCGTGGTTTTTAATTGTTGGCAAAAGGCCCGGCTCACGCCGCGCCGGTCCATTTGCGATTGGGTTATTTGAAACGCCCTGCGCGTTCGAGAACCTCGATCTCGTAGCCGTCGGGGTCTGCTATGAAGAAAAACTTGCCCACCAGTTCTCCGTCTGGGGCAAACTCCACCACTTTGCGCGGCTCCAGCCCGGCTTTGACAAAGCGGGCGTGTTCTTCTTCAACATTGTCCACGGAAACCGCGAAGTGACCGTAGCCTGAGCCAAGCTCATAGGGCTCGCTTTGGTCCTTGTTAACGGTGAGTTCCAACTCGAATTCGGATTCCGAATTGCTCAGGTATACCAGCGTGAAATTGGTAAAATCGAGCCGGTCAGCGACCTCTAACCCAAAAGCAGTTTTGTAGAATTCCAGTGACCGTGCCTCGTCGAGTACACGGATCATGCTGTGAATGGCTTTGGCCATAGGCTCCTCCGAACTGTGTGTTGTTCGAAGTAGCCTAGCAAGCTGCGCACGCGGCGAGGTAGTAAACCGTTACTACACGGCGCAAAGATCAGGTTGCGCCTTATTCGGCTGCAATTTGATCCGTTTGAGGCGCGTTTTGCGCGTCTTGCCACACCAGGCACGTGCAGCGCAGCAGGGATGTGAAATTCTTGGGTTCCCCATGCAATTCAAGCACTTCGCCATGAAGCTTGGACACAAATGCGGGTGTGGTCACATCCTCATTGGCAGCGATTACATCCAAAATACGCCAGAATGATTTTTCCAACCGGATGCTGGTGCTTTGCCCATTCAGACGCATACTGCGGGTTTCGAGCTCATATCGTTCCGGGTCTTGCCCGGCAAACATACGGCACATGTGTCATCCTCCCATATGACCCATTGCGATGATGGTCCCATCATTCCGAGGATTTGGGCACAAGGCAAGCCTGCTGTTTGGCGCTTCGCCAGCCTTAAAGAGTGAAGTCCTCGGTATGCACCAAGACCCCGTCCTCAGAATTGAGCACAATTCCGTAGGCTCCTGGTTCATCCACCGAGATGTGATGATCATCTGTCGTAAGTTGCATCGGCATTTGATGGCAGGTGCTTTTGAACATGAAAACCGGGATGTTGCGGGTCTCATTAACGGCGAGGTTTCCCTGGATCGTGCGGTGAATGTGCCCAGCCAGGATTTGCACAACGGAGCCATGCTGTGCCAGGCGCGCGGCCAGCTCAGACCGGTTGGCCAGCCCGATACTGTCCATGCCGTGAAAACCCGTCAGAACGGGAGGGTGGTGTAGACCAAGGATCACTCGCCTGCCGTCGGCGCTGGCAATCGCTTGGTCCATCCAGGTAAGCCGATCTTCGCAAAGCAGCCCGCCGTGCAGATTTGCGGCATCCTCGTCCAAGGTGTCCAGAAGGATTAGCCGTGTCTCATCGAGATCAATACTCTCCTGCACAAACCCTGCTTCCGTTACGGGAACATTCTGAAAAACATCAAGAAAAACACTGCGCCTGTCATGATTTCCCAAAGTCAGGCTGACCGGGAGAGGGCAGTCGGAAAGAGTATCATGCAATCGCATGTACTCTTCCCGCGTGCCATGATGCGTTAAATCTCCGGTGATCACGATACGCTCTGCATCCGGGTGGTTGCTCAGCGCATGCTGCAGCCCTTGCGCAAAGCGTTCCAGAGGATCGAGACCAATAATCGTCTCGCCCTGCGGCACCATGTGAATATCGGTGAAAACCAAGAGCTTTTTCATGAGCCCATCCCACAAAGAAAAACCACGCGAACCTTGGAAGGATTCGCGCGGCTTTGGAAGATGGTTTTGAAGGCTTACCAGCCTTCAGGCACCGGGTTTTCCGACAAGATCTGCGACAGTTGTGTCTTGGTGGCGTCATCCAGATGCGGCAGCATCACACGGGTGGTATAGTTGCCAAAGAGTTTGCCATCGGCGCTATACGTCCAATCCGCGATCTGCGCCTCAGAAAATTCCACCATGTCGCCAGCATGCTGACCGGGCATGCTTGTGGGCTCATTGGCCAGAATGCCAACGAACCCGTCGCCCCGCGGCGCGAAGGGTACGATCCAGATCACTTCGGATTGCTCGCTCTCGGCGTTGAATTCCACCTTCAGACCCGCGCCTTCTATGGATTGCCCGTCCGCGCCTTGGGTATTTGCCAGAAACTGCGGCAAGGATATGCGTGCTTCGGCGATGGCAGACTGCATCTCGGGGTCCTGCTGGCCGAATTGAACAACATCATCTCCGGCCAAAGCCGTAAGCGGAAGAAACACCGCGCATGCGAAGGTGGCGAGAAAACGTGTCATCATGACCCTTTCTTATTGTACTCAATAATTTAGATCGGGCGGATACCAAGCCATTTGGGCCGGAATATGACGCGTCATTCAAATTCGATCAGCAAATCCTTGGCGTCGATCTGACTGCCCGCCTGCACGTGCACGGCCTTGACCACGGCATCGCGTTCGGCATGTAGCCCGGTTTCCATTTTCATTGCCTCGATGGTCAGAAGCAGGTCGCCTGTGCTGACCGTCTGGCCCGGATTGATCCCCACGGTTGCCACAACCCCCGGCATCGGAGCGCCAAGATGATTGGCATTGCCCACTTCGGCCTTTGGCCGTGCCTCAACAGTGGCTTTCACCCGACGGTCCGGAACGCGGATGGTGCGTGGCTGGCCATTCAACTCAAAGAATACACGCGCCTGGCCGTCTTCCCGGGTCTCGCCCACCGCCACAAGCCGGATTTCCAGCGTTTTGCCCGGATCAATCTCGGCGGTGATCTCTTCGTTGGTTTCCATGCCATAGAAGAAGGTTTTTGTGGGCAAGGTCCGCACGGGGCCATATTCGACATGGCGCTCCATGTAATCGGTGAAGACTTTGGGATACATCATGTAGCCCATCAGGTCTTCCTCATCGATGCTCACGCCCAGTTTCTCCTCAGCCCCGGCTTTCTCGGCTTTGAGATCCGCAGGCTCAAGCAAGGTTCCGGGGCGCACTGTGATCGGCTCCTCACCCTTGAGCACCTTTTTGACGATAGCCTCGGGGAAGCCGCCATGTGCCTGCCCCACATAACCCTTCATCAAGGTGATCACACTATCGGGGAAACTGACCTCGGTCTCGGGGTTCAGCACGTCCTCGCAAGTGAGGCCTTGGGTGACCATCATCAGCGCCAAATCACCCACCGTTTTGGCAATCGGGGTGACTTTGATTACATCGCCGAACATATGGTTCACCTCGGCATAGGTGCGCGCAATGTCGTGCCAGCGATCCTCAAGACCCATGGAACGCGCTTGTGCTTTCAGATTGGTAAACTGACCGCCCGGCATCTCGTGCAGGTAAACCTCAGAGGCGGGCGACTGCATGCCGGACTCGAACGCCGCGTAGTGGTCGCGCACCGATTCCCAGTAGTTCGAAATTTGCCGGATCGCGCCCACATCAAGCCCGGTATCCCGGTCGGTATGGCGCAGGGCCTCGACAACCGATCCAAGCGTAGCCTGAGAGGTGTTGCCCGAAAGCGCGTCCATCGCACAATCCACCGCATCCACACCGGCCTCAGAGGCGGCCATGATGGTGGCAATCGCGGTGCCCGCGGTGTCATGTGTGTGGAAGTGGATGGGCAGGCCCACCTCTTCCTTCAACGCCTTGAAAAGGATCGACGCCGTGGCCGGTTTCATCAAACCGCCCATGTCTTTGAGACACAAAATATGCGTGCCTGCCGCCTTCAGCTCTTTGGCCATGTCGAGGTAGTATTTCAGGTCGTATTTCGACCGGTTCGGATCGAGGATATCCCCGGTATAACAAATAGCCGCTTCAAGGATTTTCCCTGAGTCAAGCACGGCATCCATCGATACGCGCATGTTTTCCGACCAGTTGAGCGGATCAAAGACACGGAAGATGTCGACGCCGACATCGGCAGCGCGCTCGACAAAGGCTTTGACGACATTGTCCGGGTAGTTGGTGTAGCCCACGCCATTGGAGCCACGCAAAAGCATCTGCGTGAGCAGGTTGGGCATGGCCTTGCGCAGATCGCGCAGCCGTTGCCACGGACATTCACCGAGAAAGCGGTAGGCGACGTCAAAGGTCGCGCCGCCCCAGCATTCCATCGAGAAAAGCTGTGGCAAATCATGCGCATAGTTGGGGGCGACCTCGATCATATCAATCGAGCGCATGCGCGTAGCCAAAAGCGATTGATGGCTGTCGCGCATGGTGGTGTCGGTGATCAAAAGCTGCTTTTGCGCCGCCATCCAATCGGCCACGGCCTGCGCGCCGTCGCGTTCGAGGATCTGCTTTGCACCATCGGTGATCTCGGCATTGGCCGGTTTGGGCGCACGCGGCAGAGCGAGATCTGGGCGCGGCTCGGGGCGGCCTTCGACCTCGGGATGCCCATTGACGGTGATGTCCGCGATATAGGTCAAAACCTTGGTGCCCCGGTCGCGACGCTGTTCAAACTCAAACAGCCCGGGCGTCGTGTCGATGAATTTGGTGGTGTATTCGTTCGACAAAAACACGGGATGTTTCAGCAGGTTTTCAACAAAGGCAATGTTGGTGGACACACCGCGAATACGAAACTCGCGCAAGGCCCGGTCCATCCGCGCAATGGCCCCTTCAGGCGTCTGCGCATGGGCCGTGATTTTCACCAGCAGAGAATCGTAGTACCGCGTGATCACGCTGCCCGAATATGCCGTGCCGCCATCCAGACGGATGCCCATGCCCGTGGCCTCACGAAATGCCGTAATGCGGCCATAGTCGGGGATGAAGTTGTTCTGCGGATCCTCGGTGGTAATCCTTGTCTGGATCGCATGACCATTCAGGCTGATCTCGTCCTGGCTTTGCTTGCGCGTGGCCTCGGCCAGTGTCTTGCCCTCTGAAATCTTGATCTGCGCCTGTACGATGTCGATGCCGGTCACTTCCTCGGTGACGGTATGCTCCACCTGCACACGCGGGTTCACTTCGATGAAATAAAACTGGCCGGTGTCCATATCCATCAGGAACTCAACCGTGCCTGCACATTCATAATTGACGTGCTTGCAGATTTTGTAGCCCAACTCGCAAATCTCGGCGCGCTGTGCGTCGCTGAGATACGGGGCAGGGGCGCGTTCCACGACCTTTTGGTTGCGACGCTGAACCGAGCAGTCGCGCTCAAAGAGGTGGTACATGTTGCCATGCGTGTCGCCGAGAATCTGCACCTCAACATGGCGCGCGTGGATGATCATCTTTTCCAGATACCCCTCGCCATTGCCAAAAGCGGCCTCGGCCTCGCGCCGACCTTCGCGCACCTTTTCTTCAAGCTCATCGGGGCTGTTGATCGGGCGCATACCGCGCCCGCCGCCACCCCAGCTGGCCTTGAGCATCATCGGGTAGCCAATCTCGTCAGCTTGCTTGCGGATAAGGTCCATGTCGTCGCCCAGAACCTCAGTCGCGGGGATGACCGGGACACCGGCCTCAATTGCCACTTTCCGCGCGCTTGCCTTGTCCCCAAGAGCCCGCATCGTTGCGGAGCGCGGACCAATGAAGGTGATGCCATTGGCCTCGCAGGCATCCACCAATTCAGGGTTCTCCGACAAAAGACCATAGCCGGGGTGGATCGCATCAGCCCCGGATTTCTTGGCCACACGGATAATCTCATCAATTGAAAGATATGCCGCCACAGGCCCTAGGCCTTCGCCAATCCGGTATGCCTCATCCGCTTTGAACCGGTGCAAGCCAAGCTTGTCCTCTTCGGCAAAGACGGCCACCGTGCGCTTGCCCATCTCATTGGCGGCCCGCATGATGCGGATGGCAATTTCACCACGGTTGGCAATCAGGATCTTGTTGAATTCGGCCATGGCCAGTCCCTCGATATTATGTGTTGGCAGCCTGCGCAGGGACGCAGAGCACGCTGCGATGCAGCGCTTTTGCGCCGCTTGTAAGATTTGTAACAGGTTTGCGCAATCCGGCTTTCTGGGTATGGCCCGTACTGAGCGTATTTTCCACCTTGCCGGGTAGGAGGACTACCCGGATGTATGAAGCCGTGTATGGGCCTCAAGCGGTGATGAAATACCAAGCTGACCCATATTGGCCTCAAGATCGGATTTGAGAATATGGACGAGGTGATCGGGACCTGCTTCACCCAATGCCGCCAGGGCATAGTGCCAGGCCCGGCCCATCATCACCATATCCGCGCCAAGCGCGAGGGCCCTCAGGATATCCAGCCCACCTTCAACGCCGCCATCCAGGATGATGGGCAGTTTCGTGGCCATTCTAATCTCGGGCAGCATCTCGACCGTTGCAGGTGCTGCATCAAACTGACGCCCGGCATGGTTCGAGATCCAGATGGCATCAATCCCTTCAGCCTCAAGTTTGGGCACTTCGGCTGGGTCCAGCACACCTTTGACCAAAAGCGGTCCGTCCCAGTTCTCGCGCAGCCAGCGCAGATAGTCCCAGTTGGGGGAGGTGCGCAGCAAGTAACCGGCATGTTTGTTGGAGGGCAAGCCTTTGGTTGCAGGCGTATAATCCTCAATCAACCGCATCCGCGGCATGCCTCGGCTTGCCATGCCCATGGCCCAGGCCGGGCAGAGCGCGATCTGTGACAGGATGCGCGGCGTGATCTTGGGGGGCTGCGTAAGGCCGGAGCGCACCTGCCTTTCGCGGCGGCTGCCTACGGGCACGTCTACGGTCAGGACAAGCGTCGAGAACCCGGCCGCTTTGGCGCGTTTGAGCATATCGGCGCGGATCTCGGGATCGCGGGGTGGATACATCTGAAACCAGGCATGTTCGCCAAGAGCAGGCGAGACATCTTCGGGCGTCTGGCTGGCAACGGTGGAGAGCGAATAAGGAATGTTTGCTTTCGCCGCGGCACGCGCCAGCTTTTGTTCAGCTCCGGGCCAGATCAGGCCGGACATGCCAACAGGCGCAATTCCTACCGGTAAATCAAAGCTTTGGCCGAGAAACTCGATACCCGTAGACACCTCTGGCTCCCCGTGCAGAATCGAGGGCATCAGCATGACCTCATCCAGCTTGGAGCGATTGCGCCGGGTCGTGGCCTCAACGCCGGTGCCGCTGTCGAGATATTCCCAGACGAAATAGGGAACACGCCAACGTGCTTTTGCACGCAGGTCTGCGAGGGCGGGGTATCGGGCGTCGAGTGACATAGGCTGAGCGATAGCAAGGGAACGCGGGCGCGAAAAGCGAAAATAGCCAGTTTTTCCAATTCGAAGGTTAATGGGCTTGTTTTGTAGGATTTCTCACGTCGGTATTGCATCGGTACCACGTCGGTATTGCGTCGGTGCCATGCACTGAACGAACATGGGTTAACGCCGCGTGCTGTGCGCAACAGGCTTTGGCAACACATCTTGACGCATTTGCGGCATTCAGGCTGTCAACTCTTCGAGCATCGCACGGGATTGTCGACACTTGGCCAGACCGGGACGTGTCACGAAGTAGATCGTCTGACCTCCATACCGCGCGCCGCACAAGACGGTTTGTTCAGACAGCCCCCCATGTTGTGTAGGAAAGTCGAGCAGCAAAGCGTCCAGCGTATTTGACCATATCAACTCGACATCATCTGACACGCATGTATCGCGCACATAAGCCGACAACGCGTCGGATTGGCGGTGCCAGTTGGCAGGAATGTGCGGGATCAAGGTCTTTGAGATGCCAACGCTCAGTTTCCGACCGTTCAGGGCAGGTGCGATCTTTTCCGTGGCGTCTGTGAGAGTGTCAAACGCCTCTGAGATGCTCGGCAGATAAGCTGCACCCTCGCGGGTCAGAAGCAACCCCTGAGGCAAGCGCCGAAAGAGCGAAATACCAAGCGATGATTCAAGCCTTTTGACCTGTTGGCTGACCGCCCCCGGCGTGACGCCGAGTTCTCCTGCGGCGGCCTTGAAACTCAGATGCCGGGCGGCGGCTTCAAAGGCTTTGAGACCGTTCAGAGAAGGAAAGCGATAGGTCATGTTAAAGATCCTCCAGCTTTGAATTCTGTGCAGGTTTAACACAGGCACATCCTGTCGAAGACTTAGATTTTCTAAGTCTGTCACGCAGCTTTTGTCGTTTGCGGTGAAAGGCTCTTGTGCCGTTAGTGGCGCAAAGAACGACAAGAAGGAGTCAAATATGACGATCAGATTTAACACGCCTGCAAACTGGCCCACACGCGGGCGGCCCTATCACCATGGGGTTGTGCAGCCACCGGGCCGTACACTCCACATCACAGGTCAAGTCGCCTGGGATAGTGCTGAAAACATAGTGGGTGCGGGGGATTGTGAAGCGCAGGCGCATCAGTGTTTTGACAATGTCGAGGCCGTTCTTTCGGCCGTTGGGGGACGCATGGACGACATCGTTTCGCTGACAGTCTTCTACGTGGACCCTGCTGATATCCCGACCATCCAAAAGGTGCGCGCGGAACGGCTTGAGGCCACGCATGGGCCGGTCAGCATTCTGATTCAGTGCGCCGGGCTGGTCGACCCGGAGTTCCTAGTGGAAGTGATCCCCGTCGCCGTCATCCCGGAGGATCGATTTCTGGATCCAAGAGCGTAGCGAGGAAAGGGCAATCACATGAATAACGAACAGGCCAAAGCGCTGTTGGTGCAGGCCATCAAAGATCGCGGGACAATATATCTCGAGGTCTTTCGCGAGTTGTCAGGCCGCTTTGATCAGGGCACTGCCATTGAAGTGATGCGTGCCGCGAGTGGGGCGGTGGGGCGCAAAGTGGGAAAAAACCTGTCGCATCTGGCGCCGCGTGATTTCAAGGGGATGGCGGCGTGCTGGGCCTGCGCGCCGGATTGCAAACTGGCCTATGCGGCGGACCTGCGGCGATTGGACGATACCGGATTTGAGGTCAAGATGATGGCCTGTCCACTCAAACAATCCTGGGCCGAGGCGGGGTGCAGTGAGGACGAGATTTGCACGCTTTTGCATTGTGCCTCGGCCTATGATGAGGCCGCTTTGGAAACCGCCGGGTTCGACTTTGACCTGGAACTCTGGGCGCCGGGCAAGGAGGGGTGTTGCCGTACAGTGGTGCGGGAGAAAGGGTGAGATATTTCAACGGAACACAAGGCGAACATTCACTTTAACTTTTTCTTCACCCGCGTTATCGTCGCGCCATGAGCAGTTTTGACGAATCCGAGGCGTTTGAAACGGCCTCTCTTTCGGCGCGGGCGATGGCGGCGCGACCGATGCCATATCTCGATGACCTCAATCCGGCCCAGCGTGAGGCGGTGGAAACGCTGGAGGGGCCGGTGCTGATGCTGGCCGGGGCAGGGACGGGCAAGACCAAGGCGCTGACCACGCGGATGGTGCACTTGCTCAACACCGGCACCGCGCGTCCCAATGAAATCCTGGCCGTGACCTTCACCAACAAGGCCGCGCGCGAGATGAAGAACCGCGTGGGCCGGATGATGGGCGAGGCCGTGGAGGGCATGCCGTGGCTCGGCACATTCCATTCGATTTGTGTAAAGCTTTTGCGGCGACACGCGGAACTCGTTGAGTTAAAGTCGAATTTCACCATCCTCGACACCGACGACCAGTTGCGGCTTCTCAAGCAGCTCGTTGCGGCAGCAAACATCGACGACAAACGCTGGCCCGCGCGGCAGCTGGCTGGGATCATTGATCAGTGGAAAAACCGGGCGTGGACTCCGGACAACGTACCCGCCTCAGAGGCAAGTGCCTATGATGGCAAAGGCGTGGTGCTTTATGCCCAGTACCAAAGGCGCTTGCTTGAGCTGAACGCGGTGGATTTCGGCGATCTGCTTTTGCATATGGTCACGATTTTCCAGACCCATGACGATGTGCTCGCCCAATACCGCCACTGGTTCCGCTATATCCTCGTGGATGAATATCAGGACACCAACGTGGCGCAATACCTGTGGCTGCGGCTTTTGGCGGGGGGGCACAAGAATATCTGCTGCGTGGGGGATGATGATCAGTCGATCTATGGCTGGCGCGGGGCAGAGGTGGGCAATATCCTGCGGTTCGAAAAGGATTTTCCGGGCGCACATGTGGTGCGGCTGGAGCAGAATTACCGCTCGACCCCGCACATCCTTGCTGCTGCGTCCGGTGTGATTGCAGGAAACAAAGACCGTTTGGGAAAAGAGCTTTGGACTGAGGCCGAGGAAGGCGAGAAAGTTCGTCTCATCGGCCATTGGGATGGCGAGGAAGAGGCGCGCTGGATCGGTGACGAGATTGAAGCGATGCAGCGCGGCACGCGGGGCATGGAACCGCGCAGCCTTGATGACATGGCCATTCTCGTGCGTGCCAGCCACCAGATGCGCGCTTTCGAGGATCGGTTTCTAACCATCGGCTTGCCCTATCGCGTGATTGGCGGGCCGCGGTTTTACGAACGCATGGAGATCCGCGATGCGATGGCCTATTTCCGGCTGGTTGTGTCACCTTCGGATGATCTGGCCTTCGAGCGGATCGTGAATACGCCCAAACGGGGCTTGGGCGATAAGGCGCAGCAGAAAATTCAGATGGCGGCCCGTCAGAACGGTGTGTCTTTGCTGGAAGGGGCGGCGATCCTGCTCGATGAGAAGGGGATCGGTGGCAAGGGCGCGACCGAACTGACCAAGCTGATCGAAGGGCTACGCCGGTGGGGGCGTTTGGTGGGCGACCGGAACCTGAGCCATATCGAATTGGCAGAAATGATCCTCGATGAATCCGGCTATACCGAGATGTGGCAGAACGACAAAACGCCTGAAGCACCCGGCCGGTTGGAGAACCTCAAGGAATTGGTCAAGGCCTTGGAAAGCTTTGAGAACCTGCAAGGGTTTCTCGAACATGTCAGCCTGATCATGGACAACGACTCCGAAGAACAGGGCGAAAAGGTCAGTATTATGACCCTGCACGCAGCCAAGGGTCTGGAGTTTCCCGCCGTGTTCCTGCCGGGATGGGAAGATGGGCTTTTCCCCTCACAGCGCAGCATGGATGAAAGCGGTCTGAAGGGCCTCGAAGAAGAGCGCCGCCTGGCCTATGTGGGCATCACCCGGGCGGAGGGGGTTTGCACAATTTCTTTTGCAGGCAACCGGATGGTCTATGGTCAATGGCAAAGCCAGATGCCTTCGCGGTTCATTGATGAATTGCCTGAGGCGCATGTCGATGTCCTCACACCGCCCGGTCTTTACGGCGGAGGCTATGGCGCGGCAGGCATGGGGGGTGCTGATTTCGGCTCGAACATCGAAACCCGCGCGGCGGAGGCCAATGTCTACAATTCTCCGGGTTGGAAACGGCTTCAGGCGCGGGCGGCGGAACGTCCGCTCAGTCAACCAATGGAAAGCCGCAACATGGTCATCGATGCGCAGGCCATCAGCGCACACACCATGGGAGAGCGCGTCTTTCACCAGAAATTCGGATACGGCACGATCACTGGAATCGAGGGCGACAAACTTGAAATCGCTTTTGAAAAAGCCGGTGTGAAAAACGTTGTGGCGCGGTTCGTTTCCGGTGCGGATGATATCCCATTCTGATTTCTAAAGCGCTTCGCGATCATCTGCAGGTCAGGTTTGTCGCGGACCACTTTAAATGCCACTCGGACGCCATGGGTATTTTTGACAAGAAAGAAGCATTTGAGAGGGTTTAAAGCTTCTTTCTTGTCTCAAATACCCCTAGTCCAGCATCGGGTCCGGAAATGCCATTGGGAATGTTGCGCGCAAAGCGACATCTACATCCGCCAGCGTCACAGGCAATCCCAGGTCAACGAGGCTCGTGACCCCATGCTCTGAAATCCCGCAAGGCACGATGCCGTCAAAGTGGCTCAGATCCGGTTCGACATTGATTGAAATGCCGTGAAAACTCACCCATTTGCGCAAGCGGATGCCTATGGCGGCGATCTTGTCTTCGGGCTTGGCCCCGAGTGAGGTCAGCGGCTTGTCATCCCTCACCACCCACACGCCAACACGGCCCTCGCGAATTTCGCCCGTGACGTTGAATTGATCCAGCGTTGCGATCACCCAATGTTCAAGTTGCTGCACAAAAGCCCGCACATCCCGGCCGCGCTTGCCTACATCCAGCATCACATAGACCACGCGCTGCCCAGGGCCGTGATATGTGTACTGCCCGCCGCGTTTGGTCTCGAAAACATCAAACCGTTCGGGATCGGTCAAGTCAGGCGCTTTTGCGGATGTTCCGGCGGTGTAGAGAGGGGGGTGCTCCAGCAACCAAATTGCCTCAGGCGCGGTCCCTTCGGCGATTCGCGCCGCACGCGCCTCCATTGCTGCCTCTGCCTCGCGATAGCCCACAAGCCCGTCTGAAACGTGCCATTGCAAGATATTTTGAGCGGATTGCAGCGGATCAGGCAAAAGCAATGCGGGATTCTTTCGTTTCAGCGGCAGGAACTGTGCTAAGATCACAGCAATTTAGAGTTGTCTATTAAAGGAGACCGGGGATGTTTTCAAAGCGTGTTGCCATCATTTGTATCGCTGGAGCGGTCGGGATCACACCGGCCACACAATCCGCAGCTGATTTCGCAGATGGGCTTGTGGGCGGGGTCGTCGGCGGTGTTGTCGGCGGTGTGATCGTCAATGAGGGGATCAAAAATCGCGAGCGCCAGCGTCAGCAGCAGCGCAATGTGGTGATCAAACGTGCGCCTTCCAACTATAACAGCGCGGCCCGTGTGGCCACGCGCGAAGAGCAGGTGGCGCTGAACTACTTTGGATTTCCCGCAGGCACGCCCGATGGGGTGCGCGGGCGCAACACCCGCAACGCCATTTCGCAGTATCAGGCGCATATGAGCTATCCCATCACCGGGCGGCTGGCCCCCTACGAGCGCGATTTCCTGGTGGGGTCCTACTACCGGGCGCAATCGGGCGGGGCTGCTACAACGCAGTTGATCGCGCAGCGCGGGCAGGGCACACGCGGTCTGCTTTATGCCTATCGCGATGAAGCGCTGGGCGGATCGGTCAACGGCACGGTGGCCGCCACCGATAACAGCGGCACCATCACCCCCGAACCCGAAACCAGCCTGGCCGCGACAGAAGACAGCGGCTCATCCTTGCCAAATCTTTTTGGCGAAGCGGCCTCTGGCCCGTCACTGGCCTCACATTGCAGCCGCGTCAGCCTCGTGACCAACTCCAACGGTGGCTACGTCACTCAGGCCAGCATGACCGACGCCAGCTTTGCGCTGAGCGAACAGTTTTGCCTCGCGCGGACCTATGCAATTGCCGATGGCGAAGAATTGGCGACCCGGGTTGAAGGTCTCAATCAGGCATCTCTGGAACAGCAATGCGCAGCCTTTGGTCCCGCGATGAAGAAACAGCTCACCGCGCTGTCGCTGCAACCGCAGGAGGCAGTTCTGTCGGATGTGAGCAAGTTCATTCTGGACACTGGCATGGACCCCGCGCAGCTCTCGGGCACAGCGCGCATCTGTCTCTCGGTGGGCTATCGCACCGACGCGATGGACGTGGCTGCAGGGTCGGCGTTGCTTCTGACAGCGCTGGGAGACCGCGGCTACGCGGAGCTTCTGGGCCATCACCTGAACGAAGGCTTTGGCACCGCCAAACGCCCCGATCTGGCCGTAAGCTGGTATGAGACCGGCATCTCGGCGGTTGAGGCCAGTGGCAAGCCAATTTTCGTACCCGGCGATGCGGGTCGCACGGGGCTTATTCGCAAAGCGGTTTACCAAGCCAATGGCGTGGACGAAAAGACCCAGAACCTGACCGGCGAAGGGGATGATAACGTGCAGTCTGTCTCAACCCTGCCGACATTCAGTATCTCCGACTAACGCAAATCTGCCCTTGCGCCATTTTCTGGCGCAAAGGCCCTTCACAAGGTGCAGCGGCGTTGTTATAGCGTCGCGCACCAATCACGATGTGCGGTCGTGGCGGAATTGGTAGACGCGCAGCGTTGAGGTCGCTGTGGGGTAACACCCGTGGAGGTTCGAGTCCTCTCGACCGCACCAAAATTGACCTTAGAGTCGATCCCCGTTTCAGAGCTTCCACTTGAAGACCGACTTCAAGAAGTTGGTAGTTCGGTCTGTTGAACGGTCACGGGTTCCTAAAGATCACCATAATATAGATGTCTTCATACAGCTCAGCACAGAGCGAACAAATATCTGATATCCTTGGTCAAGCGTCAGGGAACATTGGTGTCCCTGACCAACAAGGCATGCAAAACTCCTCGTCATCGCCCTTTTGCACATGGCATTTTCCCAAGAGCCATGACTTGGCGACCAAACCCGAATTGGCTTCGTATGCACCGGTTGAGCGACCTAAAGACAAAAAGCCCGCTACCAAGGCGGATGCAGCAGATGTGCCGCCAAAGCGACTGAAGTAGGAACCATAGTCCAGCAGCGCCCCATCGACGGTTTCGTTTAAAAAGACGCTGCCGGAGTAACCCGAAAGCCCTGGGACGTCGGTGCTGATGACGTCGAAGCTGGAATACTTGCAGTTTGAGTTGCTGTCGGGCACGCCAGTCGGGTCATAGTTTGCGCTCTTTTCGTCGAGGCGTACTTCCGCCGCGTCGAATATCTCGGCGTCATTGCTGGGCGCCATGACCGTAATATTGCGGCTGACGGAATAACTGCTGCAAAAGCCTTTGGCGTTAACGGCCCCAACGGAAACAATACCATTGTGATCCGACGCCAAATTCGCAGGGTAAATTCCAGTTTCTTCGTTGGCGTTTCCTGCGGCGCACACCACTGGACGTGATTGAGAGACATTTACGATCAGAGCGGAAAGCTCACTCCACAGCTCGGTATGATGGTCCTGTGTCCCGGCTTGGCGGATCAGATCCGTAAGGCTCTGGTCTCCAAGTTTGATGTCACCCAGTTCCGGTACGATGCGGTGCGGATCGGCTATGTTGCGGGGCAACAGGACGACGTCGGCGTCAATGAGTTCGGCGTAGAGAAACGCCATGATGAGCCCCTCTGGCTCGGGATCGAAATTGTTTGAGATCTGAACAATCTCGCACATCGGGTCAACACCGGAATAAGGCAAGGCGAGGGGTGCCTTCTCTCCTGTCGGCAAAACTTGTTCTGCAATGCAGGGCCGTGCGCCGACCAGTCCGGCGACATTGGTGCCATGTGCCGAAAACGCTGGGGATGTGCAGGGTTGTATGCCTTTGGAATGCGGCTTGGAGCTCTTCGACAGCCGGTCCACGAGTTCCGCCAAGAGTTTTCCGGTCAGAGGGAGCCCTTCGGCAATTTCGGTGTCCCACTTCAGATCGAGCTCACCGATTTTCTCCTGATCTTTGGGAAGAAACGGGAAGGAGCCAAGGCGTGCTGAGAAAAAGTCCAGCGAAAGCTCCTTGTTGATTACGCCCGCCAGGTTCGGGTGCGCGACGGCGACCGAAGTGTCTATGACAGCAACACGGGTAGGTTTTGCAGGTGGCTCGGCGGACCAATCCAAAGGAGCGTTGTGTTTGTCGAGCACGCCCAAGGTTTGAAGGTGCCAGAGCGCATCATATTGTGGGTAGTCTTCGCGACCAGTGACTTTCATTTCTTATATTTCCTTCAATACCACTCTGCCTGAGCAGCAAGCATCTGTTCTTCACAGACTTCTTCAAGAACCGGGGCCACCATGCGGGCCAACTGGTAACCGGCATCAGTGTCCGACGCGTAGTGCAATCCAGCCCACTCGCGGTTTTCTGCGATTCTCCGGGCGCTGTTGAACATCTCCGAGCTCGCGGGGTGCTCGGGCAAGAGACGCGCAAAGAGGAACGCGATTGAAAAGGATTGGAACGAATGGTTTGACGGATAGGACTGGTGCGGCGGGTTTGGCAGCAGGGGGCGAAGGCGCGGCTCAACCTGATTTGGCCTAAGAACGCTGTAACGATCCTTGTAGCGCAGACCGATTTCATCTGTCAGCGCCAGGATAAGATAAAACAGGGATTCTGTCGCTTCATACCCGCCGTGATCCTCAATGCCGAGAGGACGCAGATACCCGGAAAGCTCGATATTTGCTTCGCGAAAAATTTCCTCTTCACGGTGGATTTCTTGAGGTGTGCGACGCAACACTTGCTTGATCAGAAGGTCTACCGCTTCAACGCGTAACCGCTCTATTGTTGGCGGCAATGGGATCGGGAGATCCACCCAGTGCTCAGAAAGCTCATGAAGCTTTGCCCTTTCTTTCCAGGGCTCCAGCATGCCGCCACCCGCCACTGGATCAAGATTGCGGTTTCTGTTTCGGTTGCGATTACGATTTCTATTTCGGTTCCGATTGCGGTTTCTGTTGCGGTTCAATGCGAGCAACGAAAGCGCGTTGCCGCCGGATACACCCACATTCGGATTGTCGACCACTTGGACATCCGTGTCATTCAACCGGAGGCCGGTTTGCGTGACGGTAAACCGATTCTGAGCGAGAATTTCGTGAATTTCCAAGTTGCTCTCCTAGTCCGTGAAGCGCTTGATCGAATTGATCAGATCGGTCTGTATGCTTTTTTGAGAAATCCTGAAGCGCGCTTTCTGCACCTCGGCATCAGAAAACTCGGGATCTCGTACGAGCAGGCGCTGATAGACATCATTGGCTTCATCTTCCTGCCCTGTTTTCGCAAGGTTAACCATCAGATACCGCATGGCAGCAGTGAATTTCGGCTGTTTTTTCAGGGCGTTCTGGCTAGCGACGATGGCTTGTTGATGATTGCCGAGCATCGTTGCAGTCATGGCGAGTGTGGTGTCGTAACTGTAGCTGATGGGGCTGTAGCTGCCCAGGTAGACTGCCCTCAGCGCCGCCTTGTGGGCCGCTTCATACTCGCCTGAATATAGCTTGTTCAATGCGTAGTGATCCCAGACGAAGGCTTGATTTTGGTTCAATTTCAAAGCGCGCTCCAGAAGGTCGCCTGCCAGGTTGTGCTCGCGGAACACATATCCGATGGCATGTCCCAAACAGGCAAGCGAGACTGAATTGAATGGATTGTTGTCAAGCGCCTCGCGTACGAGTTTGTCGGTCTCAACAAACGCGTCACTGGTAATGGAGCCAAGGTTTTCGCCTACTTTGAAACTGGCTGCATAAGCGCGTAGAGCAGAAAACAGCGTTTCGCCTGGACCTCTGCTGTCCTGCGTCAGGAGCTTCTCTGCGTTGTCCAATGCCATGTCATCGAGACGAAACATCATGTTGAGCGCAGTGTAACCCGCCATAACGGGCTCGCGATTGGGTGTGCCCTCGCGCAAGGGCATTTTTTCTATGCTGCGCGAGATGCGGTCCACATTTTGCGTGATGAACCCAGACAGAACGTAGCTGTCCCAGTTCAAAACGTCGTCCTCAGTTGTCTGAATGGATTGGCTCCACTCAAGCGTCATGTTGGACGCGCAATACAAGAAAAATGTCAGTGTCAGCGAGTTACGGATTTGAAGCGCGCGTATTCGGATGAAATAGTCCGTATTGCTCGCGCCGGTGAGGCCATCGGAGTGACCAAGGGTATCACGTAGGTCAAACACGTCTATCGGATGCAGCTCTCTTAAATTCTTCACGATACCTTCAAGAAGGTAGTCTGAGACATGTGCTGTGGTTTCGTTGCATCCCTGTTGGATGTTTGGCAGCAACCCAAATGAAATTCGTATTTCCGGGGTCGGCACTATGACGTTGGATGGAGTGACTGTGCCCGTCTGGGCCGGTAGTGTTTCCTGTGCCTCTGACGCGCGTTCAAAAAGGGCGTCGCACTTTTCTTGCCAGTTTTGCCGTTCCAGCAAAAGCCAATATTCGAATTCTTCGTCCCGAACATCCAATCCTTCAAGCAGGTCAGTTCCGGGCGATATGCGCAAAGTTTTCAGCAGCGACGGGTTTGCTTCCACCTCGCAATAATCAACCCAAAGCGCCCCGCGCTTGAGTGAAATGGCGTCACGATCTACATCCAGTATTGCATCAAAGAACCCACCCAGGTCGCGCCGAAGTTCAAAGATGAGCTGACGCAGATTGTTTGATGATTTGCGTTCGCTGCTTTCGCTCCAAAGTTTGTCGCGAAGCCACACTTTTGTTCTCTGGCGGCGTGGTGCGAGGGCAAGAAGTGCGAGCAGTGCACAGGCTTTTTTTCCTCGTGGCGTGTACACACTACCATTCGTATCGGTAAGCTCCAGCCGCCCGATCAAAAACAGTTTGGCAACAATCTGACAAGTTCCTGCCATCTTGGCAGCATGCGCTGAAATCGGTGCATTTGGAAGGCTACTGGTTAAATCGGCTCTTTCAGACGTCGCAGTCAAAGTTCCATCTGAAGTGATGGCACTCATATGCGACGAGCGCTTACTTGCTACTAAAATATCTTTGGGATTAAAGTATTCGGTTATCAAATCGTGGTCCCATTCACCTTCCAAATGCACGAATCATCCTGCTTTCAGCATCGTTAGTGAAACGTTAGGAAATAGTTTGAGGCCTTCGCATATGGGTCAGCACAGCGTCTCGATATGCACCCAAGTGGTGTCGGCAAAAGGGGGTCAAAACCCTGAAACGGCCCACGCATTCACAGCAAGATAAGTTGGCCTGAACTACGGTTTAAAGAATTAACTGTTCTGGAATCTTTGGTGTTACAGGAAGGGCGGTTTGTCGAGTTAATGGCCAGGTCCTGACACCGAGGAAAAAAACGGGAAGTCGCCCTGCGGCTGTGTTCCCTGTCAAATCGAGCGCGCCCCCACAAATCTCAGGTGCATGTGTTTGAACGCGAAACGCTTTAGAGAGGATCGCAAGGTCAAGCCGTAGTCTGTGGTCGCAATCCAGTCTTGCAATGTGCCTGGAGTTTATCTCGGGCGGACTTAGCCCGCCCGAGAGTCTTGGATTCAAGCAGCCAGATCGAAGCGGTCGGCGTCCATGACCTTGGTCCAGGCTGCTACAAAGTCATGTACGAATTTCTCTTTATTGTCGTCCTGTGCGTAGACTTCGGCATAGGCGCGCAAGACAGAGTTCGATCCAAAAACCAGATCCGCACTGGTGGCTGGCCATTTGACATCACCGGTTGCCCGATCGCGCAACTCGTAGGTTCCATCGTCCAACGGATGCCAGCTATAGGACATATCCGTCAGATTGACGAAAAAGTCCGTCGTCAGCGCGCCGACCCGGTCGGTGAAGACGCCATAGGTGTTGCCGCCATGGTTGGTTCCCAGGACGCGCAGCCCGCCAAGAAGGACAGTCATTTCCGATGCCGTCAGACCCATGAGCTGAGCCCGATCGAGCATCATTTCCTCAGCCGATACTGCATAGGCGTCCTTTTGCCAGTTGCGGAACCCGTCCGCGACCGGCTCAAGTACGCTAAAGCTGTCGGCATCGGTCTGTTCGGCAGTGGCATCGCCGCGACCCGGTGTAAACGGCACCTCGATTGAGTGTCCTCCCGCCTTGATGGCCATTTCAAGTCCGACATTGCCACCCAGAACTATTGTGTCAGCAACAGACGCTCCGGTCTCGGCAGCGATTGGTTCGAGGATACCCAGCACTTTGGCAAGACGATCAGGCTCGTTGCCTGCCCAGTCTTTTTGAGGTGCCAGCCGGATGCGTGCTCCATTTGCACCACCGCGCTTGTCCGAGCCGCGGAACGTGCGTGCGCTGTCCCAGGCTGTTGCAATCAACTCAGCTGCAGTCAGACCGCTTTCTGCAATCTTTGATTTGACGGCAGCCACGTCATAACCAGTCGGGCCAGCAGGGATTGGATCTTGCCAAATCAAGTCTTCGCCAGGTACGTCCGGCCCATAGTAGTTCGCGCGAGGGCCCATGTCGCGATGGGTCAGCTTGAACCAAGCACGGGCGAATGTGTCTGCGAAGTACTCTGGGTCGGCACGGAATTTCTGACAGATCTCATTGTAGATCGGGTCAACCTTCATCGCCATGTCAGCGTCAGTCATCATTGGCATCGCTCGGCCCGAGGGATCGGACGGATCAAGCGGCTTTTCGTCTTCCGGCATGTTCACGGCGGTCCACTGATGCGCGCCTGCTGGAGACTTGGTCAGTTCCCACTCATACCCAAAGAGATAGTCGAAGTAGCCCATATCCCATTTCGTTGGCTCCTTTGTCCAAGCGCCTTCGATGCCTGAAGTGAACGCGTTCGATGCTTTGCTGTTGTGACCGGGGTTGTCCCAACCAAAACCCTGCATGTGGACTGGGCATCCTTCAGGTTCTGCACCAATATTTCCATGATCGCCGCCACCATGTGCCTTGCCAACAGTATGGCCGCCGCAAGTCAGCGCCGCGGTTTCTTCATCGTTCATCGCCATACGCGCAAAGGTTTCGCGGACGTGATGGGCAGTGCGTGCCGGGTCAGGATTGCCGTTCACACCCTCGGGGTTCACATAAATGAGGCCCATGTGCACAGCTGAAAGCGGGTTCTCAAGTGTCGATGCGTCATCCAGGTCCTCATAACGGCTTTCTGAGGGCGCAAGCCATTCGTTCTCCGACCCCCAATAGACGTCGGTTTCGGGCCCCCATATGTCCTCGCGACCAAAGCCGAAGCCAAAGGTTTTCAGGCCCATGGACTCGTAAGCCATGTTGCCGGCCAGAATGATGAGGTCAGCCCAGGAGAGGGCGTTGCCATGTTTTTTCTTTACTGGCCACAAGAGCCGACGGGCTTTGTCGAGGCTTGCGTTGTCGGGCCAGGAATTCAGTGGCGCAAAACGGATGTTGCCAGAGCCTGCGCCACCGCGACCGTCCTGCAAGCGATATGAGCCAGCCGAGTGCCATGCAAGACGGATCATCAAGCCGCCATAGTGCCCCCAATCCGCTGGCCACCAGTCCTGGTTGTCGGTCATCAACGCCTTGACGTCTGCTTTGACGGCCTCGAAATCGAGCCCCTTCACCGCCTCGCGATGCTTGTAGTCGGGGTCCATCGGATTGGTACGCGCACCATGCTGATGCAGAATGTCGAGGTTCAGGGCGTTCGGCCACCACTTTGTTACGGGCTTTTCCATCGACGTGTTACCACCGTGGTTCACTGGGCAGCCGCCGAGACCTGGCATTCTGTTTCCGTCCATCTCTATTCTCCTGGAGTTTTAAACGAATCTGGGTTGATGCCTCAGAGATAGCGTTGCTGTTAGATAGTTTCCAATTGCAAATTCTTCTTGTAACGATAGGCTCAGGTTATGATTGGCTTTACTCTCAAACATTTCAGGTACTTTGATGCCCTGGCACGGATGGGCCACTTTGGCCGCGCAGCAGAAGCAAGCGGGATCACACAACCAGCCTTGTCGGCGCAGATCAAAGAACTGGAGACGATGCTCGGTGCGCCGCTCGTTGAGCGCGCTTCTCGGCAAATCCGGATAACAACTCTGGGCGAAGAATTCCTTGCCAGAGCCCGTAAGGTTCTTACGGATGTGGATGAAATGTCCGAGCTGGCGCGCAAACCAGATGGGCCATTAAAAGGCAGGCTGCGGATGGGAATTATTCCGACAGTGGCACCGTACCTGCTTCCCGAAATCATCCGTCGGTTGTCGGTTGCCTTGCCAGAGCTTGAACTGCGCCCACGCGAATCCGTGACGCAATCGCTGCTTGATGATTTGATGCAATCAAAGCTGGATTTTGTGATCGCCGCGTTACCGGTCTCGGAACCTAGCCTGCGCGAATTCGCGTTGTTTGATGAAGAATTTGTCCTGGTTCGGTCCGAAGCCTTCGCCCACAAACCGGTGCCGACACCGGATCGATTGCAAGAGATGAAGCTCTTGTTGCTCGAAGAGGGGCATTGTTTTCGCGATCAGGCTCTGTCCTTTTGTGACATAAGGTCATCCGACCCAAGCCTGTTGATGGAAGGCTCCTCACTGGCGACACTGGTTCAAATGGTGGATGCCGGTCTGGGATTGACTTTGATACCAGAGATGGCTGTCCCACTTGAGACAAATGGCACGTCGGTGACGATTTCGCGGTTCCATGAAAACAAGCCCAAACGCACGATTGGCATGATCTAGAGAAAGACAAACCCCCTCGAGAAACAACTGATGGGCCTCGGGGCTTCAATCCGGCAGATTGGCCAAGCTCAGAGGGACAGGCTCTCTGGCTGATCAAGCTCTCTGTCCAATTGTGCAAACACCTGCGGATTTGTCGTTCTTAGTCAGTGAGAAAGAGCCAAAAGTCTAACCATTCGAACTTTTGTAGAAATTATTGGCGAAACTGCTTGCTCTTTGACCGCTCCAGTTTGCAAAACCCTAACCCTTGTCTCACCCGGCGTGACCGATTTCCTTCAGTCGTTGCTGCAGAAACTCTCCTGCCGTTTGCGTGGCCAGCCGGACGTCCGGTCGCGGATGCATGAAAAGCGGCAGAGAATAGCGGGCGCGGTTCTCCTGTTTTGGCGGGTTGATGACGCGGTGCACGGTTGACGGGTAGTAGCCATGGCTGGCCTGTGCGAGCATGTCGCCGGCATTGACGTTGATGTAGCCAGTGCCACAGGGAATATCGTGCCAATCGCCGTTGACATCCTGTGCCTGAAGTCCCGGCTCTGACCCTGTTACCAGCAGCGTAATCAGGTTGATATCACCATGAGCCGCGGCGCGCACTTCTCCGGGCTCAACGTCATCGGGCAGGGGTGGGTAGTGGAGCACGCGCAAAAGGTGGTCTTGTGATCCCTCAACCATCCTGGTGAACGGCATCGACAGCTTGCTGGCCACTTCGGGTGGTGTGACCTGATCCAGCCATCCAAGAAGGGTTTCGCCCAACCCAATCAGGCTTGCATGAAACTTTCGTGTCACAGCTTCGCAATCTGGCGGCACGCCGCGAGATTGGTAGACGTGGAAAAACTCCTTCAGATCTTTTTGTGTCCGGCCCTTGGCATTCTCGGATTTATAGCCGAAGTACCCGGCCGGATCGCTTCCAGGAGTGGCGTCGTCATGTTTGGTATCCGCAGCGAAATACTTGGACCAGACATCATACATGTCCGAGATTTCCGCCATATCGATATCGTGGTCCTTGATGACCGCAAACCCGGTGCCGCGTAAGGACTTTGCAAACAGTTCTGGAGCGTTGGGATCATCCGGACTGATGGCGAGGACTTCGAAGGCGGCCATGGGGCTAACTTTCATAAATAAAGTCGGAATAACGGCTTTGGGTGGACGATACTGGCAAGCTCTGCCGGTTCAAGGCTCAATTGGTCATATCGGCCAAACGGTGCTGAATTAGGCCTATATGCCTGGAAGAATGGTCTGCAGAAGCCTTTTGTCGCCTTAAAGTAGGTCGGGCTGAACCTGACGCAACGATGATCGCGAAACGCAGCGTGACACCCAATCGTTGCCCGCGTTTCGCCGGTCGCTGATGTCTCAGGTTGAAAGTGAGGCGCTTTAGTCATTCAAACTATGCTGCACCTGCCCTATGTAGAGGTCGAACAACGTCGTCACATTCGGTTTCCGGGTGTCGCGACAGGGCTTTTGAAAGGCGAGACATGGCCAAGGCATATGGGCGCAGTAAACGGCACGAAAAGGCAATAAACCTTGCGCTTCAGGGCGGCGGGTCACATGGCGCGTTCACCTGGGGTGTGCTGGATCGGATGTTCGAAGAAGACCGGCTTTGGATTGAAGGCATCAGTGGCACCTCCGCTGGGGCGATGAATGCGGTTGTTGCCACCCAGGGCATGTATGACGACGGCGCGCGCGGTGCGCAGGCCGCTTTGGAAGAGTTCTGGCACGCCGTGAGCCGGGCAGGGCAGCTCAGCCCGATCAAACGCACGCCATGGGATATGGCGTCTGGCTCGTGGTCTTTGGACAATTCCCCCGGCTATCTTTGGATGGATTTGCTGAGCCGCATGGCCTCGCCTTATGATCTCAATCCTTTGGGCTACAATCCGCTGCGCAGCCTCGTTGAGGACTTCGTTGACTTCGACAAGGTTTCGGGTTGTGACGACATGGGTCTTTATATCTCGGCCACCAATGTCGAAACGGGTCATGCGCGAGTGTTTCACCGACACGAGATCACACTGGACGTGGTTATGGCCTCTGCCTGTCTGCCGCATTTGTTCAAGGCAGTGGAAGTCGACGGTGTGCCCTATTGGGACGGCGGGTTTATGGGCAATCCGGTGCTTTTTCCGTTTATCGACCATTCTCCAAGCCCGGACATATTGATTGTGCAAATCAACCCGTTAAAGCGCCCCGGCACGCCGCAGCGCGCGAGAGACATCCAAAACCGGCTTAACGAGATCACTTTCAACGCCTCCATGCTGCGCGATGTGAAGACGATTGATCTTATTGACGGCTTGATCGCAGAGGGGCAGTTGTCAGAGGATCAGTTCCGCCGGATTTATCTACATATGATCGATGGCTGCGATGATATGCTTGCCCTCGATGCCTCGTCCAAACTCAATTCGGAATGGGCGTTTCTATGTCATCTGCGTGATATTGGGCGGGCGCATGCGGACCGCTGGTTGCAGGCCAATTTTGACCAGATTGAAGTGGCGTCCACGCTTGACGTTGATGCGCTCTTTGGTGAGGCCGGGGCCGCCGGTGAAAGCAACGTGCTGGAGCTTGAGACTGAACGCGTCGCGCGGGGCAAAAAGCTCTAAACGTAAAAAGCCCCCAAGGTGTCCACCTTGAGGGCTTTTTCGCCGCGTTCAGGTTTATCGCGAAACGCTTTAGAACCGGAACGTGCCACGCAGTTGGATCGTTGTGGCCTCGACGTCAATCCCTGTGGAGTTGAAATTGTCGAATTCGTGGTAAAGGATTTCACCACCCAGGGAGAATTGATTGGCAATCAGGTGCTCATATCCGGCACCGATGAAGTATCCGTCGTCATCGCTGAGCGTATCTGTGTCAGCGTTGGCATAGCCGCCAGTGGCATAAAGCAGACCGTTGCCGATCTTGTAACCACCACGCAACTTTGCGCGGAAGACGTTCTCGACAGACGCAGCGCCGCCAAGGTCGACATCGGCAAAGTCATAGTCCAGACCCGCACCGACAACCCAGTTGCCAAGGTCGTAGTCGTAGCCGGCAACGATACCGCCGATGAAGTCATCACCGTCCACGCCAGCGACGTTTGTGTCTACGTTCGCATAGCCGAGCTGGCCGCCAACATAAAAGCCGGTCCAGTTAGGTGAAACAGCTACCGGGGCAGCAGGAGCAAGGGTAGGTTCTTCGGCTGGCGCGGCCACATTGCCAGCGAATGCGGTGTTTGCAGCCAGAAGGGCTGCGGCCGCCGTGAGTGTGTGCTTTAACATAATTTATCCTCTTTTCGGTGCGCCTTCGTACCTAAATGCGCATCAGTAAACCAAATACGGTTGAGTGCTCTATATAGATCAGTTTCGCTTATGCATTTAACAGTTGCTCTCGCTTCTGTGATCATTGGCATATTTCAGCCAAGAGCTTCGCCGGTTTGCGGTGTGCAGATCTTGCTTTACGCTGCATCAAAAGCAGGGGGATTTAATGAAAAGCTACATAAACTCTGAAACCGCTCCTCCTATCATGCAGGGCAGCCCGCCGCCGCCAGAGTGGCGCTTGCCATTTCTTGACTGGGATCGTCCCCCCTGGAATCGTTGGGCCTTTCAACATGTGCGGGAATTTCTGCCAACTGCGCCTGTGCCTGCCTCTGACACACCGTCGCAGTTAACTGAGGCGTTGGAACCCTTAGAAGAGATCAAGTTTCGCGCATCCTATGGGGAGACCACCGTTTCGGAGTGGATCGACCGGGACTATACCGATGGGTTTTTGGTCCTGCTGGATGGGCGCATCATTCACGAAAGCTATTGGAATGGTATGACGCCGCGCACGGTGCATCTGGCGCAGTCCGTGTCCAAGTCCGTGACCTCGACAGCGGCCGCCAGTCTGATCGAAGAAGGTCTGCTTGACCCGTCTGCACCAGTAACCGATCCGTTGCCCGAACTGGCCAAGACCGCTTGGGCAGGGGCCACGTTGCAACAGGTCATGGATATGACGTCTGGCACCAGGTTTGACGAATCCGATTATGCCAACCGGGCCAGTGATATTGGCAAGATGGATGTCGCCGCAGGGTGGAAGCCAGTGCCCAAAGGCTGTGAGGCGGAACATTGGCCAGCCTGCATTCACGACCAGATGCTCACACTGACCGAGCGCGATGCAGAGCATGGTGAACGCTTTGTGTATCGGTCGATGGAAACCGACGTTCTGGCCCATGCCATGGAACGTGTGACAGGTCAGCGCCTGCCGCAGATCGTCTCGGATCGTTTGTGGAAGCCTATGGGCGCCGAAACAGAGGCCTGTTTTACCGTGGATGCGTCAGGATATGCCTTGTCCTGTGGCGGTTTCAACGCCAGCCTTCGGGATTTTGCCCGGATGGGGCAAGCCTATCTGGATGACGGCCGCGTCGGCGACAGGCAGGTCATTCCCAAAGCCTGGGTCGAGGATGTACGGAGCGGGGGTCATGGTCTTTTCAATGACATATCGCGAGAGGCGTTGCCCAACGGGCGTTATCGCAACCAGTTCTGGATCGAGGATGCCGACCGCATGGGCCATCTCAGCCTTGGGGTGTTTGGTCAATTCATCTATGTCTCGCCAGAGCGGGGTATGGTCTTTGTCAAGCTTTCGACATGGCCTGTTTTCCTCGACGTGGATCGCAAGAAGGATTTTCTTCAGGCCTGCCATGCCATTGCCCGGTCTTTGGGGCGTGATCTTTGAGGCTTATTGTCCAGGAATGGCAGCGCGCTTTTGGCGATGGTTTCACTCTCGGCCTGTTGCATCGCGATGCGCAAGGATTTCTCAACGAAGCCCGTATCCTCAGTCACAGCTTTTTCCGTCACATAGGCGTCACCGGACAAAACCGTTTTTTGTGATCAAACGATGCTCTTTAAGGAGCTTTGCACCGGTCCTGCCCACCGTGCACAGCTGCGTAGGGTTTTAGAACACATCGCGCCGAGGCATGTCATTTATAGACACCATCATGTGGATCAGCATCTCAAAGTGGCTGGCCTTGGTGATTTTGGCATGAAAACACTATCCCCCTCATGGATGAAACAACGTGACAATGACAGCTTCGGGGGTGTCCGGGGCTGTTGTTTTGATCTCATGCGTATGACTGTAAAAAAAGTGCAGGATTTAGACTATAACCCCTTAAAAAATGTTCCCTGACCACACAGGAGCGACTTGAGGCAGAGACGGCGGTGACTCATTTAACACAATAAGACTTTGGGTTTGTTCTGCTTTTTGAAGAGCGCGGGACCATTCTTGATGGTATGCCGCAAGGCGGTGGGTCGCATTTGGTGGGTGAATTTACCGCATTGGGTGCAGGTCCTCTGACCCAGCTGGATGCCACCGATAGCGGCAGTGACGCAGATTTTGATGATAACGATAGCGACCAACGTCGTGATGGGGCTTTGAAGGAAATTCTGTCGATTTTCCCGCAGCTTGCGCCTGAGGATTACCAGCCCAACCGGCCTGTTTCATTCCGCCCGGCAAACAGCAAAAGAAGCTGATCGCGCGCCATGTGCGAAACAAAAAGCCCTTGCTGAGCAATATCAGCTTCAATGCGTCTCAATCAGGCTGGCCAGCTTGAGGCGTTGAATTTTGCCTGAGGGGCCTTTGGGTAATTCATCAAGAAAATGCACTGTGTCCGGGGTTTTGAAGGCTCCCAAACGTTCCTGGCAGATGCTTAGAAGCGCGGCAGATGTCAGGCCCGATCCGTCCCGGACGCGCACAGCCGCTTCGATGGTTTCCCCGTACCGCGCGCAGGATCGGGCAAAGGCGGCGGCCTCGACCACGTCGGGGTGGGTATAAAGCGCTTCATCCACTTCTCTGGGAGCGATGTTTTCCCCGCCCTTGATGATTAACTCTTTTAATCTCCCGGTGACAAAAACGTAGCCTTCCGCGTCCATTTGCGCGAGATCACCGGTGCGAAGCCAGCCGTTCCGAAATGTATCCGCCGTGGCCTCTGGGTTCTTGAGATAGCCACGCATGACATTAGGACCGCGCACCACGATCTCGCCCTCAGTGCCGGTGGGAAGGGACATGCCCGATCCGTCTTGAATCGCCACTTCGCAGCCATAGGCGATGCCTGGCGAGCCGATTTTACGGATGCCAGGGGGCAGGGGGTTTGACAGGATCTGCGCCGCGGTTTCGGTGAGCCCCATGGTCTCAACGATTGGAATGCCAAAGCGGTTTTCAAAGGACGACTGCGTTTCAACTGCCAGAGCTGACGAGGCCGACCGCCCAAAGCGGATGCGATCGCGACAGGCGAGGCCAGGTTCGGTATCGCCGTGCAACAGGTGCGAAATGATTGTTGGGACCACAGAAAACCAGGTGATTTCCGCCTCATCCGCCTGCGGCCAGAACCTTGTGGCGGAAAACTTGGGTACGATGGCAAACGAGCCGCCAGAAACAAGGCTCCCCATGACCGTCACGCACAGCCCGTTGATGTGGTAGACCGGCAATACACAAAACCCGCGATCCTGTGGCCCAAGGTCATGGGCTACCGCCGTGCTCCATCCGCCCGCCAACAGGCTCGAATGACTGTGCACCACGCCTTTCGGGCGGCCGGTGGTGCCCGAGGTGTACATCAAGAGGGCATCATCATCAGGCATGATTTCGTGCAACTGCGCTGTGGCCTGACCGTTTAAGGGAACGGGAACCACGTTTGCCCCATTGGCCGCGTCAAACAGCGTTTCGCATTCGGCATGCACATAGCCAAAGCGCGCTTCGGAATGGTCCAGCGCATAGGCGATGGCATCACGCCCGGCAGCGAGGTTAATCATCGTCGCACGAAACCCGCCATAGAGGGCTCCAAAGAAGGCCAGAAGGCTCTCAACGCTGTTGGGGGCAACAATGGCCACGCTTTCGCTCTTGTCACAGCCGATAGCGGTGAGTTGAGCGGCAAACGCCTGTGCGCCATCGCGTAAAGCGCACCAACTGACCTCACGACCAGTTCCCGGTAAAACCACTGCGACGCCGCCCGACGCCGCCCTTGCGTCAAGCCAATCGCGAACAGTTCCCTCAGGCGGCGTTGTACGTGACAGGTTCATTGTCCTGCATCGTCCCAATACTCAGCGAAGATGTCCTCCAGGCTGGGTTCCCGCGCTGGGATTTCCCGAATGATCTTCGTGGTTTGCAAAAAGTGCTTCCAGTGCACATTCTCATCCACCGCATTGCCGCCCCACGCCCCGCAACCCATCGAAAGCGAAAACGGCATTCCGTTCGTAAAGGATCCTCCGGTGGCAAAGGTATGCGCTTGGTTGACGATGATGCGGCTTGTCGGGATTTCCCGTGCAAGCCTGTGCGCGCGGTCGTCTTTGGATGAATGCAGGCCGACCGAATGTCCTGCGCCCTGATGGTTTTGAATGCCCTGTGTGACTGCAACCGCATCGTCGAAATCCTGTCCACGATAGAGCGCCAGAACCCGGCTGAGTTTCTCGCCGCTTAGTGGATGATCCGGGCCGATGCCGTTAGTGGGCACGGCGATGTATTCCGTGCCGTCAGGCACCGCATCTTGGAGTCCAAGCGCCGCGATCATCTTGTCGGCATCCTGCGCGATGACCGCGCGGTTGAGATGCCCATCAGGCCAGAGCCGCGCCACGATACCCGCCTCATCCTCGACCACCGCGCCACCCGCGCGCGCCATGGCCGCAACAAATGCGTCATAGACAGCGTCCATGACCACCACGGCGTTCTCCGAGGAACAGGACGTGGCGTTGTCAAAGGTCTTGGAGGCCCGGATTTTCTCAGCAGCCTGATCGAGATCGGCGGTTTCATCCACGATCACAGTGACATTGCCTGCGCCCACCGCCACCGCAGGCGTGCCGCAGGTTTGCGCGCGCACAACATTATTCTGACTGCCCGTGGCAATGACCTTGTCGCAGGTCTCCATCAGGCGTTGGGTTTTCTCCTTGGATCCCGGGGCCGGGACCATCTGCACCAGGTCAGGGTCCTCGCCAATCTTGGCAAACTCGGCATGGATGTAGCCCAGCAATGTCTCGCAAGAGGCCACGCCCTTGGGTGACGGGGCCACGACGATGGCATTGCCGCATTTCAAAGCGTTGATGATGTTGTTGGCGGGTGTCGCCGCCGGATTGGTCGAGGGCACAATCGCGCCAATAACCCCCATGGGGCGTGCAACTTCGGTGATGCCCGTCTCGGTATCGTCCCTAATGACACCAAAGGTTTTCACATCCTTGATGTCCCGCATCAGGCCCAGTGTCTTACGGTGGTTCTTGGTGATCTTGTCCGGCACATTGCCCAGTCCTGTCGTTTCAACTGCGAGCTTGGCCAGGGTCTCGTTGCGCCCCGGTTCCATGATCGCCCAGGCAGCGGCCTGTGCCGCGCGGTCATAACGTGTCTGACTGCCCTCGGCCTCGTACCGCGCCTGTGCTGCGCGCGCGCGCGCCACGATGGCATCAAGCTCTGCAATGGGATCAGGGGCATTCATGTCGGGCTATGTCCGTTTGTGTTGGGGGTAGGGTGGGTTTCAAGCCCACCCTACGGTTGGTTTAAAGACCTGCGAGCAGCTCTTTGAGCGTTTCTTCGCGGGCTTTCCACATCTCAAGCACCTCGTCGCGCGTCATGATGTGCATTGGGCTGCCGCCCGCCTTCATGCGCTTGGCCACACGGGCGTTTTCGAACATCGCGGGCACGGTCTCAGCCAGCTTGTCGATAATGCCTTGTGGCGTGCCCTTGGGCACCATGACGCCGCGGAAATTCACCGACGCGTTGTCGATATCGAAGCCTTGCTCTTTCATCGTTGGCACGTCTTCAAGGAACTCGTTGCGCTCCAGATCAAAGACACCAAGGATTTTAACGTTGCCTGCTTCACGTGCCCGGAAGGCATCCGAGAGGTTGTTGACCCCGCCCAGCACTTCGCCCGCAATCACGGCTTTCATGGCACCAGCACCCCCTTTGTTGTTGGGAATATAGGCCAGCTTCACACCCGCCGCTTTTTCAAGCTGAAGCGCCGCGATGTGGTGGCCTACAAAAAGACCAGCGCCGGAAAAGGTAAGCTTTCCAGGGTTTTCCTTGGCGTAGTTCACCACGTCTTCCATTGAGTTGAATTCGCTGTCAGCCGCGACCACGAAAACTGCAGGGTCCGCGCCCCAGTTTGCGATAGGCTCAAAGTTTTCGGTGGAGTACTCCACGCCGCCCTCGATGGACTGCGCGATGAAGTGAGGCACGTTGTAGGCACCCAGTGTATAGCCGTCGGCATCGGCCTGCGTGGCGAACCAGTTCCAGCCGACACGACCGCCTGCGCCAGGCTTGTTGATGATGGCAATAGGCATACCCAACGCATCCTCATTGCCCGCCGTCATGGTCACAATACGCGCCTGAAAGTCGGTGGCACCCCCGGCGCCGTAGCTGACCATCAGCATCACGGGGCGTTCGGGATAACTGGCGTGACCGTCGGCAAACGCGCCGCCCGTCAGGGCCATCAGGGCAATCGAGGCCGCTGCAAGTAGTTTCTTCATAGGTTTTCCTCCCTTGGTATGATCTGCCGCCTTTGCGGTTCAGAATAAGATTTCCTTTGGTGTGAAGACGGTGAGCAATTGGGCAAAGAGCCCGTACATCACCGCAAGAAAACCGGCTGTGATGAGGGCGCGTTTGATCCATGTGCGCGCCTCGCCATGCGGAGCCGGGTCGTAAAGCGATAACAGAATGAAAAAGGTGATCGTTGATGCGGTGTAAAAGCCCAAAGCCTTGGCGGCCCAGAAGATGTAAATCAACGCCACGATCAGGCCGGGCAAGATGTTGGTGATCGCGTCGCGGCTCAGACCATTGCCCACCTTGGTGCGTCCCAGCACGGCTTTGCCAAAGGTCCAGAGGGCCAGAACCACAAAAACCGTCGAGATCAGCCGCGGGAACAGGAATGCCTCGGCAGGTTCCTGTGTGTAGCTGATGTAAGCCACTGCTATGCCAACAGCGGCGACAAGACCGCTGGCAATGATGTGCTGAGTGCGGGGCAGCTCGGTCATGACAGGCTTTCCTCTTTGAGCACCGCGTCATCCTTTGTGGTGTAACGTTTGTCGCGCAATTCCATCCAGAGCGAATAGCCGATCGAGGCCACGACAATGCCGATAAGAACAAGGTTGAGCGTGCCGGAGAAGAAATATTCCCCCATGCTCGACGTGGCATTTGCAATCATAGAACCTTGGATAAAGTTCGCTTCGGCAATGGGGCCAAGGATCAGGCCAAGCACCAAGGGTGCTGCCGAAAAGCCGAAGCGCTCAAGGAAATACATGCCCGTTCCAAGCGCCATCATGACATAGACATCGCCCATGGAATTTTGCACCGAGTAGCTCCCAAAGAGCGCAAGGCCCAGCACCACAGCGGCCATCACTGCATTTGGAACCTGCGCCACCCGCGCTGCCAACCCGGCCACGTAGAGACCAAAGATACACATCAGGATCTGGCCAATGAGCATCGAATTGATGAAGGTCCAGGCGACATCAGGGTAGTTGTCAAAGAGATCGCTGCCCGGAAAAATACCGTGGATCAGCAACCCGCCCAGCAGCACGGCGGCGGTGGGCGAGCCAGGGATCGACAGGGTGAGAAGCGGTACAAGCGAGGGGCCAACCATGGCGTTGTTGGCGCTTTCGGCGGCGATGACGCCCTCGGAATGGCCGGTGCCGAATTTCTCGCGTTCGGGACTGGTTTTCTTGGTCTGGTCGTAAGCCACGAGACCCGCGATCTGACCGCCCACACCGGGAATGAGCCCGATAATGGACCCGGTGATTGTCCCGATAGAGAGCGCACGCTTGCGACGGAACACCTCGCCGACCGCTTGGCCAATGGGATGTTTTTCGACTGCAATGACTTCTGCATCCAGGCGTTTACGCCCTTTGGCAAACATCGTGATGACTTGTGGAATGGCAAAAAGCCCAATCAGGGCCGGGATCACGTTGATACCCCCGGCCACCGCGTCATGGAAAATGAAGCGCTGCGCCCCCATGATGTCGTCAAAGCCAATTGTCGCCAGCCAAAGGCCGATGCAGCCTGACAAAAGCCCTTTGACAACGGAGCTTGAATCCAGAGAACCGATGATGGTCACACCGAGAATAGCCAGCCAGAAAAGGTGACTTGGCCCAAAGGCCAGCGCCCATTGCGCCAGAACCGGGGTCAGGAAGATGAGCAGCAACACCCCGAAAACGCCGCCGACGGCGGAGGCGAGAAAGGACAGTTGCAGCGCGCGTGCGCCTTGCCCTTTCTGCGCCATGGTATGCCCGTCGAGAGTGGTGGCAATATTGGCCGGGGCACCGGGTATCTTGAGCAAAATGGCACTCACAGCACCCCCTGCAACAGTCGAGGTATAGGCCGCGCCCAAAAGGATCAGACCCTGTGCAGGTTCTAGCCGGAAGGTGAAGGGGATCAGAAGCGCCACGGCCATGGTGGGAGACAACCCCGGTGTCGCACCGAGGATCAAACCGCCAATCGTTCCGATCAGCAGCAGTCCGAAATTGATCGGCGTAAAGACATCGCCCATGTAGGCCAGAAATTCCAACGCAGATGTCCTCCCCCAGTCCGCGAAAGTGATTGACCGGTCAGGGTAAGTGATGAAAATAGTTTTGCAAATGTTTTCATTTTGCCGTGGAAAATGCGACCTATATGACTTAAAAAATTGATAAAAAAGCGGATATTATCGATGTTGCAAAGGCGGCACGCGTGTCCCCGTCGACCGTGTCGCGCAGCTTCAATCATCCAGAACTGGTCAAAGCCAACACGCGCAAGAAAATCGATGCCGCCGTGCGGCGGCTTGGCTACATCCGAAACCGGGCTGCGCAAACCATCCACGGTATCCGCAGTGGCACAATTGGGTTGATCGTCCCCACAATCGACCACGCGATCTTTGCTGAATTGGTGCAGAGTTTCTCAGATGCCGTGGAAGAATTGGGCTTTACCATTCTGCTGGCCTCGCACGGGTATAGCCTTGATCGCGAATACGCATTGACCCGCAAGATGCTGGAACATCGTGTGGATGGGATGGCGTTGATTGGGATTGAGCATTCGGAGGACACCTACGGGCTTCTGGCGCAGCAATCGATGCCAAGCGTCCTGCTTTGGAACTACTCTGACGATGCACCGCTGACGTGCGTAGGATCGGATAACTTTGAAGCTGGCAGGCTCATTGGGGCGCATGTTTCCGGGTTGGGGCATCGGGACATCGCCACCCTGTTTCCGCCGCTGGCAGGCAATGATCGTGCGCAATTGCGTTTTGACGGTGTAAAGCAGGCGCTTCATGCCAAAGGTTTGGGTGTTCGCGAAGGCTGGACATTTGAGACCCCCTACAGCGTTGCGGCAGCCAAGAAAGCCATCCAGGCGCTGATCGCGACAGAAGAGCGCCCCACCGCCGTCATATGTGGGAATGATGTTCTGGCATGGGGTGTAATTCATGGTTTGATGAAAAACCAACTCTCAGTGCCCGATGATTTGACTGTGACGGGCATCGGCGACTTTAAAGGCTCAAAGGAGTTTGAGCCTGGTCTGACGACCGTGCGTATCCCGGCACGCCAAATCGGGGCGCAGGGGGCCAAACGCATCGTTGACGCTATTGTCGCGGATGCGCCGGTCGCGATGGGCGACCTTATTTCGCCGGAGCTGGTTGTACGCGCGACAAGCGCGCGGCCCCGAAGCAGCGTCTAGCATAGCGCGTCGTCTCAAAACGGCCAAAATGTTTCAAAACTGTCCATTTTTTCAGCACGCTTGGGCAGCAATCCGCCCGTCAAGAAAACCTGCGAAACGCAACCACAGTTTGGCCACATTTTCCAACGACTCCAAAGCTGTGGATGCGGGCTCAAGATTGGGCGTCAAGGTCGGTTCAGGCCCGCCATACAGGCATGTTTTCAGGGTTATCGGGGCATTATGATATGAAACCAACAGTGATCGGAATTGGTGCACAGAAATGTGCAACATCTTGGATGCATTCGGTGCTGGGAGTGCACCCGCAAGTGGGTGTGTCCGACCCAAAAGAGGTCGACTTTTTCTCTTACTATTTCGACCGCGGTTATCAGTGGTACGAGCGCCATTTCAGCCACCTGGCTGATTGTACCGCGTTGTGCGATACCTCGCCGTCTTATTTTTATGATCCACGCGCTGCGACGCGCGCGCGTCACTACAATGAGGATCTCAAAATTATTGCGCTTTTGCGCGATCCTGTAGCGCGGGCCTATTCCAACCACCTGCATGAGGTGATCAAGGGGCATATCGAGCCGCAGAGCTTTGAAGAGGGTCTGCTCAACAACCCGGCCTATCTTGAGCAGGGGCGCTATCACACGCATCTCAAACGCTGGGTAGACGCGTTTGGGCCACAACAGGTTCTTGTTCTGCTGGCCGAAGAAATTCATGCCGACCCGGTTCGGTCCGCCGCAAGCGTGTATGATTTTATCGGCGTCAACGCCAACTTTGTTTCTGCCGTTGCGTCTGAGCGGCGCAATGTGAGCGACGTGGCGCGCTCACCCGGATTGCGCCGTGCCTTGCGCAGCGGTGGGGATCTGATGCGGCGTGTGGGATTGGAAGAACAGCTTGTAAGGCTCAAATCAGCCACGCCCGTCGCAGGGCTGCTGAAGGCAAACAGTGCCGATTTGCGAGATCAGATTCCGCCAATGCAAGAGAGCACCAAGCATCAGCTTGCAGAGTATTTCGCGCCTGAGGTTCTTGATTTGACCGACATGCTGGGGCGTAAATCCTTGCCTTGGCCCACATGGGAGAGTGCTGAAACCCAATTGGCTCAGAGGCCTATGGCGAGCTGACCTTGGGGACAAGACGGGTTTGATAAACAGGAAATCGCGACGTGACGTTGATCGAACGAAATATGCTGACCCCACCGCAAGGCGAGGGCAGTGAACCCCCAAGCGTGGCACATGTCTTGTCGTCGGCTTTCAAGGCGGTGCGCCGTCACCTTTGGCTCTTGGGCACCATTGTAGCTGTATGTCTGCTCCTATCTTTGATCAGCATCGTGGCCATGACGCCGGTTTATCAGGCGACCACGACGATCTACATTGATCCACGCGAAAGCCGGGGCTTCCAGGAGGCCGGTGGCATCCTGCTGAGCTCAGATGCGCTTGTTGTGGACTCCGAGGTCGAGATTCTGATGTCGAATGCGCTGGCCGAACGGGTCGTGGACAAGCTTGGTCTTGCCGCCCTGGATCCTGCCGAAGAGGAAGAACCGACGTCACCTAACTTCACCGCACGTCTCAAATCGCTCTTCGTGTCATCCGAAGACGAAGATCAAACCGGTGTGCTCAGCCCGGAAGAGGCGGCCAAGCGCCGGGCCATCTCAAAGTTACGCCGCGCGATGGAGATCGGGCGCTTGGGCAACACCTATGTGATTGAGATCACCGCCAAGCACACAGACAAACAAAAAGTGGCCGCCATCGCCAATGCCTATGCCGAGGAATACCTGATCAGCGGCCTGGAGGTGCAGGCCGAGCGTTTGGTACAGCTTAACAGCTGGTCGTCGACCGCGCTGCGTGAGGCGGTGGAAGAACTGGAGATGGCCGAGCAGGAGGTTACCCAGTTTCGTCTTGTGAATCAGATTGATTCCGGTGATCGCCAAGTGGTTGGGGCCGAGCTTTCCGATCTGAACCTCGCTCTGGTCGCTTTGCGGAATGAGCGGTTTGACAAGGAACTCTTGTTGGAACGGGTTCGTAAAGTTCTGAGCGATGGAAGCACCGCCACAGATGTCACCAATATGGGCGTGCCAGAGATTGAACAAATCCGGGCCGAAATCCTTCAGGCTGAGATTGAAGTTGCCAGAATGACCGCCAATGGCACCCGCAGTTCCTTGCAGGCCAATATTATCTCAGGGGAGTTGGACGCGATGAAGGCACAGCTTGATCTGCAGTATCAGCGTGTCGCGCGTGAGCTTGAAAACCAGATTGAATTCTCATTGGCAGAAGAAAAGCGATTGTCAGACAGGGGCGATGCCTTGCGTGCGGATGTGGCCACTGTATCGGAAAAAGAAGCGAAACTGCGCGAATTGCAGATGCGTGCCAATGGTGCACGCGCCGTCTACCAAGCCTTGCTGACGCGTTTTCACGAAACCTCGGATGATTTTGCTTACAACACCAGCTCTGCCAGGGTTTTGACCGCGGCCCAGGTGCCCGCCGGTCCAAGCGCGCCGCAGACCTCAAAAATCCTGGCGCTTGGTCTGGTCGCAGGCGTGTTCCTCGCGATGGTGGCGATTTTTCTGCTGGAGCAGCTCGACAACCGCATTCGTCAGCCGCGTCAGATCGAGGCGCTGGGCCTGCGCTATATTGGGGCCATCCCGCGCATGACGGGTGTGTCTTTGCCTTTTGGGTTGTCGCGGTTTTGGAGCAGGCGCGATGTGAACGCCCCAGCCCTGAGCGGTGGCAAACGCGAACGTGACATGGCGCAGCTGAGTTATGCCGTCGATTTTCCGCTGTCTGAGTTTTCCGAAACCATTCGGTCAATTGTCTTTGACGCAGTGGCCAGCAACCCGTCTGCCGAAAAGGCGCAGATCATCGCTGTGACGTCTACCTCGCCGGGTCAGGGCAAATCTACCCTCGCGGCCAATATCGCCGCCTACTACGCCAAACAGGGCAAACGCGCGCATCTCATTGATTTTGACCTGCGCAACCCTGATCTGTCACAGGTTTTTGCCACCCGTCGAGTTGAGGGCAAGAGCATGGATGGAGCCAACGCTGACGCGGCTCAGCAGGCGGGAATGCCCATAACAGATTTCGATTTTTCCGGGCGCGTGGAGGACACCAAGGCCGCCGACATGATCGAGTTGATCAATCCAGGCACCATCGTGACCTATCTCGAAAGTCTGAAGGCTGAATATGACGTGGTTGTTCTGGACATAGGCTCGCTCAGTGAAAGCTCAGATGCGCGCATGTGCGCTGATCTGGCGGATTATGTCGTTTTGGCGGTTCGCTGGGGCTTTAACACGATTGAACAATTCGAACTTGCGTTGGCGCGAGGGTTGAACCGGACGGGTAAATCCGTGGGCGCCGTTCTGACCATGGTTCCATCCTCGGCGGAGTTGGAAAAAACAGCGCCGCGCGAAGGCCCCACACGCCCACAAGTCGCGGCGTAAGGAGTCGCAGATGAACCAATATCAAAGAACCTCTGTCGCAGTTTTTGCCCATAACGAAGCGGAAGGCATTACCGCCAACATACACGCGGTGCAACGTGCGGGGCTTGGGCCAGACGACCCTGTATTTGTTTTGATCAACGGTAGCACGGATAGTACCGAAAGCATCGTCAATGCTCTTGCCGAGGACGATCCGCGCATTCAGCCTGTGGTGATCGCGTTGGGCGACAAAGCCAACGCCTGGAGCTTTTATGTCAACCATCTGGCACCCGAGGACTGCGGATTGCATGTCTTTATCGACGGTGATGTGCAGGTCTCGGAAGTGGCAATTGACGAAATCCATGCCAGCCTTGCCGTCCATCCTGAGGCCTTGGCCGCCTCGACCCTGCCGCAAGGCGGACGCACCGCCAAAGCCTGGGCGCGGCGCATCCTTTTTCACCACGGCATGCCAGGTAACTTCTATGCCCTGCGCGGGGAAACTCTCGCACGGATCAAGGCGCAATCTATCAACATGCCCGTGGGGTTGATCGGCGATGATCCGTTTCTGCGCTGGCTTTTGCTCAGCGGGTTGGAGCCGGGCGCAACGCCTGATCCGGGTCGTATCCGCCCCGTTCCAGAGGCGTTTTTCAGCTATCAGTCCATTCCCGTCACAAGCTGGAGTGGCCTGCGCGCACTTTGGGCGCGGCAAATGCGGTATCAACTGCGCGACCTGCAAATGAACCTTTTGCGGGACCACCTGACGACCTATGGCCTCTCGGCCATGCCGCGCCGTATCGACAGCCTTTATGACCGCGCAACGCCGCTGATGGCACTTAAGGGACAGATCAAGCTGCGAAAGCTGGCGTTTTTCTACACTTACCTGCGCGCCCGTTCGAGCCGCGCGCGTCCACTTCGTGCCGCCGCTTGGTATGAAGAGTAGACAAGACGCGTGTGAGAGAGGCGACCACACCATGGCATTGTTAAGCAAGGATAAGAAGGCCGACCGCGTAGCGAAAGAAGTCCCGGACTTTGCCCCGCATTTCTTTGTCATAGGGGCAATGAAAGCAGGCACCACAACCCTGCACCAGTATCTTGATCAGCGTGACGACATCAGTATGGCCCGTATCAAAGAGGCGGATTACTTTTTGCAGGACGCGGAAACGGGTTTGGGCGAGGAGTGGTACAAAGCGCAGTTCGATCTGACACGAAGCTGTCTGGGCGAAGCCTCGCCGAATTATACCAAGTACGATATTTTTGCGGGCGTGCCCGAACGCATTCACGCCGTGGCGCAGGATGCAAAACTCATCTTTAGCGCGCGCGATCCGGTTGCCCGGTTTGCATCGCATTACCGTCATTCCTGGCTTCATGGACATATGCGTGTGGCCCCTCAGGATTTACTTTCCAGTGCCAATGGCCGCCACATGATCGAATGCAGCCGTTATGCCGCGCAGCTTGAGAAATACCTTGCATATTTTGATCGCAGGCAACTCTTGATCATAGATTTTGAAACGCTCTGTAACAGCCCTCAGACTGTTCTGGATGAAATCGGCGGGTTTCTTGGGTTAGCGACACAACGTATCAGTAAATTCGTCGCGACGAACACGGCCGATCAGGTAGCCCGTATTCCACCATTCATAAAACGCGCCGCTCGCTCAAAGCTTGCCCGCCGCTTAGATCGGTTCTTTCCCAATGGAGCAAGACAGGTGTTGGGCCGCGCCTTGTCGCGCCGTGATCCAATCGAGGTTCCGGTTTTGGGCAAGAACGTCTTGCAAGCGGCCTCTGAGCTGCTGCGCGAGGATGCGGACCGGTTTCGCAAGATCGCCGGAATGGAGTTTGCGCAATGGTCCGTCTGAACAGCATTCTTGCGCTTATTTTGGTGCTGCTGGGGTCCTCCGTGCAGGCGGGACCGGACATGTCGCGCTACACACCCATATTGATAGAGGAATTCGACCGCCCGCTAAGCCGATTTGACGGCACAACCGGTATCTGGCGCGATTACCCCCGGCGTCAGAAATACATCGGCAACGGTCCGCCCTCTCTCTACGTGAACCCAACCATGACGCGTCAGGATGGCAGTCCACTGGGACTCAACCCTTTCAGGATTGAAGACAGCAAACTGCATATTGCCGCAGCCCCCATTCCCAAGTCAGATCTGAGCGATGTGCAGGCCCTGCTCCGGCAGGCAGGCTATGGGGAGCAAGCAGTTCAAAACGTGCGCTACTATTCCGGCTCGCTTTCGACCTTCTCCAGTTGGTCGCAAACCTATGGGTATTTTGAAATGCGCGCCAAACTGCCCGAGGGCAAAGGGCATTGGTCGGCATTCTGGCTGGTGCCGTCGGTCAATGGTTGGCCGCCTGAGATCGACATTTTTGAAGTGCTTGGGCGCGAAAATGGCAGCAAGGGCCGTGGCTCTCCTGACAATCGTGTCCACCTCCGGGTGCATTTCGACGAGATAGCCGAAGACGGCTCGCATGCGCCCGAGCCAACGCTGACAAATCCGTTTGAGGTGGTGGATGGCGTGCCGCAGCCCGCCATTCGCCGCGAACGCCAGAAAGGTCCGCGCTTTACCTTTGCCAAGACGGTGGATGTCGAAAAGGCATTTGAGCGCCAGATCTTTGACGACTTCAACACCTATGCGGTCAGTTGGACGCCGGATGAGATCACCTGGTGGTTTGGCCCCAACAGCAATGACTTGCGAGAGATTTACCGAACGCCAACACCGCGGGATGTGACGGGCCCCATGGCTGTGATCTTCAACAATCAGATTGGCGGCAAATGGGCGGGGGCACCGGACCCTGCCAACGATGCCGAGACATTTGCCAGCACGTTCATCATCGACTACGTCAAAGTCTTTGCGCAAACCCCTGAAACAATTGTTGAAACCGATTCAACCAATGTTCAGGGAGCTGACCTCGATGAACACCTCATCGGTGGTGCCGCCTCACAAACGTTCCACCCCAAAGGCGGGTTTGACATTCTGACCGGCGGGGGTGGTGCCGATCGGTTTGTCATTGCTGGTGACAGTGGGTCCAAGGTGATTACAGACTTTGCAGCTGACGATGTTCTGGCGCTGTCGGGCTGGACTTTCAACGCGGGCCCAGAAGCGTTGCGCAGGTTGGAGCAAGTCGGCACGGACGTGTGGCTCATTGATGAACAAGAACCGCAAGCGCCACAGACTTTGATCTTTCGCGATCTCAACCGCTCTGACCTCAAATCGGCGAATTTTGAGTTCAGGCCGGGCGGATGACCACGACAGCCGTAACACGATTTGCCGCGCCACTCGGAACGTCATCGCGCAAGGCCCCGTCCAGCGGTCTCACCTGGGCAGCGGCCTGCTATGACCTGATGCTGGCCACAACGATCATTATCGCCGGCAGCCAGGGCATCCACCGGTTTTTGCCACCTTTGCTGCTATGGGCATTGATCTACGCCATGGTATCGCTGAAATACGCCACGCACTTCCGCGTGCTCTTCAACGTTCTGCGCCAGAATATTGCAGTTATGGCGTTCCCGCTTGTCGCAGCACTCTCTACGGTCTGGTCTTTTGCACCGGGCGCCTCGGCCTATGCGGCCATGCAATTGATCGTGACATATATGGCGGCGATCTGGCTTGGCTGGAGATACAGGCCGCGCGACATAGCCCTGATCGTGCTCTTGGGCCTCACGCCCCTGATCGCGCTGTCACTTGTGAACTGGGCCACCGGCATGTTTGGAGAGGTCTATTCCTACACCGGCGGGCTTTTAGGCATCTTTAGCAATAAGAACACGCTTGGGCGCATGTCGCTGCTTTTGGGGATTGTAACGATCGCCCTTCTGATCGGACGCAGATCAACCCTTCCACGCGTCGTTGTCCTCAGCGGTGTCTTCGTCATGGCCGCACTTGCATTGTTTCTGTCAAAGTCAGCCACCTCTGCCATTGTCATGCTGGCATCCGCCGGTCTGTTCGTCCTGCTCACGCAACATCGCTATCCTGCCACGCTGCGTCTGGGGCTGTTTGGGATTGGTGCCGTTGCTGTGATGGCAACACTGATTTCCATGGCATATGGAGGATTTGATCCCTTCGCAGAAATCCTCGACGCATTCGGCAAAAGCTCAAACCTGACAGGGCGCACGACCCTTTGGGGGCTGGCTATGACCCAGATCTCTGAAACACCGTGGCTGGGGGTTGGTTTCGACGCCTATTGGGACACCGGCGCGTTTCTGGCGGTGGATTATGTGCAGCGCGCCTATGGCGAAGGGTTGATCAGCTTTCATAACTTTGTTCTGGACATCTGGGTGACACTGGGCGTTCCGGGGTTGATTGGCATTGCGGTGACGCTCATGGCGATCACGCTCACCTTTCTGCGCTACTACATGGTCTCAAATGAGGTCTGGCCCGCCATGGCGCTCACATTGCTGGTGGCCGGTGTGGGCGTGGCGTTCTTTAACCCGCTCTTACACGCACAGCATGGCAATCTGATCGTGATTTTCGTGGCGCTCGCCGTTTCATCTCGGATCGAAATTGTGCGACTGAGCAAAGACGCTCCGAAATGACTGTCAGGCGGCCAGCCGGTCTCGAACCTCGTTTACGCGCGCTGTGATCTGCTCCTGCCGGGTACGCAGGATCTTGTCGCCACTTAGAAAGCCAGGAAATTGCGCCGCGCGTTGCAGATCACGCACCAACATCATTTCGATTGCCGGAGCCAGACGCGCGACCCACTTGCGCGCTTGCGCCTTTTCATCCTGAGACACCACTTCAGCGACGCGCGTTCCATTGGCTTCATCGGCGAGCTTGGGCTTTTTGCGCCCCAACAAGGCTTGCTTGATTTGTACCAAGCGTTTGCGCGTCAATTTCATCCCTGAAAGGAATTCGTCAAAAGCGATGTCCATTTCAAGCGACTCCGCCCAATCCAGCCATTTGTGCCTGTTGAAGGTGGGTGAGATTGAAACCGGAACAAATGGCACACGAAATGCATCGGCGATAATCGCCCCGTGCAGCGACTCGGCCAGAACCATCTTCGCGCGGGCGAGCCGCAGGATCACGTCTTCACTGTCATCGGCCGGCGAGACGTAGGTGACACCTGCGCGATTTGCGATCCGATCCCAGTTCAGTGGCAGTTTGGCAGTGCCCACATGCGGTATGAATACGATCTCTCCGCTGGTGTTGAAGTCCTGAAACTTGTCAAAGGTCGATACCATCGCGGCAGGGTCGGTGATCGCGTGCTCCGCAGACAGCCCCAGAAGCTCCGCCGTGCGTGGACCCCGAACAAAGCCAATCTCGGTGCCTTGCGGCAGCTCGCTTGGCACTACGCCGTAGCCAGAGCCACTTCCCATCACCACGACCTTGTCATTGCCCACAAAATTCTGCCGCCAAAGGATGCTGCCGATCCCAAACAGCGTGGTATCAGGGGCAATGCCGGAGTGGCCCGGGAATAGTTCGTCCCAGAACCACTCGTTCATGTCATCGCCGAAATTGCCGCCATCCACTTTGCAGAAAAAGACTTTCATACATCCACCTTCTGTTCTCTTTGTTGGTCCGGAGCGTGTTTTTGCCACCGAACGAGCGCACCCAGAGCGGACACATCCATGCCAGTGGTGATCCAACAAAGCGCCCATCGCAGCGCTTGCAGCGCAACCATGGTCAGCGCAAAGCCTGCCGCCGTTGTCTCAAGCACGTCGGACGCACTCGTTGTTATAAGAAAGCCGACCAGCAGCAACGCACCTAACCCCAGGACGCTTGTGAGGAAAAACACCCGACGCTTGTCGAAAAGCTGCATCATCAATGCTGTGTTGCCGAAGACCGCGCTGGACAGTGGAATGAGGAACAGCCACCAGATCACTGTCTCGCTTGCCGCGTAGTCAGCGCCGAAAAGGCCAATCACGAAGGGCATGAACAGCCACAAAACAAACGCACCCGCGGCCATGAGGCCAATCTTTATGGCGCCGGATATGGCAACGAAATGCAAGGTGCTTGGGTCCTCATCCGCGCGCCTGTTCTCAGACAGGGCGTTTGCGATGGATCGCGATATCTTGGGCGCAAAGCTCGTCTCCACGGCATTCACCGCAAAGCTCAGGAATGTCACCACGCTGAGTGCAACGGCCATTTGCGCCACGCCGACCGCGCCCAAAGGAATGGCAGCGATGAGCAACAGCACATCGCGCAACCGGTCGGTCAAAAGCCGGTTCGGGGCAAGCAACAGACCCGTTGCAATCCAGCGCTGCCAACCAGATGTGTCCGGCGTGGCTGTGGCCATGAAGTCGAAAAATCGACGCAACAATGCGAATTGCACAAAGGCGATGAGGATCACAATCGCAAGGTAGAGCCCCACGACACTCTCAAGCGAAAGAGCAACCCCGGCGATCCACGCAGACCCCAAAACGACGCAAAATACGAGCGGGCGCAGCAGCATACCGGGCACCTGGCTGCGCAGCACCTGATCCAACGCAACAGCCTGTGCGGCATTGGTCGCATTCCAGCCCATGACCGGGATCATTGCGGCGGCAAGCAAAATCGCCATCGGGTAGGTTTCGGTCATGGCTGGGTTTCGGATCCAGATGAGCGCGATAAAGGCGGCCACAACCGGCAGACAGGCACATAGGAGCACCCGGCGACTCACGATCACAAACCCCGCGGCGGTGGCGTCCTCTCCCGATGCACGCGCACGCACCACCTCGCGGATGGCTGTGGCGCCTATATTGAGCGTGGAGAGATAGGCCGCAATGAAGGCACCGGACCAAAGCGTCCAGACCAGGCCGAATTCCTGCGGGTTCAGCATTCGGGCCAAGATTACTGTGTAGGCCAAGGTGCCGAATGCCCCAAACACGCGCGTGGCAATCATCATACCCGCTGCACCGCCTGCGCGCAGGGTGTCAGAGCCCTGCATTGTTTTCACAGCCGACGTCATCATGCGTTTGAGTGTCTGATTGCCGACGTTATTGCGTGTTTGCAAATGGATGGGCAATTGCCGTTCTTTCTGCGCATCTGGCTTCCTTGGTTCAGCTCCTGGCAAGGAGATATTCGCATGTGCAGAAACAGTGATTCTGCCTTGCAGCGTTAGCGCGCACCAAAACGCCATGCATGCGGGCTATGGCTACTGTGAAAATAAGGCCCAATTGGGGACGCTTTTTGCAGGAAATTCAGATCGGCAGAATCCGGCCTGCTTAAATTTTGTAACGTGCAGATGACGGTTTTCGCAGGTTTTATTCATATTCTGCTCAATTTTAGGGCGAATTCAGCGAAACTCTGCCAAAACGCTGGGGCGCCAGCGGAAAGTGGAACACAGGCCCGGACCTGAGCCTTAGTTCCGACACATTTCGGCACTTAGTAGGCAAGGCACTGGGGAATTCTGCATCCGGGGGGATGAGCCAATGAACTCTTGTCGCGCCAAAGTTAAGGCCAATGAACCGCAGCTGATTTCTGCACCTGAAAATCGCACCGATACCCCTGTGGGCGGTATCGTGAAGCGCGTTTTTGATGTTGCATTTAGCCTGGTCGCAATCCTGAGCACGCTCCCGTTTTTTATCATTCTGCCAATCATCATCATGGTCGTATCCCCCGGCCCAATCTTCTTTGCGCATACGCGAATTGGCTATGGTGGCGTGCCATTTCCCTGTTGGAAATTCCGCACCATGGTGCCCAACGCGGATCAGATGCTGAAAGAACATTTGGCATCCAACCCCGCGGCGCAAGCCGAGTGGGATCAGCATCGCAAGCTGAAAAACGATCCTCGTGTCATTCCCCTGGTTGGCAACTTGATGCGGCGCCTGAGCTTTGATGAATTGCCGCAGTTTTTCAATGTACTGCGCGGCGACATGAGTGTGGTGGGGCCACGCCCCTTAACCATTGATGAGGTCAAGGATTACGGCGAAGCCGCCCGTCGGTATCAGGCCGCCCGTCCGGGCATCACCGGGCTATGGCAAGTATCCGGGCGCAGTGACATCTCGTTTCGCGACCGCATCGAGCTTGATTGCCGCTATGTGGCCACCTGCAACTTGACCAGCGATATGCGGCTCATCGCCAAGACAATCGGTGTGCTTTTGAACGGGCGCGGCGCGTACTGATCCACGTACCAAAGAATTGAAAGGGCGGAGAGGCAAAGCAGCTTCAAGGCCTTTGACCGAGGGACAAACCAAATGAACATTCCAAATTCTAAATACACCGCTATAGTTGGCGCTGTTGCTACGGGGGGGGTATGTTTTGAAGGGGCTTTTGCTGTTGGCACCGGTTCTAAGCTGCGTGCTGGCCTTGATCGTATATTTGGCGGATGGAGGGTTCTGGTTGATCCTCGCCGCGTTCTTTCTTGCTGGCCCTTTGTGTCTCTTGGTCATTGGCCTGATCCTGGATCGGCGGCCCAATGATGGCGGGGATCCCAAATAAAACCTGGGTCACGAATACTGAAACTGAACCCGGCACTATCGACCCGACGGACATCCTTGTTGTTCTGCCTGCTCTGAACGAAGCCGATCACATTGAAACCTGCCTGCACTCGCTGATGCGACCTGCCCACTGGATGGCGCAATGTCGCGTTGTCGTAGCGGATGGGGGCAGCACCGATGGCACCCAAGGCATTGTTGAGCGTCTCAAAGAAACCTATCCAAACCTGCATCTGTTGGACAACCCGGGTCGCCTCCAATCCGCCGGAATCAATGCTGCCGTCGCGCAGTTGTCGCAGCCGCATCACAGGCTCTTGGTGCGCTGCGACGTGCACGCCATTTACCCTGCTGGCTATGTTCATGCATTGGCGCGCGAACATGCTCGTGTCCAAGCTGCGTCTGTGGTCACGGCCATGGACGCCACCGGGCAGGACGGATTTCAAAAGGCTGCCGCCTGGATCGTTGACACCCCTTTGGGGTCGGGCGGTTCCGCGCATCGCGGCGGGCAAAAGGCTCAGTTTGTGGATCACGGCCATCACGCCGCCTTCGACATAGACTGGTTCCGGCGCATTGGCGGGTACGACCCAGCGATCAGCCACAACGAGGACGCCGAATTTGATGTGCGGCTTGCACAATCGGGTGGAAAGATCTGGCTGACAGACAAGACGCGTATATCCTATGTCATGCGCCCCACCTTATCCGCGATTTGGCGGCAGTACTGGAATTACGGGCGCGGGCGGGCGAACACCTTGCTGAAACACCGCGCCCGGCCGCGTCTGCGTCAGCTGATACCGGTTCTCAACAGCCTTCTCTTGATAGGCTCAGCTCTCGCAATACCCTTCACGGCTTTGGGGCTAATCTGGCCCACGCTTTATGCCAGCGTTCTAATCTCAACATCACTGGTAGCGGCAATGCTGTTGCGCAGCAGGGACGGGCTCTGGTCGGGTCCGGCGCTTGGCGCGATGCACATGGCCTGGGGACTTGGATTTCTAAAGCGGATTATGTCACCAGCGCCAGCGCGCCCTGTTCAATCTCAAACCGGGTGACGATCAAGATGGACCCGTTGCGCATCGACATATGCATTTGCACCTTTCGCAGGCCGCACCTGGCAAAAACGCTGGACTCGTTGCGTGAAGTAAACTTGCCAAACCGTTCCGTGGTGCGCGTTCTGGTGGCTGACAATGACACCGAACCAAGTGCTCGCCCAATCATAGAAAAAACCGAATTGCCATTTGAGATCACATTTATCCATGCACCCGCGCGCAATATTTCCATTGCGCGCAATGCCTGTCTTGAGGCGTCCGAAGCGGATTTGGTGGCTTGGATTGATGACGATGAAGTCGTGGATGCCGACTGGCTTTTGAACCTTTACGAGGCTTTGCACGCAAAAGGCTACGGCGCGGTGTTTGGCCCTGCGATTGCCATCTATCCGCCAGACGCCCCCAAGCACATGTCCAAGGGCGATTTCCATTCCAATCGCCCTGTTCTCCGACACGGAGAGGTGCGCACCGGTCATACCTGCAACGCTTTGGTCGACATGCGGCCCGCCGCCACCCGCGCGCTACGCTTTGACATTGCCAAAGGACGCACCGGCGGAGAAGACACCGACTATTTCCACCGGTTGTGGCAAACCGGTGTGCGTTTGGGCATCTGTGAAACAGCGCAAGTATTTGAAGAAGTCGCGCCCTCCCGGCTGACCCCCGGCTGGCTTATGCGTCGCAGCTTTAATGCAGGGCATGTGTTCGGAGAACTGAGCCGCCGTGAGGCGCGGCTTTGGGCACTTCCGAAACTCCTGGTTTTGGCGATGATGAAGGCCGCCTATTGCCTGATCCTGGCTTTGGTCTCTGCAGGGTATGCAACCCGGCGGCTTTGGTGGCTGCGCCGGGGCGTCATGCATCTTGGCGTGATGGCAGGGCTGGTGCGGCTTACGCCGAAGACGCAATACTAGCCTTGGAAGGCGAGGAGCGCCCGGCATGGCGCGGCGCGTCTGCGTTGATCGCGTCTTTAACCAACTTGAGCAAAGTGCCTTGAGGTTCAACAAACACATCTTCCGAAAGTGCCAGAAGCCGCTCTTGCGCCGCCATGATTATGTTTGGACGTGCCAACAGCTCTTTCACGAATGCGGGTAAGGTCGTTTCCAGAGGTTCATCTAAAACAAAGCCGCTCTCATGCGCCGCAATCCATTGGCCAGTTTGCGCATCCGCCGGGGCGATTGGCGGGCAGCCATACCATCCGCCTTCATAAAGACGATTGGGCAAAAGCCATTGAGAGTTTAGCCCCGCATCCATGAAATCCCCGGCCCAGACGACATCGACATCGTCATAAATCGCCTTCAACTCTTCCGGCCATCGATAACGCCCGCCGTAGGTCATGTTGGGGTGCGCATTGATGATGTGATGAAAATCAGGGATTTCGGTCTCAGCGGGATAACCGCGCAGGATCACCTCAACTTTATCGCTGAATTGGTTGGAAAGATTGCACAACAGCTTGAGAGATCGCGCGCAACGCAGATTGCCAAACCAACCAATCCGCAACTTTTCTCCAATGGCTTTCGCATCCTTGGGCCGGGAACCAAGCCGTGCTTGCAACCGGTTTTCCAAAAGCCGGGCGCCTTTGGCATCCGGGTAGTATCGCTCAAAATGCTCGGTCAGGAACGCTGGCGAAGACACCCAGTGCCCGGCGCAATGCCGCAAGGCGCGGCGTTCGATTGTCCGAAACAGATACCCGGTCCGATCCTGCCGTGCAACGAGCCGGTGAATGTCCAGACACTCATAAACCACTGGGGTTCGCAACCTTGCGCGCCGCCGCGCAAGCAAAGCGGTCAGCAACATATCCAAATTGCGCGCAACAAGGAGATCAGCCTGAGCCAAAGCTGGGATTTGCGCCGCTTTGGCTCCCGCCAGAATGGCGCGCGCGCGATGCAGATAACCATTGTCATAGGTGCGACCCAAGTCGGCCACGACCCAGTTGGGTTGCACAGGGTCGGCGCGATAGCTGGCAAATCCGGACACTTCGATCCCGTCACGGGCAAACCCCGCCAAGCGTCGTTTTATCGCCGCATCCCCCCAGTCATGGGCGAAATAGGCCACGCGCAGGGGGCGCTCTTTCTCACTCATCGGTAAGGTCCTGCAGCTCTTTGGCGCGAGCGTAGAGAGCGGCATCTGCCGCGCACATCTCGCAAAGCTGATCCTTCTGTGCAGAGGTGAATGTGATCTCAGGGCCTTTGGCCTGATTGTATTTGTGCAAGCTCAGAGTGGCTCCGAAAATACGTTCAAAAGCATGCGCAAAGCCCTCTATATCCTCAAGAAAACCGATCAAGGAGAAGTCTTTCAGCGCTTCTGTAGCACGCGCCAGACTGGCAGTTTCGGCCTCCTTTGGCACGCTGTGCTGACCCGACAGGTACCGCAGATATGTCGTGCAATGCGCCCGAGCAATCGGGCTTTGCAGCCAGATATCGGGGTTCGGATCGGCAATGCCTGCAGCGACGGCCATGCGGTAGTTTGAGATTGCGCGCGCAACCGGGTCGCGCATGATCGTCAAAAGCTTGTACCGGCCCAAGAGGTGCTTACGTATCTGGTCGGTCAAAAGCACATGGCCATGGATCAGATCCGTGTGCCAGCACCCATGCGTCAGCAGCAGCCGCTCACGCAGGTCAAATGTGTGATGCCCATGCTCCAGATCATCGTGACATTGCCACGCATCGTCTTCGCCAAAGGCGAGCACAGAGGCGGCACGCCGGGTTGAGAGAGCATCAATCACGCCAACGCGTTTGTGAATCGGCACCGTGGCATAGAGCGCCTCAGACAGAGACGTCCCGCCGCATTTGGGCAGGTGCAGGAAGATCGCTGGATGCCGCAATCCCGCGCCAAGGATAGATCGCTTGATCCGTCCGGAATACACCCGCGACCGGCGCGTCGTTCGGCTTTGCGCGACGTCAAAAAGGCTCATTGGCAGCACCCCTGGGAAATTGGATAAATCCCTTGTTTGCTTACATGTTTTGGAAAAGTGGCGAGATTGCGTCGGCTAAGGGGGACGTCCGGTTTTCAGCGAAGATTTGCCGCCAGTTGATGAAAACTTGAGCAGGCTTGCGCCGGCCAGACCCTGGTCTACTCCGCCGCCGGTTTCAGGCTACTCATCAGGTGGTGGAATTTCTCGCCCTGTACTGCCACATGCGCACGGATCTCGCGGGCCGCGGCCTCTCCATCGCCGTGCTCCAGTGCTGCAACGATCCTCTCATGTTCGGCCATGGATTGCCGGAGCCGCCCCCGGAGACGAAGCTGAACGCGCCGAAACGGTTGCAACCGTCGTTGCAGGCGCAGGCATTCCTGCTCGAGAAACCGGTTGCCGGATTGCCGATAGAGCAGGGCGTGAAATCGTTCGTTTTCGCGGTAATACCCGTCGGTGTCCTGCGCCTCGACAGCCGCATTGCAGCGCGCGTTTGTCTGATTAAGCTCTTTCAGCGCGTCATCTGAAATACGTGAAGCCGCAAACCGGGCGCTGGCCGCTTCCAACTCGGCCATGACTTCGAACATCTCGATCAGCTCGATAGGGCCGGGTTGTCGCACAAAGACGCCGCGCCGGGGCAGTTGTTCGACCAGGCCGGATTGCGCAAGGCGCTGTAAGGCTTCACGAATTGGCGTACGCGATACCGCAAATCGCTCGGACAACTGGACCTCGTCCAGCCGTTCACCATCGGTAAATGTGCCGTCAAAAATCAGCCCTTCAAGCTCATCTGCGATGATATCTGCACGCTTGCGTTCCATGTTTCGCACTTAACATGTGATATATAAGTGCGCAAGATTCATGTTCTTGTATACAAAAACGTTGACTTTGAACGCACACACTGCAACTTGAAAGCAGTCCGATCCAGAATCGGAACCGCAATGGGAGGAATGCAATGACTATGAAGTTCACCGCCACCGTGGCGGCGACCGCGCTTTTGGCTGGCACATGGGCCGCCGAAGCCGCAGAGCTAAGGCTGTCGCACCAATGGTCCACATCTGATGTCCGTCACAAGGTGGCAGAGATCGTCGCGAACGAAGTCGCCGCGGCCGACGTAGACCTGGAAATCAAGATTTTCCCATCCAAATCGCTGTTCAAACCGCGTGAGCAATACAAGCCCCTGAGCCGGGGGCAGTTGGATATGACGGTCTTCCCGCTCAGCTATGCAGGCGGTCAACGACCAGAATTCAACCTGACATTGATGCCGGGTTTGGTGAAGAACCACGACCATGCTGCACGCCTTAATGAAAGCGACTTCATGGGTAAGCTGGAAGAACTCATGGCCGAGGATGACGTGAAGGTGCTTGTGCACGGCTATCTTGCCGGTGGGTTTGTTGGCAAAGACGGATGCATCACAAGTCCGGATGACGTTAAGGGTCAACAGACGCGCGCAGCGGGTAAAGCGTTTGAACAAATGCTGGCCGGGGCAGGGGCATCTATTGCTTCAATGGCCTCATCCGAGATCTACAATGCGATGCAAACCGGTGTTCTGACGGCGGCGAACACCTCATCTTCGTCCTTTGTCAGCTACCGCATCTACGAACAAGTGGCCTGCTACACACCGGCCAGCAATTTCGCTCTTTGGTTCATGTATCAGCCGCTCTTGATGAACAAATCCGCGTTTGAAGGTCTGACCGAAGAACAGCAAGCTGCGATTATGGCCGGTGCTGAAAAGGCCGAGGCGTTCTATCTTGAAGAAGCCAAGAAACAGGACGCTGAGTCGGCCAAGGTCTTTGCCGACAACGGTGTTGAGATTGCCAACATGACGCTCGAAGAATTCGATGCCTGGCGTGCCTTGGCACAAGAGACGTCCTACAAAGCCTTCGTCGAGGAAACACCGGGCGGTCAGGAATTGCTTGATATGGCCCTTTCAGTCGAGTGATCCACGACTGAGCGGGGCCGCGTGTCGCGGCCCCACCCAAGTCTAATACAGGAGTGAGCCATGGCTGGCCAAAGCAACGCCTCGGTCGCACGCGTCGGGGACAATCTCTTTTTGCGCTCCGTTGCGGCGGTCTCCACGCTGGCGGGGTGGTGCTCGGCGGCCATGATCGTGACGGCGGTGATGATCACCTGCCAGATGATCTTTGTGCGCTTTGTGCTCAACGGCTCAACCGTGTGGCAGACCGAGGCGGTGATCTATCTGGTCATTGCAGCCACGCTCATCGGCCTGCCATATGTGCAGCGCTTGCGCGGTCACGTGAATGTTGATCTGATCCCGCTGGCCTTGCCACCGAAGGCACGGTTTGGCTTGGCCATGGTTACGCTCAGCCTGTCGATCCTGATCGTGGCCGTCATGCTCTTCTACGGCTACGACTACTGGCATTTCGCATGGGAACGTGGCTGGAAATCGGATACTGTTTGGGGTGTAAGGCTTTGGATTCCTTACCTTGCTTTACCGGTTGGGTTTGGCCTTCTGCTGCTGCAATTGATTGCTGATCTGGTGGCGGTGATCATCGGCGTTGACAAACCTTTTGGGCTGGAGGACGGCTGATGGATCCTCTTGTCCTTGGCGCGCTGGTCGCCTTCTTCACCATATTCGTTCTCTTCTCAGGCGTTTCGGTTGCCCTGGGACTTCTCATCGTCTCAGCTGGGTTTCTGATCGTCTTCGACGGGATGCGCTCGCTGGAACTCATGCCCGAGATTCTCTTTGGCAAGCTCGACAACTTCGCACTTTTGTCGATCCCGATGTTCATCATCATGGGCGCGTCGATTGCGTCCACGCGGGCAGGCGCGGATCTATACGAGGCTCTAGAACGTTGGCTCACCCGCGTCCCGGGAGGGCTGGTGGTTTCGAACCTTGGAGCCTGCGCGCTCTTCTCGGCCATGTCGGGGTCATCACCGGCAACATGTGCGGCGATCGGCAAAATGGGTATCCCCGAAATGCGCAAACGCGGCTACCCGGATGCTGTGGCCGCTGGCTCCATCGCCGCAGGCGGGACGCTCGGCATTCTTATTCCACCGTCCGTGACCATGATCGTGTACGGCATCGCCACAGAGACCTCGATTGGGCGGTTGTTCCTGGCTGGCGTGTTCCCCGGCCTGCTTCTGGTTGGTCTTTTCATGGCGTGGTCGCTCTATTCGACCTGGCGGTCCGGTGACGCGACTGTGCTCAGCTCTGGCAGCTACACGTGGCGCGAAAAATTCGAAATCCTGCCGCGCGTCTTGCCGTTTCTGGGCATCATTCTTGGTGTTCTTTATGCCATGTATGGCGGCATCGCGACTCCGTCGGAAACAGCGGCGGTGGGCGCATTGATGTGCCTGCTCATTGCGATGATCATCTACAAGCTTTGGAATCCACGCGACCTCTGGGTCGTGCTACGCGACAGCACCAAGGAATCGGTGATGATCCTCTTCATCATCGCGGCGGCGGGTGTTTTCAGCTACATGCTCTCATCGCTCTTCATCACCCAGGCCATTGCCGAATGGATTGGCACACTCGACGTCAACCGCTGGGTTTTGATGGGTGCGATCAATGTCTTCCTGCTGATCGCCGGTTTCTTCCTGCCGCCGGTGGCTGTGATCCTGATGGCGGCCCCAATCCTGTTGCCCATCATCACCACCGCCGGGTTCGATCCAATCTGGTTTGCCGTGGTGCTCACCATCAACATGGAAATCGGCCTGATTTCACCGCCTGTCGGGCTCAACCTCTATGTCATCAACGGCATCGCGCCTGATATCTCGCTCAAAACCATCCTCAAAGGCTCGCTGCCTTTTGTCGCCTGCATGATCATTGCAATCATTCTCTTGTGCCTATTCCCCGGCATCGCCACATGGTTACCAGATGCCGTGATGGGAGCCACAAGATGACGATGCTCGCCGATCTGTTGTCGACAGTTTTTGACCGCAGGGTGAAGTTCGCGAACCTGTTTTCCGATGATGCGCGCAGTACCGAAGATCTTGCCGCGGCGCTGGTTAATGCCAGCAGCGAAGGCGAAGGGCGTGCTCTGGGGCAATTGATCCTGACGCGCTTTGCCGAGATGGATGATGATGGAAAACGCGCGTTCTTCCGCCACGTTGCCGAAGAGATGAACATCGACCCCGAAGCGGTGCGCGGGGCGTTGTCGACCTACGAGGCGGATCCGGGCAGAGCGAGCTACAAAAGCTTTCTGCTGGCCGCTGAGCCGCAGCGACAGGAATTGATCCGGCGCCTCAATATGGTGCCCAATGCCACCGGGCAACTGGTCAACATGCGTGCAGACCTGTTGCGCCTGTCAGACGGCGATCCATCGCTGGAGGCGCTCGATATCGACTTTCGCCACCTCTTTGCGTCCTGGTTCAATCGCGGCTTTCTGGTGCTGCGCCCGATCAACTGGCAAAGCCCGGCGCATATTCTGGAAAAAATTATTGCCTATGAGGCTGTCCATGCCATCGACAGCTGGGAAGACCTGCGCCGCAGGTTGGAGCCTGCTGACCGGCGCTGTTTCGCATTCTTCCACCCCGCCATGCCGGATGAGCCTTTGATCTTTGTCGAAGTGGCGTTGACCTTGGGCATTCCAGGCTCTGTCCAGAACCTGTTGTCCGAAGAGCGCGCGGGCATTCTGGCAGATGACGCAGATACGGCGGTGTTCTACTCGATCTCGAACTGTCAGGCCGGGCTTGCGGGAATTTCCTTTGGCAACTCGTTGATCAAGCAAGTGGCGGCTGACCTGTCGCTAGAACTTCCCGGGTTGAAGACCTTTGTCACGCTGTCCCCAATTCCGGGCTTCGCCCGCTGGCTGAGTAACACCCTGCCAGAGGCCTCTCCGGAGGACCATGACCTGATGCGCGCAATGGCAGCGCACTACCTTGTGGCGGCCAAACAGCCGGATGACACACCGCGTGATCCTGTCGCGCGATTCCACTTGGGCAATGGGGCACAGGTTCAGATGGTGCATGCCCAGGCGGATGTTTCGGAGAAAGGGTTGCAACAATCCCATGGCGTGATGGTCAACTACCTCTACGACCTCACAAAAGTGGCGCAAAACCATGAACACTTTGCCGTGCAGAGCAAGATTGCCATGTCCTCGGAAATCCGCTCACTCAGCCAATCAGCAGCAAAAATCCTCAAGCAGGGGGGTGGTCGATGACAAACCCGCTCTATGATGAGCTTTTCGGCAAACATGCCGCGCAAAACACGCCGTTTCTTATTCTTACGGACGGGACGGTCTGGACGCATAAGGCGTTTCTGGCGAGGGCCGCTCAATATGCGCATGTTCTGAAAGCAATGGGCCTGGAGACCGGCGACCGCGTAGCCGTACAGGTCGAGAAGTCTCCCGATGCTCTGGCGCTCTATGCGGCTTGCGTGCAGGCCGGGTTGGTCTTTTTACCCTTGAACACGGCCTACACGGTCGATGAACTTAGCTACTTTTTCGATAACAGTGGAGCGCGCGCGGTGATCTGTGATCCCGCACGGCGCGATGGGCTGGCGCCGGTTGTCGCAAGATCTGGCGCGGTTTTGGAAACGCTGGATGCAGCCGGGTGTGGCAGCTTGGTGGACAAGGCAAGCCATCAGCCAGACATTTTTGATACCGTCGCACGCGTCGAAGATGACCTTGCCGCGTTTCTCTACACCTCTGGCACAACGGGGCGCTCAAAAGGCGCAATGCTCACGCAAGCCAACTTGCTGTCCAATGCGCGCACCCTGGCCGAGCACTGGCATTTCACCGATAAGGACGTGCTGTTGCACGCCTTGCCGATCTTTCACACCCATGGGCTTTTTGTAGGAACCAACATCACGCTCATTGCTGGCGGGGCGATGATTTTCGTTTCCAAATTCAACTTCGAGGACATGATCGCGCTGATGCCGCAGGCGACATCAATGATGGGTGTGCCCACGTTCTATACACGTCTCTTGAGCGATGAGCGCTTTACCAAGGATCTGACAGCACATATGCGCCTGTTCATCTCGGGGTCTGCTCCGCTTCTGGCCGAGACGCACGCACAGTTCGAGGCGCGCACGGGCCACCGTATCCTTGAACGCTACGGTATGACCGAGACCAACATGAACACGTCCAACCCTTATGACGGAGACCGTCGGGCGGGCACGGTTGGCTTTCCTCTGCCGGGTGTCGAGTTGAAGATCACCGATCCTGACACTGGAGAAACCCTGCCGAAAGATACGGTTGGGCAGATCGAAGTGCGCGGCCCCAACGTCTTCAAAGGCTATTGGCAGATGCCCGAGAAAACCGCCGCGGAGCTGCGTGAGGATGGCTTCTTTATCACCGGCGATCTCGGGCTGATCGATGATCGTGGCTATGTGCACATCGTGGGCCGCAATAAGGATTTGATCATCTCGGGCGGATACAACATCTACCCCAAGGAAATTGAGCTTGTGCTTGATGCTCAGCCGGGTGTGCTTGAAAGTGCGGTGATTGGCGTGCCTCATGCGGATTTCGGCGAAACGGTTGTCGGGGTGATCGTTCCTGAGCCCGGTGAAACACCCGACCTTGACGCTATCGCCAGTGCCGCCGCCACATCCCTGGCGCGCTTCAAACACCCGCGTAAACTGGTCTGCCTGGACGCTCTGCCACGCAATGCGATGGGGAAGGTGCAAAAGAATATCCTGCGGGATCGCTACAAGGACCTCTTTGTGCCTGCATAAATCAGGGATGCCCCCAGGCTCTACTCAGGCCGCTTGCTTTCCTGCCTTCCAGCCGATGAGTATCAAGGACCCGGCAATTGCGACCCCCAAAAGGTCGGTCCGCCAGTCTCCTGAAATCATGCAAACGGCCCCGATCAAAAGCAGTAGCCTCATAACCGGCCCTGCTGATCCGATAAACCAGCCCTGGACAGCACCTGCCAGCATGTAAACACCGACCAGCGCCGTGACGAGATTGCGCAGGCTGACATACCAGGGCGCTTCCATCAGGAGGCCCGGGCTATAGTAGAACATGAAAGGTACGATGAAGGCCGCAAGCCCGACCTTGAAGCTGGTGATCGACGTGCGCATCGGCTCGGAGCCTGCGATTGCAGCACCTGCATAGGCCGCAAGAGCCACGGGGGGCGTGATTGCTGAGACCACTGCAAAGTAGAAGACAAAGAAATGTGCAACCAGAGGCTTGATCCCGATCTCGATGAGCCCTGGCGCTACAACCGATGCAGCCACCGCATAGGCGGCTGTTGTGGGCATGCCCATGCCGAGGATCACGGCGATCATCATCGCAAAGACAAGTGCCAGAAGGGTGCTTTGTTGTGCCAGATCAAACAGCAAGTTGGAAAAGCGAGCCCCAACGCCGGTCAGAGAGATAACCCCAACAATCAATCCAGCACAGGCGCACACAATGATGATCTGAAGCGACATACGCCCACCATTTCCAAGCGCTTCATAAACTTGTTTTGGTCCCATGCGGTAGGGGGTCAACCAACTGACAACCGCCGCTGAGGCAATGGCCAATGTGCCGGCGCGAATGACGGAATACCCGCTGAAGAGAGCTCCGATCAAGATAACGATCGGAAGGAAAAGATAGACCTGCCGGATGAGTTCAGACATCTTTGGCAACTCATCTGAGCGCAGGCCGCGCATTCCGGTGCGGCTGGCTTCAAAATCGACCATGAAGTAGATTGAGGCAAAGTAGAGGACGGCAGGGATCAGAGCCGCGACAACCAATTCCGTGTAAGGGATGCCGGTGATCTCGGCCATGATGAACGCACCAGCGCCCATAATGGGCGGCATGATCTGACCGCCGGTCGAGGCAGCGGCCTCAATCGCCGCGGCAGATTTTGGCTGGTAGCCAACCTTTTTCATCAGTGGGATTGTCAGCGATCCGGTGGAGACCACGTTGCCTGCCGAAGTGCCGTTGATCATGCCCATTAGGCCCGAAGCGAGCACCGAGACTTTGGCCGGGCCTCCACGCGCACGCCCTGCGGCGGCAAAGGCGAAATTCACGAAATAATCGCCAACTTTGGAGCTTTGCAGGAAGGCCGCGAAGATGATGAAGAGGATGATGTAGGTGGAAGAGACCGCAGTTGTCGGCCCCAGTACGCCGTTGTCTGTGAACACATAGGTGAAGAAACGTTTTGCGTCATAGCCTTTGTGTTCCAGAAAACCGGGCATCCATGGACCTGCAAACGCATATGCGATGAAGACCAGTGCGATGACGACGAGGGCTAGTCCTGCCACCCGACGGGTCATTTCTGCGATCAAGACCACGATCACAAACGCAGCCCATCCGTTGTTGGGATCCGCGAAAGGCGTGCCTGCGCGCAGCCGCAAAGACAGCAAATCCAGACTGAAAAGGATAAAGCCGCAACTGGCCAGCGTCGCGACGATCAGCGCGATATCGGCTAGCGGGATTTGGCCATTTCGTGCCGGATACAACCAGCCGGTCAGAATGGCCAAAATCGTACCGCCACCCAACGCCCAGCCAAACGCGGCCAAAGTCCATTCCGGAGGGGCAGAGGCACCCGGTTCCATGAAACTTGCCGCTGCTATAACTGATCCAAGACCCACAAGTGTCCCAGCCAGAGCAATGGCTCCGAGAATAACGGATAACCGCCCTGCCGCCGCTTCGGGCGCTGGACGCACCGATACGGCAGCACTCATGCCAAAGCCAAGGATGAGCGCGCCCGCGATATGGACAATTCGGAACGTCCACGTCTCCAGTGGTGCAATGTTCAGAACATAAAGGTGCCAGCCTGCATAAATAGCACAGAGCAGAAAGCCAAAACGCGTGATCCCGACAAGGCTGTCGTCTGGAGCCACCTCAGGCGTTAAGTCCGTTGCGCCGTCGTTTGGCACCCGCGTATCTGTCATCTGATTTGTCCACCGGCTTAAGAAAAAACAGCACCCTGCCCACTTAGAACAGGGTGCTGATGCATTTTCAACTGATCAAAGACGTTAGCCCTTCAGCTCGTCGGGGATATCAAAGCCGTTTTCTTCAAACCAACGCACCGCGCCAGGATGCCAGGGAATGAACGTATTCTTGTCGAAGTTCTCTGGCAGAGTTTCGGCCGCGGCTTTGTGGATCTCCAGCATTTGCGGATTGCTGGTCATCACCTTTTTGACCACTTCGTAGACAAGGCTTTCAGGGACGTCCGCATGTGCAATCGCAAAGTTCCACATGGATACGCTCAACTGATCTTCTTCCAGAGACGGGTAGGTGCCCGCCGGAATAGTGAATGTGGCCACAGGCTGGGTGGCGACGACTTCAGCTTGTTCATCAGCCGTGAAACCGAAATACGTTACATCCGTTTGCGCATCGAGCTGGCTGAACGATGGGTAAGGCAATCCGCCGGCCCAGGTGTAGACGTCAATCAAGCCGTCCTGGAGCTGTCCGGCCAAATCAGCCGCGCCGCCATTGCGGAATTCGACGTTTTTGCCCATGCCTTCCAAAATGCGAGGCCAGTACGTGCCGGGTGTACCACCCGCGGGGCCAACGCCGACCACCGCTCCGTCAGGGATATCCGCAAAGGTTTTGATGCCGGATCCGGCGAGCGTCACAGCGTGGAAGCCGGTTTTGTACATCGGAAAAATCGCACGGATTTTGTCGTGCTTGAGACCAGGCGCCAGCGCGCTTTCGCCATTGATAGCATCAAAAGCGGGGCCCATTGTGACCATCGCCATGTCAAGCTCGCCTGCTTGTACGAGGGCGGCGTTCTGAACCGGGCCACCTGTCACTTCCGTCCCGCCTGGAATACCCAGAGTCTCGGACACCATGTTCGCCCAGCCAGCTCCATAGACAAAGTATGTGCCACCCTGGCTGGCGGTGCCGACCGAGAAGCTATCGGGCCAGTCGCTTTTGTCCTCAGCGAATGTCGCTGGTGCGGCCAGCGCAAATGCGCCAGCAACGGCCAACGCCTTTAAGGCACCTAATTTGTGCATAACAGTCATGAATTCCTCCTGTCAGAGTTGCGCTTGCAAGGGCGCTTGTTTTGTTGGTTTCTGGAGTAGATACAATATAGCTGCGGGCGCGATCGGCAAGTATTGAAACAGCAAAAAAAAACGTAATTTTCGGCGGCGCATGTCTGTGAGGGGCCCGGTCAGAGGAGTCTTCTGTCCCGTGCGGACCCCATTCGTCATCCTGTTACATCTGTCTCATATCAATGATGGACATATGCGATGCAGCGGGGCTTAATGAGCACAGCTGCAATTCAAGAGGGTGGATAAAGACATGAAAATCAAACTGGTTTCGTCGATTGTGTTCGCGACATCGCTGATGGCGCAGGGCGCTCACGCAGAGACGCTCAGGCTTTTGACCTGGGGCGGCTATGCGCCCGAAGAGGTCATCGCCAAGTTTGAAGCCGAGACAGGTCACACTGTCGAAGTCACAACGTCAAACAACGAAGAAATGATTGCCAAGCTGCGGGCAACAAATGGCGGCGGGTTCGATCTTGCTCAGCCCAGCCAGGACCGGATCACCAGTGCTCAGGAAGAGTTTGGTATCTACAAACCGATTGATATGTCACGCGTGAATGCCGAACTTTTCATTCCGTCCATGCTAAGCGCAACGGCTGGCAACACGACATATAATGGTGAAGTCTACGGCTTGCCGCATGTCTGGGGAACCAGTGGCCTTGTGGTCAACACAGCCCAGGCCGGAGATGTACAGGACTACACAGATCTTTGCGATGCATCCGTGTCGGGCAAGGTGTCATACCGCCTGAAACGGCCAACGCTCATTGGCTTTGCCTATTCGATGGGGCTGGACCCGTTCGCGGCCTATGCCGATACAGAGGCGTACCAAGGGATCCTGGACCAGGTCGAAGCCAAGCTCACCGAATGCAAACCAAATGTAAAAACCTACTGGGAAGGTGGCGACGAGATTAAAAACCTTCTGCGCTCAGGCGAAGTGGTGGCGTCCATGGCATGGGACACAGGCGGCTGGCAGCTCAACGCGGACAATCCGGATATCACCTTTGTTGCCCCTGAATCCGGGGCTTTGGGATGGATCGACACGTTTGTATTGCCTGCGCGTGGCCGGGCTGATGATGCCGCCTATGACTGGATCAACTTTGTCATGCAGCCGGAAATCGCCGCCATGATCACCAACACAGCAGGCAATTTCACCGCGGCGGTTGATGGCGATGCAGCCGTCAGCGCTGATCTCAAGGCGCGTTATCAAGGCAGCTTTGATCAAAGCGCCATTGACAACATCAAGTGGTATCCTCCGGTCCCCGCCGGTCTTGAGGCGATTGAAGGCGCGACGCTTGATCGTATCAACGCCGCGAACTGAGGTCTTGGAATTCATAGAAAGGGGCGCCGGGCGGTGCCCTTTTCACCACAAAAGAACCCGTCCGCATGACCGTTTCGCCTGATCTTGTCTGTCGCGATCTTGTCAAAGATTTCGACAGTTTCCGCGCCGTTGATCACGTCACTTTTGAAGTGCCGCAAGGGTCGTTCTTTTCCATTCTGGGACCGTCGGGATGTGGGAAAACCACGCTTTTGCGGATGATTGCGGGGTTTCAATCCCCCTCAAGCGGCGATCTATTGATCAAGGGCCGCTCAATGCTTGGCGTGCCGCCGAACAAGCGCCCGGTCTCCATGGTGTTTCAGCATCTGGCGCTTTTCCCGACGATGAATATCGGCGACAATGTCGGCTTTGGCTTGCGCCAGCGCGGTGTCGCCAGGTCCGAGATAAAGGCACGCGTGACCCAAGTGCTTGAACGTGTTGGTTTGCCTGGGTTTTCAGAGCGACGGGTAGAGCAGTTGTCCGGCGGGCAAAAACAGCGTGTCGCCATCGCGCGGTGCATGGTTTTGGAACCAGACGTGCTTTTGCTGGATGAACCTCTTGGTGCCTTGGACCTCAAGCTGCGCGAGCATATGAAGATCGAGCTGAAGGCGCTTCAGTCGGAATTCAACACCACGTTCGTCTACATCACGCATGATCAGTCCGAGGCTCTTGTCATGAGCGACAAGGTTGCAGTGATGAACCATGGCCGCTTTGAGCAAATCGGCACGCCGCATGAGATCTATTACGATCCAAAGACCGCCTTCGTGGCTGGCTTTGTCGGTGATGCGAACCGGTTTGACGCAAAGGTCAGCGCCAAGTCTGGGTCCGCCTTGTCAATGGTCACTGAGGCGGGCACGCAAATCGAAGTCGAAACGGACGCCAGCAACTTGAGTGTAGGGCAGGGGGCCGAGGTTTTCCTGCGCCCCGAAGCCATCGAACTGGCCAAGGCCCAGGCGGATTTGACAGTCAAAACAAATACCAGCGTCGGGGTTGTGACATCTGTGTTCTTCAATGGCGCCAACAGCATGGTGAGCCTGAAGGATGCAAAGGCGGGCATGTCGTTCAATGTGGCCTTGCCACAAACCGGCGCCTTTGCGGATCTGCAGCCCGGAGACGAAGTCTACACAAGTTGGCACCCCGCCAAGGCGCGCTGCTATGCGCATGACGGGGCTTAGCAGATGTCCTCTGACGCATCCCGGCTTGGGTTCTACCTGCTGATTGCGCCGCTTTTGTTGTGGTTGGTGGTCCTGATCCTCCTTCCACATATCGGTCTGTTCGCTGTTTCCATCTCGGAAAAGACCGGGGTGCGGGAATATGAGATTGGCTTTGGCAACTATGCGGCGTTTTTCACAGAGCCGCTCTATTGGCGCACGTTTGCACGCACAGCGATCATGTCCATATTGGCAACCGTTCTCACCCTGCTGCTTGGGTTCCCGATTGCCTACTACATCGCCAAGCTCACCCGGGGACGCACGAAGACCACGCTCTTCCTGATGTGTATGATCCCGTTTTGGGTGTCCGAACTGGTGCGCACCTATGGTTGGATGATCTTGCTGCGCGAGACGGGCGTATTTTCTAACGCATTGCAATACATCGGCCTGACCACTGGTCCCATTGAGTTTCTCTACAACGACGCCGCGATCATGGTTGGTCTGGTCTACACCTCGATCCTTTTCATGGTCGTCCCATTGGTCACGACACTGGACAGCCTGGACGACAGCCTGATCGAAGCAGGCTACGACCTTGGCGGCACAAGTTTCTCGGTGATGCGCGAAATCGTGATCCCCCATGCCATGCCCGGCATCGTATCAGGCTGTATCGTTGTGTTCATGCTGTCGCTGGGCAACTACCTCACCCCGATCTTGTTGGGCGGCAAGGACAGCCTTTGGTTCACGGGCATGATCTACACCCAATTCATCACGCGGTTTAACTGGGAACTGGGCTCGGCCTTTGGCTTCCTGCTTTTGGCGCTGTCCTCACTCGTGGTCTTCGTCGGTCTTAAGCTCTCGCGGCAATCCCTGACTGAGACAATGGGGCGCTGAGATGATCCCGACCGTACCCCGTTCCCGCTTTTCGATCTGGTGCTACCGCGCCTATGTGATCACGTTCTTCGTCTACCTCGCACTGCCGCTCACCGTTGTCTGCATCTTTGCCTTCAACAACAGCGTTTTCCCTTCGCTTCCATGGGAGGGGTTCACACTCGCCTGGTTCTTTGGAACAGAGGCCCCCTTCATCGGCGTCTTCAACGAACGATCCATCATGCGCGCCATTGGCACATCCGCTTTTGTTGCGGTCTGGGTGGCTGGTTTGGCGGTTGCCGTGGGAACGTGTAACGCGTTTCTTTTCGTGCGGCATGAATTCCGGGGCAAATCGCTTTTGTACATGCTGATGCTGTTGCCGCTGATCATTCCCGGCGTCATCCTTGGCATCTCGATCCTGGTCTTTTCCAGTGCCGTGGCCAACACGTTGGAGGATGCAACAGGCCTCTGGTTTGACGGTCTTCGACCTGGCTTGATCCTTGTCATCCTGGGGCAGTTTTCGTTTATCGCGACCTTTGCAACTTTGGTGATTTCTGCACGCCTGCAGAAATTCGACCCCAGTCTTGAAGAAGCGGCCCTCAATCTCGGTGCAAGCCAGTGGGGTGCGATCCGTCAGATTACATTGCCGTTCCTGTTTCCTGCCATCATCGCATCCGCCATTGTCTCGGTGCTGATGAGCTTTGAGAACTTCAACACCACATTGATGCTCGTGGGATCGGAATCGCCCCTGACAATCACAATGTTTGACAAACTCAAACAAGGGTCGACACCGGTCCTGAACGCTGTTTCCCTTCTGCTGATCATCGTATCAGCGGCCATCGGCCTGATCTCACTGCTGTTCCAAAATGCAAAGCGGTGAGGCGCAGGCCTAGAACTTTCGAAACAGCTTGGTGCGGTCGAACATGTCTTCCAAGGCTTCCATGCGCGCTTGCGTGTGCTCCCAGTCGCGCTCCTGCACTTCGGCGATCACGATCTCGGACATGAGCATCAGGGTCAGGTTTGAGTCCCAAGCAGATGGCACGGCAATGTGGCTGGCAAAACTGACCGTGGCGTGGTCCGCAATGGGCGACACCCATTGATCTGTGAAAAGCACGATATCGGCCCCACGCTCGCGCGCCATTTCCGCCAGTTTCAGCGTGCCGTTTTCATATCTGCGAATGTCAAAGATCACGACAACATCGGTTTCCTTGAGGTCCAGCAGATAATGCGGCCAGGCATTTGAACTTGAGGTGATCTGGACGACATCATCCCGAATGACCTGCAGATGCAAAAAGAAGTAATCGGCCAAAGTCCGCGTGATACGTCCGCCAATGACATAGATTTTGCGAGAGGGATCACTGATCAAATCGCAGCAATGCTCAAACTCAGCAGGGGTTATCTTGGACATGGACTGACCAATGTTGTCGATGACCGCCTTGGTGAAACGGTTGAGCACATGACCCTCAGGCGCATCATCCACCCACGAGGCGCGCTTGGTCAGGGGGCTTGAGATCTTCTCGTTCAACTCGGCCCTCAAGGCGCGTTGAAACTCGGGAAACCCCGAAAACCCAAGCTTTTGGACAAGCCGGGCCACCGTGGGGGTCGAGACCTCAGCCGCTTCGGCCAATGAGGTGATCGTGCCAAGGCCCGAAGCAGGGTAGTTTTGCAAGATCACATCGCAAAGCTGTCGTTCTGATCGTGTCAGGTCATCAGAACGCTCCTGCAGTTTTTCGGCAATCGTATTGGTGCTCAATGTCCAGTCTCTTGTCACTGCTTGCGCGGAAATTTTGGTCAATTTTTTACATGATGTACGATGTTGTAAAGAAATTCACCAAAAAACATTTGACAGTCGCAAGCCTCATGAAGAAAAATCTTCATTGGAGGGTGGGATGATCAAAACGGCTGCGACTTCGAGTTTGGACCCGGTGGTTCAGGTGATAAATCCCGAAGGGTTGCATGAGGTTGTCTTGGTTTGCGAACATGCAAGCGCCTATATCCCGCCGAATTTCAATGACCTGGGGCTCGAAAAACAGGTGGTCTCCAGTCACATTGCCTGGGACCCGGGGGCGCTGGAAACAGCAAAGGTGATGTCGAAACACCTGAACGCCGTGCTTGTGGCGGGATGTGTGTCGCGTTTGGTCTATGATTGCAACCGCCCCCCCGAAGCGCCAAGTGCCATGCCGGACGTAAGTGAAATCTACGCGGTGCCTGGAAATCTGGGCCTGTCCTATCAAGCCCGGCGCGCGCGTACCGAAATCTACTATCGCCCCTTTGAACAGGCGCTGAAAGATACGCTTTCGAACCACGCGAAACCGCCTGTCGTGGTTACGATCCACAGTTTCACGCCAACCTTTCTTGGACAGGAAAGGGATGTTGAAATCGGCATTCTGCACGACGAAGATGCCCGGCTCGCTGATGCGGTGTTGTCCATCGCAAGCGGATACGATGTGCGGCGCAATCAGCCTTATGGCCCTGAAGATGGCGTCACGCACACGTTGCGGCGTCATGCGCTGCGCAAGAACCTTCTCAACGTGATGATAGAAGTCCGAAATGATCTCATTGCCTCTCCAGACGCCTGTTCAAAGATGGCGCAAACGCTTTCGCAATGGGTTGAACAGGCGCTAACCGCGCTACGAGCCTCCCCGGAAAAAGAGGAGCGTCCATGAAAGTCCTACGTGCCTATATCCGGTGGATCGACGCCTTCAACCACCGTGTCGGGCGTTTCATCATGTACGGCATTTTCGCCATGATGGCCGTGCTCTTGTGGTCAACCATCAGCAAGTTTTCCGATCAGCCGTCACTCTGGACATTGGAAGCCGCTCAATTCGCGATGATTGCTTACTTTTTCCTTGGTGGACCTTACGCCATACAGATGGGGGCGCATGTACGAATGGACCTCTTTTACGAAAACTGGTCCGTCAAACGCAAAGCAGCCACGGACGCGCTCATGGTGCTTTGCCTGATCGCCTATCTTGGCGTGCTGCTCTGGGGCGGGCTCAGTTCAACCGCTTATTCCCTGGGGCATTTCGGATCAAACCCGGTGGGGTTCTTCGTCGATCTGGCCACGGGTGAGAAGTCCCTCGGAACACTGGAACGAAGCCGCACGATCTGGCGTCCGTATCTGTGGCCTATCAAGTCCATCATGTGTCTGGGCATCATACTGATGCTCCTGCAAGCGCTCTCTGAACTGTTCAAAGACATCCTGCGCCTGCGCGGCGAAGAGGTGGCGCAATGAGTTATGAGGCCATCGCTCTTTTGATGTTCGCCTCGATGATGGTGCTCCTGTTCAGCGGTCAGCGCGTGTTTGGCGCGATCGGCTTTGTGGCCGTTATCGCGGCCCTGGCCCTTTGGGGGGATCGCGGCGGCTTTGACATTGCCTTTTCGCAGTCAATCAAGCTGATGCGGTGGTATCCGCTTTTGACTGTGCCGATGTTTGTGTTCATGGGCTACATCCTGTCCGAAAGCCGGATCGCCGACGACCTTTACAAGATGTTCCATGTCTGGATGGGCGGGCTGCGCGGAGGGCTGGCCATCGGCACCATCGGGTTGATGGTTCTGATCTCGGCCATGAACGGGCTGAGTGTTGCGGGTATGGCCATCGGGGCCACCATCGCCCTGCCAGAGCTTTTGCGCCGGGGCTACGACAAACGCATGGTCACGGGCGTTGTTCAGGCGGGCAGTTCTCTGGGCATTCTGGTGCCGCCTTCGGTCGTGCTGGTGCTCTATGCCATGATCGCGCGTCAACCTGTGGGGCAGCTTTGGCTCGCCGGGATCATTCCAGGGCTGATGATGGCCGCGATGTTCATCATTTACATCGCCATCCGCTGTCGCGTGAATCCAAGCCTAGGCCCTGTGCTGTCCGAGGAAGAGCGCGATATGCCCAAGGCCGAGAAATACCGGCTTCTGCTGTCGGGGCTTCTGCCGTTTGCCATCTTCTTTGCGATGATGATCCCTTTCGTGAACGGCTGGACGTCACTGGTGGAAAGCTCGGCTATCGGGGCAATCACCGCCTTTCTGGCGGCCGTCCTCAAAGGCCGGATGACATGGACCGTTTTTGAAACATCTGTCCGCAGCACGCTTGGCATCACCTGCATGTTCATGTGGATCATCCTTGCCGCTCTGGCCTTTGGCGCGGTGTTTGACGGTCTGGGCGCGGTCAAAGCTATCGAAAGCCTCTTCACCGAACGCCTCGGCCTCAGCCCGTGGATGATCCTCATCCTGATGCAGCTCAGCTTTATCCTGATGGGCACGTTTCTGGACGACACGGCCATGTTGGTGATCGTTGCTCCGCTCTATATTCCGCTTGTGGGCGCGCTTGGGTTCGATCTGATCTGGTATGGTGTGCTTTATACCATCACCACGCAGATCGCCTACATGACCCCACCCTTTGGCTATAACCTCTTTTTGATGCGCGCCATGTCACCGCCTGAAATCGGCCTTGGCGACATCTACCGCTCTATCATCCCCTTTGTCGCAGTCATGGTTCTGGCGCTCACCATCATCATGCTCTTTCCCCAGATCGCTCTGTGGCTGCCGCAATATGTGTACGGAAATTAATCAATAAAAAGAAAAGCATTGAAGCCAATCGAGTAACCAACAAGGAGACATCAAAATGACCACAAGACGTAAGTTTATCAAAGGTGCGGCCGTTGCTGCGCCCGCCGCTCTTGCCACACCGGCTCTGGCGCAATCGACTATCACCTGGCGGATGCAAACCTATGCAGGCGCTGCCTTGGCCGCCGAAGTGGTGGTGCCGGCGATTGAGACCTTCAACAAAATCGCAGGTGACCGGATGCAGATCGAGCTTTTCTTTGCGGATCAGCTTGTCCCCACCGGTGAGCTGTTCCAGGCAATGCAGCGCGGTACAATTGACGCGGTACAGTCGGATGACGACTCCATGGCCTCGCCCACCGAAGTCACTGTCTTTGGTGGCTACTTCCCCTTTGGCTCGCGCTACTCGCTCGATGTGCCGGTTCTGTTCAACCAGTATGGGTTAAAGGAAATCTGGGATGACGAGTATTCCAAGGTTGGGGTCAAGCATATCTCGGCCGGGGCCTGGGATCCGTGCCATTTCGCGACCAAAGACCCGATCAACAGCCTTGAGGACCTCAAAGGCAAGCGCGTCTTCACCTTCCCGACAGCGGGCCGCTTCCTGTCACAGTTTGGCGTGGTGCCGGTCACCTTGCCTTGGGAAGACATCGAGGTCGCGGTGCAAACCGGCGAGTTGGACGGCATTGCCTGGTCGGGCATCACAGAGGACTACACCGTCGGTTGGGCGGATGTGACCGACTACTTCCTGACCAACAACATTTCGGGCGCATGGATCGGTCATTTCTTTGCCAACATGGAACGCTGGAATGAGCTTCCCGAAGACCTGCAAGCGCTTCTGGAAGTCTGCATGGAGCAAAGCCACTACTACCGTCAGTGGTGGTATTGGGGCGGTGAAGCCAATCTGCGTGTGAATGGCACGAAGATGAAACTGACCTCGATCCCTGACGAAGAATGGGCCCAGGTCGAGAATGCAGCCGTCAAGTTCTGGGACGAGATCGCAGCAGAGTCTGAGACCAAGGCCAAGATTGTTGACATCTTCCGCAAATACAACGCGGATATGCAAAAGGCCGGACGGCCGTATCGCTACGGATAAACCAACGTGCCCCGGGTTCTGCCCGGGGCGCAGTTCTTCACGCTTAATCGAGACAACACAAGATGACCCTGACTGCAAACTGGAGTTACCCCAACCCGATCCGTTTTGGCGCAGGCCGCATTGCCGAGATCGCTGATGCCTGCGCTGCAGCGGACATCAAGAAGCCGCTCTTGGTGACAGATAAGGGGCTGGCCGACAACGAGATCACGCATCGCACCTTGAGTTTGATGAATGAGGCCGGGCTGGGCCGTGCGCTTTTTGCCGATGTGGACCCCAACCCGACAGACAAGAACGCCGAAGCCGGGGTGCAGGTCTATCGCGACGGTGGCTATGACGGGGTGATCGCCTTCGGGGGAGGCTCGGGGCTGGACCTTGGCAAAGTCATCGCCTTCATGGCCGGGCAAACGCGCCCTATCTGGGATTTTGAGGATATTGGCGATTGGTGGACCCGCGCTGATCCTGATGGCATCGCACCGGTCGTGGCCGTGCCGACCACGGCAGGGACGGGATCAGAGGTGGGGCGTGCAAGTGTGATCACCAATTCCGAAAGCCACGAAAAGAAAATCATCTTTCATCCCAAGATGTTGCCTGCAGTAGTGATCGCCGACCCTGAACTCACGGTTGGCATGCCCAAATTCATCACCGCAGGCACGGGGCTTGACGCCTTTGCTCATTGCGTCGAGGCCTACAGCTCCCCGCATTATCACCCGATGAGCCAGGGGATTGCCCTGGAAGGGATGCGTTTGGTCAAAGAGTATCTGCCCCGCGCCTATGCGGATGGCACCGATATTGAGGCCCGCGCCAACATGATGAGTGCAGCGGCCATGGGGGCGACGGCTTTTCAAAAGGGGCTTGGGGCCATCCATGCGCTCAGTCATCCCATTGGAGCCATGCACCACACCCACCACGGCACCACCAATGCGGTGTGCATGCCCGCGGTGCTCCAGTTCAACGCGTCGGAAATTCGGGATCGGTTTGGTGCTGTCGCGGCCTATCTGAGCATTGACGGCGGCTTTGATGGATTCTGCAACTACGTGGATGAGCTGAACGCCGCAATGAACATCCCCAAAACCCTCACAGATCTTGGCGTGACGAACCCGGACATGGACAGCCTCGTCGATGCCGCGCTACGTGATCCAAGTACGGGCGGCAATCCGGTTGAAATGACGGCAGAAAACACCCGCGCTTTGTTTGAAGCGCTGATGTAGGCAAATTCGGTCAAAAAGATTGACGCCTTGTTGGCCTACGCATCCACCGCGGCGGTCTGCGCGATGGCCTCCAGATCATCACGGCCTTCGTCACCCACGATGACAAAATTCGCGTTCTGTCCGCCCCAGCTGACCATGTCGAAACCATCAATGCTGCGTTCGGTGAAACCATCGGCAGGCGTGTCTGTTTGTATAAGACACAGGGCCACAACGCGCCCCTCTGCATCCTTGAACATCAGTTGCGACACAGGTTTACCGGCAGCCACAAGCAGGCGCGCACCCTGAAAGGTCAGACCGTGCTGCGACAAGTCTGGAACACGGACTTGCGCCCCAACGGTTTTGGTCAGCCAGGTCTCGATATGATCCGCTTCACTTGCGGGCACTTCAACAAGATGCCGCTCCTGTCCGGCATAGACGCGGTGATAATCCACTATGTCTTCCAGCCACCCAGGCGCCGAGGCCAGTTGGGAGGTGTTGGTTGACCCCGCAAGGTATCCGCCAGCCCCGCCAATCATCAACGCCAAGCAGGCGGCAATGGCGGTGAGCCACGTGAGCGAGCTGGGCTTGCCGGGCAAGTTTGCGGCAGGCGCATCCGCGGCGGGCGGAGCATTTTCAATGGCAGCGGCCAGTTCAAAGGGAACCGGTTCGTTCAGGATTTCGGCAAAATCGTCCTGAGCCGCCTGATCCGCAGCCATCAGACTCTCCAGTTCTGCGCGCAGTTCAGCGTCCGTTTCCAGCGTTTTTTCAATCTCAAGTGTCTCTGCCGGTGACAATTCACCATCGAGGAATGCGCTGAGAGTTTCGGGGTCACGTGTCACTGATCCGTTCCCTCTGTTTGGGCAAGCTCTTGGGCCAAAAGCTTGCGCGCGCGATGAACACGGCTCATCACTGTGCCAATGGGAACGCTGAGAAGTTCGGCCGTCTCAGCATAACTGTAGCCTTCGACCGAGACCAAAAGCAGCACCGAAGACAGGTCCTGAGGCAGCGCTGCAATTTTTCCTTTGAGCTGGCTTGCGACCACAGACTCTTCGCCTGTATCGCGTGAGACCAATTCATTCGTTTCGTCCGCAGGCACATGGCCTTGGCCCAACCGGACCTGACGTTTGCGCAGCTCACTGATCCACAGGTTTCGCGTGATCCGGAATACCCAGCGATCCAGAGGCTGGCTGGGGTCCCATTGATCCGACCGGCTCAGGGCCCTCAGGCAGGCTTCCTGCACCAGATCGTCTGCCTCTGTTGCAGAACGGGTCATGGTTCGGGCAAACCGCCGCAGCCGAGGCAGCATCGCGATCAGGTCTTTTTTCAGATCTTGTGCCAAACAGACGTCCCGAACCGGTTGCAAGGGCCGTGTCATGGCCACAGATGTTACACCCGCAAACGGCGCCGTGCACGGAATGTGCCTTTGGTTTTGGCGCGTTTGCAGATGTAGCATTACACACTCCGAACTCGGGTTACGACAGGTTTACGCATCAGGTGGCAAGAATATTCCGGTCGCATAATTCTTTTTCGAAATCGCGAGACGAAGGGCGCGATCTGGATCAGGCGTGTTTGGATCAAAAGCATCAGACACACTAGAGAATTGAGTGAAGCCAGAACAAAGAGGTTGGCAAATGTGATGGCTTTGCCTGTCCAATCCAAGAAAAAAGGCAGCCGCGAAAAAATGCGGCTGCCGGTCACTTGTTACCAAACAGAGGGAAAAAACCTGCTATGGAAAATTTTTGTCAAAAGACGTTTTAGAAAACTAGAAAACTGGTTTGAGACGTAGAGAGCGTACTTTGACAGGATCAGGCCGCCAGCCGGGCATTCCTTTCCTCCAATTCGTATGCATCCCCCATTGGGCCTGGTGAACTGAGGCCTGACTCTGCTGGATGGCTGCCAGCGAAGGCCATAATCATTACTGTTGTAAAAACTGTCAGTGCCGAGATTGCTTTCACTCGCATGGCGCATGTCCTTTCCGATGCGGACGTTTGAAGTTTCGGTCGTTCTGCAAGGACTAACGCGTGAACCCGGTGGATTATTCTCGGGTTCGGAAAATTTTTTGATTTTTTTTGCTTCGAGCCGGTTTCTAATCAGATTTGAGCAGATCCGCTGAGCTCACACATGTGAAAGGTCAGAGCATCGCAGTGCTCTTGGGATGAAAAAGATTATGGAACTCAATCGGTGCAGACAAAAAGACCGAGTCCGACCCACGGCAACTGTGAGCGATAAACCTTTCTTCTTCTTGCAGGCATAAGTCGCGCACACGCTGCACGAAATGTTTCAGCGCTTCATGTTGAAAAACACGTTGGAACTGCTCCGCAAACCAGATTTCAATTTAATCCCTTTGGGACGCGCGAAGGATTTATCCGTCTTGCTCGGCCAGAAACTTTTCTGCATCAAGCGCCGCCATACAGCCCATACCTGCAGATGTAACAGCCTGACGATAAACATGATCCGTCAAGTCGCCCGCTGCGAAGAGGCCAGGGATCGATGTACGCGTGCTTCCAGCCTCAACCTGGACGTATTCGCCGTGATGCATCTCAACCTTGCCTTTGACCAGTTCGTTGGCAGGCGCATGGCCGATGGCGATAAAGACACCTTTGCAGGCGATCTCGGAGGTTTTTCCGGTCTTGTTGTTTTTGACCCGAACACCGGTCACACCTTTTGGGTTGTCATCGCCCAGCACTTCTTCAAGTTCATGAAACCAAAGTGGTTCGATCTTTGGATGCTTGAGCAAACGGTCCTGAAGGATCTTCTCGGCACGCAATTCATCGCGGCGGTGGATCAGCGTGACCTTGGACGCGAAATTGGTCAGGAAAAGCGCCTCTTCCACGGCTGTGTTGCCGCCGCCGATCACGACGATTTCCTCGCCACGGTAAAAGAACCCATCGCAAGTTGCGCAGGCCGAGACGCCAAAGCCCTTGAATGCCTCTTCTGAGGGCAAACCAAGCCACTTGGCGCGCGCCCCGGTGGCCAAAATCACGGCATCGGCGGTATAGGTCGTGCCACTGTCGCCTTTGGCCACAAAAGGACGGCTTTCGACATCCAGTTCTGTAATGATATCGCCGATGATCTCACAGCCCATCGCCTTGGCATGAGCCTCCATACGCACCATCAGATCGGGGCCTTGCACTTCGGTATCACCGGGCCAGTTTTCGACTTCGGTTGTGGTGGTCAACTGACCGCCCGGTTCTATGCCTTGTACGAGGATCGGTGACAGCATCGCCCGCGACGCATAAACGCCTGCGGTGTAGCCAGCCGGACCAGAGCCAATGATTAGTGCACGTGTATGACGGGTCTCGCCCATGATGTCCCCCTTGCCTGTATATCCAGCACGCCTCTGCGCTGGCGAGTCTGGCCAGATATAGCTGCGCATGACGGGCAGTGGTAGCCCTGCAGAGCAGCTATGCGCAGAGCAGCAGAAAATAATTTTCGTGAAATGATCTTTCGCAGTGGCGAAACAATATTGCGCACACCTGCGGTGGTGCTATAACAATCCGTAATTAACGGGGACATTTCAATGCCAGCAACACGCCTTGACGATATCGACCGAAAAATTCTGGCCGAGCTACAGGCCGATGGTCGTATGACGAATGTCGAATTGGCCCGTCGCGTGGGCATTTCTGCGCCGCCCTGCCTGCGGCGGGTGCGGACGCTGGAAGAGATGGGATATATCCGCGGCTACCACGCCGATGTCGATCCCCGTGAGCTGGGCTTCGAGGTGCAGGTCTTTGCGATGGTCGGGCTGCAAAGTCAGGCGGAAGTGGATTTGTCCGCCTTTGAGGAGCGCTGCAATGGCTGGCCGCTGGTGCGCGAGTGTCACATGCTCAATGGGGAGGTGGATTTCATCCTGAAATGCGTCGCCCCGGATCTATCGACATTTCAAAGCTTCCTGACCGGTCAGTTGACCGCCGCTGATAACGTGGCTTCGGTCAAAACCTCGCTTGTGATCCGCGGGTCCAAGGATGAACCGGGCGTGCCTTTTGATGTGCTTGAGGATCGCCTCAGCAAATCCGCCTGACATGTAAGGCCCCGAGTGTGACACTCGGGGCGCTATCGTCAAAACAGGTCGGTCGGCAGGCGCATGTATCGTGTGCTGCCAAATTCGGTGGGGCGCGTCAGATGCGGAAACATCGACATGAAAAGTGACAGCGCATTCTGGCCCATATTGCGATCAAATCCATTTCCCGGATGGAAGGTTTCCATTTCCAGCCCGGCCGCCGTGATAACCGAATGGCGCGGCAAGCAGAGGTGATAGACTGACACTGGGTGCTGAGGCATAATTTCGATGACGTTAAGGCCATCTGCCAAATCCCGCGCAGGTGTCAGCATCTGGTCGCCCGACATACTGTCACGCAAGCCTTCGGGCCGGGACATGATGCGCGCGCCAGGACCGGCCATCAGGTTGGCTTCGGGGCGACCCAAACCAAACGCTTCGGGCATGACGCGTGTCATCCGGCATGAGCGTGGGTCGATGCCTGGGGCGTGCGGAATAATCGTCATGGAGCCAATCCACGTGATCGGAAGCGGTTCACCGTCTTTGGTGATCACTTCCATACCTGGCTCAAGATCTTCGATGGCGACTCGTCCGCGCGGTGTATTGATCAGTGTGCCCCGCGAAAAGGCAGAAAAGGCCGCTTCGAATTTGGGCAAGGCAGGGCCAATTTGTTCGCGAAAATCTGAGGTTCCATCGCTGCGCAGATAACTGATCTGAAAGCGCCGCATGGGACGGTGGTTTCGATCTGGCTGAGGGACATAAGCCGGACCGAAACCACTGTTTTTATCTCTGATCTGGGTTGCCGCCGGGACCGAGGCGGCAATGGAGGGGGTAGTCATGTTGCGTCACCATACTGTTGGCATCACAACCGCGTCGGCCCCCACCGACAACGACAGTTAGATGGTTAAACATTCACTTCGTTACGTGCTCAACAATAAGCCCATATGCCGCCTTTTCACCAAATTTCAGCGCAAATTGTCCGGTAGCACAGGACAATCCAAACGAATATCTACAAATTGTCCGAGCGATAGGAACCGTTCCGCCACAATTCACTCGAAAGGCGTCCGAATCGTAAAGACCGCCCCCGAAGGAGCGGTCTTTGGAGTGTGCCTGTGTGATCTGCCTTGGCGCTGGGGGAGAATTTGGAGGGTCAGGCCGACTTTTTCGTGCTACCAGCTTGAGTTTTGCTCTGTGCGGCCTTGCGTGTGGCGCGGTGGAAGGGAAGTGCCACCGCAGGTTGGCGGCTTGTGTGCAAGATCGATGCCATCCAACGTTTTTTCATGTCCTGTCCTCTCAATTTTTGCGTCGCCTCTTTGGGCCTTGTTTTTTGGTTGGGATCAGTATTGCCGCGATTTGCGGCCAAGATTTGTCGGGCAAAAAAAAGATGAAAAAAACTTTGCACAGGCTTGGCGGTGATTTGGGCGGTTTGTGTCTAATTTTTCTAAATTTATGATTTTATGAGGAATTTCGGCATGTGCTATATTCAATTCAGGAAAAATCCACGGACTGTTTCCTAAATTGCGGCAAACTTGTGGTCTGCCTTGCCGTGATGCTGCCGTAATCTGGGGAATGCCGGGGGCTCAGAGACGAATGACCGAGATCAGCCTGCCATAGTCCACATCGCCCTGATGCGTCGCGCGGCGGTATGAGAAAAACCGGTCCGCGTCACTATAGGTGCAATGACGTGTCCAGTGAGCCTGACCAATCCCGGCCTCGCGCAAGCGATGCAGGCCGTAGCTTGGCAGATCAAACTGGTACTTTCCGTCAACACCATTGGCAAAGAACCGGCTGTTGTCGGGGTCATCATCCATGAAGCGCTCTAGAAATTCCGGTCCGACTTCATAAGCGCGCTGGCCGATGGAGGGGCCGATCACAGCGGTGATCGTCTCTCGTTGAGCGCCAAGCCCTTCCATTGCCGTAACCGTGGCTTCCAAAACGCCATCCAGCGCGCCACGCCATCCCGCATGTGCCGCGCCGACAACCCCTGCGTCGGGATCCGCAAACAAGACGGGCTGACAATCCGCTGTCAGAATGCCAAGGGCCATGCCGGGCGTTGCCGTGACCATGGCATCGGCTTTGGGGCGGTCCTTGCGTGGGCCGTTGATCACCTCGACATCCGCAGAATGCACCTGGTGCACGGTCAGGAGCGTGTCAGTCGCCACTCCCATCGCCTCAGCCACCCGTCCACGGTTGATCGCCACCACCTCGGACTGATCGGAAGAGCCTTGCCCGCAATTAAGACCGGAAAACACGCCTGAGGATGCACCGCCTCTGCGCGTAAAGAACCCGTGCCGAAGCGGGGTCAACGCGTCATGTGTGAGGATTTCTAGGGTCATGCATCCAGGCCTGGCGGAGGTGCGGCGGCTTCGGGATAAAGCGCCATCACTTTAAAGAGCGTCCCCATTTCCGCCTTGTGGGTCAAGCGCCGATGTGCGGCTATGTGCGCGTCCAGCGTGGCACCCGTCATGCTTTGTGCCAGTGCCTGCGCCCGCGCGGTGATGCCGAGCCGTTCCAGGAACACACCCTGTGCTGTGACGCGGGAGTACCGACAGCCGTCAGTGGCCGCTTGCGCCAAAGCTTCAAAATCGACATGCGCGCTCAGGTCCGCCTCGCCCGGGGCGTCAAAGATCGTGGTTGTATCATGCCCATGCACTGCCTGAAGCGTATCGCCCAAAGAGCGCCAGTCGCCGTAGTCGATGATCAGCGCAGCCCCGCCATGTGCTGCTATGCGCTGACTGAGAGCCGTGATGATACCACCAGCACCCGGAGTGACCTCGACCAGATCGCCCTCTTTGGTATCTTCCAACCTGTGGGCCAGCACATCCTCTGCATGAACAGGTCCCAGACCAAAGGTGAATTGATCACCGGTCAACCCCACCATGCGTTCGCTCCAGCCATCCCCGCCGCGTTGAAATTGCCGGATGGGCAGGGCATCGAAAAACTCATTGGCCACAGTAAAAAGCGGCATATCCGGCAAGGTCTCTGCCGTATCGTGCCAATCTGTGTCCGCATGGTTCAAACTCTCGGCCTGTCGCTTGCGTAAAGCAGGAGAGGATTCAACCAGATGAATTCCAGAAAGCGCTTCGAGAAACCCCGGGATGCCCTTGGTGGCGCGTAAGAGATCGACCATAAGCGTTCCAAGCCCCGGTCCAAGCTCAGCCAGCGCAAACGGGTTTGGCGCGCCCTGATCCATCCAGGTTTGGGCAAGACACAGTCCGATCAACTCGCCAAACATCTGGCTGATCTCAGGCGCAGTGGTGAAATCTCCCGCCGCGCCAAAAGGATCGCGGGTGGTGTAATACCCGTGCTCTGGATGCATCAGGCAGGCAGCCATAAACCCATCAAGCCGCATAGGGCCAGTGGCAGCAACCTGCGCCTTCAGGATGTCGCCCAGTGCCGTCATTCCGCCACGGCAGTGCGGGCCCTGCGCTGAGCACGCGCGAGCATGTAAGCTCCAAAAATGATCATGGGGATGCAAAGGATCTGTCCCATGGTCAGCCCATAGCCATTGATATGCCAGGCCAGTCCCAAAGGATTGCCGGGGCTGATGAATTGCGCGTCGGGCTGGCGGACGAATTCCACCAAGAACCGTCCAAGCCCGTAGCCGATAAAGAAGAGCCCTGTGATGGCCCCCACTTTCTTCAGCGCGCCGCGCCGATAGCCGAGATAGACAAGGACGGCAAAGAGCAGCAGCCCTTCGAGAAACGCTTCATAAAGCTGGGACGGGTGGCGCGCACAAAGCCCCGCGACCACGTCTGCGCAGTCCTGGGCCGCAGCACCCGGAAATATCACGCCCCATGGCACCTCGGTGGGTCGCCCCCAAAGCTCGGCATTGGTGAAATTGGCCAAACGGCCCAGCAACAGCCCGACGGGTGTGACCATGCACAGCACGTCCGCCACTGATAACCACGGGATTCCGTTCCGCTTGGAAAACGCCACGCAGGCAATGATCACGCCGATAAGCCCACCGTGAAACGACATCCCCCCTTGCCAGACCATCAGAATTTCGGACGGGTTCGCGAGGTAGTAGGCGGGCTGATAAAACAGCACAAAGCCCAGACGCCCGCCGAGGATCACCCCCAGGATCACCCAAGTGGCCAGATCCTCGACCTGTTTGACGCTCATCGGGGCTGTGTCATTGGCCCACAAATGCGCGCGCTTCACGGTCTGTGCCACAAGCCACCAGCCGATGATGATGCCAACAATGTAAGACAGCGCGTACCACCGCAGTGCCAGCTCATAACCGAACACGGTAAATGAAAATGCCTCGGACGAAATCTCTGGAAAGGGAATGGCTGCGCGCATCTGTGCCTCTGATTGCTTGCGACTGCGACGATCAAGACCTTGCCCGCCCCCGCTTTGACGCCCATATAGGGATCAAATGTAAGGCCGGAGCAATGCAAATGCAGACCCGCAACAAAGTTTTTGACGATTTATCGCAATTGATGACAAACGCAATGGGCGTCGCCCAGGGTGCCAAGCAGGAAGCGGACACCGCGATGAAGTCGTGGATCGATCGTTGGCTTGCGGATCGCGATTTGGTCACCCGCGAAGAGTTTGATGCTGTGCGTGCCATGGCCCAGAAAGCACGCGAAGAAAACGAAGCGCTCAAGGCGCGGATAGAAGCGCTTGAAAAAGACAAGTAACGCACGCTTGTTCGTGTGGACGTTGTCCTTGCTATCTCGCCACACTCTGATCAGGAACTGACCTTCCTCTGGTTGTCTCACGGCCCAAAAGCCGGTTAGATGACTTAGGGGAGGGAGAATGACCGGTATCGAGTTGACCTTTGAAATGTCAGTGGTGCTTGCACTGCTCGCATTCACGATTTTCCTTTTTGTGTCCGAGATTGTTCGCATCGACCTTGCGGCTATTCTGGTGATGGTCATCATTGGCCTGCTGAGCCAACACCCCTCATTGAGCAATCTGGCCGATGTCTCACAGCTCTTTGACGGATTTGCCTCTAACGCCGTCATTTCGATCATCGCCGTGATGATCGTTGGCGCCGGTTTGGACAAGACCGGCATCATGAGCAAAGTCGCCGCCGTTATTCTCAGATACGGCGGCAAAACAGAGGCGCGGATCATCCCCATCGTGTCTGGCACGGTGGGCGTCATATCCTCATTCATGCAAAACGTTGGAGCTGCGGCGCTCTTCCTGCCTGTGGTCAGCCGTATTGCTGTGCGCACCGAGTTGCCCTTGTCGCGACTTTTGATGCCCATGGGCTTTTGCGCCATTCTGGGCGGCACGATGACGATGGTGGGGTCTTCGCCGCTTATCCTGCTCAATGACTTGTTGATTAGCGCCAATGACATGCTGCCCGAAGGCGAAAAGATGGAGCCTTTTGGCCTTTTCGCAGTCACGCCCATCGGGCTCAGCCTGATTGTGACCGGCATTCTCTATTTCACGATCTTCGGGCGCTGGGTTTTGCCATCTGGCAAAAGCGCCGACGACGCGACAAGCGCACAGTCTTTGAAGGAGTATCTCAAGAATATCTATGGGTTGAAGACAGACATCTTCGAGATTTCCATTCCCTCGGGCCATCCCTGCGAAGGCATGACGTTCGATGAGATGATGCAAAAGTATCATGTCTATATCATCGGCAGCGCCTATCGCGGGAAACGCTGGTTTGCGCCCGTGATCCAGACGCCGATTGAGACCCCCTGTCGACTGGCGGTGCTGGGACGGTCGCGGGTCATTCGCGAAATGGTTCTTGATCAGGGGTTCACACTGCATAGTGAATTGGACGTCTTTGCCGAAGACTACGCGCCGACAAAATCGGGCGTGGCCGAGATGGTGATCCCCCCAGGGTCTGAGGTGATTGGCAAATGCGCACATGACCTGGTGTTTCGTAAAACCTATGGGGCGAGCCTTTTGGCGATCCATCGCGATGAAGAAACCATGAGCTATGTGGAAACCGAGACCCACGCGCCGACGCTTGTTGGCGAAGTGCCTTTCCATGCCGGAGATACACTGGTGATCCACTCCACGTGGGACGCGTTGATGCGGCTCACGCGCAACCCCGATTTCGTTGTGGTTACGACCGAATTCCCGCATGAGGAGCTGCGCCCCTCCAAGGTCGGTTGGGCGGTGTTCTTTTTCCTCTTGTCGCTCAGCATGATCCTTTTCACGGATGTCCTCCTGTCACTGTGTCTTTTGACCGGGGCTGCCGGTATGATCGTGACTCGTGTGATTGACATAGATGAGGCCTACCGCGCGGTCAGTTGGAGTACGATCTTTCTGTTGGCCGGCCTCATACCTCTGGGGCAGGCAGTACAATCCACTGGCACGGCGGAGTGGATCGCGCACCAGATCCTCACCTTGCTCAATGGCTGGCCTGTATGGTCGTTGCAGGTCGGTCTGGCCATACTGGCCACGATCTTCACACTGGTGATGTCGAACGTTGGCGCGACAGTGCTTCTCGTGCCGCTGGCCATATCCATCGCAGCGGCGGCTGGGGGCGATCCGGCACTCTTTGCCTTGACCGTGGCGATCTCGACGTCGAACTCATTCCTGATCCCGACCCATCAGGTGAATGCCCTGATTATGGGGCCTGCTGGCTACAAGGTCACCGATTTCATCAAGGGCGGCGGGGTCATGACCATCCTGTTCTTGGTCGTCTCTCTGGCGGTGATGAACGTGGTGTTCTAGGGCCAGCGAGGCCGAAACGCAGTTATCCCCCGCATTTTGATGAATCTTTCATGTCATCCACAACTTATTGCGGTTATCCCCAAGAAATAGCTTTACAGGCTGCCTGATAGGCCCCACCATATCTTGTAGGACAGCGGGAGATCGCCCCTGAACCTAGAGCAGACACCGAGCGATAGCGGCTCTGCCAGCCCGTCGCTACAACAAAAAAGAGGTGGCGCCATGGCATTATCAGAGCAGTTCCTTCACGAAGACCTTCACCCCATCGACATCGTCGAGCATCTGGCCGAGCACCATGACTGGGATTTCGATCGCATTGCCGATGATCAGATCGCCATGGCTGTCGAGGGCCAGTGGCGCACGTATTCTGTCACCCTTGCCTGGTCAAGCTATGACGAGACACTGCGCATGGTGTGCACCTTTGAAATGGAGCCACCGGAGGACAAGCTGCCGGTGCTCTACGAACTTCTGAATTGTGTAAACGACCAATGCTGGGCCGGGGCGTTCAGCTATTGGGCCGAGCAGAAACTGATGGTCTACCGCTACGGTCTGATCATGGCGGGCGGGCAGGGGGTCGCGCCAGAACAGATCGACACCCTGATCGGAGCCGCGGTGCTAAGCGCCGAGCGCTACTACCCGGCCTTCCAACTGGCGGTCTGGGGCGGACGCTCACCCGAAGATGCCATGCAGATCGCCATAGGCGAGGCCTACGGACGGGCCTAGATTTCACTCACGGCCAGAAATGGGGGCGAGCTTCGGCTCGCCCTTTGAGTTGGGAGAGGCTTTGGGGACAGGTCGTGGACGCTTTGCTTTTTCGTATCCTGCGGTGCAGAAAAGGTCCGCAATGAGCCCAAAATCACCGATGCTGCAAGATGTATGAATGGCAACTAAGCACGGAAAGCCGACATCGTCGATGACAATCCCTAAACGCGCCGGCGACCAGCGGTGCTCTCAGCCTCGTGGCTATTGGACTTAGACCGACCGAGTAATTCCCCCATCAACCCGGATATTCTGACCCGTGATGTAGGCCCCGCCCTCTGAAGCCAGAAAGGCCACAACGCTTGCGATCTCACCAAGGGAGTTGCCGTAGCGGCCCATCGGGATCATCGAGCGGAATTCTTCTTTCTCTGGCAGGCTGTCGATGAACCCTGGCAGCACGTTGTTCATGCGGATGTTTTCGGCTGCGTATTTGTCGGCAAAGAGCTTTGTGAAGGCTGCAAGCCCGGCGCGCATCACGCCTGAGGTTGGAAACACAGGGTTCGGCTCAAACGCGGCGAAGGTCGAAATGTTGATGATCGCCCCGCCACCCTGCTTTTGCATGATCGGTGTGACCAGGCGCGAAGGGCGCACGGCGTTCAGGAAGTAGACTTCCATGCCCTCGTGCCAATCCTCATCGGTGAGTTCTAAGACCGGTGCGCGCGGTCCATGACCGGCGGAGTTCACCAAAACATCGACACGGCCCCAATGGTTCATTGCTGCATCGACCAGCTTTTGCAGGTCTTCGTCAGATTTGTTGGTGCCTGTGATGCCAATTCCGCCAAGTTCCTTGGCAAGTGCTTCGCCTTTGCCGGACGAAGAGAGAATCCCAACCTTGAAACCATCTGCTGCCAAGGCGTGTGCGCTATCTGCGCCCATACCTGATCCGCCCGCTGTAATCAGTGCGACTTTCTCCATGTGCTTATTCCTTTCCTGTATCGTCTGTGCTGAGGTTCAGATGGGCCACGCCGCTGTTGCCGAGCTCAACGGCCGCGAATGGGCCGCCATGGTGTGTGTTGGCTGGGTCGTGAGGGTCGAGCGGGCCTTCTGCGGCATAGATTTCTTTAGCGAATTCTTCGGCGTTGTCCTTGGGTCGATAGCCCAAGTGTTGCGCCTTGGCGTTGTCGACTGGCGCACGATCGTTGTTTGACACACCGTAGACTACGCTGAAGCCTGTAATGGGCGTAGTAATCGCGCCTTCCACCATGTGGATCAGATCATCATAGCTGAGCCAGGTTCCCACAGCGCGTGAATTGGTCGGCTGCGCGCAAGACAGGATGCGCATGCAGACGGATTCCAATCCGCGCTTATCCCAATAGAGAGAGGCGAGGTCTTCGGCGAAACACTTTGCAAGACCGTAGAAGGTATCAGGTTTGTGAGGGGCATCGATACCAATGAAATCCGTTTTCTTGTGCATGCCAACCGCGTGGATGGACGAGGCATAAACAACCCGGCGCAGCTTGTTGCGATAGGCGGCCTCCCACACCGTGTAGGCACCATAAAAATTCGGCCCCCACAGCACGTCCATCGGGGCTTCATCGCCAATTGCGCCGAAATGCACGACCATATCCGCACCCTCCAGAAGGGCGACCATGGCGTCCAAATTGGTGATATCCGCCTGCACATAGGTCTCATTAGTTGCCAGATTGGAGACGCTGTCGGCTATGTCTGAAGAGACGAATTCATTGCAGAGTTTTGACAATGGTTCGCGTAGGTACGAGCCGAGGCGGCCAGCCGCGCCGGTGAGAACTATTTTTTTCATGGATTGGGTCCTTTTAGGTCGGCAACAGCGCGAGCGATGCGATCCATCGCAGCGCCTAACACATCTTCTGAGGCGGCTGTTGAAATGCGGAAAAACGGTGAAAGATCATAAGCGCTGCCCGGAACGGCGGCAATGCCAGCAGCCTTCAGAAGATAGGCTGTGACATCGGTATCGGTTGCCAGCGTTTCGCCCTGTGGGGTCTGTGCCCCGATCAAACCGGCGCAGCCGATCAGGCCATAAAACGCGCCGCCCGGCGCGTCGAGCGTCAACCCCGGTATTTTTGCCACACGCGCGACCACAAGATCACGGCGTGCTTCGAAAGCGCGACAGAAATTGCTGACGTCATCTTGCGGCCCATTCAAAGCTGCCGCCGCCGCCGCTTGGGCGACAGAACACGCTCCAGACGAGATTTGGCTTTGCACTTTGGTCATCGCCGCGATCAAATCCTTGTGCCCCGCGCCGTAGCCAATGCGCCATCCCGTCATGGCATAGGCTTTGGACACGCCATTGACCGTCAAGGTGCGGTCTTTCAAGCCCTTGCACAGTGCCGCAAACGATCGGAACACGCGCCCGTCAAACAGGATGTGTTCATAGATCTCATCCGACAGGACCAGCACGCGGTCATGATCGGCCAGCACGTCGCCAAGTGCCGCAATCTCAGCATCTGAATAAACCGCGCCCGACGGGTTCGACGGCTGGTTCAAGAGCAGCCACCGTGTTTTAGGTGTGATGGCGTCGCGCAATTGGTCGGGTGTCAGGAGAAAGCCCGCCTCAGCCGGACATTCCAAAGGCACTGGTACACCGCCGAGGATAAGCACAATGTCCTTGTACTGACCGAAATAGGGCGCGCAGAGCAGCACCTCGTCGCCCGGCTCGAGTGTGGACATGAAGGCGTTGAATAGCACCTGCTTGGCCCCGTTCGACACGATCACTTCGTCAAGCGCATAGTCCAGGTGGTTCTCGCGTTTGAACTTGTCCACGACCGCTTGCCGCATCACGAGCGTGCCATTTGTGGGCGGATACTTCGTCTCGCCCCTGAGAGCGGCCTGATGCGCGGCCTCTTTGATATGATTGGGCGTATCAAAATCCGGCTCACCGAGACCAAGGTCGATGACGTCCTCACCCCGCGCCATCGCCTCTTTGGCCGCTTGGCTGACCCAGGCAGAAGCGGAGGGTTTAACCGGCGCCAGACGCGAAGACGCAAAATTCATCGCAGCGCCCCCTTTGTTTGCGCAAGCGCCGCATCTGCGGCCCGCGCCAAAAGCCCGGTGTCTGTCGCGATGGCGACAAAGGTGAAGCCTTCGTTCAAAAGGTCAGCCGCAAAAGCGGGGTCCGTGACCAAGGTGCCGACCGGCATCCCTTTAGCAATCAGTTTTTGCGCCGCAGGTTTGATCAAGGCCCAAACATCCGGGTCCATCGGATTGCCCAGTTTGCCAATATCGGCCGCAATATCTGCGGGTCCAAAGAAGATGCCGCTGACACCATCAACCGCGCCAATTGTGTCGGCTTGTTCTACGGCGGCGCGAGTTTCCAGTTGCAAGAGAACAGCGGTTTCTTCCTCAACCCGCGCCACATAGTCGGAAACGCGCCCAAAGGCCGTTGCTCGGGTCGCACCAGAAACACCGCGAATGCCGCGAGGCGGGTAGCGTGTCGCGGCCACCGCACGTTCGGCCTCTTCCACCGATTGGATCATCGGAAACAACAGGCCCGGCGTGCCCAAATCCAACAACCGCTTAACCGCGACGGCGTCGTTCCATTCGACCCGGATAAGCGCCGTAGTGGGAGACGCCGCAAAGGCCTGAAGCTGGGACAGCACGCTGAAGTAATCGTTGGCGCTGTGTTCCATGTCGATCAGCGCCCAGTCATATCCGGCGGTCGAGACCACCTCTGCGGCGAAGTTGCTGCACAGGCTGATCCAAAGACCGATTTGCTTGTCACCGGCAGCAATGGCGCGGGCGAAGGGGTTGGCGGGAAGCTTCATCAGATAATGGCTTTCTCGATGATCGGCCTGTTCGCCGGGATCCGCTCGTAGTTGAACGGCGACAGATCAAGTGCGCGGTACTCTCCATAGGTCAGCCATTCGGCTGTCCCGCGTCCCATTGCAGGCGACTGCTGAAGCCCGTGGCCGGAGAAGCCATTGAGGAAGATGAAGTTTGAAAGCTCAGTGTGCGGCCCCATGATCGCGTTGTGATCAAAGGTGTTCATGGCATAGTGCCCGCCCCAATCGGATTGCACTTTGATGGCTTCAAACTGGGGGATGCGGGTGGCCAGAATGGGCCAGACGTGGTTTTCCCACATCGCGTGATCCATCGTATAATCGTCGAAGTCCACAGCCGGGTCGTAGTCGGAATGGCCGCCGCACTGATATGTTCCGCCGCCATTTTCGCGGACATGCACACCTGACGGATCGATGGTCAGCGGTAGGTCCTGATCCAGCGGCTGCTCAGCCTTGAATATCCACGAAAAGCGTTTGCGCGGCTCCACCGGCACATCGATGCCCGCCATCTGGGCAGTGCGTGCAGCGCGTGGGCCGGACGCATTGACGACCTTACCACAAGCGACGACCTCGCCAGAAGCGAGAGTGATGCTTTCGACGCGGGTGCCCGCCGCGTTGCGGGTGATCGCTACAACTTCGTTCTGGACCCATTCAACCCCGCGTTCGCGGCTTTGACGTCGCCACCAGTCATTGACAGCCGCCCCGTCCCAATACCCCTCGTCCACCAGGTTGATGGACCCCAGCACGATGTCGTCCACATTGTAAAAGGGGTAAGCGGTTTTGATCTCTTCGGGTGTCATAAGCAGGGTTGCCGCGCCAGCCGCCAGTTGCACCTGCTGGCTGTCGCGCAGCACGTCGGCGAAGCCTTCGTTGTCGGCAAAATACATGTAACCGAATGAGCGGATACCAAGTTTTGGCACCCGGTCATCACCACCCATGTAGCTGCGGATGTTTTTGACGAAGTCGGCGGCAAACTGGCTAATCCGCACGTTCAATTCGGTCGAGAATTGTTGCCGCATGCAGGAATTTGTGTGCGTGGTCGAGCAGTTCTCATAGGTCATGTCCCGTTCGACAACGAGGACCGAGCCATCGAAATCCTTATTGTCGGACAGGAACCAAGCGGTCGAGGCGCCCATGATGGCGCCTCCGATGATGATCACGTCATAGCTTTGCATTGTTGGGTTTTGGTTGCTCATATCTGTTCCCCCCTTGCGACGGCAGTTTGCACCGCCGCGATGTCCTCAGCGGACAATCCATAGTCCGCCCGAGCCGTTTCTTCTGAAATGTATCCTCGCGCCAAATCGCGTTTTACAAGGTCTTTGGGGCGCTCCGCCGGATCGCCGTAGCCCGCGCCTCCGGGGAACGCCATCACCACCTTACGGCCGTGTGGGACGAATTGCTTTCCCTTGACCCGCATTGCTGATCCATCGTCCTGAGCGATGGTCGTTGGTGCGCCGTTCTGGCCACCTCGGCGGCCCCGAGCGGGGTGCTGGCTGCGGTCAAACATGGCCTGAATATCGAACTCGTGGCCTTCCTGTGCGCCGACTTCCATGTATTGCCCCAAACCGCCACGCGTCTTGCCTGCGCCGCCACTGTCGGGGCGCAATTCCTTACGCCAGATAATGACGGGACCTGCGTGTTCCGTGGCCTCGATGGGCATGGTCATCACGCCCGATGGGAAGGCTGTCGCGTTCATGCCGTCGTGGTCTGGCCGTGCACCAGACCCACCCGAGTTGAATGTCAAAACCTCAGACCGGCGCGCGTCCGCGGGTGCCGGAGCATCGCTGCGAGGACGCAAGGAGACCTGGAAATTGCACAGACATCCTGCGCCTTCGGCAGGCACCAGACCCGGCACGATCTTGTCAAAGGCGTCATAGACGGCGTCGGGCACAAAATGCCCCACGATATGGCGTAGTGCGACAGGTGCGGGGTGCAGCGCGTTGACGATTGAGTTTTCCGGCGCTGTGATTTCAAACGGTTCAAGTGAGGCTGCGTTGTTGGGTATCTCCGGTGCAATCGCCACTTTCAGCGCATAGCACGCATAAGCCTTGGTATAGACAAGCGGGCAATTAATGCCCTTTTTGTCGAGGCCTGAGGTGCCGGTAAAGTCGGTGACGATCCGCTCGCCTTCCACGCTGACTTTCACCTTCAGAGTGATGGGCACGTCGAAGCCGTCCATTGTCATCTCGCCGGTGGCAGATGTCTGCGGCAAGGCTGCAATCGCCTCGATCGTCGCCCGGCGCGAATTTTCGAGGATGAATTCTGCGATGCCATCCAGATGTTCGAGGGCGAACTCCTCCATCATGTCGATCAGGCGGCGGTGTCCAATCTCGTTACAGGTTGCCAGCGCATAAATGTCACCGATCAGCTGGTCCGGTTCGCGAACATTGCCCCGGATGATCCGCACCAATGACTCATCCACTTCGCCCTTTTCCGCAAACTTCATGATCGGGATGTAGAGCCCTTCCTCATAGACGCTCTGTGCGTCCGCGCCAAAGCCGCGCCCCCCGATGTCCACGATATGCGCCGTGCAGGCAAAAAATCCGACCAAAGTGCCCATGTGGAAAGAGGGCGTGACCATCGTAATGTCGTGCAGATGCCCCGTGCCCTCCCATGGGTCATTGGTGATGTAGACGTCGCCATCGAACATGTTCTGCCGCCCGATCCGACGGATGAAATGCGCGACGGCATCAGCCATAGCGTTCACGTGGCCAGGGGTCCCGGTCACAGCTTGGGCCAGCATATTGCCATGCGTGTCATAGACACCGGCAGACAGGTCGCCTGCCTCGCGGACTGAGGTTGAGAACGCCGTGCGCACCAACGCCTGCGCCTGTTCTTCGACGACCGAAATCAGGCGGTTCCACATGACCTGATAGGCGACTTTGGAGTGTTCCTGAGTCATTGGACAGCTCCCTTCGTCACGACATCGATACAGCCGTCAGGCTGGCGGATGGCGTCCCGACTGGCGGGAACAATGATGGTCGTCTCAGCTTCGGTTACGGCGGCAGGGCCATGTGCGCGTTGGCCTGCTTCCATGAGGCTCCTGTCGATGACACGGGCATTAAGGTATTTGCTGGATGCCGCATCAAAGAGCTGCCTCGTACCGTTCGACACAACAAGCGCGCTGCCGTCTGTGATTTCACTGCGCGCGACGTCTTCGGGCGGCGTTGTGGCATTCACCGACCAGACGGTGATCTCGATGTCCATGCCGGCGACGGGGCGGCCAAAGCGCTTTGTGTAATCCTCCTCAAACCGCCCCTCGAAGGTCGCAGCATCAGGGTTCATCGCCTGCTCTTCGGTCAGGTCAATCGGAATTTCCCAACCCTGACCGGAATAGCGCATGTAGACCTTGAATTCCGACAGGATCGGACTGACTTCATCGCACGTGCGCACAAAACCAGTCGCCTCGGCATTAAGATCCGTCAGAAGGCTCTTAATCTTGTCCGCATCAAAGTCGCTCAACTTCATGTAGACCGAACGATTGGCCTCAAAGCTGAACGGTGCGCGCAGGAAGCCAATGGCCGAGCCGACGCCCGCACCGGGCGGCACAAGCAGCCGTTCAACCCCAAGCTTTTCGCAAAGTCGCCCGGCATGCAGCGGGGCCGCGCCGCCAAAGGCGATCATGGTGTACTCGCTCAGGTCTTCACCATTTTCGACAGCGTGAACGCGGGCGGCATTGGCCATGTTTTCGTCAACTACCTCAGCAACGCCAAAGGCCGCCTCGACTGCGTCCATATCCAGCGTGTCGCCCACATGTGCACTCAGTGCTTGTTCTGATTGATCGGGATGAAGGGCGATCGAACCACCGGCAAAATTGTTTGGGTCCAACTTGCCCAGGACAAGATCGGCATCCGTGACACCTGGTCGTTCACCCCCGCGCCCATAACAGGCGGGCCCGGGCTCGGACCCGGCGCTTTCAGGGCCGACGCGGATTTGCCGCATCCCGTCCACATGGGCAAGGCTTCCGCCGCCCGCACCAATTTCGACCATATCAATCACCGGGATCGAAATCGGCATGCCCGAGCCCTTCTTGAACCGGTAAGTCCGCGCGACCTCAAAAACGCGACTGGTCTTGGGCGTCTGGTTCTTGATCAGGCAAATCTTGGCCGTGGTTCCGCCCATGTCGAAGGACAGGACCTTGTCCAGACCATATCGGGCAGCAATATGGGCCGCGAAGACCGCGCCACCTGCTGGTCCGCTTTCCACAAGGCGTACGGGGAAATCCGCTGCGTTCTGGATCGAGATGATCCCGCCCCCCGAATGCAACAGGAAGATGCGACAGGCGACACCTTCGCCGCGCAGCCGGTCTTCCAGCCGTCCAAGGTAGGAGGCCATCAGCGGTTTGATATAGGCGTTGGCCACGACCGTGTTGAACCGTTCGTATTCGCGCATCTGCGGCGATACCTCGGACGAGATCGACACCGAAATATTCGGCAGCTTTTCGGCCAAAACATCACGTACCAACTGCTCATGTTTTGGGTTGAGGTAAGAGTGGATCAAACCAACTGCGACGCTTTCGAAGCCCGCTTCTGCAATGCGGTCAACAACGGCTTCGACATCTGCACGCTCAAGCTCTACCAGGATTTCTCCTTTGGCATTCACGCGTCCAGGGACAGTGAAACGCATCTGACGCGGCAACAGCGGATCAGGCAGGTTCAGGTTAAGGTCGTATTGTTCAAACCGGCTTTCGGTGCGCATCTCGATCACATCACGGAAGCCTGCGGTTGTGACAAGCGCGGTTTTGGCTCCGCGCCGTTCGATCAGCGCGTTGGTGGCCAATGTGGTCCCATGAATGATCTGTTCAATCTGCGAAGGCTCTACGCCCGCCTTGGCGCAGACCTGATGCATTCCGTCGATGATCGCGTTTTCAGGGGCCGCATAGGTCGTCAGGACTTTCACCGAATACTGTTTGCTCGCCTTTTCCAGAACGACATCTGTGAATGTGCCACCAATATCGACGCCCATTCGAATAGATTCGGCCTTCATCTGTTCCTCCACATGCACACACGATCAGCATGTCGACATGGGACCATGGCAGATCAGAAATCAAATCAATTGATTTTCTTCACTCTATAGATTTTATTTATCTTCTGCTGCGCTCGGCCGAATAGTAGCCGCAATGTCACTCGCCTTTTCGACAAACCGTGGCGCCCGATCTGAGTTGAAGCGCGCGAAAAAGGTCAAAGGCGGCGCAGTCCAATCTGAAATGGGCGTTTTCAACCGGCCTGCGTCCAACTCGCTTTGTACCAGCGACTTTGGAAGAAGCGCCACACCCATCCCCTCGCTGACCATCGGCAGACACGCAGACAACGCGCTGGAATGGACGATCTTGCCAGCATCCAACCCTCGCTCCTTGGCCAATTCATGCAAGGCATTCCCCGCTGCCGTGTGACGCGCATGGGTTAGAACTGCGTGTTCAAAGAAACGCCCAACCGATGCTCCACCCGCAAGACTGTTCGCAACCTCTGCGTTCGCCACCCAAACATAGGTTTCGCTGGAAAGCCGTCTTTCGCCCGTCGCCCGCGACGCAAACGGGCCATTTTGCAGGGCGAGGTCAAGCTGCCCTTCTCGCAGGCGCTCTTCAATTTGCCGAGACAGGTCGACCTGAAGTTCAACCCGAAGGTTGGGATATTCCCGCCGAAGCTGACGCAGGAAGGGTTGAAGCCAGGTACAGGCGACCAGTTCTGTCACACCCAGCCGAAAACGTTCTTCGATAAGCTCCTGCCGACCCGCCGCTTCCAGCAACGCCTCTCCCGCCCGAAGCACGTCCCGCGTCCGCTCAATAAGCTCTTTGCCTTTGGTGGTCAGACGTACAGAACCGGCGTCGCGATAAAGAAGCGTGATATCTAAGGCAGCCTCTAATGCAGATATCCGCGATGAGATGTTGGGTTGAGTTGTGCCAAGGGCAGCGGCTGCTGCTCTAAAGGTTCCCATGTCCACAACAAATGAAAAGGCTTCGAGCTGCTTGAGTGTGATCCGGCTTTTTATCATCTTCAATCTCATGATCAGTTTTCATGATCATGCACAGCACCGATTATTGAGCAACTTCAATCGGAAAGACGCCACTTTTCGGTGACATGACCTCGTCCGCAAGTCGTGCTGAGCAGACCTTAATTTCTCCGAGGTCAAAGTCTGGTTTGTCCGCATACCCGCCAAAGTCCTACACCAGCGTCATAGCGCGACCGTAAAGTCCCGACTGGAGCAATTGCAAAAGACCCGTTTGCCCCGCATCTTTGCGCAAGGCTTGGCCGAGGCTTACGATCTCGCATTGCACCACCCGAGCCTGCGATTTATCACAGGTTGAAAACGAATGCGGCAGGGCAGGGATAGCCAACATGGATACAGAAACGGTGGCCCAGAATGGCCTTGTGCTTTTGGGATGTGGCAAAATGGGGTCGGCTATGCTCTCGGGCTGGCTCGAAGGTGGTTTGCCTGCCGGGTCTGTTTGGGTGATTGATCCCAAGCCGTCCGACTGGCTGCAGTCCACGGGCGTTCACATCAATATCGACCTGCCGCCGCATCCGGCCATTGTGCTGATTGCCGTCAAGCCTCAGATGATGGGAGACGCCCTGCCGACGATTGCGGCGATGGGCAACGGGGACACGCTCTTTGTCTCTGTCGCCGCCGGCACCGAGATTGCGTCTTTTGAAGCCGAACTTGGGGATCAAAGCCCGATCATTCGCGTGATGCCCAACACGCCCGCTGCCGTGGGCAAGGGCATATCCGCCATGATCGGCAATGCCCATGTGCGCCCGGATCAGCTTGATATGGCCCAGGACCTGCTTGAGGCCGTGGGGCAGGTGGTGCGGCTGGAGAGCGAAGACCAGATGGATGCTGTCACAGGCCTCTCCGGATCGGGTCCGGCCTATGTGTTTCATATGATCGAATGCATGGCCGCGGCGGGTGAGGCGCAGGGGCTTGCGCCTGAACTGGCGATGCAACTGGCCAAAGCGACGGTCGCGGGGGCAGGGGCATTGGCCGAGACGGCGGAAGAAACACCTGCGGAGTTGCGGGTCAACGTCACCAGTCCCAATGGCACCACACAAGCCGGGCTTGAGGTGCTGATGGATGCCACTCACGGCTTGCCGGAATTGATGGCGAAGACCGTTGCGGCCGCGACGGACCGTTCAAGGGAATTGCGCAATGACGGATGAGATCAGCTTTGACGACTTTCTCAAGGTCGACATTCGCGTAGGGCGGGTCATCCGCGCAGAACCCTTTCCCGAGGCGCGCAAACCGGCCATCAAGATGTGGATCGACTTTGGCCCCGAGATCGGCGAGCGCAAGACCTCGGCCCAGATCACCGCGCATTACACGCCCGAAGACCTGCCCGGAAAACTGGTCATGGCCGTCACCAATTTCCCGCCCCGCCAAATCGGCCCGTTCATGTCCGAGGTTCTCGTTCTGGGCCTGAGTGACGCAGACGGCGAGATCGTTTTGCTTGCCCCGGACAAGGACGTCCCCGTCGGAGGCCGGATGCATTGAAACGTGTCTATTTCACACGCCCTTTGCCCGAAAGCGTCGCCGACATGGCGCGCGAACACTTTGACGTGGAAATGCGGACCGAGAACACGCCGCTCAAAATCGGTCAGATGCGCGCGGCGCTGAACCTCTATGACGGTGTGCTGATGATGTTTGGCGACACGTTTTCCGCCGAGGTTTTCCGCGAGGCGCAGAACCCGCGCTGCAAGGTGCTGGCCAATTATGGCGTGGGCATAAACCATATTGATTTACAGGCCGCGCGCAGTGCCGGTGTCATGGTCACCAATGTGCCGGGTGCTGTGACAGACGCCACCGCCGATATCGGCATGACGCTCATTATGATGAGTGCCCGGCGGGCAGGCGAAGGCGAGCGCATGGTGCGCGCAGGCGAATGGCCGGGTTGGAACCCAACGCAGCTTCTGGGCACGCATGTCACGGGCAAGACGGTGGGCATCATCGGCATGGGCCGCATCGGGTCAGCCATCGCACAGCGCTGTCATTTCGGGTTTGACATGAAGGTGCTCTACTGGTCGCGCAGCGAAAAGGAATTCGCTTATCCGGCTGAACGGGTGAAAACGATTGAGGAACTGATGGCCTGTGCGGATTTTGCCGTGGTCGCCGTGCCTGCCAGCGCCGAGACGCATCACCTGATCAATGATGAGGTGCTGGGTCACATGACCCCCACCGCGCATCTCATCAACATCGCACGCGGCGATATTGTCGACGAAGCCGCCCTGATCCGCGCCCTCAAAGACCGCCGTATCGCCGGGGCGGGCCTGGACGTCTATGAGCATGAACCCAAGGTGCCGGATGCTTTGAAGAAGATGGAGAACGCAGTCCTCCTGCCGCATATGGGCACGTCAACGCTTGAAGTGCGCGAAAAGATGGGTCGCATCGCAGTGGAGAATTTGCGAGCCGCGCTGAACGGCGAGACACCGCCGAATTTGGTGAATTGAAGAGCGGGTGTGCGGTTGTTGGATATGTGGGACTTTGCAGACCTTGCGTTGAGCCGTGCCAGCGGCGGACCGGGGGACGGCGCATCCTTCGTGTGACCGGCGCGCTTTATGCTTGCCAAGTCATCACATCGAATATTCGGAGTGCCTTCTATCGACAAAGCGCCGGCCCATCGGGCCGGTCCGGCGCTGGCACGGCGGGCCTGCGGCCCTCGATTCCGTGCTTTTGGAGTGAAGAACGAAGGTACGGGATGGCTTCTAACCCGCCATCCCAATACCTTTTGCATTAGCCCTCCCTTGCGCCCCCAACCCCGCATGCCGCACCGTTACACTTGACCTCGCTCTGCCATTGCGATGAGGTGGCGCGCACCTCACAGGAGCAGCGCGATGCATAAGCCAGCGATCACAGGCACCGGCGTTTTCACACCGGAACAGACCATTACCAATGACGAGCTGGTCATTGCTTTCAACGCCTATGCCGAGCGGTTCAATACTGAACATGCCGACGCCATCGCGGCGGGTGAGGTCGCGGCCAAAGAGCCGTCTTCGTCGGAGTTCATTGTCAGCGCCTCGGGCATCGAACAGCGCTACGTGCTGGACAAAACCGGCGTGCTCGACCCTGCAGTCATGCACCCGCATTTGCCCGAACGCACCAATGATGAGCCCGGAATGATGGCCGAGATGGCATTGGACGCGTGTACCAAGGCGCTCAAACAAGCGGGCCGTGAGGCCTCTGAGGTTGATCTGATCATCTGCGCGGCGTCCAACCACGAGCGTGCGTATCCGGCGATTGCCATCGAAATACAGCAGCTCCTGGGCGCGTCTGGTTTTGCCTTTGACATGAACGTCGCCTGCTCGTCGGCCACGTTCGGTATTCAGGCCGCCGCTGATATGGTGCGCTCAGGTTCTGTGCGCTGCGCCATCGTGGTCAGCCCCGAGATTTGCTCGGCGCATCTGGAATGGCGCGACCGGGATTGTCATTTCATCTTTGGCGATGTCTGCACAGCCGTGGTGATCGAACGCGCAGAGGATGCCAAAGGCGCGCATTTCCTCGTGCATTCGACCCGCTGTGCCACGCAGTTTTCCAACAATATCCGCAACAACAACGGCTATCTGCGCCGCACGCGCAATGGCCATATGGAAGACCGGCGCGATATGCTTTTTGTGCAAGAGGGGCGCAAGGTGTTCAAAGAGGTGCTGCCACTGGTCTCCGTCCATATCGCCCGACATATGGAAGACGAGGGTGTCGCGGCCAGCGACCTCAAACGCCTGTGGTTGCATCAGGCCAACAAAACGATGAACGATTTCATCGGCCGCAAGGTCATGGGCCGGGTGCCTGAGGCCGAGGAACAACCCAATATCCTGCAGGACTACGCCAATACCTCATCCGCCGGGTCGATCATCGCCTTTTCGAAGTATTCCGACGATCTTCAAGCGGGTGATACCGGACTAATTTGCTCCTTTGGAGCAGGCTATTCCGTTGGGTCCGTTCTGGTTGAACGCGCCTAGAGCAGGGTCGGGCCCTGGCATCAGCATTGCGCAGCACCGTATGTTTCGGATAAAGGCTGGCTAAAGCACCGCGCGATAAGCCTGACTCTCAGATGATCGCGAAACGCTTTAGGGAGATGCGAGTACATGGACAAAGCGGCAAGCTATCTGAAAAAACACACCGAGAGCCTGGTGAAAGATGTGGGTATTGAACCGGCCTGTGAACTGACGGGCAAGTCCAAGGCCACGCTCGGGCGGTATTATTCAGATCACGATGAGCACGCCGATCGGTTCATGCCCATTGATGCCGTTGCAGCCTTGGAAACAGCCGCGTCTTATCCGCATGTGACAGCCGCTCTTGCCGAACTCAATGGGATGCAGCTCGACTTTGATGAGCGTCGTCCAAACAACAATGAGTCCGGCGGGGTGAACAGCGATGTGATTGCGCTGAGTCAGCGGTTCGCGATGTTGATGGCTGAGTATCAACAATCCATCGAGGATGGAGTGATCACGGTGAATGAGGCCAAGCGTTTGCTGAAAGAAACCACGGCCCTGCAGCAGGTCCTGATCGACATGAAGCTGCATCTTGAGGAAGAATCCGGCTAACGCCCGCGCGCGAAAGGAACGGCACTTATGTCCAACATCACACGCCACCATACTGGCGAACGCATGAGCCAGATCGTCATCCATGGCGATACGATTTATCTGGCAGGTCAGGTGGGCAACAAGGGCGACAGCGTTGCCGCCCAAACCCAGACCTGTCTGGACAAGGTCGACGCGCTTCTGGCTGAGGCAGGATCAGACAAAACGCGTATTCTGCAAACGACCATCTGGTTGGACAATATGAGCGATTTCGCCGAGATGAACGGCGTTTGGGATGCCTGGGTGGCCGAGGGTCATGCGCCCGCCCGTGCCTGTGGAGAGGCCAAACTGGCGCATCCCGATCTCAAGGTTGAGGTCCTGGTCATCGCCGCGCGCGGTTAGGCGCGACTTCCATATCCAGCAGCGAAATCGCCGACAGGCTGATCCGCATGGACCTGCCTTGCTGGTTGCGCTATCAGCAGGGCAAATATCGCAGATGAAAGGCCCCGCGATGTCCGGTCACGGCACTCCCATTCCCATGAGTTCTCACGCCTCCAAAGGTCTCAAAGGGCAAGCCGACGTGCCGGGGGACAAGTCGATCTCGCATCGCAGCCTGATCCTCGGGGCGATGTGCGTGGGTGAAACGACCATCACTGGTCTTCTCGAAGGCGAAGACGTGCTCGACACGGCCAATGCGATGCGGGCCATGGGGGCCGAGATCACGCGTGACGAAGATGGGACATGGCACGTCTATGGCGTGGGCGTCGGCGGCTTTGCCGAACCCGATCAGGTCATCGATTGTGGCAATTCCGGCACCGGCGTGCGCCTGATCATGGGCGCGATGGCCACGTCGCCGATTACGGCCACCTTCACCGGAGATGCCAGCCTCAACAAACGCCCCATGGCGCGGGTCACGGACCCTCTGGCGCTCTTCGGGGCGCAAACGGTAGGCCGCTCCGGTGGGCGTCTTCCCATGACCATTGTGGGCGCGCAGGACCCAATCCCTGTAAGCTATGACGTGCCTGTGCCCTCGGCGCAGGTGAAATCCGCTGTATTGCTGGCGGGGCTCAATGCGCCGGGCCAGACGGTTGTCACCGAACGCGAGGCGACACGCGATCACAGCGAACGCATGCTTGCCGGGTTTGGAGCTGAAATCAGCACAGAAGTCACCAATGAGCACCGGATCATCACCCTCACAGGCCGCCCCGAGTTGAAGCCGCAGAGCATTGCGGTGCCACGTGACCCCTCAAGCGCCGCCTTCCCGGTCTGTGCAGCACTCATCACCGAAGGGTCTGATGTTTTGGTGCCGAATATCGGCCTCAACCCGACCCGCGCGGGCCTCTTTACCACGCTGCGCGAGATGGGCGCGGACCTGACATATGAAAATGAGCGTGAAGAGGGCGGTGAGCCTGTGGCGGATCTCCGGGCACGCTTTTCGCCCAACCTCAAAGGCATCGACGTGCCGCCAGATCGTGCCGCCAGCTTGATCGACGAATACCCGGTGCTCTCGGTTGTCGCAGCCTTTGCTCAAGGCCAGACTATGATGCGCGGCGTGAAAGAGCTGCGCGTGAAGGAATCCGACCGGATCGACGCAATGGCCACCGGCTTGCGCGCCTGTGGCATCACTGTTGAGGAAGGCGAGGACTGGTGGAGCGTCGAGGGACGCGGCATCGGCGGTGTGCAGGGTGGAGCCACCTGCGCCAGCCATTTGGACCACCGCATTGCCATGTCTTTCATGGTGTTGGGCCTCGCCGCAACCAATCCGGTGACTGTTGATGATGGCAGCCCGATTGCCACGTCTTTTCCGATCTTTGAGGACTTGATGGGGGCATTGGGCGCGGACATCCGCCGCGACTAACCGCGCCTGACCACAGCCCCCTGAGACCGCAAGGCGTCGGCGACGTCCTGAAACCTGAGCGGCTGTGCCGTCGCGACCCCGTCCGCCACCAAAGTGACGTCATAGCCGCGATTAAGTGCCGCTTGCGCCGTCCTGGCCACGGCATGCGCCCCATCCCGGCCCATGATCCGAAGGTGCCCCACATCCAGCACCTGCAACAGCGCATCAAGCTCACCTGTTTCAAATCCGTCTTCGACGCGCTTTACGATCATGTGATCGGCCAAATCGGCAAAAGGGGCGGCCAACTCGGTGCCTGGCTTGCCTTTGACCAAACCGGCTTGGTTTTGCAAATGGGCCACGAGACGCGTGCCAAGCCCGGACCATTCGTGGCGCAAGGCAATTACCGGAATATTGTCGCGCTGGGCCTGCGTCACCTCACGGGCAACGGCTTTCTCGACCTGGGAGCGCATATGCGCATCATAATGCACATCATCCCAGCACGCCGCCTGCAAATCCACCAGCAAAAGCGCCTCACCGGGTCGCGTGCCGATCACCACACCGTCCGAGGCGCGCACCATGTAACGCGCAGAAACCCAAAGCCAAATCGCTATAGCGAGCAACAGAATGAGGGACACAGACCAAAACATGTCGTCACTTTTTGACGGAAAGCGTCATGGATTGAAATGTGCAAAATGAATGTAGAACACCCACCTTTGCCACAAGGGATCCGTCGAGAAATCGGGTGATGAGTATTTTGCTGATTTTCCAGCTGTCTGAATGACGCCAGCGTACCAGATTATGCCGGTTGCGATCTTTCGCATAAGCTGGAACAGATTATGGTGCTGCGAAACCAACCTTTTGGCCAAAGGTCTTTAGAAGATGAGCGAATCTGACCCTCTTGTTGTGTTCACGCCTTCGGGCAAGCGCGGGCGGTTTCCGGTGGGAACGCCGATCCTGACAGCTGCGCGTCAATTGGGGGTCGATCTTGACTCGGTTTGCGGCGGTCGCGGGATATGCAGCAAATGCCAGATCACGCCGAGCTATGGTGAATTCCCCAAACACGGCGTGACCGTGGCTGACAATGCGCTCTCGGAGTGGAACAGCGTCGAGGCGCGTTATGACGAAAAACGCGGGCTGAAATCCGGGCGGCGTTTGGGGTGCCAGGCGCAGGTCATGGGGGATGTGGTCATTGACGTGCCCCCCGAAAGCCAGGTGCATAAACAGGTGGTGCGCAAACGCGCCGAAGCGCGCGATATCGTTATGAACCCCTCGGTGCGGCTTTACTATGTTGAGGTGGATCAACCCGACATGCATGAACCATCGGGTGATCTGGAACGCTTGGCTAAGGCCCTCGAAGAGCAATGGCAGATCACTGGCGCGTCGGCCGATCTTGGGGTTCTGCATGGCTTGCAACCCATCCTGCGCAAGGGGGAGTGGAACGTCACCGTCGCCGTGCAGCAACAAAACGAAGGTCAGTCTCCCCGGATCATGCATGTCTGGCCGGGGTTCTATGACGGCGGAATTTATGGTCTGGCGGTCGATCTCGGCTCGACGACCATCGCGGCGCATTTGTGTAATTTGGCGAGCGGAGAGGTCGTGGCCTCGTCGGGCATCATGAACCCGCAAATTCGCTTTGGCGAAGACCTGATGAGCCGTGTGAGCTATTCCATGATGAACTCAGGTGGCGCTGCAGAAATGACTGCAGCTGTCCGCGAGGGAATGAACGCGCTTTTCGATCAGATTTCCCAAGAGGCGGAGATTGACAAGACACTCATCATGGATGCGGTGTTTGTCTGCAATCCGGTTATGCATCATTTGTTCCTCGGGATTGATCCATTTGAGCTGGGTCAGGCACCGTTTGCGCTTGGGACATCTTCGGCCCTAAACCTCTATGCGCGCGAACTTGATCTTGAGATCCATCCGCACGCCGGGATTTACATCTTGCCCTGCATCGCGGGGCATGTTGGCGCGGATGCCGCCGCGGTGGCCTTGTCCGAAGCGCCTGACAAATCCAAGGATCTTGTGCTGGTGGTTGATGTAGGCACCAATGCCGAGATTCTGCTGGGCAATGCGGAGAAGGTTCTGGCCTGTTCGTCGCCCACCGGTCCCGCCTTTGAAGGCGCGCAGATCAGTTCCGGGCAACGGGCCGCACCGGGTGCGATCGAACGCGTCGAGATTGACCCGGCCACCAAGGATGTGCGCTTTAAGGTGATCGGCTGCGACCAGTGGTCTGACGAAGAGGGGTTCACAGAGGCAACAGAGGCCACAGGGATCACGGGCATCTGTGGCTCGGGCATCATCGAGATGGTGGCTGAGATGCGTCTCAATGGCATTCTCGATGGTCCGGGCCTGATTGGGTCCCCCGAACAGACCGGCACCGCGCGGTGTTTCCTTGATGGACGGACCTATTCCTACATGGTCTGGGATGGCAGTGCCGATGGCGGCCCGGTGATTACCGTCACCAACCGCGACATTCGCGAAATCCAGATGGCCAAAGCTGCGCTCTACTCAGGGGCGCGCTTGCTTATGGACAAGTTTGGTGTGGACGAGGTGGATCGTGTTGTGCTGGCCGGTGCGTTTGGCGCGCATATCAGCCCAAAGCATGCGATGGTTTTGGGAATGATCCCCGACGCGCCGCTGGAAAAGGTGACGAGCGCAGGCAATGCCGCCGGCACGGGCGCGCGTATCGCTCTGTTGAACACCGAGGCGCGCCGGGAAATAGAGCAGACCGTGCACCAGATCCACAAGATCGAAACGGCCATCGAACCGCGGTTCCAGGAGCATTTCGTAAATGCCTCAAATATCCCCAACGCGGTCGAGCCGTTCCCGATTTTGAAATCCATCGTCGCTCTGCCGGATGTCAATTTCAACACCGGTGGGGACGCGGATGGCACAGGGGGCCGCCGTCGTCGCAGGCGCGGGTGACTGCCGCATAGGTGAGTTTTAAGGACAAAGGTAAAAACCGATTGTATTCAATATAGCCACAAATTGTTTCTTATATGGAAACAAGGCTTATTCTTATGGTTGTAAGATACTGATTGTGTTTGTGAAAGATGATCTTGCATTTATCGGGCTTTTCTGACGTGTCGACCTTTCACACGCAAAAAACTTGCTTCGATTCGCTCTGCGGTTCACTACTGAAACTGGGAAGGGTTCAATTTCATTAAATCGTGGACTCTGTCCAGATCAAACAGTTGGGGAATACAACTATGTTTAAAAGTATATTAGGAGCAGCAGCTCTATCTCTTTCATTCATCATGTCGATGCCTGCGCAGGCGGCGACCATGCTGGACTTTGAAATCGACGTCGCCAATTCAAGCGTTCAAATCAATCAAACAGGGTCTGGGCTTGTTTGTTTCTTTACAAACTGCGGGATTGAGGCGTCTTTGGCATCAGGATTGGGTGGTTCTTTTTCACTGGAAGAAGGACAGTCGAACACATTCGATTTTCTGACGTTTTCGGGCAATGGCACTGGTCTTTCGACGTATGACGTGACGGCGACGCTGGCGTTTGTGCAGCCTGCCGCAAGTGTGACAGGCAACAGTTCAGTCGCGGTAGCGGCGCTTTTTAACGGATCAATAGTCGCGGGCGCGCTGATTTGGGACAATTTGCCTCAAATTGTGGACGTGGACGGCAATGTTTTCGCTGTGAACTTTCAAGGCGGCTTGACGCTTTTGGACGGACAGAGTGTGACAACCTCGGCAACTGTCAAAGCCTTGGAAGTTGCGCCGGTGCCTCTGCCTGCGTCTGCTCTGCTCCTTCTCGGGGCAGTGGGTGGCCTTGCTGCAATGCGCAAGCGAAAACGCGCTTGATCTGTCTGACCTTATAGTTAGACAAAATAACAAAAAACTGGCGGTCGCTTCGGCCGCCAGTTTTTTTTGATCACTTTTTGGACGAGCCGGCATCAAGAGTTCTTCAGATAATCGGCAGGTTTAGTCACTTATCCCCAGCCAACACCCATATGATGTTACCAAGATGCAGTAATCTGTGACCTCAGAGACCTTGAGGAATTATGGCTTTTTTGAGACAACAGCGCAGGGTCAACGGTAAGTAATCAGTTTTCTTTCACCAAATCTTTGCATGTGAGTGTTGGTCCATTTTGTATCAGTGTTTGAGTTAATTGGCGCTGCCCTTAGAGACGGGGGCAGCGTTTTTACGTGGCGTATTCCAGCAGAGGGTTGTTCAAAGATCGAAGAAAACCGTTTCCTGCGGGCCTTGAAGATGGATATCGAACCTGTAAGTCGCTTTTGAAGTCTGCTGCGTGATCAAAGTGGCAGCGCGCTCGGGCGTGAGGGACAAAAGTACTGGATCCGATGCATTGGCCTCAGACTCGTCCTGAAAATACGCGCGTGTGTGCAGACCGATATTGATCCCGCGCGCCACGATCCAAAGCGCAATGTGCGGCGCTTGATCTCCGACACGCCCCGGCTTGATCGTCTGGAACTGCCACAGCCCGGTTTCAAAATCCGTCGCCGAGCGCCCCCAGCCGCGAAACCCCGGTGTACACGCATCTGCACCGGCAAACCGACCATCTGTATCGGCTTGCCAAAGCTCTATCATCGCATCCGTCACAGGAGTGCCACCGCCGTCGAAAATCCGGCCCTCCAGCGTGATCCGAAGGCCGGGCACATCCACGTCTGCAATTTCGGCACCGAGCGCAGGCAATGGCGTCTGCAACCCGGCAATCTCAGGGGCTAATCCGATATGGACATAAGGCCCAGCTGTCTGTGAGGCGGTCTCTGGCAAAGGGGTCTTGGTCACGCTCACATCCCCTCCGGCTTGTTCTCAAAAACGGTCGCACGCCGCCCCCTCAACACGATATCAAACCGGTAGGCGAGACAGTCAAACGGTGTGGCCGCTTCCAGATCCAGCCGCGCCACCAACCGATCAATCGCGTCTTTATCCGGAATGGCCTGAACAATGGGACAAAGCGCCACCAAAGGGTCGCCTTCAAAATAAAGCTGTGTAATCAGGCGTTGTGGAAGTCCTGAGCCCATGATCGAGACGTGAATATGCGCAGGACGCCAACTGTTGTCCGAGTTGGGCCAGGGATAGGGACCCGGCCGAAGCGTGTGAAACGCGTACCCCCCCTCCGCATCGCTTAGCGTTCGCCCACACCCTCCAAAATTGGGATCAAGCGGTGCGAGGTAGGTGTCATTGCGGTGTCTGTAGCGACCGCCGGCATTGGCCTGCCAGATTTCAATCAAAGTTCCCGGCACGGCGCGGCCGTCCTGGTCCATGACCCGCCCAAAAAGCAGAATACGTTCTCCAATCGGAGCACCTTCCTGGGCGTGATTTTGCAAAAGGTCATGATCCAGTGGCTCCAGGTCGCGTTGTCCGAAAACGGGTGATGAGAGCGGCACAGAGGCCTGTGGCATCTGCACAAGCGGAGCAGACGGCGCACGCAGTCGCGTGCTTTTGTAGGCCGGTGCGAGGGCCGGGGGCTGTTGCGTCCAATCGCGAGGGCGATACCCGGTCAAACCTCAACCCCCATATCGGCGTAAACCACTTTGGCAAGTTTCAGAGCATGATTGGCCCGCGGCACCCCGGCATAGATCGCCACATGCATCAATGCCTCGCGCACATCCTCGGGACTTGCGCCAGTATTGGCCGTTGCGCGCAGATGCATGGCAAACTCGTCATCCATCCCCTGAGCGGCCAGCAACGCAAGCGTGAGCATAGAGCGTTCCCGCAGGGTGATCTGATCGCTGGCCCAGACAGTGCCCCAGGCCCCTTCGGTTATCAGCTTCTGGAAGGGGCCGTCAAAATCAGATGCCATAGCGCTGGCGCGATCCACATGCGCATCCCCCAGAACCTTGCGACGCACGGTCTCGCCAGGTTGCTCTGGGTCTGTCATCTATTTGCCCTTCCAGACCGGATCGCGCTTTTCGGCAAAGGCGCGGGCGCCTTCCAGCTGATCCTCGCTGTCATAGAGCACATCAACCGATCCAAATTGCCGTTTGGTGATCCGGTTCATCGCATCCTGAAACGTCATCGCTTCGGCCTCGCGCACAATCTCCTTGATCGCGGCGTAGACAAGCGGCGGACCAGACGCCAGAAGATCGGCCATCTCACGCGCCTTTGCCATAAGATCGGCCCCTGGATGGATTTGGTTGATCATGCCCCAGCGTGCGGCCTCCTCAGCATCGATCCAGCGCCCGGTCAGCAGCATCTCCATCGCGATATGATAGGGAATGCGCTTGGGAAGCTTCACCGAAGCCGCATCCGCCACGGTGCCAGACCGTATCTCTGGCAACGCAAACTGCGCATGATCCGCGGCCAGAATGATGTCTGCGGACAAAGCCCATTCCAGCCCCCCACCACAGCAAATCCCGTTTACAGCGGCAATCACCGGCTTGTTCATCGCCCGCAACTCCTGCAAGCCGCCAAAACCGCCTACACCGTAATCGCCATCCACCGCATCGCCCTCAGCGGCGGCTTTCAAATCCCAACCTGGGCAAAAGAATTTCTCACCTTCCCCGGTGATGATGGCCACGCGCAGGTCCGGGTTGTCGCGAAAGTCGCGAAACACCTCGCCCATGATGCGGCTGGTTTTCAAGTCAATCGCATTGGCCTTGGGACGGTCCAGCGTCACCTCAAGCACATGGCCCCGTGTTTCGGTTTTGACCGGGTGGTCCGTCATGATGCCTCTCCAATTCTGATCAATGCATCCACCGCAATGGCGTCCGTTTCCGTGCAAATCAGAGGATTGATTTCCACTTCTTCCAACTGTGCCGCGTGGTCGGTTACATAGTCCTGCACGGCCAATACGGCTTTTGCCGCCTTATTCAAATCACATCCCGCCTTGCCGCGATACCCGTTCAGGATCGGCGCAAGGTGCAGGTCTTGCAAGGCGTCGACAATATCGCGCTCCGTAACAGGCAAAAGCAAGGAGACACTGTCCGCCAGGATCTCTGTCAGCGTGCCGCCCGCTCCGAGTGTCAGGACAAAGCCATGTGCCGGGTCACGCAACACGCCGATGAGCAACTCAGCAATGGCACCTGTGGCCATTTCTTCGACGAGAAACCCATCGCACCGCATGTCTGTAGCCGCGTCTTCGACGGCCTTGGACGTCGTCAGGTTCAGTGCGACGAACCCCGCTTCGGTTTTGTGCGCCATGCCTGTGCCTTTGAGAACGACAGGACAGGTCAGCGCCTGACACGCTGCAGCAGCCTCAGCGGGTGTGTCGGCTGTGATGGCGTTTGGGACGACAAGCCCATATGACGCCAGTGTGGCTTTGGCCTGCGCCTCTGAAAGCACGCGTGGCTCAACCGGCGCACCGGGCTGCGTAACAGGGGACGGGTCCGGTACCTGCGACATGCTGGCCACCTCAATGGCGCTCAGCGCATCATCCAGACCGTGCATCGGAACCATCCCGCCATTGATAATGCGCTGTGCCACGTCTTCTGACAAAGCTTCAGGTAAGGTGGCGACCAATGCCAATGGCTTTTGCACCTCTTGTACCGCAATTGCCCCGGCCTCAATCACACAAGCCCATGCTCCGGGATCACACAGGTCCGCGCGGGGGAAATCGACAATGATGCAGCCGATATCGACCCGCCCCTTGAGCATGGCCGTGAAGACCTCGGCCATGCGCGCCACGTCATTCCATATAAAAGTGTGGTAATCCAGTGGGTTCGACAAAGCCACCATCGGACCAAGTGCCTTTCGCAGGCTTTTGCCCTGAGCGTCTGAAAGTGCGGGAAACGAAATCGTGCGCGCTTCGGCGCTGTCCGCCATCAGACTGGCCTCTCCCCCTGAACACGACATGGACGCCACGCGGTTCGAGGCCAGCGATCCGGCAAAATGCAACAGCTTCAGGCTCTCCAGCCAGGCAGGCAGGCTTTCAACCTGGGCGATGCCGAGCCGTTTCAAAAGCGCGCGCGCACCCGCATCACTCCCGGCCAGCGAAGCGGTATGGGATATCGCCGCGGCCTGCGCCTGCGCCGACTTGCCCGCCTTGAGCGCCACGATGCGTTTGCCAAGACCGCGTGCCTCTCTGGCCAAGGTCTCAAACGCCGTCAGATCGTCAATGCCTTCAATATGTAGACCCAGCGTTGTCACGCGCGGGTCACGCAGCAATGCAAGCCCAACATCTGACAGTCCGGTTTGCGCCTGATTGCCCACCGTGGCCACGTAAGCCAGCGGCAGGGCGCGCGCCTGCATCGTCACGTTGATTGCCATATTTGAGCTTTGCATCACGACCGCAACGCCACGCTCCACCCGCCTGCCGCCATGTTGGTCCGGCCACAACAGGGCCCCGTCCAGATAGTTGATCACGCCGTAGCAATTTGGCCCGAGGATCGGCATCTCACCTGCGGCTTCCAGCAAGGCCTGCTGAAGCTCCGCTCCATCTCCTGTTTCGGATTGTGCCTCAAGAAAGCCAGAGGCAAAACAGACAGCACCCCCTGCGCCCATCTCACGCAGGCTGCGCACCATCTCGATGGTCAGGTTGCGGTTAACCCCGATAAACACCGCATCCGGCACGTCGGGCAGGGCGGTGAGGTCTGAGTACGCTTTGACACCCGCCACGTCGGGTTTTTGAGGGTGCACCGGCCAAAGAGCGCCCTCAAAACCCATCTTGAGACACTGGTCCACAACACTTGCACACCATGCGCCACCGCCGATCACGGCAATGGATTTAGGCCGGAAGAGACGGTCGAGATCACGCATTTTGCAGACATCGCGCAGAAAAGAATTTTGCCTCCGGCGGGGATATTTTGGGCAAGAAGAAAGACATTCTTAACCAAACTCCCTCAGCCTCACAGAGCGGCACAGGCGGGGACGCCGATGGCCGTGCAAGGAGAAGGGCCAGCCCTTTTTCAAGGAGGGGCGGCTTTGTTGTCCCCTCCTTTCTTCTTGCTGAAAATATCCTCGCCGAAGGCATTTAAACTCTTAAGCCCCCAGAGGCCGCAGAAGATCGCGGCTGATAATGTGACGCTGGATTTCCGAGGTCCCATCCCAGATCCGTTCCACCCGCGCATCGCGCCAGAACCGCTCTATGGGAAAGTCATCCATCAGGCCCATACCGCCAAAGATCTGCAGCGTTGCATCCGTCACCCGTGCCAGCATTTCTGACGCATAAAGCTTGGCGGAGGCGATCTCACGATTGGCAGGCAGACCCTGATCCAACCGCCAGGCGGAGGCGAGCGTCAGCCAGTCGGCCGCATCAATCTCGGTGATCATATCTGCGATCTGAAAGCTTACGCCCTGAAACTTGCCGATCTGCTGGCCGAATTGCTTGCGCTCTGCGGCATAACTCAGCGCATAATCGAACACCCGCCGCGCACGCCCTACGCTCATGGTGGCGACGGTGATGCGCGTGGCGTAAAGCCATTCATTCATCACCTCAAACCCGCCATCCACCTCTCCCAGCACTTGCGCATCCGGCAGGCGGCAGTCGTCGAATTCCAGGATCATGTTCTTGTAGCCGCGATGGCTGACGGATTTATACCCCTCCCGTATGGTGAAGCCCGGCGTGCCCCGATCCACAAGGAACGTGGTGATGCGCTTCTTGGGGCCTTTGGGCGTGTCGTCCTCTCCGGTGGCGATGAAGACAATGATGAAATCCGCATGATCCGCGCCGGAGATGAAATGCTTGGAGCCATTGATGACCCAATCCCCGCCCTCGCGCCGGGCACTGCATTTCATACCGCGCACATCCGATCCAGCATCGGGCTCAGTCATGGCCAGCGCGTCCATCCGCTCACCGCGCACGGCGGGCAGAAGATACCGATCCACCTGTTCGCCCTCACAGGCCATCAGGATGTTCTGGGGGCGTCCAAAGAAATGCGTCAGCGCCATGGACCCACGTCCCAACTCGCGCTCGACCAAAGCGAAATCCACATGGCTCAGCCCGGCACCGCCTACGCTTTCAGGAAAATTACAGGCGTAAAACCCAAGCTCCTGACATTTGCGCTTGATCTCTTGGCTCACCTCACGGGGCACCTCACCACTGCGCTCAACCCTATCCTCATGAGGATAAATCTCGTTCTCCACAAAACTGCGCACGGTGGAGACGATCATCTCCTGCTCTTCGGTCAATCCAAACTGCATCGCGTCACTCCTCTGCATGCAGCGCAGCCAGCGCGCCCACCTTGGCCGCAACATCGTCAGGCGGCGCGCAAGTCCGGCGGGTCTCCAGGCTCACATGCAGCATCAGCTGATCACAGGTCGCCATCACCTCACCATCACTGGCCCGCTTCATCTCATGAAAACAGCGCAGCTTCTTGCCGGAGCCTTCAGTGACACGGCTGTGCACCACCACCTCTTCCCCCGCATGGGTCTCTGCAAGATACTTTACCGTTGTCTCCACCGTAAAATAACTCAGCCCGCGCGCCACATAGTCCTCATCGGCCCCGACATAGGCCATCACCGCCTCGGCCGCATCGCTGAAAATCTGACCATAGCGGCCCTCATTCATATGGCCGTTCATATCCGTCCAATCGACCGGCACCATACGGGCTTGGGTCAGCATCGGATTGCCCGCCTCCGGCACCGGCATGATCGTGCGTTGATGCTCGGCAATCAGCCGACCTGCTGCATTGCCCTGCTGCTTTAACGCCCGCATCATCGCCACCAGATTGCGATCCCGCTTACGTTCCAGCTGACGAATACTCAAATGCCCGGATTGCGCATCAGACTGGTCCGCAATCGTATCAATCAGCTCATCCGTCAACTCCGGCACATCCATAAGCTTGGTCCAGGGCCATTGCAGCGCCGGGCCAAACTGCGCCATGAAATGCCGCATGCCAGCCTCGCCACCCGCCACGCGGTAGGTCTCAAAAAGGCCCATCTGCGCCCATCGCAAACCAAAGCCAAAGCGGATCGCATCATCAATATCCTGCGTTGTGGCAATGCCATCCTTCACCAGCCAAAGCGCCTCGCGCCACACCGCCTCAAGAAAGCGATCTGCAATATGGGCATCAATCTCTTTCGCCACAGGCTGCGGGTAGAGCCCGACAGAACGCAAAATCCCCTTGGCCTGCTCCACCGCGTCAGGCGATGTGACTGGTGAGGGCACCACCTCAACCAACGGCAAAAGGTAGACAGGATTGAACGGGTGCGTGACCATGATGCGCGAAGGATCAGCCGCACCTTCCTGCAATTCAGAGGGTTTGAAGCCGCTGGTAGACGATCCAATCGGCACGCTCGGATGGGCCGCTTGCACCTCGGCAATAACCTTATGCTTCAGCTCCAGCCGTTCGCTGACGCTTTCCTGCACCCAATCCGCACCCTCAACCGCCTCGGCAATCGAGTGGTGGAAGCTCAAGCGCCCCTCTGCAGGCAAGGCGCAATCATAGAGCATCGGCAAGGCCGCGCGCGCATTGGCCATGACCTCGCCGATTTTGCGCTCAGCCTCCGGGTCGGGGTCAAAGACGCGCACATCCCAGCCATTCAGCAAGAACCGCGCGGCCCAGCCTCCGCCGATAACGCCGCCACCTATGACCGATGCTATATTGTTCATATCTGAAATGCCTTTTATTTCTTGATCATCCGAAGCGTGTCGTAGCCATTAAACGACAAGATCTCACGCGCAGCGGTGATCCGGTCTTCGCCGCCCTTTTGAGAGCGATCCACAATCCAGCCAAAGCTGCCATCAGGCGTGCCAAGCGCGGCGGTGCGGAACCCTTCATCCACCCAGATGACCCAAAGCTCGATGGAAGCACCTGTGCGGTCTTGGGTTAAGCGATACCTGTTTTGCCCCAAGGGCATGTTGCTCCAAACATCATTCACCGCTTCGCAATCTCCACTGACGTCACAGCGCAATTTCAGCAATGCCACCGCAGGCGTGTTTGGACCTTGGTTGAGGAATGTGACCTGTGACAAGGTCTCACTCCCCGGAAAATGCGCGCGCAGGTGCCACGTGCCAGCAAGGTCAGCGAGCGAGCCGCGTGTTGTGACCGTCAGCGGCACAGTGGTGTCGCGAAACCCGTCTGATGTCGGAGCAGGGGCACAGGCTGACAGTAACAGGACACCAAGAGCAAACCCCTTAGCCAAGATGCTGCGCAAAGAAGCGGTCAAACCCATCACACCAACCGCTCCGTATGGCCATCAATATTCAGCACCTGGCCAGAGATTTTTGACGCCGCAGGCGAGGCCAGGAAAAGCACCGTATCCGCCAGATCATCTGCGCTCACCCAGGAACGCAGGCTGATCCCTTCGACATATTGCGCCCGCACGTCTGCCTCGGGTCTGTCGCTTGCTTTGGCCTCCATCGCCACGACCCGGTCCATCCGGTCGCCTTCAACCGCCCCCGGTGCGATGGCGTTGACGCGGATGCCAGCCGGGCCCAACTCCATTGCCAGTGTTTTGGTCAAACCAATGAGCCCCCATTTGGCGGCCGCATAGGGCGCACGATAAGGATGCCCCCATTGCCCCGAGGTGGAGGTGGTGAGCACGATCAACCCGTGACCTTGCGCCCGCATCACCCGTGCAGCCCAGCGGCAAGTGAGGAAAGCGCCATGCAGGTTCACCGCAATACAATCCTGCCAATCCTGATACTCAAGCTCTTCGATCAGCCCCGCCGGACCGCCGGTCCCCGCATTGGCGCAAACCACGTCAGCCCCGCCGAATGTGCCTTCGACCTCCGCCAGAAACGCGTCCATCTGCGCGGCATCTGTGACATTCGCCTGTCGCACGATCATCTCCGGGTTGGTCGCGCTCATCTGAGCAACCGCCTCAGCATCCGCATCGCACAGGGCGACCCGCGCGCCGGTCGCCGCGAACCGTTCCGCCAACCGCTTGCCAATGCCAGAGGCACCGCCAGTGATCACGACGCGCTGGGTCATAGGGCATGCTCCAACGCAGTGTCAGCGAAAGCACCGACGCTATACCGACGTAATACCGACGCGATACCGACGTGCATTTTTTACACCGGAGCCCGCTTCGTCAGGCCCAGCTTTTCGCGCACTTCTTGTGGTCCAATGACCCGCGCTCCAAGGCGCTCGATAATCTCACCCGCGCGCTCAACCAATTGTTCATTCTTGGCCAGCACCCCCTTGTCGAGCATCAGGTTATCCTCCAGTCCAACACGCACATTGCCCCCTGCCAGCACGGCTGCGGCCACAAAGGGCATCTGATTGCGCCCAAGCGCAAAGGCCGAAAAGGTCCAATCCTCCGGCACGTTATTCACCATCGCCATGAAGGTATTGAGGTCATCCGGCGCGCCCCAGGGCACGCCCATGCAAAGCTGCACCAAGGCTGGGCTGTCAAGAGCGCCATCCTTAACCAGTTGTTTTGCATACCATAAATGACCTGTGTCAAATGCCTCGATCTCTGGCTTCACGCCAAGCTCGGTCATCATCTTGCCCATCGCGGTCAGCATGCCGGGCGTGTTGGTCATCACGTAGTCGGCTTCGGCAAAGTTCATCGTGCCGCAATCCAGCGTGCAAATCTCGGGCCGGCATTCCGCCACATGCGCCACGCGCTCCGCAGCACCCACCATGTCGGTTGTGTCCGAGAGGGGCAGGGGGTTTTCTGGACTGCCAAAGATCACGTCCCCGCCCATGCCTGCGGTGAGGTTCAAAACGACATCCACTTCCGCGTCCCTGATGCGGTCTGTCACTTCGCGATAGAGCTTCAGATCCCGTGCCGCCACGCCTGTCTCGGGGTCTCGCACATGACAATGCACCACCGCCGCACCGGCTTTGGCCGCGGCGATAGCGCTGTCGGCGATCTGCTTGGGGCTGCGCGGCACATGCGGGCTGCGATCTTGTGTACCGCCGCCCCCCGTGACGGCACAGGTGATGAAAACCTCGCGGTTCATGGCAAGCGGCATCTGTGATCCTCCCAAAACTGTTGCGAAAGCGTATCGTGCTAGCCTGAGTCAAGAATTTGCATTAAATGACAAAAATCATGCCAGAATGGACAAATTCATCTTCTCGCCCCATCAAGGTCAGCCTGCTGCTCTTTGATCAGTTCTCCAACCTATGTCTGGCCAACTGTATCGAACCACTGCGCGCGGCCAATATGCAAGGGACAGGGCAGGTGTTCGACTGGTCAATCCTGAGCCCTGATGGCTCTGCTTGCCAGTCTTCCAGCGGTCTGGACGTATTGGCACAGGCGGCTCTACCGGCCTTGCAGTCAACCGATTACCTCTTTGTTATGGCCAGTTATGGCCACAGTCGCCATGACACACCACAAATACGCCGCCTGATACGCGAGATGGCACGGCGGGCGAAAGTGGTTGTGGGCCTTGATGCGGGTCCATGGCTTCTGGCGTCTGCAGGGCTTCTGGATGGGCGACGCGCGACAGTGCACTGGGACCTGCTGGATTCCTTCACCGAACGGTTTTTGGCTGTAGATGTCGAACAGGCGCGCTTGGTGCGCGATGGCCCAGTGGTGACGTGTGCAGGCGCCATGTCTGCATTGGATCTGACGCTGGATTTGATTTCGGATCACCTTGGCATGGCTGCGCGGCTAGAGGTTGAGGCTCTGTTCATGCACGGCGATCCACCGGTGGGTCAGTCGAAAGCCTCAAAGTTATCTGACCCGCTTGTGCAGCGCGCTCTGCAACTGATGCGGGACAGCGTGGAAAAGCCGCTGTCGCTGACGCAATTGGCTCAGATACTGTCCTGCCAGTCGCGTACTCTGGACCGCCGGTTTCGTGCACGCCTGGGCGCACCTCCGGGCAAGGTCTATCGTCACTTACGGCTGGCCGCGGCGCGCAAACTGATCGAAGACAGCCCGATCAGTATCGCCGAGATTGCCGTACGCTGCGGCTATGATTCACCATCGGCGCTCACGCGCGCCATCAGACAGCATTACGGCGCGACACCACGCGCGCTACGACGTGGTTGACAGAGGTCACGCCGCCACACAGTGTCTGCCGCCATGGAGAATGACAAAAAGAGTGTCGCAATCATTGGCGCCGGCATCGTGGGTGTGTCCACGGCCATATGGCTTTTGCGGGAAGGGCATGACATTGTTCTGATCGACAAGAACGGTCCCGGCGAGGGAACGAGCTTTGGCAATGCCGGGCTTCTGGCCTCGGCCGCGACGCTGCCGGTGCCCATGCCGGGGCTGCTGGGGAAAGTGCCACGCATGCTGTTCAAACAGAACGAGCCGCTGTTCCTGCGTTGGGCGCACCTGCCCAAACTGCTGCCATGGATCTTGCCCTATTTGCGCCACGCCAACGAGCCCGCCGCACGTCAGCGCGCTCAGGATATTCAACCCATCATTGGCGACAGCCTGGCGGACCATCAGGCAATGTCCAACGGAACAGCCGCAGAAAATTTTATTGTTCCCACTGACTATGTCTATGGATATCAAGCGAAATCCGGATACATGGCCGATCAACTGGCTTGGTCAGTGCGCAGTGAGCAAGGGTTTGAGTGGGATGAACTGACCAGGGATCAGTTTCGCGCCTACGATCCGATTTACTCCGATCTGGTTGGGTACGCTGCCATTTTGAAAAACCATGGGCGGATCACCGATCCGGGCGCGTATGTCAAAGCTCTGGCGCGATTTGCAGAAACCCAAGGTGCGCGCATCCTGAAGGCGGATGTCACGGATGTGGTGCGCGACAACGGACGTGTCACCGGTGTGCGAGCCGGAGGTGAGACACTGCAATGCGACACAGTGGTTCTGGCGGCAGGCGCCTGGTCCAAAACCCTCGCAGAACAGCTTGGTCTCAAAGTCCCATTGCATCCAGAGAGCGGCTTTCACATGGAGCTTTGGGAGCCGTCGCTGGTGCCGCGTTCGCCGGTCATGCTGGCGGCAGGCAAATTCGTGATTACCCCTATGGACGGTCGCTTGCGACTGGCGGGCATGGTTGGATATGGCGGCTTTGACGCGGTGCCATCCCGGGCGCCATACCGGTTGTTTCTTGAATACCTGCGGCGCGCAATTCCCGAGCTGACATGGCAAGACACCACAGAATGGATGGGGCACCGCCCGGCCATGCGAGACTCGATTCCTTTCATTGGCGCGATTCCGGGTGTTCAGGGGGCCTACGCTGGGTTCGGTCACGACCATGTCGGCCTGACGGGAGGTCCCAAAACAGGGCAAATCCTATCTCAGCTCATTTCCGGAAAATCGCCAAACATAGACTTGGCGCCCTACGCCCCCGAACGGTTCACGCCCGGTTTGCGACGTTAGAACGCACCTGAACGGCCTGAAGCCTTAAAAGACTGATGAAGGTGATGCAAAACCGTTTCACCTGTGTCTTTTTGCCCGATCCCGAGTCTTTTCTTCGGGAATTATTGGGCCATATACAAAGCGCTGCTTGGCGGTTACATACATTAAAAATCAGATCAGGAACGTCCGTGTCTCTCTTCCTCGTTGTTGCACTACCCTTTTTAGGCGCGCTCCTTCCGGGGCTGATGAACAGCGCCGGACGTCAGGCCTGTGCAGGCGTGACATTCATTGTCTCTTTGGCGGCCTTTATCGGGCTTTTGACCAATTTGCCGGCCATCATGGCGGGCGAGGTTGTGCAGGCGAGGGTCGACTGGCTTCCGGCTTTGGGTTTGAATTTCAACCTGATGCTTGACGGGTTGGGCTTTTTCTTTGCCTTTTTGATCCTTGGCATCGGCCTTCTTATCATCACATATGCGCGCTACTACCTGTCGCGCGACGATAATATGGGTGAGTTTTTCACCTATTTGCTGCTTTTTCAGGGCGCGATGGTGGGGATCACGCTCTCTGACAACATCCTGCTTTTGCTGGTTTTCTGGGAACTGACATCCCTTTCTTCCTTCCTGTTGATCGGGTATTGGAAACATCTGCCCGAGGGCCGGCAAGGCGCGCGCATGGCGCTGGCCGTGACCGGTATGGGCGGTTTGGCGATGATCGCGGGCATGCTCATTCTGGGCAATATTGTGGGCAGTTATGACCTCAGTGTGATCCTACAGAACCGCGAGTTGATCCAGGCCTCGCCGCACTATGTTCCGGCTCTTATCCTGATCCTGCTGGGCTGTTTCACCAAGTCGGCGCAGTTCCCGTTCCACTTCTGGCTGCCGCACGCCATGGCCGCGCCAACACCTGTCTCGGCCTATCTGCACTCGGCCACGATGGTGAAGGCGGGTATTTTCCTGATGGCACGTATGTGGCCTGCGCTATCGGGCACGCCGGAATGGGTGATGATTGTCACCACCGCCGGTTTGATCACGATGGTATTGGGCGCGGTCATTGCGCTCTTCAAGCATGACCTCAAGGCGCTTTTAGCGTTTTCCACCGTCAGTCATCTGGGTCTTATCACCATGCTTTTGGGCACAGGTACGGCCTTCGGAGCTTTGGCGGCGGTGTTCCACATCCTTAACCATGCCACTTTCAAAGCCGCCCTGTTTATGTCCGCAGGTATTGTCGATCATGAAGCAAAGACGCGCGATATTCCGCGGCTGGGTGGTTTGGCCAAGCTTATGCCTGTGACATTCGTCATTGCGACCATCGCAGCCTTGTCGATGGCAGGTATTCCGTTCCTCAACGGCTTTTTGTCAAAGGAGATGATGCTCGAAGAGGCGACGCACACAACGCTCTTTGGGATTCCGTGGTTGGTGCCTGTTCTGGCCACCATCGGCTCACTCTTCTCAGCCGCCTACTGCTTCCGCTTCATCGGGCACACGTTCCTGGGCCCGGTGCGCGACGACTATCCCGCCCATCCGCATGACCCGGGCCCTGGCATGTGGCTACCACCGGCCATCCTTGTGGTTCTGGTGGTTGTCATCGGCACAGCCCCCTTCCTTGCACAACCCGCGGTGTTCTTTGTCACCGAGGCGGTGCTGGGCGGCACTGCCGAAATACCGATTAAATACATCAAGATCTGGCATGGTCTTGTGCCTGCGCTTTTCATGTCGGTTGCCGCAGTTGTGGGGGGTCTGATTGTCCTGGCCATGTTCAAACCCTTGATGCGCGCCTGGGACGCAGCGCCGCGTCCCGAGGCGAAGGTGATTTTTGAAGGGCTCGTGGAAGCCATCGTAGGCTTTGCACAGGCGATCATCCTGCGTCTGCACAATGGATCATTCTCGCGCTACGCGGCGTTTGCGTCGCTCGCCATTGTGGTCGCCGGGTATTATGCTTGGCGCACCGGCACGGTTGGCGAGGCCACGCGCGTCATGCAACCAGTCAGCCCTGTGGCTTTGGCAGGATGGGTGATGCTTGTCGCGGCGACTTGCGGCCTGGCGACGTTGCACCGCAACCGCCTCTTGTCCCTGGTGCTGATCGGGATTGTTGGGCTGATGGTGTCGGTCGGCTTTGTATTCTTCAGCGCGCCTGACCTGGCCATGACCCAGCTCACTGTCGAAGTTGTGACGATCATTCTGCTGCTTCTTGCCCTCAATTTCCTGCCCAACGTAACCCCGGTAGAAAGCTCGGCGCTGCGCCGCACACGCGACATTGCGGTCGCTATTGCCGGTGGTCTGGCAACAATGGGGCTGTCGATGCACTATCTGCTGCGCGATGCGGTCACGACCCCAATCTCGGAATTTCACCTGGCCAACTCCTACAAAGGCGGTGGCGGGACGAATGTGGTCAACGTCATCCTTGTCGATTTCCGGGGCTTTGACACCTATGGTGAAATCATCGTTCTGGGCATCGCGGCCCTGCTGATTTACGCGCTCACAGAAACTCTTCTGTCCAGCACGGTGCGCGCGCGTTTGCTCAACCGCGTGCCGGATCAGCCGCAATCGGGCAGCCGCCATCCGATCATGATGGTTGTTCTCACGCGAGTGATGATGCCAGTGGTCCTGATGGTGGGCTTTTACATCTTCCTGCGCGGGCACAATGAGCCGGGTGGCGGGTTCATCGCCGGCCTGATCGTGTCAATTGGCGTGGTCATGCAGTACATGGCCAGCGGCTTTTCCTGGACCGCGGCGCGCCTGCGTTACCCTTACCATGGCATCATCGGAGCAGGTGTTCTGATCGCCGGGCTGACAGGAATTGGATCATGGTTCGTGAGCAAACCATTCCTGACATCGGACTTCACCTACGTTCGCATCCCGCCTTTCCAGGAGTTTGAATTGGCCACAGCGGCGCTCTTTGACCTTGGCGTGTTTCTTGCCGTGGTCGGGGCCGTGATGCTGTCTCTGGAGAGTTTCTCACGCCTCGCGCGCCGTCAGGATGCGGTGGATGATGCGCATCCGATGGACATCGACCCGTCGCGTGACGATCCACCAGACACCGACACGACGACACAAGCGACGGAGGCAACCTGACATGGAGTTTCTTGTCGCCTCCGCCATTGGCATCCTCACCGCTGCCGGCATCTATCTGGTGCTGCGCTTGCGGACATTCCCGGTGATCCTGGGTATGTCGCTTCTGACATATGCAGTGAATGTCTTTTTGTTCGCGTCTGGTCGATTGGTTATTGGAGCGCCGCCCATCCTTGTTGACGGGGTCGAGACCTATACAGATCCGCTGCCGCAGGCGCTGGTTCTGACCGCGATCGTGATTTCGTTTGGCATGACCGCCGTGGTCGTGATGATCGCACTCGGTGCATATCTCAGCTCGGCAGATGACAAGGTGAATGATCCTACCGATCCCGAGGCTCAGGCTAAAGCCGAGGAGGACGTGGCATGACACACTGGATCCTCGCGCCAATCATCCTTCCGGCCATTCTCGCCCCTTTCATCGTTCTGGCCGCGCGCTATCACATTCAGATCCAACGCGTGTTCTCTATGGCCGGTGTCGTCGCTCTGATCGCCATTGCAGCAGGGCTTGCCTGGCAGGCGTCTGATGGCACGGTGACACTCTATCAGCTTGGCGATTGGGCCGCGCCTTTTGGTATTGTGGTTGTGGGTGACCGGCTTTCAACGCTGATGGTCCTGCTGACGGCAGTCTTGGCCTTCTTTGTGCTGCTCTATTCCATGGCATCTGGGTGGGACGAACGTGGACGACATTTCCACGCGCTCTTTCAATTTCAGTTGATGGGCATAATGGGCGCGTTTCTGACCGGAGACCTTTTCAACCTCTTTGTGTTTTTTGAGGTTCTGCTGATTGCATCCTATGGCTTGATGATCCATGCCGGAGGGCGGGAAAGGCTGCGCGCGGGCGTGCAATACGTGCTCTTCAACCTGCTCGGCTCGACGCTCTTTCTCTTCGCACTTGGGTCCATCTACGCTGAGACCGGAACCCTCAACATGGCGGATTTGGCCCAGAGGGTGACCTTGATCGACGCCGAAGAAACCGTTGGTATCCGCGTTGCGGCGGTTCTGCTTTTGCTCGTCTTTGCCATCAAAGCGGCACTTGTCCCGCTTCACTTCTGGCTACCCTCAAGCTATGCCGAAGCGCCTGCGCCGGTGGCTGCGCTCTTTGCGATCATGACCAAAGTGGGCGCGTACGCGATTATCCGCGTCTACACGATCGTCTTCCCGCCTGATCTTGAGGTCACAGCGGGACTGCACACTGACTGGCTTTTGCCGGCAGCGCTCATTTCGCTGGCCATTGGCATGGCTGGAGTCCTGGCGGCCAAAAAGCTGGACCGGCTGGTCACGTTCTCGGTGATCGGCTCCATGGGCATGGTCATGGTCGCCATATCGCTTTTCACTGCCGAAAGCATCGCAGCGGCACTTTACTACATTGTGCATTCCACGCTGGCCGGTGCGGCTTTGTTCCTGATCGTAGACCTTGTGCGCAACAGCCGTGAGCACCTGAACCTGACGCTTTTGCCCCCCGTGGCCGGCGCGGCCTTGATCTCGGGTCTCTTCTTTGTGGCGGCGATCGCGATGGCCGGTTTGCCGCCATTGTCAGGATTCCTAGGCAAACTGCTGATCCTCGATGCGTCTTATCTCTCATCCGGCGGCGTTTGGGTCTGGGCCGTCGTTCTGACAGGCAGCTTGATCAGCATTGTTGGTTTTGCGCGCGCTGGCAGCACCGTCTTCTGGAAAGCCAAAAGTGTTGAACCAGAGCCGCTTGTCGAGAGTGAAGACCCGACAGGTTCCCCGCAAGCAGAAGCCCCTGCAACCATGTCCTATGTGGCTGTTGGCGGTCTCTTGGCGTTGCTGGTCAGCTACACGGTCTTCTCCGGACCGGTGCACGCCTATATGAGCGCCACTTCGGCGCAGCTTTTCGCGCCTCAGCCCTATTTCTCGACTGTGCTGGAGACACCTGGCAAACTGAGCAAACCCAAGCAAGAGGAGGCGCATTGAGATGAGCAAAGTTTTCAACTGGCTCTTTCCGCACCCCTTCCTGACGCTTTTGCTGACGGTGGTTTGGACTCTTCTGCAGAACAATATCTCCGCAGGAATGGTGGTTTTTGGCCTGATCCTTGGAGTTATCATTCCGCGCATGACCGCCGTGTGGTGGCCGGATCGTCCGCGCGGCATACGGCTTTTGAAGCTGTTCAACTACATGATCGTTGTGCTCTGGGATATCCTTGTGGCCAATATTCAGGTCGCGTGGATTGTTCTGACACGACCCAATTCCAAGCTGCGCCCGACCTGGGTTATCGTGCCGCTTGACCTCAAACAGCCAGAAGCCATCACGGTTCTGGCGGGGACCATCACCCTGACGCCGGGCACGGTTTCTGCAGATCTCTCCAGTGAAGGACACAGTCTTCTGGTGCACACGCTGGACACTGACGACCCGGATGGTGTGCGCGATGAAATCAAAAACCGCTATGAAGCCCGCCTGAAGGAGATTTTCCTATGACCGCCGCACTGGAGTTCATGAACGTCGCCTTGGTCATCGCCTTTTGCGCGGTGGCAATCTCGCAGGTTCTGTGCATGATCCGGCTGGTGATCGGACCAGACACCGGGGATCGCATCCTTGCTCTGGATACGATGGTGGTGAACGCCATCGGAATCATCGTGCTCTTGGGCGTCTGGCAAGGCACGCAAATCTACTTCGAAGTGTCCATGATCATTGCCATGCTTGGATTTGTTTCGACCGTGGCCTATGCGCGCTTCAAACTCAGGGGAGATATCATCGAATGACCCTTGATGCTGTTTTGATCTATATCGCTGGGATCTGGCTTTTGATTGGAGCGATCTTTGCTTTGGTGGGATCCATTGGTCTTTTGAGATTCACCGATCCGATGACCCGCCTGCATGCCCCGACCAAGGTGGGCACGGTTGGCATCGGCGCGCTGCTGCTTGCCGGGATGATCCATGCTTTTGTGACCGGCGACGGGTCGATCCATGAGCTGTTGATCATGTCGTTCCTGTTTGTCACCGCACCGATTTCGGCCAACTTCATCGCCAAGGTGCACATCCATCGCCGCACATGCGAAACACCGCCGAAACCTCTAAAAGACAAGACGTGGTCGACGCTCGATGTGCCTGAGGAAAAACCCAAAGGGGTCGAGGTCGAAGCGTAAGCTCGCACCGGAATGCGGTCCGAAATGTTTCGCGCGCGAAACGCTTTAAGGTTTTGTTAGTCTTAAGTAAGAGGGGTGAAAACCCACTCTCCTGCTTTGTGGTTTGACCTATGCGCGGGCGCGCTCGCGTTTGGGATCATAAAAGGGCGTGTTGCACACTGTTGCCGTCAGCTGCTTCATGCGGCCATCCATTTGACCCACTTCCAGAACCGTTCCGTTTTCGGCATGTTCCACGGCCAGCCGCGCCATGGCGATGGTTTTGTCCATGATGGGCGAGCGTGTGGCCGAGGTGATTACCCCAATCGCGCGCTCTCCGGCAAAGACATGCGCGCCATGGGCGGGCACATCGTCACTTTCAAAGCTCAGGCCTTTGAGCATTTTGCGCGGGTCGCGTGCATTGCGTTCTAAAGCGGCACGTCCCACGAAATCAGGCTTCTTGAGGTCAACGGCAAACCCAAGCCCTGACTCGTAAGCATCGACACCCGGGGCGAATTCAGCACCTGCTGCGGCAAGCCCGGCCTCGATGCGCAACATCTCAAGTGCCGCGCTGCCCATAGGCTCTATGCCAAACTCTTCTCCCGCAGCCATCAGCGCATCCCAAAGTGCCGTGGCATCATCTTGTGCGCAGAAAAGCTCATAGCCCAACTCGCCGGTATAGCCAGAGCGGGCCAACATGAAGGGCACGCCTTCGCGATCATTAAGCCGCGCCACTGTGGCTCCAAACCATTTCACATGCTCCAGGGCGGGAACTTGCGGCTGGGTGAAGACAATCTTCTGCAACAGGTCACGAGATCTTGGCCCTTGCAGCGCCAGATTGGGAAGGGCGCTTCCCATGCCATGCACGCGCACCTGCAACCCTTCGGCCTGTGCTAGATCTGACAGCACCCGCGCACTTTCTTCTGTGCCGCAGCACCACCTGAACAAGTGCGGGGCAAGCCGAAAGAGCGTGCCATCGTCGATCACCGCACCGGCATCATCGCACATCAGCGCATAGGTCCCACGCCAGACGGCCAGCCGAGAAACATCCCGTGTCAGGGCCCTTTGCAGAAGCTTTTCGGCATCTGGACCCACGATGTCGTATTTGCGCAACCCGCTCATATCCTGCAGCGTGACCCGCTCGCGACAGGCCCAGTACTCACCAATCGTGCCGACACTGGGAAAGCTGACCGGTGCCCAGAGATCGCGTGCAGGTGCGAAATGTGAGGTCAACTTGGAGGTGCAGGGGTGAAACGCGCTTTCCTGGCTGATCGACATGGGCGCATCTTCCTTTTCGCGATAGGCCACGGCGCGCCGGATCGGGGCCTCAGGCTTGTAGATGCGCACATGCACATCTGTGGGGTTCCAGCCATTTATCGGGTCAATATCATCAGGACATGCTGTTGAGACACAGACCAATTCATCCATCGCTTTGAGCGCCACATAATCCCCGGGCCGGGAATAGCTTTCCTCGGTCATTAGCCCGTGATGGTTGGGATCAATCCAGGTGTTCCAGAAAAAGTTGATCGCAGGCCAGGCTGCGCGCCGTTCGACACCAAACGGAGACAGCGCGCCGGATATATTATCTGAACAGTTTACATGCCCAGGAAAGCCACGCTCTTCGTATCCGCGCGCGGTGCAGGCCAATCCAAACGTGTCATGCCGCCCGCAGGTGTCCTGCACGACATTCATGATGGGCCGCATGTCGCGATCAAAGAACTTGTCAAAAAGCCCTGGTGTCGGATAAGCCCCGCGCACCATGGACCGCGTCGCGGTGCTGTCGATCATCAGCTCTTCGCCGCGGTCCAGCCCCTCACTGCGCAGCGCCATGAAATCAGAACACTGCTGTCCTTCGACGTCGATGATCTGCACGATCTCGCCGGGGTGCACCTCATAGGCGTGTGCCGTGCCGCGTGACACGGTGAATTCATCGCGCACGTCTCCGAGCGGTGGTGGCAGCAACAGGGCAGGAGACGGTTTGGCGGGCTTATGTGTGACGTCAACGGGACCCGGTGCAGCGTCACCAACAAGGTCTGCTGGCAGAGTTGGGTTGATGGCCCAAACGGTACAGGCCTCTTTTGCAGACAAGGCCAAAAGCTCGTGTGTTGGCACGTCCACCACTGACAAAGATGGGCCTGCCGCTCCGCCGTGTGACACAAACCAACCGGCAAGCTCGGCACTGTCAAATGCGCTCAAGACAAGCGCAGTCGCTTTCTCCAAGCCCAAAAGACCCGGTGCCGTAGTGCCCTTTTTGTCTATAACCAGCAGGCTGAGCGGCCGCGTTTCACCCCTGGGGGCAATCGAAAGCAAATCACCCGAAGAGAGATCAAACCGAACCGCTTGGCGCGGGCCTACAAGTTTGCGAAACCGCTCAGACTTGTCGGGAAACCCTGCAAAATTACGACCATGCTTTGCATAGCCGATATTGCTAAACTCATGATGGACTGGTGTAGACACCACCGCCCGGACTCCGGTTTAAAACCATGCCGATCCAAAATTCGACAAAGGTCAGAGAGCGCAAGTCGCTACGCGCTGTCAAGAGGCGAATGATCAGGAAATCGCTATTCTGCCAGATGGCACGCAACACGCGTCTCTCCGATCACCCGCATCTCCGGGCGCTCCTGACTGCAGCGGTCCACGGCCAGTGGACAACGCGGGTGAAACGCGCACCCTGTTGGCGGGTTTATGGCATCGGGAATTTCACCTTTGGGCGGATCAACCTCACGCCCAAAGGCATCCATGCGGGGGGCGGCATCAAAAAGCATCCGGGTGTAGGGGTGTTTGGGGTTTTCGAAAAGGGCATCGCGCGGCGCTTCCTCAACCAGACGGCCCAGATAAAGCACACCGATCCGGTCGGCCATATGCTGGACCACCGTGAGGTCATGACTGATGAAGAGATAAGTCAGGCCCAGGTCTTCGCGCAGGTCTGACATCAGGTTCAGAACCTGACTTTGCACCGACACATCCAAAGCCGACGTCGGTTCATCGCAGACAATGATCTTGGGGCCAGAGGCCAGCGCGCGCGCGATGCAAATCCGCTGTCGCTGACCGCCAGAGAATTCATGCGGATATTTTGAGGCATCTGCCGCCGACAGCCCCACCTGTTCCAGCAAACGCTCAGCCAGACCCGTCGTGTCGCCACCCCGCGCCGCCACCGGCTCGGCAATGACGTCGCGCACCCGCCAGCGCGGATTGAGCGACGCATAAGGGTCCTGAAAAATCATCTGAATGTCAGAGCGCACCGCATCGACCTTGGCGTCATCGCGCTCGGTGGCCAGATCAACACCGCTGATCTCAACCGCGCCCTCGGAAGGCGGCACAAGACCGACCACAATCTTACCAATGGTCGATTTGCCCGACCCGCTTTCTCCGACCAGCGCGTAAACCGTCTTTTCCTCGATGTCGAAACTCACATCCGAGACGGCAGTCAGAAGCGCCACGGGCAGACGTTCAATCACACGGTTGAGCCAGGGCTTTGAGACGTCAAAAACACGCGTCAGGTTACGCACCGAGATCAAAGCGCTCATGCGACAGACTCCTTTGCCGCGAGGGGAAACCAGCAAGCCGCACGCCCGTCGCACGTATCAAGGCGGGGCGAGGGGTCTTGCCGACACCGGTCCTGCGCAAAGTCGCACCGTGGGTTGAAGGCGCAGCCCGTGGGCAGCGCGCCCAGGCGCGGCATAGAGCCCGGGATTTGGCGCAGGCGCTTTTGGCCCTGGCTGGCCAGCGGGGTCGAGGCCATGAGACCCGAGGTATAGGGATGCTGGGCTTCGGTGATCACCTCACGCACCGGGCCAAGCTCGGCCAGCCGCCCGGCATACATCACGGCCACGCGGTCTGCGGCCTCGGCGATCACGCCCATGTCGTGGGTGACCAGCATCACCGCGACACCGCGCTCGCGGCAAAGGCGTTTGAGCAGAGCGACGATCTGCGCTTGCACAGAGACGTCCAAAGCGGTGGTCGGCTCATCCGCGATCACAAGCTCCGGCTCGGCACACAAGGCCAGCGCAATCACAACCCGTTGCCGCATCCCGCCAGAGAACTCGTGCGGATAGCTGTCGATCCGTTGTGCCGCCGCTGGGATGCCCACCTCTTCCAGCGCAGCAATGGCCCGTTTCTGCGCCTCGGCCTGACCGACATTGAGATGCTCTTGGATCGTCTCGGTGAGTTGATCGCCCACGGTCAAAAGCGGGTTGAGAGAGGTCAGCGGGTCCTGAAAAATCATCCCCATATGCCGCCCGCGCAAGCGCCGCAGCTTGTCCCGCGAGATGTTGTGAATGGGGTCCCCTTTGAGCAGAACCTCTCCCGACGTGATGCGTGCCGGGGGATCCAGCAGGCCAATGACCGCATTGCCCGTCATGGATTTGCCCGCACCGGACTCGCCCACCACGCCAAGGATTTCTCCAGCATGGATGTCATAACTGACCTGATCCACAGGGCGCAAAATGCCGTGACGCGTGGGGATTTCGACAACGAGGTCGCGGACGGAAAGGATGGGAGTATTTGTCATCGCAACCTCGGGTTCAATGCATCTCTGAGCCAATCGCCCAAGAGGTTGATCGACAGCGCCAGCGCCAGAAGTGTTGCGGCAGGGAACAGCAGGATCCACCATTCACCCGAGAACATGAACTCCTGCCCGATGCGGATCAGCGTGCCAAGGGATGGCTTGGTGGGTGGTGCGCCGACGCCGAGGAAGCTGAGCGTCGCTTCGGCGATGATCGCGAGCGCCAGCGAAATCGTGGCGATCACCAGCACGGGGTTCAGCACGTTAGGCAGGATATGCCGCAGCATGATGGAAAACCGCGAACGGCCAATCAGCTTGGCAGCCTGCACATATTCCTTGTTCTTCTCCACCAGCGTCGTGCCGCGCACCACCCGCGCGAACTGCACCCAGTCGCTCAGGCCAATGGCCAGGATCAGTACCCAGATCGCCATCTGATCGCGGTACTCCGCAGGGGTGACCCCCTTGGCAATCCCAAAGATCAGCATGGCCACAAGGATGGATGGGAAGGTGAGCTGCACATCGGCGATGCGCATGATGATGCTCTCAGTCCAACCGCCCAGATACCCTGCGATGAGCCCAAGTGTGACGCCAATGAGCATGGCCAGCAGCACCGCCGAAAACCCGACGAATAGGGATATGCGCATGCCATACAGGATGGTCGAGAACACGTCGCGCCCCTGATCATCCGTGCCCAAAAAGAACGTATCGCCGGTAAAGGCATTGGCCTCTCCGGGTGGCGTGAACCCGTTCATCAGGTTGAGTGTCGCCGGGTTGAAGGGATCAAACGGCGCAATAAGCGGCGCAAAGACCGCTGCCAGAACCAGAACCAGAACAACGATGGCCGAAACAATGGCCACCGGCGCATGGCGGAACGACCACATGAAGTCGCTTTCCCAGATGCGTTTTATGCGCGACGGGGCAGGGGCAGAGACTTGGGTCTCAGAAAGCGGCGCGTCTGTCATCAGTGGCCTCCCGCTGTGCGATCCACGCGCAGACGCGGATCAATGGCAAAGTAAAGCATGTCGACAATCAGGTTGATGCTTACAAACATCACCGAAATCATCATGAGGTAAGCGGCCATGACTGGAATATCGACGAACTGCACCGCATTGATAAAGAGCAAGCCCACGCCCGGCCACTGAAACACCGTCTCGGTGATGATGGCAAAGGCGATGATGCTGCCAAGCTGCAGGCCGGTGATGGTAATGACCGGCACCAGCGTATTCTTGAGCGCATGGCGGAAATTGATGGCGCGGTCCTTGATCCCGCGGGCACGGGCGAAGCGGATGTAATCCATGCGCAGCACCTCAAGCATCTCGGTGCGCACCAGCCGCATGATGAGCGTCATCTGGTAAAGCCCCAACGTAATCGCCGGGAGGACCAGCGCTTGTAGACCACTTTGGGTAAGAAAGCCGGTAGACCATCCGCCAATCTGCACGGTTTGCCCGCGACCAAAGCTGGGCAGCCAGCCAAGCTCTACGGAGAATACGTATATGAGCAAAATACCAATCAGAAAGGTCGGCAAGGACACCCCGATCAGTGAAGCTGTCATGATGATGTTCGCGGTTACCCCACGTTTTCGGATGGCCGTGAATATCCCAAGGGCGATCCCGCCCAAAAGCGCCAGAAGTCCTGAGACAAAGGCCAGTTCAAGCGTGGCAGGCAAGCGTTCCAGCAAGATATCGGCAACAGGTCGCCCCTGCCGGTAACTCAGGCCGAAATTGCCCTGCACGGCATTTTCCAGGAACTTGTAGTATTGCACCACGAAGGGCTGATCTAGGCCAAGGTTTTCACGCAACCGTTCGACATCTTCCATTGTCCGTTCTTGCCCAAGCATGTTTTCGATCGGATCGCCGACAAATCGGAACATCGCGAAGGCGACAAGGCCCACGACCAAAAGCACGAGTGCGGATTGCGCCACACGCCGGATGATATAGGCAAGCATGATCGTCCCCAATCAAAGCTGCATGCACGTGTTGTTGTTCTTTGGCATGCAAAGGGCAGGGCGGCCCGCTAAGGCCGCCCCGCGCTGTCTTAGTTCATTTTGAAGAATTTGAACTTCGGATCGTCTTCCGGGCTCACTTCGGTGCCGACCTTTTCGGTCATGCCCCAGTTGAGCACCTGGTGGTGGATCGGCACGTAAAGCGCCTCTTCCTGCACCACGGTCCAGATATCGTTGATTGTCGCGTTGCGCGCCTCAAGGTCTGTCTCTGAGGCAAGGCTGACAATCTTGGCATCAAGATCCGGGTTGGAATAGCCTGTCCCGTTCCAGCTGCCGCGCTCTTCGCCACGGGTGTGGACGAGGAAGTTGAAGATGTATTCCGAGTCGTAGGTCGGAACACCCCAGCCCAGCATGTAGAAATCCGTTTCATCATTCTGGATAAGCGGGAAATGCTGCGCTTTTGGCTGAGCATTGAGGTTCACGGTCACACCGATTTGCGCCAGCATGCCCACGGCTGCCTGACAGATGCCCTCATCATTGACATAGCGGTCGTTCGGACAGTCAAGCTGGATCGAGAATCCATCACCATATCCGGCATCCGCCATCAGTGCCTTGGCCCCTTCAACATCTGTTGTCGAGCTTGCGTCCATGTCTGCATCCCAGCCATTGACGAAGGGCGGGGCGATCATGCCCGCAGGCTGCGACTGCTCTCGCATCACAACCTTCTTGATGGCATCGCGATTGATCGCCATGGACATCGCCTTGCGCACGCGTGCATCGGCCAGAGGGTTCTTGCCCTCGACATTGTCGTTGCGGATGTCTTCGTCACCCATGTTCATGCCGAAGAAGATCACCCGGTTTTGCGGCGCTGTCTTCACCACCAAACCGGCAGTGTCGGCCACGCGGCCAAGGTCCTGAACCGGCACGTCCTGGATAAAGTCAACTTCGCCCGAGAGCAGAGCGGCCACGCGCGTCGCGGCGTTCTGGATCGGGGTGTAGACAATCTCGGTCACGTCGAGCTGGAACTCGTCTTTGCCCCAGTAGCTTTCATTGGCCGACAGGACCGTTTTCACATCCGGCTCACGGCTGACGACCTGGAAAGGCCCGGTGCCGTTTGTGTTGGTCGAGGCAAAGGTTGTTTCACCGCCAGCAATGTCCTGCACCGCTGTGGCGTTGTTCGCCTCGGTCCAGGTTTTGTCCATCATGAAGAGGTTGGTGAGGTTTGCTGGCAGAATGGGGTTTGGCCCGTTGGTGACAAACTCAACCGTGTGATCATCAACGGCGCGCACCTCGGTGATCGAGGTCAACAGCTCTTTCATCGCCGAGTTTTCGGATTGCGCACGATTGATCGAAAACACCACATCCTCTGCGGTGAAATCCGATCCGTCATGATAGGTCACACCCTGGCGCAGGTTAAACACCCAGACATTCGGGTCCCCTTCTTTCGGTGCCCAATCGGTGGCCAGTGCGGCCTGAAATGCGCCGGAATGGTCGCGAATGATGAGCGGCTCATAAATCTGGTGCGCCAACGTGTGCGTTGGCCCCTCGTTCTGCGCATGCGGATCAAGCGTCAGCGAGTCACCTGCACGTGCCCAGCGCAGTGTCTCTGCCGAAGCGCCTGCCGCCGTTGTTGCTAATAGCAATGCGGCAAGAATGGTTTTCTTTTTCATAATTATCTCCCTGAATTGTGCCCCGTCCCAGGCATGTCCGGAGCTATCCCACGACAATATCCAAAGCGTCACGCGCTGCAAGAAACTTCGACTCTGGGTTGCGCGAGGGAAAGAAGCAGGTTGCTGCGGAAGTGGCCCGCGCGTCTTGAAAGAATTCGTCTGCCGGTGACCAAGAGGCTAAGTGTCGAGCGTCAATGTCACGCGATCTCCTGCAAAAAACGTTCGCCCGTATTCTACCGGCTGTCCTTCCAGATCGACATTCACCCCGGTAGACCGCAGCAACGGATCGCCTTCGCGCATCTGCAGGTGAAGCGCCTGAGTTGCATTGGCCGGCACGGCCGTTAGACGTGTGGACTTGCGTGTGTAATCTGTCACGCCCGCAACACCCAAGGCCTCGGTCACACCTCGGTTCTCCAACAAGGCCCTCTCGATCCCAGGCAACCGCGTGATTGGAAACAGGCTCTCAAAAACAGCGATCGGAAGGCCATCTGAAAGGGACAATCCGTGAAAAGCGCAGACCGGGTCTCCCTCAGCTATATCAAGCACTTGTGCCTCTTCCGCAGATACTGCGCGGGTCTCGATATGAAGAAGGCGCTTTTGCGGGGTACGGCCTGCGGCGAGCAGATTTTCGTGAAACCTTACGCGTTTGCCAATTGGATACTCCGTGGGACGGGCCGTTACAAAAGTGCCTGATCCGCGCCGCGTGCGCAGCAGACCTTCGTCGACAAGTTTGGACAAGGCATGGCGTACCGTGTGGCGATTAACGCCAAACTTTTTGGCCAGTGACGCTTCTGTCGGGAGCTTGTCGCCGGGTGCATAGAGGCCTTCGGAGATATTGTCCCGAAGCGCCGTTGCAATCGCCAGCCAGATTGGCGTGCGGGCGCGGCCAGAGATGGGGGCATCATGCAAAGGTCAGCATCTCCTCTGTTCAAACGTGGATGGTTTGATATGATATGTCTAGTTGTATAGTAATTTGGCAAGTTGTCTACATGACCGCATACACACGTCACAATGCACACCGCCCTGCTTGGCCCGGCGCGCAGAGCAGAGCGGTGGCAGCATGACCCTCACGGTGTTCAGCGCGGTGATTTTCGCCGCGCTTTTGCATGCAGGCTGGAATGCGTTGGTCAGGGGCGGGCGTGACAAGACCACATCCATGGCGGCGGTTGTGGCGGGTCAGGCCTTGTTCGGCGGGTGTCTTGCCGCAGTGCTGCCGCTGCCTGCGCCCGAAAGCTGGCCTTGGATTGCAAGCGGTGTGATCCTGCATATCGGCTACCAGTTCTTTTTGTCCGCAGCCTATAGCACTGGAGAGTTGAGCGAAGTCTACCCTTTGGCGCGAGGGACAGCGCCGCTTTTGGTCGCCATAACATCCGTCACGATCCTGGGCATAACGCTCGGTCCGTTTGAGTGGATGGGCGTGATCCTGATTTCCTGCGGTCTGGCAAGTCTGGTGATCGTCAGAAGCAATGGGCGTTTCCAGCTGCCTGCCCGCGGGACTCTGATGGCGCTTGGGGCGAGTGTCTTTATCGCGGCATACTCGCTCAATGACGGGTTCGGCGCGCGCCTCTCGGATGCGCCGGTTGCGTTTTTCGGGTGGCTGGCACTGATCAATGGGGTGGTGTACACCTCTATCCTTCCGTTTTGGCGCCCCGATGCCCTACGTGCGCTGCCCGGCGCCTGGCCTGTCGTGGTGATCGGAGGAGGGGCCTCCTTCGCGGCTTACGCCCTGGTGGTCTGGGCCTTTACGCAAGCGCCCATCGCAACGGTCTCGGCGCTGCGAGAGACATCGATCCTCTTTGCCCTGGCCATCGGCGTCGGCCTCATGGGCGAAAAGGTTAATCTCCGCCGACTTGTCGCCATCTTTCTGACGTTGCTCGGTGCTATCGCTCTTCGTCTGGGAAAATCATCATGAAAACACCTGCCTTCGATTGCCGCAAAGCGCACAGGATCAAGGGGGCAATGGCGGTGAACTGCGATGATTGAAGGTCTGTCTCACATCACCTTTATATGTCAGGATATCGACCGCATGGCCTTGATCCTGAGCGAGATGATCGGCGCCGAGCAAATCTATGCCTCTGATGAGAAGACCTTTTCTCTCTCTCGCGAAAAGTTTCTAAGCGCAGGCGGTCTTTGGATTGCGGTGATGCAAGGGCCGTCCCTTTCAGAGCGCAGCTACAATCATGTGGCCTTCAAAGTCTCCGAGGCTGATTTGGAGGAGGCAACCCAAAAAGCCGAAAGACTCGGGCTGGACATTCGCGCACCCCGTCCCCGGGTTCCGGGCGAAGGCCGGTCGCTCTATTTCTATGACGAGGACAATCATCTTTTTGAATTGCACACCGGCACACTCGAAGAACGCCTCGAAAGATATGCGCAGAAAGACACGGCCTTGCTTTGACATTGACGGCAGTGGTGATCCTGTAGATCATTCTGAGACTTCAGGTTCGAGTACACACCAAAAGGCAAAGTTATGCGCGCGGCCATTGTCAGAGAATTCAACGAAGACCTGTCCATTGAAACAATGCCCGACCCGGCCTGTCCGGAGGATGGTGTGGTGCTCGAAGTGGCCGCCTGCGGGGTGTGCCGCTCGGACTATCACGGTTGGACCGGAGAGCATCCTCTGATCAAAAGCGGTTCGCTTTTAGGCCATGAATATTGCGGCACCGTCGTCGAAGCCGGACCTCAAGCGCAACACAAAATCGGTGACCACCTGATCGCGCCGTTCATCCTGGGATGTGGCAGTTGCCCGGCGTGTCATACGGGCGTGTCCAACACCTGCGCGCACCAGATCGTGCCGGGGTTCAGCGCGCCGGGGGCTTACGCTGAATACGTCGCTGTGCCCTATGACCATAACCTGGTGCATCTGCCCGAAACCATGTCGCCTGCGCTTGCTGCCGGCTTGGGATGCCGTGTCACAACAGCATGGCACGCATTGACCGACCGCGCCGATGTCAAAGCCGGTGAATGGGTGGCGGTGCATGGCACTGGCGGGATCGGTCTGGCCGTATTGCTCTTGGCGAAAAGGCTGGGCGCACAGGTTGTCGTTGTCGATATCGTCGACGAAAAGCTGGAGCACGCAAAGCAACATGGTGCGGATGCGGTGGTGAATGCCGCAAAGGAAGACGCGGCTGAGGCCATCCGGGATATCACAGGCGGCGGGGCTCAGGTTTCCATTGAGGCCTTGGGCATTGAGCCAACCACCAACGCCTCGGTGGAATGTCTGGCAATACTTGGCCGTCACGTGCATGTAGGCATGCCTGCCGGAGATGGCCGGATGGAAATTAACCTGCGTGCAATCTATGCCAAACAACTGTCCTTCTTCGGCACAAGAGGCATGCCATCTTGGAAATACCCGTCACTGCTTGGAATGATCGAACGCGGTGAGGTGGACATCAGCCCCATGGTCGCCCGCGAAGTCCCGCTCTCTGGCGCCAGCGCTGAACTTCGTGCCATGCACGGACCAACGTCACCGGGCACAGCGGTGATTACGGACTTTAAGAGCTAGTCCAGGCTGAAACCCTGCGCGCGGATATACGCCCCGAAGTCTGCGCGCTCTTGCTGGCTGTATTGACGCACCTTATCGTCTGACCATCCATAGTGGTCCTTATGCCCAAACAAGTCCGTCAGGCGCTGCGTCGAATAAGGCTGCGCCTCTCTGCGTGCAGAGTCGTAGGTTTCAACCGCTTCCTGCAACCCGTCTTCGCGGTACCGGTCCACATGGCATGTGGCCGCCAATGGCAGGCGCTTGGCGATCTTGGCTGGTTCCTTTGGATACCCGATCGCCAGCCCTGCGAAGGGAAACACATGTTTGGGCAAGTTCAACAACTCTGATACGGCGCGTGCTTCATTGCGTACCGCACTGATCGGGCAACAGCCTAGTCCAACGGCCTCAGCTGCCGTGACGAACGCACCCAAGGCAATGGCGGCGTCCCCGACGGCGTTGAAAAACGCATCAATATGGTCATTGGCAAAGGGCACATTGTGCCAGTCATGCAGCAACCTCTGCCGCCGGTTGTTGCCGCAAAAAACTGCGATCATCGGTGCATCTGCCACCCAGGACTGACCTGAAACAAGGCTTGCAAGCTCGGCACGCAGGACCGGGGATTGCAGCAGGATGATATCGCGTTGTTGCAGATCGCTTTTCGTAGGAGAAGCCATTGCGGCAGCGCACAATACATTCAGAATGCCCTGCGGCACGGGTTTGTCCTGAAACGCACGACAGGACCCTCGGGACATCATTGAGTGCAGCAACTCAATCGGTGTGTCGGCGACTTGCACCTCTGGCGCGTCATCATAGCGTGCGCTCAAAAGGTCTTGCAGATTGGAGTCGGAGGCGTGTGTCATGTGTTTCCAGCGTTTGCAGTTTTATGAAAGAAAATCTAACAAATACCGTAAGAATTTATCGCATTCATTAAGCTTTCCTATACTCTATACTGTTGCACAAAGCTGACGCCCTGTGAAAGACAAGACCCGGAAAATGACATCGAATATCCTGAAAGTCACACTTGAACGCGATGCCGGTGGGCAGACCGAATTCGATGTGCCGGCCTATGAGAGCCAGACCGTTCTGGATGTCGTGTCCTGGATTCAGCAGAATGCCGATCCGACGCTCAGTTACCGCTTTGCCTGTCGCGTTGGCATGTGTGGCTCTTGCGCGATGATGGTCAATGGCGTGCCGCGCTGGACGTGCCGGACGCATATTTCCAAGGTTCTTGACGGTGACAAAGTGACAATCGGGCCACTTAGGAACTTGCCGGTGATCAAAGATCTCACCGTGGATATGGACCCGTTCTTTGACAAATGGGTTGGCGCGGAGGCTGTTCATCACGGGACATTGACGCGGGATGATCCGATAGCCGCCGTGGATGAGACCAGCCCAGAGCGGGTCGAGGCCAATGCAGGGATTGAATGCATCAATTGCTCGGTCTGCTATGCAGCTTGTGACACGGTGGCAGGCAATCCCGACTACCTTGGGCCAGCCGCGTTGCAACGGGCCTGGACCTTGCTCAACGATGCCAAGGATGAGGGCCGCGCCGCCATCCTTGAGGCGGTGTCGGGGCGTGGGGGATGCCACAACTGTCATTCCATGGGCTCCTGCACGGCCTATTGCCCCAATGAGCTTGATCCGATGTCCGCCATCGCCGGGCTGAAACGGGAAACGGCCAAATCTTTCTTCAAAAGGGGCCGCTAATGCTGAGCTTGCGTCTATACATGGCTCAAAGGATCACCGCGCTTTTGATGGCGCCTTTGGTGATCGGGCATCTGGCGGTGATGATCTATGCCATTCAGGGCGGGTTGAGTGCCGAGGAAATCCTGGGCCGCACGCAAGGGTCGGTGGCGTGGTTCTTGTTTTACGGCATTTTCGTCGTTGCGGTTGCCGTTCACGGAGCCATCGGCCTGCGCACAGTGGCGCATGAATGGGGCGGGCTTAAGGGTGCCGCACTTGAGGTTTTCATGTGGGCCGTGGGCCTTGGTCTTTTTGCAATGGGAGCACGTGCCGTCTGGGCCGTGACATTTGCATGAGGGCGGCACGTGGCATCACCTCGCGCGCACACCCGCTTTGGCTGGCCTATATCCTGCACCGGCTGTCGGGGTTGGGGTTGGCGCTCTTCCTGCCGTTTCATTTCTGGGTGCTGGCGTTGGCCACCACTGACCCGGCTCGGCTTGACGGGTTCCTGACCCTGACCGAAGCAGGCGCGGTGAAGCTGGCCGAGTTTGGTTTGGTGTTCCTTCTGGCGGTGCACATGTTTGGCGGTCTGCGCCTGATGGCGCTGGAATTCCTGCCCTGGACGCCGTCGCAAAAGACATTGGCCGCAGGGGCCACGGCTTTGTCCTTTTGCGTCGCCATGCTATTTTTGTTGAAGGCGATATAAGATGCGACTGTCCGATATCGACCACCACGACACCGATATCCTGATCCTCGGGACCGGCGGCGCGGGGCTTTTTGCGGCGCTCCATGCGCAGCAAAGCGCGCCGGAAGGGACCAAGATCACCATCGCGGTCAAGGGTCTGATCGGGAAATGCGGCTGCACCCGGATGGTGCAGGGGGGCTACAACGTGGCGCTGGGCGGCGGCGACACGGTGGAACGGCACTTCATGGACACGATCCAGGGGGGCAAGTGGCTCCCTAATCAGGATATGGCCTGGCGGCTGTGCGAACAGGCGGTGGTGCGTATTCGCGAGCTGGAAAATGAAGTTGGGTGTTTCTTTGACCGCAACCCGGATGGCTCGTTGCACCAGAAGGCCTTTGCCGGGCAAACTGCAGATCGTACCGTGCACAAAGGCGACCTCACCGGCATCGAGATCATCAATCGCCTGATGGAAAAGGTGCTGGCGAGCGGTGTCGAGAAGCTGCAGGAGCATCGCGCCGTGGGGCTAATTCCGACCAAGGACGGCAGCGCGTTGGCCGGTGTTCTGATGATCGACATGCGCACGGGGCGGTTCCGGTTTGTGCGCGCCAAGACCGTGCTGATGGCGACAGGTGGCGGGCCGACCATGTACAAATACCACACACCCTCAGGCGACAAGACAATGGACGGTCTTGCCATGGCGCTGCGCGCAGGTCTTAGCCTGCGTGATATGGAGATGGTGCAGTTCCACCCCACGGGTTTACTCGCAGGGGAGCACACGCGCATGACGGGCACTGTGCTGGAGGAAGGGCTGCGCGGCGCGGGCGGGCAGCTCATCAACCATGCCGGTCAGCGCTTTATGTTCGACTATGACGGCAAGGGCGAGCGCGCCACCCGCGACGTGGTCAGCCGCGGCATCTATGCCGAGATGCGCAAGAACAATAACCCCGAGCAAGAGGGTGTGTTCATCTCCATGTCGCATCTAGGCCCGGATTGGGTGGCCGAGAAGTTCAAAGGCATGGTCAAACGCTGCGCCGATTGCGGCTTTGATCTGGCGGGAGGTCAGGTCGAGGTGGTGCCAACCGCGCATTACTTCATGGGCGGGGTGGTGGTCGATGTGGACACGCGCACCGCGATGGAAGGGCTTTATGTGGCTGGTGAAGACGCCGGTGGCGCGCATGGCTCGAACAGGCTCGGCGGCAACGGCGTGGCCAACTCCACCGTCTATGGCGGGATCGCGGGGGATACGATGGGTGCGGATATCGCTGGCATGAGCCTGCGCGAGCCCGATGAGGCCGTCCTGGAGGCAGAATTTGCGCGCGCGATCTACCCGCTGAGCCGCAAGCCGGACCTTGTTCTGCCCCTGCGCAAAGAGCTGCAGGACCTGATGTGGGAAGAGGTCGGCGTGATGCGCACAGAGGCGGGCATCAAACGCGGGCTGGAGGGGATTGCGCAGGTGTCGGATGCTCTGATGGATGTGGGCGTGGACGCCAGCAACCTGGCGTTCAACCTGACCTGGCATGACTGGCTGAACCTGCGCTCGCTTTGTGATATCTCTGAAGTCATTGCCAAGGCCGGGATCGCGCGAGAGAATTCCCGTGGCGCGCATTACCGCGAAGACTTCCCTGATCCCGGCGCGATGGAGGAGAGTGAGTTTACGGTGGCGACGCAAGGCTCTGACGGCGTCGAGGTCACCCGCGAGCCGGTCGCCTTTACCATCGTGCGGCCGGGGGAGACGGTCTTGCCGGAAGGCGAGCCAGAGACATTGGTGGCGGCGCAGTGATGGATTTTGACTTCATAAGTGGAAAATCCCCAAACGAAGAACCTTACGTTAGGAATTCTTTTTGGGACAAACTACCCGGCACCCCCAAGATTCAAAGTTTCTATGAAAGCTTTGCAAAAGCAGAAGGTTGGGCGGGTGAAGTATATCTCGTTATTTGGACTGAGTCCGAGGTTGCGAGCATTTGGTGCAGTGACAACATGGGGTTGCCCAAAGATTTCTTGTTCTTTGGTGGCACCGGGGATTCTAACGGCTTCGGATGCCATTGGCTGAATGGAAAAGAGACTTACTTTTCCGCACAATTTGTCAGCGATTTGCACAAAGACCGAACTGATCTTGGAGACTGGTACAAGTTCCGCAAAGCGATATTGGAGGGAGCCTACATATGATCCCCATTACCCTCATCCAGAAAACCGCCGAAACCCTCATGGACAAGGCCGCCATCGAGATCCCGCAGGACTATCTTGATGGTCTGCAACACGCCGCCAAGACCGAGGATGGCGATCTGTCCTCCTTTGTCCTCAAGGCGATGCTGGAAAATTACGAGGCCGCCAAGGAAGACCGCCGCGCCATGTGTGGCGACACCGGTGTACCACGCTGGTTCGTCAAGATGGGCAACGAGGCTCGGGTCGAAGGCGGGATGGTCGCGCTTGAGGCCGCCCTGCGCCGCGCCACGGCCAACGCCACCAACGGCGTGCCCTTGCGCCCCAACCGCGTGCACCCGCTCTGGCGCACGGACCATGACAACAACGTTGGCATCGGCGCGCCCGAGATTGAATATGGCTTTGAACCGGAAGGCGAATGGATTGACCTCATCACCGTGCACAAAGGCGGGCTCTTTGGCACGGATTACCGCATGCTCTTTCCCTCAGATGGGATACAGGGGATCAAGCGTTTCTATCTCGACAGCCTCATGGCTTTTGGCAAACGCGGTCTGGCCTGTCAGCCCGCGATCATCGGCATTGGGCTGGGCGGCTCCAAGGATATCTGCATGACGCTTGGCAAACGCGCCTCTGTCCTGCGCACTGTGGGCAGCCGCAATTCGGACCCCCGGATTGCCGAGATGGAGGATGAGTTCAAGGACCTCGGCAATTCCATCGGCATGGGCGCCATGGGCTTTGTCGGCAAAAACATGGTGATCGATTGCAATATCGAGGTGGGCTATTGCCACACAGGCGGCATGCCCATGTCGGTGCATGCCTTCTGCCTGTCGTCCCGCCGCGCCGTGGCGCGCATCCATGCCGATGGCCGGGTTGAGCACCGCACAGACCCCGATTGGTTCACCGACTACCAGCGCCGCGAAACGGTAGAGTGGGAACCGGCACGGGAGGCGGCGGAATGAGACGAAATCTTGAAAAGATTTCGGGCCGGAGTCTTTTCAAGACTCCGCGCCTTGCGGCAGAAGGAAGACTGTCATGAGCCCCCGTGAAATCCGCCTCTCAACCACCCCCACAGATGAAGACATCGCGCAGCTCCGCCTTGGCGATGTCGTCTATCTCGACGGGTTGATGTACACAGCCCGCGAAGGCGTCTATATGCGTGCGCTGGAGGATCAGGCGAATATTCCGATGGAATTGCCCAGCCAGTCGGCGGCGAATTTTCACTGCTCGCCTGCGGCGCGGATCAATCCCGATGGCAGCTTTGATATGGGTGCTGTGACGGCCACGGCCTCTTTTCGTTTCGCCAAATGGTTGCCCGAGTGGATGGCCAAGACGGGGGCCAAGCTCATTGTGGGCAAGGGGGGCATGACCTCCAAGGACTACAAAGAGTACTTTGTGCCCAATGGCGCGGTCTATCTCTCGACCGTGGGCTATGGGACCGGCGCGCTACTTGGGCGCGGGGTTGAGAGCGTGGAGGCCGTGCACTGGAACGAAGAGCTGGGCCTCGCCCAGGCCATGTGGGTGATCAAGTGCAACAAGATGGGGCCGTTTATTGTCGCCTCGGACCTCAATGGCGACTGCCTTTTTGAGCGCGAGAACGCCAAGATTGCCGAAAATGTGGCGCGGGTCTATGAGGGCACCAAGCCAGCGGTTCTCAAACGCTATGGCGAGAGCGATGATCGCACCGATGAGGTGATCTGAAGCTCAGGTCAGTTCGGCCGCCAAAATCCCCACGCCCATCAGCAAGGTCAGCAGAATAAGAAGCCGCCGGAACCCGGTATCACTCAGCCTGCGAAACACCATGATGCCGATTTGTGCAGCAATAAGGCCGCTGGGGATCGTGATCAAAAGCGCGTTCAGGGCTGTGCGATCATAGGCACCCTTGAAGGCCAAAAGGCAGACGGTCGTGCTCAGGATGGCCACGTTATAGGGCTGCAAAACCGCGCGGGTCTCGGTCTTGGTCCATGGTCGCAAGGAAAGCCACATGGAGGGAATCGCGCCCGACACCGACGCCGCGCCGCCCAGAACGCCGCCAATGAGCCCGATGAAGGCCTCAAGCCAGGGCAGGGTGGGCGTAAAGGCAGGCAGGGCGGCGCGAAACCCGAAGTAAGCCCCGTATAGGATCAGAAACACTGCAATCGCTGTTCGCAGCGTGCTGGCGTCAATGACATCAAGCAGCATCAGGCCAAAAGGAACGCCCAAAAGCCCCGGCAGCACAAACCGAAAAAGCCGGCGCGGGTAGGTTAAAATCTCTTTGCGGACAATCCAAAGCCCCTGCAATCCGACCAAAACGGACATCAACGCCACAATCGCCACCGCCGTGATGGGCTGCAGCACCACAAGATAGAACCCCAGTGCGAAAAGGGCCGTGCCCGTCCCGGCCAACCCATTGATAAAGCCGCCAGCAGCGGCCCCGATGACAAGAAACAGGATGGCTTCTGTGGTCATAGCATGGATATCGCCGGGCCAGAGCGCTCTGCGGTGATGACCTGCAGCAGGGCGTCGAAAATCGCGTCGATGGCCTTTGTCTTGATTTGGTTTTTTGCGTGGACAAGGCCGAGTGTACGCGTTGGCGCATCATCCCCCAAGGCGAGGCGTTTGACCGGCACGGCGTCATGAGGCTGCACCGTCAGGCTGGGCACAATCGAGACGCCAAGATTGGAATAAACCATGCTCGCAATCGCCTCAGGGCTGTCAAGCTCCATCGTCTCGTTGACGCGAAGGCGTTTTGACAAGATCCAGTTGTCGATCAGCGTGCCCAGGACGGCGGTGCGGTCAAACCGGATGAAGGGTCGCTCTTGCAAAAGGGTTAGCGGGTCGTCATCGGGCTCTTCGATGGCTGTAATGAGGTGCATCTTCTCTTTTGCGAGCTCACGAAACTGCATGCCGACAGGCATCAGATGTGGTTTGGTGATGATCGCCGCATCAAGATTGCCGCGCTCAATGTCAGCCAGAAGGGTGCTTGTCAGACCGGGGCGAATGCGCAACCCGATTTCGGGAAACCGGGCTTTGAGAATGGCCATGGCGCGCGGGGTCAGCCCGGTCAGCGTGGTGCGCAATGTGCCAAGGCGGATGACGCCGCTCAACCCGCCATCAGCCAGAACCGACGGCACCAGATTGTCATAATCCGCAATCAGTTTGCGCGCCTTTGCGACGATCTGATGCGCAACGGGCGTAAGCTCCGGGGTGCGCGTGCTGCGGTCAAACAAGGCCACGCCAAGATCGGCCTCAAGGGTCTGCATCTGCTGGCTGACTGCGGCATGTGTAACATGCACGACATCCGCCGCGGCGCTGAACGTCTTGGCGTCAGCAATGGCAACCAATGTGCGCAGCAGTCGTATTGTCATGAGCGCCCCACTTAAACCGAAAGGAAAGCTTTCGGTAGCTTTAAGTTTCTCACAGCCACCTATAGATGGTCTTACGAAAAAGTGGGTAAAAAAGCGATGAATTCTGAGTTAGCGAACCAAAAAAAAGGCTTGTACGCAAACCCACCTGTTCCTTGACCCTAGCCGGGATATCCCCGTAATGTCGCGCTGGTGCCGCGGGTATGGTGAAAAGGTATCACAGCAGCTTCCCAAGCTGTTATTGCGGGTTCGATTCCCGCTACCCGCTCCACGCCTGACCAAACGCCAGCGGATCAGTTCAACGCCATCCACACACATAGGGCGGTCATCAAGCCCAAAGACATGGTCAGTTCCAAAAAGGGCAAGCATGACAGCATGCCTTTGTCCCACCAGCGCGACATGTGCGTCATTGCGCGACAGCGGGATGGGCGCGGCACTGGAGCTAGAAGAACATCAAAGTTGGATTGCGGGGTCGAACAGTTCATTTAACGGGTCACTCAGGTACGGTTACAGGATTGGTCCAACATGGTTTCGACCAGAATTCGGGCTAAAATGCGGACACGCTGCCATCATCTGGGCAAAACAGTTGCCAGATTGTAAAGAGCATGTGGAAAAGAGTGAGCGCGCCGTTTTCCAAGCCGGGACAATCAGAGATCGCAGCCCCCCAGTCTTCTTAAATTGCAGTCCAACTGTTTCGCAAAAGCACCCAATAGGGGGCTTAACAACTAAGGCAAATTCGCCATATACCGCAGTTTCAAATGTTGGAAACAAAGTGTTTCATGCAGGTATGGCGTCAATGCCCATGGTGATTGCCTGCAAGACAGCACAAAAGGGATGAAGCGCATGGCTTTTACGGTTGCCATTGACGGACCTGCCGCGGCGGGAAAGGGTACGATTTCAAAGGCCGTCGCGAAGAAGTTCGGGTTTGCACACCTGGACACTGGACTTCTCTATCGCGCAACCGGGCGCCGCACCCTTGATGGAACTGACCCTTTGGTGGCGGCACAAGCGTTGAAACCCGAAGACCTTCAGTCCGATGGCCTGCGCACACCTGATGTTGCGCAAGCCGCCAGCCGTGTGGCGGCCATTCCAGAGGTGCGCGCCGCCCTCGTCGATTTTCAACGCGCCTTTGCCCGCCGCAATGGTGGCGCTGTCCTCGATGGGCGTGACATCGGAACCGTCATCTGCCCGGACGCTGAGGTGAAGCTCTTTGTCACGGCCAGTGACGAGGTGCGGGCACAGCGTCGTTTGGATGAACTCCTGGGCAAGGGCCATGAGACGGATTTTGAAACCGTGCTCTGCAATCTGCAAACCCGAGACGCCCGCGACAGTGCCCGCGCTACAGCGCCGCTCAAATCTGCGGAAGACGCGGTGATGCTCGACACCACGCGTATGAGTATTGAAGAGGCTGTCGCTGCCGCCTGTGCGGAAGTGGCGCGCAAACAAGCATTATAGTGGCCAGCATTGTCTTCCACCGTGCCAGCGGTTGGGTCGACCGTTGGCGGGCGTACCGGATTGTGGTGGATGGCGTTGACGTCACAAAGCTCAAGCGCAATCAATCTGTCACCATCGATGTCACGGCCCAAGAGCATGTTTTGCAGGCACAGGTCGACTGGTGTTCCAGCCCTGTCCTGGTTGTTGATTTGAGTAAAGGTGGCCAGATAGATGTCGACGTCGAAAACCCGCACAGCGCGTGGTCACTGTCCAGAGTGACTGTCGAAACGCCAAACGAGTACTTACGACTCACACTGCGCCATTGAACACCGCGGCAGCCGAGGTTTTGACCGGCAATGAGGCGCCGATGAAACTGCGTGATGGCCCTTGATTAACTTGCGCGACCGGGCTATAGCGCCCCCGTCGACAAGGCGGAAACCGCCGCGAAGCATATGAGATCGAGCAGGGTCGGGTTCTCCGGCCCTCTTTGTTTTGCGAAACGCGGCCCGTCTGACCAATGAAACCGCTTTGCCCTCAAGTATCAAAGGGGCAGGGCAGCCAACCCAGACCGGCGGAGACAACCGCACGGCCAGAAACACTGAAAACGTTAGGATTGAAACGCCACATGGCTCAAAATGCATCTATGGAGGAGTTCGAGGCCCTTCTGAACGAAAGTCTCGAAATGGACACGCCCGAAGAGGGCACAGTTGTCAAAGGCAAGGTCATCGCAGTTGAAGCGGGACAAGCCATCATCGACGTCGGCTACAAAATGGAAGGCCGCGTTGATCTTAAAGAATTCGCAAATCCCGGAGAAGCCCCTGAAATCGCGGTTGGCGATGAGGTAGAGGTGTTCCTGCGCGCGGCTGAGAATGCGCGCGGTGAGGCGGTTATCAGCCGCGAAATGGCCCGCCGCGAGGAAGCCTGGGATCGTCTGGAAAAAGCCTATGCCGATGAAGAACGTGTCGAAGGCGCGATCTTTGGCCGTGTCAAAGGCGGCTTTACCGTGGATCTGGGCGGTGCCGTGGCATTCCTGCCTGGCTCTCAGGTTGATGTGCGCCCCGTGCGCGATGCCGGCCCGCTCATGGGTCTCAAGCAGCCGTTCCAGGTTCTCAAAATGGATCGCCGCCGGGGCAACATAGTTGTGTCGCGCCGTGCTATCCTTGAAGAAAGCCGTGCCGAACAGCGCGCCGAGGTTATTGGCAACCTGACCGAGGGTCAGGCCGTTGAAGGTGTGGTCAAGAACATCACCGAATACGGTGCCTTCGTTGACCTGGGCGGTGTGGACGGGCTTTTGCACGTCACCGACATGGCCTGGCGTCGGGTCAACCATCCGAGCGAGATCCTCAACATCGGCGAGACCGTCAATGTTCAGGTTATCAAGATCAACAAAGAGACGCACCGCATCTCCTTGGGCATGAAACAGCTGCAGGAAGATCCATGGGATCTTGTCGCTGCGAAATATCCGCTGGAAAGCACCCATACGGGTCGCGTGACCAACATCACCGATTACGGTGCCTTTGTTGAACTGGAGCCGGGTGTTGAAGGTCTTGTTCATGTCTCTGAGATGTCATGGACCAAGAAGAACGTGCATCCTGGCAAGATCGTGTCGACCTCTCAGGAAGTCGAAGTCATGGTTCTGGAAATCGACGGCACCAAGCGCCGCGTGTCCCTGGGCCTCAAACAGACCATGCGCAACCCATGGGAAGTGTTTGCAGAAACACATCCTGAGGGCAAAGAGGTCGAAGGCGAAGTCAAGAACATCACCGAATTCGGTCTGTTTGTTGGCCTCGAAGGCGACATCGACGGCATGGTTCACCTCAGCGACCTGAGCTGGGACGAGCGTGGCGAAGAAGCCATTCAGAGCTACAAGAAGGGCGATATCGTTCAGGCTGTTGTCTCGGAAGTGGACGTTGAAAAAGAGCGTATCTCTCTCTCGATCAAGGCGCTGGGCGGTGACAAATTCGCAGACGCCGTGGGCGGTGTGAAACGTGGTTCGGTCATCACTGTCGAAGTGACAGCCATCGAAGATGGTGGCGTTGAAGTGGAGTATGAAGGCATGAAATCCTTCATCCGCCGCTCCGACCTTTCGCGTGACCGTGCCGAACAACGCCCTGATCGGTTCTCGGTTGGCGACAAGGTCGACGTGCGTGTCACAAATGTTGACAGCAAGACCCGCCGTCTCGGCCTGTCGATCAAAGCGCGCGAAATCGCCGAAGAGAAAGAAGCCGTACAACAGTATGGCAGCTCGGACTCAGGCGCGTCGCTGGGCGACATTCTCGGCGCTGCTCTGAAGGGCGACGAAGAAAAGTAAGCCGGCAGTTTCAAAACACAGCAAGGCCCCGCCATTCGGTGGGGCCTTTTTGCTTTCGTCAAATGATTATGCTGTGCAAACCAGGCGGCTCGGAACGCAATTTACCAAACCACGTATCCCAAAACTTGGCATTTCTTATCCGAATCAATGGCTTTGCTGCGCTGCAAAACAGGGGTGCGACAACCCGCCACGTCTCAGTTTTCGCGCAAATGGGGGCAATTTTTTGCGTGATTGCGAAAAAACTGCTGCTTAAACGTGTCAAAGCCCTCGGCTTTCCATTTCCAGCGAAGCCATTTTCAATCTATACTTTCAACAGCGATGTTCTGCGCTGCTGCTGTGACTGACATAATTGGGGGACCCGATGATCCGATCCGAACTTATTCAAAAGATCGCAGACGAAAACCCACATCTTTACCAACGCGATGTCGAGCGGATCGTAAACACTGTCTTCAATGAAATCACCGGCGCCATGGCAAATGGCAACCGGGTTGAGCTTCGCGGCTTCGGCGCCTTCTCGGTGAAAAAGCGCGATGCTCGCACCGGTCGAAACCCACGCACCGGTGAATCCGTTCCAGTTGAAGAAAAACACGTGCCCTTCTTCAAGGCGGGTAAGCTTCTGCGTGAACGGCTCAACGGAAAAGCGTAATGCGGTACATTCGGTATGCGTCTATCGCCACCTTCGGACTGGCGTTGGTTCTGATCGCTTTGGCCAACCGTCAGATGGTTGAGCTTCAGATCCTTCCTAACGAACTTGCAGGGCTGGCCGCGTTAAACCCGTCCTATCAGTTGCCGCTCTTCGTGGTTATTTTCGGCGGTATTCTGGCTGGGCTCATTGTCGGCTTTATCTGGGAATGGATCCGTGAAGCCGGGGAACGGGCGGCAGCTGCGCGTCAGGCCCGTGAGATGGCCAGCCTGCGCGCCGAAGTGGCGCGGCTTAAGGGCGAAAAGCATGAGGGCAAGGACGACGTGCTTGCCCTTCTGGATGAGGCCAGCTAAGGCCGGGCGATGCCCAAGGATATCAAAGTTAAACTGTGCGGGCTAACCCGCATCGAAGACGTTGCCGTGGCCGCGGAGGCCGGTGCGGCCTATGTTGGCTTTGTATTTTTTCCAAAATCACCGCGTAACGTGTCGTTGCGCCATGCGCGTGAGATGGCGCTGTCTGCTTCGCTTGGTCTTGCGAAAGTCGGCCTTGTTGTCGATCCCGACAATGCGACCCTCGACAGTCTGCTTGATAAGGTGCCGTTGGATATGATTCAGCTGCACGGGCATGAAACACCTGAGCGCGTGGTCGAAATCAAACAGCGCTATGGACTGCCTGTGATGAAAGCGGTTGGTGTGGCTGACGAAACTGATTTGGCGGCGATTGACACCTATAGCGAGGTTGCGGATCAGATCCTTCTCGACACGAAACCGCCCATGGATGCGACCCGGCCCGGCGGAAATGCCGTGGCGTTTGACTGGAACCTGATCGCCGGGCGGCGCTGGAGCGTGCCGTGGATGCTGGCCGGAGGATTGACTGTCGACAACGTCGCCGACGCCATCCAGCGCACGGGCGCGAACCAGCTTGATTTGTCTTCGGCTTTGGAAAGCGCGCCGGGTGTGAAAGATCACGCAAAGATGCGCGCCTTCGTCAAAGCCGCCCTCGCATGATCACCTTCCGCACAGCGACAGAGGCGGACGTTCCAGCGGTATTGGCCTTGCTGCAGGACGACATGCTGGGGCAAGCGCGCGAGGGCGCCGATCTGGATCACTACCAGACGGCATTTGCCAGGATGCAGGACGAAGGCAGCAATCACCTGATTGTCGGCGAAGACGCCGCGGCGCGCGTCATCGCCGCCTACCAGATCACCTTCATTAGCGGCCTGTCGCTGCGCGCCGCACGTCGCGCCCAGATCGAAAGCGTCCGTGTGGCCAGCGATTTGCGCGGGCAGGGGATTGGCGAAGAGATGGTGCGGGACATGATCGCACGCGCGCGTGCTGCCGAATGCAGTCTCGTGCAACTGACCATGAACACCACCCGCACGGACACCCACCGCTTTTACGAACGCATGGGTTTTGTTGCGTCACATACCGGGTTCAAACTGGCGCTGAAGTGAGTCTTTGCAAGGACAGTTTGTCCTCGCTGATTGCACTGGAAACTTGTGCGTTCGTGCCATATTCAGACACGAAGCCACGAAGGATCGCTGACAATGAATGATCTGTTCAACTCTTTCATGACCGGACCAGACGAGAAAGGCCGCTTTGGCCAGTTTGGCGGACGGTTTGTGTCGGAAACGCTGATGCCGCTCATCCTTGAGCTGGAAAAGCAGTATGAGTTTGCCAAGACGGATCAGTCCTTTTGGGACGAGATGGATCATCTTTGGAAACACTACGTGGGTCGTCCCAGCCCACTCTATTTTGCCGAAGGCATGACAGAGCGTCTGGGTGGGGCCAAGATTTATCTCAAGCGCGATGAGCTCAACCACACCGGCGCGCATAAGATCAACAATGTTCTGGGTCAGATTTTGCTGGCGCGCCGCATGGGCAAGACCCGGATCATCGCCGAGACCGGCGCCGGGCAACACGGCGTGGCCACCGCTACGGTCTGCGCCAAGTTTGGGCTGAAATGCATCGTCTATATGGGCGCGCATGATGTGGAACGCCAAAAGCCCAACGTCTTCCGCATGCGTCTTCTAGGGGCCGAGGTGGTGCCGGTGACTTCCGGGCGTGGCACATTGAAAGACGCCATGAACGACGCGTTGCGCGATTGGGTCACCAATGTGCGCGACACGTTCTATTGCATCGGCACAGTGGCCGGGCCGCACCCATACCCGGCCATGGTCCGCGATTTTCAGCAGATCATCGGCAAAGAGGCCAAGGCCCAGATGCAAGAGGCCGAGGGCCGTTTGCCCGACACGATCATTGCTGCCATTGGGGGTGGCTCGAACGCGATGGGGCTTTTCTACCCGTTCCTTGACGATAAAGAGGTGCAGATCATCGGCGTTGAGGCTGGCGGCAAAGGCGTGAACCAGAAGATGGAGCATTGCGCCTCTCTGACCGGCGGTCGTCCGGGCGTGTTGCATGGTAACAGGACCTATCTGTTGCAGGATGACGATGGCCAGATTCTGGAAGGCTACTCGATTTCTGCCGGACTCGATTATCCCGGCATCGGACCCGAGCACAGCTGGCTGCACGACATTGGCCGCGCTGAATATGTCTCGATCACCGATAAGGAAGCGCTGGAGGCGTTCAAGTTCTCTTGCGAGACCGAAGGCATCATCCCCGCGTTGGAGCCCTGCCATGCGCTGGCCCATGTGATGAAGATCGCGCCCGACCTTCCCGCCGATCACATCATCTGCATGAACATGTGCGGGCGAGGGGACAAAGACATCTTCACCGTCGCGCGTCATCTGGGCTTTGAGATGGACGAACGGGAGTAGAGCCATACCGTCCCGGGTGTGCCTCGTCATCCCCGACTTGATCGGGGATCTCGTGGTCATGAGATCCTCGGGTCGAGCCCGAGGATGACGCTGAATCGAACTAGTCTTCTTCGGGCACACGCCGTCCCGGACGTGATCCGGGACCTCCTCGTTCATTCGTGCCAAGAGGTCCCGGCGCGAAGGCCGGGACTGCGGCTAAAATTTGTTGCGTGAAGGCGCGAAGAATGCCGTTTCCAAACACGCTTCATTCAGTCAGCCTTTCCAAATATTACCCAACCTCGCAATATTGTTGCGCAAAGATCACGACTGTTTTGGGCGGGTATAAAACCCCGTAGGACGACTCACCCACACCAGCCTATCACCGGCCTCCCGATCACACGGATCGGACCCTAGCGGGCTGAGGTTTTGATCCTCACCCGGTGCGGGCGGCCCTGCCGAACCCCGTATGCCAGGGCCGCGACGACGATCAGGGGTTGGCCTTTCACGCCAATTTCAAATGTAGCTCATTGGGTAGAGCATTCGACTTTAATCGAAGTGTAGCAGGTTCGAATCCTGCCATTTGCACCAGGTAAATGATCGAGAGATCTTGGGGTTCGACTCCCCTCACGCCGTAGAACAACGGCTCCAAATTTGGTCCGGGGTTGCCTCAGCAGAGGTGGCCCGGAGGGATCGCTTTGTCTTCGGACGAGGGGATACTGGAGGATCGCCGCTGCTCTGGTTTTGCGCCGGAGCGGGGATGATGGTGGCATCGTGCACCTTCCCGTAGGCCGGGGTTCACCCCGGCCTACGCGCTGGTCGCACCATGCGCCCGCTCTTCCAACTCCCGCGCGGGATCATGGCGCGGGGCGGCCTCGGACCTCTCATTCCGCTTGCTGAGATGCAGGCATAAACACCTGTGACCATTCTGGTCCAACATATTGAAAACCAAAAGGAGTTATCGCTTTGCGACGACGATAGGACGAGACGAAAAGGAGACGAAAGATGACTCATATACTGACCCGAACACTGGACCGGCTGACCGGTCATGACCGTGTTACGCTAATGGAAACCGAGCGGATGCTCGTGCTGACCAAAGGCCGGATCACTGCCATTCTTGGACCGGGCGAGCATCGCCTGAAGGCGCGCGATACCGTGCGCGAGGTCCACAATATCGAGCGTCTCCGTTTCACCTCGCCCTATGTGCGCGTGCTGTTTCGGGAACGTCCGGATCTCGCTGAGGCGCATCTGACTGAGGTGCGTGCCGAGGCCGATGAGGTGGCCGTGATCCTGCGCGAAGGGGTGCCTTACGAGGTGCTTCTGCCGGACAACCGGCTGGTTCTGTGGACGGTGGCTGGCCCCTGGACGGTTGAGCGTCATGCGCTCACCGACACGCTGGAACTGCCTGCGGCACTTGCGCGGCGTCTGACGCGCACGGGTCTGACCACGGCCTTCAACGCCACCGAGGTGGCCGAGGGGCATGTGGGCATGCTCACCGTGGATGGTGTGCTGATGGGCCGGCTCGCGCCGGGCACGCACGCCTTCTGGAAAGTGGGCCGGCACGTCGCGGTCAAGCAGGTCGATCTGCGGACACGGACCCATGAGGTGACTGGTCAGGAAATCCTGACCAAAGACCGGGTCACAATCCGGGTGAACCTGACCGCGGACTACCGGGTCACCGACCCCGAACGTGCGGTTGGTGCGGTGAAAGACTTCGAAGAAGCCCTGCACCGTGCGCTGCAACTGGCGTTTCGGAAAACCCTTGGTGCGCTGACACTGGACCGGCTTCTGGCCGAGAAAGTGACGGTGGATGCCGAGGCCGCGAAAACGGTGCGTGCTGAAATGGCGCGGATCGGGATCGAGGTGGGTGAGATCGCTCTGAAAGACGTGATCCTGCCCGGTGAGATGCGCGAGATTCTGACAGCCGTGGTTGCGGCTGAAAAGGAAGCAGAGGCCAACGTCATCCGGCGTCGGGAAGAAACGAACGCAACGCGCTCGCTTCTGAACACCGCCAAAGTGATGGCCGAGAACCCTGTGATGCTGCGGCTCAAAGAACTTGAGGCGCTGGAAACCATCGCGGGCAAGGTCGAACGGCTGACGGTCCATAACGGGACTGAGGGTCTGATGACCGATCTCGTGCGTCTGCGCGACTAGGCCAAGGCCCGGCCCGGGGGAAACCTCGGGCCGGGTTTTTTTGTGTTCATCCGAGATTATCCGCAACGGCCTCCGCCACTCGTGTCCCCGTGACATCGGCCCCGCCCACCGTGGCCCAAATGTCTTCGTGACAGGCTTCGCCGGCAAAGAAAATACGGTCCCCAACCGGCTGGCGCAGAACCTCGCGCATGGGAAATCCACCGGGAGCGGCCGAGGCATAGCAGCCGCGCACAAACGGGTCGTTGCCCCACTCGGACACAGTGCCTTTGGTGAGGTACTTGTCCACGTCAGCGCCAATGAGGTTGCGTAGTTTTCCAACCACAAAGTCCATGGCCGTATCGGCACCCGCAAGCTCAAGCTCGCGTGCGAAATCCCCGCCAACATCGCAATAGGCCAGCCCGGTTCCACTTGCATTGACCAGCGCGCCGAACGCCTCAAAGCTGTCATCAACCTTGTGCAGGACGTAGCCATCTTCACCCAGGCCAAAGATATCCTCGCTGAAATGCAAGGCGATATGGTTGTAGAACCCCATCGAAATCGCGTTGAACGACTCTTGTTTCTCAACCGGAAGAGGCGGATCAAACGCGATGCCTTCTCCCGCCAGAACCCCCGTTGAAGCGGTCAGGATCACCGCCTTGGCCCGGATGGTGCCTTCAGTGGTTGCCACCTCAACCCCATCGCCGCCCCAGTTGATTTTCGTCACGGCGGTGTTGAGCGCCACATCAAGCCCTTTGGCGTGATTTGCCACCAGTGTTCCGTACCCATCGGCATAGTACCAGTCGTTGCTGCCCGCAGATTCCCACCAATCGAGGCAGGAAAACGCGTCCATGTCCTTGCCCATCTCCCAGGAGCCGATCCCAAACCATCCTGTTTGGGACCAGGGGCTGTCGGTCGGCGCAACGGACGCAGGCGCGACATCCTGACGGGATTTCCCGGCTTTGGAAATGGCCGTCTCAACCGCTTCCCACGCCTCCCACATATCTGCGATTTCATCCTCAGAGGCAGGGCCGCTTTCGTTGTAAATCCCGTACTCTTCCGGGGCGCGATAGAACCGCCCGCCCGAGGATTTGGCCCGCTCAAAATACGGGTTGCGGTTTTCATTCTGCACCCAATGCGCCCCCACGTCATAGGGCATGCCAAACGTGTCCGTTTCGGTGATCACCCGCCCGCCCACCTGAGCGGCGGCTTCGACATGCACATAGCTCACACCGCGTTCACGCAGCTTGTGCGCCGCAGCGATGCCTGCCGCGCCAGCGCCAACGATCACGACATCCGGGTTGCTGGGAAAAGAGGACTGGCCATAGGCAAAACCGGGGAGAAGCACGCTCGCCGAGCTGAGTTGCAGAAAGCGACGTCGGTTGAAATCGGACCGAGCAGTAGAGTGATGGCGTGACGGCATGGCAAGTTTCCTCTATCATTTTCTACGGTGTAGAGGAAAATTACTCTACACCGTAGAGTAAGTCAAACGAACCGAGGGTCCGGTATGAACAAGCGCGAAAAACTGTCTGGTCCCAGTATCGCCGCTGCAGCCATGCAGATGATTGATAAACATGGTGAAAAAGGCTTCAGCATGCGCAAGCTGGCCGCTGAACTGGGCGTGGACCCAATGGCCATTTACCACCACCATGCCAATAAAGACGCCTTGATCCACGCGGTGATGCAGGCGCTCATGGAAGAGTGCGACATCCCTCAGGCGACAGGGAACTGGCAACAGGATCTGCGTAACCTGTGTTCAAGCCTGCGGGCCTTGGCCAACAGGCATCCCGGGGCCTTTCGGATTTACGAAACCTACGAAAAATGGGTGCCCGCCGAACATAACCTGCACGAGGCGTTCTACAGAACTTTGTCAGAGGCGGGGTTCGGGCGCAAAGCCACCGTACAATCTGCCAACCTGCTTTTGATGTATACCGAGGCCTTTGCCGTGGACGAGATCAGCGGCTGGCTGGAGCCGGAAGATCGCAATGCGTTGATCAAAAGCCTGGAAGGCGGTGATTACGACATGGTCAACAGCCTGGTCGATGAGATCACCGCGCCCGACACAGACGCGGATTTCATATTCGGACTAAACGTTTTACTGAATGGTTTGCAGGCGCAGTTGGACTAAAGCGTTTCGTCTTTAACCTGAGACGTCAGCAAAAGGTGAGGCGCGTGCAACGATTGAGTGTCGCGCTGCGTTTCGCGACCATCTGTTGGTCAGGTTAATCGCGAAACGCTTTAATGACGTCAGACCTTGAAGGCGTCATCCACCGGCACTTGAAGTGCGGTGGCCAACGCGTTTGTCTGACTGGCCATCCCGATCACAGAAAGCAGCTCGCCATGCTGCGCCTCTGTCATGCCTTTGGCCTTGGCCGCAGCGGTATGGGAATGCGCGCAATATTCACATGAGTTCGCAACAGACACCGCGATATAGATCATCTCCTTGGTCAGCGGATCAATCTCGCCCGGCCCCATCACGGCCTTGAGCCTCTCCCACGTCGCCTTGAGCAAAGCCGGATCATGCGCCAAAGCGCGCCAGAAATTGTTGATGAAATCACCGCCGCGTGTGGTGCGAATATCGTCATATACAGCGCGCACTTCTGGAGTGGCCTCTTCATCGGAAATCAGTGTGACCGTGGCCATTCTTATCCCTGAGCCTCCGCCGCATGTTGTTTGAGAACTTCTAAGGGAATAATGTCCAACGCCCGCGCATGCGTCGCTTCAAGCCGTACCTTCGGGGCGCATCCTTCGTCGTGGGCTTGCAGAAAGCGTGAGGCACACAGGCACCACTGATCTCCGGGGTTCAAACCGGCAAATCCAAACTCTGGCCGTGGCGTGCTGAGGTCGTTGCCGACATATTTGGAGAACGCCAGGAACTCGGCCGTCATCAAGGCGCAGACCGTGTGACTGCCGTGATCCTCCGCACAGGTGTTGCAATGCCCGTCGCGGAAAAAGCCGGTCTTTGGGTCATTGCTGCACAACTCCAGCCGCCCCCCCAGCACGTTGACGGATGTGTCCATTTTCATCGCCATGGTTTCAGACCTCGTGCAGCACTGTTTCAAAGCCCTCAAATTGCGGCGGTCCCATCAATGCATCCTGCGTTTTGGACCGCCCCGCATCTTTATGCGCATCGCGGAAATTCTGCGACTTGGTCCAGGCCTCGAAATCAGCGCGGCTGGCCCACACCACGTGGCTGGAATACAGGCAAAAGCCATCTCCCTCAGGCCCTTTGAGAAGACGAAACTCTTGAAATCCCGGCGTTTCTTTGAGCCGGCTTTCGCGCGAGCGCCACATCTCTTCGAATTGCGCCTCAGCGCCGGTTTTCACCTGAAACCGGTTCATTGCGATGTAGCTCATGTCAAAATCCCGCATCATGCATCTGTACAGGTATCCTGCACAATGCGCGACAGCGCGGCAAGTCGTGAGGCGTTAAAGCGTGTCTGCGATCTGTCGAAACAGCTTGAGATTGCTTTCGTGGGTTCCCGGCTCGTTGAACCTGTGGTCTGCCGCAGTGGTTACGATCACCAGATCACGTGTCTGATCAACATAGATGTATTGCCCGTAGATCCCATGCGCCATGAACTGCCCCGGTTCGGCATCCGCGGGCACCCACCAATGATACCCGTATCCCAACTCGCCCGGTGCGGTTGGCGCCGTAGGCATGGTCGACACCTCGACCCAATCCTTGGGTACGATCTGTCTACCTGAAAGCTTGCCATTCTGTTCATACATCAGTCCAAAGCGGGCGAAGTCGCGGGTTGTCTTGTTGATCCCACCGGGGGCAAAGGCGACCTCATTGCTATCGGCCAGAATATAGGGTCCAACCTCCAACCCCATGGGTTTTATGAGCTTTTCTGCCAGCAGTTCGGTCATGGGTTTGCCTGTCGCGGACCGCAGCACCATGGCGAGAACATGCGCGTCTATGGACACGTAAAGCCAGTCTTCACCCGGCTCTCCGCGTTTCTCCAAAAGGCTGGTCGCGAATTCATCCATCGTGCCGCCTAGGGCAAGCTCACGTCCCATGCGATTGATGTCAGCGTCGTAATCAAGATAATCTTCGTTGAACGCAACGCCGCTTGTCATCTGCAAAAGGTCGACAACCCTAGCGCCGTCATAGGCCGTGCCCTTGAGCGTCGGGACATACTCAACAACCTCATCTTCCAGCGCCTTGATCGTGCCTTCACTCAGAAGGATGCCAATAAGGGCCGATATATAAGGTTTGGACAGCGCCCACCCGATCCGAAGGTCGTCGGGTTTCGTATCCAGATGATAGCTTTCATGAACAATCTGACCTTTGTGTAGAACAAGAAACGATGTGACAGTGCGCTCATAGATCCACGCGATGATGTCGTCGGTCAGTGCAATTTTGGTGCCCTGTGGCAGCTCGGAAACTGGCAAATCGCCGCGTGAGATCGGCTGTGAGCGAAACGCCTTGTCCAGAGAGGAAAAGTTTTCAACGATTTTGTCTTTTTCGAAGAGCGTGTTCACGGCGACAAGGCGGTAGATCTCTTCTCGCATGAGTACGCCGACGAACAAGGCTGCCAGCACGGAGAAGACCATTGTTCTTCTTGCCCATTTCACAGTGTTTCGCACAACTGGGCTCCCTTACCAAACAAACGTACTCGCCCAAAGCGAGCATCGAATACACGCGCAACTATCTGAACTTGTCTAGTAATTTCTGCAAGGACGAACGTGTGTCCTGTCCCGGATTTGATATGGGTGTGTGTTCTTCGTGTCGCGGTTTGGTTGAGCGCGGTGCCTTGGACGTCGAAGACCGAGGCGGTGCAACTTGTTGCGCAACCGCATTCAGGAACCTGTCATTATGTCCTTCGGCCAACTCGGCTGCCCCGTTTGAAAGGCCGGACAAAAGCGGATCTAGCCATTCCTGATCGGCCTTGGCGAAATCCTGCAGAACGTAACGGGCCACGAGATCCTTTTGCCCCGGATGCCCGATGCCCAGCCGCACGCGCTGATAGTGTTCACCGATATGCTGATGGATCGACCGCAATCCGTTATGCCCTGCGTGCCCGCCACCCCGTTTGACGCGGCTTTTTCCGGGCGCCAGGTCCAACTCGTCATGAAACACGGTCACGTCTTGTGGGTCCAGTTTGTAAAACCGCATGGCCTCTCCCACGGATTGACCCGACAGGTTCATGAAGGTCTCAGGCTTCAAAAGCAGAACTTTCTCAGAGCCAAGACGCCCTTCCGACAGCACGCCCTGAAACTTGGATTTCCATGGACCAAACCCATGATCTTCGGCAATCCGGTCCACAGCCATGAACCCGATATTGTGCCTGTTCTTGGAATACTTGTCGCCCGGATTGCCCAGGCCTACAAAAAGCAGCATTGCCGTTGTCCTGAATTTGGTATGGATGGTCTACGCCGCAAGCGCGTGTGAATCAATAAACCAGGTTGGCGCGGCCAAAACAGGGCAGGGGCAGCACATGGCGGAATATGAAATTGACGGGATAACCCTGCATGTGCCGGGTCAGATTCTCAACGACCGCATTGCAGGCAAACTTGCCTCAGGCGGATATGAGGCACATGAGGCCCGCGCTGTGCAAATGCGCGTGAAATCGGGGCAGCGCGTGCTCGAACTGGGGGCTGGCCTTGGCTATGTCAGCTCTGTCGCGGCACGTGCGGCGGGACCGGAACAGGTTGTTTCAGTCGAAGCCAACCCGGCGCTTTTGCCAGTGATCAAACGCAATCTGAAAACCAACGGGTTTCACAAGCTGCGACTCATGCACGGAGCCATCATTGGGGGAACTGATGAGACGGGCGATCTGGGCTTTGATCCCAAGAAAGCTTTCTGGGCCGGACGCATTGCGGATGAAACAAGTGATGCTGCCGACGTGGTTTCAGTGCCTGCTCTGCCGTTGCCAGCGCTATTGGCGGAATTCAAATCGCAGGTTATCATCATGGATGTCGAAGGGGCCGAAAGGTTTCTGTTTGATGATCCCTGGCCTGATCACGTGCTCACCGTGATCATGGAGCTTCACCCCAAGCAATATCCTGACACAGTGATCAAACAGATCGTGGATTGCATGTCAGCCTCTGGTCTCACGTATGACACCGGCCCGTCGCGCGGGCGTATCCTCTGCTTCCGCCGAGTGCGCGGCACATAAAAAAACGCGGAGGCCTAAGCGCTCCGCGTTTCTGAAAAACATACAAGGATACGAACAGACGTTTACTCTTCTGCTGCGGCCTCTTCTTCGGCCGGTGCCTCGGTGGCCTCTGTTGCTTCGCCGTCTTCATCCTCTGCGCTCTCATCAGATTTCAGCGCCGATGGAGCCGAGATGTTGCAAATCACAAAGTCACGGTCAATCGTTGGCTTGGCGCCGTCTGGCAACTCAATCTGGCTGATGGTCACGTTGTCACCAACATTCAGGCCTTCAAGGCTCACGGTCACGCTTTCCGGAATATCACCGGCCGTCACCATCAGTTCGATCTCGTTGCGAACAACGGTCAGAACACCGCCTTTGCGGATGCCGGGACAATCGTCTTCACCGACAAAATCAACCGTGATGAAGAGGTTGATCTTGGTGGTCCGGCGCAACCGCATCAGGTCCAGATGCGTCGGCAGATCCTTGACCACGTCGCGTTGCACATCGCGGCAGATCACGCGCACATCGTCATGGCCATCCACTTTGAGGTTGAACAATGTCGACTTAAACCGTCCGGCCTTGAGCTTTTTCAGAAGCTCATTGAACGGAATGTTGATCGGAAGCGGATCGACGTCGCCCCCAAAAACGATCCCCGGAACCATGCCCTCGCGGCGTGCTGCACGAGCGGCGCCCTTGCCCGTCCCCGTGCGTTCCTGGGCGTGAAGATCAGGAATTTCTCCAGCCATATCTATTCTCCATATCTAAGGCGGGGCTCCTCCAAGGCTGTAGCCCCACGTGAAGCCGCGCATATAGACCGGATCGGCGGATTTGAAAAGGCCAAAACTCAGGGCTCTGCAATAGATGTCGAGGTTTCCCAGAGGACAAGCAAAGCCAATGACCAATGGGGTGCAATATGATGACATGAACCTCAATATGCCTCAACTTTGTGAGGCCAAAACAGTAGGGACAGGTTCGCTACCCCAATCCACATCCCGCAATAGTGTTGCATCAATATCCTTACCGTGGAGCACGCTGACATCGCCGGTGGTTTCCAGCACGACGGCACGCACCTCATTCAGATGCAAAGCGTTCGCTTCGCGCAGTTTGGCGTAAAGTTCGGCCTCGCTAACCCGGGAACGGCGCAGATTGTCATGCAAAATCTTGCCATCGTAGGCCAGGATGAGTGGCTCATTGTCAGAGAGGTCTTCAATAAACGCCGATGCGATCCGCAACCGCGAGATCAGGTGACGCATGGCAAAGAGTGTGACCAGTGCGATCAAGCCGGGCCAAGGGTTTTCGGAGGTTGTCATCATCGTCGCCAAAATCGAGCCACAGGCAACGGTCAGCGCGAAATCAAAACTCGACATTTTCGAGAAGGATCGCAATCCGTTCAACCGCACTAGCAAGATGACTGCGATCACGGCCAAGACAGTCTGGGCAATGGTCTGAAGGATGATCATGCGCTTTGCTGTGTGTCGGCATGCTGACGTCCGCGCTTGAAGATCACCGTGCCATAAGTGGCGATCATGGCGCAGGCGGTCAGGCCAAGGATGCGTTCTAGCAGCCCGTCGATCCCGGTCGGCGACATCAGGAACACCGGGGCCATGATCGCCCAGGCCACTGCCAGAGCCACTGTCAGCCAGGCCGCACAGGGGTGATGGTCGCGCAGGCCAGAAAACAGAGTCGACGGGATTATCACAAAGAGAAGACCCAGCGCATAGACAAGATAGATGTGGATCACGACACCATCGTTATCTCCATCGCCATATTCGTTACGCGCCCCGATGATGACGACAAGCCCGGCCACAATGGCGAGTGACATCACCCCGGTTGACCAACCCGCCTTGCCCAGATGCTCATGTGCGAAGCCGAGCGAGACGGCCATGATCCCGATGGCAAAGCCATAGAGCGCCACATCCATGATGATCTCGGAATCGCCCGCTGCGAGATCACTGATCGTATCGGCCACGCGGTCATAATTCGGCACGAAGAAAGGTGCGATTAGCGTGGCCAGGACGAGCGTCGCGCACCCGGCCCAGGTCAATGCGCCAAGCGTCAGCATCATTTCGGGGCGGGTATGGCATGTGGCGTCGGATTGCCAGGATGTATCGTATTTGTCGGCCATGGGTCTCTCCTTCGCAACGCATGTTCGTAAGAGTTAACCCTGAAGAGAGGCCTGTTGTTCCAATCGTGGCTTTGCCTATTGCCAGTCGCCCTCGAAACCTTTCGGGATCATTAGGATATCCCGATCCACCTTGGTGATGTCGGTATGCCCACAAAACGCCATGGAGATATCGAGCTCTTTGTGAATGACCTCCAGCGCCTTGGTCACGCCCGCCTCACCCATGGCTCCCAGACCGTAAACATAGGCCCGTCCGATATAGGTGCCCTTGGCGCCGAGAGCGATGGCTTTCAATACGTCCTGGCCAGTGCGGATCCCACTATCGAGATGCACTTCGATCTTGTCGCCCACCGCATCCATGATCTCGGGCAGGGCGCGAATGGCCGAGAGCGCGCCGTCCAACTGCCGTCCGCCATGGTTGGAAACGATGATCGCATCCGCCCCGACATTGAGCGCCTCTTTGGCATCGCGCGCATCAATAATGCCTTTGATAATGAGCGGTCCGTCCCACATCTTGCGAAACTGTCGTATGCGATCCCAATTGAGCGCTTCGTCAAACGCTTCCGCTGTCCAGGAGCTTAGTGAAGAAGGGTCGGTCACACCGCTGGCATGCCCCACGATGTTGCCAAAAAATCGCCGTTTCGTGCCCAGCATACCAAGGCCCCATTGAACCTTTGTCATCATGTTGGCGATGGATTTCATCGTTAGTTTTGGTGGTGCGCTCAGCCCGTTCTTGAGGTCCTTGTGGCGCTGGCCCAGCACCTGAAGGTCGACTGTGATGACAGCAGCGGAACATTGAGCGTCCTTGGCGCGGTCAAACAGCCGCTGCATGAAATCATCATCCTTGAGCGTGTAGACCTGCATCCAGAAAGGTTTTGTCGTGTTCTCGGCCACATCTTCAATTGAGCAGATTGACATTGTGGACAGCGTATACGGCACACCAAAGCTTTCAGCTGCCCGTGCCGCTTTGATTTCACCATCGGCGCGTTGCATCCCCGTCAGCCCGACAGGTGCCAGGGCCACGGGCATCGAAACATCCTGTCCGATCATCTGCGTAGCGGTCGAGCGCCCAGACATGTCGACCGCAATCCGTTGCCGCAGGTAGATGTCCTGAAAATCCGATGTGTTCTCGCGGAAGGTCTGCTCGGTCCAACTGCCCGACTCGGCATAGTCGTAAAACATCTGCGGCACGCGGCGTTTATAGATGCGTTTCAGGTCGGCGATTGAGGTGATGACGGGCATGGCGGCGGCCTCGGTATTGGTAAAGTATTTTTACCAATACCTAAGGACGCGCGCTTTGTCCATGCGACGTTTGATGCCTAGGCCGAATGCGCGCCATCCGCGAGGCCGCGCACAAAGCTCAGGACATCCGCGGGGCTGTCTCCATCGCCCAGCTTGGCTACAATGGCAGACCCCACAACGCACCCATCCGCCACGTTTGCGATCTCTCGGCTGGTCTCTGGCGTGCGGATCCCAAAGCCCACAACGATAGGCAGGTCTGTCGCCGCCTTGATGCGCGCCACCTCGGGGGCCACATCCGCAGCCTCAGCGGCCGCAGCGCCTGTGATGCCTGTGATCGACACGTAATAGACAAAGCCGGACGTGTTCTGAAGCACCTTGGGCAGGCGCTTATCATCGGTTGTCGGCGTGGCCAGGCGAATGAAATTCAGCCCCGCCTTCTGCGCGGGAATACAAAGCTCGTCGTCTTCCTCGGGCGGCAAATCCACCACAATCAGCCCGTCAATGCCTGCCGCATTGGCATCACTCAGGAACTGCTCAACGCCCCGGTTAAAGATCGGGTTGTAATACCCCATCATCACAATCGGCGTGCTGTCATCCGTTTTGCGAAACTCACGTGCCATCTGCAGCGTCCGCTCCAGCGTCATGCCCGCCTCAAGCGCGCGCTGCCCGGCCAGCTGAATGGTGGGCCCATCGGCCATCGGGTCGGTAAAGGGCAGGCCCAGCTCAATAATGTCCACGCCAGCCTCCGGCAGACCTTTGACCACCTCCAGCGATGTCTCATAATCCGGATCCCCCGCCATGACATAGGCAACAAAGGCCTTCTTTCCGGCGGCGTTAAGCTCTGCGAATTTGGCGTCGATGCGGGTCATACAGTGTTTCCTTGCTGATCCCACCGCCCTTGCCAAATAGAGCCCATAAAATCAATGCCCATAATGCATAGACGCTTTGGATAATTCGGATCAGAGGCGATGTGCCAGAAGACGCGCAACGGCGTGCTCGGCCGCATCCAGCGCCCCATCGATCAATCCGGGGGACTGACTTGAGCATTCGGCTGATGCGAACATGACCTGCCCGTCAAATTGCACATGTTGAAGACGCTGAGGGGGTGGTTCAGGATGCCGAAATGGCCTAACAAGATCCAAGACATCTGTTGTATACGGTTCTTGCGCCCAATCGAGAATATCAAGCCCGACAGGCGTTCCCGCCTCTGGTCCGAAACATCGCGAAAGCTGTTCCAAAATTGCCGATTTGAGATCATCTGCCTTGAATTGCCGCATTTCCACGGGCCAGTTCAGGAACCCAAATAAAATCCCCTGCGCGCTTCCGGGATCGCACAGGTCGTGGATTTCGCCACAGGGTCCAGCCTGACTAAGCACGCGCCCCGAGAGGCCCTTGTCCCGCCAGAACGGTCTGTCATAGCGCAGGACGACCTTGGCCTGCGAGGCCATCCAGGTTGGCACGGATGTCAGATCCTGCTTGAGCGCGGCAGGCAGAGCGGGGGTCCAGCCAAGCCTGGCGCCAAGCCTGGGTGGCATGGCCACCAGCACCCGGGGTGCGTCATGCGTGCCGTCGGATGTGGTGACTGTGACGCCGTTGCCGTCCACTGCGATCGACGTCACGGGCGTGTTCAAAATCACCTGCGTGCGCGAGAGGCGGTCGGCCATTGCCGCGACCAGCCGCGCCGTGCCGCCCTCCAGCCGATAGGACCCTGCCTGATGAGGCAGCATCCGGGCCTCGACATTGCGCTGGGGGCCGTAATCCAGAAGGCCCGCCCCTTGGGTGTATTGCTCAAAAATGGGCAAATCGAGACGCTTGAGCCAGCGCGCCACAGTGGGTTGATACCCTGGCCAGACCCAGCTTGGTCCGGCATCTCCGGCAAAGGCGCCGTCCGGGTCGGCAAAAGACCTGACGCGCCCGCCCAGATCAGCCCGGGCTTCGATGAGGCAGGCCGAAAGCTTGTGCTCCTCTAGCAGGACGCAGGCCGCGAGCCCTGACAGACCCCCTCCTATGACAACGGCGTCAAAGCGAGACATGGCGGTGGGGATCCTCTTTGAATATATCTACTGATAGATAGAAAAGGGCGGTAGACAAACACATGACATCTTTTGCGTGCAGGTCAAGCGTGCAGCGTTGACAGCGGACTTGCGACACCCCGTCGGACACCCTAGAAGGCGGCAAGTTTTGGCAGGCATCAAGGATCGGATCATGGGCTTCAAAATGGGAATCGTGGGGCTGCCGAATGTGGGCAAGTCGACGCTTTTTAACGCACTGACCAAAACGGCTGCAGCTCAGGCCGCAAATTTTCCGTTTTGCACGATTGAGCCCAATGTGGGTGAGGTCGCTGTACCCGATGCGCGGCTCGATAAGCTGGCCGAGATCGCACAATCCAAACAAGTCATCCCGACCCGTATGACCTTTGTTGATATTGCCGGGTTGGTAAAGGGTGCCAGCAAAGGTGAAGGTTTGGGCAATCAGTTCCTGGCCAATATCCGAGAGGTGGATGCCATCGCCCATGTGCTGCGCTGTTTTGAGGATGGCGACGTGACCCATGTTGAGGGGCGTGTGAACCCGGTTGAGGACGCCGATGTCATCGAGACCGAACTGATGCTCGCCGATCTGGAAAGCATCGAGAAACGCCGCGCGGGTCTGGTGCGCAAGCTCAAAGGCAATGACAAAGAGGCCGTGCAGCAGGACCGTCTCTTGGCCGCCGCACAGGCGATGATCGAAGACGGCAAACCGGCCCGCAGGGTCGAGGTGGATGCCGAAGATGCCAAGGCGTGGAAAAACCTGCAGCTTTTGACAACCAAACCTATTCTCTACGTCTGCAATGTGGATGAGGGGAGCGCCGCCTCGGGCAATGACCACTCCGCTGCCGTGGCCAAGATGGCCGAGGGTCAGGGGGCGGCGCATGTGGTGATCTCGGCTCAGATCGAAGAAGAGATCAGTCAGCTGGACGAAGACGAAGCTGTCATGTTCCTGGAGGAAATGGGCCTGACGGAGGCCGGTCTCGACCGGCTTATTCGCGCTGGTTACGATCTCTTGCAGCTAGAGACCTACTTTACCGCCGGCCCCAAAGAGGCCCGCGCCTGGACGATCCGGCGCGGCACAGCAGCCCCGCAGGCGGCAGGCGTCATTCACGGTGATTTCGAAAAGGGTTTCATCCGGGCCGAAACTATTGCCTATGACGACTATGTCGAACTGGGCGGTGAACAACCGGCCAAGGAAGCTGGCAAAATGCGCGCCGAAGGCAAGGGGTATATCGTCAAGGACGGCGACGTGCTGCATTTCCTGTTTAATACCTGAGCCGATGGGGAACGGACATGCCCAGCCGTGACGGGTTGTTTTCTTTGTGACCCGTTTCGCTTTTGAGATCGCTTGAATGGGCCCCATAGATGGGAGGCCTTTTAATCCATAGACCAAAAAACAGTGTGCTTCATCGCATGACGGTTGCTGACAAACATCGTTGTCACTGCGAGTGATGCAGGGCACCGATCCGTGCGCATGAAGTACTTCTCGCGACGCCCAACTGGGCGAAAATATTCCAGTAATTTTCTAGCATCCTGCATATGGAGATCGATGTTCCGGCTTTCTTCAGCTTGCCATTGTTCGTTATCCAAGGCGTTATCAAAATTCCCGTGCTGGCCTTTTATAGACCAGATGAGTTCTGCCCAAGTTAGGATGCTGATGTTACGATGTTCAGAGAAAACGTTTTGATATCCTACAAGGTCAACAGTGCTTGCGCCACGCTTCAGTAGTTCAACGGTCCAAACCATGCCGCCTTGATACCATGTGTCATCTGCAATTTTTTTAAGTTCATCCAATTCCTTATGAAAATCCGAAAATCTGTTTAAAAACTGTTCCGCGGCCATAGCTACAACCACCCCTTGAGCCGTGCGACAAAATCCATACGGCCATGCAAGATCGCCAGAACAATAGGGCGCTCTTCGGGCAGAAAGAAAATGTAGTGTTTCTCACAACGATGCACATGGATGTCGTCACTCAACCCCTCAACTGGCTTGGAACGCGCTTTGCCACTGCCAATAGCCTCGCAGCATGAAACGATCTGGTCGTAGTATTTTTCGGCGCGATCAAAGCCCCATGTTTCATAGGTATAAAGCCAAATCCGACCCAGGTCGTCTTCCGCAGATGTTGTGATGCATACAGTCTGCATGTGACGTCTTAAAGACCTGCACGGCGATGCGCCTTTTTGCGAATATCCTCAAAGGATTTCTTTGAAAGCTCGCCTCGCCTTGCCTGCTCAACGCGAGGCTTCAGGAAGTCTGACAAAGCCTCAAGCGCCTCTTCCTCGCTCATGTCATCCACCGAAGGGGCTTCGCCTAAGGTGCGATTCAAAACGAAATCCTTGATACTCTGGCCTTTGAGCGCGGCAATGGCTTTGAGCTTCTGGTGCTCTTCGGCGGTGATGTCGATTGATAATCTGGGCATGGTCCTGTATTAACACAACATACAGCACAAAACAACATTTTGAGGTTTTGTGAGGCTGTAAGATGAGGTGAGGGCAACGTGCAATTTTCAGAAACAAGCCCGCATAGTACCGACGTAGAGAAGACACTGATCTAACATGTCCCTCCTTTTTATCTTCGGTCTGATCTGCATCGCTCTGGGCGTGTTGCTCTATCGCAGGCGCAAAAGGGCCGAGTATCGCGAACAGCTTTTGCAGGCCGGGCTGTCAGATACAGAACGCGAGATTGTGGTCGATAGCGTGCCGCTGCTGCGCAACCTGCCGCCTGACATGCAAACCCGTCTTGAAGGCAAGATGAACCTGTTCCTGGATCAGGTTGAGTTCATCGGCTGCAATGGCCTGGAAGTCACCGAAGAGATGGAGTTGTCCATTGCCGCGCAAGCCTGTCTCTTGGTGCTCAACACAGACGCCTGGTACGACCATCTGCGCACCATTCTGATTTATCCCGGTGCGTTCAAATCCAAAACCAGAGAGCATGATGGCTATGTCGTGCGCGAATCCGAGGTCGTGCGATCCGGGGAAAGCTGGCAATATGGGCCAGTGATCCTGTCCTGGGCCCACTCCAAACAAGGCGCGCTCAACACCGAGGATGGCCACAATGTTGTGCTGCATGAATTTGCCCATCAGCTTGACGGCCTGTCTGGTCATACCGATGGCGCGCCGCTCTTGGCCAATGGTCAAAGCTTTGCCGACTGGGAACAGGTTTTCACCACAGCCTATGCGCGTCATGTCAGAAAGACTGAGGCAGGACATAAAACAGTCCTAAGCCCATATGCCGCCACCAACCATGAAGAGTTTTTTGCGGTTGCAGTGGAAGTCTTTTTCGAAAAGGCGACCAAATTGCAAAGCGAAGAGCCGGAGGTCTATGCGCAGCTGTCAGAGCTCTTGCAGCTCGACCCGGCGGCGTGGCAGTGACGCCTTGTCTGTTTTCTAGCTCTGGAAGAAGAGCAGTTCCGATTTACGTCCTTTCCTTGTGGCGCTATCTGGGTCAAGCTCAGCCAAAGAGTCGCGCCGAAAGAGGGACATATGGCAGCTGAGTCAAGTCACGGGCATGCACATCCATCATGGTTTGTAGCCCCCGGAGAAACCGATGTATTTGCATGGTTTTCCATCGTACTAATCTTACTGGCGATCTACGGGATCGTGACGCTCTACGCGGCCTTTGACCGCTGGGCCGAGCATCAGTCCAAAGGCACGCCACTGGCCAAGACCATTCCGACCATGCTGACGATCGCGTTGCTCTACGAGCTTTTCCCGCTGTCTCATTTCAACATCCTGCTGCCGTTGAGCGCAATTCTGATTGCCCTCATGGCGGACTGGTCACGGTTCAACCTGGGCAGGCGCGATGTACCCGAGCCGATGGTCGAACCGGATCTTTCAACGGAACCCCAAGCAGAAGAGGCCGAACGTGTTTGAGCTTCTTCTAACGTCCTTTCCGGCGGTCATCCGGTATTTTCAGCTCAAGCGCCGAGGAGAGGCCATCACTGTCTGGAACATGCGCACCGCCGTGTTCCTTTGGGCCATCATGGCGTTTTTCCTCTTCATGGTGATCTTCTACTTCCACCCGAAATCCTACACCGGCCTGTTGCCCTTCCGCACGGTGTCGGTGGTGGCGCAGACCAGCGGCCCGGTAACAGAAGTCGCCGTCCACAACGGTCAGAGGGTTGCGGCGGGCGATGTGCTTTTCCGTATTGAAGACAGTGCGCAAAAGGCCGCTTTGTCTCAGGCCAAGGCAGAGCTCGACACTCTGGCCGCCGCAGAGGTCAAAGCGAAGGATTCCCTGATCGTCGCGCAAGCTGGTGTGGCACAGGCACAGGCCAATCTGGACAAGCTCAAGGTCGATCTTTCCAACGCACAATCACTTTTCGAACGCAATGTCGGCAGTGGCGACGCCGTGCGCGAACTTGAGGCGTCCGTCGCTGTTGCCGAGGCGGAACTGGCTGCGGCAGAGGCGCAGGTGGATTTGGCGCAAACTGACATTTCCCAATCCATTCCGGCCCAACGCGCGGCGGCGGAAACGGCCGTGGAACGTGCACAGGTGTCGGTGGACCAAACCGAAGTGCACGCATTTAATGATGGGGTGGTCACGCAACTTGCGCTGAGCGTCGGAAGTCCCGCCTCCACGCTGATCATCAGCCCGGCAATGGTCATCATCCCGGACCGGGACGCCGACGCGCCATTGCGCATCACGGCGGGTTTTTCGCAGGTGGCGCGCGCCACGCTCTATGAGGGCATGCCGGCCGAAGTCGCCTGTGACAGCAACGCAAGCCTGTCTTTCCGTAACGCCGTGATGCCCGCCCAGATCGTCGCGATCCAACCTGCCGTGGCCACCGGACAGGTTGTGCCGGGCGGACGCCTTCTGGAACCCGGAAATCTGAATGCGCGCGGCTCCATGCTGGTTTACTTTGAACTTCTTCACCCTGAGCACGAGGCGATGATGCTCGATGGTGCGGGGTGCATCGTACAGACCTACACCAACAACCTGAGCGGCGTGACCGGGCATATTATTGCAGCCACAGGCGTGGTCAAAGCCGTGGGCCTGCGGCTCAAGGTCTGGGGCGCGATCCTGTCAGGCATCGGGCTTGCCGGAGGCGGTGGGCACTAAAGCAACCTTAGCCCGGTTGGCTAACTGGACCCTTCGGACATTGTCCCATACGGTTTCCCTGTCATGCGACGGGGGCGAAGAATGTCACGACCAAACATCCTTTTCATTCAGGTGGATCAATTGGCCGCGCAGTTTCTGCGCAGCTATGGCGACCCGGTTTGTCACGCCCCCAATCTCGACAAGCTGGCGAGCGAGGGCACGGTTTTTGAGACCGCCTATTGCAACTTCCCGCTTTGCGCGCCGTCGCGAGCGTCGATGGCCACCGGCAGGCTCTGTTCTGAAATCGGGGCTTATGATAATGCCTCCGAGCTGCCCGCCTCCATGCCCACCTACGCGCACTACCTGCGCGCCAGCGGCTATCACACGGCGCTGTCGGGCAAGATGCACTTCATCGGGCCCGATCAGCACCACGGCTTTGAGACCCGCCTGACCCCGGATCTCTATCCAGCAGATTTCTCATGGGTGCCAAATTGGGGGGATGAAGGCGGCCGCGACACTAACGATGCGCGCGCGGTGACTGTCGCGGGCATCTGTGAGCGTTCCGTGCAGATGGACTTCGATGATCTGGTGACCTTCCACGCCATCCAGCATTTCTATGACCTGGCCCGCTCTGACGACACAGGACCGTTTTTCCTTCAGGTCTCCTACACCCATCCGCATGAGCCGTATCTTTGCCAAAAGAAACACTGGGACCTCTATGAAGACGCCGATATCGCACTTCCTGCGGTTCCCGCCATGCAAGCCGACGATCATGATGCACATTCCGCGCGGCTTCTAAATGATTTCGGCATGCTCGATCTGCGCTTTTCTGATGAAGACATCCGCCGCGCCCGCCGCGCTTACTATGGCTCGATCAGCTATCTCGATGAGATGATTGGCCGTGTTCTGGCCACGCTCGACGCCACAGGTCAGCGCGAGAACACCGTGATCCTCTTTACATCTGACCACGGTGAGATGCTTGGAGAGCGCGGCATGTGGTTCAAGAAACACTTCTTTGAACACGCCTTGCGCATCCCTCTGATCATCAGCGGCGGTGCGTTCGGTCCATCACGCGTTGCGACACCGGTCTCTCTTGTAGACCTGCTGCCCACCTTCATGGGGATCGCCGAAGGGCAGGGGTGGACCAGCCCCATTGAGCCTTTGGATGGGCAGGACTTATCGACATTTTTGGAAAACCCTAACCCGGACCGACCGATCCTCGCCGAATATCTGGCCGAGGCCACAACCGCGCCGATCTTCATGGTGCGGCGCGGCGCGTATAAATACGTTTATTCCGCTGATGATCCGCCCTTGCTGTTTGATATCGAGGCCGATCCACACGAGCGCACCAATCTGGCCGGTAAAGCCGCCCACGCCGAGACAGAGGCACAGTTGCAGGCCTATGTCCTGCAACGCTGGGACAGTGAGGCGCTGCGGCAGGACATCATGCGCAGTCAGCAAAGACGGCGGCTTGTGCTGAAAGGCGATCTTCAAACCACGCGCCCGCGCTGGAACCATGGGGAAGCCCCTGGATCAGACGTGATCTGGTATCGTGGCGACGGCAGTTACAACGACTGGGCGTTCAAATACCTGCCTGTTTCAGAGAGCAAACCGACCTAACCATTCCACCGGACCTTGCCAAATGCGCTCACGTCATAGCCCGCCATATCTTTGGCACGGCTTTGAAAGTCTTTGCTTGCACAGAACTCTGCAAATTTCTGCAGGGCGGGGTCGAACCACGCCTTGCGATCCACCAAAAGGTCAAACCGTTCCTCAATGATCGGCACAAAGCCCAATCCAAACTGACGCGCCAGAGGTTGAAGGCCAAAGGCAACATCCGCGCCGCCCTGCGACACCGTCAGGACTGCCTCCAGCTCGCTGCGCGCCACATCGACGGTTTGGAACTCCGTTGTGCTCACCCCAGCTTGAGACAGTAAATCCTGAAACAGCCCTGCGGTGCCTGACTCCGGTTGTCTTTCAACGATGCGGCGCCCGCTGAGATCAGCGACACCCTGCACGCGCCGCATAAGATCATGCTGCATGACCAACCCGCGAAGACGCGTGGCAAAGCTTAAAAGCACCATGTTTTGCCCGGCAAACTCGGCATCAACCGCGGGAATGTTCCACTCATCCGCCGCGCTGTCATAAACATGCAACCCGGCCGCCACACCCTCTCCGGCGCGCAGACGTGCCACCCCATCGAGGCTCCCGTCGAAAAACGTTGCCAATCCACATCGTGAATGCTGCAACGCCCATTCCAAAAGCGGATCGTGGCTTCCCAAAAAGACACTCGGTCGACGTCCAAGGGGCTGCGTGCCACCCGACTGCCCACCATCAATCCATGCATGAATATCCTTGCGTGGAAACAACAGCTTGCCGGTGACGCGTGAACACGGCACCTCGCCAGACGCGGCCAGATCATAGACCTTGCGCTCTTTGAGGCGCAAAAGCTCGGCCAACTCCTTAACGGTCAGGTAATCGGGATCGCCTGTCTGTGCCGTTTCAGCCATGGTTCATTCGCCTGCATTCGGAAAGAAAAGCTGCGCACCGTTCCGTTCATACGCCCCAATGGCATCTTGCCCCTCATTGGACAAAAGCCAATCCACGAAGGTCTGTGCAGGCTCCAATTGGACATTCGGGCAGTGTTCCGGGTTCACGACAATCACACCATATTGGTTGAACATATCCGGGTCGCCCTCAACAAGAACCTCAAAATCGCCCTTGTTGCCAAAGCTGAGCCATGTGGCGCGGTCCGTCATCACATAGGCCGCCATGCCCACGCCGACGTTAAGCGTGGCCCCCATACCGGACCCCGTTTCACGATACCACGTGCCCGATGACGCACCGGGGTCCACGCCGCTCTCTGCCCAAAGCTGCATTTCCTTTTTATGGGTTCCGCTGTCATCCCCGCGCGACGCAAAAGGCGCATCGGTCTTGGCAATTGTCTTCAGCGCCTCTTGCACGTCCCCCATACCACGCAGGCCAGCGGGGTCTGCTGCCGGTCCGACCAGAACAAAGTCGTTGTACATCAGATCAAACCGCGCCAGCCCGTGCCCTGCGGAAACAAACGCCTCTTCTGCAGCTTTGGCATGCACCAAAAGGACATCGCCATCACAGTTTGCGGCATTTTTGATGGCCTGGCCCGTGCCGACGGCGACCACATTGACGGAAATGCCGGACTCACCTTTGAAAATGGGCAATAGGTGGTCATAGAGCCCGGAATTGGCGGTTGATGTGGTCGACTGAACAATGATCGTGTCTTGCGCGGCTGCACTATTGGCCAGACACAATGCAAACGCTGTGGCCGTCAGGCGCGGTAAGGTCATGAAGAAGTCTCCTTTCGGGATGTCATGTGAGAATGTCGCCCGACAGATAGGCCTGCGCTGCCGCGCTCTTTGGAGCATCAAAGAAAGCCGCAGCCGGGCTGTGTTCGGCCAACCGACCTTTGTGCAGAAAGACCACGTCATCTGCCAATCTGCGTGCCTGACCGATGTCGTGGGTGACAAAGATCACCTTGGTGTTCTGGACGGCCGTCTCCGTAACAATACGCTCAATCATCTGTGTCGCGCCGGGGTCGAGATTGGCCGTCGGTTCGTCCAGCATCAAAAGCTCTGGGGATGTGACCAGCGCGCGGGCAAGGGCGAGCCGTTGCTGTTCCCCCCCGGAAAGACGGCGCGCCGGGTGATCACGCATGTCCAGAAGACCCACACGCCGCAACGCATCCCAGCGCAGAGCCTCATCACGCAGACCGCGCGCTCGCAGGATAAAGTCGATATTGGCCGCCACAGACCGCCGAAGCAAAACCGGCTTTTGGAACACAAGCGACTGCCGCCGCGTGATCTCTGGCGTCAGAGCATCTCCTCGCCAGGTGATGCGTCCTGCGCTGGGCGGGATCAACCCGTGAAGAACACGTAGCAAGACGCTTTTGCCTGCTCCGTTATGGCCCATGATGACGGTGATCCCGTCTGCGCACAAACGCAGGTTTATATCATCGAGAAGGCAATGATTGCCGTCCTCAAGACGAAGGGCTTCGGTGTGAAGCGCAGGCACCGAGCTTTGCACGACATTGTCACGCATAGGCTCGTTTTTCCGCGTTCATGCGAACGCCCTGAACCGCCGCATTGATGCTAAGCGCCAGCACCATGAGAACAAGGCCAAGCGCCAAAGCCAGCGCCAACTCTCCCCGCGACGTCTCAAGCGCGATAGCCGTGGTCATCACACGCGTCACGTGATCGATATTGCCACCTACAATCATAACCGCGCCCACCTCGGCGATGGCCCGTCCAAAACCCGCCAGAGACACAGTCACAAGCGCATAGCGCGCATCCCATAACAGTGCCTGCATCGACTGCCAACGGCTCAGGCCAAAGGCCCGAAACTGTTCGGCATATTCGGCGTTCAGATCTTCCAGAACCTGCCGCGACAATGCGGCAACGATGGGTGTGATCAGGATGGTCTGTGCAATGATCATGGCCGTGGGCGTGTAGAGCAATCCAAGAAAGCCCAGAGGTCCGGCGCGTGACAGATGAAGATACACAAGCAAACCAACCACAACCGGCGGCAAGCCCATCAAGGCGTTGAGCGTCACGATCACCGTCCCACGTCCGCGAAACCGCGCCGCGGCAAGGAACGCCCCCAACGGCAATCCGATCAGACAAGCCAGCAAAGCCGCGCTGAGACTGACACGCAAAGACAGCAAGACGATCTCAACCAGATCGCGGTCCGCACGCATCACAAGCTCAAAGGCCAGGCTAAAAGCTGCTCCGAAATCCTGCATTGACTCCAATTACTGCAAAATTTTCATTTTGTCGGATTTAACCGGAAATTGTGCAGTCAATCAACCGAAACCTCTCCGGACCTGACGGCCTCCTGGCGCCACAGGGTGGTGCCCTGAAATTTCCACTTGTTTTCTAGCGATCTGGACCATAGACACGCCAACGGAGACGTGGCCGAGTGGTCGAAGGCGCTCCCCTGCTAAGGGAGTAGGCGGGAAACCGTCTCGAGGGTTCGAATCCCTTCGTCTCCGCCACCCAATTCTATCGGTGAAACCTATCTGCTTTCATGCGCTTATAGATATCCGGCTTTGGCCGTCACCGCACGGCATCACCACACGCTGCTTATCTGGCTGCCCGCTTCGAGTTGTACCTGGCCGTGTTGGCCATTTTTTCGCTGAAAATCAGGGCCTTGGTCTTGGCGGTCAGACGCGTGATGCGGCTCACGATGAACAAGGATGTCGACAAGCGTAGACAAGCGGAAGCCGGTGCGAGCGTCGCTTTGCATTTGGCCGCCTGTGTCGCGCTAAGTCTTTGCTTTCACTTCAGATGCGCGGCAAGCTGCACGCAGTTCGGGTAATTCAAAGCAAAGCGATGCCATTTCCAGTTCAGACAGCCGCAAACACCGGAGCCGCCGGTGGAACACAAAACGCGCAGCTTCTTATCCATGGGGGGATAACAGTTCTGCTCGGTCCTGGGCTAGTCAGCCTCATCATCGTCAATTGGCCTGTCGCCGGAACCGCGGGATTCCATAAATGTGCTAAGCCAAAGCACAACAGCGGCCAACACCGCAACGAGCAAAGCGTGAGCGTAGTAGCCCAATCCTGATGCCATGCCGACAGCCCCGGCCACCCAAAGACTCGCGGCTGTCGCAATGCCACCGACGCGCTCTTGGCCTTGAATAATTGCTCCAGCGCCCAGAAACCCAATGGCGCCGATCAGGCCTTGAGTTATTCGTGTCGGATCGGCCCCCATTCCCATTGCTTGTGTGTCAATCGCAAGTTCCATTGTGATGATAGTAAAAGCTGCGGAACCTAACGAAACCAACATGTATGTTCGGATTCCTATACGTCGGTTGCGCCACTCACGATCTAGCCCAAGAACAAGTCCCGCGAGTAGGGCACATAGCAACCTAAGTCCCAGTTCCTCAAAAGAGACGTATTCCAAAGTTTGTGAGAGTGCGTTCATGGCAAGTGTTTTAAACGACTGCGCCGTGCGCCACTAGGGTTTGCAAGTTGATCGTAGTTTTGGGTAAGCAATTCAAATACCTTATATCCAGTGTTTTGTCAGTGTTTTTGATCCCGACATGGGCTGTAATTCTCCACTCTTCGCGAGTGAGTTAGGCACTGACGTCGAACTTGATCGCGTGTAGTTGATCAAGCTCGCGATCTTTCAAGCCTGCCTCCCTTGAGTACATCAAAGCATTCTGTGCAAACTCTGCTGCGGCTTTCGCCATGTCTTTGTCACTGGACTTAGAAAGTGCAGCCAAAGCCCGGCGTAGGTGCAGAGTGACTTCGATTATGCCAGCACCATCGCGTGCCAACGGAGAAAACGCCGCGCTGATTAAGTCTTGCTGCTGTGGAATTTCGATGAACACATTTGGCGCAACTGAGGCGGTTGTATCTGGTTCGACGCGGGAAAATTCCCAGAGAAGTGACTTAAGAATAAGCAGCGCCTCTATAGCTGTTCCGGGATCGTTGACACCTGGCGAAAGCGCTTTTGATGCGATCTCGGACAATACGACCAAGCCAAACTCGGCATCTTGCTCGTGTGTGCGCTGGTCTCCGAATGTGAAAGCCTCGGAGAGCTGAGTTGCTTCGTCGTCTTCAATTAAACCCGAAACGTGACCAATGACCTGACCCTCCAGTACATGTGCGCCCGGCCGAACGTCGAGGTAGACCGATACGCTGTCCGCAAGACAACTCTGCAACCGCGCCATATCGATTAACTGCAAGTAACCAGATTGGGGAGATACGAGTTCAGATGTGATGGCTGGTAGCACGGTTTCAGTGGTCAATGGGTTGGCACCGAACTGCGGTTGCTTTGCATGAGTCAAAAGTGCGTCTCGAGCGCGCTCTCTTGCAGAGTTCAAACTGTCTTCGACACTGCCAAGCTTCGTAAGATGTTGTATCCATCTGAGTAGAGAAACAACGACCAGCACCACGACCAAAATTGTGATCACCATGACAACAATTGCCGCGCTTTCCGGATAGAACCCTACTCTATAAAGAACAATTGAACCCAATGAGTAAACAAAGGCGCCGATGAAGGCAGCAAGCACTGATTGCGTCGTCGTATTTTCCAACAGAATACGATGCATCCGGGGCGTAGTTGCGTCCGCTGCCGCACGATGAGCCGAAACCATAATGTTCAGTGAAAATGTTGACACTGCCAACATTGACGTTGCCAGTATCGTCAACACAGGGATAACAGAGCTAAAATCAATGCGTTGTTGCAATTCTTCGTCTAGAAACGTGTTTGCAAACGGACTGATCATCGTCGCTGTTAAAGATAAGAACGCGTAAAGAACCACGCGAAGTCCCATGTCGCGGTAATATCTGAGAAAGATAAGCTTTAGCCATTCGAGGCGGGATTTCATGCGTTGACCAGTTCTTTGCTGTGTAGCGCAGGCCCCTTGGCGTGAACTTGAGCCATTGGAGTGCGAGTCTTTCATATTCTCAGAAGGAACTTAACCTTCTTTTTGGAACCATCCATGCCAGGGAGTTTTTGATGCTCGCGTCGTGGAGTTAACTGACGCCAACGTTGGGTTTCTTATCGGCGTGTACATTGTACTGAAAACCAAAGAGATGCGTTGCTCAACAAACAAACTAAAAAGATGAGTTAGCTGAAACTTTTATAGTGATTAGAGAGTTTACACTGCTTGCTCATCTGGCGGAAAGCATCTGAGACAAATGCGCAACAATAGCTGCCCAAATACCCACATTTTTGAATAGTTGCCCGTCCAAGTCTTTCACCTGAAAATCGCAAACCTACATCCAATTCATGATTGTCAAAGCGCATCAGACTTAAAGCCGTCAAAGCGCATCAAATTTGAATTTGAGGAAAGAAAATGAACAAGCTAACCGTATTTACAGCGGCCGCAGCCCTTCTGGCTGCAAACACCGCATTCGCTGGCAATGTGGCCGCGCCAGCCGAAGAACCTACCCTTGCTCCTGCTGCCCCGGTAGCTGTTTCACCTAACTGGACCGGCTTCTATGTTGGCGGCCAGCTCGGCTATGCGAACGTAGACACAAACGTCGCTGGCGTGGACGGTGATGACTTCATCGGCGGTATCGTTGCCGGCTACGACTACGACCTTGGCAACTGGGTTGTCGGTGCGGGTCTGGACTATGACTTTGCCGATGTCGACCTTGGCGGCGCTGCGTCTGTCGAGAACGTCTTCCGCGCAAAGTTGCGTGGTGGTTACAAGATCGGCAACGGTCTGCTTTATGCCACTGGCGGCTATGCCAACGCTGACACAGATACGCTCAGCGATGACGACGGATACTTCATTGGTGCCGGATATGAGCACCTGATTGCCAATCAATTCTCCCTGGGTGGTGAAATCCTTTACCACGAATTCGACAATTTCAACTCCACAGGGATTGACGTCGAGGCCACAACGATCCAACTGCGTGGCACGTTCCGGTTCTGATCAGATCCGAATGAGAAAATCAAAACCTCCAAGGTTTGCGCCTTGGAGGTTTTTTTTAATTGGTGAGACAGGCTCTCTTTAAGACGAATTAAGTGCAGCACGTTTCAGGTTCTGATCTTGCCCCTTGAATTGGACAACTCCTATGCAAGCACGTCTGGTACTTTTAGCAGCGCTCGCTTTTGCGGTTGCTCCTTTCTTGTCCCCGGAATTTGGCGGCTTCGATCCCAATCGTTTCCCGGTGCCCCAGGAAAACCCCCCAATCCAACCGTCCGGCTGGGCTTTCGCGATTTGGGGTGTCATCTATATCGGCTTGGTTCTGCACGCAGTTCTAGGCGCGTTCAAGTACTCTGGAGATCAAGCTTGGCACAAGGGGCGTCTCTATCTTCTTGTATCCTTGGTGGTCGGGACCGCATGGTTGCCTGTGGCTTTGAATTCTCCACTACTTGCCACTCTCCTCATATGGGTCATGTTAATTACAGCCTTGCTGGCACTCCTCAGGACGCAAGATGCGCAACCTGAGTGGATCGCAGTATGGCCCGTCGCGCTCTATGCTGGTTGGCTTTCCGCAGCGTCGTTCGTTTCCATAGGACTTGTGTTAGCCGGATATGGCATCGTGACCGAATTGCCAGCTGCGGTAATCGCGCTCGCAATGGCGACCCTGTTTGGCACAGTGATCATTTTCAAGTTGAGGCAATGGCCCTTTGGGGTGGCACTTGCATGGGGCTTTGCTGGGATTGCGGCAAACAACATGGGGACGAACCCAGTCTTGAGTGCAGTCGCTTTTGTGACCGCAGCAGGTATTCTTACATTGACCGGAAAACTATTCTTTCGCTGATTTATTAAGTCGCGGCTTGAAATGATGAACCCTGACCGAGATCGGGCTGTGTGGGCCAAATAACTGATTGTACAATGAGAAATTTACTCTTTTCCAGATTTGCGACTGGGATCTTGCGATAAGCCTATAGCTCCGCGTGATCAGGCTGCTTTTACCACGCCTGACTTTGAACGAAGCCAATCCGAAGGCGCGACTATTCCCCACCATTGCACTCGCAGGAGGCCAACAGCATGGCACGCGATCAGTGCGGCCCATATGACGGCCAAGTTCGCCACAACTGACCCAACCAATATCCCATTGTATCCTGCCAGGGTTACGCCGATCCAGGCCAGCGGGGTATACAGCAGCGTGATGCGCGCTGCGCTGAGCCACATGGACCATTGGGCCCTGTCGCGAGCGTTCATGGCCGCGGTCGCTGTGATAAGTATTCCATATCCCAGAAAGCCCCAACTCACGATGCGAAGGTAACTTGCAGCAAACTCGGCCGGTTCTTCTGAATTCGTAACAAATTTCGCAATTGGATCTGCCAAAAAAAGAAACAGCACGGCCAAGCTTAAGCCAAACGCCACACTCACAATAAAACAAAGTCGCAAAGCGTTTGCGGCGCGGTCTTTTTCACCGGCGCCCCAGTTTTGACCGACCACGGGTCCTATTCCGGACGACAGTGCCAGTAGCGGAACCAGCACAAAGGATTGAACACGGCCTGCCGCGCCGAACCCTGCAACAGCCGCGTCACCGATCGTGGCCACCGCGGCGGTGACCAGTGCCATTCCGACGGGGTTGATGGCGTTTGAAAGTGACGCCGGCACACTGACCCTAGCAAGGCCCTTTACAGAGGCCCACAGTTTGAGGCCTGGCGCGCATGCAAAATCGATAAAACCAGTTTTCCAGGCGAAGAAAAACAGCCCCAAAAAGCTCGCGACCCTTGCAATCAAGGTTGCCAAGCCAGCTCCGGTCATCCCAAGTTCCGGGAACGGACCCATGCCAAATATAAGAAGCGGGTTGATGCCAATGTTCAAAACAGCTTGCAGAACCATCGTTGTGGCGGCGACGGCACTGTTACCAGCGGCACGAAAAACGGCCGACAAGACCATCACTGCCACTACAAATGGAAAGCTTAAGCACCAGTAAGGAACGTATGACAGCGCGGACTTCAGAACTGCGTCTTTCGCACCCATCGCAGTGAATACGGCGGGTGCAAGGAGGTAAAACAAGCCGCTGACAAGAAGTGATAAAACTACAGCGAGACCGATGGCGTGAAGCGTGAGCCTACACCGGCTGGCCGTGTCGTCGCCGCGCCCGATGGCATTTGAAATCACGGTGTTCGTGCCTGCTGACAAACCAATTGAAAGCGACATCAGCGCGACGATGACGGGATACACGAAACCTATCGCAGCCAACTCATTTTTACCAAAGCGTGCTAGAAACAGGGAGTCCGCAAGCCCAACCGCCAGTGTCCCCAAGATACCGAGGGTCATAGGGGCGCTGACCCAAAACAGGGCGGCGGCAACTGATCCTTTGGTGAGATCTTTTTCTGCGCTCATTTGTTTCCTGGACGTCAACGCTGTTCTTTTGGGTTTTCACAAAAAGATCGGCGCACCTTGGGTGCACCGATCTCGTTTCAAGTTTTGCCAAAAGGCTTACTTCTCCAGATAATCTACGACTTCTTTCGCATAAGCATCGACCAGCGTCTCGTATAGATCATCCTTGGAAGGTGGTACCAAGATGTATCCTTCAGGAGGAACTTGCCCTTCTTCGAGTTGAGCATAGACGCGCAACGAAAAGCTTTGCTCTGGGACATTCGTGCTCGCAACTTCGTTGTGGTCTGATGTTGGCTCTCCGTCACCTATGATAACAATGTTACCTTCGATTTCGTTGAACGCGCCCGTATCTGACAACTCGACGCTCCCATCGATCGCGACCTTCGTAATAACCACTCTGAGCTCGGGGGCTTCTGAACCCTGTTTGATCTCAACGAGCTCGGCAAGGGCTGTCGACAGATCAGTTTCAAGCGATGGCCAGTACTCAAGCGCATTACTACTATCGAATGCAGACAAATCAGCCTTAACTTCAATGTCTGACCATACGTCTGGTGATGCCAGTGCTGGGAACGACGTGCAAAGAAGGGCGGCAGAAACGGTTGCTGTTTTAAGGAAATTCATTTTTCTCTCCTTAGTTTTCGAGGTTTCAAAAAGTGTTTGTGGAGATCGCTCAGGACTGAACGTCTTCAGCTGTGTCGGTGATTGCCTGACCGCCTTTTTCGATGTCGCGACCAACACCTTCAACAGTTTCGCAAGCTGCCAATCCTGTCATGGAAACAAGTGCCACGAGTGCAAGTTTATTTGTCATCTTTTTCTCCTATCTCTTATGAATGACCAACGCGCCGCTTGAAATCTGGTTCCAAAAAATTCCAATAAATTTTTGACGACAAACTGGATCGCACCTGACAAGAGCTTGATAAAAAACAAAGAACCGCCCTGATCAGTTCAGGGCGGTATCCATGCATTAGTAGGCTTTGCACTCACGCACAGCGCGCGACTTTACTCTGCAGCGATTGCTTTAACTGCGTCTTCCACAGGCACCGCTGAATTCTCGTGCACAAGTGTGCGCGTCGGAAACGGAATGTTGATGTCAGCGTCGTCAAGCGCCTCTTTCACCTTGCGCTTCATGTCTGCCTGATACTGGAAATAAACGTCACTGTCGCACCAGACGCGAACCAGAAAATCAACACTGCTGCTGCCAAGGTTGTTCACCTGAATAAAGGGTTCAGGATCAGTAAGTGAACGTTCATCCCCCATAATGGTATCGCGGATGACATTTTCTGCTTCGGCCAGATTGACGCCATAGCCCACCCCAAAGGTCCATTCGGCGCGACGTAACTTGTAAGACGAGTAATTGCGAATTGTGTTGCCCCAGACTTCGGAATTCGGAACGACCACCTGGACGTTTCCAAGATCGGCGAGCTCCGTGTAATTCAACGTGATGTTCTTCACTGTGCCCATGACACCATTGACGGTTACGAAATCGCCAATTTTGAGTGGCCGAAAGAGGATAATCATCACACCCGCGGCGACGTTAGAAAGCGTGCCTTGCAAGGCGAGACCTATCGCTAAACCAGCGGCACCAATAACCGCCACAACGGATGTGGTTTGAACGCCAAAGGTGTTCAATACGAACAATGCTGTGAATGCCAAAACGGCATAGCGCGCGATGTTCGACAGAAAATTGAACAACGTATCGTCAAGGCGCTTGTGTTTCTCGCCCAATCGCCTGATCCGCCGCCCAATGAGCCCCGAAACAGTAAGCCCCAAGGCAACGATCAGCATGGCCCCCAGGATGCTGCCGGTGATGCTCAAGATCGTTTCTAGAGTCATCAGATCCGAAAGAGATTTGCCGTTGTAAATATCTTTCGACCAAAGCGACGTGACCCAATTTGTGGCTTCATCCGCAACAACTTCTAGATTTTCCATAGTTTTTACCTTCTTGCATTCTCTTCCTTCGACAACGCGAGCGGGTGAGAGAAGTTCCTTAAAATCTAACTGTTTAGCATAAAAAAGCGAGCGGTCTGATGGGCCGCTCGCGCTTCGTTAAAGTTCGAAAAGCTTAGGCTTTCAGCGTCTCTGTTGATGAGAAAAACATGGCCTGGCTGACTGCAGATTTAACTTGTGCCTCCGTGTAGGGTTTGGAGATCAAGAATGCAGGTTCGGGTCCTTCGCCTGTCAGCAATCTTTCAGGAAACGCGGTAATGAAAATGACCGGACGGTCGCCGTGTTTTTCCAAAATCTTGTTCACGGCATCAATGCCGCTGCTGTCGTCTGCGAGTTGTATGTCCGACAAGATAAGATCGCTCGCTTCGCGTTCCGCAAGCTTGAGCGCGCCTTCTTCGGTTCTCGCAATGCCCGTCACCTGATGGCCCAGATCTGACATCATCGCCTCAAGGTCTATTGCGATGATGGACTCGTCTTCGATGATCATGACCCGCCCGGTCGTGAACTTGGCCATTTCAGAATAGGCAATTGAGACCAATTCAGAGGCCTCCTCGGACGTGACTGACATGATCTGTGCCACATCATCAAAGGAAAATTCCTCGATCGTGTGCAACAAGAGAGCTTCACGCGTGTTGGGCGTCAACTTACTCAGACGATCTTGCACCTTTGCTTCGAGTGGTGATTCAGCCTCGGCTGGCGTCACGGGCTCACCGGTCGAAGACCAAAGCGTGTGAAAAGTCTGAAAAAGGGCAACTTTTGGCGAGATGTCTCGGTTAAACGCATCTGGATTGACCAGTATAGTTTCCAAAGTTGCCATCGCATAATTGTCACCAGTCATTTGTTGACCGGTCAGGGCACGCGCATAGCGTCTAAGAAACGGAAGATTTTTTCCAATCTGGTCAGCGAGTTGGGCGTTGGATGGTCCCGTCATTTTGGTTGTTCCCATTTTTTTTGCTACTTGTTGGGAACCAAACGCGTGTTACTGCGTTAAGGTTCCATAACGGTACGAAAAAAGTGTTAAGAGCATGGATCAAAACAAGAAAAAAAACTCAAACGGGTCTGAAGTCGATAGGCAAATCGATGAAAACCTGAAGCGGGTCTTCAATGACATGGCCAATGAGCCTGTGCCTGACAAGTTTTCAAAGTTGCTCGAACAACTTCGGTCAGGTGATCAAGGCAAGTCCGGTGGTGCAGATGCTTGACCCCAAGGAAGAGATTGTAGAGCACATCGGTGCCATGCGTGCGTTCGCAATGAGCTTGTCGCGCAATCACGCAACGGCTGACGATGTCGTGCAGGAAGCGCTGGTCAAAGCGTGGAGTAATCTCGACAGCTTTGAAGCTGGCACAAACATGCGGGCGTGGCTCTTCACCATTGTGCGAAACACCTACTTCTCGCTTCACCGGAAAAGAAGTCGTGAAGTCGAAGACGTGGACGGTGTTATGGCAGAAAGCCTTTCACAGAAGCCTGAGCATGATGGACGCCTGGTCTTTAGAGACTTCGCAAGCGCGTTCAATGAGCTTTCAGATGAACAGCGCGAGGTGCTTATCCTGGTTGGGGCGCAGGGCTTTGCCTATGAAGAAGCGGCGGAAATGTGCGGTGTTGCGGTTGGCACGATCAAAAGCCGCGTGAACCGAGCCCGCGTACGTCTGGCCGAGCTGATGGAGATTGAAGAGGGCGATCCGGTTGACGTCACTGATGCTGTGACGACCGGAGTTATCGGCACGCGCCCGGCAGCCTGAGGATGCGTGAATTTACGCAATCCTTCAGTCTGACCGTGCTCCTTGCGGGTCTTCTTACTCTCGCTCTTTTGCCAATTGGCGCAGTTGGCATTTGGCAAACACGCGCCGTCATTTCAGACGCGGACAAAGAAGCGCGGGACGGGGTTCTGGCCAGAACACTCGACCTTGCGAGCAATGAACGAAATCTTCTTCAGCGCGCGGTTGGGGCATCGAGCGGCTTGGGCGCGATGTTTCCTGAACTGGCCTATGATCAGGGTGCATGCAGTCGCGCAATGCAAAACTTCGTGGCAGAGCAACAGGACTTCGTGTTCGCGGGCTGGATTGAAACTTCCGGGCGCATGGTCTGCCATTCAGAAAACGGCGAATACGATTTTTCCTCCCAGGACAATTTTCAAAAGCTGGTTGAAAATCCCGAAATCTCGTTTGAAGTCAATCGACAAGGATCGGTGACAGGGCAGTCTGTTATCATAGTTTCTCAGCCAGTGTTTAGGGATGAAATACTCCAGGGCTTTGTATCAGTTTCGATTCCTCACTGGGTGGCCAGCATGCAGTCAGATGAGCTGACTGAACAGGGTATCGTGGTTGCTCTTGTAGACAACGATGGTGAAATTCTTGCATCCAGTGTTGGTCTGGAAAAAACCAAAGACTTCTTGCCGACTCGTGAGCAAAAAGCTCTATTCTTCGGGCAAACGGGAAACACTTTCGTGGGCAAAGGTGTCGCGGGAGAAACCCGTTTTTTTGCTGTCAGTGAGTTGTTGCCAGACCAGGTTGTCGTGATCGGAAGCTGGCCTGAGGACGTTGCGCAGCTCACGACGGGGAATCGCAAAACGCTTCTGACTTTGGCCTTTCCAGTTCTGATGTGGGTTGCTGGACTGGGCGTGGCACTTTGGGGATTATACCAGCTTGTTCTTCGTCACCTCACGGCTCTCAGGAGCGGGCTTAGCAGCGTTGCCGGAGGAGAAAGAAAGCCTCTCACCGCGCTGCAGTCTGCACCCCAAGAGTTTCAGGATGTCCAGCGTGACTTCAACAACATGGTTGAGCTGGTGAGCGCTGCCGAAGCAAGGCAGGAGGAAGATCTTCAGGAGAAGACGGTTCTGTTGCGAGAGGTCCATCACAGAGTAAAGAACAACCTGCAACTTGTTGCGTCTATCATGAACATGCATGGCCGCACAGCAAGCACACCAGAAGCGCGTCGCCTTCTCAATCAATTGCAGAGACGTGTTCGAGGCTTGGCCACCGTGCACAATACCCTGAACACCAAGTCGCAAATGACGACAGTTGATACAAAAGAACTCATTGAACACCTTGTGCGTGAGCTTGGCCAGAGACCGCCAATTGACGGTCGAACTGTCGAAATCGAAAGTGATGTTGTGTCTATCGACCTGGGGCAGGATCAGGCGGTGACGCTGTCCATGCTGGTGGCTGAGGCGCTCACAAACGCTGTGAAATATGTGGGCATTCCGGAAGGCGGCAAACCAGAGATTGAGATATCTTTGACCAAAGATGCATCTGGGCACATTCATTTCACGCTGCGCAACACCCGCGGGCTGACAGCGGATGAAGAAGACACAGAGTTGTTGGAGAGCAGCGGCATTGGCCAGAGACTTATGCGGGCTTTTGTCGAACAGCTTGAGGGAGAAGTTGACGTGACAGATGCGGAAAACGAATACGTGTACAGAGTATCCTTTCCAATTCGCGCAATTCAAACAGAACAGCCGCCGGTTTTACGGTCTGAGGGTGCTGACAATGGACACTCCGAAGCGGCAGAATAGCGGATCAGAACATCGTTTTGAGGTTCTGACAACCGCACAAGAGGCCTGGCCTGCGTTTGAACGGGCGGTTCTTGGGGCAAAGCAAGAGGTGCTTTGCGGCTTTCGGGCGTTTGACTTCAAGACCGGTCTTCGAAGTAAGGAAGCGCAGGACATCGGCACAACTTGGTTTGACCTTCTGGCGCATGTGTTGCTGCGCGGCGTACAGGTACGTTTGATCCTAAGTGATTTTGATCCAGTTTTAGCAACACCCTTGCATGAAATGACATGGCGCACCAAACGTCAGGTGGCGGCATTGAAAGAAGTCGTCGGGCAGGAGGCTGCAAATCGTCTTGATATGGCTGCGTCGCTTCATCCGGCCCGCGCGGGATTTGTGCCAAGGGCCATGTTCATGCCCGCAGTCCTTCAGAAGATGAAAAAGCAAATCAAGAAACTGTCCACGCCGCGCTTGGAACGCGAAGCTGTTGGATTGGACAAAAACCAGTGGCCAGACCTTCACACCGTCACGCACCATCAGAAGCTGGCTGTGATTGACCGAGCGCTTTGCTATATCGGCGGGTTGGATCTAAACGAGCGGCGGTTTGACACGAAGGATCACGCGCGTGAGGCGCATCAAACATGGTCTGATGTGCAAGTTGTCGTCGAAGGCCCCGAGGCCCAGGAAGCAGCCGAACATCTGGAGCGGTTTCAGGACCAGATTAAGAGCGGCGATGCCCAACCCGAAGGCAAGCATATCCGCCGCACCCTGTCGTCTCCGCGCTCGGCCGCGTTTTGGCGGCTGTCACCGAAAACCATCGCGCATGAAATTGAAGACGATCACATTGCCGCCTTCCACCGTGCAAAGCATTTAATCCATATCGAGACGCAGTATTTTCGCTCGACGCGCTTGGCCGAAGAGCTTGGCAAAGCGGCGCACAACAATCCGGATCTGCATCTGATCCTCGTTCTACCCTCTTTGCCGGAAGAGGTGGCATTTGGCGGACATCGGGATCTTGACGCGCGATATGGGTTATCCCTGCAGGCGGAGTGCATCAAGATGGTGGACGATGGTTTTGGATCACGCGCCTGTCTGGCAAGTCCGGTACAGCCCCGGACGGCGTCACGTGAAGATGAAACAACACTCGCGGGCTCCCCGGTGATTCACGTTCACAACAAGGTTTTGGTGCAGGACACCGAATTTGCCCTTGTCGGTTCGGCAAACCTGAATGGGCGCTCAATGCGATGGGACACCGAAGCGGCATTGCGTATTTCGTCGCCAGAGCGCGTTAATACACTTCGCCAAGCGCTTGCACGCCATTGGTGGTTTGATGCCATTCCGCATGAGGCACGGGATATCGCAACATTGCATGCATGGTGGAAAGATGCCGTAAAACGCAACGGGGTGTGCCGACCCGAAGCACGTACAGGGTTCCTCGTACCGCATGACCCTGATCAACTCAGCACTTTGCGCCAACCGCTTCCCGGTGTGACAGAAGATATCGTTTAACTCGACGGCACGGCCTTTTCTTCCGTGCGGAAATCGAACCTCTCGGGTGAAATCAACGCGCTGAACCAGACGATCACCGGCAAAGCGACGATTGCACCGATAGGCCCCCAGAGCCAGAGACCGAACACAATGGCCAGAAACACGCAAAGTGGGTTCATCTGAAGTCTTTGACCGACGAAGGCAGGGGTCACGAATTGCGCCTCGATGATGTTCAGCATCAGGAATGCCGCTGGTGGCAGAAGCGCAATGGCACCCGAGAACTGGATCATACCGGCGATCAAAAGGCTGCCGACAATGATGAGTGGCCCCAGATAGAGCACGAAATTGAGCAAGCCTGCTGCAACGCCCCATAAGACGGCGCTGTTTACGCCCAGACCGGTCAGGACGAGCGCGGTTGCAACTCCGAGTCCTACATTGACAACTGTAACAGCCGCGAAGTAGCGCGCGACGGCTGTGTCCGCCATATGCAGTTTTTCACGCGCGGCACCGGCTGCGGCGTAGAGCTCAGCGCGCGTCAGGACGAAAAAGAAAAGGGTTCCCGCAAAGATGAACATCTGAGATGCGAAGTTCGGTGCAAGCCAGACCGCATCCATAATCGACGGAACGGCCGAAGTGACCGCTTCACTTGACCCGCCTTCGACAGTGTTCTCGATTTCGTCACTTATTGCTTCAACACCGCGCAAGAGGTCCGATAGCGTGACGATCCAGCCCTGGACTTCGCGTTTGATGTCCGGCAGCTCTTCGACAAGGAGTGTTAAAATTGGTTCCAGCAGCAGGAACGCAATAACGACAATGCTGGACGTCACAACCAGTAAGGCACCGGCCACAATGACGCGCGGACATCCCATGCGTGAAAGCCTGTCGGCGGCTGGGGAAACAACGACACCCAGCACCAGCGCAAAAACCATCGGGGCCAAAATGGTTTTTGCAAAAATGAGCGCGCCCACAAGTATGACCGCCGTGACGACGGCGGCCATGACTCTGAGCGCTTTTTGACCCGTGATAAGATCGAAAGCGGGTGTGGTGCTTTTATCAGGCATCACCGCTAGCTTGCGCGCGATGCGGGACTTGCGTCTGCCGCATCGTCAATTTTCTGCGCGACTTTGTCGTTCACCTTTGCCATCTCATCACGTAAAACACCGTGTGCCTTGGATAAAAGCGCATCGCGCTGTGCGCCAAGGGCTTCGTCTTCGCGCCGGGTTCCGGGCAGCATAGCAGCCACCAGGGCCCCAAAACCAAATGCAAGTGCACCCGTTGCCAAAGGTTGCTGATTGGCAAAAGAGCTTGCAGCCTTTGTCGCCTTTTTGGCCTGCGTTTCAATCTTGTGCTGCATCCCGATAGCGGCTTTGCGGGCCGCAACAACACGCTTGCGCGCCGCAGGTGGTAAACCATCAAGACCCTGCTCCAGAGCAGAATGCATTTTGGCTGCAGATATGGCACGATCGGTCATTGGATACGTCTCCTCTTGCATTTGTTTGTCTGCGCGCGCCACGCGCTCTTCAAAACTGAGATCCGCCTTGGTCTTTGGCCTGGCTGGCGCATCTGCCTTCGCCCGCGCACCCGTGCCAGATATGGCCAGCGCGATGCCGGCACCCACAAGCGCCAGCGCAGCCGGATTGCGCTTGGCGGTTGACCAGGCCTGTTGGCCCAACTCGCCCCCGTAGCTTTCCATTTGTGTTTTGAGTTCATGCGCCACGCGCCTTGGCTCTAACGCATCTGTCAGAACAGACAGTGTTTGATTCAGAGCATCCCGATCGCGGGCGACAGAGTCTTCGATCCTGCGTAAGTCCGACATTCTACTCTCCTTTGATCACGTCTAGGTCGTTTTTCAGATTGTGTAGCGTGCGGTCGGGTTTCAGAGCGTCTGATGAAAGCCGGGACTTTCCCAGAAAACCAAAGGCAACTGCGATCACAATCAGCCCGGCGCCAACTGCAAGGCCAGCCATGCCGAGGCCCAGACCCGCCGCGGCAACCATCCCCACAAGAGCAGCAGCAAGCGTATTGAGCGCAACGAGCAGGACAATGATCGCAACGCCGACCATCGCTAGCCCCACCGTCGCGCGTGACAAGTTTTCGGAAACCTCCGCCTGAGCTAATTTGAACTCACCGCGTATCAATTGCAGAAATTGGGAGATTGCGCGGGACATCAGATCTGGCGCGTTCTTGACGGATTTGTCGTGCATCATGATTGGTGGCCTCCATCCATTTGTGCCAGTACCGCCTCATGATCAGCATGACCCGACGCTGGCGTGAGCGAGGCCCACACATCATCGTCGCCGGCATCCATCATGGATGGCTCGGGGTCTTTCGCCTTGAGAAATCGTGTCACGAGAAACCCGGCAAAGGCGGCCCCGCCGACAAACAACAAAGGGTTCTTTCGCGCAAATTCAGATGCCGATGCGGTGAGCGTTTCGATGTCAGAGTCTTTCATCTTGCTGGCGAAGTCTTCCAGGCTGTGAGCAACCTGCTGCAGCGCCTGGTTTTGAAGACTGTCTGGATGCAACTCATCTGCCGCTGCGTCCGCTGCACTGGCAAAGCGATCCACTTCGCTTGCGGCTGCATCGCGAGCCTTTTGCGCGTGCTCTTCTGCAACGTTTTGTGAAGCGGTTCGAATGTTTGACGCCAGTTCGGCAGCTTCGTCTCGTGCGCTTGACTTAGGGTCGGTCATGTCAACAACTCCTTTGTTCGTCATTTGCAAAGACAACGCTGTGGAGGATGATTTGTTCCTGACGCTGCACCAAACACCTCAGAAAAACCGGGATGCGTGCATCTTTGGCGATCATACGCGAAAGTCCGGTGCACAAGCTTGGAACAAAGTCACCGGCATATCCGTTTCTTACTCAAGTTCTCGAGAAGGAAACGCCAAATATGACCCGAGGTCGCGACGCTCAGTCCCCTGCATCCATTCCTGTCAAAGGATGGCTCGATGTTGGTTGGCGTGTTGGTCAGTCAATCGCGGAAAACCGGCTTTCACTCATCGCTGCGGGAATTGCATTTTATGCGCTGCTCTCTTTGTTCCCTGTGCTGACCATCGCGGTTGCGATTGTTGGTCTCGTCAACGACCCCATTGATTTCGCGCAGGACTCAAGCGTTTTAACCACGCTTGTTCCGGGACCCGCCCGCGACATTGTCGTGGCGCAGTTGGAGGAATTGACCGCCGCAGGTCAGGACACGTTGGGGATCACCGCTATTGCCGCTTTGTGCCTCACGCTTTGGTCGTCGTCCAAGATCATCACAAGTTTCATTCAAGGCCTAAATCAGGTTTACGGCGAAACGGAACAGCGGGGCTTTGTCGCTTTGAAAATCGCGACAATTGCGATGACGTTTTTGCTGATCCTCGCCGCAGTGTTGATCATCACGATTGTCGCCGCCATCCCGACGGTGGTGTCATACATCTATCCGTCAAGCTGGCTGGAGCGTGTCGCGGACACGGCACGCTGGCCGGTCTTGTTTGTATCTGGCGTCGGAGGCCTGGCGTTGCTCTACCGGTTTGCTCCAAGCCGTACCAAGGCGAAATGGCGGTGGCTGACACCGGGCGCTGCACTGGCATGTGTATTGTGGCTTGGCGCAAGTTTTTCCTTTGGCTTTTTCGTCAATAACTTTGCTTCCTACAACGAAACCTTTGGCGCACTTGGGGGCGTGATCGTGCTGCTGACGTGGCTCTGGCTAACTGCATTCCTGGTGCTTCTCGGCGCTCAGCTTGATGCAGAAATAGAGGCGCAGACACGTAAGGATAGCACCGTTGGTGTGGACAAACCTATGGGTGAACGCGGCGCGGTCAAAGCTGACACGCTTGGGGAGGTTTTTGGCTCGGATCAAAATTCCGAGGAACAAAGCCACGCCCGGGTGCGTTGAGTAATCGAACCATCAAAATTCTGATTACACTGAAAGGACCCATCCCATGGACCTTATCAAGATCATTTTAGCCGTTATCCTTCCGCCGCTTGGGACTGCCATGGAAGTCGGGTTGTCCAAGCATTTTTGGTTCAACATTGTGTTGACGCTGCTAGGATACATTCCGGGCATCGTGCACGCGGTCTATATCATCGCGCGGCGCTGACATGAGCAGCGCAGACACACAGTTTGGCACGCGCCAAATGCGCGATGTTGACCAAACTAACGCAGATGAACGTCTGGCACGCCTTCAAAGGCTGGCAAACCAGATGGACAGTCGTTTCAGTTTGTTTGGCATCCGCTTTGGATGGGACGCTATTCTTGGTGTCATCCCGGGGCTGGGAGACGCCGCAACAACACTGCCGGCGGCTTACATCATCGTTGAAAGTGCGCGCCTTGGGGCGCGCAAACGGACGCTGGCACGCATGGCCGTGAACACCGGGATTGACCTTTTCGTGGGCTCTATCCCGCTGGTGGGTGATCTGTTTGACTTAGGATTCAAGGCGCATCGTAAGAATGTGGCTCTCCTCAAGTCCGAACTGGGTACGCGCTCCGGTGATCTTGAGCGCGCGAATGTAAGGGCAGGGCGCGTTCGCGGCAAAGACGGCTGACAGCTTCGTTGCGACAGTAATGAATTTCAACCGAAAGCGCACCTCAAAGGCGGTGCGACCCTTAATCTGAAAAAGGAGAGACAAATGAACTGGGAGCAAGTGCAAGGCAAATGGACTGAATTCAAAGGTAAACTGCGTGAGCAATACGGCGACCTTTCCGACGACGAAGTAGAGCAGGCGCGCGGGAATCGCGAGCAGTTGGAGGGCATGATCGAACAGAAATACGGCAAAACGAAAGAAACGGTCCGCACAGAGATTGATCGTCTGCTTTCGGAGATTTGAACCATGGCAAGACAAGTTGAAAGCGAAGATCATGCGGTCGACCAGCTCTGGCTTCAGCTATCGCGCATTCGTGCGTGCATGCTTGAGGTCAAAGACAGCGGTCAGCACCCACAACCGATGACGCATTTTGCAGATCGCAAGAGCAACACAATTTGGTTTATCACCTCTTCTGACACTGACCTTGCGGTTGCTGTCGGATCTGGTGCCACCGGGCAGCTGACCTTTGCGTCTGAAAAGCAGGACTATCATGCCAGCGTTCGTGGCCACCTGAGCTTTTCCAATGACAGCACGAAGCTTGATGAGCTGTTCACTGTTGCGGCGTCAGCCTGGTTTGAGCAAGGCCGTGATGATCCAAAAGTGCGGCTGTTGAAATTCCAGCCCTCAGATGCTGCGGTATGGGCATCCGAAGACAACATGGTTTTGGTTGGGTTGCGCCTGCTGCGTGCCAGCCTGTCTAGCAGTGAGGACGAACCGGATGTCGGTGTTCACCACGTTCTCAACCTGCGTGAGCCTGCTTGACTGAGGGGTGTCGGCCGATTGGTTTCTGGCCGATCACTTCAAAGGAGATCAAAATGCACATGAGCAGACTTCTTGAGTGCCCACTCATCCTAAGTGGTGGCGACCGTATTGGCGATGAAGTGTGGGATGTTGCCATTCATCCCGTAAAAAAGAAGGTTTTGGGCATTCTAAGCGAGCTTGAAACCGAAAGTGGGCGGGAACTTTGCTTTTTGCCGACCGGTCACCTTGATCACAACGATGGCAGGCTGATTGTTAACGTTCAGGCCGAGGAGTTGACGACATTTTCTGTCGACCACTCATATGGCAAGGATCAGATAGTACCGCTTGAAAGCTTGCCACCGGTTGTTGTCGGGCCATTCGGCCACGCCGTGTCGCCCGCGATGATGGCGGCAGTTTTGAATGCTCAGTTGGAGAGAGCTGAACATGGAGCATCGGCCCCAGGAAAGGGCGTGTGGTTTTCAGAGCTGAATGATCTTCCAGTTTTTGATGCGTCGGGAGAGATCGGACACTTTAAGGATATATCAATAACCACCGATAGCTTTGAGTGTAAGGCGTTGATCCTAGGATCCGCGCAAGGTGGTCCTTTTCATGTGCCATTCGAGGCTTTGCGGAATATCCCTGACGATATGACTCACATCGTTATCCAGGAACGCAACGTCCCGTTCTGATATCATATGACGGCACGTCAAGCCAGGCCGCACCCACGCCTCAGATATATGAGCTGCGGGTGCGGCCTCGCTTTGAAAAAACTTTATAAAGTATTGAATAAAAATATTAAAATTAAAATTAGCAGGAACTTTCAGGCTTTTCGGACGTTTCAGATTCAGGGTCGCATGATGTCGCGACCATCCCGAAAAAAATGGAGGAAATGATGAAAAAGCTTCTGACAACAACGTCGATTGCAATGGCGCTTTCTATGCCTGCTTTTGCAGATAATACGACCGAGACCGAGATTGAACAGAATGTCGAGCAGTCGGTCAACGAAACTGGCGAAGCAATCAACGAAACTGCGCAGGACGTTGAAAATGCGGTGGAAGAGACCGCTTCGGATGCAGCGACTGCAACAGAAAACGCAGCCGAGAGTGTTGAGAATGCAGCGGAAGACACTGCAGTCGACATCGAGGAGGCAACAGAAGAAACGGCCTCTGACGTTGCTGAGGCCGCTGATGTTTCAGCTGACTACGAAGGCTACCAGGTCGTCGCAAACGACACTGTGACCGCCGAAGAGCTGACAGGCGTCCGCGTCTATGATGCAAGCGAAGAGTGGATTGGCGAAATCGACGAAGTCGTTCTGTCCTCAGACGGCAAGGTTGATGGCGCTGTTATCGGCGTCGGCGGGTTTCTTGGCCTCGGCGAGAAAGACGTGTTGATTGACTTTGAAAAGATGACGCTGATGAAGTCCGAAGATGGAGACAGCTTCATGGCAGTGGTTGATGTGACGAAAGAAACTCTGGAAGAAATGCCTTCCTACGAGTCTTAACACTGTACAACATCTCATTGTTCACCCGGACATTGAGGTACCAGTAACGAGTAAAACCGGTCGCCATTTGGCGGCCGGTGTTTTATTGCCAAGGAAGGTTGTAACCCGGGCCCAGTATCCAGCCTCTACCACGGTTAATATGACCCACAAGGGATCTGCCGCAGCTCGGACGCGGGCGACAAAACAAATGGGCTTATAACGTCAGATTAATGGACGGGGTTCGGCCTCGCTTGTTTCGACCAGGCCAGTCTCCCCGAGCTTTTCCAGATCAAGAACCTCCAAACGGCCATCCGCCCAAGTAGCTAGACCTGCGTCGCGCAGTTTTGACAGGGTTTTGTTCGTATGTACCAGAGAAAGGCCCAGTGCATCCGCCAAATCCTGTTGGCGGAAGGGAAGGGGGCATTGATTGCCCTCTGCAAGACCAATGGCACGTGCGCGAATGAAGAACCGGTGCAAGCTCCATGCAATTTTTTCTAACGCGCCTTTCTGCCCGACGGTTGCGAGCGCATCGCCCAGAAAATGCTCTTCCACCGCCGCCAAATACGTCAGCGCATAGGCGCGCTCAGGTTGATTTTTGTAAAGGTCGTAAAGGCGCGAACGGTTAAAGACACAAAGCTGCATCTGGGTTGTTGCTTCAACAGAGTGACGCATTTCGCCCATGACCCCGGCTTGAAGACCGATAAAATCGCCCGGCATAACAAAGCCGATAACTTGCCTGCGTCCGTTCTCGAGTGTCTTGTAGCGTATGCCAAGTCCTGACAAAGCCGTATAAAGCTGTGCTGCTTTTGCGCCTTCCATAAACAGTTGCGTACCGGGTTCTGCCATCATTTCACCGGTCTTGAACCTGTTCATGAAGGTGATTTCGTCTGATTTGAATGGTAAAAACGCTGACTTTTTCCTCAATGGGCACTGGTCACAATTAACGATCATTTTGTTTGCTTGGTATGTCATAGTTTATTGCTGTCCTGCTTTTACCGTTTAAAACTAAAGTGATTGCCGAGAGGAGCACACACATGCCTGGTGCAGTCGCATCGCATCAAGTTCAGACCTTGATTGTTACGGACAATTTCATCGAAGCCGAGGATTTGGCAGATGCAATCTCTGAGGTTGCGCGCGAAGAAATCATGCACTTGAGGCACATTGATGAAGCCGTGCCCTTTCTGGAGGATGTCGCATTTACTCCGAAACTGGCTGTTCTACACATTCCCAAACCATCTGCTAAGCATAAAAAACTTTTGGAGCGTTTGCACGCCCGTGGTGTTCAGCTTGTCCTCATTGATGCCGCGCCGCAGTTGCTTGGCGAGATCGAGGCCGAAGCCTTGTCACGCCCATTCACCGGTGCGGATCTATCAACCGTCATTCTCAAACTTCGACAGGATGCAAAGGATCTGAAGCCTCCTGCAGTACTCTAAGATGTCGGGTGAGCGCGCCCTGGTCCGAGGCCATGCGTCACAACACCAGACTTCGCGCCTGCCCAGATGTAAGTCTGCCGCCTCTTGTTTTCCGTCGGAGCGCGGCAAGTGTGGTCAGCTCCCGTGACGCCTTTGAAAACCGTCACGGGGGCTGCCACATGTGTGCAGCGCGTTTAGATCCGGGCTTCTTTCGCCTTTGGTCCAAACAGCAACCAGCAGATGAACCCAAGAATGGGGAGTACGAGAACAAACAACGTCCAAAGGATTTTCTTTCCGGTGCTGGCGGATGATCCGACAATCGAGATGATCGCCCAGATTGACAGAACCAGAACGATAAATCCACCAATTCCATACACTTCCAACATGATCTTCTCCTATTTTGCTGTGATTTCGCTATGCGACTTCAGAACTTTGTCGCCATTGTCCTGCTCAATCAGATAGGCAGGGCACGCTTTTGAGGCGTCGCGCGTCACTTCGGTGCCTTTTATGGTGAGTGACACCTTCTTTTTGTAGATTTCCGACACTACCCCTGTGGCAGAGCCGTTTCCCCAGCGCCATTTAACGTCCTGATTTTTCTGATACATGGCTCCACTCGTGCGTCGTCTGGCTTGGATCCGGTAAGCGAACCGGGCTTCAATTGCCGTCGCTGGCCGTGGCTGCCGCCGCATTGCTCTCTGTGACGTCGTCGTCTGTCGCCTCAGTAAAGATCGTAAGGAACATAACAACACCAAACAGCAAGCAAGCGACGATGACATATAGGGGCCACCAATGGCGCCGCTTCTGGGTTTCGACATTTGTGCTCGGGGCTGACATCATCGTCTCCTTTCATGCGTATGGAAGAAAAACGCGCGCCTTCCGTATTTGTTCCCGCAGCCCCAGTACATCACGATAAAGGTATGATTTTGTTTTATTTTTCAGGCGGTAAAATTCAACACTTACAAGAAACCTGGCTTGCGAAAGCACGTTATAGCGTTTCGGTTTCTTCTCGTTTGAAGGTGAAATCAGGCACTCACCGGCTTGCAATTCGTTATTGCATTCAACAAAGAACTTTTTGTCGTCACATATGCCGGCGATAGGGCGGGTCGGGTACAGGAAGGTGCTGTTATCCAGTGAGCGACCGGAGTACATTCAGGTAGGAGAAAGGACTCGTCGCGCATTTTGCCTACCACTGTCCTAAGGTGCGCGGAGTCTTAATAGCGATTAGAACGAGCACGACGTCACGTCGGCTATTTGACCTGGAAAAAAGAGAGCGGGGGCCAACGACCCCCGCTCCTGTACGGCGCAGTGCTTTTTACAAAGCAAAGCTGCATATCGTCTTAGTATTTCTGACGAACGGCAAGGCCAATGAGGACGCCAACGCCAACCGCACCTGCGACAGCAAGCATCGGGTTTTCCTTGACGAACTTGCTGCCTTGGTCGGTAGCAGACTTCAGCGGCTCACCGACATGTGTCTTGGCTGTTTCGGCAACGGACTTTGCAATGTCGGCCCCGGCTTCTGCTGCGGCTTGTGCCTGCTCTTTTGCCGCCTCTGTAATGCCATTCGGTTTGCTCTTTGAGGAATTTTTTACAGTCGCGCTTGTTGAATTGCTCATGTTTGATCTCCTTTCAGAACATGAACGTTCGACCGCTTGAAAAAGTTCCATGGAACAAATCCGGCATCCTGTCGTTTTACCAACAGATCAATTGCTAAAGGAAAGGAAACACTATGCTTTCATGGGCACTTATATTTTTCGTTCTTGCCATTATCGCAGCCGCATTTGGCTTTGGTGGCATCGCATCAGCGTCAGCCGGTATTGCACAAATTCTCTTTGTTGTGTTCATCGTGCTGTTCTTGATTTCACTGGTCTATCGAGCGGCACGGCGCTCATAAGACTGAACACTTTTTACAAGAGGGCCCGAACCGGATGTGTTCGGGCCTTTTTGTGTTTTTGAACCAAAAAGGCCGCGAAACTTTTGACCTTCGATGCCGAAAAGGTACTCGGGGTCTGGAACAAAACCTTTGCGCCCGAGTTACATAGTTAAGCAAAAAAAGGAGCTTACAATGACCGAAGCACTTCAAGTTATTCCAAGTTCTGACGACATTTCAACAGGCGTTCGCAACATAGAAACCCTGGCCAAGGGGCTGAGCGATGTTTTGGCGGACACGTATCGGCTGACCTTCAAGACGCACGCCTACCACTGGAATGTGGAGGGTCCGCTTTTTTACTCGATCCATAAGCTTACCGAAGAGCAATACGAGAACATGTTTGCCGCCGCAGATGACTTGGCAGAGCGCATTCGGGCTCTTGGTCAGCTCGCACCATCAAGCCTGAAGGCGATTATAGAGATGTCGCAGATTTCTGACGAAGAGCGCACTCTGTCAGCGGCCGAGATGGTTGATGATCTGGCGCGTGACCACGAGCAGGTCGCGCACAGGCTGCACGCACTTGCCGAGATTGCAAGTGACAACAAGGACATCGTGACTGAAGACCTGGCAACTGAAAGATCCGCTTTCCATGAGCAAGCCGCCTGGATGCTCCGGGCGATCACCAAGTCCTGATTCAGTCCCCGCCTTCTCTAACATGTCCCGGAGAAGGCGACGGTCCGTCGGTTATTGCAACTGACGGACCGGCCTTATTCACAAAATTTACAGCCAATAGAAAAACGTAATTTCGCGAGGAGTGAACGATGGAAGTTCAAAAAGTACCTGTAGAAGATGACCCCATTCCGGCCCTGAGTGACCTGACGACTGATGTCGTAGATGTCATCGGCGGCTATGAGTACGCGGTCGAACACGCTGAGAGTGATGTCAAACCCACCTTGGAGAAATTCCTGGACATTCATCAACGGCACGCGGCCGAGCTTATGGAAACCGTTTCAAAAACCGGCGGCCATCCTGACTCGTCTGGGTCAATGATGGGGGCCGTGCACAAGGCGGTTGTCGCGTCACAAAACTGGTTCGGCGAGTTGGATATGAGCACGCTCAAGGGGTTCTTCGACGGAGAAGAGCGACTTCTTAGCTCATACGACGAAGCCGCGGCTGCATCTGACGCCGTACCAGAGGTCAACAAAGTCGTGTGTGATCAACGCACCGAACTGAAGGACCTGTTGCAAAAGCTGCGCTAAATCTCCGCTTTACCGAGATACTGGGCACAAGATAGCGACAGAGGGGATCATGACGAGCACTTCAGATCATTCCATCGAATTGACGCGCAAAGAAGAAGACGACGCGATTGAAGAAGCTGTGGGTTTGTCCCCCGTTCTGGTTTTTGAAACCATTCGCCGCGAGGGAGAAGAAGAACTTGAACGTCCCGCTCGGGCCTTGTGGTTTTCCGGGATTGCAGCGGGTTTGCTCATCTCATTCTCAGTTCTGGGCGAAAGCATCTTTCGCGCGTATCTGCCGGATGAATCATGGCGGTATCTGCTGGAAAACGCTGGCTACAGCCTTGGATTCCTGCTCGTCATTCTGGGGCGGATGCAGCTTTTCACTGAAAACACAATCACGACAGTTGTCCCGGTCGCCCTTAACCCGACCAAAGCGGCGTTCGCACGCACGGCCAGACTTTGGACCATTGTCCTAAGCGCCAACGTCGTCGGCGCGTTTTTCATCGCTTCGCTCTTTGCGTATGGCGGGATTCTGTCAGATGACGTGTTTGCGGCCATGGTGGACTTGAGCCACCACGCCACCGGAATGCCTGCGATGGAAGGTATGCTCAAGGGTGTTCCCGCAGGTATTCTCATCGCGGCTCTCGTGTGGATGCTACCGTCGTCTCAGGGCAGCGAGGTTGCGGTTATCGTTATTTTCACCTGGTTGATTGCTTTGGGAGATTTCACGCACATCGTTGCGGGGTCGGTGGAAATGGCATTTCTCATGGTCCTCGGAGAGTTGAGTTTCATGCAGGCCACGTTTGGATTTTTCGTGCCTGTTCTGATCGGCAACGTGATCGGTGGCACGGTCATTTTCACAATGTTGACATGGGCTCAGGTGCAACCTGAGGTGGAGGAAACCGATAAGCCGACGAATTGACGGCATCTGGCACAAAGCAGACGTTGATCAATCACGGTGCGTATCGGAGAAGCCGATAGCTGTAAAACTGGATCACACCGTCTGTTGCACTTATCGAACTACAGATCCAAAACTCTGTGCTGCGAATGGTGCCTCAGGGCAAAGGCGCGTCGCCCGAGGGCGAATACGCCCTGTTCGCCTTGATTAGGCTGCATGCACAAATCGGTTAACTCGGCCTTCAGTGCTGAATAGGAACGATCAGTCGCGGACCAGGTGCCGTCCAGCGCTATTTTGCTAAAGGCGATCTTTGCAAGGCCGGGAAAATCAAGGTTGTTGGGAAACTGAAGATCAGTGACCTGATAGGGGTCGTCATTCAACGGCACGAGTTTCACCGACACCTCGCCAAAGGGGAAAAGCCCATAGGGTATCCTTTAGGAAGAGGGTTTTTTGATTGATCATGCGGTTTGCTCTGATTGGCCCACAGATTTGGCACGCGTTTTGATGAAGGTGAAAATAAGCGCGAGCGGTACAACACTGGCGAAGAGGAGCATGGCCAGGAAGATCGCACCCTGCGGTTGCCCCGTTGCGTCGAAGATCGCACCGGCGACCGGCGGCGTGGCCAACATGATGGCATAGTATATCGTGAAAAAGACGCCCATACCAAAGGCCCGCGCTTCCGGCCGCAAGGCCAGACCAGCCAGTGACATGATCACGCCTGCCGGGGCCATACCCACAAGGCCGAACAACAGACTGGCCGTGACGCCTCCGCCAGGAACGCTCAGCATCCCAAGCGCCAGTAAGGCGCCCGTCATACACACTGCCAGAACCAGATCACGACGGCCAAATCGGTCGACAATCTGGCCGCAAAGCGCACCGGACACGATCATCAACCAACTGCCGATGCTTAGGATCCCAGCCGCAGCAACACCTGAAAGGCCGCCCGCTTCGAGGATTTTGGGCCCGAAGGTCAGGTAGGTAACATACGCCGCATTGAACACACCCCAGGCCGCAGCCGCACAGAGCACCAAACGCCACTCTTTTGAGGTCAATCGGGCTGAGGCAGCGGGTCTTGCTTGGCTCGGCGCGTCCGGTGCGCGGTACAGGGCAAACACAGCTGCGGCGGCCAATAGGCAGTAGGCTGAGGCCACCTGAAAAGGCGCGCGCCAGCCAAAGACAAGTTCTAGCCAAGCATGGCCCACTTGCCCCATAGCGATCCCAAAGGGCCAAGACATCACCAAGATACTCATCGCCGTGGCGATCTCGCGCCCTTCGAACCAGTCCGCGACAATCTTGGTGAAGTAGAGTGTTGTGAAAAGGAACCCTGCGCCCGCGATCACGCGGCCGATGCCAATGCCATTGCTGCCCCCGGCCAAGGAAGAGACAATCCCTCCAAGCGCCAGTGCCACCAAGCCCAGCACGACCATCTCGCGGTCGGCGATCAGACGCCCGAGATACCCGGCAGGCAAGGCTAAGAAGAGGCCTGGCGCCATGAAGAGGCCGACGAGCAGCCCCACGCCCGCGTAGTCGAGCCCGAAGGCTACGACCAAGCTGTCGCCGACCGAGGCTAGGGTTTGAAACTGAAACCCCAGCCCAATCCGGGCAATGAACAAAAGTGCAAGGATACGCCAGCGCACTATGCCCAGCCCAATCCGCGCAGCGCTTGGACGTCATTCCAGATTTTAGTCATGTGGGCGATCTTGTCGCCGTCAAAGCGCATGACATAGGCGTAGTCGGACACCACCGCCTTGCCGGTTGGTGGCACCGGTCCCCCGTCGCCTGTTTGCGTGCCGTGAAACGCGGCCGTCGCCACCGCGGTTTGGCGCGCTTCGTCCCAGGCGAAGGCAGACAATTCGTAGCGCCCATCCGGCACCGGCGTCAAAAGGCCCTGCATCCAATCGCAATAGGCGGCCAGCGTCGTCGTCTCTGCCAGGGCATCCGCTTGACAGGAAAAGGTTGCCTCAGCGGCGCACCAGGTCTTGCAGGCCTCCCAGCCTTGACCTGTCTCGCAGGCTTCAAAGAAGGATTGAGCGGTTTCGCGGCGTGTCATGATGATGTCCTCTTGCTTTCATCTAGTACTTAGAAAGTATCCAAGAGGCTCCGCGCGCCCTATCCGGCAGATGCAGTAAATCCGGGTTTGCGCCTGCAGTATTTGCCTACTGCATCTGCAGGATTGTTCAGCATTGCACATTTTGCTTAGCTTGGAGATGGATAGGAAACGGACATAAACGCATGCTAGACAGCAACGGCCTTAGCCCCAGAGAAAGTCAGATCGCCGAAAGCTATGCTGAAGGCAGTAACTACCAGGAGATCGCGTCGGACCTCCATATTGCGCCCTCTACCGTGCGAACGCATTTAGCGACGATTTATCGAAAGCTCGAAGTCTCTTCCAAAGTCGAGTTGGCGAGCCGACTGGCCGGGTCCAGCCCCGCGCCTCGCGACGAGATGGACCACGCAGCCATCATTTCAGAACTCGCTCTGAGCCTGGAAGAAGCGCTGAGCCGGGAGAAAGCGCTCACCGAGGTGCTGCGCATAATCGGTGCGTCGCAGGGCGACCTGAACTTGGTTATGCCCGCAATCCTGCGTTATGCGTTGGACCTCTGCGATGCGGAGTTTGGCATCCTTTTTGGGTATCGAGACAATAAGAGATACTGCGCCAGTTTTACTTTGGGCATTCCAAAGGCCTTTCAAACTTGGCTGGACGACAGCGGTACGTTTGCGGTGAGCGATCAGACAGGCCTTGGCCGCATGACCACACAGCGCGAGGTGATCAACATCATCGATGTGAAATCCGAGGCCATCTACCGGACAGACGATCCCTTGCGTTTCGCCACCGCCGATCTGGGGGGCGCGCGGTCTTTCGTGGCGATCCCGATGGTTGCGGCGGATCGGTTGGTTGGCGCCTTCACGATCTATCGCCAATCTGTCCGTCCTTTCTCCGATGATGCGCTGCGGGTGGCCCAGATCTTTGCCGCGCAAAGCGTCATTGCGCTGGAAAATGCACGCCTGGTCGGAGGGGCGAGACCGTGACGGAACTGTTGACGGGTCGCGAAGCGCAAATCGCCAAGCAATATGCGGATGGCCAAAACTATCAGCAGATTGCCGATGAGCTTTGCCTTGCCCCGTCCACGGTGCGCACCCATTTGGCCACGATCTATCGCAAACTTGAGGTTTCCTCGAAACTTGAGCTGCGCGACGCGATGGGCGACAGGCAGGAGCAAACGCCCGCTGCCGTACCAAGCCCGCAATTGCCCGAACGGCCATCGATTGCGGTTCTGGCGTTTGAGAATATGTCCCGTGATACCGATCAGGACTATTTGTCAGATGGCATTGCCGATGACATCATCACCGCCCTCTCGCGCTCGCCTTGTCTCTTCGTGATCGCGCGCAACACCACGTTCACCTATCGCGGCACAAACGTGGATCTCAGAGAGGTGGCACAGCAGCTTGGGGTCCGGTTTGTTTTGGAAGGCAGCGTTCAGCGCTCGGCGAGCCGCGTGCGGGTCTCTGCACAGTTGATCGACGGCGTGACAGGCGGCCATGTGTGGTCCGAACGCTATGACGGGCGGATGGAGGATGTGTTTGATCTGCAAGACGAGATCACACGCAATGTCGTGGCATCCATCCAAACGGTTGTGCAGCTCAACACAATCTCAGAACCGGTGGAACGCACAGCACGACCCGAACTGACCGTTTGGGAGCTCACTATGCGGTCTTGGCGGCTGCTCTACGAGTTTACCCCCGGGGCCTACGCGCACGCCAAAGCCCTGCTTGAACGGGCCTTGGCTTTGGACCCGGAAAGCGCCGAAGCCAATATGGTGCTGTCCTTGGTCAATCATCACATTGCTTTGCTTGGTTTTGCGCCCGACCCACACCCGCCTTCGCAAGCCGCGTATGCCTTGGCGCGGCGCGCCGTCGCGCTGGACGCCCGCAATGAATACGCCCATTGGGCGCTGGGGATAAGTTGCTGGGCGCTGGAACGGTTTGACGAATCTCTTGCGGCTCTTGATCGAGCCGTCGCACTCAACCCCAACTGTTCGCTGGCCTATGGCAGCCGAGGCACGCTTTTGGCCATTCTGGGGCAGTCAGATGCAGGAATAGAAGACCAAGAGATTGCGATCCGGTCCAATCCACTGGACCCCAGCATATTCTTCCGTTTTTCAGGTGTGTCGCTCGCCCACTATGCAGCGAACCGCTTTGGGGAAGCCATCGAGTGGGCAGATAAAGCGCTGCATCGCAACGATGAATGGTATCTCGCGCATTTCTTGAAAATAGCGTCATACGCGGCCATCGGGGATGCGTCGAAAGCTCAGGACGCACGCTCTTCTTGCCAAAAGGCGCTCCCCGATGTCAGCGTCGACCTCTTGGAGAGAATGCCCCTGCGAAACAAGGCAAAGATGGATGAGTTTCGGTCCAGATTGTCAAGCGCTGGACTGCCAAAGTGGGGCGAAGTCGGGTTTAGATAGTAGTTGTAAATCTACCGCATCTTTGGTGCGCTAATACACTCCGAAAGCTCCGAGATTTGCGCTGCAGCATCTGGTAAATTGCTCCGGTCAAAGTGAAGCTGTCGTTTTGGGAGGGAATGGCGGATCGGAGGATTAGTCATGGAATCACCAAACATACCTGCCATCCGCGCTTTACGCCCAGCTTGGAACAACGGCCGCATCGTTGGACAAAAACGACCACTGAAACCGAAACATGTCTGGGCGTTCCGTGTCAGAATGGAACTGGCGGAGAACCGTCGAGATTTAGCGCTGTTCAACATGGCAATCGACAGCAAGCTCCAAGGCTGTGATCTGGTAAAGATGAAAGTGCTTTTCGCGAGTGGACGCAGTATCACTCGCATTCGTTTTCTCGGTAGACCGGGCGCTTAAGGTGCGCGTTAACAAATGCACCAGAGCCGCCAACCATATATTTCCCCAGTTTTGCTCTGATCCGGACACAAAAATCATCTGGAGCAACGGTTTTGAACTTAGATTTGACATGAATCGGTGCAAATCATCGAAGACTTGAGCGGCGGTGCTGGCGTGCATGCCTGCGCGCTAAGCAGGCGACAAACCGGAAAGTGTTGGGCAAAGAGCAGATGATCAAAGTCACGAACTTCAGCAAGCAGTATAAAGGCTTCACGGCCGTCAAGAACCTCAGTTTTTCGGTCGAACCGGGTCAAATTCTTGGATTGCTCGGGCCGAATGGGGCGGGCAAAACAACGACCTTGCGGACTTTGTGCGGGATTATCCCGCCCAGCTCAGGCAGTCTTTTGGTGGCTGGCCATGACGTTGCTCAGGCGCCCATCGAAGCCAAAAAGAACCTCGGCTATATTCCTGACGATCCACGGCTCTTTGACACCATGACGGTTTGGGAACATCTGGCTTTCACGGCGGCAGCTTACAGACTCGGAGACTTCGAAAAGGACGCAGAAGCGCTCCTTGCGTCCTTCGAACTCACACACAAGCGCGATACGCTTGTCCATAACTTGTCGCGCGGTATGCGGCAAAAGGTGGCGATCGCCTGTGCCTTTCTGCACGACCCAAAAGTGATCCTGTTCGATGAGCCTCTAACGGGGCTAGACCCCCAAGGTATCCGGGGGATTCAACAAGCAATCCGTGATCGTGCGCAGGCTGGCGCGGCCATTATCATAAGCTCGCACCTTTTGAGCCTGTTCGAGAATCTGTGTACACATATCATGGTGCTGAACCTTGGCGAATGCCGCCGGTTTGGCACTATGGAAGACCTGCTGAGCGAGGTCGGCCATACCGACAGCACCTCAGCCCTTGAAGAAGTGTATTTCTCAATCACGCAAGCCTCAGACCAGACGTCAGAGGGGGCAGGGGTCTAAGAGATGGATCATGCGCTTTCTCAACTTCTCATGATGCGATTGCGTGGCGGTCTGCGCCAGCGCTTCCTCCAATTGGCCAGCTTGCGCGGCCTGCTGTTCTCTCTTGCTTTTGGGGGGATCATTTGGTTCCTGATCGCTTCAAACAATTCCTCGGACACGAGCTTTTTGGGGTCCGCGACTCTGGACCGGCAAGCACTGAGCGCGCAGATCCTCACTTTTATGCCGCTCAGCATGCTCGGGCTGTCGCTGCTCACCGTATTGATGACGACCGGTCCGACGTTTCATTTTTCGCCGAATGAGATCAACTTTCTTTTTACCGGGCCATTCCGCCGGCGGGATTTGATCCTCTATAAGTTTGGCGCCTATGTCGCTGGCGTCGCCTTGACGAGCGCGTTCATCACGCTCATTGCGCCGCCGCAAACAGGATCGGCCCTGTCTGTCTTTATCGCCTCGCTCCTGACGCTTGTGTTCGTTCAGCTGAACAGCGCCGTCATCGGTATGTCTGGGCAGGCGCTCGACGGCAGTAGGTTCGCAAGGATGCGATGGCCCGCTATTGTGGTGCTTTTTGCAATCGCAGCGGCAACCGTGCTTTACGCATGGGTCACGCCCGACCGTGGCATTATCGAGCTTCTGTCCGAGTTTCGATACTCATGGATCGGGACCATCATCTTGATCCCCTACATCGTGTTTGCCGAACTTTTCGTGGCGCCATCGTTTTCACATCTGGCCTTTTGGGTTCTTGTCGCGGTCATCATCAATGCCGCACTATTGCGCGTGGTCATAGTTCTCGATGCGCGCACGACCGACCGCTCCCTGATTGAAAACGCCCGTCTCAGCAGCCGATGGGAGCGCATCAAACAAGGTGGATCGTTTTTTGCTACTCAGCGGACCGAAGTGCACTCGATCCGGCGCGCGCCGATTTTGGGTGGCTTGGGGCCTATTGCCTGGCGACAGATCCTCAACGCATTGCGGAATTCATTCAAACTTATCATCATATTTGCTGGTCTCGCCGCCTGTATTGCACCAATTTCCTCAGCGCTCGGTGCGCCGGTCACGGAAGCACATACTTTGATGATTGTTTATGTCTTCATCGCATTCATCCTACCTCGTAATCTGGTCTGCGACTTTCGCGGTGACCTGAGCCGGATGGAAATCTACAAAACACTGCCCATCGCACCGTGGCGCATTTGTGCAGGCCAACTCGTGGTTCAGGTGCTTCTGGCCTATGCCATTGCTTTGACAATTATCGCAAGTGCCCTTGTTTTTGAGGATAGTGTCACGACGCAAGTTGCACTGGTCTTAGCCGCTTTTGCGCTTCCGTTGATGTTGCTTATCTATGCAGTCGAGAACACGGTACATCTTCTGTTTCCGATAAAGCTCGTTGCCATGGGCCGGGCAGACTTTGAATTTCTAGGTCGATCCATTGTCGAGTTCATCGCGAAAACGTTGTTTGTTTTCGCTGCTATGGCGGCATCGGGTGCCGTGGGGCTGGTCACATTCAAAACAATGGGAACCACTTTGGTCCTGCCTGGATTGGCCAGCTGGCTAACACTGACGTTGATCGGACTTCTGACATTGGTCGCACTGCAATATGCTTTCCGGCGCTTCGCGGTCGCAGAAACCATCGACTAATGCAACGAAAGAGGAACTCCAACTGAGACGATAAGGCGGACCTGTGGGGTCTATCCTATCCTTCCCAATTGGGGGCTTTGACCCAAAATCAGGAAGCATGAGCAGAGACATTGAAAGAGGCTCTTTTGAGCATTGCGGCCCATTTTAGGTCCATTCATGCACAACGCCAGATTAGTGGTTGCAGCTATAATCGGCAATGCCAATGCCTCTGGTACAGCGTTGCATTCCTCGACCCACAAGTAGTTCGCAAAATCGCAAGCACGGCCCATTGCTGCCGTTGGGCAACAGGTCGAGATACTGCGGTTGCAGCCTGAACAGCTGCCGTCCGCTGCACCTGCTCGATTTCAGTCCCTGCAGTGGTCGGGAGCGCGGGACAGAGCGGGCGTTGATATAATCGGTTTGAGCGTCACCTTTGTGCGCTTCGCAGCAGCGACAAGCACCAATGGCAGGAAGCCGACCTTCGCAGCCACTGTGAAAACCGAGTGGCGGCTTCAGATAAACCATACTTATCGAGGCCATTCTCAGGTCTATTGCTTAAGAAGAGTTACTCTCTCCACTTCAACCATCCGCCCGATCTCGAAAGCGTCATCATATTCTATGTTCTTCGCTTTTTTTAACAACGTCACACATGGTCATCTGGTTTTGACCAAAGAAAGAAATTGCACGAAATGTGCAGTGGAACAGCCGGTAATTGTCGCTGGCTGAAAAGCCCCGAGCATTTGCATCAATTAGATGGCTTATGGACGCTAGTTATCCTTTTCGCTGATTTACAATCTCAAGCGCATCAGAAATTGAAAACAGACCTGCAACATCCTCAGGTGACATCGTGAAATCAAAGGTTTCTTCGAGCATTTCGATGAAGTTCATATGCGCAAGGGAATCCCATCCAGCGGTGTTAAAGGGCGAGGAGTCCTCAGATATGTCATCGACATTCACACCAAAACAGTTTGCGGCGATCTGCTCAACTGACGTGCCCTTGGTTTTGGGCATGGCATCCAGGATTGCCGCCTTGTCGACCTTGCCTGATGCGCGTCGCGGCAAAGCCGGAAGCAGTATCAAGCGTGAAGGTTGTTTTTCGGGTGAAAGTCCGGTCCTGCACTCGGCATAAACGCGGTCCAGATCGAGTGACGCATCGGGCAAGGGGCACACCGCTGCCAACAGTTCTTCGCCGGTCTCGGTTCGGTGGCCAAAGGCATAGGCCTCGGCCACGCCCGGCAGGGCAGAGAGCACCTCTGTCACAGCTTCGGGATGGATCGTGACACCGCCGACGACGACAACATTTTTCTTGCGCCCTTCAAACACAAAGACACCGTTCTGATCGAGATGAACGAGATCTCCAGTTTGGAACACACCCTCTGTCAGAACCGCTTCTGTGGCTGGCGCATCATAGAGATACCCCTGCATCACGGTGCCGCCTTCGATGGTCAATTCGCCAATTTCGCCGACCGCACAGTCTCGTCCGTCTTCGCGCAGAACCCTGGCTGTAAGCCCCCGGGCAACACCAATGGACCCCACAACGCGCGTGGCGTCATCAGGGCCCGCAATAAGCGCGTCGCACACGACTTCGCTCAAACCATAGGCATTGACCACTGGAATGTTGAATGCGCCTTCCGCAGCATGCCATAGACCTGCATCTAGGTAATCCGCGCTGCAAAGGATGTACTGCATGGAGTGTGGCATGCTGAACCGTGCGGGGTCATGCGCCCGGAGCATAATGCGCAACATGGCAGGCACAGTGATCATGTGCGTCGCGTCATGGGCGGCAAGATCATCAAGAACGACCTGACTTGCCTGCGCTGAGAAGGGGCGTGGCCGGAGCAATGTCGCACCAAACCAGAGCGCCAGCAACGGGCCGCGGATGACACCGTCAACATGATGAAGCGGCAGAAGATTGAGCGCACGAGTTTCGGCATCAAAGCCGTACACGTCTTGAAAAATAGAGAACTGGGCCCTCAAGTTGTCGTGGCTCAGAGCGACAATCTTTGGCCGGTCCGTTGTCCCCGAGGTGGCCACAAGCAAAGCCGTCGAGGATGGGTGTGTTGGCACCGGACGCTGTGTGTTTTCACCGGTAACTGCAGCATCCAAAACGAACAAATCGGGCATATGATCCGCAAGCCAGTTGGGATCGCCGTCTGTTACAAATGCCGCCGCCCTGCTATGTTTGAGCAGCGCGATAGTTTCATCCAGCGTGCCGTTTGGATCGCAGATCAAAGCCGGACGTCCAAGCCGTAGACAGGAGGACAGTGCTGCAATGACAAACCTGTCTGACTTGCAGCAAATTGCGATCACCGCATTTGTCGCTGATTTTGCAGAAATAGCCTGTTCAAGCCCGGACATGCGCTTGCGCAATTCGGTGGTTGACAGGGGACCGTCTGGCAAAATGGCAATCTGTCGGTCACCTTGCAAACACTGGTCGATCCTTTCCGCCAACATCACATAAGCCTCATTGTTTGGGGGGTGTTGTTCATAATCCGCCTCTTACCCGGAGTTGACGGCCTGCGACAAGCAGTCGGTGATTGTCTCCAGGCTCGCTTCGGCATGCATGATCGTCAGATGCTCAGCATCAACATCGACAACACGCAGATTATCAGGCGTGAGTCTGTCCCAGCCAAGGTGACGCGGTCTGGCGAGTAGCGGATTTGGTTCTTTTGTCCGAAACAGTGTGATGGGTGTTTCGTCGAAAGGATCAGGACGATAGTTTTCCAGCGCTTTGTGAAGGGCGCGGATGGTTGGCCAATACGCTTTGGGGCGTTGCTTGAGGTCTATCTCGAGCAGTCTGTAACTGCGAAGCACTGTGTCGGGGTCGCTTGGGCGCAGAAATATACGTTTTGCGGCATGTGCCAGAAGACATTTCAGCTCGAGGATCGGAGATTTGAGCGCCGCGCTCGGCAAGTGCAAGCGGTGCACACGTGTGTCAAAAAGCCAGATATGTGTTGCGGGTCGGTTGAGCTTGGCCAGGAACCGGGCGGTTTCAAACGCTAGAACACCCGCAAAGGAAAAGCCGGCCAAATGCAGCGGACCGTCTGGCCAATGCTTGCGCAAAAACTGCGCGAAGTCAGCTGCCAGAGTTTCAACCGTTACGCGATCAAGGTCACCAAGCGCTTTCTCTGTTAGGCTAAGCCCGAACGGAGCGATACCATCGGGCAGACGCGGCACCAGATCGCGGGAATACAAAAGATTGCCTCCAAGATCAGGCGTGAAGACAAATGGAACACCCGTCGCCTTGGGCTGCAGCGTCAAAAGTTTCATACCTTCAAGACCTGTTTGCGCATTCATTCCGGTAACTTTTTATCCTTGTAGGGAACCTGACGGGCAAAATCGAGATAGGCGGCTTCGTGCGCTTTTTGGCGTTTGGCAAGAACGGTTGTCGCCAAATTATGAAAAGAGTCATCCACGAACTTGAAGGCATGAAACAAAGGCTCGGGCGCTGCGGCCCGGAGCGCCTTGTGTGCGCCAATCGTTCCATAGTCCACGGCCGAATATCCTCTCTCTATTGCCTCCTTGTAGGAATGATACATTAGAGAGAACAAAAGGCCTCTCCGGGCCGATTTTGTGACCCAATGCTGTGCAGAAATCGTTTTTTCTCCGCAAAAGCAAAGAAGCCCGGCGATTGGGACGTCATCCTCCCATGCGGCCAGGAATTCTATGGCATCGGGCATCGTCTGTAGCAAAGCATCGAAATACGCGCGGTTTAGCCATGCGGCATGCGCGTGCTGCTCAAAGACATCGCAGTACAGTTCGTAGATTTTTGACATTAATTCGGGCGTTATTTCGGATCCCTGGACACGCCGTATCACAACCCCTTCGGTCACGCGCTTTTCGTATTCCGTTTTCAGCCTCCACCGACCGCCTTTTGTCAGAGAAGACCGAAACGCGTCAAAGTCTGTCTCCGCGCGGCTTCGCCATGTGAATGTCAGCGTATCAGCAGGGACGTATCCCTGTGCTTGAGCCGCAACTTGATCCTCACGCGTGCCATAGGCGATTTGAACAGAGCGCGCGCCTGTTTTTTGGGCCAGTTGATTGAGTGCGATCAAGAGCGACTCCCTGATCGCAACGCAGTCCTCCGCATGATCGACCAAAAGCCGTTGGCCTGGCCACGGTGTCAGTGGCACTTCAACAACCAACTTGGGGTAATATGGCCCCACTGCGCGCTCATGCGCCAACGGCAGGCCCCAATCTATACCAAGCTCACCGTTGGAATTGTCTTTGAGAAATGCAGGGGCCGCCCCTTTCAAAACGCCCGCTTGATCCGTCAGGGTCACGTAATAGGGTGTAATCCCGACTGCTTCACCGATCAGACCGGTTTTTTCCAAGATACCAAAATGGCGCGGATCAAGATATGGTTGATCGGGACCAATGAACGCCTGCCACCGGGTTTTGTCCAGGGCATCTATGCTTGGCACGGCCGACGCAATGTAAGGGCCGATATTGCCCAGCTCGATCATGGTTTTGGTCCGGTTTTCTGACCGCTCAAGCGGCGTGGATCGCCATGTGCTCGGACAACTCCATTTTGCGCGTCGAGCTCAATCGCGCAAATGGACGGGGTCACTGCACGACCGGAGTCACTCTTTGACACAAGGTGCCCACGCTTCGAAAGGCCGTCGCAGATGTCGTCTAGCAGGTCAGGTTCGGCGCGGACCTTGCCGGGAAATGTCAAATGCGGAGCTGAAGATCCAGGTGGTTCAAGCGTATAGGCACGTGGCGCTGAAAGAGCTTGGTCCAGGGGTATGTTCTGGCCCAGATGCTGCGTCAGTATTGCGACACTGGCCTGAATGGCCAGATCGGCACCGGGACCACCGCCCGCAACCGTCCGGCCATCATCATCTATCAAAAGGAATGGGCTGGCACTGGCGCGCGGACGTTTGCCGGGAGCAAGACACGCGGGGTGCTCGGACGACACCTGGCTTTGCCCTCCCCGCGTGGACATCACGAACCCTAGCCCCGGTACGGCTGGCGCATCGTGAGACATATCGCTTGGGGTTGCCACAAACACCCCGCCGTCAAAGTCAACAATGGCGACAACGGACGTATCCAATGGCGGCGCACCGGTGCGAATATCGTCTCCTCGCGACCGCGCCGTAGGACCGACGGTGTTTGCAAGCTCTTTCGCGTGGGTCTCGGACAAAAGTCGCTCCAGTGGGACGTCAACAAAACAGGGATCGCCAAAATATGTGTCCCGGTCCGCAAACCCAAGCTTGATCGTTTCAAGGATCAAGTGCCACCAGTCTTCGGGTGCTTGATCCTGAATGCCCAAAGCCTCTGCAATTTGCAGACATTGGATCAAGGTTGGACCCTGGCACCATGTGTCAGGTGTGTAAATCGTAGCCCCAAAAGCCTTACCCGACACCGCCGAGACAATGGGCGTTGTGTGGCCTGCCATATCATCCGCAGACAGCCAACCACCTTCTACACGCACATGTGCCAACATTTCTTGAGCCAAGCTACCTTCGTAGAACAAAGCCCTGGCGGCTTGCGCACCGCCTCGTTCATCGGCGTCGATCAAACGCTGCAATGTTGCGCCAAGTTTGGGTTGTCGAAATCTCTCGCCCAATTGCAACGGTCGGCCATTTGGCAACCAGATTGAGGTGTTTTCCGGGTAGGTTCGGTAATGCCGTTCATATGTCGCGGTGGCCGCGACCAGATCGTCATGTGCCTCAAATCCATCCGATGCAAGCGCATGGGCTGGCCTGGCAAGATCCCCAAATGGCATCGTGCCAAACCGGCGCAGTGCTGTAAAACACGCATCTGGCAAGGCCGGTGTCACAGTCCTCAGGATGCCACGCGGGATGCGGCCACGATGATCGCGATGCAACACTCCGGGGTCCGTTGCCTTGGGCCAGAGACCAACGCCTTCGATCGCAAAAACATCCCCGGAACCAGCAGGTTTCACCAAAGCAGGCAGGATGCCACCCAGTTGTACCTGCTCGGAATGAAGCACAGTCAGAGCCAAGACAGCGGCAACTCCGGCATCCACCATGTTTCCGCCCTGACATAGGACGTTCCAAGCGATGTCCGCTGCGATTGGGTGCCCGGCGGAGACAGCTGCCGGGCAAGAGCCTGCGCCGATGTTGTGGGGCTCAACTGGCAAAGATTACTCGGCCTCTTTCTCGTGAAGACGTTTTGCCCACAGGCTCTATTCTTTTGGTAAATCCGTTTCAACGATAGAGTTCAAAAGGCATATCTCAATCACCGCATGGGACATCACAAATTCGGCATAAAGGGCAGCCTTTTTGCGGCAGCGCACACAACAATCTCCCGAAAAGAATCCGACACGCGGTTTCGCGCTTGAAACCCGCAAGAAGAGTTGTGTTTTGCCGGGCTATACTAAAACGGCAATTGGCCTGTGTCTTTTTTGTAACTTCGAAACATTATGTCGAAAAAAAGGCACGTTCAGAAATTTTTCCCCTTTTTGAGTTTTGATTTTGGAAAGTAGTGGTTTGCGACAAAAGCCGTGCAGAGAAAAAGCGGCAGTTGACTAACGAGTAAGACTAAAAACGGGGAAGCAGTATGGTGTTAGGTTGTCATTACGGTCGTGTGTGTAACGTCATGAAATCGTATTTCTGGTTAACAAGGTGGGTTACTACCCTCGTTTTTTTAATTCTCATCTCTGTCGTGCTGCCGTCCACAGTCAAGGCTCAGACAGTGTCAGTCGGAAGTTTGGACGTCTACATCAATGATCAAGCCGGCTTTGACGCACTTGGCGATGTGACCGCTGCCCCGGATCCGACAAATGGGGCAGGGACAACTTACGCAAATGGAGTTTCGGTTTCGTCCAGTTACCCTCTGAGTCTAACGGCAGGAGCCGCATTCGTTGTCAGCGGAAGCGGGACACGCGTCGACCCTCCCTCAGGAATAACTGACGGAACGGTTTCAATCACGGATGCGTCGCCATCATTTGGCTTGTCGTTCAACATCATCGATGTGTTTGACCATGGTGGTGTGGGCGATTTTGAGGATGTGATTACAATCTCGGCCAACGGCACACCTCTTTTCACAATAAGCGACGGCAGCGCCATTGCCGCAAGTGCGACGGGTTCTGTTGATATCCGGGCGATAGATGGAACGTTGATAACAACTATCACACAAGGTCAGGCAACTTCCACTTTCATCGGTGTTGTCAACAATGCGGGCACGGTTTCATCGCTTGGAATAGCCTATGATTACAACCAAGCTGCTGGCAGCACCGCAACCGCTACCGACTTTCACGGAATTGACGATTTTTCAGAACTTTCACGGGCTATCGACGCCATTGATGATACCCCTGCCGATGTAGACAGCACGACAGGTGCGACCATACCGAACGTGGTTGCCAATGACACGCTTGGTGGCGTGCTGAACCCGACCATCGGAACGGATGTCACTGTCAATGAGACAGGCACGGCACAGGATGGCACGACTGTACTTGGTCTTGATGTTACCCCTGCTGCGGGTGGCATCACCCTGAATCCGGCCAATGGTGAAATCACCGTGGACCCCGGCACAACGCCCGGAACATACGTTTACACTTACGAGATCTGTGAGGTCGGGAACCCAACCAACTGTGACACGGCCACAGTCACCATTGAGGTTCTCGCCACAGCAATTGTCGCCAATGATGACACTCCGGCGTCGGTGGACGGATCGGCAGGCGCCACTATTCCCAACGTCGTTACCAATGACACGCTTGGTGGCGTGCTGAACCCGGCCATCGGCACAGACGTCACCGTCAATGAGGCCGGCACGGCCCAAGATGGCACGACAGCGCTTGGTCTTGATGTCACCCCTGCTGCGGGGGGCATCACGCTCAATCCAGCGAATGGTGAAGTGACAGTAGACCCCGGCACGACGCCCGGCACTTATGTCTACACCTACGAGATTTGCGAAGTTGGCAACCCAACTAACTGTGACACGGCGGAAGTGACCATTGTGGTTGATGCAACCTCGATTGTGGCCAATGACGATGGTCCTGTCGATGTCGATGGCACCACAGGGGCCAGCATCCCGAATGTCGTGGCCAATGACACGCTCGGCGGTGTGACCAACCCGACAATCGGCACGGATGTGACCGTGAATGAAACCGGCACCGCGCAGGACGGCACAACCGCACTTGGTCTGGATGTCACCCCTGCCGCGGGCGGCATCACTCTGAACCCGGCCAATGGTGTCGTAACCGTTGCTCCGGGCACCACACCCGGCAACTATGTCTACACTTACGAGATTTGCGAGGTTGGCAATCCGACCAACTGTGACACAGCCGAAGTGACAATTCTGGTCGATCCGACATCCATCGTGGCCAATGATGATACGCCACCTGCTGTGCAGGGCGGCGTTGGGGCCACCATTCCGAATGTCGTGGCCAATGACACGCTCGGCGGTGTGGCCAACCCGACAATCGGTACGGATGTGACCGTGAATGAAACCGGCACCGCGCAAGACGGCACAACCGCACTTGGTCTGGATGTCACCCCTGCCACGGGCGGCATCACTCTGAACCCGGCCAATGGTGAAGTGACCGTAGCCCCCGGCACGACACCCGGGACATTTGTCTATACCTACGAGATCTGTGAGGTCGGCAACCCGATCAACTGTGACACCGCAGAAGTAACGATTGTGGTCGACCAGACGGAAATCATCGCCAACGACGACACACCGCCAACCATTGACGAGACAACGGGCGGCACAATTCCCAACGTTGTCACCAATGACACGCTGGGCGGCGTTGCGAACCCTGCCATCGGCACTGACGTGACAATCAATACCACTGGCACAGCGCAGGATGGCACAACGGCGCTGGGCCTGAATGTCACGCCACCTGCCGGTGGGATCACACTTGACCCCGGCACCGGTGTTGTGACGGTTCTGGCTGGAACGACAGCCGGGATTTATGCGCTGACATATGAGATTTGCGAGGTCGGCAACCCGACCAACTGTGACACCGCAGTTGTAACTGTTCTGGTTGGAACGGGTGGCCTTATCGACGAAATCGAAGAAGATCTCAAAGATATCCTGGAAGAAGACCTGGCCAATACGCTGGCGACGCAATCCCGTCAGATGAGCCGGTTTTCCGGCGACGCCGTGGACCGCTTGCAGCGTCGCGCGCGGGATGCTTGTCTGGCGGGTGTGAATTCGCGCCTGGCCCAGGAAAAAATCCTATTTGATAACGACAAAGCGATCATCAAACCACAAAGCAGTCAGTTGCTGGATGAGATCGCAACGATCCTGCGCAGTTGTTCGGGAAGCGCCTTTGAACTGGCAGGGCATACCGACAGCAATGCCTCGGCAGAGTATAATCAGGATCTGAGCCAGCGTCGCGTGACCGCTGTGCTGCGTGCCCTGACAGAGCGCGGCATAGACACGGCAGGTTTTGTAGCGCGCGGCTATGGCGAAGCGCAACCCATTGCGACCAATGCAACGGCTGTGGGCAGAGAACAAAATCGCCGGGTCGAGTTCAGAGCGCTTGAGGACGCAGAGGCCTACATCGCCCCCTGTAACGACGAGACAAACCTGGTTCGCAGCTTTAACGCGGATGGCAGTGACGGGTTCTTTACAGCAGATGGACAATTCGTAAATGACCAGCACAACTGTCTTGCGGATCGTCGCGAAATCTTTGAGGGGTCGCTCAATTATACCGACACGGACGAAGGGCAGACCCAGTACTCGGTCAACCTCTCTTATCGCCGTGAGCAATACCGTGGCACGCAAAGCGTGTTCGGGTATTTTGTTGGCCTTTACGCATCGCAAACCGATGTCTCGAGCCGGGCCACAGGCGACATTGATGGCCTCGGTGTGAATGCCGGGATTTACGGAGCCAACCGGATCCAAAATAACCTGTTTGTGGATTACTACCTTGGCGCGGCAACCGGCCGTCATGAGTTTGACCTTGATTTCCAGCGCCCGATTGGTGTCATTTCCGCATCTGGCGACTACAGATATGTTGCAGGGTTTGCTGGTGCGGCCCTGTCCGGCGAATGGGATCTTGGCCGGACCACTGTCACGCCACGTGCCGGTTTCGACTATGTCTTCGCACCAAGCTCTGACGTCGATGTTCTCGCTCAAACCGGAGCCTTGTCAGAAGCAGGTGACTTGGATCTGGCTGCTATTTCCGGGGGCCGCGCATTTGCTGAACTTAGAACAGAACGTTTGATCGAGGATGGCACTGTCAACGTTTGGCTGACCCCTCGCATTTCCTGTTACGAGTCGCTTGGCGGCCTGGACGGTGCGTGCGGTTTCGGCGGGTCTATCGGAGCCGAAAGCGTCAACGAAGACAATCGTTTGAGCTATTCAGTCGAACTTGACGCTGAAATTGGCGATGATTTTGCGACAGGATCACTGACCATGGGCGTAGAGCGGGCAGTCGGCAGAGGCGTGCTGAGTGGAAATGCCGGGCTTGGCACAAGTGGAAGCATTGCAGCCAGGTTCGGGTACAACCTTGACTTCTAAGGTGGCAGGATCACCGGTCGAAGAAAAGGCCAGCTTTTCCAAGAGTGCTCTATTTGCAAATTGCTTTTAGGATAACACGGGGTGGCACGCAGCAGACTAACCAGCAATCCTGGAATTGCCGAAGCGCCTGCTTTGCGGAAGCTGCCTTTAGAAAAGACTGAGTCGTTGATTGGTGCCGCCCGAAAAAGCTGATGTGATTGCTCTGTAAACTGGGCAGGAAGCTCAAGTTCTACGCATGTGTCCATTTTGCGAAAAGCGATGAACCTCATGTCCTTTGTTTGGTTTTCACGATGAACTCTCCAATTGGTCTTTTTTGTCTCTGCCTATCAAAGCAGCACAAGGCATGGGGGCACGCACGGGCTTTGCATTAACTTATTGCTATAAGCATTGGGATTGCTAGGCTGACACAATGACGGCAAACAATGTGTATTTCAGCGAAATGGCCTCGGATGGTGGGGTTAGATCGCCCTACAGTGCCTATAATGCTTGGTTTGAAAAGCAGGACTCGGACCGTCTTGACCGGAAATCTCAAGAGGCGGAGGCCTTTTTCCGACGCACTGGGATTACCTTTAATGTGTATGGCCAGTCAGACGCCGAGGAGCGGCTGATCCCGTTCGATCTGGTGCCGCGTATTCTGTCGAACACGGAGTGGACAAAGCTATCTAAAGGCATTGATCAGCGAGTGCGTGCTATCAATGCGTTTCTGCATGATCTCTATAATCGCCAGGAAATCCTGCGGGCCGGGGTCGTACCGATTGAACTCATTGCCCACAACGATGCATTTCTCCCGCAGATGATAGATTTCACACCGCCCGGCGGTGTTTACACACATATCGTTGGCACCGACATTGTTCGTACGGGTGAAGATGAGTTTTATGTTTTGGAGGACAATGCGCGCACACCTTCGGGCGTTAGCTATATGCTCGAAAACCGCGAAACCATGCTTCAGATGTTCCCCGAACTGTTCAGCAAGATCAAAGTGCAGCGTGTCAGCGACTACCCTAAGAACTTGCGCGCATCACTAGAGGCCACGGCACCCCCGGGATGTTCTGACAAGCCGTTTGTTGTGGTGCTGACCCCAGGCATTCACAATTCAGCCTATTACGAGCACAGCTTTCTGGCTGACCAGATGGGGGTGGAGTTAGTCGAAGGTCATGACCTGCGGGTCGTGGACGGACGTATTGCGGTGCGCACAACGCGCGGGTTCAGAGCCATTGATGTCATTTATCGCCGTGTCGATGATGATTTTCTCGACCCACTCACTTTCAACTCAGCTTCGCTGCTGGGCGTGCCCGGGGTCATGGATATGTACCGCGCGGGTAAAATTACCATTGCCAATGCGCCGGGAACTGGGGTGGCTGACGATAAGGCGATTTATAGTTACATGCCTGACATCGTTGAATTCTATACTGGTGAGAAGGCAATCCTGAAAAACGTCGAGACCCATCGTTGCTCCGAGCCTCAGACGCTTAAATACGTGCTCAACAACCTGGCTGATCTTGTCGTGAAAGAAGTGCATGGCTCAGGCGGGTACGGCATGTTGGTGGGCCCAGCGGCCAGCAAGGTGGAGATCGCAGAGTTCGCTGAAAAACTCAAAGCACGGCCTGCAAATTACATCGCACAACCCACTTTGTCACTGTCAACAGTGCCGATATTTACTGAGGCAGGTCTTGCCCCACGCCATGTTGATCTGCGCCCCTTCGCTCTCGTCTCACCCAATGGAGTGAACATCGTCCCCGGCGGGCTGACCCGCGTCGCCCTCACAGAAGGCAGTCTGGTTGTAAATTCAAGTCAGGGCGGCGGAACAAAAGACACTTGGGTATTGGAAGGCTGAGATGCTGGGAAAAACCGCAGGTGGATTGTTTTGGATGTTCAGGTTTCTGGAACGTGCGGAAAATACGGCACGGTTGATTGAGGCCGGGTTCCGAATTGCCCTTACTCGGTCAAGCGATCCTGAAAGCGAGTGGAAATCGGTTATCGTTACATCTGCAGCTGAAGCGGCCTACGGTGCCAAACACGATGTTTTTGACAGCACCCGGATCACGGACTTCCTGTTGCGCGATCCTGAAAACCCAAGCTCAGTCCTGTCGGTCATCAAGGCCGCGCGCGACAATGCAAGGCTTGTGCGTACTGCGCTCACGTCAGAGGTTTGGTCTGCAGTGAACGAGACCTGGATGCTTCTGACAGATGTGCTGAAGGATAAAGTTCCGGAAACCGACCTTCCACAGGTGCTGGCCACAATTCGGCACCAATCGGCGCTGGTGCGTGGCGCCCTTCACGGCACCATGCTACGCAATGATATCTATGATTTCTGCCGCTTGGGCACCTTTATAGAGCGTGCCGACAGCACGGCGCGGATCATTGACGTGAAATACTATGCGTTACTGCCTGCCCCATCGTTTGTCGGCAGCAGAATGGACAATGTGCAGTGGGAGACCATTCTCCGCTCAGTCTCGGCCCATAGGTCATTTAGATGGGCGGTGGATGGTGACTATACTCCTGCCAATATTGCCAGATTTCTGATCCTTGATCGGCGTTTGCCGCGCTCGTTGGCGTTCTGTGCAGCAAGCCTTACTGAAAACTTGAATTACTTGGCTGAAGAATATGGGATGCGTCACCCTAGCAATGACATGGCTGAAGCCTTAAAAGCGTGTGTTTCAGGCCGGACAATTGATTCAATTTTCGACGAAGGGCTGCATGAATTTCTCAGTGCTGTTCTGCGGGATACTGCTAACCTTGGCTTGCAGATTGAGCAAGATTTCAGGTTCAACAAATAGATGCAACTTCAGATCAATCATAAAACGCAATACGATTATGACTTGCCGGTCGACTACGCCCTCCAAAAAGTGCGCCTGCGGCCCCTGGATAATGCACTGCAGAAGGTAGACTTTTGGGATGTTTCAGTCGAGGGTGGAAAGATTGAGGCAAGTTACCGCGATCATTACGGAAACCACGTCGAACTGGTAAGAGCGGTCCCTGATGCTCAACAACTCATCATAATAGCGCGCGGGACAGTGACGACGCACGATAAGGCGGGCGTCTTGGGCATGGTTTATGGCCGCGCACCGCTTTGGCATTTTGCACAGGAAACATCGCTGACGACGGCAGGAAAACGTATCACTGAGCTTGGACAGATCTTAAGCAAGGCGGACACGACGCTCAATGGACTGCATGATTTGTCTGCCGCCGTGTTGAATGCTGTGACCTATGAGGCTGGGCACACGACTTCATCTACCAGCTCAGAGGATGCCATGAGAATTGGCCGTGGCGTTTGCCAAGATCACGCCAATATTTTCATCTCTGCCGCGCGGTTAGCGGGGCTGCCTGCACGCTATGTCAGTGGGTATCTGATGATGGACGGACAAGTTGATCAGAATGCCAGTCATGCCTGGGCAGAAGTTCATGTTGACGGACTGGGGTGGGTCGGTTTTGACGTCTCAAACGGCATTGCGCCCGATGAACGATACGTTAGGATCGCAACGGGTCGGGATGCACATGATGCGACGCCCATTTCAGGCATGCGACAAGGGCCGGCCAGCGAGTCTATGATTGTATCTTTGCAAGTCCAGCAGTAAGCCCATGTGCGGGATTGAACCATCAGGACAGCAGATATGACTTATTGCGTTGGAATGCGGTTGGGCAAAGGACTTTTGTTCATGTCCGACACTCGAACCAATGCCGGTGTTGATAACTTTTCATCCAGCCGCAAAATGTTCAATTGGACTGTGCCCGGAGAGCGTTCGATCACTGTTATGACCGCGGGAAACCTGGCCACAACGCAAGCAATGATCAGCCTTTTGGAGGAACGCTCAGCACCCGCTGAAGACCGTGACCCTGGCATCCTTAGTCAACCCACCATGTTTCAGGTAGCCCGGCTTGTTGGCGCCACGCTGAAAGAAGTCATCGCCTATAGCAACCCAACTGGACAGACGTCAGACGACCAATTCAGCGCCTCGGTTATTGTGGGCGGTCAGATCAAAGGTGGGCAACCCACGATCTTCCTTGTTTATCCTGAGGGCAATTTCATCGAGGTGACAGATGATACCCCTTTCTTCCAAATCGGCGAGGCTAAGTATGGCAAACCAATCTTGGTTCGCGCCTATGACGCAGACCTGAGCTTTGGAGAAGCGCTTAAACTTTTACTAGTCTCGTTCGATTCAACCGTGAAATCAAACCTCTCGGTTGGCCCTCCGTTTGACGTGCGTGTTTACAAAAACGAAAGTTTTGCCGACGATAGATACAAACGTATCGAAGCAGATGACCCTGTCTATCAGACAATCTCTACGGGTTGGGGTGATGCCTTGAAATCCGCTCTAGATATGCTGCCTCCCTACAAGGTTTAAAAACGAACCACCTTTTTCGGTGGTTGATGGAACCTCAATCTTATCTTTACCACCAAGTGGGTCCACTATTAGGTGTTAAAGAAAGGCATGCACGACAGCTGTCTTTCATCCCGAGGTGGCTTGGCAAAAAGCTTCCTGTTTTAGGGATAACGTGAACATAAGTCGGTCAACTACTCGATACGGATTTTTTTGTACAAAAACGTAGGATATCACGGAGTTGCGCACGCCAGTTGAACCAACTTCTTTGCGGCCCTAATCGTTCTCTTTGGGTTTTTTGAGCGATATTCAATACCTGTGATCGTGTGTGGTTTGTCTGTGATTACAGAAAACTGACTTCTGTGAAATTGTTTGGTTTTTGCGTTTGCGACCAAAAAGACGGGGTCGAATTTTTCTCCCAGCAGCGCCACCAAATTTCGCGGCTCTCTTGACGGGTGACGTGTGGTTTTAGGAGAGGTGGTCGGCCGTAAGAGCAGCCCGTTCCGCTACATTAAACCATGCTGCGCGCGCAAGCGGCTGCTTGCAAAGTTAATGAAGGAACGGATCTTGGCTGGTGCGCGTCGACCTTCGATATGAACCAAATGTATCGGCAATGGCGCTGGTTCAAAGGCTTCCAGGACACATTGCAAACTTCCCTCCTGTAGCTCGGGCCCAACTTGGTATGACAACACCCGCGCCAAGCCCCAACCGTCCTTTGCGACACTCCTTACAGCAGCAATGCTGCTGAGGCGCATCCGGGGTTTGAGGCGGACGACATCGGAGAGATAGTGCCCAAAGCGCCATTCCAGTGCCGGACTTACGGGGGTGGCGGCAACGATTCTATGATCCGCCAGGTCCGCAGGTAATTCTGGCCGCCCGTAGCGTTCAAAATAGGCAGGCGCTCCGCATACAATTCGCCGCACAGTGCCGACCCGGACAGCCGTCAGGCCGGATGACGGCAGGGGCCCGATCCGCACAGCTATGTCGAACCCTTCCTCGACCATGTTCACTACACGGTCGACCATGACGACGTCCACAGTAACGTCCGGGTATGTGTCCAGAAATTCGGTCAGGATCGGCGTGACGTAGATGCGCCCAAATTCGTTGGAGCAGGTGATCCGCAATTGACCAACCGGGTTGACGGCAGCGCCTTTGGCAGCGTCATCGGCGGCCTGAATCTGCGCCACGATGTGACGTGCATCTTCAAGATATGTCTGGCCCACATCTGTGAGCCGCACGCGACGCGTTGTCCGGGTGAATAACCTGGCGCCGAGACGGTCTTCAAGCGCGTTCACGCCACGTGTGGCCGACGGGGCGCTAAGACCCGTGCGGCGCGCGCCCTCGGCAAAGCTCTCCGCTTCGGCAACAGCGATGAATACCTCAAGACTTTGCAGCCTATCCACAAGGGAACCCCATTATTATCAAAATACAAAATAGTATATTTTGATTTCAGTATATTAATTCGAATTTTAAAGCAAATTAAGGTTCCGGAAAACACACCAACCTAGATGGTTCGTTTGTCGGAAGGACTACAGCAATGCCAAATGATGCCCCGCGCCCCCCGCTTCCTCCGTTTACGGAAGAGACCGCACGCGAAAAAGTAAGACTGGCCGAAGATGGCTGGAACGGTCGTGACCCCGATAAGGTGGCGCTGGCCTACACGCCCAACAGCAAGTGGCGCAATCGCGCCGAATTTCCGCAAGGCCGCAAAGAGATCGCCGAGTTCCTGACACGCAAGTGGAACAAGGAGTTGGACTATCGTCTGATCAAGGAGTTGTGGGCCTATAAAGGCAATCGCATCGCCGTGCGCTATGCCTACGAATATCATGACGACAGCGGCAACTGGTTCCGTGCTTACGGCAATGAGAATTGGGAATTCGATGAAAATGGCTACATGGCTCATCGCTATGCAAGCATCAACGAACTGCCCATCCGCGAAGAAGACCGCAAGTTTCGCTGGCCTCTAGGGCGTCGCCCGGATGATCACCCAGGTCTCTCGGATCTGGACCTTTAGCCTTTCTCTTTGTCAAACAGGAACGTTCTATGACGACCCCAATCAAGCTGTACCGCAATCCCAAATCCGGCCATTGCCACCGGGTCGAACTCATGCTGGCTTTGCTTGGTCTGGCATATGAGACCATTGACCTTGATATGGCAAATGGTGCGCACAAGGCCCCTGACTATCTCAGGATCAGTCCCTTTGGCTTGGTGCCTGCCATTGACGACAACGGTTATACCCTGGCCGACAGCAACGCGATCCTTATCTATCTGGTGCAGACCTATGCGAAAGACACGCACTGGCTACCAACTGATCCAAAGAATGCCGCAGAAGTGCAAAGATGGCTGACGATTGCCGCTGATAACATCTACTCCGGACCCTGTGCCGCGCGCCTCGTGAAACTCTTCGGAGTACCGCTTGACCATACTGCATCGGTGCAGAAGGCGCATGAGCTGTTCAAGATCATGAACGTCCATCTTGAGGGCCGCACATGGCTTGCCACCGACCAGATCACCATCGCGGATGTGGCAGGCTATAGCTACATCGCGCATGCGCCAGAGGGGGGTGTGGACCTTGCCCCATATGGCAATATTCGCGCCTGGCTGAACCGTATTGAAAACCAACCTGGGTTTGTGCCTATGGCCAGTTCTCCAATTCCGGATTTGGTTTGAGGATACCCCAGCGGTCGAGGCCATATGACTCTGACATGCTCAGAAAGACGTGCCTTCTATGAAACATGCAGTGTTAAATCCATTCCATGCAGGCGAACAAGCCGCACAGCAACGCGCTGGCGTGGGCGATGTCTCGCAGTGGGCAGGTGGATTCATACGAGACCACCTGCCTGAGCAGCATCGTGAATTTCACACATCGCTGCCGTTTGTGGTGCTTTCAGGAGCGGACGCAGAGGGTCAGGTCTGGACCACACTTGTCGATGGTGAGGCGGGTTTTATCCAGTCACCAGATCCCAAAAGTTTAACTCTGGATGCCGCGGTTGACGCAACCGATCCATTGGCTGGACGTTTTGTCGAGGGCGGCGATATCGGGGGCTTGGGCATTGAGCTTGCGACGCGGCGACGCAACCGCTTTAGCGGCCAGATCATACCAGGTTCGGACGGTCTTGCGATTGATATGCGACAGACCTTTGGCAATTGTCCCCAGTACATTCACGCCCGGACATGGACGCGTGTACCGCGCGTGTCTGAACCTGTTGCAACAACGACAGATCAACTGAGCACAGCGCAAATTGATCAAATCGCACAAGCGGATACGATGTTCATTGGATCTGGCCACCATGGTCGGGATGGCGCAGCATCAAACGGATTTGATGCGTCTCACCGCGGTGGGCCGCGTGGCTTCGTGCATGTGGAAAGCCCAACGCGCCTGCACATCCCGGACTACGCGGGGAACAACTTTTTCAACACGATTGGCAACCTTTTATCAGACCCGCGCGTGGGACTGCTTTTTGTTGATTTTGAAACAGGCGGGTTGCTTCACATCACCGGACGCGCGGAAATTGAATGGGCGCCACGTGATGCACAAGACCCTGACGCGTGGCGTGTTATCACCGTTGAGATTGACAAAGTAGTTGCCCGTGCCGAGGCTATTTCTTTGCGGTGGGAGACGCTCGATGACCAGGTGCGAAAGCTGCGTGTGGACCGGAAGGCGGCAGAGACCGAAAGCATCACGTCATTCTATCTGGCGCCGGTTGATGACCGACCGCTTGATCCATTTGTCCCGGGGCAGCACCTGCCCATTTCAGTCCAGATTCCAGGGCAGAAAAGCCTGACCGAGCGCAGCTATTCTCTTTCGGGCAGTGTGTTTGATGGTGCAAAATACCGGCTCACCATAAAACGCGAAGATCATGGGGTTATGTCGCGTTTTCTGCATGATCAACTGTGCGAAGGAGACATCATCGACGCTCAGCCGCCCGCAGGAGATTTTGTCATTCCAGAAGGCAAAGGGCCTTTGGTTTTGGTGAGCGCAGGCGTTGGGCTTACCCCCATGATTTCGATCCTGCATGCCCTGGCGGGCAACGAACGCCCGGTGTGGTACGTGCATGGCGCTCGCAACAAACGAAGCTTAGCACTTGGTCAGGAAGTTGAAACCCTGGTCACACGGCATAAAAACCTGCGCAAGCGGATCTTTTTCAGCCAGCCGAGTGCGGGCGAACAGGCCGGAAAAGACTTTGACCAGTCTGGGCGGATCACGGCGGAGGATCTGGTCTCGTTGGGGACCGAACCAGGGGCACAATACATGCTTTGCGGCCCCGGTCCGTTTGTTACTGAACTGCGCGCCGGTCTTGAAGAGCACGGCATTCCTGAGGGCTTAATCCACGTCGAAACCTTCGGCCCGAGTTCGCGGTCCTGATACGAAGAGGGGGGGGGCGTTCAGTTTGAACGCCTGCAACCTTCAGGTGTGGTCCTGAGGTTGGAGGTAGGCGTTACATGGCCAAATTGCACGTCTTTTGCGCAAAACCCCGCTCATTGGCGCACACAAGTGCTTTATCATTGGTAACAAACAGACTTCTTTGTGGACGTCCCCCGCGTGCAACACATTTTAGCGGAGTGAGTTTCGAGGAGAAGACCCGTGAAGGACGTCCCGTTTGTACCAGAGCCTATGGCAGAGACTGTGCCGCTTGACGGCGCGCAGGTGAAAAACGCACCTGATTTGCGGCTGGTGGACACGGGCGACACAAATGCACGTGCAATCCGCCGTCGTCGTTTGGCGGTATTGACGGCCAATGTCATCACTGTGGCGCTGCTCTTTGGTGCGATGGCGACATTCTTGTCCTTTGGCGGTTTGATCTGGATCGAATGGGCGATGCTTGCGGCCTACGCTTTGACCTTGCCCTGGCTTTCGATTGGGATGTGGAATGCCCTGCTTGGTTTGTGGCTTGATCTCAAATACGGAGATCAGGCGGCGGTCGCGGTCAATCCGGCACTTGGCAGGATTACAGGCCAAGAACCCATCGCGACGCGGATAGCTGTGGTCATGCCATTGCGCAACGAAGATCCGGCTCCTTCTTTGCACCGCTTGCGCGGACTGCAAGACGAGTTGGCACATACGCCATGGGCGAAGCATTTTGATTTTTATGTCCTGAGCGACACCGACAATCCCGCCATAGCACTTCGTGAAGAGGCGGGCGTTGCGCAATGGCGACGGGCACGTCCCGAGATCAAGGTTCACTATCATCGCCGCAGCGAAAATACCGGGTACAAGGCCGGGAATATTGCTGAGTTTCTGGATCGCAGTGGCGCGGAATATGACTTCTTCCTGCCACTTGACGCGGACAGTGTGATGGGAGCGGAAACCGTCTTGCGCCTTGTCAGAGTGATGCAGGTATCGCCTGAAATCGGTATGCTGCAAAGCCTGGTCACAGGTTTGCCTTCAAAGACGTTTTTCACGCGCGCATTTCAGTTTGGCATGCGCCATGGCATGCGGTCCTATACTCTGGGTGCTGCATGGTGGCAGGCGGATTGTGGGCCAAACTGGGGCCACAATATCCTCATCCGAACCGCGCCGTTTCATGCACATTGCATGCTGCCGAAACTGCCCGGTAAGGGCCCGCTTTCGGGCTATGTCCTGAGCCATGACCAGCTTGAGGCGGCCTTGATGCGACGCGCTGGGTTTGAAACCCGGGTTCTGGCAGAGGAAAGTGACAGCCACGAAGAAAATCCACCAAGCCTTGCGGACTTCATCCGCCGGGAGCTTCGCTGGTGCAACGGCAACATGCAGTATTTCAAACTGCTTGGGTTGCCAGGCCTGACACTCACCAGCCGTGTGCAGTTGTACCTTGCTATCCAAATGTATCTCGCAGCGCCCGCCTGGATGCTTTTTGTCCTCCTGGGCGCCGGTCTGGCCGCCATGCCAGCGCAGGTCGTCGGCGCGCCACTTTGGTTTGGCTTGAGCCTTTTTGCGATTGTGCTGGTGCTCAATTTGATGCCGAAAATGATGGGCTTGGCTCAGATCCTCGTCAACAAAACGCGCGCGGACGCTTACGGAGGTCGACGTCTTGTAAGCGTTAGCGGTCTTGTCGAAATCCTTGTCTCAATGCTGATGGCACCTATTGTCGCCTTTGGCCTCAGCGTGTTTGTTGTCGGGCTGTTTTTCAACCACCGGGTCGGCTGGGATGCGCAGCAACGGCACCGCGACAGGCTTGAGTGGACAGAAGCCGCCCGCGTGCTGTGGCCACAGACACTGGCCGGTCTTGCCCTTACAGTCTGGCTTGCTGTTCTGGTGCCTTGGGCGCTTGTCTTTGGCGCACCCATGCTGATTGCGCTGAGTTTGGCGATCCCGATTGCTGTTGTGACCACGTTGCCAAAACTAAGCCGCTGGTCGATTTCAAATGGCCTTTTTGACATTCCAGAAGATCGGAAGACCGACACTGAACGAGAGCTTCCGCTCAAAGCTGACATCGCCTGAAACTTGAACAAGGCGAATGACGAAACGCGTGCACCAATTAAGTGCCGCGCTGCGTGTCGAGATCATCTGTGACTCAGGGTTACCGTGAAACGCGTCAGGATTGCATCGCGCAGTCGAGCATCACGTCTGTTCCAAGCGAAAACACCCGCATTTCGGGCCGGATTGCATGGGCGAGCAACTCGCTTGGTTTTGAGAGCGTGAGGCTCTGAGGGCCATCTCCGATCAGAAGCGGCGCAATTCCGACATGCAGACGGTCCAAGAGCCCGGCCTCAAGGAACTTGGCAATGGTAATACCGCCGCCCTCGACCAGAAGCGTTGACAACCCTTCGTCACGCAAAGCCGAGACAATTTCGCGCGGGTCAATGACATCATTCCGAAGGGGTAAGCGAACGACCGTGACCCCCGCTGATCTTGGCCGGTCAACCGCTTGGATTATGATGCGCCGTGTTCCGTCATCCTGTAAAAGCGCGGCATCGTCAGACAAACGACCATTCGGGTCAATCACCACACGCGCCGGGTTTTTACCCTCGCAAAGCCGAACCGTCAGGCGAGGGGAGTCGTGAAGCGCGGTGCGCACGCCGATGATAACCCCATCTACTAGCGCCCTGATCCGATGCAGATGCGCAAGCCCGTCTGGTCCCGATACATCCCGCGCATCCCCAGTCACAGTCGCCACGCGGCCATCAAGGGACTGACCGATCTGAGCAACAGCAAAAGGGCCCTGATCGCGTCTGGCCAGTGGTGAATAGAGATCAAGCGCGGCCTTTTCTCCACAGCTCCAGCTGTCGCCGCATGTGCAGACGATGCCATGCCGGATATGCAGCAGGTGGCTCCAGATTTTATGCGTCATCTCTATCTGCATGTCACTCATCTCTTAGAACTTGATACCGGGCGTGGCGAGGATGTCGACATGGCCGATGACACAGCGACCTTTCTGAGCGCCTTCACGCCGTGAACGGCTCCACGCCTCAGTGTTTTGCGCACCGGCTTCACAGGCAGCTTGTGAAATACCATCGACCAGCTCACTGTGCAGCTTTGCCATGTCCGGCCCAAGCTTCCAAGGGCTGTTGGCAGTCTGAACATCACAACCTGCATCGCGCAAAATCTCTACGGCGCGGATGGCCGCGTCCGGCCCAAGGGCAGGGCCAAACCCCTTGTCAGTGCGCTGGTGGCGATTGAAAGCTGTGGTGATCGCTTCATCGGTCTGATTTGCAGGGGTCCAGCGCATCAGGCCATCATAACTGAGTGCCGCATAAAACGGCACATTGAGACGTTTTGCGAACGCGCTCAACCATGCCTCTGATACCAGATCCAAAAGTGCCGAGGCTGTAACCAATGTCACCCCGTCCAGTGGCAACGCCTCTACATCAGCGAGGTTCACGAGATATGTCTCAGCAGAAGTGCCAATTTCAGCACTGGCCTTGTCGAGCAAGATCGGGTCGTTGTCGAGCAGGCGCCACTGCGCCGTGTCTGGTAGTGTCCCGGACAACGCGCGCGCGGTAGCGCCTGTGCCGCACCCCAGATCAAGTATCACCGGATTGTCGCCAGCCAGCCTTGCCGCTTGCCGCAACAGGTGGTCATCGCGCGCAGCCCGGTCCGCAGGCTCGCGCAGGGCCAACCAATCGGCGGAAAAACCCATGCTTAGACATCTCCCTCAAACCATGCGCGCGCGACATGGCTTTCATGGAGCGAAATGCGCAGGCGTTTGACCCTTCCATGATCGGCGAGCTTGCCGGTGCGAACCTGATCCGCGAGACGGCTAAAGATATGATGGCACAGGAACTCTGTGGTGGTGAACTTCCCTTTGAATTCAGGGATTTCATCCAGGTTCTTGTAGCGCAGAGGCGCAAGCGTATCGGCCAGTGCCTCGGTTGCAAGGCCGATATCTACAACCAGGCCATGGTCATCGATTTCTTCCGTAAAAAAAGCCGCATCAACGGTAAACGTTGCGCCATGCATGCCCTGCGCTGGTCCGAAGACCTCGGAAGGAAGCGAATGCGCAATCATGATATGGTCACGAACTTCAACAGCGAACATATGATTTCCTTAAGTTGGAGAGTAGCGGACACGGTGGCAAAGCGTCTCCGGGTCAGACAGGATCGCACCATATTGCGCGGGTAGATCATCAAATCCGGTTTCGCCTGAGATCAGAACGTCAAGAGCGGGATCACACAGTAGCTCAAGCGCCTTTGCCATACGCCTTTTGTAGCTCCAGCGCGTACGCTGCGCAGTCGGCACTTTGCCAACCTGAGAGCTGATCAACCGCAATCGGCGGCTGTGAAACGCCCCGCCCAGGGGCACGGGTGTGGTGCCGGTTCCATACCAGCTTGCTTCGACAATCGTGGCCTCATCACCGGCACTGCGGATCGCGGTTTCCAGACCGGCGGCTGAGGCGGAAAGATGCACAACGACATCGCAATCACCCGGAGCATCATCGGGTGCGGTAAAGTCACAGCCCAACTGGGCCGCAATCTTCGAACGATCTGGGTTGATATCCAAAAGTGTCACCTCCGCACCAGGAAGTTTTGACGCAAGATAGCCTGTTAGTGCACCGACGACTCCGGTGCCGACGATCACAATTTTGTCACCGGGCCCAGCCTTGGCGTCCCATAATATGTTAAGCGCCGTTTCCATATTGGCCGCAAGTATGGCGCGTTCAGGCGGCAGGCGTTCGGGCAAGTGGTTCAGCATTCCTTCCGGCACGCGAAACATCGTTTGATGCGGATGCAACGCGAAAACGAAGTGACCCTCCAAAGGCCCTTCCGTCACACGGCCGACAGCACAATACCCGTATTTTACAGGATGCGGAAAGTCTCCCTCCTGCGCCGGCCCGCGCATGCGCGCATATTCTGTTTCGGGCACCTTTTCTTGAAAGACAAGCCGCTCCGTACCGCGGCTGATACCGGAAAAGAGCGTCTCAACGAGAATACCCTCTCCTTGCCTTGCAGGGCGTATTTCAGCCTGTGCCTGACCAACACACCAAAGAGCCATTGCCGTCATGTTAAAAGACGCTCCGGCTGACAATCTGGGATCGTGCGGGAAATGAGAGACAGTTCATGGAATTCATCATAGATTTGACCACTTAGCACAGCAATGCCCGAGTCAAGTATCTGGTGATCCAGTGCGCAGAATTGTCGCGAAGGCGGGAAACAGCCGTGGCGTGGCGGCAATCACTGTGCCGCTGTCTTCGGGGCGTTCTGCCACATTCCAGCTCTCGACTTGCGCACCGGCTTCGCGCAGCAAGAGTAATCCCGCTGCGATATCCCATGGTTGCAGTCGTCTTTCCCAAAACCCGTCAAGCCGCCCAGACGCCACATAGGCCAGATCAAGAGCCGCGGCACCCATCCGCCGCATACCGGCACAATGAGGCATGAGATTTGCGATATCTGCGGCATGATCGGGAATATGCGCCATACCACCAAACGGCACGCCCGTTCCAAAAAGCGCGTTTGACATAAGAGATGTTTGAGACACGGCCATTGGCACTCCGTTGAGATATGCGCCGTGGCCGATGCGTGCGGAAAACGTTTCCTGTCGCAGCGGGTCGTGTACCACGCCAACAGTCAGAACGCCGTTGTCTTCCAGCGCAACGGAGACAGCCCAATGCCCAAGGCCACGCAGAAAATTGGTGGTGCCATCCAGCGGATCAACGACCCATCGACGCGCGCCGGCCTCACGCGCCCCGGTTTCCTCACCGAGCCAGCTATCTTCAGGAAAGGCATTCAGAAGACCCGTGCGCAGATGGTGTTCTGCCGCATGATCCGCACGAGACACGAAATCACCCGCCCTTTTGGTTGACACCGAGAGGGCCGCGCGATCATGCCAGTATTCAAGCAAAAGCGCGCCAGCCTCCTGGGCCAAATTGATTGCCACCGAAAGGTCATGATCCGACATGGTTTCAGACCTTTGTCACTTGGGTCGGTGCGACACGCAGGAGCGTTTCATCCACGATTTTGACTGTGTCGTCCCATGTCGGCAATGCCGCACCGGCACGCGCAGATGCAGACGCCATTTCACGCCGCTCATGCGCGTTGTCGAGAAGATCTTCGAGTGCTGCAGCGAACGCCGCCGGATCATCAGGTGGAACAAGCCGTCCGGCGTCTGGGGCCACCGTATCCGGCACAGCACCCACCCGGCAGGTGACAATCGGCAGGCCGTGCACCATCGCTTCATCAAAGACGATGCCATAGCCCTCGTAGCGCGTTGCAAGGGCAAAGAGGCTGGCTTGCCCATAAAGGTGCGACAGTGTTTCGTCCGAGACAGCTCCCACGATCTTCACGCGATCACTCAAGCCAAGCTCGTTCACCAGGCGTGCAAGCTCTGCTGCATGATCGGGATCAAAAGCGCCTCCTGCTATGATGGCTGTCCACGTATGTGCAGTGAGACGCGCCAAGGCTTTTAACAGTACGTCATGGCCCTTGCGTGGCACCTGAATGCCCACGGACAGGATCAAAGGAGGGTCGGTTTTCACGCCGGTAGATAGAGGGCGATCTGTGCCTGGCCGCGCAATGGTGATGCGAGATGTGGAAACGTCGTAGTCCGCATGCAAAACCTTAGCGGTGTGCGGGCTTGGCACCAGAACATGCACCGCGCGCGTGAGGTTCTGACGTTCCGATGTCAAAAGACGTGTACGTTCTTCGGCCGAAAGCCCGCTTTCGAGCGCCAAGGGGTGATGGATCAAAGCGACAATAGAGGCGTTCACGGCGTCCAGCACAGCGGGATCAAATGCGCCAAGTGCAAGACCATCTATGATAACAGGGCAGTCTTCGGGCAGGGTGGCCAACTGTTTTTCCGCATCGCGCATGTCTTGAGATGTGGGGTCTGGAAAGCTGGTCCCAAGTTGCAGAAGTGTTATGTCCCATCCCAAAGCACGCAGCCCATCAACCAGCTTGCGATCATACCTGTAGCCACCTGTTTGCGTATTGATGTCCCCAGGAACGGCAAATGCCCCGCGACGACAGGTCGGCAGATCAAGGTCGAAGTCTTTGCCATTCATCCTGCAAAACTCGCTAAATTGTGACAAACAAGCTTGGTGCAAGGGTTTACACTCGGGCGCACTGTTCTAGTTTTTGTGGCAGGGAGCAAGCGGTTCAAGGCAAGTCTGCGTTGGACCGATTTGTATTTGATCATAGGAGATATCATGCAACGTGTTGCTGCTTTTGCCGTATTCGCCACACTCGCCTCTGCTGCGCAAGCCGACATGGCCCAATATGAACTCGATCCGACCCATACTGCCATTTACTTTAAGGTTGATCACATTGGTTACGCAAAAACGCTCGGCATTTTTCCAAACGTAAAGGGAAGCTTCTCTTACGATGACGAGACGCAGGAGCTGAAGGATGTGAACGTCACCATCCAGGCGGACAGCGTCAATACGTTTAACGAGGCGCGTGACGGGCATGTGCGCAACAAAGACTTTTTGCACGTCAGCGAGCATCCTGAAATCACCTTCGTCGCAACGGGCGGTGAGCCTGAGACAGAGAACTCGGGAACCGTGACTGGGGATCTGACCATTTTGGGACAGACCCAACCTGTCACCTTAACGGTCAAGCTTAACAAAGTCGGGGAATACCCGTTTGGTCACAAACGCGAAGTTTTGGGCCTGTCCATGACGGCGTCGATAAAGCGCAGCGAATTTGGTATGACCTACGCTGTCGATAACGGACTTGTTGGTGATGTCGTTGATATCAACATCGAAACCGAAGCCATGAAGATGGAATAGCCGGTTTTCTGTCGAGAGCCAGGCCAATCAAGGCGGCCTGCATGGCATTGGCCCATGTGCCTTTAAGGATGTGACATAGACTGGACCACGCGAATGCGTTGCCGCATGAAATCGGGCGTGACGTGTGGCTTCAGTACATTTGGTGACGTCTCATGACGCCAAGCGCTGGGTGAGGCAGGTCACATATGAGTATGGGCGTCCTGACAACAATCTCTTTTTGCCTAGGTTGAACGACCACAGGTGAGCCGTGGTACTATGGTTCATTTGCTTTTTGCAGTCCGGAACAACCGGGTTTAGGCTCAAACTACACGTCTCTTACAGCATCGGATGGATGACCCTCATGAGCCACGTCTTTCCTCGTCAAATCACCGCCCCGCCGGTCAAGGCGGTGTCGGCCAAGGGCTGCTATTTCACCGATGAAACGGGTAAACAGTATCTCGACGGCTCTGGAGGGGCGGCTGTGTCTTGCCTTGGCCACGGTGATCCGGAGATCATTAAGGCCATTCAGGATCAGGTTGCAAAGCTCGCTTTTGCGCATACTGGTTTTTTCACCAGCGATCCGGCCGAAGAACTGGCTGATCTGCTGATCAAATATGCGCCGGGGGATCTCGACCGGGTTTACTTTGTATCTGGAGGCTCGGAAGCTGTGGAAGCCGCGCTTAAACTGGCCCGGCAGTTTCACATCGAAAACGGTGAGCCACAGCGCAAGCATCTTATCGCCAGACGGCAGAGTTATCATGGCAACACCTTGGGCGCACTGGCCACAGGCGGCAATGCATGGCGGCGGGCGCAGTTTGAACCAATCCTGGTGGACGTGACCCACATCGCTCCTTGTTATGAATATGTTGACCGGGCCGAAGATGAGAGCGCCGAGGAGTACGGCCTGCGTGCTGCTCAAGAGCTTGAGGAGGAAATTCTGCGTCTGGGCGCTGATCAGGTGATGGCGTTCGTCGCAGAACCTGTGGTGGGTGCAACGATGGGCGCGGTTCCTGCAGTCACAGGATACTACAAACGCATTCGCGAGATTTGCGACACATACGGCGTGCTTTTGATCCTTGATGAGGTGATGTGCGGCATGGGTCGCACAGGGCACCTATTTGCCTGTGAAGCAGATGGTATATCGCCCGATATCTTGTGCATCGCTAAGGGGTTAGGGGCTGGATATCAGCCTATTGGTGCGATGCTCTGCACCAAACAGGTTTACGACACGATCGGGGCCGGATCGGGTTTTTTCCAGCATGGCCATACATATCTCGGCCACCCCACGGCCTGCGCGGCAGGTTTGGCCGTCGTGAATGCCATGTTCGACCGCGACCTGATTGCCAATGTAAACACCCGATCAGAGCAGCTTATGACCGCATTGCGCGAGGCCTTTGGTCAGCACCCGCATGTGGGTGACATCCGGGGCAGGGGGCTATTCCTGGGGCTGGAATTTGTGGAAGATCGTGACAGCAAGACGCCGTTTGATCCGATGCTCAAAACTGCTGCGACCTTCAAAAAGGCGGCTTTCGAAGCGGGGCTCATCTGTTACCCCATGAGCGGCACGCGCGATGGGCGACTGGGCGATCATGTCCTGCTCGCCCCGCCTTTTATCATTACCGAAGACCAAATCGGCGAGCTTGTCGGCAAGCTTCAGAGCGCTACAACCGCCATCCCACATCTCGCAGGTCACTGACCCGCGCGCTTATCAGCCTTCACGGGCTTTTTGCGCCGAAATCCCGGGAGGGCTTGAGAAGCGCCTGACAAAAGAAAAACCCGCAGCCATATCGCTGCGGGTTCTTTCGTTCTGGCAAGGGCCAATTCAGGCCTTCACGGCTTCCATAAACCGATGCTTGATCACGACAGGGTGCATCGTGATCACCGGCATTTTCGCATTGCCGCTGTCACACTTGACGACCATCACGGTCATCTTCTTGCTATCAATGGCATCTTGCAGAGCCTTGCCAGTGTCCACATCCTGCACCTCAACCACATTCTCGCAACCCGCCGCACGGGCCATACCGGCCAGCGAGGTTTTCTTGCCTGTGTATGTCGGTTGATCCCCGGTGGACCCATAAGAGCCGTTGTCGATGATCATCAGAATGTAGTTGTCAGCCACGTTGTTCGCGATGGTCGGAAGCGTGCAGAGGTTCGTCAGAACCGAGCCATCCCCGTCAATCGAGATCACAGTTTTATCCTGCGCCAGCGCGAGGCCCAGACCAATGGAAGACGACAGCCCCATCGTGCCCAGCATGTAAAAATTTGTCGGCTGGTCATCAATCGCATGCAGCTCTTGGGACGGAATGCCGATATTGCAGACCACCAATCGATCGCGCAGGATCGGGGCGATTTCTTTGAGAATTTCAGAACGGATCATTGGTCGCCATAGCCTCCCCAGAAGTTGGCATCGGTGAGGATCGCCACAGGTTTGTTGCACATGAAGGTGTATTTCAGGATGTTGTCGAACTCTTCGACATCTTTCTGCCAGTGGAAGTGGTAAGTCGGGATGTTGAGCTGCGCCAGAAGCGCCTTGGTATGTACCGCCATCTCGACCTGACACGCCACAGGCTCTCGCAACTCGCCACGATAAGAGATGATCATTGGCAGCGGCATGTGATAATACTGGATCAAAGTCGCCAGCGTGTTGATCGTCACACCAATCGCCGTGTTCTGCATGATAATGGCCGGGCGCTTGCCGCCCATATGCGCACCCGCGCAGAGCCCCATGCCCTCGTCTTCCTTGTTGGACGGAATGTGATAGATGCCGTCGCGGTTCTCGACCTCTTCGATCACACCGGCGAGCTGCTTGCAGGGCACGGTGGTGACAAAGGAGATGTCGTTGGCGACAAGATCATCAACGATCTTCTTGTCGATATTCATCTTGGGGTTGCCTTTCGGTTGGTGCGCCTTGGCGCGGATTGTCTTCGGGTCGTCAAAACAGGGTTAGGGGTCCGGGTAGAGCATGATTTTCGGATGCGCGACTTGTCCCGCGCGCAATTCCTGAAAGGCGGTGAACCCTTCGGAAAGATTGCGCTTCTGGAACCAGTCAAGCGGCCCGAGGCGGCCATCAAAGATCGCCTGTGCTGTGTCGCGAAAATCCTGCGCGGTGTAAGTATAAGTGCCGATGAACGTGATTTCCTGAAGTGTCATTCGCCGGATATCGAGCCCACCGGTGTCTTCGCCAAGCCCTACATGTGCGATCACACCACCGGGTTCCGCCATGGCCGATGCAGCCGCGCGCGTGGCGGCATAACCCACAGCGTCGATCACGATGGGGAACGTGCCTTCGGCTTGCGCGACAGCGTTCTGACCGCATGTGTCCTGCAAAAACACGCGCCGTGCGTCGTTGGGTTCGGCAATGGTGATCTCGTCAACGCCCATTGCCTTGAGAGCCAGTGCCGCTGCGAGACCAATCGCCCCGCCGCCGATAACTAAAGCGCGCCGGTCCTGCGACGGATGCAATGCCTCAAGCGCGAGACGTGCCGCGTGCCAACTCACCGCCAGCGGCTCTGCCAAAGCGGCCTTATCAAGCGGTGTGTCCTCTGGCGCCGTGACCAGGTTTTGTTCCGGCATCGCGACCAGCTGTGCAAAGGCCCCCTCGCGCGGCGGCATCGAGATGATCTGCCGGGTCGGGCACAGGTTTTCCCGCCCCGATGTACAGGCCTGACAAGTGCCGCAAGTGACCAGCGGGTTGATGGTGACGCGATCTCCTGAACGCGGTCCTCCAACAATCACGCCTGCTGCCTCATGCCCCAGAATAAGTGGGGCCGGGCGGCGATTGTCGTGGCCCAGATAGGCATGCATGTCAGAGCCGCATATACCCACGGCAGACACGCGAATGAGATGCTCACCGTCGCGCGGCTCGGCATCAGGCACCTCGCGGTACCCCATCTGCTCCACACCGTCATAGACCAGCGCCTTCATTTCGCGGTGAACCCCCCATCGACCATAAGCACTTGACCGGTGACATAGCCGGATGCGTCCGAGCAGAGAAACAAAAGCGGCCCGTCAATGTCCCGCAGCTCTCCATTACGGGCGACACAGGTTTGGGCAGCATTGCGCGCGGCACGTTCACTGTCGTCAAATACGGCTTGTGTCAGTTCTGTCGGGAAGAATCCCGGGCCAATGGCGTTGACCATAACGCCATGCCCAGACCAGGCTTCGGCCATCGCGCGTGTGAGTTGCGCAATACCGCCTTTGCTGGCTCCGTAGGCGATGCCGCCAGGAAAGGCGCGGGTGGTTTGAAGCGACGCGAAATTGACGATCCGGCCCCAATGCTTGGCCTTCATCGCGGGCACAAAGGCCTGACTGAGAAAGAAGGGGGCGGTCAGGTTGAGCGCCAGAGTCTGATCCCAACCCTCTGGTGTCACATCATCGGCAGATTGGCGGGTGTTCACGCCAGCCGCATGTATGAGGATATCCGGGGATCCAAAGGGCGCTGCAATCTCGGCACAAAGTTTTTCGAGATTGGACCGGTCCGCGACATCAGCGGCAATGACCTCAATTCCGACGCCGACTTCTGCCTTGAGATCATCAAGCGCGTCATGTCGGCGGGCCACACAGACGACATAGGCTCCAGCCGCCGCAAGCGTCATGGCTGCACGGCGGCCAAGACCTGAACTTGCGCCGGTAACGCAGGCCACATGCCCGGTCAGATCAAACAGATCGCGTGGGTCTTGTTCAGGATCACCCATCAGCGCTGAGATCAAAGTTTTCTTTGGGGAAATACTTTGCCAGTCGGACGTCTGCAGCGCGGGCATGGCCTTCCATGCCCTCAAGCCGGGAAATCCGCGCGGTGGCTTCTGCCACGGATTTGGATCCTTCGCGCGTGGCCCGCTGCCAGGTGACGATCTTCATGTATTTGTGCACGCTAAGGCCGCCGGTGTAGCTCGCCGCACCAGATGTGGGCAGAACGTGGTTTGTGCCGGTGGCTTTGTCGCCATAGGAAACGGTGGTTTCTTCACCGAGAAACAGAGAGCCGTAGCAGGTCAGACGGTTCAGCCACCAATCAAGGTCTTCGGCCTGCACCGTCAGGTGCTCGGGAGCGTAGTCATCCGAGCAAGCCGCCATCTCTTCACGGTCGGAACAGATGATCACTTCGGCGTAGTCGCGCCATGCGGCAAAAGCGTTGTCGCGGTTAAGCTCGGGCAGGTCTTCGATCAGGCCGGGCACAAGCTCCATCACCTTCTCGGCCAAGTCACGTTGGTTTGTCACCAGCCAGACCGGCGAGTTGTACCCATGCTCGGCCTGGCTGACTAGATCAGTGGCCACGATATGCGCATCCGCTGTGTGATCGGCCAGGATGAGGCTATCGGTGGGGCCCGCGATCATGTCGATGCCCACACGGCCAAAAAGGATACGCTTGGCTTCGGCCACGAATTGGTTTCCCGGTCCCACAAGGATGTTCGCCTTCGGCAGGCCAAAAAGACCATAGGTCATCGCGGCCACGCCCTGCACGCCACCCATCGCCATGATCTTGTCCGCACCGCAGATATGGGCAGCGTATACAATCGCCGGGGCAATGCCGACGCCGGGGCGCGGGGGCGAGCAGGCGGTGATATGACGGCATCCGGCAACCTTCGCTGTGGTCACGGTCATGATGGCACTGGCGATGTGGCTGTAGCGGCCACCGGGCGCGTAGCATCCGGCAGCGTCCACCGGAATGGCCTTTTGCCCCGCGACAAAACCCGGCAGGATTTCCATCTCGACATCGGCCACGGTCGACTTTTGCATTTCCGCAAAGCGCCGCACATTGTCATGGGCAAACTGGATGTCGGCTTTCAGTTTATCCGGCACCTGCTCACAAGCCGCGTCAATCTCTTCCTGCGTCAGAAGGGTGTTGCCATCGTATTGGTCAAACTTCGCCGCATATTCCAACGCCTTTGCGTCACCGCCCGCTTCGATGTCAGACAGGATGCCCTGCACGGTGGCATGAACTTCGGACGCATCAGACTTGGACGTCAGCGTTGCTTTTTTAAGATATTCGCGAGGCATGGAGGGCCGTTCCTTATTTCTCGTTAAAAGGCCTGTCGCATACACGCCCCAAATGAGGTTGGAGCAGAATCACACAAGCTCAGTGTAAGCGCTTACATAAAGTATGCAAGCGCTTACATCAAGCGGTTTCAAAACATCTGATTTATGCTATGAGGCCCTATGACCGCTGTGCGAAAGGCTGTGCCACATCAATGAATGAACCTGTGCCTACGCTTGATGATGTTGCCAAGATGGCAGGTGTCTCCACCGCCACGGTGTCGCGTTGTCTGAATGAGCCGGGCAAGGTGATTGAGACCACGCGGGACAAGGTGATGAAGGCCGTCGACGCGCTAGGCTACACTCCGAATTTCGCGGCGCGTGTTATGGCGGCGAAACGTAGCTATACCATCGGGGCGATTGTACCGACGCTGGACAACGCCATTTTCGCCAAGGGTCTGCAGGCTTTTCAGGAAGCCCTGCATGCGCGGGGGTATACGCTCTTGGTGTCCAGCTCCGCCTACAAGCCTGAAATCGAAAAGGAACAGATCCGCACCTTGGTGGCGCGGGGTGCAGATGGTCTCTTGCTGATTGGATATGAGCGCGAAGGACAGCTCTATGATTACCTGGCGCGGCAGAACGTGCCTGCCCTGGTGGCCTGGGCGTTTGATGCCGATGGACCAGTTCCGTCAATCGGGTTCGACAACCACGCAGCGATGCGTGCTGTGACGCAGGCCGCAATCGACCGAGGGCATCGTCGCATTGCGATGATCTCTGGCGTTTGTGAGGGCAATGACAGGGCACAGAAACGCCTCGATGGCGTAAAAACAGCGATGGCCGAAAAAGGCGTGTCGCCCGACGCGCTGGCCGTGATTGAGACCGCCTATACGATTGAAGCAGGGGAAGCTGCTTTTGCTCGCCTTATGGCCCGCACGCCACGTGCGACGGCAGTGATCTGCGGTAACGATCTTTTGGCGGTCGGCGCGCTGCAATCGGCCAAGACCCTGGGCATTGATGTGCCCGGTGACGTGTCGCTCACAGGGTTCGATGACATGGAACTGGCGCGTATCGTTCAGCCCACACTCACCACGGTTTCCGTGCCACATCGTGAGATGGGCCAGGCCGCAGCGGATGAATTGATGGCAATGGTCGAAGGGACCAGCCCCGGCCGATCACGCCTGTTAGAAACCGAAATCGTTCTGCGCGCCTCATTGCGCTAAGCTGCGACTCTCCTGCCGCAATGCGTGGCAATTGCATTCAATTCTTGGCTTTACCCCACGTCGGGCCACAGGGTTAGCCAAGTTTGGCCACGAGTTCTCCACATTTCCAACGCCCATATAGAGAGCGGGATTGGGTTGATTCGAAGACCACCCTTTCCCATTGGGCCAAGGTAACGGGGAAGACGATGAATCTTGAACCGCAGCGCAGTGGTATTGAATTGCCCAGCGGCACGAAACTCCTGAGGGGGCAGTACGTCATTGAACGTCCGCTTTCGCAGGGGGGGTTCGGGATTACCTATCTTGCTCGTGACAGCCTGAAGCGTCGAGTGGTGATCAAGGAATGCTTCCCCCAGGATTTGTGCACCCGCGCCGCCCGTCGTGTTTGTCCCAAGACCGAGCAATTCGCCAAACGGTTTGAGACCGTCCTCGATCAGTTCAAGCATGAGGCCTACCGGCTGGCGGCTCTCGAACACCCTGGCATTGTGCGTGTGCATCAGGTGTTTGAGGAAAACGGCACGGCTTTCCTTGGCATGGATTTCGTGAATGGCGAGGATCTGTGCACCATCGTTGAAGAAACGCCTGAACGTCTGGATGGCGCGACCCTCTTGCAGGTTGTGAGCGAAGCGCTCGACGCGGTTCAGTACACCCACGAGCAGGGCATCCTGCATCGCGACCTTGCCCCGGACAATTTCATCATTGACGCCCGCAACCGGGTCACGCTGATTGACTTCGGATCTTCACTGGAAATTGAAAGCCAGGATCAGTCAGCGAGCAGCAAGCTCTTGGCGGTGAAGGACGGCTACTCACCATTTGAGTTTTACGATCAGGCCGCCGAGCACCATGTGGTCAGCGATATCTATGCGTTGGGTGCCACCTTCCATTACCTCGTCACCGGCTATACGCCACCCGATGCTGAAATACGTCGTCAGTCCATTGAGGCAGGAAACCCAGATCCCTTTGAGCCGTTGCGCGGCGTGGATTGGGACCTTGATCAAGGGTTCCTGAACCTGATCAATCAGGCGCTCAATGTGTATCCTCAGGACCGTATTGCGAGCGCGGCGCAGTGGCTTGGGCATTTGAATGCTGCTCTTGCGGCTCCCGTTCAGCCACAGGTCGAGGCTCAACCATCCATACAGCCTGTGCAATCTGTACAACCCGCCCCGGTCGCGCAGACGCAGCCCGAAATCCATGTGCAACCGCAAGCGTCGGCTCCGGTCGTGGAAGACTCCAAACCGCTGCATGCGCCCGTTAAAGACGCGCCTGTCTCCGTGCCCGACCCAAGGATCAAGACGGCTGTTCCAGCCGAGACAGAGAGCAGCCCGAAACAGAAAACACTGGCGGCGGCCCCTCCGCCAGATCCGACGGCAATCCCCCTAGATACGCCTGAAATCAGATCCAAGATTTCGGAGCTTGTGTCTGACACGAACAGCAAGTTCACCCCAGGTGTGTCGCACCTGTTGAAGACCAAACAGGATGTCGAGCGTGAGGCGGCATCCAAGATCGAAGAGCCCAAGCCAAAGTCGCAGCCCGTCGACATTTTTGGCAATCCTATTGAAGACGTTGATGCGTTTCTGGCCGAACAGGATGGAACCCCACGCGGCAAGAAGCGTAAGTCGAAAGATAAAGCAGGCACCTCATCCCAAGACCCGAGCATGGAACAACATGCCGATGCAGAAGGCCGAGACCCGAACGATCCCAAGCCTGCGCGCAAGGGCGCGATGGGTCGGTTCTTTAACAAAATTCTGCCCGGAAAAGAGTCTGGCGACTCTGTTGTTCTTCAGAACTAAAGGAACAAAAAATGAAATTTTTGCGTGATATTATTGAAGAAAAGCGTGCGGCCCGTGCCGGTGACGATGCGCCGACCACTGAGGCGGCTGAACCGCCTGTGCTGGATATTCCTTCTGTCAGCGAGGCAATGGCAGAGGACATGTCTGACCCTGCAATGAACGGATCGGCGGATGAGATGGATTTTGATCTCAAAAGCCTTGAGCCGATACAAAGCTATGACGACGACGAAGGCTGGGTCGGAGCACAGGCGCCGGAAGGGGCAGAGATCAAAGGTGATGTTGGCGGCCTGCATGACATGTTTGCCGACACAGAAGGCGACAAGGCGGACACGCCGGCTGCACTGAACCTGGAAGGGTTCGAAGTGAAGCAAGATGCGGATGCCACGGACGAAGCGGAAGTCGAAGAACCAAGCCTGCCTGACGCTCTGGAAGCCGCAGTTGCCGACCTGGAAACTTTGCGGATTGAAGCCGAGCCGGGCGCGGATGATGAGTTTGAGGCAGTGTCTGAGGTGGCGGAAGACGTCACAGAAGAAACAGGCGAGGCCGAAGACGACATGATCGAGGTAGAGATATCTGACGAGATGTTGGACATGGAAGATGCCGAGATCGACGCTGCTGCTGAGACTGACGTTGAGAACGACCTGGAGGCTGACACCACCGAAGTTGAAATGTCGGATGATGCCGACGCCGGTGAGGCTTTTGAGGTCCAAGATGTCGGGGTGGACGCCGCTGAGGTTGGTCGGGATGAAGCAGAGATCGCTTCGGAAGATGCACCCGAAATAGCTCCGGAAGTGGAAGCTGTGACAGAAGCCTTGATGGCCGAGGACGCCGTTGAGGAGACGGAAGACACCGCAACGGTTGAAGACGCGGCAGTCGCCCCGGAGCCTGTCGCCCAAGAGGCGGCCCCAGAGGCTGCGGACGCCCCATTCGCTGTGCCGCTTCCCGCGGCTGGCCGTGGTGCTGGTGGACGGTCGGGGCGCGTGAAAACCCGTATCCTTGGATTCACCGCACCTGCTGCCGCCAGCGAGGACCCTTTTGAAAAGGCTGGTGGCACGGCAAAACTGACAGACGCCTCTGCCAGCTTCCCGGTTGGATGGCTTGTGGTTGTTGATGGGCCAGGCCGCGGTGCCGCCTTCACCATCTTTGATGGCGTCACACAAATCGGACGTGGCGAAGATCAGACAGTGCGCCTGAATTTCGGTGACAACTCAATCTCGCGCGAGAACCACGCTGCAATTGCCTATGACAATGAGCAGCAGACATTTTTCATCGGCCATGGCGGCAAAGCCAACCTGGTGCGGGTGAACAACCGCCCGGTGCTGAGTACAGAAGAGCTTCAGTCCGATGACACGGTGCGGATTGGCGAAACCACGCTGCGTTTTGTGGCCTTCTGCGGCGCGAAATTCTCCTGGGACCGCGACGAGGACGTCAAACATGCCTCTGCCCAATAAGATCCACTTTGACGCCGCCTCGGCCATGAGCCTGGGGCGTCGTGACCGCCAGGAAGACGCTGTCGCGGTGGATTTTCCTGTGGGCGCACCACATGGGTTTGCCGTGTTGGCCGATGGGATGGGCGGGCACGCCGCCGGTGACGTCGCCAGCCAGATCGTTGTGACAGAGATGTTCAGCGAGCTGAAAATGCTGATCAGCGATCCTAAGGCAATGGAGAAGAATATCCGCGACAAGCTGTGCGCGGCCATTCAGGACACCAACATGTGCATCGAGCACATGGCCAATGCGTCACCTGATGTGTCCGTCATGGGAGCCACCGCACTGGTCCCGGTGATTTTTGGCGAACGGCTTTATTGGGTGTCGGTCGGAGACTCGCCGCTCTTTTTGTATCGCGAAGGGCGGCTTGAGCGGCTGAACGAAGATCATTCCATGGCGCCACAAATCGACGAGATGCAAACCAAGGGGTTGATCAATCTCGATGAAGCAAGAAACCACCCGGACCGCAGCGCGCTGACATCCGTTCTGGCCGGAAATGAGATCCCCAAAATTGACTGCTCTGGCGCGCCTGTGTCGCTGCAGTCAGGCGATATCGTCATCGCGGCAAGCGATGGCCTGGAGTATCTCAGCCCCGAGCGGATCGAAGATGTGCTCGCCGCCTACCAAACACGTCCCAGCACCGAGATCAGCGCAGCGCTGTTGCGCGAAATCGAAGCTTTGGATGACCCCGATCAGGACAATGTCTCGCTGTGCCTGATCAAAGTGAAAGGCGCGGAAGAGGATCACGCCGCTGTGCCCGATCCGATTGCTGCCGTGACCAAGATTGTTCAGGCCGATCAGGCGTCGCGCCCGTCTTCTGTCACCGTTCTGTCGCGTAAATCGGGCGGTGCGTCGCAAGTTGTGTGTGTTTCCAGGAAGGTAAAGATGTGACGACGGCACAGACCATAGATCATCTGTCCCGGCAGTTGGAGGACGTCCTTGACCTTGAGGAGGTCTCAGGCCGGTACAAAACACTGGGCGCGCAGTTGTTGTCACAGCTGCGCAAACCGATTCAGATTTCCTTTGTCGGATTGCCGGGCAGCGGCAAGACCGGGCTGATCAATATGATGCTGAATGGGGTCAGTGTGCCGTCTTTTGATGGGCCTGAGGTGGTCGAGTTGGTCTATGGCCCTGAGTCTGCGACGTGTTTCGTGCAAGACGAAGACACGGTGCATCGTGAGGCCGGGGTCGTTGAAACGGCACCGGACATGGACGGTCCTTATCGTGTCCGGCTTGAGATCCCTGACGAGCGTCTTTTGGTGCAATCCTTTGCTGAAATCCGGCTGCCAGAGGTTGAGACGAAACAGCAGGCGCTGCTTGATTATGCTGCGCGGTCCTCGACCATTCTGATCTGGTGTTCCGAGCTCTTTGAGGAAGCGGAGCAGGCGATTTGGTCTGACCTTCCCGAGCATATCAAGGATCACGGGTTTCTGGCCCTGACCATGGCGGATCGTCAGATGATGAAAGGTCGCCTGACAGACCGTATCGCAGAGCTGGAAGAATTTGTTTCAGAAGAGTTTTTTGGCCTTTACCCCATTGCAGCGCTGCAGGCGATTTCTGCGCGCAGTGAGCCCAGTGCGCAAAAGTCCGACATGTGGAAACTGAGTGGCGGCGAGGCGCTTTATGACGCGATCACGCGGCAGGTGTCGCTGGGTCGCGGCGAAGATGTGGACCGTGTGAAGGTGCTCCTGGAGCAACTGGATGTTGAACCAGAGCAGGTCGCTGTGCCGCTCGCAGGAACACCGGTTGCGAAAAGCACGCCCAAGCCGACGGACAAGGCCCCGCCAGATGCGGCATTGAACAAACGCGATGCGCTGCAAAAGTCCCTGATCCGGTTGACCAAGGGGGCCGAAGACATGTTGCAGGATGTCTCAGCTCTTGAAGGGGATGACTGCAACGAGGTGCTCGAAAGCTGTCTTGAGACGGTACGTGACATGTCGGACATGCTCTCAGAGGCGGCAGGAAACGACCCATCTCTGACTGAGCTGCTGGAAGAAGCACAGGAGGGCGAAAACATGCTTCTGCTCTTCCAGCTTGAGAAAGACGAAGGCGCCGCGGCGGATGCCGTGACGCTTATGTTGCAACTGAAAAAGGAAATAACGGCACACGCGCAAGCGTGACAAAGGATGACCTCCGTAATGCCACCCGCTTGACAGAATTTTGTGGGACAGATGCGATCCCTGCCGCGGATAAAACAATGAATGTAGAAGTTCGAAAAACCGAAACGACAGAGCTGCGCAAGGCCCCGCGCCCCGCCACGTTGAGTGCGGGGCTTGAGCTTTTGGAGCATTTTGCCGAGGATTCAAAGCGCGTGGATGAGGCGTTGCAAACCCTTGCAGCGTTGACCGGCACGAACAGCGCCAAGGCCGTGGCACGGTTGCGCAAGGAGTTGGCAGAGTTCGAGCCGACCATCACCGTGCTGGGCCAGGTCAAGGCAGGCAAGACCGCGTTGGTCAATGCCATGGCCGGGTGGTCCGATCTTTTGCCATCGGACGTGAACCCGTGGACCTCCGTTGTAACTTCGCTGCATCTTAAACCCGGTGAGTCTCGGTCTGAAAACGGAGCGTGCTTCAAGTTCATGACCGATGATGAGTGGGAACGCCTGCTCAACAAAGGTGGTCGTATGGGCGAGTTGGCCAGCCGGGCCGGTGCCGAAAGTGAGCTGCAGAAGATCAGTGAGCAGATTGAAATCGTGCGCCAGAAAGCCCGGCATCGGTTGGGCAAGAAGTTTGAACTCTTGATCGGCCAAGAGCATGATTACGGGTATTTCGACAAGAACCTGCTGGAGAAGTACATCTGCCTGGGCGATGATTTCGACGGCGATGAAGAGGTCAGCGCCGATCAGGAAGAGCAGGGCCGCTTTGCCGAGATTCTGCGATCTGCTGACCTTTATCTCAATAGCACCACCGTGCCGAGCAACCTGTGCCTTCGGGATACGCCCGGTGTGAATGACACTTTCATGATGCGCGAGCAGATCACGGTACAGGCCATTCGCGACAGTAAGCTCTGTGTGGTTGTCCTGTCTGCCAACCAGGCATTGAGTTCGGTCGACATGGGTCTGATCCGGCTCATCTCGAACCTCAAGTCGCGCAACATCGTGATTTTCGTCAACCGCGTGGATGAGCTTCAATCCCCTGCACAGCAGGTGCCGGAAATTGAGCGCAGCATTCGTCAGACCCTGCGCCAGAAACGTGCGCCGGAGAACATCGACATCATCTTTGGCAGTGCCTATTGGGCCAACGCGGTGCTTTCAGGCGACGTGCAGAAAATGCCGCAAGAGCGCATTAAGGCGCTTTTGAAATGGGCCGAGACAGATCGCGAGATCAAGTGCAGCGAAACAGAACCCTTTGAGATTGTTTGGGAACTGTCTGGTTTGCCATCGCTTTTCCGGGCGTTGTCCGAGCGTATTGTCATGGACATTGCCAATCCGTTCCTGAACAAAATCACCAGCACCGCTGTGAGCCTGGCCACCGGCCAGCAGGCCAAATCCAAAGTGCAGCTGGGTGATGCCAAAGGGGCGTCGATGACGCCCGAAGAGGCATTGTTTGCGTTTGACCGGATTGCAGACAAGCATTCTCAAGCGCTGCAACGGGATCTTATTCAGGCGACCGAAGATTACTATGCGCGCGCTGACCGGGCGCATGATCAATTCATCGAACGTGCCACCCAGTCGCTGATCGCGCATCTTGAGCAACAGGGGCCACAGGACGGCTGGAAATATGATCCTACGGGTCTGCGGCTCTTGATGCGGTCGGCCTATTCGGTTTTTGGCAAGCGCGCGCAATCCATTGCAGAGCAGCATTTTGAAGCCGCACTGGCAGATATCGCGGAAGTCTACAGTTCCGCCTTTGGCGATGCGGTGGCGGGTATTCAACTGGCTGCGCCGTCTGTGCCGGGCACTCCGGCACCGATCTCTTTGGGTCAAACCATCGCGCTTGATTTTCACGATGGCTGGTGGGTGTCGTGGTGGCAACGTCTTCGCGGCTATGAGACCTTTGCCCGTAAGTTCCGCCAGTTGATTGCCGATGAGACCCAAGACTTCATGGCGCAGCTGAAAACGGTACAAACGCAAGAGGTGCGAGATCAAATCCTCAATACACTGCGTCTTTTCCTGGAAGATCAAAAAGACATTCTGTCGGACATCGGCACGGGCACGACTTCGGACGCCAAAGTGCAGAGCCGGCTTGGCCGCAGTACCCACGCGACGCAAACGGAAATCCTGGATGATGTGCTGTCCGTTCTGCGCGGATATGCGGACTAGGGAAGGATAAACTCACATGACAGCCATGACCAACATGAGCGAGACCGAGGCGAGCACAGAGCGTAAGCCGCGCATTGCCCTGATGGGGGAGTTCAGCGCAGGCAAAAGCACGTTGCTCAACATGCTGTTGTCACAAGCCTCCTTGCCGGTGCGCATCACGGCGACCAGTGTTCCGCCAGTCTGGATCTCCTATGGAGAGCCCGCCGAGGCGCGCGTGACGCATGACGATGTGCAAGAAGACCTGCCAATGGGTGATATTGCCGACACGTCGCTGGAAGACACCAAATACATTCGCCTGTGGCTTAAGTCAGATATTCTTGAATTGTGTGATCTCTTTGATTTGCCTGGCATTTCGGACCCGAACATGGATCGTTCCGTGCTGATGGCTGTGTTCGATGAAGTGGATTCCGTTATCTGGTGCACACACGCGACGCAGGCCTGGCGCCAGTCGGAGGCGGCCACATGGGAAGAGCTTTCTGAGCGCACCAAAGGTCATAACCTTTTGGCGATCACCCAGTTTGACAAGATCACGTCGGATCGTGATCGGATGCGGCTCTTGTCGCGGGTTGGCAAGGAAACCGAAGGACAGTTTGACGCTGTGTTTCCTCTCTCGTTGCTTGATGCCACCGAAGCTGAGCACAAGGATGCCTGGATTCAAAGTGGGGCGGCGGCGTTTTGCGAATATCTGATCGAGGATCTGATGGCGCGTGACATGTCCGGTGAGACACAAGAAGCGTCTGAGGCCGATGAGGACGGGCTGGCCGAGATCGAGCCGGTGGAAGACGCCGAGCGGATCATCCCCAAGCGCGTGTCTCGGGCCAAATCCAAGGATGGTGCGTCTCGGGCGCGTCCATCTGCGGGGGAGGTCGAGTTGGACTACCTTGATGTGAAAAACGCAGGTGCCTGAACGTGTAGGGCATAACCAAAGGCAGAGGGTCTGCTGATGATGGAGTGGTGGGAATGAATATTGAGCAGGTATTGGACGCAGGACGCAAGTCGGTCGCGGGATGTTCCGTGGCGGCCTTTGGCGACACCTCCGCGCGTCTGATCCTGCGCGCCAGCCACCGTCAAGGGATCCGCCGGGAATACCTGGACGCGCTGTGCGACCACGCTGCCAGCTGCTTTGAGTTATTGGACGCCACATGGGATGTTCCGGGACTTGAAAAAGGTGAATGCGCAACGCTCAATGAGGCTGCTATTCTCGCCAAGGGTGAGACCATGGTGTTTGTGCGCTCTGACAGCTCTCAGTCAGAGTTTTTGTGTCTGGTGACCGATGATCCGGATGCAGCACCGAAACTCTTTTCTGCAGCGCATCGTGCTTTGCAAAAAATCTCGGCAGTACAGTGATGGCGACCCAGGTGGCAAAAGCAGAGATCATACCCAAGGAAAGGCCCGGACTAGACCGGGCCCTGAGGCGCTTGGCGCGGCCAGAGCGGTTGATCTATGGCGCGCCAATTGCCGCTGGCACAGGCAAACATGATCTTCTCTGTGCAGTGCTGCGTGAAATTGATGAAACCATCCTGCCACGCGAAATTATCATCGAATGCCAGGTCTTTGGCACCATGCGGCTCAGCGTGTCCAACCGCCGTTTGGCCGCTATTCGATTTGATCATGATATTGATGAAACCCCGATGGTGCAGGCCGAAGACAGCCAGGATATGGCGCAGCAATTTGCTCAGATCCTGACGCAGGCTTTTGAAACAAGTCAGGAGGCGCGTATTTTGCGCCCACGGCGCCTTCCAGCTGGGACAAGCTTTAACATGTCCTGCTCTTGTCAGAGCCTTGCAGATGCGGCTGGTATCGCAGATTTCAGGTTGCTGCCCGTTGTGGAAGAGGTTGGGTTTCTTGATGCAATACAAGGTGTTGCCAAGGCCTTTGTGAAGACCAACGCGGATTTGACAAACTATGCCACAACCGGATCGCAAGGCGAGGTTGAGCTTCTGCAAGAGTTTCATCGCAATTTCCAGACCGGCCAAAGCGCGCGGGGACATGCACGGCGTCTGAACCTTGATGAGCCGCAATGCCTGATGGTGCCTTTGGCGAATGCACGGACGATTGTGCTCACCGTCGGCGTTGAGGGCCACGCTTTGGCATTGGTCCCTAACGAAGAAACACCGCGCCTGACACAGGCCTGGCACGCTGAGCGCAACGGCGGCGCGACGGTATAAGTCGCCGTTTTGACCTGCGCGTTTTGACGCAGGTGAAGACTTTCCCAAATCCAATTTAACGCCCCCTTCGTAAGTAGTTACGGAGGATGCTATGGCACGTAAATTTCAGGGCGAAACACTTCTCATCGTCGAAAACGACGACGTGTTTCGCGAGCAGTTATCCAAGGTGATGCGCAACCGTGGTTTCGACACGATCATGGCGTCGGGTTTGAGTGAGGCGACAGAGGCCATCAAAGCCTGTGCGCCCACCTTTGCCGTGATTGATCTACATCTTGATGATGGGACTGGATTGGAAGTGATTGAGGTGCTCAAAGCGTATTCGCAGGATGCGCGGGCCGTCATTTTGACCGGGTATGGCAACACGCCCACGGCGGTGGCGGCTGTCAAGCTTGGTGCCACAGATTATCTCGCCAAACCGGCGGATGCCGATGAGATCATTGACGCACTTTTGGTGGCAGACGGGGTATTGCCGCCAGCGCCAGAAAACCCGATTTCCCCCGAAGAGGCCAAGCGCGTGCATATCGAGCGGTTTTTGGAACGGACCGATGGCAACATCACAAAGACGGCCCGGCTTTTGAAAATGCATCGCCGCACACTACAACGTATTTTGAAACGCACACCAGATATCGGACAGGACAGTGGCTGAGGCACGGAAACAATCCGCGTGTGATCTGACCGTGTATTTTGACGGGAGCTGCCCGCTATGCCGTGCCGAAATTGATTATTTTCAAAATCGCACGACACACGGGGCCGTTCATTTTGAAGACGTGTCGAAGCCTGATGCCAATCTCGCGCATGGGTTGGATCGGACACAGGCAATGAAACGGTTTCATGTGCGTCGCCGTGACGGCGTGGTTTTCTCCGGTGCCGCTGGTTTTGCCGAGATGTGGGCACGGGCGCCGGGATGGCGGTGGCTTGCACGCCTGGCGCATGTTCCGGGTGTGCTTTGGGTGATGGAACGCGGCTATCGCGGGTTTTTGCTTTTGCGCCCTTTGCTGATCCGCATTTTAAGCCCGATTTTGCGGCGCAAAACACAAGGCGCAAAGGTGCCTGACGCATGACGAAGATGTCTCCTGAACAGCGCGGCATTGCCATCCCCATCGGCCGTTTCAATCGTCTGGCGCGACTTGGCGGTGTCACCACAGCCGTGGCAGGCAATGTGGCGGCCAAAGGTGGGTTCGAGCTGTTGCGCGGGCGCAAGCCAAGCATTTCCGATCTTCTGCTAACGCCGGGCAATATCTCACGCATCGCGGAGCAACTGGCGCGCATGCGTGGGGCGGCGATGAAGGCGGGGCAGCTCTTGTCGATGGAAACCGCAGATATGTTGCCACCCGAGTTGGCGCAGATCATGGGGCGTCTACGGGGTGAGGCGCATTTCATGCCACCATCGCAACTCAAGAAAGTGCTCATGGCCAACTGGGGGCCGGATTTTCTGAAAACCTTCAAGCGCTTCGATGTTCATCCCATTGCCGCGGCCTCAATAGGACAGGTGCACCGCGCGCAGACCAAAGACGGGCGCGATCTGGCGATCAAGGTGCAGTATCCTGGTGTGCGCGATAGCATCGATAGCGACATGCGCAATTTGGGGATGATTTTGCGCGCGTCGGGAATGCTGCCAAAAGGTTTTGATCTTGAACGATTGCTTGCGGACGGGACCGAGCAACTGCGCGAGGAAACGGATTACAACCGCGAGGCCGAAGCACTGGAACGGTTTGCCATGCATCTGCAGGACCATACAGTGTTCAAACTGCCATTTGTGCATAAAGATCTGAGCACAAAAGGCATTCTGGCGATGGATTATCTCGAAGGCGAGGCTATTGAAACGCTGGAAAACGCCGATCAGGATGTGCGGGACCGTGTGGCGACGGAACTGATCGCCTTGACCCTGCGTGAGGCGTTTGAGTTGCGCGACATGCAGACCGATCCGAATTTCGCCAACTACCGGTATGTGCCGGAGACCGGCCAAATCATTCTGTTGGACTTTGGTGCGACACGACAGTTCAGCCGCGCGCTGTCTGCCGACTACCTGGCTTTGTTTCGGGCGGCGGTTGCGTCCGACAACGAGGCAGCCTTTGCAAAGATGGTCGAGATCGGGCTTGTGGGGGCGGATATGTCTGCCTCGGACCGGGCGCATATTTTACAGCTGTTCGATCTTGCCGCAGAGCCGCTGCGGCAGGGGGGTGTGCTTGATTTTGGCACCTGCGGGCTTTTGGCACGGTTGCGGCGCGCTGGGCTCGTTCTGGCCGAAGAACAGGTGTCTATTCATGCGCCACCCACCGACACGCTTTTGTTTCAGCGTAAGGTATTGGGCTGTTACCTGCTGGCCGAACGTCTGCGCGCGCGGGTCGATCTGACGCCGCTTATTGCGCGTTACCGGGCGGCTTAGACCGCCGACACCTTTCCGAGCAATAGCGCACCTCATCCCAGACCTTGGCCCATTTCTTGCGCCAGTTGAATGGGCGCCCGCAGGTGGCACAGGTTTTCTGAGGCAAGTCGGATTTCTTGCGCGTTTTCATGAGAGGCCATCCCCAAGAGGCAGGCTGAGCTGGCTGGTGCTCGTTTTCTTTCGCCCGCGTTGTCCACGATTGGGGATACCGCTTTTACGGCTGCCGTGTTTGGTTTGAATGGCGTCTGCCATGGTTTTGTACTCTGCTCCACGCCGGATGGCCCAAACCTTGTCCCGCGCCTCTCGGGCAGCCGTGAGGTGATCTACGACGGGATGTGGATAACGCTTGCCCAGAACCATATCCGCATTCTCGGCTTTCCACGGCTCATGCAGATGTGCGTCGGGGATGTCGACCAATTCTGGCACCCAGCGGCGGGTAAAGCTGCCATCCGGATCCTGATCAAACCCTTGTTTGACGGGGTTATAGATCCGCACCGTGTTGATGCCCGTGGTGCCCGACTGCATTTGCACCTGGGGCCAGTGAATGCCCGGTTCATAGTCAGTAAACATCCTCGCCAGATGCAGGCCGGGTGCGCGCCAATCGAGCCAGAGGTGATAGCTGGCCGTGGACATCACCATGGCGCGCATTCGGAAATTGAGCCAGCCTGTGGCGGCCAGACACCGCATACAGGCATCAAGGAACGGCAGGCCCGTTTCGCCCTTTTGCCAAGCTTCAAGTCGCGTCGCATCGGGCGTAGAGGGGCGAAGGCCATCATAGGCCGGGTGCAGGTTCTTAAATTCCAGACTGGGCGCATCTTCAAGCTTTTGCATGAAATGGCAGTGCCAGTGCAGTCGGCCATTGAAAGAGTTCATGGATCCGCGCCATAGCTTCGTCTGAGGTCCGCCTATGGTTTTCAGTTGGACCTGCCGCGCCCATGTGGCTTGCGCCGCCTCTCGCATGGACAGCGTACCCCAAGCCAGATGCGGCGAGAGGCGGGAGCAGGATGTGGCACCTTTCGACGGAGAGGACATGTCGCTGCGGTAGATCTCGCCACGCTTGGTCAGAAAACTTTCGAGTGTTGAGAGCGCGGCACGTCGTCCGCCTGTTTGCCGCTCCGGGCAAGGGGCGGGGGTAAGGCCAAGGTCGCTATCAGAAGGGATATGCCCATGATCCACCGAAACTGGTTTGAGGTGAGGTGGTGCAGTCGCCGGTTCCGCCATGAAGCTGTCCCAACTCTTGGCCCATCCATTGCGAGAGCCAAGCCTGCGGACCACCCCATGATTGCGCAACTCGTGCCAGGGCAGGCCCTGCGCCCGACACCATGCGGCGACCTTCTTATCCCTTTGAAAAGTATAGTCATTCCCGGTTTCTTCATGTGACCAAAGGGTGGATACACCATGCGTGTCGTGCAGGGTCTGCAAGACATCCACCACCTCACCGATCCGGATCACCAAAGGCTGACCCAACTGAACAAGAGACGCCCGAAGCTCGGTGAGACATTCGGTGATAAACGCCCAGTGTCGTGCGGACATGTCGGGCTCTTGCCAGAGCGCTGGCTCAACGATGTAGAGGGGCAGGACAGGGCCTGCCGTGGCCGCCTGAGCCAGGGCGCGGTGGTCCTCGACCCTCAGATCGCGTTTGAACCATACGATTTGCATAAAAAAACCTGTGACACCTTTTCGGATGTCACAGGATCTAGCGCGCTTCATGGTCTTGGCAGCGTACTCTCCCGTAAAAAAGACGCGGCCCTCCTCCCTCGCCGCTAGAAATCGACTTCGATGGCTTTGCCCTGCGCGACGGCCAGATCCACAACGCTTGCGGCGACCGCGAGATCCTGAAGGCCCACGCCAGTGCCATCAAAGAGCGTGATCTGATCGGCGCTCTCGCGCCCTGGATGAGTGCCGTTGATCACCGCCCCGATCTGGTGCACGTCTCCTTCGGAGATAAGGCCCTGACCAACAGCATGTTGAGCTTCACCAATGCTGATGGATTGCGCGACTTCGTCGGTGAACACTGTGGCTTTTTGCAAAAGGGACGGTTCCACCTCTTGCTTGCCAACTGTGTCGGTGCCCATGCAGGCGACATGTGTGCCGGGGCTGACGTGATCGGCCATGAGGCTGGCGTCGAAGGAAGAGGTGATCGAGATGATCACATCTGCTTCGGTCATACCGCTCAGTTCAACAGCCTCAAAGGGCAGCCCCGCCTCGGTCGCGACCTTCTCAATGTTGGGCAGCATGTCAGGGTGGTAGTTCCAGCCAATGACTTTCTCAAAAGACCGTTGTTCCAAGGCTTGGCGCAGCTGGAATGTGGCCTGATGGCCTGCACCCACCATACCGATGACCTTGGCGTCTTGCCGTGCAAGATGCTTGATTGAGACGGATGAGGCGGCGGCGGTGCGTAGCGCCGTTAGAAGATTGCCGCCCACCATCGCCTTGGCGCGTCCGGTATCGGGATCAAACAGAAACACGGTGGATTGGTGGTTGATCAGGTTCTTGGTTTCCAGATTATTAGGCCAATACCCGCCCGCCTTGAGGCCAAGGGTGAGGCCCGCGCGATCAAACCCGCCCTTGAAGCCATAAAGCGCATCTTCGTGGCCAATCGCTTCGCGCACAACTGGGAAGTTGTAGGCGTCGCCAGCGGCCATTGCGCCGAAAATCTTTTCTACCGCATCAAAGGCAGCTTCGCGTGTCATGAGGTCCGCGATTTCGCGTTCGGGTACTATGATCATGGTCTTTCCTTGCAAAAAACCGGGGTCAGCACCGCCGCCCCCGGGTCGTTAGTCTTATTGATGCGTTTAGTATGCGCGGCCGCGTGCCGAGACTGGCCAAACGGTTTCAACCTGACCGCCGCGCACGCCAACATACCAATCGTGGACATTGCAGGTTGGGTCGCAGTGGCCGGGCACGAGCTTGAGCTTGTCATTGACCTTGAGCGCGCCGCTCGGATCCGCAACAACGCCATGTTCGTCCGAGCATTTCACATACTCAACATCATCGCGCCCGAAGATGAACGGCAGTCCACTGTCGACGGATTGCGCCTTGAGCCCTGCATCCACGATGGCTTTGTCGGCCTTGGCGTGGCTCATCACAGACGTAAGGATGAAGAGCGCGTTTTCCCACTCGCCTTGGTCAATCCGCTTGCCGTCCTTGTCGAGGATGCGGCCATAATCGGCATCCATGAAGGCGTAGGAGCCGCACTGCAACTCGTTGTAAACACCTGAATTGCTTTCGAAATAATACGACCCTGTGCCGCCGCCGCCGACGATATCGCACTCAAGCCCATCTGCCTTCAGCGTATCGACGGCATCTTTGACCTGCGCCACGGCAATGTCGATCTTGGCTTTGCGATCCTCGTAGTCATCCATGTGCTGCATCGCGCCCTGATAGGCTTGGATGCCTGCGAATTTCAGGCCCGGCGCAGCATCGATCGCTTTGGCAATCTCGACCACTTCAGGTGTGGTGGTCACACCACAACGCCCCGCACCACAGTCGATTTCGACAAGGCATTCGATCTCGGTGCCGTGCTTGGTTGCGGCAGCGGAAAGATCGTCAACATTTTCCAAATCGTCAACACAGCAGATTGTCCGCGCGCCAAGTTTTGGCATACGGGCCAGACGATCAATCTTGGCCGGATCCCGCACCTGATTTGAGACAAGCACGTCCTTGATGCCACCGCGTGCGAAAACCTCAGCCTCGCTGACTTTCTGGCAGCACACGCCACAGGCCCCGCCCAGTTCAACCTGCAACTTGGCCACATCAACGGATTTGTGCATTTTGCCATGCACCCGGTGGCGCATCCCATGCGCCTTGGCATAGTCGCCCATTTTCTTGACGTTGCGCTCCAGCGCGTCGAGGTCGAGGACGAGGCAAGGGGTTTGAATTTCGGATTCAGCCATCCCAGGCAGGGCAGGGATGTCATAGCCCACTTCATAGTCATCAAGAGTGATCGTATCTTTCATGGTCTCTCTCCAGCTGTCTTTGGGTGGCCGAACAGCGGCCAGGTGGTTCAGTTTTGACGCGGCCTAGCTCTTCAGCCAGGGCAGGGTGTCGAGATCGACATTGCCGCCGGTGATGATCACGCCGACGCGTTTGCCGGCAAAGCGCTCTTTGTTCTTGAGAATCGTCGCAATAGGCACAGCGCAACTGGCCTCCATGACGATCTTCATACGCTTCCAGGTCAATTTCATCGCATCGGCGATCTCGTCTTCTGAAGCGGTCAGAATGTCCGTCACGTGGTTGGATACGAAATGCCATGTCAGCTCTTTGAGCGGAACTTTCAGGCCATCCGCGATGGTGTTTGGCGCATCATCCGCGATGATGTGACCTGCTTTGAAACTGCGATAGGCGTCGTCGGCCTGCTCTGGCTCGGCTGCGATGATCTGCGTCTGTGGTGCAATGTTGCTAAGCGTGAGACAGGTGCCGGAGATCATGCCGCCGCCGCCAATGGGGGCGACCACGATGTCGAGGCCATCGGTTTGCTCCATGAATTCGCGTGAACACGTGCCTTGGCCCGCGATCACGCGTGGATCATTATAGGGGTGCACAAAGTTTCCACCGGTTTTGGCCTGCACTTCGGCAAACACTTCTTCACGGCTGGAAGTTGACGGTTCGCACTCTGTGATTGTGCCGCCGTAACCACGCACAGCGTCTTTCTTGGCTTGCGGAGCTGTCCGGGGCATCACCACGTTGCAGGGAATCCCGCGCCGACCGGCTGCATAGCTGAGCGAAAGGGCATGGTTGCCCGAGGAATGCGTGCACACCCCTTTGGCTGCGTCTTCTTCGGACAATCCAAAGACCGCGTTGCTGGCACCACGCACCTTGAACGCCCCGGCCTTTTGGAAGTTCTCACATTTGAAGAACAGTTGCGCGCCGGTGAGCTCATTGAAATAGGACGAGGTCAGAACTGGCGTGCGATGAATGTAGGGCGTGATCCGGTCATGGGCGGCCAACATGTCGTCGAATGTTGGAATATAGAAGTCCACTTGATCTTTCATCATGCGGCATCCTTGTGCTGCAGTTCGGATTTTGCGCGGAAATGTTCCTGTGCTGCGGACACGCCCGACCCGAGTTCGATATCGAGCCCCAGATCCTTCATGCACATCTCTGCCGTTCCGATCCCGCTCAGCGTCATGACGTCAGTTAGACTGCCAAGATGCCCAATGCGGAACACTTTGCCCGCGACCTCTCCAAGACCCACGCCAAACGCAACGCCGTAGGTGTCAGCGGCATGCGAGACAATATCTGTGGCGTCGAAGCCATCTGGCGTACGAATGGCGCTGACGGTGTCAGAGTAAACTTCGGGGGAGGCTGCGCACAGCGGCATTTTCCAGGCGGCCACCGCGGCTCTCACACCACCGGCAATGCGGTGATGACGCGCAAACACATTTTCAAGGCCTTCGTTGAGCAGCATAGTACATGCCTCATTCAACCCCTGCATCAGGCCGACAACCGGCGTGTAGGGGTAGCCGTTGTTGCTATAACTGGTCTGCATGTCGCGAATGTCAAAGAAGGTGCGCGGCAAGGTAGCGGTTTCGACAGACGCCATGGCCTTTGGACTGAAGCCTACGATGGCCAGACCGGCAGGCAGCATGAATCCTTTCTGTGATCCTGTGACGGCAATATCGACGCCCCATTCATCAAATCGGAAATCCATGGACCCGATAGAAGACACGCCATCGACATAGAGCAGTGCGGGATGGTTCGCGGCATCAAGCGCCTTGCGAATGGCAGCGATGTCAGAGCGCACACCGGTTGCAGTTTCGTTGTGCGTGGCGAGGACCACTTTGATCTTGTGGCCCTTGTCTTTTGTCAGAACCTCTTCGAACCGATCAGCCGGGATGCCCTCACCCCACGGGGCTTCGACAACATGAACGTTCAGACTATGGCGTGTGCACATATCAATCCATCGATGTGAAAACATGCCGTTGCGTGCAGCCAATACAGTGTCGCCTGGGCTCAGAGTGTTGGTGATTGCCGTTTCCCAGCCGCCCGTGCCGGTGGACGGCAGGATGAAAACTTCGGCGTTTGTGCTTTTCAGGACTTTGCGTACGCCATCGCGGGCGGGATGCAAGATGTCGGCAAAGAGCGACGAGCGGTGGTCGATCGTTGGCATATCGCATGCTTTGCGCAGGCGTTCAGGAATATTCGTTGGTCCGGGAATGAAAACGGGATTCTGAAAACTCATTGTCGCCTCCTCAAGCAGTCTGTGGTCAACTTACCTGACCAATTTGTGGTTGAAAATTTTTTTGAAATAGTTTTTCATTTTTGGTACATTTGAAAAAATGGCTTAAAAACAAGAATTTGTATTTTTCATATTGTGAAATACATTTTCAAAAATGGAAATATAATGAGTGATCCGCAAAATATCAGCCCGAATCCCAGGCGCGCACGCGGGCGTCCGAGAGGGTGGGATGACAAGACAGAACAGAACACCATCAAGTCGCTGGACCGTGCGATGGAGGTGTTTGAGTTTCTGAGTGAGGATCAGGGCAAGGCATTGTCAACGCTTGCTGCGGATACCGGGCAATCGCCCGCGACGCTCTACCGGATCCTGACAACCCTGGAAGGGCGGGGGCTTGTCGAATTCGATGCCGAGTCGCAGGTTTGGTACATTGGCGCGCGGGCCTTTGTGATTGGCGCGCGTTTTTTGCGCCGCACCAGCCTGGTGGAACGCGCCCGGCCGATTTTGCGTAAGCTGATGGAACGAACTGGAGAAACCGCAAATCTCGGCATCCAGAAAGGCGCAGATGTGCTGTTCCTCAGCCAGGTTGAGACCCATGCCAGCATCCGCGCCTTTTTTCCCCCTGGGACCCTCTCTCCGATGCATTCTTCTGGCATAGGCAAGGCGCTTTTGGCAGAGATGGATGACGACCGGCTGGTGCGCACGTTACAAGGACGCACGCTTGAGCCCTTTACACCGCACACGATCACGTCGCTTGACGCATTGCGCGCCGATCTGGCTAAGACGCGGGCGAGGGGATTTTCGATCGATGGGGAAGAACGCAATCTGGGCATGCGCTGCATTGCAGCGCCGGTGTTCGACATGACACAGGAGGCGGTCGCGGGTATTTCCGTCTCTGGGCCAACATCCCGTGTGGATGTTCCCAGCACAGCAGACCTGAGCGCTGCGGTGAAGGAGGCAGCAAGAGAGCTATCATTTGCGGTAGGTGGGGATATAGCAGTTGGCTAAAGTGTCTCGCCTTTAACCTGAGCCACAGATGATCGCGAAACGCTTTGGGTATGCTTGGATCAGGCCGGGTCGTCGGCTGTTTCTGGCACTTCCCAATGCTCTCCCATGGCCATAATGCAGGACGTTCCATTGGTGTATGTCTGAACCAGCGTCCAGTTTCGGCTCTTTGGTTCGACCCAGATTTCGATAAACGAGTCCGGTCCTCTCAGGCCATACCCAAGAACCTCTGCGCCGTCTGTTCCAAATAACTGTTTTTCAAGCCGTGCTGTGTCTTCACAAACGGTGTCAATCAGTTGCGCCTGGCCCGAATGCGGAAAAAGAGCAAACGCCCCCAGAATGATGGCCTTTTTCATATCGTACCCAGTGCTACCCCAAAAGGAGTGTAGCACGAATATGACAGGCTGTTGCTATGGGGAATGCCGCGTTTTCTGGAAACAGTGTTTTGACGGATCACTCATCTTCCTGAAAACTGAGCAATGGCGGTGGGTTACATCAATTCATCCAGCGGTCTGTGGCATTCGATCCTGTGCCCATCTGTGCCATGCTGTTTTGGAGGGTCTATGGTGTCACAGGTGCCCTGGATTGCCACAGGACAGCGGGATACAAACGGACACCCGGTTTTACGAAGTTCCACGCCGCTGGCCAGTCCTGCTTTTTGTGCTTGCGATTCAGTGGTCTCTTCCAGCCAGCCAATGCGTGGCTCAGGCACAGAAGAGATCAGCAGCCTTGTATAGGGGTGAAAGGGCGGGGACAGGATTTCGCTGACCTTGCCAATCTCGGCCACGCGTCCGGCATAAAGGACGACAACCTCGTCGGAAAATGACGCAACAGTAGAGAGGTCGTGGCTGATGAACACAAAGGATACGCCGGTCTCATCCTGTAGCCGCGTTAACAGATCAATCACATTGGCCGCTACAATCGTATCCAGCGCGGACGTCACCTCGTCGCAGAGCACCACTTCGGGTTCAGCGGCCAGCGCACGGGCAAGGTTCACGCGTTGTTTTTGCCCGCCAGACAGCTCGTGCGGATAGCGGTCGGCGAAAGGCGGCGGAAGTTCGACCATTTCCAACAGTTCGAGCACGCGTTTCGTCCGCGCCTTGCCACGTAGACTATGGTAGAAGGTCAGAGGCCGTCCCAAAATATCTTTGATCCGCTGGCGTGGATTCAGCGCTGTGTCGGCCATTTGATAGACGAACTGCACCTTGCGCAGTTCTTCTTTGCGGCGGTCCTCTAGCCGAGGGGACAAAGCCACACCGTCAAGTAAAACCTCACCACTGTGTTGCGGCAAAAGTCCTGCCATCACCCGTGCCAGTGTGGACTTGCCGCAGCCAGATTCGCCAATGACACCGATTGTCTTACGCTTGGGGATCGTGACGTTGATGTCGCGCAGGATCATCGCGGCAGGTTCCCCATTGCTGAGCCGTCCATAGCCTGCATCCATGTTACGCACTTCGATGGCGGCGGCATGTCCATGCGGTTCTACGGCGTCGCTTTCTTCCGGCAGCGGGTTGATCGCGGCCATCAGGCGCTTGGTATAGGGGTGCTGCGGGGCATTGATGATGACATCCGTCGGCCCGGCCTCCTTCACTTCGCCGTTGTAGAGCACAACGATATAGTCTGCGATTTGCGCCACCACGGCGAGGTCATGTGTGACGTAAATGGCTGCAGCGCCTTCATCCTTGATCACCTTCTTAAAGGCTTTCAGCACCTCGATCTGCGTGGTCACATCAAGCGCCGTTGTCGGCTCATCCAGCACCAGTAGATCCGGGTCTCCGCAGAGCGCCATTGCGGCCATGAGACGTTGAAGTTGGCCACCGGAGACCTGGTGCGGATAGCGCGCTCCGATGGTTTCGGGATCAGGCAGATCAAGCGCGCGATAAAGGTCGAGCGCCTTTTTGTTGGCCTCCTCCTGCGTCTTCGTGCCGTGCAGAACAGGGGCCTCAGTGACTTGTTCGTTGATACGGATCGAAGGGTTAAACGTGGCGGCTGCACTTTGCGCAAGATAGGCCACGTTGATCCCGCGCGAAGGGCGCAGTTCATCCGTGCTGAGCCCTGCGATATTCCGGCCCAAAAGCCGCGCTTCGCCCGAAGCAAATGTCAGCCCCGGCTTGCAATAGCCCAGAGCGGAAAGTGAAATCGTTGTCTTTCCCGACCCGCTTTCACCGATCAGAGCGACAACTTCGCCTTTGTGCACCTGAAAGCTGACATCCTTGACGATGGGAAGATCGGTGCTATCCTCCCGCACGGCACTGATGCAGAGGTCTTCGGCTTCGAAAATCACCTCAGGGGTCTGAGTATCCTTTGCCATGCCAATTACATCCTCTTCGACAGCTTGCCGCCACCATGGGCAGAGATGTCGTCGACGATCAGGTTGATCGACACGGTCAGTGTGGCAATGGCCAAAGCTGGGGCGATGACCGAAAGTTGGGATGTGCCGTACTGCAACGCTCCGAGATTTTCACGCACCATGCTGCCCCAGTCTGATTGCGGCGGTTGGATGCCCAGCCCCAGGAAGCTGAGGGATGAGATGAAGAGGATCACGTAGATCAGGCGCAGCCCAAAATCGGTGATCAGAGGCATGCGCGCATTGGGCCAGATTTCGCGGGTGATGATCCACCAGCGTCCCTCACCGCGTACCCGAGCCGCCTCGACATAGTCCATGACCATGATCTCCATGCCAATGGCGCGGGCCAGCCGATAGACCACCGAGGCATAGATAAATCCTGCCGTGAGGATGAGCACCGTAATCGAAGACCCAACAGCGGCCACCACGACAAGGCCCAGCATGATGGTGGGTAGACTGAGAAAGGCATCGTTTATGCGACTGAGTACCATATCGACCCTTGGTCCTGACACCGCCGCCCCAATGCCAAGAACAACGCCAATGAAATAGGCAAGACAGGTTGCCGCTACGGCAATGCCAATGGTGCGTCCCGCTCCATACATCACGCGCGATGCCACATCCCGATCTTCTACATCGGTGCCTAGAAAGGCGCCTTCTTTGGGTTCTTGGAATTCGCTGTAGTCGTCCGGGAAGGGCAGGTCGTTTTCGCCATAAGGGGCGAGCCATGGACCGAGAATTGCGATGATGAGCCAGAATGAAGTGATCACAATGCCGATCCAGCCGGTGATGGACGGCCGATATGCCTGGCTAGGTGGGGCATCGGGCAGCTCGTCAAAGCTGACATCGGCGTCAAAAGGGGCGACGTAATGCGTATGATGGTCAGGGATACTCATTTCGGGTGCCTCAATCTGGGATTGGATGTGATGGCTGCAATATCGGCGATGAGCATCAGCAGCACGTAGGTCATGCAGAAGATCATGCCCAGTCCCTGAATCAGGACAAAGTCACGGGTTTGCACCGCTTGCACGATCAGTGTGGCAAGACCGGGATACCCAAAATAAACCTCGACCACGACCACACCCGTCACGAGATAGGCGAGGTTCAGAGCGACCACGTTCACAATCGGACCAATCGCATTGAGCAGCGCGTGGCGCAGGATGATGCGACGGCGTGGCACGCCTTTGAGGATGGCCATCTCGATATAGGGTGAACTCATGACGTTGAGCACCGCCGCACGGCTCATGCGGATGAGTTGCGAGGCAATGACGAAACTGAGCGTCGTGATGGGCAGGGCAAAATGCGCGATCAGTTGGAATATATTCTTGCCATCTGCGGATCCGACCACAACGGCGTTGCCGATGCCAAGGACAAAGACCATCAGCAGAACCAATATGGTCGCGGTGAAGAACTCTGGCGCAGCCACAAGCGAGACCGACACAAAGGTCAGGATGCGGTCATAGAGCGTGCCGGGAAACATCGCCGCCAGAATGCCCAGCGTGAGGGAAATCGGCACACCGATGGCGGCTGTCAAAACCGCAACATAGAGCGTGTTCTGATACCGGTCTGAAATGAGATTCATGATTGGGGTATCACTGGCCAGCGACACACCAAGATCTCCGCGCACGAAATTGCCAAGCCAGGTCAAGTATTGCTGCAAATAGGATTTGTCGAGCCCGAGGCGTTCGCGCATCGCGGCCACGTTCGCCTCGGTCGCTTCTTGCCCAAGGCGGATCTGCGCCGCATCACCCGGTAGGATTTTCGTACCGAAGAAAATGATCACGGACACGGCGAGCACGGTGATCACACCAATACCCAGCCGCTTCAGGATCAAAGACAGCATTGCATGCCCTTTGTTTTATGAGGGAAAGATGTGACCCTGCCATCGAAAGCAGGGTCACAAACCAACGGGCGTGCTTAGGCGTCGCGCCACAAAGTGACTGGCGATTCCGCGCCGCCAAAGTTGTTGAGAGGCACGTTTGAGCGGCCTTTCACATAGCTGGCGGCCGCGTCCACATAGTTGCGGTGCACCGGAAGCGACATGCCATTTTCCTCGTGGATCATGGTTTGCAGGTCGCAGTATTTCTGGCGCCGTGCATCCGGATCGGTTTCGCCGCGTACATCCACCAGAAGCTGGTTGAAATTGTCGTTGTTCCAGCGGGTTTCGTTCCAGGCGGCCGAGCCTTCAAAGGCCAGCGTCATCATGATGTTGGCGGTTGGACGCATGTTCCAGGAGGCCACGCAGATCGGTTCCTTGAGCCACACAGCACCCCAGTAGCCATCTGTCGTCACTTTCTTGACGTCGAAGTTCGCGCCAATTTTCTGACCTTCGCGCTGCATAAAGAGACATTGCTCAACTGCACCCGGTGCCACTTCGGCGGCCACGACAGGAACTGGCGTTGAACCGATGCCCGACTGTTCCCAGTGCCACTTGGCTTTCTCCGGGTCGAGTTCGCGCTGCGGGATGTCGGGGCAGTGGTCGAAATAGGCTGCGTTGATCGGTTGGTCATTACCGAGAGAGCCCTGACCTTTGAGCACGCCTTTCAAGAGGCGTTGGCGGTCCTGCAAAAGCTGCATCGCTTTCCACAGATGCTGATTAGAGCTTTGCTCCATGTCCAGACGCGGTGTGATATTGACATAGGCTCCAGCCTGCAGAGACCAGATCTCTTTGCCGTCTGTGCCCTGCACCTGATCAATCGCTTTTGGTGGCAGGTTGACCATTGCATCCACATCGCCCGCGAGGAATGCGTTCAGACGGGAGGTAGAGTCGCCGATGCCATAGTGCTCAAGCTCATCCAGATAGCCGCCTTCGCCCCAGAAGTTTTCAAACCGGGTGCCGATGGTGCGGACGCCGGGTGCGAATTCCTTGACCTTGTAAGGGCCAGTGCCAACCGCGGTTGAGAAGTCAGTTGTACCGTCTTGCAGGATTTTGAAGTGGAAGGTGCCAAGCGCAATGGGAAGGTCAGCGTTAGGCGAGTTGAGGACTGCCTTCACTTCGTAGTCGTTGACCTTCTCCCAGCGATCGACCATCGAAACGAGAGACGCGGCCTTGGAGACGGACTCTTCGCCCAAATGGCGATTCATCGTGTAGATGACGTCATCGGCAGTGAGTGTTTTGCCGTCATGGAACTCAACACCTTTACGGATTTTGAAGGTCCATACGGTCGCGTCTTTGTTGGCCTCAATCGACTCGGCCAGTTCAGGCTCGTAGCTCAGATCGTCGGTCAGCCGTGTGAGTGAGCCATAGTACATGCGGCCTCGGAAGTAGTCGACCGCCGAGGTGAAAAGCGCAGGATCAAGCGTATCGTTGGGGCCATGCTGGTCCCCCGCCATGATCAAGCGACCACCTGTTTTGGGCGTTTCGGCAAAAGCCTTGGTGGCGCTGCCGAAGAGTACGCCAGAGGCAGCAAGCGTCGCCCCGGATGCCATGAAGTATTTCAGGACATCGCGACGGCTTGCACCGCGTTTGATCATTTCGAAAAGCTGTTGCTCGTCCCCATAAGACAAAGACCCGTAGCTCGGATCATTCTTCTTGATATCTGACATGTTCTGTTCTCCCTGTTGTTGGACTTTAGGTCTGCCTTTGGTGGCAGTTTTCTGGACCGCAAGGTGCATCCGTTGCGTTTGGTTATTCTTCAGGCTTGTCGCCTTTTTCTTTGGTTTCCCCGACAAGACTGGCACGTTTTAAGCCGTCTCGTTCCACAGCCTAACAGACGAAAACTGCATCCGGCTACCCTTTTGCATTTATTGAAAAAGAAATGCACCGTACTTTTTCCAATATTTTAAGGGACAGCCTCAGTATTTTTGAAAAATAACCCCAGCCTTACACAACGTGTAACGCTGTGCGTGGAGTCTCTCACCTTAACGCGTTTCGCGAAAAACCTCGGTCACTGATGTTCGCGAAATGCAGTGCAGCTTTCAATCGCCGCATGGGTTTTGGTTATACTTGATGCCTTAGTCTAAAACCAAAACGCTTTAGTCGTCGCGCACCACCAAAACGGACTGTTTGGAGTGCCGCACCACACGTGCGGCGTTGGACCCCAAGAGGTATTCGCGCAACTCCGGTTGATGTGCACCAATAATGATCAGGTCGGCCCCAATTGCGTTGGCTTTGGCGATAACGCAGTCATAGATTTTACCGGTTAGCACATCCTGTTTGGCATTGATTCCGGCAGAGGATACCGCCGCGGCCAACTGTTTGGCCGCTTCCTTCCGGCTTTCTGACTCGAAGTTATCATCAAAGTATGAACCGACGATCGCCATGCCCACATGCGGGATCACGGTGACGACATGAAGTTCACTGCCCCAGGGTTCAACGAGCGGTTTTGCGCGCGACAAGAGTTTTTGTGCGTCCCCCACCACGTTGAGGTCGACAGGAATAAGAACCTTTTTGTACATTTCTTTTCCTTCTCAAAATGCAGGTTGTGTTGCACGCGGGCGTTGAATGGCGACAATCACCAGAAGCAACAGAAGAGCAGGAATGAAGAAGATCTCTTTTGGCATGCGCTCATTTTCGACTGCGACGGCTTCGATTTGCGCAGGTGCATCACCATAAAAGTCGTAGTCATTGCCCAGTTGGTCGAAGTATTTTGTCCCAGGGAAGGGTTCCTCCAACGTCAGGATATCGCCGTCTTCGATCACTGTCAGCCCCACGGCCTCCAGTCGTTCAAGGGCGGTGCCTTCGGCTTCAGCCGTATAGGCCAGCGTAATGCTCCCCACGATGCCGGTGTCGAAATCTGGGGCTGAAACGCGCAGTCGTGCGGAACCGCCGACAGGTAGCTCTTCCAGCGCAGCAAGAGCAGCCGGACCCGTGGTCTCGCGATACTTTTCCTGCCACTGGTCAAGGAAGAAGTCTGGCCGGAAGAGCATGAAGACAACAAGCATCATGACCACGGATTCCCATTTGCGCGACTTTGCAATGAAGTAGCCCTGGGTCACGGCGGCAAAGACAAGCATGGCAATGAGCGAGACAAAGAACACCAGCACCGCCTTCGCTGGTCCCACATCAATCAGCAACAAGTCGGTGTTGAAGATGAACATAAAGGGCAAGAGTGCCGTTCGAATGTCATAGCTGAAGCCGACGATGCCGGTTTTGATCGGGTCCCCGCGTGATATGGCCGCCGCCGCATAGGCGGCGAGCCCAACGGGCGGTGTATCATCCGCCAGGATCCCAAAATAGAACACAAAGAGGTGCACGGCGATCAGAGGCACGATGAGACCTGATTGCGCGCCGACCGATACGATTACGGGCGCCATCAGCGAGGACACAACAATGTAGTTGGCCGTTGTCGGAAGCCCCATGCCGAGGATCAGCGACAGAATGGCAACCAGAAGCAACAGGATCATCAGGTTGTCACCAGCAATCGCCTCGATAACCTGTCCGATGATCTGATGCGCCCCGGTCAGGGAAATGGTGCCCACGATGATACCGGCAGCCCCCGTGGCCACGCCAATCCCGATCATGTTGCGCGCACCGCTTTCAAGGCCTGCAACAAAGTCGCGCCAACTGGTGGCGAGTTTTTCAGCAAAATTGTCCGCGCTTCCGCGGAACATGGCCTTGAGCGGGCGGTGCGTGAGTGCAACGATGATCATCACAATGGTGGCCCAGAATGCCGAGAGCGCAGGTGATAGTCGATCAAGATCCTCTGTGCGCACCATGAGATTCCACACAAGCACGAAAATCGGCAACGCGTAATAGGCGCCACCAAGGAATGTCGGCGTGAGGCGCGGAGCTTCGACCACTTTGCTGTTGGGGTCATCAACCACGACATCGGGGAATTTGGACGCCACATAAACGAGCGCGAGATACGCAACCAGCAACAGAACAAGCGCCGGGTAGATGGAGGCGCCGGGCATGATGGGTTCCAGCATGCTACGGAAGCCAACAACAAGGAACGTGATCGCCGCCATGCCAAGAAAGCCGGTCAGGAAAAGCACCAGGATCATGACAACGCCGATATGCCGTCCGGGTTTCTTCAGGCCCTGCAGGCTCATCTTCAGGCTTTCCAGATGCACGATATAGAGCAGTGCGATGTAAGAGATTACCGCAGGCAGGAAGGCGTGTTTGATAACCTCGATATACGGGATGTTCACATACTCAACCATCAGGAAGGCTGCTGCCCCCATGACGGGGGGTGTCAACTGCCCGTTGGTGGAGGAGGCTACCTCAACCGCGCCAGCCTTTTCTGGCGCAAAGCCTATGCGCTTCATGAGCGGGATGGTGAATGTGCCGGTGGTCACGGTGTTGGCGATGGAAGAGCCTGAGATCATACCCGTCATCATGGAGGACAGCACCGCCGCCTTGGCGGGACCACCGCGTAAGGCCCCAAGAAGGGCGATGGCCACTTTGATGAACCAGTTGCCGCCGCCTGCTTTTTCCAAGAGCGCGCCAAACAGCACGAAGAGGAAGATCATCGTGGTGGATACGCCAAGGGCAACACCAAACACACCCTCAGTTTGCATCCAATAATGTCCCATGGCTTTGGCAAAGGACGCGCCGCCATAGTTGGTGACGCTGCCAATCCATTCGGAATAGCCTCCGAAAAAAGCGAGTGCGAGGAAGGCGGATGCAATGATCACGAGGGGCAAACCCAAAGACCGGAAGACCGCCACCATGAGAACAAACATACCGATGCCAGACATCACAATATCTGTGGTGGTCCAAAGCCCAGGCCGGTCGGCGATCTCGAACCTGAAGACCACGAGGTACAAGCATGACGCAATGCCCAGAACCATCAAGGCCCAGTCATAGAGTGGAATTCGGTCCCGGTGACCGAACATTGGAAAGGCCAGTGTGGCAAGGCTTATGGCGAAGGCCAAATGAATGTAACGCGCTTGCGCAACGATATTGGCAAATTCGCTGACGCCGGTCGCTTGCGCTAGCACACCGGGAACCTTTGAAGCGATATAGAGATGAAACAGCGACCAGGTAATACAGAGCGCGAAGATCAGTTGCTTTGCGAATGGTCCGGCATTGCGGGCGCCGGTATCGGCCTCTGCAACCATATCTTCGGCAGATCTATTTGCTGCGTCTGTCATCCCTCTGGTCCCTCTTTGTCTTCTTTTTTTAGCAAAAGCGCCAGCGCATCGAATGACGCGCTGGCGCTGATTTCAGGACATCTTGTTGATGTCTCTTATTCCATCAAACCCAGCTCTTTATAGGCTTTCTCGGCCCCAGGGTGCAGCGGAGCTGAGAGGCCGTCGCTGATCATCTGCTTGGCGTCGAGATTGGCAAATGCCGGGTGCAGGCCACGGAAATCTTCCAGATTGGCCATCACAGCCTTGGCAACCACGTAAGCCACATCCTCTGGTACATCAGCCGAGGTCACAAAGGTCGCGCCCACACCGAATGTGGTGGTGTCGGTGTCAGTGCCCGCATACATACCCGCCGGGATGGTTGCGACGCGGTAGTAGGGGTTGTCTGCAACCAGCTTGTCAACAGGTTCACCTGTCACGGAGAGGAGTTTCACGTCACAGGTTGTCGTCGCTTCTTTGATTGCCGCCGCCGGGTGGCCGATGGTGTAGATCATCGCGTCAATGTTGTTGTCGCAGATCTGCTTGGCCATCTCCGAGCCCTTGTACTCGGTTGCCAGGGCAAAGTCGTCCATGCCCATGCCGAACGCGTCCATGACCACTTCCATCGTGGCGCGCTGGCCCGATCCGGGATTGCCGACATTCACACGCTTGCCTTTGAGTTCTTCAAAGGACGAGATACCGCTGTCGCCGCGCACCAGAAGCGTGAAGGGCTCTGGGTGCACCGAGAACATTGCCCGGACATTTGGGAACGGGTTGTCTTCGAATTTCGACGTTCCGTTGAATGCGTGATACTGCCAGTCAGACTGGGCCACACCAAACTCAAGCTCACCGGCCTTGATGGTGTTGATGTTGTAGACAGAACCGCCTGTGGATTCCACGGCACAGCGGATACCGTGTTCTTTGCGGTCGCGGTTCACCAGACGGCAGATTGCGCCGCCCGTCGGATAGTAAACGCCCGTCACACCGCCGGTGCCGATTGAGATAAATTTGTCTTGCGCGATGGCGGCGCCACCAAAGGCAATTGTCGCGGCAGCAACCATGCCACCGATAAATTTCATGTGCATCATGAGGTCTCCCTAATCAATCGCGCGCTTCTGCGCGTCGTTTGTTCTAAAAGCGTCGCTAAAGTTGCCCGGGATGTCACGCAAAAACTAAATTTTTTTGGGCTAACATCATATTTTTAAGGGTTTCCCAACGGTCGGAGCACATTTGGGTGCGCCTATTCCGGCTCTTGCATCGAGCTGCGGACGGTTTTCGATTCGTCTTAAGCCAGCCTGTCGCAAGCATGTGTTGAGGAGATGTGGCCGCTCTCGCTGCGAGGCGTATAGATTTAAGCGTGTGCCAAAAATCCCTCAATCAACTGATTGAAGAGCCGAGGACGTTCCATGTGAACGGCATGCGCCGCGTGCGGAACGACAGCGAGATTGGATTTCGGAATGCTCTGCCACAGCTGTTCAATTTGCGGCCACGTGTAGGTGCGGTCACTATCACCCCAGACAATCAATGTGGGGCAGGCAATCTGTGGCAGGTGGTCCTCTCCGGACCAGTTTTGCATCGCCTCAAGCCCTGCCAGGATGGCCGGAAGTGTACTGGCTTCGGCAATGGCCGCGCATTCGGGATAAGGCTCTGCCTTTTCCCGCTGCAAAAACCATGTCGCGGCAATCCGGCGTGCTGTGGCATTGGGGCCGTCGTCTTCGGCGCGGCGCATGGATGTCTCTATTGGCTCGAAGCGACCGGGCAAAACACCGACGGCACCCGTTCCATACAATATCAATCGTTCGACGCGCTCTGGCGCGCGACGCACCATTTCTTGCACGATCATGCCGCCCATCGAATGCCCCAGCAGGTCGAACCGCTCAACGGTGATCTCACCCAAAACCCAGTTCGCGAATTCCGCAATCGAGTTTACGGGCGGCAGATGCGCGTTTTTGCCAAAACCTGGAAGGTCGACGCGGATTAAGTCCCGACCCGCTCCAAGCGTATCTTGTTTTTGCCACTGATCGCTGCCGCCCATGAAACCATGAACAAAGACCAGCGGTGTCACTTGCGTTGACCCTGAACGATACGATCCAGGATCATGGCGCAGAAGAGAATTGAGAACCCGGCCAAGATGCCTTGGCCGACATTGGCATATTGCAATGCTTCCAGGACGTCCTCACCCAGACCCTTCGCGCCGATCAGAGAGGCCACAACAACCATTGCCAGTGAGAGCATGATTGTCTGATTTATTCCGGCGCGGATCGAGGGGCTGGCCAGAGGCAGATCAACCTTGGTCAGAAGATACCATTTGTTCGCCCCGAAACTGATTGCCGCTTCGCGCACACTTTCAGGCACGCCGCGCAGGCCAAGAACGGTAAGACGCACCACCGGAGTTCCGCCAAAAATCATGGTCACGACCACGGCCGCAGGTTTGCCGACCCCGAAAAACGCAATGACAGGGACCATGAAGACGAAGGCTGGCATCGTCTGCATGAAGTCCATAATGGGCTGGATAAAGGCATAAAAACGTGGACGTCGTGCGGCGAACATCCCCAATGGGATCCCGATCACAATCGACAGGCACGCGGCTGTTCCCAGCAATGCCAGTGTCGTCATCGCCGCCTCCCAAAAACCCAGCAGGCCCATATAGGCGAGAAAAGCGCCTGAATAAATTGCAGTACGCACGCCCGCCGTGAGCCAGGTCAAAAGGATGATCAGGCTGGCGATCACGATCCAGGGCGTTTGGACAAGAATAACTTCCAAAGCATCAAGGAGAGTACGGATGCCGAAGGTCAACCCGTCAAAAAACGCTTCGCTGTTGCGAACGCAGAATGCAATGAAGTCTTCAACCCAGGTGATGCCGGTCAGGCGTATATTAGGATCGGTCGGAAAGGCCGTAAGAAGAGAATAACGGCCTGGGAAACTGTAATGCACCATAGCCGTCGCAACGATCAGGAACATGAAAACAGCGCTGAACACGATTTGCGCAACAGGCAGACCGGAACGGATGCTGCGGTCTGAAAGCCAGTCAGAAAACCGTGCCTCAAGCGCCCAGTTGGCAACAAAGGCCTGCACCAGTTTTACAATGATCAAAATGGCAACGCCAGTGAGAGCTATAGTGGTCCCTTGTTCCGCAAGAGCTGCGGCTTCATCTCTAAACCCGTCAATACTTGCTTCCAGGGCGTCTACAGCGCGTTGATAAGCGTCCACACGATCCGATTGTTCTGCTATCGCAGCGGCGAGTTGCTCGCGGCGTAATTCCAATGTGCCTTCGATGGATTGAATCCGCGCCGTGGCTTCAGAGGCAAGATCACCAAACAAGCCGCGCGCAATTTGTACAAAACCCAAAGCCTCGAGGATCAGGAAGGGCAGTGCCCAACTCCACAGCCCACGCGCCCCAAACCAAATTGGACCAAAAAGACCCGCCATCGCATTGAATGTTGCGGTAAACTTGGCTGATGCGCCGATCTTGTCGAACATACGGATGTAATAGTCTGGACAGGTGCGCACAAAGGTGCGGATGTTTTCGCGGCGCTCTTCGGCATAGGCCAGCGCCGCCTCGCTTTCGGTATCTTCAAGCGGATTCACCCCAAGATCGGTTGTGTCGGTCATGATACTTCCGTCCCTTCGATCACAGTGCGCAGCAGATCCGCGCGGGTGATGACACCCACGTCCTTGCCTTCCGCGCGCACGACAATTGGGTTGTCATCGTCTATCGCGAGGTTGATCAGATTGCTGAGCGTTTCTGCCTCATCCACGCGCGGAGCATCGGCCCCCACAGGTCCATTTGCAGCAACATGCACGTCAACAGGTTGCATGACTGCATGGGCATGCACGACTTTCAGGCGGGAAATTCCAGCGACAAAATCGGCGACGTAGTCATCCGCGGGATGCATCACAATGTCTTCCGCCGTGCCAATTTGCACCATCTTGCCATCGCGCATGATCGCGATGCGATCGCCGATGCGCACGGCCTCGTCGAGATCATGGGTGATGAAAATCGTTGTCTTCTTCAGAATTTTGCTCAGACGGATGAATTCATCCTGCAACTGTCGCCGAATGAGGGGGTCAAGCGCTGAGAACGGCTCGTCCATTAACAAAACGTCAGGGTTGGCCGCCAAAGCCCGGGCCAAACCGACACGTTGCTGCATCCCGCCCGAAAGCTCATGGGCAAATTTGGAGCCCCAAGCGCCTAGTTCAACAATATCGAGGATGGCGGCGGCCTGGCGCATCCGTTCATTCTTGGCAACTTGCCGGATCTCCATCGGCATGGCCACGTTGTCGAGCACTGACCGATGCGGCATCAGCGCGAAGTTCTGAAAGACCATACCGATTTTTTGGTTTCGAAACTGCTGGAGCTGTTTCGGCCCAAGGGCCATCACATCGGTGCCCTCTATTTCGATCTTGCCGGCGGTTGGCTCCAAAAGCCGGTTGAAGTGGCGCACAAGCGTTGACTTGCCGCTGCCCGAAAGGCCCATGATGCAGAAGATTTCGCCGCGCTTCACTTCAAGGCTCACATCCGCCACGCCAACAACAGCGTTGAACTCCGCCAGAACCTCCGCCTTGCTCAGCCCGCGTGTTTGGATAGCTTCCAAAGCTTGTTCGGGTTTGGAGCCAAAAATCTTCCAGACATTGGAAATTTCTATGACGGTTTCATCGGTCATTGGGCAGATGTCCTGCAGGTGCTCAGGTGTGCCAGCACCGATAGGCAACCGGTGCTGGCAATATGTTTTGAAACTATAGTCTTAGAGACCCAGCCAGCCGTCCACGCGGTCCGAATTCTCTTCGATCCATTTCTTCGCCGCATCCGCCGGATCTGTGCCATTCGCACTGATGTCAAAGGCCAAGGAGCTGACATCATCCGCAGTCAGTTGGAAATTCGAAAAGAACTCAGCAATGGCCGGAGAGCGATCCTCCAGTGAGTTGGACCAGGCGATCTGAACGTTTTTCAGAGCATCTTTTGTCGCAACGCTGGATTTTTCATACCAATCTGCATCGTCTGACGGCTGAATCATCACGTATTTTTCTGGGTCAAATGTCGGTTCGCTGAGCATTTTGACGTCGAACTGGAACCAGACCGCATGTGGCTTGTAGCAGTAAAAGGCATAGCCTTCGCCCTTGGCGATGCTGTCCTTGATACGCGCGGTTTTCACGCTTTCTTCCGCACGAACAGGCTCAACGAAGTCCAACAGGCCGTAGTCCCGTACTTTCACTTCATTCACGTTAGCCGAAGCCCAGCCCGGCGCGCCGATCCACATTTCACCTTTGCCGTTTCCATCGCTGTCCATAAGTGCGGCCACATCAGGACGGCCCAGATCGGCAATATCTGTGATGTTGTTGGCTTCGCCGAAGTCCTTGGAAACACAGAAGCCCTGATTTCCCTCATATGGGTTGGACGACAGCGTCACAGTGCCGGCCTCATCCACATATTTCTTGGTAAAGCTTTCCTGGTTGGGCAGCCAGACGTCAGGATGCACGTCGATATCGCCTTTGCCCTGATCCATCGCCTGGAAAATCGTGGCGTTGTTGCCGGGCACATATTCAACTTTGCCGCCAATGCGCGAGGTCACAACTTCGCCCAGCACATGCGCAATAGCCTGCGCGCCGGTCCAGGACGGCACGCCGATTTTAACCTCTTCTGCAGCCAGCGCAGGCACTGCCAGCATGCTGACTGCGGCTGCAAAGCCGAGGGATTTCAATTTGGATGTCATAGTTTTCTCCTCTGTTGGTTGATGCGCCCTTGGAGGGCGTCTGGTCATTGTAAGGAAGCGACAAGTTGCTCTTGATATGCAAACAGCGCTGTAGCGCCACCTGTATGCAGAAACAGCACATTGTCTGTCGGTTTGAAAAAACCACTTCGCGCCATACCAATCAAGCCAGCCATACCTTTGGCTGAATAAACTGGGTCAAGAAGGATGCCTTCCTGACGTGCGGTGATGTGAATAGCCTCTAAAGTGGACTCTGCGGGAATACCGTAGCCTTCTCCAACATACCCGTCATCGACAAGGATTTTGCTAAGTGGGATGCTGCCCGCTCCCAGTTTTTCGAGCGTTTTTTGGGTCAATGCGTGAACAGCATTCATTTGCTTTTCGCGCGGCTGACGGACACTGACGCCCATCACGGGCAGATCATGGCCAATCGCGTGGAACCCAGCCACCAGTCCGGCTTGTGTGCCTGTGCTGCCTGTGCCCATCACGAGCCAGTCAAAGGACTGACCGGTTTCTTTTGAGTAGTCGGCAATCTCTTGGGCGCAATTGGCGTAGCCCAAAGCGCCTATCGCGTTTGAGCCGCCACCAGGAATGAAATATGGTTTGTGCCCCTCGGCACGCAGAGTTTCGGTCACGGCCTCGGCTTCGGCATTCATATCAAGTCCCGCGGGGCGGAACTCATGTGTGGCCCCAAAAAGGGTATCAAGAAGCACATTGCCGGTTGCCTCGTAGGATGCGTCCCGATCCTGCACTCGACGTTCCAAGAGCACGTGGCACTTCATACCAACCTTGGCAGCGGCGGCTGCAGTTTGACGAACATGGTTTGACTGAACCGCGCCTTGCGTGACCAGCATGTCCGCATTGTCACGCACCGCCTCGCCCACCAGAAACTCCAGCTTGCGGGTTTTGTTTCCGCCCGTGGCCAGCCCGGTGCAGTCATCACGCTTAATGAATAGGCGCGGTCCGCCCAAAAGCTCTGACATGCGCGGCATTGCTTCGATGGGTGTTGGGCGATGGCACAGTTTGATCTGCGGAAAGCGATCAAAATCTATGCGCGACGCCTTGCGCTCTAACGTTCCAGCCTCGGCCATCACTTGCCCCCTTGATAGAATCTAGATGCCAAAGCCTGAAACATTATCCGTGATGCATCCAATGTTATGTTCGAATGACATTATGCAAAATTTGCATTACAATGGTTGGATGGACACATCTTTGTTTCGTGACCTTCAGCGTTTGCAGCGGACTGGCAACTTTTCTCAGGCCGCTGTTTTGAGCAATCTCAGCCAGCCGGCATTCAGCCGGCGGATCAAGGCGCTGGAGGCTTGGGTCGGTGCAACGCTTGTAGACCGAACACGTCATCCTGTGCGTTTGACTGAGGCAGGCACGCAGATGCTTGAGGCTGGGCTACAAGCCCTGTCCAGGATCGAGCAGGAGCGCAGCCAAATCCTTGAGGCGCAATCATTGCCTGATAAATACGTGGTGACTTTTGCCGCTCAACACTCAATCAGCTGGCGGTTTTACCCCGCATGGTTGCTGTCACTGGAAGAGGCCTACGGCCCCATCATGTCACGGCTGCGGGCGGATGATCTGCCGAATTGTATGCGGGATCTCGAAGAGCGAGAGGCAGATTTCGTGATTGCCTATCGAGGGTATAACAAATCCGAGGTGGCGCCGTTTCAATCAATCCTTATTGGCCATGACCGGATGATCCCGGTTTGCAAGCCTGATGCGAATGGCGCGCCTCTATTTGGGTTCGACACGCCGAATATCGAGATGCCATACTTGCGGTTCCGTGATGTCGCGCCGATTGGCAACCATCTTGACACCCTGTTCAAATCGCATGGGCTGAACTCGCGGTTACGCACCGTTTATGAGAACTCCATGGGTGGTGCGCTGCGCATCCGGGCGCGTGCCGGTGATGGGGTTGCCTGGCTGCCCAAGAGCCTGGTGGCCCCGGATCTGGAAAGCAAACTATTGGTGCGCACTGGAGAGCCGGATTGGACCATTGATTTGGAGATCAGGATGTATCGAAACGTCAAACATTCCAATCGTTTGACACGGTCCATCTGGTCGTTCCTGGAAGTGCGCGAAAACGTGTCTCTGGCCTAGGGGGGCGAACTTTAAAAGGATCAGTCGCCCAAAGCTTGCCGGTACAGAGCAACCACCGGATCGTCGGCCAGCGTTACATCAGACATTTGTAGTGTGGAACCCTGGGCGACGTCACGCGCAAGCGTCACATTTTGTGCAAGGCCAATGGGTAGCGTGTCTTTCGCGTGCGAAACAGGTTGCGCCTTGCCCCAAACAGTATAGCCGCCCTCGCCATCGAGTATTTCACCAGCCTTCAGATCCCTTTTGGCCACGGCCGCCACCGTGCCGCGCATCTCACGTGATTGCCCGGTTGGTTCGCGCCGTAGGGCGGCGCTGAGCACGGAAATCGAAAGTTCCAAGCCAATCAGGTGAAAGGGCTTGTACATGGCCGCAAAACGCCCGGTATCGTCAGTGGGAAGACCGTACTGCCGAAAACACGCGGCGGCATAGTCATTGGGCGCTTCCAGCACCACGTAGACACCCCAACGCAGGTCTCTGAAAACCGGGCGACCATCGCGCTCAACCGACGAAATGGTTTCGACCATGCCCCGGCCTTCAAGTTGCCCGCCCATCTCCCTGGGTCGCAACACATGTGCCAGATCGTCTACGCCACAGGGCGGAAAGGCGAGGCCATCGGTCGGTACGTGAAGCCCACAGGCATTGGCAATCGCGACCATCTCAATGGCGCTTTTGGTGCCGTCGAGAAACGAGTTGAACATTTGCGGGTTCATGCCCGCCGTGGCGGCGTCTTCGGGCGAGAGGCCGTAATGCGCCCAAACATCGTCAGGGGTCACCGAATGGTAGGCGGGCAGGTACTTGGTGCCTTTGCCCGCAGCGGCCACGGAAAACCCGGCTGATCTTACCCAGTCAACCATTTCGGACACAAGCGCGGGCTGGTCCCCGTAGGCCATGGAATAGACCACGCCCGCCGCGCGGGCTTCTGCCGCGAGCACCGGGCCGACGAGAACATCGGCTTCTACATTGACCATCACGATATGTTTGCCCGCCTTGATGGCGGCTCGCGCATGCGCGATGCCTGCGCGAGGATGCCCCGTAGCTTCTATCACCACGTCCACATCATCTCGCGCTGCCAGAGCCGCGCCATCTTCGACAAACGTCGTGGCGGCGATCCGCTCAGGCGACCAACCCACGGTCTTGCAAGCCGTCTTGGCACGGGTCATGTCCAGATCAGCAATTGCGCTGACCTCAAGGCCTTGGATGGTTGGCACCTGGCTGAGGAACATCGAGCCGAATTTTCCCGCGCCAATCAGCCCGGCACGCACGGGCGCACCCCGCGCTTCGGCTTCAGCGGCAAGAGAAGATAGGTTCATGAGACGCTCCAGTTCATGGATGTGGCGAGCACTCTGGCGTGAAATTTGCAGCGCTGTTCAAGAACTTCCACTGTGACTTGCGCTCCGATTTCTGGTCAAGTCTCGATTGAAAAAGTTGAGCTATCTGTCAAACGCCACATTCTTTAATCCGGAGCTGCATGAATTGCGGTGGAACCTTAGCCATCCGCATGGAATAACACTATACAGAACGGAGCGCCTGAAGTGTTTCATAGCTTGACGACCAGGATTTGGCTGAGTTGCGTGGTAGTGTTGTGCTATGTCCCGATGGCGCTGGCCGTGGAAGTGCGTTTGCAAGCTTCGGAAGCCTCTGAAAGCGTTGTGAACAGGTTGCGCGCGGCATCCTTGACGGTCGAGACCGTTGGGCAAGACAACCCCGTCGCCCAGGATGTTCTTTCGGCGGCACGCGCGGACTACCAAAGGCTCCTCAGTTCTTTGTATGAACTCGGTCACTACGGAGGTGTAATCAGCATACGTGTTGATGGTCGCGAAGCCGCTGATATCTCGCCCTTTGGAGGGCCTGAGGCGATAGAGCGGGTGGATATCCTGATTGATCCCGGTCCGCGTTTTCGGTTCTCGACGGCGCGTGTTGCTCCGCTTGCACCAAAAACGGAACTTCCGGAAGGTTTCGCGCCTGGACAGCCTGCCTTTTCGGACAGGGTTGTAGAGGCCGCACAAGCGGGTGTCGACGCGTGGCGTGCCGCGGGTCATGCAAAGGCAAATGTCTCTGATCAACGGATCACGGCCAATCATGCCCGCGCAGAACTGGCCGCTGACATTCGTCTGGCCCCCGGTCCGCGCCTGACCTTTGGCGACCTTCTCGTCGCCGAGCCCGGACGGGTCCGCCCGAGCCGTGTGCGCGCTATTGCAGGTCTGCCGACGGGCAAGGTATTCTCCCCCGAGGACTTGAAACGATCAAGCCAGCGCCTGCGCAGAACGGGTGCGTTCCGATCCGTTGTGTTGACCGAAGCTGACACACCCGGTCCCGGCAATACCTTGGACATCACCGCAGAGCTTGTTGACGCAAAGCCAAGACGTTTTGGCGTTGGTGCCGAAATAGCCTCGCTGGAGGGCTTGTCGCTTAACGCGTTCTGGATGCATCGAAACTTGCTTGGTGGCGCAGAGCGTTTGCGGTTCGAAGGTGAGATGCGCGGCATTGGTGGCGATACTGATGGGATCGACTATCGTGTGGGCGTACGGTTTGAACGGCCTGCGACCATTACGCCGGATACGTCTCTTGTTTTGGGATTTGAAATCGAGGAGCAGGACGAGCCGGGCTTTCGCGAAAGCAGCGCTCAGGCTGGTATTGGGCTGTCTCATGTTTTCAATGATGAACTGACCGGGCAGGTGGGCATCGCCTATCGGTTTTCCGACATTGACGATGACGCAGGGTCCCGGACGTTGGAACACATTCTTTTCCCGCTCAGCCTGACCTATGATAGCCGGGATGAACCGCTGGATGCCCATTCGGGTTTCTTCATTGACACCAAGGTCACACCCTTTGTCGCCGTGGGAAGCGGTGGTTCAGGTGCCCGGTTTTTCGCGGATGCGCGCACTTATCTGGGGTTCGGCGAAAAAGACCGTCATGTCGCGGCCTTTCGCGCACAAATCGGATCGGTCGTTGGTGCGGGGCTAACCGAGGTGTCGCCCGACATGCTTTTCTTTTCAGGCGGCTCTGACACAGTGCGCGGTCAACCATTTGAATCGCTTGCGGTCGATATCGGGGGTGGAAACCGCCTGGGCGGGAGATCGTTTTTGGCGATCTCCAGCGAGCTACGCTTTGGTTTGAACGACACGTGGTCGGTTGTAGCTTTTGCAGATGCAGGCTTTGTCGGAAGTGACAGTTTCATCAGTGACAGTGGGGAGGTGCACGCCGGAGCGGGATTTGGTGTGCGATACGATACAGGGATTGGCCCTATCCGGCTCGACATTGCCACGCCGATCGACAGCGATGCAGGTGAGCAGTTCGAATTCTACATTGGTATAGGGCAGGCGTTTTGATGCGGTTGATTGTGATCTTTCTGTTGACCTTATGTCTGGCCAAATCCGCGGTGGGGCAAAGCTCTGAACAGGATGACAAAAGCTTCATCGAGAACTTTCTTCAGGACAATCTGTCTGAAGCAGGGCGCGAGGTCGTTGTCACGGGCTTTCGCGGTGCCTTGTCGTCAAACGCTACCTTAGAGCGTTTGACGATTTCAGACGACAACGGCGTGTGGTTTACTCTCAACAATGCCTCCTTAGTCTGGTCTCGTTCGGCGCTTTTTGCTGGTCGTCTGGAAATAGACGAACTGACCGCGGACGAAATGGTTTTGGAGCGTATGCCCGTGACCGAGGGCGGCGTATCCCCTGAAGACGCGCAAGCCTGGCAGTTTGCCTTGCCTGAGTTGCCTGTGGCCATCAACATCGACGAGATTAACGCGAAACGCATTGTTCTGAAGCCACCTGTGTTGGGCGAACAGGCCGTGTTTTCGCTTGAGGGCGCTTTTTTCCTCGATGATGGTGTCGCACGGGCCAAAACACAGATTTTGCGCACGGATCGCGAAGACAAGCTTGTGTTTGAGGGTGGCTTTTCAAATGAGACCAGAGTGCTGGCGTTGGCTCTCGATTTTGTAGAAGCCAGAGATGGGCTCGTGGCAAAACTGTTGCGCATCCCAGGCGCGCCTAGTTTGCAACTGCAGCTCACTGGGGAGGCTCCTCTAAGCGACTATACCGCCAACATTGCGCTTTCCTCTGATGGCGTTCGTCGTTTTGGCGGCACAATTGAAATTGCCGCGATGGAAACGGATGAGGATCGCGCGATGGGTCATGCTTTCGCCGCTGACCTGTCTGGCGACGTGCGCCCGTTGTTCGAGCCGGAGTTTCACCGCTTCATGGGCGAAAACGCATCGCTCTCGGTGGCGGGGCAAAGCCTGACCGATGGGCGGCTCAATCTGGATGTTCTGGAGCTAACCTCAGGCGCGATGGATTTGAATGGGCAAGTGCGTCTTGCCTCAGATGGATGGCCACAAAGTTTTGATCTTAAAGCGGATATTGCTGGAGATGCGGTAACGCGCTTGCCTGTGGCCGGGACGGAAATGTCCGTCCGTGAAATCAATCTGTCGGCACAATACAACGCCGATCAGGGCGATGTGTGGCAGGCAGAAGCCAAATTGCGCGATCTTGTACGTGATGAGCTGCAGGTGGGCCGTGCGGTGCTTGCCGCACAAGGAACGATTGCGCGTGGCGACCCTGGGGGCGTGACCGCAAGTATCACGTTTGATGCGCAGCGTTTAAATCACGACGCCCCTGATCTTCGCCGTTTGCTGGGGTCTTCCATAAATGGCACGTCCGACTTGTCCTGGACCGCACAATCTCCGCTAGAGATCATGTCGCTTATGCTGCAAAGCGAGGACGTTGATTTGCAGGCAGACGGCACAGTTGATGGTCTTTCAGAAGGCTTCCCAGTGGCAGGGCGCGCAACACTTCGCAGTGCGGACCTTTCGCGGTTTTCAGGTGTTGCAGAGCGGGACCTCAGCGGGGCAGCAGAGATCCGCGTGGAAGGTATTGGCGCACTATTGGGAGGGTCATTTGATGTAGATGTGGATGCGAAAACCGATGATCTGAAGATTTCCAATCCGCGCATTGACCCTCTCTTGAAGGGCAGCGGCGCTGTCTCGTTTGCCGTCACAAGAGACCTCGAAGGCACGCTTTTGGACCGGTTTATGGTCCAGACCGATGCGGTCAACGCAACGGCGGATGGCACTTTGAATGCCGAGCGCGGACAGCTTGATCTGGATGCTGAGCTGTCGGAAGTCTCCCTCGTTGAATCCAAATTGGACGGGCCGGCAAACCTTTCGGTAGGGTTGCGCTGGATCGACGGCGGCGCGATTTCTTTGGAAAACCTCACCGCCCAGGCCGTTGGCGCAACGCTCAGCGGAACGGTTTCCTTGACCCCAGATGACCCTGAATTGCCCGTAGAGGGCGACCTCACTCTGGTCGCAGAAGATCTGTCGCGTCTGTCTGCTATTGCGGGGCGTTCTCTTGCTGGTCGTGTCGATTGGTCAGTGGACGGGTTTGGGGAATTGCGCGGAAAAATCGTGGATCTTACGACGAATTTGGTTGCCCAGAATTTTCGCTCAGGTGTGCCAAGCCTTGATCGTCTTGTGGCGGGCGACGTCACGTTTGACACATCTTTCGCGATTAATCCTGATGCACTGCCGCATATCCGCAACCTTGATCTAGCTGCCGCAAAACTTGATGTCACAGCCGAAAGCCCGGCACCTGGCGCGCCAATCACAGCGTCAGCCCGTATCGCGGATCTTGGCGTTTTGGCTCCGGGATTTGACGGACCGGCCAGCGCGCAAGGTCAGATCACGTTGCGAGATGCGCAAGCGCGTCTTGTAGATGTTGTGCTTGACGCAACGGGACCGGGTGGCACGCAGGCCAAAATCACGGGGACAATCCAGGATTATGCTAAGCAACTGGCGCTTGAGCTTGTTGGCACCGCACCGTTGGGGCTCGCAAATGGGTTCATCTCACCCAATTCTATCGATGGGGTGGCGCGGTTTGAGCTGCGTCTGGATGGCCCCGCACAACTGGATGCGCTGTCTGGTACGGTTACAACAGAGCAAGGCAGGGTATCTCTGCCTGGGCCAGGCCTTGTCTTGCAAGACCTCGCCGGTCGCGTGGACCTGTCACAAGGTCAGGCGCGCCCGGATATTACAGGCAACGCGGGAACGGGTGGCCGTTTTCAGGTGACAGGGCCAATTGCCCTCGCCGCGCCATTTTCTGCAACGCTTCAGGCAACACTCAATGATCTTGGCGTGTCCGATCCAAGTCTCTATCGCACAACGGTATCGGGCCAGGTCACAGTGGACGGCCCGCTGACCGGTGGCGCGCGCATTGGTGGCGTCCTGTCGCTTGGAGAAACAGAAGTGATGGTACCGTCCAGCACATCCGCAGCGCCGGGTAGCATTCTGGACATGCGCCATGTGAATACACCTTCAGATGTGCGTCGCACGCAGGAACGCGCCGGTCTAACCGGTCAAAAATCCAGAGGACCCAGTGCCGTCTTCCCACTTGATTTGACGATCAATGCCCCCAACCGGATTTTTGTACGCGGACGTGGGCTTGATGCAGAATTGGGTGGCCAATTGCGGTTGGGTGGAACCACGGCCAACGTGACCGCAAGCGGGGTGTTCGAACTGATCCGTGGGCGGCTCGACATTTTAGGGCGGCGGCTTGATCTCACCCAGGGTTTGATTGATTTGCGCGGTGCGCTGGATCCTTTCCTGCGCTTTGTCGCAGAGACGCAATCAGACGACTTTGTGGTGCGCATCATCTTGGAGGGCCTCGCCAGCGCGCCCACGGTGCGCTTTGAGTCAGAGCCGGATTTGCCGCAGGAAGAGGCTGTCGCGCGCCTGCTCTTCGGACGCGGGCTTGATAGCATTTCGCCGTTTCAGGCAGCCCAGCTTGTCGCCGCAGCGGCCACGCTATCGGGCCAGAGCTCAGGTGGTTTGAGTGGCTCTTTGCGTCGGTCTCTGGGTTTAAGTGATCTTGATGTCACCACGACTGAGGATGGGACCAACCAGGTGCGCGCTGGGACTTACATCAACGAAAACATCTACTCAGAGGTTGTTGTCGACAGTGAAGGCAACCAAGAGATCAACCTCAATCTTGATATTAACAAGAACCTGACTGTGCGTGGCAGTACAGGCACGGATGGGAATTCCGGGGTCGGTGTGTTCTTTGAGAAGGATTATTGAGCGCAGTTCGCGTCGTTGCATGTCAAATCAAAAGCCCCGCATCTCAGGAGTAAGATGCGGGGCTCGCTGTAGCGACGAAGGACTATGCCGCTACAGATCCTCCATGGTCTCCGCCCCACTCACATGGCGAAGACACCAGTCAGCCAGCTGGACGGGACGTCCTGACTGATCGAGGATGGAAATGGAAGGCGCGGCCCCGGCAGCACCCGAGATGCGGATGTGATCGCCATCGAAGCTGGTGAAGGACATCTCGACCGGCTCGACATAGGTCGGGCTTTGCTCCATCAGAAGACCCACCGCGACACGCTCACCCATACGCAGACTATCGTAGTAATCCGAATAGTAGTGAACGCCCGCCATGTTGCGGCCGATAGAGACATTGGCCGCCAGTTTGTCGAGCTCACCTTGGATCGTCAGTGCGTCGTTTGACTTTGGATCCTGCACAAGAGCAGAGCCATCTTCGTTCGGGACATAACGAATGGGCTGGTCGTTGCCGTTGGCGTCGCAATAAGTGAGTTTGCGCTCGACCTTGCTGTCGCAATCCTCAAACATTTCGAAGAATGCTTTTAGGATCGTGACACATCCGCCTGCGACAGTCGCATGACCGGCACCGTAAGCGGGATGCATTGGGCTGCCTTCAGGGAACGCCATTGGCAGCAAGAGGTTGCAATCTTCGTCGATACAGCCCGGCAGACCCGCACCTTTGTGGCCACAGGCCAAACGGCGCATCTTGGCCATCGCATGGGAGTTCTGGTCCTTGTTGTGATGCACTACGGCCTTCAAAAGGTTCTTGGGCATCTGGTCCAGCATCTCAGCAAACGCATCTCCGGCGCAGCCCAGTCTTTCGAGCTCTCCGGCACAGGCCAATGTCAGCCGCCCCCCCATCGCCTCGGGACGTGCCCGGCGGTGATAGCTAAACTTCTGACGGCGGACGGCTTTGAGACACCGCGTCGCGATCTCACAAACCAGCGACAGAACATGTGGTCCGCCGAAAGTTGCAAAGGCTGTGCGGTGACCTGTGTATGACGGCTCAGGCATGCCTTTGGATGTTGGTGCACCCATTTCCAGCAACAAAAGGGCTGCGTTCAGGTATGCCTCATACAGCTGGTCGTAATGCACATAAGTTGCCAGATCGCGAGGCGTGGTGATGAACCGCCGTTTGGGTTCAAACACGTCCAATCCTCGGAAATCTGCACCGTTTTGAACGTCGCGCCATGAAGGCCAGTCTGTCATATAGTCAAGGCAGCCTTTGGCGGATTGTGTGCGCTGATCGATTGTGATTGAGCCATACTGGATAAATCCATCACGGAAATCCCAACCGGAGTTTTCGCCGGGGAAGTTCGATACCCCTGCACCAGGATTGCCGCCTGCGCGTGAATCCGATCCTATCAGCATAAATTGCGACAGGTATGGCCCCGCCATGGCGCCTGGTGTGGACCCGCGAAAGGCAGTTTCGGATGTGATTGGCCCACCAATCAGACGTGCATCCCGACGGTTGCGCGCAAACTGATCCATGCTGTCATCTGGCGCGGAAAAGAAGTCCATGCCTGCGATGAGCGCGGCCACCTGATTGGCGTCGAGCTGGGCAGGTTTAGGGTTTTTACCACAAAGCCGGTCGCCTTTGCCGTCACAGATTTTGGTGAACGGCACGTCCCGCAGGATGGCAAGACCGTAAACCTCGGCCATTTCCGCCGCCAATTCAGGTGTGCTGACACGCGGGGCAGGGGCCATGCCAACGGCACCGGCATCCGGGCCCTGAAGCTCATACACATCACCAGCGCGCGGACTTTCCCAACCGCGCCACTGGGTTTTGACCTTGTTGCCTTCTTTATCCTTTAAGGGCTTATAGTCGGCATCTAGAGGCTGGCAGTCGAAATGGTCGTCAAAGCGCGTGATCCCTTTGTCGAAATCACCCGGATTTGGCGAATTGATGGCTTGAACGAAACAGGCGTAGTCGTCCTGTTCGTTGAGCACGCCGTATTCATCATGCGCGAGCCCCTTGGTGAAATTCGCAGGGTACTTCGGTGCATGATCCACCTCTTCCTGGTTCGTGCGCGTGAGCGCCTGAGGCGACAGGCGCGACACTTCGGTTGCAAGGTCGCGTAGCTCTTTTGCTCTGCGCGCTCGGGCCGATCCTGCTAAATACGGTTCTGAAAATGGTAACTTCATAAAATCCTCCAAAACAAAAAATGACGCGTGACCCGCGTCCTTGTGCCACCACGTCTCAAGATTGACGTTGCGTAATCAGCAGGCCGTTAGCTTTCGCGGCAGGTGGCACGAAAAAAACCGTCAAAGAAAACAAGGGATTTTGGGCGTTCCAGGGAATTAAAATGCCTCAAGATAATGATTTTAAAGGGAAACTGAATAAGAATCCGATTTTTAACACTTCTTTAACGCAGCGCTTAACGCCCCCATTACAGAGTGCCGGAATAATGGGAGTTACCCTGCGGGGTGAGAGAGGAGGATTTTTTGAAGTGACTTTTTGTATTGCCATGCAAAACCGGCGGGCTGTGGCAAGTTATTTGCATCCCCAAACGATCATTAGTCAGCGTAGCGAGTATCTAATTGTATCAAGATCTGGGGGGGGAAATTCATATTTGAGTGTCTCCAATGCCGGAGCGTGCACGGGGCTTGAGAGTGAAGCTCCGCAAGGGCTTTCTCCCGACCTTGTCATGTACGCAACGCTCGTCTCGCAGGGACCAAACGGTCAATATGTTTTCATCGTGGAACAGTGCGTTCCGGATGGATTGGAAGTTAAGGGTACGTTTATTGGTGGCGATGGGTATTTCGCCCTGGAATTTTCAGGTGCCAGTGTGAGCCTGAAGGGGGCCACGCGGTTCAAGCGCGGCCCCCGAACCAGTGCAGCCTCACCGCATTGCGTTTTACTGGGGGAAAATGCGCCCGGCGCGACAGTTCGTTTTAGTGCGGAGTACGTGCCTTGGCAGGATGAGATGTTGCCTCGTGGATTTGAGGGCGAAAGCGTTTGTGCCACATACTGATAGGATCTTTCGGCGCAAAGCTTCAGAACCTGCATGAATTTTAGTTTTATGCGTCGAAATTGATCAGTTCGGTTCCTTAAACGCACCGAACACTTGTTTCAGGTGCCGCAATTGAACTCGACCATGCCCGGGCCTTTGATGCCATCTTTCCATATGTACTCAGAAACAGAACCTTCCAAATCTCCGAGTTGCTCGGTCAAGTAATCTGCGAACAAAACGCGATAGCCTGCACCGCATGCAGCTTTGACAAAGGTTGCGTCCACCTGTGTTGCGGGGTTTGCCGGACGGGCCAGCAACTGGTTGGGGTTTGAGAAAGCAGGATAGAAATGAGCGGGCGCCCCGTAGAGTACAGCACGATCTGAGATGCTGGAGATTGCCTCGGCGATTGCCGCAGTGTCTGTGCGACGTGACTGTGACAGGCTGTAGTCCTGAAACGCAAGGTAACTTGACCACCCCAAGCCCACTGCGACCGCAGATAGAGACATTTGAGCTAATACTTTGTGCCTGACAAAACCCGCAACGAAGCAAAGCACAGCGATTGCGCAAAACAGATAAAGTGATGCTACCTGATTGATCCAAAACGTGGACTCTTTGACGGATAGAATCCAGACCAACGGCACCGCAAAACCAACAAGACTTGCTGTCCCAAATATGTATGGATTTACGCTGCCGCGTCTTTGGGCCAATTCCAGGATTGCCCAGATTGAGAGCATGGCCAGCAGTGGTATTACAGGCAGGAGATAGCGCATGTTGGAGCTCATGCCGCCATGCCAGCTTCGCAGAATAAAGGGCAGCGCCCAAACAGTGACAAAGAGCAAGGCAATTGCCACGCTTCGACGCCGCTCTCCCCAAACCAAGCCGATCAGCAAAGCCAGACAGCCCAGCCACGGCAAGCTTTGGAAAAGTGCCTTTTTGGGAAGCCCCCAGAAGGCGACGGTGCCATCCGGTAACGTCATCAGAGCCTTGGGTCGCGAATCCTGGATTGACGTTGAATCGAGAAGGAGTGCATGAATCCCACCAGTCAGTTTTTGCAGGATTGGAACGAAGGGATTTAAGATCACGACCCCCACAACCAACACTGCAGTGCTGGCGAGAATGTACTTTCTTTCGACATTGGCTGTGCTTCGGTTTCGCAAGAAAATCAAACCGATCAATGCCAACAGCATTGCAAGGCCCAGAGGCCAGTAGGTCGATGCATCAGTCCCGCCGCCAGATTGCCCGTAGGACAGAGGGCTATACGTGTCGAACTTTACTTTGTTTGCATAGGATAGGAGGGCAATGATTGGTGCCATCCCCAAAGTGCCAGCGATCATGATGTCGATCGGTTTGCGCGCATAGAGAATGGTTGCTGCAGCAATAGCAGGCAGCAAAAGCAAGACCTCCAACCTGAAAGACATTCCGACACCGACACAGACGCCAGCCCAAAAGGCGGGATGCCATGCGGCGCGGGTGCGGTCCAAAGCCGCTAAGAAAAACACAATTGCCAGTGTGACCAGAAACAGGCTGACGGAATGCGGCCAAAGCCCCACCACATACTCGCTCCAGAAAGTGCACAGAGCGAGGACAACAACTGTGAGGTTTGCAACGTGATCAGAGCCGAACAAACGAAGGGCCAGAAAATAGGTTGAAAAGAGCGCTCCGATGCCTGCCAGGACATTCAATGCAAGCAGACTCTTGTATCCAAAAACATCAATGAGAGGAGTTGCGGCGAGGGCGGATCCGACCGGGTATTGAGGAACAAGACCACTTGGGCCGTTAACAAGCAAAAGATGTCTGAGATCCTCAGAGTGAAATCTCTCATAGCCATTTTGCACGACGAATGTTCCGGTGCTTCGGAACGTCTCGGCGCCCAGACGATAGAGAGTCTCGTCTGTGTTGTAGAGCCCGTCTGATGCGGAGAAACCCAATACGACCCATAGGCATGTCAGCGCCACAAGGATGAAAAACCCTGTGCGGTTTTGAAACATGCTCATTCCAGCTTGGTTCCATCCAGTTCTGCGCGCAGCAACCGACCACGGATGTCTGCTGACAAAACCCGGTTTGCTGCAACCAAATCAGCGATCAGCCCAGCAACAAAGAAAATCGCGCCGACGCCGATCAAGGCGGAGCCGATGACCAGTGATTGAATGTGACCATCCCCCTGACCTGCTGCGTAAAGGTAGAGGAAGCGCAGGAATGCCAGAGCACCGGGCAGGGCGAATACGATCGACAGCCACGTGAAGAAACGCAAAGGGCGGTAGAGCACTGCGATCCTGAGGATCGTCTTGACCGATCTGCGGATATATTGCGGAATTGATCGGATCAGGCGCGACTCTCGGGTCGGATCATTCACTTCAATCGGAACAGACATCATTGGGATGCCGAGACGTCCCGCCTGAATAATGGTCTCTAATGTGTAGGTATACCGGTCAAAGACATAGAGCTTGATCGCAGAGTCGCGATGAATGGCCCGAAACCCACTTGGCGCATCATCAATCTTGGTCCCGCTGGCTTGTCGGACAACCCAGCTTCCCAGTTTTTGAAGCGTACGTTTGACCAGCGAGAAGTGTTCGATAGTGGAAATTGGGCGTGCGCCAATTACGAACTGTGCCCGACGATCCAAAATGGGTTGGGTCAAATCAGGTATGCAACGCGCGGCATATTGGTTGTCGCCATCGGTGTTCACAATGACATCCGCACCGGCGCGCAAGGCCGCTTCCAATCCAGACAGAAACGCAACCGCGAGCCCTTGATTGTGAGATTGACGCACGATGTGGTCAACACCGTGTTCTTCCGCAACTTCAACCGTTCGGTCGGTAGACCCATCATCGATGATGAGCCATTCAACCTTGTCAAACCCCGGAACTTCACGGGGTAAATCCGCAAGAGTTTCGGGCAAGGTCGCTTCCTCGTTGTAGCAAGGAATTTGGATTATGAGCTTCATCAATCGAGCCGTTGTATAATAATTGCGCTACGATTGCTCAAAAAATGTGGCAACAGTAGGGCCTAAAACCAATAATTATTGTCATTTTGTGAACAGTGTTGCCCGGTTATTCGCTATTTGCGCGTCTTTAAGTGTCTATCTCTCACCAAAGGCGTCCATCAGCATCATTCAACGTGCGGTTTCAGCATCCAATGCAGCAACGACAGCCTCCGCCCAATCGGGGCAAGTCGAGACATAGATATCACGAGCTGCTTTGATCTCGGACTTGGGAACAGCAAGCCATTCATCAATCAAACTCTTCAAGTTCTCCTCGGAGACATTGGCAAGGTTTCTAACCATGCCAGCGGCTTCAAGATCATACATATAGCCAGGGAAATCCCGGCCGGCATAAATTGCTGGAACACCAAGTATAGCTGCTTCGCTGGCCATGGTCGCACTTTCCCCGACAAGCATGCGGCAATGTGCAAGAAGATGTTGTACTGACCCTTTGGGGCCTTTGTATAAGTAGGGTTTCAGATCGTCAGGCACCTCAAGTTCGCTCGACAAATGAACCTTGCCAAGGGACGAAAGATACAAAATCACCGATCGCAGAGTGTCTGGCGTCCAACCCGCTTTGCCAATGTCGTGATTGGCGCGCCAGGCTACAACGCGGATAAAAAAATTGTCACGGTCCGGTTCGAGTCCAGAGGCGAGCGCGACATCTGGATCTGCCTGAAAACCCGACGGATGCAGAAAAGACAATTCCTTTGTTCCTGCCAGCCGCTCGGTCCGTCCCTTTGGCGTAGATCCTGAATATCCCTCGGGAACAAATAAGCGAGAAATGAAAGGCCACGTTAGGCGTGTTTGCAGCGTCGCGTTTTCAGAGTCGTAAAAACTAATCGAAGGAATCCCGGTGATCCGGCCAATATGCGATATAGCGACCCCACCGAAGCCAATCATCACGTCAGGCCGGAAGCTGCGGGCTGCTCGCAGGACCGCCAAATTACGCATGGCCAGCTCAGTGGCCAGCCCAATTGTGCCAGTTTTTGCAGACGAAATGGGGTGGTGTTCAAATCCGAATGCGTCGAGCAACTCGCAGGCAACATCCTTGTTGCGTGACAGGATTTTAACCTCATCTCCACGTGCGGCCAGCATCTCAATAGGCCTTTTGAAAAAAAGAACGTCCGCGGGATGAACGATGTCAATTAAAACGCGCAAATTTCGTGCTCTTTCTTTCGCCTGACTTGAAGAGAAATAGCCGATTGTGTTTGGAGCTGCTATGTCCGGTGTTGCACACATACTATTTTAACATACGCCTTTATCGCTCAACGATTACCCATTTGCCATCAATGAGGCAGAAGTATGGGGCAATTCGAACAATTTAGGTGTGCTTGTTTGGCTCGCTAAGAAGCGAACACCCTACTCAAAGCGATATTTGAGATTTGGGCCAGAATTTGGACTCCAATTTAGTGTATGCGATATTTTGAAAGTCAGGAGACGTACCGCCCGGTGTCCCCGCCTGGATGATTTTTGAGGCAATTTTTTCAAACGGTGCATAAAAGTGAAAAAGCGATTTTACGGTCACAATTGACTTGGAGGACAAATCGATCCCCATCTGTTCGAAAGCCTCAGGATGATATACTTGGGTCCGCAAGTCGTTGACAACGATGTCCAAATCGCCACTGCAGCGCAGCCAAACCATCGTGCCCAGGGGTTCACGCCCTTTGCCAAGATGTTGGCCCAGCCCTGAACGGATACGCATCACACTGGCTGTGATATCGATAGGCGCTCCTGATGCTGAACTGGTCTTTCCTCCAAGTCTTAAGTGAAGCGTCGCGCCTTCACCGGCGTCCTCGCAAGTCCGGACAACCATCGGATCCCAGTAAATACCGCTGGCTATGTTTTCGAGTTCTCGTTTCTGAAGCGCCCGAAGCACAAAAGTCGCGTCACCTGGGGCACCGCCGCCGGAATTGTCACCCATATCCGCAATGACCACAGGGCCTTGTGGGTGTGCAGTTGCTTGATCGAGCGCCTCGTCGAGTGACACGGTATGACACGAAACTTCGTCACGAATGGTGAAGAACTCCTTGCTCAACAGACGCGCGGTGCACCGGGCAAGATCAGGGTCGCCATTTGTCACGACCAGCACTTTTGCTCCCACGTCTGCGACGTCAGCGAACGGAAACCCGTGCGCAAGGGAAATGGATAACAGCCCAGGTTCTTCTTCCAGCTTCGACATGCGATCCACAAATGTCCGCATGGCACCGGTCTTTGTCAGATACATATTGATCATCTGGCACGGCTGGCAGCGCATGACGGGCTTTATTTCTCCTACGAACGTCCGTCGGGCAAGATCGAAAAGCTCTGCTGCGCGGGCGGCTGCATCGTCATGCGGGTATTCCTTGAAGCAAATGATCAGGTCGCACGCTTGCATCATTGCGTTAGTCAAATGGCAGTGTAAATCGAGCGAGATGCCAATCACGGCCTTGGGGCACATTGTACGGATGCGATTTGTGATGTCGCCCTCGCAATCATCGAAGCCCTCAGCCACCATCGCCCCATGCAGTTGCAACAGAATGATGTCAGCCCCGCCTGCGGCCTCAAGATCAGAAAGGATTTCCGCGCAAAGAGCCTCGTAGCACTTCGCAGTTGTAATTCCCGCGGGTTCTGCGATGGCTGCAAGACTTTCAACCACCTCCCAGCCGAGAGCCTCGCCTCTGTCACGCCACTCGTGCAGGGCCTCGGTCATAAGGTTTGGCGGCTCTTGCGTGGCCGTTCCATGGCGCACGTAATATGCTTCAAAACCCGACATTGCTGTTGGTACAGGCGAAAAGGTGTTCGTTTCTGTAGACAGCGTTGCCATGAACAGCCGCATAGTCTTGGTCCTCCGGTTCGTGCTCGATCCTGTTTTAACAAATCGTGCCGAGGACAACCGCCCCCGGCACGATTGTTTGCCAATCACCCCTGCTTGAATGGGCGGTTTGGCAGGGAGATCACGAGGCTTTCCACCAGCGGTTCATAAAGCTGGCGCCATCCACATCGAGGTTTGAACCGATCACCTCAGGCGTGCCGACACCATCCCGCGTCGCAAAGACGTAGGATGCAAACATCGGGATTGCCACGCCGCCATCATTGGCCACGAGGTCCTGCATTTCCCAATACATCGCGCGACGTTTTTCTTCGTCCAGCTCAGCACGCGCTTCAGCCAAAAGGCCGTCAAACCGCTCATTCGACCAAAAACTTTCGTTCCAGGATACCCCGCTCTTAAAGGCAAGGGTAAACATCAGATCTTCTACAGGGCGTCCACCCCAGTAGCTTGCGACCCATTGTTTCTTCATCCAGACATCAGACCAGTAGCCGTCATTAGGCTCCCGGACGACGTTGACGTTGATACCTGCCTGTGTCGCAGAGTTTTGAACCAGAAGACCTGCATCAATTGCACCGGAGAACGCGGCATCCGAGGCCGAAAGCTCGACATCAAGTGACGTCAGACCTGCCTCTTTGAGATAGAACTTCGCCTTGTCTGGATCAAAAGTCTTCTGTTCCAGCTCGGTGTTGAAGTAGCGTTGGCCGGATCCTATCGGATGGTCGTTGCCCACTGCGCCGTAACCAAAGAGGATCTTCTCAACCAGTTCTTCTCGATTAATCGCGTATTTCAGGGCCTGACGAACATTGTTGTCATCGTATGGCGACATTTTTGTGTTCATCGCAAACGTGTAGTGCTGGTTCCCGGCAATGTTGTGCACGGTAAGACCCGGTGCGCCGGTCAGTCTGCCAGCGGTTTTTACGTCCACTTTGTCCGCCAGATCAACATCGCCAGTCAGAACAGCCGTCATGCGAGCGTTGGTATCGAGCAGAGCGAGGAGTTCCCACTCGTCGACAAAACCCTCTTCGTCATTCCAGTGGTTTTCAAATCGTTTAAGGCGCGCCGTCACACCAGGTTCCAGGTTATCAAGCCGGTATGGCCCGCAACCTACACCGGATTCCCAGTCCATTTTGCCATCCACCGTCGGCTGAACAGGAATATGATAGTCCGTCAGGACTGCGGGAAAGTCGGCGTTGCCGGCATCAAGCTCGAAGATGATCAATTCACCGTCAGCGGTGATGTCCTTGACCCCGGCAACCAGAGGTGCCGCAGCCGACGTGTTATCCTCTCCGCGGTGATGGTTAATTGAGGTGATAACATCTTCGGCCGTGACGGTCTTGCCGTTGTGAAACTCAATGCCCTGACGCATTTTGAAGGCCCAGGTCTTGGCATCTGACGACGCCTCCCAGGACTCTGCCATAGACGGCTTGACCTCGCTGTTGGGGTCCATCGTGGTCAGATAGCCGTTCATCGCGATGCCCACAGGGATCATGAAACCAGCCGCAAAGAGGCCAGGGTCAAGTGTATCCGTTGTGGCCCCATGGCCCAGACCCGCGCGCAGCGTACCACCGCGTTGCGGCGTTGCCGCATGCGCGCGATCCGCCAACGTTGTGGCCGCAGAAACTGTCAGCCCGGTGGCAAGCACGCCGCGCATGAACTGACGACGGTCAATCTGGCGATTGATCAATTTGAGTTCCATCTTTTGGATGTATTCTTGCTTTTTCATTCGGCTCTCTCCCAGAAGCATGAATTCTTAGGTCTGGGCCGAAAACTTCCTGACCAGCTTGCATCAGGCAATTGTGCGAGTTTATGCTATTTTGAGTAACTTTATGCGACTTATGCCGCCGAAACAGGGAGGAGCTGGCGCCGGTGTTGTCAGATTTAGCACAAAACCTTAGGTTTCTTTGCTCGGAAAAACCCTCGGTTGCAATGGTTTGCCGTGAAATCGGGATCAACCATCAGCAATTCAGCAAGTACCTTACAGATCGTTCCAAACCTTCCGCCCATAATTTGCGTCGCATCGCGCAGTACTTTGACTTGACCGAGCGCGCGCTATTGCAGTCGCACACAGAATTCGCCGACATCCATAGATATCGAAAGTCGCAACCCAACCAGAGTTGCCAGGACCCCCTGTCCGGCGTGTTTCCAGGGGATATCGGCAAGTTGAGGCCGTTCCTCGGTGCCTACCAAATCTTTTTTCATGCGCCGGTGTCTGGCAGTGACATCATGGTCAACACCGTCTTTCTAGATGAACGTGACGGTATTGTTTACAGCCGACTTATCGAAGCCTTAAAAACGCATCGTGTAGGCCAAAGACGCTGGACGCGCTGCGATGGGAAAGTATCGTATCAGAATGGCCGGATTTTTGTTGTAGACAATGAGCGCCGGAATGAAAGCACCTTGAGCATGCATATCCTGACGCCGCCACCCCGTCAGAAAAAGACATATCTCTTTGGCAGCATGTGTTTTCTGGCTTCGCTGCCGCGGCGCATCCCTTATGCCTCCAAAGTTGTTTGGAAGCGGTTCGACACTTATCGCTCTGTCCGTGAGTTGTTCAAAACCTGCGGCGTGTATTCGTCTGAAAGCCTTAAACTTGATCCGGTCGTCAGAAACTATTTGACGAAAGGGACTGATGACAACTGGCTTTGAATTTTCCAGGCAAGTTTGCGAAGCAGGCAGCCAAACGCCCGCGTGCCGAATGCTTCACACTGGATCTCGCAAGACGTTCCTGCGGAGTGGCTCGCAAGCGCGCAACCGTTTGTGAGCAACATGGGGCCTGAAAGCGCGTCATCGCGCCTTCATTCGCTATCGTACCACAGAGATCGTGGCTGCGAATTGTTCGGACGAGTTGCAGGCAAATGGTCCAAAGACAGCACACGACAAGATGAACGCTCCTTGCATCGGGTCAAGAGTGAGGGGCATGCCCGTCCGGGGATGTGCGGCTCAGAGCGGACATCAGAGGAGAGGTGTGGTGAACGTCGGGTTTCAAATTTTGCAGACACCTACCAGATGAGTTCAACTCACACATCGGGCACCGGTAACATCTTCTCACGTCACGTCTGACCGAGACCGCCGGTAGGTGCGTCTGCACACGTAGTAAAATACGGGTGTAAACATCAAGCCAAACAAGGTCACGCCGAGCATTCCAAAGAACACAGCCGTTCCCAGTGCCTGGCGCATTTCCGCGCCGGCGCCGGTTGCGGTGATCAGGGGCACGACGCCCAAGATAAAGGCAAATGATGTCATCAGAATTGGTCGCATACGCAGCCGGGCTGCTTCGATTGCTGCGTCAAAAGCGGAAGCGCCACGATCCTCCGCCTGTTTGGCAAATTCCACGATCAGAATGGCATTTTTTGACGCCAATCCGACCAGCACCACCAATCCGATTTGCGTCAGGATATTGTTGTCCATGCCGCGCAGCAAAACGCCTGTGATGGCCGTGAGCAAACACATCGGCACAATGAGGATGACCGCCAATGGCAACACCCAGCTTTCGTATTGGGCCGCGAGGACCAGGAAAACCAGAACCACGGCAAGCGTGAAGATGATGACCAGACTGTTGCTTGCCAGCTTTTCCTGAAGCGCCAATTCGGTCCATTCAAAGCTAAACCCAGGCGGCAAATCCGCAGCCAGCGTCTCCATTTTCTCAAGCGCCTCTCCCGTTGAAACACCCGGCATGGCGGCACCTTGCACTGCGGCAGCCGGAAACAGGTTGTAGCGGACAACACGGTATGGACCTGTTGTGTCCTCAAAAGTGGCCACCGAACCAATGGGCATCATGCCACCGGAGGCTGTTCTGGTTCGGAGGTTTTCGACATCGCGCTGCTGATCTCGAAATTCTCCATCCGCCTGTGCCGTGACACGGAATGTGCGGCCCAGAAAGTTGAAGTCATTCACAAAGGCCGACCCAAGATAAATCTCCAGCGTTTCGAAGATTTGGTCAGGCGTGACGCCCAATTGCTCGGCCTTGACCCGATCAATGTCGGCGAATACCCGTGGTGTCGCTGTGTTGAAAAGCGAAAAGGCGCGCGTCAGCCCTTCGGTCTGGTTCGCTTGGCCAGAGAGGTCTTGCGCCACGGTTTCGAGCGCGCGCAAGCCCCGGCCTCTTGTGTCCTGCACGAACATCTTCCAACCACCCGCGGACCCGATCCCGCGGACAGGAGGCGGCGCGACAATGAAGATGAACGCCTCTTTGATCCCAAACAGAGACCCCTGAACCTCCTGCAAAATACTTTCCTGGGTCATACCCAATTGAGCGAGTTCGTCGAAATCTTTGAATGTAAAAAAGATAGCACCTGCGTTCGGTGCGTTGGTGAAGGTCGCGCCGTCAAACCCGGCAAACCCGGCCGTGTGCGCAACTCCTGGATGCTCAAGTATAATATCCGTTGCACGCTGAACCACTTTGTCGGTTCTATCCAAAGACGACCCTGCCGGGAGCTGGATCACCGTGATCAGGTATCCCTGATTTTGGTCTGGAATGAACCCTGTGGGTGCCTTTTGAAACTGTGCATATCCCAGATAGACCAGCCCGGCATAGGCGACCAGGACGACGACGCTGATTGACAACAGCATCTTGACCAAGATCGCATAGCCTTGGGACAACTTATCGAAGAGAAAGTTGAAGCCTTTGGCAAACAGCCGAAATGGCCACATGATCAGATCAAGGATACGGCCAAAAAACCCTTTGGACTCTTTAACCCCAAGATCCCCTTTTAGGAACAAGGACGCCAAAGCAGGTGACAGGGTTAGCGAAATCAACGTAGAAATCGCCGTCGAAACTGCGATTGTGAGTGCGAACTGTCTGAAAAACTGACCGCTAATCCCACTTATGAACGATGCAGGAATGAAGACAGCCATCATCACCAGGCTCGTTGCGATAAGAGCGCCTGACACTTCTGTCATACTTTTGTACGCCGCGTCTCTAGGGCTTAGTCCTTCGGCAATATAGCGGTCCACGTTTTCGACCACGACAATCGCGTCATCCACAACGATGCCAATCGCCAACACCAGCCCAAACAGCGTCAGGTTATTGAGCGAAAACCCAAATGCAGCCATGACCGCGAAAGTCGCGATAAGCGAGATCGGAATTGCCAGAACCGGGACAATCGCGGCCCGCCAGCTTTGCAGGAAGACAAGAATTACCAAGACAACCAGGATGACCGCCTCAAGTAACGTTTGATACACGGCTTCAACGGACTGTTCGATAAACTCCGTTGGGTTGTAAATTACATCAAATGCAACGCCGGTTGGAAAATCCTGTGCCATCTCTTCCATCGCGCCCAGCACATTCGCAGCGGTTTCCAGAGCATTTGAACCCGGTCGTTGAAAGATCAGAATGGGCAAAGCAGCTTTGTCATCGAGGTAGCCAATCGTCGAATAATCAAGTGAACCAAGTTCGACACGCGCCACGTCTCGCAGCCGAATTTGCGATCCATTGGCTTCTGTTCGGACAACAATGTCCTCAAACTGTTCCGGCTCTGTCAGCCTGCCTTGCGTTTGCACCGCGATTTCGTAGGCTGATGGTTTTGGAACGGGAAGACGATTGATGACGCCCGAGGCGACCTGAACATTATTAACACGCAATGCGTTCACAACCTCACCCGCGGTCATTCCCCGCGCGGCGATAAGCTGTGGGTCGAGCCATACGCGCATTGAATAGGCCCGCTCGGCAAACAAAGTCGCCTGTCCAACCCCGTCAATTCGGGCCAAGCGGTCTACAACCCGTGTTCGTGTGTAGTTGGATACGTAAAGTTGATCACGTGTCCCATCGTTGGAAAACATGTGAATGACCATCATGAGGTCGGGAGAGCTCTTTTGCGTTGTTATTCCCAATCGCCGAACTGGCTCGGGCAACCGCGGCTCTGCCGTCGTGACCCTGTTCTGGACAAGCACCTGCGCCTGATCGAGGTCTGTTCCAAGTTTGAACGTCACGGTTATGGTCAAGCGCCCATCGCCCGTCGCTTGCGAGGTGATGTAGAGCATGTCCTCGACGCCGTTGATCGCCTGCTCAATTGGCGCAGCAACTGTCTCTGACACGGTTTCTGCTGACGCGCCGGGGTAACTTGCCAACACCTGAATGGTAGGCGGCGCAATCTCGGGGTATTGGGCAACCGGTAGCGAAAAATAAGCCACGGCACCGATAATCGTCATGATCACGGACAGAACAGTCGCAAAGATCGGCCGATCAATGAAGAAGTGCGCGAACTTCATGATTTAAGCCTACTCCGCTTCTGCAGTTTCAAGCTGCAACACTGTCTCCTGCGGAACCACTTTGCCGCCCGGACGCGCGCGCAAGACCCCGTTGACGATGACCTTGTCATCCGCGGTGACACCAGACCGAATGACGCGTAGCCCCAAATGGAGCGGTCCAAGTTCCACCACTTTCGCGCTGACGGTTCCTTCGTCGTCCACAACAAGAACGATTTTGCGCGCCTGATCAGACAAAATGGCCTCGTCAGGCAACAGCAACGCCTCATATTCCCCCGATCCAACCACTCTGAGACGCGCAAAGAGGCCGGGCGTCAGAAAGTCATTGGGATTTTCGAACACAGCCCGCGCACGGATGGTGCCGGAACCTGCATCCAACTCGTTGTCGACAAAATTCATCACACCGGTATGCGGCCACCCTTTTTCGTCAATCAACCGCGCCTGTACGGGATTGGCCGCCGTGCGAGAGCTTTCCCGATTGCCGTTCAATCCGAGCCTGGAATACTTCAGGAAATCTGCTTCCGACCCCGTGAAAACAAGGTGGATCGGGTCATTGGAAATCAGATTGGCAATCACCGTGGTGTTCTCTACGACCAGACCGCCGATGTTCACCTTGCGGTCCGAAATCCTGCCGTCAAATGGCGCGCGGACTTCGGTAAACTCCAAATTGAGTTCGGCAGCTCTGATCGCCGCTTCTGCGATGGTAATTTCTGCATCCGCTCTGAGTTTCGCGGCAAGCCGTTCGTCCAGAACCTGCACAGATAAGGTGCCTTTCTCAACCAGCTCTTCTCCGCGCTCTAGCTCAATGCTGGTGCGCGACTGTTCCGCCTTCGCTGCGGCCAACTGCGCCGTGGCACTGTCGAGTGCTGTCTGGAATGGCCTTGGGTCGATCACCAGCAGCAGGTCACCCTTCTTTACGAGTTGCCCATCGTCAAAATTGATGGATTCGATGTAACCAGACACGCGCGGCCGGATTTCGACGCGCTGAACCGCCTCAAAGCGGCCTGTGTATTCGTCCCAGTCAACAATGGTTCGCACCAAAGGCTGAGCGACATCCACCGGGAGCGGATCTTGTTGGGCGCTTGCAGGTAAGCCTGGGGACAAAAAAGAAAGGAAAAAAACAAGATACACAAGCCCAAGCCAGCCTGCGCGTCCAGAACTCCATCTGGAATTCATATGGCTCACTCTCCATCAATGAATTAGAAACTTTGTATGGTGATCCTAACGCCATGATCGGAATTGGCAATGACACGAAATGGTAATGCTGACAGCGGGCCCTCTGGCTTAGTTTTGCCGCCCATATATTGAACATCTTCGCCACCAAGTAACGGAGTGATGGACGGTTTAGGGTGTAGCTTTGTCAATCGAACGAAAAAGCTATTTGTGATGCCATCAAATGACTGCCTTATCAGTTTATGGACATTGGCGTCATACTTAGCGAAAGCGGGCTTTCCGTCCTCCGAGAGTGCTATAGCCGCGCCTCCACAGGAATTGTTCTTCTAGGCGAAACCGAAAATTCTTATGTTATGTCATACATAAGTAACTTGTTTCTTCCGGTCAGTATTGACCTTGGAAAATCAATGAAATAACAGGTTTCAGTGAGCGCGGGCGTTGTGTCGTGGTAAGACCTTAGCCTTCCAAGCAATTGATGTTATTTCCAGGAGGTACCTGTAAGTACCTAAATATCTAATAATATTGATTTAGTTGCAGTTTTGAGTTCCATGAGGTACCATGCTGTACAGAAATTTTCCGACAAAAAACTGACAAAATGCCAAAACTCACAGAAACCTTCGTTCGCAAAATTCCCCAGACCGTGGTAGGTACGGACAAGCATTGGGATAGTGAGGTGAAGGGCCTCGTGATGTTCGTCGGCAAGAAAGCCAAGACCTGGTATTACCAGCGTGATGTTGGAGGGCAGACGCGGCGCGTTCTGATTGGTCGGTATCCGGTTATCTCGGCAGATGTCGCACGGCAAACGGCATTGGGCTTTGCTCTGGAATGGGGCAGGGGAGCTGGCAAGCGCATTGCCATTGGGGCGCCAACACTAGAGGCAGCGCTCGAGACCTATCTTTCACGTCCAAAGCTGCGCTCTGAAACCCACAAGATGAGTATGCGGCAACAGTTCGAGTTGCACCTGAAGGATTGGCTCCGACTGCCACTGGACGAAATTACAAAGTCGATGGTGGTAGACCGCCACAGGGCGCTGGGTAAGACGCCGTCAACCGCGAACCATCTGCTCAAGTATTTCCGCACGGTCTGGAACCACGCGCGCCGGGTGCATGACCTGCCAGAGTCCCCGACCATGGCCATTAAATGGTATGAGGAAAAGCCGGAAGGCCAGATCATCGACAATCTCCGCAACTGGCGCGATGAAGTTGATGGGTTGCTCAATCCGATCCACAAGGTCTTTTATGAGCTTCTGCTGTTCACAGGCTTCCGTAAAACCGAAGCGCTGACTTTAGAATGGAAGCATGTGCATGAAGATCACATTCATCTGCCCATGACCAAGAATGGCCGTAGCTTTGATCTGCCCATTCTGCAGCACCACCATGAGATCCTAGCGCCGGTAAGGGGACTGAGCACGACGTGGGTGTTTCCCTCCCCCAAAGCCCCTGGTGGGCACATTACCAACCCCCAGAGAATGACCTTCGGCCCACACGCGCATCGCCGGACCTTCGCCACAGTGGCGATGGAGGCGGGCGTCATGGAAGAGATCGTGGGGCGGCTGCTCAATCACACGCCGCTGTCCATCACAGGGCAGAGATACACGAAACCCTCTCTTGATGCTTTGCGACCGCACATGGAGACTGTGTGTGAAGAGCTTGAAAATCGATTGGGGGTTTGAAGTGTCACAACTGGTCAGGCTGATTGTATCTGAAACCTCTCACCCCCAGATGCGGCTAACAGAACGCAAAATCGATGTCGCGTCAGATCAAGTTCTGGACCTCTACAAAGATCCAAAGCATCGACTCTGCCTTCAATCTGAGGTTCCACCCATAGAGCTAGTTCATATGCTGCAGAAGAGGATTCAGGGCACGCGGTCAATTGGTCCAGGGCTTTGGACTACTCCAGAATACATAAACAAACTGTCGCCGCTGTTGATCGAAAACGGCAGAGTCCAAAACTGTGTCGAGGGCCACTTCGTCGTGTGGCTTGATGGGTGCAATGAGTTCCGCTCATGGTCCCACTCAAAGCTGTTCGCATTGGATAGTCAGCAAGTGAGGCTTGTTGGCGACTTAATCCGACGCAGAGATGAATACTATCATCAACGGCATGAAGAATGCATTTCCTCTGTAATGCTAGAGATGGCAGCGCAAAGAAAAGCTTTCCTGGTCAATCCTGTATCGCGAGATGGATTGGTTTTCTGGGTGAAACTGAAACCTGCTGAGTATGAGTTCGTTGAGGCCGTGGACGAGCTGAAGCGGTGCGTGAACACAGCATTGAAGGCTGCGTTGCAGGAGGGGCGAGTGGTTGTCGCCCCAAAAAGCTACAAGGGAGAAAAACCGATTGATCTAACGGATTTGCAAAGTTGCTGGAAAGATGGAGCTGTCCTGAGCTCTGATGTTCTTCTACTTCCCACGTCTGAGTTCAGCGAGCCTTGGTTGCTTAGCAAACTAAAAAGCCAGAAGTTGAAGAAGCAAGTGGCCGTGCGGCAGACGAAAGAGTTTTTGGAAGCGATTTACACATGGGGAGTCGCGCGAGGTCTGCAGGCTAGCAGAAAGGACCTCAGGGACTTTGTTATTAAAGAATGCAAGATATCAGGCGAAGCATTTGACGAAGCTTGGAGAACTGCCAATATTACAGAATGGAGCAAAAGTGGTCGCATTAAAGCGAAGTACAAAATTGATTATAATAAAATCAGCGATTTAAATAATAGGGGGGAGGTTCCGTGGCCAGATTCCGTCTATTTCCCCTAAGCGGCTGACTGCATCCTGATGGTGTCAAACACCATTCGGAGCAGTCAAATGCAAAAAGAGAACAAGTCCAAATTGCTGTCGCGCCAAGAGGTCGAGGAAGTCTACGGGATCTCAAAGCGGTACCTGGAAAAGGTCAGCGTTCAAGGAGGTGGTCCTACGGTCATTCGGTTTGGACGCCTGGTGCGCTATCGTGCCAAAGATATTGAGCTTTGGATCGAAGCAAACGCGCATAAGGGAGCCGAACAATGAAAAAGGCTCAATACGATAAGTTTCGGTTCACGTGGAAACAGAGCATTTTGGAGAGTGTCACTGTTCCGAATGCAACGAAATCAGTGGCGGTTATAATCTGCGACAAGTTTGTGAATAAAGGCACGGGAATGTTTTTTGCAGGCAATGATGCCTTAGCCGACAGCATAAAGCGCGACGTACGTACTGTTCAAAGACATCTCAGGATATTGGTCGCAGCGGGTTATCTGAAAAGTGTACGAATTCCCCGAAGGCGTCGTGCATATCTGATCACAAATCCAGGTTCGCCTGAACCCGACAGCAAACATGACATTCAACATGACAAAAGCACCGCTGCGAAGGTGACAAATCTGACGGCGGAAAACGACAAAACTGTCGTTCCCAATAGTAACCAAGTATGTAACCAAGGAAAAAAGCCAGCACGCGTGCACGCCTCATATGTGTCGATCAATGCCGATGACACAGCTGTGGTCAATTCGTGGAAACGCAGGTTGCGAGACGAACCAGCATTCAAATTCGAAGTCTTGTTTCCTTTGCTGAGAAGAGGAGATCAATATCGGTTTCCAAGACGTTTCCCACGTGAAGAAGAGAAAGCCGAATATGCTATGTTTTTCGAAGACGTAATTCAATCGAAGGGCAAGAGCATCTGGGGTTAGAAAACTGGAAGTGGAAACGCGCGGAAAGTTCAGACCATGAAGCCAAAAAAGACAAAAGCTCGGGAGTTTGATCCGACCACCGGGGGTGCCTAGAAAATCACATCAAACGTCATGACGACCGGTGCGGGTAGCTCTCTTTTTGCGCGCGCCTAATTGGAGAAAAAAGCCCGTTATGAGAAAAGGTTCAAAGTCTGCAATGCGAAGAAAGCCGCTAGGAAAACCATGACATCCAATGCCTGTTTTTGTGCAGATAGCGGCATGCTTGCAGCCTCTGTCCGAAACTCGCAGACCGTATTGGAGTCTCAGCCGCAAAAACTCATCAACCAATGGCGATCAAATGATTGTCCCATTGATATCCGGCATGACTGGTTTCTCCTGATGAATCTGCGGTGTCTCCGATAACCTCACCAAGGCCTGTCGTGAACAAAAAATCAGACGATGCGGGCGCAACTCCGCAGATATCCTTGGCCTTTACTACGCGTATTTGCTGCCCAAGACTGCCAAATACGACGGCGAGATTGCCGCGTGGTCCTGTGACTGCGACCTGTCGTCCGTCTGCTGAGAATGCAACACTGCCTGCGTAACCTTGCATGCCGCGCTCCAATTGGTTCTCGGCGTGATGAAAGGTTAACGCCTTCCCAGGTCGGTGCGTTCCCAAGAGGGGTGGCGTGTCCTGCAAACTGCCCTCCCATTGGGTGGCGCACGCAACCAAGCCATCTGAGTGGACTGAGAGATGACGCAATGAGTTTTTGTGCCACGCCGCAGGCGGCGCGACTTGGTCAACCACAGAACCGTCAATCGCCAGATAACTGAGGTTTGGGCGCATGGTTGGCAGGTTAAGCTTGGTGCGACCTGTCTCGGGATGTGTCTCAATACCGCCATTGGCCACGACAAGCGTTTCGCCATCTGGCATCAGCTTGATGTCATGTGGACCCACACCACCCGTTGGGAATTCCGCGATACGTTCAAAGTCGCGCGTCACATCCCATACGCCAACCATACCGCGCGCTTGGTCAAAATCGTTTTCGGTGGTGAACAGCAACTGGCCTTCAGGACCAAAGCAGCCATGACCACAGAAATGATGCGAGTGTGGTGTCTGAAGTTTTTTGACAGCCGCGCCTGTCAGACAATCCACCACAAGTGCGTATGTGCCGGGCCGGCGCGCAAAGGCCACGGCCAGCGGGCGGGTCGGATGCGTAGCGGCCGCATGTCCTCTGTCTGGAAGAGGCACTTCAAAAAGCGCGCGGCCTTCGGTGGAAAGGCCAACCATGGCATACTGGCCATTTGGAAGCCTTGCCGCAGAGAGGTAAGACGGATGTCCCACATCCGCCCAGCTTGCGCGCGGCGCCACCCCCGTTGCCAAGAGACCTGCCACAAAGCTTCTGCGCGACGTCATACTAGTCTCCATCCAACGAGTTAAAGCCAGCGCCTACGCCCAAGTGCCGCGCCAAATCTCCATCGACGATGGCTCTGAGTTGGTTGAGTGTCGTTTGCACGGCCTCCAGCCGGATACGACCGCCTGGAGATTCGACCCCCGAAAAGTCTGGATCATTCAACTGGCGCAAACGCAGTTCTGCGGCTTTTTTCGACGTGGTCAGGCGATCTGATACGCCTTGATCAGAGGACAGAGCCAAAGCCAAATCTGCGGCACTTTGAATTGCGGCCAATGCCAAATCTTGGCTTAGCCCTGATCGCCAAGCCTCGGCGCGCTTGGGTCTTGGTCGATCAAAACTGCCCAGTGGTCGGCCAAACCGCAGCTCAGATGTGAATTGCAGCCCGGTCGAGGCTGATTTGAACAAGACGGCGCTTACTTCTTGCTCCGTTCTGTAGGCGCTGTCTTGGGTCGGTGATATCAGTGTTGGCGCAAATGCCTGCCACTCGGAGCTCAATGTGTCTGCGGTCTGCGCGATGTCTTTCGCCAGAGCGCGAATGACGTCACAGCGATACGCGGGTGATCCGATCTCTGACAGCTCTGGATCAAAAAGCAGGTAATCCATCGCATAAAAACCACGTTGCGCCACAGAGGCTTGCTGCATCTTTTCCGGTGTCAGAGCAGCGGCGTCTTCGGAAAGGATAAGTCCACGCAGAGCCTTGGGAGTTTTGCCACGCGGGTCTGGCCAGAACGCCAGCGCGAAGGCGCGGTTGTCTTCCTCGGAGGGCCCAAGGCGCAGATGGCTGACGCGGGCCCAACTGAGAAAGGCCTGACGATACGCAGACCGGAGGTCTTCTGACTGGGGATTGCAATCATCTTGCGCGGTGCCTGCAAAATGCTGTGTCTGCACGGCGAGCTTTTCGAAGCCGGAAAGCACATTCTCAGACACGATGGCTTCAATTTTGCTGCCTTGCGCAAAAGCCAGTCCTGTATGAGCAAAGGTGAGAACAACTGTCAGAACAATCATGCGTAGCATGCTACAAACTCTCCAGGAACCGTATCAGAGCGGCGCGATCCTCGGGGCCCATGCCAATCACTGCATCACGGTGTGCCTCGGCCTCTCCGCCATGCCACAGGATCGCCTCCAGCAAAGATCGTGCGCGCCCGTCATGCAGGAAATAAGTGTGTCCACTCACCAGCTCGGTAAGCCCGATCCCCCACAGCGGCGGGGTCCGCCATTCGCGACCGGTCGCGCGCGCTTCGGGGCGGTTGTCGGCAAGGCCTTCGCCCATATCGTGCAACAGCAAATCTGTGTAGGGCCAGATCAGTTGGAAGCTTTGTTCTGGCTGGTCCTCAAGCCGATGGGTGACAAAGGCAGGCGTGTGACAGGACACGCAGCCGGTCGTGTGGAACATTTCCTTACCGCGCAAAACAGTGGGATCTGACACGTCGCGTCGCATCGGTACCGCCAGGTTGCGGCTATAGAAGGTCACCAGATCGAGACCAACGTCATCCACTTCAAACTCACGCGCATCACCATCGCCGTGAGGGGCGGCCCGGCAGTCCGCTTGCGCTTCGGTGCACTCACCCCAGGGAGATGGGAACAATGGGCTGGAAATTCCTATGTCGCCTGCAAAGGCCCCGGCGGATTGTTCTCGCACAGTTGGCGCGCCTGCTTTCAAACCGAAGCGACCCAACATGGGCCGCTGAAATTCAACCGACCAGACGATGTTTGGTCTTCCGGAAATGCCATCACCATCTTCATCACTTGGATCGGCATGCGCCAATATATCAGCGGCAGGAATGGCCTCTAACAGACCAAGGCCGATCATTTGGGGCGCAATGCGCGGGCTCAGCATCGCGTCGGGGTGCAACGGCCCATATCCAAGACTGTCCGCGGAATAGACAGGTTTGCGCAGGGTGACTGTTTCTCCCCCAGATAGAGCCACTTTGGTCTCTTCATAGGTGATCCCCAAGCTGTATTCAGCCGGGTGCCCGGCAAGGCCAAAGTCCTGAAGTTGGGTGCCGTAAACAGGGTCGGGTGCTGTGCCAATGTAGTCTTCGATTTGAGCCGTGTGTTCGGGCACATCCCCCGGAATTGAAACTCGAAGGAACATTGAAATCGACGTGTCGTCCGGCCCCTCTGGCGGGTGACCGCGACCATCCTTGATATGACAGCGTTGGCAGGATCGCGCGTTGTAAAGCGGCCCCAAACCGTCCGAGGCCAAAGTCGAAGAGGGGGCCGACACCCAAACCTTGCGGAAAAGCCCGTTCCCGACTTTGAAATCAAGCTCGTCCTCAAAAGCTATATTTCCCGATGGCTGCGAAAAGGCATCGGCGTTCTTGCGCGCCCGTACGGTCGCAGCTCCTGCCGACATTTGCTCAAACGCCTGCGGTTTTGAAAAATCCTCTGGTGGAGCAAGAACAGTTTCAATCCGAGCCTGCTCATCCGCTGTGCGGGGGACGATGTTCAGGTGTGGCTCATCCAGTGGCGCGGCACTCGCCGCCGAACCAATAAACAGAGCCAACAAAGAAATGCCGGCTTTGCTCATGCCGTAATGGGTACTGGAACCGAGAGGCGGATGTGTGTGCGCCACGGTTCGTTGCCTCAGCCTTTTGGGTAACACCTAAGTTCTGCCTTCCTGTAAGATGTCCTGCTGTATCGGACGTTGTTTCCTGTCATCGCTGCCGTCAGAATTCATAGACCAGCAGGGTTCCGAAGGTATGCGTGTCATCTCCGCCTTCGTCGCCATAACGGTATCCAAGCGCGCCTGTCAGGCCGTCGAAAAGCTCCATCTCGGCTGAGACAGTGATCAGATCATCGGACGGTGCGCCAGAGACGTCGCGATGCGCATAGACACCCGATAACGTGACGGGACCGACGGGTACGGCGACCCCCAATGTGGTAAAGAAAGCTGAGCTTGTCGTACCATCAAAGTCGTCGAAAAACGCCAGCTCTCCGAGCAGTTCGATGCCATTGAATGTGTGCGTCACACCCGCAACATAGCCCAGTTGATCTGCCGTATCGCCTTGCCCGGCTTCCTGATGCTGAAAGCCCACATTGTAGGATGTGGCTCCAAGCTCGCCCGATATTGCGATGGAGATAGACTCCAGCCCATTGGTGTTGGAAGGGCCACCGGCCGGAAGGCTAAGTTGACCACGTTCCGTGAACAATGAATCGCTCAGGATCGTCCGATCTGCCTGAAAGACGGCGACCGAGATTTGATGATCATCGTTGAAAACAGGGAAGTTCACACCGACACCGATACGTTCAGTGATCTCGTAATCCTCGGCGAAATCAACGCCGTAAATGCCAGGCGCCACATCCCACGCCACGCCAAAGGCTGGGTTGAATTTTCCCAGAATGATTTCCACAGACCCAAACTCTTGCGCGAAGAAAAGCTCTTCTGCATAAAGACCGTGATCTTCCAGGAACCGGTCGCCGGTTGGGTCTTCTACTGGTTCAATCAACAAGGTTGCATTGATCGAGGAACCTTGACCGAAAGAATAGGATAAGGCGCCCTCAATCGTGGCGAAGGTGTCGTTGAACTCATTGTCCGGATTGGACGAGTCGAAATTGTAGTCATTTTGGAGCTCAATCACGAACTCTGCGGAAAACGGGCTGCTGCCCGCGTCCTGCGCCAAGGTGTAAGTTGGGAGCGCAATCGCCAGTGCTCCGGCTGTCATAGCCAGTTTGGTCATTCTGTGTTGTCCTGAATAAGGTGCTGGCTAGACATCGCTTGGCTCGCAAGTTGAAAGTACCGCGCCCTGGGGGAGCGCGGTCAGGGAAGTTCGTGTTACTGGAACACGGCCGTTGGGTTGTCGAGGCTGTCGGAGCCCTCAAATTCGATCTGATCCAATCCAAGTGCCGACACGACACGTTCGATGGACCGGGTCTGTTGAATGAGGCCATTTACGCCGCCCATGACGAGGGTTTCGCCAGCGGCGTTGCCTGCCTCCAGCATCTGGTCATAGGCAAAACCGGCTTCGGCTGCGGTTTTGATACGGCCCAGTGCCATCATCGTGGCCGAAAGGTCAGAGCGCATCTCTGCGTCAAGGGCAGCATCTTTAGAGGCCACCAGTTCCGACAGGGAATGCCCACTGACAACCGACCCGTCGATCCGCACATATTCACCCAGATAGACATTCTGAATGCCCAGGCCATCATAGAAGTGGCTGTTATGGGTGTTGTCCGAAAAGCAATCATGCTCTTCTTCGGGGTCGTTCAGCATCAGGCCGAGCCGCATGCGTTCACCCGCTTGCTCACCATAGGACAGAGACCCCATGCCGGTCAGGATTGCGGCAATCCCCGCGCTTTCGTCTGCGGTCAGTTGGGCGCGTGCGTCGCCGTCGCCCTGCCATTGCGCGACCATCCATTCCAAGTCAGACACCAGAAGATCAGTGGCTGCTTTGAGATATTCCGCGCGGCGGTCGCAGTTCCCGCCTGTGCAAGCGTCGCCCTGTGCGAAATCCGTCCACGGGCGATTGCCTGCACCGGGACCGTGACCGTTCAGATCCTGCCCCCAGAGAAGAAATTCAATGGCATGATAGCCTGTGGCCACATTGGCCTCGACCCCATCCGCCTCATGCAGCGTTTCCGCCAGCAATGCTGGCGTGATGGCGCTTGCATCGACGGTATTGCCAGACAAGGAGAAAGACGCGTTGGCAACCACGTTGAGGACCGCAAACGCGTTCTCATCAGACGCCCCGCCATAAGCCGCATCGACATAGTCGATCAGACCTTCGTCCAAAGGCCAGGCGTTCACCTTGCCCTCCCAGTCATCCACGATGGCATTGCCAAAGCGATACACCTCGGTTTGCTGGTAAGGAACCCGCGCCGCCAGCCATGCGTGCTTGGCGGCCTGCAAAGCCTCTGCCGAAGGCTCCGCCACGAGCGCGTCCACCGCCGCCTGCAGCCTCTGCGCGGTGATCAGGCTGTCCTCGTACTTGGCCGCAGCAATATTGGCATATGTATCGAGCACGGATGCTTTGCTCAGGTTGCCATCGGCAAATGCAGTACCTGAAACAGTGCAGAGCAGGGCGCAAAGGGTAAGGTGAGAGGCTTTCTTCATTCTATTTTGTCCTTTTCAATGAAGATGACGACGATCACGTGGTGCAAGTGGCACGACGGTGTTTTCAAATTGAGCGCTTGTCCGGGTCATCATGCGTTGAAGCGCATGGCCAAATTCCTCGGCGAGCGAGACCACGGCAGGTGCGATATCCGGCCGAACGAGATTGGCTGCCATGAGGAACGCGTCTTCCCGCTGGCCCTCGGCCGCATAGCCAATGATGTTGGCAAAACACGCCTCATCCCCGCCCAGACACTTGCACGACACACTGTGCCGCATCAGGGGGCGCCGACCGTGCAGGCTGCACAGTTTCCAAAGGTGCTCGAAACTTCTCAGAGCGTTTCGTGCGTGATCCGGGCCAAGGGATTTGGCAAAATCGTTCCAGACCCGGCTTTGTTCTGCCGGACTGTCAAACCACATTCTCATGTAGACGACGGCGCTGGCTTCTACCGGATCAATCTCGGACAGAAATCCAACAGCGGCGCCACCTCTGCTATGTTGCCGCCCGCTCATTTTGTGAGGATCAACTTGCCGGCGCGGGTGATGCGCAGGGTGTAGACTTGGTCGTAAAGTCGAATATGCGCCAGAGCACCGCCTTCTGTCAGGTCGGTGGCGTAGTGAACCGGGTTTTCCTCTGGCTGAAGAACACTTGCCGTTTGTCGATCATGTAAGCCCATGCTGGCCTCCATCCGGCTGTGATTTGATCTGGCAAGGGCCAAATCCACAAAGCCTGTTCAGGTTGAACTTGATCGGGCTGCCCCAGAGGATTCGTCTTGGAGTGGCTGGATGAAATAATGCTGACTAAATTACTCAGATATGTCAACCTTAGTATTTTAGTAAGATAATTATTTGGCAGTCGGATTATGGTGAGCTCTCACAAACCGCACCTGCATCCACCTGTCCGCCTTGGGAACCTCCAGACATGAGGCGAGGCGATATTTCTAGGGTGGTTAGCCCCCTGTTTGACAGCCCTTCAAAGAGTGCGGATTTTGGTTATGCGTCTGTAAGGCTCAAGTGATGTACAACGGATCACATCCGGCACAAAAGGAGACAAGAATGCCCGCATCGCCCAGATGTATCACCTTTGATTGCTACGGCACGCTAACACGGTTTGACATGGCCGGAGCAACCCGCGCGCAATACGAAGGTGTCATTGCGCCGGACGCACTTGATGGTTTCATCTTGGATTTTGCCAACTTCCGCCGGGATGAGGTGATGGGGGCATGGAAACCCTATCAGGAGGTCGTCGCCAACGGGCTAATGCGGACATGCGCGCATCACGGCATCCAGTTTGATCCAGCAGCAGCGGAAGCAATCTATGCATGTATACCGGGCTGGGGCCCACATGACGATGTGCCGGAAGGCTTGGCCAAGATCGCAGGCAAAGTCCCTTTGGTGATTTTGTCAAACTCGATGCGGGACTTGATCATGCACAATGTTGATCGGCTAGGGGCACCTTTCGCCCATGTTTTCACCGCAGAGGAGGCAGGAGCGTACAAACCTCAATTTCAGGCATTCGAATATATGCTCGATCAGTTGAACTGCCCGCCCGAAGAGATCATGCATGTGTCCTGTCACTATCGCTATGATCTGATGACTGCCTACGACATGGGCTTTGGGCGACGTGTCTTTGTGGACCGCGGTGTCGAGTTTCCGGCCAAAGGATACGAGACGGATACGATTGCGGATATCAGAGAGTTGGCAGGTTTGATCGGGCTTTGAACGGCAATGTTCAGAAACAGAAACTCGAACGCAATCCAAAGTCGCGCTTGCACCTTTTCTATAGTATACTATTTTAATCGGAATTAGGAAGGCGCGTTACCAGCGCTGAAATCTAGCCAAGTTGCCATAGAGGCGACATAGCCAATCATCAACCAGAAGAGATCGCTATGGATGAGCTTGGCTTAACAAAACCGTCGAAAATTCGTGCAACGTTCGAAGACAATCCAAAACTTCGTGAAAGAGATATTGCGCACAAGGCGGGCGTGTCCGAGGCTCAGTTGCTGGCCTCCTTGACGGGCAAGGGGGTCGCCGGTGTCAAAACCACCCGTATCCAGGCGCAGCCGGATGACATCATGTCCGCAGCCATGGTACTGGGCGAGGTCATGGCGCTGACGCGAAACGAATCCTGTGTTCATGAAAAAGTGGGTGTGTATGAAAACTACCATTCTGGCGCACATGCCTCGATGGTTCTGAATGAGGATATTGATCTTCGGATGTTCCCCTCACACTGGCGCAGCGCGTTTGCGGTTGAAAAGGAAACCGACAACGGGGCGCGCAAAAGCCTGCAGGTGTTTGATGCGGCTGGCGACTCGGTTCACAAGATTTTCCTGCGCGACGCCTCCAGTCACGAAGCGTGGCAAGACATCATCGGTCGGTTGAGCTTGGATGACCAATCTGATCATTTGAACGTGTCAGAGCGCAAGCCAGCCGAAGCGCCAAAATATGATCTTTCCAAGCTGGATATCCTCAGGAAAGAATGGAAGCGCCTTACAGACACGCATCAATTCCTGCGCCTGACATCCAAGCTGAAAATGAACCGCTTGGGGGCGTATCGCATCGCCGGCGCGCCCTTTGTCCGGGAGTTGGCGACAGGCGCGGTTGATCAGGTGTTAAACCAGCTCACGCAATGCGACACCGAAGTGATGATCTTTGTGGGCAACAAAGGGTGCATCCAGATCCACAATGGGCGTATCGGTGATCTGCGACCCATGGGCCCGTGGCAGAACGTCATGGATCCGGGCTTCAATCTGCACTTGCGGCTCGATCACATCAAGGAAGTCTGGGCCGTGGAAAAACCCACTCAGCGGGGTCCGGCGGTGTCGGTTGAGGCTTTCGATGCAGAGGGTGGTCTCATCTTGCAAATGTTTGGCGTGGGCAAGGAAGGGCGTGACAGCCGTCCGGCTTGGAAGGCTCTGGTGGATACGTTGCCTGATACAACCCACTCTCATGCTGTCGTTGCCGAGGCTTTATGATGATGCGCGTCCTGAGGCAGTCAACACGTGCTATTATCGCGGCCTTGATCCTCGTTGCAGGTCAGGCTTCCGCGCAAGAGGCGAGCAAAGATGCCACCCGCATTTTAAGTGTGGGCGGCACCGTAACCGAGATCATTTATGCACTCGGAGAAGAAGACCGACTGATCGCCAGAGACACGACTTCGACCTATCCCTCATCAGCCAATGAGTTGCCTGATGTTGGGTACATGCGTCAGCTCTCCCCCGAAGGCGTTTTGTCCGTGGCGCCCGACCTTATCATAGCCGTTGAGGAAGCCGGTCCGCCCGATACGCTTGACGTGTTAAAGGCCGCATCCATTCCCGTCGTTCTGGTTCCTTCGGATACAAGTAAAACAGGGATTGCCAAAAAGGTGCGCATGGTCGGCGATGCGATTGGCGTTTCAAAGAAAGCTGAGGCTTTGGCCAGAGATGTCGAGGCTCAGATGCAGGCCGCTCAAGCGCAGGTTGACGCGTTGGGAAATGTTGCGCGCAAACGCGTGCTGTTCGTCCTGAGCGCGCAGGGCGGGCGTATTCTTGCAGGCGGGCAAGACACTGCGGCCAACGCGATTATCGAGATGGCGGGCGGGGTGAATGTCGCCGCTGACTTTACTGGGTACAAGCCTGTTTCTGATGAAGCCATCATCGAAGCCGCGCCAGATGTCATCTTGATGATGGATCGAAGCGGCCACAATGAAATTACCGATGAAGTTTTGCTATCGATGCCAGCATTCAGTGTGACGCCCGCTGCGGAAGACGGCGGCGTTGTCAGAATGAATGGCCTTTTGCTGCTAGGGTTCGGGCCTCGCACGCCCGAGGCGATCACCAAGCTGAACGCGCATCTCTACGGCTCTTGACCAATGGTGTCCACGGCGGCTTCGCAACCAATTCCAGTGCCGCCACGCAAGTTGCGGTCGGCACGTCGCTGGCACATTTGGCTTGGCCTGTTGCTGCTTGGCTCATGTGTTGCCAGTATGACGGTTGGGGCCACGGGAACACAGCCCTGGCCAGCGATTGGGCGCTTGCTTCGGGGTGAAGAGCTCAGCCTGGCAGAGTATGTCCTCTTGTGGGAAATTCGTTTGCCCAGAACGCTCCTTGGAGTACTCGTCGGGGCGGCGCTGGCCCTGTCCGGTGCTGTTATGCAGGGGTTGTTTCGCAACCCTCTGGCGGATCCGGGCATTGTCGGCGTGAGCGCAGGAGCAGGTCTTGGCGCAATATCTGTCATCGTTTTGGGCGCATTGCTGCCGGTTTGGGTGCAGCAGGTCGTTGGGTCTTATCTCATTCCATTTGCCGCCTTCCTGGGGAGCTGGATCGTCGTGCTGTTGCTTTACGCCGTCGCCACGAAGCAAGGTCAGACCTCGGTCGCGACCATGCTTCTTGCCGGGATTGCCTTTGCTGCGCTTGCAGGCGCTGTAACCGGTATCCTGATCTACCTGTCTGATGATCAGCAATTGCGTGATCTGACGTTTTGGCAGTTGGGCTCATTGGGCGGGGCGACCTGGGCCAAGGTCTTGACGGCTGCGCCAATCATATTGCTCTCGATCATGGCCGCCGCCTTCCTCGGGCAAGGATTAAACGGGCTCGCAATGGGCGAAGCCACCGCGTTTCACCTGGGCATGCCGGTCCAGCGCATCAAGCGTGTGGCGGTTGTTGTGACGGCGGCTGGCACCGGGGCTGCTGTGGCCGTGGCGGGCACGATCGGCTTTGTCGGTATTGTCGTGCCGCATCTGCTTCGGTTGGCGACAGGTCCTGATCACGGTCCGTTGTTGATCAATTCCGCCCTCTTGGGCGGGGCGTTGCTTCTCTGGGCGGATGTGATCGCGCGTGTCGTGGTTGCCCCCGCGGAGCTTCCCATCGGAATTGTCACTGCCATCCTGGGCGCGCCGGTCTTTTTGTGGATTCTGCTGGGCCGTCGAAGCACGGGGTTTCTATGACCCTGCAGGCGCGTAATATTGCCTATGCTCTTTCTGGCAAAACCGTCCTCGATGCCGTGGATGTCGATGCGAAAGCAGGGCAGGTTACGGCTATAATTGGCCCCAATGGATCTGGGAAGACCAGCTTGCTGCGCGCAGTGACAGGCGAAGTTCCAGCATCGGGCGACATTTACTTGAACGACGTGCCGGTCACATCAAAAACCGGCCAACGTCTGGCAAGGTCACGCGCTGTGTTGCCGCAATCCTCGAATATTGCCTTCGACTTCAAGGTTGAAGACGTCGTGCATCTGGGCCTTTTGGCTGGCGTGCATGGGGCAACCCCTGCTGTTTTGACCGAAGCCCTGCGCTGTGTGGGTCTCGCCGGATATGAAGCACGATCCTATCAGGCCCTGTCCGGCGGCGAACAGCAGCGCGTTCAACTCGCCCGCGTTTTGGCGCAGGTCTGGCAGCCGCGGCTCGATGATGAACCGTGCTGGTTGTTCCTTGATGAACCAGTTGCCAGTCTTGATGTCGGGCATCAGCTGGAAGTCGTGGATGTGGTGAGGGACTACGCCAATAGAGGCGGAGGCGTGGTTCTGGTCATGCACGATTTGAACCTCACCATGATGATGGCGGATCATGTCATTTTGCTGCAACAGGGCAGGGTTCTCGCATCTGGCGCTCCTGAGGATGTCTTGCAGGATGAGGTTTTGTCGAAAGCCTATGGGTGTCAGCTTCGCATGGGACAAGTGCCGCAAGGGGCGGCGGGTCTGTTCATCCTGCCGCAATGTGCGACACGCGCCTGATCTCACGGCCAAGACGCAAACGCTCTGTTTGAGACGTGTCGTTCTCGCGGCAGTTGATCGAAAATAACTTTACTAATTTAGTCAACTTATATAGCGATAGAGTTACGCATATAGGACCCACCCCTCGGCAGGCCTTGCAAGTGTTTGGCATGGCAAATGGGGGGCCTGATAATGCGCAAATTTGCATTCTTTGTTACAACCGCTCTGGTGGCCAACGCGGCCTCTTCTCAAGAAGCGCCCGTAGAGCTTCCAACGCTCTTCCTGGACTCTGCCCTTCGTGATGAGCGCGCTTTGCAGGACACGCCCGTCGCCGCCTCAGTACGGCAGGGCGAAGCGCTGGAACGTCAGCAAGCCGACACGTTCGAAGAGCTTATTGGCGATATTCCGGGTGTCTCAATAGAAGGCGGTCCGCGCGCCATCGCGCAGGAACCCAACATTCGCGGATTTCAGGACGAACAAATCGTGCTGCGGTTTGATGGCGCGAGATTCAATTTCAACCAGGCGCACAGAGGTCGGTTCTTTGTTGACCCGGATATCGTCGAGCGGATCGAAGTTGTAAGGGGCGGCGGCTCTACCTTGTTTGGGTCCGGTGCCATCGGCGGCGTGATATCCGTCGATACCAAGGATGCCCAAGACCTGCTTGGCCCCGGCCAAACGGTGGGCGCCCGTTTGCGGACAGGCGTGTCTACAAACGGCCTGGTCTTTAGCAACAGCGCAACAGTCTATGCCGACTGGGGCCAGATAGACGCGCTTGCCTTTCTGGGATCGCGAAATTTCTCTGAAGACTTGGAATCCGGTGACGGCGTGGACATCCGCAATTCGCGGCTTGATGTGTTGAACGGCCTTGTAAAGTTTGGATACGAGCCGACGGATGAACACCGGTTAGAGTTTGCCTTCTCGCAATATGACGATGACGGCACCACACCCGCGAACTCCAGCTCGGCATCCACCGCAGATGATGTTGATCGCGATGCCCGGGTGCAGACTGTCAGGCTGTCCTGGGATTACGCGCCAGAAGGGTCAAATCTCATTGATTTATCCGCAATAGTTTACGCCAATTTCCTTGAGATCACCGAAGATCGCTTTTCTGACGGTCGTGCAGATCAATCCAACTATGACACAATCGGGTTTGAGTTGGTCAACCGGTCGCGCTTTGGCGAGTTGATGCCAGTGGATCTTGTCTATGGGTTCGAGGTGCTGCGCGACACTCAGGACGGTCTTCGAGACGGCGCGCCCAGAGTGCAATTCCCGGACGCAGAAGCGACCACCATTGGTGTGTTTGCCGAGGCGACAGTCGCAGTTTCGGACCAATTGGATGTCATAGCAGGCCTGCGATACGACAACTACGAACGCGACGTCGACAATCCGGCCTTAGCGGACGCCGAGGATGATTTTTTCTCTCCGCGTGTCGGATTCAGCTACCGACCCACACAAAGCTGGCAGATCTTCGGCAACGTGGCGCGGGCATTCCGTGCGCCGACTTTGACGGAACTCTACAATGATGGCGTTCATTTCTCGTCACCCGGCTTTCCGCTTGGTCCGGGCCAGTTTTTCAGCGGCGTCAACAACTTCGTGCCAAACCCCAATCTGCGCGAAGAGCGGTCAACGCAGATCGAGTTTGGCGCACGCTTTGAAGAAACCGATGTCTGGCAGGCGGGTGACTCGCTCAGTTTTTCCGCCAATACCTACTATGCGGATGTTGAGGATTTCATAGACCAAGTGGTGACTTTCATTGACTTTACCACCGGAACTCCGGGTCCGGGCGGCGTAGTCTTTAATGGCACCACAACCACGCGAAACATTGATGCCGAACTATGGGGATTTGAAGCCGAAGTTGACTATGACGCTGGCAGTTGGTTCGCCTCCGCAGCGCTCAGCCTGCCAAGAGGAAGTGCCGCAGGCGGAGAAGAGCTTGGATCCATTCCGCAAGACAGATTGGTCACAACAGTAGGTCTGAGGCCAAATACCGCATGGACCTATGGCGCACGCCTCACGCTTGCTGGCGAACAGGATGATGTTCCTGAAGGTGTCACCCCGGGCGAGGCGTATCAATTGCTTGATGTGTTTGCGACGTGGGTTCCTCAGAGCGGTCCGCTTGAGGATGTTGTAGTCCATATGGGGGTCGACAATGTGTTCGATGAAAACTATCAGATTTTTCCCAATGGATTGGCGCAACCGGGGCGGACCTTCAAAATCTCAGCTGCGATCACGTTCTAGACTGTGATGCTGTTTGCAAACCGGCCTCTTGTTTCTTTCAGCATGCGAACCTCTCAAATTCTTAATGATCACGCTCAGCAAACTTGATGAAAACCACATCGCGGCCGCCGCGCTGCTTTCACAGGAAGCCCGTTGGCCGCACCGTGAAAGTGATTGGACGTTTCTTCTGGCACAGGGGCAGGGGATCGGCGTGTTTGATGGCGCGTCCCTTGTGGGGACAACCATGTGGTGGCCGCAAGGGGAACGACACGCGACACTGGGAATGGTGCTGGTCAAACGCAGTCATCAAAGAAAGGGTCTTGGCTCCAAAATGATGAGAGCGGCCTTGGAGGCAATGCCGCAGAACCACATTTTACTGCACGCGACGCAAGAGGGGGTCAGTCTTTACAAAAACATGGGCTTCCGTGACGTGGGCCGCATTGCGCAATGCCAAGGTGTGCCAACGACTTTGCCGGATGTTCCGTCAGGGTTTGAGATCAAGCCAGCCGGCGAAGAAGACTGGCCCATCATTTTGGCAATGGACTATGCGGCGCGTGGTTGGAATAGGTCCGAGCTACTGCGTGCTCTGGCCAAATGTGGTGGCGTCTATTGCGCCTTTGACCAAGACAACCTAGTCGGTTACGCGATTACCCGTCCGTTTGGGTTAGGGGCTATTATTGGCCCAATTGTCTCTGCAGATTTATCGGTTGCCAAAGCTCTGATCAGCCATTTGCTCAATTTGGAAGGCCCAGGTTTTATGCGTCTGGACGTCTTTCAATCCAGCGAATTGGTAGAGTGGTTGTCAGGTTTTGGCTTGGTACAAGTTGATCAAAGCGCAGTGATGGTGCGCGGCGAAGGATCTGCTATGGAAAATCATGCACATTCCCTACTCGTTTTGGCCAGCCATGCCCTGGGTTAGGTCTATACCGTGATCCAAGACCTGCTCCGCAAACCACTGATGTAGCGCTTCAAACTGCGCGAAAAATACTGGACACACCCTCCTTCAGCTCAAGATTGACTATTCTGACAACTTCTGTCAGAAATAGGTTTATGGTCTCAGCCAACCTTTGGTCAGGTAGCCACGACACTTCTCTCGGTTTTAGGAGAAAATCTGATGGGCTACGAAGAAAGCGAACGGTCTTTGAAAGAGCGAGCAGGAAATGAAGTACCCTGTAGAAAGGAAATACTCGACGCCGCGATGGCTGGCCTATCTCCGAAGGATCAGCAATTGGAGTATGTCCTCGACCGCTTGGAGCGACGTCAGTAATGTCTGTCGCCAAGCTACCCAGCAAATCGCCCACGACGCCGTCAGTGGAAATGGACACATACGATGCACGAGACCTGATCAAAAACGGCAATCAAACCTGCATCGTGTTGGACGAGCAAGTCTATTACTTGCGGATCACACGGGCCGGAAAACTAATTTTGACCAAGTAAATCCAGCCTTTGGGTGGCGTAGCAAGCTTCGAATTACTGCACGCTCAGCTCAATATCCAGAGACGGCATGCCGCGGCATCGCATGCGCAAGGTAGGTTATGTCCAAAACACCCAGCCCCTGTATTGATGTCTGCAAGTACAAACGCCAAGGCCATTGCATTGGATGTTCCATGACAAAGGCGCAAAAGTCTTTGTTCAAGCAGCTAAAGCGGGACAAGCACCGGGAGGCGTTTGTCGAAATGCTGATCGGCCAGCAGTCGAAGTTGGGAAAGTATTCGCATTGGGCGCCGAAATACCTGCGCAAATGCTTAAAGAAAAAGGTCAAGCCAATCTCTGCTGTGAAAGACGTGGCTTGACCCCGCTTAGGTGGCTGCCTGACCGCATGGCTTTCCCTCTCGGGATGGCGAGCGGTTAGGTGGCTCCCTTTGCCTCTTACCTGCTTCTCTAGCTCAGGTGCGAGCGTAGGAACCAGGCAAATTTCTCATGTGTCTGACCGCGTGCGATACACAAATCCTCAGTCAGCGTATCGCCGTGATCTGCCGCAATCTGACCCGCACCCGCGAGCGTCGCGGCAAGTGTTTCCTGCGCGTCCTGCATGGCTTTGATCATTTGCTTGTCGGTCGCATCACCATCATGCTCAGAAACTTTTGAACGTTTCAGCATGCCGGCGAGTGTCCCTTCGGCATGCGCATCCAATGCTTTGATACGTTCCGCCAGATCGTCCTGAGCAACGAAATGATCTTCGTAAATTTTCTGAAATAGGTCATGCAAAGGCCCAAAGGCCATTCCGGTTACGTTCCAATGAAAGTTTTGCGCAAGCATGGTCGTCACGGCGGTCTCCGCAACGGCTTGGTTCAACGCTTCGGCAATCGCAGTACGCGCGTCAGTTGACAGCGCAACGGCTGTTTGAGTCATTCCTGGCTCCTGGTTTAACTGTTTAGATTGCTGGCTTGCATAAATGCTGGCTGGCTGACGCTTTAAGAAATAAGCGGCCAGTTCCAGATGGCAAGAACTTTTTAGAATAATTCTAATTCAGAGAAAAATACTCAGAAACACGCGCAACCAAAAACCGCACCAAGCGACGGTGTTCATGAGCCACACGTGAGTTCATCAGAAAGCTGATGCTGGCATAGTCATCCTGTGCTGTTGCGATGCCAAGCTGCACCAGCCAGGATTCATCAAATGTCAGCTCCGACGTCCCCGGTGCCAGAAAACGCACCGGCTTTCCCAGTGCTTCGCTCAGGCAGCGCATTAAAGCGTCTGCATGAGCTTCCTGCGACGCTGACTTTTCAACTTGAAGCAGGGCACAAGCCTGAAAAAGATCCGTCCTCGGCTTTGCACGGCAACTCATCGATGTGAATCTCAGGTAGTTGAGGAATCCCATTGAACCAGCGGACAACGTGTTGACCGGCTTGACCTCTACCCAGTGCTCTAAACGAAGGGGCACCATCTTTGTTAACTCCTTGGTGGGGCGCAGGCGCGATTCCACCCTTGAACATGATCATGACTACACGGTCTATGGGAATTCTCAAGACAAAACTTACTATTTTACTTGGTTTTAATTGTCACAGGGTGGTGAAACATTTAACGCCCTTGAATCTTAATCGAAAAACTCTGTCTTGCGCCTGCTGGTGGAGGTGGAAATGGCGCAGCGCGTTGGATAACCCGCAGCGCGGCCTGATCAAGTTTGGACGAACCCGAACTTTTGGCAAGGGAAACGCCCGCCAGTGCACCGTTGGAGCCAATACGAAACGCGACCACTGCCGTCCCTTTGGTGCCAACACGTGGTCGCGGTACGCGCGATATACGCTTCATGACCTTTCCAGGATAGTTGCTGGCAGCGGCATTCCCGGTTGCGCGTGTTGTGCCGCTTCCGGATGCGTTTGTGTTGCTTTCCTGCTTGGTTGCCGTGGTAGCCCCCTGCGTGGCGTTTTGATTTGAGTTTCCACGGGCCACCTTTGGTTTGGCCGGCTGAGCGGTGGGTTTCGGTTTGTGCCGTTTCTCAAAATCCGCAGAGCGTTGTGTCGGTCGCAGCGATCTTGTGACTGCCGTGGTGTCCGCTTCATCTGCCGTTAACTGCGATGGTGTTTGTGCTTCAACCTGTTCAGGCGACGCGTCAGGGGCAAGTGCCGCGACTTGTGGTGTCTGCAGGTCTTTCGGCTCGATTGTTTCAGTGATTTCCGGGGTCGGAACGCGCGGCACATCTTCAACAACCGGGGCTATAGATTGAACCGGCTCTGACGCTGTGGTTTGTTCCGGTTTGACAGGGTCTACCGGTTCTGGTGCCTGAGGTTGCAATGCGTCTTTTGCGCTATCGGTCTCCAGGACCTCCTGGTCCGCAGTCTCGACTGGAAGGTCATCAACAGTTTCGGGCACCAACGTCCCGGCAGACAGATCCGCAAAGCTTGTGCCGATTTTGGCCTCGTTGCTCCCAGCGGAGCCTTCCATTTCGATTGGGGTCGGGCTCCAAAATCCCATAAGAGATGCGACATGCAAGCTGATCGCGATCACCAACGCACCTGCCTTCATACCTGGGGAAGACAGGATCATGGCAATCCTCTTTGTGTCACCACCAGCACACGTTCGGCCCCTGCCGCGCGCAGTTCGTTTGCCAGATTGACCAGCGTGGCGGCTGGCAGATCCTGATCGGGAACGATACGCGCGATATCTTGCTCTACATCGCCCCTACGTTCCAGGAATTCTGCAACCGTATCAATTACTTCGCCACGAAATCCAAGTCGCCCATCTGCATGCACGACAAGCGTATCTGGCGGCGCGCGCCCTTCCAAGTCCGCCGTGCGCACCAGTTTCAGCTCTTTCTCCAGCGGTTGTGAAAGCGTGCCCGCCACCATGAAAAAGACCAGCATCAGGAACACGATATTGATCAACGCAATGGTTGGTTCACGTCTGGATTTGGCCCTGACTTTGCGCATCACGACCCCAGCACGTTAATGATTAACTGATCTATGGCCTTCAAAACGACAAGCAAGTCAGTCAATCTTTGAGAGCTGACATCGTCCTTCAGGCTGACAACAACCGAGACCTCATCAGTATCTTGCAACAGCGATTGAATGGCGTCCTCAATACTGTCCAGCGTTTCATCTTTGCCATTCACCGAAAGACTGTCTTCCCCGAGCTGAAGAAAGGTCAAAGCGGTGTCTGACGGCCCGGTTCCGCCCGCGCTTGCACTGGACAGTTCCACTTCGGCAAATCGCGAAAAGGTCGATGACAGCATGAAAAACAGCAAAAGAAGGAAGATGACATCAATCAGGGATGTCATCGACAAACGTCTGCGCTGGGCGCGTCTACGCACGGCTCGGCTCCATACCGGGGTTTGCAATGTCTGGCTGTCGAACCTGCGGGTGTAAAATCGCGGCAATGGCTTTTTCAGCGGTCACGCGTTCATTGTCCATGCGCCCTTCAAGCCAACTTAGCACCATCGCCGTGGGCATCGCCACGGCCAGGCCTGCCGCAGTGGTCAAGAGAGCCACCCAAATGCCCCCGGCCAGAAGGGAAGGGTCCACTTGCGAACCGGCCTCTTGCAGAGACTGGAACGCTTCGATCATACCGAGGACCGTGCCGAATAGCCCCAAAAGCGGCGCCAGCTGCGCCACACTGTCCAGAAACCGAAATCCGCTCTCAAGACGCGCGAAACGCACCTCGGCCTCAGCCTCCAAACGTTTGCTATCGCTGTCCTTTGCGCCGAAAGCCATATCAACGACGGGGGCAAGGTAACTCTTTGAAGTTTGCAAGGCGGTACGGGCCGAGGCGCGATTACCCGCGTCCCATTCTGACACCGCTTGCGTCAGGGCATGATGCCGCCCAACCCCCGCTTTTGAAAACTGCCAGAGTTTGTAAAGAACGGTGGCCAGCGTCAGAATCGAAACCGCTATCAGGATAAGAACCACGGGCCCGCCAAGGTCTGCAATCTGACGCAAGCTGTCCAAAAGCGCATTCATCCGATCACCTCAATGTCTGTGCGTGTGTCAACAACAAGTCCGGCTTCGCATGCACTTGCATCAAGCTCTGCCGCGTCGCAGGCATGGGCGCCATTGATCAGGATTCGCCCCAGGTTTTCGCAGGTCAGCCCAGGCACTGTGAACTGCCGCACACGCGGACGCCCGGGGGGAAGTGCCCCGAAATCAAAGAGCGTCAACCGATCAACCTGACCGGAAGTATTGAAAAGCACCGTCTCATAGACGGCCTTTGAGATTTCCGTTTCATGGCCATTCAGGACAAGAAACGTCAGGGTACAGGTGGTCTCGGCGGATTTTACGGCGTTAAGTTCGACCAAAACTGCCGCACCCAGATCAGTTTCATCCGCCAATCCCAAACTCGGCGCGCACCACCCGCAAACACCCGCAGCGCATAGTTTCAAAGCTTGTTTCATTGAGCGTTCCTCTGCAATTTTGCCACTACCTGAAGCGCCGAAGGCAGGCCGCCTCGAACCTTTGTCCTTGATCCTCCAGCCAGTCCCTTACACGCGCCCAGCCCTTGGGTGTGATCGCAACCAGCATCCAGCCAAAGCTGCATACGCCACCCATCCAGTTGACAACGTCCGCAGGCGTTCCAAACACGACGAGCCAAACGAAAGGTGCCGCAAAAACAAGCCATGCGGGCCGGGTGGCGATTTTGACGTCGGCCATGGGCAGTTCGAGAACCCGTCTTCGTTTTGCATTCTGCTGTGCGATCCAAAGCAGGCTTACGACCGAGACCGAGATCGCAATCCACACCATAGCCATCCCCCTAGAAAGACTTGGTGACGAACGCACCAACCGTCAGAGGCTCGCCCGCGCGGACCTGAGTTCCCATGCCCCCAATGCCAACCGTCCGCTGCAATGCATAATCTTCGTCCAGCAGGTTGCGCGCATAGACACCGGCAAGCCACCCATCTTTGTGTTCGTAAGTCACCTGCGCATTGAGAAGAAACCTGTCATCCCCGCGCTCAATCGGATTGTTGTCTGCGTCAAAAAACGACGCCGCTGTGTAAGACATATCGACACCGGCGCTGAACCCATTGTCCCATGTGTAGGTTCCGCCCAACGCCAGCGTCAAATCCGGCGCATTCGGAAATTCGTTGCCGGAAAAATCCGTGGTGCCGTCAGTAAAGGTGAGGAATCTGGTCTGAACGTACCCCACAGACCCGAACAGGCTTAGATTGGCGGTTGGCTCGCCTTCGACGGTCAACTCACCGCCCCATAACTCAGACTCTCCGGCGTTCAGGACATTGCTGTCAAAGAGGTTGCCGGAGGGACCGGGGACGCGAACCTGCTGGTCTTCCCAGAACGTGTAAAACACGTTAGCGGCAACGCGCAAACTATCGTCGTAGAAAGATCCACGATACGCAAATTCGTAATTTGTGGTAAACTCAGGATCAAACTCGTTCAGCGCGCCGGTGAACGAATTGATTTGTGCACCTCCGGCCCGGTAGCCGCGTTGAATGGTAAGGTTAACAGACTGGTCTTCACTAAAGTCATAGGTCGCACCAACCTTTGGCAAAAACGCTTGGTAATCTGTCTGACCACTTTCATTGATTGGCGGTAGCAAGGGCGGTGTGGTCACGGACGTATTTGAAAACGTGAAACGCTCATAGTCATACCGCGCGCCAACCGTAAATGTCAGGCCCTGCAAGAGAGCGTCGGCAGGAATATCCACTTCGCCGAAGATGGCGATGTTTTCAATGGTGGTGGGAAACGTGTCTGTACGCGTGGCAAAGATACCGTTTGGAACGCCAGTTGCGAAGAACCCTGAGTCAACTGTTGCCACCGAGGGGCGGTTGTCGTCAATATTGGTGTAAAACAGCCCGATGACACCGTTGATTGTGCCGGTATCAAAGCGAAGCCTGAAATCCTGCTCGATGGATGTGGACCGCCCTGTTGCGCTTAGAAACCCAAGATCAAGCGCAGAAAAGTCAATGTCTTCTATGCGCTCATAGTCATGCACATAGTAGTTGGTCTCGGATTCAAATTGCAGCGTCTCGCTGATGTCCCAATTTACGCGCACGCCAAAGATGTTGTGTTCAGACCCTTCACGCGACGGCACGTTGGAGAAATTGAACCGCTCAGACGGGAAGGGAGGTTCGTTGATGAAATCCTCGCCCCCAAAGTTTTCGGTGAAGGAATATGAAAACACTACCTCCACGTCTTCAGTAGCTTGCCAAAGAAGTTTCGCGCGATACGCGTTGAGTTCCCGGCCATCAAAATCGTCGATGCCCAGGGTTGGGTTGTCGATAAACCCATCGTTGCTTGCGTGTTCAGCCGAAAAGCGAAACGCCAGCTTGTCTTCGATCAGGGGTGTATTCGCCACAAGGCCAAATCTCTGATGGTCGCGTGATCCGGCCTCGACGTGAAGTTTGAACTCCGGTTCAAAGATTGGATCTTTTGTGCGGATTACGATGGCACCTGCCAGCGCATTGCGCCCCTGCTGTGTAGATTGTGGACCACGAAGCACCTCCACCTGGTCCACATCCCAGTTTGAATAGGGGCCGAAGAACGTGGCTTGGTTGCTTGGCAGCGCAGCACCATCCACTTGCGTCGATACCAACAGGCCCTGGCCCCCGCCAGTGCCGCGTTGATCCACGCCGCGGATGGAAAACCCCTTCTCACCGAAAGACGAAGACACGTTCGGTGTCCGCTCAATCACATCGTAAAGATCTGGATCACCACGCTTTTCCAGGGCCTCACCAGTTTCCACGGCCGCAGACGTTGGACTGTCCTGAAGCGTTCGCGCCTGAAGTTCCCCACGCAGAACAATCGTGCCCAGATCAAAAGCATCATCTTTCGCCTGCGCATCTGCACGATGCGTGTTCAGCGCGATAAGCGACACGCCACACAGCAGCCATATTGAAAACTTCATCCCCCAGCTCCGCTTTTACGGTTTGTAAATTCGCGAGCCTGGCGGGAGTGGCTACTCTGCTGGGGTGGCCAACAAACATGATCATATTTGCCAAAACAGATCAATACCCAATAAAAATGATCGGGAATCCCCAATTTGTTATTGAAGCACAGCAGTATGGGTGGCATCAAATACCCTTAGGTCAGCCAAGAAACGTGTCTTTTAGCCAGCCGTCGCTGTCGTCATCATTTGCTGGATTGACCTTATGTCTCACTCTCGTTTTGCGCGCAGTAGCCTCTTGCGTTGGCTTTTGGCCGGGCCCGGCGCGTTTGTGCTGGCCGTTTTACTGATGGCATTTTTGCCGCTGGTTTTGCCCGCCGGGGCGGGTGGCGTGAACCACATGGTCTTGCCCGCGCTTTTGTTCCCACTTCTTTGGGCCATACTGGCAATAGCCCCAGTGATGTCGCTGGATGGCCGAAAAACCGGTCTGGTTTACGGCGGGCTCTGCGTTGCCGCGATCATCATCATCGGTTTGTCGATTGTGTTCTGAGCTCGTCTTATGGCGTTGATCGCAGAGCAAACCAAGCGACTGATCAATCTCCACGGATGGTTGGCCGTAAGCCTTTCGATTTTGCTCTATACGGTCATGTTGACTGGCACGGTCGTTGTCTTTTCCCATGAAATTGGCCACTGGGCAGAAGGCAAGACAGGCGAAGCAGGGCCACTAAGCAAACCGCTCAACCGTCACTTTCAGAGGCTTGCGGCACAAGTCCCCGTCGAGCTTCAGGAAGACATCATCGTGGGCGAAGGGCCGAACGGCACCTTGAGGTTTTTCTTTGGGTCGTCACAAGTGCGCATCGAGGCGGGTCGCAGTATCTTTGGAAGGCAGTTTCTCGTCGATCCTGCGTCCGGGCGTGTCGTAAAAGCGCAGGCAGGCCTTTTGGAGGATCTTGGCACTGGCATAGCGGATCGCGCGTTAGAGGACTTTCTGGTCGACCTGCATGTTAGACTGCATGTTCCAGGGCGCTGGGGGCTTTACATCACCGGCACGCTGGGTGTCGTGATGCTCATATCGGCGATCACCGGCGTTCTGATCCACCGCAACATCTTCCGCGATTTCTTTGTGACCGAACGGCCGGGCGACCGCGTGGTGTCTATTCGAGATCGTCACAACCTGGCGGGTGTCTGGTCACTGCCGTTTGCCATATTGCTGTCCTTCACCGGGGCGTTCTTGAGTTTTGCAGTCTCCTTGGGTCTTCCGATATTGGCCATGGTGGCGTTCGGCGGCGATCAGGAGGCGGCCTTGGAGGCCGTTATTGGGGTGCCGGTCATCGAAGAGCCACAACCGGCAAACCTTGCAAATCTGGACCCCATTGTCGCCGAAGCCGAGAAGATCGCAAAAGCCCCCATTACGGTAATCAACATTCACCGCGGCGGTCGTGCTGACGCCATCGTGGAAACATTCCACGCCCAAGCTCCCGGCGCTTTGAGAGGAACATCGCTGGAATTCAAAGGACCAAGCGGCGCGTTTTTGGGGCACACCCATCTGGTTGGCACGCAAGCCTCAGTGGGATCAACGCTAGCCGAACTCACCGCGCCTCTGCATTTCGGCGACTTCGCCGGAAAGACATCACGCCTCGTGTGGGCCGCATTGGGTGCGGCCATGACCTTTACCATCGTGTCGGGGATGCAACTTTGGGTGCGCAGACGACATGACGATCCGTTCTGGAACTTCGCAGGGCGGGTGTTTTCAATCTCCACTTGGGTCGTGCCACTTGCCATGTTGGGCGCGGTCTATGGCTATTTCCTGACAAAGTTGGGGGGCAATCCAAGCTTGTGGACGGCGCGGGCATTCCTTCTCGCCTTGTGCGCCAGCCTGCTGGTCGCCGCGTGGTGGTGGGTCGCGCCAGTCAAAGAGCAAAACAAACGGTTTGGCAGAATACTAGCCGTGGGTGTTCTTCTCTTGCCTATCCTGCGTACACAGACAGGCGGGCTTTCCATTGGCGAAGCTCTTGCCACATGCTCACTCGACGTTTTGTTTATTGATGCGCTCTGTGTTTTGGTTGGAGCAGCAGTTTGGGCAGCTATACGCTCTAAAACTGGTCAAGTTAGTGTTGCCTAGTGTTCGAGGTTCCCGTGTCGGCCCAAAAGAGACACTCGGCAGGATCCTACGATGCTGCGGTCGCAGGCCGCTTTCCAGCCGTTCGCTGCGAAGGCGGTCTTTTCGGAGGGTCGAACTCGCCAAATGCTGACTTTACGACCTTCATTGCGTTTGCACCAAGTACTGCTTGCTATAGTTGCGAAAGCTCACGGCGCTATGGCTTGCTTGAGTTTTTTTGGCCTTTAGGATGAGCACACATAAGATTTGGGCATTTTGCGAATAGCTCGTTTACAAGGAGGCGTTTCCATGAAGAAAACATGCTCAAGGTACTCGGCTACTTTGATGGTCGCTTTGTTTTGCTTGCCATCTTATTCAGTTGCGGATTCCTCAAACCCATTCATCCTAACTTACCAAGGACGCAGCATTGACAGTGCACCGTATTCCTTTGCCTTTCCTTACCGAATAGAACTCGCAGCGATTGAACATCAAAAGATTTACTTCAGCCGTCACGTGGAAGGGGAAGGTAAACATCTCTTCGTCACGGATTGGGATCCTTCAAAATCAATATCACTCGATAGTCAGTCAGCCACGAAAGTCACCAATACCAACCTGAATTCGATTAACTTCTGGCGCAGATATCTCAACACGCGCCTTGGCGGACTGGTTGCCGAAGCGGATGAGGACAAAGCCGAACGAATAAACCTTTGGCTTTTCGCAGACGGAACGGACAAGCCGCGCAAGTTGACGGATGTGGATTACGTCTACGAATTTACTCAATCAAAAGATCACAGCGCGATTTATTATACCACTCGATATGGATCGTCAGATGCGGCCAAAGGGTGCTTAGAAGAGCTGACAATCGAAGAGGATGGCAGCACGCAAACCCGTCAACTTATATGCGACGATAATCCAGCAATGCCAGCACGCATCAACTGGTGGACAAAACTCCGGGCAGACTCTGAGCGCGTGGTGTTTCCTGCGCTCAAAGATGGCGATCGTAACAAACAAGAACTTTACGCCTACAATTTGTCTGATGGTTCCGTTTCCCTGATGTTCGAAGGCCATGGAAAAGGTTGGGTGGAAGTGCGGCATGGTTGGGGTGATGAATCACAAGCACTATTTTCAGCTGACCGTGATCTGTACCGCTACGATTTCGAAGCGGATGAGGCGGTTTTGTTACACCGCTTTGATCGCACCCTTTCTGGGTTTCAACCTGCGGGCTCGGGTGAAACTCCTAATATCATGGTCACAACCGAAACGCCCTTTGAGACAAAACTAGAGGTATTTACCGTCGAATCTGACCGATTGACACCTCTGTCAATGACCACTCTGCCGGAAGATGTTTGGCTTGCTGATGGTTACGACGGCCAAGTTATGGTCGGCAAGTTTTCCCCAGAAACATACGCTGCATTCGATGTGCTGACTGTAATGCATGATGGCGGCTTCACGTCACAGAGCGTAATCAAAGGTCTAGCAGAGATCAATGATCAACTCAGCCAGTGTAATGTCGAACGGGTGCAAATCACTCATGAGGACAAAAGCAGTCAATCGCCAGGTACCCAAACTCTAGATGTGTTTGTTTACCGCCCAAGAGACCTGCCTCCCATCGAAGAACAGAAATTTATTATAACCGCTTACTATGGCGGTAAGAATGAGTTTTCGTCCTACCATCATCTTTTTTGCGCTTTAGGTTTGACCACAGTCAGCCCCGCCGTGCGCGGGGATTGGCGGTATGGAACAGAGTTTGCCAACAGCAACGATCGTGAAAAAGCTGATGCACCTATCCGGGATACTCTCGCCGTCGCACGCTATCTTGTAGAACGGTACGAAATTCCAAACAGTAGGCAGATCGGCACAACCGGATACAGTCATGGCGGATGGGCAGCGGTTCGCGCACTCAGCTACCCAGGGCCAGAACGGCTTGATCTGGGCTTTGCCATAGCAGGCGGTGGATTTTACGACCTACCCGCTGTCGTTGATCCTTCAAAAAATGGTGAGACAAATATCCATGGCTGGTTCGACAAGGAATTTGGGCCTGCCGATCAGCAGGAGCTATTGCGCGCTCTGTCACCTATCGCGCACGTTGACGAGATTTCAGCGCCAATATTCCTTTATCACGCAGACCGCGATACTCGCGTCTCTCCGAACCAATCTTACGACTTTTCGGAACGCTTGGCCGAAGCCGGTAAATCTTACGAGTTGATGATAATTCCCGACCAAGGTCATAGCATCCGTGGCCCCGAAATCTGGGCTGAAATCCGGCAGCGCCTGTTGGATTTTGTCTCCCAAACTCCGTGAGGCTCAACGACGTGTAGAGCTGTTCCTGGCAACCAGATCGATCTCAGCATATTAGCTGCTCTCTTTTGGTTGCATTTGCAAAGACGGCCATCAGTGGACCTTGGGCTACGTATACGGCGCTGCAGTGCAGCTTCCTAAAAGCAGTCGTTCGCTGATTAACGCCCTTTGACCGCCGCCAAGTCATCGAAAACTGGTGATTGCAGGCTCATCATCCCTATTCACCTGACAAGTGCGCTTGAGAACGGACTTCCATTCGGATGTTAGTATCGCATGCGCCTACGGATCATTGCCTCATTGTCCTGCCACTCGGCCTCAGCGATATACTTGCGAACCATCTCACGCAGGATTCTCGCCATGCGAGGATGCTCGAACTCGCAAGCTTTAGCCCAGCCCTCGTATTGATCCGCCAGCTCTCGCTCTTGCGCTCCGCCTTCACCCCGCCAAGTCACACCGCGAGCATTGTAGCGCCCGATTGTGATGCCGCGCTCAATCTCGACGCTATAAAGATCATTGACGGCTTCCCGTACAGATTCACAAGGCCATGATCCATCTTCTCCCAAAGGGGCGTGTGCGAGGATTTCGCCGATCTGATAATCAAGCATGGCGCGATGACCTGTTGGCTCACTGATGCGCCTTGCCTCGATAATCCATTCCTTCAGTTTCTGCGCCTGGATGACACCGTGTTCATCAACTCCAGGCACTGAAGAAAGTGCATCAATAAAGGTGTTAGCGTTTCTGGCGGCCGTCTTCTGTTCATCGGTAGGTTCCACATCCCTGGGTTCGTTCTTTCCCCTGTAGGCCATGCGAATGGCCTCGCAGAAAAGAGACGGGTTGTCGTTTACCTCGGCCTCAAGGTTAGGAATACGTCCCCTATCGAACCGGAAGACCTCCAGATACAAGAACTCGAGACTCGCCATCCTCTCACGACTAATTGTGCCGCGCGAATTGAGGATCTTGAACACCTCCTCAATGGAATGTCGATCCATCGAGGATGCTCCCCGCTCAGCTTCATCGCTTCGGGGAAGAGCCTGCAGGATCTCGTAGAGCTGTTCGGACGCGATGCTTTTCAGGTCCAGATGGACAAATTGCAGCGCCGTTAGACCGCGTCGGGCTTCAATGAGTTTTGCGACGGCGTAGCGCAGCTCATCTTCTGTCTGCCTCGCCCAGGGTGCGGACACAGTTTTCCAGTACACTTCGGACACTGCCCCGCTTGAAGCCTCCACAGCGTCCCAAACTGTCTGCCCAAACCGGCAAAGGCAGAAGAGGCGCACCAGCTGATCACTGGTCAGTTCGCCGCGCAATCTGTTGATAAAGCCAACCGAATTCTTGTCTCCCAGCGAGAAAAAGAAGCCATCCAGCAGGAACTGTAGCTTGGTCGAAATCAGGAACTCGGGATCGCCTACGATTCGCCGGATAAAGGCGAGCTGGTCCGCCTCGGAGCTCATGATCTGCCCGAGAATATTACCCACTATGTGCGAAGCATTCCCAGATAGAGCAAGGCGTACGGCACCAGTAACACTTTCCTGCGCCAACACCGCTTCGACGCCCGCCTTTCGTTGTTTGGCGATGCGCACGTCTCGCGCTTCAAAGTCGTGTTCATCGTCGTGGATATCTTCCCACGAGTTCTCTACCCATGAATTCTTGAACAGCCACGCGTGCTTCCAGACGATATCGCTGGGTTCCAACTCGTCATAGATATCGCGCGCCTTGTTTATGTTGGTTTTCGTAGCCGTCTTCGGCGCTCCCTTCTTGCTCAGGCGGCGGGCACTTCTACTAACACCCACGCGGATTTGCTCCCTTAACCAGGCCCGATCCTCGTCGGTGGCCGCTTTTGCCCAGTCGACAACGCGATCCCACACGCGAGCGCGATAGTCGTCTCCAAAACCCTCCAGGCTATCCACCAAATCAGCAAGTTTCTCTCTTGTCATTGGCGTCCAAGAAAGGGCTACCTCAAGGCAGTATTCTTCAAATTTCCAGCGCTCTCCGTTGGTCACCACTTCGCCACTACCAAAGGCATAGTCCCTCCATTTCGGCTTGACGCTGTAATGGCCAGTCCGGGACCGTAAGTCATACTGGTCCCTCGCAACCGTCCATCCGACTTCAGGAAAGTGCTTCACCAATTGTTCCAAGGCTGCAATCCGCTGCTCTACGTTGGCTGAAGTTTGCGGCATCCAGCTACGGAAGATCGAAAGCAGGCTTTGCATCGCGTTGTTGCCGCTACGATCCTCAGGCTCTAGTTCGGAAAGCTTTGCAAGCACATCCACGACACGCGGGAGATATTCCGGCGACCATGCCAACAAATCCAGCGCCCACAGCAGTCCAACTCGTGGATTACTGGAAAACAGGGGGTCACCGACCGGGCGCATCAAGGCTTGTGTGCTCGGATCATTTCTAGCCAAGTCCCGCTCAATAATGCCCAGGAACTCTTCTGGCGCGGCCTCAGCATACCGCTGGAATGCATCGGATTGAGACTCCATCGTTTCGCCGTCCATATTTGCGAAAAGCTTTCTCACCAGCAGCGTTGCCTGAGATTGCGTATCCACACCCAGCTTGCTCCTGAAGAGCCCGTTACCGTGCATCGCCAGAATAACCAAGCTGTCGGCGATGCCCTCTCGCAGCGTAGAAGATATGTCGCGGGTCTTGCCGTGGATACTCGCTGCCCAGCGTTCACTTTCCGGAAGGTCGAGTGAAGGATCGGGCTCCGAAAGCACAAGGTCTGCAGCCTGATAGTAGCGTTCAAGGTCCTCCGGCGTCACCCATTGATGCACCGCGTAGAGGGCGTCAATCTTGGACACGATCCCTCGGAAGGAACCTATGGACCAAACGGGCGAACTCTCGATTGGTAGCAGATCGCCGAACTCCCTCTCGACTTCCGCATATCGGTCCTCACCCATTAAATGGCAAAGGACAAATCGGTCAGCTTCGTTGTCATTCTTCCATGCGCCTGCCAGCATGAACGGAAATACTGAGCGCGCAAGCGCCTTGTCAGCGCTCCATGCCGGTGACTTGATTGCCTGATCTCGTGCAAGGCGGCGGCGCAGCACCGTGAGAGACCGGCCCGACTCCTCCTTGAGGCGTTCTATCGCATCGCCGCCCAGCCCCATTGTTTCGAGGCCTTTTCGGAATGCTTCTCCGCTGAGGGGATCAAGAACAATATCAGCCTCGCTTTGTACCATCGTGCGCGGCACGATTGAAATTCCACCAAGACGCGTTCCCGTCTCAGCCAGCTCAACCTCGGTTTCGCGGTTTGTAACGATCGGTATGAAGCGGGATGACTTGTTGGCGAGTTCGGTTAGTGGCCCGGCTTCGGAGAAGACGACCACGCGGTCGCGTATCGCTGAAAGTTCAGGGTCGTCTTCGCTCAACATCGCGTAAACAAACGCAAGACCTTCAAGCACGGAGTCCGACGCGATCCGAAGCGCTCGATCCTCCCCTCGCAAATGTGCAAGGAGCTTCTTGCCAGCAATAATCGACGCTTCGTCAAATATGTGCGGCGTAAAGGCTGGGTCGCAATCCGCATTCCACTTCACCCAGCAGCGTTCAAGTGACTTCGTGCCACGGAAATCTTTGCCGTTCTCGTTGGCGAACCAAACCTGAGCAGGAATAGACTGTTCCATCCATTGCTCAAGGTTGCTGGCGTCCAGAACGACGACATCTTTCCATTGCTTCTTGGACAGTTGTGCCGTTTGCCAGGCATCCTTTCCTGACCAACGTCGGGGCGTAACGAAGACAAACGTCGTTTTGAGCCTCTCGGCTTTGGAGATGGCTTTCACGCTCTTGGAAAAGTCACCGTCGGCTTTCTCTTTGATATTTTTGTTTGTTCCGAACTCCCAGCCGGACGCGCCAGTAGGTATCCACGGATTTCCTGCCAGCGTCTCGACCTCTCCATCCCAGCCGGGACGCTGAGAGTCATCATGAGCGGGGAAGTCCACTTTCTGAAGACCGTCACAGGTTGAGTGAACCAGTATCCTCAACAACGCAGCTAACTTGGCGCGTGAATCCACGCTACTTGCCCACTGCTCCATGTCATTTGCCTTCGGGGCAGCAAAAGGCGGCACGAAGCTCCTTACAGCGGTCATGTTTGTCGTCGACGCACTAATGCCGGCATCGAAAACACTCTGCATCGCAAGCAGTTCACTCGCGCTCACGCCAAATGCTTTTTCAAGCTTCATGGCCATTTCACTTGAAAGGCTTGCGTTACCGTTCAGAAGATTCGACAGGGCGGGCCGTCCGACGCCAATCGCCTTGGCGGCTTGAGTTACATTCATCCCCTTTGGGATGACATTGCTCTTGATGTATGGACCGGGATGGTCCGCGTTTGTGATTTTGCTCGACATAATCCACCCCTGAAGCAAGTCGCCTTAGGCAACTGTATCGTGTAGCGCTACACAATACAACTCGTTTGTGGATCGCATTCTTCATACCTCGGCGCATCGCGCCTTTGCTCGAGAATAGCGCTCAGTTGGAGGGCGGCTTTTACAGTCGGCACGGAATGCGTTCGCACGTGCGGTGAACTTCGGCTTTCCGCCCTTAGTGAGTGGTTACAGCCTGTGTTTTCAGTACCGTCCACCTTTAGTTTTGGACCGAACTTAAGTTTCTGGGCAGCAATTCCTATATAGATCGTGAGATAGGTTTGTTGTTTCTTGCTGTCAGTATTGACCTTGGAAAACCAATGAAATAACAGGTTCCAGAGAGCAGCGGGCGTTGTGTAGTGGTAAGACCTCAGCCTTCCAAGCTGATGACGCGGGTTCGATTCCCGCCGCCCGCTCCAAAAACTTTTTTCCGACACGATGCCGACAAAAGCCACTCTATGATACTTCTAAGCTATTGAAGTAAAAAAGTAGAATTGAATTTGCATACGTGCCTTCCAAGCTAATGACGCGGGTTCGATTCCCGCCGCCCGCACCAATCTTCTCTTACCGATAAAAACAAAGCGCTCCAGCGGCCGAATGCTGCATTGAGCGATTGCAGTGGCACTTGGTGCTGCGTAAATCTTGTTGTGTCTTTGGCGAGAGGTGGCGCATGGCAAAGCAAACAGATTTGACTGGCAGCGCTCCCTGGGGGCGGCCGTACTGGTGGGAAGAGGCAGAGCCAAAAGCAACCGACGATGAGTTGCCTGACACAGCGGATGTTTTGATCGTGGGTGCGGGCTACACGGGCTTGTCTGCGGCCATCGCTGCGCATGACAGCGGGGCGCGTGTTGTGGTGGTCGAGGCTGGCATCCCGGGCGAGGGGGCGTCATCGCGCAATGGCGGGATGGTTGGCGCGCATCCTCGTCTGAGCTGGGAAAAACTGGCCTCCAGTTTCGGCCCCGACGTGGCCGATGGTGTCTTTGCCGAAGCCTCATCTGCGTTGGCGTGGGCGCGGGAATTCATCGAAGATGAGAGCATCGCGTGTGACTTTCAGCAGACGGGCCGCATTCAACTGGCCTGGACCGGGTCGCACTATGCCACCCAGCAGCGGCTGGCAGAGAGGGTGAGCGCCAAGAGCAAAGTCGAGGTGTCACTTGTGCCGCGCGAAAATCTGGGGCGTGAGATTGATACCGGGTGCTATCAAGGGGGGCTTCTCTTCCCTGAGCATGGCGGTCTGCACCCGGCCAAATATCATGCTGGCATGCTGGCGGCTGTTCAGAGGCGTAACATTCCTGTCGTGAGCCATGCGCGTGTCGAGCGCCTTGAGCGTGACGGCACGCGCCACCGCGCAGTGACCTCCAAAGGGCAGATCACGGCCGATAAGCTTGTTCTGGCCACGAATGGCTACACCACGCGACCTTTTCGTTGGCATGTGGCGCGGGTGTTTCCGTTGCCGTCCTTTTTGATTGCCACCGAAGAATTGCCCGCCAACCAGATTGGTCATTTGGCGCCGGGGCGACGGATGATGGTCGAAACCCGCGCGCGGCATAGCTACTTTCGTGTATCTCCAGATGGCAAGAGGATCCTTTTTGGTGGACGTTCGTCGATGCGCGCTATCCCTTTGGATGTGGCAGCCGAGCGGTTGCGCCAAACCATGGTGGAAGTCTGGCCAGAGCTCGAGGGAACAAAGCTCACCCATGCCTGGACCGGCAACACCGGGTTCAGCTTTGCGCAGATGCCCCATGTGGGTGAACAGGATGGCGTATGCTTTGCCATGGGTTATAGCGGGTCCGGCACCGTGATGGCGCCCTATTTAGGGGCCAAGGCGGGGTATCTGGCCGTGGGCGATGCGCGCGCTGAAACAGCGTACCGGTATACAAGGTTTTCGCGCAACCTGTTGCATCCGTTTGAGAAACCGCATTTTCTGAAGGCCGCGGATGTTTGGTACCGTCAGTGGGTGGATCGGTGGGAGAACTGGCAGGCGCGGTCGTGAAAAGACCGCGGTCCGAAATCTTTCAATGATTTCGGCATCCCATTAATACCCATCTGCCTTGAACCCGAAAAACGCCTTGGTCAGCACCTCTTTGATTTCCCAGATGGCTTGCATGCCGTCCTTGATGAAAATCGTGTCGCCCGGCGTCAGCTCCTGCACAGCACCAGTCTCTATATCTGTGAGCGTACCGCGCCCCGACAGCACGGTCATCATCTCATCACCCTGTTCGATGCAGGCAAACCGACCCTCCGTACAGCGCCAGATGCCGGACCGGGTGGGGTGTCCAGATCCGCCCATATCCAGCCTGCCAGACGCACGAGGTGTGCCTGACAAGATCTTGTAATCACTCAGTGGATTGTCAAACGGCCAGTCCTCTAGCGGGCCGGGATCCTGACCGATCTGGTAGTGCCGCATCACTGCAGCCTCATCGCGCCGTCGATCCGTATGACCTCGCCATTGAGGTAGTCGCATTCGACAATGAACCGGGCAAGCGCCGCGAACTCTGCCGGATCGCCCAGCCTCTTGGGAAAGGTCACGTCCTGCGCCAGGCTGTCCTGTACCTCCTGTGGCAACCCGCGCAGCATAGGTGTGCCGAAAACGCCCGGGGCTATCGCCATCACCCGGATACCTTCGCGCGACAGGTCCCGCGCCATGGGAAGTGAGAGGCCAAATATCCCACCCTTTGACGCGCCGTAGGCTGTCTGGCCTTTCTGGGCTTCAAAGGCCGCGATTGAGGCCGTGTTGATGATCACGCCGCGCGTGCCATCCGGGGCAGGGGTGTTCTGGGCGATTTTCTCTGCGGCCAGACGTGCCACGTTGAAACTGCCCACCAGATTGATGTCGATCACTTTCTGGAACAACTCAAGCCGATGTGGGCCGTCCTTACCCAAAGTGCGCTCTGCCGGTGCGATGCCTGCGCAGTTCACAGCGGCTGTAATGCGTCCCATGGCATCTTTGGCAGCATTAATTGCGGTTTGCACTGATGTCTCATCCGTCACGTCGGTTTCTGCGAAAGTTGCGCCGATCTCATCCGCAACCTGCGGTCCGCGCTCTGTGTCTCGGTCCAGAAGCGTCACTGCCGCACCCATCTCACGGAAATGCCGGGCTGTGGCTTCCCCAAGGCCAGAGGCGCCTCCGGTGATGATCGCGGCTGTTTCGGATAGGTGCATGGGTGGCTCCGTTTCAGGAAATGAACATTTGTTCAGATAACGGGGATCATGCGGCCTGTCAAAGCCGGGCGCGCAGCCACCTGGCACTGAGACCCAGACCGACCACCGTGATCAGAATTCGAAAAATATGGTGCAATGTGACAAAAGCCGGGTTCGCCGACAGGCTGAGGGCCACCAGAGACATTTCCGTCACTCCGCCTGGGGCAAAGCTGATGAGCAGGACATCAAAAGGCTGATCCAGTGGCCCCATCAGAGCCATGGCAAATCCAGCGGCGATGGCCAGCATCCCACCGACCGATAAAGCCGTCAGCCATAGGCCTTTAAACAGCAAGGCTTTGGTAAGTCCGGTGAACCGCATGCCAAGGGCCGTGCCTACGATAATCTGGGCCGTGTCCACCAACCACTGTGGCACATCGAGATGCAAGAGGCCGGTGAGCGACAGGATCGCAGCGATGGCCATCGGGCCGGTCAGTTGCTTGGCAGGAAGACGCAGGACCTGCCCCAAAACGATCCCTGTGATACCTGCCAGCGCAATCCAGGGGAGGGCGGACCACGGCACATTTGGCCGGGCCAGTGTCATACCCGCTGAACTTCCAACGGGTTCGCCCAACCAGAGCGACAACCCGATGGGTAAGAGCGTCACCACGGCGACAACACGCAGGAATTGCTGCAACGTCAGGCGGGCCGCATCTGCTCCGGCGTCTTCTCCCATGGCGATGGATTCAAAAAGTCCGCCCGGAGCGGCGCCGTAAAACGCTGTGGGCCTGTCATAGCCGCCGAAATGGTGCAGGATGACATACCCAAACCCGTGTGCCAGAACGACAAAAGCGGTCAGAGCGGCAAAGCTCAGCATCAGCTGCGGCGCATCAGAAAACAGCTCCGGCGTAACCTGTGCGCCGATCATCAGGCCGATGATGGCAATGAAAGCAAGCCGCAGCCAGGATGGGAACTGGTAATCAGATGGCAGATGTTGGGGCCCAAGCGTCGCCACCAAAGATGCTGCCAGCAACGGCCCAAGAAGATATGGCAAGGGAAGGTTGAGCGCCACGGCAGCAAACGCAGAACATGCCCCAAGGGCCAAAAGGATCAAAGTGGTGAGGGAATGTCCCATTCCCCTTTCAAGCACCGCCAACATGGCAGGGCAAGAGGCGACACTAAGCTTGCATCACAACGCCTTAAAATCTCACGCAAATTGAACGAATTCTGAGAATGGCATTTCACGCATGCGTTCTCCGGTCAGCGCAAAGATTGCGGATGCAAGGGCCGGGGCCGCGGGGGGCACGGGTGGCTCGCCGACACCCAGGACTCTGTCTCCGTTCTCAAGACCTCGCACGGTGATCTCGGGGCACTGGTTGATCCGCATGGAGGGGTAGAGGTCGTAATTTTCCTGCTCGGCCACACCATCTTCATAGGTGATTTCGCCAAACATTGCGTGGCCCAGCCCAAAGATGACGCCACCTGCGACGTTGTTCTCAAAATTCACGGGGTCTACAACTGTGCCCACTTCGGCGGCCACCCAGACGTCAGTGATGCGCAGGCCGTCTTCGGTTTGCCTGACGTCAACAACTTCGGCACAGGGCACGCCAAATGATTTGGTGAAGGCCACGCCGCGACCTGTGCCAGCGCTGGGAACGGGGCCAGACCAGTTTGACATTTCGCCAATGGCTTCGAGCACTTTTTGAGACAACGGATCATTGCAAAGCCGGAGCCGTTCTTCCAGCGGATCAGCCCCCGCCGCATGGATTAACTCATCCAGCCCCGCATTGTAGAAAAACCCGTTGGAGGACGCCCCCACAGACCGCCACGAACTGATCGGAGCCAGCTCTGGGGCGCGGTACCCGGTGACGCGATGATGCGGTATTGCGAAGGGTTGTTCAAAGGCCCCGGCCACAATCTGGCTGTCGGGTCCGGGCACAGTCTGGTTCTGGCGCGCCATTTGCGATCCGGTCACTGAGGGCATGGCAATGGAGAGGTCATAAGCCTCGACCTTGCCCTCTTTCACCGATCCACGCATCCGGGCCATGGCGACCTGACGCGGGAAGTCATGCAACATATCTTCTTCGCGCGAATAGGTGAGCTTGACCGGCGTACCCTTCAATTGCATCGCGATTTCAGTGGCTTGTTTGACAACTTCATCTTCAAGCCGATGCCCGAAACTGCCGCCGATCATCTGTCCATGCACTTTGATCTGATCAGGCGACAGCCCGGTAAGACGCGCCACGTTGGCCTGAAGGAAGCGCGGCACCTGTGTGCCAGTCCACACCTCAGCGCCATCGTTATCCACACGCACAACCGCATTGAGCGGCTCCAGCGGCGCATGGGCGAGATACGGAGCGCGGTATTCGGCAGTCATCGCATCGGACCCCAAAGCGGTGTCCACGTCGCCGTCATCGCGTTTGCGGCTGTCTGCTGCGCTATCGTTGAAACTGTCGGAGAGCGCCTGCCAATGCGCCTCCATCGTGTCGGGCATCGGACCTTTGGGCCAGCTTGCCTCTATCGCACGCGCCCCTTGGATGGCGCGCCAGGTGTTGTCGGCGATGATGCCAAGGCCCCCGGTGATTTCGACCACCGAACTCACACCTCGGATCTTGAACGCCTCAGAGGTATCATATTTGCCCAAACCACCCCCCTGCGACGGGTTCATCAAGACGGTGGCATGCACCATGCCGGGCATGGACATGTCGATGCCGTAGTCCTGAGTGCCGGTAGATTTGGGCAAGATGTCGAGCCTTTGTGTCTCTTTGCCGATCAACCGCCACTCAGACGGCTCCCGCAGCGGCACGTCCTGTACCGGGTCCAGGGTTGCGGCACGGGCGGCAAGCTCGGTGTAGGGCAGGCGGCTGTCATCGGGCAGGATCACGGCACCAGACTGCGTGCGCAAGTCAGATACAGGCACGCCGCTTTGCTCTGCCGCGGCCAGTTTGAGCGTTTCGCGAGCCGAGGCCCCCGCCGCGCGCAGTTTGTCAAAGCCGTCAGGAATGGTGGTTGATCCGCCCGTGATCTGCAGGCCGATGAATTTCGAAGCAGCAGAGACAGCGATTTGTGCCGTGTCCTGCATAAACCCGCCTGCTGGCACGAGAAACTCAGAGGCTTCTTCTGCCAAAGCCTTGTTCCAGTAGGCCATATCCGGAGCGCCTGGAGTGACCGAAATCTGATCCAGCTCCACGTCAAGTTCCTCGGCAATCAATAGCGCCTGCGCATGGTAAGCGCCCTGGCCCTTATCTGCGCGCGGTGTGATCAAAGTGATCCCATCCGGCGTGATCAAAACATAGGGCGACAGAGCCGCGTCACCTTTGTTGAGGTTGGCCAGAAGCGGGTTCTTGTAAGGAGTCCTGTACCGCCATGTGCCAAAGGCCACACCGCCCGCCACAGCCACCGCTCCGACAAGAAGCGTCCGACGCGTGATCTTTTCCAAACGGCTCATCCTAGACCTCCCGCAGTTTCGACGCCGCTGTCTTGATCGCCGCGCTGATGCGGGGGTAGGTGCCACAGCGACAGAGGTTGCCAGACATGGCGTCGTCGATATCCTGATCCGAGGGGTTTGGCGTTTCTGCAAGCAGCGCGGCGGCCTGCATGATCTGACCAGACTGACAATACCCACATTGTGCCACCTGATGGTCGATCCAGGCGGATTGCACTGCGTGCAAAGCCTCTGGCGTGCCAAGCCCCTGAATGGTTGTCACATCCCCCCAGACGTCGCCTGCCAGCACTTGGCAAGAGCGCACGGCTTCGCCATCAATATGTACTGTACAGGCACCACATTGCGCGATGCCACAGCCATATTTGACACCTGTGATGCCAAGCTCATCTCGCAAAACCCAAAGAAGCGGCATGTCGTCTTCGACATCCACTTCATGACGTTTTCCATCAACGGTGATCTGCATGGCGGTCTCCTGAACACCACCCCCGTGCCCGGACTGAGACATGAACGATACCATGTCTCACTATCGGCACGAAGCTGTTTCTGAACCATTTAGTTTAGAGGGCGAAGTTTCGCCAGCTTAAACGAAGAAAAGTGATGCTGCGTCACCGCGCGCGCACCAAAAGGATAAGCCCCAAAGACACAAGCCCGATCCCGGCCCATTCCAGGGGCACGGGAATTTCTCCTAACACCGGTATGGCGAGGACAGCCGCCGTGGCAGGCACAGCGGCGGAAAACCCGGCCGTGCAATTCGGGCCAAGGTGATTGGCGGCCAGCGAAAAGAGGATAACGGCGAGAAACCCCGGTCCCAACCCTTGGAACAAAGCCTGGCCGAGGATTGTGCTAAACGGCGTTTCTGCCATGCCGCTGGGTAGGAAGAGGGCCCAGATCGGCAAGAAGAGCAAGGCGTTTGGAATATTGACCAGCACCAGTGCCTGACGCGGTTTCACCTTCCAGTGTCTCAGGCTGAAAATATAGATGGACTGTATGGCGGCGGATGTGAGGAACAAGGCAATGCCGAGCCACACATTGCCGTTCCCGGCCCCGACCCCGGTTGAGCCGACCAAAACAGCGCCGATAACGATCATGGCCAGTGCCGCAGCCTGCATCCGGCCCGGCAATTGATGGCTGACATAGGCAACCAAAGCGCCAGTGAAGATGGGCAGTGCGCCATTCGAAAAGACACCTGCATACGCAACCGAGGCCTCGCTCAGGCCAAGATACATACACATCGTGTAGATCATGCCCGGCCCGGTCATCGACAGCAACGCCGCTGCCCAGATCGGTAGGTGACGTGGCCACCAGGCCCACAGGAAAGGCAGGCAGATGACTCCCGCCACAGTGAAACGCAGCGCCGCAATATCACCCGCAGTCAGAGTGGTTTGCACGCCAGCGCGGGAAAACACGAAAAACGCGGACCAGATAATCAAAACCGCCACCGCACTGGCAATGCCAAGCGATACGTTCTGCACCTGATCTGCGTTGGGTTGGGATTGGAGCTGCGCCATGCGCCACCAGTGTCAGACGGTTCTGGGACTGTCCAGCCTCTGAAAACTGACGGGTGACAAAAGAAACGCGCCGGCGGAGGGGCCGGCGCGTCCGAGGGCGATAAGACGGTCGCCTATTCGTGCGCTTCTTCTTCAAAAACGCGCTTTAGCCTCTCCGGACTTTTTGCGGCAGCCTCATCCGCCTCCATCTCACGTCTTTCAATCCCGGCCTGCACGATGTGAAACAGAAGCCAGAGTGCCACTCCGACGATCACAAGGATCATTTCTGTGCCCACCATTGGATAGATTGGGCCGATTTGCGACAGGTCTGCACCTGCCCAGGTTTCAACTGAAGTTGTAGACATCATTCGCTCCTATCTATGTTAGCAGTCCGAGACGCTTGGCCTCTTCGATATCAGCCTGCGAGATTGCAATCGCGTCCATTTCCTCGGCGATTTCCTCGCTCATATCGAGACCGACAAGTTCAACCGCTGGCGGCACACGCAGCATGCCGAGCCCCATCAGGATTTTTGAGACGATCCACGCTGGAATAAAGCCCAGAACGATGAACATGATGCACGCGCCCATGAACTGACCCCACGGTGTGATGACCGCAACGGTTTCATGATAGGCCGCTGTTGCTGGGTGACCCCAAAGCATGAAGCCACAGATCACGAGGCCGATGAAGCCTGCGTAGCCGTGCACGGCGATCGCACCAACCGGATCGTCGATCTTGAACTTGCGCTCGACCCAGAAGTGAAGCTTGTAGGCACAGACCGCGCCGATACCACCAATGATCATGGCTTGGATCGGGTGATAAAGGTCATTGCCCGCCGAGGCTGTGATCACCCCTGCCAGACCGGCCGAATAGGTCCAGAATGCTTCGCCCTTAGATACCACATATCCCGCCAACAGGCCGCCGGATAGAGACATCAGGAAGTTGAAGACAATCGCGGAAAGTGTTGTTGGTGTTAAGTAAATCGTTGTCGCAGTAAAGTTCACGACACCTTCGGCTCCGCCCAGTGACTGGTGGTCGATGATCGGCACGTTACAGGCCACGTAGAAGCCCCAGAACCCGCAATAAATCAGGAAAAGACCGATTGTGACCAGCCACTTGTTGTGCGGGTTGATGTTGCGTGGGGTGCCATCAGGGGCAAACTTGCCGATCCTCGGCCCCAACACACAGACCACACCGAGGGCGAAACCGCCTGCGATGGCATGGATTACACCAGATGCATAGGCATCGTGATAGCCCAGTTGCGTGACCATCCAGCCATCTGGGTGCCAGCCCCAGGCCGCGTCGATGATCCAAGTGCATGAACCGATGACAACGGCAAGGATCCAGAAGGCTGATGGCCGGATACGTTCTATGGTCGCGCCAGAAACAATGGAGGCTGCGGTCCATGAAAAGAGCAAGAATGCCGCCCAGAACACACCGTTGAGACGGTTCCAGAAGCCATTGCCAAGTTCAACGCCATATCCTTGTGCGGACTCCAGTGCCGGTCCAGGGCCACCTAGGTGCGTGCCCATCAACTCTGACCACGGCACAGCATTGTCAGACTGTGTTATGCCGCCTGTGATGCCAGGCCCGTTTGGGAAGGCAAAGTAAATCCACCACCCAAAGAAGAAGAACGTCACCGTCACCAGCGGAATGAGCATGGTGTTCTTCATCAAAGTGTGAACGTGATTTTTGTGACGTGTCGCGCCGACCTCATACATACAAAAGCCGACGTGAATCAAAAACATCAGCGGAATGGTGATCCAGTAGTAAAATTCGGTAAAGATCACCGTAAGCGCACCGATATCGGTATCCATTAACTGTCCTCCTGTTTGCGGGGCGTTTGCTGATGTTTTAGGGGTTCGCTTTCGAACCAGAGCAAATCGCCCGTGTCTTGTGTCCCGGCTCGATCGAGCCTCATTCGCCCCGTCTTTGCTTGGGGGAAGACAAGGCGAACGCAGAGCAAGTTTGCCTATTAAATATGCAGTTAGCTAGAAAAAAGAGCAGATTTGAAAAATTTTCTTCCCTAAATGAATAAAATATTCCCTGTTTGCAAAGCCTTGCGCTGCGCGGCTCAAAGTTCCGGTGTCGTCCGGCACGACCTTACAGTGACGCTTTCAACTTGAGTTTTGGCGGATTTCAAAATGCGTAACGCCATTTTTCCGCGACGCGCCTCGTCCAAGGAAGACCTGAAAAAGCGCTTAAAAGCGTTCGACCCAAAACCTGCATCACAGCTTTGGGTCGAATGCAGCGCAAGATATGCGTGTCGCGTGCGCTTTGCCTTTATCTGATGTCTCAGGTTAAAGTCAGGACGCTTTAGGGCTGATAGTGTTCGTCCGCGATCTCGAGCGTTCGATCAAGTATGTCCAACCCGAGATCCAGATCCTCACGACTAATATTCAATGGTGGTGTGAGGCGAATGCAGTTCGAAAAGAATGACAGATAAAGCCCTTCATTCATTGCAAATTTCATCATCTCGGACATGGGCGCAGCAGCGTCTCCCTTGGCTGCGAAGGGCACCAGCATCTCGCGGGTGTCTCGGTTTTTGACCAACTCGATCGCGTTGAACATGCCCTTGCCACGAATGTCGCCAATGCAAGGATGCTTGTCGGCCAGCTTGGCCAGTTCTGCCCGCAGATAGTCTCCAGAAGCGGTCGCTTGCGCCAGAGTGCCTTCTTCCTGCATGGCGCGAATGGCCGCGACGCCAGAGGCACAGGCGAGTGGGTGACCGGCATAGGTCAGACCGCCGGGAAGAGGATAGTCCTTCAGCCAGTCGGCCAGTGCTTTGGAGACAGACATCGTGCCCAATGGGACATAGCCCGAATTGATCCCCTTGGCGGAGCTGAGGATATCCGGTGCTACGTCCCAGTGATCGCAGGCAAACCATTTTCCGGTGCGTCCAAACCCGGCCATAACCTCATCAAAGATTAGCAAAATCCCATGACGGTCACAGGTCTCTCGGATGGATTGCAAATAGCCATCGGGGGGTACAAGAATGCCGTTGGTGCCCACAATCGGCTCCAAAATCACCGCGGCCACAGTTTGCGGGTTTTCGTACATCAATAGCTCTTCAAGATGCGGCCCCCCCTGGCTCACCGGGCAGTTTGCGCTGTCGGTGTGTCCCATTGGGCAGCGATAGCAGTAGGGGTCCAGCATGCGCACCACGCCCGGCATGTCGCCACGGGTCAGATGGTGGCGCGGATCGCCCGTCAGGCTCAGCGTGCCGCCGGTGGCGCCGTGATAGCTGCGATAGCGCGCGATGATCTTGGAGCGGCCTGTGTAGTGCCGCGCCAGCCGGATCGCCAATTCATTGGCCGCAGAACCGCCTGTGGTGAAAAAGGTGGAGGTGATCGGCTCTGGCGTGATCTCGGTCATGAGGGCTGCCAGCTCTGAGCGCACATCTGACCCCATGGCCGGGCCGATATAGCATAGTTTGTTCGCCTGATCCTTGATCGCCTGCACGATCTTGGGGTGCTGATGGCCCAGGTTGGCGTTCACCAGTTGCGATTGGAAATCCAAGTAACGCTTGCCTGTGCTGTCCCAGAACCAGCTTCCTTCAGCGCCTGTAATCACCGGCGGCTTGCTGCCTTGCTTGGACCAGCTTTGCAGATAGTGATTGGCGTGCATCTCCTGCACCCAGTCGGGATCATGCGTCGGATATTCATTTGAAAATTCAGACATGTCAGGGGTCCTCAACAGGGGTCAATCAAAGATATGGGCAGGCGTGCCCAGAACGGCGTCATCCACGGTGATCCCAAGGCCGGGGCCTTCGGGCACAGCAATGCGGCCACCCTGACGCACGGGCGCATCGGGTGCGATGCGGGGGGCGACGTAGTGGTTGAGATCGCAGGTGTTCATCAAGCCGCGCGCCGGAGTGGAGGCGGCCAGATGCAGGCTCGCGGCGGTGGCGATGTCGCTGCCCCAGCAATCTTCGATACACATCTGAGTGCCTTGGATCAGACACATCTCACGCGCCGCGCGAATGACGGAGATTCCGCCAAATTTCGACAGTTTCAGCGCCACAGCATCCATACAACCTCTGGCATGACCTTCCAACAGTGTCGGGATATCATGCGCCGTTTCATCTAGTTTCATTGGAAGACCTGTGGCGCGGCGCACATGGGCGCATTCCTCAATCGTCGCACAGGGCTGTTCGAGCATCACGTCCAGATCGCGCACGGCCCGGCCAACGCGCGTGGCCTCAAGCGCGCTCGCCCCGCAATTCCAGTCGCCATAGACCAACGGTCCGGCTCCGACTTCGGCGCGCACCGCTTTGAGGCGCTCAACATCCGCTTGCCAATCGGCATCCGCGCCAAGCTTGACCTGAAACTGGGTGATGCCCTCATCCTGCGCGTCGCGGGCCATGCGGGCCATCTCTTCTGGGGCCACGCAGGTGATGGAATGATAAACCGGCATATCCGCCACCATGCGCCCGCCCAAAAGTGCATAGAGCGGAAGATTGGCGGCCTTGCCCGTCAGATCCCAAAGCGCCATGTCGATGAGCGATTTGGCATAAGGGTGGCCTGGCAGATATGCGTTGAGCCGGTCCATCACCGCCGCGGGGCCAATGGGATCAGCCCCAAGCAGAACCGGCGCCACTTCTTCAACCGCGGGGGCCGTGCCGCGCCAATAGGCCGGCAAGTACCCTGGGATTGCGCAATATTCCCCCCAGCCCTGGAGGCCGGTATCTGTTTCAATGCACAGGATCACCGACGGGGTGTCATCGCATGTTTTGCCATCCGCCATGTAGTAGGTTTCATGCGCCGTCAGAGGCACGTTCCAGAGCGTGAGCTTGGTGATCTTCATGACGCTCCTCCATAAAACGTCGATGTGTCCATAAGACCATTCCCGCGCCAATAAGCGGCCGCCAAGAGTGGTCCGGGGTCCATGCGCGCCGAATGCCTTTGCCAGGGCGTGTGATGCGCGATCTCACCAGCGCGCAGAACGCGGGTACCAACGCCATCGCTTGTCAGGGTGCAGGACCCGGCCAGCATCACGTACCACTCCTCGGGTTGGTGGGCGTGATCCGGGTATATGAGCCCTTCGCCCCAGAACCCCACAGAGATGCGCATGTCGTCCGACAGGTAGAGTCCGCTCGGCGAGACCACGTTCACAAAGGCATAATTAGCGAGGTAATGCGCGTCGAACCCATCGGTTTCGGTATAGCTTTGCGTCCAGGGCAGATGCGGGACCGCGCGCATCAGCGCCTGTGTCGTGGGGGCCGTAAGGTCCGAAGTCTCGCGGCACCGCGCGGGTAATGTATCACATACAGGATGTGGCATAGGTCGTGCTTTGGGAGACATCTCAAGCCCCTCCATGCGATTGGCAAACCACGTCAGGTCTCCGCCAATGTGTCGCGCCAACTGCGTCAAAGCTGAAAAGAGGGCCGTCGTCATCGATTACCCCTCAAAGACAGCCACAGGCTGGCCGAGAATGTCCGGCGCTGGAACAACCCCCAATCCGGGCGCGCTGGGCGGGGTGGCAAAACCGCTTTGGTTGCGCGCGCCTTGTTCCGGCACAGGATCATCGCTCAGGTGGTAGTGACAGAGCCATGACGCCAAGCGGTTTTCGTCCGGCGTGGAGGCGGCGAGATGAATGGCAGCGGTGTCAGCCAGAGCAGACCCGCCCACATCCTCGATATGCATCTGCCAACCCACCGAGACGCCAAAATCCCGGATCTGACGCGCGCGGGTCAGACCGCCTACACGGTTGGGCTTGACCTTGACCCCTTCGCAAGCGCCACGTTTCCACGCTTCTAGATGATCCTGAAACGTTAACATGCACTCGTCCAGCATGATCGGATTTTGCACCCGTCTGGCCACATGCGCACATTGATCGAGCGTCTCACAAGGCTGCTCGACCCAGTCGCGCGCGGCAACCGAGTTGAGAACTTCAACGGCCATGGCGGGCGTCCAGGCCCGGTTGACGTCAAAGGTGAGACGGTGACCCTGGGGCAGGGCGCTTGATATGCCCTCAATGCGTGCGATGTCTATGTCAGGTTCACTGCCGCCAACCTTGGCGGAATGCACGGTGTAGCCCTTGGCCGCCGCTTTTTCGATGAGGGCTATCATCTCCTCGGGTGTGCCGGTGGAGATAGAGGAATTGACCGCCACCGGGGTCGCCTCTGCACCGCCCAGTAGTTGCCAGACCGGCAGGCCTGCGACTTGTCCCAGAATGTCCCAACAGGCGATATCGATCGGCGACTTGGCATAGGGATGCCCCGGAAGTTGCGTGTCCATCACTTTGTTCACATGATCCAGACTGCGCGGATCACACCCCAGAAGCGCGGGAGCCAGTGTTTCGATACCCGCTCGTAACCCAGGGCCATGTGCCGGTAGGTAGGTATGCCCCCAGGGACACCCCTCTCCCCAGCCGCTAAGACCCTCATCGGTGTCGATGCGCACAAATGTGCTGTCGAGCCGGTCAAACCGCAAGCGCCCGCCAGACAGAAAGTAGGGTTCGGCAAGCGGCAGATCGCGCTGCCAGACGGTGATGCGGGTGATTTTCATTTGAGTTCAACCTCAACGAACGACATTTGTGTTTCCCCGGAGTTGATAACGTTGTGCTCGATGCCCTTGTCTCTTGCATAGGCCGTACCACCAGGCACCGTGACCTCACGCGAGGTGCCGCCGGGTTCTTCGAGGCGCATGTGGCAATCGGTGAGCGCGGTGATCACATAGTCCATCCCGTGTGTATGCCAGCCGGTTTGCTGACCCGGTTCGAAATCAAATCGCGTGACGCGCGTGCGGTCATCATCGATCAGTAGGGTGGCGGTGCAAGTCATAGTCATATTGCGTCTCCCCAAGTCGCGACTGGCTCACCAAGGGCCTTGAAATCTGGTGTGACGCCAAGACCTGGCGTGTCCGTCGCATAAAGCTTGCCGTCTTTGGCGGTTGGGCCACCGATGCCGGTGGGGCGTGTGTTGTAGTTCATAAGATCGGTGGAATTGATCAGGTATTCCTCAGGCGTAGAGGCGGCGAAATGCGCCACTGCCGCGGTGGCGATCTGACCACCCCAAGTATCCTCAGAGACCACAGGAATTCGGTTTTCCACCAAAAAGTCCCGCACGCGGCGAGCCTTGGACAAGCCACCCAGGTTGGAAATTTTCAAGCAGCAGATTTCAGCACCGCGATCGGCCACGATGCGCTGGGCCACGCGCAGATCGGTGACACATTCATCGAGTTTCATTGGCTGGTTGGCCACGTGGCGCACCTGTTGGCATTCCTCGTACGTCTTGCAGGGCTGTTCGAGGATGAAATCAAGATCGCGGGTCGCGCGGGCCACGCGAATGGCATTGTCGACCCGCCAGCCCTGATTGGCATCCGCCATGGCCTTTTCGCCGGGTTTTAGCAGCGGCACAGTGGCGTGGATGCGCTCGATATCCTCGGCCCAGTCCGCCCCGACCTTGATCTGAAACTGCCGGTAGCCTGCGGTCCGGTGGCGCTCCATCTCGGCGATGGTCTCCTCGCGTGGCCGTTGGGGTGCCACGCGATACATAGGCGCCCCGTCTGTCAGCTTTCCGCCCATCAGCATCCAGACCGGTTGATCCGTTGCTTGCCCCAGTATGTCCCAGAAGGCTGCATCAAAAGGGGCCTTGGCATACCCATGTCCCTGAACGATGTGATCCATCAACCGTTCCATTCGCGTGACCTGGCGGGGGTCTTCACCGAGCAGGCGCGGCGCTGCGAGCCGGGCAAAGGCTTCAACCCCTTCGGAATGGGCGACCATGTAGTTTTCACCGCAGGGCGTGAATTCACCACAGCCCTGAAACCCGGCATCTGTGTCGATGACAATGACGGAGGCTTTTGCCACGGAAATCGCGTTGCCCGCGCCCCAGATATAGGCCCCATCCACATAAGGTAGTTCGGTTTTGTAAAGACGAATGCGGGTGATTTTCATGAAGCAAATCTCAGTGTTTGCGCCGCCTTCGGCGTCGCGTTGAGTAGGGGGCTGTCTGCCCCCTCTTGACCTGCGGTCAATTCACCCCCGAGGATATTTTTAGCAAGAAGAAGCGGAGCGTCAGGCATAAACGGCCACCGGCGCGCCGAGCGCGTCCATGTTCGGCGTGACACCAAGGCCATAGGCCGTGGGAGCTTCGGCACCTCCATCTGCAACCGGCGCGTCGAACCTGCCAAGCCGGACTGTGGTCATGGATCTTGTGTCCAGTGCGCAACGCAGAAGGTGGCGTGGGGTCGACTGGGCGATGTGCAAAAGGGCGGCAAAGGCAATCTCGGAGCCAACTGTATCTTGAATGGACATCACCAGTCCTGCGCCGGATGCGATGCTGCGCTGTCGGAGCATTGGCGTGATGCCGCCCTGTTTGGACATTTTCAGTCCAACGCCATCGCACAGGTCGCCTGAAATGGCCTGGATCAGGTCGGCCTCGGACTGCACCAGTTCGTCGAGCAGAATGGGCACAGAACACCGTGCGCGCAGGTTTTGTGTTTCGTGCCAAGTTGCACATGGGGCTTCGAGCACGAAATCCAGCCCATCGGGAAGCAAGGATAAGAGGCGAAGCGCATGTTCGACGCTAAGCCCGCCATTGGCATCCGCAAGGAACCATTCACCTTGTTCGCGATCCGCCAAACAAGCTTTGATCCGTTCTGCATCCAGAGCGGGTCCGCCCTTGGCCTCAGTGGCCCCGATTTTGACGGAATGTCCCCGAAATCCCTGGGCACGGTGCGCCGCCACCTTGGCACGCATCGTCTCTGGTGTGTCGCCGCCGATAGACGAGATCACCGGCACAGGGCCGGGGATACGACCGCCGATATGATCGCAGAGGGCCTGACCCGCAGCCTTGGCGGAGATGTCCCAGCAGGCGACATCCAAAGCGCAGCGCGCATCTCGGTGCCCTTTGAGCGTCCTAGCCATCAGATCCCATAGCCGGTCATGATGTCGTGGGTCGTGACCCAGAAGTGCCGGGGCCAGAGCGGCGATGCCTGCGCGCGTACCTGGCGCATGGGCGGCGATGTAGCTGGACCCGAATGGGGTGGATTCCCCCCATCCTTCCTGGCCGTTATCGGCAATCATCCGGGCGATTGTGGCATCATAACTTGTGTATTCCCGCCCGCCCGAAAGCCGATAGACACCGCCGGCCACCGGCAGATCCACCTGGTACATCTCGATGCGGGCAATCTTCATACCGACACCTCTTGCGCAGTCATTTTTGGCGCCTCCGCAAGGCCATCGCCGCGCCAGAACACCAACGTCAAGATAGGGCTATCCGTCGTGGTGAGCGCATGGGACCGGTTGGAGGCGTGAAACCGCGTGTGTCCTGCGCAGAGCGTCAAATCAGAGGCATCATCCAGATGAAAGATCCCATGGCCAGCCACCACCGTGTAAAGCTCCTCTGCGTCATGATGGTGACGTCCGTAGTGCAGTCCGGAGCCCCAATACCCGACGGTAATTCGGGTTTTCTGGGTCACGAAATGCCCCGTCGGCCCGGCCAGTTCGAACCAGCCGAAATGATCCAGAAAATGCTGACCAACTTCATCGGCGGTGTAAGTGTGCCGCCACTCCAGATGGGGTGCCAGAGCTTGCAGAGCCGACAGGAGCGGCGCAGATGCACGGCTGGGCGCACCTGGCGCGGTTTGAAGCTGATTGGTTGCGTTGAGGTGATAGGGCGTACGGTCATCATATCTCAGGTCGTCTGGCCAGTCACAGAACGCCACGGCCTCGGGCAGGGCGGCATGCCATGCTTTCGCTTTGGCCAAGGCGGCCTCAAAGACCGGCGGCGCGGTCAAGACAACTCCTCGGGATAGGTCCAGACCGGCTTGGTTCCCAGATCCCCGCGCCAGAGCACATAGGCCATGATTGGGGTATCATGGGTGGTCAGCGCATGGGGGACGTTGGACGGATGAAAGGCCGTGTCGCCCGGCTGCAGCTGTCGCGAGGGCTGTCCCTCCATGTGAAATTCGCCTTCCCCGGCAATCACGAGGTACAGTTCCTCTGCCGGATGGTGGTGCATGGGATAATGAAAGTGAGGCTTTTGGTAGATGACAAAGCTGCGCATCGTGGTTGCCTGCAGCGGGGTGTCGGCACCGATTACTTCGTAACAGCCAAAATGTGCGTGCAACGTTTCACCAAAGTCTGTGTCGCGATAGGTTTCGCGCCATTTGGCATCAGCCGCAGTGGCGCACAATGCATCGCGAAACGGGACAAGTTCATCGGATGCAAAGAGACCTTTGTCAGCCTGCATCCTGTCACTCAGAGGGTCGTGATGCGGTGCGCAGTCTTTCCGATGCACAGCGTCCGGAAAGGCGCAGAAATTCTGAAGCGCCGATATGCGGTTATGGGCCGCTTGCGCCTCTGAGAGCAGCTGATCCCAGGCGTCACTCATGGCACCACAACAATATTGCCAGTGTGTTCTTTGGCAATGAAAGCGGCTTGGGCTTTGGCGTAATCCCTGAGCGGATATGTGGCCGCAAGCATCGGTTTAATCTCACCCCGTTCGATGTATTTCACGACATCGTGGAACACATGCTGAGGGATGACGGTAGAGCCGGTGAAGGTCAGATCGCGCAGATAAAATGTGCGCAGATCAAGCTCGACCATCGGCCCGGCAATGGCCCCCGAGCATGTATAGCGCCCGCCGCGTTCCAGCACATCTATCAGCGCAGGCCACCCGTCGCCGCCGACGATATCCGCCACCACGGTGATCTTTTCATCGCCCAGTGCCGTGCGCAGGTCCTCTGGCGCGCGAGGCAATATCCTGTCTGGCCCCATCTTGGCCACTTGCGCATGCTTGGCCTCGGACGCCATGGCAATCACCCGCGCGCCGCGCCGCTTGGCCAGTTGAATGAGCGCGCCGCCCACACCACCCGAGGCGCCGGGGATGAGCACTGTATCCTCACGGCTCACCTGCGCGCGCGCCAACATGCCCTCGGCGGTGGAGTAGCTGCATTGAAACGTGGCGAGTTCCGCGTCGCTCAGCGGGCTTTCTACCACAGCCACGTCGCGTATATCGGCCATGGTGTATTCCGCATAACCACCGTCTTTCTCGCTGCCGAAATAGCCGGTTTTGTCCTTGTTGTCGGGGTCAGACCAGTCGCGGACCCAGCCGTCGATCAGCACACGCTTGCCCATAAGCGACGCGTCGGCCTGAGCGCCTAAGGCCACGACGCGGCCCACCGCATCCGCGCCCTGAATACGCGGGAAGGTCAGGGGACGTCCGCCCCATGTGGGGTCTTCTCCGTCCACCTCTTCAAAGGTCCCGCCGGTGGTGGCCTCATCCACCGCCTTGGAGTACCAGCCAGAGCGGGTGTTCACATCGGTATTGTTGAGCCCGCAGGCCCCCACCTTGATCACCACATCCGTGGGGCCGGGTTGCGGGGTGGGCCAGTCCTCGTGCCATGCATACATGTCCAGATCGCCGTGGCCGGTCAGTACCATGGCTTTCATTGTGGCTGGCAGGGCGGTCATGGGCGTGTCCTTTCAGGGGATAATCGGAAAATTGCAATTTTCCGAGACGTTTTCTTGCAAGAAAACGACATGGCTCATACCTCCGTCATCTGCGCATCCGTACGCGGTAAGAGGCTCTCGGGGTCATAGGCCGGTGCGCCAAGGATGCGGCCCTTGCGGGGGGTTCCGGCGATCACGACTTCGACCTGAGTGCCCGGCACGTTGGCGTGCGGCTTGATGTAAGCAAAGGCCAGAATCTTGCCCACCGTATGCCCGTAGGCGACAGAGGCTGTTGATCCCACGACCTTTCCGTCCAGAAGCACCGCTTCGCCGCCATGGCCATCCTCGATCCCGTCCGGCTCAATCTCAAGATAGGCGCAGACCCAGGGCAAGTCTGTGTTGAGCGTCTTGTTGCGGCCCAGATAGTCCTTGTCTGTGCGCGCAAAACGCAGCACGTCGGCCTCGGCCAGAGTGACTTCGTTGGTCAGCTCACCCGCACCCTTGAAGCCCTTTTCCATGCGCATCGCGTTCATAGCAAAGCTGCCGTAATCGGCGATGCCATGCGGCCCTCCGGCGGCCCAAAGCGCGTCGTAAACATCCAAACAGGCGGCGTCGGGCATGTGCAGCTCCCAGCCCAGCTCTCCGGCATAGGACATCCGGAACGCCCATACCTTATGCCCGGCCAAAGTGATTTCCTGTGCTGAGAGCCAGCGAAAGGCGGCGTTGGACAGGTCCGCGTCTGTGCAGGCGGCCAAAACGTCACGAGACCTTGGACCATTGAGAGAAAGCGCCGACCACCCCTGTGACAGGGCTGTGATGGTGACATCTTCACCGTCGCGCTGCTGGGTCAAGTGGTCCAGCAGGCGTTGCTCAAAGAAAGCCGCACACACGAGGTAAAAACGATCCTCGGCCATGCGCACGATTGTCGTCTCAAGCTCAATCCGTCCGCGCCGGTTGAGCATATGGGTGAGCGTGATGGAGCCCACCATCTGCGGCATGCGGTTGGCTGTCAGGCGGTCAAGAAGCGCATAGGCGTCTGGACCGGAGACCTCGACTTTCGTGAAGGCGGTCACATCCATGATGCCGACGCTCTCGCGCACGGCGCGCACTTCTGCGCCCACCATGTCGTGCACCGCGTTGCGTTTGAAGGAATAGTTATCTGTCTGTGCCACGTCTCCTCTTGCAAACCAGCGAGGGCGTTCAAAACCGTAGACCTCTTCATAAACCGCGCCTTTGGCCTTGAGGCGTTCATAAAGCGGTGAGGGTTTGATGGGGCGCCCGGCGAGACGGTTGAAATGCGGGAAAGGGATTTCATGGCGCAGGCAGTAATCTTCTTTGGCTTTAATGACTTGCCATTCTTTGTTCGCGTAAGCTCCGAACCGGCGCGGATCGTACTCGCGCATCGAAATATCCGCTGCGCCATGCACTATCCAGTGTGCCAGCTCGCGGGTCAGCCCCGGCCCCCAGCCAATGCCAATCTGCGTGCCGCAACAGCACCAGTAATTTTTGACCCCCGGTGCCGGTCCGATCATCGGGTTGCCGTCGGGCGGGTGTGAAATGGCCCCGTGCACTTCGCGCTGAATGCCAAGTTCTGCAAAGATCGGCATCCGGTTCAGGCTTTCCTCCAGCCACGGCATGATCCGGTCGTAATCCGCATCAAAAAGCCAGTTTTCATAGTGCCACGGGCATTCATCGAGCCAGACCGCGTTGGGGTTTTCCTTTTCGTAAATGCCGATGAGACCGCGCTTTTGTTCCATCCGGATATAGCCCGAAACTTTCTTGTCATCGCGAATGACGGGCAATTCGTGCTCGAGCGCCTCAAACTCGGGCACAGGCTCGGTGACGAAGTAATGATGCGTCATCGACGTCATGGGCAGTTGAAGGCCCGACCACTCGCCCATTTGCCGTGCATAGGTGCCGCCTGCATTGACCACATGTTCACAAGTGATCGTGCCGTGCTCGCTCTCCACCACCCATTCACCGGCGGCGTTCTGCGTGATGTTTGTGGCGCGGCAGTTGCGGATGATCCGCGCGCCCAGCTGACGCGCACCGGCGGCCATGGCCATAGTAACGTTGGTGGGATCCACATGGCCATCATCGGGCGTGTAAAGCGCACCAATGACGCCGTCGAGATTGTAGAAGGGGTGATTTTTGCGGATATGGTCCGGACCCACCAGCTCGATATTGAACCCAAGCGACCGGCCGACCGACAGCGTATGACGCAGCCAGTCCATTTCATCCTCAGTATAAGCCAGCCGGTAGGACCCGCAGCCATGCCATGTCACTGCCTGACCGGTCTCGGCCTCCAGGGCCCCGGAATAGAGGCCAATATTATAGTCCACGCATTTGCCCAACCCGATAGAAGAGGTGGAATGCGTGATCTGCCCCGCCGCATGCCAGGTAGACCCCGATGTTAGCTCTGCCTTTTCAAGCAAAACCAAATCAGACCAGCCCTCATGCGCCAGATGATAGGTCAAGCCCACCCCCATAACGCCGCCGCCAACGATGACCACGCGGGCGTGGCTTGGGAAGGATTTATCCGACATCTGCATTTTCCTGTGAACCGAGTCGTAAATTTGCTCGACAGCGTATGCGTACATCTGTACCGTCGTCAATCATGAATGAAACAAATGTATCATCATCAGTTCTCGACCGCCTCTCAGAAGAGTGGGACGCCCTGACGCCCGAGGCGCAAAAGGCCGCGCGCTATGTGCTTGAAAACCCAACAGATGTTGGCGTCTCAACCGTGCGTGAGATTGCCGAAGCAGCCAAGGTTAAGCCCAACACATTCGTGCGTATGGCCCGCCAGGTGGGATTCGAGGGCTATGACGATTTCCGCGAACCGTTCCGCGATGCCATCCGGCGTGGGCAGGTGTCGTTTCCCGACCGCGCCCGCTGGCTGCAAAGCATTTCGCGTTCCGGCGATCTGGGCGGGCTTTATGCCGATATGGTGGGTGCCGCGATCCGCAATCTGGAAGACACGTTTGGCGGGATCAGCGCCGAAGACCTCAAGTCTGCCGCAGAGGCGATCTGGAACTCGCGTCAGGTCTTTACCCTTGGTGTGGGTGTCAACAATGCCAACGCCCGAAATTTCACCTATCTTGCCAGCACGGGCATGACGCAGTTCCATGCCATTCCGCGCCCTGGGTCTGTGGCAGTGGATGATCTGGCCTGGGCGGATGAACGCGATGTGCTGATCGCCATGACGTGCCGCCCCTATCGCACCGAAGTGATCGAGACCGTAAAGCTGGCGCGCGCACAGGGTATGACAATCGTCGGCATCTCTGACAGTCCCGCCAGCCCGGTCGTGCTCTCGGCGCATCACGGGTTTGTCGTGGCCGCAGACACACCGCAATTCTTTCCATCCTCTGTTTCGACGATCACGCTTTTGGAAACATTGCTGAGCTTCGTCATAGCTGTGGCCAGCGATGAGATCGTCGAACGCGTCGCACAGTTTCACAAACGCCGCCATCAACTTGGCATTTATCAGGAGGAGCCGGAATGAACGCCCCCTTGGTCAAATCCCTGGACGCCCGCTACTACACGGACCCCGCCATTTTTGCGCAGGAAGTGACAGGGCTTTTGTCCCGAACATGGCAGTTTGCCGGGCATCAAGGGCAAATCCCCAATGTGGGCGACTATTTTGCGTTTCAGATCGCGGGACAGAACCTGTTTTGCATACGTGGTCGGGATGAGGTGGTGCGCTGTTTTTACAATGTCTGTCAGCACCGCGCCCATGAATTGGTGAGCGGCACCGGCAACACCCGCGTGGTGGTCTGCCCCTATCACGCCTGGAGCTATGAGCTCACCGGTGGCTTGCGCGCCGCGCCCAATTCAAAATCCATGCCTGGTTTCGAGCGCAGCCAAATCTGCCTGACCGAAGTGCGCTGTGAGGATTTCAACGGCTTTCTCTTTGTAAATCTCGATCCATACGCGGCCTCAATGGACGAATGGTTCCCAGGCGTGCGTGAAGAACTGCGCGCCTATGTGCCAAACATCGACCGGCTTGCCCCACTCCAATGGGTCGAAATCCCCGAAAACTGCAACTGGAAAGTGTCGATCGAGAACTACTCGGAATGCTACCATTGTTCGCTCAATCACCCAACCTTTGCCGAAGGGGTGGTGAAGCCCGAGACCTATGACATTCAGCCTTTGGACAAGGGATATGTCCTGCGCCATACGACCGAGTGTCAAAACCTTGAGGATATGACCTACCCCATTGATATGTCTGTGCCGCATGCCGGGGAGTATCGTTCCTGGTTCCTGTGGCCGATGGTCAGTTTTCAGTGTTATCCGGGCAATGTGCTCAACACCTACCACTGGCGAACAGACGGCGTAGACCGCTGCACCGTGTATCGCGGCTGGTTCACCGAAGGCGGGGCTGAAAGCGAGGTCATTCGCAAGCTCGCGATTCAGGATCGTGAAACCACTGTGGAGGAAGACATCCACCTCGTTGAATCCGTCCAGCGCGGTCTAGGATCGCGCGGCTACCGGCCCGGCCCATTGGTGCTGGACCCCGGTTGCGGGGTGAATTCAGAGCACTCGGTGGCAACGTTGCAGCAATGGATGCGGGAGGCGGTGGATGGGTGATCCAAATTCAATGTCGGACAAAGAATACGTTCTGAATATATACAAGGCTTTTCGTGAAAAAGTTGTGCACGAAGACAACCTGGTTCATCAACGCATGATCTGGTTCGTTACATTACAGGCTTTGTTGTTTACGTCCTTCGCAATCTTGCTCGGAGATATGTCGACCGCAACTCAAAAAGCCTGGCAACTAGAATTGGATCAGTTGAGAAAACTTGCATTGGTTTTTTCAAGTGTTGGCATGGTGTCAGCGCTGGCAGCCGCGCTTAGCGTCGGAGCCGCATTTGGCGCAATCGACAAGGCGTTCAATGATTGGAATGCAACGATACAGAGTTGGAAAGAATGTCCAAAAAGACAAAACACAGTCGTTGATCTTCCGTCTGTCATTGGAGCTGGAAAGCTGTCTGGAACGCATTGGTTTGGAAAGATCGCAGGGACTGCCTTTCCGTTGTCTATAGGCGTCGCGTGGCTCGCCATTATCCGTGAAGTTTATGGTGCAAGCGTTTTTCAATTCTAGCTTTTCAATAGAGGAGAGCGCCCATGCTAATGCCCGAAACCTGGCAGCCCGAGCACAAGCTCTTCCCGCAGCAGGTGGCCTTCACGTGCCCGCCCTTCGACTACGATGCCGCTCCCAGTGACTTCCTGCGCATGGCCCCTGACAGCGTCGGCGTGCATGGCTGGATGCTGCATGTGCCGGACTATGTGCACGGGCTGGATCAGCGCAAGCAAAACTTTGGTATGCTTGAAGATTTCGTCCATCTCTGCGCCCGCAATGGCGTCGATGTGGCGGGTCAGGTCGGCTCCAACTGGGTGCATGCCTGCGGGCTGGGCGTAGACGGCGTGCGTGATCACTGCGCGCGGCTGTCTGACACGCACGGGGTCCGCTTCCATATGGCGGGTTACGCCATGGTTGAGGCCCTGCGTGCCATGAATGCCGAAAAGGTGGCGCTCAATGCCGCCTATCACTGGCCGGAATGGTGGCAAGGCACAGTCGGGTTCCTGAAAGAAGCCGGGTTCGATGTGCTCTGGGCCGGCAATTTCCATGACCAAGGCTGGTTTGAGAGCCAAGAGGCCGTCAATGACCGTCGCTGGGTGTTTGACGGCGACCTGGCCACCAAGAGCTTCGACTATGTGGCTGAGCAAGCCCCTGATGCCGACGCCTATCTCATCAACGGCATGTGCAATTTTCGCACCGGTCCCGGGGGGCAACCGCAACGCCCGCTGCATCTCACCCCAATGCTGGAGGCGCGTCTGGGCAAGCCGGTGATCGGCCATGACACGGCTCTCTACTGGCGCATTTTCAAGGATCTCGATCTCGCGCCCACGTCGCCACAAGGCCAACTGCTGAACACACTCTAGCTCATGTCTTTCTTCTTGCTCAAAATATCCTCGCCGAAGGCCACGCCCGCAGGGCGCGTTGAATGGACACATCTACATGCATAAAATTATCGCGCTCTGGGCTGTGCCCCGCTCCACCTCGACCGCTTTTGAATGGATGATGCGCCAGCGTGGCGATCTGGATTGCCTGCATGAGCCATTTGGCGAAGCCTGGTATCAGGGCGAAGAACCGCTCTGGCAGCGCTTTAAAGAAGGCGATGTCACAACACCAGGACTTACGCTCGAAAGCGTCTGGCAGGACATTCAGGATCGCGCCGCGCAAGGCCCTGTCTTCCTCAAGGATTTTCCGCATTATATCAATCACATGTGGGATGCTGAGTTTCTGTCGCATTTCACCCACGCTTTTCTCATCCGTGACCCGGCAAAAACCATTACGTCAATGCATAACAAGTGGCCCGACTTTGACGAAGGCGAGGTCGGGTTCCCCGAACAACGGGCCTTGTTTGATCTGCTTTGGGCTTTGAATGGTGCGCCGCCTCCGGTCTTCGATAGTGATGATATCCTCGAAAATCCCGAACCTATGGTCAAAGCCTTTTGTGATGCCGTGGGTATCCCATTTATGCCGGATGCGCTCACTTGGGGGCCGGGCGGAGACCCCTCTGAGCATAGCTGGTGGGATGGCGGGTCTTTCCATGCCAATCTGGCGCAATCCACAGGGTTGCAGCGGCAAGAACGGCGTTATCTTGATATCACGGAATGCGCACCACGCGTGCAACAGGTTCACAGGCGCATGCGCCCGCATTATGACCGGCTATACGCCCATCGCGTTACGGTCTGATCCGGGCGTCAAACGCAGACAACAGGACGAATTATGAAAGACTATTGGCAGAACTACATCGACGGAGACTGGGTCGATGGCGGTGCCGGCCGGCTTGATGTCATCAATCCCGGAACCGGCGAAAAACTGGCCGAGCAAGCGCTCGCGGACGCGGCCGACGTGGATCGTGCGGTTCAAGCTGCCAAACGGGTGCATGAGAGTGGCGCTTTGACCGACATGCGGCCTGTAGAGCGGGGACGCATGGTGCAGGAGATTGGTCGCAGGTTTCTGGAAAAGCGCAATGAAATTGCAGAGATACTGACGCTGGAACAGGGTAAGCCGCTTTGGGAGGCACAGCGCGAAATGGACGGCGCGGCGCGGTATTTTGAGTATTACGGAAATCAGGCCGAGACCGTCGAGGGCCGCTCGATCCCGCTTGGGTCCGGTTATTTTGATTTTACCCACCACGAACCTTATGGTGTCTCGGCTCAAATCATCCCATGGAACTTCCCGCTGGAGATCGCTGCGCGCTCGCTTTCGGCAGGGCTTGCCACTGGAAATGCCTGCGTTGTCAAGACCTCTGAAATGACGCCGCTCAGCAGCTGGATCTTCGGCGAGCTGGCCGAGGAGGTGGGCTTGCCCAAAGGGGCGGTGAACATCCTCTGCGGGCTGGGACATGAGGCCGGTGCCGCACTCGCGGGTCACCCGGACGTCAACCAGATCGTCTTCACCGGCTCGGTCAAAACCGGTATCGCCATCGCAACAGCAGCGGCGCGCAACATTGTACCCAGCGTGCTGGAGCTGGGCGGCAAATCCGCCGCCATTGTGCATGACGACGCTGATCTTGAGGCATTTGAGCGCGACATCCGTTGGGGTATTTTCTTCAATGCCGGGCAAGTTTGTTCCGCCATGAGCCGTGTGCTTGTGCATGAAAGCCGTGAGGAGGAAATGGTGGAACGTGCTGTAAAGGTTGCCAAATCCCTCTCCGTTGGCCCGGGCGCCGAACACATTGAGGGCACCGCCGGCATGGGGGCCATGGCGTCTGAGGCGCAACGTGACCGCGCTGCCGATATGGTGGCCGAGGCTGAAGCGCAAGGCGCCCGCGTCGCCACTGGCGGGCGCAAGATGAACATCCCAGGTGCGTTTTTGGAACCGACCGTGATGACACAGGTGACCCCCGACATGACCATCGCGCAGGAGGAGGTATTTGGCCCGGTTCTGTCGGTTATCCCGTTTCGCGATGAGGCTGAGGCCATAAAGATCGCCAACGGCACGCAATACGGCCTTGTGGGCGGTGTCTTTACCCGCGACCTCGATCGGGCCAATCGCGCGGCGCAAAAAATGCGCGCTGGGCAGATTTTTGTGAATGAATGGTTTGCAGGTGGCGTGGAAACCCCGTTTGGTGGTTACGGAAAATCCGGATATGGCCGCGAGAAGGGGCGCGAAGCGTTGTGGAACTACGTGCAAACCAAGAATGTTGCGATCAAGCTGCGGTGACCGGCGGTCTTTTAGACAACGGGGCGCGCGCATGACCAAAGCGTATCAAGCAACCTCTGTGCGCGCTGTTGTGGAAAACGGGCTCTGCATCGGATGTGGCCTGTGCGAAGCGTTAGCGCCCGAGCGCTGGGTGATGCGCATGACGGCACAAGGACGCCTCCGCCCGGCGCCAAGGGTGAATGAAGACCCCCAAGCTGATGCCCCAATTCTGGCCGCATGTCCCGGTGTTGTGGCCGAGGCAGAGGCGCGTGGCGCGTCATCTGATCCGATCTGGGGCAGCTACATGCAAATGCATGAAGCTTGGGCAGGGGATCCTGACCTGCGGTTCAAGGCGGCCACCGGCGGTGTGTTGACAGCACTAGGGATGCATTTGCTCAGCTCCGGCAAAGCCGCGTTCATACTGCATTGCGGGGCGGATCCGGCGCAGCCAATGCGCAGCCGCTGGGTGATATCTGAGACACCGGAGGCCGTGCGGGCCAATGCCGGATCACGCTATGGCCCAACAGACACTCTTGCCGGGCTCGAAGTGGCTTTGGCACGCGGGCAACCCTTTGCGATTATTGCTAAACCTTGTGATGCGGGCGCGGTCCAAGCGCGCGCCAAGTCAGATTCAAGGCTGGATGAGCTGTTGGTCGCCGTGCTTGTCATGGTCTGCGGTGGCGCCTCTGATCTTGGTAAGTCCGAGGCTGTTTTGCGGGAGCTTGCCCTGACAGAAGACGAAGTCACGCTCTTTCGGTATCGCGGCTACGGTAATCCGGGTCCGACCCGCATTGAGGCGCGGGACGGGCGCTGTTTTGAGAAAACCTACAACGAGATGTGGGCAGATGAGACGGGCTGGCGCATTCAAACGCGCTGCAAGCTTTGCCCCGATGCAATCGGTGAGGCCGCCGACGTGGCCGCGGCTGACATCTGGCCCGACGCCAACCCGCAAGGGGAGGACGAGGGGTTTAACGGTGTCATCACGCGCACGCCGGCAGGACAGGCACTTGTGGATGCGGCCATTGCAGCGGGCGATCTGGTCAAAGGTCAGGACCACAGTCCGCGCGATTATGATCACTTTCAGCCTCATCAAGTGCGCAAGAAACATGCGATTGCATCAAGGCTGCGCGGACTGACCAGGGCGGAACGTCCCGTCTTTGCGCATAAAGGCCTGAGGATTGAGGAACTGGATGCAAAAGACATAAAGGAAGAGCAGGGCGCTGAAGCGCGTGCGCGCGCAGGTCGGTTTGATGATGAGGTGCCAAGCCCTTGAATAAAAAGCCCTTCTCTGAGGATCAGGCACGCGGCATGCTGGTTGGGCTGGCCGTGGGGGATGCCTTGGGCACCACGCTGGAATTCACCACGCGGGGACAGTTTGAGCCGATCACGGATATGGTTGGGGGTGGGCCTTTTGACCTCAAGCCCGGGCAGTGGACGGACGATACCTCGATGGCGATGTGTCTGGCGCAAATGCTGCGCTCGGCCAATGGTTGGGACGCTGAGGATGCAATGAAGCGCTTCATCAACTGGCGTGATCATGGCTATTTGTCCTCAACCCGTGTGTGCTTTGACATCGGAAACCAAACCGCTGATGCCCTGCGGCGCTATGAGCAGACGGGCAACCCCTATGCTGGTCCTGTCGAGGACGCGCAGAGTGGCAACGGGGGCATCATGCGGCTGGCTCCTGTGGTGCTGGCTTACGGCGCGGTTAAGGAAAGCGCTATGGCGGTGGCCCAATTGCAAAGTCGCCTGACCCATGCCAGCCCGCGCTGCCAGCAGGCGGCGGCTAATATGGCACAATTCATGGTGACCGGCGACCAAGGCCTGCTGCCCCGGCCCGACGACCCGCCAAAGGAAGCCTCCGGCTATGTCATGCACACGCTGCACGCAGCCTTTTGGGCGTTGACGCAAGGTCAGAGTTTTCGCGATGTGCTTTTGGCGGCCGTAAATCTGGGCGGAGATGCCGACACTGTAGGCGCTGTCACCGGGCAGTTGGCAGGCCGCATCTACGGCTATAGCGGCATTCCCGAGGAGTGGCGCGACCGCCTGCATGACCATCTGAAAATCAGAACAGCGGCGGATGATCTTTATGCACTCCGCCCCATTGACCAATGATAACGGAAAGGATCGTATCATGAGCTTGTTTGACGAAGACCTCTTCCTCAAGGGACTGGAACAGCGCAAGGCCACCTTGGGCGCTGAATATGTTGAGAAAAATCTGGCGGCCGCAGATGAATTTACCCAGCCCTTCCAGGAGGCGATGACGGCCTGGTGTTGGGGGTTTGGCTGGGGTGACGATGTGATCGACGCCAAGACGCGCTCAATGATGAACCTCGCTATGATCGGGGCTTTGGGCAAGATGAATGAGTTCGAAATCCATTGCCGTGGGGCGATCACCAACGGGGTGAGCAAGGAAGAAATCCGAGCGATTGTGCATGTGATTGCGATCTATTGTGGTGTGCCGCAAGGGCTGGAATGCTTCCGACACGCGCGCAAAGTGCTCGAGGAGCGCGGGCTTTAAGCACTATCAGGTCGCATCAGGGCTTGAAGGCGGGGCGTTGCGGGGTCAAAACTCAAGGTTATGAGCAAGCCTTGCATCATATGCGTCGCCATCACCGGTTCTGTGCCGCAAAAAACCGATAACCCCGCGGTGCCTATTGCCGTTGAGGAACAGATCGAGTCGACACATGCAGCATTTGATGCAGGTGCATCTATTGCCCATTGCCATGTACGCATGGAGGATGGAACACCGACCTCTGATCCAGAGCGGTTTGCATTGCTCGGGGAGGGCATTCGCAAACACTGCCCAGGCATGATCGTACAGTTTTCGACCGGTGGCAGATCCGGAGCAGGGCAGGCGCGGGGAGGCATGCTTCCGCTGAGACCTGATATGGCGTCGCTTTCGGTTGGGTCGAACAACTTCCCCACACGCGTGTATGAAAATCCTCCTGATCTGGTCGACTGGCTGGCCGGTGAAATGCAGACCTATGAGGTCGTGCCCGAGATTGAAGCCTTTGATCTGAGCCACATTCTGCAGTCCATACGTCTTCATGAAGAAGGTCGTCTCTATGGTAAGCTCTATGTGCAATTCGTTATGGGCGTGAAGAACGCCATGCCAGCCGATAAGGATGTGTTCGACTTCTATGTCCAGTTGATGCAGGCGCGCGCGCCTCAGGCCGAATGGTGCGCTGCTGGGATTGGAGCCAACCAGATCCGTGTCAACGAATGGGCGATTGCCGCGGGTGGGCACACACGAACAGGCCTGGAAGACAACGTGCGGCTGTCCAAAGACGCCCTTGCCCCGTCCAACGCAGCTCTCGTGGCGCGTGCGGTTGAGATTTGTGAGAAATATGAACGACCGGCGGCTTCTGCGGCGCAAGCCCGTGCTATGCTTGGTCTGAGAGCAGCCGTATGACTGCTTCACGATCCTGGATGCGAGCCTTGGCCGGGGATGCGGATGTAGCTGAACGACTGAGCGACGCCGCGCAGGTTGCGGATATGCTCCGTATCGAGTCTCTCTACGCGCAAGCAGCCGGAAAGGCCGGAAAACTTCCCTCCGACCTTGGAGATGCCGCGGCCAAGGCTATCAAAAGTGTTAAGATTGATCATGATCGCCTCATGCGCGCGGCTGCAAAAGATGGTGTGCCGGTCCCGGATTTGGTGTTGCAGATCAAAGAGCAGGTTCCTGCCAATCTCCGTGAAGCCATTCACAACGGACTGACAAGTCAGGATGTCACTGACACGGCCTTTGTTTTGGCAGCGAAGGATATTCTTGAGTCATTTGAAACGCATATAGAGACGGTCCTGGTGGCCTGCGATGAGCTCAGCACGCGCTTTGGTGCCAACGACATCATGGGCCGCACACGTATGCAGGCCGCTTTGCCAATCAAAGTGGCCCATCGTATCGCACAATGGCGTGCGCCTTTCCAAGGTCATCTTGAGAGACTTAGTGAATTGCGCCCACGCCTGCTGAATATTCAGTTGGCAGGGCCCGTTGGGAATGGTGAAAGCTTTGACGGTTTTGCAGCAGAAATTGCGCGGCAAATGGGGCAAGAGCTTGACCTTGCTGTACCTCAGTCGCCATGGCACACCCGCCGTGACGGTGTGGCTGAGCTCGCCAATTGGTTGGCCATGATCACCGGAAGTCTGGGAAAAATTGGGGCAGATTTGGCATTAATGGCACAGCAGGGTCTGGATGAGGCGACGCTTAAGGGCGGCGGGACATCTTCGGCTATGGCCCATAAGTCAAATCCGGTCGGTGCGGAGATCCTATTGGCTCTGGCGCGCGATACAGCGCTACAGCAGACCGGCATGACAATGGCGATGGGGCATGAGCAAGAGCGTTCTGGCACCGCCTGGACCTTGGAATGGCTGGTGATGCCGCGGATGTTGGAAAACACCGGCGCGGCTCTCAAAACGACCAAACGCTTGCTGGGTGACGTCATCTCCCTGGGTCAGCCGAGCGGCATTGCAAAACTGTGACGCAAAAGCATCGGTTGCAAAAAGAGCGAGTCGCGTTCGTCCCACGGATAGCCCCGAAAAGCGAGTCGCATGCCAGTGTCGAGCGGATTTTACGTGTCGCATCAGCCTCAGAAAATCCCGCAAAATAAGGAGCGTTTGGCGGTATTTGGCCGGAATCTGAGTGTGGTGCGCGAAACTGTGTGTGAAATACGTCACAGGAATCGCCAGAGCGCCTAAGCCGGGGGTGGTTGCGTTGACTCCATGGGGGCTTATGGCCCATTCCCAATACAAGCCGTGACCCGCGTTGGGGGCGGCGGAAATGAAATCCTGCTTTAAGGAGGGACAACCTTGAAAAAGCAACTTCTCTGCACCAGTGCCATCGCCCTAGGCGTTGCTGCTGCTGCACCGGCCTCCGCCGCCGAGTGGAATCTCGACTGGGGTGGCTTCTTTAACCAGCACATCGCCGTTGGTGATATCAGTGTAGGTGATCCTGCACTTGCCGACGCGGACTTTGACGGTGACGGTTTTGACCTTCACACAAACGCTGAAATCATTTTCACGCCTTCGATCGAGCTGGATAACGGTCTGACCTTCGGTGTGAATGTTCAGTTTGAAGCGAACAACTCGTTCAGCGTTGATGAATCTTATGTGCAAATCTCCAGCGATACATTTGGTCGTCTGGTCGTCGGTTCCGAGAACTCGGCCGGTTACCTGTTGTCGACTGGCGCACCAAGCGTTCACTCGCTGTTCATTAACTCGCCTTCGACTTCGACATTTATCCCATTCACGGGTGTTGACGAAGCTGCTGGTGCAGCACTTGTGCCAGTTGGTACAGCGCTGCCGTTCCGTCAGGCTGGCATCTCGTCCTTTACCGAAGTTCAAGGCAACAACGACGTTCAGCGTATCACCTACTACACGCCAAGCTTCAACGGCCTGACACTCGGTGTTTCTTACGCCAACCAAGGTTCCGTTAATGCTGGAAACTCGTTGTCTGTAGATACGAATACAGTTATCTCCGACATCTTCGATATCGGTCTGAACTACAGTCAGTCCTTCGGCACCGCAGACGTGACCTTCTCGGCGCGCTACGGTGTTGGTGATGCGCCAACCACAGCAGCAGCTGCAGGCGATCCAGAAACTTGGGGCGTTGGCTTGTCCGTTAGCTTCGGTGGTTTCACCATCGGTGGTAGCTATGGCGAAAACGACAACAACGAGATCGTTGCTGACGATACAGCTCTGGGTACAGCGTTGGCTGCCGGTGGTGTTGACGAAGCCGTCGGGTTCGGTGATTCCGAAGGCTGGAGCCTTGGTATTGCTTATGACGCACCAGGTCCTTGGGAATTCTCACTTGAGACTTACCAGTCGGATACAGACATCGTTGACGGTGGTGTGGTTGTTTCCGAAACAGATCGTGAAGCCTACGCTCTCGCGGCCAGCCGTGATCTGGGACCAGGCGTAAACTGGGACATCTACCTGATTTACGAAGAGCGTGACAACGACGCAACAGCGTTCCAAGACGTAGAGGGTACAATCCTCGGTACAGCAATCAACCTGAGCTTCTAATAGTTCAACGTTGACTATGTGAATATGCGGGAGGGCTTTCGGGCCCTCCCGTTTTTTATGCGTATCCAGAGAGTTGGGGGTGACAAGGCAATGGACGTCTTCTATGCCTTGTCTGCAAACGAACAGGCAAATCGACGGATATAGATAATGAAAAAAAGCATCGTGTGGCTGGCTTCTTATCCGAAGTCTGGGAATACATGGACGCGTGTATTCTTGGCAAATTACCTCGCCAATCAGGACAAGCCATTGTCGATCAACCAGGTCCGGCATTTCGCCCTTGGAGACGCGATCGCCAAAACATACAAAATGGTTTCGAAGGGTCAGGTGGATTTGAATGATTACAAATCTGTTTTGCGCTATAGAAATGCTGTCTTGCAGGGGATTGTGAGTAACAATGCTGACGTAAACTTCGTTAAAACGCATAACTACTGCGGCAAAGCATTCGACGTTGAACTTATTCCCGACCAATACACGCGCTCCGCGATCTACATTTTGCGCAATCCGTTGGATGTTGTTTTGAGCTTCGCACGACATTTTGGACGTGACATAGACAACGCCGTCGAAATTATGAGCCATCCAGATCACGTAACGCAACCTGACGACTCAACGGTTTTTCAGTTTTTGGGCTCTTGGGGGAACCATGTGAGAAGTTGGGAGGTGGAACGACGCTTTCCGATGCTACTGCTGCGGTATGAAGATCTTCAAAGCAATCCGGAAGAGAATTTTTCCAAGATTCTCAAACATATAGGAGTGCCAATAGAAGAGAACAGATTAGCCAAGGCAGTCGAGTTTTCCAGCTTCAAAGAACTTAGAAAACAAGAAGATGATTCAGGATTTATTGAAAAATCTCCCAAAGCAGACAAGTTCTTCGCTAAGGGCACATCTGGACAATGGAAAACGGAGTTGCCTGGAAATTTGGCAAAGAAATTGCGCAAGGAAAATCGCAAGCTCATGAAAAAATACGGCTACATTGAATGAGTGACCTTCGACGTATTATTTGGCTGGCGTCTTATCCTAAGTCCGGCAACACCTGGATGCGCAGCCTATTGGCGCATTACTTTATGCCTCCTGGAAAAGCGCCGGATATCAATAATTTACGCCAATTCACAACCGGTGACACACGAGCCGATTTTTTTGATAGAGCCGCTGGTGGGAAGTATGAAGGTCGTTCGCTGCAAGACTGGAGCAAGACGCGTCAAACTGTACTGCGCTTGATTGCGGGGTCGAAGCAGAACCGCCACTTTGTTAAAACTCACTGCAAGCCTGTGTTTTTCCTCGGCACGCATCTTATTCCGCCAGATGTGACCGCCGGTGCCGTTTACATTATCCGCAACCCATTTGATGTCGTGCCGAGTTTTGCGCGACATGTGTCGGCGACCCGTGACGAGACCATTGACAGGATGTGTAATCCTGACGCCATCATGGGCACAGAGAACGGCATTTATGACGCCTTGGGGCGTTGGGATGAACATGTCACAGCCTGGACCACCGCGCCAGGATTGCCGCGTTATGTTGTGCGATACGAAGATATGCTCAACAAGCCGGCCAAGGTTGTCAAAGGGTTGCTGGATTTTCTGGGGGCAAAAACAGACCGGCCGAAACTGGCGCATGCTATAAAGGCGACAAGCTTTGATGCGATGAAAAAACAGGAAGAGAAACTTGGGTTTTCAGAACGGCCCACCGGCATGAAAAGTTTTTTTGCCAAAGGCCGGGCAGGGGGATGGCGCGAGGATCTGACGCCAGCCCAAGTTGAGCGTATTCGGGATGAGTTTGGAGCAACGCTCAAGACCTGGTATCCGGAATTGATCAAAGAGACTGACGAATTTCTTCGTGCCAGTTGAAAGATCATAGCCGATCAAATTCGTCCACAAGTTAGCGAGACGGGCGTGAGTGATGTTGATCGACGCGACAACAGCGATACCTTTTTTGTACTCACACACACAAAAAAGGTAACGAGTTATGATAAAAAACTTAATGAAAACAACTGCATCCGCTCTTATTCTTATGTCAGCAGCAACGGCAGGCTGGGCCGCAACGTCCAAACTAAGCCCGTCGCATGTGGTGTCCGGCGGGGAATACTCCAGCGGAGGTGGCATTAGTGTCGCCGCCGAAGTTCGTAACCATTCAGGTCGCACATTGGTTTGCGGCGTTTGGGCGCAAAGCAGACAACAATCCGCTTTGACGAGCCTTGTGGAACGCCGCGTCCTGGACTCAGGGTCTGTCTTTTTGGGTCGCGAACGGGTGGTGCATGGGCTCCTTTTTATGAACGAAGTGGCACCATCCCAAAACTACGCTAATCTACCGGCAGGGTGTGTATTGACCAACCGTGCCTGGCAGCCGACTGATGCTCAGAAAGAGGTCAAAATTCGGATTCCGCGACAAGTTGTGAACAACAACCGTGGCGGATCGCGTTACGGCGGTGGCGGCGTGGTTGTCACCTTCAAGCAAACCGGCCCAGGCGCAGGCACATAAAACGGGGTTAAACCCCTATATACTGCTCTGAGATGTCCGGGCTTAGCTCGGACATCGCACCTTCCCATACGGTCGAACCTCGGTTCAGGATGACACCACGATCAGAGATTTGTGTGATTTCTTTCAACGACTTATCTATCAAGAGGATGGCCAGTCCAGTTTCCGCTTTGAGACGTTTGATCGCCGCCCAGATTTCTTGACGGATGAGTGGAGCCAACCCTTCGGTTGCCTCGTCCAGGATCAACAGCCGTGGGTTTGTCATCAGCGCCCGGCCCAAGGCAAGCATCTGTTGCTCGCCTCCGGACAAGGACGCAGCGTACTGCGAATGCCGTTCTTCCAGCCTTGGAAACAATTGCCCCACGGTCTTCAAAGTCCAATGACCGGGTCTTGCTGCAGCAAGCAAGTTCTCGCGCACAGACAAATCGCGAAAGCACCGCCGCCCCTCCGGCACCAGCCCTAACCCGAGACGTGCAGCCCGATGGCTGGGCAGCGCGTGGAGATCTTGGTTGTCAAACTGCAAATATCCCTGCGACCCGATCATGCGGCAGATCGCCTTGACCGTCGTGGTCTTACCCATGCCATTTCGTCCCATGAGCGCGACAACTTCGCCTTCCGCCACCTCAAGGCTGACGTTGAAGAGTGCCTGTGCGGTGCCGTAACTGGCGCTAAGCCCTTGAACTCGAAGAATACTCATGCGCTTTCTCCAAGATAAGCCTCACGTACTTCGTCACTTTGACGAATGTCGTCCACGGATCCGGTGGCGATAACGCGGCCATAGACCAGCACGCTGATCCGATCTGCGAGCGCGAACACTGCATCCATGTCATGTTCGACCAGAAGGATAGGTGCCTCAGCGCGCAGGGTATCAAGAAAGCCGGTCATTTGCTTGGACCCTTCTGCACCCAACCCAGCCATTGGTTCGTCCATAACAAAGGCCCGGGGCGACAGGGTCAGGGCGACGGCCACCTCCAACTGTCGCCTTTGACCATGGCTCAGATCCGCCGTGCGTTTATCGGCGTCGCTGGCAAGACCCACGCGCTCCAGTGCCGCCATAGCCGTCTCTTTCAGCGCAGCATTTTTCGTAACCGGTTGCCAAAACCGCCAGGGGCGCGCGGTTGCGCCCAGAGCGCCGAGTGTCACGTTGTCCAGAACCGTGTCTTCCATCGCAAGCGCCGAGATCTGGAAAGTGCGCCCCAGGCCAGCTCGCGCCCGTGCCTGCGTATCGAGGTGACTGACATCACGCCCTAACAAATCCACGCGCCCGGTATCGGATGCAAGGCCTCCACAAATCTGAGCGATCAACGTTGATTTTCCTGCCCCATTCGGCCCGATGATCGCGTGGATTTCTCCGGGTTTGAGGTCAATTGACACGTCATCGGTCGCCGTCAGCGCACCAAATCGCTTGCAAAGACCGTGTGTGGCCAGAACAGGCTCAGACATGAGCCCCCTCCTTGCCGGTCAAAAGCCCAATAAGCCCGCCGCGCGCAAAAAGAACGATCATCAAAAGGATGACGCCAAGCCAGACGTGCCAGAAGTCGGTGAGCCCCCCCAGCCAATGCTCCAGCGCCACAAAAAGGCACGCGCCAACCACGGGCCCCATCAATCGTCCAACGCCACCAATTATGATGAGGATGATCAGTTCACCCGACAATTGCCAGCTGAACATAGTTGGGCTGACAAACCGGTTGAGATCGGCAAACAGCGCCCCGGCCAGTCCCGTGATCGCGCCAGAGATGACAAAGGCCACCAGTTTGAGCCGCATGGGATTGAGCCCCACGGTTTCCACACGCTCCGGCACTTGGCGCGCGGCATTTAGTGCAAGACCAAAAGGTGAGGCCTTCAGGCGGTGAAAGAGAAGCAGAGCAAAGCACAAAAGCACAAAGCAAAGCCCAAAAAACTGGACCGGCACCAGAGTGTTCAGCGCCGGAAAACTGTTGCGCACAAAGATTGAAAGCCCGTCCTCGCCGCCATATGCGCTCCAGGAAATCGAGAAGTAGAAAAACATCTGCCCGAAGGCGAGCGTAATCATAATGAAATAGACGCCTGTGGTGCGCAGGCTGAGAAGTCCGATCACCCACGCCGCCAATGCCGAAACAACCACGGCCACCAGCCAGATGATCGGCATTGACTTGGTGCCGGGCAAGGTAAAGAAACCAAGGTCCAAAGGTGTGAACGTTTGAGCATGGGACGCGAGCACACCCATCGCATAGCCACCCAGCCCAAAAAACGCGGCATGTCCAAGGCTGACCAGTCCGCCAATGCCAAGCGCAATGTTGAGCCCGACAGCCGCCAGGGCAAGGATCACAACGCGCGTCAAAAGCGTAATGGTAAACGGCTCATCCGCGACAAGAGCATAGACTAGCACGGCCAGAATCCCCGCGATCACCGCGCAATTGATCCAACGTTCCGCGATCATGCGCGCGCCCCGAAAAGGCCCGTGGGCCGCCAGATCAGAACCAGTCCCATCAGGATATAGACCGCCATTGAGGCCAGTGCCGACCCGGTCTGTGTCGCCGCGCCGCTTTCCATGAAGAGTTTGAACAATTCCGGTAGGAAAATGCCTCCAAGCGTGTCTGTCAGGCCCACCAGAATGGCCCCGATGAAGGCACCTTTGATTGAGCCGATCCCGCCAATGACAATGACCACAAACGCCAATATCAACACAGGCTCTCCCATCCCAACCTGCACGGATTGAATGGCTCCAACCAGGGCACCGGCCAGCCCGGCCAGCGCCGCACCGAGAGCAAAAACCAGCGTGTAAAGCGCCGAGATGTTGACGCCCAGAGCTGCAATCATCTCGCGGTCGTTTTCACCGGCCCTGATTTGCATGCCGATGCGCGTGCGTGCCGTCAGCCACCAAAGCCCGGCCGCCACTAGCAACCCAACGATGATCAGAGCCAGCCTGTAAAGCGGGTACTCAATTCCGCCAGGCAGGGTGACAGGTCCTGAGAGATAGTCGGGGATATCCAGAAAGAGAGGAAAAGATCCAAAAACCCACCGTGTACCTTCTGAGAAGATGAGGATGAGCGCAAAAGTGGCCAGCACCTGATCCAGATGTGCCTTGCCATAGAGCCTCCGGATTACGACGATCTCCACCAGCGCCCCTGCCAGTGCCGCCGCGGCAAGCGCCGCCACCAAAGCCAGCAGAAACGACCCTGTCGCCCCCGCCACAGCAGCGGCGGCAAAAGCACCGACCATGTACAGCGAGCCATGCGCAAGATTGATCAATCCCATGACGCCAAAAATCAGCGTCAGCCCGGCCGCCATCAAAAACAGCATCACGCCAAACTGAAGCCCGTTGAGGACCTGTTCGATCAAAAGAAGCAGCGTCACCTTAGCCTCTGATGCTGCTGAACGGCTTTGTCATGGCTGCGATCTCCCTTACCCCTATGCCCTCTCAAAACGCGAAAAAGCGCCGTGTTGTCAATGCCTGCAAGGGACCGCGCTGTCAAAACGCACTGGTCGAAATGCCTGTGATGCCATATGTGCCATCTGAAACGAAATCAAAGCTGATCCATCGCTTATGCACCTTCGCCAGCACGCCAAGCTTTCTGTCGCCCCGATGATGGATTGGATTATATTGCTAATAATTTCAACATCTTATTTGTTTTTGTGTGCATTTGGTGTGCAACCCAAACCACGGGAGGGGAGCGTAGTTCCAGTTTTGCTGCATCGAGTTGGGCGGCGTCGGACGAGTTGTGGCTCTTGGTGTTGCACGGGTTTGACGTGCGTCTTCTCAACAGGCGTATTTTGTTGAAAAACTCTTCCTTGATCGCCGCGTAGGTCGCTGATTCAATTCTCTTAACGAGTGGGAGAATTGGCAATGATGGGACCGAGGCAGGAAGCGCAGGCGGCATTGTTCTACGAGTTCTCCTTGGAGGGCCACGTGCCCCAAGATCACCTGTTGCGGTCGATTGATCGCTTCGTCGATCTGACTAGTATCCGGGCACATCTCGCGGACTTCTACAGCCACACGGGCCGCCCTTCCATAGACCCTGAGTTGCTGATCCGTATGTTGCTGGTGGGGTACTGTTTTGGCATCCGATCGGAACGGCGGCTCTGCGATGAGGTGCATTTGAACCTGGCATACCGATGGTTTTGCCGCCTTGATCTGAGCGACCGCGTGCCAGATCACTCGACGTTTTCCAAGAACCGGCACGGGCGTTTCCGGGAGAGTGAGCTGCTGCGTCATCTGTTCGAGACGACCGTCGCACGCTGTATCGAAGAAGGTTTGGTCAGTGGCCAGCGCATGGCCATTGATGCCAGCCTGATCGAAGCCGATGCCAACAAACAGAACTCGACACCGAAGGACGACTGGGACGCATCGAGCATCGACCCATCTGATGCGCCTCGCGCGGTTCGTGAGTATCTCCGCACGCTGGACGAGGCCGCGTTCGGTGCCGCGAGCGAGGTACAGCCCAAATTCACTTCGCATTCCGACCCTGCCAGTCAATGGACGGCGGCACGCAAAGGGCCTGCATTCTTTAGCTATTCCGACAACTACCTGATCGACACCGACCACGGGGTCATCATCGACGTCGAGGCGACGCGCTCCATCCGGCAGGCTGAGGTCGGATCGACCAAGACCATGTTGAACCGAGTAAAGGAACGGTTCGATTTGCATCCGGAGAGACTGATCGCGGACACCGCCTACGGCACCGGCCCACTTCTGGGTTGGCTGGTCGATCGCGAGATTGCACCGCATATCCCGGTGTTCGACAAATCCGGTCGCAATGACGGTACCTGGACCCGCGCCGACTTCGAATGGGATGCCGAGAACGACCAGTACATCTGTCCTGCAGGTCACGCGCTCAAGCAGTTCCGTCGCAACTACTCAGACCCGAACCGAGGGCCAACCGGAAAGGGCACCGCCCGATATCGTGCCCTCAAAGAGGTCTGCCAGGCCTGTCCGTCCAAACCCAAATGCTGCCCGAAGGCCGACGCGCGCAAGATCACCCGAGAGGAACACGAAGACGCCCGCCAGGTTGCCCGCGACATTGCCAAGACCCGCCAGTACGACATCTCGATGAAGCTTCGGAAGAAGGTCGAGATGCTCTTCGCGCACCTCAAGCGCATCCTCGGCCTGGGACGCCTCCGACTACGTGGACCGTGCGGTGCGAACGACGAATTCCTCCTCGCCGCCACCGCCCAAAACCTCCGCAAATTGGCGAAGATCTTTCCTGCACCGCAGCAACCGCGGAAAGCCTGACCAGAAGGGCGCTCGCGCGCTGTTCGTGCAGCCAATTTCTGCGCTCGCAACACGTTGTTTTTCCACAGAATCGGCGGGAAACAGACCTTCGCTGCAGTGCGGCGGGACATTACGCAGGCCGCGAAAGCGGACTTACGTCACCGCCATTTTGGGATCTTCATGTTTTTGGGCCATCTTCAGTGAAACACACTTTTGCTGCTGCTGGGAAACAAACAACACCGGCGGTAGGAAAGCGGGAAATTGCTATATCCTGAACCGACCGTTTTTTGTTCACGCGCGTGCGAGCCAATTTGGCTGGGTACTATCGCTATTCCGTTTAAGTCATTTGAGATGGCAGGTTGCGCCACTCGCGCCGTTAAAGCAAAGTCGAGGAAATAGTTGATATTCATTAAAGGGCTTTGAAGATAAACTCCGATCGCCAAAATGCAGTTCGTTTACTCGCGTGCATAGACGCAGGCGGCCAAGCTCCAGCATCTGGCCAATGGCAAGATGATGTCGTTGCAGTGCTCGAGGGACAAGCCCGATTGCAGGCCTTCGACTTCTGGATGCGATATCCGGATTACCTCGCGAACGAAATCTTGGACGAGTTCGAGAGGAGTCGGGAACCGCATCTCCTCGCCATAGCGAAGCAGATTTTCGAGGACGGCGAACCTGATCTTCGGCACGTTCCGATGACCCGATATCTGTTTGGTGCCTTTGAGCCGCTCGACAACGCATTGGCCATACTTCGTGCTGTTGACCTAATTCGAGTACGAAGGCGTGGACAGCCTGGTCACGTGCAGCAGCATGTATATCTACTCACCCGGCGCGGTCGCCAAGCCATGGCGGACCTCGCTACTGCTGCGGAGGAACTGAAATGGTATCGGGATAGGGCCGCGCTCGTCTCGACAATTGCTGGAGGCCGCGGAGGGACAGCGTTAAAGAAACGACAGTATCTCCAAGAGAAGTATGCGAGCACCGAGTTGTCGAAGCCCATCGGACGGATCACGGAAGATGTTAGGGCACGCTTGAATAATCTGCTGGAGGAGGTGGGTGCATGAGCCGTGGTTGGTTGGAGAGCATCGCAGAGGCGTCAGGGCTGACACCGGACCAGACGGAAAGAAGACTCCGGGCACTCGGCATCACACCTGACCGGCCTGCACGCCCCGCACGGTCCTTCGTCATCGAGCGTATCGCGTTTACCGGGGAGAAGGCGGGCAAGCTGACGGGCTCTATCGATTTCGAATGGTCAGGTCTTGGGCCTGGAGTTTGGGCTGTGACGAGTGATCGCAACCTAGTCGGCAAGTCGACAGTTCTGGAGATTGTTCTCTGGTGCCTCCGCGGGTCAACGAAGAATCTGCAAGCGGATGTGCGTAGCTGGCTAAATCAAATCTCCCTCGACTTCTCTGTTGACCGCGAGCGGTACCGTGTCGCGTTTAACCTAGAAGACGATACTCCTGTTGGATCCATTGATCGCAAAGCACCGGACGGGAGCTATCACGAGATCGATGCGTTCGCTTCGGAGGAAGGGTTTGCGCTGGTAATGTCCAGCTTCATGATGAACGCGCTCGATCTCGATCCGATCCCCGCATTGCAAGGAAGTGAGGAAGAAAAAAGCGTGGCCGAGCATGGCTGGACGGCGCTATCGAACGCGTTCTACTTCGGTGGTGACCATAAGGTCCTGCTAGGCGACGGTGTAATGATGGCGGGTCTCCCGGCTCGAGTATTGCAAATGTATGTTGGGCTTCCGTGGGCAAGCACAAAAACGTTTGTGACCACCGTCAAGAAAGAGATCGAACAGAAGCGGGCCAAAGTAGCGCGAGTGGTCGAACGGGCCAAGGCCCAAGCTGAGAGTGCCCGAACTCGGTTGCAGACCGAACTTGACTCCGCACGGAGTCGTCTTGACGATTTGCCAATGGCGACAACAACCGCATCCGCCCTCAACGAGGCGGGAAAAGCGGTTGCTGAAGCAACAACGCGCATGTCTGAACTGCAGACACGCGCTGTCGAAGCTAAAGCCGAAGCGACGGCTGTACAGCGCATTGCGAAGGAAGACGCGAAAGCCCAGCGGGATCTCCGTGAGACGATCATTGCCACGCAATTCTTCAATGGTCTGAATCCCGAATGTTGTCCACGCTGCGAGACCAAGGTGCCGCCGGGCCGGATCAAGGCCGAACCAACTGATCTCGCTTGTTCGTTGTGTGCTGAGAGTATTCCGGAAGACCGCTTCGAGGATATGAGCGAAACGCTCCAAGATGCGGAGAACCGCGCCATCGCGTCGGAGAAGGCGGCCAAGCGCGCTACAGCAGATGCGACTGCTGCGCAGAAGTCTGCTGCGAGCGCTTTAGATGCTGTGGCCGATGCGCGGTCACAGCTAGATCAGCTATTAAAGGGAGCGGATTTCGGCGCTCGGCGGAATGCTGAATTGGATATCGCGCGTCTCGAAGGCGCTTTAGCGGAGATAAACGCGAATCCAACAGAAGAGGAAAGTAACCCTGACGAAGATCTCATTGCGATCGCCGATAAGGAGACCAGAAAAGCTTACGAAGCTGGACGGACCGGTATTCTCAACGCATTGAATCAAGAAATTCTTCCTTTGGCTCGACGGTTGGGCATCGACGGGCTCGAAAAAGTTGCTCTCAATAGCAACGCGAGCATGAAATTAAGGAAGGGCGGTGCGTCTACTACGTTTTCAAAAGTAACTGCCGGCGAGCGATTAAGGCTGCGCCTAGCGACCGCCATCGCGCTTCTTCGGGTAGGGCAACAACTTGGCATTGGCCGCCATCCTGGCTTGCTAATAATCGACTCGCCAGCGGCTGAGGAAGTGACTGACGTAAACCTCCAAGCGCTACTCGGTGAACTGCAAACAATTGCGTCTGAGACAGATGGGCTTCAGGTAATTGTCGCCAGCGCGAATACCAGTGAGATTATCGGGGCGCTCGGCGAAAAACACTGCTTGGTCGCATTAGGAAACGATTATGTTTGGTAAGTGCCGACGCAGATTTTCGACATGAATGTCGTTGCGGAGCTAGAGGCAAGTGTAAAAGGTAAGACGATGCCGACACTGTCCGATCTCGGTGGCGTGGACGCGATCCTTGCAGACCAAAACAACGTTGTCGTCAGTCCCTTCTTTGATGTCCTAGTTCGAGCCATTGCCAATGGAACATCCGAAGAAAAGTTAGCTCTGGCCGATCTCATTCTCGAGGGTTTCGATAAACTCGACCGTCCTTCGGTCTTTAGGGATGCGGTCGATGCGGTGTTAGACGCCGAAGAACTTCTGTCGCTTTTTGATGGGAAACTCGTTGAGTCTTTAACCAAGCGCATAGACGATCGGGCATCTCAACGTAATGCTCTGGTCGCAGCATATGCCTTGGAAGGACTTCTACGCTGCGCACTTCAACATAGGCCAACACAGCTCAAAGTTCTCTCAATCCTGTATGATTTGAAGGCTGATGATGCCGATCTATTCACGCCGCATGCGGTACGCATTGTCGGCATCGCTTACCACGCTTGGGGTGAGAAAGGCCTTATGGAGCCTCTCGTTCGTTTGCAGGTTAACGATGAAGCGGCGGACGAAGTTGCAGTCGAACTGGCGATGATTGCCTTTGCCGACGCGCTCGACGCCTCCGACTCAGTCGGCATCCAAGAGGGTATGCGTCAGGCGAGGGATCGCTTTGGGAGCGTTTTGCGCCGAGACCCCAACCGGCTCGATGCGGCTTTGCACGTAGCTGTGATAGACTTGGTTCTGAACCTCTTTGTTGAGACGACCGAACGCCTCGAAGAACAGATAGAAGCACTCGGGCGATTGCTGGCAGAGCGCCATGACCTTCTGCAAACCGGACACATTCCTGATTGGCTCACTCCTCGCATAGATCGGGAGCTCGAATGGTGGAAACTTCTTCGCGTGTTGCGGCGAGTTGATGCAAAGCTTCGTCGTCCGAGCTGGACCGATGCCGCACTGGTTATGGAACAAGTTCTCTCTATCTACAATTCCGAGCGGACGATTGCGATCGGAGGAGCGCTTGACCAACTCTTCGCGCCAAAGATCGAAGCCGCTTTTATCCGTCAAGAGGGATTGGCAGCACATCTTGATGACCTTCTAGCGGATATCAACTGGGTTTCTGAACACCGACCGGTCGCCGAGGCGCTACGCTCTCAGACCGCACGCGTAGATGAAGGAGACCCACCAACGCGACTAGAGCTGGAGGGCGGTGCGTTTCCAAGGCTTAACGCCGCTCTCCGCCACAGGGAAGCAACGGGTCACATACCAGATGAGATGGCGGTCACATTGGAAACCGCGCTGCGTGATAAGGAAGTGTTCGATCGCTGCAAGGGGTCGTCCGATATTCAGTCGATTTGCCGGAGAATAAGCGATGCTTTGGTCGATGCTGCCGATTACCACGCCGACGTGAGATACGCGTTCGACGAGCTCACGCGACAAGTCGTCGCTTTCTGCATGGATCGCCAGAATGCTGACATGGCCCAGCTTGGACCAAGAGGCGAATACTTGCGACGCGCAGACGCCATCGAGAATGACCTGCAAAGGGACCTGCGGCAGTGGCTTCGGGGAAACATGACTTCAGTAAAAGTCCTCCCTGAAGTTCCCGGTGTTGCAGCGGGACGAACGGATCTCTTTGTCGATTTCGGTGCAGTACAATTTGTTATTGAGTTGAAGCGCCATCATGGTGTCGTTGATGACGGTGTAGCGCGAAACTATCGCGCTCAGGCCGTCGCCTACCAGGCGACGGGGCCAAAACTCGGAATGCTTGGTATCCTCGAGCTGGTGAAGCGCTCCGGACCACCGCCAAGCTTACAGGAATGCGTTTGGACCGATGCCTATGTGCCGGAGGGGAGCGAACTCACCCGCCATCTTGTCATATTCCGAGTGCCGGGCATGTTGAAAATGCCATCGAAGCTGAAGTGAGGTGTTTCGGATAACGCGCTGGCAAAGAAAAGGCGAAAATGGAGTGCTAACGCATTAATAGCTAGATGAATTCCGTTCTGCAGAAAAAATTCGTCAAGTTAGATGCTCGCTGCCTACCGCGCAAAAACTAAGCTCTCGTCAACAAACCGTCGCCATAGGTCGTCATTGCGAGTCCGCGTGCGGGATCGAGGGAAAAACGTTCGTCGACTGTCTTGTTTGCAGCGAAAACCGCATCCATCAAACGATCGCCATCTTCCCATCTGGAGAGAAAAGCCTCGAGCCAGTGGGGTGGCACCTGCGAATCAAGTGGCCATGGCGAAGCTATCACTGCGCTGCATCCACGATCCAGGACCTGCTTGGCCAGACCAAGCGTGGTGTTGGCCGTTCGGTGCTTGTCGGCGCGACCACCACTACACACAAAAAGTATCACGACTCCCACATTGCGCACAGCTGCGGCGAGCTCGGCTGCGGAGACATTAAGGACGCCTTCATCAGAGACAACTTGGAAGAAGCGTCCGTCAGGATGCACGCCTCCGTGCGCGGTAAGGACTGCCATCGAGGCACCGGCGTAGTGTTGCGGCAGGCCACCGCCGTTATCAACCTCGAAACCATGATCTGTGAAAGGTGCGTCGAGCCGTTGCGCGAGCAGGGTCAAGGTGGAGCGGCCGTCTTCGCCTTCCGCAGTCGATATCCATGCGACGCGACGACCATCGCCGCTATGGGCCTTTTCGCGCGCGCCGTTGAGCCAAGAAAGTGAAGGCACTGCGGCTACCGGCACCGCTCGCCCAAAGAACTCTTTACCGTCAAAGAGAATTGTTGGCGGGAACGATTGTAGGTCGCTTGAAGCCGAGATGATTGTAGGTCGCTCGGCAGTCCACCCTAGTTGCAGATGTTCTGTGGTTCGATAAAACAAGTTGGGGCTTTCATCGATTCCATAGCGGAATGGGAATTCCTGCGACCAGACATGAAAGGCCGCGCTGGAGAACTTATCGCCATCCTCTGCAATCGGCGCCCCCAGCTCTCCATTGCTCGAGGCGACTCGGATCAACCGACCATTAGAATCAAACCCCAGCTGCAAGACATCGACGCCTTGTGCTGAGATTGACCGGGCGATTGCGGCCGGTTGGCCTTGCCCCTGTAGTAATGGCGGCTCGGCTGTCTCATCCCAGTTCGGGAGCGCTGTACCGAGGTCGGCAAGGATTTCCAATACGAAACTCGTATCCTCGGCCGCGTCTAGTACGGTATCGTTCGCGAGGGTCCGCTGCGCGAGGCCAGCGATATTCGCCATGTCATAGCCGACATCCTCAGCATATCGCGCCGAAGGGATGGCCAAAACAAGATCGGCAAGCTGGCTGGGCGTGGGGAGTGGTGCGCTTGCCGCCTCGATCATCGCTGCAAGCATCCCGCCTGCCCATTCGTTAAGCTCATTGAAGACGGTATTCGACTCATTATGTACTTCAATGCCTCGCTCGCGCGCGTCACGGATGAGTTGTCCTAGGATTATGCCGCTTGGGGCAGTGTCATCTTGATGATCAATGACAGCACGACCGATTTCCGTCGCCTCTGCGAGCATGGCGACGAGCTGAGCGAGATCGTCGCTGTCACGTCGAGCCAGACGCACCTGCAAAGCCAGAAGGTCAAGCCGATGTCCATATGTCTCGGTTAGTCTCATGCGATCGAGCAGTTCACGTCCCTTTCCAACCATTGTAAGAGCAGCGTCTAGCAAACCGATGTCGCGCATGAGACGGGTCAGACCGTAGACCTCCTGCCAGAGTTGTTCCTCATCGGCGCGATCATCCGCTGCGAAGGCACAGGCAACCGCAACCAGCGCCGTTAAATGATCATGTGTCCTCTGATAGGTATCGGCCACGGCAAACCAAGCGAGACGTCGGCGCCGAGGTGTTGCCCCGCCCGCCTGTAACGCCGCCTCCACAAGGTCTCGGCCCGTCTGAGCAAAGTTGCTACTCGCAATCTTGCCACATGCCAGCCTGTAAAGCTTAAGATCAATATCTGGATCTGCGGTGTGCGGTGCTATTGCCGCTGCAAGCGTAGCATATACTCGCACAGCCTGAATATCACTTTCATCAGAGATCGGTGCTCGCTCGATAAAGGACGACAGCGCAGAGATTGCTTCATCGGCGCTCTCGGTCAGGAGTTTTGTCGGCAGCGCTAACTTGCCGACGATGATTGGTTGTTCTGCTTGGAGCCAGCCGAGCGCGCGTTCGATGAATGGCTTTTTCGCCATCATCCAGTCCATACCCGCAGAACTTTCTTTCTTCCGCGTTTCGACCGATACTGGTTGGCTCGCAAGACTGAGGACGATCTTTGCGATAAGGGCCAGCCCGGTTGTGCCAGCGACACCGAGTTTTAGCACTTCAACTATGCCGATGCGAAGATCTGCATTCATCGGGTCCGCTGCGAGTCGTCGGATTAACTTGAGAAGTAAGTCTTCTATCTCTTCAATGCCGATGGCCGGATTGCCGCCCGGCCCAGTCTGCAAGAATGCACGCTCAATAACCTTCAGCGCTAGGTCTTCCCAGCGATTGGCGCTTGCTCTGACTTTGGGGACACTGCAGACAAGGCTGTAAGCATGAACGACAAGCCCACGAGCCAGCGCGTCCTCGGCACCGGCTAGGCGGTAGCGCTCCGAAACCTCTTCCGTCTCGCCCGACTGTATCAGCCCCACATAATCTGGGGGACCTTTGCCTGCGAATGCCTCGGCGAGGCGCGCGTGGAATGCGGATGCTGGCGGATCATCTTCGCGCAGCAGCTCAGAGATACCCGCATGATTGCGGGAGCGGAAAAGCTCCCGAAATCGGTAGCTACGTATTCGTTCGGCATCTGGATACAGAGCAATAAGTCTTGCCGCGGCACGGGTAGCCAGCGTTTGATCGCAACGCTCCAACGTGTCCAGCGCGGCTTCGAGGTCCTCGCAGCTCTCTAGATCGTCGATAATGGTCTCAATGAGTTCGGAAGCGAGTCGTTTTGCACCGGCATCAACTGCGATACCTCCGAGCCGAACTCGAGTGGACGGATCAAGATCATCCCGCGAAAGAAACTCGCTCCGGATAAAGGCCAGTGCCTCGATGCGAAGACCAGCCTTATGCAGTAGCTGGGCCTTCAGAAAGGGCTTCTGGGCGTCCATAATAGTTGGAAGTGAATCGACGTCGGCTATCACGCGCCCAACTTGGCCTAGCGAGATCCATTCATCCCAGGCACCAACGTGCTGCGCAAGAATGACGTCTGTGTTGTTGTCCACTGTCGATCCGACAACACCAAATGCATTGACCGACTGAAGGAGTTCGGCAAGCTCAGGACGATTTGGCGAACTGTCGTCGATATCCAGAGCGACGTAGAGCCTTTTTTCTTTCGCAAGTGGTTCGGCTGCGACTGCAAGAGCATGCACCTGAGGTGCCCATAAATCCTCAGGAATCAAAGGAGACTGCGACCCGGTGGGCACGTAGGGTGCAATCGATGGATTCCGATATCTAGCGGCTTTCACTACAATTACTGCGGTCCGCTCGCGCTGATCAGCAAGCAGCTCTACAAGGTGCGCATGGCTGCCGTTCGCCGCCGACTGAATGGTCAGCCAGCTACGAAACCAAGTCTGCTCTTTTTGCTCAAGCGGTCTGTCAGCGAGCGTCTCAAATGACCGTACGAAGCTGCCCCAAACGCTGTCGCCCGCCAACTCGACATTGCTCCCCGGTGGAAGCACCACTGCGACGCGCTTGATCGCTCGCTCGCCGTTCTCGACGGCAATGCCGCTGAGTGCCGCTGCAACCATCCCTGCGCGAGCCTCGGGTTTGCCGCCAGCAATATTTAGGATATCTCCGGTGCCAATAACGTTGGGGTTGCGAACATAGGTGTCCATGATCGCCTCTAGTAGTTCCTGCTCGCTGCTGATCGCACGCCCGACAAGTACTGTCCCGGCGTCTTCTTTGGGAGGTTTTTGGTTCATTTCATCCACGGTCATCAAACATGGATAGGCGCACAGAGGATTGTTTTCCAGCGAGAACTAGCGGCAATTGACTGGCTGCTTCCACTCGGGCGCGGTTTTCGGTGATGGAACGCGAATTGGTGACCAAAATCGGAGCGCATCGCAGAGCAAATATGAAACATCATGGCCAAATTTTTGCTTTCGGGGATCTTTGGAATGAGGCAAAATCAAGGCTTGAGACACAGCGCTAAATCTGATTTCGGATGCGAAAAAATGGAGTTTCAAGACGAAAGATCGAACTGAGAATTCGGTGATGTTTTGTCAGCGGACGTCTAGAACACCTCTTTCGAGAATGCAAAACTGAAAAGAAGAGAACCTATACCAAGGATAGGAAATGGGCAGAGCCAAAGCACTTATGATGGAAATGGAAGAGGCTCAGTGGGAAGAATCTGAAGCCTATTTTTTCTGTCCCAATTGCCAAGGTGACGTCGATGGTTTCACGGAGCTGCCCGTTGTGTACCATGACTCAGACGGGCATCATTTGCCGGTAAGCGTTTCATGTTCTCGTTGCAACGAAAGTTTTGAGGGGTGGGTCAAAACCGATTGGGATACTTGTGAGATCGAACTTGATGGTCATCCGGAAATCGAGATTCATGCTAGTCCTATACAAGGCTCTTTCCATGATGTTGCAGACGATTACGACCAAGATTACTTCGAATGGTTGGAACAACAAGAGCGGGTAACGAGGCCAGTTTATCATGCGTTCTACACGACCATTGGGGACGTAAAATCACTGGCAACGGATCTATCCGATGATCAGCGGTCCCAAATGCTGGCGAGAATGTTGCTTGCGCAGAGCATCACAGCCCTAGAGGTCTTCCTCGCGGATTCGTTGATCTTAACAGTTGGAAACAACAAGGAAGCGCAAGCAAGATTGCTTCGATCGAAGGACCTCGGTATTGGCAACACGCAGTTCAAACTTGCAGATGCAATTGGCATTAGTGACTTTGCCAAGGAAAGGCTGCTGCAACATCTGCACGCTGTTTCATTCCACAATCTAAAGAAGGTCTCGAGCCTCTTTCGAGTAGGATTGGGAATCGACATCCTGCCCAAAGGTGAGGATTTGGACCGACTTCAAAACGCGATAAAGGTGCGACATGACTGCGTTCATAGGAACGGCATTGATCGGGAAACCGGCGAGCTTCATGACATAAGCCAGGTCTACGTTATGAACCTGTCTGACATGCTTTTGAGCATGGTAAAGTCAATAGATGACAAGGTTGATGACTTCGAAAGCCCGTTTTAGGTTTGATGCCTTTTGGGAATTTCGGCTTTCAAAGCGATATTTTGCTCGTCGTTTGCTAGCTTCGCAGCGTTTACTGGGAGCTTACAGCCGCATTTGTCAGCGAACGCCAAGATTGCCTTTAATCCGGATCGCAATCGTTCCGCTGGTTTACATGGGCCAGTGGAATGCGAACGTCCGGATTGGTGAATGCTGCGCCGTGTCAGAACTCCTGCGGTGAAGGTCCGGTTTGGGCCGGCCTCACCCCCACGATCTGGACCTGCCAGTATGATGCTGCGGTTGCTCCGACGACTGCTACGAGCCCACAAAGACCGATGCTGCGGTATGCTCGAATGTCTGGGTTTCACATGTTCATTTCATCGGTATGCTCAGCACCTGAAAGAATTCCGAGAGAGACAGAATCGTGATCACCGTTGATGCCGCCCGCGAAATTGCAAAGCGCCACGTGCAATCTTTGGGCGAAGACCTGATACTATTCGAGAAGCCGATCACATTCGGTGACTACGGGTGGGTTTTTTCATACCAAAGCAAGGCGTTCACTGAGACAAACGATATAAACGAGGCTTTGGCAGGGAACGCTCCATTACTGATCGATAGCGATCAAGGCCGGATTTTCACTCTGGGCACCGCTTATGAGGTCAGCAAGTACATTAATATATATCAGCGCTTTGGCGACCCCCACGCAGAGCCTAGCTCGTCTGTAGAACTATGTGGTTGGAGGGAAGGAGCCAACAAGGTGATGGCCACAAAAGAAATCAAAGAACATGTGCAATTAGGCCTGAAAGATGCTAAAGGAGCGGTTGAAGCTTGTCTGGAAGGACAAAAGCCGATTGTGCAATGTGCTGACCCAGAAAGCGCAGAAATGCTAGCTCACAAGCTCAGCGTGGTTGGGTTCGAAATCAGACATCTCGCCCTCTAGCTACGGTTGGCCAATCTGAGGCAACGACGACCTCCTTTGACATCAAGCGCTTTCCCCAAAGCAGCCGTCGGCACAGCTGCAGCGAATTGGCGCTTTGTCCGCAGTCCGGTCTTTGAAAAGACCTTGGTAGAGCGCGCGAGCGCCAATGCCCGCTATGCGGGCTGCAACCGCAGCATTCCGAGACCATGCCCAATGTCGGCTTAGGGCCGTCCTCGACGATGGCGGTGGTTTCCGAGCGTGCTATTGCGAGAACGAACTAGATAGTCGCAAGGAAGCCAGTTCCTGGGCAGCTGTGGGCTGCTACAATGCTCGGTTTCATCATGCGACTAATTGCCATCCTGCGTGGTCCAAAAGGCGCTTTTGTCCATGGCGAACACGATTCGACTATCTAACTCATTTAAGTTCTCACAAAAGCATGCGTCGAATTGAATCCGACCACTCTTTCTCAAATACCTGTTTTCTCACCGTGCTTTCAAAAGCACGCAGCTTGTTATGCACATAAAAGTTTCCAGTATCACCCGTCATAGTGGTTTCGGTTTCCACTGCGACGTACCAGTCATCCCGTTCAAAGGTTAACGTCCAATTTGCGGTGAAACGGGCCGATGCCGGATCTTCGGGATGAACACTATAATGCATCCGAACAAGGTTACCGACGATCAAGCCGTGATTGGGATCGCGGGTCTGGCCGTAATCGTCTACCGTGTCCAAAACCGATGCGCCGTCTTCCGCGATCCGACGCTCCAACGTGCTGGAGGCCGGGCGCATTTGCTCGGCCTGGAGAACAGGGAAATCCTGCGCGGGTCCAGGATTTTCAGGGGCTATTTCGACATCAACGCGGCGTACGGGCAGATCCAGCGAACAACGTTCCAGATCCAGGCTGAGCACCACTGGCTCTGGCGCGGGCCAAACAATAGGCCAGTAAGACGTCGACAAGGCCAGGCGAAGCACATGTCCCGGATTTAGCCTGTGCGCGCACTCGGTCAGCTCAATTTCGGCAGTGTAAACCTTGCCGGGGACGAGCGCCTCTGGCGTCTCGTGGCTGAGGTGATGGCACAGATTGAGGGCGCGATAGGTAATCCGCTGCGAGACACCCTCTGGCGATACATCACAGAGCCGCGCAATCAACTGAGCGACGGGCTTGTCGACGGTGAAAGCAAATTTGAACTTTGCGCGGCCCAGAAGTTCGAGAGGGGATGGCGCGGCGGGCATGTCAAAACAGAGCGATAGCGCGTCATCGGGCGCCTGATCTTCTGCAAGTTCATTGTCGATCCGCATGCCGGGGATGAAATAGCCGCCTGTCTGCCCGGTCTGAGCGGGCGAAGTTACCGTGGCCCAGCCCTGCCCAAGGGCATCCGAAAGGCCGTTTTCCCCAAGGAATACGGTTTCTGTTCTGACATGTGGCGAGGGCCATTCCGCCTCGGCAATCCATCGGCCTTCGCGAGGCTTGTTTGCCCGCGTTGGATTAAAGTGTTCCTGCATGAATGTCCGGTAATCCGGCAAAGCTTCAGCACCATTTTCGATGCCTTTAAGCCAGCGATCAAACCACCGGATCACCTCGGAATGAAAATCCGACGATGCTAACTCCGAGATATGTGCGTAGCGATGCTCCCACGGGCCGATCAGCGCTTTAGCAGGGACATCAAGGTTTGCAGCCAGAGCGGGTGGGGCATTGACGTAGGCATCGGCCCAGCCGGTGATCGCGAGAACTGGTGCCCGGATCGCCGACCAATCCTCACAGACAGAGCCGTGTTTCCAATAGGGGCCTCGGGTTTGCTCGCGTAGCCAAACGGAAGCCGGGAAACTAGCCCTGTCCAAACGGGCCAGCCAATCCTCGCGCCAATCGGGTCGCAGCGCTGGATCTGCGGGGCGGAGGAGATATGGAAAGATCTGCGCGCCCCAACTGATATTGTCGCTCAGCAAACAGCCGCCCATGTAATGGACATCATCCGCATAGCGATCGACGGTCGAGGCGACGGAGACCACCGCCTTGAGCGCGGAGGGGCGGCGAAACGCAAGTTGGAGCCCATTGAACCCACCCCAGGAGATACCAATCATTCCGACAGTGCCGTCACACCAGTCCTGCGCCGCAATCCACGCGATGACCTCCTCTCCGTCGTTCAGTTCCTGTTCTGAATACTCATCGTCAAACCGCCCCTCGCTGTCGCCGGTACCAGCAATGTCGACGCGGATACAAGCATACCCGGCCTCGGCGAAGACCGTGTGCGTGGTTTCATCTCTAGGCGCGGTGCCATCGCGCTTACGATAGGGAAGATACTCGAGAATGGCAGGGGCCGCAGCGCCCTCCGGCAACCAAATGCGCGCCGCCAGTCGGCGGCCATCAGCACAGGAGATCCAGGCGTCTTCGATAATCTGAAAGCTCAATTTATGCACTACCTCTCGGCTGGCGGTTTCGATGACGGACTGGCGACAGTGCAAAGACTGCATTCTAAGTGCTAAGGCACCCGAGTTTTTGGATGCCTTAGCCGATCAGCGATAAAACAGAATGCTTACGCAAACCACCAACGCTCCATCCAGCGTTCGCCGTCCACATCCCAGTTGGATGCGAGATCTCCATGGGCAACCTTGTCACTTGCCGCAAAGACGTAGGATGCAAACATCGGGATCATGATGCCACCGTCGAGATTAACGATCTCTTGAAGCTCAAAATACATCTCGCGTCGCTTGTCTTCATCCAGCTCAGCTCGAGCTGCAACCAACACTTCATCAAAGCGTTCATTGCTCCAAAATGTTTCGTTCCATGGAACACCTGTTTGGTACGCCGTCGAGAACATCTGATCTTCGACCGGCCGGCCGCCCCAGAACGACGCTAGGAGCGGTTTCACCATCCAGACGTCAGACCAGTACCCATCTGCGGGCTCGCGCACGACCTCGATATTGATATTGGCCGCTTTTGCTGAATTCTGAAAGAGAATGCTTGCATCGACTGCGCCAGCATAAGCGCCATCAGACGCGTGAAGCATCACGTCAAGCGAGTCCAGACCAGCTTGTTTAAGGTGGAACTTAGCCTTGTCGGGGTCGTACGTGCGCTGCTCAAGTTCGGTGTTGAAGAATTTCTGACCACGTCCAATCGGGTGATCGTTTCCGACCGAGCCATAGCCAAACAGAATTTTTTCGACAAGCTCCTCGCGGTTCAGCGCATACTTCATCGCAAGACGCACGTGATTGTTTGCATAAGGATCAATCGAAGCATTCATCGGGAACGTGTAATGCTGTGTGCCGTCGGTTCTCTTGATCTCGATACCAGTGTTTCGGCCCAGCAGGCCGGCAGTTTTTAGGTCGATGCGATCAATTGCATCCACATCACCCGAGACCAACGCGGATGTGCGTGCATTCTGATCAAGCAAAACAATCATCTCAATCGTGTCAAAGAAACCGCGTTCGTCGGTCCAATCGTTTTCGTTGCGGGAGAAAGTTGCGCTAACACCTTGAGAGAGGCTGTCAATCTTGTAAGGCCCGCATCCATCGCCCGAGCGCCAGTCGATGCTTTCGCCATCCGCCGGGCAGATCGGGATATGGTAGTCAGACAGGACCACCGGGAAGTCGGCATTACCGGAGTCCAATGTCACCACGACAACTTGCCCATCAACCGCAATATCTGTGATCGCCGCCAAAAGAGGTTTGGCCGCAGAGGTCGAGTCCTCGCCTCTGTGGTAATTGATTGACGCTACGACGTCGGCTGGAACTACGGTACGCCCGCTGTGGAAGGTTATGCCATCGCGAATTTTAAACCGCCAAACGGTCGCACCGTTCAGCCCTTCCCAGGATTCTGCAACGTTCCCCACCAACGAGCCATCGGCTTCGATCTGGGTCATATAACCGTGGACACCAAATCCCAGAGCGAGGTTGAAACTGTTGGTCCATGTTCCGGGATCCAAAGTGTCGGTTGTCGCACCAGCGCCGATACCAAAGCGCAAGTTGCCACCGCGTTTTGGCGCAGCCTTGGCTGGGGATGGCATCGTTGCAGCGGCCGCACTCAAGCCAACAACAGTTACGGCAGCGGTGGATTTCAGAAACTGGCGTCTGGAATGGCTGGATGGCGTGATCAGACAGGGCTTTTTATTGATACTCACGATCGTTCTCCTATCAAGAGATTTCTGTTGCTGATGGACCGCGAGTGAACATGCTGCATAAGAACCCTATGTGGGTACTTTCGTTCCCGAAACGGACTTAATCTGCGGGAGCAAAAAACTAAGAATCCTTGTCTTGGTCAATTTAGCGACTTATCATGATTATTAGCAGGTATTAGCAATTACATTTATAGTCGCTAATGAAAGGCTGATCTGTGTCAGATTATTTTTCAACCAACCTAAGATTACTTTCGGCTGAGAGAGTCTCAATCGCACAAATCTGCCGTGACATCGGCATCAACCAGCAACAATTCAGCCGTTATCTCAATGGAAAGGGCGGTCCTTCCGCCCATAATTTGCGTCGGATTTGCATTTACTTCGAGATCGAACAAGAAGACTTGTTCAAACCACCAATCGAGTTCCGCGCTCAACGAAGCAGGCAATTCGATAAGAGCAAGTTGAATCTGCGCGATCCGTTCAAGAATGCTTTTCCTGGCGAGTTGAGCAAGCTCAGAGGGCACCTTGGCGGCTATCTTACTTATTGCATGTCGCCTTCGTGGCCCGGTTCTATTCTGGTGGGCTCCACATTTTTGTTGGAGTCCGAAAGACAGGTTTATTCTCGGACAGTCGAACGTGGGAAAGCACCGGATGGATCAAAGATCGAGAGGATGCGATTTGATGGACGAGTGTGCTACCACGGCAATCGCATTTTTTTAGTTGAAGTGAACAATCATGATGATCTTGCTCTCTCCGAGACCGTTTTGTATCCACCGCACCGCCTGCATAGAAACTATTTGCGTGGCATCACTTTGGGCCTCGCTTGGCGTCCGCACAGGACACCTTATTCCGTAAGAACCATGTGGAGCCGGATGCCAAACAACCTGACCGCCAAAGAGGTATTTCAGAGATGTGGTGTCTTCAGACGATCCAGTCGGATGGTCCCAGAGGCGGTACGGAGTTATCTTGATGGGAAAACTGACATGTTGGGCGCAGATTTTGAGCGCGGCCGGTAGGCATTGTCGATGTGCAGATGCCAATATCGAACGTGTGTGCTGGCGATCCGCAAGTAAGGCAGTTAAATGCCGATGTCACGGTATTTGAACCGCACTATTGCGAAGGGCACAACGAAGCTGCTGCCTAGTAACATGCCTTGCAAGAATGAACTACAACCAACCAGCATATGCGCGTGCTCCTGCGAAGAGCACGCAAGACGACACCACTCCTGGGTCGTAAGGGTATTCTCTGCAATTGAGACTTCCAACTTGACCCGGTAATGAGTGTGACGCGAATGCTGGCGATGCGGACTGCGACTGCAGCATTCGGGGAGCGTGCTGACAGGCAGCTCAGGGCCGCAACAGTTTATTTCTCGGCCAATCAAGCATCCATGCAATAGATCGTGGCTTGACGGCTATCAACGAATTCAGGGTGAAATCTGCAAGTCGTTAAGCGACAGGCCTCGATCCATGCCTGCGAACTTTGCGCCTGCATAACCGGCTGCTCCATCCGGTGCAGTGTGCATACGGGACGCCCCCTCCATCTCCTGGATCTCAAGCACAGTGTAGGGTCGTTGGTAGAGCCACTCGCGGTTTTCGGCGGCAGTCAGATCTGGGTTCGGTGGTTGCTCGTCCGTGAAGGCGTAAAAGTGCAGCGTAACTCCGAACCCGTGAACGTGTTGTACGGAAAGCGGTGTCATGCCCCAGTCGAGGCAAGTATTGTGGAGCGGCGCAATATCATGGGTTCTGAGCGTGAGAAGATTGAGGGAGGCTCCTCCTCCTAACAGTAAGGGATCGTGTTGGATTTCAGGGCGGCTGCCCTTGAACCAATGCTGGACCAATTAAATTGTAAACCCTTCGGGATCCTGAAAGTGTGCCAGATACCCGATGTCCTGAAACTGTCGGGCTGCGCCGACTTGCACGCCTTTGCTAAGCGACTGATCACAGGCCAGTTCGATATTGGGCACCGCAAGCGCGATTTCCCAATATACGTCTTGGATTGATGGTTGATACGGCTCGTCTGCCGGCTCGAAAATCAGCCCCGCTTCTTTTTCGCCGTAGCCAATTGTGCCGTCGTCCCGGCCAACCATGCCCAGAATGTCGATGTAGAACATTTGCTGCGCATGAGGGTCGCGGCTGCGCAGGCAACGAACGTAGTTGTTCTTTCGCGTGACGCTGACATGCGAATGGGCCTGGTCGAGAGCGGTCCATTCAACTGGCTTGTCAGATCGGCAATGTCCATTTTCTTCGATCCTCTGCGATGTGTTGCAATGGCTGTGACCCCAGCTGGTGATCGGCGGCAGGAGCCATCAAGCGTTCCGGATTTTGGAAAGGTCAGCCGCTGGAGCGGCTGGCCTTCCCTGGTTTAGACCGGATGGACCGGGGAGATCCGATGCAGAGTGGGAGGCCTGTGCGGTGCACTGGCCGGGTCAGTGTCCGTTACTTTGGTGGACCCTTAGCCGACGCTGCGAACGGCATCCCCATAGCTGACATCCATAACCTCACCAGCCATCTTCGCGCTGGCGTCGCCTGTGAAGAACATGACGGCCTTTGCGATCTCCTCGGGTTCATGGTGGCCGATCCCGAGCGTGCTACCGGAGGCGATAATCGCCGATACGTCGTCGAAGCTCGGGTTATCTGCATCCGGCATGATCGCGGAGAGCACCGCTTCGTTGTCAGCGAAAGGTGTGCGCACGAGACCCGGCGCTACTACGTTGCACAGAATGTTTTCGCGCCCATAGGCTATCGCTGCACTTTTGGCGATGCCGTTCACGGCCCACTTGGTGGCCCCGTAAACGCCAAAGATACCGTTGCCCGTCCGGGAAAGGCCCGAGGAAATGTATATGATCCGGCCACCGCCAGCGGCGCGCAGATGCGGAACAGCGGCTTGTGTCGTCTTGATGTAACCACCCACATTGGTCTCGTAGAGCGTCGAGATTTCGCCAGCGGTGACGCTGTCGAAGGACCCTGCATGCCCGACGCCTGCGTTTGCTAGGATGATGTTGAGGCTGCCAAAGCGGTCCACGGCTAGCTGCATAGCGGCCTGCTGGTCCTCCAGGTTCCGTACATCGCCCTGGTAGGTCATGCACTGGGCGCCGAGCGCCTCGATCCGGGCCTTTGCAGCGGCAAGGTCGGAGGTGCTTGGCAGGGAATAGCTCACGTGCGGGAGGTTGGAAGAGGCAATGTCGAAGAGCACAATATTCGCACCGGCTTTCGCCATTTCCTCGGCTGAAGCCAGGCCGATCCCGCGCGCGCCACCAGTGATGAATGCGGTCTGACCAGCGAGATCGCCTTCGGCAGCGGTCTGTGCCATAGCGGCGCCTGCGGTCATGACACCGGATGCAGCTGCGGCGGCCACGCCGAAAGTGCCTGCGGTCAGTGCGGCGCGGCGGCTCATCATGGCAGGGCGGTCTGCGGTGTCAGTTTGTGTCGTGGTGCGGTTGGTTTCTGCGTTTGTCATGGTCGGCTCTCCTGTTTTGATCATGACCATGAAGTAGGGCGGGTAGAGCGTGATGACTTTCACGTTCGTCCACAGGGTTTGCACGATTCTCCAAAAGGCGGCGGTGCGCCGGAGAAATTGTGCATCAGCCTTTTTCGAACTTTTTGAAACGATCTGCGAAGTCCTGATGCCAGCGCGACAGTGGTGGCCGATTTTCAGCAACGTCTTGCGCCGCCCATGCGATGCGCCGCGCGTCGATCTCGGGCGTTACTTCGTTGTCCGGACAAAGGACATAGAAATCACCGGCAGAGGCGCGCGCAAACAGATGTTCGACCGCCTGTTCCGACGTCCAGGCGGCGTCTGGCTTTTCAGGCAGAAACGACGCGATCATGCCCGTATAGGTGAAGCCGGGCACGAATAGATGGGCCGAGATTGGTGCACCGGCCTCTCTCAATTCATAGGCCAGCATCTCTGTCGCCACCTTTACGCCCGCCTTGGTGACGTTATAGCCCGCGTTGCCCGGCGGTGTTGTGATCCCTTGTTTGGATCCAGTGTTGATGATGGCAGCGGGTCGGTTGGACTCGACCATACGCGGTGTAAACGCTTGGATGCCGTGGATGACACCAAAAAGGTTCACTTCAATCATTTGGCGCCAGTGCTCGGCATTTGACCATGCTGATGATGGGCGCGCTATTCCGGCATTGTTCATGACAACCGCAACGGGGCCCATCGAGAACGCAGCCTCGGCCAGGTCTTTCACGGCAGCCGCGTCAGAGACATCTGTTGGCTTCGCCCTAATCGTCGCGCCTCCTCGGCATTCGCTCAAAAGGGTTTCGGTGGCCGCGTCGAGCGCCGGTCCGGATAGGTCAGCAAGAATGACATTCAGGCCACGGCGAGAAAGCTTCCGTGCCGCTGCCAAGCCAACGCCACTTGCCGCACCGGTCACAACTGCAACTCCACCGCTTTCAACTGCATCTCTAAACATGTGCTCTCCTTAAATTCAGCCAATTGCACAGGCGAGATATGGCCCGGACGCGGCAGTTCAACAGCCTATAGGTGGCTCTGATCGCCGCCCCCTCCGTCTCTCACTTTCACGATTCTATTGCACCGCTCGTTGCGACGGCAAAGGCGGTGTCCAGGTCAAACAGCGACCTGTCTGGTTGCCTTTGGCGGCACACCGAATTTGCGAGAGTATTCACGGCTGAATTGTGACAGGCTTTCATATCCAACCTGAAAGGCGACCTCTGTCACGGTCGCTACGCCTGACGTCAGGATGCGCTCTGCCTCATGCATGCGCATCTGCTTCTGGTACTGCAAAGGCGTCATCCGAGTCACTGATTTAAAGTGCTGATAAAAAGCAGACTCGCTCATTCCGGCCTGTGTGGCGAGCACTGCCATCGACAAGGGCCGCGCGAAGTTGGCGTTGATGATGTCGATTGCGCGCGCGATCTTGCTGGCATGGCTTGTCTGGGCGATCAGTTCTCTCAACATCCCGCCTTGTGAGGACTTCAGCAGTCTGAAATGCAGTTCTTGGAACTGTGCCGGTCCGATAATGTCGGCTGCTGCTGCATCTTCTGCAGACTCGAGATACCGATGAATAGCCTCGACAAGATCTTCGGTCACACCGTCGACAGCAAAGGATGCCGCCCCATCGTTGTCGAAACCGATCTTGTCGATGCGCTTTGCGAAATTATGCAGCGTTGGAACATCGAGCTTCAGCACGATTGCGATATAGGGATCGTCCGGTGACGCCCTGATCACCTGCGATGCCACAGGAAGATTATGACTGACGATAAGCGCGCGTCCGGCAGAGATCTGGAAAACGTCATCGCCTACGCGAGTGTCCTTGGCGCCATTCAGCGCGATGCAAAGGTTCGGCTCGTAAACCGTATCCATCCAATCGGTTGTGTGCGAGTGTTTCACCAAGATCAGGCCTTTTGCGGGAAAGAGTAAGCCATCATCCATCCGTTCCCGGTTAAATGCGTCGGCTACTACCGCTCTTAGTTCATCAAGCATACGATCTCCTATTTGGCTCTGTCCTTTTTCCTCGTCCGTGGCCTCGCCTTAAATGCAGGCCGTTTTTACACGATCTAAGGGTAGGTCAACGCCCCGGCCTTGCAAGTTTAGAACACACTTGTGTGAGAACCCTGTTAAGCGCAGAACCGCATGCTTCATAGTGCCGAGGCTCCCAAAAAGTAGAATTAGGCAATACCTGTGAAGTATCGTTCAAGACCATCTTAGCCCCTGCGCCTAAGTCCGTGTCAGGCCAAGCACTGTCCGGCATTGTTTCGCAAAAAAGGAAAAATACGGAGAGAGATGTCACACGACCTGTCGAAAATTCACGGGCGAATAAAGCAAGCAACCGTAACCACCGCGGCGCGATCAATTCTTGTGACATCGATTTTGGCTGCGTCTCAGGCGGCTTCAATCTTTATCGTTTTCGCGTTCTGGAGCCGCATGATGTCTGCTGGACCCGCTTAAACCAACCCCTCAGCAGAGTTCTTCATGGCTTGGATCCCGGATCCCTCTGGGCTTACTGCAATTCCTCTGCACACCATTCGAGTACTGGCGAGTAGGGGTAATGTTAGAAAAAGGATCGTACCTGAATACGGAATTCTCGTCGCACAAAGGATCAGGTATCGCATTGAGTTGACGATCGCCCTAGTCGGTCAGGTCAATATGATCGCTTTTTTGAGAATTTGGCAAAGCCCGCAAAAGAGGTGATGCGCTCTGCGGCGTGGTCTTGGGAAAAACAAAGTATCGATCGAACGGCGTCGACCGACTGATGTCTAACCCGGCAAGTTGGTTCAATGGTCCGTGTATCATGCTGTCGCCAAAATCTTCCGGCGAAGTCAGCATAGAGGTCGAAACACGTTCGACCCACTGATCGGTCGTGAGGCCCTATCCTTCGATGACAGGCTGCAAATAGAGAATTAGGCAAAGACTCCGCAGGATCGGTCAAGTGTGGAAGGCCTCATCCGCCTAAATTGCTATTTGAAGTCCGGTAATCGCGCCGGCACCGAAGCAAAGCCAAAGGAGACTGCCATGAACGTCGTCATTCAGAAATTTTTCAAACCGCACGTGAGGGCCAACCTCTCTGTTGCAGGTAAAATATGGATGGTTCTTGGCGGCCTGTTTCTTGCGCAGACCGTATCGGTGTTTGTCGTCTTTTCGCTTTGAACAAGCATTAAGGAGCGTGCTGCAATGGGCAATTCAGGTGAGCGTTCTGGCAAAGTGGGCCGCTCGGTCATGGTCTTAGGACCTATCGATCTTTTCGACGATCGTAGCCTTACCAGAAAAAAGCCGTCCAGTCTTGAGCGGCAGGGTATGGCCACTCCAGAAGAATTTGCACGCGGTTTAGTTTTCATCGACGTGAGATCGGTTGCAAATGTGAGCAGGGCGCTCAAAGCAACAGGTGTAACCGTTTCCGAAACTGCGCCTGTTGTTCTGCAGCCGGAAAAGGTCGGGCGCATTTTCTATTGCGTGGTGTCTGAACGAGCGTTTGACCAGGTGTTCGACGCTCTTCGGGAAACTTGCGTGGCCAATTCCGCAGCTGGTGTTGTCCTCTTCGGTGAAGCCTCTCTTCCAGGCAAAACGCCTCTATTTGGACTGGCACGTACCTCACGTATTTCCAAGATCAGCCTAGGCGACAAGCCAATGCAAATCAACAAAAGTACTGTGTGGGACACAGACCAATGGCTTGAAATTACCGACCTTGCCCGAGTCCGATTTGGAGAGGATTGCCCTGATGTCGGAGCGGCCTTCCCGCAGGTCATTCGACTGCGCGTTCAAACTGTCTCTCTCAACTAGCCCAGATCAAAACCCAATTTGCCCCTCCAGAAAAAAAGGCCAAAACCATGTCCTCTGTCCAATCTCAGTCCCTAGACCTCACATTGCGCCATGACCGATACGAAGCGATTGACCCCTTGACGACACTGAAGGGAAGCGCAGCCGGCAAGGTTGTTTTCATTTCCGGCGCCTCGCGGGGCATCGGCCAGGCTACTGCCATCGCGTTTGCTGAAGCAGGCGCACGCGCTGTTCACTTGACAGCACGTTCGACAAAAGCCCTGGTAAAAACGCGGAACCTCGTTGCTGCCGCAAACCCGGATACGGTTTGCTCACTTTCAACATGCGATGTCGCCAACTCCGACGACGTTCGAACAGCAGTGGAAGAATGTGTATCGCTCCACCGCGCACTGGACATTGCTGACGCAAATGCCGGTTTCCTCGGACCTTGGGCCAAGATCGCGGAAAGCGACCCAGAGGGGTGGTGGCATAACTGGGAAGTTAACGTGCGCGGAGCCTATCATGTCGCGCGTTTCACGCTGCCTCATCTGATCGAGAGCGCGAAGAAACATGACGCCGAAGGCACGTCCGGCGGTCACCTCGTCTTGCTTTCTTCAGTGGGCGCTCAGTTTATTATGACTGGCGCATCGGACTATCAAACGTCAAAACATGCGCTGAACCGGCTGTGTGAATTCGTTCAATCGGATCACGGTGGACAAGGTGTCAAATGCTTTGCAATTCACCCTGGCGGGGTGGCGACTGATTTAGCTAAGAACATGCCGGAGCAGATGCATGAATATCTGACTGACAAACCAGAGCTTGCGGCTTGCTTCATCGTCTGGCTCTGTTCTGGGAATGCTGACTGGGCTGCCGGACGATACCTAAGTGCAAATTGGGACGTCACAGAGCTGTCTGCCATCAAAGATACGATCGTGGGCGACGATCTTTTGGTCAACCGTTTGCGTGCACGCGCTTGACCAACATTGCTAGGCAGTTTGACCAACACGAGACAACACAGCCGTACAAGCGGTAATCTTTTTCCAACGTTTGGGTGACCCAGGCGCGGGAGTACTTGTAAAATGCCTGCGGTGCCTCTGCGGCAAAAATAGAGGTTACTGCGGTTGAGGGCTGAAGATCGTCCCGCGGTCTCAGTTTTGGTGCTTATTGGATGTGCCTTGCAGGACGCGCCACACACCAAGCTGGTCTGCGGCGCGCGTGTTGGATGTGTGTGACGCTCAGCCGATGCCGCTTGCAGCGGACCCGTAGCTGACGTCCAAGACCTCACCCGTCATGTTCTTGGTCGCCTCGGTTGTGAAAAACATCACGGACTGTGCAATGTCCTGAGCCTCAAGGTGACCGACGGGGATTGGATTGAAGGGTTCCAACATGGCAGAGACATCATCAAAGGTCGGGTTGTCCGCATCGGGCATGATTGCGCTCAGAACTGCTGCGTTTTCGGCAAACGGCGTTCGCACGAGGCCCGGCGCTACCACATTGCACATGATGTTGTCCCGGCTGTATGCAAGCGCCGCACTCTTGGCGAATCCGTTCACAGCCCATTTTGTTTGGCCATAGACCCCGAAGATGTCGTTGCCCGTGCGCGCCAGCCCCAAGGAGATATAGATGATCCGGCCCCCGCCAGCGGCGCGCAGATGTGGCACGGCGGCTTGCGTGGTCTTGATGTAACCGCCGACGTTGACCTCATACAGCGTCGAGATCTGGCCTGCCGTGGCTTGAGCTATTGGTCCCGCAGGCCAACGCCTGCATTGGCAAGCACAATGTTTAGGCTGCCAAAACGATCCACCGCCTGCTGCATTGCCGCCTGCTGATCTTCCAAGCTACGCACGTCCCCCTGGTGAGTCATGCATTGGGCACCGATCGCCTCGATGCGCGCCTGTGCGGCGGCAAGGTCGGTTTCACTGGATAGGGTGTAGCTCACGTGGGGCATGCTGGATGACGCAATGTCGAACAGAACAATATTCGCGCCGGCTTTTGCCAATTCTTCGGCCGACGCGAGGCCGATCCCGCGCGCCCCGCCGGTGATAAACGCGGTTTGGCCTGAAAGTTGGCCAGTGGTCGTCGTCTGGGCCGTGGCGGCACCTGTTGCCATAACAGTTGATGCCGCGGCGGCTGCCGCACCGAGCGCGCCGGTGGTCAGCGCGTCACGGCGGCTCATAGCGGACGGCGCGTCCATGCCATGCGTCTGATCGTCCGAATATTTGCAAGCAGTATTGTTTTGGGAATTGATGGACATTCCTTACTCCTTTAGTTGTTGAACTTTTTTCGGTTTTGTGCGCTGTGGGTCCGTCGTTCGCTGCGGTATCCCAAATTTCGGAACAGAGATGCGGTTTCAGACGTCTCTATCGATGGTCTGTCGAGGTTCGATCAGACGATGTCTTGTTGCGAACACGTCAGCAGCGCTTTCAACCTGCTTTTTGATAGCTGCTATCTTTTGCTCTGGCTTTGGCCTAAACCTTTCAAATTTTGTCGGATTCTTTCCTTCCAAGAGGCCGAATTCACTGCCAGAAATCAACTTTGTGTGTGGAATAAGACAAAGCTGGGCTGAAAAAGACAAATGCGCTAGCTTTTTAAGAGAAAGGCTTTTTTGACCAGTGACCTGATCAAATAGGGATCAAGAAAGGACGGATGGGCGTTCGCAGATCGGAATCTCAAACCAGCAATTGAAAACAACGAAGACTATGGTGCAAAAGAAAGTTCTAGATGCTCCATTCAAAGAAGACCCTGTTGAGCGGTTACCCGAGATGGATAGGGAAATCGATACCGGCGCTATGCGCTTTATCCTTCTCCCGCCCGGCATAACGGAATGGCATGGGCGACCAGAAAAGTCCGTGATTGATGTTAACCTTAATCCAATCGAGCATTTGTTTTCAGCCAACTCAGATCGCGTACAATCATTTACCATTCCCGCGGATAGTATCGCGTTCTTAGCACACGGAAACGATTTCAGACTTAAAACTACGAATTTCCTTCCAGGTCTTCTTGTAGAGGTCGACTTGTCCTACTGGTCAGAGGCGATGTTAGAGGTGTTCGGGCCAGGGAACGAAGGTAAACGAGGCGCCGATTTCCTGAACTACGAGCATGACCCGGTAGGTGCTGAACTTGGTCGCGCTGCAATTCGATTGCTTATGGATGAACATCGAACAGGTGGACGCGTTGATGGCTTGGCATTCGAGGGAATCGGCCTTGGACTGATTGCCCGTATTGCGAAACGGCTCGAAGATGACAGCAGTCTGGTCTTGCCGAAGCCTACACGCTCAGCGCTCGCTAGAAGACGACTTGGGACGGTCCTCGAATTCGCGGAAGACAATCTAGCAACTAAAATCTCAGTAGCCGATATGGCATCTGTGGCAGCGATGAGCCCCAGTTATTTTGCCCGTTCGTTCAAGCTGGCAATGGGTGTAGGACCTGCAAGATATGTCACCATAAGGCGGATAGAAAGAGCAAAGATGCTTCTCATGCGACACGAGATCTCGATCGCTGAAGTCGCCTATCTTTCAGGCTTTACAAGCCAAGCATATTTGACACGAACATTCCGTGATTTGACTGGAACGACACCGGCAGCCTTTCGGATGCAATTACTCAGCTGAGCGCGATAGTTCGCAGAAAGGAACCTTTCTCAAAGCGCAGCAGAAGATTGCGTAGGCCTGCCCTTGAGTAAATTTGCGATGATCCGGACTTTCAACTGAGCATCCAACAGCCGCTCTCGGATGGTTGATGATCTAAATCAACGGCCTCTGACCCGCCCAAAAGCAACGATTCACGACTTAGTGAATAGTTTTCTTCACCGCATAGTGAAATAAGACTTCATGGCTCGCCAAATCGAATATGACCCTGTTGCGCTTCGTGGGAACTTGCTCTCAGTGTTCTGGGAGAAAGGGTACGCGGAGTCTTCGCTCTCGGAACTTGAACATGCTTCGGGTCTGAACCGGCGTCAGCTCTACAATGGGGTGGGGGACAAACGCGCGATGTTCTTGCAGGCGCTTGATGATTTTTCTGAAATGGCGGGCCGTGAGTTTTTGTCAGCTCTGGAAGGTCCCGACGCTGGTCTTAAAGAGATCGCTGCTTTGCTCAATCAGTTTGTCGCGTTTGTGAGATCTGGCGCCAAGTCAAATGGCTGCATGGTATGCAGCTCCTCACAAGAGGAGATTGCGGCGGATCCGGATGTTCGACCGCGCATCGATGCATATTTTGACCGGATCCGGAATGCTTACAAGACTGCATTGTTGCAAGCAGTCCAGCGGCAAGAGTCGCAGATCCCATTGTCTGAGGTCAACGGTCGCGCTGAGGTCTTATTTGGCGTGCACGTGGCGCTCTGCGTCCTGGCGCGCGCCGGGCAGTCCGCCGTAGAGTTGGAAAAAATGGTTCAGCAGGTCCTGAGAGGTATCGAGTAGTTCATTTGCTTTAATTTCACCAAACAGTGAAGAAAGGAAACGAGAATGAAACTCATCAAACTTCGTCCCGCCAAGCACTTAGCAGCTTTTTCAGCTGCACTAATGATTGGCCTAGGCGGCCCAGCAATTGCGCAGGCTCAACCGAACACGCCCACGATCTCTGCAGAGTTTCCGTTTGAGCAGAAATTTGTTGAGATCGGCGGAAGTCGCATAGCTTATATTGAAGAGGGCAGCGGACCGGTTGTGTTGTTCATCCACGGCAACCCGACATCATCCTACCTTTGGCGGAACATCATTCCTTATGTGTCAGGAAATCATCGTGCAATTGCGCTCGATTTGATCGGAATGGGTGCGAGCGACAAGCCGGATATCGACTACAGTTTTCAGGACCACTATCGCTACGTGGAAGGTTTCATCGAGGCTCTTGAGCTACAAGACATCACGCTGGTTCTTCACGATTGGGGCGGTGGCCTGGGAACTTACTACGCCACCAACAATTCTGAGAATGTCCGCGGCGTCGTCATGATGGAAGCCGCGGCCCCTCCCGCGCTACCCATTCCGTCTTGGGACATGATTCCGAACCCCGAAATCCGTGCAACATTCCAGGGATTTCGGGATCCGCAAATGGGGCCTCAGATCATTCTGGAGCAGAACATGTTTATTGAGGGCCTTTTGCCTGGGTCGGTGATTCGTCCACTCGGCGACGCAGAAATGGACGCCTATCGCGCACCTTATCCCACGCCTGAAAGCCGTAAACCGATCCTGGTCTGGCCTAACGAGATTCCGATCGAAGGCAAACCAGAGCGGAACATGGCGGTGATGCAGGACATCGCTGGCTGGCTGGGCGCTTCCGACCAACCAAAGCTTTACCTCTATGCGTCTCCCGGTCTGATCATCTCGCCAGAAACTGCGGCCTTCATCCCGCAGGTCATGAGCAATGTGCAAACCCGCTTTGTCGGGGCGGGCATTCACTATCTTCAGGAAGATCAGCCGGAAGTGATTGGTCGGAACATCTCCGATTGGCTTCGGGATGTCGTGAGCGGGGAGGGCAAATAGATGTCTCACGCACCCGTCTACATGATAGTCCAGCTTGACATCACCGACATGCCGACCTTCATGACGGAGTACGCTGCATCGTTGCAAGGCATACACGCGCGGCATGGGGTGGAAGTCCTTGTGGCTACGCCTTCACCCACGGTACTTGAAGGGGAATACGACAAATCAATTGTCGTCGTTTTGAAGTTCCCGTCAGCTGAAGCTCAAAAGGCATGGTACGCCGATCCCGAGTACCAACCTTTGCTCAAGAGACGATTGGAACTGACAAACACGGACACGTCTGTTGCCCTTTTCGTACCTGAGTTTGGACATGTGCATCCCGCGGAACAAGGAACAGCATGATGGCGCGTGTTGTTGAATTCTCGGCACTGGGTGGTCCAGAAGTTCTTAACATAGTGGAAAAAGAGGTCTCGCCGCCGGAACGCGGCGAGGTCCAAATCCAGATGAAGGTGGCGGGCCTAAACCGAGCCGAATTGGTCTACGTCGCAGGTCAGTATCTGGTCCAACCTGAACTACCATCGCGTCTTGGCTTTGAAGGCGCCGGCCAGGTTGTCTCCGTCGGGTCAGGCGTCACACGGTTCAAGGCCGGAGATCGGGTCGCGATCACGCCTGCGTTCAAGCAAAATGCGTACGGTGTGCTTGGCACGGTTGTAAACATGCCCGAGAGCGCGCTCGAAGTGATAGTCGATGACGTGAGTTATCGAGATGCGGCGGCCTTTTGGATGGCATTTGGAACAGCTTACGGTCTGCTCGTGCAATCCGGTGGATTGATTGAGGGTGGAGCGCAGACCGTTGTGCTTAACGCCGCAAGTTCCAGTGTTGGTACGGCTGCCTTTCAAATCGTCAGCGCGCACGACGGCGTTTCCATCGCAGTTACACGCACAGCCAAGAAGGTGCAGGGCCTGAAAGACGCAGGTGCCGACCACGTAATCATCTCTGACACTGAAGACGTGGTGGGGCGCATTATGGAGATCACAGACGGCCGCGGCTTTGACATCGCGCTTGACGCGGTAGCAGGGGAGGCGGGTGAAACGCTCGCTAACGCTGCCAGGTTTGAGGCGATCATGGTTGTCTACGGCTTGTTGGCTGGAACGCCGTCCGCAGCACCTTTTTACTCGATGGTGAGCAAGGGCCTGCGCATGACGGGGTTTCACTTAGCGTGGTCTTTGCTCGATCTTCCGGACCGCCGGAAGGCAGCTGTTAATCACCTCAACGATGGGCTGGCGCGCGGTATCTACAGGCCACTGATTGATCGGACATTTGGTTTTGAAGAGATCGATAACGCTTACAGGCATCTGGCGTCGAATACGCAACTTGGGAAAATCATCGTGGAGATATCAGAATGACTGCTTCAGTCACTGGGTCCGCGACCCTCCACCACCTTTCGAAAATTGATACAGTCAAATCTGCCGGCGCCAAATCGCATGCTGACGAGATGGTTAAGTCCCTTGGCATCGCCAAAACCTATCCCTTCGAGCATCATTTCTTCGACAGCGAAATGGGATCTATGCACTTTGTCGACGAAGGTCAGGGCGAGCCGGTCTTGATGCTGCATGGGAACCCGACGTGGTCATTCCTGTATCGCAAATTCATCACTGCGCTGGCTGGGTCCCACCGAGTCGTTGCGCCGGATCACATCGGTTTTGGTTTGTCCGACAAACCAAGCCAAGAAGAAATCTTTTCCATTGATGCTCATATCAGAAACTTGGAAGGGCTGGTTGAAGCACTTAATCTTCGGAATATCACATTGGTCATGCAGGACTGGGGCGGACCTATTGGTCTGGGAATGGCGTCACGTCACCCGGAGCGGATCAAGCGAGTCGTGATCATCAACACGTTCGCCTTCTATCCGCCTGTCGACACGATGGACCCCGAAAACCTGCGCTTGCCGCCGCCACTGCTTTTGATGCGAAGTCGTAGGATCGGGGACCTCCTCGTGCGGCGCCTAGGTTTTTTTGAACGGGTGGTCATGCGCATGGCAACGGCCAATGCAAAAGGGCTCAAATCCGTCCATCATGCCTACAAAGGTGTCTTTCGCAACTGGGATGATAGAGGAGGCGCAATGGCTTTCCCTCGGCTGATCCCGACCAATACAAAGCACCCGACAGCACGGTTGATGTTGGAAGAATCTGGCCCCTTTATCGAGAGCTTTAGAGGACCCGCCAAGATCTTTTGGGGAATGAAGGACCCGTTGTTCCCCGTAGGGGTGCTGGCTGCATGGCGAAAACGTTTGCCCCAGGCAGAAGTAACTGAAATCGCAAAGGGCAAGCATTACATTCAAGAAGATGCGCCCGATCTGATCATCTCAGAATTGCGGCAGTTTCTGTCGGCTAATTGATCGACCGGAGAGATTGGATGAGAAAGAGCTATAGCGGTACTATTTGCTCTGGCTAACCTTCAGGGGGTGAGGCTTGCCGTTCTCTATATAGTACTTGAGATCCCCCAAGGTTTCGTGAATTGCTCTCTTGAACTGCCTGTTGATCATCCAACCCATCACAATCGAGAATCGAAACATAAGGTTTGCTTTGAAGTGAAGAACAACCCGAGTTGCACTGCCGATCGGTGTGAGGGTCCAGATCCCCGATAGGTTGCGTACGAAGAACGGGATGGCTGAACCCGATGCGCGGTAACCAAGCTTGTGCTCCGTCGGATCGAAGGAAGTGATCGTTTCCTCAACTGGTCCGAAGGAGGCGTGACAGGACCGGCCTCCGATGGGCGCGCCACCGATAGATGATGCTTCATAGTTCGGCTTGGAAGAACTGACCGCACGCGCCCATTTATAAACCTCGCCATAATCAATTACGAGGACGCGCCAAACATCGTCGACATCGCGGTGAATTGCGATTGAGTGCTTTATCTCCATGTCTCTTGAACTTTCTGCAAAAGCCAGTTGATCATGCGTTGGTGTCAGGTGGGGTCAGGGCGAGAAGCCTTGATATTGAAGCGTCAGTGGCATCTTTACGAACATTGATGAGAGGTACGTAGTCAGGATCAGAATACCAAGCATCAAGCGAGGCCTGTGATGGGAAGCGGAGGATGGCAATCGCATTCTCCTTAACCTTGCCTTCGATCGCTTCAATCCGCGGCGTGGCGATCAGGACTTCTACACCGTGTCTTGCGTTAATTTCCTGTAGGGGAGCTGCATAGTTCGTTCTGAGGGCTTCCATGTCGTCGACTTTGAGTAACGCGATGACGTAGACAGGGATTTGTTCGGGCACTACTGGGGTTCCTTTCTCGCATGGGCAAAACACTGTGGTGAAAGAAAGAGATCAGGGTGATCAAGAATGCTTGTTGGTATTAGCTCGAAGACGACCTTCGTCTGTTCTGTTCACATCTCTATAAAAGCGGAGATGTCGCTACCCAGAAAAGCTCCGCAGCTGGTGCGGGGTAGCGACGAGATCAATCACTGTTGTTGAAGCATGGCTGCTGGGGCAGGCAACCCGGTAAAGCCACTCATATTCCGGATATCCATTGTCTCATCAACGGCCAGAAGTTTACCGGCATCGTCTCGAACAAACTCGACAGCGATAACACCCCACGTGCGTTCCACTGTTCCGTCTTCGCGGAAATGGTCAGCGGTTTGGAGTGCCACAGCTGACGCCGAATTTTCATCGGCGGCGGTCACTTCGACGTTGGAGATGAAATGGTAGGCGTTCACGTATCCGAACATCCCCCCGGTCTGGACATTGCTTTGCGCCCGACCTTCCGCGCCCATTCCCTCGATGGTTTGACCTTGGAAGAAGACCCGGAACTGGTAGTCAGGATGTGCGTAACAATCATTCCAAGCGGCCAAGGCGGCATCGGCATTGCCACGGAGAGTGAGGTCCATGCCGCGCGCCCAACAACTGAGTGCCGTTTCAACTTCGGATTTGACAATCATCTGTTGAAAAGATTCATCCACCCTGGTCATTTCAGCAGCGGACTGGGCGTAAGCGGCTTGGAGTCCCGCCGTGGAAAATAGTGCGAGATACGCACCTCGTATGGTGAGCTTCGTCACGATCCTGGATATCTTCATTTCGTATCTCCCTGTGGTTGGGTGCTGGGTTTGGATGCACTGCCTTAGGGCAACGCTTGATTTAGTTATTTTCGTAGAAGGCGAGGGGGCGTCAGTTGCCGCTAGGCAGCGCTCCAATCTGACGTAGCATTGTGGCAAAGTCCTCAACGTGCCAGCTCTCGGCGACCTGACCATCTTCGACGCGGTGAATGTCGATGGCCCCGAATTCGACCTCTGTGCCAGTCGCAGGCATTCCGAACAGCGGGCCACTATGGGTGCCAGTCACTGTACCGCGTACAGTAACATAATCACCAGAGACATGCGTGGAGAGGATATCATAGTTCAGGTCAGGAACGCCCGTTGCGAAGGCCTGGAAAGCCTGCCCGAGTGCAGCGGCGTCGCCGTCTGGTAGAGAAGGCGATGTGCCGTGGACGACAAAGTCGGGCGCCAGAACTTCACCAAGCATGGCAGGATCTTGACTGTTGAATGCTTGGTAGAACTTCTCAACTGGGGCTAGTGTAGCAGCATCATCCGCAATTGCGACACTCGTGGATAGTGCGGAGGCCATGATCGTCATTGCGCCAAGTTTTGCAATGGCGCGGCTTTGTGTCGAGATCGTCATAGATGAACTCCAATTCTGTTAACACGAGGTGAGGGTTTTGCCGCCATATTTTTCGAGAAGTGCCTCCAAGCTGCTGGACACGAACCCATTAACTTGGCGCTTCCGGATCATTGCGAGGGGCGATAGCGCCGAGCCGTCAAAGTATTGGTGCCACGAAAACTGGGTGGACCCATCGCCGACAGGCTCCAAGAGCATGACCGCCAGATGGTTGGTGACAGGCATACCGCCAGTGATTTGATACGCGAAGAGAGAGGGCGGCTCTGCAGCAATTATTTCTTCGACGTCGGCGACGGATCCAAACGACAAACGCCGTATCATTCCTACCCCGATGGGTTCATCCTGCCCACGTGCTTCATACTCGCCAGATTGAAGGCCCGCCATCCAGCTTACCATCTGATCAATTTCGGTGGCGGCTCGATAGATTTCGGGAGGAGGCGCGTTCAATATAACAACTGCTGTGAGCTGATGTCGGCCAGCACCAACCTCGGCTTGTAGCGCATTAAGACGTTGAGCACTTGTGGGTGAAAGACAGTTTTCTCGAATGTCAGCCATTGCGTGTTCGGCAATGGAGAGGCTTGCACCCAGCCATAGCATAGCAACAGTCAGGAGTCGTCCACGCCACATCATGCTCCTCCAAAGAGGGGGTAAACGCGCACAAGCAAATAAATTCCTGTACCAATGCCAATCAGCGCGGTCGAAATCGCGCCGACAGAGCGCATGGCTGGAAAGATGAAACTGCCTTGGGCGAGGTGAGAGCCAGCTTCGGATGCGAACGCGAGAACATGGAGCAGACGCGCTGCGACAAAAGCTGCAGCAATTGCGCCCACTACAGTCACCGACGCATCTGATAGCTCCAAGAATGCTAGCGCCAGTAGAAAAATAGACGCGTTCTCTGCAAGATTGCCGTGGCGCCTGATCTTCCGTTCGAGCGTAGTATCACCTCCGCTCCCTGCTCCGACTTTGACGCCGCCTCGATGGGCTCCGACCGTGATCATTAGGATCTGCTGAAGGATGAGAAGAAGAGCTGCCGTAAGCGCAGTAACGATAGGAAGTGACATTTTTTCTTTCCGATGCTTGCTTTTCGAAATGATTGACACTTACTTACACGTAAGTCAATATCACAAAAAGGAGAGATTCATGGTCAAGCAGATCACTGCCACTTCACAAGCAACGATAGATGCGCCTCTTGAAAAGGTTTGGGCCGTGATGGCGCAGGACTTTGCCGGCATCGAAAAATGGTCTTCGGGAGTGAATGCGTCCGTTGGCTCAGCGCCCCCCGTAAACGGATCAGATCATGGCGAGCGTGCATGCCAGATTGCGGCTGCCGGGTTCAGTGACACAAAGGAACGCATTATTGAGTTCGAACCCATGAAGCGGATACGATACAGCCTTTATGACGGACTGCCAGGTTTTGTTCAGAATGCCATTAACGGATGGCACTTCTCAGAAGAAAACGGGCGAACACATGTTCGCGGTCAAACAGATATGGAGATCAAAGGTATAATGGGCGTATTAATGGGTGGGTTCATGAAGAAAAACCTGACCCGCGTCCTCTCCGAAATGGCGGAAGAGGGGAAATACTACATCGAAAATGGCGAACCACATCCTAGGAAGAAAAAGGCGATGGCGAAGTTTGCGAAGAAACAAAGAAAATCCAGATGACAGAAAAAAGCACGCGCGAGGCGGCGCTCGAAGTGGCGGACCGGCAGATGAAGGCAGGGGGCTACGATGCACTGAATTTTGCGGATATCGCCCGCGAAATTGAAACCACGCGACCTAACTTGCATCATCATTTCAAGAGCAAGGAAAGCCTCGCGAACGAAACTGTAGACCGCTATCGCGCAGGCAGCATGAAGATGATGAACGATATCATTGCTGAAAACCCGGACGATTTCGTTGCGTACCTTACCGCCATTGAGAATGGATTTGTTGCTTGGCTGCCGTCGTCAGATCGAACGGCAAGCTGTATCTGCTCGCAGATCATCACAGAAGCAGGTGCACCCGAAGTCCTTACGCAGATGTCGCTGGAGTTCTTTCAGGAGAAACAGGACACTATCCACGCGCTCATTGAACGGTCCATAGCGGCTGGCAAGCTCAGGTCGGATATCGATCCTAAGCGTCTCACCGTTATGACGGCCACGATCTTGATGGGTTTTCAGCAAATGGCGATGGCAAGCACGGACCGCGCCGAGCTTGCTAAACATCTGAAGGGGTTCCTTGTGAACTGGGTTGCCCCATATCTTCCAAAAGGACAGACACCATGACGCTGTTTGAAGAAATCACAGCTGGTTCATCCCCCGAGGCATCGCGCGACGCGCTCGCCGCTGTGGAAGCAAAGTTCGGAATGATTCCCAATGTCGCGAAAGTTCTTGCGGCACATCCCGGCACGCTCAAGGCCTATCTGGCGATGCGTGAAGCTCTTGGGGACGATCCATTGGGCGGGGCGGATGCCGAAGCCGTCGCCTTGACGGTGTCTGCCTTCAATGGATGCACATATTGCACCGGAGCGCATTCGGGGGCTGCGATGCGATATGGCAGCGATGACGAAGAGATCGCGCTCAACCTCAAAGGGGACTCCAAGGATCCTAAGCGCCAGGCCTTCACAGCGCTAGTGCTGCGCATGATGGAGAAGCGGGGCGCTATTGCTGAGGAAGAGATCCAAGACTTTCGAGATGATGGGCTGACGCCGGAAGACTTTGTTGCGGCGACCGGATGGATTGCCGTCAATGTGCTGACAAACTTCGTGAATAGATTGGCAAAAACTCAGTCGGATTTTTGCTAATCAGTAGGACCAATGGTCGGCGCTCTGCTACCGCTCCTATTGCTGGTGTTTACGATATGAGGCTTGTATCCACCTTGCCGAGGCTAAAAGTGCCATAGCAGGCATGTAAAATCTTGGGGCTTTTTGCGTTTCCGATAATCGCTGCATAAGTGCGACTTGGGCTAGTAACACGACGCCCGCTTCAATCCATCGACCGCTTCAGTGGGTGATCTGCCGTTCAAGATTGTCAGACAGAGGATCTTTCTCCGAGGCGAATACCATATCGGCGCAGTTGAAAAGTACCGTTCTAAACGATGTCGATTTCAATCTCGATGCGACAGTCAATATCGTCTCCAGGGGTGAGCGGGATCTGGAAGGTTGTGCCTGGTCCAGCGAAGATTTGTGAGAATGCCACTCCTCCGGTTCCTCGGTCTGTGCAGGCGACTGAGATGCTTCGGACAACTGAGGGGCCGCTGAAGCTGGGAGGGATGTCCGTAACGTCAAAAGAGACTGAGCTTGCAGATATGTCGGATGCCATCAATGTGCCGGAAACTCTGCCTGTTGGTACCACCGCGTCAAGTTGATCTATCGAGGCATCCACTGCAAAGTTTTCCCCATCGATTCCATCAGACACGTCTAAAGCATAAAGCACTTGCAGTTGCGCAGTCGTCGCGGCTGGCGCCGTTGCGGCTTTCTCTCTAATGTTCACCAGTGGTGAGCCGAGCCCAAGATATCGTGTAGGCGGCCTGAGGCGCTGGCTCTTTGTTCTAGCAGGACGTGAGACGACAGGATCTTGAGTGCTCACCGGAGTATTGCCAATCTTACCCCCGCCAATAGATGCCAATGTCGACCGTTGTTGTGTCTGCCGCGCGCGTTTAGACCTCGTCGATACCCGGGCAATCGACTCTCCAAAAGACATTTCATATTGGAGACCTGCGACGACATCTGTGTCTCCGTCCCAATCTGAGCGCAACCCAATGCGAGCTGTTATACCGTTTCCGGCAAGCCCGAGGCCCCGGCGACCGGCTTGCAATTCAAGCCGCCAACCGGCTTCTTCTTCGGCAAAGCGCGTTTCTTGATAGTCGTAAACACTGCCCTCGACCCCAAAGGTCCACTGGGATTCTGGTAACCACTCAAAACGCGAGTAGAGGTCGAAACCTTCCCGCAGTGCAACGTTCGTCTTCCCCCTCCGCGACGGGTCTGTGTAGTCCTCTTTCGGCAAGTAGTAATTGGCGCCGCTTGTCAAAATTGAAGATTGGCCGATGCGTTGCAGTTCCAGACCCAAGGAAAGGCCGGACATAAAATCCTCAGCGTCGTCCACCGAGGCTGCATCAACATAAAAGTTTGTGCCAAGGACCCAGGAGTCATCAAGAGCTTTTCTCCATACCAGTCCTGCGAATGCTGTTCCTCCTTGCGAGATGTTGTCGTTGATATCAAACCTTGAGTAGCTCAACCCGCCATGAAAGAAGATCCCGACGCTTCGGTTTACGCTCAAAGGTGCGAAAAATTCGGCGTTTAGGCTGGCACGACCATCAGACGCTTCCAGATTAAACCGACCGCTTGTGTCGACACCACCGTCCCACTGCGGAAGCAAATAAACGTCTTCCGCATGCGCGGGTAACGGTACCGTCAAGGCAAACATGGCCACCATCAGTAATTGTCTGCGCGCATTGGCGAACGACGCACCGTCCTCCGAATTTAAGAAGGACAACGCGTAAATCATTGATCTCCAAACCGGTACGCTGCCTGGTTCGGTTCCGCGGCGGATCAGGCCGTTTTGGAGCCAAAAACTATTCAAAGTTTCGTGAGTGATGGCACTGCCCAGAACAATGACAATTCAAAAGTTATCTTTAAAATTCAGATTAGCCTGTCACATGTGCCATCGCACGAAGTGTGTTTGCACCGGAGTGGTGCATATGCGTCTAATTGTCTGAAAGAGCGCCTTCGAATTCGCACCTTCGGGCGCGCAAGGCGTCTTCGGCAAAACGCATAAATGCCTTCACCTTTGCCGTGTTTTGAAGGTCGGCATGCGTCAACAGCCAGACATCTCTGCTCTTGGTTGGGAGACGGCTGGTCGCGCGTACTAGTTTTGAATCCGCATCTCCAAAGAAACAAGGTAGCATTGCCAACCCAAAGCCCTCTCGGGCGGCTGATTGCTGAGCGGCGATCGTCGGGAAAACCCCAAAAACCGGAGCTTCTGGGAACTCTGTCGCCTTCACCCAGTTTGGTACATCTTCGGTTTCTCTTCGCCAGCCGATCCATCTAAACTTTTGGCGCTTTTCTCGCAGGTAGTCGGCCGTGGCATATGCGGTCTCAGTGTATGCGAAGAGACGTTTTCCAACTAGCGAGTCGGGTGGAGCGTTGTGAAGCCGTACAGCGATATCGGCTTCCTTGCGGGCGACATCTCTGATGGAAAGGGATGTGTCAAAGTGCAAATCAATGTTGGGATATTTGTCTACAAATGACGCCAAGACGGGCAAAAAAACCGCATTCAGCAGGGGTTCTGGTAGAGTGACCTTGAGTGGGCCAGACAGCTCTTCATCCAAACCCATTATGGTTCTTTCGATGACTATAAGCTTTTCGGTAAAATCGTCAGCGAAGTCGAACAATATTTGCCCGGCCCGTGTAGGCTCGAGGCCATTTGGTGTACGATTGAAAAGCTTTGCTCTTAATTTGTTTTCAAGTCCGTTTATGCGTCGAATAACTGTGGTGTGGTGTATTCCGAGTGTTTTTCCAGCACGCCGGATATTGCCGCATAGAACCACTTGCTTTGCTGTTTTGATGTCTTCCCAATTCATTGCTTTTCTCTTTGGTGGTCAGGCTATTGCAATCGATTTCGTCAATGTTGAGTCAACAGTCGATTTCGTTGATCGCCCTTTTTTGTTCTTACTCTTGATCTCAAGGTAAGTTTGCCGAATGCATTTAAGACGTGAGACTCACCGTGAGTGCAGCCAGGCTCTCGTCAAAAATAGCTTGCACGACTTCGCTCACACCTTCGGCGTGAATAGGATCCAAGAGCATGTCGACAGCGGAAATTACATTGCATTCGTGTTCAGAAATTTCATCAACACGCATCATACCCACAATGTTTTTTGCCGGCATCGGAACTGTTTCAACAGAATATATGAATATGCGGGTGGGCACATCTCGTAGCAAGATACGCTCAACAAACGCTGACCCGTTTTCAAGTAGATATCGCCGTCTGAACCCCGATGGGCTTGCTTCGAGTTTTTCGTCTTTCGTGGCCAGATTAGGATACCAGATATCGATCGCAGTGAGTTGATCAATGGCTTTCCAGGCTGCTTGAGCCGAGATATCTACTTTTTGGCCAGCTTCGATGTGATGGATCATTTCAGTTTACTTTTTCGGGTACCAAGACGTGTGAGACGCAATGCACTTCGTCTCATTGCATAAAACCATTCAAACGACTGACTCGAGCACTGTTTGCTTAGTTTGTCACGCACGTGAGTCGGATTTGGTCTGGTTAGCTAAAGCGTGACTGACATGTAAGTAAAGACGTGTTTTGCTTTTGTGCTTCTCAATCACCGTGTTGTGAAGTTCGACGATTTCGTCAAACCAACGCAAAAGTAACCGCATCGTCCTTTGGTAACTACTCTGCGATTGAGACGGCGTTTGTTCAACTAAGCTCATTTGCGTTTTGGCACATCGCATTGGAAATCGATTGCCCCGCGTATTCCCGAAGAGAATCCTTTGCTTATGGCGGCAACTGGACAGACTACCCTCGAAGCTGGGCATGAGCTTTCGTTTGTCTCTAATAAAGAAAAACTGCAATCGCGGCTCATAGTTTTTGCCGATCGAAAAGGCGGGGTTGTTTACGAATGGAATAAGGTGCTCTTTTCGGTTCCATGGTATGAGCTTAGCGATTTCGGTAAGGCCTCAAGTTTGCGGTTCTCGACTTCTGTAAAGTCGCCCCGAGAGGGTTCTTTTACGACCTTTGCGGATGTGCGGGCGTGAATGGATTGCAGGATCGTTGTCTAGGCAGCTTGCCGTTCCGGAACTAAAAATATGTTGGAGTCTATGCGCTGAGTTCCGCTTGTCGGAAGCGGCCAAATGCTCAAAATCTGCCTTCACATCTCCTTGATTAGCCGGAGCAAAACGCGACGGCGACGGTGCGTTAGGCTTTGGAACAGGAGAGCAAGATGAGCGGGCGACCAAAACTAATTCTGCACACGGCGAACAACAGCGCGCGAACGGAGGCGATCCTTGAGAATGCCGGACACATTAAGAGCCTGCCAATTGATGGGATGGTGATCAACATTCCACAGTCCTTTCATCTTATGCAACCCGCGGATAACGTGCCTGCGGGGGGTGAAGTAACCCCCGAAACCCTTGATCTTTGGCTTCCCCAGCTGGCGGAATTTAACGTTGGAATGGAAAACTATTTGGTGACCTTCATTGATCGGCCGGGTGATCTTTTTGACGACTTGGCTTGGGGGCAGGTTGTCGAGAACTTCCAATTGCTGGCCGAAGCGGCGAAAGAAGCTGGATTCAAAGGCCTGATCTTTGACAATGAAGAGTACAATGGCCAGTGGGACAATTTCCCCGAAGATTGGCCTGGCGCGGTCGCCGAAGATCTTCCCTTGTATCAGGCGCAGGCATCGCTGCGTGGCAAGCAGATCATGGAAGCGATAGATGAGGTTTTTCCAGACGGTGCGTTTGGCGTGATGCACGGGCCGTACACATCTGTTGATGGCGGCGATGCCACGCCTCGCGCCGTTCTTGATCAGACTGGTGGTCCTCAGAACCAGGAACTGCGTGGCGCGTTTTTTACAGGACTGCTGGAAGGGAAGGGCCCAGATCAGACATTGATCGACATGGGCGAGCTTTATGGCGCCCGGACGCCCGCGGCACTTGAGGCATCTCAAGACTATCGTAGTGAGATCGTACGCAATCTAATTGATTGGAACGTACCCAGTGCGCTGTTGGAGAACTGGGATGAGCTGATCACGATATCGCATATGGTGTCGACAGATCAGTTCCCACGCGACGGCGTGACACCGGAGAGTTTGGAAGAGACGCTTGAAGCGGCTTTCGCGCACAGTGAAGATGCTGTCTTTCTTTACTCAACAGTTGGCACAGGTTTCAACGCAGAAGATTTAGACTGGTTCAGGCCCGGTGCGGTAAGGAGCGAGTGGATTGATGCCCTTGCCCAGGCAATCGCTGATTATGAGGCAGCGGGCGACGAGGACGATACAGACGAAAACACGTTTTTGGGCGGGGAGGGCAATGATCGCCTCGTTGGGACTGGGGACGACGACCGGCTGTTCGGCGGAGCAGGGAATGACGTGTTGCGTGGAGGGGTCGGACGCGATGATCTAAATGGCGGCGATGGACGAGACCGGGCCGACTATAGCGGGTCTGATGCTGGTATCACCGTCAATCTCAGTTTGGGGGAGGGGTATTTCGGCCACGCCGACGGGGACCGAATGCGCGACATCGAAGCGGTCTCTGGAAGCCGCTTTTCAGATCTTTTGGTCGGGAATGCAGAGAATAATTTTTTGATCGGCGGAAGGGGCGAGGACGCACTTTATGGAAATGGCGGGAACGATCGCCTGGAAGGTGGAACAGGTGGTGACACGATCGCGGGTGGAGAGGGCCGAGATGTGGCAAGTTACAGGCGTTCAGAAAGTGGTGTTGAGATAGATCTTACGAACGGCCGGGCCTTTGGCGGTGATGCGACAGGGGACATTCTTATGGGGGTTGAAAATATTGAAGGATCCAGCTTCGACGATGTCCTCACTGGCGCCCATGATGACAGCATTCTGATCGGCGGAGCAGGGAACGATGTTCTCTCCGGCAACTGGGGGGTGGATCGCCTGCGTGGCGGTGCCGGAGACGATACGTTGAGCGGTGGAGGCGATGCAGATATCTTCGTGTTTCGGGCAGAGACGGGTGGTGGGAGAGACGTCATAACTGATTTTCAAGCTAGCGAGGGCGACATATTGCGCATTGAGCTTCAGCAAACAGGAACGCGCGCGCAGAAACTGGATGAATTGTCCTTTCGCCAAGAAGGATCACACACGATTATCATCGCCGCAGACCAGACTATCGTGCTTGAAGAAACAGAATTGGAGGGGTTCGACACTAGTTCAATCCTATTTTTCTAGGCGGGCCGTAGCGTCGGGTTGGAGTAAAACGTATCGCAAGCGCAATAAGTTTTTCCATATCATCCCTCCGGGTGCAGAAAAGCGGGCTTGGAGTTGTTGAGAGCATCAAGAGTAGGAAGAAAACTATTCTGCTCCGCGCGCATCGTTTGGATCAATGATTGCCACCGCTCCAATCTCAAAGAGGACGCCAGGCGTGTAGAGCTTGGGGACGGGGATCAGGATCGAGGCAGGGAGGTTCTCGCCGAACATTGATTTGCGCATCTGTCCCATCAAAGCCAGCTTCTTGGCATCGTGATCTACAATCAAGAGTGTAATTTGGACAACAGAGGCCGGGTTGCTGCCCGCTTCGCGTAACGCGATTTCCAAATTATTAAATGCGCGCGCTGCTTGCCTTTCAAAGCCGTTATCAGCTTCAGTCTCAATGAAACCCACCTGACCAGCAACATGAACCAAGCGCGTGCCAGCCGGTGCGATTGTGGCCTGCGAGTAACCGAACTGCGTCGAATCCGGCAAAGAGGGCGGGTTCACAAGCTCTTTATGTGACTCTTGCTGATCCTGGGCAGAAACTAACAGTGGAAGACACGCAATAACGGTAGCGCCAAAGAAAAAGGAAAATGAGTTGGGCATGTGAGATCCTCCTGAATACCATTGCGATTTCAGATAGACCTGCTGTGGTGTTGGATCAGGCGATTTGTGTTGCGACACTCGAAACTCTCGATCGTTAATCTTCTATTTTAATAACGTTTGGACGTGCCTTTGTTAGATCTGCACTGGAATGGAGTAATTGAATGAATCGACTTACGGCACTGCGTGCTTTCGTTACCGTTGTGGAGAGTGGATCCTTCGCTGAAGCGGCGCGAAAGCTTGGAACATCTGCTGCTGCAATTTCGAAGAACATTCGAGAATTGGAAGCAGACCTCGGAGTCCGTCTTTTCCATCGGACGACACGTGCCATGAGCGTTACAGACCCGGGTGCAATCTACTATGAGCGTATGCGAAAACTTTTGTCTGAAATGGATGAAGCGGACATTGCGGTTTCGGCACTCGACCGGGAGCCTAGAGGGCGCCTGTGTGTCGCTGCGCCAATGTCAATTGGACTACTTATTTTGGCACCTCTAGTGCCAGTTTTTTTGAAGCTCCACCCCAAAATCGTAATGGACCTACATCTTGACGATGAGAAAGACGACCTTGTTCGTGCTGGTTTTGATCTCGCGATTCGCGGAACCGCTCAAATGCCAGACTCAACGCTAATCTCACGAAAATTGGCAACTTTGGATCACATTGCCGTCGCTTCGGCGGAGTATCTGGAACGTAAGGCGTCCCTTGGTGCGCCTGAGCTACTCCGAGAGCACCCATGTTTGCTCTATTCGAATTCCGATAGACCTGAACGCTGGACGTTCCGAAACGCAACCGGTGAGGAGCGTCAAATCCGCGTCACAGGACCCCTTATTGCAAACAACTCACTTATGCTGCGCGAGGCGGTTTTGGCGGGAAGCGGGGTTGCCGTAATGCCGCGTCTTTACGTTGAAGCTGATCTAGCGACGGGCAAACTGGCAAACGCGTTAGAGGGTTGGAAGCCACCAGATCAGGCGATCTATGCAATCTACCCGCCTTCGCCGGGCGGGCTTCCGCGAGTTAGAGCGTTCATAGATTTTCTTGCGAAGCACTTGAAAGGGTTTGTTCCGATGACACCCGAAGATCCCAATAAATAGCGCCTATTCATTAAAATCCTTTGGTTGTGAGTGTCGAAACGAAAACGTCGTCGTCTGGCTTGCGCGAAGCAATAATTAATTGGCTACCGTTCACTTAATTGGAGATATTCAATGTTAGCTCGCAGTTGCATAATAGCGCTCTTTGCCCTTGCCTCACCGGCGTTAGCTCAAGACTCTGGACCGTCGGTATTGGACATTGTCGGTGAAAGCCCCTTCGGATCTGAGGATGAAATTGGTGCGCTCAATCTAATGGATGATGAGACACGACTAGATGTCGTGTCTCGGATTTCGTCGGGCCGAATCTATGATCTATCCGTCGAGTATTTTGTCGGCATGCCGTCTTATGATTTCAATGGGCAGCCTCGATTTCAGATTTTCAACGTCCATACACCAAATGGTACCATCGTTGACAACACGACCGGGCAGGGCAATGCAGTCAACAAGCATCTCACCTATTCGGGCAGTATGATCTCGATGTATACGCATACCGGCACGCATGTGGATGCATTGGCGCATTTCGGTCTTGAGGGCACGATTTACAACGGCTTCACGGCCGAAGAGCACTTGGGTGACCGAGGATGGCTTCGCGCGGGTGTTGAGAACTATCCACCGATCGTTGCTCGCGGAGTGCTCATCGATGTGGCGGCCTATAAAGGTGTCGACATGCTTCCAGAGAGCTATGGAATTACAGTTGCAGACATTGATGAGACACTGGCCGCGCAAGGCTTGGTGGTGCGTGAGGGCGATGTGGTTATGGTGCGCACCGGGCGTATGACCCTCTTCGAAGAGGACCGTGCGGCCTACATGGCAAATACGCCTGGACTAACACGGGAGTCAGCAAATCATCTGGCGGACTTGGGTGCAATCCTTGTGGGTGCCGACAATATCTCTACCGATGTTGGACCTTCGGAGGAAGATTTCAACTACTTGCCGGTGCATTCATCAATGCTCACAGGACGGGGTGTGCCGATCATGCAGAATGTGTTTTTGGAAGAACTAGCGGGTGATGGTGTGTATGAGTTCGCCTGGTTCGGCGCTTCACTCAAGCTTCGCGGTTCGGACGGCGGGCCTATGCGCCCCTTTGCAATGCCACTTTCATCTGAATGACCCCTGCACGTAGGAAATTGGCTGGTCGCGCAGTATATCGCTGCGCGCCGTTCATAAATAGCGTATCATCCATACGTCTTGTGATGTCAAAACCAGTTATCCTACATCTTTTCCGAGAAGCACAAAATCGAGAAAGTTTACCAATCACGCAGATGAATTAGTGAGCTTCCGCATACGATTCTTTTCGCACCTTCAACGGTGTTTGGCCCAGGATCCTTGTGAATGTGGATGTCATATGTGCCTGATCGTAGAAACCGCTCATGAACGCGACCTCCGTCAACGTTTTTGGCGTCTCCAGAAGCATCCGTTTTGCGCGCTCAACTCGGCTGGTCAGGATGTAGTTGTAAGGCGACACACCTAGTCTTGTTTTGAATTGTTTGGCGAAATGCGGCGTTGACCAGCCCACTGACGAGGCGATGTCGGCGACCTTCAATTCTTGGTCGAAGAGTCGATCCGCGATGAAGCTTTTTGCCCGATTGATCTTCGCTTCCGCAATGTCATGTGCGGGCTTAGACGGGGCGGCCACTGTTTTCCCTGTTTCAGAAGAGATCCGGTAAATGAGGCGGCTTGTGATGCCGATGATGATGGATTCCATCAGGAGTTCGTCCGACGCACGCTCTTCTTGTGCGCTGAGCGAGAACTCCTGAAGAGCCGCTTGGGCCAGAAACCCGATCGTTGGGTCTGTTTTGTAATCCCAGATCTGGTCTAGACAGTCTTCCAATCCGAGTGGTTTTAGCCACCAAGCAACCGCGAAATTGTTAAATGCCAGAAAAAGACCGGGCATAGGATTGTCTGTTTTAATGTAGATTTCCGAACCTTTGGGGAAGAAGGCCATCGAGCTCGCCGGGCAAACTCTTTCCTCTGGCTGGCCGCCGTTGAACGCAAAGGTCGATGTGCAGGCTGCTTGGTTGATGTCGAGCATGGCCTTGTCGAGATGCAGCGTTGCATCGATTTTGACGGGTGGCAAATAGGTCAACGTGGTGCCAGAAATCGTTGCTGACATTTCCATCTGGGGAAGTTCTTCAAAAGTGCCTGTAACGGGGTCTAGCATCGTGCGTCTCCTTCAACTCAAACGAGTGTTATGCGGCGCAGTATGGTGAGATATTGATTGAAATATGGCGGCGAAATGTCAATCAAAGTTTACACGTAAATGTGATAGTCAAATTGACAGTGCAGAAAGCTAGAAAACCCAAATGCTTTGCTAAAAATTTCAAATACCCGACTTAGATTGATCTGCCACACCTTGGGGCGACGATGGATGACCCTGTTCTGGTGCCATCCGAAATTGATAGACCAAGGATGCAAAAGATGTTTGTTGATCGCTCTGAGAATTGGCATGCGCCATCTTCCGTGACCCACGGTCGATTTGGAACCGGCTTGGATCTCGTGGATCAATTGGGGTGCCAAAGCAATTACAGCACTTTCCTGACGCTTTTGATGACAGCCGGGTTTGAGCACGCGCTGAGGGACGCATCCGAGTTCACAGTTTTTGTCATGCCTAACGCTGTGTTTGCTGATCCTGCCGGGCACGCGCCAAATCTGCACAACACCACATCTGACGAGGCCGCAGATATTGTGGCACCATTCGTTGTCGAGGGGCGTTGGTGGCTGCGCAATCAATCTTCGCGGCAGGTGCTCGTCTCAGATGTGTTTGGCGAATTGCGGGTTCTCCGGTTGGGCGACCGCCCAACCTATTGCGGCACAGAACTGACAAGGAAGAACATGGCGGCCAAAGGTGTGGTCTATCATGAACTTGCTCAAAACCCCTTCTTGCAACAGCTCAATCAACTTCCACTCGCAGCCTGAGCGGCATTTGTGCGTGGGCAAAGAAGTTGCCCCGCACACTCAGGAAAAGGCTGATTTGGTTCAATTGAGGATTCCAACCTATGGCAAATTTCAACGGTACATCAGGCGACGATACAATCGTTGGAACGGACGGCGACGACTCGATCACGGCGCAGCGCGGCAATGACCTGATTGTTGCTGGCGATGGCAATGACACCATCTTTGCCGGGAACGGTTCGATCGAAGGCACGGACAACGATACAATCGATGGCGGGGCTGGCGACGATTCCATCCGAGCGTTCTCAGGCGACGACTCGATCATTGCGGGCGCGGGCAATGACTCGATTGATGGTGGAACTGGCAATGACACCCTGGATTATTCAGCGAACCAGTCGGCCGTTTCAATTGTCCTTAGCGATGTCATTTCTGCAACCCTTGTAGGTACGGTCACATCCACTGACACAGATGTCGACGCGTTTAACAGCGTCGAGACTTTCATTCTTACGGATCAGGATGATGTCTATGATGCAAGGGCGCAAAACAGTCCACGAAACGTTACCATCGACTTTGGTGCCGGGGATGATCAAATTTTTGCCAATTTTGCCGCCGGAGAGTTTGATGGTGGCGATGGTATCGACACGATCTACATTGATGTTCCTGGCACCTATACGATTGATCTCGATGCAGAACTGATGCAGGGGCGTCAGCTGTCCAATGTCGAGAACGTTGTGGTCGACGGATCCTTCGTGAATTTAACTGGCTCTGATGTTGACAATCTACTGGTCGCCTCAGGAACCGGAAGTGACTTTATAAACGGCCTGGGCGGCGATGACACGATCAATGGCGGGGCAGGCGACAACGATACACTCATTGGTGGCGACGGTCATGACTTGATCATCAATGAAGCCGGAAACGCGTCGCTTACTGGCGGGCAAGGTGATGACACTTTGCAGGGGCATACCGGCCCCGGACATAGCACGGCCGTCTACACGGATGCGGGCGGGGCCGTTCTGGTGGATCTCCAGTCCGGTCTTGCAACAGGTGCCGATGGCAATGACACGCTTGTTGATATCAACGGCGTCGAAGGCAGTGCGTTTGACGACACGATCACGGGCAGTGATCGCGATGACAGCCTGCTCGGAGGCGATGGGGACGATGAGATTGATGGCGGGTTGGGCAACGATACGCTACGAGGCGAGGGCGGCGCCGACAGTCTCGATGGCGGCGACGGCAATGACCTCTTGGATGGTGGCCTTGGGAACGACGACCTTCATGGCGGCGATGGCGACGATGATGTTTTTGCGGGTGCAGGAGACGACTTTGTTGCTGGTGGCACCGGACGAGACACTCTGCGCGGGGACGATGGCGACGACACGCTGACAGGCGGGGCTGGCAATGACGAGCTGCGCGGCGGCGATGGCAACGACACGTTTGTTTTGGCCGATGGCTCTGGCAGCGATGCGATTGTTGACTTTGATCTTGCTGATGATGACGGCGATGGGTTCACAAATGATCAGTTCGATGTCTCGGGCCTGATGGATGCCGAAGGCAATCCGGTCAATGCCTGGGATGTCACCGTTTCGACATTGGAAGACGATCCCAACTTCGGTGGTGTGTTCCTGAGCTTTCCGAATGGCGAGACGGTCTTCCTTGAGGGCGTGACGACAGATCAAGTCGACACGGCGCAAGAACTGAACGCAATGGGCATCCCGTGTTACGTCAAGGGAACATTGATCAATACGACGCGGGGCGAAGTTCCGGTCGAGGATCTGCGCATGGGCGATCACGTAAGGATACACGGGGGCGGATCCTTCCCGATCTTGTGGATCAACTCGACAAAGATTGACGAAGATCAGCTTTTGGAAAATCCAAACTTGCATCCCATCCGGGTCAAGCCATTTGCCTTCGAAAACAGCCGGGCGCTCCTGGTCTCGCCGCAACACTGCCTGGTGCTTTATTCAGATGACGGTCCTGTCTTCGCAAAGGCGAAGCACGTCGCGCAATACAGCGACTATGCTCATGTCGCGCATGGCCGCACCAGCGTTGAATACTACCATCTGTTGTTGCCCAAACATGCGGTGATCTGTGCCAACGGGCTTTGGTCAGAGAGTTTTTACCCAGGCGCTGAGGCCATGAAAGTGCTGTCATCCAAACATAAGGCTGATTTAATACGGGCTATCGGCGCAAGGAACCGCGACCAGGCGATATTAGACTATGGTCCCCGCGCTTTGCCGGTCGCAAGACGGGGAGAGGTCCAAGCTCTGGTAAGTGACACACTTGCGCGATCGCCAAGCAAAGTCGCGGCCTGAACGAGGGCAAAAAATGAAACGAGAAACCGATCAGGAGATCACATCCTGATCGGTTTTTTCATTGCAATCATCCGGTTTCAATTCAATTTTTCACACGCAAAACCGCCCCAAAATAGCGAAAAAAAATAGTAATTCCAAAAGGTTGCGTAGTTTTTTCAAATACATTTCAAGTTGTATTTTATAGGGTGAACTTACTCCAAGGGTTTCGTGAATTCGGAACGGGCGTTGGTTCATCCTCTCATGGATCAACGCCGATCAGAACCTCCCTCGATCTTGTCTAAGCGGTGGGGCAAGACAGACCACTGAAACACAGAAAGAAGGCAAACATGACGAACCGACCACCAAACTTGAAACTGATTGCGTCAGATCCAACGCACAACCTGCCCTATGTGGTGAACACGTCATCCCAGGGATCGCTTGTCGACTACTTGCAAAGCGATGGACGCTTCACGATCCTTCTGAAGTTGATGCAGACCTCTTGTCTGGAGCACCGACTGGTGGCCCCGAAAGAACACACGGTCTTCGCCCTTCAAGACGTGGCGTTTGAACCTTTTGAACCGACCTCGGTCAGGAGCCTTTGTTCAGAGTTCAGCCGGACCGAAGCTTTTCTCTTTGTCAGTCAGTTTCTTATCCCAAGCCGATCAGACTCGAAAAATTTCCTCGGCAAGCGTATCTGGGCCAGCAATATTGTCGGTGATCGCATGTTGATCGACGGACGCGGCGGCGTATTCGAAGGTGCTCGCCTTCAAACTATGGATGTACAAGTCGGCAATGGCACTGTGCAACATCTCAAGACGATGATCTCAAGTCCCCGTGTGTTTTGTCCGCTTGCCAGAAAGGAAAACACAAAGAACGCTCTTCGAACGGATTTGGAACAAAAAACAGGCTCGCGAGCAAGACCAACCCAGCTGCTGGCTGCTTAACGCGGCATGTCCCTCAGGCAGCTCATTCTCGACAGTCTTTGTCTGCGTGTCCACTGGCCGCGGCAAGCGGCAAGCAGTTTCACCTTTGTGAGAACTGGGAGTTCTAGCGAGACCAACTATGTCTCGCTAGGATCAACTAAGTCAGTCTGAATCCACTCCCGGCTCAGGTGAATATCAGTGCTTTCAAGCCGGCCGGGACCCAGGTTTTCATATTTGTGAGGGACGGCAGCGGGCCCCATCAGCACATCACCTTGTTCAGCATCTATAACTTGGTCACCAATAGTGAATCGCGCCCGGCCTTTGCGGATGATGAAGATCTCGTCGTAGGGATGACTGTGCCAAGATGGACCAACCCCGACCTCGTTGGTCGCGAAAAACAAGATCGTCACGTCGGAATTCAAATCTGGGCCTTCCACTTTCCCATGCCAGTCGTCGCCTTTGGACTTCCAATCTGAATGCAGAATATGTGCTGCTTTTTTCTGTTCTTTCATGGTTCAGGTCTCTTTGTCTTGGACGGGAACAACGCCGAAGGCCTCGATTTCGATGAGCATATCCGGATCAGTCCCCAATTGTTGCAGCGGCACTATGGTACACGCCGGCGCAAGCCTGTCGCCAAACGCTAACTTTACGGCGTCAATCAGCACGGCATGTTTGGCTTTGTCGTGGTCCACAATGTACACGGTCAGCTTTGCGACGCCACCTATGTCGCCACCCGAGGCTTGCATGGCTTTATCAATACTGGAGAGGGCTGTGGCGGTTTGATCGGCAAAGTCCCCTTTGTCGGCGCCTCCGGATTGACCTGCGACCCAAACAACCTGTGCGCCCGCTGGCGCAATTGCGAGATGTGAAAACGCAAGGTGGGACGGATCGAACATGCCGTGGGGGTTCTCAATTTTCAGTCCTGTCTTTGCGTCCATGCTTGAGGTCATGTCACGATCCTTTCTTTTCCGTTGGAACCTTTTGACCGCCCATAGCGACGAGCACGATCCCCAGTGCGATGAGTGCCGATCCTACAATCAGACCCTTCGGCGCGGTCTCTCCGAGGAGCATAATTGCGACCGGGACACCGATGACAGCGCCGACCCCGCCCAAGAGGCTCAGAAGCACTGGTCCGCCGGTCTTTTGCAACACAAACATTAGCAGGAATTGCGCTGCAAATATGGCCGCCTGCACACCGATCAGGAGCAGTGGCGGCGCCGTGTCTGTGGGGACTGAAACGGAAAAGTCGGGCAGGAGCGCCAATGCGAAAAGCATCGCTGCAGCAGCTATCAGCATTCCAGGGGCCAGCGCATCTGCTGTCTCGCCCTCAGGCCAGCGCAAAGTTCTGTAGAGATTGCCAATGGCCAGCAGCAGCGGCCCGAGCAATGTCAATAGAACCCAGAAAACTGGCGCATCTGGCGCCCTGAGCTGATTGATCGCAAGAAATCCTGCGCCAAGCAGGGCTGCAATCACCCCAAGCGCTCGACGCCAATCAAATCCCTCCATGCGCAAGGCGAGCGCACCGATATAGGTAAGCAAGGGAGGCAGGGTGATGGCCAGTGTTACAAAGCTGACCCCGACGTGAGGGACCGCAGAGAAGAAGATCAGGTTTGAACCAGCCACCGTTACAAAAGCTGCAACAACAAAATACTCAAATGTTCTGAAATTCAGTGACGGCAAATGCCCGCGACTTATCGCGAACACACACAGAACGAGAGCTGCGCCTAGAATTGACCAGGACAGGAAAGCAATCGGAGACAATCCGACATCGCCAGCGAGTTTGGCCATGTTGGTTGATAACCCCAAGCACGCGCCTGCGGCGATTAAGCTTGAAATGGGAACCAGCCAATGCCAGCGGTTCGTCACCGCCTCATCTTTGGACATTCTTTGCTCCTGTTGGGTCCACCGTAACATGGGCTGTACGGTAGAGGTTTTAGTAGCTGTCAACACTTTGGCTCGCGGCCCGTTCCATCACGAGTTCGTATTTATCTCGTGAGGCTTTAACCCGTCGTCATTGCATAGCCGTAACCATACGACTCAAACGACCATCATATCGCGAAGCGCCTTTATTTGTTTGCCGTCCTGGCCGAAATTTTCGGCCGCAAGCCATGCCTCGAACGCTCTCTCGTGTGCCGACCAATCGCTATCGACAATCGCGAACCATGCGGTATCTCGATTTCGCCCCTTGTAATGGGCCGCTTTGCGGAATACGCCCTCAAACTTGAAACCAAGCCGACTTGCTGCTAGGCGCGACGGTCGGTTAAGGGCGTCACATTTCCATTCACAGCGACGGTATCCCAGCGTCTCGAAGACATTGCGCATCATTAAATACATAGCTTCTGTCGCCACAGGAGTTCTCTGTACTTTTAGAGAGAAATGAATATGACCAACTTCAATTGTTGCCATTTGTGGATCTATTCTTAGGAAACTCGTCATACCTACGGGTGCGCCCCGCTGATCGAGGACAGTATAAAACATGGGATCGCGCTCAGACGATAGTGAGTTTAACCAGATGCGGAACTCGTCATGATCGTTGAATGGCCCATAAGGAAGATATGTCCAGTTTCTGTCTTCGTTGTCTTCGCCGAACGCTTCGAACAAACCCTCCGCATGACGAATGGGATTGAGACGGGTTAGGGTGCAACGCTGACCGCAAAGATCGTGTCCGCTAGGAAATGGCCTGGGAAGATCGATTGCAATGGGAGCACCAATCGGCTGGTATGACGGGTCTTTAAACCGACTGTACTCTGATGCACGCAGGGATTCGGCCCATTCGACTGTGACAGGTTCTGCATCAGCGTTATCGGGATGCCAGGGTAGAGCGGGTCGGGCGATTGGGACGGAATCATATGTGAAGCGAGGTCGCGTTGGATCATCGGTCCATTTCATTTTCCCTGACCAATTCTCGATTTCGATCCTAATGACGGTCGTCTCGTCAATTTCCATTTGGCTGGCTGGTTCGTAATCCACATTGCATTGCAAGTGCGGGGCGTGTTTCGCAAACGTCGCCTGCATGACGCGGTGCTTTTCGCGGTTGTCCTCTTCCAACCGCGCGCGCCCAAAGACAACCACACCCGCGTGTTCCTGCAAAAACTCGAAGGCGCGCGCGTGCAATCGCATCGCGCCGATGTCATAGACACAGATAGTGACTTTGTCATTCTCCACCGCATTGGAAATGGCGCGGCCGGAATGAGCACCATGAATATAGATGGCACGCTTTTCGGCATCGAAGAAAAATGCGGAAGGTCGCTGGTACGCCCAGCCATTTGCAGCGGTGCCAACCGTGCAAAACAAGCTGGAAGACAGCATTGAAACGATCCAAACATCGTCGCGCACCCAACGATCTTTGCGGCGGGGCGTACTATCTGGAGAAGTCATGTTCCATGCTCCGAGGCAAACCCCGGACCGTCTACATTGACCACCGACTCTCCGTTCCCGAGACGCACAAACACGTAGCGACAGCCTTCGGAACCTGCGACGACCTGGGCTCGGTGAATTACGCCCCTACGAAAGAAAGCATAATCTCCAGCCGATACCTCAAAGCTTTTTTCTCCTTCCTGACCCCAATCGACACGGATGCGCCCTGCGAGCATGTACATGATGCTGTCGTAGTTTGCGTGATGATGCCACTGGCTCGGCTCACCCAATGCGGTTACCTCGCATTCACCGACCCAAAGCCCATCTGGCGCAAACGCTGTGCGCCGCTGCTGACCAGGTGTGTTTGGCCCATCCTTAAGCTGATCGCCTGTTGCAACGAGTATGTCTGCTTCAAACAGTGACGCCATTGTATGCTCCTCAAGCTTACAATGAGAAAATAGTCACTTGCGTGCAGCAAAGGAATCAAATTGATTTTGTGCAATCCATAGGAATATTTTATCTCATGACCCTAGATCAAATCGAATCCTTTGTTACGGCAGCAGAACAGAAGAACATGCGCAAGGCAGCGGACCTCCTTGGCGTGACGCAACCCACATTGAGCGCGCGCATTCGGGCGTTGGAGGGCCAGATAGGGCATAAGTTGCTTGAGCGAATGCCTTTCGGCGTGGAACTGTCAGAAGCTGGCAGACGATGGCTGCCACATGCCCGCACTGTACTCCTTGCGCGTGTCCAGGGCGGGCTTGCACTTTCGGTGTCCTCAGAATTGGAGGGACAGAAATTCTTTGGTCTTCACGAGTATTTGGTTCACAGTTACACTGCGCCGATTATGACTGCGCTTAAATCGTTCTGGCCACGTCACGCCATCCATTTGTCGACGCAAGTTTCTTCGAACTTAGTTGAGCGTGTCATCGCGGGGACTCTGGATGCGGCTCTGATCTATGACTCTCGACCACATCGCGATGTTGCTTTTCATCGCGTTTGGCGGCAACGCATCCGCCTTTTTCAAACGACAGGGCGCAAAGACGATCATGATGGATACGTCGAAATCGATTGGGGGGCTGAATTTCCGGCTTTTCAACAGCGGTACTTGTCCGGGCATACAGCGGCTTCATTTGCATTTGGATCACCTTGGGCTGCGATCAGTTATCTAGCAACGACTGAAGGGAGCACATTCTTGGATGAAAGGGATGTTGCTCAACTCGGCAACTCGCATCAGCTGGAGACCGCGAGCTATTCAGAGGTTTTTCTTAGGCCTGTTTACTTAGTACATCGAAAAACTGAAGAATTTGACGCTCTTTTAAGTTTGCTGCGCACTGGTCCAAGGTGAATGCATTTGTTTTTACCACTTTATCCGAGATCAGCGGACCCAGCCGGGTGCAATATTGTTGAATGTTTATGTATAGATCGTTGGTCCGTTGGGGCGTTTTTTGGCTTCTGAATATCTAAATCGGTAGGGGGTTCGCTTGGCAACAAAGCTGTAGCGCAAAGATCGGATTCCTCGCACTGCGCCATCGTTTCGTCATCTAGGTGGAAAACTAGTCACCCCCGGGGCCGCCTTTAACCGATCGTCGAGATCGTTTAGCCAATCTATTGGCAATCAGTGACGACCATCATACAGCAAGACGCGGGTTGTCGCCGTTGACGCGGTGTCACCTGTCTTTTCAATACTAGCCGCCGTTCATCTACAATCTTAGTTAACTTCTTGACCGAAAGATCGCAGGTGACTGTTATAAGTACTTCAAGAGAAGTTTGCCGCAGTCCGTGTTTGATTCGTCGACCATCCGCCGGTGCCGTTCGATCACGGACTCGATATACGTGAAAATGCGAAACCGCTTGATGCGATTTTTTGAGCAACGGCAGCCACAACGACCCTGACACGGGGACTAAAAGTATGAACCTATCGGGTGCATGAGATGCCATGTCTCTGGTGTTTTGGCTCACTTTAAAATCGGTCGGAACGCCGCGGATGCGCTACGTGAGCAGAGGAATGATTTAGGCATCCGTGGCTTAGCTGGATAGAGTGTCGTCTTCCAAAGCCGAAGGTCACATACCCGAGTCTTGTTGAGTGCTATCTTATTGTAGTAAAGCCGAATTTTGACGACGAACCGCTTTTCAGGACTCGCCGCTTACGCGGGAGTTTCGCGTAAGCGAGTATGACTACGCGAACAGTTGCAGTCGCGCCTGTTTCTCAGATTCATTGTTACTCCAATTACTGCGGGTCTCCTTGAATGGCATCTTTGTGGGCGACGATCTGCTCCATTAGGTAGCGGGTGAACAGGCGTACGCGTTCGGTGGTCTTCAGATCAGGATGGGTCAATATCCAAGCTGTTCTCTCGTGGGCGATCTTTCCTGGTGGGACGCGCTTCAACTCGCCATCGAGGTCGCCCACCAAGCAGGGTAACAGCGCCATGCCGAGTCCTGCCCGCGCCGCAGCGGCCTGGGCATTGACGTCGCCAATGGTCCATTTCACGGGACAGGTCGGGTGCGGCATGGACTTGATCCACACCGGGTTTTCGTCATCGCCAGGCCAGCCTATCCAGCGCGCGGTTGGCGTCTTGCCCTCGAAGTCATGCGTTTCGATGTATTCGGGTGAGGCGTAGATCGCATCCTTGAAGGTGGGAAGACGACGACCCAGCAGCCAGTCTTCGGGTTTTTCCATAAACCGGATGGCGACGTCGGCGTCACGCCTGTTCAAATCCGAGATCGCGTAGGACGTGATAATCTCCAGCTTGATGTCAGGGTAGAGGTCGCCGAACGCCACAATGTCCGCCATGAGTGGTCCATAGGCCATCGGGGGAGGAAGCGTCAGGCGGATCAGACCCGCGGGCTTCGCGTCGCGTCCGATGACGGTACGCTCCATATCATAAAGCTCGCCCTCTACCCGTTCGACATGTTCGAGAACGCGCCCGCCTGTTTCAGTCAGCGCCAAGCCGTTATCAACGGATTCGAAGAGCTTGCTGCCAAGGTCTTCTTCGAGGGCCTGTATCCGCCGGGATGCGGTCGAATGTCCAATGCCAAGGGCTCTGGCGCCGGCGCGTATAGAGTTGTTCCGCGCGACTGCGAGGAAAACCCGCAAACTCTCCCAATCAAACCTCTTGTCAGCGAAGTACATGCTTGTCCCATTTTCGCACCGGTGTGTCCTGAAAATTCTCCAAGACAGGTGATTTTGGTACAGGTAATGTGGCTCCAGATCAAGGACGTCGTTCGCAATATCGGCCTAAGAGAAGGATACCAAAATGGCGCATGTTACGTCGGCACAAACAATAGATGCCCCGATTGAAAAGGTCTTTGCTGCCTGGGACGATTTCGGGAATATCGACAGGTTCAACCCGGCGATCGCCAAAAGTGTTCTTTTGGACGGCTCACCCGCGACAGGGCATGGTGCGTCCCGTCAATGCACGTTGGGTGATGGCAAAAATTTCATTCGCGAGCGCGTGATCGAACATGTACCGAACAAGCGGATGGTGATCGACATCTACGAAGGCAGCGTCCCGCTGAAGACGGCAAAGGGAACGTTGGATTTCGAGAAATTCGGCACAGATCGTACCAAGGTTACGATGCGCCTCGATTTTACGCCGAAATTCGGACTACTCGGCAAGCTGATGATCCCGATGATGAAACCGCAATTCGCCAAGAACGTTCGGGACATGCTGGCGGGGAATGCTGCCTATCTCGAACGTGGGGAGGTGGTGAACCGTGCCTGACGCGTCGAATACTGCGGCATTCGCGGAGATGGTTCGGGAGGCCATGAAGCACGCGGTACACCCTGAAGTTTCTCTGGCGGCGAACACAATACACAACCCGGTAGAGCCACGGCACTACATGAGCCTGCGGAAAGTATCAGGACGCGTAACGATCCGGAGAGGCAAAAACGTTCTCGCTGACACGAAAGACGCACTGGTCTGCCTTGAAGTCGGCAAGCAGCTTTACTTCCCGGTTTACTATGTGCCGCGTTGCGATGTGCGCGCAGACATGACCGTCGTTCAACGCGCGACCCATTGCCCCCTCAAGGGCGACGCCAGCTACCACGCTTTGCCTGGGGCAGACGTACCCATCGCGTGGAGCTACGAAACCCCGTTTGACTACGCCAGACCTCTGGCGGGTCGTATGGCTTTCGATCCTGCAAAAGTTACGATCACGCTGTCGCCAAGCTGAGGAAGCTCGAAACAGTTGATTGAAGTCCTGTTGCTCCATCGTGGGCAGCAAACCACCCTGATTGTCCAAAACAAAAGGAAAGCCCCATGAAACTCTTCAGGACTCTTACCGCTGCCGCAGCGCTGGCTGCGTTCAGTTCCCCGGCCTTCGCGGAAGGCCGGACGGACACCTTCACGATCAATGCCGGTCAGCTTGTCCAGGCGATTTACATTAATGATGCCAACGCTGCAGGGCAACTCGGTGCGCTGGAAGATGCCATCAATGCTGCAGGTGGCGAGCATCTCACCAACATCGAAGTGATCCGCAATGACAGCCAGGATCACGACATGACGCATATCGTACTTCTGCAATGGGTCGATCCGTCGGGGCGCGAAGCGCTTGAAGCGTCTGTTGCCTGGGGAGACATCTCCGGCTCAGTCGGCAGTGTCGGTTTCTTTGGGGCGCAGCAGGACACGCCGGTCACCCTACGCGAGGACCGTATCTACGACGGGACGCATGCTTGGACGGTGGCCCAGTCGCCCGAGCAAATGGCGGTCGTCCAGCACGTGCTCGGCGTTTACTTCCAGTCGATCGCGCCTGTGATCCAGGAATACCAGATCTCCACGTTGGCCTTTATGGGCTCCGCCCCCGGCATGGATGGTGGCGATCACGATATCTACGCGCCGCAAATCTTCGGCCTCTTCGAATGGCAGCAGCTCGAAGATGTCGAGCGGTTCCGCACTGATGAGCGCTGGCTCGAACATGTCGACATCCGCAACGCGACCTTCAAGCGTGAAGAAGACACGTGGTTCGGTCGCGTGATGTTCTGACGATTAAATAAGAGCAGTCGGGCGTCTCCGATGTCCGGCTGTTCATTTCTTTTTGGACGACATCAGCCTGAGGGAGAAAAAATGAAACTCATAGCATCACTGTTGACCGGCGTTCTGGCGCTCATATCGTTTGGAATCGGGGGAGCATACTTCTTCCTTGGCCCAGGCTTTCTCGAGATCGCCGGTGGCTTCGACTTCTCGATCCTCGATGGCAAGATCGAATACGCGGCGATCGACAACACGCTGCGGTTCATGGCGGGGCTCTGGATCCTGATCGGTGCAGGGCTCGTCTACTGCCTGATGGATTTTAACGGGCGAGGAACGGTGCTGACGATCCTGCTCGCTGGCTTTTTCCTGGGTGGCATAGGACGGCTGCTCAGCGCCATGCAATTCGGGATGCCCGAGCCGATGATCGTTCCGACCATCATCGAACTGGTTCTCCCTCCTATCATCCTCCTACTTGGGGCGCGATCCCGCGTCAGGGCGAGAGCCCATGTATGACGAGGGTTGCCCGTTGTCATTCGATCCGCCGCCAGCCAATGGCTGCTGGCTTTACCGCGGATTCCAAACATTCCAGCCGCTCATAAGGGGACCCCAATGAAAGCCTTTGCAACTATGGCATTTGCCGCAGCGACCTTTGCGTCCGCTGCCGGTGCGGATGTGTCGGCTGAGTTTCCCTATGAACGGCACTCCGTAGATGTCTTGGGGTCCGACATGGCCTATGTCGATGAAGGCAACGGCCCGGTCGTGCTCTTCATCCACGGCAATCCGACCTCATCCTATCTCTGGCGTAACGTGATCCCGCATGTCGCGGACGATCACCGTGCCATTGCGTTAGACCTCATCGGCATGGGCGCAAGTGCAAAGCCGGACATCGGCTACACGTTCCAGGACCACTATGCTCATGTCGAGGGATTCATCGATGGCCTCGAGCTGACGGATATCACCCTCGTCCTGCACGACTGGGGCGGTAGTCTTGGCGGGCTCTATGCCGCCCGGAACTCCGGGAACGTCCGCGCAATCGTGATGATGGAAGCGGCAGCGCCGCCCGCCTTGCCGGTGCCATCGTGGGACGCAGTCCCGAACCCCGAAGTGCGCGCCACGTTCCAGGCATTCCGCGATCCGGTTCAGGGACCGCAGATCATCCAGGAACAGAATGTATTCGTGGAAGGGTTCCTGCCATCCGCCATCATGCGCGAGCTTGGCGACGCCGAGATGGATGCTTATCGCGCACCTTTCCCGACGTCTGAGAGCCGTCTGCCCGTCTATGTCTGGCCAAACGAGATTCCCATCGAAGGGGAGCCTGCGCGCAACGTTGCCGTGATGGCGGAAATCTCCGAATGGCTCACTAGTTCCGAGCAACCCAAACTCGTGCTTTATGCCGATCCCGGCATGATCGTCTCGCCCGAGACGGCCGCCTTTATCGCGGCGAGCTACAGCAATGTTGAGACCCGCTTTGTCGGCCCCGGCCTCCATTACATTCAGGAAGACCACCCGGACGTGATCGGCCGCAACATCTCGGACTGGCTGCGCGACCGGGTCGGAGAATGATGCCGTGGATTTCGGCGAAATACATATCCGGATCATTGATCGCGCAACGCGACGCCACGGGGAAAGCCTAGACGCGCGCTTGACGGCCTTCGAGAGAGATCAGAAGCGACGCCGCTCGGAAACCGGTGGCCGCGACGACAGGTATCTTGCGGCGATGGCCCGCGCGATCTTCCAGGCCGGGTTTCAGTGGAAGATCATCGATGGCAAATGGCCCGACTTCGAGCGTGCGTTTCACGGATTCGACATCGGACGCAACGCCATGATGTCAGACGAAGACTTCGACACACTTCTGCAGGACCGCACCATCGTACGCCATGGCGCGAAGATCGCAGCGGTCAACCGAAACGCCATCTTTCTGAGCGACCTCGCCCAGGAAAACGGGGCAGCGGCCACACTTTTCGAGAATTGGCCGAAGCACGACTTGATTGGCCTCATCCGACTGCTCCGAAAGCGTGGGACGCGGCTTGGAGGGAGCACCGGCTTCAATGCCCTTCGCTTCGCGGGTGTCGACACCTTCATGCCTTGGACAGACGTCGCCGCCGGTCTGACCGACCTAGAGGTCATCGACGGGCAACTGACGAGCCTGCGCGATCTGACGGCAGCCGCCACTTTCTTTGCCGAGTGGTCTGATGCATCGGGCCGCTCCATCGCCCGGCTCAGCCAGCTTCTCGCGCTGAGCATCGGGCCAATAACGATACCGAATGACCACTCACAGACACACAAGGAGATCACCCATGTCTGACCAGAAACCTGTCTATGCCATCGTCCAGATGGACGTCACCGACCCCGAGCGCTTCCTGCCGGAATACGCCATGCCCCTGATCGGGCAATTCATGGAGCGCGGTATTCAGCCGCTGGCGGCGACGCCTGAACCGGACGTGATCGAGGGCAGCTACGATCGCTCGAATACCGTCATCATCAAGTTGCCCGACCGGGCGGCCTTCGATGATTGGTACAATTCTGACGACTACGCGCCGCTGAAGGCGAAACGCGCCGAACTGTCGGATCAAGCACGCACTGTCATGCTGGTCTTGCCTGAATTCGGGATTCCCGCGTGAGGAGCGACCCATGAAAGCGATAATAATTAGAGATTGCGGCGACTCGAGCGTGTTCGAGACCGCAGAGATTGACGTACCTAAGGCGGGTGGAGGCCAGGTCGTGATCGAGGTCAAGGCGACCTCGGTCAATCCGGTCGACTGGAAGATGCGCAACGGGTTCGGGCGTTTCCTGATCGGTGATTTTCCGGCGGTCCTGCACCCGGACTGTGCCGGCGTTGTCAGCGAAGTGGGGCCGGGTGTCAGGGAGTTCTCAGTCGGCGACGAGGTCTACAGCTTCGCGACCGGTCTGATGGGCAAACCCGGCGCCTTGGCCGAGTACATGGCGGCTGACGCGCGCATGGTCGCAAAAAAGCCTGCTTCGCTTTCGTTTGAAGAAGCCGCGACCCTGCCGCTTGTCTGGACGACAGCGAGTTTTGCGCTGACCGAACGCACGAAGATCGAGCCGGGGTCCTCTTTGCTGATACAGGGCGGCACGGGCGGTGTTGGGTTCGTGGCCTTGCAGCTTGCGGCCGCGAAGCTCGACGTGGACCTCTATGCGACCTGCGGCACGGACGAGAAATGCCGCATCGCTGAAAGCCTCGGAGCAAAGAAGGCCTTCAATTACAAGACAATCTCGCCAGAAGACATGTCCGCCGAGGCAACGGGGGGCAAAGGGTTCGATGTCGTCTTCAATACCGTCGGCGAAGAGGCGATCGATAGCTCAGTGGCCGCGTGTGGCTTGGGAAGTCGGATCATCGACATCAATGGCACGTTCCCGACGCCACCGAACGCCTTCCAATTCCACCAAATGTCGTTCCTGAGCGTCTTCGCGGGTCACCCGATCACGCACGGCATCAATCAGGAAAAGGTAGGTGAGTTCCTACGTGATCTGACCGGGCTGGTGGATGCCGGGACGGTCAAGCCGTTGCTGGACGAGAAGCGCTTCACCTTCGCCAGCATCGGTGAGGCGCATGATTATCAGGAAACTGGCAGCCCCACTGGCAAGGTCGCCGTCTCGGCAACCTGGTGATCCCGGCATGAAGCCGATTTTCTACGACTGCAAGACCGCGCCCAGCCCACGCCGGGCGCGGATCTTCCTCGCCGAGAAGCGTATCGACATCGAGACACGGGAGATCAGTCTTGCCGAGCGCGAGCAATTTGCCCCCGCATTTCTCGACATCAATCCACACGCCACTGTTCCCGTTCTCGTGCTCGATGACGGAACCGCTCTGACAGAGAACCTAGCGATTGCGACCTATGTCGAGGCGGTGATGCCGGAACCGCCCTTAATGGGTGTGACGGCCAAAGAGCGGGCACTCGTGTCTATGTGGAACACGATCTCGGAACGCGACGGCCTCTTCGCGTTCTCCGATGCCGTGCGGAACTCCCATGAACGATTTTCGGGACGCGCTACCACGGGCACCAACGCCTACCAGCAAATTCCTGAGTTGGCGGACCGTGGAGCGCATAGATTGGCGCGATACTTCGAGCTGATTGAGCGTCAACTCGAAGGGCGCGAGTTTGTCGCGACTGACAGGCTTTCGATCGCAGATATCACGGCATTCGTCACTGTGGAGGCGTCAGTCTCTACTGGCAGAGGACCGAACGCCGATCACACCAATGTTTGGGCTTGGCAGAAGCGAATATCGGAAAGACCGAGTGCGGCGATCTAGCTGGGGAACTGGAGAACTGGAGAACTGGAGAAGTGAAATGAATCACCAATTCGAACGCAAATTGCAGAAGGGTTTTCTTTGAATTCAAAATGCCCTCCCACACCTGCCTCCAACTTCGCGTGTCGCCCTATCGGAAATCCCGGATGCGGGCCATGATCTACCATGGCTCGTAGCAATTCAGATTGGACTTCCGTCAGTCTGTCTGACCTGCGTGCTGTGGCTGCGGTCGCAGAGACGGGCAGTTTTCGAAGGGCTGCAAGTGCGCTGACTGTCGGTCAGTCTGCTGTCAGCCGACGAGTCGCCAAACTTGAAGATGAGTTAGGGGTGTCACTGTTTGAGCGGCACTCTGATGGGTCCAGGCTTACGATCGCAGGAAAGTGCTTTGTTCAACGGACGAGTTCAGTACTGGAAGGCCTTAGAGAGGCCGTTGAAGCAACGCGATCCGCGGGCGTTTCAGGTAACGGTATGCTTCGGCTTGGCATAATTGCGTCGCTTTCTCGTGGTGCTCTGCGACGGGTTCTGTGCTCCTTCATGGAGCGACACTCGGACGTAATTTTGTCCGTCACCGAAACTACAAGGAGTGAGTTACTCACCAAATTAAGTCATCGGAAAATAGATGCGCTTGTAGCTTCAGGCATTCGAAACTCCGAGTATGGCGACAGTTTCGTGCTCGTCAATGAACCCATTTTTTTAGCTGTGCCATCGCAGCATGCCTTGTCTCAACTCAATCGGTTGAGATGGAGGGACGTACGCACAGAGACGTTTGTTGTGGGCTCGCGAGAACCTGGACCCGAAATTCATGACTACATTCTGAAGAAGGTCAGTGATCTCGGTCGCCGTGTGCACGTCCGTCGGTTTCGTCTCGGTCGCGAAGGCATTATGACCCTGGTGGGCTTGGGCGCTGGCGTTTCACTTGTTGCGGACCATTGGAGAGGTGTTGCTTATCCGAATGTAACGTTCATTCCCATTGGCGATGAATACGAGACTGTGCCCTTTTCGATTACATGGCGCCCTGAGAACGACAACCCGGCGCTTCGCCGGTTTATCTCTCTTGCTCGGATCGAGGCGAAACAGAACGGTGCTCTTTCCTGAGTTTGGCAAACCCGCGGTCTGTCTTCATGAAGCGCTCCAGCATGGGCGCGATGAGCTTTGCTGGTTCCAATTTCTGCCCGCTCTCCTGACCAAGGATTTCCGCATAGGTCCTCAGGTCCCGATGCACTTGGGCGGGCAGTTCCACGGTCAGCTTAACCGGCTTGTTGTCACGAATATCGCCGAGCTTCAGCTTGCTCATCGGTCATCTCCTTGCGGTTCGAGGACCAGATCGCGCGTGACCATGACACGCACCGGGAAACCCGGTCGGATCGTCAGCGTTGGGGGAATCTGAAGCTGGCGCTGGACAATGGCTTCGCCCGCGCGTCCGATCGTGTCCTGAGTACCGTCGCGGATCGCTTCGGCGATATCGTCTCCACCATCCTCCCCGGTCTCGAGGCCGATATTCAAGATCGTGGCGAGACCGGCGGCTCGGAACAGTTGGCCCCAGTGGTTGTCGACGCCGTCTTCGAGCCCGGCATATCCGGCCTGATCCGTTCCGGGCTGGCGTTCGAGGACGATTGAGCGTCCGTCGGGTAGAATGAGTCGTGTCCAGGCCAACAGCAAGCGTCGCTGACCAGTTTCGACACGACTGTCATATTCCCCGACGAGGCGCGCCCCCTGCGGGATCAGCAGGAATTTTCCAGTCGGGCTGTCATAAACATTGGCGGTCACCTGAGCGGTGATCTGTCCAGGAAGATCGGAGCGCAGCCCGGTCAAAAGCGCGGCTTCGATGACCGATCCGGCCTGCAGGACATAAGGGCTCGGCGGGGACTGTAGCTGGTCCGCGGCGGTGGTTCTTCGATCGACCTCACGATCCAAGAAGGCTTCCTGGCGTTCCGTGGTGTCCGGTTGCCGTGCCTGCGCGGCAGATGCCGGGAACAGGCTCTGTAGCCCGGGCGCTCGGGATGGCGGGAGCGCTGCCTGTGGTTGTGCCGTCGCAGCACCATTGGTTTGAGCATCCGCGAATAGCGTCGCGAGCCGCGCGGCTTCAGCTTCCTGCAAGCGCAACTGTTCTTCTGGATCGACGGCGGGACCGGTCGCGGGCACGACCGGCACAGGCTCTCCTCGCCGCTGCGCAGACAGAACCGGGCGTCCCAGTTCTCCTGGAAGCGGTGGTCCGAGCTGTGGGATCGACGCGTAGTCGCGCGGCAGACCCAGAAGTCCCTCGGCTTCTTGCACCCGTTCGGTCGAGAAAAGTTCTGTAGGCCCATCGGCTGGATCGGAGCCTTGCAAGGCGACGATCATGATCGCGCCGATGCCAAGCCCGCCCGCGACGACAAGCACCGTGATGGCTTTGCGCGAGAGCCGCATGACGCGCGGCGGATCGGACCGCAAGCGCAGTTCCTTGGCGATGTCCTGTTCGGTGCGTGGATGCTCTTCGGGGCGTTCGTCCGGTTGCTGGTTTTTGGTCCCGGTCATGGCTCAGCGGTCCTCATCCGGACGCCACGCGGAAACTACGCGTTCCTCCCGCTGGTCAGAACGCCGGACCCCATCGGTCCGCACAATCCTGACGACCCGCTGGCGATCACCAAGCCTGAGCTCGGCGGCGGCGAAGAGGCGGTCCACGATCATGTAGTGGCGCCGGATGCGGTAATTGACGAGTTGGCCATCTCCTTCCGGTCCGATCACAAAGAGCGGCGGCATCTCGCCCTGGCCGATCCCGCGCGGGAACTCGATGAAGACCTGCCGCCCATCGTCGAAGGCGCGGTGTGGCCTCCAGGGCGCGCGGTCTCCCGTGATGCGATAGCGGAAATTGATGTCGTCCAGATCGACGTTGCGACCGATGGGTAGGTTTGCCTGGGCGCGTTCGTTTTGGCGGCGAAGTGCGATCAGTTCGTCCTCCGGATATTGCCACGAGACCGAGGCCATGTAGGCCTGCGGCGTTGCGCGCAGCTCGAGGTGGTAGGTCCGCCGATCGGTGTTGATGACGAGATTGGTCACCAGATCCGAACGTGTGGGCTTGACCAATACGTGGATGCGGCGGCTGTCGCCGGAGCCGCTTTCGGTGTCCCCGATGATCCAGCGTGCCGTGTCTCCCGCCGCAATCGGCCCCGATCCGACAAGACTCTCGCCGGCCTGCAGGGCGATGTCCGTCACCTGTCCTGGCGAGGTATAGACCTGATAGAGTGCCCCAGAGCTGTAGGGATAGAGCTGGACCGCGTTGATGAAGCCATCGCGCACGGGTTCGATCCGCGCAGCGGCGTTTGCGATCGTGACGCGGTCGGTCGGTTCTGCCGCTTCTTCAGGCCGATCATCCGCATCGACTCGCATGAGCTGGCCGGGAAGTGGCAAGGGTTCGGGCCGCTCGACGATCCGAACGGGTCCGGGTGGGTCTTCGACCAACGTCGCGGCGACGGGATCGTCATAGCTGATCTCCGGCGGCTTGAAGGTGGCGCAGCCGGCAAGTATCGATGTCGCAAGCAAAGTGGTGAAGGACAGTTTGACTGACATGCAATGTCTCATTGGGCGTTCTCCCGTGACCAGTTGATGGCGTGGACGAAGACGCCGAGAGGGTTCTTGCGGAGCCGCTCCGCATCGCGGGGCGGTTGGATGACAACGGAGAGGATTCCGGTCCAGCGTTCGGTCCCGGCAAGTTGGCCGTTGACGTAGCGGCGTTCGACCCAGGCCACGCGAAAGCTTGAATCCGACGCGCGAATGACGCTGGAGATCTCGGCGGCGACCTGTACTTCGCCGACCCGTGAGAAGGGGTCGTTCTCGCGGGCGTGGTCGTTGAGCGCGACAGCGCCGCGATCGGTGGCGAAGTTGTAGGCGCGCAGCCAGTTCTCGCGCAGGACGATGGGATCAGCCGGGACCTGACGGACATTCTCGATGAAGCGCGCGAGGTGGAAAGCGATCTGGGGATCGGTCGGGCGATAGTTGGCCGTGGCAGGCGCTACCGCCTGCGCTGCGCCGAGCCGGTCGACCTCGACCACATAAGGCACGATGGTGCCCTGGGTGGATTGCCAGACCAGCGCGAGGCCGAAGGTGGCCGTGGTCGCGAGGCAGCCGAGCGCCATGAAGCGCCAGTTGCGGGCCTGAACGCGGGCGGAGCCCATGCGCTCATCCCAGACTTGCGCAGCCTTCTGGTACGGTGTGACGGGTTCGGGGGTCTTGGCGTATCGCACGCTCGGTCGCTTGAATCTCATGATCTCTCCGAAAGGCTGATGGCCGTGCCCGCGCCGCCGCCATCGCCGGAGCGGATGGCATGGGCGGTGACGGCGGTGCCGTGCTGCAAGCTTTGTTGACGCTTCATGCGGCGCGCCCAGGCGGGTGGTCCGTCATTGGCGGGCGTGGGCATGGATGATGGTGAATTGCTGAACTTGCCGCCGGTGGCCTCGAACGCGGCGCGTGAACCCGAGCGATAGCTGTCGCCAACGGCGCGCTTGAGGGGGCTGACAGCTGTATTGACTCCGGCCTGACCGACCGCCGCCATGCCGCTCGCGACTTTGCCAGCGGTGGACGTGCTGGAAGCCGCGCCGATCTTGAAGGCGGTCGAGGCGCCGCCGGCGACGGCGGACCCGCCGCGCAGGGCCGCTCCGCCTGCGGCCCCGGCGATCTTTGCGCCTGCGAGACCACCTGCGACCACGCCTCCGGCCGCGAGACCGGCTCCGACCGCCGCGCCCGCGCCAAGCTGAGGTCCACCCGAGACGATGCCGTTGGCGATGCCGGGGCCGAAAATACCGAGCGCGAGGATAGAAAGGGCCGCCAAAACCACGGCCATCGCATCCTCGATTGTCGGCTCGCCGGTGAACCCTGCGGTGAACTCACCGAAGATGGTCGAACCGATGCCGACGATAACGGCGAGCACGAGCACTTTGACACCCGAGGAGATCACGAGTCCGAGTACGCGTTCGGCCATGAAGGCGGTTTTGTTGAAGAGCCCGAAAGGCACGAGGATGAAGCCCGCGAGCGTCGCCAGCTTGAACTCGATCAGGGTGACGAAGAGCTGGATCGCGAGGATGAAGAAGGAGAGCAGGACGACGATCCAGGCGAAGAGCAGGATCGAGATCTGGATGAAGTTCTCGAAGAAGGAAACGAAGCCCATCAGGTCTGCGATGGATTCTAGGATCGGTTGCCCGGCTTCGAGCCCGACGGCAGCGATGCGTCCGGGCTGCAAGAGTTCGCCCGTGCCGATCGCGCCGCCCGTGGCGACGAGACCTAAACCGGCGAAACTCTCGAAGACGATCCGGGCGAGCGTGTTCCAGTTGCTGATGATGTAGGCGAAGATGCCGACGAAGAGCGTCTTCTTGACGAGTCGTCCGATGATGTCGTCATCCGCGCCCCAGGCCCAGAAGAGCGCTGCCAGAGTGACGTCGATGACGATTAGCGTGGTCGCGAGGAAGGCGACATCGCCGCCGAGCAGCCCGAACCCGCTGTCGATATAGGTCGTGAAGACCTCCAGGAACCGATCAATGACGCCGACATCGCCCATGGCTCACTCCGTGTCCTGATTGCTTGATGTGAGGCCAAAGAAGCGCCGCCGGTTCTCCTCCCAGGCCGCCTGGCAGGTCGTATCGGTCTCGAGCTCCTCCGGGGTCAGGGTCCGGCAGCGCTGCAGCGTGGCCCGCAGCGGATCCTCCGAGATCTCGGCGGCTGGGCGTTCTGGACGCTCAGCTTCAAGGGCAGTCTGGAACTCGATCGCCACCATGAGCGCGGCTCCCGCGCCCATGGCGATGGCGATGCCTTTCAACGTGGTTTCGGCGGTCAGCTTCATCGCTGCTTACCGGAACATCCGCACGGTCGTCGGCTCATAGCCGGAGCCGTAGTTGAGAAAGCGGGTGAGGTTCTCGCGCGCTTGCGCTTCGGCCGTCGCCACCCGCGCGGCTTCCAGCGATTGCGCGCGGTTCTGTGCGGCGATCGCTGCGGTCAGATCGGAGATCTGCTGACTCTGGAGCGCGAGGAGCTGGTTGCCGGCTTGGGTCGCCTGCAAGGCACCCGTCGCGGCCTGGCTGCGGCCTACGAGCGCCTGCATCTCGGCGCGCGCGGTCTCGATATTGCCGACGACGCCAGCCTGGACCTTCAGCGCATCCTCGAAACCGGCGACCGAGGTCCGCCAGCGGTCTTGTGCGCCCGCGATCATCTCGTCGAAATCACCCCGCGCGGCGGCCGCGCCATAGTCCTGGGTGAAGGCTTCATCGATCGTCGCCACGTCATGGGCGATGCGTTGCGCTTCTCCCAAGAGCTGCTGGGTCTGTTGCACCGAAGATTGTAGGCGCGAGAGTGACGAATACGGCAGGCTCGCGAGATTGCGCGCTTGATTGACCAGCATCTGCGCCTCGTTCTGGAGCTGGGCGATCTGGTTGTTGATCTGCTCCAGCGTCCGCGCGGCGGTCAGGAGGTTTTCGGCATGGTTGGTTGGGTCGTAGACGATCCCGCCGAACCCCCCGCCGAAGAATGCGTGAGCGGGTGGCACTGTCGCCGGGATCAGCGCGATCGCGCTCGAAAGCAGCAGGGCTGCGGCAGCGCGCCCGGCGAATTCACGTGTCCTCGTTCTGAACATTATCAGTCTCCTTGTGGTCGTTGGCTTCTGGGGTTGCAGATGGGGTGGCCTCGATCATGGTGTCAGAAGGACCGAGCAATTCGGTGGCCCATCCGAGATCTCGCCGGGCGAGCCACGCGGCGGCGAAGCCGTCACGGCCATGCTCTTCGAGGATCGCGTCGATGGCGGCGTGATCGGATTTTGACGAGGCGGCGGTGAAGGCGAGTACGACCTCGCCGAGGCCGAGGGCGAAGAGCCGGTTGCCGCGGCGCGACTGGCAGTAATAATCCCGCTTGGGCGTCGCCTTCGCGATGATCTCGATCTGCCGGTCGTTCAGCCCGAAGCTGCGATAAGTCGCGGCGATCTGTGGTTCGAAGGCGCGCTCGTTGGGCAGGAAGATGCGTGTGGGGCAGCTCTCGACGATGGCGGGCGCGATATCGGAGCCGTCTATATCGGCAAGCGACTGGGTGGCGAAGACAACGCTGGCGTTCTTCTTGCGGAGGGTCTTCAGCCATTCGCGCAGCTGCGAGCCGAAGGTCGCGTCGTCCAATGCGAGCCAGCCCTCGTCGACGATGATAAGGCTCGGCCGCCCGTCGAGGCGGGCTTCTATGCGGTGGAAGAGATAGGCGAGGACGGCGGGTGCGGCGGCGGAGCCGATCAGGCCCTCCGTCTCGAATGCCTGGAAGTCAGCAGCGCCAAGCACTTCGCTTTCCGCATCCAGCAAGCGACCGAAAGGACCGCCGAGGCAAAACGGCGCGAGAGCACGCTTGAGATCGTTTGATTGGAGCAGGACCGAGAGTCCGGTCAGCGTGCGCTCCTCGACAGGAGCGGAGGCGAGCGAGGTGAGCGCCGACCAGAGATGGTCGCGCGCCACCGGGTCAATTGTCACCCCTTCACGAGCGAGCAATCCGGCCAGCCAGTCCTGTGCCCAGCTACGTTCGGCGGGATCGTCGATCCGCGCGAGCGGCTGCAACTGGACAGCGCCTTCCTCGTCGGACAGGGCGAGGCCGAGATCTTCCCAGTCTCCGCCGCAAGCCAGGGTCGCGCAGCGGATCGACCCCCCGAAATCGAAAGCGAAGATCTGCGCGTCTGCATAGCGCCGGAACTGCAGCGCCATCAGCGCCAACAACACCGACTTGCCCGCACCGGTCGGGCCGACCACGAGCGTGTGGCCGACATCGCCGACATGGGTCGAGAAGCGGAACGGCGTCGCGCCCTGAGTCTCGGCATAGAAAAGCGGCGGTCCGTCCAGATGATCGTTCCGCTGTGGCCCGGCCCAGACAGCCGAGATCGGAATCATATGCGCGAGATTGAGCGTCGAGATTGGCGGTTGCCGGACGTTTGCGTAGAGATGGCCGGGTAGCGAGCCGAGCCACGCCTCGATCGCATTCAGGGTCTCCGGGATGCAGGTGAAGTCGCGGCCTTGCACCACCTTCTCGGCGGTCTTGATCTTCGCGTCCGCCGCGCGCTCGTCCTCGTCCCAGACGGTGATCGTTGCGGTGACATAGACCGCACCAACGATGTCCGAGCCAAGCTCCTGCAGCGCCTCGTCTGCATCGAGCGCCTTGTTGTCGGCGTCCGAATCCAAGAGCGTCGAGGCCTCGTTGGTCATCACCTCTTTGAGGATCGCGGCGACCGATTTGCGCTTGGCAAACCATTGGCGGCGAATGCGGGTGAAGAGCTTTGTTGCGTCTGTCTTGTCGAGGCAGATGGCACGGGTGGCCCAGCGATACTCGAAGGCTTGGGCGTTGAGCTCATCCAGTAGACCGGGCCAGGTCGAAGTCGGGAAGCCGACGATGCAGAGCGTGCGCAGATAGGCATTGCCCAGGCGCGGTGCGAGACCACCGACCAACGGCTCGTCGGCGAGATAGGCATCGAGATGCATCGGCGTCTCGGGCACGCGCACGGTTTGCCGCCGCGTCGAGATCGTTGAATGCAGATAGCCCAGCGTCTCCTCGTCGGTGAGCCAAGCGGCTTCCGGCATGAATCCTTCGAAGAGGTCGAGCAGCCGATCGCTGCGGGACCGAAACGCGGCGAGATGCTCGCGCGGGTTTGCACCCTTGCTCGGTGCATCCTCGAACAGCCATCCGCTCGCACGGCTTGTGTCGTCTGCAGGCGGCATCCAAGTCAGGGTTAGGAAATAGCGGCTCTCATAGTGGGATGACGCTTCCTCGAACTGCGCACGTCGCTCGGCATCGACCAATGCGGAGATTGGGTCGGGAAACTGCGACAGCGGATAGTCACGCGCCGGGATGCGCTGCGCCTCGACGAACACCGCCCAGCCCGAGCCCAACCGACGTAAGGCGCTGTTGAGGCGCGCGGCGGTTGCGACCAGTTCAGCGGGCGTTGCGGAATCGAGATCGGGACCGCGGAACCGCGCCGTCCGTTGGAAACTGCCATCCTTGTTGAGGATCACGCCTTCGCCGATCAGCGCGGCCCAAGGCAGGAAATCCGACAGCAGCGCGGCTTTGGAACGGTATTCGGCGAGGCGCATCATCTCCTCACACCCCCATCCAGGTCGGATAGCGGAGGTGACGGCGCGCGACATCGGCGATCTGGGCGTCGCGTTTGGCGGCGTAGACCGCGAGCATGTGACCGATAGCCCAAAGAGCGAGCCCGACGAGCCAGAGCCGCAAGCCGAGACCCACGGCGGCCGCAATTGTGCCGTTGGCGATCGCAATGGTGCGGGGTGCGCCGCCGAGCAGGATCGGCTCGGTCAGCGCGCGATGGACCGGAGCGGTGAAGCCGGGGATGTCGGTGGGATCGCTCATACGAGTACGCCGCCACCGAAGGAGAAAAACGAGAGGAAGAAGCTGGACGCGGCGAACGCAATCGACAGGCCGAAGACGATCTGCACTAGTCGACGCGCGCCACCCGATGTGTCGCCGAAAGCGAGTGTCAGACCGGTGATGATGATAATCATCACCGCGACGATCTTGGCGACCGGTCCTTCAATGGATTCCAGGACTGCTTGCAGCGGCGCTTCCCAAGGCATGCCGGAGCCAGCTGCTTCGGCCTGACCGGCGGCGAGCAGGAAGGCGATCGCTGCGGCGCTGACGTAAATGGGCCAGCGTGGATAAAGGAGATTGAGTCGGCTGGTCATTGGGCATTTCCTTTCGCGGGGGTGAGAATGGGTTCGAGCGCGTAGTCGCCGTCGGCTGTGAGGCCGGTGACGCGCGCGAGTTCAGCAAGGCGGCGGTCTGCACCGCGCCCCTTTAGGATCGCAAGCACGTCGATCGTGTCGGCTATCAGCGCCCGCGGAACGGTGACGACGGCCTCCTGAATGAGCTGTTCGAGACGGCGCAGTGCGCCGATGGCCGATCCCGCATGGATGGTACCGATGCCGCCTGGGTGCCCGGTGCCCCAGGCTTTGAGGAGATCGAGCGCTTCGGGACCGCGCACCTCGCCAATCGGGATGCGGTCCGGGCGTAGACGAAGCGACGAGCGCACGAGATCGGAAAGGGTCGCAATACCTTCTTTGGTGCGCAGCGCGACCAGATTGGGTGTCAAGCATTGCAGCTCGCGCGTGTCCTCGATGAGGACGACTCGGTCGGTTGTTTTGGCGACCTCAGCGAGCAGCGCATTGGTGAGCGTCGTCTTGCCGGTCGAGGTGCCGCCAGCGACAAGGATGTTGGCGCGGCTTACAACGGCATCTCGCAAGGCGACGGAAGCATCCCGACACATGATCCCAGCGCGCACATAATCGTCGAGAGTGAAAACCGCGACGGCTGGCTTGCGTATCGCAAAAGTCGGAGCCGAGACTACCGGCGGTAGGAGCCCTTCGAAGCGCTCGCCCGTTCCGGGGAGTTCGGCCGAAACCCGCGGCGCGTTGGCATGGACTTCGGCACCGACATGGTGGGCAACAAGGCGGACGATGCGTTCGCCATCTTCTGGCGAAAGACTGGTCCCTGTATCGCAGAGGCCATCGCCGAGCCGGTCGACCCAGAGCCGACCGCACGGATTGAGCATCACCTCGACGACAGCGTCTTCATCGAGCCAGGCCGCGATATCGTTGCCAAGTGCCGTCCGGAGCATGCGGGAACCGCGCTCGATCGCTGCTGATTTGAGAGTGTGGACGGTCATTCGCGGCCCCGCATCTGGTTACGGGGTCGATCATGAAGACCGGAATTAGGTCATGAGCAACAACGGATTGGGCGTAGTAGTAGGCTAGCGTGGAGCGGCAGGCTGGCTTCGGATCACTCAGTACTTCTCGTGCGTCGGATCTTCGTTGGGGAAGGCCTCCACATAGCCGAAGTCGACTTCGAAGCGCTTCTTCGCGACCTCAACTTCGTGAAACACGGGACCGTCCTCAAGAGAACGGTCGGCCGTGATGGTAAGTTCGAATGGAAGCGTTCGTTCGACGTAGGTCTCCTCCGATCCGAGACTGACATCGTCCCTGTCGATGCTATCGGTGACGTAGAAGCTGAACTGTGCCTCGAAGCCGACAAGGGCGTCGACCCTTGCCGTAAAAGTCACGGTTTCGCCGTCGACGGCGATAATAGTGGGCGGGCCGATCTTATCCGGCAGCACGTATTGGAGCGCAGCGCTCAAAGGCTCGGCCTCGAACAGGATGTCGGCATGTCCGTCGATGTCGAAATCGAGATCATCCAATCGATACTCGAAGGCCCGAGAGATATCCTCGATGAAATCGCCGCCCTCGCTCTGGCGCCACCGTTCGACGATGGCGTCGGCGACGTGCTGATCCGCGGCGTTGAAGAGGGCCAGGGCATCTTCGAGGCGCGGCACGCAAATCAAGTGATCCGATTGCGAAGCGAAGTCTAGCCAGCCATTGTCCGGCGAAACGCAGATCAGTTTGCGGCCTTCCTCGTCAGCGAACGCCTCCAGTCGCAACAGGGCGAATGCATCGGGGAACTCGCTCTTTCTCTTGTCGGCGGCGCCGAAGGGTGGCTTTTCTGCGAAGTAGCGTTGGAAGACCTTTTGGATCCCATCAGGTATCTCACCGGCAGCTATCTCGTCGCCGTTCACGTGCTGCCGGAACCCTTCGAATTCGGCTTCGGAGAATGCCGTTGCGTCGGCATCGATCATGAGATCTGCCGCCTCGCCATTTGGAGCTTCTCTCCGCCAGCGCTTGTTGTGTGCCCTTAGCGCCTTCTTAAGGGCTCGCTGAGTTTCGATGGCGTCGTCCCGCAAGTGCGCCTTCATTTCTTCGGCGATGATATCGACGAAAACGACCCGGACATCGCGTTGATGGAATTGATCGAGCCGCTGCAGAACCGAATTCTGAAATGTCTTCTGCTTGCCGTCAAACACGGCAGTATCGATGGAGATCGCGAACACTTCATCGTTGGTGATAAGGCTCTTGATGTCTTCGTCGGAGAGTCGAGGCATGGCAGGACCATAGATGGTTTCGCCTAGTGGGACATCAACTTAATCAAGTGACTACGTCTTCCGATACTTCCTTCGCCAAAGTCCGGCCCTTCGCCAACCTCCGCCCCAGCGTCTCTACGAAACCGCCATACCGATCCTTGCCTGAAGCCTGCGCCGCCTCTCGCATGTCCTCCGACATTGGCGGCGTAGTAGTTAGCCAGAACTTCACGAACAATGCGACGGCCTCGTTGCCGATGGAGACGTCGCGCTCCAGCCGCTCGACCGCGCGGGTCAACCGATCCAGACGGCGGACGATCGCGGCTTCGCGCTGATCGGCACCATCCGGCGATAGAAACGCCGCGAGCGCCGCCTCCACGATCTGCGACTTCGAGACCTTCCGCCGCGCCGCCAACGCGTCGAGATCCGCGCTGAGCGACGGGTCGAAATACACGTTGAGGCGATCTTTTCTCATTCCGGGCGCCTCACAGCTCAATGCCGTCATCGGGATCGAGCGAGGCCTGACGCGCGACGGTTCCGAACCGGTCGCGCATGGCCTTGGCCCGCTGCGCATCGTCATCCGGTTCGTCGTCGAGATCGGCGAACTCGCTGCGCGCGGGTGCGGGGTCAGGCGCGATGTCCTCATGTTCCGGTAGGTCGGGTTCGCGGCGGATGCCGCCATCAGTGGTGTCGTCTCCGGATTCTCGTTTTTGGGGTGGCGGTGCTGCGATTGGGTCTCGTTCACTCCAATCGTCGGTTTGCCAGTCACTTGTTGGTTGAGTGCCATCAGCGTCCAAATCAGGCGGCGGTGCTATCCGGGCCTTGAATTGCGGATCGGTGTAGTAACGCGCTTTCTCTGCGCGGACCGGCGGCGCGCCGGAGACCAGCACGATCTCCTCGGTTGGCGGGAGCTGCATCATCTCGCCGGGCGTCAGCAGCGGTCGCGCTGTTTCCTGACGGGAGACCATCAAATGCCCGAGCCAGGGCGACAGCCTGTGCCCGGCATAGTTCTTCATCGCCCGCATCTCGGTTGCTGTGCCGAGGGCATCGGACACCCGCTTGGCCGTCCGTTCGTCATTGGTCGCGAAGGCGACACGGACATGGCAATTGTCGAGGATCGCATTGTTCTGACCGTAGGCCTTCTCGATCTGGTTGAGCGACTGGGCGATGAGGAACGCCTTGATCCCATAGCCGGCCATGAAGGCGAGCTGGCTTTCGAAGAAGTCGAGCCGCCCGAGCGCGGGAAACTCGTCCAACATGAACAGCACGCGGTGGTTGCGCTTGGCGTGCAGGTCTTCAGTCAGCCGGCGACCGATCTGGTTGAGCACCAGACGGATGAGTGGCTTGGTGCGCGAGATGTCCGAGGGCGGAACGACGAGGTAAAGCGTCACCGGCCTGTCGCCGGTCACGAGATCGTCGATCCGCCAATCGCAACGCCGCGTGATCTTGGCGACGATTGGATCGCGATAGAGCCCGAGAAAACTCATCGCTGTCGAAAGCACGCCCGACCGTTCATTTTCGGATTTGTTCAGGAGTTCCCGCGCGGCCTGCGCAACGACCGGATGCGGGTGGTCACCCAGATGTGGTGTGCGCATCATCGCCGCGAGCGTCGACTCGATGGGCCGCTTCGGATCGGAGAGGAAGGCCGCGACACCGGCCAGGGTCTTGTCGGCTTCGGCGTAAAGGACATGCAGGATCGCGCCGACCAAAAGCGAATGGCTGGTCTTCTCCCAATGGTTCCGCCGTTCGAGCAGCCCTTCGGGATCGACGAGGATGTCGGCGACGTTCTGGACGTCGCGCACCTCGGTGTCGCCGCGCCGCACTTCAAGCAGCGGGTTGTAGGCCGTCGAGTTAGTATCCGTCGGATCGAACAGGAGCACGCGGCTAAAGCGAGAGCGGTAATTCGCCGTGAGCTGCCAGTTCTCACCCTTGATATCGTGGACGATCGCCGAGCCCGGCCAGGTCAGAAGCGACGGCACGACGAGACCAACGCCCTTACCGGATCGCGTCGGCGCAAAGCACAGCACGTGCTCCGGGCCATCGTGTCGGAGATAGCGGGACTGGTAACGCCCGAGCACCACGCCATCGTCGACAAACAATCCGGCCTCGCGCATATCCTTCTCGGTGCCCCAGCGGGCAGAGCCATAAGTTGTCACGTTGCTCGCTTCACGAGCGCGCAGCACCGAGAGAAAGATCGCGACGCCCACCGCTGCGATACCGCCCGCACCAGCGATGATCGCGCCTTCCATGAAGACGCGCGGCGCATAGGCGTCGTACCAGTACCACCAGACGAAGACGTTCCAGGGCGCGTAGATCGGCAGACCGAGGATCGTCGTCATCGGATCGCCCAATTCGGGCTGGAAGCCGAGCCGGAAGGCCACCCATTGCGTCGCCGCCCAGACGAAGAGCAGCGCGACGGTCGAGACGATGAGGATCTGGCCCCAGAGGATGGCGGTGGCCGGTGATGCGTGTTTCTTCGAGGTCATGGAGTGCTCCGAGTCAAATCGACAGGCCGCGCTTGCGGCCGAGCGACCAGTCGATTCCGCCACCCGCCGTGACGGTGGCCGAGACGGTCTGGCCGAGATGCTTTTCGAGCTGGGGTTTCCAGGGGACGAGTTCGAAGCTCATCCCGTCGTCGATCATGGCGAAGCGACCGGAGGCTAGATCGAGGCGTTGGCGATACGTGCCAGCTACGGCCTCGCCATCATTAGACTTTTTGAACGGCAGGCCGGTGTCATCAGCGATTCTGCTTGCAGCTCTATCGAGATCGCGTTGGCTCAGTGTCTTGAGAAGATCGCGCGCGAAGGTGACGCGCTGGCCTTGCCGCGTCGCGAGGTCCTGGCCGATCAGGTGCTCAGCGCGTTTCTCCAAAGCGTCGCGGACCTCGGCTCCGAACCCGCTCTGCGCCAGCGGCGCGCGCGCCTTGGCGAGCGCCAATCGGTCGGCCCAGGTCGCGCCGTTGGCATCGACTTGTTTGTCGAGCGCGATATCCGACCGGCCGACCAGCGCGAGGCGCTTGGCCCCGCCATCCTTCCCGGCCCAACTCCGCGTCTCGACGATACCGTCGACCGGCGTGTCGCCGGTGAGATCGAGATCGCGGAAGCGTAGGTGATGGAGACGCCCATCGACGCCGTCGATGATCGCATAGGCCTCTCCGGAGAGTTCGTTGTGCAAGCCGCGATCGACCAACTTACCGAGGATCGGGTTGTCCGGCTGGCCTTCGATGGCGAAGTCAGATGACGCCCGCGTCTGACCGCCCATCGCTCGGTGCATCGTCTTGATGATGTCCCCGCGCACGGCCATCTCGCGCAGCGTGTCTTCCATGCCCGGCTTGAGCTGCCAGACCGAAGGCGCGAGCTTTTCGGCGAGGCCAAGTTTCTCCAACGTCTGCGCCCGCCCGATCATCCGGCGCTTGAGCTCTTTGTCTGCGAGATCGGGTGCGCCGGGCCGTAAGTCAGCGACGCCGAGGGTGTCATCGGCGTAAGACCGCAGCGCGCGATCCAGGCCGGTCCAACGCTCGGCCTTCACCTCGACATCGAGACCGGCGGCAATCTCCCTTTCGCTGCGCGGTCCGAGCTCCAATTCAACCAGCTCTTCCGCCCGTCCACGCACGCCACGGCTGATATAGTCGCGAGAGATCACGAGGTCTTTCCCGTCATCGGCCTTGCCGCGCACCAGCACATGGACATGCGGATTGTCGGTGTTCCAATGATCGGCCGCGACCCAATCGAGTTCGGTGCCGAGATCGCGCTCGGCCTGGGCCATCAGATCGCGGGTGAAGGCGCGCAGGTCGTCCATATGCCCGGCGTCTTCCGGCGAGACGATGAAGCGGAAATGATGTCGGTCGTCTTCGGTGCTGGCGGCGAAGGCGCGGTCGTCGGCCTGGTCGTGCTCCTTGTCGAACATCGCCGCATCGCGGCCGTCCTTGGTGACGCCCTCGCGCTTCAGATAGTCGAGATGCTTGGCGAGCGGTGCGGACCGGAACTTCTGGCCGCGATGTCTGACGATCCGCGCATTCACCACGACCCGGCGCTGCGTCCGTGCGAGGCCGCGTGAGACTTTGACGAAGCGTCCGCGTCCGAAGGTCGATCGTCCAGCCCGACTCCCGCTCGTTCTGAAATGATTGCCGGTATGCCCTGCCTTCTTCGCGGCGCGCATGACCTGTCCGACGAAGCTTTTCGCCCGTTTGGCCGAGGGGTCTTTGTCACCGATGCGCCCCGGTTTGATGCGGATGTCGTTATCGCGTTGGCTCATGCTCGTGCTTCCCAAGAATCAAGCATGGCACGGTGAAAAGCGCGTAAAATCAGAGGAATAACTGTAGGTGCAGCACTGTGGTCAAGTGTGCCGCACGCAAAAACTCCAACAACAACAACGCCGTATCGCCCCCGCGCGACCTGCCTTTTATCTTGCCCTCCATTCGTTGAGTTCGGCTGCAATACTCCGTCTGCCGCATTCCATACGAAGCAGCACGACGGAACGGAGCGGAGCCAGATCGCTACGATCATCGGTCTGACTCCCCGGCTCTGGAGACGAAAAGCGGGCTTGGTTGGTGGTCCTGTGAACTGGGCTGGGTCGGTTCTTCTGCGATCTGAACATCGATTGATGTGCGGTCCGGGTCGGCTCTGCCCTGCGTTTCACGCGAAGCTGTGACGGGCGCAAAGAGCGGGGCAACTTGCCATCGGCCGACAGAAACGGTGCGCACCGGCTGCAACGGCGCTGCATCCGAAAAGCCAAGCTCTTGCGAAAGCGCGGCAACGTAGCGGCGCGTTTCACGCGGCAAGTGGCGCCCGGTGCGCAAGTGCTCGGCATAGCGTCCGGGGCCAGCATTATAGGCCGCGAGAAACCCCGGCGCGCCGAACTGGTCGTACATCTGGCGCAGGTAGGCGGTACCCGCGAGAATGTTCTCGCGGCGGTCGAACGGGTCCGAGCCGAAACCATGGGCTGCGCGAAGCTCGGTCCATGTGCCGGGCATTATCTGCATCAGACCCATCGCCCCGGCGTGGCTGACGGCGCGCGCATTGCCTGCGCTTTCGGCTTGCACGACGGCGCGTATCCAGCGCTCAGGGATGGCGAAGCGCTGCGACGCTTCTGCAATGTAAGCGTCGACGTCGGACGTCGGCGCGGGGGTCTCCGCTGAGCGCGAGACTGCGGCCTGTGCGTCGGCTGCAGGCGGATTGGAGCAACCGGAAAGCGTGATCAAGATCGCGGAGGCGGCGACTAGACGAAGGCCAGAAGGACGGAGGAAAGCCATCGCGTCAGCCCTCCCGCGTCCAGATCGGCACCGCACGACCGAGGATCGTGTCGCGCGGCAGCGGCCCGAAATACCGCCCGTCGAGGCTCGCCTCGGTGTCAGGATTGAGGAAGAAGATCTGATCGTCGGTGAGCCGTTGACAGCCCTGCCAGACGGGCAGTGGGCGGTCGAAACGGTCGTGTGTCTTGGCGGTAGCTATTGCAACGCCATCGATGCTGATCGTGACGCCGGTGCGGCAAACGCGATGTCCGGGAAGCGCGGCGACATGCTTGATGAGCGGGACATCGGCGCCGAGATAGCCATGCTCCAGGAGCCAGTCGCCGAGCGGTGACGGCGGTTCGAGGACGACGAGGTCGCCGACATTCGGCGTGTCGAGCGGCTGCACGGCGTAGAAACCGATGGGCACACTCGCGGACGCATTCCAGACGAGGATCGGGTTTGCGCAAATGATCGCGGAAAGCGCGATCAACGCGATACCGGTGCTTCCGATGAGAAGCGAGGGGCGCACGCGTTTCACGCCGCCAGCGCCCGTCGTTTGAGCCAGGCGTCATGCCGGAAAGGCGTGTAAGGACGCGGCTCGAGATTGCAGATGAGGCGATTGTGGACGTGCCGCCAATGGTCCGGACAGACGTCTTCCGGCACGATCTTCTCCGCCTCGATCTGGTCGATACAGAGCAGTACAGCTTCGACCTTAGGCCAGCCGGAAAGCCGCAAGAGCGATACCCCGCCGGGCGTCACAAACGGCACCGTCGAATAGCGCTCGCCCGGGAAGGCGGCCTGAAGGATGTTGATCCGACTCTCGACTGTGCCGTAGTCATTCGCGGCCCAGCGGATGAAGGCGAATACGCTACCGGGATCGACACCGACGACGCGAACCGAACGGCTTCTAATCGTCTCGTGAACGATCCGGCCGAAGCGCAGCCAGCGTTCGATGCGACCTTCGATCCATGTGAGTTCGATGGTCGTGCGCCCGCTCATGAGCGCTTCTCGCCGCTATAGGCCGGCGAGATCGCCGCATGTCGTTTGGCCGGAAGGACAATGTCGCCCGTATCGTCGGAGGTCGAGCGTTTCTCGCCGCGGCTGACCCAGGCCTGTAGATCTTCGACTGCGTAAACGACACGGCCTCCGATTTTGGAATACTTTGGCCCGGTCCCGTAGGTGCGGTGTTTCTCCAGCGTTCGGCCGGACAGACCGAGAAAACGGGCGGCTTCAGGGGTTCTGAGATAGCGTGGCGGCAGGCCGGTATTGGGATCGGGCATCTGGGGGCTCCTCTGGTCATCGCGGGTCCGCCGCGGGATGCGAGGGACGGCTGATGGCCAGAGAAGCGGAGAAGAGCGCCCAGGAGGGATGATGAAGACTCTCGCGAGGAATCGTCACCCCTTCGAGAAGGAGGAGTGGTGTTCCGATAGGATCTGTTTGGGGGACGGTGAGACAGTTACTTTCGAGGCAAGCGGGCTGCTGATTTCCCGCGCAATAGCTGTCGATAGCCGTCACTGACGAGGGTACGTCCATATGCAGCGAGACGCGCGACCTGCGCTTTCAAAGCGCTCGTCTTCCACGGTTCGGCGGCAACTCTGCGGGCACCGAAATGGGCCACCGCAATGTCGCGCAACCGCGCCCCCGATTGCTTTGCATCGTCCGTGCGCAGTGCATGACCGATGCGTCTGCGACGTTGTAGCGTGAATAGTGCGGGTGGTGTCCGCCCGAGCCACACAGCTCTGAGACGCTTCGCGGTGGCTACTCTGATCGACCAATCGGGTGATAGAGGAACGATGACGGCGCGCGGGCGGTCCGCGGTCAGGGCGTCGTCGGAAACCACAATCAATCCGGTGCGAATGTACGACCAGTAGCGACCGCGGGTGTCGCGCTTCGTTTCGACGATGACCTGATCGAAAACAGCGTTTTCGGCCTCACCGAGGCTTCTGGCCGTCATCAAAGAGGTCACGGCTGGTGCAATCGAAGGTCTCCAGTAGAGCTTCGCGTTCGTCGCTTTGAGCTCAGGATTGACCGGGAAATCGTAACCCCCAAGCGGCCGCATCGTTTTCGGCCATGTTTGGAAACGCGGCGCGGTAGTCTGGATTCCGTCTGAGGCATTCCCACGCCAGACCGGAGGCATCGAGTTTTTCGATGTAATCGTAGTCGGTTTCGTCTCGCCAGTTCGTCGGCATATCCGCTCTCCAACTGTTACGCGCCGAGCGTCAGACGCTTTGGACTCGCTAGTGTGTGCGCGCTAAACGGGAATTTGTAGGCAGGCGAAAGGCATGGCGTGATGCACATAGCGGATCGCCACAATGCGGGCGTCTCGCGGTTTCAGGCTTTCCAGAGAAGTTCGCGGTACCCTTGCTGGGCGATCCAATGCGCGCGCTTAAGGTGGCTCGCATGCACTCGCTGGGCACGCTTTGGCTCCCGGGACGCATCAATTCCAAAGAGGTAAAGGACAATTTCCGAAAGCGTGGCCCCATCTGCTTCTGCATCGAGAAGACGTGCGTACAGCTTCAATTGAGCTCGATCATACTCGGTCAGATTATCGCTCTTGGGCGGCGCTTCTGCATGTTCGGAACTATGTTGGTTACCCATGTACTCCCCCAGCGGACGACGGTGCTCCCACATGATTATTGCCCCAGTTTATGGGATCGGCGCAACTGTCACCCAGTCGCCGACAAGGTTTCGGAGCATCGGTCCAGGCCGTTAGACTAAGATACCGAGTATTATAGTACGTCGCACTAAAATACGCGATACGTCTTTTGTCGTCGGATGGATATCCGGCAGACTTTTGGAAACAATCTCAAGCACTACAGAACCTTAGCTGACATGAGCCAGGCGGCATTGGCCGTGAAGATGGGTGTGGATCGCGCGCATGTGAGTTCGATGGAGCGCGGCCAGCAGAACGTCACGATCATCACGCTCTGGCATGTCGCGCAGGCGCTGAACGTCGAGCCGGCAGCGCTGTTGGAAGATAGCGTATCTAGCTAAATCGATGGTCAAGACCGCAAGGTTTTGCGATTTAGCAGACAAACGGCCACTTTCCGGCACCGCGCCCGAAAGTCCGCTCGGGAGGCCATGCATGGCACTGCGTTCATGCAATCGCTAAACGGGCAGCCTTATCGTCGGTTCCATGAGTGTGACCGCCTGACCTCGGAGCAGCACGCGGTCGAGTCTCAACGCCTAGTCGAGCCAGCGCCCGTGCGACAACGCTTGGAAATCGAAGGTCGCGCCCGAGACCCCATCCCCCGGTTCTGTTGCGACTCACCACAGTCGTCAAACACCCATGCACAATCGCGATCACTGTCGAGCATATCCGCCGAACACCGCCGCAGGCGACCAGTCCGGACTGATTGCTGGCAGTTGCGGTGCGCGGTCCGCGAACTCCTCCGCACCGTAAACGATCTTGCCAGCGGTGATGGTCAGCACACTTTCGAGATCTGCGATCTCGTCTTCGGGCACGGTAAAGTAGTCGGCTGTCAGCACTGCGATATCGGCGAATTGCCCGGGTGCGATACGGCCCTTGCGCGCCTCCTCGCCGGAGAACCAAGCGGCATCCACCGTATAGGCTTCCAGGGCTTCTATCCGGTTGAGCTGGTGCCGTTCCGACCGGGTCGGCATACCGCCAACCGTCTCGCCGGTTACCAGCCAGTGAAGCGCCACCCAAGGGTTGTAGCTTGCGACGCGGGTTGCGTCCGTCCCGCCGCCGATGGGGATGCCCATCTCGATCATGTCGCGCAGCGGCGGCGCGTTCTCGGCGGCGGCCGCCCCATAGCGGTCGACGAAATACTCGCCTGCATAGGCTAGGCGGGCCTGGACGGCGACGCCGCCTCCGAGCGCTGCGATGCGCACGAGGTTCTCGCGGCTGACCGTTTCAGCATGGTCGATCGCCCAGCGGATCCCCGCGAAGCCCGATCGTCCCGCCTCGCGCTCCAGCCGGTGCGCCTCCTCGAAGACGTCCATGATGTGGCCGATGGACTGGTCATAGGTGGCGTGGATGCGGATCGGCCAGCGCTGCTGCAGGAGGTGCCGGGTGACCGCCATAAGCTCCTCGCGCCAGCCCTCGCGGGTGGTGATGTCCGGCATCTCGGCCATCCAGTTCTCGAAGTCGCCAGCCGACCAGACGAGGAACTCGCCCGCGCCCTCGACGACGAAACCGTGGCTCAGTTCCTCGGCCATGTTGACGTTGACGGCCCAGTTCTCGGTCCAGGTCTTGAAGTCGGTGAGTTCTTCGCCGGGCCTCTGCGGGAAGAGGTAGTTGGAGACCCGGACCGGCATGTCCCCCATATCGGCGAGGCGTTGCGATCCGATGTAATCGTCCGGGAAAACGTGACCGCCACCGCCCGCATCCACCGCCGAAGTGATACCGAAGCGGTTGAGTTCGCGGTAGAAGTGCCGCGTCGAGTTCTCCTGATCGTCCTCGGACAGCCCTGGCAGGGCGCCGATGGTTTGGTAGAGGATCGTCGGGTTCGGCTCGGCGTGGAGGATCGCGCCACCATCCTCGGTGATCTCGTAGCGGCCGCCGGGCGGAGCTTCTGTGTCTTCGGTGATCTCCAAGGCCTCGACGGCGGCGGCGTTCAGGAAACCCTGGCTGTAGAGATACAGGACGAAGACGGGCACGTCCGGCGTGGCTTTGGTTAGTTCGGCCGGGGTGGGCATGCGACCTTCCTCGAATTGGAAAGGCGACCAGCCGCCGATTACGCGCACCCATTGATCGCCCGGAGTCCGCTCGGCCTGTTCGGCAATCATCTCGATCCCGCGCGCCAATGTACCCACGCCGTCCCAGCGGAGCTCGATGTTGTAGAAGCGCCCACCGCGGACGACATGGCTGTGGCTGTCGTTGAGGCCGGGGACCGCAGTCCGCCCGCCAAGGTCGATGACCTCCGTCTCCTCGTTCGCGCGAGTTTCGATGTCGGCATCGCTTCCGGTCGCGACGATGATTCCATCGTCGATCGCAAGCGCGCTGACTTCGGGAGCCGAAGGGTCCAGTGTGACGATCTTTCCGTTCGTCAGGATCATGTCCACTCTGCCGTCCTGCGCGGAGGCCGCAGAGGCAAGGCATGTGGTCAGAAGAAGGGCGAGGCGCATCATGTCGGGGCTCCTTTATGAGCTTGAGGGACGGTTGACGCCCCTGAATGTTTACATGGCATCAGGCTGGGGTTGGATCTGCCATGCTCGCTGCCGCTACCCACAATTGAAGCAGCGCTTTGCGATGACCTGATGAGTTTAGACGTCGACCACATCCCAAGTTTTGCGGTGTGTCGGAAAGCAAATGCTCGCCGCAGTGGGTGGATTGTTCGGTCCATAGTGACCACTGGCGTTAAGCGGCGTAGTTCTGCGGAAACAGAGCGCGAGCGGCTTTTTCGTCGAACTCCTGCTTGAAGGCTAGTTCATCCTTCACTTTCAGCGCGCGGATCGCCGCTGGTCGCTCCGATATCCTTGCGTGCATCCGGTCCAGCTTCGGCCAGGCAGACAGTCCCGCGTCGCCGAAGAAATAGGATGACAGGTTGAGCCACCCCCACGCGGCCATGTCGGCGATGGAATACTCGGCACCGGCGAGCCATTCGGTCTCGGCCAAGCGCTTATCCATCACTGCGTAGTGCCGCTCGACCTCCTTCAAGTAGCGGTTCTTGGCATAAGGAATGTCCTCCGGGCACATATGCAGGAAGTGCACCGCCTGCCCAGAGAAGGGTGACAAACCGGTGGCGACGAAGAACAACCAAGACAGCAATTCTGCCCTTCCCGTGCCGGACGGCGGGGTGAATTGCCCGGTCCTGTCGGCCAGATGCAGAAGGATCGCGTTCGAATCGAAGACGATGGCGCCATCGTCCTCGATTACCGGAACCTTTGCGTTCGGGGAAATAGCCGTGAAATCGGGATCGTGCTGTTCGCCCTTGAATGTGTCGACGGGCGCGATCTCGTAGTCGAGGCCCGTCTCCTCCAGCAACAGGAGGACCTTCATCGGGTTCGGCGAGGGGTGGAAATGAAGCCGGATCATGCGCTTACTCCGCTGCACGCGTGACGGACACGACGTCATAGGGGTGGAACTCGGGCGATGACATCGAGAACGCCTCGGCAAGCTCGGGTAATTCACCCGCCTGCACCTTCGCGACCACGGCATCGACGCTTTCAGTGTTGTCCCACTGCGCGTAGTTCAGGACGTAACTGCCGTCGCGTGCGACATGGACCGAGGCGGCGCGGAAGCCGGGTTGAATGCGGATCTCGGTCTCCATCGCTTCGGTTAGCTCGGCCGCGAGCTGGTCCAGCGTGACGCCGTCAGCCGGTGTCATGACGTTGACGAAGACAACGCCATCTCCGTCAGCGGTGATCGTCGTGTCCTGCGCCAGGGCAGTAGAAGAGAGGGCGGTCAGAGCGACCGCTGTCAGGAGGCGTTTCATTGGATAGGTCCTTTCGGGTTTGAGCGCTTGCCAGAGGGGCCAGAACTCTTTATGTATCGACCGATACGATAATAGAGAACGTACTGTCAATGAAAAATATAACGACTGATACAAAAAAGGGTCGCGGTCGCCCGGCGCGCCTCGACAGGGCGGAAGGTGCAGCTATTGCCGAGCGTCTGTTTCACAGCGATGGATATGATCAGATGGGCGTGGCGGCGCTCTGCGACGCGCTGGGGGTTCGACAACCGGCGCTTTACCGCGTCTTCGGTAGCAAAGCCGGGCTCCTCGAGGCGGCGCTCGAACGCTACGCCGACAGCCCCTTTGCCGCCTTCGTTGCCGAGGAAGCCGCACGCTCGGAGACATCGATTGATCTGATGAGGAACGTGCTTCTCAGAGCGGCAGAAGTTTACGCCGAGGATTCAGAACGACCTGGGTGTTTGGCGCTGGAGACTGCATATGGCAGCGCGGACCCCACAGCACGACAGGCCGCGAACGTCTTGGTCGCAAATGTGCGCAGTTTCCTGGCTGAACGATTCAAGGCCCTTGGCGCACAAGACGCCGACGCCAGTGCGAATGCTGTCCTTTTGGCCATGCGCGGATTGTCTTCCGAGGCACGCACAGGGAGATCAAAAACTGCGATGCAGAGGGCCATCGATGCCCTCGTCGATCGTTAACGGTGTTCCGCATCATGTTGATGCCAAAAAGCCCCGCCCGGTCTCCCGGGCGGGGCTGAGGTCGCGGGGCTCAGTCGCCGTTCTTGCGGCGTGCCCGGGACCAGATGAGGCTGAAGGTCTCTTCGCCGCCTTCGACGACCGTGTCATCGAAGAGGTTCGCGTAGATCGGCTGGGTGAAGCTCGGATCGTCCAGCTTGAGGCTCAGATAGTCGCGGTTCTCGTTCGAGCGCTTCGACCAGGCGGCGCCGATCTCGGCGCGGCCGACGAAGACCCGGTGGGAGGGAGCGTTCTCGCCCGAGGTGCTGTCCTCGGGGACGATGCGAACGTTCTGCGCCTGCACGTTGAGGGTGACGATTTCTCCGACGTATTCGTTGCCGGTCTTCTTGAAGGTTCCGATGGTGGCCATGTCATTTCTCCTTTGGCTTTCGATCCCGCGCCCGTCGCGGTCTCGATGGCGATCGTCAGGATCGGGACGATCCGCCGACGCAGCCCTTGGCCCGCAGCGTAAGCGAAGGACGCCGGGGGCGGACTTTCTTGGACCCGTCAGGGTCGTCCCGCGAGGAATTGGCGAAGCCCAGGGGAAGAAAGTCCGAACGCGGCGTTGCGGCTGAGGCGGTCGAGGCGCCAGCCGATCCCGGTCAGATCAGCCCGATGAGAGGCCGTGACGGACGCGGTTGACGAGGGCATGGAAAGAGAAATGACCGCCACCCTCGGGCCGCGCAATCCAACGGCAATGTCGGTCGGAGAAAGACAGGCTCTGGCGTGCAGAACGGCGCAGAGCATGTTCATCGCCAAGCTCTCCCGGCGATGCGAGAATGTTCCGTTCCACTGAGGCTTGGCGGTGTTCGATATGTGCTGTGCTCGGTCGGGGCGCTCGAACGAGATCAGACGCGCTCAGCCGAACACTCATATTCAAGCTTCAACGTGCCTCGCGCTATACCGTGATACTGCATGGTCTTCGGCGGCGTGGTTTCAGCGATCGTTCGCGAACGAACTCGCCTGCATGGCGTCTGTGTGTTGCCCATCATCCTCGCCGATGGGGCCGGCGAGGCTTGCGATCCGCACCCAAGCGGTGCCAGCGGTGACGATCCCGCCGATGAGCGCGAAGGCCAGTGTCCAGCCTTCGGATGCGCCGCCGATCTGCGACAGGCCCTTGATCGCAGAGAACCCGGCGACGCCGGCAGGGGCAGCGAAGAGCGCGCCGATGGCCAAACGAATGGGGACGGACTGGACCTTGGCGAAGACGATCTGACCGATGAGATAGGTAAAGATGGCGGCAAACATGCCGGCGACCAATGCCGCGATCACGCCCGCTTCGGCGTCATAAACATACATGCCGACGCTCACCCCGACGAATGCGGGCAGCGCGTAAACGGCCAATGCGAACAGCACCCAGACGAGGAAGCCGAGACCGATGACGCTCAGAAATGCGGATACGAACATGGGCGGTCTCCTCTCATGGGCTGCGCCTCCACCACCGCCACGGCACTGATCGAGCATACCACATCGGCGGTGTTCACGGAATATTCCCGCTGAGCGCAACGCGATGCGATATGCGCATCACGGCTCATGACGACCCGCCGTTGCTTGCGCGGAAATCGTAGAGCGGGATGCCGAGCACCTTGGCCTTGTCGGCGAGATTGTCGGTGATGCCGGAGCCCGGGAACACGATCAGCCCGATCGGCAAGGTTTTGAGCAACTGATCGTTGCGCTTGAACGGCGCGGCCTTGCCGTGGCGGGTCCAGTCCGGCTTGAAGACGATCTGTTGGCATTTCCGATTGTCGGCCCAGCAGGCTGCGATGCGTTCCGCGCCCTTGGGCGATCCGCCATGCAGGAGCACCATGTCGTCATGCTTGGCGCGCACCTTGTCGAGGGCGGCCCAGATGCCTTTCGTGTCGTTCACATCCTGTCCGCCCGTGAAGGCGATCTTGGTGCCGGTCGGGATGAGCGGTTCGAGCTCCGTCTTGCGCTTTGCATCGAGATAGTCGCGGCTGTCGATCATCGCGGCAGTCATGTGCTTGCGATCGACGTGGCTGCCCGAACGCGGATGCCAGGTCTGTCCGAGATGCGCCTCGAAATGCTCGGCGGCGAGGTCGCGCATGCTGTCATAGGCGTTACGCTGTTCGGTGAGCGTCAGCCCTTCGGCGATGAGGCGTTCCAGTTCGACCGAACGGACTTCGGACCCGTCCTGGCTGCGTTGCGAGCGCCGCTGAGCCTGTTCGTTGTCGTCGAGCTTGCGATCGATGCGGGTCGCCATGCGGTGGAAGACATTGGTCGTGGACCAGAGCAGGTCTTCGAGATCGGGTTCGAGGCGTGTGTCGCCGAGAGCGACAACGAGTGCGTCGAAGATGTCGGCGATCGCGCCTTCGACGGTGCTGGCGTCTGGCAGTGGCCGCGGGTCGGGTTCGTCGGCGAAGGGTCGATGTCCGAAGAGCTGCAATTCGTCGAGAACGAGCGCTGTGGCGGACCGGGTTTCGGGTTCGTGCTGGGTCATGGGCGGATAGGCCTCCTTGTCGCTGACCGCGCCTCGCGCGGCCTTCATGGGCGACGGAAAGCGGGGCGCGACCGGGGCTGCACCGACGCAATTTCCCCACGAAGTGGTACTTCGCGGGGACCCCGTGGCTGCGTCGGCCGGAGCGTGAGCGGAGGATGGCGGAGGCGGCGCCGTTTTGGATCGCGATGCAAAGCCGGGCTTTCCCGGCGGCGGAAAACGGTGTCGCCACAGCCATTGCCGGACCGGGCGGGTTCCGCTCCGGCTCGCCCCTCTCGGGAAGGCCGTCTGGCGCGGCTTTAAGGCGTGAGGTTCACTCTGCCCGCCCAGCGGAGGAGACCGGTTCTGCGTCTCAGCAGCCCTCGGCCATGAGCAGTTTCGGAACATCGACCGGTGAGAGCTGGGAACGTAAATGGCTGCGCATCTCGTCGATGCCGCATTTTCGGAGATCGCCGTTGAAATCGTCCAGCACCGGTCGCAACGGCAAGAGGCGAAGGTCACTGTCCTCGAAGCGATCGGTCAAAGTATCGAACGCCGTCTTTCCGGCCTCGTCATTGTCGATGGCGACATAGAGCCTGCGGAGATCGATCGGCGGATCGAACGCTGCGAGGTGATTGCCGGACAGCGCTGCGGCAACCGGAAGACCCGCTAGTGCCTGCCTAAGCGAGAGCATCGTTTCCAAGCCTTCACCGATAGCGAGGATGTCGGATGGTGATCCGATCCTGACGGCGTGACCGAGCAGATTGCCCATCGCCTTGCGGTTGGGATCGAGCGGAGCTTTTTTGGCCGTCTCCGGATCAAGCCAGGTCCGATGTACGCCAGTCAGCGTTCCGGTAGTGTCGGTGACTTTCGCAAGTAAGGCGGGCCAGGATTTGAGTGCGTCGTTGGGGTCCGCGTCCTCTCGCCAATAGTAGCAGTTCGGATGGAATCGAAGAGCGCTCACGCTTCGAAGGTCTTTCAATTCGCGTGCCGAGAGATAGCGCTCCGCCAACGTGCCCGCGATCGGTTGACCCATCGCCCAGAGCCGTCGGGCCGCTTCGGGTGATCCTTGAGGAGCCGGTTCTTGCAGCTGTGTTGTGGGTAGCTCGGGACGCGGAAGACTGAGAAAGCGACGCGCCTCGTCGAGCGTATCGCGAAGGGTCGAGAGGTTGAGATTGGCCGCGATGAGGTCGAGCAGATCACCGTGTTCACCGGTGGCGGCGTCGGTCCATTTGCCCGCTGCGCCCTTACCGCGGGTCGGCCCGGAGAGACGGATATAGAGGCTGCGACCAGGAGTGTTGTCGACGTCGCCGACGACCCAGTAATTGCCATGCTTACGACCATTGGACAGATATTGGCGGCACACAGCCTCGGCCTCGCGGCTCAACTTTTGCGATAGGTCCGTTGCGGGACTGTCCATGTCGGTCTCCTGAAAAATACACAAAAAAAGGGCCTGCCGCGTCCGACAGGGCCCAGGGTGAGGGAGTTGGGGGAGCGTCCCCCTCGGTTGGTGGTCGCCAACTGCTCGAAGAATTGGGCGAAGGCGGCTTCGGCGACAGTTGGATCATCACTCGATCGGGTGCGTCGAACAATCGACCAAGGGCCGCCGAACGCCTGTCTTTGCGCCTTCACTCGGCGGCTTGGAGCGCGACCGCCTCTTCGTCAGCCTCGACGGCGGGTTCGTCCGGCGCGACATCGCCGTCATCGACGATCTCGAACTCCGGCTCATCGGGCTCCTCCGCAAGCGGCGCCGTGCGCAGCACCTGCGGGAGCCAGCCCGTGCCCACCAGCAGCTCCTCGGCCGCTTCGACCATGTCGGGCTTCTTGAACCCCGCGATCCGGTCGGCGTCGGTGTCGCCCTTCGCCTCGCGAACTGCGGCGAGGATCTGTGCTTTGGTCACGCGACCGAGATAGCTCTGCGCCGTCGGCGTCCAGCCTGCCTTCACCATGTCAAGGCCCAGCGTCGAAGCCAGGACATCGGCATGGGCGATCTGGCGGGGCTTGCGGTGGTGCGGTTCTTGTACGGCGTTGACGGTCATTGCCACGCAATGGGCGAAGAGCGCGTCGCGGCTGTCGCTGTCCCACTCGATTAGCGCTTCCCACAGATCTTCCGGTTGCTTCGGAAGGTTGCCCGCCCAGGTCTCGATGCCGAGATCGATCGACTGGACATAGGCAGCGTCGCCGAGGTTCGGCGCTTGCGAGCCGAACTGGGTGGAACGCGGCGTGATCTCGACGCAGCTGTCCTGGCCGTAGTGGTAGAAGAGCTGCAAGACCATCGCGTGCAGGCAGGCGAGCATGGCCAGCTGCGGATCGTTCGCCAGTGCATCGCGCAGTGCCATGGTGCGATGGACGGTCAGCTCGCAGACGAGCCGGTCCGACAGCGGCTTGGTGCCGTCGTCATCGTCGTCGTCATCCTGATCCGTCACAAGATCGGATGCGTCAGCGACTGCGTCGTCCATGTCGGGGTTGACCGTCTCGCTATCGGGACTGCCCTCGGGCTCGACTGCCGGTTCATCCTCGGGCCGGACATAGCCGCGCTCGACGCGCAGACCGCCGGCGCTGTCGATGCTGACGAAGGCGCCCGCGATGGCGTAGTCCTCCGCCTCGAACCGGATCGGGCGGTTCTGGAGCGCTTCCATCGCCGTCTCGATCTCGCCGAGCCGCTCGTCGATCTCCTCGGGGAGTTCATCCGCTTCGGCGTGATCGTCTTCGAGCTTGTCATATTCGGCCTTGAGCGACTCGTAGGTCTTCTCTTCCTCTTCGCTCATCGGCTCGACTTCGCCGCGGATGCGCCGCAGGTCGTAGGTGTGGCCGTAGGGGAAGTCGGTGCCGACCTCGATCCAGTGCCAACCCTCGGCGCGGATGGCCTCGGCCTCCTCCTTCAGCTTCTCAGTGAGCATGGTCTCCAAGAGGCCCGCATCCTGAAGCCAGCCGCCATCGTCGGTCTGGAAGAGGTCGCGCAGCACCTCGCCGCCCGCTTCGACGTAATTGTCGAGACCGACGAACTGCGCCCGCCGGTCGGAGGCGCGCACGGCGCCTTCGGTCAGCATGCGGCGGATTTCATAGGGCTGCTTCGAATAGTGCTGCCTGAGCGCGTCCCAGACCTGTTCCTGGCGCTCGTGGTCAGGATTGACCGTGAAGGCCATGAGCTGGTCGAGGGTCATCTCCTCTTCGGCATAGGCGTCGAGCAGTGTCGCCGAGACGGCGGCCAGCTTGAGGCGCTGCTTGACGACCCCCACCGAGACGAAGAACGCCGCGGCGATCTCCTCCTCAGACTTGCCCTTCTCGCGCATCGCCTGGAAGGCGCGAAACTGGTCGAGCGGATGCAGCGGCGCGCGCTGGATGTTCTCGGCGAGGCTGTCCTCTTCGGCGAGACCATCGGTGCGCACGATGCAGGGCACGGGCGCGGTCTTGTTCAATCGGCGCTGCTTCACGAGGAGTTCGAGCGCGCGGTAGCGGCGGCCGCCGGCCGGGATCTCGAACATGCCGGTTTCCGCGCTGTCATCATCGAGAAAGGGACGGACCGTGATTGAGGACAGGAGCGTGCGCCGGGCGATGTCTTCGGCGAGCTCCTCGATCGACACGCCGGCCTTGACCTTGCGGACATTCGCCTGGCTAAGCACCAGCTTATTGAAGGGGATGTCGCGCGAGGCGCTGAGGGTGATCTTCTTGGACTTCGTCATGGGATTTCTCCGCGACGGGCGGTCACGAGACTCTCTCTGACCTCCAAACCCGTCACGAAAATCACGGCCCACCTCTTCCTCTCCGGAAGCGATGGACCGTGGACGGAGGGTTGGGAAAAGCGGAACGCCGGGCCTAGGCGGCGGCCTCCAGCAGCTTCTTGGCGCGTGTCTCCATAGTGAGCCGCGCATCCTGCTGCGGCTTGGACCGCGCGACAGCGGTAATGCCTTGGACGAAGTCGAACACGCTCTCGGGCGGGCGACCTTCTTCGGCCAGCACCGTCTCGACGATCTTGCCGGTCTCCGCCTTCGAGAAACCGCGCTTGCGCAAGAAATCGGTGCGGTCCTCGTCGCTGCGCGCAACGATGCTTTCGCGCGCGGAGCGGATGCCCTGGATGAAGGGCTGCGGCGAGGAGTCCGCGAAGTTCGCCAGCGCCGGAGCCGCCTCGTGCGCGAAACGGTTGGCGGCGTATTTGGAGTGCCGGATGCTGATCTCCTGGAAGTCCTCGACGCCCCAGAGATTGCGGTTCTGGCAGACGGCGCGGAGATAGAAGCTGGCGATGCCGAGCGTCTTCGCGCCGACCTCGGAGTTCCAGCAATAGAATCCCCGGAAGAAGAGATCGGGCGACCCGTCGGGCAGCCTCCCTGCCTCGATCGGGTTCCGATCATCGACCAGGAAGAGGAAGACGTCACGGTCGGAGGCGTAGAGCGTGGTTGTGTCCTTGGTGACGTCGATCATGGGATTGTAGAAACCGGTCGACCAGTCGAGCACGCCCGGCACCTTCCAGCGCGTATCGCCGACGCCATCGCCCGCGATGCGCTGCACGGCGGAGACGAGTTCGTGGTCGTAGATGCGGCCATAGTCCGGGCCGGTGACGGCGCGCAGTTCCGTTCGGCCATTGGCGACTTCCATCGTCTTCACCTGTTCGGCGCGGTGGTTGGTGAGACCGTATTGCAGGTTGATGCCCGCGAGCGGCGCCGGAAGCTGACGCAGATAGGTTGCCGGCGCGCCGACGAGGCTTGCAAGCTGTCCGAAGCTCCAATGTGTGGGCGCGACGGGTGCGTCCGCATCGGGCAGAACGAGCGCGAGCTTCTCCGGCTCGTCGCGATGGGCCTCGACGCGGATCGCGGCGCTTTCGACCGTCCTCGTCTTGCTCCGCACGGTGCGGCCCTTCACCGAAGCGTAGAGGTCCGAGAGCGAGAGGTACTTTTCGTCGTCGGGCCGTGAAAACCATTCGGACGACACACGCCCATTATGCCCACCGCGGGACACATCCACCTTGTAGCCGCCGCGCTCGGGGCGGCCGTTCATGATCTCAATCGCTGTCATGGTTGATCTCCATGACGGGCGGTCCGAGAGCCTCTCTCTCGACCTCCAAACCCGTCACGGCGACAGCCGCCGACCTCTTGCTCTTTCTTATTCGGCCGCGAAGTCTTTGATCGGTTTGGTCGCGGGCGAGGATGCTATTTTGTGCAGCGACTCAGGTTGGATATGAGTGTAGCGACGTAGCATCTTCCAATCTCTGTGGCCGGTGACAAGAGCAACCTGTTCAATCGCAAAACCAGCCTCAAAGAGTCGACTTGTGCCTTCATGGCGTAAATCGTGGAAGTGCAAGTCTTTGATACCGAGTTTCTTGCAAGCGCGCCGAAAGGCCGTTCCGACCGACCGTGAATTGTAGGGAAAGACTCGCCCAGTGGTGTGGCCCAGATGCTTTGCCTGGTCCAAAACAAGCCCCCATGCGTCGTACCCAGATACTGCAAAAAGAGGGATGCGCTGGCTATTTCCGGTTTTGTGGCGAGGATCCTTGCGATCGCGAATGAGGAGCATTTTGTGGTTTATGTCGAGATCGGTCCATTCAATGCGGCAAATTTCGTCGAGCCGCATCGCCGTGGCCACTGCGAACTTTACGATCCTCGACATTGGCAGCGTCAGACGTTTGTTGTCATCGAAACACTGGAATAGGCGGTTCAACTCTTCGCTGCTGGGGCGTCGATCCCGCTCTGTTCCTTTTCCGATTAGGCCCAGACGCTTTAGAGCGACGCGTGCCAGATCAACAGGCTCTGGTGAAACATCTAGTCCATGGACTGCCGCGGCATGAGTGATGATCGTCTTTATCACGCCGATATCGATGCCCAAGGTCACCGGACCTGCACCTTGCTCGGCGCGCATCTTGCCGTAGTCGATGAGCTTTTGCCGATCGAGTTGACCGATCCGCTCTTTGCCCAGATCGCGTTTGAGTGTTTCAAGCGTCGCTGCCTTGCTCCGAAGTGGCGGTTTCCCTACCTCACACATATCGGCTATATGAAGGTCGATAAGGTTGCTAAAGTTCTTTAGACGCGAGATTGAGGACTTGTTCGGCGCCATTCCTTGATCGACCCTGGTTTCTGCCTGGCGAGCCCAGCGATGGGCGTCGTCGCGGCGGAGGAACGTCTCGCTCGCATAACGGCCCTTTCGTCTGATCTGGACCCGGTATGCACCGGAGGGGAGCTTGGTTATGGAGGCCATTTTCGTGTGCGCTGTGTGTGCAATGAGTCTTCGTAGAGAGGCAAATTCGGGGATATCGGGGCGTATTCCAGCGTAGCAACCGTCGCCAGCAACAGTTTGAAGATACACAAAAAATGCAAATAAATCAACATGCTAGATTGTCTATTGCGCCGATGATGGATTGGACCGACCGGCATTGCCGCTATCTGCACCGGCAATTGTCGCGCCATGCGTTGCTTTATACCGAAATGGTCACGGCCCCGGCTCTCGTGCGGGGTGGTGCGTTGCATCTCTTAGAGTTTTCGCCACAAGAGCATCCTGTCGCTTTGCAACTGGGGGGATCCGACCCGAAGGAGCTGGCGCAGGCTGCAAAGCTTGGGGCCGAGGCGGGGTATGACGAAATCAACCTCAATGTTGGCTGTCCCAGTGACCGGGTGCAATCGGGCACATTTGGAGCCGTGTTGATGAAGGATCCCGGTCTTGTCGCAGACTGCTGTGCTGCGATGATCGGGGTGGTGGGCGTTGAAGTCACGGTAAAATGCCGCATTGGCGTGGATGATCAGGAGCCGCAAGAGGTGCTGCCCGAATTCCTGGCCCGTGTCTCAGCCGCAGGCGTGGAACGCTTCACCATCCATGCGCGCAAAGCCTGGCTCAAGGGGCTGAGCCCAAAAGAGAACCGAGACATCCCGCCGTTGGACTATGATCTGGTGAGGCAGATGAAGGAAACCTTTCCCGCCCTGCATCTGTCGGTCAATGGTGGGGTCGGCACGCTGGCGGAGGCGCAGAAATTCCTTGAGGCTGGCTTTGACGGCGTGATGCTCGGCCGCGCGGCCTATCATCAACCGGTGGATATTCTTGGCAGCGCGGATAGGCTCATTTTTGAACAAGACACACCGGATCGTACGGGTGAAGACGCCGTGCGCGCCATGCTGCCTTACATCGAAGCGCATTTGAGTGAGGGCGGCAAGCTGCATCAGATCACCCGCCATATGCTGGGTCTTTTTGCCGGACAACCCGGTGCCCGCGCATGGCGGCGTGTTTTGTCCCAGGGGGCAACACGCCCTGGCGCGGGGCCAGAACTGGTCGAAGAGGCTCTGGCTGAGATCACAGGCGTCGCCGCATGAGCGACTTTCTCGAAAAAGGCTGGACTGTGTTCGAAAGCGAACCCGCTGTGCGCGATTGGGCCAAAGCAGCACTCTACGTCGCCAAGGAGCGGGTTCAGGCTCCCGAAGAACGCCAATGGCTGCGCTGCGAAGGCACATGGTTTGTAGGAGTGGACACGCTGCCCAATGATCCTGCGGGGCAAGTTGCCGGGTCTGAACCGCTCTCGGGCGCCGCTTTCGCCGAGGCATCAGCACTCTATGGCACGCTCCCATTGCACCGCGCACAAGTCTCGGTCATCTATCCCGGATACCCCCGCCCGCGTGAGGGCGAAGGGGAGGCGGCCTTTGCCTATCGCCTCAAACGCGATGCGGCCCATGTCGACGGCCTATTGGCCGAGGGACCAGACAAACGGCGCTATCTCAAAGAACGTCACGCCTATATCCTTGGCCTGCCGTTGTCAGAGGCAAGCCCGGATGCCAGTCCGCTGACCGTCTGGGACGGCAGCCATCATATCATGCGGGCCGCCTTTGCCGACGCTTTGAAAGACGTGCCGCAAGAGACATGGGATCAGGTGGATCTGACAGATATCTACAAATCGACCCGCCGGAAGGTATTCGAGACTTGTCAGCGCCGCGTGGTGCCTGCGCGCCCGGGGGAGGCCTATCTGGTGCACCGCTTGGCCCTTCACGGTGTGGCCCCGTGGGGAGAGGAGGCCAAGGCACCTCAAGAAGGCCGGATGATCGCCTATTTCCGCCCTGAATGGCCCACGCCGACTGATCAATGGCTCACAGCTCCATGAAGCGGTTTGCCTATCTTCCGGTCCTTGTGGCCTTAAACTGTCTGTTGGTGGCGCTCACGCCGCGCCGCTTAGCCGCGCTTTAATCGTGCCGAGCGTCCGCCGCGACGCTTGCGCAGTAAAGACGCCCGATCAGGCAGGGCCTCCATGATTTCGCGCCGGTCCTCGCGGGACATTTTGGACCACTGGCTGATCTCGTCAATCGTGCGGAAACAGCCCGTGCAAATCCGTGCCTCTGGATGCACCACGCAGATGCGCACACAAGGCGACTCGATCTCGTCGCGTGTCCAGACTGGGGTGTTGTCGTTCACAACGGTTGGTCCTTCAAATGGCGCAGGCGATCCAGCGCTCCTTGCAGAATATACGCAGCCGCCACCGCATCGATCACCTCAGAGCGACGTTTTCGGGTCAAATCTGCCTCAAGCAGTGCCCTTTCTGCCGCAACCGTGGAAAGGCGTTCGTCCCAGTAGGTGATGGGAATCTCTGTTAGTTTTGCCAAATTCTGCGCAAATGACCGCGTGGATTGTGCGCGCGGACCTTCCGATCCATCCATATTGCGGGGCAATCCCAGAATAATACCTGCGGCCTCACGATCGCTTGCATATTCCAACAGCCGGGTTGCGTCCTGCATGAATTTGCTTCGTTTCACAGTTTCAAGCGGCGTCGCGGTGCTCAAAAGCGCATCCGAGGCCGAGACGCCAATCGTCTTGGTGCCCAGATCCAACCCGATCAAAGGGCGCATGCCGGGTAGCGTAGCGGCAAACTCGGCGATGTCGTCAATGATCATTCCGCGAACCCGGCTTCCTTGGCCGCGTTTTCCATGATCTCCAGGTTCTCCGGATCCCCTGCAAACGCCTCCCGTGCACGGGCCAGAACATCCCGGATCTCATCTTCGTTCCCCAGCACGGCATAGGCGTTGATCAACCGCGCCCATTCGCCGGGTGTGCCGCCTTCTTCGCGAATGCGTTCATCAAGCCCCGCAACCATACTGCGGATCATGGCTTCGCGTTCTTCGGGTGTCATGTCGCGCGCGGCTGTCATATCGGCCAGGGTTGGCCCTGTCCGGCGGTTTTCATCCGGCAGCTGATACCGCGCGATGCCCGCGCGCCAGGCCAGCTCTTCGATCTGCCCCCGAATAAGTGGCACCCAGGGCGCATCCGACGTGCTTTCCCGCAAAAGTGCGTCCCAGGTGCGGAACGCCATATCCGGGCGATCCACCTGCATCAGGTAGAGCCCCATATAGTAGCGCGCGCGCGGCTCTTGAGGGTTGCGCTCGAGCGCCTCGCGCAGGGCTATTTCAGCCTCAGCTGAGACAAACCCGCCACCGGATGAAATCATCATATCGGCCAGTTCGGCAAAATCTTCAGCCGTCGCAGCGTCGCCTTTCAACTCGATAAGCCTGGTCTGCGCCGCATGCGCTGCCGGAAGATTGCCGATTGATGCCTCGGTACGCGCCAAAAGCTGCAGACCGCGCATGTCATCGGGCCGGTTTTCGACCGTGTCGCGCAGGCGCTTGATGAGCACCTGATAATCTTCCGGGATATCCTCGGTGATCTCAAATTCCGGCAAGACCTCTTCAAGCTCGGCCTGTGAGGGGCGATTGGCACGCGCCTCATCCGAGGTTGCCAGACGCAATTGCAAAGGCAGGTCTTCGTATCCCGGTACACCCATTCGCGCATAAAGCGCTCCGGCACCGCCCACCACAGCTATAGCTGCCGCCAGGATTGTAATGCGAAGGCCAAGGGGCTGTTTACCACCTGTGGCTTCGGTTGCCTGCAACTGAGCGTCCGCAGCCAGAATGCGTCGCGATACCTCGGCTCGGATACGTTCGGCATCTTCCTGGGCAATCACACCCCGCGAAAGATCGCGATCCACCTCTTTGAGTTGATCGCGATAGACCTTCAAGTCATAAGCAGCAGGGGGTTCATCATCCGCCTGGCCCTTAAGCCCGAAAAGCCCAAGAACAAAAGCGCACAAAAACGCCAACCCACCTGCTATAGCCCAGAAAATCATGCTATTTCCTCACTTGAGCTTCATTTAACCACCGATCCCGTGGAGCAAAAGGGGCAACTCGTCACAATCTGTATCCAAACAGGGGTAGGGGATGTCGCAAATTGTCGCCTTGATGCCGCGCTGAGTATCCACAAAAATTGTCCAGTGTCGCATATCCACGACAATACGCAGTGATCGCGAACCCGCGCAGAGCTTCGGAGGCCCCGCATGAAACGTTATTCCGCCTTTGCCATCGCCCGTGAGGCGTTGAGCCATCACATGGGTTGGGAACGGGCATGGGCGTCGCCCGAGCCGAAGAAAAAGTACGATGCGATCATTATCGGTGCAGGTGGGCATGGTCTGGCGACGGCCTACTACCTCGGCAAGAACCACGGTCTGACCAATGTGGCGATCCTTGAAAAAGGCTGGCTTGGGGGCGGCAACACAGGCCGCAACACCACGATCATCCGCTCGAATTATCTTCAGGACCCTTCAGCAGCGATTTATGAGAAGTCGCGCAGCCTTTATGAGACGCTAAGCCAGGATCTGAACTACAACATCATGTTCAGCCCGCGTGGCGTGATCATGCTCGCCCAAACCCAGCACGAGGTCCGCGGATATGAGCGCACGGCCCATGCCAACGCTTTGCAAGGTGTGAAAACCGAATTCATCTCCCCCAGCCGTGTCAAAGAGCTGTGTCCAATCATGAACATCGACGGCCCGCGTTACCCGGTGCTGGGGGGCTTGTGGCAGGCGCGTGGGGGCACTGCCCGCCATGACGCGGTGGCCTGGGGCTATGCGAGGGCCTGTTCGGCCATGGGCATGGATGTGATCCAGAAATGCGAAGTCACCGGCATCCGCTCTGAGGGTGGCAAGGTCAAAGGGGTCACCACAAATCGCGGTGATATCGACTGTGATAAGCTTGGCATCGTGGTGGCCGGTCACTCCGGGCATCTGGCCGATATGGCGGGCTTCCGGCTTCCGATTGAGTCCGTGGCGCTTCAGGCGCTTGTGTCTGAGCCGATCAAGCCTTGCATGGACGTGGTTGTCATGGCCAACACCGTGCATGGCTATATGAGCCAGTCTGACAAAGGCGAGATGGTCATCGGCGGCGGCACCGATGGCTACAACAACTTCACGCAGCGCGGCTCATTCCACCATGTCGAGGAAACCGTGCGCGCTCTGGTGGAAACCTTCCCGATGATCGCGCGGCTCAAGATGCTGCGCCAGTGGGGCGGGATTGTTGACGTGACCGGCGACCGCTCTCCGATCCTGTCAAAAACGCCGCTGGAAAACTGCTTTATCAACTGCGGCTGGGGCACCGGCGGCTTCAAGGCCATCCCGGGAAGTGGGTGGGGCTTTGCTGAACTCATGGCCAAGGGATATTCGCCCCTGACCGCGGAATTTGGCCTCGACCGGTTCTACGAAGGCCGCTTCATCGACGAATCCGTAGCAGCGGGTGTGGCACATTGATGACACCTTGCGATTTCCATGGGTCTAACTCTGTATTGACCCCCAACCCGGCAAAGAAACGCCGAACCCGTCGGTTCAAAAACGCGGGGATCGGCCCAATTTTGCCACGTGAAGGGGGCTGTTCTTCCATTCTTAACGTACCGCCACAATATTGTGTGACAGGTCGAGTGGAGAGCAGTTTATGTCCGATAATAACCAATGGAGGCAAAACCAGAATTACAGCCCCAAACCGTCCGACGATGACGGTGGCGCGGCGTTGTTCTGGGTTCTGGTCGTTGTCGTGGCATTGGGCGTGTTCGTTGCCGCAAACTTTGCCACTGGCTCGGTCCGCGGAGAGCTGTCAGCCCCGCCTGCAACCGAAGTTGAACAACAACCAACCTCTGTTGCAACCGACGACGCTGAGCCTATGGACGACAACGCCACATTCGGCACCAAGGCGACCTTCACGTCGGGCGACTGATCCAAAATCCTTTAACGACTTAGTCGGCGGTCTGTTTCAGGCTGCCGTATTTTCATTTGTGTCCGCTTTTCGCGGCCAAATGGGACATGACTTTCGCAAATGGAGCAAGCCATGCTGATCCTTGAATGCCCGTGCTGCGGCGTGACGGGCGAAGAAACCGAATTTGCAGGCGGCGGCGAGGCGCATCTCAAGCGTTTTGGCCCCGGCTCCAGCGACGATGAGTTTCACACTTATCTGTTCGCCAAGGAAAACCCCAAGGGCGTGCATTTCGAACGCTGGCGGCATGCCAACGGCTGCGGCAAGTGGTTTCTGGCCGCGCGCAACACCATGACGCTCGAAGTCTATGGCACCTACAGCGCGCAAACCTACGAGCCGCCGCAGGACATCAAGGACAAGATCTCGGCCAAAGTGCCGGGCTGGAGCTGGAGGGAGTTCTCATGAGCACGCGTCTGGCAACGGGCGGGCGTCTGGTCAACAAGGCGCGCGCGATGGAGTTTACCTTTAATGGCAAGCGCTTGCGAGGCTTTGAGGGCGACACCCTGGCTTCTGCGCTTCTGGCCAACGATCAGATGCTGGTGGGACGTTCTTTTAAGTATCACCGTCCGCGCGGCATCGTGGCCTCGGGTGCGGAAGAACCCAACGCCTTGGTGAACATGGGGCGCGAAGAGACGTTCGAGCCAAATCAACGCGCCACTACAACCGAGTTGTTCGACGGGCTGCGCGCCACTTCGCAAAATCACTTCCCAAGCCTGGAATTCGATGTCGGCGCGATCAACAGCAAGCTGGCGCGGTTTTTGCCCGCAGGCTTCTACTACAAGATGTTCATCCACCCTCGGCCGCTCTGGAAGCATGTCTATGAGCCGTTCATCCGCAAGTCGGCGGGTCTGGGCAAAGCCCCGCGCGACCGCGATCAGGACAAGTATGAACATCTCTATGCGTTCTACGATGTTGTCGTGATCGGCGGTGGTATTGCCGGGCTTCTGGCCGCCAAAGCAGCAGGCGAGGCGGGCGTCAAGGTGCTCTTGATGGAGCAGACCGCCCATTGGGGCGGGCGTGCGCTGGTTGACACCGGAACTGTCAACCAAATGCCTGTGGATAAGTTCGTGGACGAAACCGTGTCGACTTTGGCTGACATGCCCAATGTCACGATGCGTTTACGGATGATGGGTGCAGGGGTCTATGATCACGGGTATTTGCTTGGATATGAACGGGTTAGCGACCATTCTCCAAGTAAAAATACACCGCGTCACCGGCTCTGGCGGATACGGGCAAAACAGATTGTCACTGCGACGGGGGCAATTGAGCGTCCGCTGAGTTTTGCGGGCAATGATATCCCCGGTGTAATGTTGGCCTCAGCGGTGCGGGATTATGTCGCCAACTACGGCGTTTCCATTGGCGATCGGACCGTCGTTGTGACCAACAATGACGACGCCTATCAGACGGCCATCGCGATGAAAAACGCAGGTCTTGATGTGCCCTTGATCGTTGACGCGCGCGCAAATGGCGGCGGTGCACTGGCACAAGAGGCGCGCGATATGGGCATCCGTGTCGAAAACGGCAAAGGCATCTCCAAAGTCAAAGGCGGCAAACGGGTCACGGGAGTGGCCATTTGTTCACAAGCCGGCGAGGGGATGCCCTTAGAGGAAGTGGCCTGCGACGTTGTTGCAATGTCAGGCGGCTGGTCTCCGGTGGTGCATCTTTGGTCCCATTGCGGGGGCAAACTGATCTGGGATGAGGCGCAGGCCATGTTCCGCCCCGATCCCGAGAAAGCCCCGACCGGTGCCCAAGGCGAAGGCTTTGTGTCCGTGGCGGGATCTGCAAATGGCGCGATGGATCTGGCGGACATTGTCTCGGATGCTGTCAGCGCAGGCCGGGCCGCAGCCAAAGAAACCGGCGGCAAACCCAAAACGACCAAAGCGCCCGAGGCCAGCAGCCCAAAGATGGCTGCGATGGAACCAATTTGGCTGATGCCGCAGGGGGCCAATATCAAGCTGCGCTCCAAGTCTTGGCTCGACTATCAGAACGACGTGAAAGTGTCTGATGTGCAACTGGCAGCGCGCGAGGGATTTGAGAGCGTCGAACATGCCAAGCGATACACCACCCTGGGTATGGCCACAGATCAAGGAAAGTTGAGCAATATCAACGGTCTTGCGATCCTTTCTGATGCGCTAAATCAACCTATTCCGCAGACTGGAACAACCACGTTCCGTCCGCCCTATACACCCATCTCTATGGCAGCGATTGCCGGTGAGGCCCGTGGTCCGATCTTTCAGCCGCTGCGCAGGACACCCATGCATGACTGGCACGAGGAAAACGGCGCATATTGGGAGCCCGTGGGCCAATGGCGGCGGCCCTATTGCTTCCGCAAGACACCGGGTGAAGATATCGAGACCGCTGTCAAGCGCGAGATCAATCAGACACGGTCAAGCCTGGGCCTTCTCGATGCCTCAACCCTTGGCAAACTCATCGTCAAAGGCCCAGACGCGGGCAAATTCCTCGACATGCTCTACACGAACATGATGAGCACGTTGAAACCCGGTCGCTGTCGCTATGGCTTGATGTGCAACGAAAACGGCTTCTTGACCGATGACGGCGTGGTGGCGCGCATTGATGAGGACACGTTCCTCTGCCACACCACCACTGGCGGCGCCGACAGCATCCATGCGCATATGGAAGATTGGCTGCAATGCGAATGGTGGGACTGGAAAGTCTATGTTGCCAACGTGACCGAGCAATATGCGCAAGTCGCCGTGGTTGGTCCAAATGCACGTAAAACCTTGGAAAAGCTGACCAAAGACGACCTCAGCGCCGAGGCCATTCCATTCATGGCGTGGCAGGACATCCAGTTCGGTGACATCAACGCCCGCGTCTACCGCATCTCCTTCTCGGGTGAGCTGAGCTATGAGATTGCTGTGCCTGCCTCTCAGGGCCGCGCCTTTTGGGATCAGTTGCTGGAGGCCGGGGCCGAGTTTGGCGTGATGCCCTATGGCACCGAGGCCCTGCACGTGATGCGCGCCGAGAAGGGCTTTATCATGATCGGCGACGAAACCGACGGCACGGTCATCCCACAGGACCTTGGCCTTGACTGGGCGATTTCCAAGAAGAAAGAGGATTATCTCGGCAAACGCGCCCAAACCCGCAGCCATATGTCGGATTCCAATCGCTGGAAACTGGTCGGGCTGGAAACTGTAGATGGTTCAGTTTTGCCTGATGGCGCCTATTGCACGGCTGAGGGCACCAATGAGAACGGTCAGCGAAACGTGCAGGGACGTGTAACCTCGACCTACTACTCGCCGACTCTCGACAGAGGCATCGCCATGGGCCTGATCAAACACGGACCAGACCGCATGGGTGAAGTTCTGGAATTCCCGAAAACTGATGGCACCGTGATCAAAGCCAAAATCGTCAACCCTGTCTTCTATGATTCCGAGGGGGAGAAACAAAATGTCTAGCGCAGTGAGTGCCCTGGGCGGCGCAAGATACGAGGGATATGTCCGGGTTGAAGAACAGGGACTTCGTGGCATGATCACCCTGCGCGGGGATCTGAACTCCGCCAAGATGAAAAAAGCGGTCTTGGATGTGACTGGGGTCAAGCTTCCCAAGCAGCGTGAAATCCTGCACGAAGGTGATAAGGCTGTCGCCTGGATGTCGCCTGATGAACTGCTGGTCATGGTGCCTTATGACGCTGTAAGTGAAACATTAGCCTCACTTGAAAAAGCGTTGAAAGGTAATCACTTTCTTGCCGTTATTGTCTCTGATGCCCGCGCAGTTTTCTGCCTCTCTGGCGATGACGTGCGTGAGATTGTCGCCAAGCTTTGCCCGGTTGATATGGCCCCGACTACCTTTGCCCCCGGCCAGATTCGCCGCACTCGTATGGCCCAGATTGCAGCTGCCTTCTGGATGACCTCCGAGAAGCAGATTGAGATCGTCTGCTTCCGCTCCGTCGCGCAATACGCTTTTGATCTGCTCAAAGATGCCGCAGAACCGAGGGGCGAGGTGGGCGCGTTCTTGTAACGCGCACGACCCCCAATCTGACGCCACATCGAATGCAGGCTCGCATGGTTGTGCGCAATCTGGCTATGTCCCTCACCTAAAAATGAGGGGTTTGTGAGCTTTTTCCCAGTTTCCAAAGCTTTGCAGTCGCTTACATCGTTTTCCGAAACCTTGAAACATGTAGCGATTATGCCAGTCTTCACCGTCTTTGCCCTTGGGCAATCGAACATTTCCATTTCCGGAGGCGAACAGCTTTCGGGCATCACTCAGGGTGATGGCAGTCACCTTGTGGGTGAGACGATTACGCTTAACGTCAATGCGTGGGAACCAATTGAGGTTTTTGACAGCGAGGCCAATTTTCAGGACTCTGATAACAGCCAGACCCTCGATAGCGCCCAAACCTTTGATGGCGTGGCCTATGCCGCCGGTCTGCGGGTTGAGGCCGAATACGGGCTGACGGTGCAGGACCCGGATGGAAACGTCTTTGAACTTCTGGGGGTTAACATCAACGAGCCGGGTGTCACAAGCTTTGCCACGGTCGAGGGATTGGCCTTTGTCGGTGGGGTTGGGGGCTTTCCCCCAATTGGCGTGCCGCTGACGGTTGTGTCTAATCAAGAAGGTCCGTCACAGCCTTTTGCCTCCCTTGCCACGCCCCCCTGTTTTACTGCTGGCTCACTGATCGTCACTCCGCGCGGCTTGTGTCCTGTCGAAACTCTGCGCCCGGGTGATCTTGTACAAACGCTGGACAATGGGTTGCAGCCGCTACTTTGGAGCGGGAAGGCGCATATCCCGCAAAGTGTCTTGATTGAAGACATCCGGTTCCGGCCTGTCCTGGTCAGGAAAGACGCTTTTGGCCCAGGCCAACCCAATCGCGATATGCATTTGTCCCAACAACACCGCGTGCTGGTGCGCGGCTGGCGGGCCGAGCTTTTCTATGGTGAAAACGAGATCCTTGTCCCAATCGCCAAGCTTGTAAACGACACGACGATCTTGATTGATCACGCCGTGCGGGACATCACCTATGTGCATCTTCTTTTTGGGTCGCATGAGATCATTTGGGGCGATGGGCTTTTGAGTGAAAGTTTCCTGCCCTCGGCTCTGCACGACTCGCCCACGCAACAAGAGATACTGCGTCTGTTCCCGAACTGCGTGCCCTCTGTAGGCGACGAGTTAGCGGCAAGACTGTGCATCAAAGACAAGCGCACGAGCCTGCTGATCTAGCTCTTACCGAAAAAATCAACCTTGACCTCTGCCCCAGCAAACTACCATGTAGTGCCAGACAATTCTGCACCATCGAACAGGGGGCCCACATGGCTTTTGAACTTCCCGACCTTCCTTATGCGCATGACGCATTGGCCGATCTTGGCATGTCCGCCGAGACGCTGGAGTATCACCATGATCTGCACCACAAGGCCTATGTCGACAATGGCAATAAGCTGATTGCAGACACCGAGTGGGCCGGCAAGTCCATGGAAGATATCATCACCGGAACCTATGACAAATCTGCGGTGGCTCAAAGCGGTATTTTTAACAATATCAGCCAGTTGTGGAACCATAATCAGTTTTGGGAAATGATGGGCCCCGGTGGCAACAAGATGCCGGGCGAGCTTGAAAAAGCGATCACCGAAAGCTTTGGCTCGGTCGATGAATTCAAATCTCAATTCTCCGCCGCGGGCGCGGGCCAATTCGGCTCCGGCTGGTGCTGGCTTGTGAAAAATTCCGACGGCTCGCTCGCCGTGACAAAGACAGAAAATGGCGTCAACCCGCTGTGCTTTGGTCAAACAGCCCTATTGGGCTGCGACGTGTGGGAACATTCCTACTACATCGACTTCCGCAACAAACGCCCGGCGTATCTCACAAACTTCCTCGACAATCTGGTCAACTGGGAAAACGTCGCCAGCCGGATGTAAGATACCCGAAATTTAAATGAAAAAGCCCCGACTGGCCTCGGGGCTTTTTTGATTTGGAGAACTATGTTTTCGACCTGCCCGGAGGGAAACCTGCCCACGCGACTAGGTATCAGCCGAATGGCCGCTATAGAGCTCAAAATGGTTTTGATAGCTTATTGTCGGATCAGCAGTTCCGGTGGCCTTTTGCGGCACAAAGAAGTGAGGACTGCAAATAACCTACTCGGCGCTTACGGCATAAACTTTTATCGGTTGTTCGCGACCTCTAACGGTGACCTCATGTTGCTCAGCATGAGGCAAAGTCATACCGCTATAAAGCACAGTTTTTTCCGAAATGATGGTTTGGACGCCGAGTTCCTTTGTTGCACTCTCAAGGCGGCTGGCGGTGTTTACGACATCACCAATCGCGGTAAGACTTGACGTGCGTTTGTATCCCATTTTCCCAACGATCGCTGTGCCGGTATGAACACCGATGCCAATACGCAAAGGTTCATCCAAATCGCCTGCAAGCGCATCATTAAGTTCTTCCAGTTTTTCAGCCATCTTCTGGGTGGCTCGAATAGCATCTGCGCAGCCCCGCTCGATTGATTTATTCAAACCAAACAGCGCCATGACCCCGTCGCCAATAAATTTATCCAGATGTCCCCCTGTTTGTTCGATGGCATCGCCCATCGCTGCAAAATAACGATTTAAAAGGAATGATACATCATAAGGGAGCTTTGCTTCGGATAGCTTGGTGAAGGCGCGAATATCTGCAAACAAAATAGCAATCTGCTGCTCCTGCCCATCTTCACCCGAATATGTCGTATATCCCGCATGAGCGCCTACGTCGGGGCTGAGTATTGCAGTGATGTCCAGTCCTTTATCGGGTTTGAGCTGGCAGGCGAGACGCACATTTGGTGCGGCTGCGATGCGCAACAAAACTTTGCTTTCTTCAAGACTTGGGGGCGGAAGGTGTTCCAGGCCCACATCGATACGGACCCGGCATGTTGAGCACCGCCCCTTTCCGCCACACACAGACGCATGGGGTATATTGGCACTGCGTAAGTGATCTAGAACCGAGATACCCTGTCTAAGGTTGACCTGTTGTTTGTTCTTCAGGTTAAGGCTTCGGTAATTCAGTTTTTCTTTGTTACCGCGCCTCGACATCATACGGCGAAGGATGTTGGTACCAACGATTAGTATCACAAGAGAAATGACTGTGAGTTGTGTCGCGACTTCATAGTCAGAAATGAAGTTTGAGATCGTTTGCCGATCCGTATCAATGTTCCTCTCCAGCCTTTCAACCCAAGACTGATTTTGCGCTAGCCGCGTGACACTCAGACCGGCAGATACATAGCCCGCCGCCGCCAATGCAGGCACAAGAATTGCAAAAGCGAATGCCAGCATTTGAATGGATTGATACCAGGGCTTCAATCGCAACCAATAATGCCAGCCGATGCAGGCATGGATCCAAACCGTGAGTAAACCAACTGCGAGTAGAATCCCGTAATATGGAGAGGCAACCCACAGTGCATACAACTGAAATCCATAGGCTTTTTCTATACCAAAGACTTCATATATGCCGCGCGTAGAAAGGACATGAGCCGCCAAAAATATCGGAATAAAAAAGCCCAGGATTATTTGAAGGTACTCCCAGGTCTTCAGGCGATAGCTTCTTCGTTGATAAAGCGACCACAGCGCCAGAACCGCGTGTGTTATCAGTGCACTGAGCAGTAAAATGGTGCCGGTATATGTACGCCAAGGTGCAATCGAATAGGAAAGCGCGTCATTCATGGCTTTGAGTGAGATAATACCAAGCGCATGGTTTATGAAATGTCCCAGCACGAAGACAAACAGAATAAGCCCGCTGATGATACGTAGATTGTTGATCAATTTATCAGTTTTGCCCGTTTGTTTATGTTCATTTGATTTCCAGAGTCGCGAGAACCTGTCGGCAAAGCCAGATCGATCGCTGTTTTGAAAACCTTTCTACAAATTATGTCACTCAAAAACTCTATACCAACAAATGGCATGGATCATCCAAGAGCGACTATGCAACCAATCCTATCAGATGGTCACATCGTCCACTGAGCCGACCTTCGCGCTCCAAAAACTACTGAATTGACCGACCGAAACCGTCAGATGGCTGCTTTGAGCCCAACTAGGCCATTGTGATTTCGTGCTGCGTGCGCTCGCAGCGTGAAAAATGCGGTAGGAGCGAAAACTGCCGTGCCGTCGCGCGGCGAGAAAACCGGTCATTGGTGCGGTCCGCAGCATGGTTCAAGTATCGAATTTACGGGTCGCGGGACAAGGACGAAGCCACTATCGCAACAATGACGCTTGTTTTAAGTCTTGCACCTTTCATGAGGAAATCTCTGGTACAAAAGCGATAACAGGTCCATCTAGCCCACGGATCGTTACATCATGCAGCCCCTTCATGCTTTCGACATGCCTAACCGCGCGGTGGGTCACTTCGTCGATCAAAATGGGCGATGCCAGTTCTTTGCATGCCCCTTCAAGACGTGAGGCAAGGTTCACCGCTTCGCCATAAACAGTGAATGACTGTCGGGTTTCATTTCCAATAATGCCAGTCACAAGATCTCCGGTTGCGATGCCGACACGGACATCAAAATTATGCCCTTTCGCAACACTGAGCAGGTCCTTTGCCGCATGAAGCGCTTTCTTCTCAGGGCTATCAATCGTAACTGGCGCATTGAACGTCGCGAGTAGACCGTCACCAAGATACGTAATAACAACGCCACCTTTGTCAGAAACGACATGCGTTGCGTCGGCAAGAAACCGATCCAGCGTTTCCACAACAAACTCAGGCGGGTGGCTGGCGGAAAAGGTCGTGAATCCGGCAATGTCCATAACCAAAGCTGTTCCGTGGCTACGCTGTGGCATCAATGGCGTCTCGTCCGCGATCATCTTTTCGGCTATGGTCTGTGGCACATGTTTGCCCAACAGGTCCGACACGCGTTCGCGTAGCGACCTCTCGCGCCGGCGTTCCAGATCCGCTGCAACCTGTGCGAAGAACACTGCCCTTGCCCGGTAGACCGCAACAGCCAGCGCAAGAGTTGCAAAGAAGACCATTCCTGTCTCTTCTATCCGGTTGCCGCGCCCAACGAAGTCGATAGACAGAAATACAGCCTGATAGTCGCGGACCGTGGCGCTAGACGGAATGTCAGACCAAGACAGGTAGCTTTCCATCTGTGCGACGATCCACATGAACGCAGCCCACCACCCAAAGATGATTACGCTTCCGGTCCAGAGCACTAAACGCCATGAAAGGCTAAGGCAGGCCATCGCCAACAGCGGAAAAAGGAAATAGATTCCGTAGGAACGAAACGCGATGATTTGCGGGATGTCATCCGCCCTGCTGATCGGCACCAGAGCAAAGGTCGCGCAGATCGCCAATACATCAAGTGCATAGATTACAAATTTGATCCACGGGCGGTCGTATGACGTTCCGATCAGAGCAAGATGCGCGATGCCAACGGTGGTGAAGGCAAGGAGCACTGCAATGGTCGCAGACCTTGGCGAGACTTCGGGAAACAAGAACGCCGCCAGCACGTACCAGACAAAAGCCGCACCCGTCACGGCCGATCGGCAAACCAACGCGAGACGCAAGCCGGTTTGTTCGGCGCGCGTCAATAGAGCCCGGGATTCCTTTAAGAAGGTTTGTGAGTTCTCGTCAATCATTGAATATCCCACCGAACCGCTGTTGATTGCACTTACTTGAACGCAACAGCGCGTTACATTTTTTTCTGGAAAGTGAAGGATCTCCGATTTCCCCCGTCATATCAAACTCCAAACGGGCCAACATGTCATTCGCCTTCGGTTCGGCCAGATCCCAATTGTTATCGCCTACGAGACGCCAGATTTTGTCACCAATCCAGTGGCGGCCATCCGCATACGATGGAAAGCAGCTGTGGTTTTCTTTGATAAGATGTTAGCGTTGTCTCGCAGCTGGTGCGTTCATTTGCCAAGCAGTCAAAGGCCAGACATCACGTCCGCTCCAGCGAGAATACATCTTTGTTGCCAACCAAATTTTGCCGATACTCCGCCCAAGACCTGAATATCAAAACATAGAAAGGGAAGTGATCCTGCCCCGTCGTTACGAAGATATCTACCCGTCCCAGCCACTGATGAGCAGTGATGACATGGAACACATCTCGGCAATGTCGTTGATGTCGGTTCGGCATTTCCAAGCGGAACCAGATTGGATGCCTACCGAAGTGTTTGTTGAGCATCATGTCTTATTGAATCTGAATGATCTCGCCCATCGCGTACAGAATACACGTGATGGAGAGCTTCTCGACTTTTCCATAAGCAAGCATGATGTCGTTGTAACGCCCGCCGGTGTATCATCCGGCTGGCGTTGGTTCGCAAAGTCAGATGTCATCGTGGTGACGCTGGATCCTGAGCGGGTACAAAAATTCGCGCAAACCGAACTGGGCATGTTGCTTGATCCGCAGCAGCTTCGGGACCTGCCGCTATTCTCCGATGCTGATCTTTGTAACGCTGGGATCATGTTATGCGAAGCTCTGGAACAGGATGACATGTCTTCGGGGGTCATGTTTGAAGCGATGAGCCGTGTGTTTCTCGTGAAACTTCTTCACAGATACGGGAAGAGACGGCCCGAAGACGTTGCGATGTCGTCGCGTTTCACCTCAACACATTACCACAAGGTACTCGCCTATATCACGGCTCATCTTGAAAAGACGATCACCGTCGATGAGCTCGCCAGCGAAGTCGGGATGAGTGCGTCTCATTTCAATCGCGTTTTTAAGGAAACTCTTGGCTCGACACCGATGCAATATGTTCTCGCCTATCGCATCGAGCAGGCGGTCGCGATGATGCAGGATAGCGCGCGAACCCTTGGTGATATCGCCTTTGCCTGCGGCTTCGCGGATCAGGCGCACTTCTCTCGCAGCTTCAAACAAGTCATGGGCAAAACACCGCGTCAGCATCGCTTGGGGTGACTTGCGTTGGTATTTCCTACCTGAGTTGGAATCTACAAAAAGCAGGCTGTCCGCTTCAATAATCTGCGGGCCTTGCTGCGTATCTCTAATGGCAACGGGGATGACCCCGGCCAGACAATTTAGGAGATACGAACATGAAAACGCTTTTGACAACTGCCGCCGCCCTGATCGCAACTTCAGCCATTGCTGATACCCCTGTGACAATGGAGAACATCGTTGACCGGGCCGAGATGATCCGCATTGCCGATGCGCTCGACAGTGCGGTCGATGCGAAACATTGGGACACCGCCCGTGGTTTCTTCACCGATGAGATCACTGTTGATTTCTCGTCGCTTGTGGGTGGTGAGCCAGCAACAATCCCTGCCGACGGCCTTATCGCAGGCTGGAGTGGGAACCTGACTGCCGAGAAGGAAAGCTTCCACATGCGCAGCAACCACGCGATTACCTTTGACGGCCCGGACGGTGCGGTGATGTTCAGTCACGGCTACGCCTGGAACCGCATGGAAGCGGGTGCCTTGGAAGAAAATGGCGGTGGAGCGCTTTGGGAAGTCTGGGGCACGTATGAGCATTCCTTTGAGCGCACCGACGCAGGCTGGATGCTGAACGGCATGTCCTTCTTTGCAACCGCACAACGTGGCAACAACTTCGTCCGCGACACGCCCGGCAGCTAAACCAAACGGGGTGCGCGCCTCAGCGCACCCTTCTACTCCACATTCGAAAAGGATACTTATCATGGCACAGACATGGTTCATCACAGGCGCGTCGTCCGGTTTTGGCGCAGCCTTCGCCCGCTTCGCACTTGATCAGGGACACAACGTGGTCGTGACCGCACGCCGCCTTGATCCGCTTCAAGAAGTCTCGAAAATTGCCCCAGATCGTGTATTGGCGCGGCAAATGGATGTCACTGACCCAGCACAGACTAACGACGCCATCCACGCGGCAGAAGACCGTTTTGGCGGGATCGACGTTCTGATCAATAACGCAGGATATGGCATCGTGGGCGCGGTCGAAGAAACGCCTGAGACCGAGTTGCGCAATATGATGGAAACCAACTTCTTCGGTGCGGTGGCCGTGACCCAGGCGGCGCTGCCGATGATGCGCAAACGGCGCAAGGGGGCCATCGTTATGATGTCGTCGATGGGCGGACAGCTCTCATTCGGCGGTTTCGGGCCCTATTCGGCGACCAAATTTGCACTGGAAGGCATGACAGAGGCCCTTGCACAGGAGATCGCGCCATTTGGCCTGAAAGCGATGATCGTAGAGCCCGGCGCATTCCGCACGGAATTTGCCGATAGTGCACTGCGGCACATGCCAAAGATCGACGTCTATGATGACATCGTCGGTGGCACACGCGACTTTGCCAGTGGCATGAATGGAACGCAGGCGGGCGATCCGGCCGAAGCCGCCGCTGCGATTGCCAAGGCGCTTGAAAGCGACGTGACCCCACTTCGACTGGCACTTGGGGATGATGCTGTGGACGCGATCAGGGATCACAGCGAGGCCCTGCTTGCCGAGCTCAAGAGGTGGGAAAATACGGCGCGCGCGGTGAACTATCCAGATCCTGTTGATACCGCAGCTTGACCAAACGGGGCAGCGCAGATCAGGCGCTGCCCCTTTCATATGAAGGATATGCTGTGGAAGACGCAAAAATTTCTCTCGTCACCGGGGCCAATCGTGGAATCGGCAAAGAAATCGTGAGCCAGTTGGTGCACGATTATGGCTTTAAAGTCATTCTGGGGTCTCGCGACCTTTCAAAGGGTGAAGCCGCCGCCGCCGGCATTGGCGGCGATGTGCGCGCTATTGAACTAGATGTCTCTTCCCCGAAAAGTGTAACGCGTGTTTTAGAGGTGTTGTCGAGCGACTACGGCCATCTTGATGCGGTCGTAAACAATGCTGGGGTAGACTACGATACTGACCAATTAGCAAAATCTGCTGATTTGGGCCGGGTGCGCCGCGCATTTGACACCAATCTGTTCGGAGCCTGGGAGATCGCCATCCAAGCGATACCCTTGCTGCGCAAAGGAACCCAACCGCGCCTCGTCAATGTCTCATCAGGGGCCGGATCGCTCACGGGTATGGGAGGCGGCACGCCCGGGTACGGTATATCCAAAGCAGCACTTAACGCACTGACAATCAAATTGGCGGATGAAGTGCGCGGCGACGGCATTTTGGTCAATGCTATCTGTCCAGGTTGGGTTGCAACCGACATGGGTGGCGGCGGCCGCCCCGTCTCAGAAGGCGCAAAAGGGGCGGTCTGGGCTGCAACACTTCCAGAGGGCGGACCAACTGGCGGCTTTTTCCGCGATGGAAAACCAATCGACTGGTAAGCAACTTCGAGGTTCGCGCGATCAAGCGGGATTATTCAAAAACCAACCAGTCTGCTTCAATCAAAGACCAGTCCTCATCTCTATCTCTTAATTCATAGCGCAAGACGCAGAACACACAGACAGGAGATGAGATATGACCAATACGAAAACAGAGCGCGTCACCTTTGAGGTAGATGGCACCCAGGTTGTTGGCACACTGCACCTGCCATCCGATCACAATGCAGGCAAGACATACAGCGCCGCTGTGGTCGGTGGTTCGCTGACCAGCGTCAAGGAAATGATGGCTGGTGGTTACGCCAAGAAGCTGGCCGAGCAAGGTATTCTGGCCCTCGCCATCGACTACAGAAACTACGGCGAGAGCGGTGGCACCGCGCGCCAGTACGAAGACCCCGCGCTCAAAGCCGACGATCTGTCTGGTGCGGTTGGTTATCTGAAGGATCGTGCCGACGTAAATGCCAGCGGTGTCGGTCTTCTTGGTATCTGCACCTCGGGCGGCAACGTTCTTTACGCGGCGGCACAGGACGCCCGTGTCGGTGCCGTTGCTACCGTCGCAGGGTGGTTTGCGGAACCTTCCGTAGCACCTTTGCTCTATGGGTCTGAAGAGCGCGTCCAAGAGCTTCGTAACACAGGATCGGCAGCCCGTGCGAAATTCGAGGCAACCGGTCAGAATGATCTGATCCCTGCCTATCACGACACCGATCAGACGGCGAGCCATGTGGGTCCAATGGAATACTATATGGATAAAACTCGTGGTGGTGGCGTGCCCGAATGGGACAATGAACTGTCCGTCATGTCCTGGAATACTTGGCTCGATTTCGATGCTGTGTCACAGGCCTCCAAGGTGACAGCGCCAACGCTGATCATTCATTCAGACGAATCGGCACTGCCAGATCAGGCGCGCAAGGTGCACGATCTTTTGGCTGGTCCGAAAAAGCTACACTGGACCGAAGGCGCACATTTCGACTTCTACGACGGGCCTGCGCACGTCGCGAATTCCGCAAAAGTGGTCGCCGATTTCTTCAAGAAAAACCTCGCAGCTTAACAACACAACCCACCGGCCCCTTTAAGGCGTCGAACGAACACTTATCAATAATGGAGCAATACAATGGAAAACGACAACAGGTTCAGCCGCCGTTCTCTTTTGACTGCCGGAGCAGCTGTTGCTCTGGGCAGCATGGCCGCAACGCGAGCGGCAGCTCAAACGACTTCTGTCCCAGCCTCTACAGGCTCGCTCAGTAATGATCGCCGGATGCTTGGTGCCCTCGAAGTCTCGGCTATCGGCCTTGGCGTGCAAAATATGAGCCGCACGTTCCACACGACTGTCCCTAACCGCGCGGAGATGCACAAGGTCATTCGGACGGCCTTTGATGAAGGTGTCACTTTTTTCGACACCGCCGAAGTCTACGGCCCCCATGAAGACGAACGTATTCTGGGCGAGGCTATGGTTGGCTTCCGCGACCAAATCGAGGTTGTGACGAAGTTCGGTTTCAACGTTGATCTTGAAACGGGCGCGTTTGGTCCCGGCCTCATCAGCCGCCCTGCGCACATCAAGCAGGCTGTTGAAGGCTCACTGAGGCGGCTTGGAACGGACCGCGTTGATCTGCTGTATCAGCACCGGGTCGATCCCGAAGTCCCGATCGAAGATGTTGCTGGTGCGGTTCAAGACCTGATGAACGAGGGCAAGGTTCTGTACTGGGGCCTATCTGAAATGGGCACCGAAACACTGCGCCGCGCGCATGCAGCCCTTCCGGTTGCCGCCGTTCAAAGCGAGTATTCCATGCTGTGGCGCGGTCGTGAGAATGATGTTCTGCCCATCTGTGAAGAGCTTGGCATCGGCTTCGTACCCTTCGCACCACTTGGTTATGGTTTCATGACGGGTGCCATAGACATGGTGACCACTTTTGCTCCCGGAGACTTCCGGGCAAATACCAGTCGCATGGACCCGGAAAATCGTGAAGCAAACATGGCGCTCGTTGAGCTTGCCCGGTCATGGGGTGAACGCAAAAACGCAGCACCGGGGCAGATCGCCCTAGCATGGCTGATGGCGCAGGGTCCAAATATCGTCCCAATCCCGGGCACGACACAAGTGGCGCACCTGAGAGAGAACATTGGTGCCGCATCCGTGTCCTTCACCTCTAGCGAGCTTGCCGAGTTAAACGATCAAGTGGCCGCGATTGAGGTTCTGGGCGACCGTGCCCCTCCGTTTGTTGCCGCATGGTCAGACGTTGAGGCGCCCGAGCGAACTTGATCCTTCGTCAAAGAAACCAAACCTGACACCCTCATTTTTTGTGAGGGTGTCAGCACCCTCTCACGCACCACAGATCATTGACGGAGCAAAATCATGCGAGGCGTGTTTTTCAGCATAATTACGGTCCTGTCTTGGGCTGCGTTCAATGTGGCTGCCAAACACGCCGTGGACGCGGGGTACGCTCCTGTAGATATGATGTTTCTGCGCTACGCCGTGCCAGCGTTGTTTCTGGTCCCGTTCGTCGCCTTACGTTGGAAGGTTATGGCGACCAGCGATGTCAGTTGGTCCAAGCTGGCGCTTCTCTCCCTAATCGGTGGGCCACTATTTGGGCTCATGGCAGTATCCGGATACACCTACGCCCCACTCTCACACGGGTTAATGTTTGCGCCTGTAACCGTGTTTCTCACCGGAACTGCGTTGGCGGTCATTTTTCTGGGTGAAACCGTGACACGCTCAAAAATGGCCGGATCAATGGTATTGTTTCTGGGGCTTGCTCTGTTGGTCGGGTTGAAACCTGACAGCCTCGGTCTCGCCAGCCTGCGGGGCGATGCGATGTTCATTGCAGCCGGAATGCTTTGGGGAACCTACACGTTTCTGATGCGGTTCTGGCAAATACCAATACTTCAAGGAACCGTTGGCGTCGGCTTGTTCTCTGCGCTTCTCAGCATTCCCGTTCTATTCATTTTTGACGGAGGCGGAATATTTGCAGCACCTGTCGAGTATCTTGGCGTCCAAGCTCTCTTACAAGGTGTTGTCGGCGGCCTGGTTAGCATCATCGCACTTATGGCAGCCCTGCGCTATGTTTCGGTGTCCTTCGCTGCGTTGCTTCCCGCAATGACGCCCGTAGCTGCAGCTCTTATTGTCCTAAGTTTATGGGGAACCGTGCCGAACGCCTCAGAAATTTCTGGGATCTCAGTGATTGTCTTGGGGTTCTTCTTTATTGGGTTTGGGTTTCCAAAAATCCTCGCGCAACAGAAGGTTGTAAATAAACACTAGAGAAGGGTTTCTTCAGTAAAATGCGCTTGCTGCAATCGCGAACACATGCTGCACAAGCGATAGCTGCATCAGCGAAAATTCGGTCTGGTCATGCCCTGCTGGTTCAGGCTCCTCGGAAAGGAGGTGGGTTTTCGGTTTGGCGGCTCACGACCAGATTGAACGGCTGCTTTGGTGATACGGGCTACATTGCAGCGTTGGAATGCCGCAAATGCGAAGGTTTTCTGCGTCAGCGAAACGCAATATCCGAATGCCTGCTTTGTCCGCATAGCCGCCCCTCATCTCAACGCTTCGTGCAGCCCTTTCACCAGCCCCTCAACTGTTCCTTCGATCTGTGCAAATCCACGCAAGGAGCTGTCTGCAAAATTCTGTTCAATCACATGATCAATCAACAGAATGAGCTTGTCCCAATACCCTTTTGTATTCAAAAGAAATATCGGCTTTTCGTGCAGTCCGATCTGGCGCCAGGTGAGCACCTCGAAAAACTCATCCAATGACCCGGCTCCACCCGGCAGCACCACAACCGCATCACAGTTCATGAACATGACCTTCTTGCGTTCATGCATGGTTTCAGTGACCACGTAATGGGTCAGATCCGTCTTTCCAATTTCACGCTCAAAGAGGTTGTCGGGCATGACGCCAAAGGTTTCGCCGCCTGCGTCTTGCGCGGCGCGCGCCACGGCGCCCATCAAGCCCACGTCGCCCGCGCCGTAAACCAGCCGCCAGCCCTTTTGCGCCAAGGCCGTGCCAAAGGCCGTTGCCTCGTTCATAAAAGCCGGATCTTGCCCCGGACGTGAGCCGCAAAAGACACAGATTGAATGTGTGCTCATAAGATCACCAACTGCTGAGAAGGGTTGTTTTGACCCATGTAGCCCGGGTTGCTAAGCTCCTGCAACCGCGCGATGTGCGATGGGGGGGAAGGGATGTCATGAGCAAGTGGACAGGATCTGTTGGCGGCTGGACGCTGGGTCTTTTCTGTGGGGCTGTGATCGCGATCTTTGCCGGTCTTTACCTGACCAATGTCTTTGCGCCGTTTCCAGACGACCCAGAGACGGCAGCTGCGCCTGAGCTGGCCGTCCAACCGCTCCCGGAAAGCTCACCCGAAAGCGCGACGGACAAGGCCGAGGTCCAACCCAAGACGCCTGCACCCGAGGCGGAGTCCACTGCTGCGGATGAGCCCAAACCGTCTTTGCCACTCCCGCCCAGCGTCAGCACCTTTCGCCTGGAACCTGATGGGCAGATGCTCGTTGCTGGACGCGCCGAGCCCGGGTGGGAAACCTCGATCAGGTTGGACGAAGAGGTGCTGAGCACATTTATAGCAGACGGCAATGGCGAGTTCGTGCAATTTGTAGATGTTGCGCCAGACCCCGAAGTCCGCGTGCTGAGCCTTGCAATGACATCGCCGGAGACCGGAGAAGTGCTCTACTCTCAAGGGGATATCATCATCACTCCCGTGGCGGCGCCAGAGGTGATTGCCGCCGAGGACGAGCCAGGCAATGCCGCATCTGAACAAACCGCAGAGGCCGAAACGGAAACTGCGGAGACCACTTTGGAAACCGCTGAGGCTGCGACGGAAGATGCCACCTCACAAAACTCTGCCGTTCTGTTGTCAGACGACGAAGGTGTGAAGGTCCTGCAACCTGCGCAACCAAAAGATACATCGCCGGAGGTTATGTCGGTCGTGGCGCTCGATGCCATCACATACTCCACCGAAGGCGAGGTACAACTGTCCGGCCGCGGGGCCGGGGAGGGATTTGTGCGTGTCTACATCGACAACGCGCCTGTCATCACCTCACAAATCGAAGAAGATGGCAGTTGGCGCTCGGAATTGCCTGAGGTCGATACAGGGGTCTATACCCTGCGCATTGACGAGGTCGACGCCGAAGGCAATGTCACCAGCCGCGTGGAAACGCCTTTCAAACGCGAAGACGAAGAGGTGCTTGCTGAGGCTGCTCTTGAGCAATCCGAATTGGTACAGGCTGTCACGGTGCAGCCCGGCTATACACTCTGGGGCATTTCACGGGACAATTATGGCGATGGCACGCTCTTTGTGCGTATATTCGAGGCCAACCGCGACCGCATTCGCGATCCCAACCTGATCTTTCCCGGGCAGGTGTTTACCGTTCCCCAATAACGGGTGGTCAATCCCGGACAGCCGACTTATCTCTTGGGTTCACACTGTTGAGGGGACCCAATGCGTCGACGCACGCTCACGACCACGGAGCGGCCTGAACAAGGCTGGCGCACAATCCGCCGTGTCGCCCCCTATCTGTGGCCAGAGGGGCAGGGATGGGTCAAACGGCGCGTGGTTTTTGCCCTCATTGCGCTGCTGATTTCCAAACTCATCGCGGTTGGCACGCCGTTTTTCTACAAAGCTGCCGTGGACGCGTTGGCCGGTGAGGGCCAGCAAGCTGCCTGGATGCTGGCCGCTGGGGCCATTGGCCTGACTGTGGCCTACGGCATGGCGCGGTTGATGAATGTGGGGTTTCAACAGCTCCGCGATGCGATCTTTGCCAAAGTCGGGCAGCGCGCGCTGCGGTCGCTTGCACTGGAAACTTTTCTGCACATCCACAAAATGTCCCTGCGCTATCACACCACGCGCAAGACCGGGGGCCTCAGCCGGATCATTGAACGTGGGGTTAAGGGCGTCGATTTCCTGTTGCGCTTTCTGCTTTTTTCCATCGGTCCGCTTATACTGGAACTTATGCTCATCGGCATTGTGCTCTGGACGCTCTTTGATTTCTGGTATCTTGCCGTCGTGATGGGCGTCATCGCCGCCTACGTCTGGTTCACCTTCAAGGTCACGGAATGGCGCGTGAAGCTGCGCAAGGAGATGAACGATCAGGACACCGATGCCAATCAAAAGGCCATCGACAGCCTGCTGAATTTCGAGACGGTGAAATACTTCAACGCCGAGGGCCGCGAGGCCGCGCGATATGACAGCGCAATGGAAGGCTATGAGAGCGCGGCACTCAAGACCTCTTATTCGCTGGCGTTCCTGAACTTTGGTCAGAGTTTCCTGATCACGAGCGGCTTGGTCATCGTCATGGTCATGGCCGCCATGGGCGTGCAGAGTGGCGCGCTGACGGTGGGCGACTTCGTTATGGTGAACGCTTACATGATCCAGATCACCATGCCGTTGAATTTTCTCGGTACGGTTTATCGCGAGATCCGGCAGGCTTTGGTCGATATGGGCGAAATGTTCGATTTGTTAGAGCAAGCGCCAGATGTTGAGGATAAAACCGGGGCAAAAAGCCTGAAAATTGAAGGTGGCACTGTCGAATTGGACGACGTTTTCTTTGGCTATGAGCCTGAAAGACCGATCCTGAAGGGCGTTTCGCTTAAAGTGCCAGCTGGAAAAACCGTTGCCGTGGTCGGCCCCTCTGGTTCCGGTAAATCCACCATCGGGCGGCTCCTCTTTCGCTTCTATGACGTGCAGGACGGGACCTTGCAGATTGACGGTCAGGACGTGCGTGACGTGACCCAGGACAGCCTGCACGCGGCCATCGGTGTGGTCCCGCAAGACACGGTGCTCTTCAACGACACGGTCGGCTATAACATCGCCTATGGCCGCGACGGCGCCACGCAAGCCGAGATCGAAGAGGCCGCACAGGCTGCGCAAATTCATGAATTTATAGCCAGCCTGCCACAGGGCTATGACACGCAGGTGGGAGAACGCGGGTTGAAACTCTCCGGCGGGGAAAAGCAACGCGTCGGCATCGCGCGAACCTTACTCAAGAACCCCGCTATCCTTTTGCTCGACGAGGCCACCAGCGCGCTCGATACCGAAACCGAGCAGGGCATCCAGGAGGCGCTGAAACTCGCGGGCACAGGCCGCACCGTGATCACCATCGCGCACAGGCTGTCCACCATCTCAGACGCAGATCAGATCGTCGTGCTGGAGGACGGCCATATTGTGGAACGCGGCACGCATGAGGGGCTCATGGCGCGGGATGGACGCTATGCGAGCTTGTGGAGGCGGCAAGCAAGAGAGCGGGATGAGGTAGCGTAAGGCGGGGGAGTGGTGGATTTGAGGCCGTAGCGAAACCTAATACAACAACCAAGTCTCGATCCATCTTTCGATACTAAGTTTGTAGACAGCAATCCCACCGGGAACGAGAGGTCAAGTTTTTTCAGCAACTATCTGTAAATCTTCGCTAAGCTCGCCCCTTTTGTCTAACGTCCTAGCATAGTTTACCTTTGCGACTTCAATTAGATAATCTTTGATGCTTCTTGTACCACTGTTGAGTTTTGGGGGCATTTGAGCGTGAGCTACGTGCCCACGATCAACAAATAGGTCTTTGAGAATGATTGCATCCCCGTATTTAAGATACTGAGGATTCTTTTTAATGTTTTTTATCGGGTCACTGTAGACATTAATCTTCCTAGATTTCCGAACCTCATACTCTGCAGCCTCAATTGAAAGGGCCGCGTAAAGCAAAGCAGATGCGTCATCAAAGCTATAAAACTTGTCCAATGCGTCACAAAATAGGCTAGTTGGCTGATCCGTCGGAAATTCTTCGTCAGCCAATGTACTCAGGTATTGCCAATGAGGTTGTCCAATGACCTGTTCAATTCCCGAAAGTATGGCTTGCGATTGCATCGGATACTTAGGTTCACCGTTGTCGTGAATGTCCGAGAGATTGCCATCATCGCAGACCCCGGATTCGAACCGACAGCCAAGATCATAGGGGTTCTTGCTACCCAACAACCACCATTGAAGCGAAATAGATCGAGCGCAATGAAGAAATTTCTTTTGTATCTCGGTGGCGCGAAGACTCCCGCGGTTTGTATCGATCCGAAGTCCATAACCTCGATGAATTGAGAGGGTTTCTCGCTGATTGATCGAGTATACAAAGCCAAGGCAACTAGTGTAGTCGACTCTTTTTGCCCAATCTACCACCTTCCTACCACTTGGAATGTAGACGCTTTTTGCGGGAACTGATGGGCTATGACCTCCATGTAACTGAATTGGCGGGAAGATCCGAAAGTCGGGGCCTTCAATCACATGAACTAAACCATCGGAGAATAGTATTGGACAATTGAGTTCAAAAATATGCGCCGTATAGTGTGCCAGGCTATTTTCGGAATTCTCGGCACCCGTCTTAGCTGCCGATCCTTCGTCCTTTGGGCCTCTTACAGCACGCACGGACAAAGTTGATCGATCTAGATTTAACCTGACACTCTTCTGGGTTTTCGCCGTCATTTTGCCCATGCCGCAGCTTCCGCTCACCTACTCTGCCGCTCGTACGCCTCCAGGCCCCGGTTCATCCCCATCTTCCTTGCCCACCCGATGAATAAATGTCAGGCGCAGAGGCGCAGGGTCGGCTTCAATCGCAGGCTCGCGCTCATCTTCCCAGATCACCTCTGGCAGGCGCTGCCGCTTGGCTTGCCGTGCCAGTGCCCAGTCGCGTGCCGCACGGCTGGTGCGGCCCATGGACAGCTTGGCCAGAAGCTGTGAGGCCCAGAGCACGTAGGTGGTGGCCCAAATGCGCAAGGCCAGCATGGACGGCGTAAAGACAAGCGTCAGAACCGTCGCGATCCCTAGGCCAAAGACCACTGCCGTCGCCAGCTGCTTCCACCACAAAGCGGTGGGGCTATTAAACGTATACCCGCCATCGACAAAGTTGAGGCTGAGCCCGAACATCATCGGCGCAAGGCCTGCCATCGTGGTGATTGTGGTCAGCAGCACGGGTCGAATGCGCGCCTCCGCCGTGCGCGTGATCGCGTCAATCCGCGGCATGTATTTCGAGTATTCCTGATAGGTATCAATCAGAACGATATTGTTGTTCACCACGATCCCCGCCAAAGCCACGATGCCCGTGCCGGTCATGATGATCGAAAACGGCTGGTTCATCACCAGCATCCCGATAAGCACGCCCGTGGTTGACAGGATCACTGCCAAAAGCACCAGCGCGGCGTTATAAATCGAGTTGAACTGCGCCAGCAGGATGATGAACATCAGCCCCAAAGCACCCATGAACGCCTGCATCAGGAAGGCCCCGGATTCTTCTTGGTCCTCGGCGTCGCCCGTCCACTCCCATTCAATGCCTGCAGGCACCACACCGCTTTCGAGCCATTTGGTTAGAACGGCGATCCGCTCATTGGGGTTCATCAAGACTTCGGATGTGTTGCCATCGTCATCCGTGACCGTCGCGGTCAAACCGTCGATCACATCGGCCTTGACGTCAAAATACCGCTTCTGGTCCACCCGGTCGATTTGCGCCAGTTTTTGCACCGGCTTGCGGGTGATGAAGTTCGACAGCGGCACAAGCCCATCTGTTGTGCGGATCTTGAGGGTATCCAGCGTCGAGAGTAGCCGTTCATCCTCGGGCAGACGTACGCGGATGTCGATTTCCTCATCCGAGCTGGGAATGCGCATCGTGCCGATCTGCAGCCCGCGCGTCACAAGTTGTACCATGCCGCCCACGGCGGCCACGTTGGCCCCGTAGCGCCCGGCCTTCTCCACATCCACGTCAATCTGCCAGTCAATGCCGGGCAGGGGGAGGGTATCTTCGATCAGTTTCAGGCCTTCGGTTTGCTCGAACTGCGCGCGTGCTGCCAGCGTGAAAGCTTGCAACTCGTCCCAGTTGTCGCCCTTGAGCCGCAGATGCACCGGCTTGGCCGATGCCGGGCCTTGCTCCAATGCGAGAATATCAAACTGGATGCCGGGAATCTCACGCAGGGCTTCGGTCAATTCATCCATGGTGCGATTGCCATCGGCGCTGTCGTCAATGACACGGCGCTGTACGTCATAGTCAATGATCGGAACTGTGAACCAGGTCTCGTAAGTTGTGGGGCGATCTTCCCATTTGGTGATCTCAAGCTGCACCTGACCGACCGTGTCCAAAGGCGGAGCAGCCCCGCCCGTATTCACGTCCAATCCGCCATCCCCGGCAAAGGCAAAGGCGTTGAGCACATTGGGATGGGCCAGAACAACCGCCTCGGCCTCACGCACAAGCGCATCTTTTTGTTCAATCGACAGGTTGCCGCGCGCGCGCACCTGCACGATGGCATTCTCTGGCTCGGATTCGACAAAGAATTCCACGCCGCGATTGTTGCCCATGTAGTAGAACGTGACTGACCCCACAAAGACAAAGATCGCGCAAAATGCAATCAACGGCGCGACAGGGTTGGCGGCAATCATATGAATGAACCAGCCAAAGGGGCTGCGCTGATACCCTGAGGTCACCTTTTCATTGCGGTGCGGAAGAACCCGCGCACCAACCGCGCGGCGCAGATAGCGCAGACGCCGGAACACCGCCATAAGACCTACCAGGAAGGCGATCACACCGGCCAGACCGATGGCCCCAGAGACGACCGCGCAGATCGCCAGGGCAAAGACGTTGATCAGCGTCGGTACAACCGATCCAAAAATGCGTGTGGCGTCAAGGGCGGCAAACCGTGCGCCGATGGCTTCCATGAAAAACGGCACCGCTGCCCCGGCCAGCATGACTGCCCCCACCGCAATGGGCAGCAACAGCAAATGCCACAGCCAATGCCCCTTGGCAATTTGGCGGGTACGATCATCAAACCAGCGTTCCAGACGCCCTGTAACGCCACCCATGACCGGCAGATAGACAAGCGCTACGAGAAGCGAGGCCGACAGCACGAAGATCAGCGTGACGGGCAACATCTGCATGAATTGCCCCGGCACGCCTGGCCAGAAGAGCATGGGAAGGAAGGCACAGAGCGTGGTGGCGGTGGAACTGACCACCGGCCAGAACATCCGTTTGGCCGCTGCCACATAGGCATGCATCGGGCCTTCGCCCTCCGCGATCTTTTTGTCGGCGTATTCCACCACGACAATGGCGCCGTCGACCAGCATACCCACAGCCAGAATAAGTCCGAACATCACGATGTTTGAGACTGACACGCCCATCACGGCCAAAAGGGCGAAGCAAAGCAGGAACGATGTCGGGATCGCAAAGCCAACCAACAAGGCCGGGCGGATGCCCAACGCCGCCAGCGTTACGATCATCACAAGCGCAATCGCTGTCAGAACGGAGCCTTCCAGCTGGCTCACCATGGACTCGATAATGCGTGACTGATCGTTGGACGTATCGACCTGCACCACGGAGCGTAGTCCCTGAGGCCAGGTTCTTTCGGCCTTTGTCACTTCCTCACGAATGAGCGCAGCGGTATCAATAATGTTGAAGCCTTTGCGTTTGACCACCTGCAACGCAACGGTGGTTTCGCCGTTGAACCGTGCCGTACCTGCACGATCTTCAAAAGTCAGGTTAATCTCGGTGAGATCGCCCAGCGTAATGACCCTGTCGCCATTGGTTTTGACCGGCAGATTGTAGATATCGAGCGTCTCGTCAAAGGATGAGGGGATTTTAACCGCAAAAGTGCCCTGACCGCTTTGCACCTCACCGGCGGCAATCAACTGGTTGTTGTTGGTCACAACATTCACCAATTCATCGGCGGTGATGTTATAGGCCTCAAGCGCGAGCGGATCGATGATCACTTCGACCATCTCATCGCGGTTGCCTGCAATCCCGGCCTCCAAAATGGGGTCAAGCGCCTCCAGCCGGTCCTGCAAATCCTTGGCCACCCGCGCCATGGTGCGTTCGGGCACCGGGCCCGACAGGCTCACGATGATAATCGGAAAGGTGCTGAAATTGATCTCATTGATCGAATAGGTCTCAAAGCCTTCGGGAAAATCGGCCTCAGCGGCACTCATCGCATCGCGCACATCAGCGGTGATCTTGGTCTTGTCCCAGCCAAATTCGAATTCAAGCGCCACCCCGGCATAGCCTTCCGAGGCGGTGCCGGTCATTTCTTTGAGCCCGTCCAGATCGGCCAGCTCGGTCTCCATGACCTTCACCAGAAGCTTCTCGCTATCCTCCGCCGAAATGCCGGGGAAGGGGACAGAAACGAAAAGCGCCGGGATCTCGATATCCGGCTCACCTTCCTTTGGCAGGCTGATATAGGCCAACGTGCCTGCCAGAATCGACAGCACGATAAAGGCAATCACCATCCGCGCGCGCGCGGCGGCCCAATCGACGATCCCCGTCATTGGCTAAGCTCCTGAAAGCTTGGTTCGACCGGCACACCATCGCCGACAAAGTCCTGCCCGATGATGATCACGTCTGCGGCGTCTGGCAAACCGGTGATCAGCACGCCGGTTGGCGTGTCACGCAAGAGCCTCACAGGCACAAACTCGGCTTGGCTGGTCTGTGTAACCACGCGTACACCCAGCATGCCGTCATCGTTGAGCGTCAGGGCCGATTGCGGCAGCAAATGCGCCTCTTTACCTTCGGCCTCGATGCGAATTTCAGCAGTCTGCCCATCGCGCAACAGGTAATCGGGATTGGGCACTTCGACCTCAACCCGAAAAGTGCGCGTTGTCTCATCAGCCGCACGCGAAACAAAGACAACTTCGCCCGCCACCTGATCCCGCGACGAAAGCTCCGCTACAGCGGACGCACCACGTTCCACCAGGTTGACCTGTGTTTCGGGTACAAAACCGACAAGCACCATGGGATCCAGTCGGATAACCGTTGCGCAGAGCCCACCGGTTTGCAGGAGACTGCCAAGTTCGGCGGTGTCACTTTCCAATAGCCCCGAAAAAGGTGCTGAAATGGTCAGGTTGTCGATCTCTTTCTTGGCCGATGCCACAGACGCCTGCGCGCTTTCTACGCCTGCACGCGCCGCTTCGATCCCGGCTGCCGCGCTTTCAAGCCCGGATTGTGCCGCTTTCAAACCGGCTTCGGCGCTCACAATTTGCGCTCTGGCCCCTTCAACTTCGGCTTCGGTCTGAGCGACACGTGTCTGAGACGCAAACCCTTCTTCGCTCAGCCGCGACGCGGCATTCGAATTGATCTGTGCCTCACGCAGCCGCGCGTTGGCTTCAAGCACACGCGCCCGCGCTTCTTCTACAGCGGCTTGGGCCGATGGTACTTGTGCTTCTGCCGATGGCACCTGCGCGCGCGCTTCTGCGAGACGCGCAACCGCCTCAGCAAGGTTGGCATCCCGGGTTCCCGGATCCAGTCGGCAAAGAATCTCGTCCTGTTCGACGAACGCGCCTTTTTTCAAGGGATCGGAAATCACCTGGCCTGTGGTTTGTGCCAAAAGCTCGACCTGACGGTCGGCTTCCGTCTGGCCGCGCACCACCACTGAAGTATCCACACGCCGCGCTGTGGATCTCACAGCAACAACGCGCACCTTTGTTGCGTCTGGTTTGCCTTCAGTCGGCGTATCTTCGCCGTTGGCCACCGCCTCGGAGGCGCTGTCCGCAGCAAAAAGCGCAGCGATCTGATCGCGTTCAAGGACAAACCCGTAAATCAGGGCCCCGACAATGATGGCTGCAAAGATCGAAAACAAACGCATTTGTACTCTTTCTGCGCGACTTTGACATGCCTACGGCATTAGCTTGGTTGATAATAGACTTAAGTAATTACATTCTACGGTAAACTGTATGGTTCAGATTATATATTCTACGATGTGTGTTCAAGGCCCAGCCTTGCGCATCTGACTATGTTGTGACCGGCCCCTCTTGGCAGGGCTCGGGCAAGACGTTAAGAGACACCAAAGGTCAAAGGGCGAGCCTGTGAGTAACACTGACAGTTTTATTGATGAAGTGGCCGAAGAGGTCCGGCGTGACAAGCTGTTCAAGCTGCTCAAGCGGTATGGCTGGATTGCTGTCGCTGCTGTGCTTTTGCTGGTCGGGGCAACCGCTTGGAACGAATGGAATAAATCACAACAGCGTCAAGCCGCTCAGGCACTGGGTGATCAGGTTTTAAACGCCCTGGAAAGTGATGATCGCGCCGAGCGCGCTGCGGCTCTTGCCGCGATTGAGACACCAGAGGGTGGCGCGCGTGGCATTCTGGGGCTTCTGGCCGCCAGCGAAGCAGGTACCGAAGCCCCCGGAGAAGCCGCTGCGCAACTCCTCGCTTTGGCCGATGATCCGAATGTTCCGCAGGTTTACCGGCAGATTGCAGTGCTTAAGGCCATAGCCTTGCCAGGCAACGGGTTGAGCGCGGAAGATCGCCGCTCAAGGCTGGATGGGCTTTTGCCAGGTGGCGGCCTTGTGCGCCTTCTGGCCGACGAACAACTGGCCTATCTCGACATTGAGGCAGGAAATAATGATGCTGCACTGGACCGCTTGCGCCAGATCGGCGAAAGTGCCGAAGCGACGATTGGTCTTCGCCAACGCGCCGCACAGATGGTCTTGGCCTTGGGAGGGGAGTTAACGCAGGCACCTGCGCTCCCGGAATCGGGTCAGGACGACGGCAACTAAAACGGACAACTGCGCCTGCGCGACATTGCGCGGCGCGACGCGAATATGACGGGGGCTTCGGCATTGGTTTCAGCAGCACGCATTTTGGGTCTGAGCGCCATATGTCTTGTGGCGGCATGTACCGAGAAAGAAACGGTATTGATCGGCGAACGTGAAGACATTCGTTCGGTCCTGACCAACGATAGTGGCGAAACGCTTCTGGCGTCGCAGGTCGAGACCGGGGCCATCCCGCCGCTCAACTTACCTGCAACACGTGCCAACACTGAGTGGACCCAGGGCATTTCAAGCCCGTCGACCCGTGTGGCACATCCTGCGCTGAGCGCCACACCGCGCTCACTCTGGTCTGTAAACATCGGCACAGGCGATGGACGCCGAGGCCGTATCACGGCTGACCCCGTTGTCGGTGGCGGCCGGATCTATACCCTTGATTCCCAAGCGCTTGTTTCGGCGGTTTCCACCTCTGGTCAAGTCCTATGGAGTCAGGACCTGACCCCAGCGAATGACAGTTCAACTGAGGCAAGCGGCGGTGGATTGGCTTATGCCGACGGCCGCCTTTATGTCTCATCCGGCTTTGGCACCTTGACGGTGCTCGACGCGCAAACAGGGGCTCAGGTTTGGCAGCAACGCTTGCGCGCCACCGGCTCCGGGAGCCCAAGTGTGGCGGGCGATCTGGTGTATGTCGTCGCTGGCGATGAGCTGGCCTGGGCGTTGGAGCGTGATACGGGGCGCATCCGCTGGCAGCTGTCCGCGTCGCCCGACATTAAAAATGTCATCGGCGCACCTTCCCCTGCGGTCTCTGACCAATTTGTAATTTTCGCCTTCGGATCCGGCGAAGTTCAGGGCGCATTCAGAAAAGGCGGTTTGCGGCGCTGGGATTCGCAAATTGCTGGCCAGCGTCAGGGCTTTGCGACTGCACTGATTGGCGATATCACCGGCGACCCGGTGATTGACGGCGACCGCGTTTATGTGGGCAACCACTCTGGCCGCACCGTGGCCTTGAGCCTGGGCAACGGCGAACGCCTGTGGACTGCCCCTGATGGGCCGCTTTCGCCTATCTGGCCTGCAGGCGACTCAGTTTTCATGATCTCAGACCGCAACGAGCTTCTGCGCCTGTCAGCCGAAACGGGTCAGCGTATCTGGGCGCGGTCTTTGCCGTTCTTCACTAAGAAAAAGCCGAAGCGGCAAAACGAGATCTTTGCCCATCACGGCCCTATCATCGCCAGCGGGCGCCTGATTGTGGCCTCAAATGATGGCCTTTTGCGCTTCTTTGACCCGACAAATGGCGCGCCTTTGGGTGAGGTTCAGATGCCGGGCGGGGCAACCACCAACCCGGTGGTGGCGGGCAACACGCTCTATATCGTGTCCTCCAAAGGTCAGCTCATGGCCTTCCGCTAGGGCCTTTTGAACATATTTGTCGGCGCTGAAACCGCCAGGCGCGGAGCCTTAAAGAGATGAGTTTCACCCTTGCCATTGTGGGTCGCCCAAATGTGGGAAAGTCCACCCTTTTCAACCGCTTGGTGGGCAAACGTCTTGCCTTGGTTGACAATCAGCCGGGTGTCACGCGCGATTTGCGCGAAGGTGAGGCGCGTTTGGGTGATTTGCGCTTTACTGTCATCGACACGGCAGGTCTGGAAGATGCCACAGACGACTCGCTTCAGGGGCGGATGCGCCGCCTGACCGAGCGCGCGGTGGACATGGCCGATGTCTGCCTGTTCCTGATTGATGCCCGTGCCGGAGTAACGCCCGTCGATGAAATGTTTGCGGACATCCTGCGCAAGCGGTCGGCGCATGTCTTTGTGGCTGCCAACAAATCTGAAGGGTCCGCCGCCGATGCCGGTGTGATCGAGGCGTTTGGACTGGGTCTGGGCGAGCCCATCCGCCTTTCGGCTGAACATGGCGAGGGCATGAATGATCTCTATTCCGCCCTCATGCCTCTGGCCGATCAATACGCTGAACGTGCGGAAACAGAGGCCCCGGAGACAGATGTCTCGCTTGACGAAGAAGATGATGCCGGCATTCGCAAACCCACCAAATCCAGGCCCCTTCAGGTGGCCGTGGTCGGGCGGCCCAATGCGGGAAAATCCACGCTGATCAACAAGATATTGGGCGAAGATCGCCTACTTACCGGGCCGGAGGCTGGGATCACCCGGGACGCCATCTCGCTTCAAATGGATTGGGATGGCCTGCCGGTTCGGATCTTTGACACCGCGGGCATGCGCAAAAAGGCCAAGGTGCAGGATAAGGTTGAGAAACTCTCGGTCTCGGACGGCCTGCGCGCCGTGAAATTTGCCGAAGTGGTGGTTGTGCTTCTGGATGCCGCCATCCCCTTTGAGCAACAGGACCTGCGCATCGCCGATCTGGCTGAGCGCGAAGGTCGCGCCGTGGTGGTGGCGGTGAACAAATGGGATATCGAGAACGAAAAACAGCAAAAACTGCGTGATCTCAAAGAAGCTTTTGATCGGCTCTTGCCACAACTCAGAGGCGCGCCGCTCATCACCGTGTCGGCCAAGACGGGCCGGGGTCTCGACCGTCTGCGCGCGGCAGTCGAAAAAGCCTATGATGTCTGGAACCGCCGCGTGACCACCGCCCAGCTCAATCGTTGGCTCACTGGCATGCTTGAGGCACACCCGCCCCCTGCGCCTGGCGGTAGACGCATCAAGCTGCGGTATATGACCCAGGCCAAGACCCGCCCGCCGGGATTTGTCGTCATGTGCTCGCATCCTGACAAGATGGCCGAGAGCTATTCTCGTTATCTTGTCAACGGCTTGCGAGAGGACTTTGACATGCCCGGCACGCCCATTCGCCTGACAATGCGGTCGCAGTCGGACAAAAACCCCTATAAAGAGCGCAAGAAATCGACGCCTTCGCGTTTGCGCAAACACCTGTCAAAAAAGGCTTCTCGCCCCTAACAGTGGCGAAGTTGCGCGGACATGCGCCGCCCCCCTTGTGCTCACAAAAAATCTTTCACATTCTTGGAGCAGAGGACGATGGAACGCCGCAATGCGGTGATCTCTCTGCCCGGGGGTGCATTGGACAATGACTTTACGCGACTATTTAAAAGACTATTCCCATAAATCAGATGTCATGGGCTGGACGAGTTTTTTATGCTCTCTGGCGGCCTACTTTGCCGCGCTTATCATCGCCAGCCTAGCCTGGCCTGCCTGGTGGATCAGCCTGCCGTTGATTGTGATTCTCGCCTTTGCCTCGGTGCGCCTGTACGTGCTGCAGCATGATTGCGGGCATCATTCGCTTTTCGCCACCAAGCCACTCAACGATATGGCAGGCTACGTTCTGTCAATCTTTTCACTGACGCCATTTCGCGTCATGCAATACAATCACAATCAACATCACGCCTACCTCGGCAATCTTGAACACCGCGAGACGACCGAGGTCTACACCATGACTCTGCGCGAATGGCAGGAGGCGGGGTTTTGGACGCGTCTGTGGTATCGCACCTACCGCAATCCGGCGGTCATGCTGTCTTTGGGCGGGATTTACACCTATTTCATCGCCTATCGCTGGCCGAAAAACACACTGAAAGTCGGTGTTTGGGGCGTGATCGCACATAACCTGATGCTGGTGGTGTGGATTTATGCCGTCTGGGCCACTTTGGGCGTCACTGGCCTTGTCGTTCTGGGCAGCAGCGCGGTGGTCGCGGGGATCATTGGCGTGTTTCTCGTCTATCTGCAGCACAATTTCGAAGAGACCTACTGGGATCGCAAACCCGATCTTGATTTCCGCAAGGCCACGCTGGAAGGGTCCTCCAGCCTCGATCTGGGCCATTGGTGGGACATCGGCACCGGCAACATCGCCTATCACGATCTGCACCACTACAACCCGGCAATTCCGTCATTTCGCCTGCGCCATGCGCAGAAAAACCTGCCCGATAATCTACGCGTCCACGACGAAATCCGCTGGCCACAAGCCATCGCCAGCTTCCGGCTCAAGCTCTGGGACGAAGAGACCGAACGCCTGGTGCCGTTTCCTAAGGCGAGCGCCGAGGGCGTGGTGCCAGCGGAATAAGCAAGCCGCAGTCCCGGACCTGATCCGGGACCTCTTGGTCCTTGGGCGGTGTCCACACCGTATATACAACAATAGAAAAGCCGGGGTGAAACCCCGGCCTACGACTTTTGTCTCGGCGGAGCGGTCGTAGGAGAAATGACCGGTTTTAGCCCATAGATTCAACATTTTAATAACTACCGTGTTCGCTTAATTTGACACTCTTCGACCCAACTCGGTGGCAATACATTCACCGCCACATTCGGCGGCAGTTCATAAAATGCCATCCTTCGATAGCTCCATGCATAAGGAGTACAGTCTTTAAGAGCTGCGCCATGCAAGAAGAACTGGAAGTCACGTGGAGCGGAGCGAAGTGACATAAAGAATGGAGCTCGTGTGGCAATATCTGGATTGAATTTTTCAATAACTTCTGAACGTTTTTTTTCTGTGTAGACACCCACGGCTATTGTGGAGCAGACAATTGAAAAAAATACAAAAAGCGCGGGTGCGTAGTGCTTTTTCGCACCAAAACGCACTCCAAGAACGGCGCAAGCAAGTCCTGCGGCGAAGCCAAAAGCCAGGACAAGTGGCCAGCTTAGTACAGCAAGCCTGTCATTCCAAAATGTGAGAAAGCCGATTGGGTGAAATGGCCCACCAAACAGTAGAACTGCTGCGACAACGTAACTTAGAAGGACCGCCCCTGTTGCTTGTAGAAATTTCATTCTAAAAATCTCATGTCGCGAAATTTCTTACGTCGTACGACCCAATAAGCGCGGCGGAATAAACAAAATGCCAACGACCGCTTCGTCCCGTGCAATGCAGTCATAGCTCAGCCAACCTCACCCCAACGCCCCATCCGCCAACAACCGCGTCTTGCCGCGCAAATACGGATGCAACACGTCGGGCAGCTCCACCGATCCATCCGCCTGTTGCCCGTTCTCCAGCACGGCAATCAGACACCGCCCCACGGCGAGGCCTGACCCATTTAGCGTATGCACAAACTGTGGCTTGCCGCCATCGGCTGGCTTGAAGCGGCCATTCATGCGCCGCGCCTGAAAATCGCCGCACACAGACACCGAGGAGATCTCGCGATAGGTGTTCTGACCCGGCAGCCAGACCTCGATGTCATGCGTCTTGCGCGCGCCAAAACCCATGTCTCCGGTGCAAAGCACGATCGTGCGATAGGGCAGGCCAAGCCGCTCAAGTATGTCCTCGGCACAGCGTGTCATGCGATCATGTTCATCCAAAGACCGGTCAGGATGTGTGATCGACACCATCTCGACCTTCTCAAACTGGTGCTGGCGCAACATCCCCGATGTATCCTTGCCGGCACTTCCCGCCTCAGAGCGGAAACACTGCGTATGCGCCACATAGCGGCGAGGCAGGTATCCTTCCTCCACCACGCTGTCATGCACGATATTGGTGAGCGTCACCTCGGCCGTCGGCACCAGCCACCAGCCATTGGTGGTCTCGTAAGAGTCCTCGCCAAATTTCGGCAGCTGCCCGGTGCCATACATCATCTCGGGCCGCACCAGCACGGGCGTCCAGGTTTCACTTAGCCCGTTTTCCTCCACATGCGTGTCGATCATGAACTGCGCCAGCGCCCGGTGAATGCGCACCACTCCACCCGACATGACCACGAAACGCGAGCCGCTGAGCTTTGCCGCAGTCTCGAAATTCATACCCGGCTTCACGCCTTCGATCTCGAAATGCTCGCGCGCATCAAAATCAAACGCGCGCGGCGTGCCCCAGCGTTTGATCTCGACATTATCGTCCTCATCCTCGCCATCGGGCACGCCATCAAGTGCCAGGTTCGGCAGGCCCATGAGCAGATCGATCAACTCCTGATCCAGCGCCTTGGCCTCGGTCTGCATGGCCGCAACTTCCGCCTTTTTCTCGCCCACCAGTGCGCGCAGCCGCTCAAACTCGGCCTCGTCGCCCTTGGCTTTGGCCGCGCCCACCTCCTTGGCGGCCTTGTTCTGATCGGCCTGCGCTGTTTCGGCAGCGAGGATTTTGGCGCGCCGCGCCTCGTCAACCTTCAGGATCTCTTCCGACGCCCCCGACACCCCACGCCGCGCCATGGCCGCATCAAAGGCTTCGGGGTTCTCGCGAATGGCACGAATGTCATGCATCGGTCAGGTCCTTGGTTGGCTCGTGAATCGTCTGGCACCTGATAAACAACTATCGCAGAGATGTAACCAGTCGATTATCGGGGGCTGTGGCATTTGCACCGACGCAATACCGACGCAATACCGACGTGATACCGACGCGCCTTTCCGCCTTGCAAATGTGCGGCGCCAGACATAGGTTCCCGCCAATTCGCGGGGGCGCCCGCGGCCCCCGAATAAGGATAATTCTCGCATGGAAGCTTTCGCCCAGTTTGTCCCGCTCATCCTGATCTTCGCGATCATGTGGTTCCTTCTGATCCGTCCCCAGCAGAAAAAGCTGAAAGAGCATCAGGCCATGGTGGCGGCCCTGCGGCGGGGCGATCAGGTGGTGACGCAAGGCGGTCTCATCGGCAAGGTCACCAAGGTGAAAGAGGCCGAAGAGGTTGAGGTCGAGATTGCCGATGGCGTCCGCGTGCGGGTGGTCAAACAGACAATCGCCCAAGTGCTTTCCAAAACCGAGCCTGCCGAAGGGTGATTTGACCCTGCGACGGAACCCTCTCTATCCTTTTGAAAAGGCATCGTAATGCTGCAAATTGACCTCTGGAAACGCGTGGTGATTTGGAGCCTTGTGGCGCTTGGGCTGCTGCTGGCTTCGCCCAATGGGTTCTATACAAAGGTCGAGACGCATAACGACGCCATTGTCGCCCTCGAACAGGGCGCGACGGGCGCAGAGCTTGAGGCACAGGCAGCCAGCTGGCCAAGCTGGATGCCATCGGGTCTTGTCAATCTTGGGCTCGATCTGCGCGGCGGCGCGCATCTTCTGGCTGAGGTGCAGGTGGAGGATGTCTACCAGGCCCGGATCGAGGCCATGTGGCCGGAAATACGGGACTTGTTGCGCGAGGAGCGCGGCCGTGTCGGCCCCATCCGCCTGCAACCTACAGACATTGCAGAACTGCGCGTGCGTCTCGTCGAGAAGCCCGAGGAAATCGAATATGCCGCAGGGCTTGTACGGGGTCTTGCACAACCCATTTTTGATCCGCTTTCCGGCGTGTCCTCAAGCGATATCGACGTTGATGTCGCAGGCGACACAATCGTTGTCACGCTGAGCGAAGCCGAGCGGCAGGCCAGCGATGAGCAAACCGTGCGCACCGCGCGCGAAATCATTGAACGCCGCATCAACGAGATGGGCACGCGAGAGCCGACCATCCAGCGCCAAGGCGCGGATCGTATCCTTATACAGGTTCCCGGTGTGGGCAGTGCGGCGGAACTCAAAGAGATCATCGGCACCACCGCACAGCTGACATTCCAGCCGGTCGTAGGCCGGACGGGCGATCCCGGTGATCCGCCCGGCGCGGGCAATGAAATCCTGCCATCCCTAGATGAAGAGGGTGTGTTTTACATCGTCGAACGCGCCGCTGTGGTCACCGGCGAAGAGCTGGTCGACGCGCAGCCGGATTTTGACCAAAACGGTCTGCCTGCAGTCTCTTTCCGCTTTAACCCGGCGGGTGGCCGCAAATTTGGTGACTACACCGCCGCCAATATCGGCAGCCCCTTTGCGATTGTACTCGACAACGAGGTGATCAGCGCGCCGGTCATCCAGAGCCATATCCCCGGCGGCACGGGCATCATCACCGGGCAGTTCACAGTTGAGGACAGCACCAACCTTGCCGTGCTGCTGAGGGCAGGGGCCTTGCCCGCCGAGCTGGAGTTCCTCGAAGAACGCACTGTGGGGCCCGAACTGGGCGCAGACAGCATTGAGGCTGGTAAGATCGCGAGCATCGTCGCTTTCGGCCTCGTGCTGGCCTTTATGTGGGCCAGCTATGGCCTCTTCGGCCTTTTTGCCAATATCGCGCTTTTGATCAACGTGGGTCTTATATTCGGCCTGCTGAGTCTCATTGGCGCGACGCTGACACTACCCGGTATTGCTGGCATCGTGCTGACCATCGGGATGGCGGTGGATGCCAATGTGCTTGTCTTTGAACGCATCCGCGAGGAACTCAAAACCGCCAAAGGCCCTGCACGCGCGATCGAGCTGGGTTATGAAAAAGCGCTCAGCGCCATCACCGACGCCAACATCACCACGTTCATCACGGCCCTGATCCTCTATGCCATGGGCTCTGGTCCGGTGCGCGGCTTTGCCATCACCTTGGGTCTGGGGATCATCACGTCGGTCTTCACCGCAATCTTCGTCACCCGCCTGATTGTGATCATCTGGTTTGAGCGCAAGCGCCCCAAAACCGTGCTTCAGGGCCGCGCGCTGCGCCTTGTGCCCAAGGAAACCAGCATTGATTTCTTCAAACGCTGGAAGATGTCGCTTGGTTTATCAGGTGTATTCATCGTGGTCGCGGTGATTTCTTTCTTCTTGCAAGGGCTGAATTTCGGCATCGACTTCCGGGGTGGCACGACGATCCGAACTGATAGTGCGCAAACCGTGGATATCGGCCAGTACCGTGACGCGATCACGCCGCTGGAGCTGGGTGATGTGTCGATAACCGAGATTTTCGATCCGACCTTCGGCCCGGATCAGAACGTGGCAATGATCCGCATTCAGGCGCAGGAGGGCGAAGAAGCTGTCACACCAGAGGTGATCCGATCTGTAGAGGCGGCCCTTCAGGAGGTTGTTCCCGACCTGAAATTCACGGCGGTGGATAGTGTAGGGCCAAAGGTTTCTGGTGAGTTAATCAAGACAGCGGTCATTGCCGTCATCCTCGCGATTGGGGCCGTGCTGATCTACATATGGCTCAGGTTTGAATGGCAGTTTGCCGTCGGGGCGGTGCTTGCCCTTGTGCATGACGTGTGGCTGACCATCGGGATATTCTCAGAGCTGCAAATCCAGTTTGACCTCGCCATTATCGCGGCACTTCTGACCATCGTGGGCTATTCGCTCAACGACACGGTGGTCGTCTTTGACCGGGTGCGGGAGAACCTGCGCAAATACAAGAAAAAAGACCTCTCCGAGGTGCTCAATATCTCGATCAACGAAACGCTCAGTCGTACGGTCATGACCTCGGTCACCACGCTTCTGGCGTTGATGGCACTTTACGTGTTGGGCGGGGATGTGATCCGGGGCTTTGTCTTTGCGATGATCTGGGGCGTGATCGTGGGGACCTATTCCTCGATCTTCGTGGCCAGTACGGTTCTTCTCTGGCTTGGGGTTAAGCGCGACTGGTCCAAACCCGACGCCACCGCAGGCACGCAATTTGCCAATGTAGATGCCTGAGCTTTGGTCTCAGGCCCTGGCACAGCCGGGGCTGATCTGGCTCTTGGGTGCGGCACTGGCCGCAGGGCTTGTGCGCGGGTTTTCGGGATTTGGCACGGCGATGGTGTATTTGCCGGTGGCTGGCACGTTCCTGGGCCCTTTTGCCGCCCTCACCACGCTTTTGGTGATGGATCTTTTCGGGCCGCTTCCCAATGTGCCCCGGGCGCTGAGGGATCGCCACCCGGGTGATATGTCCCGACTTGTCCTGGGACTGGTCATTGCCTTGCCAATCGGTGTTCTCGTCCTCGCGCAAGTTCCAGCGGAGGCCTTTCGGTACGCCGTTTCACTTATCGCACTGGCCCTTCTTGTATTGCTCATTTCCGGCTACCGCTATCGTGGTGCGCTCACCCCGCGCCTGATCACAGGGACAGGGATGCTGGGCGGCTTTCTGGGCGGCTCGACGGGCCTTCCCGGCCCACCTGTGATCATGCTCTATATGGCCAGCACCCATCCCGCCCATGTGGTGCGCGCGACGCTCATGCTCTACCTCGTTGCGGTCGATGTGTTGATGCTGGGTATCTTCTGGCTCTACGATCGGCTCGAGCCGGGCAACCTCGTGCTGGGCTTTTGCGTCATGGTGCCCTATCTTTTGGGCAATATCCTGGGCGGCTGGCTGTTCCGTCCGGGACAGGAAAAAATCTACCGTGGCATCGCCTATCTCGTGATCGCGCTCTCTGCCATCATAGGCCTGCCATTCTGGGGAGGATAAGCCACATGCGCCTCAGCGAAGTGACATTTACCGATGCACAACCCATCGACGGCTACGGTCCGGGGTTCTTTCGCGTCGGCGGTGAGGTGGCCCAAGCGCCTGTTTGTGTCCACCCCGGCGGCACCTTTGACTGGGGCGGGTACGATGATACCGCGTCGTTACTGACACTGAAGGACGACATCGACGTGCTCTTTATTGGAACGGGAGCCGATACCGCGCACGTGCCTGCTGCTTTTCGTGAAACCATCGAGGCCGCAGGCATCGGGGTTGAACCTATGAATTCCCCTGCTGCCGCCCGCACCTATAACGTGCTTGTCTCCGAAGGCCGCCGGGTCGCGGCGGCGCTCATCGGCGTATGAAAAACTATTGATGCAGTGGCATTTAAGCGTCTTTGCGCCCCATCGGCTTTGCGATATGCACAGGGTATGACCCTGTCCGTCCAAAATCTCAGCATCACGCGTGGCGGTATTCGTGTGCTTGAAGGTGTGAGTTTTATGCTATCGCCCGGCGAAGCTTTGGTGCTGCGGGGGCCCAATGGGATTGGCAAGACGACGCTTTTGCGCACCATCGCAGGGTTGCAGCCGCCGCTTGAGGGGCAGGTCGACGCCGCCCCGGACACGCTGGTCTATGCCGGGCATGCGGATGGGTTGAAATCCACGCTGACTGTTGAAGAAAACCTTGATTTTTGGGCGCAGATCTTTGGACAGAACGACATTGCCTCGGCCATTGAAGCGTTTGATCTCAATGCCTTGCGCAGCCGTCCGGCGGGGCTTCTCTCCGCGGGGCAGAAACGTCGTCTTGGGCTTGCAAGGCTGCTGGTCACAGGGCGGCCGATCTGGGTGCTGGATGAGCCGACCGTGTCGCTCGACACGCGCGCGGTAGAGATGTTTGCGCAAGTCATTCGCACTCATCTGGGGCAGGGCGGCTCAGCACTTCTGGCCACGCATATCGACCTGGGACTGGAGGAGGCAAAGACGCTCGACGTCACGCCGTTCCGCGCCAGCGCAGCGCAGCTCGATGAGTTTGACGAGGCCTTCCTGTGAAGGCGCTTTTGTTACGTGACATACGGCTGGCAATCCGGGCAGGGGGCGGATTTGGCCTGGGACTCGCGTTTTTCCTGATCGTCGTCGTGCTGGTGCCCTTTGGGGTCGGCCCGCAATCGGAACTTTTGTCGCGTATCGCAGCGGGCACGCTCTGGATCGGTGCGCTTTTGGCGTGCCTGTTGTCGCTCGATCGCATTTTTGCGCTCGACTGGGAGGACGGCTCGCTGGATCTTCTGGCCACCGCGCCTTTGCCAATGGAGGCCATCGCCGCCATCAAGGCGCTGGCGCATTGGTTGACCACTGGTTTGCCTCTGGTCTTGGCCGCGCCCATTCTGGCGGTTCTTTTGAACCTGCCTGCAGCCGGATACGGCCCTCTGATCCTGTCGCTTTTGCTGGGCACACCAGCGCTGAGCATGATTGGCACATTTGGCGCCGCTCTAACAGTGGGGCTAAAACGCGGTGGACTGCTTCTCAGCCTGCTTGTTTTACCGCTTTATGTCCCCACATTGATCTTTGGTGCCGAGGCAGCCCGGCGCGGGGTGGACGGGTTCGACACAACCACACCCATGCTGATGCTGGCGGGGATTACCTGCGGCACCATCGCGCTTTTGCCTTTTGCCGCGGCTGCGGTATTGAGAGTTAACCTGCGCTGAGAAAGAAGGGGAGGATCACCCGTGGCGTCACTTTGGGAATATGCGAATCCCAAGAAGTTCATCGACACGACCAGCCGGTTTATACCATGGCTGTTCGGCTCGGCGCTGATCTGTCTTGTGACAGGCCTCGTCTGGGGCTTTTTCTTTACGCCTGATGACTTCCGGCAGGGCAGCACGGTCAAGATCATCTACCTGCACGTGCCCTCGGCGCTGATGGCGATCAACGCCTGGCTGATGATGCTGGTGGCTTCGCTCATCTGGATCGTGCGCCGCCATCACGTGAGCGCCTTGGCCGCCCGGGCCGCAGCACCTGTAGGCGTGGTCATGACGCTGATTGCTCTGGCCACCGGGGCCATCTGGGGTCAACCGATGTGGGGCACCTGGTGGGCCTGGGACCCAAGGCTCACGTCCTTTTTGATCCTGTTTCTGTTTTATCTGGGCTATATCGCGCTTTGGGAAGCGATTGAGAATGACGATACTGCGGCGGATCTCACATCGATCCTGTGCCTTGTCGGGTCTGTCTTCGCGCTTCTGAGCCGTTACGCGGTGAATTTCTGGAACCAGGGGTTACACCAGGGGGCATCTTTGAGTCTGGACAAGGAAGAGAATGTGCATGACGTGTTCTATCACCCGCTGCTCATCTGCATTGCGGGGTTTGTGCTCTTGTTTATTGCCTTGGTCTTCCTGCGCACCCAGACCGAGATTCGCGCGCGCCGGATGCGGGCGTTAATGGCGCGCGAAAGGCTTACGGCATGATCCCGGACCTTGGCAAATACGCTGATGCGGTGATGTCGGCCTATGCGGTGTCGCTTTTGCTTTTGGTGTTGCTCGTCATCGTCAGCTGGCGCCGCGCTGCGAAGGTGAAAAGAGACCTCGAAGAGATTGAAGGCAAAGGACAATCAGATGGCTAAAGTATCCCCATTGATGATCGCACCGCCCGTCATCTTCATGCTTCTGGCCGGAGTGTTCTTTGTTGGAATGCAGCGCGAGAATCCCAATGAACTGCCGTCGGCCTTTGAAGGGCGCGAAGCGCCCGTCGTTGCACTGGAGCAGCTGGCGCAGAAGCCGCTGTTTGATGATGCTACTTTGCGCGAAGATGGCGTCAAACTGGTAAATTTCTGGGCCAGCTGGTGTGCGCCCTGTCGGGTGGAGCACCCGCATCTCACTTCATTGGCCGAGGAAGGCATCACCATTTACGGTGTGAACTACAAAGATAATTCCAGCAATGCGCTGGGCTTTTTGGAAGAGCTGGGAGATCCCTATGCCGGAATAGGCGCCGATGCCAATGGGCGCATGGGGCTAGATTGGGGGCTGTACGGTGTGCCAGAAACCTATGTCATCAATGGCGATGGTGAGATTGTGCTGCGCTTTGCGGGTCCGATCACAGAACGGGTGATGGACAGCGAAATTCGCCCGGCCATCGAACGCGCCAAGAACTGATCAGCGCGTCGGCTGGCAGTGGCCGGCAGCAGGTGTTTCGTTGACAGCACAGGCATTGGCGTCTTGCGCGCCGCTTGTGGCGCCGATCAGGGCCACGCAGCACAGGATAAGAACTTGTGAGGCGATCAGAAATGTACGCATGTCTTCGGTCTTTCATAAGATGTCTTATCAATGTGATGTTTAATCTGGGGTCTGCGAGGGGAAAAACGAAGTCAGGAAACCCCTACCTTTTGGGCATTTCACGCGCATTTGAGACAAACGCGATGTGGCGTGACCAGCTTGCACTCTCTTGCGCAGGCTGTGCGGGGTTGCTATCTGCGCAAGACTTATCCGATTGTTTTGATCGGGAAACCGGAGAAGACCAAGTTGCAAGACACCGCGCCTCGGCTTGAGACCAAGCACCTGATGCGTCGCTATGAGGGGCGCGTTGTGGTGGATGATGTCTCGCTTGAGGTGCAGCCGGGGCAGGTGACGTGTCTGTTAGGTCCATCTGGGTGCGGCAAATCCACAACCTTGCGGATGATTGCAGGCGTCGAGATGCAGGACTCGGGCGAGATCTGGGTCGATGGCAATTTGGTGTGCGACACGGTGTTCCGCATCCCGCCTGAGCGGCGAAACATTGGGCTCATGTTCCAGGATTTCGCGCTTTTTCCGCATCTGCGCGTGGGCGAGAACGTGGCATTTGGCCTGAGCGGCGACAAGGCGGCGAAGGACAAACGCATCGGAGAGCTTTTGGAGCGGGTCGGGCTGGCGGGCTATGCTGCCAAGTTTCCGCATGAACTGTCTGGTGGAGAGCAACAGCGCGTGGCGCTGGCGCGGGCTTTGGCGCCGCGCCCGCGGATCATGCTCATGGATGAACCGTTCTCCGGGCTTGATAACCGCCTGCGTGACGGCATTCGAGATGAGACTTTAGAGGTGCTTCGTGAGGCGGACACGGCAGTTCTTTTGGTGACGCATGAGCCTGAAGAGGCCATGCGCATGGCCGACAACATCGCGCTCATGCGGCACGGTCGCATCGTGCAGCAGGGCGCACCCTACAACATTTTCAACGCGCCAGCCGATCGTGACGCCGTGGCGTTTTTCAGCGATGTTAATGTGGTTCGCGCAGAAGTCACCGGTGCCTTGGCGCAAACGCCGTTTGGTCAGTTTCTGGCCCCCGGGATCCCCGATGGACAGTCTGTCGATATCGTCGTGCGCCCCCAGCATGTAAAGATCGACTTTGACCGGAATGGCGTTGGCCCATCTCCCACAATCAGTGATGGTACAGCGGTACGCGGTTTGGTGGAGCGCGCGCGCTTCATGGGCTCTGAAAGCCTGGTTGAGTTCCGTATGGAACATGACCAGTCGATCTTTAAGGCAACTGTGCCAGCGGTGTTTCTACCCAAGCAAGGCACGCCGCTTTGGTTGATGATCCGCAGGGACAAGTGTTTCTTGTTCCCGGTTGATTGATGTTGCCTGCCGCTGAGGCGTGCGACCCAAAACCTGCATCACAGCGTTGGGTCGAATGCAGCGCAAGATATGCGTGTTGCGTGCGCCCTGCCTTTATCTGATGTCTCAGGTCAATGGCTGGACGCTTTAGGCGGCTTCGTCCTCTTCCGCGTCCTCGGGCACTTCCAGGGTGATTTCCCCATTTGCCTCCAACTTTCGGATGGCGTTGATCACTTGCGTCATGGCCGCTTCGCCGTCTTTTGGCTTGAACGGGCCTTGTTCTGTGATTTCTTCACGCAACGCTTCTGCCATGCGTTTCGAGAGGTTCGCGATAATGAACTCTGCTGCAGGTGCTGTGTCTTCTCCTTTACCTGCGGCGGCCAGCGCCAGCACCAGGATGGCCTGATCCACGTCGCGTGTAACCTTCGGCACATCACTGGCTTTCAGACGCTGGGGAATATTGGCGAACGTAAAGATTGCCTTGCGCACAAGGGCAGCAAACCCTTCATCTTCCTCATCAAGCCCGGTCAAAACATCGTCGCGGGTAAGCGATGTCGCGTAATTCAGAATGGCCCCGACACGTTCAACCGGGCCCTCATCAAAGGCCGTTTCCGGGACATTGTGCAACTGTGCCGCCAAAGAAAGACCGATCCGGTCGACAGCATCGGGAGTCACAGCCCCGGTTTGGGACATGGCTAATGCCACGCGCCGGGCAGTTTGGCCGGGCAGTTCGCCCATCAACTCAGCGGCGCGCATCACGTCAAGCTTTGAGAGCAGCACGGCAGAAACCTCAACGCTCTCTGTATGTACAATGTCCAACAGAGCCTCGGTTTCTGCGTTGCGCACTTGTTCCCAAGGATCTCCAAACTGGCGCACGCCTGCTTCCTTTTTCAATCGCGCAGCTGTTTGGGGGCTGATCCGCCCATCAAGCGTGTTGAGTGCGCCCGCCACACCCTTGGGAAAGGTCAATCCCATCGCTTCAAGCTCTCCGGCAAACTCAGCCACCACATCGGCGAGAGTACCGCGATCCACATAGCGCATTGAGCCCATTTGCGTGGTCAGCTGCGCCTGCATCTCGTCTGGCAGGTCTGATAGCGAAATGTCGGCCCCCTCTTTCAGAAGGAACCGTACAATAATTGCAGCTTTTTGCTGTCTGGTCAGGCGCGCGGAAGCTGGTGCCGGGGCGGAGAGCCGCGCAAGCGTGTGGTCACCCATGATGTTCTCTATTTGTTTGATCTGACGCAGAATAGGAACAAGGCGGAAACAAAGCCCTAAATAAGGATTGAAAATCCCTTAAATTTCAGGATTTATCGCCCCGCTGGGTATGGTGGTTCAGCTTTCGCCGAACACGCGCTTGAAAATCGTGTCGACATGTTTTGTGTGATAGCCCATGTCGAACTTTTCTTCGATCTCTTCAACAGACAGCGCGGCGCAGACTTCTTCGTCGGCCAAAAGCTCTTCTTTGAAATCCGTGCGATGCTCCCAGACCTTGAGCGCGTTGCGCTGCACCATGGCATAGGCATCTTCGCGGCTCACACCGGCCTGGGTCAGGGCCAGGAGCACGCGCTGGGACATAACCAGTCCGGGGAACTTGTTCATGTTATCAAGCATATTCTCGGGAAAGATTAGCATCTTGTCGATTACACTGGTCAGCCGGGCGAGCGCGAAATCGAGGGTGACGGTGGCATCTGGACCAATCATGCGCTCAACTGAGCTGTGAGAGATGTCACGCTCATGCCAGAGTGCCACGTTTTCCATTGCTGGGACCACAGCCATACGGACAAGCCGCGCCAACCCAGTCAGGTTCTCGGTCAGCACCGGGTTTTTCTTGTGCGGCATGGCGGACGAGCCTTTTTGCCCCATCGAGAAAAACTCTGCGCCCTCCAGAACCTCGGTGCGTTGCATGTGGCGGATTTCAACAGCGACATTCTCGATGGAGGACGCAATCACGCCCAAGGTCGCAAAGAACATTGCGTGACGGTCGCGCGGGATGACTTGCGTGCTGATTGGCTCTGCACGCAGGCCCAGCTTTTCACACACATGTTCCTCTACACGCGGGTCAATGTTTGCAAAGGTGCCCACTGCACCGGAAATCGCGCCCGTGGCGATTTCAAAACGGGCTTTTTCCAGACGGTTCTTGTTACGGTCCATCTCGGCATAGAACCGGGCAAAGGTCAGACCCATTGTCGTTGGTTCGGCATGAATGCCATGGCTGCGCCCCACGCGTAGGGTATCTTTATGTTCAAATGCCCGGCGCTTCAGCGCGGCCAGAAGATCATCCATATCCGCAAGAAGGATGTCAGCGGCGCGAACCAGCTGCACGTTGAGACAGGTATCCAGCACATCCGAACTGGTCATGCCCTGATGCACAAAGCGGGCCTCATCGGATCCCACATGTTCGGCCAGATGCGTGAGGAACGCGATCACGTCATGCTTGGTGACGGCCTCGATCTCGTCAATGCGGGCCACGTCGAATTCGACATCTTTGGCCTTCCATACGGCCTCGGCATTCTCGCGCGGGATCACCCCAAGATCCGCCATCGCGTCACAGGCATGCGCCTCGATCTCGTACCAAATGCGGAACTTGGTGGCCGGTTCCCAGATGGCAACCATATCGGGGCGGGAATAGCGAGGGATCATAGTGTGCAGACCTTTGGAATTGCATGTGTGGTTGCGGGCGGTTTAGACCGTTGGGAAAGGCGCAGCAAGGCAGGAGCGGGCGGTTGTTTCCCCGATTGCAGGATTTCACAGGCGGATGGCGCATCACACGTCAGATTGTCCATGCCGACGGCACCTCGGCGCAGTTTGAGGGATGCGCTGTCTTTACGCCTGATGGAGACGACCTGCGGTATCACGAGAGTGGCGACTTGCGGCTGGCCAGCGGGCAAAGCATGCGCGCTGAGCGAGACTATGTCTGGTCGGCAAGCGAGGGCGGTCAGCTAGAGGTTTTCTTTGAGGACGGGCGGCCGTTTCATCACATTACCAAGGGTACGACGCAAGCCGAACATTGGTGCGATCCGGATATGTACAAAGTGCGCTATGACTTTGCCCAATGGCCGCATTGGACGGCTGAGTGGCATGTGAAAGGCCCACGCAAAGACTATTGCATGACCAGCCACTATCATCGAGGCTCAGAGCGAAGATGAGCCCAATTCTGCAAGACAAAATTCCTTATGACGTGTCGTCCAAATCCTTGCCGGGCACGGCGCCGCTTGAGATGCGTGACTGGCTCATGCAGGATGACGCCTTTGTCGGGCAAATGGCCTTGCGCGACGAATTGATCATGACGCGCCGCGATGACGTCATTGCCATGCAAAAGGGTAGCGAAGAGGGCGCGCTGGAGCTCTTGGAGACTGTTCTGACTTGGCTTGGCAGCCACGGCACTAACTACCAAATCGAAGCTGCACATGTGACACGCCCTGATGGTGTCTTGGTGCCCGTCGAGCGGAACCAGCCGATGGTCACGCTGGGGCGGTTGGTGCAGGAAGACATGTGTCTGATGCAAAAACAAGGCGAAGAGCATGTTCTCACAGCCGCAGCGCTTTGTTTTCCGGCCAATTGGTATTTGTCAGAAAAGGTCGGCCGACCGCTGACCATGATCCACGATCCGGTGCCGGATTATGATGCAAGCATCGCCCAAAGGGTCCAGCGGCTTTTTGATGGGGTTCAACCAGAGCGTCCATTATGGCGCTTCAATGCTTTGCACTATGAAGACCCGGTTCTTTTTCAGCCGGAGCGCCGTCATGGTGAGTATAAGGGTCTGCATGCAGAAGTGTTTCCGTTCTTCCGATCAGAGCGGCAGTGTATTCTGCGTCTGCCGAAAACGCGGGCTTGTGTGTTTTCGATCCATACATTCGTGATCGCAAAAGGGGCGCAGACAGGAATGGAAGCCAGCCCCTAAAGCGTTAGGACTTAAGCGGTTTCCTCGCCTTTCTTTTTGGAGATGTCGCGCAGCATGGAATAGGTGAACAAAAACGCCCCAAGCGGTGCACTGTAGAGCATTAACGACAATGCCATAGTATGTACGGTTAGGCGCAAAGGCTCTGTCGGTTCCGCTTGATCCTGAAGCCACTGCGGCGTTTCGCGAAGAGGCCTTTCGAGATCCTCGACTTCGATGATGCCGCTGGGATCAAACCGGTCGCGCACGGGCTTCGGCACGGGCGCGTTGTGACCCACCGGCGGCGGGTCGATTGCGGATGCGTCAACGGCTGAAGACCGGTCAACAATCGTTTGTGTATCAAAGGGTTTATCGGATGGCATCATGCCTTCCGCATGATCTAGAAGTTCCAGGAAACTGCGCACCAGTTTGCCATCCACATCTTCGGGCGTCTCGGCCCGCAGGATGGTGTCATAGGGCATGGCCTGTTCCACCCATGCTGCCAGCCGATCGGCGCGTTTGGAGTGGGTTTTCCGATTGGGTCGTGCCCCTTCCATATCTGGGGCATTGCCTACGGCCATTACCAAATGGCTGCAATACCCCTTGACCGAAGCGTCTTGCCGTCCAATAGCCACGCGCACACCAACATGATCCAGAATGGCGATTTGCTCTCCATCCCAAGTGACTGTCGCAGGGCTGTCATCGGCCACCTGCATGGCCTTTTGAACACGCGATGCGATGGCACGCACCGCCGGAATTTCAGCGCTACGATATCCAAACGCTATTATCGCCCCGTGATCCTGGCTTTGCATGAATACCCTTATCTACGAATAAATTAACACAAATAGTTTTCCCCAAAACTGCGCCGGTGATGGGATAAGAATTTGACCTCTTCATGACCTTTGCTCAAGGAAACGCCGCCAAATATGGCTTTTCCGGGCAATAATGCACCTCATCAAGAAACAGTCTGTTGACGCTTCAGCCGTCAATCTTTGCGGCCATGATTGCGATAGCCTTTTGATACACACCGGCCGCATTCCACGCTTGAATTACGGGAAAATTGGGCTGTCCTGGCTGATATCCCTGTCCCGGTTTCCAGCCCTTCTGGCGCAAGAAATTTGCAGTAGAAACAAGAGCATCTGTCTGGTTGTAAAAGTCCACGCGCCCGTCACCGTTGCCATCCACGCCGTATTTCAGCGCATTGCCCGGCAGGAATTGCGTATGCCCCAATTCACCGTGTTTTGCGCCCTTGGTAGAGCCGGTGATGCTGCCGCGATCCACCAGCTTCAGCGCACCTATGGCATGTGGCTTGAAGAAATCTGACCGGCGGCAATCAAAACTGAGCGTGACAATGGCGGAGACGACCGAACTGTCGCCCATGAAGCCGCCAAAGCCGGTTTCCATGCCGTGAATCGCCAGGATCACACCGGCTGGCACGCCATATTGCTGCTCAATGGCTTGAAAATACGCCATATTTTGCGCTTTGCGTTTGCGCCCCTGCGAGATGATCGCATTCGCACCGCGCACCTGCATGAACTTCTCAAGGCTGTACTTGAAGCTCTTCTGATTGCGGTCCGCGGCAATGGTGCGCTTGGCGTATTGCGCCTGCGCCAGCGCTTGAAGGCCACGTTGCCCCACACCGGCCGACTTGGCCTCTTGTGCAAAGGCCGCCTTCCACGCGTCAAACCCTGCAGAGGTGTTTCCGCATTGCGCGGCCAGCGCAGCCGTCGCGCCGAGTGACAGGCCAAAACCCAAAGCAAGCGATTTGAAAGAAGGCAGCATGAAATTTCTCCGGTACTTACAAAAGACCGGCGCAGTTTAACCTGCTCGGCCAACCTGACAACGACTTTTGAAAATTCGTCTGAACTGCGCAAAAAAAGGGCGCCCAAATGGGCGCCCAGCAGGGAGATATCCCAGAGCCGCTTAGCAGCTGTAATACATTTGGAATTCCATCGGGTGCGGCGTGTGTTCGTACGCCTCGATTTCTTCCATCTTGAGCTCGATGTAACCCTCGATCTGGCTTTCAGTGAAGACGTCACCGGCCAGCAGGAAGGCATGATCTGCCCGAAGCTCGTCAATCGCCTCACGCAAAGAGCCACAGACGGTTGGAATGCCTTCAAGCTCTTCGGCAGGCAGATCGTAGAGGTTCTTGTCCATTGCCTCGCCTGGATCGATCTTGTTGGTGATGCCGTCAAGCCCGGCCATCAGCAGTGCTGCAAAGCACAGGTATGGGTTGGCAGACGGATCCGGGAACCGCGCCTCGACGCGCTTGGCCTTGGGGCTTTCCGTCCATGGAATACGTACACAGCCCGACCGGTTGCGCGCGGAGTAGGCCCGCAGAACCGGTGCTTCAAAGCCCGGGATCAGGCGTTTGTAGCTGTTGGTCGATGGGTTGGTGAAGGCGTTCAGCGCCTTGGCGTGCTTCAGGATGCCGCCAATGAAGTAGAGCGCTTCCTGGCTCAGGTCAGCGTATTTATCGCCTGCGAACAGAGGCTTGCCATCTTTCCAGATCGACATGTTGCAGTGCATGCCCGTGCCGTTGTCGCCCGCGATGGGCTTGGGCATGAAGGTTGCCGACTTGCCATAGGCTTGGGCGACATTGTGAATGACGTACTTGTATTTCTGAAGCTCATCGGCTTGCTCGGTGAGCGACCCAAAGATCAGGCCCAGCTCATGCTGGCAGCTGGCCACCTCGTGGTGGTGCTTGTCGACTTTCATGCCCAGACGCTTCATGGTCGAGAGCATTTCAGAGCGGATGTCCTGTGCGTCATCAATTGGGTTCACCGGGAAATACCCGCCCTTGACGCCGGGACGATGGCCCATATTGCCCATCTCATACTCGGTGTCAGTGTTCCAGGACGCATCCAGCGCGTCGACCTCATAAGACACCTTGTTGATCGATGTTGAGAAGCGCACGTCGTCAAACAAGAAGAACTCGGCTTCCGGACCCCAGTAGGACACATCACCAATGCCTGAGGATTTCAGGTAGGCCTCAGCCTTTTGCGCCGTACCGCGCGGGTCGCGCTCATAAGCTTCGCCCGTATCTGGCTCGACCACCGAACAATGCACGCACATGGTCTTTTCGGCATAGAAGGGATCAATGTAACCCGAATTGGTGTCAGGCATCAGTTTCATGTCCGAGGCTTCAATCGATTTCCAGCCTGCGATGCTGGATCCGTCAAACATGAACCCTTCGTCTAGGAAGTCTTCATCGACCTGATCGGCCATAACAGTCACATGCTGCAGTTTGCCCCGTGGGTCAGTGAAACGAATGTCAACATACTCGACATCCTCGTCCTTGATCGTCTTGAGCAAGTCTTTTGCGCTCATGGTCCTTAATCCCCTTGCTATGTTGGAGTGGTGTTAGAGTGCGTCCGAACCGGTTTCGCTGGTGCGGATGCGAATGGCTTGTTCAATCGGGCTGACGAAAATCTTGCCGTCGCCGATTTTGTCGGTCTTGGCGGCCTCCACGATGGCCTCTACGGCGGCGTCCACCTGATCATCGTCCAGAACCACGTCAATTTTGACCTTGGGCAGGAAGTCGACCACGTATTCGGCGCCACGATAAAGCTCGGTGTGACCTTTCTGACGGCCAAATCCTTTGACCTCGATCACCGAGAGCCCCTGAACGCCCACATCCTGAAGCGCTTCCTTCACTTCATCGAGCTTAAACGGCTTGATGATGGCTTCGATCTTTTTCATGGTCGTCTCCTCCGACTGACTTTCGCAAAAGTGCAGACCACTTCTGTTTCAGGGGAACAATCGGATAGGATGCTGTGGCCAGCGCACGAAGGGTGTGAAACTATAAATGCCTAAAATTAAGGCACATCGCCCATGAAGTGGGCGAAATTGAATCTAAGGGCGGGAAATAGATGACCGAATTGCTCACAGCAGCCCAAATGCGCGCCATCGAACAGGCCGCGATTGAGTCGGGGGAAGTGACCGGCATTGAGCTGATGGAACGCGCCGGGCGCGGCGTGGTCGATGCGGTGTTCGAGGAGTGGCCGGAACTGGCCAAAGCGCCGCATCGGGCCGTTGTTCTGTGCGGTCCGGGAAACAACGGTGGCGACGGGTTTGTTGTGGCGCGCAGATTGCGAGACAAGGGATGGCAGGTCGAAGTCTTCTTCTTCGGAGATGCGGACAAGCTGTCAGCGGACGCCCGTAAAAACTATGATGTTTGGACGACCATGGGAAATATCCAAACGTTGACGGTTGAATCGGTGGGTCAGGGAAAACGCCCTGCAGTCTTGTTCGATGCGATGTTTGGAACAGGAGTCTCGCGAGCCATCCCGCTGGAATTGGCTCTTGCGCACCACGCTGTAGAGGCTCGCGATGTCGGAGAGCGACATTCCTGGCTTGTGCCTTACCACCGGGTTGCGATTGATTGTCCCTCTGGTTTTGATTGTGACAGTGGTCATTTCTTGATGCCAGAACCGCCCTTTGCGGACGCAGAAGAGGTTGATGTCGATCAGCATTGGGACTGGTGGCAAAACGATGCCTCAAAGCGGCTGTTGCAAACAGATCTGACCATCTCTTTTCATCGAAAGAAGGTAGGCCATCTTCTGAGTGAGTACTGCCGGAAGGTTCGTGTCGTTGATATTGGTCTTGGACAAGATGACATGCATCCGGCGCATTTGAAAATGCCACGCAGGGCAGACCGGGTCGTTTCACTTGATTTTGACACGCCCAATGGGCGGTCGCGTCGCATTTGGCCGGGCACGGACCTGGATAAAGGGATGGGTCTGGGGCGCCACAAATACACCCACGGTCACGCCCTCATCTTATCCGGTGGCCCCGGTCACACAGGCGCCGCCCGTCTTGCCGCCCGCGGCGCGCTCAGGATCGGGGCAGGGCTGGTGACCCTCGGCGCTCCACCCGCCGCGCAACAGGAAGTCGCCAGTCAGATCACCGCGATCATGCTCAAGCGCGTGGAGGATGCCGACGCATTGGCCAATATCTTGCAGGATGACCGTTTGAATGCGCTGTGCCTTGGGCCGGGGTTGGGTATTGAACGTGCAAAGGCGCTTGTTCACACGGCGCTCGAAGTCCCGGCCCCCGCGCCGGGACCTCATGCTCCGGGTAGAGGCCCCGGATCAGGTCCGGGGCTGCGCTCCGTCGTCCTCGATGCCGACGCGCTCACGGCCTTTGCGGATGCTCCAAAGACATTGTTCGGCATGCTCCATGACACCTGCGTGCTCACTCCTCATGCCGGTGAATTCGCGCGGCTTTTTCCCGACATCGCCGAGAAACTCAAGGCCCTCGCCACCAAAGGCCCTGCTTATTCCAAGGTCGATGCCACGCGAGAGGCGGCGGCGCGGGCAGGCTGTGTGGTGCTGTTCAAAGGCCCTGACACTGTGATCGCGGTCCCTGATGGACGCTGTTCGATAAACTCCGCGCAGTATGAACGCGCCGCGCCGTGGCTTGCCACCGCTGGGTCGGGCGATGTGCTGGCTGGGTTCATCACCGGACTTCTGGCGCGCGGGCTTGCCCCGATGCAGGCGGCAGAAATTGCCACCTGGCTGCATGTGGAATGCGCGCTCAGTTTTGGCCCTGGCCTCATTGCCGAGGATCTGCCGGAGGAATTGCCGAAGGTGTTTCGAAATCTGGGCGTTTGAGCCCTAACCGACCTTGGGAGCCGTATCTGACACCAGATCGCAGCCTAGCTCCAGCCCATCGGCATAGATCACATGTGGCGCGTCAAACTCTAGCCTATAGAGCGTAAGGGTCTGTACACCCAGATCGGTCACAAATTCCCCATCAATCAACCGTCGTGCGGGCATCATGGCGCGGGGTGCCCCAAATAGCGCTTCGGCCCGCCAATCGCGAATGAGCATAGGTTGCTCCGCCGGTAGGATGACATCCCTTTCGGGGCGCGTGTGCCCCAACGACCCGGCGAGGATCCGCACCGCATAGGTTTCAACCGACTGCCGCGTGATGCCGCGCAGCATAACCGCCCCCTGATCGCGTGTGATCACCCGTGCCCCAGCGCGCAATGTCTCAATAGGGGTTTCGCCATCAAGCGTCAGGACAACGGCACCCGGCAAAATCCCGGTGGGGTGCAATGAAATGGATATATCTTCGGTCTCAGCCTGGCTGACCATATTTGCCGTCATCGGCCCACTCGCTCTGTTCTTGCCTGTTTTTTGCAAAAGATTATGGCAAGATTCCGTAAATGTCGCGCGTTTTCTGCAAGACAAAATTCCTCTTTTGCTCAAACGATTTTCTCTCGCATCCCGGCGCTTGCTTTGCTAAGAGGCGGCTCGATGCGGGTGTGGCGGAATTGGTAGACGCACCAGATTTAGGTTCTGGCGCCTTTGGCGTGGGGGTTCGAGTCCCTTCACCCGCACCAATCCACTTGTTCGTCTCCGCGAGACAGGACGACAAAACGTGTCAGCCAGATTTTGCGAATTGTCCTTGTTTCACGGACAAAGCTCTTGGTGAAGAGCTTACTGTTTCGGCTTTGCTATAAATAAATCTACCTAAGCATCTGTAAATGAAGTATTTTCTGCATTAGGGCTTTAGCTATTTCGTGTTTTTTGCTTTAAGTAAGCCCTGTACAAATTGCTTGATGTGTAACGATTGGGGGATCAACAAAATGTTCAAAACATTAAAGCTGGCTGCTGCGCTGATATTGGGTTTATCGGCGACATCTTCACAAGCAGCAACCTTCACCTATGACTTATTTGACCATCCAGATGGGGGCCTTTCGGCATTCGACTACGGATTGCGCCTGGATTACTACGACCGCGTCTTCTCATTTGAGAACGGTGGCGACGCAACGCTGGTCTACAACGACTCAGATGGAACAGCCACAATTTCCGGAACCGTGCGCGAAAGCCTTGGCAACGGCATGTTCGGGCAACTTTGGGATATCGTATATTCTTTTACGGGCCTGACTGATCTCGGCGATGGGGCGTTTCGAAGCGAAAATAATTCCGGTGCAGGAAGCATTTCGCTCGGTATGACGTCGCTCGTCCTGGGCACAAAGTCGAATGGATCGTACTATTTCGAACTGGATGATGATGGTCATCGTCTTGGAGGCCATTCAGAGTTCCCCAGTGATACCTTCGTCGGTCGCGGCTGGGTTGATCCTTATTCGAACCTCGGTGGAGCGAACGATTTTCTTTTCACCGCGCAAATCAGCCCCGTGCCACTACCGGCAGGCGTGTGGTTGCTTTTGTCGGGGCTGTTGGGGATTGGCGTTTTGAAGCGACGCCAGCGCAGCTAAATCGGTTCGCGATCATCTGTCTGCCAGATTTATCGCAAAACGCTTTAACGTCTTAGGACAGAAAACAAAAAGCGCGCCAACAATTGTCTGGCGCGTTTTTTCCGGCGTGGAGGAGCAACAGAAGCGTTGGTTTGCCCTGACAACACCACTGCTTGGTCAGAGTGCCCAAGTTGCGTCATCCATTTCCCTTTGCTTTCAGCTTGAGCACCTTATATCCCCCAACCCAAACCGCCTTCACGGCCCGGTCATCCCCCATCATGATCGTTGGAAACACCGCTTCCCAGATATCTTCTGCCCGGGCACTTCGTTGGGCAATCCCCGGCGTTGAGGCCAGGTCAATGGCCACCAGATCGGCCTCCATTCCCGGCGCGATGGTGCCGATCTTGTTGCTCATATGCAGCGCCCGCGCAGACCCCGCTGTGGCCAGCCACCAGATTTGGGCGGGGTGGAGCGCGATGCCGGTGAGCTGGGCGATCTCGTAGGCGGCGGCCATAGTGCGGAGCATGGAGAAGGAGGACCCGCCGCCAGTGTCTGTGGCAAGGCCTATGGGGATGCCGTCGGCCACTCTCGCTGCGAGGTCAAAGAGACCGGAGCCGATGAATGTGTTGGACGTCGGGCAGTGGATGACGGACGCTCCGACCTCGGCCAGACGCGCCCGCTCGCGCGGCTCAAGGTGGATGGCATGGCCGTAAAGCCCACGCGCGCCCAGAAGCCCATGTGCCTCGTAGGTGTCCAGATAATCCCGCGCGTTCGGAAATAGTGCACCAACCTTTTCAATTTCTTCCTTTTGTTCCGATAGATGCGTTTGCATGAGGCAATCCGGATGCTCAGCCCACAAAGTCCCAAGCGCCTCGAGCTGCTCTGGCGTGGATGTGGGCGAAAAGCGGGGCGTGATCGCATAGCTCAGCCGATCTGTCCCTTGCCAAAGCTCTATCAGCGCTTTGCTGTCGTCATAGGCCGATTGCGCCTTGTCACAAAGCCCCTCTGGCGCCCCGCGATCCATACAGGTTTTCCCCGCCACGGCGCGCAGCCCTCGCGCTTGCGCCTCGGCAAAGAACGCCTCCACACTGGCCGGGTGGCTGGTGCAAAAGCTGGCCACCGTGGTTGTTCCATTGGCCAGCGTCAGATCAAGGTAGCGAACCGCAATCTCACGCGCATAGTCCGGATCTTGGAACTTCATTTCTTCGGGAAAAGTGTACTGCTCCAGCCAATCCAAAAGCCGCTTGCCCCAGGATGCGATGATTGCCGTTTGGGGATAATGCGCATGCGCATCAACAAATCCCGGCGAGATGAGATGTTTGTCAAATCGGTGAACCTCGGCGTCCGGTGCCGCTTGGCGCAGGGTGTCCAGTGTCCCAACGTCACAGATGTACCCATCGCGCAAAAGCACTGCCTCTTCGACCCGCACAGCCTCTGCCGCAGGCACCTCAAATGGCGAGGCGGTAAAGCACAACACGTGCCCGGTGATGATTTGCGCGCGCGCCATAGTGACCCTTTGCTGCACATAGACCAGTGCATAGAATACGCGCAGTCGTATGTGCCGTAAATCCACGACTTGGCGTTGTTTTTCGCGCCCTCATTCCGTAAAGCTTGCGGCAGAGAGAGAGAGGGCGCGCATGGCCGAAGAGCTGCAGGATATCGAAGAGACGGCCGAGCGCGACGAGGATGCCTATGTGCTTGACCGTCAGGCCGTGGCGCGCATCATGTACGCAGTCGATATCAGCGATCAGGCATTGCTATGGGGCGAGCTTGACCCGCTGCACCCGGCTGACATCGCCGACCTTCTGGAACAGATCAACGCCTTTGACCGCCGCCGCCTGATCGAGCTTTACGGGCACGAGTTTGACGGTGACGTCCTGACCGAGCTCGACGAGAGCATTCGCGAAGAGGTGATCTCGATCCTGCGTCCCGAAGTTCTGGCCGAGGCGGTGCGGGAACTGGAATCCGACGACGTTGTGGACCTTGTCGAAGACCTCGAAGAGGGGCAGGCCGCAGCGATCCTTGAGGTTCTCGAAGACAGTGACCGCACGCTGGTTGAGCAATCGCTGACCTATCCCGAATATTCTGCCGGCCGTTTGATGCAGCGCGAAGTGGTCATGGCACCTGAGCATTGGAACGTGGGAGAAGCTATTGATTTTATTCGCAATCAAGAGGGTTTGCCGGATCAGTTCTATCACGTGACGCTGGTCGATCCGCGCCTGAAACCGGTGGGAAATGTGACCTTGGGCAAACTCATGTCATCGCGCCGCGAAGTCATGCTCAGCTCAATCGTTGAAGAAACCTTTCACGTCATTCCCGTGGCGCAAGATGAGGGCGACGTGGCTTATGCGTTTAATCAGTATCACCTGATCTCGGCCCCCGTGGTCGATGAAAACGAGCGCTTGGTGGGTGTGATTACCATCGACGACGCCATGGCCGTGCTGGATGAAGAACACGAAGAAGACATTCTGCGTCTGGCCGGTGTCAGTGAGGAGGGCTCCCTGAGTGATCGGGTCATCGATACCACCAAGCGGCGTTTTCCTTGGCTGGCGGTCAACCTTGTCACGGCCATCTTTGCTTCTTTGGTGATTGCCCAGTTCGAAGCGGCCATTGCGCAGATCGTGGCGCTGGCTGTTCTGATGCCCATCGTGGCCTCGATGGGCGGCAATGCGGGCACCCAAAGCCTGACGGTGGCGGTGCGCGCCATCGCCACCAAGGACCTCACCGGGTCCAACGTCTGGCGCTTTATCCGGCGCGAGGTGCTGGTGGGGCTGGTTAATGGCGTGATCTTTGCGGTGGTGATGGGGATTGTGGGCGTTTTGTGGTTTGGCGGGCCGGAACTTGGGTATGTCATCGGGGCCGCCATGGTGATCAATATGGTGATGGCCGGGCTCGCGGGCACAGTCATCCCTGTGATGCTCGAACGCATGGGAATTGACCCCGCACTTGCCTCAGGAGCCTTTGTGACGACAGTCACGGATGTCGTTGGTTTCTTTGCCTTTCTGGGACTCGCGGCGATGGTGCTGCTATGAAGGATCTTACGGCAATCAAGGCCGAGGCCCGCAAAGCTGCCTTTGCCCGGCGCAAGGCGGCACATGAGGCCGCACCTCCCGGCGCGGCGGGGCTACTATCACAGGTTTTGGCCGGATATCGCGGCGTGACTTTGGCAGGCTACATGCCCATTCGCACAGAGATAGATCCGTTGCCTGCCATGGCCGAGGCGGCGGCGCATGGCCCTGTTGGCGTGCCGGTGATCAAGGCCGAGGGTCATCCGCTTGATTTCTCGCGGTGGGAGCCGGGATGTGCGTTGAAAGACGGGCCATTTGGCGCGCAAATCCCGGACGTGGATAACTTTTTTGAGCCGGAAATCCTGATCGTGCCACTCGTGGCCTTTGACCGGCAAGGTGGTCGGCTGGGGTACGGCGGCGGGTTCTATGACCGCACGCTGGAACGGCTGCGCGCAAGGCGGGGCACTTTGGCGATTGGATTTGCCTATGGCGCGCAGGAGGCAGAAAACCTGCCGCTGGAGCCGACGGACCAGTCCCTCAACATGGTGGTCACAGAAGCAGAGGTGATCGAATTTGGCCAATCATGACTACACCGCACGCGTGACATGGACCGGCAATCGCGGGCAGGGCACTGCCAGCTATCGGGCCTATGACCGCACATGGAACATCGAGACCCCGAACAAGCCGGTGGTGCACTGTTCCAACGACCCGCTTTTGGGGGGCGATCCAACGCTGCACAACCCCGAAGACTTGCTGATTGCCTCGCTCAGTGCCTGTCACATGCTGTGGTATCTGCATCTGGCCAGCGACGCAGGCATCGCGGTGCAGGGATATGTTGATGACCCTGTGGCCGTGGGGGAAAGCCTGCCCTCGGGCGCAGGCCGGTTTCTCAGTGCCGCGCTGCGCCCGGTGATCACTGTGCCGGACAGCACGGACCTGGCCAAGGCGGATGCCATACACCATGAAATCCACAAAACCTGCTTCATTGCGCGGTCCGTAAACTTTCCGGTGACCTATGAAGCGCGCTATGAGGTCGGGTGAAGCGGTTATGAACCTTGACCCGTCTGGGATTGGTTTTCGAGAAGACTTGAGTACTGAAAGTCGGGCTCGGAACTGCTGCGACTGACTACAACCAACCCGATCCGGCACATGTTGTACAGCGGACCGTTTTTCTGCCGTAACACCCCTCGCACTGAGTGAAGACAGCGCGCCCATTAAGGTCGCGACCTTTCAGGACTTCTCCCTTGCCCGAGCAGATACGACAATGCATCAAGCTCGATCCATGACAGATGTGGCACCGTCGGCGTACCTCGGGTTCCTCTGTCTTCGGCTTAAGGTGTGGACCTGTGTGATGATCCCAGTAATTTCCAGACATACCTATCTAAGTGAACAAGGAAGTGGGCATCGCAAGGGCAAACCCAAGGCATCTTCACGGCGCAGAATGAAAATTGCGCATAGCGGCAAAGGCTGGTTTGAGCCCAAGAAGACTCCTCTCGCGCGGAATCAAGGCGCGCAGCGCCGCCGCGCGATCGCCAGACCGCCCCCCGGGCTGGCGATTGGTCCACGTGGGCGCTGAGATCAACGAATTCGCAGGCTTGGCTGCCATAAAGTGATCTGATCTGATAGCAGGTCGCCACCCCGCGGTCTGGCCATCACGCGGCTTCGCACTCCAATTGGCTATGGCAGCAAAGTCCGCACAGCCGACGTTCTCCACCTCTACATCACAAAACGCACCCAGTGTTTTGGACCCTACGTTAACCCATCGACCACGATCTTAGCTCACATGTAGCGCACCGACGGAATACCGACGGAATACCGACGTGATACCGACGTCCAAATCCCTGAAAACAGAGACGTTAATCTTTTGGAGCCAACTCCCGAATATTGGCGCTGCTTTCAAACCCGCTCTTGCCCTTTTTCCCCCTCCGCTCTACCACCGCTGAATGAGAATTCTGTACCTTGGTGACATTGTGGGCCGCGCCGGTCGGCAGGCTGTGGCGGACCGGCTGCCGCAGTTGCGCAGCGATTGGAAGCTCGATTTTGTGGTGGTCAATGGTGAGAACGCCACGGGCGGCATCGGCCTCAGCGGGGCGCATGCCAAGGCGCTGCTGGATGCCGGCGTGGATTGCCTGACACTGGGCGATCATACCTTTGACCAGAAGGATATGCTGCAGTTTATTGAGGGCGAACCACGCATCATCCGACCGCTCAATTTTGCCAAGGATGCGCCGGGGCGGGGGCATCGGGTATTTTCAGACTTGCGAGGGCGAAAAATCCTTGTGGCCCAAGTGCTTGGACAAGTGTTTATGAAGCGCGCCTTTGCCGATCCGTTCAGTGCCGTGGACGCGGTGATGAAGGCGCATGTTCCGGGTGGCGCGGTGCAGGCCAGCCTCATAGACATTCACTGTGAAGCCACGAGTGAGAAGATGGGCATGGGGCACTACTGCGATGGGCGCGCCAGCATTGTGGTGGGAAGCCACACACACGTGCCCACGGGCGACGCGCAAATCCTGCCAGGCGGCACGGCCTTTCAAAGCGATGCCGGGATGTGCGGCGATTACCTCAGTGTGATTGGCATGGAAAAGGCAGAGCCCATGCGCCGCTTTGTGACCGGCATGGGCAAGGAGCGATTCAAGCCAGCGATGGGCGAGGTGACACTGTGCGGTCTTTACGTGGAGACCGACGACGCCACGGGCAAAGCCACGCGGGTTGAAATGGTCCGACATGGTGGGCGGTTGCCTCAGTCGGGACCATGAAACACACCGTCTGGCTTTATGCTGTTCTGTTCGCCATGGGGGCAGGGTGGGGGCTAACCATTCCACTCACTAAGATTGCCGTCAGCACGGGGCACCAACCTTTTGGTTTGATTTTCTGGCAGTTGGTGGTGGTTGTTCTGATGCTTGGCAGTGTGACGCTGGTGCGGGGGCGCAAGCTGCAGGTGAAGCGTGAGTATCTTCGTCTTTTCGTCATGGTTGCTCTGTGCGGAGCTGTGTTGCCAGACATCTTCTTCTACCTCGCCGCAGCGCAGCTTCCGGGGGGCGTGATGTCGATTGTCACGGCAACGGTGGCCATGTTTTCACTGCCCATTGCAATCGCGCTGGGCAACGAGAAATTTGAACCACAAAGACTGCTTGGATTGGGGTTTGGCCTCGCTGGAATCATCCTGTTGGTCGGGCCGGAGGCCAGCCTTCCGGCCAGCGTGAGTGCGGGGTTTGTGCTTTTGGCCTTATGCGCGCCGATGCTTTATGCGACCGAAGGCAACCTGGTGGCCAAGTGGGGCACGCAGGGGCTGGACCCGATGCAGGTCATCTTTGGGGCGTCACTTATCGGCATGGCGCTGACCTTTCCCATGGCTTTGGTGTCAGGGCAATGGATCAACCCGCTGATAACGTTTGGAAAGCCGGAGATCGCGCTTGTTGCGGCAGCTGCTCTGCACGCGCTTGTCTATGCGTGCTATGTCTGGATGGTCGGACGTGCGGGGTCCGTTTTTGCGGCGCAAACCAGCTATGTGGTCACGGCCATGGGCGTTCTGTGGTCCATGGCCATCCTGAGCGAAACCTATTCGGTGTGGGTCTGGCTCGCGCTGGGCGTCATGCTCCTGGGCATGTTTCTGGTCCAGCCACGCGCCGTTCGGGTGCTTGTGCCGGGCCGTGTGATCGAAGAAGATCAAACCTAGTTCAAAGGAGCCGTTCGCACGTGATTGCAACGCTTGATCTCAGCCAGACCACCCAGGCCATCATTGCGCTGAGCGTTGTGGCTTTGATGTTTTTCCTTTTTATTCGAGAGGTTTACCCCACTGAAGTGGTGGCTCTAGGAGGCGCGGCTATACTGCTGGCAACGGGTGTACTGCCTTATGAGGCCGCGTTGAACGTTTTGGCTAACCCGGCCCCATGGACCATTGCGGGCATGTTCATCATCATGGGTGCCTTGGTACGTACCGGTGCGCTTGATGCGTTCACTTCCGTCGCGGACAGACAGGCCAAAGTGAACCCGAAATTGGCCATCGGAATGCTGATGCTCTTTGTGGTGTTTGGCTCAGCCTTCATGAACAACACCCCTGTCGTCGTGGTCATGATCCCGATTTTCGTGCAGCTTGCGCGATCACTCGGAGTCACAGCCTCCAAGATGCTGATCCCGTTGAGTTACGCCGCCATTTTGGGGGGTACCCTGACGCTGATTGGAACATCAACCAACCTGCTGGTCGATGGCGTGGCGCGCGCGCAAGGGATGGAGCCCTTCACGATTTTTGAGGTCACGCCCCTGGCCGTGTGCCTGGTCGCCTGGGGCGCGGTGTACCTTTATTTCATTGCGCCGCGGCTGTTGCCTGACCGCGAAAGCATGGCGGATATGCTCTCGGATCGCTCGAAGATGAAGTTTTTCACTGAGGCGGTAATCCCGCCAGAGAGCAACCTGATCGGCCGCGAAGTGACCGGTGTTCAGCTCTTCAAACGCGACGGTGTGCGATTGATTGACGTGATCCGGGGGGACCTTTCGCTCCGGCGGAACCTGAAAGGCGTCGAGTTGCAGGTGGGAGACCGCGTCGTGCTTCGTACTCAGATGACGGAACTTCTGAGCCTGCAGCGCAACAAGGAACTTAAGCGTGTGGATCAGGTTTCCGCGGTGGAAACCACCACGGTTGAAGTTCTGATCACGCCCGGGTGCAAGATGGTTGGACGCAGCCTTGGGTCTTTGCGTCTGCGGCGGCGGTTTGGCGTTTATCCCTTGGCTGTGCACCGGCGGAACCAAAACATTGGGATGCAGCTTGATGAGTTAATTGTGCGTGTGGGCGATACGCTTTTGCTCGAAGGGGCGCCGGAGGATATCAAACGATTGGCCAACGAGATGGATTTGGTGGATGTCAGCCAACCCTCGGCGCGGGCCTACAGACGGGGCCATGCGCCAATCGCTCTGGCCGCCTTGGCGGGCATCGTGATCCTCGCCGCTTTGGGGGTTGCGCCCATTCTCGCCCTCACAGTTGTGGCCTTGGCCGTGGTGCTGCTGGCGCGTTGCATTGATGCAGATGAAGCGTTTTCCTTTGTTGATGGACGTCTTCTGGCGCTGATCTTTTCCATGCTGGCGGTGGGGGCAGCCCTGGAGGCGTCAGGTGCTGTCGCGCTGATTGTCGAGGCGATTGCGCCTGTGTTATCCATGTTGCCTGCGTTTTTGGTGATCTGGGCGATTTACCTCATCACCTCGGTGTTGACGGAACTGATCAGCAATAACGCTGTGGCTGTTGTGGTTACGCCCATTGCCATCGGACTGGCCGAAGCGCTGGGTGTAGATGCGCGGCCTTTGGTGGTCGCGGTCATGGTCGCGGCCTCGGCCAGTTTTGCCACGCCCATCGGATATCAGACCAACACGCTGGTTTATGGTCCCGGCGGGTATAAGTTCACAGACTTCATGAAGGTGGGGATTCCACTTAACCTGAGCATTGGATTGTTGGCCAGCGCCCTTATTCCGTTTATCTGGCCGCTTTGAGGAGAGCTGTGGGAGATGAGTATTTTTGGAACAGTGAAGACTTGGGCATTGTGCGGCATGGTTCTGGTTGTGGCGGCGTGTGGGGCGCGGGAAAGCGAACCTGCAACTCCATCGGAGCCGCCGCTTTATCCAAACGAGACGCCTGAAATACGGGCATTGATCAATGAGTATGCTGATTTTTATGAAGTGCCGCGGTCGCTTGTGCACCGGGTGGTACAGCGAGAGAGCGACTACCGCCCCAGGGCGCGCAATGGGCCCTACTGGGGCATGATGCAAATCCTGCCTGCGACGGCGCGTGGTATGGGGTTTCGGGGCGAGCCGAGTGATCTGTTGGATGCAGAGACCAATCTGAAATGGTCAGTTAAATATCTGCGTGGAGCCTGGCTTGTCTCGGACGAGAGTGAGCCGACAGCCGTGCAGTGGTATGCGCGCGGGTATTACTTTGAGGCGCGGGATCGGTGTCTTTTGGTTGAAACAGGCCTGCGAGAGCGCGAAGTGGCCAAGCATTGCCGCTGAGCGGTCAGTGACTTATAGAAAGCGCAAAGCAGGAACATCAGTGGAGGTCCACCATGGCCGGCCATTCAAAATGGGCGAATATTCAACACCGCAAAGGGCGTCAGGACAAAATCCGCGCCAAGCTTTTCTCTAAGCTGTCGAAAGAGATTACCATCGCGGCCAAGATGGGTGATCCGGATCCGGAAAAGAACCCGCGTCTGCGTCTTGCAGTGAAGCAGGCCAAGAGCCAGTCGATGCCCAATGACAATATCGACCGCGCGATCAAGAAATCTGTTGCAGGTGAGGGCGAGGATTACGAAGAAATCCGTTACGAGGGCTATGGCCCCAATGGTGTTGCGGTGATCGTTGAGGCGATGACAGACAACCGCAATCGCACCGCTAGCACGGTGCGGTCGACCTTTACCAAGCATGGCGGAAACCTCGGCGAAACTGGCTCCGTTGGCTTTATGTTTGAGCGCAAGGGAGCAGTGAGCTATCCGGCAGAGGCGGGTGATGCCGATACGGTGATGATGGCCGCGATTGAAGCCGGTGCAGAAGATGTGGAAAGCGGTGAGGATGGCCATATCATCTGGTGCGCGGACACGGATTTGAATGATGTCTCAAACGCCTTGGAGGCGGAATTGGGAGAGAGTGAGGAGACCAAGCTGGTCTGGCGGCCTACGACGACGACTGAGCTTGATCTGGAGGCCATGCAAAAGCTGATGAAGCTGATTGATGCCTTGGAAGATGATGATGATGTGCAGACCGTCACCACCAATTTTGAGGCCTCGGACGAGGTGATGGCGCAACTCGCCGCCGAGTAAGCCAAACTGCAATAAATTGAGGCGGACGCCGGTTTTTTGAACCGGCGTTTTTCTTTGGGTCGTCTTTGTCGCATGCTGAGGCGGTTTCGGGGCTTGTGCTCTTGAAGGTCAGGCGACACACTGGAGGTCTCAAGGTGCCGCGTTTTACGTGGAGAATTGGGAAGCCGGTGCAAATCCGGCACTGCCCCCGCAACGGTAAGGATGGGGGATGAGGCATCAGGCCACTGGGGAATACCACCTCGGGAAGGCGTCGCATCCGCAACCCGCCAAGTCCGGAAACCAGCCTTGTAAAGACGTCAAACTGCGGAGGGCAGTGCGGGCGGATGAGACAGGGGCTCATATCGCTGCGTGCACTATTCTCCGCCCCAATTTCGGCCCGGGGTGTGGCCGGAGGAGTATCAAGAATGACAGTGAATCGGATTGTAGACGGGTTAGAACGTTGTGACGCCACAGGCTCAGAAGCCGCGGCCATGGCGCGCCTTGGATTTTTGGAATGGGTTTTTGCGCATCCCGGTGATGTAACGCCCAAAGTTGTCGGCGCTGCTTTGCGAGATCCATCTGTGCAAAACCCAACAAGCGCAGCCGCGCGTGCCTTTGTTGAGGTGCTGCGTGAAGCGCGGGATGTGCCTATGGCCCCAATGGTGCGGCGTGGTCGGCAGGCACGCGTGCTGCATTGATCCTGTACAGGTCACGTTTTTCGATATCCCAATAAAAAACGGCGGCGTCTGGGAGGAGGAGCGACGCCGCCGTTTCTTCACGTCCGGCTCCAGGGAGGAGGAGAGGAGCCTTTGTGTCTTTTCCAGCCCGAGGGCCAGTTCGTCTCAAACGTCATCCTGTTGAGACAGGATTTGACGTTAATCCAGACGCCAGGGAGGAGGAGTAGGCGCCCGAATTCCCAAGAGTGCAGTCTGTGTTTGACTGCTCGCTTGACTACCAAGATAGTATAATGCTGCGACTGCACAATAGTTTTTTGCTGCAATGCAGCTATGCAGAAAACGCATGAAAACATTGATCTAATTTTAGGCAATGTGGTGAAATTGATGCCGTTGGGGAAACCAATCTTGCCGCGTGAGAATAAACTACCACTATATGCCAAGAAATGAGGCGGAGTTTGAACATGTCAGATGTGCTCGACAAGGTGATTGCCCAGCTGGAACAGTTGGAGTTGCCCGATGGGGGCACTTTGATCAGCCGCGACATGGTGCGTGCGATGCGAATCGATGCTGGCCATGTGCGTTTTGTAATTGAGGCGCCATCAGCACAGGTCGCACAGCATATGGAGCCCTTGCGAGCTGCTGCGGAACGTGCGGCGCTGGCTGTGGATGGCGTGGACGCGGCAACGGTGGCGCTCACGGCGCATGAAGGTGCTGCCGAAGCCCCAGCACCGCAGCTCAAGATCGGTGGACATCCCAAGGGTGGGGATCGGTCAATCCGTCCGGCGAGCGTGCGGTCCATTCTCGCCATCGCAAGCGGGAAGGGCGGCGTGGGCAAATCAACCGTGTCCTCTAACCTGGCTGTGGCCCTGGCAAAGGCGGGTCAAAAGGTGGGTCTGCTTGACGCTGATATCCATGGCCCGAGCCAGCCTCGTATGATGGGGGTGAATGCACGCGCGGCCAGCCCTGATGGCAAGGTGATCACGCCGTTGCAGGCACATGGCGTCAAGATGATGTCCATTGGCTCGATGATGGAGGCGGACAAGGCGGTGATCTGGCGTGGTCCGATGCTGATGGGGGCCTTACAACAGATGATGAGTCAGGTGGAATGGGGCGATTTGGATGTTCTGATCGTCGATTTGCCGCCTGGAACCGGCGATGTGCAGCTTACTTTATGTCAACGTGCCGCGCCGACGGGGGCGATTGTGGTGTCGACGCCGCAAGACGTGGCCTTACTCGACGCACGCAAGGCCATAGATATGTTCCAGACGCTGAAGACGCCAATCCTCGGGCTGATCGAAAACATGTCGTTGTTTCACTGTCCCCATTGCGGTGAAGAAACGGAAATTTTCGGCCATGGCGGTGTCGCTGATGAAGCCGAGCGACTTGGCGTGCCGCTGCTGGCGGCTTTGCCGATCGATCTTGAGACACGGCTGGCTGGCGATGCAGGTCAGCCTGTGGCCCTGGGCGAGGGTGCAGCGGCCGAGGCCTATGCGCGGCTGGCCGATCGCATGATTCAGGGCGGCGTTGCGTAACAGGCGGAACACACAGGGCACCGTGACGGTGCTGTGAGACCTCATTAATCTCAAGTTTTTACTTCCCCTTTCCTGAACGGGACGGGTCAAAACCCCTGTGCCGTTGATTGGCAAATCTTGTGACGCCCGACTGGCGAGCGTGCTTCGGGTCCAGAAAGGGGAACTCATGAACAAAGCAATCACCGACGGTATTGTATTTCAGCCGCCTGCCTTTGCGAACGGGCTGGATATGTGGTCAAGCGAGGATGGCACGCCTGGCTCGGCCAGCTATGACAACGCGGCCAATGCGGCCTTTGTCCCCGCAGATCAGGATTTTGGCGGGGCGCTGGAACTTCAGAAAACCGATGCGGTGCAAAAATTGCGCTACATGGGGGAAACGCCTTTGCTGCCTGGCGTGTATCTTCAGGTCAAAGTGAGGATCAAGGCGATCTCCGGCAATCTTCCGAATGTCCGTGTGGCCGGTTGGGCGGGTGGCCCCGGGGGGGCGCATGTGGCCGGGTTGACGGAAACCGGACCCTCCGTCGCGCTGAGCAGCTATGGTGAGGTGGTCGAGCTTTCGGCAATTGTTGGCAGCGGCGCGCGGGGTGGTGTGGACATGCCCTGGGGCACCGAGCCGCTTTATGGGCATTTCGGGTTGGACCTGACCGGTGGAAATGGTGGCGTTGTCCGCATTGATGACATTGAAATCGTGGATATTTCCAATGTTTTTCTGCGCGATATCCAATCCCGTGTTGATGTTCGCGATTTTGGGGCTGTTGGGGATGGGAGCACCGATGACCAACCTGCATTTGAAGCGGCAGATGCGGTGGCGGCAGGACGTGAGGTTCTGATCCCGGCAGGCACATATCTCTTGGCGGACAGCGTCACGTTCCAAAGCCCAGTGCGTTTTGAAGGGCAGGTCAGCATGGCAGATGACAAAATCCTGTCCCTGACCAAGAACTTCGATTTTCCAAGCTACGTGGATGCTTTCGGCGGGGACACTGAACTTGCGTTCAAGAAGGCCTACCAAGCACTTTTGAACAATCCGGGCCATGTTGAGCTTGATCTTAAAGGTCGCAAGGTGGCTCTGCGTGCGCCAGTGGATATGCAGGCAGCAGTGTCGAACAGGACGTTCTATGCCTCGCGCCATGTGATCAAGAATGGTCAGTTTTCTGTCTTCCCTAGTGCCAATTGGGATACGGATGTTTTCACCTCGCAGGCGACTTATTCGGCAAGCAGTTCCAAAACCTTGTCCAACGTGGTGAATGTGGCCAACATCCCCGTCGGCGCGCGTGTCGAGGGCAACGGCGTGGGCCGTGAGGTCTATGTGCGTGACCGAAATGTCGGCGCTCAAACCCTTACGCTCAGCCAGCCGCTATATGATGCCGAAGGCACACAGGTTTTCACCTTTCAACGGTTCAAATACATGTGGGATTTCAGCGGCTTCGATCAGGTGTCGAAGATGTCTGTCTCGAATATAGAGTTCCAGTGTGGAGACGATTGCAGCGGTATCCTTCTGCCGCCAGCCGGGACGGCGAACCATTTCCGCGACTGCTTTTTCACCAATCCGCTCAATCGCGGCATCACCAGCCATGGGGAGGGCGATCAAGGTCTGTTGGTTGACCGATGCAATTTCTCCACCAACGAAAGTTCCAAGCTTGTCACCGAGCGGCAGGCGATTGCACTCAATTGCAACGCCAATGACGTAAAAATCCGCCATTGCCGCGCCTCGCATTTCCTGCATTTCGCAATTCTTGCCGGGTCATCGAGCATCATCATCGGCAATCATATTTTCCAGGGTGACAGCGCCGACCCCGGCCCGCGTAGTGCGGGGATTGTCCTCGCGCGCACCAATAATCGTGGAACGATCACGGGCAACTACATCGACAGCTGTTCCATCGAATGGGGCAACGAATATGATGCGACACCGGATTTCAGCTCGGAGTTTTCCTTCAGCGCTCTGTCGATCACCGGCAATGTTTTCCTCAGCCAAAGCAGCGCGCCATCGTTCAACTTCCTGATCGTCAAACCCTACGGGCCGGGGCATTTCATCAACGGTCTCACGGTGACAGGCAATACCGTGCGGCTTGTGGACGGTGTGATTGACCGGTTCGAGGGGATCGACACAAGCTTTGCGCCGCTGAACTTTGACAAATTCCGCAATATTCATTTTGAAGACAATGGCTTCTTCAATGTGAACAACCATGTGGAAAACCCGCTTGTTCTGCGCCACACAGAGGCCAGCGTGCAGGCCACCTGGGTGGTTGAGCCGCATCCCAATCTGCCCTTTGAAGCCTGGGCGCAAACGGTCGAAGCTGTGACCCCGGAAGGGGCCGTGCGCGATACGGTGAACGCGATCTACTACGGGCAGCCTTATTGCGAAACGGCACAAGGGGCCGGGAATGATCAGATCAACCTGCGATGGGAAAAGGCCGTGAAGGGCACAGTCCTGATGCGGGTGCGCATAGATGATCCGATCTGATACAAGCGTTAAAACCGAAGCCAGAGCCCAAGCTTGATCCTGAAATCATCGCTGTTCAGAAGCCCGGCTGTCGCTCCGACTTCAAGGTGATGGCCGGGCTTTGTTTCGTAAACAAAAGAGGGCGCGATACGGGCGTAAGGTTCAGAATCGCTGGGCACTCCGCTTTGCAGCTGCAGGATCAGGCTGCTGCGGCGGCCTGGTTTCAAACCAAAGGTGAAATCGGTCTCCAGCAGCCCGTTCGCCTGTTCGTAAATCAAGCCTCGCATATCGACCGCGATCCAACCGGAGCTTTCTCCAAAGCTCAACCCCCGCCCCCAGGACAGGGCGGGCCGGAGTGCAAGGTTGCCATCGGCAAATCCTGCACCTATTTCAATCGCGGTGACCGCTGTTTTCGCGTTTTTTTTCAAAGGCCAACGCAGGAATGCAATCGCTTTGGTCAGGTCGGTTTGCCGCCCTCCGCCATCAAAGCCGACAGTCAGGTTGTGGTTTAAGCCATGTTCGATAAATAGCGAAGCAGGGCTGTCTTCCGGCGCGGCAGGATTGGTCTCAATCGAAAAGCTTAGAAAAGTTTCTCCTTTCGCACGCGGCCAGGCCCCCGCCCAAAGAACACCGGGCGTTATAAGCAAAAGACTTAACAGCAGCGCACGCGCATGGATCATAGACACCTCGCGCGGCCATACTGATGAAATGTAGTAAACCAGCCGTTAACGGGACCGTGGTGGCCTTGGCCCAAAGCTTTCGCGACAAACCTGAGTCACAGAGTTTCGCGAAACGCTTTAGCTTGTGTCACTGTCCTCGACCGCGACAAGACCCAATTGACGCGCGGCGGCAAGAGAAAGAATGCCGGATTCCAGACCTTGCGGTTTTTGATACGCGCGCACTGCCGCGCGCGTTCGGGCGTCCATTACGGAAGTGATTGGCCCGCGGTAAACCCCACGTGCCTTGAGCGCCCGCTGGACGGATGCCGTGAATTCAGGTGTCAGATCAGAAGCACAGGGGGCCTCAAACCAGGTCTCTTTGCGCTCTTGGACAATTTGCTGACGTGTTTCGGTTTTGTAGATCGCAGGGCGTTTAACCGTACCGTCATCCAGAATTTCTGCCGGATGCAGCAGGATTTGCTGTGTCACTGTTTCAATCACAGCCGGCTTGATGGATTTTCCCCAACAACTTCCGGGGCGCGCACCGGGGGGCGCGGTTTCAAGCCGTTGCACCAGCTCAGGTTCCCCGACGCCAGCAACAGGTCCATCGCATCCCGCAAGCACAAGGCTTGCCATGGCGGCAATAAACAAGGGCTTTGACATCTGCTCGTGCCTTTTTTAGGCGTTTGTTGCAGGCACTTTAACCGGTTTTCACGCGCGGGGAAAGATCACTCTTGGTTTCCAGGAGCTTGTCGAGCAGGGGTGAGATATCCTCGATCTCTTCGGCCAGCACATGCACCACCCCCGATTGTCGTTGCACCCGCCCGATGACGCGCAACAAACGCCCTGCAATCACGGCTCGACGAAAGCGTTCGTAAAGTGCACGCCAGACCACCACATTGACCACACCGGTCTCATCCTCAAGTGTCAGAAAGATCACACCTTTGGCGGTGCCGGGTCGTTGTCGCAGGATCACAAGCCCTGCCACACAGACTCGTGCTCCATTGGCAGGTTCCACCAGGCGCGCCGCCATGAGGGCTGCAGGCGGGCGTGGCCAGGTGTTGGGAGGTGGCGCAGGGGTTAAATTCATGAGAACAAATATAGAACAGTTGTAATTTGTCGCAACTCTTTTCCCCTCCTGTCGCATTTGGGACTGGCATGCGGCCCATCGCGACGCTAGGTAGCGCGGTGACGTGAGATGTGAGGGAGGCCGGGCATGGCAAAAATCACCTATATTGAACATAATGGCACCAAGCATGAAGTGGAGGTCGCAAATGGCCTCACGGTCATGGAAGGCGCGCGCGACAACAATATCCCCGGCATTGAGGCCGATTGCGGCGGGGCTTGTGCCTGTTCGACCTGCCATGTCTATGTCGACCCGGCCTGGGTTGGCAAACTTCCGGCCAAGGAAGACATGGAAGAAGACATGCTCGACTTTGCCTATGAACCAGATGTGGAGCGCTCACGCCTGACCTGCCAGCTTAAGGTCACTGATGCGCTTGATGGCCTCGTAGTCCAGATGCCTGAAAAGCAGATCTGATGCGCCGCGCGGTCGCATCTGTTGCGGCTGCGGTTTGTGTGCTGGCCAACAGTGGCTGGACGGCTGAGCCCTGGGAATTCGAACCGCTGGAATGGGCCAAGTTTGCCGAGCCCACGGCGCGTTATCCTCATGCAGTTCTGGGCGATGAAATTGAATACGGTGCGCTGGTTCTGAAATACCTTCCTGGCCACGCTAAATACACGATCCGCCTCCCCCAAGACCGCGTTTTTGAAGATATCAAACCGCGGCTGGTGGACATAGATCAGGACGGCAAGCGCGAGGCCATGGTCGTCGAAAGCCATAAAGCCAGAGGTGCAAGGCTTGCACTCTACAACGGCGGCGGTCTGATCGCCGCGACGCCTTACATCGGCACGCGCTTTCGCTGGCTGGCGCCACTTGGCGCCGCTGATCTGGATGGCGATGGTCACATGGAGGTGGCTTACATCGACCGACCTCACCTCGTGAAAACCCTGCGCATCTGGCGTTTTAAAGACGGCGCTCTCACGGAGGTTGCCACGCTGCCGGGCCTGACCAATCACAAAATCGGTTGGGATTTCATCCCCGGCGGTATCCGCAGTTGCGAAACGCCAGAAATGATCCTCGCCACTGCAAACTGGTCTCGTATCATGGCTGTGACATTGAGCGACGGCGGCTTGGAAGCTCAGGACATCGGCGCGTATTCAGGCCCCGACAGCCTCAACAAAGCCCTCAGCTGTCGCTGATCATTCTTCTTGCCTGAAATATCCCGGGGAGCGCGAGGGGTTGACCCCTCGCAAGAAAGTGCAGCGCGAGGGGTTGACCCCTCGCAAGAGACTGTAGCGCGAGGGGCGGATCCCGTGCCCAAGTCTTTTCTGAAAAGACTTGGGCAAAAGCTTTCAAAAAGCTTTTGACCTAAAGCGCCCGCCAGCCGATATCGCGCCGACAAAACCCCTCGGGCCAGTCGATCTGGTCTACCATCCCGTAGGCCCGATCTGCCGCCTCGCGCAAGGAACTGCCGCGTGCGGTGACGTTCAGAACCCGCCCGCCAGTGGCCACGATCTGCCCTTCTGTCTCATTGGTTCCCGCATGAAACACCATGTGAAAACTGTCTTCGGGGCAGTCGTCCAGCCCTTTGATTATGCTGCCTTTCTCGTAATCACCTGGATAACCTTTGGCCGCCATTACCACGGTCAGCGCGTGATCATCGGCCCAGTTTGCCTTTACCTCCGACAATCGCCCTTCCGCCGCCGCCTGCATCAGGTCAAGCGCTTGTGCGCCAAGCCGCATCATCAGGACCTGACATTCCGGGTCGCCAAACCGCACGTTGTATTCCACCAACCGGGGCTGGCCATCCTTGATCATCAGCCCGGCATAAAGCACTCCCTGATAAGGCATGCCGCGTTCGGCCATGATGCGCAGGGTTGGGCGCACGATTTCACTCAGCGCTTTTTCCGCCACGGCATCAGTCAGAACAGGGGCAGGGGAATAGGCCCCCATACCACCTGTGTTTGGCCCCGTGTCGCCGTCGCCCACACGCTTATGGTCCTGCGCCGTGCCAATCGGCAGCGCGTCCTTACCGTCGCAGAGCACAAAGAAGGATGCCTCTTCGCCGTCCATGAATTCTTCGATCACCACTTCGGCTCCGGCCCCGCCAAAGGCCCCGCCGAACATGTCATCAATCGCTATGTGAGCCTCGGCCACGGTTTCGGCGATGATCACGCCTTTGCCCGCAGCCAACCCGTCTGCCTTGACCACAATCGGCGCGCCCTGTGCGCTGACATAAGCCTTGGCCGCGGCGGCATCCGTGAAATGCCCATAAGCCGCTGTCGGCGCTTTGGCCGCATCACAAATATCTTTGGTGAAACTCTTGGAAGCCTCCAGCTGTGCCGCAGCTTTTGACGGGCCAAAAACCAATAAACCAGCCTCGCGCAGACGATCCCCGACGCCTGTGGCCAATGGCGCTTCCGGTCCCACGATGACAAACTCAATCGCTTCGGCCTCGCAAAAACTCACGACAGCCGCGCCATCTTCGATGTCCAATTTCGCGCATTCAGCGATCTGCGCGATCCCTGCATTGCCCGGCGCCACGATCAGCTTGTCGCATTTGGGGTTCTGCATCACCGCCCAAGCCAGAGCATGTTCACGACCGCCGCCACCGAGAATGAGAATGTTCATGGCTTCCCCCGCTTCACCTTGGTTGCTGGGCGTTCTAAGGTGTGCCAAAGCCCAACACAAGGCATCCCCCATGTCCGACTTGATCGACGATCCATCCCCCGGCGAAAACGCCCCGGAATTCTCGGTCTCCGACCTCTCTGGCGTGATCAAACGCGTGATTGAAGGCGAATTCTCTCATGTCCGTGTGAAGGGCGAGGTGGGCCGGGTGAGCCGACCGCGCTCCGGCCATCTGTATCTTGACCTCAAGGATGATCGCGCGGTTCTGGCCGGCGTGATCTGGAAGGGCGTGGCGGGCCGACTGACTGTGCAGCCCGAAGAAGGCATGGAGGTCGTCGCTACAGGTCGGCTGACCACTTTCCCGGGCCAGTCGCGCTACCAGATCGTGATCGAAGACATCAAACCCGCAGGCGTCGGCGCGCTCATGGCCATGCTGGAAAAGCGCCGGACAATGCTGGCGGGCGAGGGCCTTTTTGCGCCTGAGCGCAAGAAGCCTTTGCCGTACCTGCCTGAGGTCATCGGTGTCGTGACCTCGCCCTCGGGCGCAGTTATTCGCGACATTTTGCACCGGCTTCGGGACCGCTTCCCGCGCAAGGTGCTGATCTGGCCGGTGGCCGTGCAGGGCGAGAAATGCGCGCCCGAGGTGACCCGGGCCATTGAGGGTTTCAATGCGCTCACACCCGGTGGGGCCTTGCCCCGGCCCGATCTTCTGATTGTCGCCCGCGGAGGCGGCAGTATCGAGGATCTTTGGGGCTTTAACGAAGAGAGTGTTGTGCGCGCCGCGGCGGCCTCGGACATTCCTCTGATCTCTGCCGTGGGCCATGAAACCGACACGACGCTGATCGACTACGCCTCAGATCACCGCGCGCCGACCCCCACCGCTGCGGCCGAACTGGCCGTGCCGGTCCGGCTGGACCTTCTGGGCTGGCTGGATGCGCAAGGCGGGCGGCTGTTGCAGGCCCTGTCGGGGCAGGTTACGGCGCGGCGGCAACGTTTGACTGACCTCAGCCGCGCCTTGCCGCGCGCCGATGCGCTGATGGAGGGCCCGCGCCAGCGGCTGGATGCGCTGTCAGAAAAGCTGCCCAACGCGCTGCGCGGTACGATTCAGATGCGCCGCGTGGCTCTTTCGGAAAAGGCGGGTGCTCTGCGCCCGGGGTTGCTGCGCGAGCGGGTGCAGAATCGCCGATCTTCGCTGACATCTCTCGCAGCACGGCTCAACACCAACGCCTTGCGGCGCGACATCACGCAGCGGCAGCGTGAGTTTGACCGTCTGTCTGCACGCTTGTCAGATGCGGGCATACGGCAATTGCGCGACTGGCGCGAGGCGCTGTCAGCACAGGACAGGCTGCGGGAAACGCTGGGCTACAAGGCCACACTGAAACGCGGTTATGCGGTGGTGCGAGGCGATGGCGAGGTGGTCACCACCAAAGACGCCGCGGAGCAGGCCAAGGCATTGGAGATCGAATTCGCCGATGGGAAACTGGCTTTGGATGACAAGCCGCCCGCGAGTGCAGCGAAAAAACCGTCAAAACCCAAGACCCCGCCACCGGAACAAGGCAATTTGTTTTAGAGCTTCGGGGCACGGAATTTTCGAAAATTCCGATTTGGAAAATACGCATTTTCCAGTCTGTTTTCTTGCAAGAAAACGCCTTCTCAGACCCCAATCTCGGGGCCAAGGCACATCAGTGGCTCATCGCTTTGTGCCATCTCGTAAAGCTCGGTCTGACCCGGCACATTCTCAAACAGCGCCCGCATCCCACTAGCGCCTTTCTCAAACCGCCAGCATTGTGGCTCATCGCGCTTGTGCTCGTAGACAAAGCAAATCTGCCCGGCCTCTTCGTACCACTCGCCGTCCTGACAGCGCCCATCCAGAAAGGACCAGCGCACCCGGCGGTTGTCGAGATATTCCTCAGCTCCGTAAGGCGCGCCCTGGCTCCCAAAAGTAAAGGTCTTGCCGCGCGTATAGGCGTCAAACTCCGCCGCGCTCATTGCGCTTTGGCTTACCGCCTGCATTGGCAGGCTGGCGAATAGGAGTATCCACATCCACTTCATGATCTGAGTTTGGCAGAGGCGTGCCCGGGATGCCACCGGATTTCGCGGCTGCCAGCACTGCAGGCGAAATATCCCCCGCCGTGACATCAGGGCGCGTGGACCAGGGCCGCGCGCGCCACGCGCCGCAACGCGGATTCATGATTTTGCGCCAGCGTGGCGGAAACAGCGCCAGCCCGGCCATGAGCGGCACCGGATAGGGCAGCATGGGCATCTTTTCGGGATCAAGTTGCAACGCGGGATAAGGGCGTGCGGGACTGACATGGTGGTCGGAGTGCCGTGGCGCGTTGAGCATCAGGGAGGCCGAAAACCAGTGTGGCGCGTTCCAGGAATGCTGTGGCCCCACTGGTTCGGGCTCACCATCGGGGAGAATTTGCCGTTGCAGCCCATAGTGCTGCACATAGTCCGACATCAGGATTTGAAGCTGTGCATAGAGGCTGAGAAACAGCAGCATTAACAGGCCCTGAGCACCAGCACCCCACGCTGAAACTGCGGCAAGTCCAAGACCACCACCGACATAAAGCACATACGGATGTGAGATGGTCACACGCCCACCTCGCAGGCGCGTTTCGGCGCTAAATCCGGCCAGAAAAGACTGTTGGCTTGCGCGCAAGGCATAGCGATAAAACCCCTCTCCGGGGCGTGGGCTATTAGGATCATCTTCGCGCCCGACATGCACATGATGGACCCGCAAATGCGCGCTGGCATGGTGGCCGACCAACAGCGACGTGTAGATCACGCGGCCCAGATTGTGCAGCCATCGCTTTTTGCGATGGATCAGTTCATGCGCTGCCGGATGCGAGATTTGGCCAAAGAACAAGCCCGCGCCAATGGCGATCAGGGCCTTTTGACCAAAAGACAGGGCAGGCGAGGGGGCAACGGCGACAATGCACAGCATCAGGATCACAACATGCAGGGTTGCAAGAGCGATCAACAGGGGATCGGTCGCAGGAAATTCCGAACCGGGATCAACGTTGCCTATGTCGGTTGGCAAAAGCCGGTCCATCACAAAGATGAAACCCGTGAGGTAAATCACTGCAATCCACGGCCAAATCCCACCCGACAGGGCGGCCACAATCAGACAGATTGCTGGCGCAAGAGTGACAATCGCGAACCGAAGCAAAGGGAAGTCCCCAACATGCTGAACCACAAAGCGCAGGCGTGCTGCGCCAAGCGAAGTTGAGCAAACAGGGCAGGCGGGAGTTTGCAAATTTTGCGGCCTTCTGGGGGCTTATTGTTTCCATTTCGTCAACGACGCCTGCAAACTTCTGCGATTGCCTTCTTTTCATCCGGGCGCAGGGGGGTTAACTGAATTGACGACAAACCCGGGTGGCGCATGGCATTTTTTCGCAAACTCAGAGACCGGCTTTTCAAGTCCTCTTCCAAAATCGAAGAGGGACTCGACGCCATTGTGGAAGAGGGTGGTGAAGCGGAAGAAATTGAGGTTGAGACACCGGTTGAGGCCGAAGGTGCAGCGCCCGAGCCGGAATCTGCAGTTGACCCTGAACCTGTTGCAGAAGCTGATCCTGAAAGTGTCGAAACTTTAGATGGCCCGGAGCCGGGTGAAAAAGAAACACCGCTTGACGTCACCCCCGACTCTGAACTTGCTTCAGAGCCAGAGCCAGAGCCAGAGCCAGAGCCAGAGCCAGAGCCAGAGCCAGAGCCAGAGCCAGAGCCAGAGCCAGAG